>NZ_CP190007.1:0-3135581 GCF_050310065.1 Leucobacter luti | reverse complement strand
CGGCTCCGGCATCCGCACGAGCACGGCGACAGCGCCACCCTCGTCGCCCTGCCCGGTCGCCACGGAGTCCTCGTCGCAGAGCGCGCCGGCGATCTGCCAGATCACGTCGCCGCGCTCAATGCTGCGGGCGAGCACGATCGACTCGCCCGTGGGGCTCAGCTGGTACTCGACGACGACGTTGCCCGAGACCCCGCAGACGCGGTTCGCCGTCGCGTAGCTGAGCGCGGCGCCGTTCGCGAAGCCGTCCTCGAACCAAGCGCCGCGCGGGCCGCTCGGGTGCAGTCGTAGCTCGGCGATCTTCTCCGCCTCGCCCGGCAGCCCGGATCCGGGCGCCGAGCAGGAGGTGAGGCCGAGCGCGGCGATCCCGAGCGCGGCGAGGCCGAGGCGGGCGAGGCGCGCGGAGCCGGATCGTGCTCCGGATCCGGATCCGGATCCGGATCCGCGCCCCTGCAGGCGGGCCGGGCTCACAGCGCGACCGCCGTCTTCGGAGCCCGCACGAAGAAGAGCAGGATGAGGCCGACGAGGAGCACGAGCGCGATGCCGATCGTGCCCGAGATCGTGGAGCCGCCGACCGCGACGGCGAGGGTGAACGCCGCGGGGGCCATGAAGGAGACGGCGCGGCCCGTCGTCGCGTAGAGCCCGAAGATCTCGCCCTCGCGGCCCGGCGGGATCGCCGCCGCGAGGAAGCTGCGGCTCGCCGACTGGACGGGGCCGACGAAGACCGAGGAGATGAGGCCGAAGGTCCAGAACACCCACGGGCCGAGGTCCGCGAGCGCGAACACGAGCAGCATGCCGATGACCATGGCCGTGAGCGAGGCGAGCATGACGCCCTTCGCGCTGAAGCGGTCCTCGAGGAAGCCGCCGAGGATCGTCGCTGCGCCCGAGATCACGTTCGCGGCGATCGCGAAGAGGATCACGGTCGTCTGCTCGAAGCCGAAGGAGCGCGCGGCGATGACGCCGGCGAACGTGAAGACGCCCGCGAGCCCGTCCCGGAAGACGGCGCTCGCGATCAGGAAGAAGAGCGTTTGGCGCGACTCGCGCCAGAGCTTCGCGATGCTGCGGAAGAGCTCGACGTAGCCGGAGAAGATCCCGCGCACGGGGCTCGTGGCGTCTGCCGGCACCTCGGGCACCGCGAAGAACACGGGCAGCGCGAACGCCGCGAACCACACGGCGCAGAGCACCATCGCGAGGCGCACGTTCCAGCCGTTCTCGCTCGTGACGCCGAACCAGCCCGTATCCGGCAGGATGAAGCCGACGAGCACGAGTGAGAGCAGCACGATGCCGCCGAGGTAGCCCATGCCCCAGCCGAAGCCGGAGACGCGGCCGAGGGTCTTCGGGGTGGCGAGCTGCGTGAGCATGGAGTTGTAGCTGACGCCGGCGAACTCGAAGGCGACGTTGCCGACGGCGAGCAGCACGAGGCCCAGGATCAGGTACCCCTGCTCCGGCGCGACGAGCACGAGGAGCGCGGTGCAGGCGACCGTGACGGCGGTGTTGATCCCGAGCCACTTCTTGCGGTTGCCGGAGGCGTCGGTGAGTCTGCCGAGCACGGGGGCGAGAAGGGCGATCGCGACGCCCGCGATCGTGAGCGCGCCGCCGAGCTTGACCGAGACGTCGGCCTCCTCGCCGAAGGCGCCTGAGGTGAGGTACACGGTGAAGACGAAGGTCGTGACGACGGCCTGGAACGCCGCGGAGCCCCAGTCCCAGAGGGACCAGGCGAGGATCGTGCTCTTCTTGGCGGTCGCGGTGGTTGCGGCCGGCGCGGCCGGCGCGGCGGCGGCCGGTGCGCCCGGGGCGGGAATCTCGCTCATGCGCCAAGCGTATCCGGCGCCCGGATGACCCGCGGGGAAATTCTTGGCGCGGGAAAGCTGAGAGTTGAGTGAATCCGACTCAAGTTTGACGGGTGTGGCTTGACCTGGATGCCCCAGCAACTAAACTTGAGTGCATAAGGCTCAGGGTTGGATCCGAATCCGAGATCCGGCCGGGAGTCGCAAGACCTGGGGTCCGAGGAGCGGCCCCGTGCAACACGAAGTCGAAGTACAGAAGTAAGAAGGAGAACACCACATATGTCACGTGCAGTAGGCATTGACCTCGGAACCACCAACTCGGTTGTCGCGGTCCTCGAGGGCGGCGAGCCCAAGGTCATCGCAAACGCGGAGGGCTTCCGCACGACGCCCTCGATCGTCGCGTTCACGAAGGACGGGGAGGTGCTCGTCGGCGAGACCGCGAAGCGCCAGGCCGTCACGAACGTCGACCGCACCATCGCGTCGGTCAAGCGCCACATGGGCACCGACTGGAAGTCGGATGAGGTCGACGGCAAGCGCTACACGGCGCAGGAGATCAGCGCGCGCACGCTCATGAAGCTGAAGCGCGACGCCGAGACCTACCTGGGCGACAAGGTCACCGACGCGGTCATCACCGTGCCGGCGTACTTCAACGACGCCGAGCGTCAGGCCACCAAGGAGGCCGGCGAGATCGCGGGCCTCAACGTGCTCCGCATCATCAACGAGCCGACCGCGGCGGCGCTCGCATACGGCCTCGACAAGGGCAAGGAGGACGAGCTCATCCTCGTCTTCGACCTCGGCGGCGGCACCTTCGACGTGTCCCTCCTCGAGGTGGGCAAGGACGACGATTTCTCGACGATCCAGGTCCGCGCGACCGCTGGCGACAACCGCCTCGGCGGCGACGACTGGGATCAGCGCGTCGTCGAGTGGCTCATCACGCAGTTCAAGAACTCGACCGGTGTCGACGTCTCGAAGGACAAGATCGCCCTCCAGCGCCTCAAGGAGGCCGCTGAGCAGGCGAAGAAGGAGCTCTCGAACTCGATGAGCACCCAGATCCAGCTGCCGTACCTCTCCCTCACGGAGAACGGCCCGGCGAACCTCGACGAGACGCTCACCCGCGCCAAGTTCGAGGAGCTGACGAAGGATCTGCTCGAGCGCACCCGCAAGCCCTTCGAGGACGTCATCAAGGAGGCCGGTGTCAAGGTCTCCGAGATCGCCCACGTCGTACTCGTCGGCGGCTCCACCCGCATGCCCGCCGTCACCGAGCTCGTGAAGAAGCTCACGGGCGGCAAGGAGCCCAACAAGGGCGTCAACCCGGACGAGGTCGTCGCCGTGGGCGCCGCGCTGCAGGCCGGCGTGCTGAAGGGCGAGCGCAAGGATGTTCTGCTCATTGACGTCACCCCGCTGTCGCTCGGCATCGAGACGAAGGGCGGGATCATGACGAAGCTCATCGAGCGCAACACCGCGATCCCGACCAAGCGCTCCGAGACCTTCACGACGGCGGAGGACAACCAGCCGTCCGTCGCGATCCAGGTCTTCCAGGGCGAGCGCGAGTTCACCCGCGACAACAAGAACCTGGGCACCTTCGAGCTCACCGGCATCGCCCCCGCTCCGCGCGGCATCCCGCAGGTCGAGGTCACCTTCGACATCGACGCCAACGGCATCGTCCAGGTGTCGGCGAAGGACAAGGGCACCGGCAAGGAGCAGACGATCACGATCTCCGGCGGGTCGACCCTCTCGAAGGACGACATCGATCGCATGGTGCGCGAGGCCGAGGAGCACGCGGCGGAGGACAAGAAGCGCCGCGAGTCCGCCGAGCAGCGCAACAACGCCGAGCAGCTCGCCTACTCGGTCGAGAAGCTCATCTCCGAGAACGAGGACAAGCTCCCCGAGGACGTGAAGAGCGAGGTCCAGGGCGACCTGGACGCGCTGAAGCAGGCGCTCGCCGGCGACGACGACGACGCGGTGAAGACCGCGGCGGAGAAGCTCGGCGAGAGCCAGGGCAAGCTCGGCGAGGCCATCTACCAGTCCGCTCAGTCTGAGGCCCCGGAGGCCGCGCAGGAGTCGTCGAACAGCGATGACGACGACGTGGTCGACGCCGAGGTGGTCGAGGACGACGAGGAGAAGAAGTAACGATGGCCAACGAGGAACAGCGCAAGCAGGGCTCGGACGACGAGCAGCGCGGTGAGGTTCCCGCAGCGGGGTCGGAGGCCGGCGCCTCCGGCCCCTCGCCCCAGGGCGAGGACCTGACGGTCGACGACATCCTGAACGCGGATCAGGATCCTGCGGCAGCGGACGCCGACGGCGCCGCTGCGGCCGAGGGATCTGACAACCCGTATCTCGATGATCTGCGGAGGCTGACCGCCGAGTACGCGAACTATCGCAAGCGCACCGAGGCGAACGCCGCGCTCGAGAAGCAGCGGGCGGTCGCAGCGGCCGTCACGCCGATGCTCGCCGTGCTCGACGACCTTGACCGCGCCGAGCAGCACGGTGATCTCGAAGAGGGCACCGCGTTCGCGACGATCGCGCAGAAGATCCGGGGCACCCTGGAGCGGCTCGGCCTCACGAGCTACGGCGAGAAGGGCGAGCCCTTCGACCCGCAGCTGCACGAGGCGATCGCACAGGTCCCGGTTCCCGGCACGGAGCAGGACACGGTCCTCGACGTGATCGAGCGCGGGTACCGGATCGGCGATGTCGAGCTGCGCCCCGCGAAGGTAGCGGTGGCGGTGGGGGCTGATGGCTAGTCAAGATTGGCTCGAAAAGGACTTCTACAAGGTCCTCGGCGTCTCCAAGGGCGTCGATGACGCAGCGCTGAAGAAGGCCTACCGCAAGCTCGCGCGGCAGTTCCACCCGGATTCGAACCCGGGGGACGCGAAGGCGGAGGCCCGATTCAAGGAGATCAGCGAGGCGTACTCCGTCCTCTCCGACAAGGAGCAGCGCGCCGAGTACGACCAGATCCGCGCGATGGGAGCTGGCGGCGCCCGCTTCACCTCGGGCGGCGGCGGATCCCAGGGCTTCGAGGACGTCTTCGGGGGCATGTTCGGCGGCGGCCGCGGTGGCAACTTCGGCTACCAGCAGTCGGGCGGCGGGCAGAACTTCGAGGACATCTTCGGAATGTTCGGCGGCGGTGCACCGCGCGGCCCGCAGCCCGGCCGCGACATCCAGGCCACCACGACCCTCGACTTCGAGACCGCGGTGCAGGGGAAGACGGTCACGCTGCAGGCGCCGAGCGGCGCCGTGAAGGTCAAGATCCCCGCGGGCGTCTCCGACGGTCAGAAGATCAAGGTGCGCGGCAAGGGCGATCCGAGCCCGAACGGCGGGCCGAACGGGGACATCATCCTCACGGTCTCGGTGCGCAAGCACCCGGTGTTCGAGCGCGACGGCCAGAACCTCAGGCTGAAGCTCCCCGTCACCTTCACGGAGGCGGCGCTCGGGGCGACGGTCGAGGTGCCGACGCTCGGCGGCCCGGCCGTGAAGCTCAAGGTGCAGCCGGGAACTCCGAGCGGCCGGGTCCTTCGCGTGAAGGGCCGGGGCGTCAAGAGCTCGAAGGGCACGGGGGATCTCCTCGCGGAGGTCCAGGTCGTCGTCCCGAAGCACCTCTCGGACGAGGCGCGGGAGGCCCTCGAGGCGTTCCGCGAGGTCGAACCGAAGGAGAACCCGCGCGAGGACCTCATGGCTCGCGCGCGCGGCTAAACACACGAAAAGGGCGCGGCGCGGGCCGGGCGATCGGCCGGGCCCGCGCCGCGCCCCCACTATTCACCGCACACCATCACACACGGGGGGAGGAACGGAGCAGGATCATGGCACCCACCCAGATGGACAGGTTCACGCCGGTCTTCGCCATCGCGGCGGCCGCGGAACTCGCTGAGCTGCACCCGCAGACCCTCCGTCAGTACGACCGGATCGGGCTGGTCTCCCCGCAGCGCACCCGCGGCAACACCCGCCGCTACTCCCTGCACGACGTGTCGCAGCTGCGCGAGGTCGGCAGGCTCTCCGCCGAGGGCCTGAGCCTCGAGGGGATCCGGCGCGTGCTGAAGCTCGAGGACCGGGTCCGCGAGCTCGAGCACCGCGTACACGACCTCGAGCGGGCGCTCTCGGAGGAGCGACTGCAGCGGCCGGATCGGCGCGTTTTCGCGGCGGGATCCGCTGGCGGCGAAGTGGTGACGCTCCGCCGCGGCACCCGCGTGCGCAAGAGCGCCGAGGTCGTGGTGTGGCGCCCGTGACGAGCCAGGATCCCGTGCGCGATCAGCCCCTCGAAGAACTCGAGGGGCTTTCGGCGTTCTGTGCGCGGCTCTCCCGCAAGCCCGACCTCGAGGCGCCCGAGCTGCTCGCGTACGACGCGGCGGACGAGCTCCTGCTCCAGACTGCCGCGGCCGAGATCCGCGCCCTCGGGCCCGGCGAGCTCGTCGTGATCGGCGACCGCCACGGCGCGCTCGCGCTCGGGGCGGCCGCGCTCCTCGGGGCGCGCGGAATCCGCGTGCACCAGGACCCCCTGCTCGGCGAGCGCGCCCTCGCGCGGAACGCCGAGCGGCTCGGGATCCGGTCCGAGGTGTCGTGGCATCCGCTCGGCAGCGGCCTGCTCAAGGGCGCGCGCGTCGTGCTCATGCAGCTGCCGCGCGGGCTCGACGCGCTCGACGAGATTGCTGCGGCGGTCGCGCGCTCCGCCGATCCGGCCGTCCGCGTCTTCGCCGGCGGCCGCGTGAAGCACATGACGCGCGCGATGAACGACGTGCTCGGGCGGCACTTCTCGAGCGTCTCCGCGGGGCTCGGCAGGCGGAAGTCGCGCGTCCTCACCGCAAGCGGCCCGCTGCCGTCGACCTCCGCCCCGTTCCCGCGCTGGGGCGCGGATCCGGATCTCGCGTTCCGGGTCGCGGCCTTCGGCGCGACCTTCGGGGGCGCGACCCTCGACCACGGCAGCCGGCTGCTGCTCGCCGGCCTCGACGGGCCCGCCGGCGTGCCGACGGGCGCCCGTCGCATCGTCGACCTCGGCTGCGGCAACGGCGTGCTCGCGGTGTCGGCCGCGCTCGCCCGCCCGGCGGCCGCGGTGATCGCGACGGATCAGTCGGCCGCCGCCGTCGCGGCGACGCGGCTCACGGCCGAGGCCGCGGGCGTCGCGGATCGCGTCGCGGTGCACCGCGCGGACGCGCTCGAGGCCGTGCCGGATGGCTGGGCCGAGCTGATCCTCCTGAACCCGCCGTTCCACACGGGGGCCACGGTGCACGCCGGCGTTGCGCACCGCCTGATCAGGGCGTGTTCACGGGCGCTCGCGCCGGGCGGCGAGCTCAGGCTCGTCTTCAACTCCCACCTGCGCTACCGGCCGCTCGTCGAGCGCGAGATCGGCCCCGTGCGCGAGATCGCGCGGAACCGCACCTTCACCGTGCTCGCCGCGACCGCACGCTGACGAGCTCCCTCGCGGAGACCTGCCGCTCCCGTTCCCCGTATTGATCTGCGGTGACCCCGTTCAGGAACACGCCAGGATCGACGTCGAGCGCGGTCGAGATCCGGATGATCGTCTCGACCGAGGGGCTCTGCACGCCCCGCTCGATCTTCCCGATCGTGGTCCAACTGATGTTCGCGATCTCGCCGAGATCCTCGAGCGAGATCCCGAGGCGGCGTCTGCGGTCGCGGATTCGGCAGCCGATGGTCACGGCGGCTTCGGAGTGGGGTACGGGCACCGAACAAGATTGTCGCTCCAGCGATCCCGGCGCCAGGGCGCAAACGCACTGGGTGCAAATTCACAGCCGGGCGCCGGCGGGCGGGTCGCGTCCGCCCGCCGCTGTACTGTGGTGACGTCATGCCGAACTCCGCGAACGCACTGCTGCTGAGGATGGCCCCGAGCATCTACGGGCCGACCATCCTCTTCACGCTTGGCCAGAGCGCGCTGCTGCCGCTCATCCCTGTGCTCGCCGTGCACCTGGGCGCTGGCCTCGGGCTCTCGGGCATCATCGCGTCGGGCCTCGTCGTCGGGCAGCTCGCGGGCAATCTCCCGGCGAGCTGGGTCGTTTCGCGCTCGGGCGAGCGGGTCGCGATGCTCCTCGCCGCGGGCGTCGCGTGCGTCGGGGCGCTCGGGATCGCGTTCGCCCCGAGCCTCGGGATCCTCGCCGTCTCGGTCTTCGTGATCGGGTTCGCGGCGGCGACCTTCGGGCTCGCCCGCCACTCCTTCATGACGACGCGCGTGCCGTTCTCCTTCCGCTCGCGCGCCCTCGCGCTGATCGGCGGCTCCCACCGGCTCGGGCGCTTCGCCGGCCCCTTCCTCGCGGCGGGGCTCGTCGCGCTCACGGGGGTCGCGCAGAGCCCCGTGTGGGCGTTCGCGGTGTGCCTCGCGCTCACGGCGCTGCTCGTCGCCTTCGCGCCGGATCCGGAGCGGGTCGTGCCGGCGCTCACGGCCGACGACACCGCGGCCGAGGACGTGCGCACGGGCGTGATCCCCGCGATCCGCGCGGGCGGCGCCCCGCTCACCCGCGTCGGCGGGCCGGCCGCGATCCTGTCCGGGCTCCGCGCCGTGAAAGACGTGCTGCTGCCCATCTGGGGCGTCTCGATCGGGCTCGATCCCGCGCAGGTCGCCCTCGTGATGGGGCTCTCCGGCACCGTCGACTTCGCCCTCTTCTACCTGGGCGGCCAGATCACCGACCGGTTCGGACGCATGTGGGCGGCGCTCCCTCCCACGATCGCGATGGCGATCAGCTTCTTCGCGCTCTCGCTCACGCACGACGTGCCCGGCGCGGTCGGCTGGCTCATCGGCTGTTCCGTGCTCATCGGCATCGGCAACGGGCTCTCGAGCGGGATCATCCTGACGCTCGGTGCCGACCTCGCGCCGCGGGCGAAACCCGCGCCCTTCCTGGCGGCCTGGCGCACCCTCGTCGACCTCGGGGGCGCGGCCGTGCCACTCGGCGTCTCGGCGCTCGCCGCCGTGTCGCTCCCGCTCGCGGCGGCGGCCGTCGGCGGAATCGCAGTGCTCGGCGCGGCCGGCTTCGCGCGCTGGATCCCGCGCTACGTGCCGCGCAGCCGCGCATAGCGCGCGCGGATCCGCCTCTCAGGCCATCTTCCCGCGCCGAGAACTAGACTTGTGGGGTACGCCCAAAGGCGAATGCCCACCGACAGAAGGATCCCATCACGCCGTGAGCACCCCCGAGAGCCCCGCGCGCATCCGCATCCTCATCGGCTGCGACACCTTCCTGCCCGACGTGAACGGGGCGGCTCGCTTCGCAGAGCGGCTCGCCGCGGGTCTCGTGCAGCGCGGCGAGGAGGTCCACGTCGTCGCCCCCTCCATCACGCACCGCCGCACGGGCGCCTTTATCGAGACGATCGAGGGCGAGCCCATGACCGTGCACCGCTGGGCGAGCTGGCGGTGGTACCCGCACGACTGGCTGCGCTTCGTGCTGCCCTGGCGCGCCCGCGGCTACGCCAGGAAGCTCCTCGACCGCGTGCGGCCCGACGTCATCCACATCCAGTCGCACATCGTCATCGGCCGCGCGCTCGCGATCGAGGGCGCGAAGCGCGGGATCCGGATCGTCGCGACGAACCACGTCATGCCGGAGAACGTGCTCGATTTCACGCTGCTGCCCGAGAAGGCGAAGCGGCTGTTCGTGAAGTGGGGCTGGAGCGCGGCCGACCGGGTGCTGCGACTCGCCTCAGCGGTGACGACGCCGACGCGCCGCGCCGCCGACTTCCTCGAGCGCAACACGCATCGCCGCGGCGTCCTCCCCGTCAGCTGCGGGCTCTGCGCGTCGGACTACGTCTCCGACCTCACGCCGCGCGCCGAGAACAAGCTCGTGTTCGTCGGCCGTGTCACCGTCGAGAAGGAAATCGACGTGATCCTGCGCGCGATCCCGCGCATCGACCCGAAGTTCAACGTGAGCTTCACGGTCGTGGGCGACGGCGACCAGCGCAAGAACCTGGAGCGGCTCGCCGCCGAGCTCGGGATCTCCTCGCGCGTCACGTTCACGGGCCGGGTCACGGACGCGGAGCTGCGCTCGCACCTCACGGGCGCGAGCGTGTTCGTGATCGCGTCGATCGCGGAGCTGCAGTCGATCGCGACGATGGAGGCGATGGCGTCCGGCCTGCCGATCGTCGCCGCCGACGCGATGGCCCTCCCGCACCTCGTGCACCACGGAGAGAACGGCTACCTGTTCCAGCCAGGAAACGACCGCGAGCTCGCCGACCAGATCACCAAGGTGCTCGAGCAGTCGCCCGCCGACTTCGCCGAGATGCAGCGCGCCTCGCTCGAGGCCGTGAAGGCGCACGACATCGACCGCACCCTCGACACGTTCGAGGCGCTGTACCGCGGCGAAGCCGTGACCCGCTGACCGGGGGCCGGCGTGCACATCCTCATCGTCACTGATCAGCACCCCGAATCGCTCGGCGGGGTGCAGGTGGCGATCCGCCTGCAGCGGCGCTTCCTCGAGCGGCTCGGCCACCGGGTGACGATCGCGGCTCCCGCGCTGCACCGGCCGGGAACCGAGACCGACCCCGCGAACGCCGAGGCCTACATCGACCTGCCGTCCCGGCCGATCACGAAGGACCGGGAGTACGGCCTGAGCTGGCCGGGCGCCCGCACCGACCGTGCGCTCGCGGCCCGGCTCGCAGAGCTGCCCCGCGTCGACCTCGTGCACGTGCAGGGCGACTTCTGGGGCGCCCTCATTGGGCTGCGCGCCGCGCGCGGACTGCGCGTGCCCGTCGTGCTCACCCTGCACAACAACGTCGACGAGGGCACGCGCGCCGTGTCGCCCGGCCTCGCGCCGCTCGCGTTCCGCGCGCTGCGTGTCTGGCGCGGGATCACGCTCGGCCGGGTGCGCCCCGTGCGCCGTGGCGGCCCGGACGGGCGCGGCGCCGTCGACCGCTCGGCCAACGGCGCGTGGCGCTACCTGGCCTCGCTCGCGGCCGAGGCGTCGATCGTGACGGCACCCTCGCCCCACTTCGCCGAGGCGCTGCGCGTGCACGGCGTAGCCGAGCGCGTCGCCATCACGCCGAACGGCGTCGACGACGAGGCGATCGCCGAGGTGCGCGCGCTGCCGCGCTCGGCGCGCACGCGCCCGCGGCTCGTGTGGCTCGGCCGCATGAGCGCCGAGAAGCGCGTGCTCGAGTTCATCGAGGCGGTCGCGATGTCAGGCATCGACGCCGATGTCGCGCTCCACGGCGCCGGCCTCCTGCTCGGCAAGGTCGAGCGCAGGATCGCCGAGCTCGGGCTTGCCGACCGCGTCACGATCCCGGGCCCCGTGCCGTACCGCGACGCCCTCGCCGCGATCCACGACGCCGATGCGCTCGTGCAGACGTCCATCGGCTTCGAGACGCAGGGGCTCACGCCGTTCGAGGCGGCAGCGCTCGGGACGCCCACCATCTTCTGCGACCGCCGCATCGCGGCCGACGTCGCCGTGTCGCCGTCGTGGCGCGTGCCGGACTCAAGCGTCGCCGCGCTCGCGCGCACGCTGTCCGCGGCCGTGGAGCGGCTGTCCGCCGAGGCCGCCGCTGGCACGCAGCTGAGGGTCGCGGAGTCGGAGTCCCGCCGCTTCCTGCAGTCGACCCGCGTCGAGGAGCTGGTAGAGGTCTACGAGCGGGCGGTCGCTCTGAAGAGTTGACGCTGTCCCGATCCGGCGCCGTCCCGCACTGCGCCGTCCGGATCCGGCGCCGTCCCCAGAAGAGTTGACCCAAAGTGACGCATTCTGCGCTCCAGGGGAGACTTTGGGTCAACTCTTTGGGGTCTTGGGGTGTCTCGGGCCCCTAGAAGCGCCAGACGACGGCCTGGAAGCCGCTCGGGGGCTTCGGGGTCCAGTTCTCGTCCTTGCTGACGAGGCCGGATCCGCCGGGGTTGTTCGACTCGATGATGGTGAAGGTGCCGTCGCCGTGCACTTCGGTGATGAGCACGGTGTGCACGCCGGTCACCCAGGAGGTGGGGGAGTCGATGTTCTCGTACTGGATCACGTCGCCCGGCTTCGCCGTGGCGAGCGTCATGCGGGTCGCGCCGTCGTAGTTCGTGACGGGATTGCCGCCGCCGCCCCAGGCGCCGCCGCCCGCGCGGATCCAGCGCTGGGCTGACATGATGCACTCGCCGGGCGCGCTCCAACCGGTGGGCCGGCTCGTGCCGACCTCACTCTCGGCGAGCTCGATGGTCTTCTTCACGTCGAAGCCGGACGGCACATCGCCGACCTCTTCGATGTGGAGCACCGACTCGATCTCGGCGCCGGCGAGCGTGTCCTCGGTCGTGCTGAGCGACTGCGAGACGGTGGCGGGCTGGATCGCAGCTGGTGCGAAGTCCTCAACCGGGGTGCTGGCTGCAGCGGGTGCCGCTCCGAAGGCGAAGGTTACTGATGCGACGAGTCCCACCACGAACGCCTTGGCAGATACTGGCACGTGAAGCCTTCCGGTTGATGAACAGAAATGAGCCCGGCCGTGACCGGGCAACCAATCCAGTATGCGTTACCGTTCTGTTACTTTCAAGTCGGGTTCCCGTTAACCGCACTTTTTCCCTGTTGGCTTGCGCGTTTTTCGATCGCGTTTCGGAGCATCGCCGCGAACCCGCTAGACTGGTGCGCGCTGGCTTCGCGCCAGTGAGGAGGATTCGCCTAGCGGCCTATGGCGCACGCCTGGAACGCGTGTTGGGTTCACGCCCTCGGGGGTTCAAATCCCCCATCCTCCGCGTCAGGCCCCTCGACTTCGGTCGGGGGGCCTTTTGCGTGCGCCGCCGCGGCGCCCCGCACCGGGTGCGGATCGGGATCCGGCGCCGCGCCCGCCCGCCCGGCGCTCGCTCGCAATTCTGCGCTCGTTCGCAAGCTTCGGGGCGTTTTCGTGTGAGCGAGCGCAGATCTCGGAGCGAGCGCAGCCGCAGCCGCGGCCGCGCCCCCCGAGCCTCAGCAAGCGCGCCGCCCGCGCGCCCCGCCGCAACCCTCGAAACACCCTGCGACCGGGTATTTGGCGGTACACCCGTCGCGGATGCAGCTGTGCTCTACAAAGCGGCGAGCCTCCGTTTGGCGGATCCCGACAGTGCGATTTTGACATCGCCAAGGGCCGGATGAGAATCGCCCCAAGCCGGGCACCTTTGGATTTTCTCTGAGGCGCCCATGACGTGCGAAGCAGCATGGCGCGGTCGACGCCCGGTCGAATCCCAGGGGGGAAACTGCTGATGGAAACGACTATTTGGGACAGGTCAGGTGGTGGGCGGCCGAGGTTCGGGCTGCGACGCGCGCTGCGCGCCGTCGGGCGGGCGGCGCTCGCAGCGGTGCTCGTGGCCGGCGCCGCGGGCGTGAGCGTCGCCGCGGCGCCGGCCGCGAACGCCGCGCCGGGGGATCCGGAGATTCCCTACAACATCACCTTCGTCTGGCACCTCGGCCCGAATTCCGCTCCGGGAAGCGAGTTCAACGACCCGCAGACGTACGTCGCGAGCGGCAGCGACGCGAACGACCCCGGGTTCGTGCCCCCGTTCGACCGGGGCTGCGGCTGGTACCAGATCGACCGGTACCGGATCACGAACGCCGAGGAGCAGGCGCTCATCGACGGGCTGCGCGAGTCCGGGATCATGACGTCGAACGTTGACGAGAAGATCGGCGTGAACTGGAGCAACGCAAACGGCGGCGGCGAGTTCTGGACCTACGAGCAGGGCGGCACCGACTGCGCCCCCGCGCCCGTCGCGCCCGCGGTGACGCAGGCCGTCTGCACCGCGCCCGGCCAGGCGACGCTCCCCCAGGTGATCCTGCCGGAGACCACGGGGATCGACTACGCGCTCGAGGGCGAGGTGGCGCAGGGTTCCACGGTCACTGTGACGGCCACACCCCGCGAAGGCTTCACGCTGTCGCCGGCCGACGGCTGGACGCTGCACCCCGACGGCACCGCGACCTGGACCACGACCCTCGACTCGGTCGACTGCGCCGAGCGCGTCGCGCCGACCGCGCCGGCGGTGACACAGGCCGTGTGCTCCGCCCCCGGCCAGGCGACCGTTCCCACGGTGACCCTGCCGGAGACGCCTGGCGTGAGCTACGCACTCTCGGGTGACGTGGTCGCTGGCGGCACCGTCACGGTCACGGCGACGCCCGACGCGGGCTACGCGCTGACCGAGGCCCAGGGCTGGATCCTGCACCCGGACGGCACCGCCACCTGGACGACGACCCTCGCGAACGTCGACTGCACGGAGCACGTCGCCCCGGTGCAGCCGGCAGTGACCCAGGCCGTGTGCGCCGCCCCCGGCAAGGCGACCGCCCCGGTCGTCACCCTGACCGAGACCGCGGGGATCGCCTACGAGCTCGCGGGCACCGTCGCGGCAGGCCAGACGGTCACCGTGACGGCGCGATCCGCCGCGGGCTACGCCCTCACGGCCGCCGACGGCTGGACCCTCGCCGCTGACGGCTCCGCCACGGCGACGATCCGCCTCGCGAGCGTCGACTGCAGCTCCGGATCCCACCCGAGCCAGCCCCGCGGCCACCTCGCGACCACGGGCGCTGACGTCGGCTCGGCCTCGATGGCGGGCCTTGCGGGCATCGCGCTCCTCGCGGCCGGCGGCGGTGCGCTCGCCCTCGCGAAGCGCAGGCGCCGCTCGTAGCGGGCGCAGCGCGGCGCAGCGCAGCGCGGCGCGGCACACAACGGGGGCGCGGATCCGGATCCGCGCCCCCTCGTGCGCCGCGCCCGGATCCGCGCCCGGATCCCCGCCCGCGCCTGAGCGTCACCCGAAAGGTGTTTGCGCCGCGGCAGATGGGGCGAGGAGAATGGATGCCTGACCGGGACTTCGCGATCACCGCAGAGCCGTGCCGGTGCACGTTGAAGGGAAGCGGGAGAGCCAAGTGGCGAATGTGGAGCAGCGTGGCGCGGATCGCCGCACAGCCGAGCGCGGGGCGCTCATCGAGGCGGCCGCCGAGGTCTTCTCCGAGACGGGCTTCGAGGGCGCGCGCCTCGGAGACATTGCGGTGCGCGCCGGTGCTGCTGCCGCCGGCACCGCTGCCGCCGGCGCCGCTCCCGGCACCGCTGCCGCCGGCGCCGCTCCCGGTGCCGCCCCCGCCGGCGCCCCTGCCGACTCCGGTGAGGGCGATGCGGGATCCCGCACCGACGCCGAGTTTGCGAGCAAGCGTCGGCTCGTGAGCGAGTTGCTCGTCACGCAGCGCGAGCGGGTGTTCGGGGTCTACGCGCGCGGCGGCCGTGCGCCCGGCGGGGCGGTCGAGCGCCTGCTGGCCATCATGGACGAGATGACGGGGCTGATCACGAGCGATCCGATCGTCCGGGCGGGTGTGCGCCTCGCGCAGAGCGGTGTCGAGGAGGTCCGAGCGGAGGCGAGGATCCCGTTCGAGGAGTGGGCGTTGCTGCTGCGCAGGCTCATTCGCGAGGGGATTGCGGAGGGCGAGGTCAGCCCGGAGATCGACGAGGATCTCGTCGTCGAGATCATCAATGAGCTGATGGTCGGTGCGCAGGTCTGCTCGGAGATCGAGGACCTCTGGGTGTCGCTCCCCGAGCGCACGCAGAGGCTGCGCCCGTTCATCGTTCGCCTGCTCAGAGGGGATGTGGTCGGGCAGGAGAGCGTCCGGTGACGAGTGAGGCGCGCAGTGCCGCCGACGGGCGTCGGCTGGGTCCCCGCGACGGCGAGGTCGGCCTCCTGGTGCTGTCGTTCTTCTTCGGCCTCATCACGGTGTTCGTCGCGGGATTCCGGATCCGCGCGTGCCGCAGGCTCGGGATCGACGCTGGCCCGGTGCTGCGCGGCGCGTTCTGGGTGAGTCTCGCGTTCGTGGTGCTGGGCGCAGTTGGGATCTGCGGCGGGGTCGTCAGTCTCGTGAACGCCTCCTGATCGCGGGTCGGCGCCACGGGTGTGACGAGCCGCGTTTCACACACATCTGTCGTCAGAGTCCAGGTTCTTTGCGCCACATCGGGCGTAGGAACTGGGATTTCGTAGACTCCGCTGTAGCATCGAAGGGTGAAAGCAGAGTACTTCCAGCGACTTCCCGAATCAGTTCAGAAGCTGGTGACCGACGGACTCGACGCCGAGGTCGAGGCATCGCTCGCTCGCATCAGCGAGGAGAAGGCGAGCGCCACGCCCGACGCCGTGCAAATCGCCTTCCTCGAGGGCGACGTCCTGCAGGCCACCAAGCTCTCGACACACTTCACGGGGCGCAGCGCAGACCAGCGGTGAGCGCGGGGCGCGCCGCGCAGGGGCTGGTCACGCGGATGCTGACGCCGCCCCGCGCTGCAGCGCGCCCAGCCGCTCCACCGCCGTGCGCAGCGTCTCGGGATCCTTCACGAACGTGAAGCGCACCCACGAGGCGAGCTGCGCCGCGGCCTCCGAGCCCTCCCGGCAGAACGCCGCGAGGGGCACGCACGCGACCCCTGCGGCGCCAGGCAGCCAGCGCGCGAACGCCGCCCCGTCCGCGACCTCCTCCGTGAGGAATGGCGACGCGTCGGCGCACACAAAGTAGGTGCCGCGCGGCACGACGAGCCCGAATCCGGCTTCCCGCAGGCCCCGGATCAGGAACTCCCGGCGCTCGTCGAGCGAGTCCCTGAGGGCGGCGACGTCGGCGTCGCCCTCGGCGAGCGCCCGCGCGATCGCGGGCTGGAAGGGCGCGCCGCCCGAATACGTGAGGTACTGCTTCACCGCGAGCGCCGCCTCGATGAGCTGTGCCGGCCCGCACATCCAGCCGATCTTCCACCCGGTCAGCGAGAAGGTCTTGCCAGCGGACGAGAGCGTGAGCGTGCGCGCGCGCATCCCAGGCAGCGTCGCGATCGGGGTGTGCTCGGCGCCGTCGAAGGTGAGGTGCTCGTACACCTCGTCCGTCACGACGACCGCGTCCGAGCGCTCGGCCGCGGCCGCGATGGCCGCGAGCTCGTCGCCCGTGAGCACGGTCCCCGTCGGGTTGTGGGGCGAGTTCACGAGGATCACACGCGTCCGCTCGCCCACGGCGGCATCGAGCGCGGCGAGGTCGAGCGCGAAGCCGCCGCCGCGCGGCACGAGCGGCACCGTCACCTGCGTTGCGCCGGAGAGTGCGATCACGGCGGCGTACGCGTCGTAGAAGGGCTCGATCGTCACGACCTCGTCGCCGGGGCCGGTGAGCGCGAGGATCGCGGCCGCGAGCCCCTCGGTGGCACCCGCCGTCACGAGGACCTCGGTCGCGGGATCGAACTCGAGCCCGTAGTGCCGCGCCTGGTGCGCGGCGATCGCCTCCCGCAGCTCCGGGATCCCGAGCCCGGGCGGGTACTGGTTCGCGCCGCCCCGGATCGCGGCGACCGCGGCCTCGCGGATCCACTCGGGCCCGTCCTCATCGGGGAAGCCCTGGCCGAGGTTTGCGGCTCCCGTCGCGCGGGCGAGCGCCGTCATCTCGGCGAAGATCGTGGGCCGCGTGCGGCCATCCGGGGCGATGAGGCCCGCGGCCTCGGATACGGCGCGCCAGCGTTCAGTCATGACCCAAGTCTAGGAGCGCGGCCGCCGCTTCTCACGGGTGGTGCCCACAAAACCTCTGGGGTATTTCCAGTTCCGGGACGTATTCTCGGACCATGACGGACCCGTACGCGCACGACCCGTACGCCGACGACGCGGCGAAAGCCCACCGGCTGGGCCGCGGCGTCGCGGCGTTCATGGGTCGCTGGCGCGGCGCGATCCGGCGCAGGCCGTGGCTCAACACCGTCTACAAGGTGCTCGTCACGGCGCTCGGGATCGCGATCGTCGTGATCGGTCTCATCCTCGTGCCGCTGCCGGGGCCCGGCTGGCTCATCGTCTTCGTCGGGCTCACGCTGCTCGGCACGGAGTACCACTGGGCGCGCAGGCTCCTCGGGTGGCTCAGGCGCGTGCTCGCCCGGTTCTGGGAGCGCTGGAACGCGTGGCGAGCGGCCAGGAAGGCCGCCCGGGAGGAAGCTGGCCGCGGATCCGGCGCAGACACGCGAAAGGGCCCGAGCCGTAGCTCGAGCCCTCGCGCGATCTCGCGGGTTACTTGACCAGCGGGATGTTGAAGATGAAGCCGGGCTGCTCTCCGCGGCGGTAGGCGTCGGGCGCCTTGACCGCTGCGATGATGTGGAACACGAACAGCACGACCGAGCCGATCCAGAGGATCGCGCCCAGGATCCACCCGACGTAGGGGATCAGCATGAGGATGTAGGTCGCCACGACGACCATGACCCGCAGCAGCGAGAAGTTCAGGTTGTCGCGGTGGTAGGCGTAGGCCTGCGCGTTGCCCTTGTCCTTCTCGATGATGTAGAAGATGAGGGCCGGGATCCAGGTGAAGAACACCGAGAGCCAGTAGTTGAGCGTGATGGTGCTCGCCGGATCAGTGGTCGGCTGGGCGTAGCCCTGCGGCGGGACCTGGCCTGCGCCGGGAGGCGGGGTCTGGTAGCCGCCTGCCGGCGGTGCCTGGTACCCGCCCGCGGGAGGAGTCTGGGCCGCGGGGGGCGGGGTCTGGTACTGGGGCTGCGCCGGCTGCTGCGGCGGAACCGGAGGCTGGGGGGCCTGTGGGGCGGCCGGCGGCGGGGTCTGCGCCTGGGGCTGATCGGGCGAGGGCTGGTCGCCAGTCGCCTGACCGTCCTGGCCCTCGGGGGGCAGCGTCGTCATCTCGGTCTCCTTCTCGATATTTCCGTTCCCTATGAACCTACATCAGCAAGTCTCGTGGGGAAAGAAGCGGAATCGGTGCTTTGCCTAGAAAACGTCCGGGCTGGGCCCGGCCGAGTGCAGGATCGCGACGTCGGCGTGCCGGTCGAAGCGGTAGCCCGTGCCGCGCACCGTACGAACAATGTCCTGATACTGAGCAAGTTTCACGCGCAGGCGACGGACGTGGACGTCGATCGTGCGCTCGCTCGGCACCTCGTCGTCGGAGGCCTCGCTCCACAGCGAAGAAATGATCTCCTCGCGGCTGATCGTGCGTCCCTCGCGGAGCACCAGGTACTGCAGCAGCTCGAACTCGCGGAACGTGAGTGCCGCGGGCACGTTGTCAAGGAGTACCCGCTTGCGCGACAGATCGAGGATGACCCCGCTCGCGGCGCGATCCTTCTCTTCGGCCTCGTGCTGCTTCTGGCGGGCGTGCGCCGCCGGGTCGCCGAGCGCGAGGCGCACGACCTCGACGTCGCTGCCGCCCGTGCCCTCCGGGGCGAGCGCGACGGCCGCGTAGGTCTCCGCCGCCGGGGCGAGCTGCGCGACCAGCTGCTTGATCTTCGTGACGATCGTGCCGAGGCGGGAATCGCCGTCCGCGATCTTGTCGTCGGCGAGGCCGACATAGAGGGCGAAGCCGCGCACCTCGGTGCCCTCGGGCACGTTGCGCTCGGGCGCGGTCTCGCGGGGGAGTGCGGCCGTGAGGTCGGGGCGGGCGGCCGCGAGAGTCTGGGGTGCGGAAGTCGTGGTGGTTGCGGTGAGCTGCGTCGTTGCGTTCATGATGATGATTCCTCGGGTGCTGTGCTCCGCGCGGAGACGCGGAGTGCGGCCGATCCTCGCGGCTTGCGGGTGCGCGAGTGAGAAGCGATCTCGGTGAGACCGGCCAGAAATGTGCGGTGCGGGATCCGGATCAGGGCCGGATGCCGCGAGAGTTACCGACGCGGAGAGGTCGGTGCGAGAAGACGGATCGTGATTGCGATCACATGCACATTCGACAGCGCATGACACCCCGACCGGCCATCATCATGCCGGTCTGCCCAATGTTCACCTCGAAGGCGGACTGGGTGCGAATGGTCTCATGCATGCTGCTCAGCAAAGCACACGGCGTCACAGTGTGTCAAGCGGGAATTTCAGATCCCGTGCAGATCGCGCGGGAACACGGGCCTCAGTGGTCGACGGTGCCGTACAGTCGGTCGCCCGCGTCGCCGAGGCCGGGCACGATGTAGGCGTGCTCGTCGAGGCCCTCGTCGAGGGCGCCGAGCACGAGCGTCACGTTGCGGTCGCCCGCGGCCTGCTTGATGGCCTCGACGCCCTCGGGGGTGCCGAGCACGCAGATCGCGGTCACGTCGTCCGCGCCGCGCGCGAACAGAAACTCGATCGCCGCCGCGAGCGAGCCGCCCGTCGCGAGCATGGGATCGAGCACGAAGCACTGGCGTCCGGCGAGCGAGTCGGGGAGGCGCTCGGCGTAGGTCGTGGGCTCGAGGGTCTCCTCGTCGCGCACCATGCCGAGGAAGCCGACCTCCGCGGTCGGCACGAGCTTCACCATGCCCTCGAGCATGCCGAGGCCGGCGCGCAGGATCGGGACGATGAGCGGTAGCGGCTCGCTCAGGCGCACGCCCGTGGTGGGGGCGACGGGGGTCTCGATCTCGTGCGGCTCGACACGCACCTCGCGCGTCGCCTCGTACGCGAGCAGGGTCATGAGCTCCTCGATGAGGAGCCGGAACGTCGGCTGCGGCGTCTTCGCGTCGCGGAGCACCGTCAGCTTGTGGGTGATCAGGGGATGGTCCGCAACGAAAACTCGCATGGAACTATCCTATTCCCGTGTCGACCATCCCTCCATCACCAGCCGACGATGCCGCGATGCTGCTGGCGCTCGCGGCGGCCCGCGAGGCTGCCGCGGCCGGTGAGATCCCGGTCGGCGCGGTGATCCTGGGCCCCGCCGGCGACGTGATCGGCGCGGGGCGAAACGCCCGGGAGGCGGTTCCGGATCCGACGGCGCACGCCGAGGTGCTCGCGATCCGGGAGGCGGCGGCCGCGCTCGGCGACCGGATCCTGGACGGCTGCACGCTCGTCGTGACGCTCGAGCCGTGCGCCATGTGCGCCGGCACGATCCTCGCGGCCCGGCTGCCGCGCGTCGTGTTCGGGGCGTGGGACGAGAAGGCGGGCGCCGTCGGCAGCGTCTACGATCTGCTGCGCGACGGCCGCCTCCCGCACCCCGTGCCCGAGGTCGTCGCGGGGGTGCGAGAGGAAGCCTGCGCGGCGCTGCTGCGCGAGTTCTTTGAGCAGCGCCGCGGGCCTCACGCCGAGCGCGGTTAGGGCCGCGGGGCGACCGTCACCGGCTCGGGCGCGAACGAGACCTCAACGGGCTCGCCCGCATGGAACTGGGTCTCGGAGCCGTGCTGGGCGGCGAGCTCAGAGCCGTCGGCGAACTGCACGACGGTGCGCCTGATCGGCCCGAGGAAGCCACTCGACACGACCGTCGCGCGGCGCTCGTCGCCGCTCGATCCGGATCCGGATCCGGACCCCGCGCGCGGCGCGAGCCGCACGTGCTCGGGCCGCACGTACGCCGTCACCCGGGCGCCCGAGACGCCGCTCGATGCGGCGGCCGGCTCGGCGAGCACGGGGAGCACGGCCCCGCGCACGAGCACGCGCCCGCTCTGCAGGGTCGCGTCGATCTGGTTCGACAGCCCGACGAAGTCGGCGACGAAGGCCGAGCGCGGTCGGCGGTACAGGTCCTCGGGGGTGCCGAGCTGCGCGATCCGGCCGCCCTCCATGACGGCGACGCGATCGGAGATCGCGAGCGCCTCCTCCTGGTCGTGCGTCACGAACACGGTCGTGATCCCGAGCTCCGTCTGGATCCCGCGGATCTGCTCGCGCAGGCGCACGCGGACCTTCGCGTCGAGCGCGGAGAGCGGCTCGTCGAGGAGGAGCGCGCGGGGCCGCGTCACGAGGGCGCGGGCGAGCGCGACGCGCTGCTGCTGACCGCCCGAGAGCTCGTGCGGGAAGCGGGAGGCGAGGCCCGAGAGGCCGACGACGTCGAGCATCTCGGCGACGCGGCGCGCCCGCTCCTCGCGCGGCACGCGGCGCATGCCGAGGCCGAACTCCACGTTCTTCGCGGCCGTCAAGTGCGGGAACAGGGAGTACTGCTGGAACACCATGCCGATGTCGCGGCGGTTCACGGGCACCTGCGTGACGTCCTGGCCGCCGATCTCGATGCTGCCGCCCGTCACGGACTCGAGGCCCGCGATGCAGCGGAGCGCCGTCGTCTTGCCGCAGCCCGAGGGGCCGAGCAGGCAGACGAGCTCGCCGGGCGCGAGCTCCAGGTCGACGCCGTGCAGCACGGTCGTCGCGCCGTAGGCCTTCGTGACGCCCGCGAGGCGGAGTGCGGAGCGGGATCCGGGGCCGGACGCGAGGCCGGATCCGGATCCGGATCCGGGCGCCGCCTGCTCGGCCGCGCCGAGCGCGCTGGATCCTCGTCGGTACTGGGGTTCAACGGGCATTCGTGGCCTCCTTGGGAAGCGTGGGTTCGGGCGCGGGATCGGTCTCGGGCCTGCGGCGGCGCGTGCGGCCGGTCCCCGTGATGAGGAGCAGCACGAGGAAGGCGCCGATGAGCGAGAGCAGAGAGACGGCGACCGCGACGAACGGGTCGGATTTCGAGACCTGCAGGAGCGCGGTCTGCAGGGTGATGCGGTTGAGGAGCGAGGAGACCGTGAACTCGCCGAGCACGATCGCGACCGTGAGGAGCGAGGCGGCGAGGAGCCCCCTGCGCACCCCTGGTGCGATGACCCGGGCGAGCACCGTGCCCCAGCCGGCGCCGAGCGTGCGCGCGGCCTCGGCGCGCACCCGGGCGTCGCTCCCCGCGAGATCCGAGTTGATGGCCCGGTAGGCGAACGGGAGCACGAGCACGCCGTAGGCGAGGCTCAGGGTCCAGATCCCGGATCCGAAGGTCGTCCCGATCACGCGGTAGATCGGCGCGAAGCCGACGACGAGCACGATCGCGGGGATCGCGATCGGCAGCACCGTGAGGAAGTCGAGCGCGCGCTCGAGCCGCGGGAAGCGCAGGTGCACGAGCACGATCGTGGGGAAGAACAGCACGAGCACGAGCACGAGGGTGAGGCCCGCGAGCAGGAACGAGTTGCCGATGCCCTGGAACAGGGTGCGGTAGCCGCGAGCCTGCTCGGGGTCGAAGAGCGCGGCCCAGTGGTCGAGGCCGTAGCCGCCCGTCGTGCGGCGCAGCGTGAACTCGAGCATCGCGAGGAGCGGGATCAGGAAGAGTCCGCCGATCACCGCGATCACGGCGTAGGCCGCTGGCTTGGACGGGCGACCGGGGGTCTTGGCCCGCACGCCGCGGCTCATCGCTGCCACCTCGCCGCGCGCGCCATGAGGCGGCCGTAGGCGAGCATCACGACCGTCATCACGACGATCATGCCGAGGGCGAGCACGCCGGCCGAGCCGGTGTCGCCCGCGCCCGTCTCGCCGATGAGCGCCGCCCGGATCTGCAGCGGCACGATCTGGGCGCCCTGGCTGATGAGCGCGGCCGCCGTCGCGTACGCCGAGAACGCGTTCGCGAAGAGCAGCAGCAGGGAGCCGAGGAACGCGGGCGCCAGCACGGGGAGGCCAACGCGGAACCAGTAGGCGGCGCTCGAGCCGCCGAGCGTCGCGACCGCCTCTGCCCAGTCGGGCTTGAGCGCGGACACCGCGGGGAGGAACGTGATCACCATGAGCGGGATCTGGAAGTACAGGAACGGCAGGATGAGGCCCGGCAGCTCGTAGAGCCAGACGCCGTCGGCAAAGATGTCGATCCCGAGCCGATCCCGCAGGAAGACGGTCACGACGCCCTGGATGCCGATCGTCGCGATGAAGGCGAAGGCGAGCATGACGCCGCCGAACTGGGCGAGCACGGAGCTCGCGGAGTCGACCGCGCGGCGCAGCGGCCCGCCCTCGGGGAGCGCCGCGAGGGCCCAGCACAGGACCGCGCCGATGACGGCGCCGAGGAGCGCCGTGAGGGCGCTCACCCAGACGCTCGCCCAGAACGCGGCGAGCGTCGTGGGAGACGCGAGCTCGGAGAGGCGGGCCAGGGTGAAGCCCTGCTGGCCGAAGAAACCGCTCGCGATGGCGAGCACGGTCGGCACGGCGAGGAACAACAGAACGTAGGCGGCGAACGGCGCGAGGCCGAGGGCCGGGAGGAGTTTTCGCGAGGTGCGAGGGGGCACAGGGAACCCTTCGGTGGAGAGTGGTGATGGCGGGAACGCGTGGGGGCGGGATCGACGCCGTGCCGATCCCGCCCCCACGGTTCGTCTTGCTTGCTGAGCGGCTACTTGACCGCTGCGGCCCAGCGCTCGCCGAGGAGCTTGTTGGCGGCCTCGACCTGCTTCGGGTCGGGGCTGATCCAGTCGGCGCTGTCGGTGCCGAAGGTGGCCTGCTCGATGAGCTTGTCGTCGACCGCGCCGGACTCCTTCAGCGCGTCGATCCGCACGGGGACCGCGTTCGCCTCGAGGAAGATGGTCTGCACCTCGTCGGAGTAGATCCACTCCTGCCACAGGCGGGCGGCGGCCGGGTGCGGCGCGTCCTTGTTGATCGCCTCGTTGTAGAACGAGACGTAGGTTGCGCCGGGGAGCACGGTCGTCTTCCAGCTCGGCTTGTCGGCGGCGGCCGCGACGTTGTTGTACGACCAGTCGAAGACGGCGGGGGTCTCGCCCGAGGCGATCGTGGCCGGGGTCGGGTCGAGCGTCAGGAAGTTGCCCGCCGCGCGGAGCTTCGCGACGAAGTCGACGCCGGGGCCGAAGTCCTCGACGCCGCCGCCCGAGAGCGCCGAGAGCCAGCCGACGGCCGCGAAGGCGGCGCCCGCCTGCGTCGGGTCGCCGTTCAGGGCGACCGCGCCGCGGTACTTGTCGCCGAGCAGATCGTCGAGCTTCTTCGGGTCGGGCAGCTTGTCGGAGTCGTAGCCGATCGACATGATCCCGGAGTAGTTGTTGACCCAGAGGCCCGTCTTCTCCTTGTTCGCGTCGGGGATCTCGTCCCACTTCTCGACCTGGTACGGCGCGAAGTGGTCGAGGCTGTCGAGCGCGACGGCCGCGCCGAGGTCGAAGACGTCGGGGGCGGTGTCCTGGCCCTTGAGGTTCTCGGCGGCCTGGATCTCCTCGGCGCTCGAGATGTCGGGGGAGGCGGAATTCACCGTGATCCCGTACTTGTCCTCGAAGCCGGCCTTGATCTCGCCGTAGTTCGTCCAGTCGTCGGGGAGGGCGATGACGTTGAGCTGGCCCTCCTTCTTGGCCGCCTCGACGAGGGCGTCCATGCCGCCGAAGTCCTCGGCGCTCGTCGCCGTCGCGGCGTCGACGCCGTCTCCGGATCCGGATCCCGAACCCCCTGATCCGGACGCGCAGGAGACGAGCGTCCCGCCGAGGAGGAATGCGGTTGCGACGAGTGTCGCGGAGCGCAGCAGAGCGCGTGAAGTCACGGTGTTCCCTTCGAAAGTGAGAAGGATCGCCAGTGGGCCGAGGGCGCCGTCGGGGGCGCCGATCCGTCAGACAACGCTAGGGAGCGCGCGTAGCGCGGTGGGGTGCCCCGGGTTTACGGAAGGTGAACGATGCATGAGGCATCGGCTGGATCTGTGTGGCCGCTATTGGGTGTGCGTGCGGGTGCTGTTGGGGCGCTGGCGCGGGGCGCTCTGCGCTCGCTCCGAGTTCTGCGCTCGCTCAGTTGTTTTGGCCCCGGATCGTAGGAACGAGCGCAGATTGCGGAGGGAGCGCTGGTGCGCCCGCGCGCCCGTGCCCCGGCCACAGCGCGCGTGGGCGCCGGGGCCTTGGGCCCGCCCCCTGCACTGGCTCCGAGTTCTGCGCTCGCTCAGTTGTTTTGGCCCCGGATCGTAGGAGCGAGCGCAGATTGCGGAGCGAGCGCCGCGGCGCACCCGCGCGGGGAACCCCTAGTCGCTCGAGAGCATCACGATCGAGCTCGTGGTGGGCTGCGTCGCGTTGGGGTCGAGGTAGATGTCCGGCTCGATGTAGATGATGCGGGCGGCGGGCACGGCGTCCCGGATCCGGCGCTCGGCGAGGTTCACGATGGCCGAGATCTCGCTCATCATCTTCGTCGGGGCGACGTCGACCTTCGCGCCGACCATGAACTCGTCCGGCCCGAGGTAGAGGGTCTTCATGTGGATGATGCGGCCGATGTCCTTGGAGTCGAGCAGCGCCTTCTCGATCTTCGCGACGTCCTCGTCGCTCGCGCCCTCGCCCACGAGCAGGCTTTTTACCTCGACGCCGACGATGATCGCGACGCCGACGAGCAGGACGCCGATCGCGATCGTCGCGATCCCGTCGTAGAGGCCGTTGCCGGTGAGGGCGGTGAGGCCGACGCCGAAGAGCGCGAGCACGAGGCCGGTGAGCGCCGCGAGGTCCTCGAGCAGCACGACGGGCAGCTCGGGCGCCTTCGAGCGGCGGATGAACTGCACCCAGGTCGAGTCGCCCTTGTGCGGGCGGCTCTCCTTGATCGCGGTGCGCAGCGAGAAGCTCTCGAGCGCGATCGCGATGACGAGCACGAGGATCGGCAGCCACCACACCTCGAGCGGGTGCGGGTTCCGGATCTTCGAGACGCCCTCGTAGATGGAGAACACGCCGCCGACGGAGAAGAGCACGATCGCGACCACGAACGCGTAGACGTATCGGACCCGCCCGTAGCCGAAGGGGTGCTCCTTGTCGGCGCGCTGCTGGGCGCGCTTGCCGCCGAGCAGGAGGAGGAGCTGGTTGCCCGAGTCGGCAAGGGAGTGCACGCCCTCCGCGAGCATCGAGGATGATCCCGAGAACGCCCACGCGATGAACTTCGTGATCGCGATGCCCATGTTCGCCAGGAAGGCCGCGATGATCGCCTTCCCGCCGCCTGTCGCGCTCATGCCGATTGCCTCCCGAAGACCGCACTGACTGTCTGCTGCCGCTCAGTCTACGCGGCGGGGCATGCGTCGCGGGGGACTCGCCGCGCCGGATCCCCGCAACTTGATGACTGCACTGCGGCCAGGGATCCGCCCCGATGGCCGCACATACACTGGAGGGCATGAGCGCTCAGAACGACCTGACCACGGAATCCGCAGCGGCGCTGCCGCGCACCACCATGATCGGCACGGGATCGATGGGGGGCGCGATCCTGCAGGGGCTGCGCGACCCCGGGGTCGCGATCGAGCGGCCCATCGTCGTGACGACGAAGAGCGCGGCGAGCGCGGCGAAGTTCGACGGCGCGGACGACATTGACGCGCGTTCGGCGGAGGCGGATCCCGAGGCGAATCGGCGCGCGGTGCGCGGCGCTGGGGTCGTGATCCTCGCGGTGAAGCCGTGGATGATGCGCGACGTCGTGCGCGAGATCGCCGCCGCGCTGGAGCCGGGAACGATCCTCGTGAGCGTCGCCGCCGGCGTGCCGAGCGCGGCGATCGAGGAGGCACTGGGCGACGCCGCGGGCGTCGCGGTCGTGCGTGCGATGCCGAACACCCCCTCATTCATCGGCCGCGGTGTCACGGGCATCGCGCCGGGCAGCTCGGCGGGTGACGCGGAGCTCGAGCTCGTGCGCCGCCTGTTCGAGACTGTCGGCGATGTGCTCATCGTGCGCGAGGATCAGATCAACGACATCGCGGCGGTCTCCGGATCCGGGCCCGCCTACCTCTTCCTTTACGCCGAGGAGATGCAGGCGGCCGCCGAGCGCCTCGGATTCACCGCGGAGCAGGCGAAGACGCTCGTGCAGGGCACGATCTCCGGCGCGGCCGAGCTCATGGTGCGCAGCGACGACGATCCCGCGCAGCTGCGCCGCAATGTGACGAGCCCGAAGGGCACGACCGAGCGCGCGGTCGAGGTGCTGCAGGGCGCGGATCTCGGCGAGCTCTTCGACCGGGCGCTCCGCGCGAACGTGCAGCGCTCGGAGGAGCTCGAGGCGGAGTAGCCCGAGCGGGAAGGGCGGGCCGCGGCCCGCCGGCTAGCTGTACTGACCTCGACCGTTGTTGACTCGGTCGATGGGAGTTTGGCCGTCGATGCCGAGGTGAGCTCTGTCTAGGTTGTAGTAGTCCAGCCAGGCCGTCAACCCTGCTCTGCGTTCGTCGTTAGAAGCCCAGGGCCTCGCGTATGCCCATTCAGTCGCGAGGGTGCGGTTGAGGCGTTCGACTTTCCCGTTGGTCCAGGGACAGTGCGGGCGAATGAACCGGTGCTGAATACTGTGCTGGGTGATGATGTCCCTGAACGCGGCGGAGTGCCGGTACGCGAACGCGTTATCGCTGATGACACGCTCAACACGTACCCCGAGCGACGCGTAGAACCCGATGGCGCGTTCAAGGACACCGGCCGCGGTCACGCCTTTCTCATCGTCGTGGATCTCGGCATACGCGACACGAGAGTGGTCATCGATCACGGTGTGGACGTAGTCGTACCCTTGTCCTCGTTTCCGGTTCGGGCGTTCGCTGCGCCCATGGAGCCGCCACCCACCGCCGTCAGGGATACGGCCGAGCTTCTTCACATCGATATGGATCAACGACCCCGGATACTCGTGTTCGTATCGGTTCGCGGACCGTCGTTCCGCACGGATCCTGATCCCAGTCACAGGATCAAGTTCACGTAACAACGGGGTGTGATGGCGACGCAGCACCCGCCCGACTGTCGAGGCGTGCATGCCGAGCTTGCCCGCGATGAATACCGGGCCACGCCTGGTGAGCGCGCGCATGATCCGCACCCGGGTCTCCATGCATCCGGGCGTACGCCGCGGATGCGACCTGGCCGCACTCGACCGATCCCGTAATCCCGCAACCCCGGCCTCCTGGAACCTGCGCCACCACCGCCACGCAGTCGTGCGCGAGACTCCCATCTCCAAGGCAACATGAGCGACCGGCCGACCCGATTGAATGCGTTGGACCAGGATCAATCTACCGGCAGGAGCGAGCCGGGCATTAGCGTGAGACATGAGAGACCTTCGTTTGAACGAGCAGGGGAACTAGACAGCTCCAACTCGACAACGAAGGTCTCTCCTATGTCAACAACCCTCCGGGTCAGTACAGCTAGCCGATCGCGGCGAAGCGCTCCACGTCGGAGGCGGTGCCCGACACGATGATGAGGTCGTGCGGGGAGATCACGGTCTCCTGCGTCGCGTGCGTGAACGGCTGGCCCGGCGTCTTCACGCCGACGACCGTGACCCGGTAGCGGGTGCGCACGCCGCTCTCGGAGAGCGAGCGGCCCCGGATCGAGCGCGGCGGGTACATCTTCGCGATGACGTAGTTATCGTCGAACTGGATGAAGTCGAGCATGCTGCCGCTCAGGAGGTGCGCGACGCGCTCGCCGGCCTCCCGTTCGGGGTAGATGACGTGGTTCACGCCGATCCGCTCGAGGATCTTGCCGTGCGAGAGCGAGATCGCCTTCGCCCAGATCTGGGGCACGCCGAGGTCGACGAGGTTCGCGGCGATGAGCACGCTTGCCTCGATCGAGGCGCCCGTCGCGACGACCGCGATCTGGAACTCCTCCGCGCCGATCTGGCGGAGGGCCTCCATTGAGCGGGCGTCGGCCTGCACGGCGTGCGTGACGCGATCCGCCCACTTCTGCACGAGCTGCGGGTCGGTGTCGACGACGAGCACCTCGCGGTCCTGGCGGTCGAGCTGACCGGCGGTCGCGGCGCCGAAGCGCCCGAGGCCGATCACGAGGACGGGGGCGTCATTTCGAATATCAACCAACGATCGGCCTTTCTTCGGGGAATCGGTAGAGCCTGGAGCGGCTCGTCGCTGCGACGGCCGCCGCGAGCGTCACGGTGCCGACGCGGCCGGCCCACATGGTCGCGGCGAGGATGACCTTGCCGCCGTCCGGGAGGTTTGCAGAGAGATCCGTCGAGAGGCCGCACGTGCCGAAGGCCGAGATGACCTCGAAGAGCACGATGTCGAGCGGCTCCTTCGTCATGTGCAGCAGGGCGACTGTGGAGGCGAGCACGATCGTCGCGCCCCAGATCAGGATCGAGACCGACACGCGGAGCACCTCGTTCGGGATGCTCCGCCCGAACGCCTGCACGTCCTTATAGCCGCGCGCCTCCGCGTAGGCGGCGAGGAAGAGCACCGCGATCGTCGTCACCTTGATGCCGCCGGCGGTCGAGGCCGATCCGCCGCCCACGAACATGAGCATGTCCATGACGAGGAGGGTGGAGCCGTTCATCTCGGTGGGGTTGATGATCCCGAGCCCGCCGGATCGCGTCATGACCGACATATAGAGGGAACTGAAGAGGGTCTGCCCCGTGTCCTGCGCGCCAAGGGTCGACGGGTTGTTCCACTCGAGGGCCGTGATCGCGAGCCAGCCGAAGACGACGAACACGAGGGTCGTGGTGAGGGTCAGCTTCGCGTGCAGTCCGAGGCGCTTGTGCGCCCGCCAGCCGCCGCCCGTCACGTAGCGGTACAGGGCGAAGATCACGGGGAAGCCGATTGCGCCGAGGAACACCCCGATCCCGAGCATGCTGAGCAGGTAGACGTCGGTCTCGTACGGCCCGAGTCCGCCGGGCAGCGGCACGAAGCCCGTGTTCGTGAAGGCGGAGGCCGCGAGATAGAAGGAATTCCAGAGCGCGTGCCAGAAGTCGTAGCCGGCGGCCATGAGGCGCGGGGTGATGAGCGCGGTGAGCGCGAGCTCGATCACGATGAGGCTCGTCGCGACGGCCCCGAGCAGCCCGCCGATCTCGCCGAGGCCGACCGCCTGGCTCTCGGAGACGTCGCGGCCCATGCGCATGGGGTTCGTGTCGCCGGCCGCGAGCAGGCGCTGGCGCAGGCCGAGCCGGCGCGTGACCGTCAGGCCGAGGATGCTCGCGAGGGTGAGCACGCCGATGCCGCCGATCTGGATGCCCGCGAGGATCACCAGGTCACCGAAGAGGGACCAGTGCGTCGCCATGTCCACGGTCGAGAGCCCCGTGACGCAGATCGCGGAGACGGCGGTGAAGAGCGCGTCGGCGAGCGGCGTGATCTCGCCGGATCGGCTCGCGAACGGGAGCGAAAGCAGCACCGTCCACAGCATGATGAGCGCGGAGAAGACGAGGAGCGCAAAGCGTGCGGGAGAGGAGTGGATCATGGCGCTGATCCACGACTTCTGCGAGAGCTGGCCGGTCGCCCGGCCGCTCGCGGCTCGTGCCCTCACGGGTCCTTCTTTCTAGCGGCTGAAGAGCAGGGCTTTCGGCCACGGCTCGAAGGTACATGCTACACAGCCGCGGTTCGCCTCGAAACCTCACGGCGACCCCTTGCGAACCGCTATCCGGAGGAATACTGGGCGCAAAGCGCCGAAGCCCACTACCCTGGGGGCATGCCAGATATCTTCGGGGTTATCGCTGATGGGACCAGGCGCGACATTCTGCGCGTCCTGCTCGAGCGGCACCAGCAGGGTGCGGAGGCGAGTGTCTCGGAGATCGTCGCACAGTTGGAGATCAGCCAGCCGACCGTCTCGAAGCACCTGAAGGTGCTTCGCGAGGCCGAGCTCGTCACGGTCCGCGAGGAGGGGCAGCACCGCTTCTACTCGCTCGATCCCGAGCCGCTCGAGATCGTCGAGGACTTCGTGATCCCCTTCCTCTCCGTCGGCTTCGACACCGAGGTCACGGTCGAGTACCTCGCCGAGAACGGCGAGCGGGTCGACGGCCCGGGCGCCGACGACGCCTTCGCCGAGTACGGCGAGTTCGGCGACGACGGCGAGGTGCTGCCCGAGGAGGCGACGGCCGCTGCGGAGCGCATGGGCCGATCCGTGGCCCGCGCGGAGCACCGCGTGAAGGAGCTCGTCGCGCGCTTCAAGCTGCGAGGTTAGGCCGAATCTGCGTCTCGGTTCGCGCATCGGCGCGCCGGGGAGTAGAATAAGTGTTTTGTGGGCCGCTGTACTCCGGGGCCCGTTTGAGACGTGAAGAGGTGACCGTGGGTTCAGTTATTAAGAAGCGCCGTAAGCGCATGTCCAAGAAGAAGCACCGTAAGCTGCTTCGAAAGACGCGTCACCAGCGTCGCAACAAGAAGTAGTCGTCGCAGCCGGATCCCGGCGCGATCGATGCTGGCGTCGGGCCTTGGCCCGGCGCCTTTCTTGTCCCACCGGGACATATTCCGCAGGAGTCACACGAAGGGGGCCGCCGTGCGCACCGTGCGCCTCACGCTTATCGGCAAGCCGGGCTGCCACCTCTGCGACGACGCGCGCGAGGTGATCGAGCGCGTCAGGGCGGAGCTCGCCGCGGAGGGACGCCCCACTGAGCTCGAGGAGCTCGACATCCTGCAGGATCCAGCGCTCGCGCGGGTCCACGCCGAGAGCATCCCCGTCGTGCAGATCGACGGCAGGCGCCACAGCATCTGGCGGGTGGATCCCGAGCGGCTGCGCGCCTCGATCGAGCGCGCGGCGAAGCGCCAGGGCCTGCTGCGCCGGCTCACGGGCGAGTAGCCCGGCAACACCCCAGACCGCGAGAACCCGAGGAGAAACCATGGCCCTGCGCCACATCGTCAGCTGGAAGATGAGCGGAGCGGATCGCGCGGCGCGCGACGCCCAGGCCGCCGAGATCATCGCGGCGCTCACGCCGCTCACGGAGCTCGTGCCGAGCCTGCGCGCGCTCTCCGTGCACCGGAACGAGCTCTTCGACGGCGACAACTACGACGTCACGCTCGTCGCCGACTTCGACGACGCTGACGGCCTCGCGGCTTACGCCGTGCACCCCGACCATGTCGCCGCGGGCGAGGTCGTCAAGCGGCACGCGGCGGCGCGGGTCGCGACCGACTTCACTGTGTAACTGGGCAGGGGGATCCGGATCCGGATCCGACCCCGCCGCCGCGCGCTCGTTCGCAACACAGCGCTCCCTCCGTCGAATCCCGTGGGAATCGACGGAGGGAGCGCTGTTTGCGGAGCGAGCGCAGCGCGCAGCGGCGCCTAGCTGGCCGCGACCGCCGGGCGCTCGCGCGGCACGAAGTTCGAGGGCGCGCCGTTGCCGTCGTACTCGAGGTAGCCGCGCTGGATCCCGATCTGGTCGGCGAGGAACTTAGCGTCGTGCCAGATGCCCCAGATGAAGGTCGAGCCGCGGCGCGACTGCCAGGGCAGGCCGAGGAAGTAGACGCCCGGCTCGACGGAGACGCCGCGCTGCTGCTTCGGGCGGCCCAGTTCGTCGAACGCGTCGACCTGCAGCCAGCCGTAGTCCGATCGGAAGCCGGTGGCCCACACGATCGAGGTGATGCCGGAGGCTGCGAGGTCGACCTCGCGGATCGGCTCGAGCGCGTCGGCGGGGAGCGGGCCGAGGTCGCGCGCCTCGGGCTCCTCGGGCAGGTCGAGGCCGTTGCGCTCGATGAACTCGTCGGCGGCGTCGAGCATCGAGAGGTAGTTCTCGTCGCCCAGGCGGATGTTGTCGGCGAGGTCGCCGTCGAATGTCAGCTTGCCGTCCGCGTAGCCGCTCGCGCGGCCGACGAGGCGGATCCCGCTCGCCGCGAGGTCGCGGAAGTCGACGGTGTGGCCGCCGTCCGCGCCGCTCACCGCGATCGTGACGTGCTCGGCGCCCTGGGGCGGCGCCGAGGCCTCCCACATGCCGAGGACGCCGAGCCACCAGACGAAGCTGCGGCCGCGGTAGCGCTGCGGCGGGCGGTCGTGCGGGCCGACGGCGAGGAAGACCTCACGGCCGGCCTTGCGGAGCTCGGCGGCGATCTGGACGCCGGAGGAACCCGCGCCGACGACGAGCACGCCGCCCTGGGGGAGCTGATCCGGGTTCTTGTAGGCGCTCGAGTGGAGCTGGAAGAGGCCTGCGTCGGCGGGCACGATGGGCGGGATCGCCGGCAGCTGGAATGCGCCGGTCGCGGCGACGACGTAGCGCGCCTCGATCGTGCCGGCCGAAGTTTCGGCGATGTAGCCCGCGCCGCCGTCGCGCTTGCGCACCGAGGTCACCTCGACGCCCTCGCGGACGGGCGCTCCGATGAGCTGGGCGTACTGTTCGAAGTACTCGACGACCTGGTCCTTCGTCGCGAAGGCGTCGGGCTCGACGTCCGCGAACTCGAGGCTCGGGAAGCGGTCGTGCCAGGCCGGGCCGTTGGCGACGAGCGAGTCCCAGCGCTCGTTGCGCCAGCGCTCCGCGATCTTGTGACGCTCAAGGACGATGTGCGGGATCCCGCGGGCGGTCAGGTGCTCGCTCATCGCGATTCCCGCCTGGCCGGCGCCGACGACGAGGACTTCGGTGACCTCGGCTGCTTGGCTCGACATAGTTTCTCCACTCGAGTTGACGTGTGTTCCCGGTGCTGCGAGTGGACGGATCCGCTGCGCCGCGGCAGACGCACGTCGGCGCGCGTCTCGGGGTGGTCCCCAGCAAACCGCAGATGGGCCCGGTTGCGCCAATATCGCTTCGCAAACTACATCATCAGTTTTACAGATTGAAGATGCGAAAGGTATCGGATTAATGCATCGAGTCGGCGATCGCCTGCTGCTCGGTGACGACCTCGCGCACGATCTCGGCGACGGCGCGTGCGCGCGCCGAGCGGGCCACCTGGGCGAGCGACGACGCGACGACGCGTAGGCCCCTCGCCCGGTCCGTGATCTCGAGCGCGGAGATGCTCGCCCCCGTGTAGGTCTGCGCGATCCGGGGCTGCTGATTGAGGATCGAGTAGCCGAGACCCGTGGCGACCATCGAGCGCACGGTCTCGTAGCTGCGCGAGCGGTGCTTCAGGCGCGGCGTGATGCCGGCCTGGCGCAGCAGCGAGAGGAAGTAGTCGTTGCTGTCGGGGAGGTCGAGCAGCACGAAGGGGTCGTCGGCGAGCTCGGCGAGAGCGACGCTGCCGCGATCCGCGAGCGGGTGGCTCGTCGGCACGATCACGTGCGGCCGGATCTCCCCGATGAGCTCCTGTGCGATGTCGTCGCCGCCCGCGAGGTCGTAGTGCACCGCGAGCTCGGCGCGCCCGCCGCGGAGCGCGGCGAGCGTCTCCTCGGTGTCGCCCTCGATGCACTCGACCGTGAGTTGCGGGTGGCGCTTCTCGAGCCGGCCGATCACCTCGGGCAGCAGGAACGGGGTGAGGGTGCTGAAGCACGCGATCGTGATCGAGCCCCGGATCTCCTCCTGGTCGGCGCGCACCGCGTCGATCGTGTCGTTCAGCTGCCCGAAGAGGCGCTGCGTGTCGCGCAGGAGGCCCTCGCCCGCAGGTGTCAGGATCAGGCCCTTCGAGTGCTGCCGGATGAAGAGCGCGGCCCCGAGCGAGCGCTCGAGGTGCGAAATCGCGGTCGACACGGCCGACTGCGCGACGTGCAGCTCCTGGCTTGCCGCCGTCATGTTGAGCGTCTTTGCGCACTCCGCGAAATAGCTCAGCTGTGTGAGCGTGATTGAGAATCGCTGCGCCATGGTTCTCCCGTCTGAGCTGGCCATCTTCGGTCGAGCTCGTGGCGATCTGTTCAATTGATCGAAGCCTTAGGTTTTGACTATTTTACAGATAGATCGGAAATCTGAACAATAGGTACGAAGCGCACATCCGCGCCCTGGCTCTCAACGAGGAGGAACCGTGACCGAGACGACGCACCTGCGGCTCAGGAAGTTCAACACGAAGGACACCTACCCGGAGCAGAACCTCGACAACGATCTCTGCCAGGCGGTCGTCGCGAACGGCGTCGTCTACCTCCGCGGCCAGATCGGCCAGGATCTCGACACGCGCGAGTCGGTCGGGATCGGCGACGTCGTCGCCCAGACCGAGAAGGCGATGGACAACATCGCGATGCTCCTCGAGGAGGCCGGCAGCAAGCTCGCCGACATCGTCAAGGTGACCGTCTACATCATCGACCCCCGCTACCGCGAGGACGTCTACCGCACGATGGGCAAGTACCTGAAGGGCGTCTTCCCCGTCTCGACGGGCATCGTCGTGCAGGCGCTCGCCCGCCCCGAGTGGCTCGTCGAGATCGACGCGACGGCCGTGATCAGCGAGACGAGCGCGTCATGACCTTCTCACTCATCCTCCGCGACCCCGAGACCGGCGAGTTCGGCTCGGCGATCTCCTCCTCCTCTCCCGCGGTCGCCGCGCGCTGCGTCAACCTCGCCGACGGCGTCGGCGGCGCGCACTCCCAGAACGTCACGGATCCCCGGCTCGGCCCCGCGCTCATCGAGCGCATGCGGGCGGGCGACTCCGCGCAGGAGGCGCTCGATGCCGTCGTGGCCGGTGCCGATCCTTCGACAATCGACTTCCGCCAGCTCCTCGTGCTCGACGCCGAGGGCCGCGCGGCCGTCTTCTCCGGCGGGCGCGCGCTCGGCAACTTCGGCGCCGCGACCCGCGAGAACGCGGTCGCTGGCGGCAACATGCTCGCGGGCCTCGAGGTGCTCGACGCGCTCGTCGACACGGCGCTCAGCGCGAGCGGCCGGATCGAGGAGCGCCTGCTCGCGGCGCTCCGGGCGGCCGTCGCGGCTGGCGGTGAGGAGGGCCCCGTGCACTCCGCGGGCCTCGCGGTCGTCGGCAACGCCGGCTGGCGCGTCACCGACCTCCGCGTCGACTGGCACGAGGACCCCATCGAGGAGCTCGGCCGTGTGCTCGACGAGTGGCTGCCGCAGCGAGACGACTACGTGAGCCGAGGGCTGGACCCCTCGGCGGCGCCGTCCTACGGGGTGCCGGGCGATGAGTAGCGAGGCGTTCGCCGCCGAGCTCAAGGGCCGGATCGCGGCCCGCCGTGAGCGGGCGGACGCCCAGCTCGTGGGGCTCTCGAACCAGCTGCACGACGATCCGGAGACGGGCTGGCAGGAGCACCGCTCCTCGGCGGCCGTCGCCGGCGTGCTCGCCGCGAACGGCTTCGCGATCGAGCAGCCGTATCTCGAACTCCCGACCGCTTTCCGGGCGGTTGCCGCCGCGCCAGACGCGCCGAGCTTCACGGTTGGCTTCCTCGCCGAGTATGACGCGCTGCCCGGCCTCGGGCACGCGTGCGGCCACAACCTCATCTCCGCGATGTCGGTCGGCGCGGCGATCGCGCTCTCCGAGGTCGCCGAGGAGCTCGGGATTCGGGTCGAGGTCATCGGCACGCCGGCCGAGGAGGGCGGCGGAGGCAAGATCGAGCTGCTCGAGCGCGGCGCGTTCCAGAACCTCGACTTCGCGCTCATGGCGCACCCCGCCCCCGTCGACGTGGCCGAGGCGCGGCCCTTCGCCGTGACCCACTGGCACGTCGCCTATGACGGCAGGGCCGCGCACGCCGCCGCCTATCCCGAGCGCGGGGTCAACGCGAACGACGCCTTCCTCGTCGCCCAGCTCGCGATCGCGCTCATGCGCCAGCAGCTGCCGGCCGGCGTCCGCGTCCACGGCGTGCAGACGCGCGGTGGCGAGGCGCCGAACGCGATCCCCGAGCGCACCGAGGGCCGCTGGTACGTCCGCGCCGAGACGACCGAGCAGCTCATCGCGCTCGAGCAGCGCGTGATCAAGTGCTTCGAGGCCGGCGCGCTCGCGACGGGTGCGACCCTCACGATCACCCCCGAGAGCAAGCGGTACGCGGAGATGCGCACCGACGAGGACGCGCTCGAGTTCTACCGCGCGAACGCGCTCGCCCTCGGCCGCGACTTCGACGTCGATCCGGTCGCCGCGACGATGAACCGGGCGTCCACCGACATGGGCAACGTGTCGCAGCTCGTGCACGCGATCCACCCCTACATCGGGGTGGGAGGCGACGCGAGCAACCATCAGCCGGCGTTCGCGGAGGCCTGCGTCGGCCCCGTCGCCGAGCAGACCCTGCGCGACGGTGCGACCGCCCTCGCGTGGACGGCCCTCGATGTCGCCCTCGCGCGCGTCGGCAACTGACGAAGACCCCGAAGGAGCGGTCATGACGACACCCACCACCCCCGAGATCGCGGATCTCGTCGATCGGAAGAGCCTGCGCAAGAGCGTGGTCGCCGGATCCATCGGCGTGCTCGTGCACTGGTTCGACTGGGCGGTCTACGCCTACCTCGCGAGCACGCTCGCGGTGGTCTTCTTCCCCGAGGAGAGCGCGACCGCCGGCCTGCTCGCGACCTTCGCGGTGTTCGCGGTCTCCTTCTTCGTGCGCCCCCTCGGCGCGATCATCTTCGGCCGCCTCGGCGACCGCCTCGGCCGCAAGCAGACCCTCTCGATCGTCATCCTCTCGATGGCGCTCGCGACGCTCGTGCTCGGCGTGCTCCCGGGCTACGACACGATCGGCATGCTCGCCCCGATCCTGCTCATCGTCACCCGCATCGTGCAGGGGCTCGCCGCGGGCGGCGAGTTCGGCAGCGCCGCGGCCTTCCTCGGCGAGTTCTCGCCGGCGAAGAAGCGCGGCTTCGGCGTGAGCTGGCTCGAGTTCGGCAGCCTCCTCGGCTTCCTGCTCGCCTCGTTCGTCGTCTTCCTGCTCAACCAGGTGTACTCTCACGAGGAGATCGTGGCGTGGGCGTGGCGCATCCCGTTCCTCATCACGGTGCCGCTCGGCTTCATCGGTCTCTACATCCGCCGCAAGATCGAGGACACCCCCGAGTTCCAGCAGCTGCAGGAACTCGAGACCGTCTCGCACGCCCCCGTCAAGGAGGTCTTCCAGCGCAACTGGAAGGAGTTCATCCAGACGAGCGGCATGGAGATCTTCATGAACGTGACGTTCTACGTCGTGCTCGTGTACCTCCTCACCTATCAGGAGGTATACATCGGCTTCGACGCGGGCCGCGCCGCGCTCCTGTCGACCCTCGCCTCGGCGCTCGGCCTCATCGTCGTTCCGTTCGCAGGCATCGCGTCCGACAAGATCGGCCGCAAGCCCGTGCTCATGGCCGCGGCGATCGCGCTCACCGTGCTCTCGGTCCCGCTCTTCTGGCTCATGTCGATCGGTGAGGACTGGGCGGTCTTCACCTCGACGCTCGGCCTCGCGCTCATCCTCGCGATCGTGCTCGGCACGCACGCGGTCACGGTCGTCGAGCTCTTCCCCACCCGAACGCGCCAGACGGGTCTCTCGATCGCCTACGCCGTGACGGCCGCGCTCTTCGCTGGCACGGCGCCGTACGTGCTGACCTGGCTCCTCGACACGACGGGCAACATGCTCGTCCCCGGCTTCTTCCTCCTCGTTGTCGGCCTCGTCGGGATCGCGACCGTCGTCTCGATCCCCGAGACGCGCGGGATCTCCCTGATCAAGCCGCAGGATCTGGAGACCGCCACGGTCACGATCCCCGACGCGCTGCTCGAGCAGGCCGACGGCCCCGCTGGCCCCGCGCCTCGCTGAACGGGCATCCACGCCCGCAGCATCCCCAGCGCACGCGCGCCCGAGACGCCGAGCGCCCCCTCACACACGCAACACGCAACACGAAAGAGACAGACATGACCCGCAGCCATGCTGAGTGGAAGGCCGCCGCAGCGAACCTCGAGTTCGACGGCCGGCCCGTCATCGACGGAGCGCGCATCGACGCGAGCTCCGGCCGCACGATCGAGAAGCGCAACCCCGCGACCGGCGAGGTAATCTCGCAGATCCACGAGTGCGTCGAGGCCGACGTCGACGCGGCGGTCGCCGCGGCCCGCCGCGCCTTCGAGTCCGGATCCTGGTCCCGCGCAGGGGCCGGCTTCCGCCGCGAGCGCCTGCTCGAGTTCGCCCGCCTCATCGAGGCGCGCGCCGACGAGTTCGCCCTCTACGACTCGCTCGACATGGGCAAGCCCGTGCGCGAGTCCGCCACGATCGACGCGCCGGGCTCCGCGGCGCTCTACCGCTTCTACGGCGAGGCCGTCGAGAAGCAGGAGGACCTGATCCCGGTCACGCCCCCCGGATCGACGGCGCTCGTCACCCGCGAGGCGCTCGGCGTGGTCGCCGTCATCGTCGCCTGGAACTACCCGCTCGAGATCGCGACGTGGAAGCTCGCTCCCGCGCTCGCCGCGGGAAACACGGTCGTAGTGAAGCCGCCGGTCGAGGCGTCGCACTCGACCCTGCTTCTCGCCGAGCTCGCACTCGAGGCGGGGATCCCGGCCGGTGTGATCAACGTCGTGCCCGGCCGCGGCTCGGTCGTCGGCAAGGCGCTCGCCCTGCACGAGGACGTCGACATGCTCGCCTTCACCGGCTCGACGGAGGTCGCGAAACAGCTGCAGCAGTACGCGGGCCAGTCCAACATGAAGCGCCTCGCGCTCGAGGCGGGCGGCAAGAGCTCGAACCTCGTGTTCGCGGACTGCGACGACCTGAAGGCCGCCGCGGAGAAGGCGGCCTTCGGCAGCTTCTACAATCAGGGCGAGGTGTGCTCCGCGAACTCGCGGATCTTCGTCGAGCGCTCCGTCTACGAGGAGTTCCTCGCGCTCTACGCCGAGGCCGCGAAGGCCTACGCGCCCGGCGATCCCCTCGACCCCGCGAGCGGCATCGGATCGCTCGTCTCGGAGTCGCACGCCGACACCGTGTGGGCGACGATCGAGAACGCCCGCCGCGACGGCACCATCTTCGCGGGCGGCACGCGTCCCGAGATCAATGGCTCCCGCGCCTTTATCGAGCCGACGATCGTCACTGACGTGCCGGCGGATCACGAGGTGCACACGCGTGAGATCTTCGGCCCGGTCGCGGTCGTGACCCCGTTCGACACCGAGGAGGAGGCGATCGAGCGCGCGAACGAGACGCCGTTCGGCCTCGCGGCCTCGCTCTGGACGGGCAGCCTCTCGCGCGCCTACCGCGTCTCGCAGCGACTCGTCGCCGGCACGGTGTCGGTCAACACCGTCGACGCGCTCGGCTTCACGACGCCCTTCGGTGGCTTCAAGCAGTCAGGCTTCGGGCGGGACCTCTCGGTGCACGCGCTCGAGAACTACACCGACTACAAGACCACCTGGATGCAGTGGGGGTAATCCCCCTGATCCTGCATCGCTTTGAGTGATGCAGGCCCCAAGAAAAGACTATTTTACCGATTGAGTCGGCGGTGACACGATGGGGATGCGAGACGGCACCCCGTCCGGTCAGAGTCGACTGAGAGGACACAACGAATCATGACTGTGCAGCAGGAAACGGTGGAGATCGACGAGACCCTGGCGGGCGCCCCGAGCGGCCTTGCCGAGATCGCGAAGCGCCACCTGGTGATGAACTTTACGCCGGCATCGAAGTACCGCGAGGACGACCTCCCGGTGTTCGTGCGCGGCGAGCACTGCTCGGTGTTCGACGAGAGCGGGCGCCGCTTCTTCGACGGCCTGGCCGGCCTGTTCTGCGTGCAGCTCGGCTACACGCACGGCGCCGAGGTGGGCGACACGGTGCGCGAGCAGATGGCCGCGCTGCCCTACCAGACGACCTGGTCGGTCGCGCACCCGCCGGCCGCGCTGCTCGCGCAGAAGATCGCGGAGCTCGCCCCCGGCGACCTGAACCGCGTGTTCTTCGCCTCGGGCGGCGGCGAGTCGAACGAGGCCGCGATCAAGCTGGCTCGCCAGTACCACATCACGCGCGGCGACCACGCCCGCTACAAGTTCATCGCCCGCCGGGTCGCGTACCACGGCACGAGCTTCGGAGCGATGTCGCTGAACGGCATGACGGACGTCCGCAAGATGTTCGAGCCCCTGATGAACGGGGTGCGCCACACGCACAACACGAAGCGCTACCGCCGCCCCGAGGGTGAGACCGCCGAGCAGACGACCGCGTTCCTGCTGGGCGAGCTCGAGTCGCTCATCGTGCAGGAGGGCGCCGACACGATCGCGGCGATCATCATGGAACCGCTGCAGAACGCGGGCGGCAGCCTGACCCCGCCGACCCCCGAGTACTTCACGGGGGTGCGCGAGCTCTGCGACAAGTACGGGATCCTCATGATCGCCGACGAGGTCATCACCGGCTACGGTCGCCTCGGCTCCTGGTTCGGCTCGACCCACTACGGCTTCCAGCCCGACATGATCACCTTCGCGAAGGGCATCGCCTCGGCGTACATGCCCCTCGGCGGCGTGATCGCGTCCGACCGGATCATCGAGACCGTGCTGGACGGCCCGCTCGGGATGTTCAACCACGCCCTCACCTACGGCGGCCACCCGGTCGCGTGCGCCGCGGCGCTGAAGAACCTCGAGATCATGGAGCGCGAGGGAGTCGTCGAGAACGTCGCGGCCCTCAGCCCCTACCTCGGTGAGAAGCTCGGCGAGGTCGCGGCAAAGCACCAGAACATCGTGGGCGACCTGCGCGGCGACGGCTTCCACCGCTCGTTCGAGCTCGTCACGAACCACGACACGAAGACGTGGGAGGCCGAGCCGCTGAGCGCGGGCGACTTCGTCGGCGCGCACCTGAACCCGGCGCTCGGCGAGGTAGGCCTCCTGTGCCGCGTCGCGATCGACGCCGAGGGCAACCCGCTCGTGCAGGTCTCCCCGCCGCTCGTCATGACGCGCGAGGACATCGACGAGCTCGCCTCGCTCCTGGACGAGGCGTTCAGCAAGGCCGTCGCGAGCGCCGGCCTGTAGTACACACAGCAGCACGCTGAGGGACGGGCGGATCTCCGCCCGCTCCCTCAGCCCCGCCGTGCCGTTTTCCGGCCCGGCACACCTCACTTCCGCGCTCCCGAGGTGAGCGCGAGCACGGCACGGCAACGGCGCCACAAGGAGAGACATGTCGAACGAACCGCCCGTCGTCACGAAGACCTTCGTGCGCTTCGAACAGCAGCACATCCTCCCGATCCCCGAGTCCGAGCGCACCGGCACGAACTGGTCGCTCTTCGCGATCTGGGTCGGCCTCAACATGATGCCCCTCACGGTCGTGACGGGCGCGGTCGCGAGCGGCGCCTACGGCCTGCCGATCGGCTGGAGCATCGCCGCGATCCTGCTCGGCAACGTGATCGGCGCCTTCGGCTCCGCGCTCCATGCCTCGCAGGGCCCGCATCTCGGGATCCCGCAGATGCTGCAGGCGAGAGCGCAGTTCGGCTACCTCGGCGGCGGGCTCTTCGCGCTCATCGCCTTCATCATGTTCATGGGCTTCTTCGCGAGTATCCTCATCGTCGCGAAGGACGCGCTGCTCGCCGTGTTCCCCGAGATGAACGGCTCCGTCGTGATCCTCGTCTTCGCGGTGATCGGGATCGTGCTCTGCGTCTTCGGCTACGACCTGCTCCGCAAGACGATGGTCTATCTCTCCATCATCATCGCCGCGGCCGTCACGCTCTCGATGGTCCTGTTCTGGACGAAGCCCGAGGTCACGGCGGCGCGCGCAGACGCGGCCTTCAGCTTCGAGGGCTTCTTCGCGATGCTTGCGATCGGCATCGTGTGGCAGCTCGCCTACGCGCCGTACGTCTCCGACTACAGCCGCTACCTGCCGAAGAATACCGGCCCGAAGACCGCATTCTGGAGCACCTACCTCGGCCTCGTCGTGAGCTCCGTCTTCGTCATGACGCTCGGCGTGCTGCTCGGCGCGGCGAACCCCGAGAACCCGCTCGCCGCGCTCGGCGACTACCTCGGCCCCATCGGCCTCGTCGTGCTCATCGTCTTCGCCGTGAGCTCGGCACTCATCAACGGCGTCGAGCTCTACTCGGCGGTCATGAACGCGCTCACCGCGCTGCAGTCGAGCTTCCGCGGCGTCGTCGTCACGTCGATGACGCGCGTCTGGACGACGATCGTGTGCGGTGCGATCGCGACGCTCATCGCCCTGCTCGGCCAGGGCGACTTCATGACGATGTTCGAGAGCTTCCTCACGCTCCTCCTGTATGTGCTGATCCCGTGGTCCGCGATCAACCTCGCCGACTACTTCATCGTGCAAAAGGGCGAGTACGTCATCGAGGACCTGTTCGCGCGCAACGGCGGCCGCTACGGCCGCTGGAACGGGGTCGGCCTCGCGAGCTACGCGATCGGGCTCGCGGCGCAGGTGCCGTTCATGATCACCCCGCTCTACACGGGCCCCATGGCGGGTCCGCTCCAGGGCATCGACATCGCGTGGCTCGTCGGCTTCGCCGTGACGGTGGCCGTCTACCTGCTCCTCGTGCGGGCGGCGCGTCGGCGCACGCCCATCGCGCAGGAGCGGGACCTCCGGGCGGAGCGGGATCTCGATCCCGATCCGGATCCGGAGCCGGTGGGCGCCTAGGCGCGCCCGCACCCTCACCCTCACCCCAACAAATGAATACCGCACCAGGCACGAAGGAGTGCACACCATGAGCGAAGACTTCCCGAAGCTCACCACGTCGACGACGAAGATCATCACCTTCGAGCGCCGTCACATCCACCCGATCCCGGACGACGAGCGGCACGGCACCACGAGCGGCCTGTTCTTCGTCTGGCTCGGGATCAACATGCTGCCGCTCACGGTCGTGACGGGCGCCCTCGCGACGACGCTCTTCGGGCTGTCGATCGGGTGGAGCATCGCGGCGATCCTGATCGGCAACATCGTCGGGGGCGTCGGGGCCGCGCTCCACGCCTCGCAGGGTCCGCAGCTCGGCGTGCCGCAGATGCTGCAGGCCCGCGGCCAGTTCGGCTACTACGGCGGCAGCCTCCTCGCGCTCATCGCGCTCATCATGTTCCTCGGCTTCTTCGCCTCGAACCTCGTCGTCGCGTCGCAGAGCTTCATGGCCGTGTTCCAGAGCGATGCGGTCAATCTCGGGATCGTGGTGTGTGCGGGCGTCGCCCTCGTCGTCGCGATCTTCGGCTACGACCTCGTGCGGAAGGCGATGGCCGCGGTCTCCGTGCTGCTCGGCCTCCTCTTCGTCGCCTCGCTCATCATCGTCGCGGGCAACCCGGCGACCTTCGAGGTGACCCGCGAGCTCGGCTACAACGCGGCCGGCTTCTTCGGCATGCTCGCCGTCGGCGTCACCTGGCAGCTCGCCTACGCGCCGTACGTCTCCGACTACTCGCGCTACATGCCGCGCAAGAGCGGCGCGCGCAAGGCGTTCTGGGCGACCTACTCGGGCCTCGTCACGGGCACCGTGATCGTCATGGTGCTCGGCTCCCTCGTCGGCCTCACGACCGAGGACGGCAACGCGATCGGCGCCCTCGGCCGCCTGCTCGGCGGCTTCGGGCCGGTCGTGCTCTTCGCGTTCGGGATCGCCTCGGCCGTGATCAACTCGGCGAACATCTACTCGGGGGTCATGTCCTCGCTCACGGTGCTCGAGTCGATCTCCGCGAAGATCAAGATCGACACGTTCAAGCGCATCGCGATGACGATCGCCTACGCCGTGCTCGCGATGGCAGCCGCCCTCATCGGCCGCGAGAACTTCCTCGTCGTGTTCAGCGACTTCATCACGATCCTGCTCTACGTGCTGATCCCGTGGTCGGCCATCAACCTGATCGACTACTTCGCGCTCCGCAAGGGCCACTACCGCGTCGACGACATGTTCCGGCGCGACGGCGGCGTCTACGGGCGCTGGGACACGATCGGCCTCGTGAGCTACCTCATCGGCCTCATCGCGCAGATCCCGTTTATGGTCACGAACATGTACACGGGCCCGCTCGCCGAGTCGCTCGGGTTCGTCGATGTGGCCTGGATCTTCGGCTTCGTCGTGCCCGGCGTCGTCTACTTCTTCTGGAAGCGCTCCTTCGAGCGGCGCGGGGGTGTTGCGGCTGGCCCGTCCACCGATTCCGCGCCCGCCACCGAGGTGTCGGCATGACCGCGGATCAGGCCCCCGACCTCGTCATCACGGGCGCCCAGCTGTGGCTGCCCGAGCCGAGCGCGGCGACGGCCGTCGCGATCCGGGGCGGCGAGATCATTGCCGTCGGGAGCGACGAGGAGGTGCTCGCGCTGCTTGAGGGTAGTTCCGACTGTCGGCGGATCGACGCCGCCGGCGCGGCCGTGCTGCCCGGCTTCCATGACGCGCACATTCACGCGCAGGCCGGCGGCCTCGGGCTGCTCGGCTGCGACCTCGACAGCGTCCACTCGCTCCCCGACTACGAGCGGGTGATCCGGGACTATGCGGCGTCGCACGACGCCGAGTGGATCGTGGGCGCCGGCTGGTTCGGCGACGTGTTTCCCGGCGGCTTCCCCACGCGGCAGCAACTCGACGCGCTCGTGCCCGACCGCCCCGCCGTGTTCACGAGCCACGACGCGCACGGCGTGTGGGTCAACTCCGCGGCGCTCGAGCGCGCGGGCATCGACGCCTCGACCCCGGACCCGCCGGCCGGCCGGATCGTGCGGGGCGACGACGGCGAGGCCACCGGCATGCTCCTCGAGACCGCGGGCGAGCTCGTCACGAGACTGATCCCGCCGCACGCGCCCTCCGACCTCAGGCGGGCGCTCCTCGCCGCGCAGGAACGCCTGTTCTCGCTCGGGATCACGGCGTGGCACGACGCGATCCTCGGCCAGTACCTCACGCTCCCGGACAGCCTGCCCGCCTACCTCGAGACGCTCGGCGACGGCTCGCTGCGCGCCCGCGTGACGGGCTCGATGTGGTGGCCGCCCGGCGCCGGCGTCGCGCGGATCGACGAGGTGCTCGAGCGCATCGAGCTCGCGCGCGAGCGCGGCTTCGACGTCCGAAGCGTCAAGATCATGCAGGACGGGATCTGCGAAAACTGCACGGCCGCGCTGCTGGCGCCGTACACGGACGTGCATCCCGCGACGCGCGGGGACTCCGTGATCCCGCCCGCCGAGCTCAACGAGATCGTGGCGGCGCTCGACGCCCGAGGCCTGAGCGTGCACTTCCACGGCGTCGGCGACCGTGCGGTGCGCGAGTGCCTCGACGCGGTCGAGGTCGCGCGCTCGCGGAACGGGGGAGCTGGTGCTCCTGCCGGTGCCGGGCGGACGCACCAGATCGCGCACCTCGACGTCGTCGACCCCGCCGACTTGCCGCGCTTCGCCGCCCTGGACGTGATCGCGAACTTGCAGCCGCTGTGGGCGCGCGCCGACCAGGAGATCATGGAACGAAAGCTGCCGCTCATCGGGGAATCCCGCGCGCGCTGGCAGTTCCCCTTCGGCTCGCTCGACGTGGCGGGGGCGCGCCTCGCGATGGGCAGCGACTGGCCCGTGTCGAGCCCCGACCCGCTGTGGGGCCTCCACACGGCGTGCACGCGCACGGCGCCCGCCGCCGACGCGCACGCGCTCAACGCCGACTCGCGGGTGCCGATGGTGCCCGACGAGGTGCTCGGCGTCGAGGCGGCTCTGCGCGCCTACACCCAGGGCTCGGCGGAGGCCTCGGGCATCGCGGACCGCGTCGGGCGCATCGCGCCAGGCATGCTCGCCGACCTCGTGGTGCTCACGGGCCCCGTGGGGGAGCCCGCGGGCTTTGACCGCGTGCGCGTGGCCCGCACGATCCTGGGCGGTGAGTCGGTCTACGAGGCGTAGGGCGGCGGCGCTCGTTCCCAAGCTTTGGCGCTGGTTCGTGCGAACGACTGCAGATCTCGGAGCGAGCGCCGCGCGGCGGCGCCGATCCTGAACGGCGCTCATCTCACACCTCTGCGCTCGTTCCGCTTTCTGCGCTCGTTCCTAAGCTTTGGTGCGGGTTCGTGCGAGCGACGGCAGATTTGAGAGCGAGCGCCGCGCCGCGGCGCCGTTTCTGCCCCGGCGCCGCGTCGCGGCGCCGATCCCGGGCGGTGCTCATCTCCCACCTCTGCGCTCGTTCCGAGTTCTGCGCTCGTTCCTAAGCCTTGCCGCTGATTGTTGCGAGCGACGGCAGATTTGAGAGCGAGCGCCGCACGGCGGCGCCGTTTCTGCCCCGGCGCCGCGTCGCGGCGCCGATCCCGAGCGGTGCTCACCTCCCACCTCTGCGCTCGTTCCGAGTTCTGCGCTCGTTCCTAAGCTTTGCCGCTGCTTCGTGCGAGCGACGGCAGATCTCGGAGCGAGCGCAGCCGCCGCCCAGCGGCGCCCAAGGAAAACCCCAGCCCGTAAGGATTTCGTTCGGAATTTCCGATACAGCGCATCGTCAAACACTGTTCGCTTTCACCGCACCCGCGAGGGAACATTGCGGCGGGCCACTGGTCCGCTTTCAATGACGAAGGGAACAGTTCAATGACTTCCGCAGCTCCGGAGACCGCTCCGACGCGCATGGCGCTCGAGGAATCCAAGCATCTCAAGAAGACGCTTGGGCGTTTCGACATCATGTTCCTGGTCGTCGCGGCCGTGCTCTCGATCGACCTGCTCGGCCAGGTCGCGGGGTTCGGCGGCGAGACCTTCACCTGGACGCTCGTGCTGACCGTCTTCTTCATGTTCCCGTACGCGCTCATCTTCGCCGAGACCGGCGGGGCCTTCACGGAGGAGGGCGGCGTCTACACCTGGGTGCGCACGGCGTATGGCCGCTTCAGCGCCGCGATCACGGCGATGCTGACCTGGGTCACGCAGCCCGTGTGGGTGGGTGGCACCTGCGCCTTCATCGCGGTTGAGACCTGGTCGGCGTACGTTTCGCCGATCGATCACGGCTCGTTCACCGACTACGGCTTCAAGCTCGTCTTCATCTGGATCACGGTCATGAGCGCCATCGTCAGCCTGAAGCACGGCAAGTGGCTGCCGACGCTCGGCGCGATCGTGAAGATCGCTTTCCTCGCGTTCTTCATCATCGTGACCGCGATCTACGGGATCCAGAACGGCTTCCAGGGCCTCACCGCCTCGTACTTCGCGCCGTCCCTCACGGGCTTCCTCGCGCTCGTCCCGCTGCTCCTGTTCTCGTTCCTCGGCTTCGAGTCGGGCAATAGCGCCGCTGGTGAGATGAAGAATCCGGGCCGCGACGTGCCGATCTCGGTGGCGCGCTCGGCCGGCATCGCGGCCGCGGGCTACCTGCTCCCGATCCTCGCGATCCTGCTCGTCGTCCCGGTCGAGGACATCAGCGGCATCGGCGGCCTGTTCGAGGCGATCTCGACGGTGTTCTCGATCTTCGGCGCGGGATCCGGGATCATGCTCACGATCTCCGCGGTGATCTTCGTGTTCATCCTCGTCTCGCAGGGCGGCGCGTGGATGATCATCTCCGACCGCATGCAGGCGATGGCCGCGGCCGACGGCGCGTTCTTCGGCGGCTACTTCGGCCGGATCCACCCCGGGCTCGGCACGCCCGTGCGCGTCAACACGATGTCGGGCGTCGTCGCGAGCCTTTTCATGCTCGCGGCCATGTGGTTCGTCGAGGGCGAGGCCGCCGCGCTCTTCCAGGTCGTGCTCACGATCTGCATCTCGACCTTCCTCATGAGCTACCTCTTCGCGATTCCTGCCGCGATCAGCCTGCGCAAGAAATTCCCCGGCGTGCACCGACCGTTCAAGGTGCCGGGAGGCGACACCCTGTGGAAGGCGCTCGGCGTCATCTGCTTCGCGTGGATCGCGCTCGGCACGTGGGTCGCGGTGTTCCCGGGCACGCTCGAGGCGCTCCTCGGCGTCGAGTACCCCTTCGCCGAGATCTGGGGCGTCGAGCAGGGCACCTTCTCGGTGTTCACCCTCACGACCCTCGGAATCATCGTCGTGATCGGGATCCTGGGCTATGTGTTCGGGCGCAAGCTGCGGGAGCCGGCGCCCGGCGACGGGCCGACGTCGACGCCGCTCGTCGCCTCGTCCGCCGAGGAGGTTCCCGCCGACGCCTAGACCGGGCAACGGTCGCCCTGCGATCCGCGTCCGTCTGGCCGTTCTCCCTCGGGAAGCGGCCGGCGGGCGCGGATCGCCGCGTTTCCGCCGCACCGGTAGTGTGTTGACTCATGGAGAACAGCGCCGCCACCCGCAAGATCGTCGAGGCCTCGTGGCAGGCCGTCGCCAAGGCCGGCGTGCGGAAGTTCCGGGTGAGCGACGTCGCCGCCGCGGCCGGCGTCTCCGTCGGCCTCGTCTACTACCACTTCGAGAGCCGAAACGGACTGCTCAAGGCGACGATGGAGTTCGCGAACGAGATCACGCCGGGCGCGGGGGCAGGCGCGGGCGCGGTCGGATCCGGATCCGGATCCGGATCCGGGACCGGATTCGAGCGCCTCGAGGCCCTGCTCCTCGCCGACTTCGACGGCACCGAGCGCGCGCACGACAACGCGGTCGTGTGGCACGAGCTCGTGGGGGTCGCCGTGTTCGAGGAGGAGATCCGCGACCAGGTCGGCGTCACGCTCGCGAAGTGGCGGGACGCCGTCGCGGACGCCGTGTCGGAGGGGCAGCGCGACGGCTCGATCCGGGCCGGGATCGACGCGGCGCGGGCGGCCCGCTCGGTGACCGCGCTCGCCGACGGCCTGCTCTCCGGCATCGTGGTCGGCTCGAGCTCCTGGGATGAGGCGCGCGACGCCCTGCGAGCCGCCCTCGAGCGCCTGCTGCGCGCGGAGTAGCGCCGCCGCGGCCCCGGCCCTGATCGGGCAAAATTCCTCGCTCCCAGGCTTGACTGAATATTCAGTCAGTCATAGGATCAAGCGCAGACCCCGGCGACGGGATCGGGATCCGGGTTCCGGATCCGCGCCGGGGTCCACCACCGACAGCGTTGTCAGGAAGGACCCGACGTGACCATCGAAGCAACCATCGAAGCAGGATCGGCGCCAAGCGCCCTCGACATCGTGGCCGACGTTCCGCTCGCGGAGCTCGAGCGCGACCCCTACCCGTTCTACGAGCGGATGCGCCGCGAGCACCCCGTGGTGTTCGTGCCCGAGACGGGGCGCGTCCTGATCCTGACCTGGGATCTCTGCCGCGAGGCCGGCGTCAACGACGAGGTCTTCGGGCCGACGCAGGACATCCACGAGTTCGTCTACGGCCGCGGCAACATCATGATGCTCTCGGGCGACGAGCACCGCACGATCCGCACGGCCGCGAACTCGCCGCTGCGGCCCAAGCAGACGAAGACCTACGTCGATCGCATGCGCGAGACGGTGCGCGAGTACCTCGCCGGGATTCGGGATCGCGGCCGCGCCGACGCGGCGCGCGAGATCTTCGAGCCCATGTGCCAGCGCGTCGTGGGCGACATCGCGGGCTACGGAGACGTGCCGGACGAGACGCTCAGCCGCTGGCTGCGCGCGCTCGCGGATCGCCTCGTCGACTACGGCCGCGACCCCGAGGTGGATCGCCGCAGCCGCGAGGTCAAGGCCGAGATCACGGCCTACCTCGAGAAGCGGCTCCCCGAGCTCGCGGCCGAGGAGAGCTACACCGTGCTCGGGCATCTCGTGCGCACGGCGGTGCCCGAGGGCGCCGACGCCGTCGCGATCCTGCAGCCCACCGCCGAGGTCCTGATCGTGGGAGGGTTCCAGGAGCCGGCGCACCTCGCGTCGAGCACGCTGCTCGGGCTCCTCACCCATCCTGCGGCGTGGGAACGCTTCGCCGCCGAGCCGTCGGCGTGGGCGCGCGAGGCCCTCGAGGAGGGCCTGCGCTGGCTGCCGCCGTTCGGCATGACCGAGAAGCTCACGACCGCCGACGTCGAGCTGGGCGGGGTCAGGATCCCCGCCGGCACCGAAATCGCGATGGTGATCGGCTCCGCGAACCGGGATCCCGAGCGCTTCGCGAACCCCGACGTGTTCGAGCTCGAGCGCGAGGACCGCGACAACGTCTCCTTCGGCTTCGGCACGCACTTCTGCATCGGCCACAACGTGGCCAGGGCGCTCGGCGAGGTGATCCTCGTCGAAACGATGCGCGCGCTTCCCGGGCTGCGCCTGGATCCCGACGCCGAGGTCGTGGTGCACGGCTGGCAGGCGCGCGGACCGGTGCAGCTGCCCGTCGTGTGGGACGCCTGATCCCGCCGCCATTTCACGGCACAACAACTTCACCAACACAGCGAGAGGATTCAATGATGAAGATTCAGATCGACCGCAGCCGCTGCACCGGCATCGGCATGTGCGAGGCGCTCAGCCCCGACTACTTCGAGGTCGACGACGACGGCGTACTGCAGCTCATCGCCGGCCCGGACGTGCCCGAATCGGCCGCGGACGAGGTGCGCGCCGCCGTCAAGGCCTGCCCGAAGGTGGCGCTCAGCCTGGAGGATGCGTCGTGAGCGGGCTCGTCGTCGTCGGCGCCTCGCTCGCGGGCATCCGGGCCGCCGAGGAGGCGCGCGCCTCCGGGTGGGAAGGCCCGATCACGCTCGTGGGGGACGAGCCGCACGCGCCCTACGACCGGCCGTCGCTCTCGAAGGAGTTCCTGGCGGAGGGTCTGGATCCGGAGCCGCAGCCGCTCGCCGCCCCCGAGTGGTACGCCGAGCGCGGCGTCGAGCTCGCGCTCGGGGAGCGCGCGACCGCGCTCGACCCGGCGCGCGGCGTGCTCACGACCACGGCCGGTGAGCGGGAGTTTTCGCGCGCCGTGATCGCAACGGGCTCCGCGCCCGTGCGGCTGCCCGGCACCGAGGGGCTCGCGGGCGTCGTGAGCCTCCGCACCCAGGAGGACGCCGCTGAGGTGCGCCGCGCGCTCGACGCGCGGGCAAAGATCGCCGTGATCGGCGGCGGCTTCATCGGGGCCGAGGTCGCCTCGGCCGCACGCAAGCGCGGCCTCTCGCCCACGATCATCGAGGGCGCGCCCGTGCCGCTCGTGCGCGCCGTCGGCGAGGAAATGGGCGGCGTGCTCGCACAGCTCCACGCCCAGCACGGCACGGACCTCCGGTGCGGGATCGGGGTCTCGGGGTTCATCGGCGACGAGCGCGTCGAGGCGGTCACGCTCGCCGACGGCAGTCTCGTCGAGGCCGACCTCGTGGTCGTGGGGATCGGCACGAGGCCGACCACGGGCTGGCTCGAGGGCAGCGGGCTCGAGCTCGAGAACGGCCTCGTGTGCGACTCGTCGCTCCGCTCCTCCGCGCCGAACGTGTGGGCGGCCGGCGACATCGCGAACTGGCACAACCCCCTGTTCGGGCGGCAGATGCGGATCGAACACTTCACCGCGGCCGCCGAGCAGGGCGCGCGGGCGGGCCGCAACGCGGCGCTCGAGCACGACCCGCTGCCCTACGCGACCGTGCCCTACTTCTGGTCGGACTGGTACGGGCACCGGATCCAGTTCGCGGGCGTCGCGACGCCCGAGTTCGAGGTCGTCTCCGGCGGACTCGACGAGGCCCACTTCGTGGTGCTCTACCGCGACGGCGACCGCCTCGCGGGGGTGCTCACCCTGAACGGGCAGCGCCACGTCATGAAGTACCGCAAGCGCATCGCCGACGGCGGGCTCTTCGCCGACGCGCTCGCCTTCGCCGCCGCGCGCGTGGGGTAGGTGGGGCTGGGGGCCGCGGGCGCCGGGCGCTGGCGCTTGGCGCGGCTGGCGCCTGCGCTCGCTCCGCGTTCTGCGCTCGTTCCGTTGATTCGGGGCGTTTCGGTGTGAACGACTGCAGTTTTGGGAGCGAGCGCAGGGCGCCGGCGCGCCGGCAGCAGCGCGGCGAGGCGTCAGCCCTGACCCGCGGCGCGCAGCAGCGCGGCCGCGCAAAGGTGAGGTCGCTCGCTCCGCCACTCTGCGCTCGCTCCGCGTTCTGCGCTCGTTCCGTTGATTCGGGGCGTTTCGGTGTGAACGACTGCAGTTTTGGGAGCGAGCGCAGGGCGCCGGCGCCCCGAACCCCGGGCGCACCGAAGCGCGGGCGCCCCGAAGCCCGGGCGCACCGAAGCGCGGGCGCACCGAAGCCCGCCCGCGCCCCGCGGCCACCAACCCCTCAGATGCGGGCGATCTCCTGGCGGGGGCGCACCGCGAGGTCGGTGATCTGGACGTCGGCGGGGGCGTCGACCGCGAAGCGGACCGCCGCGGCGACCGAGGCCGGGCGGATGTAGCGCTCGGCCTCGTACGCGCCCTCAGGAACCATGCCGCGGAGCATCGGGGTGTCGGTCTGGCCGGGGGCGACGGTGACGACCCGGATCAGGTTGGGCTCCTCGTCGATGCGGAGGACGTCGGCGAGGCCGCGGAGCGCGTGCTTCGTCGCGGTGTAGACGGCGCTGCCGGGGGCCGGCCTTGTGCTGGCTCCCGAGCCGATGAACACGACGGTGCCCTGCGCCGCCCGGAGCAGGGGAAGCGCGAGCCGGGTGAGCTCCGCCGGTGCGGTCACATTCGTCGCAAAGTGCTCGGCCCAGTCCTCCGGCCGGGCCGCGTCGACCCTGAGCCGGCGGCCGATCGCCGCGGCGTGCACGAGCACGTCGATGCGGTCGAGCCCGGCGATGAGGCGCGCGAGCGAGTCCGCGTCGGTGACGTCGACCTGCCACGGGGTCGTGCTCGGGGCGGTGCTGTGATCGGTCGTGTGCTTCGTGAGGTCGGCGGACTCGGAGCCGGCAAGGCTCACCGCGTCGGCCTCCGCGGCGACGGCCGCGAGGCGACCGGCGTCCCGGCCGATCGCGATCACGCGGTGGGTGCGCGCGAGGTCGAGCACGATCTCGCGCCCCATCCCGCTCGATGCCCCCGTGACGACGGCCACTGCTCGGTTGTCGGTCATGTTGTCCCCCTTGGCTTGGTCTCAGTCAGTTGGAGCGCTCGGTCAGCCGCGATGCCACGCGAGCCTGAACTCCGGCGGAGGCAGGGCGATCCCCGTCGCGGCGTCCGCGAGGATCCGCCCGATCGCGGGCGCGAACTTGTAGCCGTGGCCTGAGAACCCCGCCGCGATCGTTACGGGTCCGCTGCGGTCGAGCACGAAGCGGCCCGTGTCGGTCGAGGTGTAGGTGCAGCTGATCTCCTCCGCGGTCGCCGGGTCGAGCCCGGGGAACCATTCGGCGACGTAGGCCGCGAGGCGCTCGCGGATCTCGGCCGTCGCGCCGAAAGTGCGGGCGTCGGGGTCGACGACGTGTCCGACGCGGTGGAGGCCGACCTTGACGCCCTCGCCCGGGCTCGGCATGCCGTAGACGGCACCGTCACGCGCATCTGGGATTGCGGCCGAGAAGACGTGGTTGAACGAGGGCCAGCGCAGCTCGGAATCCCGCGGAGCGAAGTGCGCCGGGTGCTCCTCGGTGACGACCAGCTGGGGGAGGTCGAGGGGCTCGCTCAGGCCCCGGATCGAGCCGATGAGTTCGCGGGACCACGCCCCGGCGGCGACGATCAGCCGATCGACGAGGATCACCTCTGTGGCGTCTGCGTCCGCCGACACCGCCTCGACCTTCACCCTCCCGTCGGGTTCGACGGAGATCCCGGTCACGCGCGTGTTCCAGGAGATGACGGCGCCGTGGGACTCCGCCTGCGAGGCGAGCGCGTCGAGCGCGAGCGACGCGTAGCCGACCCCTGCCTCGCGGCTGAAGAGCGTGGGGCCGGCGAAGCGCATGCCGGGCCAGCGGGCCTCCGCCTCTGCGGCGGGGAGCAGCTCGGCCTCGGCGCCCCGCGCGGCGAGCGCGGCGTGCGCCTCCTCGACCGCGGCGGGGGCCCCGTGGGTCACGAGCCCGTGCAGCGAGAAGAGCGGCACCCCTGCGCGGGCCGAGAGCTCCCGCCACTGCCCGAGTGCCTCGTCGTAGAGGTCGAGGTAGAAGCCCTCCGAGTAGGCGTTGTTGAGGTTGCGGGTCGAGCCGTGCGAGGCGCCGCGCGTGTGGTGCGGGCCGAAGCGTTCGAGCAGGCGCACGCTCTCGCCGCGGCGCGCGAGCTGCCAGGCTGCGGCGCGGCCGATCACGCCGCCGCCGACGATGAGCGTTCCTATGCCAGTAGTCATGCGCTCGTCCTCTCCTCGATCCGGTCGCCGGGTGCGGCCGCTGGCGCCGACGTCTCGCCCGCCTCGCCCGCCGCCTCCACCGAAGCACACGCGACCCTGAGGGCGCTGAGCGCCACCCGGTCGGTCTCGCGCAGCATGGGGGGATCCGTGCCGGGCATGGGGCTGATGATCGTGTCGTGGAGCGCATCGTCGACGGGGATCCCCGCGACGTGCACCGCGGGGTCGAGCGACCCGTCCGCCCCGCGCAGGCGCCCGCTCGCCCCGTCGATGTCGAAGCTGCGGGTCGGTTCGAGCGCACCGCTGCGGCTCCGGATCGCGAAGGGCCTCGCGCGCCCGGCCGCGATGAGGCCCCGCACGAGCGGATCCGTCGTGCGCGAGACGTCGTGGAAGTGCATCCACGCGTCGATGAGGCCCTCCGCGGTTACCCCTGAGCCCGCGACGAGCGGTGACGAGGCGCGGAAGCCGTCGGCGCCGACGGTGACCTCGGGCTCCGGGCCGATGAAGCTCACGATCCCGGCTTCCGCGAGGGCGAGGAGCTGCCGGTTGCGGAACGCGGGCGGGCCGGAGCCCGCCATGGCGCCGATCGCGTGGAGCAGCCTGAAGCCGGAGCCGCGGGACTCGGCGTCGAAGCCGCCGAGCGTGCCGATGCGGTTCGCGACCGCGCGGGCGGTGCTGATCGACCAGAGGCCGGCCTTCACTGGGCTGTCCTGCCCGAGCTCGGCCTCCGCGAGGTCGTCCGCGACGCGCGTGAGCAGCCACTCCGAGAAGCGCCTGGGCGAGGTGAACGAGCGCTGAGCGGGCTGCACCTCGCCGGCGAGGTCGAAGCGGTCGAGGGGATCCCGCACGAATCGGGCGGCGGCCGTCGCCGCGGCGTCGATCGTCGCCACCGGGCAGGGGCCGGCGGGGCCGGCGACGATCGGCCCGATCGCGCGTTCGAGCGCCGCGAGCAGCTCGCCGCTCGTGCCGGAGACGGCCCTGGGCCGCATCCGCCTGAGCGTCTCAGCGTGGTCGACGAACGCGTCGGCCACGATCCGGGGCCAGAGCTCCCGGTCGAAGTCGATGGGGCGCGGCGCCCGCTCCCAGTCCACGCCCCTGAGGAAGCGCTGCTCGGGGCGCGGGGGAAGGCCGCCGAAGAGTGACTTGGCGCGGAACGGGACCCCGCGCCCCGACGTCGCATGGATGCGCGGCTCCTTGCCAGACGGCTCGTAGCGGAGCCGCCCGGGCGCGCGCTCATCCGTGACGAAGCGACCGCCCCGCCCGATCGTGAGGAGCGCCATCGTGTCGAAGAAGCCCATGCCGAGGCCGCGCACGATCACGTCCGCTCCCGGTCTGATTCCCGAGAGATCCTGATCCGCGGGGCTGCCCTGGCGCACCCACACGAGGGTGGATCGGGGATCTTCCGCCGTCGCCGAATCGAGCGCGCCCGCCAGCCGAGCCTCCGCGCCCGACTGAGCGCGCGGCAGCCACCCGCCCGCGAGGATCACGGCGTCCGCGAGCACCACCTCGCCGCTCGCGAGCTCGATCCGCTCCGCGCCGCGCACGGCGCCGGACACCTCCGCGCCGCGCACGACCGCTCCGCCGACCCGCGCCACCCCGACGGCGCGGTCCCGGTGCCGGATCACGCGCACCCCAGCCGGCAGGCCAGCGATCGCGCGCGAGAAGCACCACGCCAGGTACTCCCCGTAGAGGGCACGGCTCGGGTGCGACTCCGGCCGAGTCTCCCGCAGCTCGTCGAGGTACTCGGCCGCGAGCCCCGGCCGCACCGGGTGCGAGCGGAACGCACGCACGTGCTCTGGCGGGATCGACTCGACGCCGTCGACACCCGAGCCACCGCCAGCCAGCACCAGCACGCTCCACTCGTAGAGCGTCGGCCCGACCCGCACCGGCCCCGCGACCGTGCTCCGCTCCTCCGTGAACAGCGTCACGGCGTGCGACAGCGTGTTCATGCACAACTCGCGGTCCTGATCGGCCCGCCAAATGCGGCCGGCGCCCGAGGGTGCGTCGTCGATCACGTGCAGGTCGATCCCGCGCCCGAGCAGTGGCGCGCCTGGCTCGGTGAGGTGCGCGCCGATCCGCTCGATGAGGGAGGTGCCGCGCGGTCCTGCGCCGATGATCGCGATGGAGGCTCGATGGGCTTCTGGCATGCCTCCGTTATACGCGGGGCTGCCGTGCGGGCGGGCGTCTCGTGACCGAATGTGACGTTCTGTGGATAACCCGCCTGTGCCGGGCGACTGTGAGCGAAGCATGAAGTTCTGTTACGCCATCACTTTCGAAAGAGTTATGTCACCCATAACAATAGCTTCGTCCCCCGGGCGCACCAAGCGCGCCGCGGCGGGGGCAGCCGCACACGACACAACCCAAGGAGTCCCCATGAAGAAGCACCGTCTCGCCTGGCTCGGAGCCATTGCCGCCGCCGCCATCGCGATGACCGGCTGCTCCGCGAGTGCCTCAGGCGAAGACGCCGCGCAGGCCGCAGGAGGGGAGCCGATCGTCATCGGCGTCTCCGGCCCGCTGACCGGAAACCAGGCCGAATACGGAAAGAACTGGCAGGAGGGCATCGACATCGCCCTCGACGAGATCAACGGGGCAGGCGGCGTCAACGGCCGGCCCATCGAGATCGACTTCCAGGACAGCCAGGGGCAGGCAAGCCAGGCCACGACCATCGCGCAGCGCTTCGTCTCAGACGACAAGATCCTCGCGGTCCTCGGCGACTTCTCCTCGGCCACCTCGATGGTCGCGAGCCCCCTCTACCAGCGCGGCGGGCTGCTGCAGCTCGGGATTACGAACTCCCACCCCGACTTCACGAAGACGGGCGACTTCATCTTCAGCCCGAGCATCACCCAGGAGGAGGACGCACGCGAGCTCGCCGACGGCGCGCACACCTTCGGCTCGAAGATCGCCGTCATCAACCTCAACACGGACTGGGGCATCAGCGCGCGCGACATCTTCACGGACCAGGTGAAAAAGAACGGCGACGAGCTCGTCTACCAGGCCGACGTCGAGGAGGCCTCGACCGACTTCAAGCCCCAGCTCGTGCAGCTGCGCGAGGCGAAGCCCGACGTCGTCGTCTTCTTCACCTACTACTCGACGACCTCGCTGCTCGTGCAGCAGGCGAAGCAGGCGGGGATCCCGGACGACGTCATTTACGTTGCGGTCGGATCCAATTACTCGGCCGAGTTCCTGGATCTCGCGGGCGACGCGGCCGAGGGCGTGTACCTCAACACCTCCTTCACGACCGAGTCCGACGACGAGAAGGTCACGTCCTTCGTGAGCGCCTTCGACAAGAAGTACGGTTACCAGCCGAACCTCTTCGCCGCCTACGCCTACGACGGCGTGAAGCAGATCGCCTGGGCTGCCGAGCACGCGAAGACGGTTGATCGCGCCGGGATTCGCGACGCGCTCCGAGACGCCGACGCGATCCCGTCGATCATCTACGGCGAGGCGAGCTACGACGAGAACCGGCGGGCGAAGAACCCCGTGTTCAAGTGGCTCGAGGTGCAGGACGGCGCCTTCGTGCCGACCGAGGTCACGGGGCACTGATCCGGAAACCCCGGATCGGACGCACCGGAAACTGAAAGGGGGAGTCGTGCTCGACTTCATCGTCGCCGGACTCATCAACGGGAACGCCTACGCGCTCATCGCGCTCGGCCTCTCGCTCGTCATCGGCGTCGCCAACGTGGTGAACTTCGCGCACGGCTCGCTCTTCGCCGTCGGCGCCATGGTCGGGTGGCTCGTCACGAGCCACCTCGGCCTGCCGCTGTGGCTCGGGGCGCTCGCCGCGATCCTGATCACGGCCGTGATCGGGCTCATCATCAACCTGATCGCCGTGCGGCCGTTCGCGGGGCGGGCGCCGATTGCGGCCGTGCTCGCGACGATCGCGATCATGATCATCCTCGACAACCTGACGCAGATCGTGTTCGGGCCGCAGGTGCGCCGCTTCGACGCAGGCCTCCCGGACGCGCGGTTCACGATCGGCGGGCTCACGTTCGGCGCGATCGACCTCGTGATCCTCGCGACATCGATCGTCACGATGGTCGTGCTCGCCCTCGGCCTGCGCTTCACGAAGTTCGGGCGCGCGGTGCGCGCGACGTCGCAGGATCGCGAGGCCGCGGCCCAGATGGGGGTGCCGGTCGACCGGGTGCAGGCGATCGCGTTCATGATCGCCTCGGGGCTCGGCGGCCTCGCCGGCGTGCTCGTCGCGGCCTACTTCACGACGATCGCGCCGACGCAGGGGCTGCAGATCGGCCTCGCCGGCATCGCGGCCGCGACGCTCGGCGGGCTCGGCTCGCTCGGCGGGGCGGTCGTCGGCGGGCTCGTGCTCGGGACCGTCGAGGCGTTCGGCGTCGCCATCTGGGGTGACGCCGCGCGCCAGCTCATCACCTTCGGCGTGCTGCTCGCGGTGCTCTGGATCCGGCCCCAGGGGCTCTTCGGCAAGCGGGCGGTCAAACGCGAGCCGCTGACCGGGACCTTCTTCGCGCAGGCGAAGCCGATCACGATGCGGCGCTGGCAGGTCGGCGTGCTCATCGCCCTCGGGCTCATCCCGCTCATCCCCGGTGCGCTCAACGGCTACGTCGTGCAGATCGGCGTGCAGGTGCTCGCCTTCGCGATGATCGCGCTCTCCATGACCGTGATCGGGGGGTTCGCGGGGCAGCTCGCGCTCGGCCAGGCCGGCACGGTCGCGATCGGCGCCTACGTCGCCGCGCTCGCGATGAAGCAGGCCGGGATCCCGTTCCTGCCGGCCGCGCTCATCGCGGGGGTCGCGGCCGCGGTTGTCGTGACCGTGCTCGCCGCGCCGTCCTGGCGGCTCTCGGGCCACTATCCCGCGATCGCGACGCTCGCGACCGGGGCCGCGATCTCGGCGATCGTGCTCGTCGCCTCGCCCATCACGGGCGGCGGCGCCGGCCTCTCGCTCATCCCCCTCCCCGATGTGTTCGGGATCCAGCTCAGCACCCCGCAGGAGATCTACGCCCTCGGCCTCGGACTGCTGCTCGTGCTCGTGCTCCTCGTGCACCGGCTCGGCCGCTCGCACCTCGGCCGCACCTGGCGCGCGATCAGGGACGACGAGGTCGCGGCGCGGGCCGCCGGCATCGAGACCCCGCAGTACGCGTCGCTCGCGTTCGGGATCGGCGGCTTCATCGCCGGCGTCGGCGGTGCCTACCTCGCGGCGCAGTTCGGCTTCCTCGAGCCCAAGATCTTCGACCCGAACCTGTCGTTCCAGATCGTCATCATCGCGGTGCTCGGCAGCATGCTGCGGCCCTTCGGCGCGATCCTCGGCTCCACGATCCTCGTCGGCGGCCTCGAACTCTTCCGCGCGGCGAGCGACACGCGCCTACTCGTGTACGGGATCGTGCTCCTGCTGCTCGTGCGCTTCCGTCCGCAGGGCCTCTGGACGCTGCCGGCCCCCTTCGCGAAGCTCTGGTCCCGGATCGCGCCCCGCGCGCTGCGGGGCGGCTCGGGATCGGGCTCGGGATCGGGCGACGGCGGTGCCGGTGGTTCTGGCGGCGCGGGCGGATCCGGCGGCGGCTCGGCCCCCTCGGGCGGCCCGGACCGGCTCGCGGGCACCCTCGCGCCGGTCGGCCCTGGCGGCGGATCCGGGACCGGAGCAGGATCCGGATCCGGATCCGGAATCGACGGCGGATCAGAATCCGGCGCCGAATCACACCGCACGACACCCGAGCGAGAGGGGGTGCTCGCGTGACGAGCGTGCTGGAGATTGACGGGCTCGCGAAGTCCTTCGGGGCGGTGCGGGCGGTCGCGGGGACCTCGCTCCGCGTCGAGCCGGGTGAGGTCGTGAGCATCATCGGCCCGAACGGCTCGGGCAAGACGACCACGATTAACCTGCTGAGCGGGGAATTGCGTCCCGACGCCGGCACCGTGCGCTACCGCGGCGCCGACGTGACCGGGCGTACCCCCGACGCGATCGCGCGGGCGGGCATGCGGCGCACCTTCCAGAACGGGCGCGTGCTCGCGAATGCGACCGTCGAGGAGAACGTGCTCGTGGGGCAGACCCCGCTCGCCCGGGCGCAGCGGCCGCTCCCGGGTCTCAGGAACCTCCCGATCCTGCGCTGGATCGCGCTCGTGGCCGAGACGGCGCTCGCGGTCGTCGGCACCCCCGCGCTCCGCCGCGAGGCCGCCGAGCAGCGCGAGCGCGTGACGGGGCAGCTCGCCCGCTTCTCGACGCGGCTGCTCCCGCGCAGGGACCACCCGGCGTGGACGCTCTCCTACGCGAACCGGCGGCGCACCGAGATCGCGCGGGCGCTCGCCTCGGACCCCGGCCTCCTGCTGCTCGACGAGCCGACGGCCGGCATGAACACCTCGGAGACGCTCGAGGTCATGCACCAGCTGCTCGAGCTCAAGGAGCAGGGGCAGACGATGCTGCTCGTCGAGCACAAGCTCGACCTCGTGATGACCGTCTCTGACCGGGTCATCGTGATGGACGGCGGCGAGATCATCGCCTCGGGGACCCCCTCCGAGGTGCAGAACGACCCGCGCGTGATCGAGGCATACCTCGGCTCGCGGCGGGGCAGCGTGCACGAGCGGCGCGGCGCCGATCCGGCACAGGCAGTAAAGGAGAACCACTGATGGGAAGCTCACTCTCGGACGGCTTGGAGACCTCGGCGGTCTCGGAGACCTCCGCGGCGACGGCCGACGACACCCTGCTCGACTTCCGCGACGTCGACGTCTTCTACGGCGAGTTCCACGCGCTCCAGAACGTGAGCTACCGGATCGGGCGCGGCGAGATCGTGTCGCTCCTCGGCGGCAACGCCTGCGGCAAGTCGACGACGATGAAGTCGATCCTGCGCCTCGTGAAGACGCGCGCCGGGTCGATCACCTTCGACGGCCGCGACATCACGCGGGCGTCGACCGCGGAGGTCGTGCGGCTCGGGATCGCGAGCGTACCGGAGGCGCGGCGCGTCTTCCCCGAGATGACGGTCGAGGAGAACCTGCTCGTCGGCGCGCACACGCGGTCGGGGCGCGCGCGCTCCCGCGCGGTACTCGCCGACCTGGATGCGCAATACTCCCTGTTCCCGAGGCTCTTCGAGCGGCGCACGCAGCAGGCGGGCACGCTCTCGGGCGGCGAGCAGCAGATGCTCGCCTTCGGGCGGGCGCTCATGTCGCGGCCCCAGCTCATCTGCATGGACGAGCCAACCATGGGGCTCGCGCCCATCATCGTTGACCAGGTGCTCGAGTCGATCCAGCGGATCAACCGGGAGCTGGGAGTGGCGGTGTTCATCGTCGAGCAGTCCGCGGAGCTCGCGCTGCAGGTCGCGCACCGCGGCTACGTGCTGACGAACGGCGTCGTCGCGATGCAGGGGAGCGCCGAGGAGTTGCTCGCCGACCCGCGGATCCGCGAGGCGTACCTCGGCGCGGCGGTCGCGGCGTGAGGGGGGCATTGGAATTTGGATCTGAAAGGACATTGGAATGACTGAAGCAACGACGCTGACGCAGGCGGGGACGGAGACGGACACGCAGGCGACCGACGCGCTCGACGTGCTCGTCGGCATCGCGCCCGGCTCGGCGCTCGCCGCAGTGCGCGAGCGCAGGCCCGAGGCGACGGCCCACGCGCAGGGCAGCTTCGACGCCCTGCTCAGGCCGGTGTCGGAGGAGCACGCGACCGTCGCGGAGCGGGCGGCCGTCGCGCTGTTCGTCGCGCGGCTGCACGGCGATCCGGCCGGGATCGCGCTGTACGGCGGGCTGCTCAGGCTCGCCGAGGGCGGCGAGGCGCTTGAGGCGCTCATCGTCGCGGAGGCGGGGAGGGCGCAGGGATCCGGACCCTACGGGGCATTCCGCGCGGAGAACGCGCCGGAGAGCACCGAGGGCCCCGAGTACGCCGTCGACTCGTTCGAGGCGGCCTACGGGCTCGGCGAGCGGCTGGCCGCCGCGCTCGAGCACGCGCACCTCCTCGTGCTGCACCCGCGCGACGCCTCGCGGGAGGCGCTGCAGGCCCTGCTCGACGCGGGGTGGAGCACGACGGGGATCGTGACGCTCTCCCAGCTCGTGGCGTTCCTCACCTTTCAGCTGCGGGTCGCCGCGGGCCTCCGCGCCGTCGCCGGCCCCCAGGCGGTTGTGAGCGATTTCGGTTCGTATCTGCGCTCATCCGAACAGAAATCGCTCACAACCCCAGTGGGTGGGGGCGCGGATGCCGCGGATGCCGCGGCGCACGTCCCCGAGGTGCTGCCTGCCGCGCCGCGGGTCGCCGAGCCGCCGCGCTTCACGCGGGAGCCGCTCGGCTGGAAGCCCTGGCTGGAGCCGCTTCCCGTCGCCGAGTTCACGGAGCGGCACTACGCCGCGCTCGTCGAGCGGGAGCGGGTGCACATGCCGTACTTCCGCCTGCTCGCGCGGGATCCCGAGGCGCTGCTCGAGCGCACGCTCACCGACCTCGACATCTTCTTCAACACCGACGAGGGGCTGCCGAGGCGCGAGCGGGAGTTCGCGGCCGCTGCGTCGTCGCGCTTCACGGGCTGCGTGTTCTGCGCGTCGGTGCACGCGCGCTTCGCGGTCGAGCAGGGCGCGGATCCCGCGGACGTCGATGCGCTGCTGGATCAGGGGGTTTCGGCCTGGGCCGAGCGGTCGGGGCGGCTCGCCGCGATCGTCGACGCGACGGTCGCGCTGACCGCGACCCCGCCCCGCTTCGGGGCCGCGGAGGTCGCGCGCCTGCGGGCCGAGGGGCTCGGCGAGCTGGAGCTGCTCGACGCGATCCAGTCCGCGGCCTTCTTCAACTGGGCGAACCGCCTCATGCTCTCCCTGGGCGAGCCCACCGCCTAGCTGTACCTTGCCGAATCTGCGCTCAATGTGCGATTTATCCCGGATACATCACTCGGGTAGCGCAGTTTCGGCAAGGTGGGCGGGGGTGAGGAGGTGCAGGCGCTCGCCCACCTCGTTGAAGATGCTGATGACCTCCGCCGGCCGCGTGCCCTCCGCGCGCATGCGGTGCGGGATCGTCGTTGCGAACTCCGCCGCCTCGCCGCGCGTGAGCACGAGCTCCTGTTCGCCGAGGGTGAGGCGCAGCCTGCCCGAGAGCACGTAGAGCCACTCGTGCCCGGGGTGCTCCTTCGGTGCCGGCGCCGGATCCGCGCCGCCCGGCCTGTAGGTGATCTTGAAGGCACGCACCTCCGAGTTTTCCCTGGTCAGCGGCGCGATGGTCGCCCCGTCCATGCGAAACGACGGGCGCCGCACGCGCGGATCCCGATCCTGCGCGCGCGCCTGCAGGAGCTCGTCGATCCCGATCCCGAGTTCCCGGGTGAGCGGCAGCAGCAGCTCGAGGCTCGCCTGCCGCTTGCCCGATTCGAGCCGCGAGAGGGTGCTCACCGACATCTCGGCGCGACCGGCGAGCTCGTCGAGCGTCCACCCGCGCTCCTGGCGGGCCGCCCGCAGCCGCGGCCCCAATTGCTCGAGCTCTTCCATGCGCGCCTCCTTGCTGATTTGGCAAACTGGCTTGCCAGTATCGCATGCGACGATCACCCTAGACCCATGAGAACCCCAGAATACGACGCCATCATCATCGGCGGGAGCGCCGCCGGCCTGAGCACGGCGCAGTCCCTCGGCCGCGCGCGCAGGCGCACGATCGTGCTCGACGACGGCAGCGCCCGCAACCGCTTCGCCTCCCACATGCACAACGTGCTCGGCCACGATGGGCTGCCGCCCGCCGAGCTCGCCGCCCGGGGACGCGAGGAGGCCGCGCGCTACGGGGTCGAGTTCCGTGCGGCGACGGTCGCGTCGGTGCGGGATCTTACGGGGTCCGCGCCCGCCCAGCCCGGCGCCGCGTCGCTCGAGGTCCTCCTCACGGACGGATCGACGCTCGCGGCCCGCGCCGTCGTCGTTGCGAGCGGGGTCACGGACGAGCTCGCGCCGATCCCGGGGCTCGCGGAGCGGTGGGGAGACACGGTGCTGCACTGCCCCTACTGCCACGGCTGGGAGGTCCGGGATCGCCCGATCGGCGTGATCCCGAGCTCGCCGGCCGGGCTGCACCTCGCGCGGCTCGTCCGCCAGTGGTCCGCTGACCTGGTGGTCTTCGCGGCCGGGCTGGGGGAGCTGGACGACGACGCGCGCGGCGATTTCGCGGCCCGCGGGGTCGAGCTTGTCGAGTCGGCGGTCGTCGCGGTCGAGGACGGCGACGCCGCAGGGGTCACCGTGCGCACCGCGGACGGCGGCGCGTTCGAGCTCGCAGCCGTGTTCACGAACTCGGCCATGTCACCCCGCGCCGACATGCTCGAGCCGCTCGGGCTCGAGTTCACGGAAGGCCTGATGGGCACGTCGATCGCGGTCGACGCCATGGGGCTGACGAGCCACCCGCGCGTGTGGGCCGCCGGCAATGTGGCGAACCCGGCCGCGTCGGTCCCGATGTGCGCCGCCGCGGGCACCCTCGCGGGCGCCGCCGCGAACCACGCCCTGGTCGAGGACGACTACGCCGCCGCCCCGCCACCTTGCCGGTTCTGCGCTACCCGGGCCTGTTATCGCTGACACAACACACATGGAGCGCAGAACCGGCAAGGTGGAGCACGGCGCGGTGGTGCACGGCAAGGTAGAGCACGGGCGGGCGGAGCCGCGCGACGGGGAGGCCGCCGCCGCGTACTGGGAGCGGCGGTACTCCGGGGGCGGCCCGGTGTGGTCCGGGAGGGTGAACGCGTCGCTCGCAGTTGCCGCCCGCGACCTCAGCCCAGGGCGCTCCCTCGACCTCGGCTGCGGCGAGGGCGGCGACGTCCTCTGGCTCGCCGAGCGCGGCTGGCGGGCCGCGGGCCTCGACCTCTCGCCCACCGCCGTCGCCCGCGCCGCCGCCGAGGCGGAAGCGCGCGGTCTCTCCGCGCGGGCGAGCTTCCGCGCCGCCGACCTCGCCGACTGGCTCGCATCTGCCGCCGCCGTCGACGGCGGCCCGACCGAGGGTTTCGACCTGGTCACCGCGAGCTTCCTGCAGTCGCCGGTCGAGCTGCCGCGCCCCCAGATCCTGCGCGCCGCCGCGGCCCGCGTCGCCCCGGGCGGCCGGATCGTGATCGTCGCCCACGGGGCCAGGCCGCCGTGGGCGCCCGATCACGGCGGCGATTTCCCGTCACCCTCCGACGAGCTTTCCGCCCTCGCCCTCGACCCCGAGCGCTGGGACGTCGAGCGCGCCGAACTCGTGCGGCGCGAGGCGAAGGACCCGCACGGGGCCCACGCGGAACTCCTCGACACGATCGTCGTCGCCCGCCGCCGCGGCTGATCCGGCGCAGGATCCGGAACCGGAGTCAGTTCCGGCGCAGGATCCGGATCCGGAACCAGAAACGCCCCGGCCCGCACGAAGCGGGGCCGGGGCGTATACCTGAAGAGCGCGAGAAACCCTACGGCTGCAGGCGGTTCGGCCCGCGGAACAGGTAGGTCACCTCGCGGATCGAGGGCTGGCGCAGCATGAGCATGAGCACGCGGTTGAGGCCCATGCCGAAGCCGCCGTGCGGCGGCACGCCGTAGCGGAAGAAGTCCAGGTAGAAGCTGAGCTCCTCGGGGTCGAGGCCCTTCTCCTTCGCCTGCGCCTCGAGCACCTCGATGCGGTGCTCGCGCTGCGCGCCGGTCGAGATCTCGGTGCCTCGGTAGATGAGGTCGTAGCTCTTCGTGAGCGTCTCGTCCTCGGCGTGGCGCATGTGGTAGAACGGGCGGATCGACCAGGCGTAGTCCGTGAGGAAGACGAAGTCGTGCCCGTACTTCTCCTGCACGTACGCCGCGATCTGGCGCTCGCCCTCGGGGTCCATGTCGGCGTCGGCGCGGGGCACCTCGTAGCCGCGCTCCTTCACGATCTCCTTCGCCTCGGCGAGCGGGATCCGCGGGAACGGGCGCGAAGGCACCTCAAGCTCGAAGCCGAAGAGCTTCTGGATCTCCTCGCCGTGCTTCTCCTTCACGGCGGTAAGGCCGGCGACGATGAGCTCCTCGTGGAAGTCCATGACGTCCTCGTGGGAGTCGATCCAGCTGATCTCGGTGTCAACCGAGGTGAACTCGGTGGCGTGGCGCGAGGTGAACGAGGGATCGGCGCGGAACGCGGGCCCGACCTCGAAGATCCCGCCGAAGCCGGCGGCCTGCGCCATCTGCTTGAAGAACTGCGGGCTCTGCGCGAGGAACGCCTGGCCCTCGAAGTATTCGACCTCGAAGAGCTCGGCGCGCGACTCGGAGGCGCTCGCCATGAGCTTCGGCGTCTGGATCTCGATCAGGCCGCGGTCGACCCACACCTGGCGGAGCGCGTGCAGGAAGGTGGTCTGGATCCGGAACACGAGGTTCTGCTCGGGGCGGCGCAGGTCGAGGAAGCGCCAGTCGAGGCGCACGTCGATGCCGGAATCGTCTGCGACCGGGTTGTCGGGGAGGGCGCGGGTGACGACCTCGATCTCCTCGATCTGGATCTCGACGCCGCCGAGCTTCACGCGCTCGTTGTGCTGCAGCTCGCCCGTCACGGTGATGAAGGTGCCGTGGGTGAGCTCCGCGATGGTGCGGGTGCGGGGCACGAGGATGTCGGAGCGGGGATTCTCGGGATCCGGCTCGCGGAGCACGCCGCCGTTCACGAGCTGCACGGCGCCGGACTCGTCGCGGAGCACCACGAACTGCACATACCGCTGGTCGCGAACCTTCTCGACCCAGCCGGAAACTCGTACGGGGCCGTCCTCGCGGGCGGCCAGATCCTTGATCAATACACGCTCAGTCACCCGGTCAGTCTACATTCCGCGGGGGCGCGGATCGTGTGCGGGATCGGGGATCCCGCACAGTCCGTCGCCAGAACCCCCGTTCAGCCGCCCGCGCTTTCCCAGCCAGCTCGAACGTACAATGGAGGGGTGAGCGACAAACTGCTGCATTTGGTGCGCCACGGGGAGGTGCACAACCCGGATCTGGTCCTGTACGGGCGGATCCCGGGCTACCGCCTCTCCGAGCGCGGTCATGCGATGGCTGAGGCCGCCGCATTGGAACTCGCGGGGAGCGATCGCGCGGTCACGCGCCTCATCGCCTCGCCGCTCGAGCGTGCGCAGCAGTCTGCGCGCCCGATCGCGAGTGCCTTCGGGCTCGAGGTCGTCACCGAGGAACGGATCATCGAGCCGACGAACTACTTCGAGGGCATGGTGAACTCCGGCCCCGAGGCGGCCTTCAAGAAGCCGAAGTATTGGCACAAGTTCTGGAACCCGTTCCGGCCGAGCTGGGGCGAGCCGTATCGTCAGGTCGCCGCGCGCGTGCGCGAGGCGATGGACGACGCGTGGGATGAGGTGCGCGAGGGCGACATCGTCATGGTGTCGCACCAGTCGCCGATCTGGATGGCGCACCTCGACATCGCGGGGAAACCGCTGTTCCACAACCCGGCGACGCGGCGCTGCGAGCTCTCGAGCATCACGAGCTTTGAGAAGCGCGGCGAGCGCTGGTTCGAGGTCGACTACCGCACGCCGGCGTTCGGTCTCCTCGACGAGGCCGTGGACGTGGGAGCCGTATGAGTCGGCTGAACCAGCTGAGCCGCCTGAATCGGCGCCGGATCGCGGCCGCCCTTGCCGTTCCCGTTGCGGCGATGCTTGCGCTGACCGGGTGCAGCGGCGGGGGAGACGATCTTGCGGCGCAGTGGCAGGAGTCGGGCGACAAGGGCTACGTGTCCGGCGACGGCAGCTCGGTCAGCATCCCCGTGAACGAGCGCACGGACCCGGTCGAGTACTCGGGGGAGACCGAGCACGGCGGCACCTTCAGCTCGGACGAGACGCTCGGCAGTGTCACGGTCGTGAACTTCTGGTACGCGGGGTGCGCGCCCTGCCGGGCCGAGGCTCCGGATCTCGTCAAGGCTTCGGAGGACTTCGCGTCGGAGGGCGTCAAGTTCGTCGGCGTCAACACGCGCGATCAGGCTGCGCAGGCGCAGCAGTTCGCCGCGCAGTTCGGTGTCGAGTACCCCTCGATCATGGACACGGCGGGCGGCCGAGCGGTGCAGAAGGCGTTCGCCGGCCAGGTGCCGCTGAACGCCGTGCCGACGACGCTCGTGCTCGACCGCGAGGGCAGGGTCGCGCACCGCGTGCTCGGCCAGCTCGCGGGGGAGTCCCAGCTCAAGACCCTGATCAACGAGACGCTCGATGAGCAGTAGCGGCGAGCGCGAGCGCGGGCGCGAGTGCGGGCGTGCGCGTGCGACCGCAGCGGGCGAGCGCTAGCTGTGGACGTGCAGCAACTCGTCTCGGACGGGCAGTTGCTCGTTGCCGTCGCGATCTCGCTCGCCGCGGGCCTCCTCTCGTTCCTCTCGCCCTGCGTGCTCCCGCTCGTGCCGGGATACCTCGCGTACGTCTCCGGGGTCGCGGGCGTCTCGAGCACGGCCGGGGCTGACCCGAAGCGCGCCGCCAGGAGCGAGCGCAGCCGGATGTTCCTCGGTGCGCTCCTCTTCATCCTCGGCTTCACGGTTGTATTCCTGCTGGTGAATGTGCTCGTGGGGTCGCTCGGCGTGTGGCTCTGGGAGTGGCAGGACACGATCACGAGGGTCATGGGCGTGATCGTGATCCTGATGGGACTCGTTTTCATGGGGCTCTTCTCGCGCATGCAGACGACGACCCGGATCAATCTCAAGCCGCGCGTGGGTCTCATCGGTGCGCCCCTGCTCGGGATCGTGTTCGCGATCGGCTGGGCGCCGTGCATGGGTCCGACGCTCGGCGTGGTCATGACGCTGAGCGCACAGGCCGGCTCGGTCGGTCGGGCGGTGATCCTCGCGATCGCGTACTGCCTGGGGCTCGGGATCCCGTTCCTTCTGGCGACATTCGGTTTCGGGTGGATGACGCAGACCATGACATTCTTCAAGCGGCATATCCGTGCCGTGAACGTGATCGGCGGGGCACTGCTGATCCTCATCGGTCTCCTCATGGTGACCGGACTCTGGAGCAGGATGATGTTTGCACTGCAGGCGGTGATCGGCGGATATGTCACGCCCCTCTGATTACGACGACGGCACCGGGGCCGGCGGTTCCCTGCGCGCGGAATCCCCCGAGATCGGCCTGAAGGGCTGGCTGCGGTGGTTCTGGCGCCAGCTCACGAGCATGCGCGTCGCGCTGCTCCTCCTGCTCCTCCTCGCGGTCGCGGCGATCCCCGGATCTCTGCTGCCGCAGCGCAGCGCCGACCCGAACGGCGTGATCCAGTACGAGGCGGATCACCCGAAGCTCTTCCCGATCCTCGACGCGTTCCCGATCCAGGCCTTCGACGTCTACGGCTCGGTCTGGTTCTCGGCGATCTATCTGCTCCTCTTCATCTCGCTCATCGGCTGCGTACTGCCCCGGATCACGCACCACTGGAAGGCGTGGCGCGGCGAGCCCCCGAGGACCCCCGCGCGGCTGCAGCGCATGGCGGGGTTCTCCGAGATCCGCGTGTCGAACCCGAGCGCGACGCCCGAGGAGCGTGAGGCCTTCGCGGAGTCCGCGGTCGCCGAGGCGCAGGGGATCCTGAAGCGGCTCCGCTACCGCACGGTCGTTCGCAGCGTGACGCGGCGCGGGCGCACCGAGGTCTCGGTGTCCGCTGAGCGCGGCTACCTCAGGGAGACGGGCAACCTCGTGTTCCACGTGGCCCTCGTCGGCGTGCTGATCTCGGTCGGGATCGGCGGTGCGCTCACCTTCAACGGGCAGAAGGTCGTCATCGAGGGCGAGACGATGGTGAACCAGCTCATCGACTACGACACGGCGACTTCGGGCCGCGCGTTCGACACCTCGACTCTCGAGCCCTTCAGCCTGCGCATGAACTCCCTCGATGTCACCTACATGACGCCCGAGGATGGCAACATCAACGCCCTCGGCCAGGTCAAGGACTACACCGCGAACATGACGCTGAGCGGGGAAGACGGCAAGGAGTCCGAGCACACGATCCGGGTCAACCATCCGCTCCGAGTGCACGGCTCGCCCGTCTACCTCATCGCCAACGGCTACGCCCCGAAGCTCACGATCAAGAACGCCGACGGCGACGTCGTGTATCAGGAGGCCATGCCCTTCATTCCGCAGGACCCCTCGAACATGACCTCGCTCGGCGTCGTCAAGGTGCCCTACGGGATCACTGAGTCGGATGGCAAGCACACCCAGCTCGGCCTTCGCGGCTTCTTCTACCCGACGCAGGCCGAACTCGACACCGGCGCGTACACCTCGAACTACCCCGACCTCGAGAACCCCGTGCTGACGCTCGACGTTTTCACCGGTGACCTGGGCATCGACTCGGGCATTCCGCAGTCGGTATACGTGCTTGACACGGACAACATGGAGCAGCTCACGGGCCGCGCCGTGGACAAGGACTCGCTCGAGCTGCGCCCCGGCGACACGGTGGACCTACCCAACGGGCTCGGCACGATCTCCTTCGACGCGATCCCGCGCTACGCATCGTTCGACGTCATGCAGAACCCGGCGCAGGTCTGGATCCTCGTGTTCGCGCTCGCGGCGCTCGGCGGACTCCTGTGGTCCCTGTTCGTGCCGCGCCGCCGCATGTGGGTGAAGGCGATCCCGAACGAGGACGGCGTCGTACTCGAGTACGCGGGCCTCGCCCGCGGCGACGATCCGGCGCTCGCCCGCGCCGTGGAAGAGCTCCAGGCGAAGCACCGCGAGCGCCTGTAGGCGCGGGCGCGCTCGCGCGCCCCGCGCCGCGCTCCCGCAGTAATCTGCGCTCGTTCGCAAGGACCTGGGTGATTCCTTGCGAACGAGCGCAGTTTGCTGAGCGACGGCCGGGGGAGGGAAGGGATCGGTGCAGCGCGGCCGGCGAGGCTGGGCCCGGGCAGGCCGAGGCGGCGCTGGGCCATGATCTGGGCCGTGAGCTGGACCTGGTTCCAGATCCGGACCCCTCGCGGCGCATCAGCCCACGCCCACCCCCCTTGCGCTCCCTCAGTAATCTGCGCTCGTTCGCAAGGATCCGGGTGATTCCTTGCGAACGAGCGCAGATTGCGGAGCGACGGTCGGGGAGCGGGAGCGGGAGCCGGAGCGGGAGCGGCGCTCTCGCCCCACCCCCTACTTCGCGTCGCCCGCGGCCGACGCCTTCTGCGAGAAGTACACGGGGATGAGCGAGAGCAGGATCATGACGGTCGCGACGACGTTGACCTGGTTGACCTCGTTCGGGCGGGCCATCTGGTTCATGATCCAGAGCGGCAGGGTCTCGACGCCGGGCGGGGCCGTGAAGATCGTGACCACGATCTCGTCGAAAGAGAGCGCGAAGGCGAGCAGGCCGCCGGCGATGAATGCGCTCCTGAACTGCGGGAACGTGACGAGCCGGAAGGTCTGGCCGATCCCGGCGCCGAGGTCCATCGAGGCCTCCTCGAGGTTCGGGTTCATGCGGCGCAGGCGCGCGATCACGTTGTTGAACACCATGACCACGCAGAAGGTCGCGTGGGCGATGATCATGCCCCAGTAGCTGACGTGGATCCCCATCGGCTTGAGCACCTGGTGGAAGGTGTTCGAGAGCGCGACACCGGTGACGATGCCGGGCAGGGTGATCGGCAGAACGATCAGGAGGTTCACGGTGTGCTGGCCGAAGAACTTGAAGCGCTGCAGCGCGAAGGCGGCGAGCGTGCCGAGGAGCAGCGCGAAGGCGGTCGCAACCGACGCAACGACGACGGAGTTGAGCAGCGCGGCGTGCACGGCCGGGTTCGTGAGCGCCTTCCCCCACCACTCGAGGGAGAAGCCGGGGATCGGCCAGCCGGCGACGCGGCCGGAGTTGAACGAGTTCATGACGATCACGAACAGCGGGATGTACATGAATCCCAGCACGATCAGGGTAATGGCGGCGAGTGCGATCTTCGTCGCGCGGTTCAGTCTGAGCATGATGCTTCCTCTTCGCTCCCGTGCCTACAGGTTGTTCAGCGCGCCGGTGCGGCGGACTGCGGTGAGGTAGATGACCACGAGCACGATCGGCACGATCGAGAACGCCGCGGCCAGCGGGGGGTTCAGGTTGATGTTCTGGGCGATGATGCTGCCGATCATCTGGGTGGAGCCGCCGACGTACATCGCGGCGATGTAGTCACCGAGGCTGAGCGAGAAGGTGAAGATCGAGCCAGCGATGAGGGAGGGCAGCAGGAGCGGGGCGACGACGGTGCGGATCGTGCGCCCGCCGCCCGCGCCGAGGTCGGACGAGGCGTCGAAGAGGTTCGCCGGGATCTGGGAAACCGCGGCGTATACCGGGATCGCCATGTACGGGAACCAGAGGTAGACGAGGGTGAGGATCACGGTCAGGACGCCGAAGCCTGGCCCTTCGATCCCGAGCGGAGAGAGCGACCAGTTGAAGAAGCCGTTGTCGGTCCAGACGAGGCGCATCGCGATGATCTTGACGAGGTAGCCCGCCCAGAGGGGGAGCGTGATCAGGATCGCGAGCACGACGCGGAGCTTCGGGCCGGCGACCTTCGCCATGAACACGGCGAGCGGCACGGAGAAGACGGCGCAGATGGCGGTCACCGCGAGGGCGATCCCGAGCGTGCGCAGCGCGGTCGCGAGGTACGCGGGGACCGTGACGAGCTGCTGGAAGTTCTCGAGCGTGAAGCCCGGCTTGACCCGCGAGGTGAAGGGGTCGGTCGTCCAGAAGGCGGTGATGAGCATCAGCGCGAGCGACAGGATGTAGACGCCGATCAGCCACGTCATCGGGAGTGCGAGCAGCGAAGCTAGCCGGCCCTTGGGGTGGCGGTAGAGCGCTGTCGAGAGCGGCTTGGGGCATCGTTCCAATACGGTCTTGGAGCTCACGATGGGTCCTCGCTGACATTGTGTGAGTGCGGTGTACGCGCGTGCGGTGGTGGGGCTGTGGTGGGGAGGAAGGGGTGTAAGTGAGGTGATGATCCCGGGCGGCGGCGCTCGCAGCGGAGGCCGCCGCCCAGGATCAGGACTCGGCGGGACTTAGCCCTTGACCGTCGCCCAGGCGTTGGTCCAGTCCTGGTAGTTCGTGCACTGCACGTCCTTGCGGCCGTCGAGGCACTGATCGATCGGGGTGGTCCAGAACCACACCTTCTTGAAGTACTCCTCGTCGGTCGCGTTGTAGTACTCGCAGTGCTCCTTGGCCTCGTCGCTCGTCTCGCAGAACGCCGCGTTCGCGGGCGCCATGCCGAAGTTCATCGCGATCTGGCCGTTCACATCGGGAGCGCTCGTGTAGTCCATCCACGCGTACGCGCAGTTCGGGCTCTTCGACTCCGCGGCGAGCATCCAGGCGTCCGACCAGCCGGTCGAGCCCTCCTTCGGAAGCACGCTCTGGAACTTGTCCTCCTGCGTCGCCTTCCGCAGCACCTCCCACGAGGTGCCGACGACCGAGTTGCCGCCGGTGAACGAGGTCACGTTGGTCGCGGGCGACCAGTACTCGGAGACCATCTTGTTCTGCTGCTTGAGCAGGTCGGTGGCCGCCTGCAGCTGCTTCTCGTCGAGCGCGTAGGGGTTCTCGATCCCGAGATCCGGCTGCGTCGCCATCAGGTAGATTGCCGCGTCCGCGATGTAGATCGGGCTGTCGTAGGCCGCGATCTTGCCTGCGTACGGGCTGTCGTCTTCCCAGACGAGGCTCCAGCTGTCGGGGGTCTCGGTCACGACCTCGGAGTTGTACTCCATGATGTTCGCGCCGCGGCCGATCGGGATCCCGTACACGTTGCCGTTCAGGGTGTCGTAGAGCTGGCCCTTCATGCCCTCGACGATGTCGTCGCCGAAGTTCGGGATCAGCTTGGTGTTGAGCGGCTGGACGTTGCCGTCGACGATGAGGCGGAGGCTCGCGTCGCCCGAGGCCGACACGAGGTCGTACTCGCCCGTGCGCATGAGCTGGACCATCTCGTCGCTCGTCGCGGCGACCTTGCGGTTGACCTTGCAGCCAGTCTCCTCGGTGAACTTGTCGGCCCATGCTGGCTCGACGAAGCCCGACCAGGCGACGATGTTGACCTCGTCCTCGAAGTCGCCGAGCTTCTCGATCTGGGGGATGTCGGGGACGTCGATCTGCAGCCCGCCAGCAGCGTCGCCGCCGCCTCCGCCGCTCGAGGCGCAGCCCGAGAGGGCGAGTCCGACCGCCGCGACGAGCGCCGCGGGTATCAGCAGTTTCTTCTTCATCGTTACTCCTTTGGTGCGATGGTTGGGGTGGAAATCTCAGGACAGGGAAAACGCGGGGGCCGGATCGCGGCGCCTACGCCGCCGCCCCGCTCGTGGCCGACGCCGCGCTCGGCACGGTGACGGCGTGATCCGCCAGGAAGCGCAGGCTCACGGCGTCTCCGCGCGAGATGCTCGGCGTGGCCCGCGGCAGCTGCGTGTTTTGCTTCTCGGAGATGAACCGCGTGCCGTCCTCGGCCTCGACGAGGTAGCGCGTGTGCGCCCCCGCGTAGACGGTCTCGACAACGCGGCCGGGGATCGCGACGAGCCCCGCCTCGAGGGGAGCGCTCGGATCCGTGAGCGTGACCCGCTCGGGCCGCACGCTGTGCGCGTCCGAGGTGCCGAGGAGGCGCTGCGCCTGCTCGCCGCTCAGGAGGTTCGTGATCCCGAGGAAGCGGGCCACGAACTCGGTCTGCGGGAACTCGTAGACCTCGCGCGGGCTGCCGACCTGCTCGATCTTGCCGCCGTTGAACACCGCGACGCGGTCGGAGAGCGTGAGCGCCTCCTCCTGGTCGTGGGTCACGAAGACGAAGGTGATCCCGACCTCGCGCTGAATCTGCTTGAGCTCGAACTGCATCTGCTCGCGCAGCTGCTTGTCGAGGGCGCCGAGCGGCTCGTCGAGGAGCAGGACCTTCGGGCGCAGGATCAGGGCGCGCGCGAGGGCGATGCGCTGGCGCTGACCGCCCGAGAGCTGCGAGGGGCGGCGCTCGGCGACGTGGGCGAGCTGCACCTGCTCGAGGGCCTCGCCGACGAGGCGCTTGCGCTCCGCCTTGTCGACCCCGCGGACCTTCAGCCCGTAGGCGACGTTCTCGGCGATGCTGAGGTGCGGGAAGAGCGCGTAGTCCTGGAACACCGTGTTGACCTCGCGGTCGAAGGGCGCAGCGCTCGTCACGTCTTTCCCGTGGAGCAGGATCCGGCCGGCGCTCGGCTCCTCGAAGCCGGCGATCATGCGGAGCACGGTGGTCTTGCCGGATCCCGACGGGCCGAGCATGGAGAAGAACTCGCCGGCCTTGATGTCGATGTCGAGGTCCTTCACGGCGACGAGATCGCCGAAGTGTTTGTGGACCCCCTGAACGGAGACGGCGATGCCGTCTGTGGGGCGTGTGGTGTCAGGCATGGTGCCGATGCTCCTCAACGTCGTTGTCGAACCAATGCAGAAACCATAACATATGGGTTTATAGGTTATTGGCGGCCGCGGGCCGGAGAGGGATTACGATTCGGTCACGGCGGCACAGCGTTTCCCCACGGGCGGCGTGACAGACTCTGAGGACAACAAGATCCGGAGGTGGCAGATGAGTGAGACGCTCGCGCAGTCTCCGCCGAGCCGCCTCCGGACCGCGGCCTTCGCGCCGATCGGGGAGGAGGGCCGGACGGAGCTCGTCGAGTCCCGGATCGTGCAGGCCATCTCCGTCGGCGCGTTCACGGAGGGCGAGCGGCTCCCGAGCGAGACCGAGCTGTCGGCACTCCTCGGCGTCGCCGTCGTCACGGTGCGCGAGGCGCTCGGCGCGCTCAGGCACCGCGGCCTCATCGAGACGCGGCGCGGCCGCAACGGCGGCAGCTTCGTGCGCCCGAGCCACGGCTCCGTCGAGGAGGTGAACGCGCGGGCGCTCATGGCGATGCCCCGCGTCGCGCTCGCCGACCTCGGGGTGCACTACGAGGTGATCTCCTCGGCGTGTGCCGAGTTCGCGTGCCAGCGCGCGACGGGTGAGGAACTCGAGATCGTCGCGAGGATCCTGAACGAGACGCGGGATCTCGACCGGTATCTCTGGCGCAGGCGCGTGACCGAGGTGCAGCTCGAGCTCGCCGCGCTCAGCCAGTCGGTCAGGCTGACGAACGAGCACGTGAGGGTGCAGACCGAGTTCACGCCGCTCCTCGCGCTGCAGGATCTCGACGGCGAGGCCCGCCTCGCCACGCACGACGCGCTCGTGGAGCAGATCGAGCTCACGCGGGCCGGCGACGTCGCTGCGGTGCGCGCCGTCGTGCGCGCGACCATCCGTTCCTCGGTGCGCTGGCTGGTCTCCTACCGGAACGAACTGCTCGCCGCACCCGATGACGCCGGGATTCGTGCCACACTTGAGGCACGGCGACGGGGTGCATGATCCCGCGAAGACCTCACCGGGGAGGAGAAACGTGGCGGCACCAGGAGAAGTTGCATCGGCAGATCTGCGGTGCGCGATCGGGGGCGTCGACGAGTTCTTCGACGGCGTCTTCGCCCCGCTCGAGGCGTGGCTGCCCGAGCTCGTTGAGCAGCTGCGGCGCGCGCGTGCCGGCGGCCTCCTGACCGGAGCACAGTCCGCCGCGCTCGTCGAGCCGGGGGCCCACCGCGTGCTCGACTCGGTTGGCAGGCCCATCTACGGCGCGGGATACTGCGCGAGCGAGCTCGTCGTCGGCGAGGGCAACCCGCTCGCCTGGTGGCAGGGTGCGGAGCGCGGCCTGCTCGCCTCCTCGACCTTCGGGCCTGGTCAGGCCGCGATCGACCTCGTCCGACTCGAGTGGTATCGGGTGCCGGAGGAGACCGGGCGCCTCCACATCGCGGGCCCGTTCGTCGACTACCTGTGCTCGAACGAGGTCACGATCACCTCGGCGCTCCCGGTCATGGTCGACTCAGAGTTCTGGGGCGTCATCTGCGCCGACGTGCTCGTGTCGGCGCTCGAGAGCGCGCTCCTGCCGAGCCTCGCCGGCCTTCCAGGCGTGACGCTTGCGAACGTCAACGGCCGGGTCGTGCTGTCGACGGATCCCGACCTCGAAACGGGGGACCGGCTGCCAGGCGGCGGCGCGGCCGCGGAAGTCGGATCCGGATCCGGATCCAGCGCCGGATCGGGCCTCGCGACCGTGCACTCCGCCCGCTACCCGTTCTCGCTGGTGCTCCCCGCGAGGGGCGAGGGTTAGCCGTTGCTCCGTGGGGCGTTTCCCACTCCCGGCTGCGCTCACCCCGAAATCTGCGGCATGACGCCGCGCTCGGTAGTGCGAAGCGCTAGAGCAGGTGCCCGCCGCCCGCGACTTTCATGCGCGAGACCAGGTTCTTGACGTCCTGCGCCTTGCCCTTCGTGGTGACGAGCAGCACGTCAGCGGTGTCGACCACGACGACGTCCTCGACGCCAACGAGGGCCACGAGGCGGTCGCTCTCTGAGACGACGATGCCGCTCGAGGCATCGGAGAGCACTTGGGCGCCGTCGCCGAGCACGGCGAGGTCGCTGCCGCGGCGGCGCGTGAGGAGGTTTGCGACGGAGGCGAAGTCGCCCACGTCGTCCCAGTCGAAGTGCGCGGCGACGCACACCATCTTGCCCTCGGCCGCGGCGGGCTCGGCGACCGTGTAGTCGATCGCGATCTTCGGCAGCGTCGACCACAGCCGCTCGCGCACCTCGGCGCCCTGCTCCGTGCCCCAGGCGGCGGCGATCTCGCGGAGCGCGCTCACGAGCGCGGGTTCCTGCTTCGCCATCTGGTCGAGCAGCACCGTCGCGCGGGCGATGAACATGCCGGCGTTCCAGAGGTATCCGCCCTGATCGAGGTAGGCCTGCGCCTGCTCGGCGTCGGGCTTCTCGACGAACTCGGTGACGTCGTAGACGTCGAAGGAGGCGAGGTCGCCGCGGGCCCCGCCGCAGGAGATGTAGCCGAAGCCCGTCGCCGGGTGGGAGGGGTGGATCCCGATCGTCGCGATGTAGCCCGCGTCGGCCGCGCGCACTGCCGTCGTCACGGCGCGCTGGAACAGCACGTCGCCTCGGATCACGTGGTCGGCGGCAAAGGAGCCGAGGATCGCGTCGGGATCCCGCAGCTCGAGGAGCGCGGCGGCGAGTCCGATCGCGGCGGACGAGTCCTTCGGCTCACTCTCTGTCACGAGGTTCTCGGGGAGGAGCTCGGGCAGCTGCGACGCGACGGAGTCGCGGTGCGAGATGCCGGTCACGACCATGAGTCGCTCGGGCGGCGCGATCGGTGTGAGCCGGTCCCAGGTGGCACGGAGGAGTGAATCCCCTGATCCGGTGAGGTCGAGGAGGAACTTCGGCGCGTTGGCCCTGGAGAGCGGCCAGAGCCGGGAGCCGACCCCGCCGGCCGGGATCACGCAGGTGAAGCGTTCGAGCGCCGGTGTCGCGCAGGGGTCAGGTGACATGTGATCCAGACTACCGGCGCGGCCTGTGGAAACGGAGATCTCTCCACAGGGTGCCGCAGCGCGGCCCACGATGCCGGGAGCGCTTCCGAAAGGTGCCATAATGGGGGTCGCAGCGGATTCTCAGTAGAGGGTTCTATGTCGGGTGCGCCCGCGCTCACTGAGACTGCATTGTCAGCTGTCGAGCCATGCTCGACGTAGCAGGACCTAGGAGGAAGCCCGTGTCAGCCCAAACGGCAGAGGCCGCACCAGCGGCGAAGCGAACGAGCCGCCCGGGCGGCACGCTTTACCGCGGCAACGAGGGAATGTGGTCGTGGGTGCTGCACCGCATCACCGGCGTCGCCATCTTCTTCTTCCTCCTCGTGCACGTGCTTGACACGGCGCTCGTCCGCGTGAGCCCCGAGGCGTACAACGCGGTCATGAGCACCTACAAGACCCCGATCATGGGGCTCGGAGAGGCGGCGCTCGTCGGCGCGATCGTCTTCCACGCGTACAACGGCATCAGGATCATCCTGGTCGACTACTGGCGCAAGGGCGCCCAGTACCAGCGCACGATGTTCTGGATCGTCATCGGTATGTGGGTTGTCACGATGGCCGGCTTCCTGCCGCGCCACCTGATGAACGTGTTCGGGCACTAAGGCGAGGAGGATCAAGAGATGACCATGACGATTGACGCTCCCCGCTCGCAGGCCGCGAAGAAGAAGGGCACCAACTGGGAGAAGTGGGGCTGGATCTACATGCGCGTGTCGGGCGTCCTGCTCCTCGTGCTCGTGTTCGGCCACCTGTTCTCGAACCTCATGATCGGTGACGGCGTGCACGCGATCGACTTCGGCTTCGTCGGTGGCAAGCTTTCGCAGCCGTTCTGGAAGATCTGGGACACGCTCCTGCTCTGGCTCGCGCTGATCCACGGCGCAAACGGCATGCGGACCATCGTGAACGACTACGTCGTCCGCCCCGGCCTTGCGAAGACCTTCAAGGTGCTGCTCTTCCTGTCTGCGGCGCTGCTCATCCTGCTCGGCACGTTCGTGATCTACACGCTCGACCCGTGCCCGGCTGGTGCGGACCCGGCCCTCGTGGCCTCGTTCTGCACGAACTAGGCGCCAGAGCCCATCAGCGTTCCGCATCGAAGAAGCGAAGAAGAGGATCCACGTGACCACTAACACCCATCAGGGCGAGGATGTGACCGTCAAGGACGGCGTCACCTATCACCAGTTCGACGTCGTCATCGTCGGAGCAGGCGGCGCGGGCATGCGCGCAGCGATCGAGGCGGCCCCCAAGGCCAAGACCGCGGTCATCACGAAGCTCTACCCCACGCGCTCCCACACGGGCGCGGCGCAGGGCGGCATGGCCGCCGCGCTCGCCAACGTGGAGGAGGACAACTGGGAGTGGCACACCTTCGACACCGTCAAGGGCGGCGACTACCTCGTTGACCAGGACGCGGCCGAGATCCTCGCGAAGGAGGCCATCGACGCGGTCATCGATCTCGAGAACATGGGCCTCCCGTTCAACCGCACGCCCGAGGGCAAGATCGACCAGCGCCGCTTCGGCGGTCACACGCGCGATCACGGCAAGGCCGCGGTGCGCCGCGCCTGCTACGCCGCAGACCGCACGGGCCACATGATCCTGCAGACGCTCTTCCAGAACTGCGTGAAGCTGGGCGTCAACTTCTACAACGAGTTCTACGTGCTCGACCTCGTGATGACTGAGGTCGACGGTGTGAAGCGCCCCTCGGGCGTCGTCGCCTACGAGCTCGCGACGGGCGATCTGCACGTCTTCCAGGCGAAGTCGATCATCTTCGCGACCGGCGGCTTCGGCAAGATCTTCAAGACCACGTCGAACGCGCACACCCTCACGGGCGACGGGGTGGGCATCGTGTGGCGCAAGGGCCTGCCGCTCGAGGACATGGAGTTCTACCAGTTCCACCCGACCGGCCTCGCCGGCCTCGGCATCCTCCTCACGGAGGGCGCCCGCGGCGAGGGCGCGATCCTGCGTAACGCCTCGGGCGAGCGCTTCATGGAGCGGTACGCCCCCACGATCAAGGACCTCGCGCCCCGCGACATCGTGGCGCGGTCGATGGTCCAGGAGGTCCTCGACGGTCGCGGCGCCGGCCCGCACAAGGACTACGTCTACCTCGACTGCACGCACCTCGGTGCCGAGGTCCTCGAGACGAAGCTCCCGGACATCACGGAGTTCGCCCGCACCTACCTGGGCGTCGACCCCGTCACCGAGCCGGTTCCCGTCTTCCCGACGGCGCACTACGCGATGGGCGGCATCCCGACCAACAACGACGCCGAGGTGCTGAGCGACAACACGACCGTCGTCCCCGGCCTCTACGCCGCGGGCGAGTGCGCCTGCGTCTCGGTGCACGGCTCGAACCGCCTCGGCACGAACTCGCTCCTCGACATCAACGTCTTCGGCAAGCGCTCGGGCAACAACGCGGCCGACTACGCAAACGGCGCGGAGTTCGTGCCGCTTCCCGCGGATCCCGCGGCGGGCGTGCGCGAGATGGTCGAGGGCCTGCGCAACGGCAACGGCACCGAGCGGGTCGCGGATCTCCGCCGCGAGCTGCAGGAGGCCATGGACCGCGGCGCCCAGGTGTTCCGCACCGAGGACTCGCTCACCGAGGTGCTCGGCGTGATCCACGACCTGCGCGTGCGCTACATGAACGTCGGCGTCCAGGATCGCGGCAAGCGCTACAACACGGACCTGCTCGAGGTCATCGAGCTCGGCTTCCTGCTCGACCTCGCGGAGGTGCTCACCTACACGGCGCGCAACCGCAAGGAGAGCCGCGGCGGTCACATGCGCGACGACTACCCGAAGCGCGACGACGAGAACTACATGAAGCACACGATGGCGTACCTCACCGGCGATCCGCACTCGCCGAACCCCGAGGACCACATCCGCCTCGACTGGAAACCGGTCGTCGTCACCAACTACCAGCCGATGGAGAGGAAGTACTAAGTCATGAGCACCGTTACCGCTGAAGCTCAGGCGCAGGTCGAAGAGGCGCCCAAGCCCTTCACCGTCACGCTCCTCGTCCGCCGCTACCTTCCCGAGTCGGGCCGCGAGGCCTACTGGGAGGACTTCGACGTCGAGATGTACCCGACGGACCGGATCCTCGACGCTCTGCACCGCATCAAGTGGGATCAGGATGGCACGCTCTCCTTCCGCCGCTCGTGCGCGCACGGCATCTGCGGCTCGGACGCCATGCGCATCAACGGCCGCAACCGCCTCGCCTGCAAGACGCTGATCAAGGACCTCGACATTTCGAAGCCCATCTACGTCGAGGCGATCAAGGGCCTGCCGCTCGAGAAGGACCTCATCGTCGACATGGAGCCGTTCTTCGCGGCCTACCGCGAGGTGCAGCCGTTCCTGCAGTCGGGCAGCGCGCCCGAGCCGGGCAAGGAGCGCATCCAGTCGATCGTCGACCGTGACCGCTTCGATGACACGACCAAGTGCATCCTCTGCGCCGCCTGCACGACCTCGTGCCCGGTGTTCTGGACGGACGGCCAGTACTTCGGCCCCGCCGCGATCGTGAACGCGCACCGCTTCATCTTCGACTCGCGCGACGACCAGGCGCAGGTGCGCCTCGACATCCTCAACGACACCGAGGGCGTCTGGCGCTGCCGCACCACCTTCAACTGCACCGACGCGTGCCCCCGCGGCATCCAGGTCACGAAGGCAATCGCCGAGGTCAAGGCCGCAATCCGGTCCGGCAAGACCGCCTGATCCAGCTCCGAAGGACCGCAGCAACCGATGTCGCCCCAGAATTCGCACGCCCAGACCGGCCCGGACGCTGGGGCTTCATCGGTGAAGCGCGTCGTCAATCGCGGCGCCTCCCTGTGGCAGCGCCTGCAACGCACGCGCCCGATGCGCACGCTCTCCCACTTCACGGACGTGGGCGGCAGCGTGCTCTCGGGCGGCATGAGCTACCAGGCGCTGTTCGCCGTGTTCGCCGCGCTCTACGTCGGCTTCGCGGTGTTCGGAATCGTGCTGCGGGATCGACCTGAGCTGCTCGACACCCTCATTGAGCAGCTCAACACGTTCGTTCCCGGCCTCGTCGGCTCGGGTGACGACGCGGCGGTCGACGTCAAGATGCTGCTCGGCGCGAACCTGCTGAACTGGACGGGCGTGGCCGCCGGCGTCTCGCTGCTGTGGGTCGCGATGGCCTGGTTCACGGGGACCCGGCGTTCGATCCGGATCATCTTCGGCCTGGACGTGAAGGAGTACAAGAACGCGGTGCTGCTGAAGCTCCGCGACCTGGTGCTCGCCGTCACCTTCGGCCTGGCGATCCTCATCTCTGCGGCCCTCACGGTCATGAGCTCCAACGTGCTGGAGTGGATCGCCGAGGTGTTCAACGCGTCACCGGACAGCTGGTACCTCGGCACCCTCGGCACGGTCGTGCGCTACGCGGCGATGTACGTCTTCGATGTGGCCGTGCTCTACGCGATGCACCGGTATCTCGCTGAGATCAGGATCCCGCGCATGCGCCTCCTCGCCGGCTGCGCGCTCGGCGGGATCGCGCTCGTCGTCCTGAAGATCCTGGGCGGGCTGCTCCTGAACGGGGCCTCCTCGAACCCGCTCCTCGCGACCTTCGCGGTGCTCATCGGCCTGCTGCTCTGGTTCAACTTCATCTGCCGCGCCCTACTCCTTACAGCGGCGTGGATTGCGACCGGGATCGACCAGACGATCGGGCTCCCGCTTCAGGACACCGAGGCGGAATAGCGCGGCCTGGCCGTACTCGACGAGACCCACGGCGAACACCCCGGCCTCTGCGATGGACATCTCGGGGGAGCGGTGGCCGTCGAGCATGTCGAGGAACGAGCCGACCCCGGCGAGCGCCGCGAGCGCGGTCAGCACGAGCCGGCGGTTACGCGTGGCGAGCTCGTCGGAGGCCTTGGCGCAGGCGCGGCACTGCTGCAGGTGGCCAGCGACCTTGTCGCGGGCGAGGGTCGTCAGCCGGCCCATGTGATATCGCTGGAGCCGCTTGAGCACGGGCCGGCACGCGGCCTCGGCGCCCTCGACATCGATGTGAGCCTCCGCCCATGCGGTGCGGAGCGCCTTCCTGGCGCGCTTGGCGAGCGCCGAGACGCCGTTGGCTGAGAGGCCGAGGAGGGGCGCCGCATCGCGGGGTGCGAGCCCCTCGATTTCCGTGTACCAGAGCACCTCGCGCCAGCGCGGCTGCAGGCTGTCGTAGGCGCGGGCCGCAGCGGCACTGTCGAAAGCGATATCGGACCACGGGGCCGACCCGTCCGGCGCGGGCACGTGGTCGAACACCTCATTGGTCTGCTCGGGTGAGCGACGCCAGCTCACGGCGATGGAGCGGATCACGTGGTAGAGGTACGGCCGGAACGCGCCGCTCGGCCCGCCGCCCCGCCGCGTGATGTCGAGGATCCGCACGTAGGCCTCGTTGACGAGGTCGTCGGGATCCAGCTCCGGGGCGAGGCTTCGCGCCGCGACGATCCCCGCGAGACGATGCCGTTTCCACAGCGTCGCGAAGGCGTCGCTGCACCCGTCGCGGGTCTCCCGGATGAGTTCAGCGTCGCTCGGTGACGTCGGCTGACTGCAGGGCATTGGGCTTCTCCCACGGAATCTTGCGGGTGATGCGGCGCGTGACGCCTACCCGATCCGGAACCGTCGCGGACTGCGACGTGTGCCCTCCCCCGTATTCCATTATTGATGACGACGCGGGGCAAACGCCCCTTTTGGGGAATTGTGTTCATTTCTGTGAGAAAAAATCTCCATGCGTGCGTCATAAAGATGGGCGATCCGACTCTTATGAATTAGCCCGGCTCCTGCGCCATCCCCCCCCCCAGAGGTAACCCGGTGCGGGGGCCGGGCGCTACATCTCTCGAGGTGTGGCGGGAGGCTGCGTCGGGGTGGCCTCCCGCTCCTCGGCACCCGGCGCCGCTGGCCAGCTCCTCCGGCCCCCATCGGCCGCGACTAGGGTGGAGCCATGAGCGAGCAGCGCGCGGTGGAACCCTTCGACGTCGTCGACCTGATCGGACGCAAGCGCTTCGCGGAGGAGCTCGGCGACGCCGAGATCGCCTGGCTCGTCGACGCGTTCACGCGCGGGGTCGTCGCGCCGGAGCAGATGAGCGCGCTGCTCATGGCCATCGTGATCCAGGGCATGAGTCGGGCCGAGATCCGGGCCATGACGGCGGCGATGATCGCGAGCGGCGAGACGATGGACTTCACGGGGCTCGGCCGCCCCGCGATCGACAAGCACTCGACGGGCGGCGTCGGCGACAAGACGACGCTCCCGCTCGTCCCGCTCCTCGCCTCCCTCGGCGTCGCCGTGCCGCAGCTCTCCGGGCGCGGCCTCGGCCACACGGGCGGCACGCTCGACAAGCTCGAGTCGATCCCTGGCTGGCGGGCGGAGCTCACGAACGCCGAGATGACGAGGATGCTCACGGAGATCGGCGGGGTCATCTGCGCGGCCGGATCAGGGCTCGCGCCGGCCGACAAGAAGCTGTACGCCCTCCGCGACGTGACCGGCACGGTCGCGGCGGTGCCGCTCATCGCGTCGTCGATCATGAGCAAGAAGATCGCGGAGGGCGCCGGCGGGCTCGTGCTCGACGTGAAGTTCGGCTCGGGCGCCTTCCTGCCGGGGCTCGAGGATGCGCGCGAGCTCGGTGAGACGATGGTGCGGCTCGGCACCGACTCGGGGCTCCGCACGGTCGCGCTCCTCACCGACATGGACGCGCCGCTCGGCCGGGCGGTCGGCAACGCGAACGAGGTCAGGGAGTCGGTCGAGGTGCTCGCCGGCGGCGGGCCGGCCGACCTCGTCGAGCTCACCCTCGCGCTCGCGCGGGAGATGCTCGCGCTCGCTGGCATGCCCGACGTGGATCCCGCGCCGGCCCTCGCGGACGGCCGCGCGATGGACTCCTGGCGGCGGATGATCCTGGCGCAGGGCGGGGATCCGGACGCGGCGCTCCCCGTTGCACGTGAAACGGAGATCGTCCGGGCCGATCGCGCCGGGGAGATCGCGCGCGTCGACGCGCGCGCCGTCGGCGTGGCCGCGTGGCGGCTCGGCGCGGGCAGGGCACGCCCAGGAGACCCCGTCGACCACGCCGCCGGGGTCGAGGTGCTCGTCCGGCCCGGCGACACCGTGACCGCGGGCCAGCCGCTCTTCGAGGTCGCCTGCGACTCGCCCGGGCGGCTCGCCCGCGGCCTCGAGTCGCTCGCGGGCGCCGTCGAGTGGGGGAGCGCCCCCGAGCGCCCGCTCGTCGCCGGGCGGATCGCCTAGGCCTTAGGCGTCTTCCGCCGGGCCCAGGAGCAGCCGCACCGCGGAAGGCAGCGCCCCCGCGACGTCGAGCGCCGCGATCGGGCCTCCGCTGGTGTGCACGCCCGCGCCCTCGTCGTCAGGCCGTGAGTGGTCCCCCGCGGCGATCCGGGCCGCGAGGTCGTGGAGCAGTGCGGCCGTCGCGCCGAGCGGGCCGAGCAGCTCAGGATCGTCCCGCACGGCCCCGGCCCGGCCAGCGACGAGCGCGCCGAGGATGCCCGCGAGCACATCGCCCGTGCCAGCGGTCGCGAGCCAGGGGGTGGCCGGCCCCGCCGAGTAGCAGGCGCCGCCGGGGGTTGCGCAGACGCTCGTCGACCCCTTGAGCAGCACGGCAGCGCCGGTCCTGCCTGCCAGCTCGACCGCGGCGGCGGCGCGGGACTCGCCGTCTTCGGAGTCTCTGAGCCCGGGCATGGGGCCGAGCCCGAGCGACTCCCAGAGCGAGGCGAACTCACCGGAGTGCGGGGTCAGGATCCGGGGCGCACGGCTTCCGGAGGAGGTGTCGCCCGCGCCGATCCCGAGCCGCAGCGCGCTCGCGTCGACGACGACGGGCGCCTCCCCGGCGAGCAGCCCCTCGAGGGCCCTGCGCTCGGCGGTCGAGCGGAGGGTCGGATCGGTGCCCGAGCCGACGAGCCAGGCGTCGACCCGTGCGCCCTCCGGCAGGCCGACGACCGTCTCCGGCCGCGCGAGCAGCACGGCGGCCGCAGGCGTCGGCAGGCCGAAGCGCGGGGGCTCATCGTCGAGGGCTGGCACGAAGCGCACGAGCCCGGCCCCCGTCCGCCACGCGGCGGTGACGCCGAGCACGGCGGCGCCGGGAAACGCGGCCGAGCCGGTCCGGATCCCGAGCACACCCCTGCGGTACTTGTCGTCGTTGGCCGCCGGGCGCCGCACCCACGGGGCCGCCAGGCCGGGATCCCACTCGACGACCATGGCGGCTATCCGGCCACGAGTCCATCGAGGTAGGTGCGCACGCTCTTCTCGAGCTTGCGGAGCGCCTTCTCGGCGTCCCTGCGGCGCTCGGCGGCCGAACCCTCGTCGCTGAACGTGTCGAGGTAGACCTTGAGCTTCGGCTCCGTGCCGCTCGGGCGGATCATCACGCGCGCCCCGCCCGCGAGATCGTAGCGGAGCACGTCTGCGGGCACCTCGGCCGCACCGGGCACGAGCATGTCGATCGTGCGCTTGACCTTGGCGCCGCCGAGCTCCGACGGCGGGGCGTCGCGCACGGCGCTCGCGAGGGCGGTCGCCGCCGCCATCGAGTCGAGCCGGAGGGTCACCTGCGTGCTCGCGAAGTGGCCGAAGCGCTCGCTCGCGTGGTCGAGCAGATCCCACACCGTCTTGCCCGCCGAGCGCAGCTCGCGCACGAGCGCGATTGCGTCGCCGCTCGCCGAGATCCCGTCCTTGTCGCGCACGATGCGCGGGTGCGTGAGGTAGCCGAGTGCCTCCTCGAAACCGAAGATCAGCCCCGGAACGCGCGACACCCACTTGAAGCCCGAGAGCGTTTCGGCGTAGTCGAGGCCGTACTCCCGCGCGACCGCGCGCAGAGCGGGGGAGGAGACGATCGTGCAGGCCAGCGCGCCCCGCGGCCGTTCGCCCGCGATCTCCGCACGCGCGTGCTCGCGCTCGGCGGCGCGCCAGCCGAGCAGCAGGCCGAGCTCGTTGCCCGTGAGGCGGCGGTATCCCGAGGGCTCCTCGGGGTGGGGGAGCGCGATCGCGAGGCGATCCGCGTCGGGATCGTGGGCGACGATGAGGTCTGCGCCGATCTCGCGGGCGGTGCGCTCGGCGAGGTCGAGGGCGCCGGGCTCCTCGGGGTTCGGGAAGTCGACCGTGGGGAAGGCGCCGTCCGGGCGATCCTGCGCCGCGACCGGGGTCACGCTCGGCAAACCCGAAGACGTGAACACGCGCCTGGCGATGTCGGATCCGACACCGTGCATGGCCGTGTACGCGATCCTGAGCTGCGTGTCGGAGCCGACGGCCACGCCGGGATCGCCCGGCAGCTTCGGGAAGCCGGCGAGGAGCGCCGACGACGCCGATGCGACGTAGGCGTTCGCGACGCCCGGGCCGAGCACGGTGAAGTCGCGGGAGCGCGGCAGCTCGCGCACGGGGCGCTTGGCCGCGCGCTCGATGTGCGCCGCGATCTCGCCGTCCGAGGGCGGCACGATCTGGGATCCACCGTCGGCGTCGCCGAGGTACACCTTGTAGCCGTTGTCGCGGGGCGGGTTGTGGCTCGCCGTGATCATGACGCCTGCCGAGACGTCGAGGTAGCGCACCGCGAAGGCCGTGAGCGGGGTCGGGCCCGCCTCCGGCAGGAGGAACACCCTGATCCCGGCGCCAGCCATGATTTCCGCGACGTCGCGCGCGAAGACGTCGGACTTGACCCGGCCGTCATAGCCGATCACGATCGAGGCGGGCTGCGAGGTGGCGCCGCTGCGGGCGCGCTCGAGCAGGAACGCGGCGAAGCCGGCGCTCGTCTGCGACACGACGACGCGGTTCATGCGGCGCGGGCCTGCGCCGATCCTGCCGCGCAGCCCGGCCGTGCCGAAGGAGAGCCTGCCGCCAAACGCATCGGCCAGCTCGGCCGCGGCCCGGGCGTCGTCATCGCGGGCGCGCGCGATGAGGCGCCTGGCCTCATCCCGGGTCTCAGGGTCGAGGTCGGTCGACGACCAGGCCTCCGCAGCTGCGATGAGCTGCTCCAGCTGGGCCTGCTGAGCGTCGGGTGCCGCCATCGAGGTGAATCCTTCCTCCGGGAATTGCGCGTGGAATCAAGCTACCACCAGGTGCACCTCCCCACCCGTGCACGGGTAGACTCGGGCCCATCCGAGGCCTGGTCGGCCGCGGGATTTGGAGGAACCACCATGTGCTCACCCATTCGCTGCGAAACGTGCGGCAAGGTCACCTGGACCGGCTGCGGCCAGCACATCGAGGAGGCGCTCGCCGGGGTCCCCCAGGCCGAGCGCTGCACCTGCGAGCGGTAGGCGCGGGGCGCGGGGCGCCCGGCGCGGGGCGGCCTGGCGGCCGGCTGCACCTGCGCTCGCTCCGTATTCTGCGCTCGTTCCGAAGCTTTTCGCCCGAATCGTAGGAACGAGCGCAGTTTGCCGAGCGACTGCCGCGGCGTGGGCGCCCGCGCGCGGAGGTTGCACCTGCGCTCGCTCCGCATTCTGCGCTCGCTCCTAAGCTTTTCGCCCGAATCGTAGGAACGAGCGCAGATCGCCGAGCGACCGCCGCGGCGCGGCGGCACCCAACGCCCGGCCCCTACCCGGCGGCACCTACCCGGCGGCCCCTACCCGGCGGCCGCGATCCGGCGCGCCTCGCGCAGCGCGCTCTCGATCGCGCCGTCGATGAAGCCGCCCCAGAGGTTCGCGTTGTCGGTCGTCGCGAAGTGCACGCGGCCCGCGGGTTCCTGCAGCTCGGAGAGGTCGCGCGTGAGCTGGCCGGGGCGGTGCGTCATCCAGGTGTTGCCCGAGAGCGGGTCTTTCATCCAGTCGTGCGCCGTCACCTCGACGACCTCGAGTCCGGGGCGCACGGCGTCGACCGCGGCCTGCACCTGCGCGAGGTCCTCGACGTCGATCCGTGTGTGATCGGGACCAAAGCCCACGAGGATGGTGTGCGGGGTGCCGTCGTCGTCGACGCCGGGGTACTCACTCTTCAACACCGAGATGGGGTGCTGCTGCGTGCCGTAGGCGAAGAAGCGCGGGATCTCGCCCCGCACCTTGATCCACACCTTGGTGCCCTGCGACGCGACCGTCTCGGCGGCGGCGCGCCGCCACACCTCGGGCAGCTCGGGCGTGAAGCGGATCCCGGAGATCGCGTTGATGGGCAGCGTCGACACGACGCGCGCGGCGCGGATCCGCTCGCCGTCCGCCGTTTCGACGACGCAGCCTGAGGCATCCTGCGTCACCGCGGTCACGGTCGTGCCGAGCCGGATCTCCGCGGGGACGTCCGCCGCGATCGCCGCGGTCCACGCCGACATGCCGCCGACGACCCGGTACGTCGCCGAGGCCTCGTGCATGAGCTGCCAGTGCCCGCCCGTGGCGGCCACCCAGCGGTAGGCGCTCGAGATTCCGACCTGATCAAGCGGCGCGTTCACGTGCCCAACCCAGACGGACTCGTTGGCGGCGCGCGCCTCCTCGTCGAGCCCGAGCGCGTCGAAGCGATCCTGGATCGACAGCCCGTCGAGGCCCGCGATCCCGCCGTCGAGCGGCGCGACCCCGCGCGGCATGACCTCGCGCACGTCGTCGACGAGGAGCTGCTGCCCCTCGTCGATCACGGCCATGAACGCGTCGAGGTCGCCCGTCCTGGGCGCGCCGCCCGCGCCGAGCCAGTACGCCTCCTCGGCCTTCGGGCTGCGCACGATTTCGCGGCCGTATCGGGTCATCTCCGCCCAGGTGTGGGGCTGCACCCAGTGCACCCAGGTGCCGCCAAGCTCGAGGTCGTGGCCCATGCGGCGGTCCGTCCAGGTGCGGCCGCCGACGCGGTCCCGCGCCTCGAGCACGAGCACCGAGCGGCCGGCGTGCGCGAGCTCGCGTGCGGCCACGAGCCCGGCGAAGCCCGCCCCGATGACGACGACGTCGTACTCCCGCTTGCCGCCGCCAGGCGCGGTAGCCCCGGCAATCCCGGCATTCCCGGTGGTCTCAGTCATGTGGGTCTCCTTCGAACCTGTGAACCTTCAAGCCGGCGCGGGATCCCCAGCGCTCGCATCGCTTCAGCGTATGCAGGGGCAAGCCGCCTCGGCAACCGACCGGGTGTCGCGTGCCGGGCCGCCGGTCATACGTTTGTACGGCGGCCGGATCAGGATCCTGACCCGACCCCCGGCCCCGAGTCGAGCTCGCCGGCCGCGATCGCAGCGCGGATCGCGAGCCAGCACTCCGCGGCGTCCTCCATGCTGTTGAGGTCGCGCCCTGTGACCGCCTCGATCCGCGCGATGCGCGCGACGAGCGTCTGCCGGTGGATGAAGAGCCGCTCGGCCGCGCGCACCCAGCTGCGGTTCTCCTCGAGGAACACCCGCAGCGTGTGCACGAGCGGCGTGCCGCGGCGGCGCTCGTACACCTGCAGCGGGCCGAGCACCTGGCCGGCGATCGCCCGGAGCTGCCCGGGCTCGCGCGGCAGGAAGAGCGACCCTGCGCCCGCCGAGCCGAAGTGCGTCACGCCCGCGCCGTCGCCCGCCTGGGCGAGCGCGATTTCGGCCTGACTGAGCGCGCCGTGCACGCCGCCGAGGCCGCCGAAGGGCGCACTCACGCCGACGGTGCCGCTGCGGCCGGCGATCGCGCGGAGCGGGAGGGCGAGATCAGGGCTGGATCCCACGAGCAGCACGAGCTGCCCGTCCTTGATCGTCATGAGCGAGGGGACGTTCGCGGTCGCGAGCGCGAGCTGGGCCGCCTCGAGCGTGCCGCCGCCGACGACGCTCGCCGTGACGCACATCACGAGCGGCGCGACGATGCCGCGCGCGGCGAGGTGCTCGCTCGCGAACTCGAGCGGCACGGTGCCGTCGATGAGGTTCGCGAGCAGGATCGAGCCGTACATCCACTCACTGTGGCGGGCGGCCTGCTGCACCGAGAGCGCGCTCGTCACGATGCCGGCGGCGTGCTGCAGGAGCGACGGCTCGGGGGCCGCTGGGCCGTCGAAGGTAAAGCGGAGCGTCGGCCGGCCGAGCGTGAGGAGCGGGGTCTGGAAGCTCCGGCGGGCGGAGCCGGATCCTGATCCGGATCCTGATCCGGACCCGGATCCGGGGTCGGCCGCCGCATCGGGCTCGTCGCCGGCATGCCCCGTGAGTACCCGGTCGATCCGCCCGGGCTCGGCGCCGGCCCGCTCGTCGCGACCGGCGAGCGACACCTCGCCGCCCAGGATTTCGCCGAGCTCGGCGAGCAGCGGGGTGACGCCGTCGGCGTCAGCGTGGGCGCGGAGCGCGCCGTACATCCGCTCGGTCAGGCGGATCCGCTGGGTCCGCTCGCGCTCGGCGGCCTCGGCGACCGCGGTCGCGAGCACGATGTAGGGCACCTCGTACGCGGTCTCGAGCACCGGAAAGCCGATCTTTGCGGCGTGCGCGAACGCCGACTCGGCGAGCGGGGGAGCGGACATCTGCGCGCCGATCGTGACGGCTGCGATCCCCGCCCGGTGCATGCCCTCGTAGTAGGCCGCCTGGTCAGCGGCGTCCTCGGGCACCGCAAGCCCCGTCGTCATGACGAGCGCGTCCGCCCCGATCCAGCGCCACGGGTCCGGCAGCTCGGAGACGTGCGCCCACGAGATCCTGCGGTCCTCGCCGACGCCCGGCACGAGCGAGCGGGTCTTGACCGCGGGATCATCGAGCAGCGATCGCACGGTGAAGCCGGACATGGCACCAGCCTAAACCTGCGACGCGGCGGCCGCCCGCGTCGCAAATGCTGGCCTGATCTGGATCCCGAGCCGCTCGCTCGCTCGCCGGCTCAGAGGCCGAGCTCGCGGTTCAGCGCGGCGACGGCGCGGTAGCCCGAGGCGACCGCGCCCGAGAGCGACTGGGCGAGGCCAGTGTGCTCGCCCGCGATCGCGACGCGGCCGGCCGAGACGTCGAACGCGTCGGCATCGGCCGCGCTCCATTCGATGCCCGGCGCGCTGTAGGAGCCGCGGGCCCAGGGATCGTCCTCCCAGGTTGTAAGCAGCACGTCGCCGTCGATCTCGAGCTCGGGCCGCATGTCGCGAAGCGCGCGCACCCAGCCGTCCGGGCCCTCGCTCACGCGGAGCGCCTCGAGCGCGAACGGGCCGCCGGCGAAGCTCGAGAGTGCCGGGATCCGGTCGACGCCGTCGATCGACAACGATCGCCAGGACCACCAGGTGTGATCCGGATTCTGCAGCGCGGTGTCGGCGTCGACGCGCGTGAACGGCACGCCGAGCTTCGCCGCGACCCCCATGAAGCGGTGGTCGAGCGCGCGCTGCTGCGCCTCGGGCAGGTCGAAGCCGAGCTCCAGCTCGCGTAGCACGGGCAGCGGGACGGAGACGACCGCGGCGTCGCCCTCGAGCGCCGTGCCGTCGCTCAGCTCGACGCGCACCCCGGCGGCCGACTGCTCGACCCTCGCGACGGGGCTCTCGAGCCGGATCTTGCCGCCGAGCAGGGCGGCGATCGCGAGCGAGAGCGACTGGTTGCCCTCGACGAAGCGGCCGCCGTCCTCGATGTAGCCGCCGGCCGTGGACGACTCGTGCAGCAGCACGGCCTCGGCGCTCACGCGACTCGGATCCGCCGCGGCCGAGGTCGTCGTGCGGCGGTAGACGGGATCGAGGCGGTAGCCCTCGCCGAGCGCCGCCTCGAAGGCGCGCTCGAGCGACACGCCCGTCTCGCCGTCCGCGAGCATCTGCGCGAGCGTCCCTCTGACGCGCGCCCCCGTCTCGTCGAGCTCCGCGAAGGAGATGATCCGGCCGTTCACGGTGCGGCGGCCGTAGCGCACGTTGTGCGACATGATCGGCACGCCGATCTCCGCCGCGAGCCTCCGGATCGGGAATTCGGTGGGGAAGATGTACTCGCCGCCGCGCTCGGTCCACTGCCCGTTGCCGAGCTTCTCCGACCAGGTGCGGCCGCCGACGCGATCCCGCGCCTCGAGCACGGTGACATCGTGCCCAGCCTTGTCGAACTCCCAGGCGGCGGTCAGCCCGGCAAGGCCGGCTCCGATGACAATGATCTTCACGGTGGTGTCCCTCTCAGGCGCTTCGTTGGGCGAGCTGGTCGATCGCGGTGGCGGATCCCTCGCGCCCATCGTAGGGTGAGATGGCGGGCTTTGCTCCGGGTTCATACATTCGTACCGGGACGCCCCCTCGACCCGGACGAACATACGAACTTCGGCCCCCACGGTAACGACTGGGTAACTCGGCGGGCCCCCGCTTTCGGCCGCTTGGTAGCTTGTGGACGTCCCCGCAGCACGCGGCAAGGATGCCCGAGCCCGAGACGAGCCGAACGATACGCGTCGGATCGCAGGGTGAGGCGGCGGGGACTGAGATCACACTGATGTGAGGGAGTAACACCGATGCTGAAGAACTCCAGGTCCCGCCGGGGCCTTGCCGCCGTCGCGGGCGCCGCCGCGCTGGCTCTGACCCTGATCGGCTGCAGCGGGGGCGGTGGATCCTCCGAACCCGCGCCCGAGCACGACCTCGGCAAGCCCGTCGCAGGCGAGATCAAGGAGGGCGCGCTCAAGGGCGTCACGCTCACCTTCGCCGGATCCGGCGGCATCTTCCAGGACGGCCAGACCGAGGCCCTCTGGAACCCCTTCGCCAAGGCCTCGGGCGCGACCTTCAACCAGGACGCCTTCGACGCAGGCAAGTTGAAGGCCATGGTCGACAGCGGCAACGTCTCCTGGGACATCGTCAACACGACCCAGTTCGACACCGCCCGCGGCTGCGGCACCCTCTACGAGGAGTACGACATGTCGAAGGTCGACACGTCGAAGGTCCCCGAGGGCACCATCACCGACAAGTGCATGGTCCCGCAGATCCTCTACGGCCTCGTGGTCGTCTACAACACCGAGAAGTTCGGCGACAACCCGCCGACGAGCGCGGCCGACTTCTTCGACACGAAGAAGTTCCCCGGCAAGCGCACCGTCAGCCAGTCGACCTACGTCGACCCGCAGACCGTCGAGTTCGCGCTCACGGCGCAGGGCAAGGACGTCAAGAACCTCAAGGTCGATGACATCGAGGGCGCCTTCGACATGTACAAGGACCTCGGCGACAACGTCATCGGCTGGACCACCGGCGCGCAGGCTCAGCAGCAGCTCGAGGCGGGTGAGGCCGTCATGGGCCTCGTGTGGTCGGGTCGCGGCTACGGTGCCGCCGCCGCTGGCGCCCCCGTCGCCCCCATGTGGGACGAGTGGATGATCATGGTCGACTCGAACGGCATCCCGAAGGGCGTCAAGGACAAGGACGCGGCCTTCGCGGCGGTCAACTACTCGCTCGGCGCCGAGCAGCAGGCCAAGATGACCGAGCTCACCTCGTACGGCGGGGTCAACGTCGACGCGAAGCCGAACCTCGACGACACCCTCGCGAAGTGGATGACGACCGAGCACCTCGACACGGGCATCGCCCCGAACGTCGACTTCTGGGTCGAGAACTACGACGCGCTCGCCGCAGCCTGGGCCGGCTGGGCGACGGGTAACTAGGGATCGCAATGACCCAGTCGACTGTCACCGGGGGCCTCGAGGCCCCCGGTGCGGACGGCGGACAGCAGCCGAAGCGGGGGCCGAAGAACTGGCGCCCGCTTCTGCTGTTGGTCCCGGCGTTCGTCATCATCTCCCTGTTCTTCCTCGCGCCGCTCGTCGACGTCTTCATCCGTTCGGTGACGGATCCGAAGCCCGGCGTGCAGAACTACGTGTGGCTCTTCACGACCGAGGCGAACATCGCCGTCGTGGGGCGCACCTTCGGCACCGCGCTGCTCGTGACCGTCGTGTGCCTCGTGCTCGCGTACCCCTACGCCTACCTCATGACGATCGTGTCGGATCGCACGCGCAACGTGCTCCAACTGTTCGTCATGCTGCCGCTGTGGACGTCGATCCTGGTCCGCACGCTCGCCTGGATGGTGCTGCTGCAGGACACCGGCCCCATCAACGGCCTGCTCGAGGCGTGGTTCGGGATCGGGCCCGTGCCGCTCATCCGCACGACGTTCGGTGTGGCGCTCGGCATGTCGCAGGTGCTCCTGCCGTTCATGGTGCTGCCGCTGTACTCGGCGATGGCGAAGATCGACAAGCGGCTCCTGCCCGCGGCGTCGAACCTCGGCGCGAAGCCGATCACAGCGTTCTTCACGGTGTACCTGCCGCTGTCGAAGCCCGGGATCTTCTCGGGCGGGGTGACGGTGTTCATTCTCGGCCTCGGCTTCTACATCATCCCCGCGCTGCTCGGATCCTCGAAGGAGATCATGGTCTCTGCCCTGATCCAGCAGCAGATCAGCGTCTTCCTCATGTGGGGTCAGGGCACCGCGCTCGGCGTCTTCCTGCTGGTCTCGACGATCCTGATCCTGGTGCTCGTGTCGCGCATCAATAAGGGCGGCAGCCTGTTCCCGGGGGTGGAGAAATGACCCTGAAGAGACTGCTCGGCGTCTTCGCCGTCATCATCATCATCTGGCTCGTGCTGCCGACGCTCGTGATCGTGCCGATGTCGTTCAACGAGGCCTCCTCGTTCAACTTCCCGCCGAAGGGCTTCTCGACCCGCTGGTACGAGAACTTCGTCACCGACCCGACCTGGCTGAAAGCCCTGTTCAACTCGCTGCAGGTGGCCGTGATCACGATGATCGTGGCGACCGCCGTCGGCGTGATGGCGGCGCTCGGCCTGTCGAAGGTGAAGTTCCGCGGCAAGGGGCTCATGGAGGGCTACTTCCTCCTGCCGCTCATCGTGCCGGGGATCGTGCTCGCGGTCGGCCTGTACTCCCTGTTCCTGCGCATGAACCTGCTCGGCACCCTGCCGGGATTCGTGCTCGCGCACACGATCGTGTCGCTGCCGCTCGTCATCACGAACGTGATGGCGTCGCTGCAGGGCCTCGATCCGCGGCTCGAACAGGCGTCGGCGTCGCTCGGCGCCGGCAAGCTCCGCACCTTCTTCTCCATCACGCTGCCGCTCATCGCGCCCGGCGTGACGGCGGGCGCGCTGTTCGCGTTCGTCACCTCCTTCGACGAGGTCATCCTGTCGCTCTTCATTCAGTCGCCGTCGCTCCAGACGCTGCCGGTGAAGATCTTCAACAGCGTGACCCAGACCAATGACCCCACCGTTGCGGCGGTCGCGGTGATCACGATGGTAACCTCCGTGGTCGTGATGCTCACCGCCCAGTTCGCCTCCAGGAAGAGAAAGCGAGTCGCAGCGTGAACTCGATATCCCACAACGACATCCCGCTCCCCGAGGAACACGAAAAGGAGCTCCGCGCCGAGGGCCTGAACACGACGGCGATCTCCGAGATCAACGAGGCCGGCATCAGCCTCACCGAGGTGACGAAGCGCTACGGCGACAAGGCCGTGGTCGACCGGATCGACCTCACGATCGAGCCGGGCGAGTTCATGACGTTCCTCGGGCCGTCCGGCTCAGGCAAGACGACGACGCTCAACATGATCGCGGGCTTCACCTCCGTCACGGAGGGGCTGCTCCACATCTACGGCAAGCCCGTCGCGAAGCTGCCGCCGCACAAGCGCGACATCGGTATGGTGTTCCAGAACTATGCCCTGTTCCCGCACAAGACGGTCGCGGAGAACATCGCCTACCCGCTGCAGCGCCGCAAGATCGGTAAGGCGGAGCAGCAGCGCATGGTGCGCGACGCGCTCGCGATGGTGCGCATGGGCGAGTACGGGGATCGCTACCCGTCGGAGCTCTCGGGTGGGCAGCAGCAGCGCGTCGCCCTCGCCCGCGCGCTCGTCTACGAGCCGCGCGTGCTCCTCATGGACGAGCCGCTCGGCGCGCTCGACAAGAAGCTGCGCGAGTGGCTGCAGGCGGAGATCAAGCGCATCCACCGCGAGGTCGGCTCCACGTTCGTCTATGTGACGCACGACCAGGAGGAGGCGCTGTCGATGTCGGACCGCATCGCGGTCTTCAACAACGGCAAGATCGAGCAGGTCGGCACCTCGGAGGACCTCTACGAGGCGCCGCAGACCCTGTTCGTCGGCCGCTTCCTCGGGGAGTCGACGGTGCTTCTCGGTAAGGGCGTCGCCGACGGGGAGACCCGGACCGCGATCGAGGTCGCGGGGCACCGCGTCGTCGCCGACGGCCAGTCGATCCACGAGGACCTCGCGATCCTGATCCGGCCCGAGAACCTGCGCCTGCACCCGATGGGGTCGACGGTTCCCGAGGGCGAGAACCAGATCCCGGTCGAGATTGTCGACGTCACCTACCTCGGGTCGTCGCGCCGCTACACGGTGCGGCTGCCCGACGGCAGCGACGGCACGGTGCGGCTCTCGCACGAGGCGATGCCGTTCGAGCTCGGCGAGCCGGCGCTCATGTCGTGGCGCGTGCGCGCGGGCGTGCTCCTCGTCGACACCGGCGAGGCCGGCGAGTCGACGACGTAGGGGGCGGCGGCTCGCCGCCGCCGGCCCCGCCGCCCCGGCCCGCCGCCCCGGCCTCGCCGCCGCCCCCCCGGTTGAGTTGACCCAAACTGACGCCTAAAGCCACTTTTGCGTCAGTTTGGGTCAACTGTTTGGGGTGGAGCCGCGGCGGCGGGGCGGATCCGGCGCCGGATCCGGAGCACCGGCGCGGGGTTGACAGCACCCCCGCCTGAGTTGACCCAAAGTGACGCCTGGAGCCGATTATGCGTCAGTTTGCGTCAACTCTTTGGGGCGAGGGCGCGGGTGGTGGGGCCTTTCGGCCGTAGGCGGTGTTGAGTTGACCGAAAGTGACGCCTGGAGCCGATTAGGCGTCAGTTTGGGTCAACTCAATGCCGGCACCGGAGCGGGGCGAAGCGCCCTACGCCTCGATGTCGACGTCCTTCGTCTCGCGGGTGAGGAGGAGCGAGACGAAGGTGATGAGCGCTGCGCCCGTCAGGTAGATGCCCACCCAGAACGGGCTGCCATCGGCCACCGTCCACAGCCAGACCGCGATGATCGGCGCGAGCGCCGCGCCCAGGATCGAGGACACGTTGTAGGCGACCGCCGAGCCGGTGTACCGCACGTTGGTGGGGAACATCTCCGGCAGGAACGCGCCCATCGGCCCGAAGGTCAGCCCCATCAGGGTGAAACCGAGGGCGAGGAAGAACATGACGAGCGGCGTGCTGCCGCCGCCGAGCAGCGGCACGAACAGGAAGCCGAAGACCGCGATCGCGGCCGTCACGACGAGCAGGCTCCTGCGGCGGCCGAAGCGGTCGGCGAGCGGGCCCGAGACGAGCGTGAAGATGCCGAAAAACACGACGCCGAACACGAGCATCAGGATGAACGAGTTGTACGTGTACCCGGCGCCGGGCACGTCGGCGTCGGTGGGCCGCGTGCCGTAGGTCAGCGTGTACGAGGTCATCAGGTAGAACAGCACGTACGTCGCGAGCATCGCGAGGGTGCCCAGGATCAGGGCCTTCCAGTGGTGCTTGAACGCCTCGGCGAGCGGCATGCGCTTCACGCCTCCCGCCTGCTTCGCGTGCTCGAACGCGTTCGACTCGACGAGCTTGAGGCGGACCCAGAGGCCCACGATCACCATGACGGCCGAGAAGAGGAACGGGATCCGCCAGCCCCAGTCGAGGAACGCCGCGGACGGCTGCCCGGGCGCCGCCGGATCGGCGAGCGCGAGGTTGATCACGTAGAACAGCATGTTCGCGATGATGAAGCCGAGCGGGGCGCCGAGCTGCGGGAAGGTGCCGTACCAGGCGCGCTTGCCCTTCGGCGCGTTCTCGGTCGCGACGAGCGCGGCCCCCGACCACTCGCCGCCGATCGCGAAGCCCTGCACGAGGCGCATGATGAGCAGCAGGACCGCGGCCCAGGCGCCGACCATCGCGTGCGTCGGCAGCACGCCGATGAGGAAGGTCGCGATGCCCATCGTGAGGAGCGAGGCGACGAGCGTGGTCTTGCGGCCGAGCCGGTCGCCGAGGTGCCCGAAGAAGACGGCGCCGACGGGGCGCGCGAGCATCGCGGCGCCGAATGTTGCGAACGAGGCGAGGAGCGCCGTCGTCTCGTTGTCGGAGGGGAAGAAGAGGTGGGGGAAGACGAGGACGGCCGCGGTGGCGTAGACGTAGAAGTCGTAGAACTCGATCGTCGTGCCGATGAGGCTTGCGAGCACCACGCGGGCGGGGGAGTTGCGCGGTGCGGTGGTCGTCGTCGGGGCGTCGGTGGTCGACGCGGTGCGTGAGGCTGACACGGGGAGACTTTCGTTGTCGATGAACGTGGGTGCACACACCAGACCCCGTGTCGGGCTCGGGTGCGCGACATCGGGCGGCTCCGCTTGTGGCGGAATCAGGCCATGATACGCCCCCGGAGCTCCCGGAGCGCAAGGGATTGCGGCGATCCCGCGCTCACTGTACAGTGGGGATCACGCCACTGAACACTTCGTTCAGTGGCCGCGACAGGGCTGCCGCGCACCGCCGGCAGTCGTTCGAAGAGGAACGGGGGAACCGGTGGGGGTAGTCGAACCCGACGAGGCCGAGCGCGAGCTCGGCGCCAGGATCACCGCGTTTCGCCAGCTCCGCGGCATGAGCCTCCGCGCGGCCGCGGCCGCCTCCGGCGTGAGCTCCAGCTTCCTCAGCCAGCTCGAGAACGGCCGCACGAACGCGAGCATCGCCTCCCTCCGCAAGATCGCTGCGGCGCTCGGCGTCTCCCCGATTCAGCTCCTCGACGACTCGGCGGCGCACACGCGCGGCGTGCTCCGCGCCGAGGATCGCCCCCTCCTCCCGCTCGACGGCGCCGAGAAGTTCGTGCTCTCCCTGCCGCCGCTCGGCAACCTGGAGGTCTACGCTGGCCGCTTCGAGCCGGGAGGCAATACGGGTGCGGATCCCTACGTGCACGGCAACTCGCAGGAGATGTTCATCGTGACCGAGGGCGAGATCGTGCTCGAGCTCGGCGACGAGCGGTACACGATGCGCACCGACGACTCGATCGAGTACCTGAGCACGACCCCGCACCGGGTCGTCAACGAGTCGGCGGCGCCCGCGGCGGTGCTCTGGATCAACAGCCCGCCGACGCCCGACGCGACGCCCCACGCGATCGCGCCAGAGACTTCCTCCTGACCGGGGGAAACCGCAAGAGAACAGGAAGAACGATGATTAACGGCAACGTGTCGCACTGGTGGCAGCAGATCGGCGCCCCGAAGACACGACCCGAACTCCCGGGCGACCTCACGGCAGACGTCGCGATCGTGGGCGCCGGCTACACGGGCCTCTGGACCGCCTACTACCTGAAGCAGGCGCGACCCTCGCTGAAGGTCGTGGTGATCGAGCAGAAACACGCGGGCTACGGGGCCTCTGGCCGGAACGGCGGCTGGCTCACGAACGCCATCACGGGTGGCCGCGAGCAATACGTGAAGGGCCACGGCCGCGACGCCGCCGAGCACTTCCAGGTCGCGATGAACGACACGGTCGACGAGGTCATCCGCGTCGCCGCGGCCGAGGGCATCGACGCCGACATCAAGAAGGGCGGCGAGTTCAACGTCGCCTACACGCCGGCGCAGGAGGCCCGGATCAGGGCGTTCGCCGCCGCCGAGCAGACCTGGAAGAGCGCGGATCTCCAGTTGCTCGAGGCCCCCGAGGCGAAGGCGAAGATCAACGTCGCGAACACGCGCGCCGCCGTCTGGCATCCGCACAGCGCGCGGATCCAGCCCGCGAAGCTCGCGGCGGGTCTCGCCGACGCCGTTGAGCGCCTCGGGGTTGAGATCTACGAGCGCACGCGCGCCGTCGAGATCCTGCCGCACCGCGTCGTCACGACCCACGGCACCGTCTCGGCGCAGTACGTGGTCCGCGCGACCGAAGGCTTCACTGCGAACCTCAAGGGCCTGCACCGCCTCTGGCTCCCCATGAACTCCTCGCTCATCGCGACCGAGCCGCTCTCGCAGGCCGTGTGGGACGAGCTGAACTGGAGCAAGGGCGAGGTGCTCGGCGATTTCGCGCACGTCTACATGTATGCGCAGCGCACGGCGGACGACCGGATCGCGATCGGTGGCCGCGGCGTGCCCTACAAGTTCGGTTCGAAGACCGACACCGACGGGGAGACCCCCGCCGTCACGGTCGACACGCTGAGCGAGATCCTGCACCGCTTCTTCCCGGCCACGAAGGGCGCGGCCGTCGACCACGTCTGGTCCGGCGTGCTCGGCGTGCCCCGCGACTGGGCGGCGACCGTGGGCCTCGACCGCGCCACCGGGATCGCCTGGGGCGGCGGCTACGTCGGCACGGGCGTCACCTCGACGAACCTCGCCGGCCGCACGATCGCCGACCTGATCCTGGGCAACGACACCGACATCACGAAGCTGCCGTGGGTGAACCACCGCGTGCGCAAGTGGGAGCCGGAGCCGCTGCGCTGGATCGCGACGAAGGGCCTCTACGCGGCCTATGGCATCGCCGATCGCACGGAGCTCGCCGGCCGCGAGAAGACGTCGCCGATCGCGCACGTCGCCGACGTCATTACGGGCCGCGGCTAGGTACGCGCCGGCACGGCACGGCCAAGCCTCATCTTCATCAGGCGCGGGATCCGGAGCCGGATCCCGCGCCGCAATTCCACTCGCCAGCACAAAGGAGTTATCAATGAGCGAGATTCTCACCCACGCCGTCCACGACACCGCGAACGCCGATCTCGGGGCGCACCAGCCGAAGCCCACGGCCGTCACCGAGGGCCTCACCGAGGCGTCGGTGACCGCCTACCAGTCCGGCCGCATCGCGACGGGGCTCTGGGAGTGCACCCCCGGAACCTTCACGGCGCGCCGCGATGGGTACACGGAGATCTGCACGATCCTGTCGGGACGTGTCACCATCGAGGTGGAGGGGCAGGATCCCGAGGAGTTCGGCCCGGGCGACGTCATGGTCATGCCGTCGGGCTGGGAGGGCGCCTGGGTGGTCCACGAGCCGCTCCGCAAGCACTTCACGACGATCGACGATTAGGCGATCACTCGCCTGAACAGCGGATGCGGGATCCGGCGCGCCCGGGCCCGCGGGAGAAGGGGAAGAAGACATGACGAACGGCGGCGACCTCGTGCCCAGCGGCGACCTCGCACTCATCGGCGGCAGGCTGCGCACGAATACGGCGGAACCCACCGGAGCCACCGCGCTCCTCGTGCGGGGCGGCCGGATCGCGGCCCTCGGCTCCGACGAGGAGATCCGGGAGGCAGCTGACGCGGCCGGGATTCCCGTGCGGGATCTCGGCGGCGCGACCGTGACCCCCGGCCTCTTCGACTCCCACACGCACCCGCACTGGGCCGCCGACGTCACGGCGGGCGTCGATCTCGGCGGGCTCGGCACGATCGAGGAGATCCGTGCCGCGCTCGCCGCGGCGCACGCCGAGCTCCCCGAGGGGGCGTGGCTGCGCGGCTGGAACCTCGAGTACGAGCCGTTCGAGGAGACCGGCATGCGCGGCGACGTGCTCGCCGACGCCGCGCCGGGCCGCCCCGTCGCGCTCATCTGCTACGACCTGCACACGGCGCTCGGCACGGCGCCGGCGCTCGCCGCCGCCGGCATCACGGGGGCGCGCGAGTTCGCCGACGCGAGCGAGATCGTGGTCGACGCGGACGGCACGCCGACGGGCGAACTCCGCGAGCCGACCGCCTATCAGCTGCTCTTCGCGGCGGCCCCGACGCGCTCGCACGGGGAGGAGCGCGACGCGCTGCGCGACATGTTCCGGACCCTCGCATCCGTGGGGCTCACCGGCGGCGCGATCATGGACGGCAAGGACGAGACGGTCGAGCTGCTCGCCGAGCTCGAGGAGCGTGGGGAGCTGGATCACCGCGTCACCGTGCACCACTGGCACGCCGTCGGCGACACCGATGAGGATGTCGCACGCGTGATCGCGGGCAAGGATCGCGCCGGGCGCCTCTGGCAGACCGGCGCGATCAAGCTCTTCAGCGACGGCGTGATCGACACGGGCACGGCCTGGTTGCACACGGTCGACGCGTGCGGCGACGGCCGCGCCGCATTCTGGCCGTCGTGGGATCGCTACGCCGAGGTCGTGCGCGCCTACCACGACGCGGGCATGCTCATCGCGACGCACGCCGTGGGCGACTACGCCGTGAGCCGCGTGCTCGACGTCTACGCGACGCTGCCCGCGCGCGACGCCCTGCCGTTCCACTCGATCGAGCACCTCGAGGTGCTCGCGGACTCCGACGTCGAGCAGCTCCGCGGCTCCGGGATCACGGCCTCGATGCAGCCCCTGCACATGCAGTGGCGCGCGGGCGACCGCAGCGACAACTGGGCTGTCCGCCTCGGCCCCGGCCGCGACGCGACGGGCTACCGCGTGCGCGACGTGATGGACGCCGGGGTCACCCTGACGCTCGGCTCGGACTGGCCGGTCGCGCAGTACGACCCGCGGCTCGGCATGGCTTGGGCGCGCGGGCGGCACACGCCGGGAGATCCGGCCGCGCCCGTCTTCGAGCCCGAGCAGTGCCTCACGGGCGAGGAGGCCCTGCTCGCGTACACGCTGTGGCCGGCGCGCGCCCGCGGGCACGCGGACCGCGGCGAGCTCCGCGAGGGCGCCGTCGCCGACCTCACGGTGTGGGGCGCCGACCCCGTCGAGGCGACGCCAGACGAGCTGCCGGAGCTGCCCATCGCGCTGACGGTCGTCGAGGGGCGCATCGTCCACGAGGCGTAGCCGGGGATCCGGGGCCCGGATCCCGGCCGGACGCGGGGCCCGGATCCGGATCCGGATCCGGCCGCGCCGCTACAGCCGGCCGACGACCCGCGTGAGTAGCTCGGCGAGGCGGGGCTCGGCGGCGCGGCCCGCCTCGAGCACCTCGGCGTGGTCGAGCGGGTCCTCGCCGATGCCGGCGGCCGGGTTCGTGATGAGCGAGAGGCCCAGGATCTCCATCCCGGCCTCCCGCGCGGCGATCGCCTCGAGCGCCGTCGACATGCCGACGATCTGCCCGCCGATCGTGCGGAGGTAGCGCACCTCGGCCGGCGTCTCGTAGTGCGGGCCGGGGAGCTGCACGTAGACGCCCTCCTGCAGGGCTGGCTCCTCGGCGCGCGCGAGGTCGCGCAGCCGCGAGGCGTAGAGGTCGGTGAGGTCGACGAAGTGCGCGCCCTCGATGGGGGAGGTCGCGGTCAGGTTGATGTGGTCGGAGATGAGCACGGGCTCGCCCGCGCCGAATGCCGGGTCGACGCCGCCGGCGCCGTTCGTGAGGACCATGATCCCGGCGCCAGCCGCCGCCGCGGTGCGCACGCCGTGCACGACCGCGCGCACGCCGCGCCCCTCGTAGAAGTGGGTGCGCGCCCCGATCACGAGCACGTGCTTGCCGTTCGCGAGCCGGATCGAGCGGAGCGTGCCCGAGTGGCCTGGCACGCCCGAGGCGTGGAAGCCGGGCACCTCCTCGGCGGGGACCACGGCGACCGTCTCGCCGATCACGTCGGCGGCCTTGCCCCAGCCGCTCCCGAGCGTGAGCCCGATGTCGTGCTGCGCGACCCCGGTGAGGCGTGCGATCGCCGCGGCCGCCTCCTGTGCGAGTGCTGCCGGATCCGTCTCGTTCGTCATGCCACCAGCATATGGCGGCGCGCCCTAGTCCTGCTTCAGGATCCGGTACCCGCGGCGCGGGTCGTAGCCGTGGATCTCGCGCGTGTCGAGCACGGCCATGAAGTCGAGCACCTCGGCAGTGATGAGCTGGCCGGGCACGAGCACGGGGAAGCCGGGCGGGTAGGGCGTCACGAAGCCGGCCGAGACCGGGCGCTCGCCGGCGGCGACGCGCTCGCGGAGCTCGGCGTGCCGCACGTGCTCCACGGCGCCGCGCTTCTGGCCGAGGAAGAAGGCGGCGCGCATGTCGCCGTCCGGCAGATTCTCCGCGCCGCCGTCGCTTGCGAAGCTCGGGGAGAACGCGCTGAAGTCGGGCAGCGGGGGCATCGGCTCCTCATCGGGGAGATCGATGTCGGGATCCTGCTGCGCCCGCGCCTCCTCGAAGCGCTCGGCGAGCTTCACGAGCACCTCGATGAGGTAGGCGATCGCGCTGCGCGAGGTGCCGATGTTCGTCATGAACAGGACCGTGTTGCGGCTCGTCTTGTTCACCTGGATGCCGTAGCGGTCCATGAGGTGCTCGTGCTTGAACGTGTCGCCGTCGACGCCCGTGCGGCTGATCTCGATCGTGACGCGCGAGGGGTCGATGACGAACTCGTCGCTCGCCCAGGCCTCCCACATGGTCGAGAGCCCGTCGCGCAGCGGCATCGGCCTGCCGCGCTCGCGGTTCGCGACCGGGATCAGGTCGTGCGCCGTGAGCACGCGGAAGGTGCGGCGCAGCAGCGGGTGGCGCGCGATGGCCTGAGACAGGCTCGTCGCGAGGTCGAGCTGGCGCTGCACGAGGTCGAAGCCCTCGAGCTCGACCTGCCGCCTGCCGATGTCGAGCGACGACAGGATCTGGTAGTTCGGCGAGGTCGAGGTGTGCGTCATGTACGCCTCGTGGAACGGCTCCTCGGCCTCGCGCTTCCAGTCCTGATCGTAGACGTGAATCATCGAGCCCTGGCGAAGCGCCGTGAGGGTCTTGTGCGTCGACTGGGTCGCGTACACGCGCAGCCGCGCGCTCGGCGACGGGATCAGGCGCTCCTCCAGCCAGACCGAGTCGTCGGCCGGCGTGCCGTCGGGGCCGAAGAGCCGCGCTTGCTGCGCGCGGTACGCGGCGGCGTGCGTCGCGGTCGCGAAGCGGTCCTCGAGCTTCTTCGCCGCGGCCATCGCCGTGCGGCGCCTGGTCACGGGGTGGAAGGCGGCGAACGCGAACCACGCCTCGTCCCACAGGAACACGAGGTCGGGCTTGATCGCGAGGCACTCGGCCATGACCCGCTCCGGGTCGTAGACGATGCCGTCGAAGGTGCAGTTCGTGAGCGTGATCATGCGCACCTCGTCGAGGCGGCCGGCCGCGCGGTAGTCGAGGAGGAGCTGCTTGATCCGGTCGAGCGGCACCGCGCCGTAGAACGCGAAGTCGTTGAGCGGGTACGCCTCGAGATAGGCGGGGCGCGCGCCCGTCAGCATGACGGCGTGGTGGTGCGACTTGTGGCAGTTGCGATCCACCATCACGACGTCGTTCGGGGCGACGAGCGCCTGGTGCACGATCTTGTTCGCGGTCGAGGTGCCGTTCGTCACGAAGAACGTGTGCTTCGCGCCGTAGGCGCGCGCCGCGAGCTCCTGCGCCTTCTTGAGCGTGCGCACGGGCGCGAGCAGCGAGTCGAGCCCGCCCGAGGTTGCGCTCGTCTCGGCGAGCAGCAGGTTCAGGCCGTAGAAGTCTGCGAGGTCCCGGATCCACTTCGACGAGACGACCGAGCCGCCGCGGGCGACGGGCAGCGCGTGGAAGACGCCGACGGGGCGGCGCGCGTGATCCTGGATCGCGGAGAAGAACGGGGTGTCGTAGAGGTGCGAGACGCGGCGGAGCAGCGAGAGGTGCAGCTCGAGCTGGTCCTCGCGCCGGAAGACGCGGCGGAAACGCCTGGTCAGCGCGCCCGCGAGGTCCTCGATGTGCGCGCCGGCCATGAGGTAGAGGTCGAGCTCCGGGCGGATCGCGGCGAGCGTGTCGGCGATCCCGAGCACGCGCTGCACGCTCGCGAGGGATGAGCGGCCGGGGGCGGATCCGCGGGCCACCTCGGCGCGCGCGAGCCGGATCGTCTCCTGGAGATCCCGGCTCAGCTTCTGCTTCGTGCGGTCGCTGAAGCCGGGCCGCACGACGACCGCGAGGATGTTCGGGTTCGTGAGCACGGCGGCGACGGCGTCGTCCGCCGAGGGCACGATGACGTACTCGTAGATGAAGGCGTCGGCGGGGCTCCGCAGCTTCTGCACCTCGACGCGCAGCGCGTCGCGGTCCCCGTCGGTCGTCTCGTCGAGCACGAGCACCTCGAAGCGGGGGCGCAGATCCGCGTCGGCCGCGTGATCCGCGCGCTCCTGCTCGTCGAGGAACTCGTCGCGGAGCTCGTCGGGCGTCGCCTCGCCGCGGAGCCGGTTCACGACGCGGCCGATGCGGTCGAGGGCCGCGGCGTAGTCGCCGGACTCGAGCGCGTCGCGCACGGCCTCGACGTAGCGCTTGCCGTAGCCGGCCCAGTACATCTCGATCGTCTCGAGCGCGCGCAGGTTGCGGTAGATCTCGCCGTCGGAGGCGAGCGACTCGTCCTCGTCGTTGCCGAGCGCGAGGCGCTTCACGGAGTAGCGCAGGTACTCCCACGCGTCGCTCCGGAGCCGCCAGGTGCTCGCCGGCATACCGGGATCGCGCTCAAGGGCGGCCCCCGAAGAGGCGGCCGCCCGCACGTTCGTGAGCTGGGGGAAGGTGTGCGCGCCCGTCGTGGGCTCCGCGGCCCCTCCGGGGTAGGCGCCCTGCTCGCCTCGGTAATCGGAGCTGGGATCATCCATATTGAGCTCCTCCGCGCCTGCCGTCGCCGCGCCGATCCCCGACCGAATCCCTGCGAGCTCCGCGATCGCGGCGTCGCGCCGCTCGTTCGCAGGCTCGGTCGCCGAGGCGTGCTCGGGGGATTCGGTCCTCGTCATGTGCGGCGGTCCTTCCAACGTCGTTGTTCTCCGATGCCACCGGATCCGGCAGCATCGCCGGCCCGCTGGCGGGTCGGCCGGGGGACTACCCCTTGCCGCTCGATCATAGGCCGAGACGGATGCCTCGCGAGGCACCCGGCCGCAATGTGACCCTATTGATCGTCGAATATGCTTGGGATCAGGATCGGGATCACGGCGCGCCGATTCGGGCCCGCGCGGGGATCGCGCCGGGCGGGGCAGCCTGACCGTCTCCCGAGAATTCACCCGACGTAGGTAAGGATGGCCTAAGCTAGCGGTGTGAATGACTTCGATCCCGCTGAGCGCCCTGACGCTGTCACCGTGGTCGACCCCGCGGGCCTCGACTGCGTGGTCGCCGCAGGAGACATCTCCGACCTCCCCTCGCTGCGCGAGTGGCTTGCCGGTCTCCCAGCTGAAACCTACGGGCGCGTGTTTATCGAGGTCTTCTCCGAGATTCAGGTTGAGCCCGTCGAGGCGCCGGAAGGGGTCGGGGTCACCTGGCTCTGCCGGGAGCAGCGCGAGCCCAGCCCGCGCCCCGGGATCGGCCGCCGCCGCGGCGAGGCGCTCGCTGGGGCGGTCGAGGCCTGGTTCGACGAGTGGCTGTGGGCCGATGCGGAGAACGTGCGGCACATCGAGCTCTGGATGGGGGCGCGCACCAGCTCCGTCATGCAGAGCTACTGGAAGAAGCTCGAGCGCAGGCTCGAGCGGCGCTGGCCCGGCTGCGCGGGCGACGGCGCAGGCTGCGGCCGGGGCTGCTGAGGGCGTTCTGCAGACCGCACTCGTCCGCGCAACTTCGCGGGGCCGGGAGCGGTCGCGCGGCCGGGAGGCGATCCGGGGCGCGCGGCAACTAAACTGGTCGCATGGCGAAGGCGTATGAACGGAAGCATCGGATCGCGGTGCTCGGTGGTGGCCCCGGCGGCTACGAGGCAGCACTAGCGGGCGCTCAGCTCGGAGCGGATGTGACGCTCATCGAGCGCGCCGGCGTTGGCGGGGCCGCGGTGCTCACCGATGTGGTCCCCTCGAAGAGCCTGATCGCGACGGCAGGCGGCGTGCAGGCCGTGCGCGACTCCGGGCGCCTCGGCGTGCAGACCTTCGTGCCGGGCAGCCACGGCAAGCCCGTGCGGCCCGAGATTGCGGTGAACCTCGCGGCCGTCAACAAGCGCCTGCTCGCAATGGCGGGCGCGCAGTCCGTCGACATGCTGCGCTCGCTCGAGGACGCCGGCGTGCGCGTCGTGCAGGGCGAGGGCCGGCTCGACGGGCCGGGCGCCGTGCTCGTCTCGACCGCATCCGGCGGCACCGACTTCGACCGCATCGAGGCCGACACGATCGTGCTCGCGGTCGGCTCGAGCCCGCGCGAGCTCGAGTCCGCGAAGCCGGACGGCGAGCGGATCCTGACCTGGAAGCAGCTCTACAACCTCCCGGCCATCCCGGAGCACCTCGTGGTCGTGGGATCCGGAGTCACGGGAGCGGAGTTCGCGAACGCGTACCGCACCCTCGGCGCCGAGGTGACGCTCGTTTCGAGCCGTGAGCAGGTGCTCCCGGGCGAGGATCCGGACGCGGCGGCCGTCATCGAGCGCGAGTTCGCCCGCCTCGGCATGCACGTGATGTCGAAGTCGCGCGCCAAGACCGTGACCCGCACCGAGGAGGGCGTGCTCGTCGAACTCGAGGACGGCCGCACGGTCGAGGCCTCGCACTGCCTCATGGCCGTCGGATCGGTGCCGAACACCGCGGGCCTCGGCCTGGAGGAGGCCGGCGTGCAGCTCACCGAGAGCGGGCATGTGCGCGTCAACAAGGTCGCCCGAACTGCGGTGCCCTCCATCTACGCCGCGGGCGACTGCACCGACTTCTTCCCGCTCGCCTCGGTCGCCTCGATGCAGGGGCGCACCGCGATCATGCACGCGCTCGGCGACTTCGTGCGACCGATCGACCTCCGCAACGTCTCGGCGAACGTGTTCACCTACCCCGAGATCGCGACGGTCGGCTGGAACGAGCACTCGCTCGCCGACGCCTCGGACGTCGCGAAGGCGATCAGCCACACCGTGCCGCTCAGCGTCAACCCGCGCGCGAAGATGATCGGCTTCACCGACGGCTTCGTGAAGCTGTTCGCGTGGGAAGCATCCGGCACCGTGATCGGCGGCGTGATCGTCGCGCACCGGGCGTCCGAACTCATCTTCTCGCTCGCGCTCGCCGTCGAGCACCGCCTCACGGTCGACCAGGTCGCCTCGGCGTTCGCCGTGTACCCGTCGATGACAGGGGCGATCACCGACGCGGCGCGCGCGCTGCACCGCCACTAGCCCACATCGCTACTAGCCCGCATCGCTACGAGGAGGAAACCTTGTCTGACCGGGGATCGCAGTTCTCTGGGGTGACCAATGGCGCGCTGAGCCGCCGCCGACTGCTCGGCGGTCTTGCCGGGCTCGCGGGCATCGTCGGCGTCGGCGCGCTCGCGGGATGCGCCGCGACGAAGCCGGACGTCGTCCCCTCGGATGACGAGGTGAAGGCTGCGGTGACGGTGCGCGCGTTCGACAACGCGTACGAGCCGAAGCAGGTGACGATCGCGCCCGGCCAGGCCGTGCGCTGGGTGTTCGAGGGCCCGGCGGAGCACGACGTGGTCGCGGGCGACGGCAGTTTCGTGAGCGAGCTCATGCGCGAGGGCAGCTACACGCACCTCTTCGAGGAGGAGGGCGACTTCCTCTACGACTGCTCGATCCACCCCGAGATGACGGGCCTCATCCGCGTCACGTCCCTCAGCTAGCCCTTCGGCCCTACCCGTACCTTGCCGAAACTGCGCTCCATGCGGGATGTATCCGCGATAAGAGGTACATGGAGCGCAGTTTCGGCAATGGTCAGCGGGGTTAGCGCTGGAAGACCGCCAGCGACTCGAAGTGGTGTGTGTGCGGGAAGATGTCGAACGCCCGCAGCTCGGTGAGCTCGTACCCGGCGTCCCGCAGGCTCTTCGTGTCGCGCGCAAGCGCCACGGGATCGCACGCGACGTACACGACGTTCGCGGGCGCGAGCTCGGCGATCTGCCCGGTCACGCCGCCGCCGGCGCCCGAGCGCGGCGGATCCAGCACGACCGTGCCGCGGCGCAGGCGATCCCGCACCGGCGCCGAGGCCTTGAGCAGCTCACCCAGGTGGCGATCCACCCGCGCCGTGTGGGCGAGCGCCCCCACGAGCTCCGACAGATTCTCGGACGCGTCATCGGTCGCGGCGGCCTCGGTCTCGACCGTCGACACCTTGACGCCAGGTCCCGCGGCCTCCGCCATCGCCGCCGCGAGCAGGCCGGCGCCGCCGTAGAGGTCGAGATTGCCCGCGGCCGGGTCGAAGCGGCCGTCCTCGATGAGCCCGGCGATCGCGTCGCGCACGGCGGAGAAGAGCACGAGCGGCGCCTCGCGGTGGACCTGCCAGAACCCGCCGGCGCGCACCAGGAAGCCCCGGTCGCCGACGAGTTCGCGGACCGCGTCCGAGGCGCCCGCAATCTGCTTCTCGCCGGGCATGCCGACGAGCATGCGCGGGTCGTCGGCGGCGGGGTCGATGAGGTCGACGGTCGCGGCGCCCGGCATGGCCTCGTCGAGCGGGGCGATCGTGTTGATCCCCTCACTCGCGAGCGGCAGCGATGCGACCGGGATCACGCGGCGGCTGCGCGCCGCGTACGGCCCGACGAGCCCCGTCTCGGGATCGACGTGCAGCCGCACGCGCGTGCGGTAGCCGAGGCCGCCCGTCTCGTCGTCGCCGGGGGCCGCCTCGACGAGATCCGCGAGCGCATCAGCGAGATCGTCGCCCTCTTCGACCGCGAGCTCGACGCCGCCGAAGCGGCGCATCGCGTCCGTGAGCACCTCGGCCTTCAGGGCGCGCTGCCGTTCGAGCGCGATGTGCCCGAACTCGGCGCCGCCCGCACGGTCCTCGGGATCCCGCTCCACGGAGGCCTCTGCCCAGACGTGGTCGCGGCGATCCGGCGACGCATCGAGCACCTCGATCGTCGTGGCCCGCGCGAACGACTTCTTCTTCGCCTCGGTGACGCGGGCGCGCACGCGCTCGCCGGGGATCGCGTCCGCGATGAACACGACGCGGCCGTCGTGCCGGGCGACGCTGACGCCGCCGTGGGCGATGCCCGTGACGTCGAGCTCCACCACCTCACCGATCTCGAGGGGGGTGCGAACAGGGGTATCAGTTGATGACATGCCTCCATTGTCCCATTGCCTGGCGCCGGATCCTGGCCGCAGCTGGGCGCGCGCGGCAGGGGTCTGGGTCCGTGTCGGTAGTCGGGCGTACGATCAGGACATGAGGCACGGTGGCAACGCGGTCGAGGTGAGCGGGCTCAGGGTGCGCCGCGGGCGCCGCACGGTGCTCGACGGGCTCGAGTTCGGGATCCCGCGCGGCCGCGTGACGGGGCTGCTCGGCCCCTCGGGGTGCGGCAAATCGACGCTCATGCGCGCGATCGTCGGGGTGCAGGACGGGGTGTCTGGCGAGGTGCGCGTGCTCGGCGAGCGGGCGGGGGCGCGGGCGCTCAGGCGACGGGTCGCGTACGCGACGCAGGCGGCTTCCGTGTACGACGACCTGACCGTGGGGCAGAACCTCAGATACTTCGCGCGCGTTCTCGGCGCGCCGCGGGGCGACGCCGAGCGGGTCGAGGAGCTCGTCGGCCTCGGCGGCGTCACCTCCCAGCGGGTCGAGGCGCTGAGCGGCGGGCAGCGCGGGCGGGTGTCGCTCGCGGCCGCACTCCTCGGCGATCCCGAGCTGATCGTGCTCGACGAGCCGACCGTCGGCCTCGACCCCGTGCTGCGCGCCGAGCTCTGGGCGCTCTTCGCGCGGCTCGCGGCGGAGGGCGCGACGCTCATCGTGAGCAGCCACGTGATGGACGAGGCCGTGCGGTGCGACGGGCTTCTTCTCATGCGCGAGGGGCGGATCCTCGCCGACATGACGCCGGCTGAGCTGCTCGCGAGCACCGGTGCGAGCGACGCGGAGGAGGCCTTCCTCGCGGTGATCGCGAGGTCGGGATCCGAGGCTACGGGGGCCGGATCGGCCTTCGGATCGGGAGTTGGCGGCGCTGGATCTGGATCGGCGGCCGGATCGTGACGCCCGGGCGCACCTTCGCGACGTGCGGCCGCGTGCTGCGGCAGCTCTCGCACGATCCGCGGTCGATCGCGCTGCTGCTCGCCGCGCCGTCGCTGCTCGTCGGGCTCTTCGCGTGGCTGCTCGACGAGCAGGAAGGCGCGTTCGACCGCTACGGCGGGCCGATCCTGGCGCTCTTCCCGTTCATCCTCATGCTCGTCGTGACCTCGGTGACGACGCTGCGCGAGCGGCGCTCGGGAACGCTCGAGCGGCTCATGACGACGCCGCTCGGCAAGGGCGACTTCATCGTGGGGTACGCGCTCGCGTTTGGGCTGATGGCAGCGCTGCAGGCGATCATCACGGTGGGGTTCGCGGTCGTCGTGTGCGGGCTGCGAGTCGACGGGGAGATCTGGCAGCTCGGGCTCGTCGCGGTCGTCGACGCGCTGCTCGGCACGGGGCTCGGGCTGCTCGCGAGCGCGTTCGCGCGCACCGAGTTCCAGGCGGTGCAGTTCATGCCGGTGCTCGTGTTTCCGCAGATCCTGCTCGGCGGGCTCATTATGCCGCGGGATCAGATGCCGGACGCGCTGCAGGCGATCTCCGACTGGCTGCCGCTCAGCTACGCAGTCGACGCGGTGAACGCCGTCACGAGCGGCGCCGCGGGCGACCTTGCGAAACCGCTGATCATCGTGGGGGCCGTCGCGATTGCGGCGCTCGCCGCCGCCGCGCTGACCCTGCGGAGGCGCACCCCGTAAACTCGGCGCATGCGCCTCTACCTCGCCTCGACGTCGCCCGCCCGCCTCTCCGTGCTGCGCGGCGCCGGGATCGAGCCGGTCTGCTTCTCGCCCGAGGTGGACGAGGACGCGGAGGTCGCCGCGCGCGAGGCGGAGCTCGGGCGCGCGCTCACCGCGCCGGAGCTGACCGAGTACCTCGGGCGGCTGAAGGCCGAGGACGTCGTGCGGAGACACGGCGACGAGATTGACGGGCTCGTGCTCGGCGGCGACTCAATGTTCCTGCTCGACGGGGAGATCCTGGGCAAGCCGCACCTGCCGGAGGTCGCGCTCGAGCGGTCGAAGCAGCACCGCGGGCGCACGGGCGTGCTGCATTCCGGGCACTGGCTGATCGACCACACTGGCGGGTCGGTGCGCGGGGCGCGGGGCGCCGTGGACACGGCGCGGGTGACGCTCGCCGCGGATCTGAGTGACGATGAGCTCGCGGCGTACGTCGCGACGGGGGAACCGCTCGAGCTCGCCGGGGGCTTCGCGATCGACGGCCTCGCGGGCGCGTTCATCGAGCGCATCGAGGGCGCGCCGAGCTGCGTGATCGGGCTTTCCCTCCCGGCGCTCCGCCGCCTCGTCGTCGGGCTCGGCCACCCGTACCCCTCCCTCTGGACCCCCTCACGCTCCTAGCCTCGCGCCTAGCGCGGGCGCCGGCGCAGCCTCCTCCGAGCCCTCCCCGGGTCGAGTCGGCCGGAAGGCCCCTTTCGAGCGCTTGAAAGGGGCCTTACGGCCGACTCGACCTCGCGACCCGGCAAGGCACGGCGGGGTGCTGGGGCGCGCGGGCTAGGCGGTGGCGAGGAGGGCTACCGTGAGGGTCGCGATCGTCGGGCCGTCGGCGAGATCCGCGCCGAGCAGCTCCTCAATGAGCGCGAGCCGCTGGTAGAAGACCGAGCGCGACAGCCGCGCGTGCTGCGCCGCCCGCGAGCGATTCGTGGGAAACAGCAGATAGGACCGCAAAACCAGGAGCAGGTCGCCGCTGTGCCCCGGCCCGGCGGCCGCGTCGTGCGCCACGAGTGGGGCGAGCGCCTCCGTCGCGAACTCCTGCACCTCGGGCTGCGCCGACAGCCCGCGCACGAGGAACGCGAGCGCCTGCCGCTCCGCCTCCTGCGCGGTCACGCGCCCGATCGCGGCGGTCGGCTCGAGCCGGCCCGCCGCCCGCACCCGCTCGAGCGACGTGATCAGCCCGCGCACCCCGCGCACGGGAGCCCCGATGCCGATGTGCGCCCGCCACGCCGCGGGCGTCGTCGAGGGCAGCAGCATGTCGAGCTCCTTGGCGAGCCTCGCGGCGAGGGGCGGGATCGCCGCCGAGGATTCCGCGGGGTCGAGCCGGGCGTCGCCGCGAGGGAACGAGAGGAGCACGAGGAGCGTCGGTGAGACGGCCGAGAAGTGCTGGTCGGCTCCGGATCCTGGCCCGGATCCGGATCCGGATCCGCCTGCGCCGCCGCCCTCGTCCGGCGCCGCCGCGATGAGCACGCGTCCCTCCGGGGCGACCGCGCGCCGGAGCGCAGTCTCGAGCAGCGCGCGTTCGAGCGGACCGGGGGAGCCGAAGCCGCCCGTGCCGCGCAGCGTCGCCCCGGCAAGCACGCGGTCCTCGACCGGAAGCCCGGCGGCGGCGAGCTGTGCCGCGAGCTCCGTGTCTCGCCGGAACCTACCGCTGAGCAGGGCGTCGAACACGCGCTTCGAGCTGTCCCTGAGCCACTGGTCGCCGTCGGGATCCGCGAGTCGGCCGAGCGCGAGCGCGAACGCGCCGAGCTCGAGCACCGTGCGCCGCCCGGCGGGGTGGGGTGGCCCGTCGAGAGCGGTCAGTCGCCCCCATCGCTTCCCCTGCGCCTCGACGGGCACCTGATCGCAGCCGGGATCGAGGCCGCCGAGGCCCCCCGGGCCCCCGGGGCCCGCGAGGCCGCCGGGGCCCGCGAGGCCGCCGGACCGGCCGGCTGGCCCGGGCGCGCCCCACGCCGCGAGCACCCGCTCGGGATCCCGATCCCGGCTCGCCCACGCGACGACGGCCCCGGCGGAGTCCTCGAGCACGACCGGCGCGCCGAGCGTCTCCGCCAGCCGCTCGATCACGAAGTCGACGGGGCTGCGGTTGAGCCCGAGCTCGGTGAGCATCGCGTGCACCTCGGCGCGCGCCTCGAGCGCCTCATTTTGCGTCGCGAGCACCCGCTGGTGGACTCGCTGCGTGATCTGCACAAAGCGCACCTCGCGATGCAGCACGATGAGTGGGATCGCGGCGGCGTCGCAGGCCGCGGCGAGCGCGGGCGGCGCGACGTCGAATGCCCGGCTCAGCTCGAACACGACGGCCGCGGGACCCGAGCCGACGAGCTCGGCCGCGAGCTCCGCGAGCGGCCCCTCCTCGCGCGGCCAGCCGGCGCCCGTGGTCAGTACGAGCTCGCCGCCGTCGAGGAGTGCGATCGCCCCGGTGCCGGCGACGACGTGCGCCCACCGGATCTGCCGGTCGAGGCCGCGCCCGCCCGCGACGAGCTCGGGGCTTCCCGCGACGAGCTCGGGGATCTCGAGCACGTCGGCGACGCTCGGCCCCTGCTCCGACGCGGCCCGGTTCTCGCTGTCCATGTGCCTGATCATACAGAGTGTCCGGATCATGCGGGAACACTGGATCATCTGCCGGTGCCGCCAGCTCAGATCCCCTGACAGACTGGCATTACTCGGGGTCGGAGATCCCGAACAGAATGCCCGAAAGTAGCCGGGCAACGCACAGGAACCACCAGATCCACAGGATCCGACAGGAGAGGACGCACGCAATGGCACTCATCCCCCACATCATCGGCGGCGAGAAGGTCACCGCCGGCGAGCGCACGCAGCCGGTCTACAACCCGGCAACGGGCGAGGAGCAGCACGAACTCGCGATCGCATCGGTCGCCACGGTTGAGGAGGCCATCGCCGCCGCCAAGGCCGCGCTCCCGAAGTGGCGGAAGACGAGCCTCACGAAGCGCGCCGACGTGTTCTTCAACCTGCGCCAGCTGCTCAAGCAGCGTACGCCCGAGCTCGCGGCGATCGTCACGAGCGAGCACGGCAAGGTGCTCTCGGACGCGGCGGGCGAGATCGCGCGCGGCCTCGAGAACGTCGAGTTCGCCTCGGGCCTCCTCCACCTCCTGAAGGGCGAGCGCGACGAGCAGGTCTCGACCGGCGTCGACGTCCACTCGATCAAGCAGCCCGTCGGCGTCGTCGCGGCCATCACGCCCTTCAACTTCCCGGTCATGGTCCCGCTCTGGATGATCGCCTCGGCGATCGCCTGCGGCAACACCGTGGTCCTGAAGCCGTCGGAGCGGGATCCCTCCGCCTCGATCTTCATCGCGGATCTCTTCCGCGAGGCCGGCCTCCCCGACGGCGTGCTCAACGTCGTCAACGGTGACAAGGTCGCGGTCGACACCCTGCTCGACAGCCCCGACGTGAAGGCGATCTCGTTCGTCGGCTCGACCCCGATCGCGAAGTACATCTACGAGCGCGCTGCCGCGAACGGCAAGCGCGTCCAGGCGCTCGGCGGCGCGAAGAACCACATGATCGTGATGCCCGACGCCGACCTCAACATGGCTGCCGACGCCGCGGTCTCCGCAGCCTACGGCTCGGCTGGCGAGCGCTGCATGGCCGTCTCGGTCGTGCTCGCAGTCGGTGGTGTCGGCGACGAGCTCGTGCAGAAGATCGCTGATCGCATGAAGGATCTGAAGATCGGCGACGGCACCGATCCCGCCTCGGAGATGGGCCCGCTCATCACCCAGCAGGCGAAGGAGCGCGTCGAGTCCTACGTCGCGGGAGCCGAGGCCGAGGGCGCGACCGTGGTCGTCGACGGCCGCGAGGCGAAGTTCGAGGGCAACGGCTTCTTCACGGGCGTCTCGCTGCTCGACAACGTCAAGACCGACAGCAAGGTCTACCTCGAGGAGATCTTCGGGCCGGTCCTCGCGGTCGTCCGCGTCGACACCTACGACGAGGCCGTCCAGCTCATCAACGACCACCAGTTCGGCAACGGCACCGCGATCTTCACGCGCGACGGCGGCCTCGCCCGCCAGTTCGAGTTCGAGGTCGAGGCCGGCATGGTCGGCATCAACGTCCCGATCCCGGTCCCGGTCGGCTCGTTCTCCTTCGGCGGCTGGAAGGACTCGCTCTTCGGCGACGCCCACATCTACGGCCCCGAGTCGATCCACTTCTACACCCGCTCGAAGGTCGTCACGAGCCGCTGGCCGAACCCGGACCAGTCGAAGGTCGACCTCGGCTTCCCGAGCAACAGCTAACACCAGCTCGTACCAGCACAGGCGGGCAACGGGCTGCGCGGTTCCGGATCCGGAACCGTGCGGCCCCAGCCCGTTTCCCAGCATCATCATCACTCAAGGAAGGATCGAGATCATGGCTGATTACATCGACCTGAACGGCGCCGAGCAGGAGTTCGGCGACACGGCGGCGCAGCGCGAGGTGCGCGAGAACGACCGCAACTACGTCTTCCACTCCTGGTCGGCGCAGGGCCAGATCAAGCCGCTCCCCATCGCCAAGGGCGAGGGCGTGCGGATGTGGGACTACGACGGCAACGAGTACCTCGACTTCTCATCGCAGCTCGTCAACCTGAACCTCGGCCACCAGCACCCCGAGCTCGTCAAGGCGATCCAGGAGCAGGCCGGCCGCATGGCGACGATCCAGCCCGCCATGGCGAACGACGTGCGCGGCGAGCTCGCCAAGCGCATCGTCGAGCACTCCTTCGACGGCGCGCGCTCGGTGTTCTTCACGAACGGCGGCGCCGAGGCGATCGAGTACGCGGTGCGCCTCGCGCGCCAGTCGACCGGCCGCCGCAAGATCCTCTCGCGCTACCGCTCGTACCACGGCTCCACGGGCACCGCGATCACGATGACGGGCGAGCCGCGCCGCTGGCCGAACGACGTCATCGACGGCGAGGTCGTCCACTTCTTCGGCCCCTACGCCTACCGCAGCGCGTTCTGGGCCGAGACGCCCGAGCAGGAGACCGAGCGCGCGCTCAAACACCTCGAGGAGCAGATCCAGCTCGAGGGCCCCGGCACGATCGCCGCGGTCGTGCTCGAGACCGTCACCGGCACGAACGGCGTGCTCGTGCCGCCGCCCGGCTACCTGCCCGGCGTGCGCGCGATCTGCGACAAGTACGGGATCCTCATGATCTGCGACGAGGTCATGGTCGGCTTCGGCCGCACGGGCGAGTGGTTCGCCTACCAGGCGTTCGACGTGAAGCCCGACCTCGTGACCTTCGCGAAGGGCGTCAACTCGGGCTACGTGCCGCTCGGCGGCGTCGTGATCAGCGAGCAGGTGCACAGCGCCTTCGAGGATCGCGCGTTCCCCGGCGGGCTCACCTACTCGGGGCACCCGCTGGCGTGCGCCGCGGGCGTCGCGACGTTCGACATCTTCGAGAACGAGGGCATCATCGAGCGGGTCCGGGATCTCGGCACCCGCGTCATCGAGCCGCGCCTGCGCGAGTTCGCCGAGAAGCACCCCTCGGTCGGCGAGTACCGCGGAAAGGGCCTGTTCTGGGCGCTCGAGCTCGTGCTCGACCGCGAGACGCGCGAGCCGCTCATCCCGTTCAACGCGGGTGGCGAGGCCGCCGCGCCGTTCAACGCGGTGGTCGCGGCGTGCAAGCAGGCCGGCCTCTGGCCGTTCGCAGCCGGGAACCGCCTGCAGATCGCCCCGCCGCTGATCATCAGCGAGGAAGACCTAGTCAAGGGCCTCGACATCATCGACGAGGCGCTCACCGTCGCCGACGGGTATTACACCGGCGCGTAGTCCTCACCGGACTCGCGCAGTCTGCCAGCCCCGCCCGCCTCGGAGTCTTCGGACGCCGCGGCGGGCGGGGCTGTTTGTGTGCGCGCGGGATCCGGATCCGGCGTCTGGCGTGGATCCGGATCCCGCTCCCGCGCAATTAGATAGACAGACTATGTAAATCGGCGTAGAGTGCTCGTGTGAGTGAGGGCGAGAGCGAGAACACCGAGGCCGTGCGGCTCGTGCAGGCGACGAGTCGTTTCGTGCGCGTCGCGGGGCACCTGCCTGAGCTGCGCTTTTCGACGGTCGCCTGGCGCACGCTCGCCGCGCTCGAGCGCGGCGGCGGGGCGCGCGTGAGCGGGATCGCGAAGCAGCAGCGCATCACGCAGCCGAGTGCGACCTCGCTCGTGAACCGGCTCGCGGGCGAGGGCTGGGTCGAGCGGACGCCCGACCCGGCCGACGGCCGCGCCGCGCTCGTGACGATCACCGCCGCGGGATCCCGGGCCCTCGCCGACTACCGCGGCGACGTCGCGGCGCGGCTCGAACCCCTGATCCGGAGCCTGAGCGACGCGGATCGCGCGGCGCTCGCCGCGGCGACGGGGGTCATCGATCGGCTCGCGGCGAGCCTCGAGGCGCCGTAGCGGCGGGCCGCTCCGGCAAGCCCGTCCGCACCGATCGAGGAGTCATTACGTCCACTTCACCGTCTCATTCACTGTCAACATCGCCGTCAACTGCACCGTCAACCGAAGCGCGGTCCGCGCCGTCGATCCTGCGCCAGCCGACCGCGGTGTGGGCGATCGCGTTCGCCTGCGCGGTCTCCTTCATGGGAATCGGGCTCGTCGACCCGATCCTGCCCGCGATCAGCCGCGAACTCGGGGCCAGTGCGAGCCAAACCATGCTCCTCTTCACGAGCTACCTGTTCATCACGGGCGCGGCGATGTTCTTCACGAGCTGGGTATCCTCCCGGATCGGGGTGAAGGCGACGCTCATCTCGGGGCTCGTGCTCGTCGTGGTGTTCGCGGGGCTCGCGGGGGCGTCCGGTACGGTGGACGCGATCATCGGGTTCCGTGCGGGGTGGGGGCTCGGCAACGCGCTCTTCATCTCGACGGCGCTTGCAGCAATCGTGGGGGCCGCGTCGGGAGGCTCGCGGCAGGCGATCGTGCTGTACGAGGCCGCGCTCGGCGTCGGCCTCGCGGTCGGGCCCCTGATTGGGGGCGCACTCGGCACGTTCTCGTGGCGCGGGCCGTTCTTCGGCACGGCGGCGCTGATGGCGGTCGCGCTCGTCGCGATCCTGGTGCTGCTGCGGAAGCCGGCCGCGGATCCGGGGCAGGCGTCAGCTGAGCCGGAGGCCGCGCGGCCGCCGCGGCCCTCAATCCTCGCCGGATTCCGGGCGCTCGCAAACCCGGCGCTGCTGTCGCTCTCGATCGTCGCGCTCTTCTACAACTTCGGCTTCTTCGTGCTGCTGGCCTACAGCCCGTACCCGATGGAGGCGGCGGCCCGCGCGGCGGGGCTCGACTTCGGGGCGCACGAGCTCGGGCTCGTGTTCTTCGGCTGGGGGCTCGCGCTCGCGATCACCTCGGTGCTCGTTGCCCCGGTCCTGACCAGACGATTCGGGCTGCGCCCCGTGCTCTTCACGATGCTGGGCGGGCTCACCGTGTGCCTCGTGCTGCTCGGGCTCTTCGTGACGAGCCTCACGGGGCTCATCGCGGTCGTGATCGTCGCCGGGCTCCTGCTCGGCGTCATGAACACCGCGCTTACCGAGGCCGTGATGGAGGCGACGGATCTGCCGCGCAACGTCGCGTCGTCGACGTACTCGGGGGTGCGCTTCATGGGCGGCGCCGTGGCGCCCGCGGTCGCGGGGCCGCTCGCGGACGCGATCGGGGACGGAGCGCCGTACTGGGCCGGCGCGGCCTCCGTGGTCGTGGCGATCCTGGTGCTCGCGTTCGCCGGCCGGCACTTCGCGCACATCGGCCGCCCGCACGAGACGCCCGCCTCCGAGGCGGCGATCCTCACCGCAGCCGACGCGTAGCCCCTCCCGGCGCCTCACCGGCAAGGTCGACTATGCCGCCGGGGCGTAGCGGTGGACGGTCGAGCCGTCGCCGAGGTCTCTGCGGTCGATGAGTTCGAGGTCGAGGATCCAGGGCAGGCCGGCCAGCAGGGTGGGGCCGCGCCCCGCGATCCGGGGCTGCACCACGAACTCGTACTCGTCGATGAGGCCGAGGCTCGCGAGCGCGGTCGGGAGGGTCACGCCGCCCGTGAGGATCTCGCCGCCGGGCTGCTCCTTGAGTCCCCTGACCGCGGCCGCGAGGTCGCCGCGCAGGATCTCCGAGTTCCAGTCGACGCGCTCGAGTGTGCTCGTGACCACGTATTTCTTCACGGCGTCCATCGCGCAGGCGAAGGGCTGCGCCCACTCGGGCATCGCGTCGGAGGCAGGCGGTCGCCAGGCACCCTCCATGAGCTCGTAGGTGACGCGGCCGAGCAGCATCGCGTCGGCGCGCTCGAGATTCTCCTGATGGTGGCGGTGTCCCTCGACGCTCGCGAGCCCCGCCGTGTGGTCGACGCAGCCGTCGAGCGTCACGTTGATCGAGTATCTGAGCCGCCTCATGCTCGCAGGCTAACAAGCCTCGCGCGCCGCAGGAACCCCGCCGGCCCCGTTGTTAGCGATTTCGGTTCGTAAAACGCCGGATACGAACCGAAATCGCTAACAACGGCCTCGGGGCGGTGTTAGCGTGGGCACATGAATCCGGGGGAATCAGCAACGCAGAATATCGTCGGTCCACTCACGGGATCAGCCATTTTCCTTGTGGTGAGCGTGCCGGCGCTGCGCCGGGAGGGCGCCGAGGCCGAGATCCCGAGCGGCGTGAAAGACACCATCACCGGCATCGAGGACCTCGTGAAGACGGTCGGGTTCCGGATCCCACGGGCGCACCTCTCCTGCACGGTCGGGATCGGCGCAGACGCGTGGCACGCGCTGCACCCGGACGGCGCCCCGGCCCAGCTTCACCCGTTCCGCGAGATCATCGGGGACAAGCACGCCGCGCGGCGAACGCCAGGCGACCTGCTCTTCCACATCCGCGCCGACGAGCGAGACCTCGCCTACGAGTTCGAGCGGCTGCTGCTCGCCGCGCTCGGCGACGAGGTCGTCGTCGAAGACGAGGTTTCGGGATTCCGCTACTTCGACAGCCGCGACCTGCTCGGCTTCGTCGACGGCACGGCGAATCCGCTCGGCGCTGACCTGCCGGAATCGGCGCTGATCGGGGACGAGGATCCGGAGTTCGCGGGCGGCAGCTACGTCGTCGTGCAGAAGTACCTGCACGACCTCGCAGCCTGGGGCAAGCTGAGCGTCGAAGACCAGGAGGCGGTGATCGGTCGCACGAAGTCGGACAATGTCGAGCTGCCGGACGCGGAGAGCGGGCAGCAATCCCACAAGACGCTCGCGACCATCACCGATGATCAGGGGGTCGAGCACGACATCGTGCGCGACAACATGCCGTTCGCGACCCCGGGCGCCGGGATCCACGGCACGTACTTCATCGGGTACTCCCGCAGCCTCGAGGTGATCGAGAGGATGCTCGAGCGCATGTTCATCGGGGAGCCCCGTGGTCTGCACGACCGGATCCTCGACTTCTCGACGGCGGCGACGGGCAGCACCTACTTCGTGCCGACCCCGGGGGCGCTCGCCGCGCTCTAGTGTCGGCCCGTCGCCCGGTTCGGTCCGACCTCGGTGTACCTTGCCGGTTCTGGAGGGGGTCAGCGGCCGCCGGTGGCGAGGCGCATGAGGTCGGAGTCGAGGTCGATGCCGAGCTCCGTGCCGCCCGCGCTCCCGTAGGAGTGCTGGTAGGCGCCCCATGCGTCGCCGCGCACGGCGTCGCGGAACCCGCCGGCGATCAGCGCAACGAGCTCAGACGCCGCGCGCTCGATCCGCTTCCCGAACTCGCCGCTCGTCCAGTCGTCCGGCGCGGCGAACAGCGAGGTGGGAACGGTGATCGTGCGCAGGTAGGCGAAGAGGCCGCGGAGCTGGTCGTCGACGACGAGCGCGTGCCGCGCGCTCCCGGCGGTCGCGGCGAGCACGACGGGCGTGCCGATCAGCAGATCGTTGTCGAGGACCTGGAAGAACGCGGTGAAGAGCCCGCTCGCGCCGGCCTTGTAGACGGGCGTCGAGGCGACGATCGCGTCGGCGTCGCGCATTATGTCGCTCGCCCGCTCGAGCGCGGGGGAGACGTGCTGGGTGACGAGCGCCGTCGTGATGTCCTCGGCGAGGGCGCGCAGGTCCACGATCGAGACGGAGAGCTCGATGCCCTGCGCCGCCGCGAGCGTGCTCGCCTTCTCGGCGACGCGGTTCGCGAGCATCGTGGTGGTCGAGGGGGCGCTCGTGCCCGCGGTCACGACCGCGAGCGACATGGTGCGGGGCGCCGCTGCGGCGCCGTCGAACGGTGCGTTCATGATGAAGTCCTTAGGGTATTGAAACGAAAAGAGAGTGCGGCGCCTAGCGCCCCGCGAGCTTCCGGCACAGCCGGTCGAGCTCGCGCTGTTCGTCGGGGGTGAGCGCGTCGCCGACCTCGCGGGCGACGCTCTTCGCGTGCGCCGAGCCGACGCGGCGCTGCACGTCGCTGCCTGCCGGCGTGAGGGAGACGCGCACGGCGCGCCCGTCCTCGGGGTCGGCCTCGCGGGCGAGCATCCCACGGCCGACGAGCCGGTCGATCATGCGGGAGAGCGCCGGCTGGCTGAGCAGCACGCCGCTCTGGATATCGCAGATCCGCATGGCCTCGCCGCGCTTCGCGAGCGTGTAGAGCAGGTCGTACTCGCGCACGCTCACCTCGCCCCACATCTTCTCGGCCGTGAAGACCCCCATGAGCGTCGCGTGCGCGGTCATCAGGGATTCCCACGCCGCGTTCGCGAGGCGGACGTCCCGGCGGGGCGCCTGCTGCGTCTCGATGCTCATGGTCTCTCCGTTCGGATCTGGGTCAATCGCTGCTGCGCCACTCAGATTCTGGTCAATCGGTCTGTTGGGAAGGGGGTGCGGGATCGGGATCCGGATCAGGCCCCGGATCCCGGTCCCGCGCCCCGCGACGGGCGGCCCGGGCTCAGCTGAGCCCGAACGCGGCCCCGGCCTTCGTCGGGGTGTCCTGGTAGGGCGAGCCGCCCGTGACGTTGTCGCCGCGGTTGGCGTTCGGGCGCGGCTGGCGCGGCGCCTCGTCCCCGTACTTGGCTCGGACCAGGCTAGCGTGCGTCGGCGACTCGGGAACCTCCGGATCCCGATCCTTCGTCATCTCCGTGCGCAGCACGGGGATGACCTCGGATCCGAGCAGGTCGAGCTGCTCGAGCACCGTCTTCGTCGGGAGCCCGGCGTGGTCGATGAGGAACATCTGCCGCTGGTAGTCGCCGAAGATCTCGCGGAACCCGAGGGTCTTGTCGATGATCTCCTGCGGGCTGCCGACGGTCAGCGGGGTCTGCCGCGTGAAATCCTCCATGCGGGGGCCGTGTCCGTAGACGGGTGCCTCGTTGAAGTAGGGGCGGAACTGCTCGGCAGCGTCCTGCGACTTCTTCGCGACGAACGCCTGCCCGCCGAGGCCGACGATCGCCTGCTTCTGCGTGCCGTGCCCGTAGTGCTCGTAGCGCTCGCGGTAGAAGCGGACGAGGCGGAGGAAGTGCTCCGATGGCGCGAACAGGTGGTTCGCGAAGAAGCCGTCGCCGTAGTAGGCGGCCTGCTCCGCGATCTCCGGGGTCCGGATCGACCCGTGCCAGACGAAGGGCGGCACGTCGTCGAGCGGGCGGGGCGTCGAAGTGAAGCCCTGCAGCGGGGTGCGGAACTTGCCCTCGAAGTCGACGACGTCCTCGCGCCACAGGCGGTGCAGCAGGTTGTAGTTCTCGAGCGCGAGGGGGAGCGCCGAGCGGATGTCCTTGCCGAACCAGGGGTAGACGGGTGCGGTGTTGCCGCGGCCGAGCATGAGGTCCATGCGCCCCTGGGCGAGGTGCTGCAGCATCGCGTATTCCTCCGCGATGCGCACGGGGTCGTTCGTCGTGATGAGCGTGGTGCTCGTCGAGAGCTTCAGGGTCTTCGTCTTCGCGGCCACGTACGACAGGAAGGTCGTGGGGCTCGAGGAGAAGAAGGGGGGATTGTGGTGCTCGCCGATCGCGAAGACGTCGAAGCCGACCTCTTCAGCGTGCACGGCGATTTCGGTGAGGCCGGTGATGCGCTCGGCCTCGCTCGGCGTGATGCCGCTGACGGGGTCGCGCGTGACGTCACTGACCGAGAAGATGCCAAATTCCATGGTGTGTGCCTCCGTTATATGCGCTTGCATGTAAATGTAACACGGCGGGGCGCGAGTTATTCCCGCGATGCCTGAGCGATTTCTCCGGGCCCAGGTTGACGGGCCGCGATCCTCGATTTAGACTGACTAGTCAGTTCAAGAAACACGACGTCGCACCCGCGACAGGAACGAGGACCCCGGTGACCGTGACCGAACTCCTGATGGCAGACCCGCACCCCGGCGGTGAGGCAGACCCGGCAGGCGAGGTCATCGCGCTCCAGGACGCGACCGTCGAGGGCCCACGGGGAACCGTGTTCGGTCCGGTCACGGCCGAGAGCGCCGCGCCCATCACGGTTGTCACGGGCGTGCGCGGATCCGGCCGCACCTCGCTCCTCCTCGCGCTCTCGGGCCGCATGCGGCTCACGGGCGGCGAGGCCAGCACGCTCGGCGAGCGGAGCCCGGCCGCGATCCGGCGCAGCTCCGGGATCGCCGGCTTCGCCGAGATCGACGCCCTCGAGCCGGCCGTCACGGTCGGCGCGACGCTGCGCGAGCGCCTCTCCTGGGCGATGCCCTGGTACCGCAGGACGCCCCGGGTCGGTCCCGAGCTGTGCCGGGAGCTGCTCGAGCCGGCGTTCGGCGCGGAGTGCGAGGCTCCGGATCCTGGCACCCTCGTCCGCGATCTCGCCCCGGCGCAGGAGTTCCTGCTCCGGATCGCGCTCGCGCTCATCGACGGCCCGGAGATCCTGTTCGTCGACGACTTCGACGCGCTGCGCGACCCGGCGGACCGCCGCACGGCGGCGCTGCGGCTCGACGCGATCGCCGCCGCAGGGATCCCGGTCGTGCTCGCGACGAGCGACCCGGGCGACGCCGCGCTCTTCGCCGACGTGACCCGGATCGCGCTCTAGCGGCGACGCGCCGCAACGGCCGCCGCGTGGCGGCCGCCCCAGACACCCAGCACCACACCAAGGAACATCAGCATGTCACTCTTCACCAGGGGAACCGAGCTCAAGCGGTTCCGCCACGGCGCCCTCCCGAAGGTCGCGCTCGCGGTCCTCCTCGTCATCCCGCTCATCTACGGCGCCCTCTATCTCTGGGCGTTCTGGGCGCCGACCGACCACATGGATCGCCTGCCCGTCGCGATCGTGAACCTCGATGAGCACGCCGAGAAGCCGGACGGCACGACGCTCGCCGCGGGCGACGACGTCGTCGACGAGCTGCAGAAGGGGCAGGATCTCGACTGGCGGCCGCTCGGCGCGGACGCTGCGGCTCGGGCCGTGTCCGACGGCGACGTCTACTTCTCGGTCACGATCCCGCGGGACTTCTCTGAGACCCTCGCGGGCCTGCAGGACGACCCGAAGGCCGGCCAGATCGAGGTCGTCTACAACGACAACAACTCCTTCCTCGCCTCGACGCTCGGCAAGCAGGCGATGGTGCAGCTGCGCGACGCAGTCGGCGAGACCACCACGCGCACGGCCGCCGAGCAGGTGCTCGTCGGCGTCGAGAAGCTGAGCGACGGCACGCGCGACGCCGCTGACGCGTCGCAGACGCTGAGCACGGGCGCGGCCGCGGTCGCCGATGGCAGCGGCAAGCTGAGCGCTGGCCTCGGCGAGCTCGCCGACGGCACCTCGCAGCTCGTCGGATCCGCCCCCGAGCTCACGAACGGCACGCACGCGCTCGCGAACGGACTCGGCACGGCGCGTGACGGAAGCGCGAAGCTCGCGGCGGGCGCCGGCGAACTCGCGGGCGGGGCCGCGGAGGCCTCCGCGAAGTCCGGGCAGCTGAGCGCCGGTCTCGGCCAGCTCGCGGGCGGCGCGGGAACCCTCGCCGGCGGCGCAACCGACGTCGCCGACGGCTCGGCCGCGCTCTCGGGCGCGACGGGGAAGCTCGCCGCGGGCGCGGGCGAACTCGCGAGCCGCAGCGCCGAGCTCTCCGCGGGCGTCGGCCAGCTCGCGGCTGGCGCCGCGCAGCTCGACGCCGGCGCCGCGGAGCTCGCGGGCGGTTCGGCCGCCGTCGCGGACGGTGCCGGATCCCTCGCGGCCGGCGCCGGATCCGTCGCCGACGGCACGGAGAAGATCGCGCAGCTAGCAGCCGGGAACCCGGGCCTGACGCTCGGCGAGCTGGACGCCGCGTTGCGGGCGCAGGGCTCCTCGCTGCAGGGGCTCGCGGCGGGCGCGGCCGAGGTGAGCAACGGAGCTGCTGATCTGAGCGACGGCGCGGCCCAGCTCCGCGACGGCGCGGCGGCACTGTCGGAGGGAGCCGCACTCCTCGATACGAACACGCAGACCGCGGCGGGCGGAGCCGCCAAGCTCGCGGGCGGCGCGGAAGACCTCGCCGCGAACCTCGGCGCGCTGAACGGCAAGGCGGGCGAGCTCGCCGCGGGCGCGCAGCAGCTCGCGGGCGGCGCCCAGACGCTGAGCTCGAAGGCGGGCGAGGCGAGTGCGGGCGGATCGCAGCTCGCCGCGGGCCTCAATACGCTCTCGGGTGGCGCGGCGACGCTCGCGGGTGGCAGCGCCGACCTCGCCGGCGGCGTCTCGACCGCGGCCAGCGGGGCCGACCGCCTCGCGGCGGGCGCTGACGCACTCGCGCAGGGCGCGACGAAGCTCAACGACGGCGCGCAGCAGGCGGCTGAGAAGTCGGGTGAGCTCGCGACGGGGGCCGGCAAGGTGAGCGACGGGGCCGGCACCTTCGCCGGTGCGCTCGCGGACGGCGCCGCCGAGGCGCCCGAGTTCGCCGACGGCCAGACCGTGAAGATCGCGGAGACCATGGCGGCCCCGGTAACGCTCGCCGAGACGACCGAGAACGAGGTGCAGGGCTTCGGTGAGGGCTTCGCCCCGTTCTTCATCGCGCTCGCCTCCTTCGTCGGGGCGCTCATCACCTGGCTGATCCTGCGCCCGCTGCCGAGGCGCCCGCTCGCCTCGAACGTGTCGGGCCTCCGTTCCGTGCTCGCCGGCTTCCTCCCGGCCGCACTCATCGGGCTCGGCCAGGTCGTCATCATGATGCTCGTGCTCGTGTACGGGATCGGCCTCGAGCCCGCCCACTGGGTCGGCATGGCGTCGTTCATGCTGCTCGTCACCCTCGCCTTCCTCGCGCTGCAGCAGATGTTCATCGCGCTGCTCGGCACGGCGGCGGGCCGCGTGGTGAGCCTCGTCCTCCTGATGCTGCAGCTGAGCTCCTCCGGCGGCACCTACCCCGTCGAGACGACGCCGGGCTTCTTCCAGGCGCTGCACCCGTTCATGCCGGCCTCCTACGTGGTCGACGGCCTGCGGCAGCTGATCGGCGGCGGGATCGACGCGAGGTTCTGGATCGCGCTCGCGGTCATGTCGCTCGTGCTCGTCGGCTCCCTCGCGATCAGCGCGGTCGCCGCGCGCAGGCAGAAGGTCTGGACGATCGAGCGCCTGCACCCGGCGCTCGCGATCTAACCGCCCGGGATCCGGGACCTGGATCCCGGGAAGATAGGGAAGGATATGAGCATGGCCCGCGTGAACACCAAGCAGCTCATCACCGACGCCGCCGTGCAGGTCGCGGCGCGGCACGGCATCAGCGGCGCGTCGATGGATCAGATCGCGGAGACGGCCGGGGTCGCAAAGGGGAGCCTCTACTACAACTTCGCGTCGAAGGACGCGATCTTCGAGGAGGTGATCCGGGGCGGCTTCGAGCGCCTCGCCACGGCGATCGACGGGGCGAGGGCCGCGTCGACGCCGGAGGCTGCCCCGCGCGCCGTGGCGCTCGCGACGCTCGAGACGCTGCGCTCGAACCTCGACCTCGCGAAGCTCATGGCCTCCGAGGTGTTCCGCACGGATCGGCCGTGGGCCGCGACGATGGAGCTCGCCCGCTCCTCGGTCGTCGTGCGCTTCCGCGACGTGCTGCGCGAGGCGCGCGTGGCCGCTGGGGATCCGCACGCGACCGAGGTCACGGAGACCGCGGGAGCCGCATTCTTCGGCGCGCTCGCCGGGGCCTGCCTCGACTGGCTGCTGTTCCGCCAGGACCAGCCCGTCGAGCAGGTGCTGGATCAGGTGCTCCGTGACCGCTGACGCGACTCAGGGCAGCCCTTGCCCCATACATCTGATCTAAGGTAGCCTGACCTCACCTGGCTTTCAGGTGTGGGAGGCCTCGTGCCGGATCCGGGATCCGGCGGCCGAGAACGTGCTCGCCGTGGATCGGCCGTCGCGCACCTCTCAGGGGGCTCCGCGCGCAACGGTGCAACCGCTGCGCGCCGTCTGAAACGGAGGGGCGCATGCTCGACACACGGCACACCAGAGGGCGGGGACAGGCGAGCGGCGAAGCGCCCTCGCCCCGCGGTGCGGCAGGGCAGCTCCCCGCTGCAGGGGATCACGCCGGCAGAGCCCTGATCGAACTCGCGATCGGGATCGTCGCGGCGGTCGTGGTGGCGGCCCTTGCACTGCTCGCGTTTCTGCTCTTCGCCGCACCGGCGAGGTCCGATCAGCACCTGGGCCCGCCCGCGCCCGCGCCCGCGGGCGTCACCGTGCTGTACGACGGTGCCGAATCGGCGGTGTAACGCGTCACAGGCGGTGGGGCCCCGAGATCACCCGGGGCCCCACCGCCTGTGCGCGCCGCGCTACTCCGAGAGGAGCGCCTGGATGCGGCGAATGCCCTCGAGGAGCGGCTCGTCGCCGAGCGCGTAGCTGAAGCGCAGGTAGCCGGACGGGCCGAAGGCCTCGCCTGGCACCGCCGCAACCTCGGCCTCGGAGAGAATGAGGTCGGCGAGCTCGAGCGAGGTGCTCGGGGTCACGCCCCGGTAGGTCTTGCCGAGCGCGCCAGTGACGTCGACGTAGGCGTAGAACGCGCCCTCGGGCGTGGGGCAGACGAAGCCGGGAACCTTGCTCAGCTCCTCAACGATCACCTTGCGGCGGCGGTCGAAGGCGAGACGCATCTCCTCGATCGGCTCCTGCGGGCCAGTGAGGGCAGCGATCGCCGCGCGCTGCGCGATGTTGTTGATGTTTGAGGTCAGGTGCGACTGCAGGTTCGATGCGCCCTTGATGATGTCTGCGGGGCCGACCATCCAGCCGAGCCGCCAGCCGGTCATCGCGTAGGTCTTCGCGACGCCGTTCACGAGGATCAGGCGGTCCTGGAGCGCCGGGGTGGCCTCGGCGATCGAGACGGCTCGGACGCCGTCGTACGTGAGGTTCTGGTAGATCTCGTCGGAGATCACCCACAGGCCGTTCGCCTCGGCCCAGTCGCCGATCGCCTTCGTCTCCTCGGGCGTGTAGACGGCGCCCGTGGGGTTCGAGGGCGACACGAAGAGCAGCACCTTCGTGCGCTCGGTGCGCGCGGCCTCGAGCTGCTCGACGGTCACCTTGTAGCCCTGGTCCGCGCCAGCGAACACCTCGACGGGAACGCCGTCGGCGAGCTGGATCGCCTCGGGGTAGGTGGTCCAGTACGGGGTCGGCAGGATGACCTCGTCGCCCGGATCGAGCAGCACCTGGAATGACTGGTAGACGGCCTGCTTGCCGCCGTTCGTCACGATGACCTGCGACGGTTCGACCTGCCAGCCCGAGTCGCGAGCCGTCTTCTCCGCGATGGCCTGGCGGAGCTCGGGGAGGCCGGCGGCCGCGGTGTAGCGGAAGTTCTTCGGGTCGTCGAGCGCGACTCGTGCGGCGTCGACGATGTGGGCGGGGGTGGCGAAGTCGGGCTCACCAGCGGCGTAGCTGATGACCGGACGGCCCTCGGCCTGGAGGGCCTTGGCCTTCGCGTCGACTTTGAGCGTCGCCGACTCGGCGATCGCAGCGATCTTCTTCGAAAGACGGGAGTTGTTGGTCACGCCACGATCCTACTCCGGAGGGCTCAGAAAATGGGGCATGCGCGAGTCGAAAGGGCCGGTCAGTAGTACTCGCCGTGGCGATAGTCCCAGCTTCCGAAGCAATCTGCCAGGTTCATCATGATCCGGTCGATGTCGAGGCCCTTGCGGATGACGGTCGGGGCGGGGGTGACGGAGCGTGCGGCACCCTGCTCGGGCACGAGCCGTCCGTGCGCGTCGACGAAGGACACCATGACCCCCTGCTCGTAGCGGGACTCGAGGGTGGCGTCCGGCTGGATCGAGCTCACATATTCGTCGCTCTCGATGATGAGGTCTGCGGCTGCCGCGATCCGGGGCCCGATGCCGGCGACGAGACCGCGATTGCCCTGCCCAGAGGGGTTTGCCGAGCTCGCGAAGGTGAGGCCCCGGCCGTGCTCCCAGCGGGCACGAGCGATCTGCTCGCCCGGGGTGCCGAAGCGCACGATGAAGCAGCTCGTGCCGCGGGCGTCCATGACGAGCTCCGAGGTGCCGTCATCTGGCAGGTGGCCGCGCCCGCGCTCGCTCCACGGCAGGATGCACCCGAGCAGGATGTCCTGCTCCCAGTGCCGCCGGTAGAACTTGGCGATCTCCGGGGTGAGCTCCGCGAGTTCGGCGAGCTGCTCGAGCGAGCCGCAGAGCACGACGCCAGGCTTCGTGCGGGCGCGCCCCTTCGCCGCGAACTTGCGCTCGAGGCCCTCGCGGTCGGAAGCCAGGATGATGTACCCCACCTTCGTGGGGCAGACCACGATCCCGCCCCCGCGCTCCAGTCGCTCGACCGCCCGATCCTCGACGCTGCCATCCCATACGACGCGGGTCATCGCCTGCCCTCTTCCTCGTGCCCCCGTGAATAGATAAGGGGAGCCTAACGCACATCTGATCTGCCGGACAGGGGAGACGGGCGGCCGCGCGCGCCGCCCCCCGCCGGTTCGACAACCCGCCCGGGATCCCGTACAGTAGTGCGAGGTAGTTGACTTCTGCCAGAATTTCCTATGCCTGAAGGCGCTTGAGAAAGTGCCGCAGAGCTGGAGATTCGGCGGTGCGAAACTCCATAGGGCGGTGGCGCAATTGGTAGCGCAGCGGTCTCCAAAACCGCAGGTTGCAGGTTCGAGTCCTGTCCGCCCTGCCGATCTCTTTCGGCGCACAGCGTTGGGGGAGACAACCGAAAGGACACCGAGTGAGCAGCAGTGAAGTTGAGGAGAGCGGCGGCGGCCTGGTCGAGCGCGCCAAGGCGGATCGCGCCTCCAAGCGGAACCTGTTCAGTCGAATCGCGCTCTTCATTCAGCAGGTCATCGCCGAGCTGAAGAAGGTCGTCACCCCGACCCGCAAGGAGCTCATCAACTACACCCTCGTGGTCATCGCGTTCGTCGTGATCATGATGGCTCTGGTCTGGGCGCTCGATCAGCTGTTCGGCTTCGTCACCGTATTCATCTTCGGGACGCCGCTCTCCTGATCTGGGCGAAGCCCGCCGCGGAAGCGCACGAACGAACCCGAGAACGAGCAGAACGAGCAAGGAAAAGAAGAGCATGACGACCGAGAAGAGCAACACCCCCGAGGCCGAGCTCGACGCCGCCCTCGATGCGCTGGTGCAGTCGGTCGATCCGGTTGCCGACGCCGCCGTCGAGGACGCGCTGGACATCGACAACGCCGAGGAGGCGGAGGCCGCGGCCACCGCGATCGTCGATTCCGAGGCTGAGGCTGAGGCCGCAGCCGACGAGGATGCCGACGGCGAGTCCGCCGAGTCGGCCGAGGACCCCTACAAGGCCTTCAAGAAGGATCTCCGCCGCCGCCCGGGCAAGTGGTTCGTGATCCACACCTACGCCGGCTACGAGCGCAAGGTGAAGTCGAACCTCTGGAACCGTCGCGAGACGATGGGCGCGGTCGACGACATCTACGAGATCCAGGTCCCCATGGAAGAGGTCATGGAGGTCAAGAACGGCCAGCGCAAGATGGTGACCCGCGTGCGGATCCCCGGCTACGTGCTCGTTCGCATGAACCTCACCGAGACCACCTGGTCCGTCGTTCGCCACACGCCCGGTGTCACCGGCTTCGTCGGCAACGCGCACAACCCGGTCCCGCTCCGCCTCAACGAGGCCTTCGAGATGCTGAAGAGCACCGTCGAGCTCGAGCCGGCGGCGACCGCCAAGGGCAAGGCCGCAGCGAACGCCGCGGCGCAGGGCAACGTCGAGATCGACTTCGAGGTGGGCGAGACGATCACGATCAAGTCGGGCTCCTTCGAGGGGCTTCCCGGCACGATCAGCGAGATCAACCCGGCGGCCGGCAAGCTCACGGTCCTCGTCTCGCTGTTCGAGCGCGAGACCCCGGTCGAGCTCGGCTTCGACCAGGTCACCAAGATGGTCTAGATCCGGATCCCGGATCGAGACGGAAGGCCCCGCCAGGTGCGGGGCCTTCCGCGTTTCCGCAGCTCGCGGGATCGGCGTGAATCAGGTATGCTTGTCTGGTTTGCGTCGGGATTCTCCGTGCGCAGACGTCTACCGCGTCCCGGATCGGCCGGAACGGCGGGAGAGCGTGCGCACTCGCGCGTGTTCGAAGAAAGGAATGGATCATGGCAAAAGCCAAGAAGGTCACCGGTCTGATCAAGCTTCAGATCGCGGCCGGCGCCGCCAACCCGGCACCCCCCGTGGGTCCCGCGCTGGGTCAGCATGGCGTCAACATCATGGAGTTCTGCAAGGCCTACAACGCGGCCACGGAATCCCAGCGCGGCAACGTCGTCCCGGTTGAGATCACGGTCTACGAGGATCGCTCGTTCACCTTCGTGCTCAAGACCCCTCCGGCGGCTGAGCTGCTGAAGAAGGCCGCTGGCGTCCAGAAGGGCTCCGGCACCCCGCACACCGTCAAGGTCGCGAAGGTCACCGCCGAGCAGGTTCGTCAGATCGCCGAGCAGAAGCAGGCCGATCTGAACGCGAACGACATCGACGCTGCGTCGAAGATCATCGCGGGCACCGCTCGCTCCATGGGCATCACGGTCGAGTAAGGGGCACGGACATGGCACAGAAGTCGAAGGCGTACCGCGCCGCTGCCGAGAAGATTCAGGCAGACAAGTTCTACACTCCCGCCGAGGCTGTCGCCCTGGCGAAGGAGACCGGTTCCACCAAGACCGACTCGACCGTCGAGGTCGCCGTCAAGCTCGGTGTGGACCCCCGCAAGGCTGACCAGATGGTGCGCGGCACCGTCAGCCTGCCCCACGGCACCGGTAAGACCGCACGCGTCATCGTGTTCGCGGTTGGCCCGGCGGCGGAGGCCGCTCTCGCGGCTGGCGCCGACGAGGTCGGTGGCGACGAGCTGATCGAGAAGGTGGCCGCTGGCTACACCGATTTCGATTCGGCCGTCTCGACCCCCGAGCTCATGGGCAAGGTCGGTCGTCTCGGTAAGGTGCTCGGCCCCCGCGGCCTGATGCCGAACCCGAAGACCGGCACCGTCACCCCGGATCCGGCGAAGGCCGTCACGGAGATCAAGGGCGGCAAGATCGAGTTCCGCGTCGACAAGCACGCCAACGTGCACTTCATCGTCGGCAAGGCCTCGTTCACGGCTGAGCAGCTCACCGACAACATCAACTCGGTGCTCGACGAGATCTCGCGCCTGAAGCCGTCCTCGGCCAAGGGCAAGTACGTGCAGAAGGGCGCCGTCTCGACGACCTTCGGCCCGGGCATCCCGCTCGACGTTTCCGGCCTCTAAGTCGCAGGCGTCGGCGGCACGTGAGTGCTCGCGAAACAGCCCCCGCTCTCTCCGAGCGGGGGCTGTTTGCGTGACGGGGAGATGAACAGCTGCGTTCTGGCGGGCTCGGCGCGGCACGATACGTTCATGAATCCTCTGGATAGAATCTGTCGGCCCTCGGAATCTCCTATCATGGGAGGCATGTCTTTCTTGCCCGCCTTGACGCGCCAGCGGCGCCAGCAGCAGCTGTGGAAACATGGCTGAGCGCGCCGCGCCGCCGAGGCCGGTCATCCCGGGATTCACCTACGTCAGACCGCTCGGCCAGGGTGGCTTCGCGCAGGTGCACCTCTACGAGCAGGACATGCCGCGGCGGGTCGTCGCGGTCAAGGTGCTGAGCGGCGAGGCCATCGGCCCGGACGAGGCCGAGCTGCGCGCCGTGTTCGAGCGCGAGGCCGACGTCATGGCGCGGCTCAGCAGCCACCCCTCGATCGTCTCGATCTATCAGGCCAGCATCTCGCTCGACGGTCACCCCTACATCGCGATGGAGTTCTGCCCCGCCTCGATGGGCACGCTCACGAAGGGTAAGCCGGCGCGGCTCAGCGACGTGCTCGACGCGGGGGTGCGGATGGCAGGCGCGCTCGAGACCGCGCACCGCGCCGGGGTGCTGCATCGCGACATCAAGCCGTCGAACGTGCTGCTCACGACGCTCGGTCGCCCCGCGCTCGCGGACTTCGGTATCGCGCAGGTGCTCAACAAGCCGGAGCCGGAGGAGGACGAGGTCGCGATGTCGATCCCGTGGTCCGCGCCGGAGATGGTGAAGCTCGCGAGCACGGGCAGCGTCTCGAGCGAGGTGTGGTCGCTCGGCGCGACCCTGTACTCCTTCGCCGCAGGCCAGGCACCGTTCGAGCTCCCGGATCGCAGCCAGAACACGCGCTCGAAACTCATCGAGCGGATCGCGAAGGCCGTCTACCGGCCGGTTCCCGGCGTGCAGGGCTATGGCCCGTTCGACGAGCTGATCTCGCGCGCACTCCAGAAGGATCCCGCCCGCCGCTACGCGTCGATGGCGGAGTTCGGCGAGGCGATCCAGGGCCTGCAGCGGCACTTCGGCTATGACGTCACTCCGCTCGAGATCGTCGCGGAGGCGTGGCTGCCGCGGACCGGCGAGATCCCGGTCGGCTCCCGCGGCCCGGTCGTGAGCTCGATGCCCGGCCGGCAGACGCGCGCTGCTGCGCGCGCCGCGGCCCTCGCAGACCGCCACGGAACGGACAACGACGGCGTGCTCTACGACCGTCCGGTCTCACCGCTCAGGGCCGGCCTCATCGGCGCGGGGATCGCGGTCGGACTGGTCGCAGGCATCGCGGCCATCGTCTGGGCGACCATCGGGAATGCCGGATGAGGAAAGAGAAGCAGGCACGACCCCCGAGGCAGCCGCGTGCGCCTCGCACGGCGGCCTCCGCGCAGCGGGCACGCAACGCACGGCTCTGGATCGCGGGCGGCGTGGCGCTCGCGCTCGTCGGCACGATCGCCGTGGTCGCGCACGGCTACGACGCCAGGGAGACGCCGCGCGAGGAGCCCGGGGTGTGGGTCGCCCGCGATGCGGGCCAGTACGCGCGCGTCAACACGGACACGGGCGAGATCGACCTCGTGCGCAAGATCTCCGAGCCGAGCGGGGTCACGCAGGTCGGCAACCGCAGCCTGCTGCTCTCCCACGGCAACGGGCGGGCGTGGGCCGTCGAGGCCGCGAACCCGCTCGACCTCAGCGATAGCGGACCGGCCGCGGGCGACGCGGCCAGCGAGGATCCCGAGGGCGCCGGATCCGGATCCGGGACCGACGCGCAAGCGGCGTCGAACAGCGAGGCCCCGTCCGCGATCAGCATGCCGGACGGCACGCGCGACGTCGTCACCGAGGGCCGCTTCGTGGCCGTGCGGACGGAGTCCGGCGGCGTGTACGTGGGCGAGATCGCGCCGTCCGCTCCTGATGCCGAGGCCGAGTCCGCGGTGGACGCCGCGGCCGACGTGACGGCGAGGCTCGAGTCGCTCACCCCCGTCGATCCGCTTGCCGCGCGCCAGCAGGAATCCGGCGAGGGCGCGGATGGCGAGAGCGCCTCCGACGAGGGCACGAACTACCAGGCCGCCGCGGTCGCGGTCTCCGCGGACGGGATCGTCGCGCTCTACTCTGCCGACGACCGGACGGTGGACCGTTACGACCTCGCGAAGGGCGAGTTCGTTGGCGGTACCGACACGGTAGCGGGGCGGGCGGCCACGGCGCCGCAGCTCGCCTTCGTCGGCTCCGACTGGGTGCTGCTCGACGCCGAGAGCGGCCGGCTCTGGCGGGCCGGCGCTGGCGCGCGCGCGAAGGATGTGCCGATCGAAGCTCCGGCGAAGCTGCAGGCGAGCGGTTCGCGGGGCGACGGCTCGGCGCTCATCGCGGACTCCGCCGGCCTGCTCAGCGTGCCGAAGAGCGGCGCACCCGTGCGCACGGTCGAGGCCGAGGGCGTGCCGGCCCAGCCCATCGAGCTCGGCGACACGCGGTTTGCGGCCTGGCTCGGCGCTTCGAGCGGCACACTCTGGACGGGGGAGGGCAGCGACACGCAGCCCCTCCAGTTCGACGACTCGGTCGAGACGGGCGGCGACTGGGAACCCTCGTTCCTCTCAAACGGTGATCGCGCGGTGCTCGGCGACAAACGCACCGGCATGCTTTGGACCCTGCCCGACGGGGCGATGATCCCGCTCACGCAGTGGACGATCTCGGATCCGCCGAAGGAGAACCGCGGCGAGGTCGTGGTCGACGAGGTCACGGAGCAGTTCCCGCCGACCGCGATGCCGGACGCCTTTGGGGTCCGCGCCGGCGAGCCGGCCCCGCTCCCGGTGCTCCTCAACGACTTCGACCCGAACACCTCGGACGTGCTCACGATCCTTCCCGAGTCGCTCACGGAGAACCCGCTCACCGAGGACTTCGGCACCCTGCAGATCGCGCCGGACGGTCAGTCGCTCATGGTGCAGCCGTCGGCAGGCATCACGGGATCCGCGACCTTCAGCTACCGCGTCACGGACGGCGTGCTCCGATCCGAGCCGGCCGTCGTCACCCTCACGGTCGCCGACGATGCGACGAACACGGCCCCGGCCTGGTGCCCGGTCGAGGGCTGCCAACGCACCTGGGGCGTCCCTGCGATCGTGCCGGGCGGCACGCTCGTGACCCCGCTCCTCGAGAGCTGGGTCGACCCCGAGGGCGACGTCATGATGCTCGCCGACGCGCGGCCCGCGCACGCGGAGGATCCCGTCCGCGTGCTCGTCACGGCGGACGGCCGCCTCGCCCTGCGGCACACCGACCCGAACGCGGGGGCCTCCGACATCATGCTCATGATTACGGTGCGCGACAGCCGCGGGCTCGAGCGCCAGCGCGAGCTCCAGGTGCAGGTGCAGCCGGACGCGCTTGCGCAGTTCACGGACTCGGCGGCGACCGTCACGGTCGGGCAGCCGCTCACCCTGCGCCCGCTCGAGCGGGTGGCCGGCGGATCCGGATCCTTCGCGCTCACCGACGCGGCGGTGCAGTCGGGCGATGCGAGCGTGACCCGCCAGCTCGCCTCGGGCACGATCGTTGTCGAGGCGACCCAGCCCGGCGTCTCGAACGTTTCGGTCTCGGTGCAGGACACGGGCACGGGCGCCGAGATCACTGGCACGATCAGGGTCACCGCCGTAACCGGATCGGCGTCCCTCACGCTTCCCCCGCTGCGCGCATTCGTGCGCCCGCTCTCCGACACGACCGTCGAGGTGCTCGGCGCGCTGCCGGGCGCGGACTCGCGTGCACTCTCGGTCGTCGCCGCGGACGTGCTCGACGGTGAGCTGCGCGCGGACATCATCGAGCACTCGCGGGTGCGCGTCGCCGGCTCGACCGCGAATGGCGCCGCCGGGCGGATCGGGGCGGTCGACGTGACCGTCGCCGAGGACGAGCGGCGCGGCCACGGCAGGCTCACCGTCTTCCAGGTGCCGGAGTCAGGGGCGTCCGCGACAATCGCCGTCGCCGACAATGCGACGGTGCGCGCGGGCTCGGTCGTCGACATTCCCGTGCTCGCGAACGACGTCGGGGCGCCGGGCGAGCGCCTGCTCCTGCACCCGGATGTTTCCGGATCCGGAACGAAGGGCGAGCTCGCCTTCGCCTCGGGGTCGGTGCTCCGCTACCTCGCGCCGGAGGCGCCGGGCACCTACCGGGTGAACTACACCGCGTACGGGGCGAGCGCGCCGGATGAGAGCGACGTGGGCACGGTCGTGATCACGGTCACGCCGAAGGCTGGCAACCGCGATCCGAAGCCGGCGACCCTCACGGCGCGGCTCTCGCCCGGCGAGAACACGAGCGTGCACGTGCCGCTCTCCGGCGTGGATCCCGACGGCGACCGGGTGCGTCTCGTCGGCGTCGCCGCGGTCGAGGATCCGCAGGTCACCGCGAGCATTTCAGTGTCCGGGGCCGAGCTCGCGGTCTCGGCGTCCGAGACCGCGAAGCCCGGCGTGCGCACGCTGAAGTACGAGGTCAAGGACGGCGCCGGGGGCGCGGGCGAGGGCGTGCTCCGGGTCATCGTCACGGACGGCTCCGAGGCCTCGGGGGCGCCGATCGCGGTGACCGATGTCGTGCGGCTCATGCCGGGCGCGGACCCTGCGGTCGTGACCCCGCTCAGCAACGACATCGATCCGGCTCGTGGCAGGCTGAGCCTCGAGTCGATCGTGCCGAACGTGCCGGGCGGCACCTCGAACCCCGACTACAAGCGGCTCGCCGATCGCCTCGACGCGAAGGAGCTGGAGCAGGGGAGGGTCACCGTGAAACCTGGCTCCGACCTGGGTGTTGTCTCCTACAAGTACCGGGTGACCTCGAGCGCGACGAAGAGCACAGCCGACGGCCTCGTCGTCGTGCAGACCTCCGAGCGGGTCGGCACCCAGGCGCCCTCCATCACCGACACCGTGCTCAACGTGCGCGACCGGGCCCGCCTCACGGGCGAGGGCGTCGACGTGCTCACCGGCAAGGTGCGCTGGGCCACGGGCGATCCGTCGAGCCTCAGCATCTCGATCTGGCAGGAGAACGGCGGGGACTACCGCGTCGAGGGCACTCGGATCCTCGGCAGCTACAACCCCGACGGCGACACGGTCGTGTTCAAGGCGACCGGCGTCGACACCTCGGGCACGAAGGTGTCGAGCTACGGCTTCCTCGTGATCCCGTCGCTCGACGAGCTCCGGGTCACGCTGAAGCCCGGGCTCGGATCGCTCCGCGTCGACGAGGAACAGTCGGTCGACGCGCGCGTCTCCGACCTCGTCGACGTCGGCCCAGAGGACCGGGTCGAGGTGCGCCAGGGCAGCTTCCCCGTGAGCCGGGCGAACGCGAGGTGCGAGGCCGTATCCGCCGACTCGATCCGGTACCGCGCGGGCAAGGAGGCGCCGTGGGCGGATATCTGTCTCATGGACGTGCGTCTGCGCGGCCAGAAGCAGTGGACCACGCTGCCCGTGCCCGTCGCGATCGTGCCGAAGGACCCGCAGGCGGAACTCCGCCCGCTCACCCGCACGATTGCGCCGGGCGAGAGCGAGTCGATCGCGCTCGCCGACATGGTCGAGTGGCCGGGCGGCCGCCAGGGTGACGCCTCGAAGCTGCGCTTCTCGGTGTCCGGGGGAGGTGCCCTGTTCGAGGTGCAGCCCGGCGGTGCGAACGTGACCGCGACGGCGAAGGCCGACGCGCGGCCGGGCGCCCAGGAGGCGCTGACCGTCAACGTGTCGGGGGCGGGCGAGGCGAGCTCGACGCTCACGCTCCGCGTGGGCGAGGCGGCGCGGGATCTGCCGCGCGGCGGCACGGTGGCGCTGCGCTGCACCGTCGGCGCGTCCTGCAGCGCGAACGTGGTCGGAGTGCCAGGCGAGTACGATCCCTTCGCCGGCAAGTCGGGCGGCGGGCTCAAGCTCGCCTCGGTCGACAGCTCGTCGTGCAACGTCGGATCCTTCGCCCCGGCCGGCGACACGAGCGTCGCGGTGAGCTGGCCCGGCGGCCGCACGACCGGCGGCACCTGCACCGTCGGGTTCACCGTACGCGACGCGCAGGGGCGCACGGGGAGCGGCACGATCGAGTTCGACGCCCAGGGTATCCCCGAGGCGCCCGCGAGCATCTCCCAGATCGACTACAGCGACTCGAGCGCCACCTTCTCCGTGACCCTCACCGGGCGCTCGCATCCCGCCGTCACCGACGTGCGACTCTCGGGCGCTGGCTCAACGAGCTGCTCGCCCGCCGGCCCGTCCTCGTTCACCTGCGTGGCGACCGGGCTCCGCAACGGCGAGAAGCACCAGTTCTCCGCGCGCGCGGTCAACGCCGTCGGCGAGTCCGCGCCGTCGAGCTCCGTCACCGCGTGGGCCTACAAGGCGCCGCCCGCGCCCGAGGTCTCAGCCGAGCCGGTCCGCAACCAGTCGAACGAAGACCAGACCAAGGGCGCGCTCCGGATCCGGATCTCGGGCTCGACGGACTCCCGGGAGTACCAGGTCAGCTACGGCGGCCAGAGCCTCGGCACGCTGCCCGGGCCGAGCGTCACGCGTGAGTTCCCTGGCCTGCCGGCCGGGCCAAACACGGTCGTCGTGGTGCCGGTCACGGCCTTCGAGGTGCCCCCCATCAAGCAGGGCTCCTCCACGGGCGACCGGGCCGAGGTCGCAGCCACTGTGATCGGCGCGCCGAAGATCTCCGGCGCGAACCTTGTGAGCACGGGCAACGAGAGCGCGAGGGTCGAGGGCACCGGGACCGCGCACGCGGGCGAGTCGATCTCTCTGTCCTTCAACGTCGAGCCCAGCAACAAGAACGTCGACTGCCGCAACGGCGGCAGCCAGAGTCGTGACTTCTCCGGCCTCGAATGGCGCAAGGAGTACCACGGCGCGATCTGCGCGAAGAGCGACTACGGCCGCAGCATCGCAACGACCGGGAACGTCCGGATCGGCAACCTCCCGGACGGGATCTCCGGCCAGTACACCGTGAATCCGGCGCCGCAGACGGGCGGGAATCGGGCGAGCTACAAGCTGCAGTCGGGGCTCCAGGCCCTCAACCAGTCGAGCGGCACGACGGTCGTCTGGCGCGTCGACGGCGGCAGCCCCACGACGAGCGCCCCGTCCCCGGACGAGGCGGCGATCCGCACCTTCGAGGTGCGCCAGTGCACGGACCCCGGCGACGAGGGCACCTGCTCGCCGTGGGGGCCGGTGACGCCGACGAACGGCGTGCCGGCGCTCGCGAGCGTGCAGCCGAACGGCCAGTGTTTCGACGCCGCGAGCCCGCCGGCGAACCCGATGAGCCTGTTCACGGTGTCGCCCGCCGCGAGCGGCTACGCGACGGGCGTGGCGGGCACCCCGGACGCGAACGCGAAGACCATCCCCATCACGATCTCGTGGAGCGGCGCGTTCGGCAACCTACAGCAGGTCACGCTCAACGCCTGCTACAAGCCGCCGCCGGCCCAGACCCCCACGACCCCGTAACCCCTGACCAACGATCCCCGAACCCCCGAGGAAGCATGACCACGCAGAACCCGGCCCAGCCGCCGGCCCCCGCCCGAGAAGAGACCCTCACGCCCGACCAGGCGCAGTGGGTGTCGCAGGTGTTCCAGTCGACCGCGGGCGCGGTTGAGCAGGTGATCCACGGCAAGCGACGCGTCATCGAGCTCGTGCTCGCGACCGTGCTCGCGGGCGGCCACGTGCTGCTCGAGGACGTGCCGGGGACGGGCAAGACGGCCCTCGCCCGCGCGCTCGGCCAGGTGATCCAGGGCACCTCGTCCCGCGTGCAGTTCACCCCCGACCTGCTGCCCGGCGACGTGACGGGCATCTCGGTGTTCGACCAGCGCGCCGGCGTCTTCGAGTTCCACGCGGGCCCGATCTTCGCGAACATCGTGCTCGCCGACGAGATCAACCGAGCGAGCCCGAAGACGCAGTCTGCGCTGCTCGAGGTCATGGAGGAGGGGCGCGTCACGGTCGACGGCACCTCGCACGACGTCGGCCACCCGTTCCTCGTGATCGCGACGCAGAACCCCGTCGAGCAGGCCGGCACCTACCGGCTGCCGGAGGCGCAGCTCGACCGCTTCATGATCAAGACCTCGATCGGCTACCCGGACAGTGCCGCGATGGTCCGGATCCTGCAGGGCCACCGCAGCGGCCACGAGGAGCTGCAGCCGGTCGTGACGACGAACATGATCACGCAGGCGCAGGAGTTTGCGAACAAGGTGCATGTGAGCCCGCTCGTCGCGGACTACGCGGTGCGCCTCGTCGAGGCGACCCGGCGCGCAGACTCGGTGCGCCTCGGCGGTAGCGTGCGCGGCGCGCTCTCGCTCGTGCGCCTCGCGTGCGCCTGGGCTGTCGCACACGGCCGCCACTACATCACCCCCGATGACATCCGCGATCTCGCGCTTCCCGTGCTCTCGCACCGGCTCGTGCTCGAGCCCGAGGCCGAGTTCGACGGCGTGACCGCCGAGCAGGTCGTCGGGCAGATCCTCCTCGACGTCGCCCCGCCGCAGGAGAACGGCACGGCGTGAACCAGGAGACGTCCCGCAGCCGCACCTACGGCAGCACGCACAGCACGACGAGGCGCACCGGCACGGCGCGCGGTCGTGCGCAGTCGCGTGCCGTCAGGGCGCGGCGGTGGTGGCGCAGCAACCGGCGCAAGCTCCGCCGCAACCTGCGCCGCACCGTGCAGACGGTCACGCCGTCGGGACGTTTCGTACTCGCGCTCACGATCGTCGCGATCGTGCTCGGCGCGACGCTCGGCTGGGTCGAGGCGTGGGTCGTCGCGCTCGTCGGCGGGGTCATGCTTCTCGCCGCGCTGCCGTTCCTCCTCGGCAACCGCTCCTACCAGATCCGGATCGTGATCGACCGCGCGCGGGTCGTGGCCGGCGGCGAGGTGCGGCTCGGCATCGAGGTCGAGAACACGGTCGCGCGGCCCTCGCTTCCGGCAACCGCGGAACTCCCGGTCGGCGACGCGCTACGCGAGATCGATATCCCGTTCATCGGGCCGCACGGCTCGGCCGTGCTCCCGCTCGAGGTGCCGGCGCCCGTCCGCGGCGTCATCGAGGTCGGCCCCGTGACGCTCGCGCGCCGCGACCCGCTCGGGATCCTGCGCCGCGAGGTCACCTGGCGCGACAAGCGCCTCGTGCACGTGCACCCGCGCACCACCTTCCTGCCGCCGGGATCCGCAGGCCTCGTGCGGGATCTCGACGGCGTCGCGAGCCGCCGCCTCACTGACTCCGACCTCTCGTTCCACGCCGTGCGCGACTATGTGCACGGCGACGCCCTCCGGCACGTGCACTGGCGCTCGACCGCGAAGACGGGCATGCTCATGGTGCGCCAATATGAGGAGACGCAGACGGCGCGCGCGGCGATCCTCTTCGACGCGAACCGCAGCGAGTACGCGAGCGAGGAGGAATTCGAGCTCGGCGTGAGCATCGCGGCCTCGCTCTCGCTGCAGGCCGTGCGCGAGGGGCGCGAGCGCTTCGTCGCCTCGCAGTGGACCCCCGGCCGGTTCCGCCCCGCGATCGACGGGCTCGAGGAGCTGCCGTCGCAGACGGTCACGCAGGTGCTCGACGCGTGGGCCGAGCTGGAGGTCGCTGAGGACGCCTTCCCCATCGAGACGCTCGCGCGCGGTCTCGCGGAGTCGCGCAGGCCGCTCTCCGTCGTCTTCGTCGTCACGGGATCGATCCCTGACGCGGCCCGGATGCGCCGCGCGGCGGTGTCCTTCCCGCCCGACGTGACCGTGATCGCGGTGCGCTGCGAGCTGCTCGCCGATCCGAGCGCGAAGCTCCTCGACGTCTGCAAACTGCTCACCGTCGGCGAGCTCGGCGACCTGCCGCAGCTCATGCTCAGAGGGAGCGGCCGATGAGCCAGGACGCCCGCCCGCCCATGTCGGCGGCGCGGCGCTCAGCGATCGTCGCGACACTCGGTGCTGCCTGGCTCGCGCTGTGGGCCGGCGTGCTTGCGGGGCTCGCTTCGGCCCCCATCTACCGCAGCCCGAGCGCCTGGCTTGTCGCGCTCGTCGCGGCCGGCGTCGCGTTCGGGATCGTCTGGCTCGGCCGCCGCTTCCGCTGGGGCCCGCTCACGATCGTCGCACTGATCTCGGTGTTCGTCGTGCTCGTGGTGCCGCTCGCCGTTCCGAGCGCGCTCACGGGCGGGCTCGGCGGCGTCGTGCGCGGCCTGGGCGACGGCCTCGCGTCGGTCGCGCTCGGCTGGAAGCAGCTGCTCACGCTCACCCTCCCCGTCGGCAGCTATCAGACCGTGCTCGTGCCGCTCTTCGTCGTCGTGTTCGGCGCCACCGCGCTGAGCGCCTGGCTCGCGCTCCGCGGCGGCCTCGCCGCCCAGTTCGCCTCGCTCCCGGTCGCGCTTCCCGTCGCGTTCGGCACCGTCTTCGGCTCCTCGAGCGTGAGCGACCCGCTCCAGCTCGGCCCGCTGCAGATCCTCGCGCCCCGAGAGATCGCGATCTGGCTCGTCGCGTTCGGCGTAATCGCCGGCTGGATCGCGTGGGCCTCGGGCACCGCGCGCCGTGCGGCGCTCCGCCGCGGCAGGGACGGCTCATCGCGCGCCCCGGCGCGCAGGCGCGGCGCGCTGCGCGGGCTCACGGGGGCCTGCATCGTCGTCGCCGCGCTCGCGACCGGATCCCTCCTCGCCCCCGCCCTCACGACGGAGGCTCGGAGCGTCCCGCGCGACCGGATCGACCCCGAGATCGTGATCGCGGAGCGCACGAGCCCGCTCGCCGCCTACCGCACCTGGAAGCGCGACGCGCAGTTCGCCTCCCCGCTCTTCGACGTCACCGCCGCGGGAACACTCCCGCCCAGGATCCGGCTCGCCGTCATGGACCGATACGACGGCGTCGACTTCACGGTCGGCACCGGATCCGGATCCGTCCGCTTCACGCGCTTCCCGAGCGGCGAGCCGCTCGCGGAATCGAGCGAGGTCAGCGTACGAATCGACGAGGGCTACTCCGACATCTGGGTGCCGCTCGCGATGCCGCTCGCCGCCCCGCCCCGCTTCACCGGCCCGCGCGCCTCGGAGCTCGGCGACAGCTTCTATGTGAACCGCGACACGCTCGGAGCCGTCGCGATCCCGACGAAGCGCGGCCTCGAGGCGGGCGACGGGCTCACGGCCGAAATGTCGGTCGCGGCCGACGCGCGGCTCGGCGAGCAGCCCGCGCACGAGGAAGCCCTCATCGACCTCGAGAAGATGCCTGAGCTCGAGCAGTGGTGGCACTCGCAGGAGCTGCCGGCCACGGGCCAGGGCTACACCGAGGCGCTCGACCGCCTTCGCAACCGCGGCTACCTCAGCCACGCGCTCACCGACGGGGAGGGCGAGCGGAAGTGGCTTGACGTGCTGGGCGAGCAGTACGGCACCCGCTTCGTCACGAGCCCGGGCGGCCACTCGATCGCGCGCGTCGAGCAGCTCTTCCAACAGCTGAACGAGCAGCAGCGCGCCGCGGGCAAGGACGCCGACGATGAGACGCTCGTCGCTGGCATCGGCGACGACGAACAGTTTGCCGCCGCGGCCGCCCTGCTCGCGCAGGCCGTCGGCTTCGACTCGCGGGTCGTACTCGGCGTGCGCACGGGCGGCGCGGAGATCCCGGGGGTGCCCGCCTGCGCCGAGAGCTGCACGGGCGAGAACATCGCGGCCTGGGTCGAGGTGCGTGGCTCAGACGGGGTGTGGGCCCCCTTCGACGTGACGCCGCAGGTCGAGACGCCTCCGACCACGCTGGAGGAGGGCGAGCAGCTCCCCGAGTACCCGACCGTGCCCGAGGAGCGCGACGCCGAGGAGAGCGATCCGCCCGTCGGCACGAGCGACGCCGACGGCGAGCACCGGGACCCGCGCGAGGCGGGGGACCTCGCCGTGCTCTGGGTCGCGCTCAAGTACGTTGGCCTCGGTCTCGCCGCGCTCGCCCTCATCACGCTGCTCGTGCTGTTCATCCCGGTCGCGAAGCGGATCCGGCGGCGAGCCCGGCGCTCGGCACCGGATCCGGAGATCCGGGCGCTCGGGGCGTGGGACGAGCTGCTCGACGCCTACGCCGACGCGGGATCCCGTGTGCGTCGCCGTGCGGCGCGCACGTCGACGGCGGAGGAGCTCGAGATCCCGGACGGGGTCTGGATCGCGAGCGAGGTGAATCGTGCGGTGTTCTCGAGCGAGAGCATCGACACGGCGGCCGCCGATGCGCTCTGGCGCAGGGTGGACGCGACGACCGCGGCGCACCGTGCCGGGCTCGGCAGGTGGGGGCGCGTGCGCGCCCGCTTCTCGCTGGCCTCGTACGGGGTACCGCGGCTCGGGGCGCTCTTCGGAGGCCGCGAGGGAGAGAAGGGGAGTTCTTCGATGTTCCATGGGGGGAACCGTGCCGCGCGGGGAATCGCGGCCTACAGGAGGTCGACCAAATGATCCGAGAGACGCCAGCCGCGCTGCGCAGTCCGGAGCTCAGCTACGCCATGCGGACCGATCCCGGCCGCAAACGCGAGGTGAACGAGGACTCGGCGCTGGCCGCGCCACCGTGCTTCCTGGTCGCAGACGGCATGGGCGGGCACGAGGCCGGCGACCTCGCGAGCCAGGCGGCCATCGCGGCCTTCGCCGGGCGCTTCACGCGCCGGGTGCCAGCGGACGTCGAGGACGTCGCCGAGGCGCTCGACGAGGCGCGCGCCGCCGTCGACGCGATCGCCGAGGGCCACGAGCGCGGGGCCGGCTGCACGCTGTCCGGCGCGGTGCTCGTCGACATCGACGGTGCCCCGCACTGGTTCATCCTGAACATCGGCGACTCGCGCGTCTATCTGCACCGCGGCGCCTCGCTCCAGCAGCTCACGGTCGACCACTCGCTGCGCGAGGAGCTGCGCGCCGACGGCGCGGTCGAGGAGGCGATGCTGCCCGGCCGCAACATCATCACGCGCGCCCTCGGCTCGACCGACAGCACGGCCGACTCCTGGCTCATCCCGGTCGAGACGGGATCCAGGCTCCTCATCTGCTCCGACGGGCTCACGAGCGAGGTCGGCGACGAGGATCTCCGGGCGACCCTCACGATGGGCGGCGACCCCGAGGCCGTCGCCGGGGAGCTCGTGCGCCGCGCCAACGACGCGGGCGGGCGCGACAACATCACCGTGGTCGTCGTGGACACCCTCTCGGGCGGATCGACCTGGTTCGAGAATCCGACCGGGGAGAGCGCGACCGACGACTACACGCTGACGGTCACGATCCCCGCGCGGAGGGGCGCATGAGCGGCGAAGAGCGGAAGCCCACGCCCGCCCAGCACGGCGCGGAGCTGGGCGCGGATCTAGGCGCGGATCTAGGCGCGGAGCCGGGCGCGGACGCGGAGGACGCGACCGTGGCGGTGCCGCGCCCGGTCGCCGACGATCAGACCGTCGTCGTGCCCCGGCCCGCGGCCGAGGACGCGACGGTCGCGGTGCCGCGGCCGGCGCCCGCCGCCGACGCGACCGTTGTCGTGCCGCGCCCCGAGCCCGCGCGCCACACGGATTCGCGGCATCACGCGTCGGCGCGACTCTCGAGTTCGGAGTCGTTCAGGCGCTCCCGCACGGGAGGCACGACGAGCAGCCGCAACCCTGCCCCGCCGGTCGAGGAGCCCGAGCAGCTCAACGTGTCGCGCGACATCGCCGCGCTCATGTTCAAGTCGCCGCTCGACCCGCGCCGCCGCGCGAGGGAGTCGCCGTTCCCCGAGTCGGCGTCGTCGAAGCCCAGGCAGGGCGTGCGCCCGGGGATGCCCGTCGTCTACGGTGCGCGCAGCGACTCGAGCCTCGCGGTGGGCGTCGCGGCCTCGCCGAGCGGTCCGATCTCGGCGGGCCAGCCGGTCGTGCCGAGGGAAGGCCGGGCGTCGCTCCCGTCGACCGCGCGCAGGAACAGGCGCGAGCAGGTCATCACCCTTGCGGGCGGGGCGGGCATGCTCGTCGCCGTCGCGTTCGGGCTGTGGTGGATCGGGTCCCTCGCGCTCGCGTGAGGCGACCGCCGTGACCCCGGTTCACGGCAAGTTGGAAGTAACGGGTATCTTAGGTGCTGATAAGCGCGTCCTGAGTGAATGGACTGGTAATGAACGAAGAAGTGGCCACTGGAGGCTGGGCGTTCCTCGGAGCGTTCTCGGTGGTGGGCGGAATACTCTCGCTCGCCATTTACGTCTGGTACCTCTGGTCCCTCTCCAAGCTCTTTCCTCATCTGGGACTTCCCTCCGTCTGGGGCTGGATCCCCGTCTGGAACCAGTGGCAGCTGATCCAGCGCGGCGGCCTGCCCGGCTGGCTCGTGCTGCTCGGGCTCGTGCCCGGGCTCGGGATCGTGGTCATCGTGGTCAGCATCATCGCGATTCACCGGATCAACACCGAGTTCGGCAAGTCGGCCGGGTTCACCGTGCTCGGCGCCGTGCTGCCCCCGCTCTGGGCGATGCTGCTCGCGAATCACATCGCAGACCGCTCCTACTCGGCGCCGCTCGGGCGGTCCGCTCAGCCGGCGCACCAGCCCGCGTACCCCCACGCGCCGGCCCAGCAGCCCTTCAGCCAGGCTCCCCAGCCCGGCCCGCTCGCGCCGCCGGCTCCCGCTGCCGCCCCGCAGCTGGCGCAGCCGCACCCAGCCGCGCCGCAGCCGTACGGGGCGCAGGGCATGCCGGCGGAGCCGCAGCCTTACGCGCCCGCCGCGCAGCAGGCCCCGGCCGCGCAGCAGGCGCAGCCCGCACCGCAGCCGTACTCGCCGCAGCCGGTTGCGCCTGAACCGCAGGCGCCGCAGTCCCACGCGACGCCCGCCCAGGCCCCGCAGCAGCCGTCGTTCCGCTCGCAGATCATCCCGCCGGCGCCGCAGGCGCCAGCCGCTCCGGTCATTCCGCCGGCCGACTACGGCTTCAGCCGCACGACCGAGGGCGACTACGAGCGCCTCGCGGCCGAGGGCATCCAGCAGAAGCCGGCAGCGCCCCTCGGGGCCGCTGAGCCGCTGCGGCCGTTCTCCTGGCCTGAGCCGCAGGATCCGACCGACGCGTTCGCCGCGCCGCCGTCGAATCCCGTCGTGCTTCCGGATCCGCCCGCGGCCCGCACGAGCACCGGCACAGCGCGCCGCCGCGCCGCAGAGCGGGAGGCGGCCGAGCGTCAGGCCGCCGAGCTCGCCGCAGCGGAGCAGGCGGCAGCAGACCGGGAGGCCGCGGAGGCCGCCGAGCGGCAGCGCGCCGAGCGTGAGGCCGCGGAGCGTGAGGCCGCGGAGCGCGCGGCCGCGCTCGCCGCGAAGCAGGAGACCGCGCAGGATCCCGAGCCCGCCAGCGATTCGACCCGCACGGGGAGGCGGGCCGCAGCGCCCGCTGCCGGCGCCGATTCCCTGCCGACCGCCGGCCCCGCGACCGGGGAGACCGACCTTCTTGCGGCTGCCGCGGCTGACGCGGCTTTCGAGGAGGAGCCCGAGGACGACCGCACGGTCGTCGTCGTGCGCCGCGCACGCTGGGGGCTCGAGCTCCCGGACGGCGAGATCGTCGAGCTCGCGGGTGACGACGTGATCGTGGGACGCAAGCCCGTGGCCCAGGGTGAGGCCGGCGTGCTGCAGATCGCGGACCCCACGCGAACGATGTCGAAGTCCCACGCGCGCATGCGTCGCACCGGCGACGACTGGACGATCGAGGATCTCGACTCGACGAACGGCGTCTCCGTCGTCGACGAGCGCGGCGAGGCGATCCAGATCGAGCCGGGCGAGGAGGTTGCGGCGACGGATCACCTCGTGATCGGGACCCTCGAGGTCGCGCTGCGGCGCATGGACTAGACATCGCGAGTTTGCAAAGGCGCTGCTCGCACTCAGCTTCGGAGGCGTAGTGTTTTGCACGTTGGGGCTCTTTGCCCCGCTCCGAAGGGGGAACGATGAAGGTCATCAGCTATAACCTGCGGAAGAACCGAGCCGTCACGGAGATCGGCGAGCTCGCCGAGCAACACTCCGCTGACGTGCTCTGCCTGCAGGAGGCGGAGGCCGTGGCCCTGCCGTCCGAGCTCGGGCACATGCGGCTCGTGCACGCGACCGAGCGCAACCGCCTCGGGCTCGCGATGTATGTGCGCGGGGATCGCTTCCACGCCCGCTCGGCGCACACGTTCCAGCTGAAGAAGTCGCTCCACGACCGCCTCCTCGCGCCCGCGCATGAGCGCCTGCTCGGCGCCCGCCTGCACGACGCGGAGGCGGGCCGCGACCTGGTGGTCGCCTCCTTCCACGCGGCCCCCCTGACGGCCCTCAACTCGCTGCGGCGCCACCAGATCCACGCGGCGCTCGGCGAACTGCGCCAGCTCGGCCCCGGGCTCCCCGCGCTGATGGTCGGTGACTACAACTACCCCGTATTCAAGGGCCGCCTCGACACGGAGATGCGCGACAGCGGATACGAGCTCAGCCTGAGCGACAAGCGCACCTACACGCGCTACCGCATGTTCCGCGGTCACTTCGACTTCGCGACCTCCGCGGGCCTGAACATCGGGGGAGTGCGAACGCTCGACCGCGGCACCTCCGATCACCTGCCGATCCTCGTCACGGCGGAGCACCGCGCGGCGGAGGAGCCGATGGCGGAACAGCTCGCGGAGCGCTCACCGGAGCACGCGACCGTCTGACACGGTTCGTGGCCCGCGAGCGCCGGCGCGGGCGACGGCTCAGGCGCGCGGGTGCACGGGGCTCGCGAGGGAGTGCCGAGCGAGGGGGCCGCGGTGCTCGGCGCTGTTCTCGACAACGAACGTGGCCATGGTCGGCAGGTACCGGTCGTCGGCCGTCTCGATCACGCTGCCCTGCTCGCTGAAGGTGAGCCGCCGCACGCGCAGCAGCGGGGTGCTCGCCTCGATGCGGAGCTGCTCGGCCTCGAGCGGGTGGGCCGTGATCGCGTCGATCGCGTGGCGGGCGCGCACGGGGTGCACGCCGTTGTCTGCGAGCGTCTGATAGACGCTGCGGTGGTCGAGGTCGGCGGCGAGGAGGAGCCGCCCGATCTCGAACGGGAAGGATGAGCGCTCGAGCATCGCGGGCTTGTCGTCGAGCGAGCGGAGGCGGATGATCTCCACGACCGGGGCGTCGGGCGCGATCTGGAGCTCACGGGCGATCTCCTCGGTCGCGGGCCTCCGGCTCGCCTCGACGACGCGCTGGCCGGGTGTGAATCCGAGTTCACGCGCCCATTCCGTGAACGACATGAACGTGTCGAACGACTGTGCGGGCGTCGTGCGCTGCACCCGCGGCGGTGCGCCACGACCGCCAACGATCATGCCTTCCGAGCGGAGCGCCGCGAGGGCCTGGCGGACAGGTCCGCGCGAGGTTCCGAACTCCTCGACGAGCGATTTCTCGCTCGGGACACGATCACCCGGGCACCACTCGCCAGTGCGAATTCTCCTGATCATCTCCTCATATAGCTGGGTGTGGAGTGGCGCACTGCTCGACATGGGACCAGGCTAATAGTTGTCTTGATTTGTCCGGGGTCCGCCGGGTGACGGGCAGATGAATGCTCGGTGACTCGGATCCGCGCAAGGTTTCGGCGTGTGAACTTTAGGAAAACAATTGCGCCGGGGCTTGCCCGCTGGGCGCGCTCTCTCGCATGATCGTGAGTATGACGCGAACGGCATATGTGGCGGCTACGATCGCCTCAATCGCCGCGCTCTCGTGCGTCGCGGCTCTCACGCTCGTGCTGCTCGCCCCGGGGAGCGCCGGGGGCGGGCCCGGTTCGGCTGGGTCAGGCCCCCGCGCAGGATGCCCCGAGGGGCCGCTCCGCCTCGGCGTCGAGCGCTCGGCCGATCCGCAGGAGATGGGGCCCGCCTACCAGCGCTTCGGTGACGCGCTGGCGTCGCGGCTCGGTTGCTCGGTCGAGGTCGTGGTCATGGGAGACGAGGGGGAGGTCGCCGCGGCGCTCGAGGACGGGCGGGTTGAGCTCGCGCAGCTCGAACCGCTCGCCTTCGCCAGGCTCGCTGGGGGCGGGGGGTCGGCGCCTCAGCGGGCTCCCGCGACGCCGCTCGCCGCGTTCGCCGATGCGAGCGGTGAGTCTGCCGCCTACTCCAGCGGCATCTGGGTCGCCCGAGCGTCGGGGATCCGGGGCCTCGGCGATCTTGCTGGCCGCTCGCTGGCGCTCGGCAGGCCGGGCTCCGTTGGCGGCGACGCCCTGCCCGCCGCGGGCCTGAAGGACGCGGGGGTCGGTGGCAGGGTGTCGGTCGACTACGCCGGGGACAGCGCTCGGTCCATGCGCGCGCTCGTCGACGGGACGGTCGACGCCGCGCAGATCGACACCTCCGTGGCCGACGCCGCGGTGCGTGCCGGCGCACTCGACCCGGAGCGATTCCGCCGGATCTGGACCTCGCAGTCAGTGGGCTTCGACCTGATCGCTGCGCGCTCGGAGATGCCGCGTGAGCTGCGACTCCGGATCGCGGGCGCGCTCATCGGGATCGAACCGGTCGATCTCGCGCGGGCGGGCAGGATCGCAGGCGTCGAGGCGCCCGCCCGCATGGTGCGCGCGACGGCCGACGAGTATCGCGCGCTCTCGCGGGTCGCCGGAACTCAGGCGTCCGAGGCCGCGTGATCCCGGGTGCAGCGCGCCGCCGGGCCCTCCTGGGGTGACTCCTCGGCGGCGTCGTTGAAGCGGTGCAGCCCGGAGCGGAGCGTCTCGAGATCGACGAGCGACCACTCGGTGAAGCGCTCGTGATACGACCGGGCCCACTCCTCGCGGATCCGCTTGAACTCGCGCTTCGCCCGCTCGCTCCCCGTGAGGAGGGTGACGCGTCGGTCCTCGGGGGACGGAACCGCGTCGACGAAGTCGAGCTCCCTCAGCTTCGTGATCTGCCGGCTGACCATGGCCTTGTCCATGTCGAGCATGTGCCCGATGCCGGTGACGGTGAGCGGACCCTTCTTGAGGATCAGCTGCAGGATCATGAGCCCGACGCCGTTGAGCTCCGGGTGGAGGGAGCCAGCGTAGCGAGCCCAACGCGACTTCGCGAAGGTGAAGACGTCTGAGAACTCCGAGATGATCTCGGTGATCATCGCATCCTTCGAAGCGTCGGGCTCGCTGCCGTGTTCGCGCATGGTTCCGAAGCCTAGCGCGCTGCGCCGTGAGTTTCGGACGCGGCGTCCGGCGCGGTGCCGGGAGCCGCACCCGGGCCACCGGCCGCTTCGGCGGCGGTCTCGGCCGCCTTGCGTTCGAGCTCGGCGCGCTGCTGCGCCGCGCTCTTCGAGCTGAGCGGGATGTTCGGGATCAGGAGGATCGCGACGATCGCGACGATCGCCACGGGGGAGGCCGCGAGGAAGATGTCGCCGATCCCATGCCCGTACGCCGACTCGACGACGTCGCGGATCGGGGCGGGCAGCTCGGCGATCTTCGGGATCGTGCCGCCCTTCAGTGCGTCGGCGCCGGCCATGGCCGCGGGGTTCGTGCGCGCGAGCTTCTCGAAGCCGTCGGAGATGAACTGGACGACCTGGTGGGAGAGCATCGCGCCCATGGCGGACATGCCGGCGGTGCCGCCGATCGTGCGGAAGAAGGTGACCGCGGAGCTCGAGACGCCGAGCTCGTTCGGCGAGACCGTGTTCTGCACGACGAGCACGAGGTTCTGCATGCACATGCCGACGCCGGCTCCCAGCACGAACATCGACGCGCCGACGTACCAGAACGAGGTGTCGTAGCGGAGCTGGCCCATCATGACGAGGCCGAGCGCGAGGATGAAGGATCCCGCGACCATGTAGCGCTTCCACTTGCCCGTGCGCGAGATGATCTGGCCGACGATCGTCGACGCGAGCAGCACGCCCGCCATCATCGGGATCGTGAGGAGGCCGGACTCGGTCGGCGTCTTGCCGCGGGCGAGCTGCATGTACTGGCCGAGGAAGACGGAGGTGCCGAACATCGCGAGGCCGACCGCGATCGAGGCGATGACGGACATCGTGAAGGTGCGGTTCTTGAAGAGGTGCAGCGGGATCAGGGGCTCGGCGGCCTTCGCCTCGACGATGCCCGCGATGAGGAGGGTGAGGATCCCGCCGCCGACCATGGCGAGGGTCTCCCACGACCACCAGTCGAACTGCGATCCGCCGAGCGTGACCCAGATCAGGAGGCTCGCGAAGCCCGCCGAGATGAGCGTTGCGCCGAGATAGTCGATCTTGACCTTGCGCTTCGTCGTGTGGAGGTGCAGCGTCTGCTGCAGCACGATGATCGCGACGACCGCGATGGGGGCGGCGACGTAGAAGTTCCAGCGCCAGCCGATCGCGTCGGTGATCGCGCCGCCGAGGAGCGGGCCGCCGACGGTCGAGACGGCCATGATCGCGCCCATGATGCCCATGTACTTGCCGCGCTCGAGCGGGCTGATGATCTCGGCGAGCACGATCTGGCCGAGCGCGCCGAGGCCGCCTGCGCCGAGGCCTTGGAACACGCGGAACGCGATGAGCCAGCCCGGATCCTGCGCCATGCCGGCGAGCGCCGAGCCCAGGGTGAAGAGCACGAGCGAGATCTGCAGCAGCGCCTTCTTGCTCGTGAGGTCGGCGAGCTTGCCCCAGATGGGGGTCGAGATTGCCGAGGCGAGCATCGTCGCGGTGACAACCCACGTGAACGCCGCCTGGTCGCCGCCGAGGTCGGCGATGATGATCGGCATCGAGGTGCCGACCACGGTCATCGACAGCATCGAGACGGCCATGCTGAGGAAGAGGCCGGTGAGCGCGAGGTTCTTCGCGCGGCCGTGGAGCACGCCATCGGTGTCCGTGCCTGCCCTGGTCCGTGCGCGTGGCTTCGTTGCTGCGGGTCTGGTCTGCGTCATTCGGTGGTGGGTTCCTTCGGGGTGATGCTGATGGCTGGCGACCCGAGGGGTCGCTTTTGTTGACGAAGATCAACTATACGAAAATGGTTGATAGATGTCAACAAGAGCGCGTCTGAGGAGATTCTTCCCTGATCGCTTTGCGGAAACGTGGACGTCGGGTACAGTTATGTTTCGTGACGGCGTGGAACCCTAAGGGGTGACGCGTCGCGCGCGCCGGTTCGTCGCATCTCTGGGGTTCGAACGCGCCGGAACTGTGTGTCGCTATATAAATCCATTGCGTAACGAAACGAATGGGTGTGGGAGGGAAACCAATGCATCGTTTGAGAGGGCGCGCGGGCGAGTCGCCGCGCGCAAGCCGGGGGCTGCGCTCCTGGTGGAGAATCGGGGTCATGGCGCTCGCCGCGGCCCTGGCGCTGCCGGCGCTGCCCGCGCTGTCGGCATCCGCGGCGAATGCCGCGGAGCTGCAGAACGTGAGCTTCAGCAACGTCACGATCTCGGAGGGCTCGAAGCCGCTCGACGCCGACGGCTTCCTGCCGGCCTCGAACACGCTCACGATCAACCAGTGGAACCCCGGCAACGTCAGCGGGAGCGCGGGCAACTACGTCATGCTCGGCTTCGACGTCGCGGTCCCGAACGGCGCGCAGCCGGGGGACACCTTCTCCGTGTCGCTTCCCGAGTTCTGGACGGTCCGCGGCGCGGCCTCACTCGCTGACCTCGTCGACCCCGCGGGCAACACGATCGCGACGACGAAGGTCGTGACCGTGAACGGGATCCGGAGCATCCAGTTCACGCTGACCGAATTCGTCAAGGACCGCGAGAACCTTGCGGGCAACCTCACGTTCATGGCGCAGGAGCTCTCCTCGCCCGATCGCCCGGTCGGCGACTACGTCGCACCGGTCGTGACGAACACGGGCCAGGAGCTCGTCGAGCTCAAGGCGCGGGTGCCGGCACCCTACTGGGCGGCCCCTTCGATCTCGATGTCGTGGTCGGGCGACCCCAACACCCCGACGGGCGGCGTCGAGCTCCGCTCGCGCCCCTCGTACGACGGCGCGAGCTCGGTCAAGGCGACCGTGTACGCGGGCCCCGGCTACATCTTCGACTGCGAGGCGCTGCGCAACCAGGATCCGACGAAGGCGATCGGCATCGGCCTCGTCGACATCGGGCCCGAGGGCGTCCGCAACTCCCTTCCGACCGAGGAGTGGCTGCTCGATCCGAGCAAGTACACGCTGACCTGCGACGGTGGTTCATTCACCGTCGAGATGCCCGCCTCCTCGTGGACGAGTGCCGACGCCGAGAGCGGCCAGGTGCTCCGCATCATCACGACCAGGATCCCGACCGACGACAGCTGGAAGGACGACGGCGCGGTCTTCGCGTACGCCGACCTCGAGCAGAACGGCCGCACCCTCGAGCTGAACGGCCGCGCCGTGCCCCCGGGCTCGACCGGATCCGGAACCTCGAACCAGCTGCCCCCCCGGCGCCTTCGAGACCCTCATGTTCCAAGACATGAACGGCAACAGCCTCTTCGATGAGGGCACGGACGTCGTGCTCCCCGGCATCCAGGTGAAGCTCACGGGCACCACCTCGACGGGCGCGGCGGTCGACACGGCCGTGACGACCGACGATCAGGGGCGCGCACGCGCCACCATGCGCGCGGGCGACTACACCGCGACGATCGTGAACCCGCCGGCCGGCATGACCCAGGTCACCCCGAACGCCGGCGACGACGCGCTCGACTCCGACTTCGACGGAGGCACGGCCACCTTCACGGTCACGTCGCGCGAGACGACGGCGCGCGATGGCGGCTTCTTCGTCCCCATGGGCACGTTCCTCGCCGACAAGGCGATCACGGGCGACGCGGCAGGCCTCGTCCCCGCCGACACCGAGTTCACCCTCGACTACTCCTACCCGGCTGGCGCGGGCTACCCCGCCGGCAGCGGCACGCTCGTCGTGACGGCGGACGGCACCCAGGTGGAGTCGCCCCAGATCCCGGTCGGCGCGGTGGTCAGGATCACTGAGCAGGCGCCCGCGCCCATCGCGGGCACCGAGTGGGGCGCCCCCGAGTACTCCTCGGAGAACGTCACGATCACGAACGGCTCGCAGCTCGCCGAGTTCACCGTCACGAACCCGATCAGCATTCAGTACGGCACCTTCTCGGCGAAGAAGGCCGTCACGGGCGAGACCGCAGGCATCGTCCCGGGCGACACGGAGTTCACGCTCAATTACTCGTACCCGGCCGGCCCGGGCTACGAGGCGGGCGCCGGATCGCTCACGCTGACGGCCGACGGCACCCCCGTCACCTCGCCGGAGATCCCGGTCGGCGCCGTCGTCACGCTCGAGGAGGCCACCCCGGCACCCGTCGAGAACGCCGAGTGGCAGCGCCCGGTGCTCTCTGCTGACACCGTGACGATCATCGCGGGTGGCACGAGCGGCGAGATCGTGGTGACGAACCAGCTCGACCTCAAGTACGGCTCCTTCTCCGCGAAGAAGGAGCTCACGGGCGAGGCGGCCGGGATCGTCCCGGGCGACACCGAGTTCACGCTCAACTACTCGTACCCGGCCGGGCCGGGCTACGAGGCCGGCGCGGGAACACTCACGCTCACGGCCGACGGCACTCCCGTCACCTCCGAGCCGATCCCCTACGGCGCAGTCGTGACACTGTCGGAGGCCGCCCCGGCGGAGATCCCGAACGCGGTGTGGAGCGCGCCCGTGCTCTCCGCGGACGAGCTCACGATCAGCGCGTTCAGCTCAGGCGTCGAGATCACCGTCACCAACGAGCTGAACCTGCGATACGGCGCGTTCAGCGTCGCGAAGCAGCTCGCGGGCGACGCGGCCGGCCTCGTGGCTGACGATACCGAGTTCACCGTCGACTACGCGTTCCCGGCGGGCCCCGGCTACAAGGCGGGCGCGGGATCGCTCACGATCGCGGCCGATGGCACCCCCACCGTCCAGGACGGGATCCCGGCGGGCGCGGTCGTGACGATCGAGGAGCAGGATCCCGCGGCGATCGACGGCCTCGAGTGGACGGGCGTCTCGTACTCCGCAACCGACGCGACGATCGTCGCCGACGAGACCGCGGAGTTCACCGTCACGAACGAGGCGACCGAGGTCACGACCCCGGTCGGCCCGAAGCCCGACGGCCCCGAGCTCCCGACCACGGGCGCCGCCGCAGGCTGGGCGGGTGGCGCGCTCGCCGCCGCGCTCCTCGCGGGCGGAGCGATCCTCCTGCTGGTGCGCCGACGCAGGATCGCGGCGGAGTAATCACGCCCTGATCCGGCACGGAGGGCCCGGTGCGCGAGTGATCGCGCGCCGGGCCCTCCGGCGATCCGGGCGCACCCGGGGCCAGGAGGAATACGGCAGAATGGACGGCATGGGTCTTGAGAGCGGCAGCATCACCATCGGCGTCATCGGCGGAGGTCAGCTCGCGCGCATGATGGTCCCGCCCGCGATCCACCTTGGGCTCCGGATCAGCGTCCTCGCCGAAGCCGAGGGCTCGAGCGCGGCCCGCGCGGCCGACGCCGTAGGCGACTACCGCGACCCCGAGACCGTGTACGCCTTCGCCGAGACGGTCGACGTCGTCACATTCGACCACGAGCACGTGCCCTCACACATCCTGCGCGAGCTCGAGCGCCGGGGCGTCGCCGTGCATCCCCGGCCGGACGCGCTCCAGTACGCGCAGGACAAGATCCTGATGCGCGAGAAACTCGAGGAACTCGGCGTGCCCGTGCCCGCGTGGGCCGCGGTCGCCGACGAGGAGGAGCTGCAGGCGTTCCTCGACGCGAACGGCGGCCGCGCCGTCGTGAAGACCGCGCGCGGCGGCTACGACGGCAAGGGCGTGCGCGTCGTCTCCGACGCGAGCGAGGCGCGCGACTGGTTCACGGCCCTCGCCGAGGACGGCCACGGCGGCCGGCTGCTCGCCGAGGAACTCGTCGACTTCACCCGCGAACTCTCCCAGCTCGTCGGCCGCAGCCCGAGCGGCGAGAGCCGCACCTGGCCCGTCGTCGAGACGATCCAGCTCAACGGCGTCTGCGCCGAGGTGCTCGCGCCAGCCCCCGTGCAGAACCCCGCGACGCTCGACGAGGCGGCCCGGATCGGGATCGCCGTCGCCGAGGGCGTCGGAGTGACGGGCGTGCTCGCGGTCGAGATGTTCGAGACGAGCGACGGGCGGGTGCTCGTGAACGAGCTCGCGATGCGCCCCCACAACTCGGGCCACTTCTCCATCGAGGGGTCCGTGACCAGCCAGTTCGAGCAGCACCTGCGCGCCGTCGCCGACCTCCCGCTCGGCGACACCTCGATGACCGCACCCGCCGCCGTCATGGTGAACGTGCTGGGCGGGCCAGCCGAGGGGCCGATGCCGGTCCGCTACGCCGAGGCGCTGCGCGCGCACCCCCGCGCGAAGGTCCACAGCTACGACAAGCAGCCGCGGCCCGGCCGCAAGGTCGGGCACGTCACCGTCACGGGCGACGACCTCGAGACGGTGCGGGCCGAGGCGGCGGCGGCGGCGCGCGCGTTCGCCTGATCCGCGCGGCCGGATCCGGAGCCGCTCGATACTGAGCCGCTCGATCCGGCGCCCTTCGCTACGATAGAACCATGGCAGCAAGCGAAGCGCCGCTCGTCGGCGTGATCATGGGTTCTGACTCCGACTACTCGGTCATGAGCGAGGCGGTGCAGGTGCTGCGCGAGTTCGGGATCCCGCACGAGGTCGAGGTCGTGAGCGCGCATCGCACCCCCGAGAAGATGGTGACGTACGCGCGCGAGGCCGCGGGCCGCGGCCTGCGCGTCATCATCGCAGGCGCGGGCGGCGCCGCCCACCTGCCCGGCATGGTCGCGTCGATGACCACGCTCCCCGTCGTCGGCGTCCCCGTGCCGCTCGCGCGGCTCGACGGGATCGACTCGCTGCTCTCCATTGTGCAGATGCCGGGCGGCATCCCCGTCGCGACCGTGTCGATCGGCGGCGCGAAGAACGCCGGCCTCCTCGCCGCCAGGATCCTCGGCGCGAGCGACCGTGCGATCGCGGAGCGCCTCGACATCTACGCGCGTCAGCTCACCGACATGGTCGAGCTCAAGAACGCAGCGCTCCAGGAGCGTGTCGCCGAAGAGGAGTAGGCGAGCGGTGCGCGGCGGGCGAGGGGGCGGGCCCGGCGGCGCCGAATCGGGCGAGCCCGGCGGTGCCGATCCGCGTGCCGCGCACGGTTCGGCGACGTATCGCCGCGCCCTCATCGCGCTCTTCTGCGCGGGGCTCGCGACCTTCGCCCAGATGTACTCGCCACAGGGGATCCTGCCCGACCTTGCGCGCGACTTCGGCGTGACCGCAGGCACCTCGTCATGGGCGGTCGGCGCGACGACAATCGGGGTCGCGCTCGGCGTGATCCCGTGGGCGCGCGCCTCCGAACGACTCGGCCGGATCGCGACGATGCGCCTCTCGATGTCGATCGCGCTCGTGATCGGGCTGATCGCGCCCGCGATCCCGAGCTTTTCGGTGTTTCTCGCTGCCCGCTTCGTCGAGGGCGTGGCGCTCGCCGGGCTTCCGGCCCTCGCGGTCACGGCGATCGCGGAGATCGTGCGGCCGCAGGCGCTCGGAGCGGCCGTCGGAACGTACATCGCAGGCACCACGATCGGTGGCCTGATCGGGCGCATCGTCGCGGGTACCGTGGCCGATTGGGCGGGGCACACCGGCGCGGGCTGGCGGCTCGGAATGGCTGCGGTCGCGGCGCTCGCCGCCGTCGCGACCGTGGTGTTCCTGATCCGGATCCCGCCGGCGGCGGTGCGGCGGCCGGCGCCGCTGCCCATGCTCGCTGCGCTCGCCGACAACCTGCGCAACCCGGGCGTGCTCGCGCTCGTGGCGCAGGCGTTCCTCCTGATGGGCGGGTTCGTGGCGGCCTACAACTACCTCGCGTTCCGGCTGCAGGGGGAGCCGTTCGGGCTGACGCTCGCGCAGGTGTCGTGGCTCTTCCTCGCGTATCTCGCGGGGGCGGTGTCCTCGCGCTGGGTCTGGCGGATCGCGCGAAGGGTGCCGCCGACGGGCGTGCTGCTCGGCTGCATCGGGCTCATGCTCGCGGGGCTCGGCCTCACGCTGCTGCCGTGGCTGCCCGCGGTGATCCTGGGCCTCGTCCTGTTCACGGGCGGGTTTTTCGGCGCCCACTCGATCGCGAGCGGGCTCATCGACCGGCGCGCCGGGGCGGGCAGGGTGCTCGCGCCGCCCCTCTACAACCTGGGCTACTACGCGGGCTCGAGCCTGCTCGGCTGGCTCGGCGGCGTCGCGTTTGCGGCCGGCGGCTGGGGCGCGACGGCGGCGATGATCGCGGTCTCGGCTCTCGCCGCGGCCGCCCTCGCGCTCCTGATCCGCCCCCGCGGGGCGGTTGTTAGCGATTTCGGTTCGTAACCGCGCTCATACGAACAGAAATCGCTAACAACCTCCGGCCCCAGGGGGTGGGGTGTTGTTAGCGATTTCGGGGCTTCGCGCCGCCCGCAAGCCCCGAAATCGCTAACAACCGCCTGCCCGGGGGTCAGAGGTTCGCGTGGGTCTCCCAGAGCTGCCACGCGGCGGCGTTCCAGCTGAAGCTGCGGCTGCGGTCGCGCGCGAGCACCGTGAGGCGGGCGAGCGCACCCGGCTCGGTGAAGAGGCGGTGGTACTCGGCCGCGAAGTCGGACTGCGTCTCGGCACCGATCCCGCCGTCGAGCACGAGCTCGGCGGTTGCGGGGTGGCCCGAGTGCAGCACCGGCACCGAGGAGCCGAGCGCGCCGAGCTCCGTGAAGCCGGTGCCCGAGTAGTTCTGCGGCCGCAGCAGCAGGCCAGCCCCGGCGATGATCGCGCCGACATCGGCGAGCTCGCGCGGGCGCACGGTCGTCACGCGGCCGCGGAGGTCGCCCGGGATCAGGCCAGAATCGGGGGCGGAATCGTGCTCGAGCAGCTGCACCCCGCCGCTCGTCGGCGCGGCGTCGGCCTCGCCGCCTGCGAGTGCGGCCTGCGCCTGCACGTGCGCGTCAACGTTCGCCCGCGCCTGCGCCTGGGCCTGCGCCTGGGCCTGCGTCTGGGCGCCACCCTTCGCGCGGCCCGAGGCGCCCCCGGCCGGTGTCGGCTGCGCCGATCCGGGCTCGAGCCCCTCCAGCACCACGAGGTGCGGCAGCTCCGGATCCGCGCGCATCGCGTCGAACAGCCACTCGAGCCGGCCGCGGTCGCCAGGGGTTGCGGTCGTGAGGGTGTAGCGCGGCGGCAGCCCGAGCACGGCGCGGCGCTCGGCCGAGTCCTCGGCCCGCCGGAATTCGGCGGGCGCCGCGAGCTGCATCACCTGGACCGGGAGCCCGGAGCCGTAGGTCTCCTGCAGTACGCGCGCAGTCGCGTGCGTCGGCGTGAGGATCACGTCGGCGAGCCGCACGGCGCGCTTCGCGAAGGCGCGGAAGAGTCTCGCCTGGTTGCCCTGCATGAGCTCGGGGGCCTCCCACGCGACGCTGTGCGAGATCATGACCGAGGTCTGCGAGCCGTCGTCGTCGCCGCGGGAGCGGAGCGGCACCATCGGGGTCGGCGCGTGCACGAACTCGCCGTCGAGGGGCCGCGCGGTCGCGCCCGTCTGCCAGACGAGGGGCAGCACGCTGGCCCGCAGCGGGAGGTGGTCGACCGTGAGCACGGGGGAGCGAAACTCGGGCGCTTCGGAGCCGCGGGCGAGCAGAAACCTGGCGCTGCAGCTGCGGGGGGCCATGGCCGCGATCGCCGCCGCCAGGTCGCGGGCGCCCGCCGACTGCGCCTGGGCCTCCCAATCGGGAAACGGCTCTGCGATCAGGGTAAGTGCCGCCATGGTGCGTTCCCCCTCACCGGTTTGTTCTTCGTGGTCGCCATTAGGCTCTCGTGAACATTCTATGGAGTGAAACCCGTGCAAACCGTACGAACGGGCACCTCCGGTGCAATCGTTTCCGAAAAGCGACATATGATCCCCGGGAAATCGTGCTTGCTGACGCGCGGGCAGCTTTCGGGATCACACCAGGGGTTGCGAAGTACCCTGGGTGCCATGCGTGTTCTCCTCACCGGCGGCGCCGGGTACATCGGATCCCACACCGCGCTCACCCTCATCGGGCGCGGTCACGAGGTCGTCGTACTCGACGACTTCTCCAACAGCAGCCCCGAGGCGATTAGGCGGGTCGAAGAGCTCGCCGGCGTGTCGATCCCCGTGATCGAGGCCGATCTGGCGGATCGCGAGGCGGCGCGCGCCGCGCTAGCCGGCGTCGAGTTCGACTCGGTGATCCACTTCGCCGGTCTCAAGGCGGTCGGCGAGTCGGTCGCGGAGCCCACGCGGTACTACCGGGTCAATATCGACTCGACGCTCGCGCTCCTCGACCTCATGGCGGAGCGCGGGGTCTCGCGCATCGTGTTCAGCTCCTCCGCGACGGTCTACGGTGACCCGGCGGTCTCGCCGATCGACGAGGAGCAGCCGGTCGGGGTGGGGCTCACGAACCCCTACGGCTGGTCGAAGTTCATGAACGAGCAGATCATCCGTGACGCGCAGCGGGCGCGCCCCGAGCTCGAGGCGGTGCTCCTGCGCTACTTCAACCCGGTCGGCGCGCATCCCTCGGGACGGATCGGCGAGGATCCCGCGGGGATCCCGAACAACCTGATGCCGTTCATCGCGCAGGTCGCGGTCGGCAAGCGGGAGCGGCTCGCCGTGTTCGGCGACACCTACCCCACGCCCGACGGCACGGGGGTCCGCGACTACATCCACGTCATGGATCTCGCGGAGGGCCACGTCGCGGCGCTCGAGGGCGCGGTCGAGGGCGTCACGGTCTACAACCTGGGATCCGGCACCGGATCGAGCGTGCTCGAGGTCGTGCGCGCCTTCGAGGAGGCCTCCGGCCGGCCGATCCCCTACGACATCGTCGAGGCCCGCGCCGGCGACGTCGCGACCGTGGTCGCGGATCCCGCGCGCGCGAACGCCGAGCTGGACTGGCGCACCACCCGGACTCTGGCCGAGGCCTGCCGCGACTCCTGGTCGTGGCAGTCGCAGAATCCGGGCGGATACGCCGGATGACGCTCGATCTCGAACGCCCGATCCGGAACCCGGATCAGGGCTCTGGCCCGCTCATGAGCAAGCGGGCCAGGTGGCTTGTTGTGCTCGGTTTCCTGCTGCCGGGGAGCGCGCAGGTGCTCGCGGGCAATAAGCGCCTCGGCCGCTTCGGTCTCGGCGCCACGCTCTTCGTGATCTGTGCCGGGATCGCCGCGCTCGCCGGCTTCCTGTTCGCGCGCGTGCCGACCCTGACGTTCTTCACGAACGGGATCGTGCTGTTCGTGATCCAGATCCTGCTCTTCGCCTACGCGATCCTCTGGCTCGTGCTCGGCTTCGATACGCTCCGCCTGACGCGTCTCGTGCGGGTGCAGCCGGGGTGGCGCGTGCCGATCGCCGTGATTTCGGTGATCCTCACGGTCGTGCCCGCGCTCGGCGCCGCGTGGGCGGGGACGACGGTCGACGCGGGCCGAAACCTGCTCGGCAACCTGTTCCGCGGCGCCCCCGCGGTCGAGCCGGTCGACGGTCGCTACAACATCCTGCTCCTCGGCACGGACGCGGGCGCGGATCGCGAGGGCCTGCGGCCCGACAGTATCTCGCTCGTCAGCGTCGACGCCGAGACGGGCCAGTCCATCATCGTCGGCCTCCCGCGCGACACGATCGACGTGCCCTTTGCCGAGGGTTCGCCGATGGCGGAGATGCATCCGAACGGATTTGGCGTTGCCCCCAACGCGTTCGGCGACTGGGGTGGCTGCGAGGTCGGCCGCTGCATCCTGAACGGGGTCTACGCGGAGTCCGAGCTCTTCTACCCGGAGCTCTACCCGAATGCGACCGCGAACGGCTCCTCACCGGGCATCGAGGCGACGAAGGACGCGGTGACGGGGATCACCGGTCTCAAAGTGCAGTTCTACGTGCTCGTCAACATGGACGCGTTCGAGAGCATGATCGACGCCCTCGGCGGCGTCGAGATCGACGTCAAGGAGACCCTGCCGATCGGCGGTGACGAGTACGGCAACAACGTCGACGGCTACATCGAGCCCGGTCTGCGCAAGCTCAACGGCTACGAGGCGCAGTGGTACGCCCGTTCCCGGTACGGTTCGACCGGCGGAGACTACGATCGCATGGCCCGCCAGCGTGAGCTGCAGGCCGCGATCCTCGCCCAGATGAACCCCTCGAACGTGCTCCTGCGCTTCCAGGAGGTCGCCTCGGCCGGCACCGAACTCGTGGAGACCGACATCCCCGATTCGATGCTCGGACGCTTCGTCGATCTCGCCGCAAAAGCCCGCGAGCACACCCCAGTCAACGTTGAGCTCGTCCCACCGAGCTTCGATCCGGAGTATCCTGATTTCTCTGTGGCCAGGAATTTGGTCGCCGATGGCGTCGCTCAGGCGTCGCCGCCGAAGGAGGAATAAGCAGAACCGTGGTTGAGAAGGACGTCGCGCACGGCGAAGTATCGAGCGCGAGGGATCTCGGCGGCGCGCCCGCGGCGCGCCCCGAGACAGGAGTGACCGAGGGCAAGGATCGTCCACGGAAGAAGTCGAGCCTTGTCAAGAGGTTCGTTTTCTGGGCGCTCATGTTGATCGGGGCACTGCTGCTCGGGATCAGTCTCTGGGTGCGTCGAAGCTTCGGCTTCATCTCGGTCGATCAGCTCCTCTCAAACATGCAGGGCGGCGGCGGCGAGGGAGCCGGCGGCGACGGGATCGTGGTCAACGCTGTGATCACGGGAATCGTGTTGCCGGTGCTGATCGTGGCCGCGCTCATGGTGCTCTCGTTCATCGTGTCCCGCAAGATCAGCCTCACCACGCCAGAATCCCGCGTTCCCGGCAAGATCTTGACGGCCTCCGCGGTGGTGATCGCGATCGCCGTGCCACTCGCCGGTGGAGCGCACCTCAGCTCGACGATCGGTCTGCGTCAGTTCGTGTCGGCCACCGTCCGCGAAGCCGCGGGCGGCAGCGGCATGGCCGAATACTACGTTTCGCCAATGAGCGGGCGGGGGTCCGCGGCGACCGTTGGGAGCATCGACACGCAGGACGAGCCCAGCTTCGGTCCCGGCCAGGATCCACGCAATCTCGTGGTCATCTACCTCGAGTCGGTCGAGGATGCCTTCTCAGACACCGAAACGTTCGAGATCGACATGCTTGAGCCCGTCGAGGACGCGACTCGCGGGTGGACGTCGGTGCCGAATTTCCTGATGTACGAGGGCGGCGGCTGGACGATGTCTGGGCTCGTGAGCACGCAGTGCGGGATTCCGTTGCGGACGGACGAGTCCGGAGCGGCCACGACCGATCCAAACGAGCTCGGGTCAGGAGACAACGAGATCGCGGGCTATCTGCCGCGAGCGACCTGCCTCGGTGACGTACTCAGCGAGGCCGGCTACACGAGCGTGTTTCTGGGCGGCGCCGACAAGAATTTTGCTGGCAAGGGGCAATTCTTTAGCGACCATGGGTATTCCGAGGTCAAGGATCTGGACTACTGGCAGCAGCAGGGCGAAACGGAGATCCGCTCAGACTGGGGACTCTCGGACCGGCGCCTGTTTGAAAATGCAAAGACTGAGATCGATGCGCTGCACGCGGCTAAGGAGCCGTTCAATCTCACGATGCTCACCCTCGACACGCACGAGATGCCCTATGCGCACGAGTATTGCGAGATTGAAACTGAGGCGCCGCTCGCATCGATCACGTTCTGCTCGATGCAGCAGGTCGAGGGGTTCATCGGCTACATGGAGGAGCGGGGTTACCTCTCGGATACCGCGGTCGTGGTGATGGGCGATCATCCAAAGATGACATCTGAGCAGGTGAGTTTCTGGGATGAGCTGAACAATTGGGACGCTCCTCGCACCATCTTCAACCGCATCTGGAGCCCGGATGGTCTCGTCCCCGCACGAAACATCGACCAGCTGAGCATGTATCCGACCATGCTCGAACTCATCGGACTCGAGGTGCCGGACCACCGCGCCGGTATCGGGGTGTCCGCGTTCGCGGCGAAGGAGGACGTGCCCCAGGGTTCGATCCTTGACCTTTCGAAGGGTGAGTACAGCGACGTGGTGAACTCCCGATCCACGAGCCTCTATCGCACCCTGTGGGGGCGCCAGGAAGCCGTCGAAGCGGCGGGCTAGTTTCCTGCTGGGGTGCGGCTCGGGATTCGGCGCCTAGACTGAGTTGGTCTTGAACCAAGGTGAGGAGAGGGTGCGCATGCGCGTCACCGCTGTGCTGGTGGCATACAACCGGAGGGAACTGCTCCAAGAGTCGCTTGCGGCGCTCGCGGCCCAGTCCCGACCCGTTGACCGGCTCGTCGTCGTCGACAATGCTTCTGATGATGGCTCGGCCGACGCCGCGGAGGAACTGCTCGACGCCTGGGGCGGGCGGGCGCGCCTCATCAGACTGAACGAAAACACGGGCGGTGCGGGCGGCTTTGCGGTCGGAATCGCGGCGGCCGTGGTTGAGGAATCGACCGACTGGGTGTGGGTGATGGACGACGATACGGTCCCCGAACCCCACGCGCTTGCCGAGGCTCTGAACGCGCATGCGCGCTACGTCGAATCGGGCCAGGACGATCTTGCCGTCATGGGATCGCGTGTGGTGTGGACCGATGGTGGGGACCACCCCATGAACACCCCCAAACCGAAGATCCGGGCGGATCGGCGCGAGCGTGAGCGTGCCGCGAAGGCCGAGTGCATGGAGATTCGCTCCATCTCGTTCGTGTCTGCGTTCCTCCGCGCTTCGCGAGTGCGGCAGCTGGGAGTCCCGGTCGCCGACTACTTCCTCTGGAACGATGACTTCGAGTTCTCGACGCGGATGCTCAGGGGCGCCCGCGGGCTGTTCGTGCCGGAGTCGGTGGTCACGCACAAGACGGCGAAGCGCGGGTCGAGCGATCAGGATCCCGGCCCACGATTCTTCTACGAGGTTCGGAACAAGCTCTGGGTATTCCGGAAGAGCAACGGTCTTTACAGCTGGGAGAAAGCGGCCTATTTCGCCGCGACGCTGCGCCGCTGGTACCGCACGTTCGCAGCCTCTCGAGACCGGAGGCAGCTGCTCGACTGCCTGGGCCGCGGGCTCCGCGAGGGGTTCGGCAAGAATCCGCGACCGACGCGTGAAGTGCTCCGCAACGTCGGTGTCCCCGTCGACGTGAAAATCGAGATCGACCGCATGCAGAAGCTCGGCTCGCGCTGAACCGCTAGGCTCCTTCACCATGCCAATTGACGATTCGAGAGCCACTCCCCAGGCCGACTTCTCGTTGCTCATGCCCGTGTATGCGGGCGACGACGCGGCGCAGTTGCGGCTTGCCTATGAGAGCAGCGTCGAGACGCAGACGCTCAGGCCCGCTGAACTCGTGATCGTGCAGGACGGACCGGTCGGCGAGCGACTCAAGCAGGAACTCGCGCGCATCGAGATGGTGTGCCCGATCCCGGTCAGGGTCGAACGTCTCGACACGAACCAGGGGCTGAGCCTCGCGCTCAACTACGGGCTGGATGCGTGCTCTTTTCCAGTCATCGCGCGCATGGACGCGGACGACGTCTCCGTGCCCGAGCGCTTTGCGCGCCAGTGGGAGCTCATTGAGCACGGGTTTGACCTGGTGGGGACGGGCATGGCCGAGTTCGAGCATGATCCGAACGTCATCGGCACGCGCAGGATCCCGCCCGTGGGCTCCCAGCGGATCCGGGATCACGCGCGCACGCACAATCCGTTCAACCACCCGACGATGATGTACCGGCTCGCGGCGCTTGACCGGGTGGGCCGCTATGAGCGCTTTGGCAAGATGGAGGACTACTGGCTCGGTGTCCGTCTCATTAACTCAGGAGCACGAGTGGAAAACATCGCGGATCCGCTCGTGTTGTATCGCGTTGGCGGAGGCGCCTTTGCGCGCAGAGGCGGGTTCGCGGAGGCGCGCACGGAGATCCGGCTGCAGCGGGAACTCTTGCGGATGGGCTTCGTCACCCGGGCTCAGTTTCTCCGCAACGTCGTCATGAAGGGCATGTATCGGCTGTTTCCGGCGTGGCTGAAACGGATTTTGTTCCGCGGACTAGTCAGCGGCGGCCTGCCCGGGGACAAGCGCTGAGGCCGAAAGGCACGCTTCGCCTAGCGACTCATTGACAACTGATTCCCAGTTGCCTCTATGCTTGGTGAAGTCTCGAGCGGAAGGTGAGAGTAATGGGCGTGCGTGCGCGGAGGGCTGGCAGTCTCGCTGCAGTGCGCCCGAAACCGACGAAATCTCGGCTTCTCTCCCGTCTGCTGACCGTCCTGGGAGTGCTCGGCCTCACCGCGACGCTCGTGCAGGTACCCGCGGCGGCTTATGCCAACCCCGCAGCCGGCTTCAACCCGTCCAACATCATCTCCGATAGCAACTTCTATGACGGGTACGGCATCGACGACGCGGCGATCCAGGGGTTCCTGAACCAGAGGGTCCCGCGCTGCACGATTGGAGACCCGGGCCGAGCACCGGGCTCGGCATGGGGGAATACCCGTGTCGCCCAGAACTGCCTGCGTGATGCACGCTTCTCGACGACATCGCGAACCGCAAACGCCTATTGCAAGGCTTACGCAGGCGGCGTCAATGAGTCTGCCGCAACGATCATCGGCAAGGTCGGGCGAGCCTGCGGGATCAACCCCAAGGTGCTCCTGGTCATGCTCGAAAAGGAGCAGAGCCTCATCACGGATACTTGGCCGACGGTGCGCCAGTTCGACGTGGCGATGGGCTACGCATGCCCCGACTCGGGTCCCAACAATTCCGCAAACTGCGACCCGACGCAGACCGGCTTCTACCAGCAGGTGTATCGCTCGGCGTGGCAGCTGAAGGTGTACCGGGCGCACCCGGACAGCTACAACTACAAGCCCTTCAAGACCAACACGATCCAGTGGCACCCGAATGCGGGTTGTGGCACCTCGCAGGTCTACATCGAGAACTGGGCAACCGCGGCGCTCTACATTTACACGCCCTACCGCCCCAACCAGGCCGCGCTCAATGCAGGCTGGGGGACCGGTGATGCGTGCTCGAGCTACGGCAATCGCAACTTCTACAACTTCTACAATTCATGGTTCGGCTCGCCCACCGTCGGTGTCGACGCACGCCTCGCAAACCTGTACACCTCGCTGAACGGCACCCTCGGTGGAATCACCGGGAATGCGCAGAACGTCGGCGGCGGGATCAGGCAGCAGCTCGAGCGCGGAACCATGTACTGGCACCAGAACACGGGCGCGCAGGTCGTCAAGGGCTGGTTCCGCGACTTCTACGATGCGCAGGGAGGCGCTACCGGCCAGGCGGGCTTCCCGCGTACGGGTGAGTACTTCATCCTTGACGGTCTCGGTCAGGACTTTGAGCGAGCCTCCTTCTACCAGCGAGGAAGCACGCCGGTGTTCTCTGTCAAGGGACTCGTGCGCGAGTACCAGGTGTCGATCGGCGGAATCAAGGCCACAGGGTTCCCGGTCACTGGCGAGAAACTGGTCGCGCGGGACACCTGGAAGCAGGAGTACCAGAACGGCGCACTCTACCTGAGCGGGACCCAGGGCGCGTTCCTCAAGCCGGGCAAGATCCGCGACTACGTCGAAGCGAACGGGCTGTGGGATATCGGATCGCAGGCGGGGGCGCAGCTCGACGTCGCGGGCGGTGTTGTGCAGGAGTTCTCCGGCGCAACCCTGAACTGGTCGCAGACTGGCGGTTATGTTCCGGTGCGCGGCTACGTGCGCAACTACCAGCAGTCCATCGGCGGTGCGAAGACCACCGGCGTCGCGCTCGCGAAGGAGCAGCTCCTCCCGCACCAGACCTGGAAGCAGGAGTACCAGAACGGGACGCTCTACCTGAGTGGGACTGACGGAGCGTTCCTCAAGCCGGGCAAGCTCCGCGACTATGTCGAGAAGAACGGGCTGTGGAAGCTCGGCGCGCAGCAGGGCCAGCAGATCGAGTCCGGCGGCGGTTTTACGCAGGACTTCACCTTGCAGACGCTGTTCTGGTCGCCCACGAATGGATACGTGACGTCGGGCGGCTGGGTGCGTGACTACCAGCAGAAGCAGGCCGGAGGCGTTAACTCGACCGGACTCGCGCTCAGGCAGGAGCAACTCCTGTCGCATCAGACGTGGAAGCAGGAGTACCAGAACGGGACGCTCTTCCTGAGCGGGGCCGACGGAGCCTTCCTCAAGCCAGGACCCATCAGCGATTTCGTGGAGACAGAGGGACTGTGGTCGCTCGGTGCCCAGAAGTCAGCGCAACAGGACGTGTCGGGTGGCAGCATCCAGGAGTTCGCGAACGCGACGCTCTACTCTTCGCAGCAGGCGGGTCTCTTCTCGGTCGGCGGCTACGTGCGGAACTACCAGCTCTCGCTCGGCGGATTCGCGGCCACGGGCTTCCCGCTGTCGAACGAACAGCTCCAGCCGGATCGCGCGACCTGGAGGCAAGAGTTCCAGAACGGCACGCTCTTCCTGAAGGGGACCCAGGGCAGGTTCGAGAAGCGGTAGCAGCTCATTCTTGTTGACTGAACAGGAGAAACCCATCCACGGCCGCTAGGCTCTCATGCCCGTGAGAGTCAATCGTCAGGCATTGGGAGTCCGAGTTCGCCGCCTCATGGGGGAAAGCCTCAAGGATAAGATTCGCACAAGCAACCTGAGGCCCATCCTGTGGATCAGAGCGCGACTGGGTCAGCCTCATGTTTTACTCGGGCGCATCAGCGTTGTGGTGCCGATCTACAACGTCGAGAACTACTTAGAGGAATGCCTCGAGAGTCTGCGAATTCAGAGCTATCCGGATCTTGAAATCCTGATGGTGAACGATGGGAGCCAAGACTCTTCTCGGGATATCGCGGCCGAGTTCGCACGCAAAGACCGCCGTTTCGTTCTCATTGACAAACGTAATGCCGGACTGGGAGCCGCCCGAAACACCGGTGTACGGCGCGCCCGAGGCAGATATCTGACCTTCGCCGACTCCGATGACATCGTCGCACCGGACGCCTATCGCAACATGGTGGAGATGCTCAAGCGAAGTGGGTCTGACTTTGTCGTTGGAGGCGTTGAACGTCTGAAGGCGGGCTCCACCTGGCGCGATGATTGGGTGACGAGAGTCCACGCACATGATCAGGAGAGGGTGCAACTTGATGACATTCCTGAGGTCACGAAAGATGTATTCGCATGGAACAAACTCTTTCTGAGGCGCTTTTTTGAGGAGGCCGTCGGGGAATTTCCAGAGGGAATCCTCTATGAAGATCAACACCCGACTGCGCTGGCATACACCAAGTGCAATTCATTTGACCTGCTCGCCGATACGACCTACTTGTGGCGAATGCGCGAGGATGGTAGCTCCATCACGCAGGGCAAGCTCTCGGAGCGTGATCTCAGCGACAGGATCCGAGTTGCTGAACTAACTGGTGAGGTGTATCGAGCAGATGCATCCCCTGAGGTGTTCCGGTACTGGAGGCAGAAAACTGCGAGCTTAGACTTTGGCCACTACTACCGACTGAGCCACCGGGGTAGCGAGGAATATTGGGGTCTTCTGCGCGACTTCACTCGGCGGCTGTTCGAGGGGTTCTCTCCGGACGACTGGCCGGGCGTGCCGATCAAGGAACGGATCCTGGCTGCCACAATTGCGAATGACGATCGTGAATCAACCATGAGGATCCTCAATGCGCAGTCGCAGTATGCGAATGGTGTGCCCACCCGCTTTGTCGAGGGAAGGCTCGTCGTGGATCTTCCGAGGTGGGGAGTGCAGCAGGGGACAGTCTCGGCGGATATCGCGGCTATCTCTGAGTTCGACAGCCCGCTGAGGAGCGGACTTACGGAGATTGAGTGGGACACGAATTCCCATTTGATCGTTGAGGGTTTCGTATATATCGACAAGGTTCCCGCGAGTATCACGGAGTCCACGCTTCACGCATTCGCGGTGAGTGCAGATGGAGCGGAGACTGAGGTTCCAGTTGAGCGCTTCACAATGAAACCGGACACCCCCACGCTCCCACGGACCTCGTATGACGAGCATCCCGGATCGGGTGTGCGCGTTCGTCTTGATCTCGAGACTCTGATTCCCTCGCCGAAGGGCAGGATCAATCTTCGTTTCGAAATGGCAGCGCACGGAGTCCGTCGTTCCGGATTTTGGGTGCCGCAGAATTCTGAAAGCAAGGTGCGGCTCGCCCCATTGTCACTCGACGATGGCACTACCCTGCGAGTGGTCGCCAACCGGCGTGAGGGCATACGCGTGACGAGGAGAGCCTACCCTGTGGCGTTGACCGGCCTTCGAATCGAAGGGAGGCAGATGCGTTGCACGGTTACTGCGCGCAGGCACTTGAGAGGTGCCTCACTTCACTTCCTGAATCGAGCGATGATGCTCGAAGAGAACGTGAGTATTCCCACGCTGGAGACTGGCGAGTCTGTGGAACTGTCGGTCGAATTCTCAGTCAGGCCACAGGCTTGGCATCAGCACGTGGAAACAGTTTGGGAGGCTGAACTGATTCGCGGCTCCCAACGGACGGCCCTTCCATATCCGTCGGGCAACTTCACTGATCTAGATCGCGCGGAATCGGGGCTGCTTGCCGTCAGGGCGGGGCGGCGCGGCGCATTGTGCCTTGTGGATCGACCCCAAACGGCGACCGTCGTGTCCGTCCGAGGGAGCGAAAACACGCTCGACTTCGCCGGGAGCTTTTACTCGCGCGATGCAACTCAACCAAGGTTCGTGCTCGTGCGCACGGACGGCGGTCTCATCGAGCAAGATTCTATTCAGGTCGATCCCATGTCCGGGACATTTGTCGCGCGCTTCTCGATGTTGAACGAGCCGGAGTGGGGCAAACCGTTCATTGCAAAGAGTTCCGGGATATTTGGGCTATGCCTCATGAAACCGGGTGCAGTTGACCCGTTTGATTCTACTCAGTTGCTTCGGTTCTCCGACGGGCGACGTAACGGGGTGCGTTACCGCCGGGCGACTTCCACCGGCTTCGCCGAGATTACGGATCTCGGATTTGACCGTTCGGTGCTCGTGAGGTTGCAGGGCGCGCTGTCGCCTGCCGACTGGGGAAATTCCGGTCGGCAAGTCAAAATTGAACGCATACGGGAGGCCGCCCTTGCCGGTACCCTCCTCGAGCGAACCGCCGTGTGTTTGTCTTTTTCCGGTGCGAATGTCCACGACAGTCCGCAGCCAGTCGCTCAGGCTCTGCTGCGGGATGGGCATGTGGATGAAATCGTGTGGGGCGTTCTCAGCACTCACCAGGACCTTGGACCATGCTCGCGAGAAGTTCCACTGCACTCGGAGGAATTCATTGAGCTCCTGCATCGTGCAAAGTTCCTGATCAACAACGCCCATTTCCCGCACTACTTCCGAAAGCGCGCCGGCCAGACCTATATTCAGACCTGGCACGGGACCCCGCTCAAGAAGATCGCGGAAGACGTGCCCCCAACCTCGCTCAGCAACAGTTACCGGGACCTCATGGGCAGAGAGGTGAAAGCATGGGATGTGTTGCTTGCACAGAGCCCGGAGGCCGGTCAACTGCTTGCCCGCGCCTTTCGGTTCCGGGGACCCGTGCTCTCTGCCGGGTACCCGCGTAATGACGAGCTGTTTGATATTGAGAAGATGTCTGCGTTGAGATCCGCATTCCGCGCTCGCTTTGCGATCGGCGAGAATGCCCCCGTCGTCCTGTATGCGCCCACCTGGCGAGACAACGCATCTGGCACCATCGCGAGTACTGTGGGCGAGGAACTGCAGAGTGCCCGATTGCTCGAAGCGCTGGGCAACGATGCACGGTTGCTTCTGCGGGGCCACGTGAACACGATGCGGAATAGACGAGACGTTGAGTCCGGCCGTGTCCTTGACGTGTCCGGCTGGTCAGATCTTACGCAGCTCTTTGCGGCCTCCGACATGCTCATCACCGATTATTCCTCGATGTTTTTTGACTATGACCTCACCGGGAAACCGGTAGTCTCGTTCGCCCCGGACCTGGCTGAGTACTCATCCACAATCCGAGGGCTCTACTTCGACTATCAGGAGACGTTCCCGGGACCCATCGCACAGACGAACGATGAGCTTGTCCAGATTCTTCAGGACGGCGTCACCAGAAGGGAACGCGTAGGGGGAATCGTCGAGGACGTGCGCAGGACCGAGAGGGGCAACGCGGCCCAGGCGACATCCGACTGGGTTCGTGACCAAGCGTCATCTACGACCGTGTGAGTGGCTTTTTTTCTGGCCAAGCGGCTCCTTTGAAAACCGTTTCGTAGGAGTCGCTGATATGGCCAATATCAACGGCCTGTTCACCCAGCGAGGATAGCCGACTGGCGAGGATCGTCCCCGCTGGGCCGAGAGCAATGAGGAAAAGCCGGTCCTGGCCTCTTCTGCCGTTCACCTCTTGAACAACTCGATCGAGATCCGAATAGGCATTAACGGCCAAAGACTCAATCTGATCGATGCTTTCGGCACAATCGAACAACTCGGGAAGGAGCGTCATCCGAGAGTTTTGGCCAGTGATGATGGTGACGTGTCTGCCTGTCCACACCTCACGCCAGAGATCAACGGCCTTTTGTCCCAAGGTTTGAAAGGCGATGGGCCGCGACACGTGTGCATTTCCCAGTCGATCACTTGCCTTCGCTAACGGGCGCACCTCGGGCCAGATGTCGATCCAGACTCTCGACCAATGCAGATCGCGGTAGAGCGTGGGAAAGCCGACAAGGCAGCGAGAGTCTTCTTGCGACTCGAGAAACACTCTCATCAGGTCTTGAGCCAATTCGGGACTGCCTGGTTGAAACCGCAGATTGTAGCTGGGACGAAGCATGGACTTGAACTCGCCATCACCAAATCTCGCGAAGCTCAGACGCTCCTTGGCAATGAGCTCGAGCGTGGGAGCGAAACCGAGCTGGCGTTCGGCAAGGACTTGTTCGATCTCATCGAGATACGACGTCGCGGACCCGCGGACCGAATCCTCAAGAAGGAGACGCTGAGCCCGGAGTTCTTCGTTCAGGCGGGCGATCTGTTCCGAGAGCGCGTCATATTTCTGCTCGCTCGGGCGAAGAAGCCAAGTTCGAGCTGACCTGAGCAATGACTTCATGTTGAGCAACCCCCTGCGAGAGGGAGTACTTCACCCTCATCAACACACCCTAGTCCTTGCGAACGAACTCAAGCCCGCGCTCCAGGTGGAACGAGGCAGTGCCGTTCTGGAATTCCATCGTGCGCTTCTCATCAGCTTCCAGTGAGCCGCGGGGCTGACCTGTAAGGAAACCCCAGGCACCTTCCGGCCCCCCGTGCTTGCGGTAGGAGGTGAGGAAGATGTCTCGGGTCAGGCCAATGGTCTTTCGCTCGCCGTCGGCCGTCTCGAAGGAGGTAATGACACCGTTCTCGAACTCTTGGTAGATGCCGCCCCCGTTTGCGGCCGTCTCGACCCGCTCACCGAGCGGCTTGCCAAAGCGGTCTGGCTTCTCGAGGTAGACCTCGGCGAAGTCACCCACGATCGGGAAGCGGCCGTCCACCGCGTTGGATCCGCCGGCAGCACCATTGAGGTGAAGCACGGCCTCTTCGATGGGGCCGTCGAAGACCATCTTGCCCTTCTCGAGCACGATCCCGCGCTGACAGAGCCGCCGCACCTGGTCGACGCTGTGGCTCACGATGAACATTGTCTTGCCTTGCTCGCGCATCTCGAGCATCTTGGCATCGCACTTCTTGCGGAAGGGAGCATCGCCGACCGAGAGGACCTCGTCGACGAGGAGGACGTCGACCTCGGTGTGCACCGCAACGGAGAATCCGAGGCGGGCGTACATGCCCGAGGAGTAGCGCTTCACCTCAGTGTCGATGAAGTCGCCGATCTCCGAGAACGCGAGAATGTCATCGAACTTCTCGTCGGTTTCCTCTTTCGACATGCCGAGGATCGCAGCGTTGAGATACACGTTTTCGCGGCCGGTGAGGTCCGGGTGGAAGCCAGCACCCACCTCGAGCAGTCCGGCGATCCGACCGCGCGTGCGCACCCATCCGGCATCGGGGCGATACACGCCGGAGAGCAGCTTGAGCGTCGTGGACTTGCCGGAGCCATTTCGGCCCATGATGGCGATCGACTGCCCCTCGGGCACCTCAAGGGTGAGATGGTCGACCGCATTGAAGCTCGTTGAGAGTTCCTTACGCTTAAACGACGCGATGAGAGACTCTTTAAAGGAGTGCGTGTGGTTGATCTTGAACGACTTGCAGACGTCGTTGAAGATGATCGCCGGGCGGTTCGCCGACGTCTCAGATGCGCTGGGCAAAGGAACCCTCCAGCTTCCGGAATACGAACTGACCGATGAAGAGCGTCGCGACGGAGAGCAGCACCCCGAGCCCGATGTTGAAGGGGAGATCTCCGGGGCGGGCGACGTCAGGGGCGAGCGGCAGCCAGAACGCGTTGTGGAACAGTTCCACGGCCGTCGTCATGGGGTTCGCCATGTACCCGCGGTAGAGCCAGTACGGCGCCCGCTCGTAGACCATGGTCCACATGTACAGGACGGGCGAAGCCCAGGTCGCAAACATGAGGATGAGGTCGACGAAGTTTCGAGCGTCCCGGTATGCGACGTTGATTGCGCCGAAGAACAGGCCGAGCCCGAGGCCGAACACGACGATGATGAGGACGCCAAGAATGAACGCCCCGATCTGCAGCCAGCCGATGGTCCAGCCGAAGATGATCGAGACGACAAGGAGGAGCGCCGCCTGCGGGAGGAAGTGTACGACGGCCACGCCCACGGCTGCGACCGGAAACAGCTCTCGCGGCAGGTAGATCTTCTGCACGAGCGCCCGGTTGTCCGTGATGGAACTCGTCGTGTTGCGAAGCACCTCGCTGAAGAGGTTGACCGCCACGATGCCGGCGAAGAGATAGATTGGGAAGAGCGGGACGTCCTTGTGCGCGCCCATGATCACACCGATCACGAGGTAGTACATGAGGAACTGCGCCCCGGGTCGTACGTAGGACCACACCCACCCGAGGACCGACCCGTAATAACGAGTCGCGATCCCCTTCTTCAGGAGGAGCGAGAGCAGATACCTGTGACGGAAGACGTCAACGAGTCCCTTGCTCTTCCCCGGGGTGTCGTATTCCGGGTCGGAGAGTGCTGCGTGCTGTGCCACGGCCAGAATCCTACCCCTCCTGCGATTCGTGATTCTGGGACCGCAACGGAGTCTGCAGCGCGATCGAGCGAGCGAGCTCCGTAATTTGGCGATCCTGTGCGCTCTGCTTTCGCGCGTTGCTGAGCATGTGGCCGATGAACGCCACGAGGAACCCGTAGAGCAGCAGGTCAGCTCCTCGGCCGACACCGACGCTTCTCGCAAGGTCATTGATGATCGCCGGGAATAGGACGGTGACGATCGCTGCGGCGAGGAAGACGAGCATCGTGAGTGTGCGAATCGCTCGGGTGCGGGCCGAGCCACCACTACGGAGCAGGAGCGTGCCAAACACGACGAAGGCGACGATGAGGAGCGCTTTGATGATGAACTGATCCATGGGTCCCTACTTGATGAACAGCTCGCTCAGGATATTGACCGAGTTCCAGAGCGACTGGCCCTTGGCTCGCGAGTAGTCGGTGTAGATGATGTGGACCGGCTCCTCGGCATAGCGCAGACGGAGTCGGCCCATCTGCGCAACGATCTCGCTCGCGTGCGCCATCCGATTCTGGCGGATCCGGATCCGGGTGGCGGCTGTACGGTTGAGTGCACGGAGTCCGTTGTGTGCGTCCGTCAGCTTCACGCCGGTTGAGATCCGCTCAAAGAGGACCGCAGCGCGGAGCACCAGCTTTTTCAGCAGTCCGGGCTTGGTGCGACCGTCCAGGAAGCGTGAACCGACGACGATGTCGAGCGGTTCGTTCCGGAGCCGCTCGACCATCCGTAGTGCGTCTGAGGTCTGATGCTGCCCATCAGAGTCGAAGGTGACGAAATACTCCGCGCCCGGCTGCGCAACCGCGAAGTCGAGGCCTGTCTGCAATGCGGCGCCCTGCCCGAGGTTGATCGGGTGCTTGAGCACGACAGCGCCCCCCGCGAGCGCCTCGGCAACCGAGTTATCCGAGCTGCCATCGTCGACGCAGACGACGTTCGGGAAGGTCTCCCGAGCCTGTTCAACGACCGCGCGAACGACCGTGCCCTCGTTGTAGAGCGGAACGATGAGCCAGGTATCCGCGCTGGCGGGCCCAAGCCCCATACGGTGCATCCTTCGGTTGGTCACTTCTCGTCAGAGACTCCAAGTGTAGTTGCGGAATCTCTCAGAGTGGCGCACACGCCCGCGAACTGGCGGGCGCGGGCAGGCCAGGTCCACTCATCTATGAAGCCGTCAGGGGCAGGATCACCGGGGCTCTCGAGTGCCTCGCGGAGCGTAGCGACGAGCGAATGCTGGTCTCGCGAGGGAGCGATTGAGACGGGCGCGCCGTGGTCCTGTAGCGTGCGCGCGCCGGGAACATCGTAGGTGACGACGCGGCCGTGCTCGGCTAGAGCTTCGAGAAGGGTGGTCTGGAAGCCTTCGGACAGTGTCGTCGGGTTGACGAGCGTCGCTCCTCGCACGGAGCGTCGCACCTCATCCTGCGTGACCCGTCCGCGAATGGTCGCGCTGTCCTGCAGGCCGAGCCTGTCGACGAGAGCCTCAAGCGCTGCACGATCAGGGCCGTCGCCGAGCACCTCCGCGGTGACATTGTGGCCCTCACGTTGGAGCTCCGCGACCGCAGAAAGAAAGTCGCGCCATCCCTTGCCTGCGACCAGCCGGCCGACGAACACGAGGTGGTTCGGCCGATCCCCCGAAGGGGTCGAGCCCTGGCCCGCGGTATCTACGGGGGTCGGGTCGATCGCGTTATACAAGACCTGGGCATCAACATCCGCGAGCTTATGGACAAATGCGACGACGTTCTCGGACACTCCGAGTACCCGGTCCGCGCTGCGGAGCACCGCGCGCCCGAGGGTGAAGTCGACGACTCGGCTCGCGATCCGGATCACCGCGGAGTCGCTGCTGACGTGATCACTGCCGTGCTCCGTGTGCACAAGCGGCAGCCGCGCCCGCCGGGCGGCGCGGGATCCGACGAAGCTCATAGGGAAGAAGCGCGTGTGCACTGAGACCACGTCGACGCGCTCGTCGCGCAGGAGCCGGGTGAGGCGTCTGCGCGTGCCGGGCCCGGGGAAGCCCAGGATGTCAGCGACCCGGAAGTGCTCCGGAAGGGTGAGGACACGGACCCCACCGTCGGACGACCAACCGGGCTCCGTTCCGAGGGTCACGACGAGCGGCGAGTGTCCCTGCCTGGCGAGTTCCTTCGCAAGCGAGCGCACGTGCAACTCCACCCCGCCCGTGCGGGGCGGGTAGTTGTTGACGACGAATGCGATTCTCAGCTCAACCTCCTGGATTCAGTGGGCTCCTGCACCATCGATACTAGGGTGAAGGGGGTCAAACCCAATCGCGGAGGTGCAACGTGCGGATACTCTATGTCGTCACCGACGCAGATATCGGTGGTGCTGAGCGTCTGCTCGCTCTCCTCGGAAAGCATCGGCACAGCGAGGACACGGTGAGGCTCGTCGTGCTCATGAGCAGGGGCACTCTGAGCGATGAACTCGAACGCTCGTTCGGCGATGTCGTGTACCTGGACACCCCGCCGTCGTCTCGGAACGTGTTCAAGATGGTGGGACAGCTGCGCGCGCAGATCCGGCAGTTTCGGCCCGACGTGGTGTCATCGCACCTCTTCCACGCCGATCTGGTCTCAGCACTGAGCTTCTGCAAGATGCCGCTCACCACGACCGTGCACACGCACGGCTTTGGCGAGAGTGACCACCCGCTGACCAAGCTCATCGCCCGAGCCGTGGGTCTCCTGTCGTTCAGATTCGCCAGCGTCATCCCGTCGAGTGACAGCGCCGAGATGCGTCGCTTCGTGGCTCAGCTCGGGTTCAAACGGGTGTCGGCGCCGATCCTGAACGGCTCTGAGCTGCCGGCGGAGCCGGGATTCTCGCCCCGGTCGAGGGCGTTCCTGTCGATTGCGCGCAACCATCCCGTCAAGGGACACGACGTCCTGTTCGGCGCCTTCGCCGACGTCGCGGACGAGGTTCCCGATTGGGAGCTTCGCGCTTACGGCCCGGGCGTCACCGAGGACGATCCGCGCATGCGCGAGCTGCTCCGCGCCGCAGCGGCCGAAGAGCTCGTGGAGGCTGGCCGGATCCGATTGCTGGGGCCCACGAGCGAGCCGGATGAGGCGCTTCGTGGGGGCGCCGCGCTCGTGATCTCGAGCCTCTACGGCGAGACCTCGCCGCTCGTCGGTTCAGAGGCAGCCGGCCAGGGAGTGCCCGTGATCACGAGCAACATCGGCAATTGCGCCGCATTTGTCGACGATCCGCGCTTCGCCGTGCCCGCGGGGGACCGCCAGGCACTGGCTGCGGCGCTGCGTGAGTACGCGCGGCTGTCCGACGAGGAACGCATGCACCTCAGCGGCGAGGCGCGCAAGCGAGCGGAGCGCGACTACTCACCAGCCAGGGTCAGCGACTCCTATCGACGCGTGTTCGCAGGGCTCGTGGCGAAGGACACCAGCAGGTGAGCCAGGGCGTGCTCTCGCGCACCATCGTGTCGACGGCCGGCATGGTGGTGCAGGGCGCTGCTCGCTTCGTGTACACCCTCGCGATCGGCAGGATCGTTGGCAAGGAGAGCCTCGGTGAGGTGAGCACGATTCTCTCGCTTGCCGTCTTCGCCTCACTGTTCTGGCCGGCCGCCGCCGGCGTCGCAGCGTCGCGCTTCATCCCCAGCCAGGGTGCCCGTGGCTCGGCGGTGCGCTGGCTGAAGCGGAGTCTGCTCGCGAGCGTCAGCGTGCTCAGCGTGCTCTCGGTCGTGGCGGCGATCGCAATGGATCAGGATGTGGCCCAGGCAATCGGTGCGGCGGCGCTCGTCATCGGCTACTCGGGGTACGTGTTCGTGCGCGGCGTGCTGCTGGGCGCTGACCGCATTGTTCGGGCAGCGGTTATCGACCTGATCACCTCGTTCGTTGCGATCGGGGCGCTCCTGCTCGTCCTGCTGGGCAAGCTCGACTGGGCGCTGCTCCTCCCTCTCGCACTGGGCTACGCCGTGTTTGCGGCGATGAGCTGGCCGGTCACCGACCACGGGGTCGCGTTGCCCGACCGACGTGAGAGCCGCGAGCTGTTCCTGTTCACCCGAGACTCGGCGATTTCGCTCGTGGCGACGGGTGCCCTGCTGCCCGCGACGATGATTCTGGTCGGCGCGACCGAGTCCAAGACTGTTGCGGGCATCTTTGCCGCTGGGCTCTCGCTCGCGACACCCGCGAACCTCGTCGCGCAGTCCGTCAATCAGGTTCTCGTCCCGCATTTCGCTCGAATGGTCGCCGCGGGCGATAGGACGATCCGGCGCTCTCAGCGGCGGCTCCTCGCCGTCACGTCGCTGGGCTTCACCCTCGTGTTTGGCCTGATCATCCTTCTCGCGCCCTGGATCCTTGGCCTCTTCTACGGTCCACGGTATGCCTCAGGGGCCCTGAGTATGCAGGTGCTGCTCCTGGCGGTGTGGCTCATGTCGGTGATGTCCGTGCCTGGCGCTTACCTCGTCGCGGTCGGTCGGCAGCGGGTGTATGCCCGGATCTGGCTGGTGTCGACGATCGTTGGGCTCGCAGTTATGGCGGTGGCCGCTCCGTTCCTGGGCCAGTGGGGCGTACTTGCGGGCTTCACCCTCGGCGCAGCGGGCGGGTCCATCGCGGTCGTCATCGCCGGGCTGGTTCTCTCCCCGAAGGCTCGCCTGGCCCCGTCCGCAGTTCAGTGAAGACAGCCTAGAATCTACTTTCGGACCGCGCGTCAACCATGGCGCGCCAATGGGTAGGGGAGCGACCGAGACATGAGCCACCTGAAGCGAATACTCGCGTGTTCGGCAATTGGGGTGCTCTCCATGCTGCTGCTCGGAGCGTGGGCGCTTTCTTCGCCCGTCGGTGCAACCCCGGACGAGGATTTCCACCTCGCCAGTATCTGGTGCGGCAGCGGAGAACGCGAGGGACTGTGCGGTCCCGGATCGGTTCCGGAGAACCGCGCCATTCCCGACAAGATCGAGGAGTCGATCTGTTACGCGCACGACGACACCGAGAGCGCTGCCTGCCAGGGGCCGAACTTCCAAGATGCGGGATTCGGCCTCACCGACACGCGTCGTGTCAATTCAGATACTCAGTACCCGAGCGGCTATTACTTCTGGTCCTCGTTGCTCGCGAGCGATAATCTCGCACTCTCAACGATCGCGCTGCGCTTCGCGCACGCGGCCGTGTTCACGGTCCTCGCCATCTCGCTCTGGCTCCTGCTGCCCCGCGGCAACAGGCCAGGGCTGCTCGGCGGGATTGCGCTCACCTTCGTGCCACTCGGGCTCTTCCTCATTCCCTCGGTCAACCCGAGCGGCTGGGCGATCGCGTCCGGTGCGCTCCTCCTCCCCGCGCTCGCCGGGTATTTCCGCTCCTCCGGGTGGCGGATGTGGGCGCTCGCGGCGTTCGCCGTTCTCGCGGCGCTGATGAGCCTCGGCTCGCGCGGTGACAGCGCCGCCTACACGGTCGTAGCCGCCCTCGCCGCATCGGTGCTCTCGTTCGAGCTGACGCGCGGGTTTTGGCTGCGGGCGATCCTGCCCATCGCCATCGTGGTGTCGGCGGGGGTCGCGTTCCTCTCCGCCGGGCAGACCGGCCTCGCGCTCGAGGGCATGACGCAGAACGGCTTCGACTACCTCAACCCGGGAGAGTTGCTGATCGAGAACATCCTCGCGCTCCCCGAGCTTTTCGTTGGCGTGCTCGGTCAGAGCTTCGACGGCACCGAGTTCACTGGACTCGGCTGGCTCGACACCCCACTGCCGGCCACCGTGTGGGGCCCCACGGTGATCGTGTTCGCCGGGGTCGTTTTCGTCTCGCTCAAGTGGATCGATTGGCGGCGAGCCGTTGCCCTCGCCGGGGTGGGCGCGGCCGCGGTTGCGGTGCCGCTCTACATTCTGAGCACGAGCCACGTGCTCGTGGGGTACCAGGTGCAGCCGCGATACATCATGCCGCTCATCACCATGTTCGCGGTGGTAGCCCTCACGCCCTCGATCGTGGCCCAGCGCGCGGGGATCGGGATCCCGGGCCTCACCCGGTTCCAGTCCTGGATCGTGGCCGCACTCCTGAGTCTCGCGAACGCCATTGCGCTCTTCGCCAACATGCGCCGCTACACCTGGCCGGGCAATTTCAACCTGAACGGTGGGGATTGGTGGTGGAACGCCGGGCCCTCGCCGATGATGACGCTTGGGATCGGCGTGCTCGCGTTCGCCGTTCTCGCCGTGATGCTCGCCGAACTCGCCTGGCGGAACCGCTCCCGACAGGAGGTAGAGGCATGACCCGCGTGACGGCGCCCACCGGCGCGAGGGCCGGAAGCCCGATCATCGGAGCGCTCATCGCAGGAGTGCTCCTGCTCCTCGGGCTCGGCGCATGGGCCATCGCCTCGCCCGTCGGCTCCAGCCCGGACGAGGACTTCCACCTCGCGAGCATCTGGTGCGGGGACGGGGAGAGGGAGGGCCTCTGCGCGCCCGGATCCGAGCCGGACACCCGGATGATCCCGGACAACATCGAGGATGCAATCTGTTTCGCCCACGAACCGGGGGAAAGCGGTGCGTGCCAGGGCGAAGGTTTCCTCGACGGTTCGTTCGGTCTCGCCGAAAGCGACCGTGTGAACGGTGACGGACTCTACCCCTCCGGGTATTACTTCTGGACCGGGCTCCTCGCGAGTGACAACATGGTTGTTTCGGTGATCGCGATGCGATTCGCCCAAGCGTTCCTGTTCACGGCGCTAAGCATTGGCCTGTGGCTCCTCCTTCCGCGCCGCAACCGTGCCGCCTATGTCGGCGCGATCGTCTCCACATTCATCCCGCTCGGCGTGTTCTTGATCCCGTCCATCAACCCGAGCGGCTGGGCGATCGCCTCCTCCGCGCTCCTCATCCCGTCGCTCGTCGGGTACCTCACCGAACGCGGCTGGCGGAGCCTGGCGCTGGGCGGCTACGCGGTGCTCGCGGTGGCGCTCGGACTCGCAGCGCGGGGCGACAGCGCGGCCTACACGATCATCGCGGTGCTCGCGGCTCTCGTGCTGACGTTCGAGCTGACCCGAGGCTACTGGGTGCGGGCCGTACTCCCGATCCTCATGGTGGTCGCGGCGGCCGTGGCCTTCCTGAGTGCAAACCAGACAAGTTCGGCTCTCGGGGGAGGCATGGCTCTGGATGGTGCCGCGGCCGTACCGAAGAAGGCACTGCTGCTCAACAATGCCATCGACCTGCCGGAGCTGCTGCTCGGCGTGCTCGGTCAGAACTTCGAGCGCAGCCCATACACGGGCCTCGGGTGGCTCGACACACCGCTCCCCGCGCTCGTCTGGGTGCCGACCACGCTCGTGTTCGGAGGCGTGCTCTTCGCCTCGTTCGCGCGGATGGACCTCCGCCGTGCGATCGCGCTCGCCGGCGTCGCACTCGCGACCGTGGGCATTCCCATGATCCTGCTGCTGCAGAACAACGTGGGCGTCGGCTGGCAGGTGCAGCCTCGCTACATCATGCCGCTCGTCGTCATGCTTATGGCGACCGCACTGACTCCCACCGGTCGCGGTGAGCGAGAGGCCATCCACGGCACGGGCATCGACGCCAGGGCACCGCTGTTCGGGATCCCGCAGCTCTGGGCCGGCGCTGCGCTGCTCGCGGTCGCGAACTCCGTCGCCCTGTACACCAACATGGTGCGCTACGTCGCGCCAGGAGAGATCGGCTTCGGCTCGATCGACTGGTGGTGGCGCGTGGGGCCCTCGCCCACCGCGGTGTGGGCGATCGGGTCACTCGCCGTTGCGGCGCTCCTGGCTCTCGGCGCGTGGCACGGCGGGCGCGAGATCGCGGCCGAGCGCGGCAGTGTGAACACCCGCGCCGACGAGCGGGCCGACGACGAGCGCGACGACAACTCGCAGCTCCAGACTGCCGAGCGGGGCGGCGAGCAGCGCGACTGAGATCGCTGCCGCGAGCAGCCAGCCGGCAGCGAAGAGTGTGTGCCGGGACGCCGCGAGCACGGCCGAGCCCGTGGCGGTAAGGATCCCGAGGCAGCCAGCCGCGGCGACGAGACCCGCGAGGGTGAGCGGGGCGAGCACGAAATCCTCTCCGAAGAACAGGCGCAGGAGCGGAACGCCCCACAACCAGGCCGCCGCGGCGAGCAGGCCACCGGCCGCGGCGATCCCGAGCACGAGCTTCGAGAGGAACCGGCCTCGGCCACCCCGGAGACCTGCGAATCGAGCAATGAGCATGCTCTGGAACGCGGTGAGAGGGACGAGGATCGGTGCCCTCGTGAGTGTGAGGGCCAGGATCACGCGACCGAGCTCGTCCTGGTCGGTGCGTGCGAAAGCGCTGATGAAGACTGGGAAACCGTTGATCAGTATCGCGGAGGCTACTGAGGCGGCAATGGTTCGGGCTACGTTCTGGGACAGCGCGGTTGCGGTCCCGGGAATCCTTGAGCGCGCTGTGATTGCGTGAAGGTTGCCGAAAAGTACGATCCCGAGCGAGATCGGGAAGGGCAGCGCGACGGCCCAGGCGAGCGCCTCACCGCCGAGCCCGAATCCGAGCACGATCCCGATGAGCACGAGGCGGATCACGCCGTCGAGCAGGGCGAGGAGCGCAAACGGCCCCCACGTGCCGCTGCCCGCAAGGATGCCGTTCGTCGCCGCGACCACCGCGTACGCTCCGATCGCAACCGCGAGAGGAATCCCCCACATTTCCGTTCCGGGGCCGAGGAGTTGACGCGCCCACAGCGGACTCGATACGGCGATGAGGAGGAGGAGTGCCGCGCCGAGCACGAGGGAGAATCGGAGCACGGAGACCGAGCCGGACCTCGCGGCGCTCGCCGGCCCGTCCTCGTGCTCGGAAGCGGCGCGGTGACGCTCCGCGGCCGCGGCGGCCGAAACGCCCCGGGTTGACTCCTGTTGCACGCCGAAGAGCACGGCGACCACCATGAAGAGTGCCGCCCAGTACACCATGAACGGCGCAGATCCAGCGGCGCCGAGCACTCTCGCCACGACGAGCAGGATGATGAAGCTGCTCGCGGCCGACACGACCGTCGACCCGAGCACGAGCATGGCGCCGGATCGGCCGCTACGCCCCTGTGGCGCGGCAGAAACCGCGGCGGGATCCCGTCCTGCCGATTCGCTCATCGGGGGCTCACCAGGGGGCTGACTCTAAGATGGAGAGAACGCATCCCTGCAATTATTGCAGGGCCGAGGAGAGGGGCGATGGGTTGACCATCGACATTCTGATGCCCTACTACGGGGATCCCGAGCAGCTGCGAGAGGCCGTCCTGAGCGTGCAGGCGCAGCGGGATGGCAACTGGCGGCTCGTCGTACTCGACGACCGCTACCCGAAGTGGGACGCGGAGCCGTGGGTGCGGGGTCTCGGAGACCCTCGCATCGTGTTCGAACGAAACCCGCAGAACCTCGGGGTGAGCGGATCCTTCAACCGCTCGATCGATCTCGCGGAGACCGAGTACGTGACGATCATGGGCTGCGACGACCGCATGCTGCCCGACTACGTTGGGACGGTGCGGGCCGCGATTGAGCGCTTCGGTCACCCGTCCTTCGTGCAGCCTGGGGTGCGTGTGATCGACGGGTCGGGGGCGCCGGCGTTCCCGCTCGTCGACCGAGTGAAGAGCTGGGTGCGCCCGCGCGTGTCTTCCGGCGGTGCGCTCCTGCGGGGGGAGCCCGTGATGACGACCCTGCTGCGGGGGGACTGGGCCTACTTCCCGTCGATCTGCTGGCGGCGCGACGTGCTCGAGCGGCACCGCTTTTCGAAGGAGTACGAGATCACGCTCGACCTGGTGCTGAAGACCGACATCCTGCTCGAGGACGGCGACCTCGCGCTGCTCTCGGAGCCGGTGTTCGAGTACCGCAGGCACGCGGAGAGCGCCTCTTCCTACACCGCGAAGGACGGCACCCGATTCGATGAGGAGCGGGCCTTTTATCGCTCGGCCGAGCCTCGGCTGCTGGCGAAGGGGTGGAAGCGGGCCGCGCGCGCCGCGCGCTGGCGCATCACCTCACGTCTGAACGCGTTGACGAAGCTGCCCTCGGCGCTCTTCTCCCGCTCGGCCGAGGCGCGGCGGACGCTGCTGCGTTACGCGTTCGGCAGGTGACGGATCCTCGGCCGAGAGGAACTATGATGTCGGATATGTCTGCCTCCCCGGAACGCGTCCTCATCGTGATGCCTGCGTTCAATGAGTCGGAGGTCATTGCGAGCGTCGTGGAAGAGGTACGCAGCACGCTCCCCGGGGCAACGGTGCTCGTCGTGAACGACGGATCTCGTGACGACACGAGCGCGATCGCCCGCGGAGCCGGAGCCCGAGTGCTCGAACTCCCGTTCAACCTGGGCGTGGGCGGGGCGATGCGCCTCGGCTTCAGATACGCGCGTGACAACGGCTTCCCTGTGGCCGTGCAGCTCGACTCTGACGGTCAGCACAACCCGGCGGACGTGCCTGCGCTCGTCGCGATGCTCGACCTCGGCAGCGGAGAGGGCGTCGATGTCGCCGTGGGCGCGCGGTTTGCAGGCAGCGGGGACTATTCCGTGAGCGGGCCTCGGAAGTGGGCGATGCGGTTCCTGTCTTCGACGCTCAGCACGGCGCTCGGCACGAGCCTGAGCGACACGACCTCGGGATTCAAGGCCCACGGTCCGCGCGCGGTGGATCTTTTTGCGCTCGACTACCCAGCTGAGTATCTCGGCGACACGATCGAGTCGATGGTGATCGGGCACCGCTCGGGCCTCCGCTACGGGCAGCTCGGTGTGACCATGCGCGAGCGCGCCGGTGGCACGCCCTCGCACAATCCGCTCAAGTCGGCCATCTATCTCGGCCGGGCTTTTCTTGCCCTCACGATCGCGTTCATGCGCCCCAAGGAGAAGGAGAGGCCCACCGCATGACGGTTGCCAGTTACGTACTCGGCATCGCGTCAGCGCTGCTCGTCCTCATCATCGTCTTTGAACTGCTGCGTCGGCGCCGGCTGCGAGAGCGCCACACGCTGTGGTGGATGATCGCGGGTGTGCTCGGACTCGTCCTTGCGATTTTCCCGCAGATCGTCGAGGAAACGGCTCACGCGCTCGGCGTCGAGGTTCCGCTCAACCTGGTGTTCTTCCTCGCCATTTTCGTGCTGTTCATGGTGCACCTGCAGCAGTCGAGCGAGCTGACCCGCCACGAGGAGCGCACTCGCGTGCTGGCTGAGCAAACGGCGCTGCTGGAGGATCGGATCCGGCAGCTTGAAAGCGAGCGCGAGACCCGCGAGGGCGAGTCGCCTCAGCAGTAGCGCGCGGGGCGCCGGCTGAGCCGCGTCCCAGAGCCACTCACCCCGCGAGGTACTCCCGCAGCGCCTCGTCAGCGTCGCGTGGCGTGAAGCCTGTCGCCGCGATTTTGTCGAGCGACAGCACGCTGTTGAGGGGCCGGGGCGCCGCCTGCTTGCCCGCGAAGTACGCGGCGGTGGTCACGCCCGTGACGCGGGCGGGGTCGTGCCCGGTCAGCTCGAACACGCGCGCGGCGATCTGGGCCCAGGAGCCGGGCTCACCCGAGTTGCTCACGTTGTAGACACCATACGCCGGTCGCTCGGCGAGCAGGTGCAGGATCGCGGCGGCGATGTCCGGGGTGAAGCTCAGGCGCCCGATCTGGTCGTCGACCACGCTCGGGTCGATCCCGCGCTCCGCGAGCGATGCCATGGTGCGCACGAAGTTACCGCCCTCGCCGATCACCCAGCTGGTGCGGACGATGTAGTGGCGGGGGAGCGTCTGCACGATCGCGTCGCCCGCGGCCTTCGTCTGCCCGTAGACGCCGAGCGGTGCGACGTTGTCGGTCTCGACGTAGGCGCCCTCGCGGGAACCGTCGAAGACGTAGTCGCTCGAGACGTGTACGAGGGTGATCCCGTGCTGCGCGACGTGGCGCGCGAGGCGCGCGACGCCCGTGACGTTCGCGTCCCAGCAGTTCGTCCGGCCCGCGGGGGTCTCGGCCTCGTCGACCGCGGTGTAGGCGGCCGCGTTGATGACGGTGTCGTAGTCGCTCCAGCGCACACGGTCGAGGCTCTCCTCGTCGAAGAGGTCGATCCGCGCGCGGTCCGCGAAGTCCGCGCCGGGGAGCGCGGCCTGCAGCGCGCGTCCGAGCTGGCCGTTCGCCCCGATCACGAGCGTGCGGCGCGGGGGCATCGGCTCGACGTCCGCGAGCTCAGGGTGCGCGAGATCCTTCGCGCTCCGCTCGGACTCCTCGAGCGGGATCGGCCACGCGATCGCCGCGGTCGGGTCGGCGAGGTTCAGGAAGGTGTACTCGCCCTGCGCCTCGGCGCTCCAGTGGTCGTTCACGAGGTAGACGTAGGCCGTGTTGTCCTCGAGCGTCTGGTACGAATTGCCGACGCCGCGCGGCACGAAGATCGCCTGCGACGGGTCGAGTTCAGCCGTGAAGACGGCGCCGAAGCTTGGCCCCTCGCGCAGGTCCACCCATGCGCCGAAGATGCGACCCGTCGCGATGGACACGAACTTGTCCCACGGCTCGGCGTGGATCCCGCGGGTGGCCCCGCGGGCGTCGTTGAAGGAGATGTTGTTCTGCACCGGCCCGAAATCGGGGAGCCCGAGCGCGACCATCTTCTCCCGCTGCCAGTTCTCCTTGAACCAGCCGCGGCTGTCGCCGTGCACGGGAAGGTCGACGAGGAGGAGGCCCGGAATCGTGGTCTCGTGGACCGCGAGCTGCTTCGCCGCCACGCTCACTGCCCCTGCTCGCGGTACTTCGCCTCGGTCGCATCCTTCTGCGGGCGCCACCACGGTTCGTTCTCGCGGTACCAGGCGATCGTGTCGGCGAGGCCGCGGTCGAAGTCCTGATAGGCGGGTGCCCAGCCGAGCTCGTCGCGCAGCTTCGAGGCGTCGATCGCGTAGCGCAGGTCGTGGCCCGGGCGGTCGACGACGTGCTCGTAGGCGTCGCGCGGCTGCCCCATGAGCTCGAGGATCGTCTCGAGCACGTCCTTGTTGTTGCGCTCGCCGTCGGCGCCGATCAGGTAGGTCTCCCCGATCCTGCCGGCCTCGACGATGCGGAGCACGGCGGAGGAGTGGTCGTCTGCGTGGATCCAGTCGCGCACGTTGAGGCCCTCGCCGTAGAGCTTCGGGCGGTCGCCGACGAGGATGTTCGTGATCTGGCGCGGGATGAACTTCTCGACGTGCTGGCGCGGGCCGTAGTTGTTGGAGCAGTTCGAGATGGTCGCCTGCAGGCCGAACGAGCGCACCCACGCGCGCACGAGCAGGTCCGAGCCCGCCTTGGTCGAGGAATAGGGGCTCGACGGGTTGTACGGGGTCTGGTCGGTGAACCGTTCGGGGTCGTCGAGCTCGAGGTCGCCGTACACCTCGTCCGTCGAGATGTGGTGGAAGCGCTTCTCGTGGCGGCGCGCCGCCTCGATCAGGGTGTAGGTGCCGATGATATTCGTGTCGAGGAAGGGGCGCGGATCGTGCAGCGAGTTGTCGTTGTGCGACTCGGCGGCGTAGTGCACCACGACGTCGGACTCGGCGATCAGCCGATCTACGAGCTCGGCGTCGCAGATGTCGCCGTGCACCACGGTGACCCTGTCCTCGGGAAGCCCCGCGAGGGAGGCCTCGTTGCCGGCGTAGGTGAACTTGTCGAGAACCGTCACGCTGTCGTCGGTGTTCGCAACGAGGTAGTGCACGAAGTTCGAGCCGATGAAGCCGGCGCCTCCGGTCACGAGAATCCTACGGGCCACGCGTTTCCTCCATGTGGGATCGGGTCGCGGCCGGCTCGGGGCGAGCACGGCACCGCCGCTAGTGTATCCGCCCGTCGCTGGAGAGGCTCAGCGGTCGGCTGACCTGCCGGTGCTGCGCCGCGTGCGCCTCAGCGCCGGACGCTCGACGATGAACCAGCTGAGCACCGCGAGCACTGCCGTCCCAGCAAGGGCGATCGCGGAGAAGGTGAAGACGTCGAGGGTCCAGAGCCCAAACACCGCGAGCAGCTGCTGTACGGGGAAAGCGTAGATGTAGACGCCGTACGAGACATCGTGCTTTGCGATCCACTTCGGCTGCGGGATCACGGTCGACAGCCACAGGATCCCGTATGCGAAGAGCGGGGCAAGGGCCTGCGCGGTCCAGAGCGGGCCGAAGTACACGGCGACGACGAGCACGACGAGCGAGAGCGAGCCCGCCCGCCAGTCGAGCCCGATGTACGGCTTCAGCACACGGATCAGGGCGCCGCCGAGGAAATAGGGGAGGAGCGAGGCGAGGAGCCAGATCGACTGGTCGCCGTTGACCGCCTTGACCGCGAGATCGGCGTTCGCGAACACCACCGCGGAGAGGACGAATGCGACCGCGATCGGCCACACGGTGGTACGTGCACGCCTCCAGATGAGGAGGATCCCGACAAAGAGATAGCAAAGGAACTCGAAATAGAGGGTCCAGAGCGACCCGTTCCAGACGTTGGCATAGGGAACCGAGGCCAGCGTGTCGCCGATGTCGTAGGTATTGATCTCGAGGAAGAGATTCGAATACACGTAGGTGAACGGTGTCGTGCCCGTCGTGAAGTATCCGGCGAGCGTGCCGTGATTCACGAGCTGGGCGATCGGGGCGAAGACCGCCGCGGTCATGAGGAGGACCACGAGGAAGGCCGGATAGATGCGGCCGACTCGGAGGAGCAGGAAGTTCGCGAACCCCGTGCGCTGGCGGCTCGCGGTGATGAGATACCCGCTCACCGCGAAGAAGCCGGCGACGGCCCAGCCGCCGAGGCCCTGTCCTGCTAGCGGGGGTGCCTGCTCGAGACGCCCGGTCAGCGGGTAGCTGTGGGCCACGAGGACGGCAGCGGCGAACACGAGCCTGATCAGATTCAGGCTGTTTGTTGTGCCGAGCGACCTACCGAAATACCGGGGCGATTTCTGATTCCACGGCTCACCCGGGTGCATCAGCGGTGTTGTCGCGGCCATCGTCCTCCCAAAATCCTGATGAGCCCGCAAAGCGACGCTCCCGGGGCAGTCTAGTCGGGTGCGTGGAATAGGCTTGACTGGTCTCGACGAAAGGGAAGTGATTCGCGTGAAGGGCATCATTCTCGCCGGCGGCTCCGGCTCCAGGCTCTGGCCAATCACCAAGGGCATCTCAAAGCAGCTCATGCCGATCTTCGACAAGCCCATGATCTACTACCCGCTGTCGACGCTCATGATGTCCGGGATCAGGGAAATCCTGGTCATCACTACTCCGGAGCACAACGCGCAGTTTCAGGCGCTGCTTGGCGACGGATCGCACCTCGGTATGCGGCTCGAGTATGCCGTGCAGCCCTCGCCTGACGGGCTGGCGCAGGCCTTCACGATCGGCGAGGAGTTCATCGGGGACGACAGTGTCGCGCTCGTGCTCGGGGACAACATCTTCCACGGCACCGGCCTCGGCACGAACCTTCGCAAGCATTCGGAGGTCGACGGCGCCGTCGTCTTCGCCCACCACGTCGCCAACCCGCGTGCCTACGGCGTGGTCGAGTTTGACGCGGACATGAAGGCGGTCTCCATCGAGGAAAAGCCGGAGCATCCGAAGAGCAATTACGCGGTGCCCGGCCTGTACTTCTACGACAACGACGTGATCCGGATCGCGAAGACGATCACACCGAGCGCCCGCGGCGAACTCGAGATCTCCACGGTGAACGAGGAGTATCTGAAGGCCGGCAAGCTGCAGGTGCAGACCCTCGACCGAGGCACGGCCTGGCTCGACACCGGCACCGTGGTGTCGATGATGCAGGCCTCAGAGTACGTGCGGGTGATCGAAGATCGCCAGGGATTCAAGATCGGATGCATCGAGGAGATCGCCTGGCGCAACGGCTGGGTGAGTAACGAAGAGCTCGAGGAGCTCGCGGCCCCACTACGCAAGAGCGGCTACGGGGTGTACCTCGATCGCCTGCTCGCCGAGTAGCGGGGCGGCGCAGGTCGGGGCCGGATCTCGACCGACCGGCCGGCCTAGCCGCAGGCGGTGAGGCGGTACAGCCTCGCCGACCCCTCGTGATCGACGAGCTCGAAGCCCTCGGCCCGGTCGAGCCGCTCGATCCCCTTGTAGCGGTGGTTCTCCTTGTGCACCTCGCGCCTGCCGAAGTCGAGGACGTAGCGCACGCCGAGCCGATCGGCGGCCTCACACACCTGGGGGTTCGTCGCGGCGTCGCGCAGGTGATCCATCACCATGATGCGGTCCGCGCTGATCTCATTCATCAGCATGTGTGGGAGCACGACCTCCCGATCGGCGAACGCGAACGCGAGCGAAGTGCCGGTCCACGGGCTGCCCGCGATGACCTCGTCCTCGCCCACCTCGCTCGGCAGCCGCTGCAGCAGCGCGAGCTCATCAGTGGAAATGAGGAGCGACCGCGGCTTCGTCTCGTAACTGAAATTCAGGCGATCAACGAGGGTGGGGTACCCGGCCAAGGCCTGGGTGCCGAGCGCCACGAGCACGAGGGCAGCGGCGGAGGGGAGCCACCGGCGTGCCTCGAAGCGGGGCCGTTCACTCAGCCACTCGGCGACCCGGCGCACCGCGATGACGGCGAGAGGGATGACCGCAATGGGGTAGAGCGCAGCGAGCCGCGGCGCGTCCCCGTACCAGATCAGCGTGGGATTCCGGAGCCAATAGTTTGAGATGCCCGCCGCGACGAAGAACAGCGCGGCCGCGATCAGCCAGATGCCCGCCGCCGAGTATCCGACGCGGTTGCGGTCTCGCAACGCGAAGAAGAGGCCGATCCACATGAGCACTGCGGTGAGCAGGGGGAGCCCGATTCCCCACAACGACAGCGAAACGGTCTGCCAGGCGGCCTCGACGGGCTTCATCCGTGCACCCCACCAGTCGCCCTGCCGCAGGAAATAGAGCAGCAGGAGCCCGATGACGACAAAGAGACCATAGCCGAGCACGCGGAACAGTCGGCGCTTGGGGGTGAGTCCCGTCCAGCCGGCGAGCATCGCGATTGTCGCGGCCGGCACGACGAGGGCCAGCGCGCTCATCATGGCCGCGGGATGCGCCATGAGGAGCGCCGCAGTCACGCCCGCGATGAGCACCGAATGCGAGGCGGGCGTGGTGAGCCTGGGCTCGCGTGTGATCCCGAGGAGATTGAGGCTGAGCGCAAGCACCGCCGGGACCATGAGCATGCTGAAGAAGTACGGGTAGAGCACGCCGTAGTGGAAAAGGTTCAGCGGGAACGCGGGGAATGCTGCGGCCAGGATCCCGGCCGCCAGCGTCGCCGTCCGCGACGATCCCGCGATCTGCCGGCTCAGCAGCATGATGCCGGTCGGCCAGGCGACTGCGATCGCAGCGAAGTTGAAGGAGTTGATGGCGAGCGGGATGCTTGCCCCGGTGACCTGCTGCGCGAGCTGCACGAGGGCATGCCAGCCGTCGGGATAAAACCCGGGGTCACCGTCGGGGGTCGTGAGTCTCGCCACCTCGAACGGCGACGCATTACCGGTATCGCCAATGAGGGCGATCGCGTTCATATGGAACACATTGTCGAAGGTCTGCGAGAAGTTCTCCGCGCTCATGATGCCCGCGATTGCCCAGGAGAACAGGATCACCGTGGGGATCGCCCAGCCGACGACGGTTGGCCAGGCGCGCCCCGACTCCGGGGGTGTCGAGATGAACTTCGTGCGAAGCAGGAGACGGAAGAGCAGCACCACGACCGCGCCGAACAGCGCCGCGAAACTCAGGGCCGTCAGTGGATTCCACGACAGCCCTGCCATCGGCAGGATGACCGAACCTGCGGTGACGAGCGTGACTGAGATAGCCGGCGCTACGGCAACGAGCCAGAGTCTCCGGAGCCCGATGAGTGCTCCCACGATGAGGCCGGGGAACAGGAGGAGCGCGGCGCTCACGATAAACGTGGGTATCGCGGACAACCAGGTCATGTGATGGGGCTCTCTCCAGGTGGGGTCGGGCTGCTACTGGAGGGATTCTAGTCTTCGGCGCCTGGGCTGAAGCGGTGACTGGCCGAGCTACTCCGCTTCCTGGCCGGGTCGCACGGTGCGCGGGCGCTGCGGCCCTGTGGAGGGTTCCGTGGGCATGAGCGCCTGCTCAGCCAGATCGATGAGCTCGGCGACCCTGAGATTGTCGCGCCGAATGTCGGTGAGCTCGGTTTCGAGTTCGCTGACGCGCTCTCGGAGGGTGTCGAGCTCGGCTGCGTTCCCTCTCGATCGCGCTCTCAGGAAGAGCTGCCTGAGTCGCTGCTTCACGGAGAGATCCTTTCGCTGATAGGGGTGTGTGTTGAGTGTGAAGACCACGCCGTAGGGGGCCCGATCCTCTTCATGGGGTCCGGGATCAAGGTCGGTGAACTCGACGACGAGCCCGAACTCCCGCGCGTGCGCGCGGAGGTCACTCTGATCCAGGTGCCAGGTCGTTGGGTCGAGCTGGTTCACGTCGTGAGCAGGATTCGCGTATGCCGTCGCGACCGCAGAGCCGCCGGAGCGGAGCGCCATGCGCGCAAGCCTGAACGCATTCGCGCGACCCAGATGCCCGACCTGTTCTAAGAGATGATTCGAGGCAACGTCGAACGGGGTGCCGATCCCGAGCCGCCTCGGGGCCGTCAGCGAGTTGAGCCGATAGAGATTGACGTGTGAGGTCTCGAGCCCAGACATGCGCGCCAGGTAAAGTGCCTCGCTCGAATAATCGCAGGCGATGACTCTGCGTCTCGGACTCGACAGGCGGGCAGACAGACCGCCCGAGCCGCTCCCGAGGTCGAGCAGCGTCGGGCTTGTGAGATTCTGCGCGGCGATCCAATCCGCGCCATGCTTCCAGGTGTCTTCGGACTCTGACATCCGCTGGGAAATAAACCGTTCGTCCCAGAACTCGCGTTGGAAGTTGAAGCCGCCGAACCAGCCGTCGAACAACTTGCGCGTCTCGTCCGGCGTTTGCAGCACGAATCCCGGGATCGGTTCGCGCCAGCGCTCGTCATAGTTGAGAGTGAGCCAGCGATCCGTGTCCGCAGGCGCAGGGAACTCGGCACCCTCGATGCTGACCGTGCCGAATGGGAGCATTTGGTCGACGCGCATCCTTCCCCGCACATGGAACGGCTGATTAATGTGTCCGTCGGAAGTGAAGAATGCGGCGAATACGTCAATGTAATGAATCACGACTTCAGCTTCGTCCCGAAAGAGCAGTTGCATGTGTGTCGCGCTGTGGCGTTGAACCTCATATCCGAGCTCTGCGAGTCGGTTGCCAACCGAAAAAGCCTCGATTGCCACGTCGGCCGGCTGCGTGAACGTCGACAGGTACGCGATGTCGGCGTCGTCGTCATGGGGAAGGAGTGAGCCGTCGCGCACGCCGCCGAGTAGCGTGCCGCCGACGACAAATGGTCGAAGGCCGAAGCTCCTGAGTTCCTCAACGAGGGCGAGCGATCGGGTGACGATGAGTTGCCGAATCTCTGCCCCGAGAGCCTCGAGCGAAGGTCCGAGGCGTCCCCACTTGTTTACTACGAGAGGCACTCCGGCGGGATCCTGCACCCTCGTGCGTTCCGTTGAGTCATCGAAAGCGACGTCGGTCGCAGAGAGTTGGGTGCCGCTCTCGGAATCTGAGATCGCGATTCGCGTCCGGCCCGTCAGGTGCGGGGCCAAAGATTCCGGCCAATCGAGCTGAACGGGATTTTCCGACTTAGGCAGATCCTCGACGTCAATCGACCAGATCCGGCGGCCGTCAAAGCTCACGTCGAGCGAGGTGGCAGACTCCGGGAGGGAGTTCACCTCGAGATGCGCCTGAGTGACAATTAACTGCATGTGAAATACCTGTTGTCTAACGGTATACGACAGTGTATCCGCGTAAGCTGGTCGGCATGGATCTACTTGTAGTCGGCTCAGGTTTCTTCGGTCTTACCATCGCCGAGCGCGCAGCGAATGACGGGAAGCAGGTGGTCGTCATCGACCGCCGCTCGCACATCGGCGGCAACGCATACTCGGAGGCGGATCCCGAGACCGGGATCGAGGTCCACAAGTACGGGGCCCACCTCTTCCACACCTCGAACCCGCGCGTGTGGGAGTACGTGAACCGCTTCACGACCTTCACGAACTACCAGCACAAGGTCTACTCGAACTTCAAGGGCGAGGTGTACCCCCTCCCCATCAACCTCGGCACGATCAACCAGTTCTTCCGCGCCGCATACGGCCCGGACGAGGCGCGCGCCCTCATCGCCGAGCAGGCCGGCGAGTTCGACACGAAGAGCGCCAAGAACCTCGAGGAGAAGGGCATCTCCCTGATCGGGCGCCCGCTCTATGAGGCGTTCATCCGCGACTACACCTCGAAGCAGTGGCAGACGCCCACGACGGAGCTCCCCGCGGAGGTCATCAGCCGCCTGCCCGTGCGCTACACCTACGACAACCGCTACTTCAGCGACGCCCACGAGGGCCTGCCGACCGAGGGCTACACGGCGTGGCTCGAGAAGATGGCGGATCACCCGAACATCGAGGTGCGTCTCAACACGGACTTCTTCGACGCGTCGCAGCCGCTCAACAAGGACGCCGTCGTCGGCAAGGTGCCCGTCGTCTACACGGGCCCTGTCGACCGCTACTTCGACTATGCGGAGGGTGAGCTCTCCTGGCGCACGCTCGACTTCGAGACCGAGGTGCTGCCGACGGGCGACTTCCAGGGCACGAGCGTCATGAACTACGCCGGATCCGACGTCCCCTACACCCGGATCCACGAGTTCCGCCACTTCCACCCCGAGCGCGAATACCCAAGCGACAAGACCGTGATCATGCGCGAGTTCTCGCGCTTCGCGTCCCGCGACGACGAGCCGTACTACCCGGTCAACACCCCCGAGGACCGCGAGCGCCTGCTCAAGTACCGCGCGCTCACGGACCAGGAGCCGCGCGTGCTCTTCGGCGGCCGGCTGGGCACCTACCAGTACCTCGACATGCACATGGCCATCGGCTCGGCGCTCTCGATGTATGACAACAAGCTGCCGGGGATTCTGTAGGGATCCCCGGACAAGACCGGGGCCTGGCGCCGCCGGCGCCCCGCGGCATTCGGAGACCCGAGTGCCGGCACATCCGACTGGGAAGGGGCGGAATCATGAGGCTTGAGGGCAAAGTCGCGATCATCACGGGAGGTGCCGGGGGAATCGGCCAGGGAATGGTCCGCCACTTCCTGACCGAGGGTGCCGACGTCGTGGTGGTCGACATCATTGAGCAGGCGGACGGCGACGCGCTCGTCGCCGAACTCGCCGGATCCATCCGCGGCGCGGAGCACGCCATGTACCTCCAGAAGGACATCGCCAAGGAGGAGAACGCGGCGGCCATCGTTGCCGCGACGGTGGAGCGCTTCGGCAAGCTCGACGCGCTCGTCAATAACGCCCACGCCTCGAAGCAGGCCCCGATCCTCGAGACCACGCAGGAGATGTGGGAGCTGTCGCTCGGGACCGGCATGTGGGCGACCTACCACCTCATGCGCGCCGCCCACGGCGAGCTCGCGAAATCGAAGGGTGCGATCGTCAACTTCGCCTCGGGCGCCGGGATGAAGGGGCTGCCGACGCAGGTCACCTACGCGGCGGCCAAGGAGGCGATCCGAGCGATCAGCCGCGTCGCTGCGAACGAGTGGGCAGCCGACGGGATCCGCGTGAACCTCGTCTCGCCGATCGCGCTCACGCCGGGCATCAAGCAGTGGGCCGAATCGTTCCCCGAGGACTACCAGGAGGTCGTCGACGGCATCCCGCTCGGACGCCTCGGCGATCCGGAGCACGACATCGCCCCGATCGCGGCGTTCCTCGCGAGCGACGACTCCCGCTACATGACGGGCCAGACGCTCATGGCGGACGGCGGGTCGATCAAGCTCTACTGAGCGCCGAAGGTGCCGCCGCGCGCTCGCGCGTGACGCTCGGGTGCGTGAAGGTTGAGGGGCCGGTTCGGGATCAAGATCCCGAACCGGCCCCACGCATAACCCGCGGGCGTGCGACTACTTCTCGCGCCCCTCGAACGTCTTCTTCCACTCCTCAACGGACGTGATCCGCGGCAGCGCCTCCCGATACTCCCGCGAGAGTCGATCCCAGTTGCGCTCAATTTCCCTGCGCAGACCGTTCGCCTCGCGGAGCAGGCGGCGGAACTTGGCGCGGTCGTGGCGATACCACATCTTGCCTGCGCCATCAGCGGAGCCGACGAGAACACTCTCGTGGTGCGGGATCTGCCACCACACCGCGTCCGGCTTCGAGTATTCGAGTTCAGGAGTCTTTGCGTCCGTCTCGTTTGACTTGCGGAACCAATGGCGAGGAAGCATGCGGGCCGTGTAGATCGCGAGCCCGAGCCCAACCGGATAGCCCTTGCGCTTTTCGCCGATGAACGGGAGGGCGCGCCCCCGTCGCGACACGGGCGCGTCCGGATCATTCGAGCGATACACGCGGGTCTCGGGAAACTCCTTCGCTCGAGCGCGCGCCGCGGGCATGTCCTTCGCGATCTGCTCGTGCAGGGCGTAGGGCCCCTGCAGCACGGAGCGCATGCCGTCCACGGCGAGCTGCGTCGCGTAGTACTGCATGTTCAGGAGCTTCTTGATGTCCTGGCGTCCGCTGTTCTGCATGAGCTTGCCGCTCTTCGGGCGATTCGAGTGCAACAGGCCGGCGATGATGCGGTTCCGCGTGTGGAAGAAGGCCTGCCAGTCCTGGCTGTCGTCCTTGTCGAGCCAGGAGACGTGCCAGAGGGCGACACCGGGGAGGGAGACCGTGCGGTAGCCGGCCTCCTTGGCGCGGAGCCCATACTCGGCGTCGTCCCACTTGATGAAGACGGGGATCGAGAGCCCGATCTCGGCGATGACCCGCTTCGGGATCATGCACATCCACCAGCCGTTGTAGTCCGAGTCGAGACGAGCGTGCATCCACCTGGTCTGCCGGAGGTTTGCTCTCCGGAAGTCGTGGCGATGCTGTTCCTTGAACGACGGGCCCCAGAGGAACGGCTCGGGGCGCACATCCTCAGCCCACGCGTGGAGCACGGGCTTGTCGAGGAGGTCGAACATGTGGCCGCCGACGATCACCGGAGTGCGGCTGAAACGACCGAACTGGAGAGCCCGGAGCGCGCTCTCCGTTTCGAACTCGACGTCGTCGTCGATGAGGAGGAGGAACTCGGTGTCCTCGCGCTCGAGGGTTTCGGCCATGGAGCGGGAGAAGCCGCCCGAGCCGCCGATGTTCCCCTGCTCGATCACTTGCAGGTGATCGCCAAGACGGGCGGCGACCTCGGCGAAGCCCTCCTGATCCCGCACCTTTTGCGTGCCCTGATCGACGAGGAAGATCCGATCGAGGCCCTCGAGGAGCGCGGGAGAGTCGGCCACGTTCTCGAGGGTCGCGACGCAGTAATCGGGTTTGTTGTAGGTGGTCATGCCGAGGCTCAGCTTGCCCGGTACGGCCGGCTCGGCATCGGTCGACCAATCGCCTGAGTCGAGGATGAGGTCCTCGTTGCTCGCGATGAGGTCGAACCAGTACCACCCGCCGTCGGTGAAGCTCGTGAGCGGCAGTTCGAAGACGCTCTCCTGAGAGCCCGAGACGCTCCGGGAGTCGACCCGCTGCGAGACTCCGCCAGCGTTCGACCGGTACACGATCACGGTGCCGGGGCCCGTGGTGTTGAGGGTCAGCGTGACGCGCTCCACGACCGTCCAGCGCTGCCAATAGGATGCGGGGAAAGCGTTGAAGTAGCTCGCGTAGGAGACTCGGGTGCCGGCGCGGACGCGCGTGCTCGTCCGGGAGAGCACGTTATCGATACTCGCGTGTTCGGTCAGGCGGACGTGCCGCTTGCCGAGCTTGGACCAGGCTTCCGCGTCTGCATACAGGGGAAGGACATCGGGGTCCTTCGCGATGGGGAAGACGACGGTCTGCAGGGTGGTTGGCATCGAACGGTGCCTCTCTTCACGGCGATTGCGAACCGGACCAGTCTACCGACCCCTGTGCCTTGCCGGTTCTGCGCTCCCTGTGTGCTCCATCCGCGATACATCGCGCATGGAGCGCAGAACCGGCAAGGTGGATCCGGTCGGGGGGGGGGGACACGGCGCCGGCGCCAGCGCGCGAGCGCGGATCAGCGCGGGGCGATCGACGCGGAGCGGCGCCACACGGCGACCGTGAGCTGCGGGGCGGCGTCCGCGATCTCGCGCAGCAGTTCGAACTCGACGCGGTCGGCGTTGCGGCGGTGCTCCTCGGCGTCGGCCCCGCCCGAGAGCGCCGCGAGCCGCGCGAGGCCGAACTCCGCGAGCCGCCCGCGCTCCTCGAGCAGTTCGTCCCGGAGCTCACGCACCACGAGGTCGTCGACCTCGGGCACCTCGGCGTACGCCGTCGCGGGGTCTTCGCCGTCGCGCACGCGATGCTCGAGCATCGTCTCCCGCTCGAGCCGCGCGTCGGCGCGCAGCCGTTGCAGGCGGTCGGTCGTCATGATCAGCATGCCGCCACCGCCTGACCCCCGAGCCTCACCGGACGATCCCGACCGGGCCGGTCTCGTGGACGATGGGTGCTCGCCGCCACGGCAGCTTCCGGGGTTCCGCGTCGAGCGACGGCAACTCGAAGTCGAACCTCGACTTCACGGCGAGCAGGATGAGGAGCACCCAGTGCCCCTCGATAAGCAGCCGGCTCTCGGTGAGCGACTGCACGAGCAGGGCGACCATCACGAGGAACGGCCACAGCGCGCTCGTCGCGTAGGGGAGCGGCGGCCCGAAGCCGCGCCGCGGCGGATCCACCGCGCGGAACCACACCCGCCACATCGTGAGCACCACGATCGGAGCGAACGCGAGCACCCCCACGATCCCGAGCTGGAACCACACGTCGAGCCAGGCGTTGTGCGCGCTCATCACGGGCACGCCGGCCTTCACGTCGAGCGACTTGAAGGGCTCGGCCCACGGGGCCCAGTAGCTGACCCAGCCCCAGCCGAACCACGGCCGCTGCTCGCCGAGCTCGATCACCTTCTGCCAGGTGTCGAGGCGGCCCGTCATGTCCCCGCTCTTGCCGAGCAGCCCGAACACGAAGTCGCGCGCGAAGAGCGCGAGCCCGAGCGCGGCGACGAGGATCGCGCCGCCCGTGACGTAGAGCGGCGTGCGCCGCTCGGGCCCGAGCCTGCGCGCCCACAGTGCGAGGGCGAGCGCCACGGCAGCCGCGGCGAGCGCCACCCACACGGTCGCGCCGCGCGTGAGCAGGATCGTCGCCGCGGCGACGATCACCCAGCACCAGCCGGCGAACGGCCGCACGAGTCCCGCGCGCAGCTGGATCCCGAACACGATGAGCCCGAGGAGCGCGATGAAGCCGAGCACGATCGAGCTCGCGACGAGACCCTGGATCGGGCCGCCGGAGAAGAGCAGGTCGCGGCTCCAGAGCAGCAGCTTCGGGATCTTCTCGCCCTCGGGCGGCAGCTCGATGAAGTTCTGGGGAACCGGGTGCCGCACGAAGGCGGAGACGATGAACTCGAAGAGGAGCGAGAGCCCGATCAGGTATCGCAGGGCGGTGCCGAGGGTGCGCAGCACCTCGTGCCAGGTCAGTACGAACGCGAGCACGACCGCGATGAGCGTGGTCGCGAGCTGTGCGAGCACGCCGAGCACGCTCTCGAGGCGGTACTGCGACCATGCGATCGACAGCACTGCGAGCGCGAGGAACCAGTAGATGGGTGACGGCAGTCGGTACCACCTGAAGCGCGCGGGCTTCTCGCGCACGAAGATCGCGATGCCGACGCCAACGAGGGCCACCGCCGTCGCGAGAAAGCCCGGCCAGCCCACGAGATTGCGGACCGCCGTGCCACCCAGGGTGACGAGGAAGACGCAGATCGCGTACGCGCTGATCCCGAGTCTCGTCTTGCTCTCCGCCATAGTCGGTATGGTAGAGCATGCCCCGGACACGTAAACGGATGCGCGCTCCGAGAAGCGAGCTGACGACCGACCGTGCTCGACTGCGAGGAGCTTCGTGCTGATCTTCATCGAGAACACCCCGAAGAGCTATGCCTGGGGCTCGAAGGACGCGATTCCCGAGATGCTCGGTGTCGCGCCGACGGGCGAGCCGCAGGCGGAGCTCTGGCTCGGCGCCCACCCCGGCAGCCCCGCCCACGTCGCGAAGGCAACGAACGCGCAGCGCACCCTCATCGACCTCATCGAGAGCGACCCCGAGCGCTGGGGCGTCGACGGCGGCCCCCTCCCCTTCCTGCTCAAGGTGCTCGCGATCGAGGCACCCCTGTCTTTGCAGGTGCATCCGGATCGGGATCAGGCGTTCGCTGGGTTTGCCGCCGAGGAGCGCGCGGGCGTGCCGCGTGAGGCGCGAGAGCGCAACTACGGCGACGCGAATCACAAGCCGGAGCTCCTCGTCGCCCTCACCGAGGTGCGGGCGCTCTGCGGCTTCCGCCCGCTCGCCGAGGTGCGGCACGATGTCGCGCGGCTCTCGGCGGCGGCGCACGCTGCCGGCGATGAGGCCGGCGCCGCGGCGCTCGCCGCCGTGGGGGACCGGCTCGCGGGGGAGGATCCTGAGCCCGTGCGCCTCGGGTTCCTGCGCTGGGTGTTCACCGGGGATCCCGCGGTGCCTGCCGCGCTCCGGGCGCTGACCGATCTCTCCGAGATTGCGCGCGGGCGCACTCCGCAGGCCCGTGCCGAGGCCGCCGCTGACTGGGATCCGGATCGCGTCGCGGCGCTCAAGGCCCTGATCGCGTCCCACCCGAGCGATCCCGGGGTGCTCGTATCCCTGCTGCTGCACGTCGTGCGCCTTGCGCCCGGCGAGGCGATCTTTCTCGGCCCGCGGCAGCTGCACGCCTACCTCGACGGCGTCGCGGTGGAGGTGATGGCGGCCTCGGACAACGTGCTGCGCGCGGGCCTCACGGAGAAGCACGTCGACGTCGCGGAGCTCACGCGGATCGTGGATCCGGGCGAGATCGAGTCGCCCAGGCAGCCGTGCGAGCGCCTCGCTCCCGGTCTCGTGGCCTGGCGGCCGGGGGTTCCCGACTTCCAGCTGTTGCGGGCGCGCCTGTTCGATCCGGATCGCGACGAGACCGTCGGGAGCGGGATCGACGAGGCCGCCGAGCAGGTAACCGTCGAGGCGCGCCGCCCGCTTGTGCTCGTGGTGGTGCAGGGAAAGATCGAGATCGACCGCCCCCTGGCCGCGCCCGCGGAGTATGCGAAGGCGAAGCGGGGCCAGTCGGTCTACGTCTCTGCGGGCGAGCCGATCGAGCTGCGGGGGCGCGGCGAGGTGTTCCTCGCGACCGTCGGCTCCTGAGTGCCTGCGGGGAGGAAACGTCCCCTGTCGCCGGTACACTTATGGGCGTGTCAAATCCCGACCGCGCAACCGCTGCTGCAGATGGCGCCGTGACCGGCGAAAACCTCGCGAACCCTGATCCCGCGACCGTGAACACGGGCGCGGCCTCGGAGCAGGATCGACTCGGCGGCCTCGGCCGCGTGCTCATCGCCGTCTACATCGTGCTCGCGATGGCCGCGACCTTCCGATCGATTTACCAGATCATCTCGAAGTTCGATGAGGCCCCGCTCGCCTACACGCTGTCGGCAGTCTCCGGCGTCGTCTACATCGTCGCCACGATCGCGCTCATCAAGCGACGCGGTGCCTGGCGCACGGTCGCCTGGGCCGCCCTCATCTTCGAGCTCTGCGGCGTGCTCGTCGTCGGTACGCTGAGCATCATCGCGCCGTCACTCTTCGGTCACCCCTCGGTGTGGTCTGGCTTCGGCAGCGGCTACCTCTTCATCCCGCTGGTGCTCCCGATCCTGGGTCTCATCTGGCTGAGCCGCACGGGCCGCGCTGCGAAGCGTTCGGAGGCCGTGAGCTGATGCAGGTGGTCGAGTCGCTCGACGGGATCGACCCCGCCGAGTTCTCTGGGGGGAGCTGCATCGCGATCGGCAAGTTCGACGGCCTGCACCGCGGCCATCAGGCGATCCTGCGTCGCCTCCGCGAGGAGTCCGAGGGCGGAGCGCTGCGCACCGTCGTTGTGACTTTTCGCAACAACCCGCTCAGCTTTCTCCGGCCTGAGGCGTGCCCGCACCCGCTCATGAGCCCGGAGCAGCGGCTCGAGGCCTTCGAGGCCGCGGGGATCGACGTCTGCGTCATGGTCGAGTTCGATGCGGCCTTCGCCTCGATTCCCGCCGAGGAGTTCGTCACCGACGTGCTCGTCGGCAAGCTGGGCGCGCGCCACGTCATCATGGGCGCCGACTTCCGCTTCGGCCACCGCGGCGCAGGTGATGGCGCCCTGCTTACGAGTCTCGGCGCTAAGTACGGCTTCGACGCCGAAATCGTCGACTGGGTCGACGACGTGAGCGGCCAGGTATCCTCCTCGCGCGTGCGCGAGGCGATGAGCCGCGGCGACGTCGAGACCGTCGCCCGCATGTTCGACCGGCTGCCCGCCGTGCGCGGCGAGGTCGTGCACGGCGACGCGCGCGGGCGCGACCTGGGATTCCCGACCGCGAATCTCGGGGGCCGGATCGAGGGGCTCGTGCCGGCCGACGGCGTCTACGCCGGCTTCGCGACGGTCGGCGGCGTACGCAGGCACGCGGCGATCTCGGTGGGCAACAACCCGACGTTCACGCCCGATGAGCAGTCGCGGGTCGAGGCGTTCGTGCTCGACTTCTCCGGCGACCTCTACGGGGAGCGGATCGTGGTCGAGTTTGCGAAGCGGCTGCGCGGCACTGAGCGCTTCGCATCGCTCGAGGCGCTCGTCGAGCAGATGCACCGCGACGTCGCGGAGACCCGCGAACTGCTTTCCTGATCAGGAACGCTGGACCGGGCGGTAATTCCTGATGGTAGAATCGACCGCAAGGTCGCGCACGTGATCGTGTTCCGAGCCCCATGCCGCGCATGAGGTCAGGCTCGGACCGGCGAAGCGGCCGAGGCAACGGTACGAATTCCGAGCCCGAAACACGCCGATCAGGAGATCAATTGGCAATCACAACTGCCACGCGCCAGGCCGTCAAGAAAGACGGTGCACAGGCCAAGGCCGCACAGTCCCGCTCGAACGGGCGTCGGAAGCATCCGCACAATGAGGGGATCATTCCGCTGCTCGCCCGCGCCGTGCGCGAGGTCGAGGCCTCCGCGCAGCGCGGCAAGGCGACGCCGGCGAACCGCACGAAGTTCCACGTCATCGCGCTGCTCATGCGCGAGGAGCGCGCGCGAGTGAAGACCGACGAGACCGTCAAGGACTCGGAGCGCGCCGAGACGCTGAAGCGGCTCGACGGCGTCGCCGCGATCCTCGCGAAGACCGCGGCCCGCGACACGAGCCTCATCACCCTGCTCGAGCCAACGGCCCCCATCACCGAGGCGACGCGGCTGCTCAAGCGCAAGATGCTCACCCAGGCCGGGATCGAACTCCCCGAGGAGGAGCAGGCGGCCCCCGAGCCCGCGCGCGCCTTCGTGCCGCCGGAGCTCGCCGAGCGCCAGGTCGAGCCCGCCGGGATCGACGCGCGCCTGCTCTCCCGCCCGTTCCACGCTCCCGACCTCACGCCGCCGAAGCAGCCGACCCCGGTCGTGCGCCTCGCGAACTGGGAGCTGCTCGGGCCGCTGCTCAAGTCGTTCGAGCAGGGCGGCGGCGGATCCGCGTGCATGGAGCTCCCTGAGCCGCCGGTCCCGGATCGCCTCGCGCCCGCCGGGCGCGAGCTCATGCCGCACCAGGCACGCTTCCTCGCGAGCGTCCGCGACGGCCACCGCAGCTTCCTCCTCGCAGACGAGCCCGGTCTCGGCAAGACCGCCCAGTCGGTCATCGCAGCGTCGGTCGCGGACGCGTACCCGCTCCTCGTCGTCGTGCCCAACGTCGTGAAGATGAACTGGGCGCGTGAGGTCGAGCGCTGGACGCCGCAGCGCAAGGTTACCGTCATCCACGGCGACGGCCGCGACGTCGACGCATTCGCCGATGTGTTCGTCGTGAACTACGAGATCCTGGATCGTCATCTGAGCTGGATCTCCCGCTTCGGTTTCAAGGGCATGGTCGTCGACGAGGCGCACATGATCAAGAACGTGCAGTCGCAGCGCTCGCGCAACGTGCTCGCGATCGCCGACCGGATCCGGGAGCGCACGCCAGGCGTCTCGCCGCTCCTCATCGCGCTCACGGGCACGCCGCTCATCAACGACATCGACGACTTCCGTGCGATCTGGCGCTTCCTCGGCTGGGCCGACGCGGAGAAGCCGGGGCCGGATCTCATGGCGCGGCTCGAGAGCAACGGCTGGACGCCGGCCGACTCCTCCTTCTATCCGGAGGCGCGCCAGAGCGTCATCGACATGGGCATCGTGCGCCGCCGCAAGGTGGACGTCGCGGCCGATCTGCCGGCGAAGCGCGTGGTCGACCTGCCGGTCGAACTCGACGACGAGCTGGGTCGCGGGATCCGCGCGGCGGAGGCGCAGCTCGCGCGCAAGCTGCTCGATCGCTTCACCGCGGTCAAGAACGGCAAGCTCGGCGAGAAGCTCTCGGACGACGCGATCATCCGCATGGTCTGCGCGCAGGAGCTCGAGGAGTCGAACGCCTCGGCTGACGGCATGAACGTCTTCACGATGGTCCGCCAGATTGGCCAGGCGAAGGCCTCGCTCGCGGTCGACTACACGGCCCAGCTCGCCCGCTCGGTCGGCAAGGTCGTATTCTTCGCGAAGCATATTGACGTGATGGACCAGGCGGAGGCGCAGCTCGCCGAGGCCGGGATCAAGACGGTCTCGATTCGTGGCGACCAGTCGGCGACGTTCCGCCAGGAGCAGATCGACGCGTTCAACAGGGATCCCGAGGTCGCGGTCGCGGTCTGCTCGCTCACGGCGGCCGGCGTCGGCGTGAACCTGCAGTCCTCCTCGAACGTCGTGCTCGCGGAGCTCTCGTGGACCGACGCCGAGCAGACGCAGGCGATCGACCGCGTGCACCGCATCGGCCAGGACGAGCCGGTCACCGCGTGGCGGATCATCGCCGCGCAGACGATCGACGCGAAGATCGCGGAGCTCATCGACGGCAAGGCGGGCCTCGCGGCGCGCGCCCTCGACGGCGCGTCCGCCCCCGCGGAGGACGCCGACTCGGTGCAGCTCCAGGCCCTCATGGCTGTGCTGCGCCGCGCGGTCGACGCTGCGGCCTGATCCGGCAGCCAGCGAGGAGATTGAGATGCGTCTCGGAGTGCTCTGCTCAGGTGGCGACAGCCCCGGGATGAACGCCGCGATCCGCGGCGCCGTGCTCCGCGGCGTCGACGTGCACGGCTTCGAGATGGTCGGCTTCATCGACGGCTGGCGCGGCTTCGTCGAGGGCGAGGCGATCCCGCTCGACCGGCCTGCGGTGCGTGGGATCTCGCCGCTCGGTGGCGTCATACTCGGCACGAGCCGGGTGCCGCCGTTCGAGAGCCGCGCGGGCACGCCGGCGGAGTGGGCGCTGTTCCGCGAGCGCATGGCCAGGCACGGCCTCGACGGTTTCCTCCTGATCGGGGGCAACGGCACGCAGACGGTGTCCGCGCTCATCGCGGGCCAGGGGATCCCCGTGATCGGGCTGCCGAAGACCATCGACAACGACCTCTCGGCCACCGACTACACCTTCGGCTTCGACACGGCCGTCTCGATCGCCGCGGAGGCGATCGACCGCCTGCGCACGACGGGGGAGTCGCACCGGCGCTGCATGGTGCTCGAGGTCATGGGCCGCGACGTCGGCTGGATCGCCCTCCACGCTGGCATGGCTGGCGGCGCCCAGGTGACGCTGATCCCCGAGTTTCCCGAGACGATCGAGCACGTCGCCGAGTGGGTCGCGAGCGTGCGCGACCGGGGTCGCTCCTCGCTCGTCGTCGTCGCGGAGGGCTTCACGCTCGCGGGCCAGGATGCCCCTGTGACCAGGGGCGGCGTCGACGGGTTCGGGCGCGCGAGGCTCGGCGGCATCGCCGAGGTGCTCGCCCCGCTCATCGAGGAGCGGACCGGGATCGAGACCCGCGCGACCGTGCTCGGGCACGTCCAGCGCGGCGGTTCGCCCACCGCGTTCGACCGCGTGCTCGCGACGCGGACCGGGATCGCGGCGGCCGACGCCGCCCTCGCTGGGCAGTGGGGCACGATGGCGGCGCTCCGGGGCGACCGGATCGAGATGGTGCCGCTCGCCGAAGCCGTGAACCGGCTGAAGACGGTGCCGGGCGAGCGCTACGCGGAGGTGCGGCTCAACTTCGGCTGAGCCGCGCGCTCGCGCGGGATCCGGCGCAGTGTGCTGGGGTTTCTGCCCGGCGACTCGCCCGGGAATCCGACTCCGGTGAACGGAGGGTAAACGTGGGGGTCCTGGCTTGACCTGATCAGGGCGAGGTGGAACCATGAATACCGGCGCGCAAGCGCGTGTCAACCCCTGGTCGCCGACCATTCGGTGAACAGCTGATGACATCGCGGGCGAACCTCGCACACACCCACGAACGAAAGACGCCGGTGGAACTCACTCTCATCGTGCTGCTGGTCATCGTACTGGCCCTCTTCTTCGACTTCACGAACGGCTTCCACGACACGGCCAACGCGATGGCCACCCCCATCGCGACGGGCGCGCTCAAGCCGAAGACTGCGGTTCTGCTCGCGGCGGTCCTGAACCTGGTCGGCGCATTCCTCTCGACCGAGGTCGCAAAGACGATCTCGGGCGGCCTCATCAACGAGGGCGAGGGCGGGGTGCTCATCACCCCCGAGATGATCTTCGCCGGGCTCATCGGCGCGATCGTGTGGAACCTCGTGACCTGGCTGTATGGCCTGCCGTCGAGCTCCTCCCACGCCCTGTTCGGCGGCCTCATCGGCGCCGCGATCGTGGGTGCGGGGCTGTCCTCCATCAACGGCGGGGTGTTCCTCTCCAAGATCGTGATCCCCGCCATCGCGGCACCGCTCACGGCGGGAATCGTCGCCTTCACGGCGACCCGCGTCGCCTACGCGATCACGCGCAGGCACGACGGTAAGAAGGACGGCCGCGGCCGCTTCCGCTACGCGCAGATCGCGTCGTCCTCGCTCATCGCTCTCGCGCACGGCACGAACGACGCGCAGAAGACGATGGGCGTGATCACGCTCACCCTCGTCGCCGCGAACCTGCAGGATCCCGGCACCGGCCCGCACCTCTGGGTCGTCGTCGCCTGCGCCCTCGCGATCGCGATCGGCACCTACTCGGGCGGCTGGCGGATCATCCGCACGCTCGGGGCTGGCCTCACGCAGGTGAAGCCGGCGCAGGGCTTCGCCGCTGAGACCGCGACGGCCGCCACGATCCTCGCGTCGAGCCACCTCGGCTTCGCGCTTTCCACGACCCAGGTCGCCTCGGGATCCGTCATCGGATCCGGCCTCGGCCGCCGCGGCTCCAGCGTGCGCTGGCGCACGGTCGGCCGCATCGCCTCGGGCTGGCTCTTCACGCTCCCGGCCGCTGGCGCGGTCGGCGCCGCCGCGGCCGCGATCGCCCACCTCGGCCTCATCGGCGTGATCGCCGACGCCGTGCTCGGGCTCGGGTTCATCGTCTTCATCTTCTGGCGCTCGCGTCGCAACCAGGTCGACTCGTCGAACGCGATCCCGGTGCCCGACGTCGCAGAGTCGGGCTACGCGGTGCGCATCCGCAAGGGCAAGGTCAAGAAGGTCAAGACCAAGACGGGCACGATCCCGCCGCTGACACCCGTGGCACAGTCCGCGGTGCGCGACGACGTGGCCGCGCGCGAGGCCGCCCGCGAGGCCGAGAAGGCGGCGCGCGAGGCCGCCCGCGGGGCCGCCCGCGATGCCGGATCCGAGGGAGACGCACGATGACCATCGACTGGCTCGCCTTCCTCATCGTCTTCGCCGCGGCGCTCGGCTCGGCGGTCTTCGTGGTCGCGCTCTACTCGCTCGGGATCCGCTTCCTGGCGACGCCGGCCCCGCCGGTGCGCCGCGCCGACGGCTCCTTCGAGCCGAACGGCCCCTCCCGCGACGACGAGGACGACGACGTCGACGACCTCGGCCGCCCCCGCTGGGCCACCGTCGCCGCCAACGTCTGCTTCGGCCTCTCGGTCGTGGCGGTCCTCGTGGGAATCTTCCTGATCATCCCGGCGCTCCACTTCTGGTGAGTGGCGCCGCGGCGCGCCGCGGCGCGCCGCCCGCCCGCGCTGCCGCCCGCCCGCGCGCGCCGCGCCGAGTCGGCCGAAAGGCCCCATTCCCGCGCGTGAAAGGGGCTCTAGGGCCGACTCGATCCCGCGAATGGGGCTCAAGGGCCGACTCGACCCCCGAATCTCCCGCGGGCCCGAGCCCCGTGCCCCGGGCCCGCGCCCCGCGCCTCCCGCGCGCCTCCCCTCCACATCCCACACCCTCCCTCGCTCTTGCCGAGTGGGCCGAAAGGCCCCATTCCCGCGCGTGAATGGGGCCTAGGGGCCGACTCGATCCCGCGAATGGGGCTCAAAGGCCGACTCGACCCCCGGATCCCCCGCGGGTTCCGGATGAGGGCCCCGCGCCCCGTGTCCCGCGCCTCCCGCACGCTTCCCCGCCCCTCCCTCACTCTTGCCGAGTGGGCCGAAAGGCCCCATTCCCTCGCGTGAATGGGGCCTAAGGGCCGACTCGATCCCGCGAATGGGGCTCAAGGGCCGACTCGACCCCCGGATCGAAACCCCGACCGAGATCGAAACCCCGCCCCGGATCGAAACCCCGCCCGGGATCCGGATCCCGACCCAGTGATCAGGTGCTTCGCGGCCCCGCGGGACTAGTCTTGGCGCATGAGTGTGCAGACCCCCGACACCGCCTACGCCGCGACCGATCTCGCTCGGATCCCCGGCCTCGTGAGCGGCGTGCGCTACGGCTTCGAGCTCGGGATCACCCGGCCGGCGGCGTGGCGCCGCGAGCAGCTGACTCGCCTGCGAAACCTCCTGATCGGCCGCGAGAAAGACTTCGAGGCCGCGCTGCAGCGTGATCTCGGCAAGTCGGCGACGGAGTCGCAGCTCACCGAGATCGGGTTCCTCGTGGTCGAGATCGACCACGCGCTCGCGCACCTGGCCTCCTGGATGCGCCCGCGCAGGGTCGCCCCGCCGCTCGCGCTGCAGCCCGCGACCGCGAAGGTGCTCCCCGAGCCCCTCGGCGTCGTGCTCGTGATCGCGCCGTGGAACTACCCGCTCATGCTCGCGCTTTCGCCCGTGATCGGGGCAATCGCCGCCGGCAACACCGTCGTTGTGAAGCCGAGCGAGCTCGCGCCCGCGACCTCGGCGCTCATCGCCAAGCTCCTCCCCGACACGCTCGATCGGCGCGCAGTCGCCGTGGTCGAGGGCGGCGTCGAGGAGACGACCGAGCTCCTCGCCCAGCGCTTCGACCACATCTTCTACACGGGCAACGGCAGGGTCGGCCGCATCGTCGCACACGCGGCGGCCGAGCACCTCACCCCGACGACCCTCGAGCTCGGCGGCAAGTCGCCCGTGTTCGTTGACGGCACCGTGCCGCTCGCGGAGGCCGCGAAGCGGATCGTGTGGGGCAAGTTCCTGAACGCGGGGCAGACCTGCGTCGCGCCCGACTACGTGCTCGCCGAGTCCGCAGTGCTGCGGGCCCTGATCCCGCACCTGCGCGACGCAATTCACGAGCTCTACGGCAGCGCGATCGCCCGCAATCCCGACTACGGCAGGATCGTGAATGCGCGGCAGTTCGAGCGCCTCGAGTCCTACCTCGCGCAGGCCGAGCGCGATCCCGCGGCGTTCGGCGAGATCGTGGCTGGTGGGGAGCGGGATCCGGAATCCCTGTTCTTCGCGCCGACCGTGCTCGCGCGCGTGCCCGCGGAGGCGCCCGTCATGCAGGAGGAGATCTTCGGCCCGATCCTGCCGCTCGTCGAGGTGCGCGACCTCGATGCCGCGCTCCGCCTCGTCTCGTCGCGCGACAAGCCGCTCGCCGCCTACGTGTTCAGCGACGATCAGGCGACCCGCGCCCGCTGGGAGCGCGAGACGAGCTCGGGCGCGCTCAATTTCGGCGTCCCGGTGCTGCATCTTTCGGTGCCAGGCCTGCCCTTCGGCGGCGTCGGCGAGAGCGGCATGGGCGCGTATCACGGCGAGCTTTCGTTCCGGATCTTCAGCCACGAGAAGCCCGTGCTGTCGAAGCCGCTCGTCCCCGACACCCTCGCGGCCACGATCATGCCGCCGTACACCGCGGGCAAGGACTCCCTTGTGCGCACCTGGCTGCGGAGGATCCTCTAGGCCTCGGCGAGCTCATTGCCGGACGGGGGGCGGGCAGTGTCACGCGACGTGCGGGAATGGCCAGATAGATAGGATGGCGAACGTGGAAAAGCGCAGTAACGAGCCAGGAGCTCCGGATCCGGGCGAGCGGCCCGACGCCGCGGTCGAGCTCCCGCTGGGCGTGCGCGTCGCCGCTGCCTGGTCGTGGCGTCTCATCGCGATCGGGCTCGCGCTTGCGGGCTTCTTGTGGCTGATCGTGCAGGTGCGGATCATCGTGATCCCGCTCCTGATCGCGATCCTGTTCACCGCACTGCTCGCCCCGATCGTGCAGTGGTTCGAGCGGCAGGGGGCGCCGCGTTGGCTCGGTGTCGTGACGGCGCTCGCCGTGTTCGTGGCGTCCGTCTGGGTGCTCATCACGCTGATCGTGAGCCAGATGCGCACGGGTTTCGACGATCTCGCGAAGCGCTCCGAACAGGTGTGGTGGGAGCTACGGCATTGGATCGAGAGCAGCCCGCTCGGGATCTCTGCCGAGGAGCTCGACAAGTTCGTCAACCAGATCTTCAAGACGATCGAGCGCCACCAGTCGGAGATCTGGAACGGCGCGCTCGGCGTCGCGACGACCTTCGGCCAGCTCGTGACGGGCGCCCTGCTCACGCTCTTCTCCCTGATCTTCCTGCTGATCGACGGCAAGCGGATCTGGAACTGGGTGCTCGGATTCCTGCCGGCCAAGGCGCATGCGCCCGTGGACGCCGCGGGGCGCGCCGGGTGGATCTCGGTCGGCCAGTACGTGCGGGTGCAGATCTTCGTCGCGTTCGTCGACGCGGTGGGCATCGGCGTCGGCGCGGCGCTCCTCGGCGTGCCGCTCCCGATCCCGATCGCGATCCTCGTGTTCCTCGGCTCGTTCATTCCGTTCCTCGGCGCCATTACGACCGGCGCCCTCGCGGCCTTCATCGCGCTCGTGTACAACGGCCCGGTCAACGCGCTCATCATGCTCGGCGTCGTGATCCTCGTGAACCAGATCGAGGGGCACATTCTGCAGCCGCTCGTCATGGGCAACGCGGTGAAGGTGCACCCGCTGGGCGTCGTGCTCGCGGTCTCGACGGGCGCGCTGCTCGCTGGCGTACCCGGGGCGCTGTTCGCCGTGCCGATCGCCGCGGCCGCGAACTCGATCGTGAACACGATCGTCGGAAAGGAGTGGATCCCGGGTTCCGACCCTGTCGCCGAGTATCACCGGCAGGACAAGATCCACCATCGCGCTAGGCACCGCGCCAGGAACGTAGCGAAGCTCCGGCGCAAGGAAGGAAACTCATGACCGAGTCGTACCAGGCACCCACGCTGGAGGAGTTCACGCGAGCCCTCGATGTCGTGCATCGGGTGACGCGGCGGACGCCGCTCGAGTCCTCGAGGTTCCTGGCCGAGATTCTGGGCGCCCCGCGCGTCTATCTGAAGTGCGAGAACCTGCAGCGGACCGGGGCTTACAAGCTGCGCGGCGCATACAACCGTCTGACGCAGCTGAGCGACGAGGAGAAGGCGCGCGGGGTGGTCGCCGCGTCTGCGGGCAACCACGCGCAGGGCGTCGCGTTCGCGGCCCGCGAGCTCGGCATCAAGGCGACAATCTTCATGCCGCTCGGCGTCGCGCTGCCGAAGCTGCAGGCCACGAAGAATTACGGCGCAGACGTGCAGCTCGTGGGCGCAAGCTTCGACGAGACGAACCGGGCGGCGCAGGACTTTGTGCGCGAAACGGGTGCCGTGTTCATCCCGCCGTTCGACGATGCTGGCGTCATCGAGGGGCAGGGCACCGTCGCGCTCGAGATGCTCGACATCGCCCCCGAGATCGAGACGCTCGTCGTGCCGATCGGCGGCGGCGGCCTCATTGCCGGCGTCGCGGCGGCGGCGAAGCAGTGGGCCGCGGCCAACGGTCGCGAGATCCGAGTCGTCGGCGTGCAGGCCGAGAACGCGGCGCCCTTCACGGCGTCGCTGGAGGCGGGGGAGCCCGTCACGATCAAGACGAAGTCGACGATCGCCGACGGGATCGCGGTCGCCCGGCCGGGTGACCGCAACTTCCAGGTCGTGCAGGAATTCGTCGACGAGGTCGTGACGGTGAGCGACGACGACATCGCCCGCGCGATCGTCATGCTGCTCGAGCGCGCGAAGCTCGTCGTGGAGCCGGCAGGCGCAGCTGGTGTCGCCGCGATGCTCGCGGGCAAGATCGACGCGCACGGCGCCCCGGCGGCCACGATCCTGTCGGGCGGAAACATCGATCCGCTGCTGCTGCAGCGCGTGATCGGTCACGGCCTCGCGGCCTCCGCGCGCTACATGAAGCTCCGGATCCTGCTCCCCGACGTGCCGGGCCAGCTCGTGCGCACGGCGTCGATCGTCGCGGATCAGAACGCGAACGTGGTCGAGGTGATTCACACGAGGCACGCGACGGAGCTCCCGGTCAGCGAGGTGGAGCTGGAGCTCCACGTCGAGACGCGCGGGCACGAGCACGGCGAGGCCGTGGCGCAGGCGCTGCGCGACGCGGGCTACGAGGTCCGCGTCGGCGAAAAGTACTAGCGGTCGCCGGTTGTTAGCGATTTCGGGGCTTCCGGGCGCCCGGAAGCCCCGAAATCGCTAACAACCCGCCCCACGGCTCCGCGCTACTCCGCGAGCGGGGCGCCGGCCTGGGCGGCGAACAGCCTGATGGCGCGCAGCGCGTCCGCGACCGTGATGCTGCCGCCAGCGACGATGTGCAGCCCGTAGGCGTCCTCGAGCGCGACGAAGTTCATGGCGACGTCGTCGAGCGGCCCGGTGAGCTCGAACTCCCCGCTGGCGACCCCGTCGGTGAGGATCGCCCGGTAGAGCCCCAGCTGCTCGCCGTAGAGCTGCTGCACGAGCTCGTCGTGCAGCGGCGACTTCCCGGCGAGCACGTCGAACTCGTACAGGATCCGCATGAGCCCGTCCTCCGGCCCGTCGGGCAGCCCGGCCTCGACGGCGGTGCGCAGCTTCGCCCGCGCCCCGGTCACCCCGGCCACGAGCTCGGCCCGCTCCGCGCCGACGCGCGCCATGCCTGCGGCGTGCGCCTCGACGAGGATCTCCTCGAGGTCCTCGTAGTAGTAGAGCAGCGCCCCGCGCGTCACGCCGGCCTGGTTGGCGACGTCGGTGAGCGAGAGGTTTCGCAGCCCGTGCACCGCCGCGGCGTCGAGTGCGGCGTCGATCATCTCGCGTCGCCGCTGCTGCTGGGTGCTCGGACGGGCCATGCCAGCAAGTATGCCAGCCGCCGCGAACGAGTTTCTTGACTTCTGAGTAAATTAATTTACTCTGGAGTGAAAGAACCGGAAGGCAGGGCGGCAGGCGCCCGGAACTCAGGAGATGACATGGCAGTCGACACGCTGTTCACGGGCGGCCGGATCAGGACATTCGATCCCGAGCAGCCCTGGGCCGAGGCCGTCGGCGTGACGGGGGACCGGATCAGCTACGTCGGCTCGGCGGAGGACGCGCCCGCGGCACGCACCACCGTCGAGCTCGACGGCCGGCTGCTCACGCCCGGCGTCGCAGACACGCACAACCACCTCCTGCTCGGCTTCGACGACCTCGCGGTCAGCCTCGACCAGGTGCAGAGCCTCGACGTCGTGCGATCCCGGATCGCCGCATTCGCCGAGCGGCACCCGGAGCTCGACTGGATCTGCGCGGAGAACGCGCTGTACTCGGTCGTCGAGGGGCGCAGGCCCAACGCCGACGACCTCGTGGGCGTCACCGACCGGCCCGTGTTCATCACGACTTACGACCAGCACTCGGTCTGGCTCAACCGGCCGGCGCTCGCGAAGCTCGGGATCCTGAACGGCGGCGACATCGCCTGGGGCAACCCCGAGATCGATGCGGCGACGGGCGAGCCGACCGGGTGGGTGACCGACTTCTACACGAGCGCCATGACGGTCGACGGCCTCGCAGAGCTCCAGCGCGACATCCCGCTGTACTCGCCCGATCGCCGCTACCGCAAGGTCACGAACAGCCTCGACATGGCGGCGCGCTTCGGCATCACGACGGTCGTGGAGCCGCAGGTGCCGCTCGCCGAGCTCGACCTCTTCGCCAGGGCCGAGCGCGAGGGCAAACTCACCTCGCGCACGATCGCCGCGATCTATCATCCGGCCGCGGCAGACGCCGACTTCCGGCGCCGGATCACCGAGGCGATCAGGGAGACGCCCCAGCACGATCGCTTCAAGCTCGGCATGGTGAAGCTCTACGCCGATGACGTGATCGAGCCGCACACGGCGGCCATGCTCGAGGACTACGCCAACCGGCCGGGCCACCGCGGGCACACGAGCCTCGAGCCGACCGAGTTCACGAAGCTCTTCGTCGAGCTCGACCGGCTCGGCTACCAGGTCCACACCCACGCGACGGGGGACTGGGGGATCCGGCTCACGCTCGACTCGATCGAGGCGGCGCAGCGCGCGAACGGTGTGCGCGACGCGCGGCACGGGATCGTGCACGTCGAGTGCCTCGCGCCCGAGGACCTGCCCCGCTTCGAGCGCCTCGGCGTCGTCGCGGCGATGCAGCCGCGGCACGCCTCGCCCGACCTCGTGGCGGGCACCTGGATGGAGAACGTCGGCGAGGCCAGGTGGGATCGCGCGTGGCGCTTCCGCTCGATGATCGACTCGGGCGCGCGCGTGACCTTCTCGAGCGACTGGCAGGTCGGCGAGATGGATCCGCTCGTCGGGATCTACAGCGCGATGACGCGCGCCCGCCTCGACGGGCGCGACGCCTGGACCGAAGACGAGCGCCTCGACCTCGACCGCACGCTCGCGGCGTACACGCGCGGCGGCGCCGAGGCCTTCCACCACGAGGGCGGGCTCGGGATCCTGCGCGAGGGTGCGCTCGCCGACGTCGTCGCCTGGTCGGGCGACCTCTACGGGATGGAGCCCGCGGAGATCCTGAGCCAGCGCGCCGAGCTCACGGTCGTCGGGGGCCGCGCGATCCACGATGCACGGGAGGAACTTCCCGCCCAATAGCCAAGGGGGTGCGAGCGGTTTCGCTCGCACCACCGCCAGACTCACCGCTGTACTTCACAACGGAGTGAAAGGAATCACCGATGTCCGTTCCGACCTCGCACTCGGCCGTCGCCGCAGGCGACGATCTGCATGCCCAGCAGAACGCGCAGAACGCGCAAGACGCGCAAGGCGCGTCCCCCGAGCCCCACCTCAAGCGCACGCTCAAGCTGCGCCACCTCGTCTTCATCGGCCTCGCCTACATGGCCCCGCTCGCGGTCTTCGACATGTTCGGGATCGTCTCGGCCGAGACCGACGGGCACGTGCCGCTCGCCTACCTCGTCGTCATGGTCGCGGTGCTCTTCACCGCGTTCAGCTACTCGCGCATGGTGCGCTTCTTCCCGATCGCAGGCTCCGCGTACACCTACGCGAAGGAGGCGATCAACGCGCACCTCGGCTTCCTCGTGGGCTGGGCGGCAACGCTCGACTACCTGCTCCTGCCGATGATCAACGCGATCCTGTCGGGGATCTACATGGGGGCGGTCTTCCCCGAGGTGCCGTTCTGGGTGTGGGTGCTCCTCACGGTCGCGATCTGCACCGCCCTGAACCTCGTCGGCGTGAAGCTCGCCGCGAGCATGAACGTGCTGCTCGTCTCGATCCAGCTCGCGGTCGCGGTCGTCTTCGTGGTGCTCACGATCGTGAACATCGCGAACGGCGCGAACGACGCGGAGGTCTCGATCCGGCCGTTCTTCTCGAGCGACATCCAGGTCGCGTCGATCGCCGCGGGGGCCGCGATCCTCGCGCTCTCCTTCCTCGGCTTCGACGCGGTGTCGACGCTCGCCGAGGAGGCTGAGAAGCCGGAGCGCGACATCCCGCGCGCGATCTTCATCATCATCGGGGTCGCCGGCGCCTTCTTCCTGACGGTCACCACCGTGATGCAGCTCCTCTTCCCGGACGTCAGCCTGCTCGAGGACGTCGTCGGCGCCTCGCCCGAGATCGCGAAGTACATCGGCGGGGCCGCGTTCCAGGCGATCTTCGTCGGCGGTTACATGATGGCCGTGCTCGGCTGCGGGATCACGCAGCAGATGAGCGCGGCGAGGCTCCTGTACGCGATGGGCCGCGACGGCGCGCTGCCGCGCAAGCCGTTCGGGCGGATCTCGGGCCGCGCGGGGGTGCCGGTCGCGAATGTGCTGATCGTGGCGGCGATCGCCCTCACCGCGCTCTTCGTGGACCTGGATCAGGCCGCGTCGATGATCAACTTCGGGGCCTTCATCGCGTTCACCTTCGTGAACCTCTCGGTGATCTTCGTGTTCTTCCGCTTCCTGAAGCGGCGGAGCGCGGGGGCGTGGCTCGGCTTCGTGCTCGTGCCAGCGGTCGGCGTCGTGATCAACGTGTGGCTGTGGCTCAGCCTCGACGCCGTGTCGATGGTGATCGGCGGGATCTGGCTCGCGCTCGGGATCGTGTACCTCGTGATCAAGACGCGCGGTTTCAGAGCCGCGCCGCCCGACCTCACCGGCCCGATCAACGTCGGGATGTACGAGTAGCGGCGATCCCGTACCCGCGGGGCGGTTGTTAGCGATTTCGGTTCGTATGAGGCCTCATACGAACCGAAATCGCTAACAACCCCCTTCAGGCGGGGAGCGGCGGTACTAGCCCGCGTACGTCTCCACGTTCAGGATCTTGACGGCGATCTCCTTGCCGTTGGGCGCCTCGTAGCTCACCTTGTCGCCGACCTTGCGGCCCAGGATCGCGACGCCGAGCGGGCTCTCCGCGCTGTACACGTCGAGGTCGGAGCCGTCGGCGAGCTCTCGGTTGCCGAGCAGGAAGCGCTCCTCGTCGCCGAAGATGTCGGCGGTGATGACCGTGCCGACCTCGACGACGCCACTCGCCTCGGGCGCCTCGCCGACGACCGCGTGCTTCAGGAGCTCCTCGAGGTCGCGGATCCGCGCCTCCATCTTGCCCTGCTCGTCCTTCGCGGCGTGGTATCCGCCGTTCTCCTTGAGGTCGCCCTCTTCGCGAGCGGCCTCAATACGTGCGGCGATGTCCTTGCGGCCGGGTCCGGCAAGCTCGTCCAGCTCCCCCTTGAGCCGGTCGTAGGCCTCCTGCGTCAGCCAGGTTGCAGTGGGGTCGGCCATAGTCGATCCTCAATTCAGTGTGCGCCCGGGGCTCGTGTGTCCGCGGGCTCGGAGGTATAGGCAACGCCCCGCACGAGTCGGGGCGCACGTTCCACACTATCAGGCGGTGCCGTGAGAGCGCCCGAGGTCGCTCAGGGAGGGCGTTACTTCTCGACGACCCAGCAGGTGCGCACGGTCGCCGCCGTCGCCGGCGTCGTCGTGATGAGGTTCGCCGTGACCGTGTGGGTGCGCACCTCGGCGTCCGGCAGCTCGACGACCTTCCAGCCGACGGTCGCCTTCGAGGTGTTGAGCGCCTCGACGGCGCACGCGACAGGGGTGTGCGCGGGGGCGCTGACCTCGAACTTCACGGCGAGGGACCCGTCGTCCTGCTCGGTGAAGCCGATGTCCTGCGCTGACACCTGATTGGTGTTCTGCCACCCGCTGAAGAGGACGAAGCCGATCCCCGCGGCCACGAGCACTGTGGCTGCGGACCACGCGAAGCGCTTGTCGAAACGGTTGCGGCGCCCGGATCCGTAGCGATCCTCGAGGGTCTGCGCTCGCGTGGGTGGTTCGCTCACAGGCCGCACTTCCTCCGCATGATCCGGAGTCGCCCCCGAAGTCGCGCTCGACACGGGTTCCTCCGATCTGTGCTGGGTAAACTGGTTCTCTGTTGCCAGCGTATCGGTGTTGCCCGGTGCGCACGTGTGAAAGGACGCGCATGACGCTCAGGTTGATCGCGGTGCACGCGCACCCTGACGATGAGTCCAGCAAGGGCGCAGCGACGTACGCGCACTACCTCGACCAGGGCGCCGAGGTGCTCATCGTGAGCTGCACGGGCGGCGAGCGCGGCGACGTGCTCAACGAGCTCGTGGCGCGGGATCCGAAGAGCAAGCGGGATCTCTCGGGCCTCCGTCGCGACGAGATGGCGCGTGCGCGAGACATCATCGGCTTCGAGCATCGCTGGCTCGGCTACCAGGACTCGGGCCTCCCCGACGAGGGCGATCCGCTGCCGCCCGGCTCCTTCGCCGACATCCCGGCGAAGATCTCGGCCGAGGCGCTCGTGCGCATCGTGCGAGACTTCCGTCCCCACGTCATGATCACCTACAACGAGCGCGGCGGCTACCCGCACCCCGATCACATCAGGTGCCACGAGATCAGCAGGATCGCCTGGGAGACGGCGGGCGACGCGACGGCCTATCCCGATGCCGGCGCCCCGTGGTCGATCAAGAAGCTGTACTACGAAGAGATCTTCAACGTCGAGCGGGTCAACACGGTCTACCAGTGGCTCGTCGACAACGACCCGGATTCGCCGCTCGTCGGACAGGTCGCCGAGATGCGCGAGTGGATGTCGAAGCGGGCGTTCCGCGGCACCGCGAAGATCGATGTCGGCCGCTTCTTCGAGCGCCGCGACGAGGCGCTGCGCGCGCACGCGAGCCAGGTGCCGCCCGACAGCCCGTTCTTCTTCTGGTCGAACGAGCTGCAGCGCGCGGCCTGGCCGTTCGAGGACTTCCGTCTTGCCGCCTCGCGCGTCGCCACGAGCGAGTTCGAGGCCGATCTGTTTCAGGGAATTGAGGAGGGCGCCTGATGGGCCTGTTGAGTGCGGCGATCCGGATCGCCGAAGAGACCGAGTTCGATCCGACCAAGGTGACGCCGGGGGTCGAGGGGTTCATCTTCACGGGGCTCATGGCAGCCGGGATCATCGTCCTGGGATTCCTGCTCGTGTCGCGGCTCCGCCGCAACAGCTACCGCCACGAGGTGCGTGAGCAGATCGCCGAGGAGCTCGCCTCGCACGAGGACGGGCGGGGCGGCGGCGGTGCGAGCAGCGGCCCGAACGGCCCTGATCCGGACGCGAAGGCGTAGCGTCCGTGCGGGCCTTCGGTGACCCGGACACCTTCGGCGATCCGGACACCTTCGGTGATCCCGACGCGGGGTACGGGCCCGGGGGCGATCGCTGGGAAGACGAGCAGTGGCCGGGGGAGGCGTGGGGTGAGCCCGCGTCCGCGCCCGTGGCCATGGCCACGCAAGCGGCGCCGGATCAGGATCCGGCATCGCTGACCGCTCCGGCCCCGGATCCCGCGCTGCCCTCGCACGCAGGGCAGGATCCGCTCGCCGTACTCTCCGAGGTCTTCGGCTACGACTCGTTCCGCGGTGAGCAGGACGAGATCATCCGGCACGTCATCGGCGGCGGCGACGCCGTCGTCCTCATGCCCACGGGCGGCGGCAAGTCGATCTGTTACCAGATCCCGTCGCTCGTGCGCGAGGGCACCGGGATCGTGCTCTCGCCCCTCGTCGCGCTCATGCACGACCAGGTCGCGGCCCTTCGCCTCGCGGGGGTGCGCGCCGCGGCGCTGAACTCGGCGATGAGCATCGACGAGCGGCGCGACGTCGAGCGCGCGTATCGCGCCGGTGAGCTGGACGTGCTCTATCTCGCGCCGGAGCGGCTGTCGTCGCCAGGCGCGGTCGAGCTGCTCTCGCAGGGCCGGATCGCGCTCTTCGCGATCGACGAAGCGCACTGCGTGTCGCAGTGGGGGCACGACTTCCGCCCCGACTATCTGCGGCTCGGGGCGCTCGCCGAGCGCTGGCCCGACGTGCCGCGCATCGCGCTGACCGCGACCGCGACGCCCGAGACGCACCGGGAGATCACGGAGCGCCTGCACCTGCAGGGTGCGCGGCACTTCGTGTCGAGCTTCGACCGGCCGAACATCCGGTATCGGATCGTGCCGAAGCAGAACGCGCGGGCGCAGCTCGTCTCGTTCGTGCGCGGCGAACACCCCGGTGAGGCCGGGATCGTGTACGCCCTCAGCCGGAAGCGGGTCGAGCAGACCGCGAAGGCGCTGCAGGATGCCGGCGTCGACGCCGTCGCCTACCACGCGGGGCTCCCGGCGGAGGTGCGCGCCGACGCGCAGAACCGCTTCCTGCGGGAGGACGGGGTGGTCGTGGTCGCGACCATCGCGTTCGGGATGGGGATCGACAAGCCCGATGTGCGCTTCGTCGCGCACATCGACCTGCCGAAGTCGGTCGAGGGGTACTACCAGGAGACGGGGCGCGCGGGCCGCGACGGCCTGCCGTCGGAGGCCTGGATGGCCTACGGGCTCGCCGATGTCGTGCAGCAGCGCCAGCTCATCGAGTCGGGCGACGGGGACCAGGCGACCCGCGCGAATCAGACGCGCCACCTGGACCAGATGCTCGCGCTCTGCGAGGGCGTGACGTGCCGCCGCGTGTTCCTGCTCGCGTACTTCGGGGAGACGGGGGCGGAGGCGTGCGGCAACTGCGACGTGTGCCTCGAGCCGCCGAAGCTCTGGGACGCCACGATCCCGAGCCAGATGCTGCTGTCGACAATCATCCGCACGCTGAAGGAGCGCGGCAGGAGCTACGCCGCCGGCCAGCACATCGACGTGCTGCGCGGTGTCGGATCCGAGCGCGTCTCGCAGATGCGGCTCGACGAGCTCACGACGTGGGGGATCGGCGCCGAATGGTCGGTCGCGCAGTGGCGCGGGATCGTGCGGCACCTGCTCGCCGTCGGGCTGCTCGAGGCGCGCGGCGAGTGGGGCGTGCTCGCGCCGACGCAGGCCGCGAAGCCCGTGCTGCGGGGCGAGGCAGAGGTGCAGATGCGCGAGGAGGTGTTCGCGCGTGGATCGGGATCCGGCGGCGGTCGCTCGCGCAGGGGCGCAGGGGGCGCCGGGGGCGGCTCCGGATCCGGCGGCGCGAAGCGCTCGGCCGCTGCCGCAGATCTCACCCCTGAGCAGGGGGAAGTGTTCGAACGCCTGCGCGAATGGCGCGCCGGCGAGGCGAAGCGGCAGGGCGTGCCGGGGTACGTGGTGTTCGGGGACGCGACGCTCGCGGCGCTCGCCGTGCACGAGCCGAAGTCGGACGAGGAACTGCTCGCGATCAGCGGGATCGGCCAGGTCAAGCTGGAGCGCTACGGCGAGGCCGTCCTCGCTCTCCTCGCCTAACCCCGTCGCTGTAGAGGTGGCGCGGGAGGTCCGCCGGGGGTGCTGTGGCTATGCGCCGCGGTTGAGGTCCATCCATTCGGCCCACGTCGAGCCGGTGCCGGAGACCGCGCCGGGATCCGTGATCGAAGCCCGCAGCCCCAGCAGGTAGTAATCGATGTGGCGCAGGTGCACCTCGGCGGCGCGCTCGGCGGGCAGCGCGAGCCGCGGTCTGAGGTGTGAGATGCCGAGCAGGAGGTCGGCCGGGGAGTACGTCGACGGCACGAAGCCCGCGTCGATGTCGTGGGCGATCAGCCGTTCGAGCACGAGCCGCAGCTCCTCGGACATCTCTGTGATCTCGGGTGACTCGCTCTCTGGCCTGCCGACGGTCATGAGGAGCGGTGTCTCGGTCCCCGCGACGTGCCCGCGCAGGAAGCGCCCGACTGCGGATCCGGAGCCCTCGACAGCGTCGCGGGCGATCCTGATGACGTCGCCGAGCACGAGGATCCGGAGCTGCCGCACCAGCTCGTCCTTGCTGGGATAGCGCCGATAGATGCTCGCGACGCCGATGCCGGCGTGCTTCGCGATGCTCGACATCGAGGCGCCCCAGCCCTCCTCGGCGAACACCTCGCGCGCCGCGTCGAGGAGGATCCGATCGTTTGCGCGCGCCTCCCGTTCGCGGCCCCTGGGTCGTCCCTCGTTCGACATGGTTCCATCGTAGCCGCGATCTTGCTACTATCTTGATCGGAACGAAGCATTCCGTTCCGCCATGAACGAAAGCCGCAGACCAGCGGCCGAATCGATCGGAAAGGGCACTCAGTGACCGCACAGCTTGAGACCGTTGGCACGCCGACCGAGGAACAACAGGGGCGCTCGGCAGCGCGGCGCACCGGGCCGCCCGCCGGATTCACCTTCGCCCTCGCCTCCGCGGTGCTCGCGTTCTCCATGATGCAGACGCTCCTCGTGCCGGCCCTCCCCGTGCTGGCCGCGCAGCTCGGCGTCAACGCGGCCACCGTCGGCTGGACGCTCACCGCCTACCTCCTGAGCGGCGCCGTCGCCGCGCCCGTGATCGGCTCGCTCGGCGATCGCTTCGGCCACCGGCGCGTGCTCATCGCGGCCATGCTCGTGTTCGTCGCGGGCGCCGCGCTTGCAGGCCTCTCCGGATCCTTCGCCGTCATGCTCATCGGCCGCGTCCTGCAGGGATCCGCCACGGCCTCGTTCCCGCTCGCGGTCGCGATCGTGCGCGCGCATCTCGTCGGCCGCGACCAGGCCGCGGCGATCGGGTGGCTCTCGGGCACGCTCGGCCTCGGCGCGGGCTTCGCGCTCGTGGTCGGCGGCCTCGTCACGGATCTCCTGGGCTGGCCCTGGCTCTTCGCGCTCGGCGGCGCCCTCGGCCTGCTGTCCGTCGGGCTCGTTGCCTGGCGCGTTCCCGCCTCCGAGCAGGGCGAACCCGCGCCCCAGGACTGGCCGGGCATCGCCCTGCTCGTCGTCACGCTGCTGCCGCTCCTCCTCGTCGTGTCGCAGGGCGCCTCATGGGGTTGGGGCACGCCGCTCGTCATCGGCCTCGCGGCGCTCGCCGCGGTGGGTCTCGTCGCGCTCATCCTCGTCGAGCGCACGCGCCCGCACCCGCTCATCGACCCGAAGCTCTTCACCTCCCGCGCGCTCGCGGCGACGAACGCGCTCACGCTCTTCCTCGGCTTCGTGCCGTACGCGTTCTACGTCGGGCTCCCGGTGCTGCTGCAGGCGGCGAGCGGCGGGATTGGCCACGACCTCGGGGTGACCGCGACCGGCATGGCGCTCCTGCCCGGGGCGGTCCTCGTCTTCCTCGGCGGGCGCCTCGCGCCGTGGCTGCTCGGGCGCCTGAGCGGGCGCGGGACCGCATCGCTGTCGCTCGCGCTCATGGCGGCCGGCGGGGTCGGGATCGGGATCCTGCCCGGCTCGCTCGCGGCGATCATCGGCTTCTTCTGCCTGATCGGCCTCGGGAATGGGATCGGCTTCGCCGTGGTGGCCGAGCTCATCGCGGGTCATGCGCCGCGCGACGGGCTGGGGGCGGCGCTCGGCGTGAACGGCGTGCTGCGCACGGTCGGGTCCGCGTTCGGCACGCCGATCGCGACGCTCATGCTGACGACCGTCGCGCTCGCCGCAGGGGGAGCGCCGACCGCGGGCACCTTCCAGGCCCTCTTCGTCATGGCCGCGGCGGTGTCCCTGCTCGGCGCCGCGCTGGCGTTCCTGATCCCGGGCCGCCCTCGAAGGGACGCCTAACCCCCTCGTACCTTGCCGGTTCTGCGCTGCATGGTAGCTGTTATCGCCGATAGAACACGCAGGCAGCGCAGAACCGGCAAGGTGGGTCGAGGTTGGAGGGGCTTCGGGCGCGTGCCCGGCTAGCGGAGGAAGACCGGATCGAGCGCGACGAGGAGCGCCGCGGTCCAGTGGCAGAGGAACGCGAGCACGGTCAGTGAGTGGAAGATCTCGTGAAACCCGAACACCCCGGGCACCGGGTTCGGGCGCTTGATCCCGTACACGACCGAGCCGAGCGTGTAGAGCAGCCCGCCCACGATCACGAGCACCATCGACGCGAGATTCGCCTGGGCGATGTCGACGATGTACATCATCGCCGCCCACCCGAGCAGCACGTAGAGCGGCACGTACAGCCAGCGCGGCGCCCCGATCCAGAACACCCGGAACCCGATCCCGAGCAGCGCCCCCACCCACACGAGCACGAGCAGCAGGATCCCCTTCGACTGCGGCAGCGCGAGCAGCGCGATGGGTGTGTAGGTGCCCGCGATCAGGAGAAAGATGTTGGCGTGGTCGAGCCGCCTGAATACCTGCTTCGTCTTCGGCTTCCAGTTGAAGCGGTGGTAGAGCGCGGAGACGCCAAACAGCAGCATGCTCGACAGCATGAAGACCGCAGACGCCCACTTCGCGACGGTGCCGTGCGCGAGCGAGATGAGCACGATGCCGGCGGCGATCGCGATCGGGAACGTCCCCGCGTGGATCCAGCCCCGCCAGAGCGGCTTCTGCTCGGCGGCCGCCGCGTCCTCGTTGGAGTGCTCCGCCGAGTGCTCGAGCGCGTCCTCGAGCAGCGGCAGTGAAAGCGAATCGGGCTCGGGAAACGACGAAGCGGCGCGCTCGGTGCTCGGGTCCTCAGTGCCTGGTGAGGTCATACTCCGAGTGTATGGTGGCGACAGAACCGAAGCGGCATGTATGTAGGGAACACCCAGATGCCGAACCCTCCTGCGCCGCCAGGGTTGAGGCCGGGCCGATAGACTCGCAGGGTGACTTCGCAGCCATCCCCGCCGCGCGCCGGTCTTCTCTACCGGCTCTATCAGCGGCGGCTCCGGCGCGAGATCGACCCAGGCCGGATCCCGCGCCACATCGCCATGATTGTCGACGGGAACAGGCGCTGGGCGAAGCAGCGCCTGCAGGAGCGCGCGGCCTTCGGCCACCGCGCGGGCGCGCGCAAGATCCCCGAGTTCCTCGGCTGGTGCGAGGAGGCCGGGGTGGGCACCGTGACCCTGTACCTGCTCTCGGCCGACAACCTCGGCGCCCGCGACCGCACCGAGCTCGAGGACCTGTTCGGGATCATCGCCGAGCTTGCCGGCCAGCTGGCCGAGAACCCGCGCTGGCGGGTCAAGCACGTCGGCTCCTGCGACGGCCTGCCCGAGGAGCTCGCGACGGCGCTCGCGAACGCCGAGCGAGAAACGGCTGATCACGTCGGCCTGCACGTCAATCTTGCGGTCGGCTACGGCGGCCGGAGCGAGATCACGGCCGCGGTGCGCGAAGTCATCGAGGAGCATCGGGAGGCGGGCGGCACGATCGAGACGCTCGCGGATCGCCTCACCCCGGAGATGATCGGCGAGCACCTGTGGACCCGCGGCCAGGCCGACCCCGACCTCATGATCAGGACCTCCGGCGAGCAGCGCCTCTCGGACTTCATGATCTGGCAGTCCGCGCACTCCGAGTTCTACTTCGTCGAGGCGCTGTACCCCGACCTGCGCAAGGTGGACCTCCTCCGCGCGCTCCGCGACTATTCGACGCGCCAGCGGCGGCTCGGAGGCTGAACGACATGATCCAGCGTGACCCCTCACTCCCCGATCTCACGGGGCAGCGGGTTCTCGTGACCGGGGCTTCCGGGGGAATCGGCGGCGGGATCGCGCGGCGCTTCGCGGCCGCGGGCGCCCGGGTCGCCGTGCACTACCGGGGCGCGGCAGAGCGGGCGTTCGCGCTCGTCGAAGAGCTGCGCGAGCGCGGGGCCGACGCGGTAGCCGTGCGCGCAGACCTCTCCCAGGAGGGGGCCGCGGCGGTGCTCGTCGAGGCGACCGTGCGCGCCCTCGGCGGCATCGACGGCCTCGTGAACAACGCGGGCATCCAGCCGCTGCAGACGCTCGACGAGACGAGCCGTTCCGACTGGGATCAGGTGCTCTCCACGAACCTCGGCGCCGTGTTCGAGCTCAGCCGCGAGGCTGCGGCGGCGATGGTCGCGGGATCCGGAGCGGGATCCGGATCCGGATCTGAAGCCGCATCCGCATCCGGCCCACCGGCGAACCGCTGGATCACCCACATCGCCTCGGTCGAGGCGAGCCGCCCGGCCCCCGCGCACGCGCACTACGCCGTCGCGAAGGCGGGCCTCGTGATGCACGCGCGCGCCGCGGCGCTTGAGCTCGGCCCTGACGGGATCAGGGTTAACACCGTATCGCCCGGACTCGTCGAGCGGCCGGGCCTCGAGGAGGCGTGGCCCGAGGGGGTCGCGAGCTGGCGCGAGCATGCGCCGCTCGGCCGCCTCGCGACGTCCCGCGACATCGGCGACGCGTGCGTGCTGCTCGCGTCCCCCGCCGCGTCGTTCATCACCGGGCAGGACCTCGCGGTCGACGGCGGGATGCTCGCGACGCCGGGCTGGTAGCGGCGCAATCGCAGGCGCCGCCCGGAGCGGGCGCGCGGACGACGGAATCTCACGAGGGGGAACAGATGCAGGATCAGGAGAACACGGCGACGCAGTCCGCCGAGTCGATGTCGAGCCGGGGCGCGGTTAGCGGAGCGGTGCTGCGCGCCGACGCGATGCTGACGCCGGCCGGGGCGATCCCGGACGCGGAGCTCGAGATCGGCGCGGACGGCCGGATCGCCTACGCCGGCCCCGCCCGCCCGGAATCGCAGGTCACGCACGATCTTGCCGGGCACGTGCTCATGTCGGGCCTCGTGAACGGGCACACCCACTCGGCGATGACGCTGCTGCGCGGCGTCTCCGACGACGAGGGCTTCATGCCCTGGCTCGCCGCCGTGCAGGGGCTCGAGCAGCACCTCACGCACGAGGACGTCGAGGTCGGCCTCGAGCTCGCGATGCTCGAGATGATCGAGACCGGAACGACCGCCTTCGCCGATATGTACCACTGGGACGCGGCGCTCATCGAGCTCGTGCGCGCCGCGGGCATGCGCGCGCTCGTGGCGCCGGCATCGTTCGCGCCGGAGGCCGTGGGATTCCCGGGAGTCTCGCCGTGGAACGGCGCTGACGCGACGGACCACACCGAGCGCCTCGCCGAGCGCTACGCCGACGATCCCCAGATCAGGCTCGCCTACGGCCCGCACGCCCCCTACACCTGCCCGCCCGAGTTCCTGCGCGACATCGCTCGCCGGGCCGTCGAGCGCGGGATCCCGATCCACACGCACATCTCGGAGTCCGCGGCCGAGGTCGAGCAGATTCTCGAGCGCTACGGCGCGACGCCAGCCGACCACCTCGACTCGCTCGGGCTCTTCGAGGCCGACGTGCTCGCCGCGCACTGCGTGCACCTCACGCCGGGCGAGATCGAGCTGTTCGCACGCACGGGCACGGCGCTCAGCCACAACCCCGTCTCGAATCTCAAGCTCGGCAACGGCATCGCGCCGCTGCCGGAGTTCATCGAGGCCGGGATCCGGCTCACGCTCGGCACCGACTCCGTCGCAAGCAACAACACCCTCGACCTCTTCGAGGAGATCAAAACCGGCACGATCCTGCACCGCGGGGCGCGCCAGGACGCGGCGATCGTGCGCGCGGCAGACGTGCTCGACATCGCGACGAGGCGCGGCGCCGAGGCGATCGGGTTCCCCGAGACCGGAGCACTCGAGGCCGGCCGCCTCGCCGACGTGATCGCGCTCGACGCGCGCGGCTCGGCCGCGACGCCGTTCACCGCCGCGTCGCTCGTCTCCCACCTAGGGTTTGCCGCGACCGGCGCCGACGTGCGGCGCGTCTTCATCGGGGGCCGCGAGGTCTACGCCGACGGCAGGCACCTCACGCTCGACGCGCCCGCGATCAGGGCACGGGCGACGGCGGCCCGGGAACGGCTCGCGGCGGCTGCTGCCGCGGCGGCCGGATCCTGATCCGGGCCCAGCCCCTGATCCCGACCTTTTTCTTCACCACCCAGTACCATCGAAAGGCGCAACGCATGGCTCCCGTCCGACTTCCCGCAGATTCTGAACTCCCGCTGCTGCGCGCGCGGGTGTCCGAGCTCGCTGATCGCGCGCTCGTCGTGGGCGATCCGGGGCGCGCGGCGCGCGTCGCCGAGCGGCTCGACGACGTGCGCCAGCTGAGCGCGAACCGCGAGTATCACGTTTACGCGGGCAGTTACCGCGGCGTGCCCGTGACGGTCGCGTCGCACGGCGTGGGCGCAGCGGGCGCCGCCGTTTGCTTCGAGGAGCTCGCGCGAGGCGGCGTGACCAGGATCATTCGCTCCGGGACCGCCGGTGGGATCCAGGCGGAGGTCGTCGACGGGGCGGTCGTCGTGGCGACGGGCGCCGTGCGCGCCGACGGCGTGAGCCACCAGCTCGTGCCGACGGAGTTCCCGGCGATCTCGACGCCGGAGCTCGCGGTCGCGCTCAAGGCGGAGGCCGAGCAGACGGGCCTCGACGTGTTCAGCGGCATCGTGCTGACCGGGGATATGTTCTACCCGAGCGACGTGATCACCGGGATCGACCACCGCATGTGGCAGCGGGCCGGCGTCGTCGCGGTCGAGATGGAGGCGGCGGCGCTCTTCGTGATCGCCTCGCTGCACGGGATCGAGGCCGGCGCGGTGTTCGCGATCGACGGCAACCCGCTCGCCGCGAAGGACGACGCGATGGACGGCTACGACCCCTACCGCGAGATCGTGACGCAGGCCGTCGACGCGGCCCTCACGACGGCCCTCAACACCCTCGTAGCCTGACCCCACCTTGCCGGTTCTGCTCGGGCGGCTAGGCCAGGCGCGTGCGGTCGAAGGGGTCGAGGCTGATGCCGCGATCCAGCACCTCGCGCGCCCACTCGCGCGCCGAGTGCAGGCTGTGGTCCCGGTAGTTGCCGCAGCTCACGGCCTCGGTGCCGGGCACGTCCTCCCAGGTCACGCGCTCGGCGATGTCCTCCAGCGAGCTCTTGATCGCGGCCGCCACCGTCTCCGGCGTCGGCTCACCCCACGCGATCAGGTGAAAGCCGGTGCGGCACCCGAACGGCGAGATGTCGATGAGCCCCTCGAAGCGCGTGCGCAGCAGCGCGGCGAGCGTGTGCTCGATCGTGTGCAGCCCGCCCGTCGGGATCTCCTGGACGTTCGGCTGCACCAGCCGGATGTCGTAGTTCGAGATCGCGTCGCCCTTCGGCCCGTGCTCGACCCCGATCAGCCGCACATACGGCGCGAGCACCTTCGTGTGGTCCAGGGAGAAGCTCTCGACTTCGGCAAGTTCGACATCACTCATGCCGAAATTGTACCGAGGGCCCCCCGGCGCGATGCCGGAGGGCCCTCAGATGTCACTGCCTTACGGCCGCGTCTACGCCGCGCGCGCGAACTCGCGTCGCGTGAGCGCGATCCGCGTTGGGTCGCCGTCGGTGCCCTCCGCGATACGCACGTCCCAGCCGGCGCGATCCAGCGTCGCGAGATCGCCGCGCGCATCCGCGAGTCGGTCGGTCTCGACGAGGTAGATCGTGCGGCCTGCGGTGCGGTAGACGGAGCGGTGCTGCGCCCACACGGGCACGCGCATCTCCTGATCAGCACCGAGCGCGTGGTACGGCGTGCGGAGCGCCGCGCCCCTGCGGCTCGGCGCGTCGTCAATGCGTGCCGGCGCGCGGCCGTGCACGTTCCTGGTGTTCTTCTTCGTGGTCATTTCCTGGGTCCTTTCCTCGCGCACCTCCCTGGTGCGCGGCCGCCGCTGCGGCGCCGGGATCCTGCTCCGGATCATGTCCGGGATCCTGCCCCTCATCGGGGCCCGATCGGCAGAGGGATCGCAACTCGGGATCCCGATTCCTCGGCGCTGTGCGCGCGGTTGCGGCGGGCTGCCCCGCCGTCGCAGGCTCATTCATGCCTGCGGATCGCGCCGCCCGAATTGCCTGTTCGGCACACCGGCGGCGGCTGGTGATTCCCGTGCGCGAATGGTGCGCCGGGATGCGCTGAATAGCGCAGCTGAAACTTCTGAGATGTGGATTCGGCCCTGTTGAGATACTCGTTGCGGAGTTCACACGCCCAGCTCCGGGCGGTGGCCGATCCTTCGGTATTCGAAGCTCAGCTGATCAGTTTAGAACATCTCTTCGAAAAACGCTAGTGTGGGTTCGTTGTCCGGCTCGACGGGCCCGCCGGACCCGGAAGGGAACCATGACGGAAACCACGACTCTGCTGGTCTTTGCGCACCGCGACGAGGCCTCGGCCTTCGACGACGTGCCGCACCTCGTCACGGGCGTCGGCAAGGTCAACGCCGCGACTCAGCTCGCGGCCGCGCTCGCCGAGGCGGCCCCGGCGCCCATCGAGCGGGTCGTCGTTCTCGGCACGGCCGGCGTCGTCGGCGACGGGCCCGAGCGCCCGAGCCTCGAGGAGATCTACCAGGTCACGGGCGTGGTGCAGCACGATTTCTCGCTGCCGTCGCCGACGATCGTGCCCGCGGGGGAGCGGATCCTGCCGCAGGATCGCACCGCGGTGATTGCTACTGGCGACGTGTTCGTGAAGAGCGACGAACAGCGCGAGGCGATCGCCGCCCTCGGCGCGACGCTCTGCGACATGGAGTGCTACGCCTACGCCGCGGTGTGCGCCCGCTTCGGGGTGCCGCTGCAGCTCTTCAAGGTGCCGTCGGATTTCGCGGACAGCTCGACGACAGACGAGGAGTGGGACACGATCGTGTTCCGCAAGAGCGAGCAGCTGCGCGCGTTCTGGGACGAGCGGCTCGCCTGAAACGGCGGTTTTTCGTCCTGATCCGGGCCGGGATCGCGTTAGGCTCGGAGATTCGGGCCGCGTTGCGACCCGGAATCCGAGCGTGTGGAGGCGCGTAGTGGCAGAGGTTTGCGTATTCCAGGACCCCGAAGAGCTCGGGCGGGCCGTTGCCGAGCGGGTCGTCTCGGTGATCCGGAGCAAGCCGCGGGCCGTCGTCGGGCTCGCGACGGGGTCCTCCCCGCTGCACGCGTATCGCGCCTGGGGCGAGATCGCCCGGGCCGAGGGGCTGGATCAGTCCGGGGTGCGCGGCTTCGCGCTCGACGAGTACGTGGGCATCGATCCCGCTGATCCGCGCAGCTATCACGCGGTCATCCGGGATGAGGCGGTCGCGCTCTCGGGCCTCGATCCGGAGCGTGTCGAGGTGCCGTTCGCGGCGACGCTGGCCGATGCGGACGGGGCCGGGATGGCCTACGAGGGTGCGATCCGCGCGGCGGGTGGTGTGGACGTGCAGTTCCTGGGCATCGGCCGCAACGGGCATCTCGCGTTCAACGAGCCGGGGTCCCCTGCCGACTCGCGCTCCCGGGGGATCGAACTCACCGCCGAGACCCGCGAGGACAACGCCCGTTTCTTCGGCGGGATCGGGGAGGTTCCCGAGTTCGCGATCACGCAGGGGCTCGGCACGATCCTCGAGGCGCGCGAGCTGCTCGTGATCGCGGTCGGGGCCGCGAAGGCCGAGGCGGTCGCCGCGGCGCTCGAGGGGCCGGTCAGCGAGGATGTGCCCGCGAGCCTGCTGCGCCGACGCGGAGGGGTGACGTGGTTCCTCGACACGGAGGCCGCAAGCCAGCTCTCGGCCTGATCGGCAGCATTTTCGGCTGATGCGCTCGCCGCCCGTGCGGCGTACGCTTGCGGCATGTGCGCATCGTATGGACTCGGGGGCGGGAGCGGGAAGCCGCTGCCCGCCGATCTGCCGCCAATGAGCGACCCGGCGAACCTCACGCTGCTCGCAGAATGGGCTGATGAGCGGAAGGGTCGGGCCGCGATCACCGGCAAGAACGCGCTCAACCTCAACCCGCTGATCCACGCGCCGGAGGGCGAGCGGCGGATCGACCTGGGCTGGTGGTGGCTGTGGCGGGATCCGAGCGGGCCCGTGAAGTATTCGGCGTTCAACAGCCGCGACGACAAGCTGCTGCGCTCGTGGAAGGGCCCGTTCCAGCACCGCGCGATTCTGCCCGCGACCTGGTACGTCGAGAAGAAGGTGCGGTTCTCGCTGCCCGACGACGAGCTGTTCGGGATCGCGGCGCTCACCTCGACGGTCACGCTCGCGGACGGAACGCAGCGGCTGTCGTACTCGATGGTGACCCGCGACGCGGTGGGCGAGGCGGCCGATACCTGGCCGAGGATGCCGCTCGTGCTGCCGCGCGAGATGCACGACGAGTGGCTCGATCCGGCGCGTCCGGGCGATGAGTCGCTCGTGGCCGAGGCCCGCCTTGCCTCGGAAGGAATCTCCCGCGACCTTGCCGGTTCTGCCCCGGCTGTGTGATGTATCGCGGATAAACCGCACATCGAGCGCAGAACCGGCAAGGTGGGCGGGCGGGAGAACAGTCCGTAACGGGTGTGCATCGAAGGGTTGACGCGGAGCGGCGGGCCGCGGATCCTAAACGCATGTCGCGTTCCCTGAGAAGGTCGATGTCCGTTTCCGCGGTGCTGCTGCTCGCGCTCGCCGCCGCGGGGTGCGCCCCCGCCTCTGCACCCGGCTCAGGATCCGGATCCGGCCCCGGACCAGGCGGCGAGGACTCGGCGAAGAACTGGCAGCAGGCCTCCGAGAAGATCGTCGAGCAGACCCTTGCAGACGAGGGCATCCCGGGGGCCGCCATCTCGGCGACGCGCGACGGAGAGGCGTGGGAGTTCGTCACGGGTGAGGCCGACACCGAGTCGAAGACCCCGGTCGAGCCCGGCACCCCGTTCGCGTACCGCTCCATCACGAAGTCCTTCACGGGAACCGCGATCCTGATGCTTGTCGACAAGGGGGAAATCGGGCTCGACGAGCCGGTGGCCACGTACGTCGAGGGCGTCCCATCGGGTGACCTGGTCACGATCCGCATGCTGCTCGGCATGCGCTCTGGGCTGCCCGAGTACACGATGAGCGAGCGCTTCCAGGCGCTGCTGAATCAGGATCCGACCAGGGAATGGAGCGACAGCGAGATCCTCGAGCTCGCCTTCCAGCAACCGATGGCGTTCGACCCTGGCACCCAGTACAAGTACACGAACACGAACACGGTCGTCCTCGGCCAGGTCCTCGAGTCGGTGAGGGGCAGGAGCTGGTCGACCGTGGTCGATGAGATGCTGCTCGGGCCGCTCAAGCTCGACTCGGTCGACTACCCGGACAATCGCGCGAAGCCCGAGGGCACGGCCGTGCCCTACCAGGTGCACGAGAACGACGAGCTCGAGACGCTCCCCGACGTGCGCGCGAGCCTGTTCTCGGCTGCCGGCGGCCTCTTTGGGACCGTCGGCGACCTGCGCACGTGGGCGGCCGCCCTCGGTTCCGCGCAGCTGCTGCAGCCGAAGACGGCGGACGAGCGCTTCGCGCACGCCTCGCCGACGGAGGGCGACCCCACGAGCCCGCTCTACGACCAGTACGGCCTCGGCATGGGCGAATTTCACGGCTGGATCGGGCACACGGGCGTCGGACTCGGCTACCAGGCGCTCGCGATGTACCACCCGGACACCGGCGACAGCATCGCCATCGTCATGAACGGGGCGGGCGCGGATCCCGACGTCCCGGCGAAGATGTTCGAGAAGCTCCTCGCGGAGTGGGACGAGAAGTAGGCCGCTCAGGGGCCTGATCCGGCGCCGGTTCCGGATCAGGATCCGGATCCGGCGCAGCGCTCAGATCTCCGGCCCGTGGTCCACTGCGCGGATCACCGCCGTGAGTTCGTCGCGCAGCGCCATGAGGCGCTCGACGGGGAGGCCGAGCCGCTTGACCACCGCGGGCGGCACCTCGAGCGCCTCGCGCTTCAGCGCCCAGCCGGACTCGGTGGGCGAAAGTGCGAAGGTGCGCTCGTCGCCCGCGACGGCGGAGCGCTCGATGAGCCCGTACTGCTCCATGCGCTTCACGATGGGGGAGAGGGTCGCGGGGTCCATGCGCAGCATCTCGGCGAGGTCGCGGAAGCGCACGGGCGCCTCGCCCCAGAGCGCGAGCATGACGAGGTACTGCGGGTGCGTGAGCCCGAGTGGCTCGAGGATCGGCCGGTAGATCCCGATCACGCTGCGGCTCGCCACCGCGAGCGCGAAGCAGACCTGGCGGTCGAGCTCCAGCGCCTCCTCGGGCAGTTGTTCCATGCCCCGATCCTATCTCGTTAGTGCGCTAACGAGTGTGGTAGCGTTTTGTTTGTGGGCGAACAAGATTCTGCAGCTGCAGGGGCGGCCGAGACGTCGGAGCGCGCCGGGCGCTTCGGGCGCGCCGGACGCGCAAAGGCGCCGAAGCGCCCGAAGCGGCACCTCTGGCACAAGACGCCCTACGACGGCGTGCCCGGCATCTACGCGGCAGTGCAGCGCTTCCTCTACCAGATCGAAGGCCCAGCTCAGCTCGGGGATCGCGATGAGCCAGCGTACGTTCCGCCCGCCGACCCGAAGTGCCCGGTGTGCGGCGCCTCGCTCGACCAGCACGTGTTCTCGCGCGGCGGCCCTGGCAAGTCGACGCACATGAAGTGCCCGTCACCGGCCTGATCGGGCTCCGGATCCGGATCATGATCCGGATCCGCTCACTCGCCGCAGTGGCGCCCGTTCGGAGCTGACCAGACGGAGGTCCCGCTCGGCCGGTGCGGCACGAATCCCGCGAGCGCCGGGGCGTAGGCGACCTCGCCGTCCCCGCCGCTCAGCAGCTCGATCATGGCCCACCAGCCGTCGCCCGCGGCGAGCTGCCCGGGTGCCGGTTCGACGCCGTGCGCGGTTCGCAGGACCTGGATCGGGCTCACCAACCCAGGCTCACCAGCTCGTCCCCGGCGCCTTCGATCGCGTGCCGCGCGCGACCGTGAGGTGGCCGGGCCGCAGGCGAGGACTCCGCTCCGAAAGCTGGCACGCGGCCCTTGTGCGCGCTCGTCAGGATATCCCAGACGGGACGCCCCGCGCCCTACTCACGCTGCACTGCCCGCTCGTGACGCCGCTCCCGCCCGAGCCGGAGCTCCCTCAGCTTCCAGATCAGTGCCAGGCCGATCACGAGTCCGAGTAGGATCCCGGGCGCCTTGAGCGGCAGATGCGAGAAACCGGCGAACATCGCGCCCTCGGCAGCGGCCCAGGGATCGCCCCAGGTGAGCGGATGGGACAGCGTCGCCAGCGTGTGCAGGGTCACGTCGACGACCGCGCAGCCGAATAGATAGGCCAGGATCCGCCACCCCAGTTCCAGGCGTGGAAGCATGGCCAGGAGGCCGTACCAGGCGAACAGCGCAGCAAGGGCCATCACGAATCCCGTGATCGTGGACGCCCCGAGCAATGCGGGGGACCACGCCGGCTCGACGTTCATCCACAGCGTGAGGGCCCACGCCGCGGTGGTCACCACACCCGTGCAGGCCGCAATGATCAGCGCATCCTCGAGGAGGAACTCGATCGGCCGCCGGGAATCGGCGAAGGCGAGGTCATCCGCCATCGCGCGGCTCCGCCGTGATGGGGACATGCGAACCGTGCTGGACGCACGCCTGGCGCGCGGACAACGACTGCAGTTGCAGTGCCGCAAAGTCGCCGTCCTCAGCGGCCTTGATCGCGGCCCGCATCGGGACGGACACCTTGGTGCCGGTAGCAGTCGTGCGGATCCACGATCGGAACAGGGTTTCCTCCTGCTGCGCGATCGACGCGGGGGTCGCGTCCGGCTCGGCGCGCTCCTTGTTGACGAGATCCTCGAGGCCGGAGAGCGTTGCGAGTTGCCCGCACTCGATGTCGACCGTCACCACGCGCTCCTCGACGTCGACGTCCGACTGGGGGCCCTCCGTGATCTCGTCCCGCGGGACCTGAGTGTTGAGATACTGCTCCGGCTCGATCGGGAGGGGCGAATACCCGGGATCCAGCTCCAGATCCAGCTCGGGTTCGGGATCCTGGGCCGCTGGCGCGGCCGTGCACCCGGCGAGCAGAAGCATCCCGGCCGCCGCGGCGCATGCCGCAATGAGTGTCTTGTCGTGCATCGGTACTCCCGTTCGGGTGCGTCAGGTGCGGGGAGGTGGCGCCGGGCCCGGCGGCGCGCGGCTCGGCTTCAATATAGGGATTCGAGCGGGCTCGTGGGCCTGTGAGAATGGCGAGAACGGACACTTCGGCGTCTCATCAGGCGAAGAAAAAATGAGCACCGGATCCAGACATGACGAAGGCCCCGTCTCGACCGGATTTCTCCGGGAGGCGGGGCCTTCGTGGTGGCGGTGACGGTGGGATTTGAACCCACGGTAGGGGGTTACCCTACACGACTTTTCGAGAGTCGCACCTTCGGCCGCTCGGACACGTCACCGCGGAAAAGCATACGGGATTCGCCAGGTGAGCGCGAATCGAGGCGGCGCCGGATCCGGATCGGCGTGTCGCTCCTGGCGCCGGACGCCGCCCGCCCGTCAATGTCAGTGGCTCCGGATAGGCTCGGCGCATGGCGAAATCGACCCCCGGATACGCGTGCACCGAGTGCGGCTGGCAGACCACGAAGTGGGTCGGCCGCTGCGGCGAGTGCCAGCAGTGGGGCACGGTTGAGGAGCGGGCGAGGGCCGGCGCCTCGCTCGCGCGCACGACGCAGGTGGTGGCGCCGGGCGCCGGCCGCGAGGCGCGCCCGATCACGGAGCTCCGGGGCGACGCGGTGCGGCACCGACAGACGGGCATCGGCGAGCTCGACCGGGTGCTCGGCGGAGGGGTGGTCCCCGGTGCCGCGATCCTATTCTCCGGGGAGCCGGGGGTCGGCAAGTCGACCCTGCTGCTCGACGCGGCGGCCCGGGCCGCCTCGACCGGGGCGAAGGTGCTGTACGCGAGCGGCGAGGAGTCAACGGGGCAGATCCGGATGCGCGCGGAGCGCACGGGAGCGCTGCACGACACGCTGTTCCTCGCGAGCGAAACCGACCTCGCGACCGTGCTGGGGCACATCGCGGCGGTGGATCCCGAGCTCGTGATCGTCGACTCGGTGCAGACGCTCGCGAGCGACCAGGTCGATGGTTCGCCCGGTGGGCCCTCCCAGGTGCGCGAGGTCGCCGCAGCCCTGATCCGGGTCGCGAAGGAGCGGGGCACGCCCGTGATCCTCGTCGGCCACGTTACGAAGGACGGATCGGTCGCCGGCCCCCGGCTGCTCGAGCACCTCGTCGACGTCGTGTGCCACTTCGAGGGCGACCGGCAGACCGCGCTCCGCTTCCTGCGCACGCTGAAGAATCGATACGGCCCGACCGACGAGGTCGGGTGCTTCGAGATGACGGATCGCGGCATCGCGGAGGTCCCGGATCCGAGCGGGCTGTTCCTCAGCCGCGCGACTGCTCCCGTGAGCGGCACGTGCGCCACGGTCGCGATGGAGGGGCGGCGCGCGCTCCCCGTCGAGGTGCAGGCGCTCGTCGCGAAGAGCGCGACGCCGAACCCGCGGCGGGTGACGAGCGGGGTTGACCCCTCGCGGGTCGCAATGATCCTCGCCGTGCTCGAGCGCAGGGCGGGCGCCAGGATCCACGACCAGGACGTGTACGTGTCGACGGTCGGAGGGGTCAAACTCGCAGAACCCGCCGCGGATCTCGCGATCGCCCTCGCGATCCTGTCGGCCATTACGGATCGGCCGCTCCCTCACGATCTCGCGGCCTTCGGCGAGATCAGCCTCGCGGGCGAGGTGCGGCCCGTCGTCGGCGGGGCGCAGCGGGCGGGCGAGGCGAGGCGGTTGGGCTACGCGCGCATTGTCGACGCCGGATCCGAGACACTCGATCTGGCCAGGAAGAATGCGGGACTTTGACATGGCACATGGCGCCCAGGGGGCGGTCAGGGAGCCGCACAACGTTCCTGGAAATGGCGAGTAGACTTGCCTCCCGTGAGTAAGAACACGGTAGACGTCGTCCTGATCGGCGGTGGTGTCATGAGCGCCACCCTGGGCACCCTGATCAAGGAGGTGCAGCCCGATTGGTCCATTGAGATCTTCGAGTCGCGCACGCAGGTCGCGACCGAGAGCTCCAACGCGTGGAACAACGCGGGCACGGGGCACGCCGCGCTCTGCGAACTCAACTACATGCCCGAGGGCAAGGACGGAAGTCTGTCGGCCGCGAAGGCGATCGAGATCAACGAGCAGTTCCAGCTGTCGCGCAGGTGGTGGTCGACGCTCGTCAAGCGCGGGATCCTGCGCGAGCCGTCGTCCTTCATCAACCCGACCCCGCACATGACCTTCGTCACCGGTGAGGCAAACGTCGACTACCTGCGTCGCCGCTACGAGCTCCTGAAGAAGGAACCCCTGTTCGCTGACCTCGAGTTCAGCGACGATCCCGAGGTCATCGCCGAGTGGGCTCCCCTTCTCATCGACCGACGCGCCAAGGACCAGGTCTTCGCGGCCACCCGCTCCGAGAGCGGCACCGACGTCGACTTTGGTGCCGTCACCCACCAGCTCATTGACCACCTCGTGCGCGAGGGAGCGAAGCTGAACCTCGGCACCGAGGTGCGCAAGCTTCGCCGCCGCTCAGACGGCACCTGGGACGTCTTCACCCGCAACCGCTCGGGCTACGGCCGCCGCGTGGTCAACGCGAAGTTCGTCTTCGTCGGCGCGGGCGGCGGGGCCCTCCACCTGCTGCAGTCCTCGAAGATCCCCGAGATCAAGGGCTTCGGCGGATTCCCGATCAGCGGCAAATTCCTGAAGACGGACAACCCCGAGATCGTGCGCGAGCACAAGGCGAAGGTGTACGGCAAGGCCGCGGTCGGCGCGCCCCCGATGTCGGTGCCCCACCTCGACACCCGCGTCGTCGACGGCAAGGAGGCCATCCTCTTCGGGCCCTACGCCGGCTTCAGCCCGAACTTCCTCAAGAAGGGCTCGTGGTGGGATCTGCCCGGGTCGATCCGCCTCCACAACCTCGGCCCCATGATCAAGGTTGGCCTCACGCAGTGGTCGCTCGAGAAGTACCTGCTCGGCGAGCTCCTCGCGAGCCGCGAGAAGCAGATGGACACGCTCCGCGAGTACATGCCGACGGCCCGCACCGAGGACTGGGAGATGATCACCGCAGGTCAGCGCGTGCAGGTAATGAAGAAGGACCCCGAGAAGGGCGGGATCCTCCAGTTCGGCACCGAGGTCATCACCGGCGCCGACGGTACGATCGCCGGCCTCCTCGGCGCCTCGCCCGGGGCCTCGACCGCGGTGCACGCCATGCTCGGCGTGCTGCAGAAGTGCTTCCCGGAGCAGTTCGAGAATTCCTGGCGCAAGACCTTCCAGGAGCAGGTGCCGTCGTTTGGCGAGGGCGTCAACCACGATCCCGCCGCCGCCGCGAAGTCGCTCGCCGAGACCGCCGAGACGCTCGGCCTCGTGCGCGACCCCGCGCCGAAGCAGGTCGAGGCGTAGCCCGCCCCTCCTCCGCTGAGGTCCCTTCGCCCCTCCGGACGAGGGGACCTTGGCGTTTCCGCGGCTCCCGCCGCCCGCCCGCCGCCCGCGCCGCCGCCCGCCGCCGCCGTCCGCCGCCGCCGCCCGCCGGGTTGAGTTGACCGAAAGTGTCGCATTTTGCGTTCCAGGTGAGAGTTTGGGTCAACTCAAGGGTCCGCTGCCGGATCCTGCGGGCGGGCCCGCGGTTGAGTTGACCCAAAGTGACGCATTCTGCGTTCCAGGGGAGAGTTTGGGTCAACTCAAGTCCGGGGCTCAGGCCCCGGGGCCAGCCAGCGACAGCGCCGCCGCGCTCAGTCGGCGAGGAGCTCCTCCAGGAACGCGGCCGTATCCTCCCAGCCCTCGACCGCGCGGCAGGGCACGCCGAGCGCCTTCACCGGGTAGTCGTTGCCGTCGGGATCGAGGCGATCGCCGACGAAGAGCATCGACGCGAGTGGGATCCCCGTCGCGGCCTCGAGTTTCCGCATGCCGTACGCTTTGTCGATCCCGCGCCGCGTGATGTCGACCGACGTCGAGCCGCCGCTGCGCACCTCGAGCGCCGGCAGCAGTTCCGCGACCGCGGCCCGCAGCGCGTTCTTGCGCGAGCCGTCCGGATCCCAGGCCTGCTTCGCGGCGACGGGCGCCCGCTGCCCGAGCGCGGAGAAGGTGACCTGCGAGCCGCGATCCTCGAGGATTTCGCCCCAGGGCTCCGGCTCCCAGAGCCCGAGCCGCTCGGCCGACGTGCGCAGCGCGGCCATCGCGGCATCGCGCTCATCGGGGGAAAGGTTTTCGCGGTAGACCGTCGCCCACGCGCCGTTCTCGCGCCGCTCGTAGCGGGTGCCGCAGGTCGGCAGCAGGTGGAGGCGAGTGAGTGCTTCCTCGGAGAGCCCGGCGTGCGCGTCGAGCCGGTCGAGCAGCTGCGCCTGGAACTGCTCGAAGTTGCCGCCCGAGATGACGGCGACCTGGGTGCGCGCGAGCAGCCCCGCGAACGCCGCCAGCATGCGCGGCTCGACCGGGGACTTCGACGGCGCGAGCGTATCGTCGAGGTCGAATGCGACGAGCGGCGGGATCCCGCTCACTCGTTTGCCCCGGGGGCGCTGGCGGCCTCGATGTCGGGCATCGAGGTCGAGTTCGCGTAGAAGCGGACGTCGACGCGCTCGAGGCCCGTGCCCTCGAAGATGATGCGGTACGTGCCCGCCATCGGGACCTGTGCCTCCTGCAGATCGAAGATCATCGGGATGTAGCCGAAGGAGTCGCTGCTGCCGCCGAGGCTGAAGGTGCCGTCGACGGCGAAGATCTCGCCGCCCCCGACCGCCGGCTCGCAGCGCGCGCGAAACGAGCGCTCGGCGTTGCCGCGGCGGGCCTCGTCCTCGTCGTACTCGACCACGACTACGAGCGAGGCGCCGAGCTTCGCCGGGTACTCGGCGCGGTTGATCGTGTTGATGAAGCCGGAGAGCACGCCGAGCGTTCCCTCTCGCACGTTCGCCGCGTCCGCGAGAAAAGCCGCCGCAACCCGCATGGTCACCTCCGGGGTCGTCCGTTCCAGTGTTCCCACTCTGCCACAGCGCCGGGGCGGCAAGGCTGGGGATCGGGATGAGGATCGGAATCGGGATCAGGATCCGGATCGCGACCGGAATCCGGATCCCGATCCGGATCCGGGCCCGCCCCCGGATCCCGGCACCGGACCGGGGATAAGCTAGTCAGGTGACGCGACACTTTCTCCGAGACGATGATCTGAGCCCCGCCGAGCAGAGCGAGGTGCTCGAGCTCGCCGCGCGACTGAAGCGCGAGCCGTTCTCGGAGCGACCGCTCGAGGGCCCGCGCTCCGTCGCGATCTTCTTCGACAAGACCTCGACGCGCACGCGCTTCAGCTTCGCGGCGGGCACGGCGGAACTCGGCGGCCAGCCGATCATCGTGAACCCGGGCGAGGCCCAGCTCGGCGCGAAGGAGTCGATCTCCGACACCGCGAAGGTGCTCTCGCGCATGGTCGCCGCGATCGTGTGGCGCACCTACGATCACGCGGGTCTCGAGGAGATGGCGGGGAGCGCGACCGTGCCGGTCATCAACTCGCTCTCCGACGACTTCCACCCTTGCCAGATCCTCGCGGACCTGCAGACGATCCGCGAGCAGAAGGGCGAGCTTAAGGGCCTGGTCGCGACGTACGTCGGCGACGCGGCGAACAACATGGGCCACTCCTACCTGCTCGGGTTCGCGACCGCGGGCATGCACATCCGGGTCGCGGGCCCCGAGGGCTACCACCCGCGCGCAGACATCATCGAGGACGCGCGCCGGATCGCCGCCGAGACGGGCGGCAGCGTCGAGCTCTTCACGGACCCGGCAGAGGGCGTGCGCGGCGCCGACGTCGTGATCACCGACACCTGGGTGTCGATGGGTCAGGAGGCCGAGAAGGCCGCCCGGATCAGCACCTTCGCGGCGTACCGCGTGACCCCCGAGCTGATGTCCGAGGCGAAGCCCGACGCGATCTTCCTGCACTGCCTCCCCGCGTATCGCGAGTACGAGGTCGCCCCCGAGGTGATCGACGGCCCGCAGAGCGTCGTGTGGGACGAGGCCGAGAACCGCGTGCACGCGCAGAAGGCCCTGATGGCCTGGCTGCTCGCGCAGGGCTGATCCGGATCCAGGGCCCGGCCAGGCTAGTCTTGAGGGGTGACTGACGCGAACGTGAATTCCCCCGCAGGCAACCCGGCCGAAGGCGCCGGAACGGACGAGCACGGCAACCGCGCCGCCGAGGCCGGAGCGCTGTGGGGCGGGCGATTCGCGAGCGGGCCGTCGCCCGCGCTCGCGGCACTCTCGAAGTCGACGCAGTTCGACTGGGTGCTCGCGGACTACGACATTCGCGGCTCGAAGGCGCACGCGACGGCGCTCGCCGCCGCCGGGTACCTCACGGCCGACGAGCTGCGCGACATGCGCGCCGGGCTCGACGAGCTCGCCGCCCGCGTGGCCGACGGCCGCGCCGTGCCCGCCGAGGACGACGAGGACGTGCACTCGGCGCTCGAGCGCCTGCTCATCGAGATCGTCGGCGTGCAGCTCGGCGGCAAGCTGCGCGCTGGCCGCAGCCGAAACGACCAGATCGCGACGCTGGTCCGGCTCTACCTGCTCGAGCACACCGCGGTGATCCGGGGCATGCTGCTCGACCTGCTCGACGCGATCGCGGAGCAGGCGGGGAAGCACCCGGAGGCGATCCTGCCCGGTCGCACCCACCTGCAGCACGCGCAGCCGGTGCTCCTCGCGCACCAGCTCGCGGCCCACGCCTGGCCGATCGTGCGCGACCTCGAGCGGCTGCGCGACTGGTCGGTGCGCGCGAGCGCCTCGCCCTACGGCGGGGGAGCGCTCGCCGGATCCTCGCTCGGGCTCGATCCGCGGCTCGTGGCCGAGGAGCTCGGCCTCGGCGATCCGCTCGAGAACTCGATCGACGGCACCGCGGCGCGCGACGTCGTCGCGGAGTTCGCGTTCATCTGCGCGCAGATCGGGATCGATCTCTCCCGCCTGAGCGAGGAGATCATCATCTGGAACACGAAGGAGTTCGGCTTCGTGCGGCTGCACGACGGCTACTCGACGGGCTCGTCGATCATGCCGCAGAAGAAGAACCCCGACATCGCGGAGCTCGCGCGCGGCAAGTCCGGGCGCCTGATCGGGAACTTGACCGGGCTGCTCGCGACGCTGAAGGGGATGCCGCTCGCGTACAACCGCGACCTGCAGGAGGACAAGGAGCCGATCTTCGACTCGGTCGCGCAGCTCGAGGTGCTGCTGCCCGCCTTCACCGGGATGGTCGCGACCATGAGCTTCGATACCGCCCGCATGGCGGAGCTCGCGCCGCAGGGCTTCTCGCTCGCGACCGACGTCGCGGAGTGGCTCGTGAAGCAGGGCGTGATCTTCCGGGACGCGCACGAGATCTCGGGGGAGCTCGTGCGGTACTGCGAGGAGCGCGGGATCGAGCTGCACGAGCCGAGCGACGCGGAGCTCGCGGAGGTGTCGCCCCACCTGACCCCGGGCGTGCGCGACGTGCTCACGATCGAGGGCTCCGTCAACTCGCGCACGGGCGCCGGCGGCACGGCGCGCGTCCGGGTCGACGAGCAGCTCGCGACTCTGGCAACCCGCATCAAGGAATTCCGCGCCTAGCCGCCCCAACACCCCCGCCCACCTTGCCGGTTCTGCGCTCGATGTGCGATTTATCCGCGATAAACACCGCAGGTGGGGCAGAACCGGCAAGGTGGGGAGGGGCGGTGAGTCTGGGAGCGGAGCGGGCGCGGTACGATGGCAGGCGTGTCTGCAGTGAATGATCGCACCGAGCTCCTGGCCGCCCAGCACAACGACGAGACCTTCGCCACCCTGTGGGAAGAGCTCGAGTGGCGCGGCCTCATCCACGTCTCGACCGACCCCGAGGCGCTCTCCGAGCTCCTCGAGGGCGATCCCTTCACGTATTACTGCGGCTTCGACCCGACGGCCGCGAGCCTGCACCTCGGCCACCTGGTGCAGCTCCTGCTCATGCGCCGGATCCAGCTCAAGGGCCACCACCCGCTCGGCCTCGTCGGCGGATCCACCGGCCTCATCGGCGACCCGCGCCCGACCGCCGAGCGCACCCTGAACTCGCGCGAGACCGTGGCCCAGTGGGTCGAGTCGCTCGGCGAGCAGGTGTCCCGCTACCTGAGCTTCGAGGGTGACAACGCCGCGCGGCTCGTCAACAACCTCGACTGGACGGCGCCGCTCTCGGCGATCGACTTCCTGCGCGAGATCGGCAAGCACTTCCGGGTCGGCACGATGATCAAGAAGGACATCGTGGCGAAGCGCCTGAACTCGGACGAGGGCATCAGCTACACCGAGTTCAGCTACCAGATCCTGCAGGGCCTCGACTTCCTCGAGCTGTTCCGCCAGTACGGCTGCCGCCTGCAGTCGGGCGGAAGCGACCAGTGGGGCAACCTGACGAGCGGCACCGAGCTGATCCGCAAGGTCGAGGGCGAGTCGGCCCACGCGATCGGCACCCCGCTCATCACGAACGCCGACGGCACGAAGTTCGGCAAGAGCGAGGGCAACGCGATCTGGCTGAACCCCGAGATGTGCTCGCCCTACGCCTTCTACCAATTCTGGCTCAACCAGGCTGACGCCGACGTGGTGGATCGCCTCAAGGTGTTCACGTTCCTGAGCCGCGCCGAGATCGAGGACTACGCGCGCCAGGTCGCCGAGGAGCCCTTCAAGCGCGCCGCGCAGAAGCGGCTCGCGGTCGAGGTGACGACCCTTGTGCACGGCGCCGAGGCGACGCAGGGCGCGATCGACGCGTCCGAGGCGCTTTTCGGTCGCGGCGATCTCGCGGCCCTCGACGCCGCGACGCTCGCCGCCGCGCTCGAGGCGCTTCCGCAGGCCCGGGGCGGGGAAGGCGCGCTCGTGGCGCAGCTGCTCGTCGACGCCGAGCTCGTGAAGAGTCTGGGCGAGGCGCGCCGCGCCATCGCACAGGGCGGCGTCTACATCAACAATGTCCAGGTCACGGCCGAGGATCAGGCGCTCGCCGCCGACGATCTCCTGCACGGCTCCCACGCCGTGCTCCGGCGCGGCAAGAAGACGCTCGCGGGGGTCGTCGCCGCCTAGCGCGGCCCGGCGCCGGATCCCGATCCGGATCCGGGCCCGGCGCCGGATCCTGGCCCAGCGCCGGATCCCGGGATCCGGTCGCCCTCGCCGTACTGCTCCTTCAGGATCCGCAGGTTCGCCCACGACTGGATCCGGGCGACCTCGGGGAGCGAGCGGAGCCGGTCGGCGAGCGCGAGGAGCTGCTCGTTGCTGTCGGCGGAGAGCGTCACGATGAGGTCGAATCCGCCGGCCGCGATCGCGACGAACTCCGGCTCGAGCTCGCGGATCCGCGCGAGCGCATGCGACACGCTCCCGTGCACCTGCACGCCGACGCCGAGCGTTGGAGCCTCGTGGCCGCTCCCGCGGGCGGGGATGCCGACGACCTTGACGGCGCCGTTCCGGGTGAGCCGGCCGAGCCGCAGGCGGGCGCCGCTGGGCGAGATCCCCGCGGCCTCGCCGAGCTCCCCGAACGTCGCGCGCCCGTCCTCCTGGAGCCGCCGCACGATCGCGCGATCCGCGTCGTCGATCCGGAGCGTGACCCTGCCGGTGCGGAGCGGGGAGAAGAGGTTGACCTCGATGCTCTCGTAGAGGTGCAGGCGCACCTCGCGGACGTGCGGGAGCTGCCGGATCCGGTCGACGGTGGTGCGCAGGTGCGGGTCGGCGCCCACCCGCAGCTCGGCGTCGATCGCGTAGTTTCCGCTGATCTCGGCAACGAACGTGGTCTCCGGCATGTCGCAGAGGGCGCGGCGGGCCGGATCGATGGGCCCGTCGACGTCGATCTGCAGGTAGGCGAAGCGCTCGTGGCCGAGCAGGTCCGGGCTGATGGAGACCGTGATCCGGAGCTCGCCCCTCGCGAGGGCCTGCTGCACGATCTGCGTGACCTGTCGTCTGGTGGCGCCGTGGCGCTGCGCGATTCGCGCGAGGCTCGCGCGGCCGTCGGCTCGCAGCTCGCGGAAGACGTGGGCGCGGAGCTCGTCGAACTCCTCGATGTCACGCGCCCGGGGCACCAATTCTCGCTGGGGCATGCTGGTCATTTTGGCATGATTCAGGCTCTCGTGATCCCGTTTCATTCGCATTGTGGTGCAAACGGATGCAAAATCGCAGAATCTGCCGGATCGCCCTGCGGTTTCGTTTGCTTGACCCCGGCACGGATCCCTAGGCTGACCTGGAATTACACAGGAGTGATGGTGGGACTCACAAGGAGGTCGGACCCCGATGGCAGCATCGACAGAGCTTGACACTGAGCTCGAACAGGAACTTGAACGGCGCCTCGCCGAGATCGAGGCGAACGAGACGGGGGATCCCGTGCACGCGGCGCTCAGCGGCCGCAGCCTCGCCCTCTTCTTCGGCGTCGCCGCGGCGATCGTGGCGCTTTCCGTCCTGGGTGTCGCACTGTGAGCGCGGCAGGCAAGCAGCCGGCGGCGACGAAGCAGAGTGCCGAGCAGGACGTCGCCAAGGAGGCGACCTACGGCTCCTTCCCGCTCCTCAAGCGGGAACGCAGCTGGAGCGCCGGCGACTTCAGCTGGGTGACCCTGAGCCTCGCGATCGCCACGTGGGCCTTCCTCACCGGCGGTTCGACCGTGCTGCTCGTCGGCTTCACCGACGGCATCGCCGCGATGCTCATCGGCAACAGCATCGGGCTCGCGATCATGGCGCTCGGCAGCGTCGTGCTGAGCCAGCGCCTCGGCGTGGAGCAGTACCGCGCCCTGAAGTCGGTCTTCGGCATCGTGGGCGTCGGGATCGTGGTTTTCGTCATCGTCCTGCTGATCGAGATGGGCTGGACCTCGCTGCTCGGCGTTATGTTCGGGCGGGCGTTCTCCGAGATCTCGAACCAGGCGTTCGGCACGAGCTTCGATCAGTTCGGCCCGCTCGTCACGGTGTTCGCGCTCCTGGCGATCTTCGTCGGCTGGATCGTCCTCGCGCGCGGTCCCGTGACGATCAGCAAGCTGAATCGCTTCGTCGCGCCCGGCCTCCTCGTGATCGTCGCGCTCATGATGGTGCTGCTCATGACCCAGTTCACCTGGGGCGAGCTGCTCGCGGCCGAGCCCGTCGCGCCCTTCCCCGACGAGCAGCTGAACTTCATGATGGCCGTCGAGTTCAACCTGGGCGCCGGCCTCTCGTGGTGGCCGGTCATGGGCACGCTGTCGCGGCTGACCCGCGGCCCGCGCGCGGCGCTCTGGCCCTCCTATCTGGGGATCCTCGTCGGCACCGTCGTCGCGCAGATCGTCGGCATGGCGGCGGGTCTCCTGCTCGGCGAGGCGGATCCGACCACCTGGATGGTGCCGCTCGGAGGCCCCGTGCTCGGCGTGCTGACGCTGCTGTTCGTCGGCTTCGCGAACGTGACGAGCATGGCGTCCATCGCCTACTCGACGGTGCTCGCGGTGAAGCAGTCGAGCGGCAAGGCCCTCTCGCGGATGCGCTGGCCGCTCCTCGCGGCGGCGTTCCTCGCGCTGCCCGCGGTGCTGAGCTTCTTCCCCGCCTTCATGTACGAGCAGTTCATGACCTTCGTCGTGGTCTCGGGGGCGTTCATCGCGGCGCTCTGCGGCGTGATCATCGCCGACTACTTCATCCTCCGCCGCCAGGTCGTGCCGCTCCGCGCGCTCTACGCGTCTGGCCCGCAGGATCCGCTCCGCTTCACCGGCGGGGTGAACGTCGCCGCGCTCCTCTCGGTCGCGATCTCCTCGGCGTTCTATCTCTGGGTGTACAACCCGATCACACTCGAGACGCAGGGGATATTCCGCTACGCGACCGCCACGATCCCCGCGGTGCTCATCGCGATCGTCTGCTACCTGGTGCTCAACACCCTCCTGTATGTGCGGCGTGGCCGCGGCGCGTACGGGCAGCCTGACCTCTTCGCGGCCGCCGGAAGGAAGTAACGATGACGGAACAGCTCCAGGTGCGTGCGGCGGTCTACCGGGGGGATCCCGACGGCCGGCTCGCGGTCGAGCAGCTCCGCCTGGACCCGCCGGCGCACGGCGAGGTCCGGATCCGGGTGCGCGCGGCGGGGGTGTGCGGCTCCGACCGGCACGTGATCGACGGCGAGTGGCAGGTGCCGATGCCCGCGGTCATGGGGCACGAGGCGGCCGGCGTCGTCGAGGCGATCGGCCAGGGGGTGCGGGATCTGGCTCCCGGGGACCACGTCATCGTCGCCTGGCATCAGGCGTGCCAGCGCTGCGCCGAGTGCACGGGCGGCAAGCCGTGGGCCTGCACGCGCGTTCGCTCGAACGACTCGCAGCTGCCCGACGGCACGACCCGCTGGCACGACGCTGACGGCGCGGAGGCGTGGCCGTATCTCGCGGTCGGCGCGATGAGCGAGTGCATCGTCGTACCCGACTTCGCCGCGATCAAGGTGGACGACCGGGTGCCGTTCGACGTCGCGAGCCTGATCGGCTGCTCGGCCGGCACCGGCTTCGGGGCCGTCGCGAACAACGCCGCGGTGCAGCCGGGGGAGTCGGCCGTCGTGGTCGGCGCGGGCGGGGTCGGGATGTCGATCATCTCCGCGCTCAGGCTCGCCGGGGCGAACCCCATCATCGCGGTCGACGTCTCGGGGGAGAAGCTCGCGGAGGCTCGCCGCGCCGGCGCGACCCACGGGCTCCTCGCCGGCGCAGGCCTCGCGGCCGGGGTCGCCGAGCTCACGGGCGGCGGGGCGAACGTGGCGTTCGAGGCCATCGGCCGCGTCCAGACCATGCAGGAGCTTCCCGACCTCATCAGGCCGGGCGGCCGCGCGGTCTTCGTCGGCCTGCCTCCCGAGGGCCAGGAGCTCCGGATCGACGGACTGCAGCTCGCCTACGACGGCAAGACGATCATCGGCTCGAACTACGGTGGGCTCGTGCCCGCGCGCGACTTTCCGCGGATCGCCGACGCGTACCTCGCGGGGGAGCTGCCGCTCGACGGGCTGATCAGCGCGCGTGCAACACTGGATGATGTCAACGATGCCTTCGACGCGATGCGGCGCGGCGAGCGGACCCGCACGGTGATCTTGTTCGACGGCGACGGCGACGAAGAATGATGCGCCGGGCCGGCGCGCTGTGTGAGAGGAATCCCAGGTGAAGATCGCACTCCTGCAGGCCGAGGCGGCCCCGCTCGACATCGAGGCGAACCTCGGGGCCGTCCGGGACGCCGCGGCCGAGGCGCGCGCCGCCGGCGCGGAACTCCTGCTCACGCCTGAGCTCTTCGTCAGTGGCTACGCCCCGCGCGAGCTCGCGGGCTGGCTGACCCCCGAGCGGGTCGAGGCGATCCCGCGGCGGCTCGCTGAGCTCGCGGCGGGATCCGGGATCGCGGTCGCCGCGAGCTTCCCGCTCGCGCGCCCGGACGGCAGCTTCGCGATCGCGGCCGGCCTGTGGGACGCCGCGGGAGCCGAGGTGCTGCGCTACGAGAAGGTGCACCTGTGGGGCGACGAGGAGCCGCTCGCCTTCGCGCCGGCCGCCCCGGATCTCGCCCCCGCGGTCGCCGACTGGAACGGCCGCCGCGTCGCGTTCCAGATCTGCTACGACATTGAGTTCCCGGAGCCCGCCCGCTTCCTCGCGGAGCGCGGCGCCGACCTGCTGCTCGTGCCGACCGCGATCGACGGCAACTCCGCCTACGTGCCCGAGGTCCTGATCCGGGCGCGGGCCGCGGAGAACGCGCTCGTGGTGGCCTACGCGGATCACGCGCGGGCGGCCGATGCCGGGGCGGATCCGGCCGCAGGTTTTGCTGGGCTCAGCATTGTCGCGGGCCGCGAGGGGCGCGTGCTCGCCGCGGCCGGTGCGGGCCCCGAGCTGCTGCTCGCGGAGATCCCGGATCCCGCGCCGATCGCCGCTGGCACCGCCGACTATCTCGCGGATCGCCGCGGCGACGCCTACTCGGCGTGGGAGAGCGGGGAGAGCGAGGAGAGCGGGGCGGCCGAGCGCCCCGGCCTCAGCTCCCGCCCGTGACCTTGATCTCGGCGCCCGTCGTGTAGCTGGCCTCGTCGCTCATGAGGTAGGCGACGGCGGCCGCGACCTCCTCGGGGCGGCCGGCGCGGCCCATCGGGATCCGGCCGGCGCGCTCGGTCACGGCGTTCGGCTGGCCGCCGGCCGCGTGGATCTCGGTGTCGGTCGTGCCGGGGGAGACCGTGTTGACGCGCACGCCCTGGGCGGCGAACTCCCTGCTCGCGCCGAGCGTCAGGGCGTTCGTCGCGGCCTTGCTCATCGCGTAGGGGATGTAGACGCCGCCGGCCCCGTGCGACGCGGCGCTGCTCGAGACGTTGACGATCGCGCCGCCACGGCCGCCCCGCGCCGTCGACATGTGGGCGAGCGCGGCCTGGGTGACGAGGATCTGCGAGAGCGTGTTCAGGCGGAAGACCGCCTCGATCTCGTCGCGCGGGGCGTCGAGGAAGCCCCCGATGCGGCCTGTGATCCCGGCGTTGTTGACGAGCCCCGTGACGGCGCCCATCGCCGCGACGGCGCGGCCGACGAGTCCCTCGGCGCGGTCGAGATCGGAAAGGTCGATCCGCTCGAGCTCGACGCGCGCGCCGAGCTCGCGGCACGCGGCCGCGACCCGCTCGGCCTCGGCGGCGCGCTCGCGGTAGGTGAGGAAGAGGTCGTGACCGTCGGCCGCGAGGCGCCGCGCCACGGCGGCGCCGATCCCGCGGCTCCCGCCCGTGACGATCGTGACGGGTCGCTCGTTCGCCACGCCGCTCACGCCGATCCGCTCCACGCCGCGGGCACGAGCACCCACGCGATCTCGGCGCCCTCGGGACCCGTGCGCCAGGTGTGAGGGGTGCGCCCCGGGAACGTCAGGGTGTCGCCCGCCGCGGCCACGATCAGGCGGTCGGCGAACACGACCTCGACCGCGCCCGAGAAGACGAGGAGCGCCTCGACCGTGCAGTTGACGGTGTAGAGGTCGTCGCCGCCGTTCGCGTTGGGGGCGAGGGTGGAGCGGAGCACCTGCACGTTCTCCTCCGAGCGCGGGGTGACGAGGCGCTCGTCGGCGCCGACCCCGCCCATGTTGATGCGCGGCGCGTCCGCGACGGCGATCTTCTGCACGTCGGGCTCCTCAAAGAGGCTCCCGATCGGGAGCGAGAGCGCCTGGCAGATCTGCACGAGTGTCGGCACGCTCGGCAGGGTGTCGTCGCGCTCGATCCGGCTCAGGAAGCCCTTCGTGAGCCCGCTCGCCTGGGCGAGCTGCTCGAGTGTGAGGCTCTGGGCCCTGCGTGAGGCGCGCAGCCGCGCCCCGATCCGCACGGGGGCCTCCGCGGCTGTGGGGTGAATCGCTCGCATAGTGTGCCTCTCGACGGGACGATCGGAAGGTGATCGCTGCGATCCGGCGCCGCGTGGCGTCGCGTTGACCGGGCCGCGGGACCAGCCTATAGTGAGAGCTGAGTTCACTCACAGGACTCACTTGTTTACTAATTGAAAACTTACCTGACAAAGGGGGAATTGTGTCAGATCACACGCCTCAGGGCCCGGTGGACGCGAGCCTGACGCCGCGCTACGCGGGGATCGCGACCTTCGCCAAGCTGCCGCGGATCGAGGATGTGCCCGCGGCAGACATCGCCGTCGTGGGTGTGCCCTTCGACACCGGCGTGAGCTTCCGCCCCGGCGCCCGCTTCGGCCCCGCGCACGTGCGTGAGGCATCGCGCCTGCTCCGCCCGTACAACCCCGCGCAGGACGTGTCTCCGTTCGCCCTCAAGCAGGTCGTCGACGCCGGCGACATCGTCGCGAACCCCTTCAACCTCACCGAGGCCGTCGACCAGATCGACGCGGCCGCGACCGAGCTCGGCGAGAAGGTCGACAAGATCGTCACGATCGGCGGCGACCACACGATCGCGCTCCCGCTGCTGCGCGCGATCAACAAGAAGCACGGGCCTGTCGCGGTCCTCCACTTCGACGCGCACCTCGACACGTGGGACACCTACTTCGGCGCCCCCACGACGCACGGCACCCCCTTCCGCCGCGCGTCCGAGGAGGGCCTCATCGACATGACCGCCTCCATGCACGGCGGCATCCGGGGCCCGCTCTACGGCAAGGGCGACCTCGAGGACGACGTCGAGCTCGGCTTCCAGATCGTCACGACCGAGTTCGTCGAGGAGAACGGCGTCCCCGCCGCGCTCGACAAGATCCGCGCGCGCGTCGGCGACAAGCCGCTCTACATCTCGATCGACATCGACGTGCTCGATCCGTCCCACGCCCCCGGCACCGGCACCCCCGAGGCCGGCGGGCTCACGAGCCGCGAGATGCTCCGCATCATCCGCGGGCTCGCCGATCTCAACATCGTCGGAGCCGACGTCGTCGAGGTCGCCCCCGCGTATGACCACGCCCAGATCACCGCGGTCGCCGCGAGCCACGTCGTGTACGAGCTCGTGAGCGCCATGGCCGCGCGCGGCTAACGCCCAAGCGTTTCCCGCAGCACCACCCCAGCGATCCGCGTTCGTTCAGTCCCGCCACGAGCTGGCGACCTGAGCCAACGCGGATCGCTGTGTGTTTTCGGGCCCCGGATCAGGATCCGGATCCCGCACCGCAGTTCCGAGCCCCGGCTCGAGTCCAAAGGAGTACCCCGATGTCCCCGTCCATGTCCACACGCACGCCGAGCGAGGCCGAAGTCCTCGCCGCGGCCGACGCCATCATCGAGGCCTTCGCCGCGACCGACACCGCGGCCTACTTCGCGGGCTTCGCGCCCGACGCGTCATTCATCTTCCACCCGGAACCCGCGCGGCTCGACTCCCGCGCCGCCTACGAGCAGCTGTGGGCCGGCTGGCTCGCGAGCGGCTGGAAGGTCACCGCCTGCAGCTCGACCGACCGCCTCGTGCAGGTGTTCCCCGGCGGCGCCGTGTTCAGCCACACCGTCGCGACGAGCATCGACTCGGCCGACGGCCCCGACTCCTACGTCGAGCGGGAGAGCATCATCTTCCGCGTCGACGACGCGGGATCCGGACTCGTCGCGATCCACGAGCACCTCTCGACCGTCCCCGCCGAGGAGGCCGCAGCGTGAGCACCCCCGAAACGATGGCCGTCAACCTCGACGGCCACGACGACTCCGCCGGGCCCGTCCGCGGCACGCAGGGCCTGCTCCGGATCGGGATGATCTGGCTCGCGGCGAACCTCGTCGTGACGACGCTCCTCACGGGCACCCTCTTTGTTCCCGCCGTGTCGTTCGGGACCGCGAGCCTCATGATCGTGCTCGGCACGCTCATCGGCGTCGTCGTGCTCGTGCTCGTCGGCAACATGGGGACGCGCACGGGCCTCCCGACGATGGCGCTCACGCGCGGCTCGTTCGGGATCCGGGGCAGCGTGATTCCCGCGGCGGCGAACCTCATCATCCTCATGGGGTGGAGCTGGGTGCAGGCGATGCTCGCGGGCGTCACCGTGAACTACCTCGTGCACGAGGCGACCGGCTTCTCGAACCCGATGCTCTTCTCCGCGATCTGCCAGGGCATCGTAGTCGTGCTCGCGATCTTCGGCCACACCGGGATCTCCCGCGTGGAGCCCTGGCTCGCGCTCGCGATCCTCATCGTCATGGGCTTCGTGTTCGCGGCCGCCTTCGGGGCGTTCAGCCCGGCGGAGTTCGGCGCGATCCCGGTCGACGCCTCCCTCGGCGGCACGCCCTTCATCACCCTCGACATGGTGATCGCGACCGCGATCTCCTGGACGGTGCTCTCGGCCGACATGAACCGGCACGCGAAGAACAGCACCGCCGGGATCGTGGGATCCGGCGTCGGCTACACCCTCTCCACCTCGATCGCGATGTTCCTCGGACTCGTCGCCTTCAGCGCGGTGCTCCTGCGCGGACACGAGGCCGCGCCGTTCGACCCCTCCGTGATCGTGGGTGAGTTCGGCTGGCCGCTGGGGATCGCGATCTTCCTCTCCGTCATGGCGACGAACTCGATGGTCGTGTTCGGCATGGTGACCTCGGTCGTGAACGCGCAGTCGCGCTGGCACCTGAAGTTCCTGCCGACGGCGCTCGTGCTCGGCGTGATCTCGGTGATCGGCTCGACCTTCCTCGGGCTCCTCAACCAGTTCACCGACTTCCTGTTCGTCATCAGCGCGTTCTTCGTGCCGGTGTTCGCGATCATGATCGCCGACTACTACCTGCTGAAGCGCCGGGGCTACTCGCGGCAGATCCTGCACGAGCGGCCCGAGAGCCGCTACTGGTACACGGGCGGCGTCAACTGGGTGGCCGTAGGGGTGTGGGTGTTCGGCGCCGCACTCTCCTATGTGCTCGCGTATGTCGCGCCGAGCCCGATCGGGGCGAACATCCCCGCCTTCGCGGTGAGCTTCCTCCTCTACCTCGGGCTCATGCTCGCGTTCGGGCGGAAGCCGCGCGCCGGCGGGCTGCGGGATCCCCGCGACGCCGAGCCGGTTGGGCACCTGCTCGACGGGGCCGAGGAGACCTCGGTGCTGCGCGTCGGGGGGTAGGGGGTCGCTGGCCCGTTGGCGGGCTGGCCCGTTGGCGGGCTGGCCCGCTGGCGGTCTGGCCCGCTGGCGGTCTGCAGTAGCTCCGAGATCCGCGCTCGTTCACACGTTTCCTTGCCAAAGGAACGGAACGAGCGCGGATTTCTGCGTGAGTGCGCGTGTGCGGGGCGCCACAGGGGCGCGGCGCGCCCGGGATCCTGGCCCAGACGGGGAGACGAGGCAGTTTCGGGCCGGTTTCGGGCAGCTGTCGCTGCGGTGTCCAATTGGGGGCCGAAAGCAAAAACCGCGGAATCATGCGGCGACACGCCCGGGATCAGGGCGAAGCTTGCAGGGGGGTGGTGATCCGCGTAATGTATTCCCTTGTCAGCGCGACGCAGCCGGACTGGGAAACGGTCCGGCCATTAGCTTGCGCTTCTGAAGCCGAATGAGGCTTCGGTAAGACGGTTGCTTCTCGGAGGCCTTGGTTGGGGGTTGACGGGTGGTGTCTGGTCTTTGAGAACTCAATAGTGTGCACTTGATTGTCAAATGCCAAATTTTTTATCCCCGGCACCTTCGGGTGTTGGAGATTCCTTTTTGGATGAATAATTCGGATCGTCAGTACTGGCTCCTTTTGGGGGTTGGTTGATGGTTTTGTTTTGTTTGTCAGGTCAAACTCGCAGTTGTCTGGCTTATTCCGCTGGATGGTTGCATTTGTTTTTTACGGAGAGTTTGATCCTGGCTCAGGACGAACGCTGGCGGCGTGCTTAACACATGCAAGTCGAACGCTGAAGCCTGCAGCTTGCTGCGGGTGGATGAGTGGCGAACGGGTGAGTAACACGTGAGCAACCTGCCCTTCACTCTGGGATAAGCGCTGGAAACGGTGTCTAATACTGGATATGTCCCATCACCGCATGGTGTGTGGGTGGAAAGATTTATCGGTGGAGGATGGGCTCGCGGCCTATCAGCTTGTTGGTGAGGTAATGGCTCACCAAGGCGACGACGGGTAGCCGGCCTGAGAGGGTGACCGGCCACACTGGGACTGAGACACGGCCCAGACTCCTACGGGAGGCAGCAGTGGGGAATATTGCACAATGGGCGCAAGCCTGATGCAGCAACGCCGCGTGAGGGATGACGGCCTTCGGGTTGTAAACCTCTTTTAGTAGGGAAGAAGCGAAAGTGACGGTACCTGCAGAAAAAGCACCGGCTAACTACGTGCCAGCAGCCGCGGTAATACGTAGGGTGCAAGCGTTGTCCGGAATTATTGGGCGTAAAGAGCTCGTAGGCGGCTTGTCGCGTCTGCTGTGAAAACCCGAGGCTCAACCTCGGGCCTGCAGTGGGTACGGGCAAGCTAGAGTGCGGTAGGGGAGATTGGAATTCCTGGTGTAGCGGTGGAATGCGCAGATATCAGGAGGAACACCGATGGCGAAGGCAGATCTCTGGGCCGTAACTGACGCTGAGGAGCGAAAGCATGGGGAGCGAACAGGATTAGATACCCTGGTAGTCCATGCCGTAAACGTTGGGAACTAGATGTAGGGCCTGTTCCACGGGTTCTGTGTCGTAGCTAACGCATTAAGTTCCCCGCCTGGGGAGTACGGCCGCAAGGCTAAAACTCAAAGGAATTGACGGGGGCCCGCACAAGCGGCGGAGCATGCGGATTAATTCGATGCAACGCGAAGAACCTTACCAAGGCTTGACATATAGGAGAACGCGCCAGAAATGGTGAACTCTTTGGACACTCTTATACAGGTGGTGCATGGTTGTCGTCAGCTCGTGTCGTGAGATGTTCGGTTAAGTCCGGCAACGAGCGCAACCCTCGTCCTATGTTGCCAGCACGTTATGGTGGGAACTCATGGGATACTGCCGTGGTCAACACGGAGGAAGGTGGGGATGACGTCAAATCATCATGCCCCTTATGTCTTGGGCTTCACGCATGCTACAATGGCCGGTACAAAGGGCTGCGATACCGTAAGGTGGAGCGAATCCCAAAAAGCCGGTCTCAGTTCGGATTGGGGTCTGCAACTCGACCCCATGAAGTCGGAGTCGCTAGTAATCGCAGATCAGCAACGCTGCGGTGAATACGTTCCCGGGCCTTGTACACACCGCCCGTCAAGTCATGAAAGTCGGTAACACCCGAAGCCGGTGGCCTAACCCTTGTGGGGGGAGCCGTCGAAGGTGGGACTGGTGATTAGGACTAAGTCGTAACAAGGTAGCCGTACCGGAAGGTGCGGCTGGATCACCTCCTTTCTAAGGAGCACTCAACCCCTTTGGGGGTTGTAGGGATGGTCAGATCATCACCGAATGTGTGGTGCTGGCCGCTCATGGGTGGAACATTTGATGAGTGCTGGATTCTGCATGGTTCTGGATGAGTACGCCGCGTAAGTGGTGGGAAAGTTTGGGATGGTGTGGGGTGTGGCCGTGGGTGCATACTATTGGGTCCTGGAGGACCAGCCGGCATCCCTGTGTGGGGTGTGGACTGAGACTTCTGGCCCGGGGTCACGGAACGTGTTGTTCGTGGGTTCGGGATCGACCGTACGTTGAGAACTACACAGTGGACGCGAGCATCTTCGCAACATCGCATTGCCTTTTTGGGGTGGTGGGGTGTTGCAGATACTAAATTTCATTGGTCACATGCCCGCATTTGTGTGGGTGTGTGTTTCTGATTACTTATGTGATTTCAAGTTTCTAAGAGCAAACGGTGGATGCCTTGGCATCTGGAGCCGAAGAAGGACGTCGTAATCTGCGATAAGCCTCGGGGAGCCGATAAACGGGCTGTGATCCGAGGATTTCCGAATGGGGAAACCCCGCCAGGGCGCGTGCGTACCTGGTGACTCCCGCCTGAATATATAGGGCGGGTTGAGGGAACGTGGGGAAGTGAAACATCTCAGTACCCACAGGAAGAGAAAACAACAGTGATTCCGGTAGTAGTGGCGAGCGAACCCGGATGAGGCTAAACCGTGCATGTGTGATACCTGGCAGGGGTTGCATGTATGGGGTTGCGGGACATGCCGTGAGAGGCTGCTGACTCTCGAGCGTGAGTGTGAAGCTATAGGAGAACCGCTTGGAACGGCGGACCGGAGTGGGTGAGAGTCCCGTATCCGAAATGGTTTTACCGCGTGGTGTGTATCCCAAGTAGCACGGGGCCCGAGAAATCCCGTGTGAATCTGTCAGGACCACCTGATAAGCCTAAATACTCCCAGATGACCGATAGCGGACTAGTACCGTGAGGGAAAGGTGAAAAGTACCCCGGGAGGGGAGTGAAAGAGTACCTGAAACCGTTTGCTTACAATCCGTCGGAGCCAGCTTGTTCTGGTGACGGCGTGCCTTTTGAAGAATGAGCCTGCGAGTTAGCGATATGTGGCGAGGTTAACCCGTGTGGGGTAGCCGTAGCGAAAGCGAGTCTGAATAGGGCGATTCAGTCGCATGTCCTAGACCCGAAGCGAAGTGATCTATCCATGGCCAGGTTGAAGCGTGTGTAAGAGCGCGTGGAGGACCGAACCCACTTAGGTTGAAAACTGAGGGGATGAGCTGTGGATAGGGGTGAAAGGCCAATCAAACTTCGTGATAGCTGGTTCTCTCCGAAATGCATTTAGGTGCAGCGTTGCGTGTTTCTTGCCGGAGGTAGAGCTACTGGATGGCCGATGGGCCCTACAAGGTTACTGACGTCAGCTAAACTCCGAATGCCGGTAAGTCAGAGCGCAGCAGTGAGACTGTGGGGGATAAGCTTCATAGTCGAGAGGGAAACAACCCAGATCACCAACTAAGGTCCCCAAGCGTGTGCTAAGTGGAAAAGGATGTGGAGTTGCTGTGACAACCAGGAGGTTGGCTTAGAAGCAGCCACCCTTGAAAGAGTGCGTAATAGCTCACTGGTCAAGTGATTCCGCGCCGACAATGTAACGGGGCTCAAGCACACCACCGAAGTTGTGGCATTCGCATGTAGACAAGCCTTCGTGGTTCAGTTGTGCGGATGGGTAGGAGAGCGTCGTGTGGCGAGTGAAGCGGCGGAGTGATCCAGTCGTGGATGCCACACGAGTGAGAATGCAGGCATGAGTAGCGAAAGACGGGTGAGAAACCCGTCCTCCGGAAGACCAAGGGTTCCAGGGTCAAGCTAATCTGCCCTGGGTAAGTCGGGACCTAAGGCGAGGCCGACAGGCGTAGTCGATGGACAACGGGTTGATATTCCCGTACCGGCGGTAAACCGTCAAAGACCTAACCAGTAGTGCTAAGCAATCCAATATTCCGCGGATCCTTCGGGTGATGTGGGGTGGCGGCTGCGAACCCGAACTGGGGTGGTGAGCGTGAGGTGTGACGCAGGAAGGTAGATGGTCCCGGGCGATGGTTGTCCCGGGCTAAGCGTGTAGCCTGCGGGATAGGCAAATCCGTCCCGCGTGAAGGGTGAGATGCGATGGGGACCCGTATGGGGAAGTCATTGATCCTATGCTGCCGAGAAAAGCATCGACGTGAGGTTTGCTGTTGCCCGTACCCCAAACCGACTCAGGTGGTCAGGTAGAGAATACTCAGGAGATCGAGATAATCATGGTGAAGGAACTCGGCAAAATGCCCCCGTAACTTCGGGAGAAGGGGGGCCATCCACTTATTAGGATTTACTCCGAAAGGGTGTGGTGGCCGCAGAGACCAGTGGGAAGCGACTGTTTACTAAAAACACAGGTCCGTGCCAACACGCAAGTGGACGTATACGGACTGACGCCTGCCCGGTGCTGGAAGGTTAAGAGGAGAGGTTAGACCTTGGTCGAAGCTTTGAATTTAAGCCCCAGTAAACGGCGGTGGTAACTATAACCATCCTAAGGTAGCGAAATTCCTTGTCGGGTAAGTTCCGACCTGCACGAATGGCGTAACGACTTCCCAGCTGTCTCCACCGTGAACTCGGCGAAATTGCAGTACGAGTAAAGATGCTCGTTACGCGCAGAAGGACGGAAAGACCCCGTGACCTTTACTACAGCTTGGTATTGGTGTTCGGTGTGGCTTGTGTAGGATAGGTGGGAGACTGTGAAGCAGGGACGCTAGTTCTTGTGGAGTCATTGTTGAAATACCACTCTGGTCATATTGGATATCTAACTACGGACCCTGATCGGGTTCTGGGACAGTGCCTGGTGGGTAGTTTAACTGGGGCGGTTGCCTCCCAAAAAGTAACGGAGGCGCCCAAAGGTTCCCTCAACCTGGTTGGCAATCAGGTGGCGAGTGTAAGTGCACAAGGGAGCTTGACTGTGAGACTGACAGGTCGAGCAGGGACGAAAGTCGGGACTAGTGATCCGGCAGTGGCTTGTGGAAGCGCTGTCGCTCAACGGATAAAAGGTACCTCGGGGATAACAGGCTGATCTTGCCCAAGAGTCCATATCGACGGCATGGTTTGGCACCTCGATGTCGGCTCGTCGCATCCTGGGGCTGGAGTTGGTCCCAAGGGTTGGGCTGTTCGCCCATTAAAGCGGTACGCGAGCTGGGTTTAGAACGTCGTGAGACAGTTCGGTCCCTATCCTCTGCGCGCGTTGGAGATTTGAGAGGATCTGACCCTAGTACGAGAGGACCGGGTTGGACGGACCTCTGGTGTGCCAGTTGTTCTGCCAAGGGCATGGCTGGTTGGCTACGTTCGGGATGGATAACCGCTGAAAGCATCTAAGCGGGAAGCCGGCCTCGAGATGAGATCTCCCTACACCTTGTGTGTGTGAGGCTCCCAGTAGATGACTGGGTTGATAGGCCAGATGTGGAAGCACGGCAACGTGTGGAGCTGACTGGTACTAATAAGCCGACGACTTGATTTCTACCCCACTTGATGGGGGCATAACATAATCAGTAACGATGATCGCGTCCACTTTGTGGTTCTTGACGTACGGCCACACCAACCCCTACCGGGGGGTGGGTGGTCACATGTTAATAGAGTTACGGCGGCTATAGCGTCAGGGAAACGCCCGGTCACATTCCGAACCCGGAAGCTAAGACTGACTGCGCCGATGGTACTGCACTCGGGAGGGTGTGGGAGAGTAGGACACCGCCGGACACCTTTTATCGAGGGTCGTACAGGGCATTGCCACAGCTGGCAGCCCCGTACGGCCCTCGAACCATTTCTAGACTTATATTTGAACAGCGCCCTTCAGGAGGTACCCCATGAACGATCGACCCGAGCGAGACGGCTCAGCCGATCGCGGGCCCCGGAAAGGCGGCAACGGCCACCGCGGCGGCGACGCCGGCCGCGGACAGCGCGGCGGCAACGACCGCCCGCGCCGCGAGGGCGGCTATCAGCGCCGTGACGGCGACCGGCCCCGCACCGACGGCGAGCGTCCCCGCCGCGAGGGTGGCTACCAGAAGCGCGAAGGTGGTTACCAGAAGCGCGAGGGCGGCTACCAGCGCCGCGACGGTGATCGTCCCCGGTACGAAGGTGATCGCCCGCGTCGCGATGACCGGCCCCGACGTGAGGGCGGCTACGAGCGTCGCGACGGTGAACGTCCGCGGTACGACGGTGACCGTTCCCGTCGCGAGGGCGGCTACCAGAAGCGTGAGGGCGGGTTCCAGCGTCGCGACGGTGATCGTCCCCGGTACGAGGGCGATCGCCCGCGTCGCGATGACCGGCCCCGCCGTGAGGGCGGCTACCAGCGTCGCGATGGTGATCGTCCCCGCTACGACGGTGAGCGTCCGCGTCGCGAGGGTGGCTACCAGAAGCGTGAGGGTGGCTACGAGCGTCGCGACGGCGACCGTCCTCGCCGCGACGGTGATCGTCCCCGCTATCAGGGGGATCGCCCGCGCCGCGACGACCGTGGCTCCGACCGCGGCTTTGATCGCCGCGACGACCGAGGCTTCGACCGCGGCGCCCAGGGCCGTGGCGGCACGCGCGGCGGCGGTCGCAGCGACCGCGGCGGCCGCGACCGCGAGTACACCGAGGCGGAGCGCCTGCAGCACGAGCTGCGCCCGGTCCGCGCGGAGCACCGCGACCCCATCATCCCCGACGACATCGAGGCGCGGGATCTCCACCCCGCCGCCCGCAACGAGCTCAAGACGCTGCAGGCCGACGTGCAGGAGCGGGTCTCCCGTCACCTCGCGATGGTCGCGCTCCTCATCGACGACGACCCCGAGCTCGCGCACCAGCACGCGCTCTCGGCGAGCCGCCGCGCCGGCCGGATCCCGGTCGCCCGCGAGACGCTCGCGATTACCGCGTACCGCACGGGCGACTTCGCCCTCGCGTTGCGCGAGCTGCGCACCTACCGCCGGCTGAGCGGGCTCGAGGGGCACGTCGCGCTCATGGTCGACTCCGAGCGCGGCCTCGGCCGCCCGGAGAAGGCCCTCGAGACGGGCCTCGCGATCGACACGACCAAGCTCGACACTGAGCAGCGCGTGCACCTCGCGATCGCCATGTCGGGCGCGCGCCTCGACCTCGGGCAGACGCAGCAGGCCCTGTTCGAGCTCGAGATCCCCGAGCTGAACCCGCGGAAGGCCTTCTCGTGGAGCCCCGAGCTCTTCGGCGCCTACGCCGCGGTGCTCGAGGACCTCGGCCGCACCGCGGAGGCGGCCGAGTGGGTCGCTCACTCCGACCGCGCCGCCGCGGCCCTCCAGGAGCACCTCGGCGGGCTCGACGAGCTCGAGGTGTTCGAGATCCACGAGTCGGAGCCCTTCGAGGAGGACACCTTCAAGGCGGAGGCAGACGAGTCGGAGCAGGATCCGGAACCGGCTCAGGATCCGGAGCCCACTGAGGATCCGGAGCCCACTGAAGCACCGGAGCCCGCGAACCTCGAGGACGCGATCGGGGCCGAGGTCGACGAGCTGCTGGCCGAGGCCGGCATCACGGATGACGAGCCGGACAGCCCAGCGTCCACGACCCCCGAGCCGGGGAGCGAGTCCGGGGAGCAGGCCTAATGGCCCTCTTCGGCCGCCGCCGCGCCGAGGCCGGTCCCGCGCCGATCGAGGGCCGTGAGCTGCTGCTCGCGGACCTCGACGGCGTCGTGTACCGCGGCCCCGGCGCGATCCCCGGCGCGGTCGAGGAGCTGAACCGGGCGGCCGAGCGCGCCCGCGTCGGCTACCTCACGAACAACGCCTCGCGCACGGATCGCGCGGTGGCCGAACATTTGAGCGGCCTCGGCCTCCGCGCCACGGCCGACGACGTGGTGACCTCGCCGCAGGCGGCGGTCGCGCTCCTGCGCCAGACCGTGCCGCAGGGCTCGCGCGTGCTCGTGATCGGGGGAGACGGGCTCGTCGACGAGCTCGGCAAGGCCGGGTACGAAGTGACGCGCAGCGCCGACGACGATCCCGCGGCCGTGGTGCAGGGGTTCTCGCCCGAGGTCGGCTGGGTGCATCTCGCCGAGGCAGCCTTCGCGCTCGCCGAGCGGGAGGACGGCACGCAGCTGCCCTGGATCGCGACGAACACCGACTGGACCATCCCCGTCGCCCGCGGCCTCGCGCCGGGCAACGGCACGCTCGTGTCTGCAGTGCACACCGCGGTGCAGCGCCTCCCGGTGTTCGCCGGGAAGCCCGAGACCCCCATCTACGAGGCCGCGTTCGAGCGCTTCGGCACGCGTAACGCGCTCATGCTCGGCGACCGCCTCGACACCGACATCAAGGGCGCACGCGCCGCCGGGATCCCCTCGCTGCACGTGCTCACGGGCGTCGATCGGCCGAAGCAGCTGGTCGCGGCGTCGCGGGACATGCAGCCGGACTTCATCGTCGCCTCGCTCGCCGAGCTGCACGAGCCGTACCCCGTGAGCGAGCAGCTGAAGGACGGCTCGTTCCGCGTCGGCTCCGCGCGGGTGCGCATGGACGGGCACATCGCCGTCGTCGTCTCCGAGGGGGACTCCCCGATCGAGCTGCTGCGCGCCGGATGCGCCGCGATCTGGGCTTCCGGGCTCGCGATCTACGGCCTGAAGGTGCCAGAGATCATCTACGAGGATCACTGGCGCTGAGCCGCGCCGCGCACCACCCGTGCGTGTCGGGGGTCGGCGGTAGGCTGGGATCATGACCGAGAACGAGGATCGTGGGCCCGGCCCGAGCGCTGGTTCGAACGCCGGTTCGAGCGTCGGTTCGAACGCCGACGAGCTGCTCGGCCGCGTCGAGGTCATCGAGGCGCAGCCGCTCGAGGAGCGGGCGATCGGCTTCGAGCAGCTCCATGACGAGCTGCTCGCCGAGCTGCAGCGGGGCGACCGCGGTGGGGCCTGAGCTGCCGGGGGATCCCGCGCGCTCTGTTGCGCCAGCGCATGCTGGCGCGCCCGCGCACTCAGCCGTGTGGGCCGGCGAGCCGACCAGGATCGACCGCGTGCTCCCCGAGCTCGGGCTCGCGCGCTCGCGCAGCCGGGCGGCGGAACTCGTCGCCGAGGGTCGCGCGCTCATCGACGGCGCCCAGGCTTCGAAGGCCGGAGCCCGCGTCGGCACGGGCGCGCTCGTCGAGCTCGTCGGCGAGGATCGCTTCGTGAGCCGGGCGGCCAATAAGCTCGAGCTCGGGCTCAGCGAGTTCGGGATCGACCCCACGGGCGAGGTCGCGCTCGACGTCGGGGCCTCGACGGGCGGCTTCACCCAGGTGCTGCTCGAGCGCGGCGCGCGCACGGTGCTCGCGGTCGACGTGGGGCACGACCAGATCGTGACGGAGCTCCGCGACGACCCGCGCGTGCGCGTCGTCGAGGGCCGCAACGCCCGGGAGCTCACCGCGGAGAACCTCGCGGCAGACACGGGGGTCGACGAGGCGCCAGGTGTCGTCGTCGCGGACCTCTCCTTCATCTCGCTCGGGCTCGTGCTCGCGCCCATCGCGGCGTGCGCCGCCCAGGGTGCCCAGTTTGTATTCCTGATCAAGCCGCAGTTCGAGGTCGGCAGGGTGCGCGACGGCGTCGTCACCGACCCCGCGCAGTGGGCTGCGGCGATCCGCGCGGTGCTCGGCGCGGCCGCGCGCTGCGGCCTCGCGGCCCGCGGGCTCGAGGCCTCGCCGATCGCGGGCGGCAGCGGTAACCGGGAGTTCCTCGTCCACTTCCAGCGCGATCCGGATCCGGATCCGACAGAATGGGAGACGCGGATCGCCGAGCTCATCTCGGCGGAGGCCCCGCCCGGGTTCCGGGCGGCGCCCAGCACGACGAACGAGGCCGAGGAGGGCGGGCGATGAGCGAGGCGAACACGCAGAGCGAACGGCGCTTCCTCATCGTCTCGCACACGCACCGCGAGGAGGCGATCCAGGCGACCGTCGAGGCCATGTCGACGCTCCAGCGCGCGGGCGTCACGGTCGTGCTGCACGCCGACGACCGCGCGGAATTCGCGCCGCACGTCGACACGACCACCGTCGCCGTGCTCGGCGATGAGGTGCCGACGACCGACCTCGAGGCGGCCATCGTGCTCGGCGGCGACGGCACGATCCTGCGCACTGCGGAGCTGCTCCGCGGATCGGAATGCCCGATCATCGGCGTGAACCTCGGCCATGTCGGGTTCCTCGCCGAGATGGAGAGCTACGACCTCGCGTCCACGATCGACCGCGTGCTGCGCCGCGACTACACGGTCGAGGAGCGCCTCACGATCGAGGTGCGCGCCACGTGCAACGGCGACGTCATCGCCGACACCTGGGCGCTCAACGAGGCGAGCGTCGAGAAGCAGCGCCGCATGCTCGAGGTCGAGATCGGCGTCGACGGCCGCCCCGTCTCGAACTTCGCCTGCGACGGCATGGTCGTCGCGACGCCCACGGGCTCGACGGCCTACGCCTTCTCGGCGGGCGGGCCCGTCGTGTGGCCCGGCGTGCAGGCCATGCTCATGGTGCCGATCGCGGCGCACGCACTCTTCAACCGCCCGCTCGTGACGGGCACGGACTCCGAGCTCACGGTCCGGATCCTGCCCGAGAACATCGGCCCCGGCGTGCTCTGGTGCGACGGCAGGCGCCGCACCGAGCTGCCCGCGGGATCCATCGTCATGGTCCGCCGCTCGGCACACTCGGTGCGCCTCGCGCGCCTCAACGAGGGCGTCTTCTCCGATCGCCTCGTGCGCAAGTTCCACCTGCCGGTCTCCGGCTGGCGCGGCAGCCGCCGCGAGGGCGAGGGGATCGCATGATCGAGGAGCTCCGGATCCGGGATCTCGGGGTCATCGCCGACACGACGCTGCCGCTCGGGCCGGGGTTCACCGCGATCACTGGCGAGACGGGCGCGGGAAAGACGATGGTCGTGAGCGCGCTCGGCCTGCTCATGGGCGAGCGGAGCGACGCGGGGGCGGTGCGCTCCGGCGCGGCCCAGGCGCGCGTGAACGGGATCATCCGGACAGTGGATCCCGAGGTCGCCGAGCTCGTGGAGGAGATCGGCGGCGACGTCGAGGAGGGCGAGCTCGTGCTCTCCCGCACGGTGAGCGCCGAGGGGCGCAGCCGCGCGAGCGTGGGCGGGGCGAGCGCGCCGGTGGGCAGCCTCGGCAGGCTCGCCGACCACCTGTTCGCCGTGCACGGGCAATCCGAGCAGCTGCGGCTGCGCTCGCAGTCGGCGCAACGCGACACGCTCGACCGCTTCGGCGGCGACGAGCTCGCGGGCGTGCTCGCCGAGTACCGGGCGGCGCACCGCGGTCGCGCGGAGCTCGAGGCGACGGTCGTGGAGCTCACGGCCGCGCGCGACGAGCGGGCGGCCGAGGCCGAGCGCCTGCGGGCGGAGCTGGAGGAAATCTCGGGCGTCGATCCCGTACCGGGTGAAGAAGCCGAGCTCACGCGCCGGATCGAGGTGCTGAGCAACGTCGAGGCGCTGCGTGCCGCGACGTCGACGGCGCACGAGGCGCTCGCGAGCGAGTCGGACGACCCGCTCGTGCGCGACGCGACCTCGCTCGTCGACGAGGCCGCCAAGGAGGTCGAGCGCGTCGCGGACCACGACGAGCGGCTCGGCGAAGTGCTCGAGACGCTCCGGGCCGCGAGCCTGCAGCTCTCGGAGGCGGCGCGCGAGCTCGCGTCCTACGCCACCGACCTCGACGAGGAGGGGCCGGGGGAGCTCGCACGCGCGAACGACCGGCTCGCGGATCTCACGGCGCTGTTCCGCCGCTACGGGGAGGACTCGGCGGCGGTCGTCGAGTACTCGCGCGTCGGCGCCGGCCGCCTCGCCGAGCTCGACGGCGACGACGAGCGGATCGATGAGCTCGCCGCCAGGCTCGAGGCCGAGCGCGAGCGCGAGCGCGCCCTCGCCGAGCGGCTGAGTGCGCTGCGCAGCGAGGCCGCCGGGCGGCTCTCGGGGCTCGTCACGGCCGAACTCAGGCAGCTCGCCCTGCCCGACGCCGACTTCATCGTGAGCGTCTCGCCGCTCGAGACGCTCGGCGGATCCGGCGCCGACGAGGTGCAGCTGCTGCTCGCCCCGCACCCGGGGGCGCAGCCGCGGCCGATCGCGAAGAGCGCGTCGGGCGGAGAGCTCTCTCGCGTCATGCTCGCGCTCGAGGTCGTCGTGGCCGGGGTCGATCCGGTGCCGACGTTCGTCTTCGACGAGGTCGACGCCGGCGTCGGCGGAGCCGCCGCGATCGAGATCGGCAGGCGGCTCGCGCGGCTCGCGCGCTCCTCGCAGGTGATCGTGGTCACCCACCTCGCCCAGGTCGCCGCCTTCGCGAACAACCACCTGCAGGTCGTGAAGGACTCCGCGGGAGGGTTCACCGAAAGCAGCTGCACGCGGCTCGACGGCGAGGCGCGCCTCGCCGAGATGGCGCGGCTCCTCTCGGGGCTCAGCGACTCGGGGAGCGCACTCGAGCACGCCGCGGAGCTGCTCGCGCTGCGCGAGGCCGACTAGCGGCTCGGCCGCGCGCCTCAGATGTGCGACACCCGTCGAAGAGTGGAATGTTCCGTCAGTTCGCTGCCGTCCGTGTCGGTGGCCGGTGCTACGCTCCACACATGGTGAAGATCTTCGACCGGTTCAGGGGCGCTAGACGCTTCGAGCCCGAGTCACCCCGAGCACAGGCTGAAAAGGTGAAAGTCCTGAACAGCCACCCCGACGTCGTGCACGCCGACATGGAGCAGATGGACGCGATTACGCGCGAGATGTATCGCGACGCGCGGGAGGCTGCCGTCGACGCCCAGGAGGAGCGGGCGCACGATCGCACGCAGCCGTTCGTCGTGCGCAACCCCTTCCAGCTGGGCTTCACGGTCACGCTGGGCGTGCTCGTCGCCGTGCTCGTCGGTACGATCTTTGGCCAGTTGACCACGATCATCATGTACGTCGTCGCCGCGCTCTTCGTCGCGCTGGGCCTCGACCCGCTCGTGCGATGGCTCGAGCGCAAGGGCGTCAAACGTCCGCTCGGGATCGGACTGGTGTTCGGCACGTTCGTGCTCGTGATCGCCGGCCTCCTCGCGATCATCATCCCGATGATCGCGAATCAGATCTCGCTCCTCATGCAGAGCGCGCCCACGCTCTTCCGCGACATCTCCACATCGACGTGGTTCGACGACCTCAACGAGCGCTTCGGCCAGTTCATCGACTTTGACGGGCTCGTGAAGTCCGGCCAGGATCTCATCGGCAACCCGGAAAACTGGGCGCAGGTCGCCGGCGGTGTCTGGAAGGCGGGGATCGGGATCGCGAACGGCCTCACGGCGGTGCTCATCGTACTGATCCTGACCCTGTACTTCCTCGCCTCACTGCGCACGATCAAGCGGGCCTTCTACTCGCTCGTGCCGCGGTCGGGCCGCATGAAGGTCATGGACATCACGGAGCAGGTCACCAAGTCGGTCGGCGGCTACGTGAGCGGCATGGTGATCCTCGCGTTCATCAACGCGGTGCTCGGCTTCATCATGATGTCGATCGTGGGGGTGCCGTTCGCGGGCCTCGTCGCCGTCGGCGTCTTCCTGCTTGCGCTCATCCCGCTCGTCGGCTCGGTCATGGCGACCGTGCTCGTCGCCGGCGTCGCGCTCTTCAACTCGCCCATCACGGCCCTCATCGCAGCGATCTACTACCTCATCTACATGCAGATCGAGGCGTACCTCCTGACCCCGAGGATTATGAACCGCGTCGTGTCGGTGCCCGGCGCCCTCGTCGTGATCGGGGCGCTCGCGGGCGGCACGCTCCTCGGGCTCCTCGGCGCGCTCATCTCGATCCCGGTCACCGCGATGGTGCTCATGATCATCAAGCAGGTGTGGATGCCGAGACAGGAACTTCGCTGATCCGGCGGTCGAGCGATTTGCTTTTCGACTTCAACTGATAGGATCGAAGCCCGTGGGAACAGAGCAGCGCGCGGACAAGTCAGGCACGACCAAGCACATCTTCGTCACCGGAGGTGTGGTCTCCTCTCTCGGTAAGGGTCTTACGGCTGCAAGCCTCGGGAATCTCCTCACGGCGCGCGGTCTGCACGTCGTGATGCAGAAGCTGGATCCGTATCTGAATGTGGATCCCGGAACGATGAACCCGTTCCAGCACGGCGAGGTCTTCGTGACCGATGACGGCGCTGAGACCGACCTCGACATCGGGCACTACGAGCGCTTCCTCGGGATCAACCTCTCGCAGGCGGCGAACGTGACGACGGGGCAGATCTACTCGACCGTCATCGCGAAGGAGCGCCGAGGCGAGTACCTCGGCGACACCGTGCAGGTGATCCCGCACATCACGAACGAGATCAAGCGCCGCATGCGCCTGCAGGCGGAGGAGGTGCCGAGCCCCGACGTGATCATCACGGAGGTTGGCGGCACGGTCGGCGACATCGAGTCGCAGCCCTTCCTCGAGTCGGCGCGCCAGGTGCGCCACGAGCTCGGCCGCAACAACGTGTTCTTCGTGCACGTCTCGCTCGTGCCCTTCATGGGCGCCTCGGGCGAGCAGAAGACGAAGCCGACGCAGCACTCGGTCGCGACGCTGCGCTCGATCGGCATCCAGCCCGACGCGCTCGTGCTCCGCAGCGACCGGCCGGTCACGGAGGACAACCTCCGCAAGATCGCCCTCATGTGCGACGTCGACGAGAGCGCGGTCGTCAACGCGATCGACGTTCCCAGCATCTACGACCTCCCGAAACTCCTGAACGACCAGGGCCTCGACCGGATCATCGTCGAGAACCTCGGCCTGGCCGAGCGCTCGACCGATGTTGATTGGACCGGCTGGCAGCCCGTGCTCAACGCCGTGCACCACCCGAAGGGCGAGGTCACGCTCGCGCTCGTCGGCAAGTACATCGACCTGCCGGACGCGTACCTCTCGGTCACCGAGGCGCTGCGAGCCGGCGGCTTCGCGCACTCGACCAAGGTCAACATCAAGTGGGTGCCTTCGGACGACTGCGAGACCCACGAGGGCGCCCGCGAGGCGCTCGCCGACGTCGACGGCATCTGCGTGCCCGGCGGCTTCGGGATCCGCGGCATCGAGGGCAAGCTCGGCGCGCTGCGCTTCGCCCGCGAGAACGGGATCCCCACCCTCGGCCTCTGCCTCGGCCTGCAGTGCATGGTTATCGAGTACGCGCGCAACGTCGCGGGGCTCGAGGGCGCGTCCTCGACCGAGTTCGATCCGGAGACCCCGGTTCCTGTCATCGCGACGATGGCGGAGCAGGTCGACATCATCGACGGCGGCGACCTCGGCGGCACGATGCGCCTCGGCCTCTACGAGGCGGCCCTCGCCGAGGGATCCCTCGCGGCGAAGGTGTACGGCGCGCCCTCCGCGAGCGAGCGCCACCGCCACCGCTACGAGGTGAACAACCGCTACCGCGAGCAGATCGCCGAGGCCGGCCTGTCGTTCTCGGGCACGAGCCCCGACGGCTCGCTCGTCGAGTACGTCGAGCTGCCCACCGACGTGCACCCCTTCTACATCGCCACGCAGGCGCACCCCGAGCTGCGCTCGCGCCCCGGCAAGCCGCACCCGCTCTTCGCGGGGCTCGTCGAGGCCGCGATCGGACGCCGCGAGGCCCAGCGCCTCTTCGAGGTCGACGGCGGTGAGTAGCCAGCCCGCAGGCGCCCCCGCGCAGGATCCCGACGGGATCCTCGCGGACGAGCGCGCGGAGGTCGAGATCCTCGACTCCGAGCTGCTCGTCCGGGGGCACGTGTGGGATGTGCGCCGGGACCGCTTCCGCTTCGGCGGGGGCGAGCTCGTGCGCGACTACATCGATCACACCGGCGCGGTCGGCGTGCTCGCCCTCGACGACGCCGACAACGTGCTCGTCATCAGGCAATACCGCCACCCGATCGGGCAGCGCGACTGGGAGATCCCGGCCGGCCTCATGGACGCGCCGGGGGAGCCGGGCCTCGCCGCGGCGCGGCGCGAGCTCGCCGAGGAGGCCGATCTCGCGGCCGCCGAGTGGCACCTGCTCAGCGACCTCTTCCTGTCGCCCGGCGGCACGAGCGAGGCCATGCGGATCTTCCTCGCCCGCGGGCTCACCCCGATCGCGCACGACTTCGAGCGCACGGAGGAGGAAGCCGAGCTCGTGCCCCGCTGGGTGCCGCTCGACGAGCTCGTCGACGCCGTGCTCGCCGGGCGCGTGAAGAACGCGGTGACGGCGAACGCCGCGCTCGCGGCAGCCGCCTCCCGCTCGCGCGGGTGGGCGACGCTGCGCGATCCCTCGACTCCCTGGTCCGCCAGGGAATCCTCGCGGGGAGAACGGTCGCGCTGATGACCACGGGTGTCTCGCCGTCGGCGGGCGCCGAGCGCTTCCTCCGCCACGTCGCGATCGAGCTCGGACTCTCGCCCCACAGCCAGGCCGCCTACCGGCGCGACCTCGCCGCCTACGGCGACTGGCTCGCCGGCCGCGGCGTCTCGGACCTCGCCGAGGTGACGCCCGCGACGCTCGCCGAGTACGTGGCCGAGCTCGGCGGGGGTGGGGTTGGCGGTTCTGCTGGTGCCGGATCCGGATCCGGATCCGGATCCGAACCCGGCGGCGGTACCGGCGCCGGCGCCGGCAAGCCGCTCGCGCCCGCCTCGATCACCCGCAGGCTCTCGACCGTGCGCAACATGCACCGCTTCCTCTTCGAGGAGGGCCTGCTCAAGGCGCACGCCGGGGCGGGCGTGCGCACCCCGAAGAAGGCGCAGCGGCTCCCGAAGGCGCTCCCGATCGAGGACGTCGAGGCGCTGCTCGCGGCCGTCGGCGGGGACGACCCGGTCGCGCTCCGCGACCGCGCCCTGCTCGAACTGCTCTACGCGAGCGGCGCCCGCGTGAGCGAGGTCACCGCGCTCGACGTCGACGACCTCCTCGCCGCCCCCGGCCGCGGCGACGCGTGGGGCGACCCCGAGCGCGCCCTCGGCGACGGCGGATTCCTGCGCGTCACCGGCAAGGGCGCGAAGCAGCGCATCGTGCCCTACGGCCGCTTCGCCGGTGCGGCGCTCGCCGCCTACCTCGTGCGGGCGAGGCCCGGCATGGCCGAGCGCGGGCGCGGCACCCCCGCGCTCTTCGTCGGGCCGCGGGGCGCCAGGCTCTCGCGTCAGAGCGCGTGGCTCGTGATCAGGGCCGCAGCCACGCGGGCCGGGATCCGGAGCGAGATTTCCCCGCACACGCTGCGCCACTCCTTCGCGACGCACCTGCTCGCGGGCGGCGCCGACGTGCGCACCGTGCAGGAGCTGCTCGGTCACGCCTCCGTCACGACGACGCAGATCTACACCCAGGTCACCGCGGACACCCTCCGCGAGCACTACCTGAGCGCGCACCCCCGCGCGCGGTAGGGGCGCTCCTGAGTTGACGATCTTCGGGCGTGCGCGAGGTCGCGTGGGCCGTAAGGCCCCATTCGCGCGCGTGATTGGGGCTTTGCGGCCGACTCGGCGCGGGGAATGGGGCCTTACGGCCGACTCGGGGTGGGGAATGGGGCCTTGCGGCCGACTCGGCGCGAGGTGTGGGGTGCGAGCGCGGGGTGCGAGGTGCGAGCAAAGCTTGGGTTCGGCGCTCGCGGGTGGGTGCCCTGAGTTGACGATTTCCGCGGGTGCGGATCCTTGAGTTGACGATTTTCGGGCGTGCGCGGGATCGAGTGGGCCCGTAGGCCCCATTCGCGGGGCTGAATGGGGCTTTACGGCCGACTCGGGGTGGGGAATGGGGCCTAAGGGCCGACTCGGCGTGAGGCTCGCGGGTAGAGTCCGGGTGAAGTGTGTGTGTGTGTGGCGGGCGCGGATCCTTGAGTTGACGATTTTCGGGCGTGCGCGGGATCGAGTGGGCCCGTAGGCCCCATTCGCGGGGCTGAATGGGGCCTTACGGCCGACTCGAGCGAGGGGCGGCAATGGGCCCGGGCGCTGGCGGCGCCGCGGCTGGAGCGGGCGCCGCCAGGATCCGGATCCGGACGCTCGTGCCCGCGCCCTCGCGGGAGCGGATCGCGACGTCGCCGCCGTGGAGTTCCGCCACGACGCGCACGAGCGAGAGCCCGAGCCCGCTGCCCTCGACGCGGCGCGCGCGGCCGCCGCGCCAGAGCTCGTCCCAGACCTGGGGGAGCTCGCTCGGGGCGATGCCCCAGCCCGTGTCGGCGACCTCGATGACGACGGCGCCGGAGTCTTCGGCGCCGCGCGCCTCGATGCGGTCGCCCTCGTCGGAGTATTTGATGGCGTTGAGCAGGAGGTTCCGGATCGCAACCGCGATGAGGTCTGCGTCGCCCTGCACCTCGGGCAGCGGCCACGGGGCCGAGGGAAGCTGCACGCGCACGTCGCGCTGCATGCCGCGGGCCGCGAGGTCGGCCGTGAACGCGGCGACCTCGTCGCTCACGACGGCAGCGACGTCGACGGGGGAGCGCTCGAGGGTCGAGGTTTCGAGCGCGGAGAGGGAGCGGAGCTCTCCGATCAGGATCGCGAGGCGCTCGGCCTGCCCGGCAGCGACCTCGAGCCCCGGCGAGACCCCAACCCCAGACCCACCCCCAACCCCGGCCTCGGTCTCCAGCGCCGCGCGGATCGCCGTCACCGGGTTTTTCAGTTCGTGGTCGAGGCGGGCGACGAAGCGGCGGTGCGCGGCGCGCTCGACCGCGGCGCCCGTCTCCGCGCCCCGCGCCTCGGCCTCCGCCACGGCCGCGCGGGCCGACACCACGGCCCAGGCGCCGAGGGAGCCGAGGATCCCGAGCACCACGAGGATCGTGGCGAGCGGGATCGTGATCCGGAGCGAACCGTTCAACTGAGAGGCGGCGACCCAGATGGCGCCGAAGATTCCGAGCGCGGTGGGCGCGGCGAGCGTGAGCCCGAGGCGGAGCCTGCGGCGAAAGCTGCGCGACTTCTCGCTCACGCCGAGCTCACCTCCCCGCAGAAGCGATAGCCCTCGCCCTGCACGGTCTCGATCCAGCGCGGGTGCTGGGCGTCGTCGCCGAGCACGCGGCGGAGTTCGGCGACGCGGTGGTCCACGGCGCGCGTGGTGACCGCGAACTCGAATCCCCAGAGCGCCGACAGTAGGTGCTCGCGGGTATGGGGCTCGCCGGGGTGCGCCATCAGGTAGTCGAGTAGCGCGACGGCCTTCGGGGTAAGCTCGGCGGGCGCGCCTGAGACGCGCACGCGCCGCGCCGCGCGGTCGAGCACGAGCTCCCCGCTCGTGAGCTGCGCCGAGGCCGAGAGGGGCCGGCCGCCCATCGTGCGGCGCAGCACGGCCCGGATCCGCGACACGAGCTCCGACGGCAGGAACGGTTTGCCCAGGTAGTCGTCGGCGCCCTCGTCGAGCGCGGCGGCCCGCTCCGAGGCCTCGTCGACCTGGGTGAGCAGGATCACGGGGGTCCAGGTCTCGCCCTCGCGGAGCCGTCGCACGAGCTCGCGGCCGTCGACGCCGGGCATGAGCACGTCGGAGACGACGATGTCCGGCCGCGCCGAGGCGTGCAGTGCGAGCGCCTCCTCGCCGTCGCCCGCGACCGCGACCTCGAAGCCGGCCCGTTCGAGGAACGGGCCGAGCGTCGAGGTGATGGCCGGCTCGTCGTCGACGAGCAGGACGCGCGGGCGGGCAGGCGCGATCATCAGGTGTTCACCGCCCAGATCACGCCCGAGAACGCGACGAGGATCACGATCGCGATCGTGAGGATGGTGAGGTAGCCGAGGATCAGCCCGACGAGCGCGAAGCCCTGGCCGCCGAGGCCCTGCCGCTTGATCCGCGCGAGCGACACGTGGCCGAGCACGACCGGGATGAGCCCGAGGCCGCACAGCCCGCACACGAAGGAGGCGATCGCGAGGCCGTCGGTGCGGGGCGCGAGCGGCGCGGTCGACTGCGCGGCATAGACCGTGTGGTGGACGGTCACCGCGCCGGCCTCACGAGGTTGGCCGTGCCGGAATCTGTCACGGTCGGGTCGCCGGAATCCCAGGTCACGTAGTTGCTGCTGCCCTCGGCGGCGACGGATCCGAGCTGCTTCACGAGCACGACGTTCGCGACCCCCGTGACGCTCAGCGTGCCGACGTTCTGCGCGAGTAGCGTGGTGCTGTGGCCGACCACGCTGACGGTGGCGCAGTCCGAGTCGAGCTCGATGGTTGCCCCGATGTCGTCGATCTCGATCGCACCGTCGGGGCAGCTGATGCGGCGCTCCACGGCGGCCTCGAGAACGGCGCGGGTGTAATTCTCGGCGTCGGTTCCGGATCCGGAGCCGCTGTCGCCGCCGAGCTCCGATCCGGAGACGATTCCGGATCCGGCGCCCGCGCCCGCGCCCTCTCCGGCGCCCTCGCCTGCACCAGCTCCGGCCCCGGCGCCCGGCGCCGAGGACTGCGGGATGAAGTCGAGCGTGCAGCCCGTGAGGCCGAGGGCCGCGGCGGACACGAGCGCCGCCGCCGAAATCGCGATCAAGGGTGAGGGGCGCGAGCGGGCCGAGCGGACCGGGCGGATCGAGGCATTCATAGCTTCTCCATAGTTTGAATCATGTCACAGAGGGGGCCGTCGCGGTGGGCCGAATGGCCCCGCGTTGCGGCTGATTTCCAAGCTACGGATCGCCTGGCCGGCGCAGGTGGCGGCGGTGTCGCAACCGTGTCGCAGTCCTGAGACACGCCCCGAACGGGCCCTCATGCGGCTGCGCCCGTGCCAGCGGGCCGCGCCGCGATAGGATGGGGCGTTAGCGAGCGCAACGGAAGGAGCACCGGGAATGGCGAAGAACCAGGTCGAGTACGGTCCCACCGGTCGACCCGAGCGAGTCATCCCCGCTCCGAAGAAGCTTGAGCGGCACGGTCCCGCGCGCATCATCGCGATGTGCAACCAGAAGGGCGGCGTCGGCAAGACGACGAGCACGATCAACCTCGCCGCCGCGCTCGCGCGCTACGGCCGCCGTGTGCTCGCGGTCGACTTCGACCCGCAGGGCGCGCTGTCGGCAGGCCTCGGCGTGCCCGCGCACGACGTGCCGACGATCTACGACCTCATGCTCGGCAAGGTGAAGGATCCCCGCGAGGCGATCCAGCACACCGAGACCGAGGGTCTCGACCTGATCCCCGCGAACATCGACCTCTCGGCCGCCGAGGTGCACCTCGTCACCGAGGTCGCGCGCGAGCAGATTCTCGCGGGCGTGCTGCGCAAGGTGTCCGGCGACTACGACGTGATCCTCATCGACTGCCAGCCCTCGCTCGGCCTGCTCACGGTGAACGCGCTCACGGCGAGCCACGGCGTGCTGATCCCGCTCGCCTGCGAGTACTTCGCGCTGCGCGGCGTCGCGCTCCTCGTCGAGACGATCGACAAAGTGCGGGATCGCCTGAACCCGGCGCTCGAGCTCGACGGCATCCTCGCGACCATGTTCGACTCGCGCACGCTGCACGCGCGCGAGGTGCTCGAGCGCGTCGTCGACACATTCGGCGACAAGGTGTTCGACACGGTCATCGGCCGCACGGTCAAGCTCCCCGACGCGCAGATCGCCGCGAAGCCGATCCTCGACTACGCGCCGTCGAACGCGGCGTCGGAGGCGTATCTGAAGCTCGCCCGCGAGCTCGTGCAGCGGGGCGTCGTCGCCTAGAAGCCCCCATGACAGCGCTCGACACGGATCCGGAGCCGGGCGCTGGCGCGCCTGGGGTGTCCGGCGTGCCCGGTGAGTCCGCCGACGACGGCACCGTCGGCACCGACGGCACCGACGGCTTCCGCGTCACGCTCGAGGTCTTCGACGGGCCGTTTGACCTGCTCCTGAACCTCATCGGCAAGCACGAGCTCGACATCACCGAGGTGTCGCTCTCGCTCGTGACCGACGAGTTCATCTCCTACCTCGCCTCGCTCGAGGGGCAGGGCCTCGTGGAGTTGGATCGGGCCTCGGAGTTCCTGGTCGTGGCCGCGACGCTGCTCGACCTCAAGATCGCGAGCCTGCTGCCGCAGGGCGAGGCCGTCGACGCGGAGGACATCGCGCTGCTCGAGGCGCGCGACCTGCTCTTCGCGCGGCTGCTGCAGTACCGCGCGTTCAAGCAGGCGAGCGCGTGGTTTCGCGAGCGGCTCGAGGCGGAAGGCGCGAGGCATCCGCGGCTCGTCCCGCTCGACGCGAAGTACCGCGAGCAGGCGCCCGAGCTCGTCTGGACGCTCTCGAAGGACGACTTCGCGGCCATCGCGACCCTCGCCTTCGCGCCGCGCGAGATCCCGACCGTGGGCCTCGACCACCTGCACGCCCCGCTCGTGTCGATCCGGGAGCAGGCCGCGATCGTCGTGTCGCTCCTCCGCACCGACGGCGCGCGCAGCTTCCGCGAGCTCGTCGCCGGGGTGTCGGAGCGCGGGGTGATCGTGGCCCGCTTCCTCGCGATCCTCGAGCTGTATCGCCGCGCGGCCGTGAGCTTCGAGCAGGCCGAGCCGCTCGGGGAGCTCCACGTGCAGTGGTCCGGCGAGAGCTGGTCAGACGACGAACTCGCAACACTGGGGAATGACTATGACTGACGACCGTGCGACGGCGCCCGCAGAGACGGCGCCGGCAGAATCCGAGGCGGCGGCCGCGCTCGCCCGCGCCCGCGCCGAGCACACGCTCGCGCAGCAGCTCGAGGCGCTCCTCATCGTCGCCGACGAGCCGCTGAGCGCGGTCGCCCTCGCGACCGCGACCGACCGGCCCGTGCGGGAGGTGCGCGCGGCGCTCGCCGCGCTCGTCGCCGACTTCAACGGCGGTGCGGACGGCGGTGCTGGCGGCGGTGCGGACGGCGGTGCGGACGGCGGATCCGGCACCGGATCAGGATCCGGAGCCGACGGGGCGCCCGCCGGCCGCGGCTTCGAGCTCCGCGAGGTCGCGGGCGGCTACCGCTTCTACGTGCGCGCGAGCCTCGACCCCGTGGTCGCGGACTTCGTGCAGCAGCAGACCCCCTCGCGGCTCTCGCAGGCGGCGCTCGAGACGCTCTCGGTGATCGCCTACCGGCAGCCGATCTCGCGCGGGGCGATCGCGTCGATTCGCGCCGTGAACGTGGATTCCGTGGTGCGCACGCTGCTCGCGCGCGGGCTCGTGACCGAGGTGGGGCACGACCCGGAGACGGGCGCGACGCTGTACGGCACCTCGGACGCCCTGCTCGGCTACCTCGGGCTCGGCGACATCTCGGAGCTGCCGCCCATCGCGCCGCTCCTCGACGACGGCTCGGAGGGATTCGATCATGAGCAGCTCTAACGGCTCGCGCGGCGGCGGCCTCGGCGGGGACTTCTCCGTCGACGGCGGCGGCGTCGAGATCGACATGGCCGAGTGGGGCTGGGATCGGCCCGTGACCGGGGGATCCGGAGCCGGATCCGGATCCGGAGCAGAGGCCGCGCAGGACGACGGCCGCGTGCGGCTGCAGAAGGCGCTCGCGCACGCGGGCGTCGCCTCGCGGCGCGCGTGCGAGTCGCTCATCACGGGCGGCCGCGTCACGGTCAACGGCGAGGTGCAGCGCGAGCTCGGCACCCGGATCGACCCCGACTCCGACGACGTGCGCGTCGACGGCGTCGTCGTGCAGCTCGACGTCTCGAAGCTCTACTACGTGCTCAACAAGCCGCGCGGCGTCGTCTCGACCATGAGCGACGAGAACGGGCGCCCTGACCTGCGGGAATTCACCGACAGCGTGGGGGAGCGCCTCTACAACGTCGGCCGCCTCGACACCGACACGAGCGGCCTCCTCATCCTCACGAACGACGGCGAGCTCGCCCACAAGCTCGCGCACCCGAGCTTCGGCGTGATGAAGACGTACGTCGCGAAGGTGCGCGGCCGCGTGACCGCTGCGACGATCCAGCAGCTCAAGGACGGCGTCGAGCTGAAGGACGGCCCCATCGCCGCCGACCGGGCAAAACTCCTGCCCGGGGGCGCGGGATCGTCGCACTCGCTCGTCGAGCTCACGCTGCACTCCGGGCGGAACCGGATCGTGCGGCGCATGCTCGCCGAGGTCGGGCATCCCGTCGACGAGCTCGTGCGGCGGCAGTTCGGGCCGCTGCACCTCGGCACGCTGCGCGTCGGCGAGATGCGGGAGCTGTCCGCGGCCGAGCGTGGGGCGCTGCTGTCGGCGGCCGAGGACGGCGGGGTTGGCGGCGGCGTCGGCAGCGGTGCCGGGGCTGGTGGTTCCGGATCCGGCCGCGGCTCCGGGTCCGCCGCGAAGCGCGGCCGCGGGCCCGTGACCGCGGGGCGGCCGGGCGACGGCAAGGGCGCGCGCGGCATGCGCGGGATTGCTGCGCAGGGCAACCCGCACGGGCGCAGGCGCGCAGGCGCGGGTGTCGGTGATCCGGAGCCCGGCGCGAAGCGATCCGGGGGCGGCGGGAAAGGCACCAAGAATGGCGCCGGGAGTGGCGACAGCAATGTCAGTGGTCCGAGGCAGAATGGCCCCAAGGGGGCATCGCGGGTGCAGGGCAGCAGGAAGCGGAGCGACGGGCCGCGCGGCGGCGGAAAGCGGGGAACTCGGTGAGCAGGGATTCTGAGCGTAGGGACTCGGAGCGTAGAAACGGCAACGGCGGGGCGAACGTCCTCGCCGCGCGCAGCCGCGGCCCGGTGCACGTGATCGGCGCCGGGCTCCTCGGCGCGAGCGTCGGCCTCGGCCTGCGCGAGCGCGGGATCGAGGTCACGCTCGAGGATCTGTCGCCGACGACCGTCGCGCTCGCCGCAGACTACGGGGCCGGGCGCGTGCGCACGGCTGAGGATCCGGATCCGGCGCTCGTCGTGATCGCGACGCCGCCCGACGTTACGGCGAACGTGGTCGAGCGCGCCCTCGCGGAGTACCCGAACTCGGTCGTGACCGACGTCGCGAGCGTGAAGCTCGCGCCGTTCGAGGAGCTCACGCGCCGCGGCGTCGATCTCACCCGTTACGTCGGCTCGCACCCCATGGCCGGGCGCGAGCGCGGCGGCGCGATCATGGCGCGCGCGGACCTCTTCGTGGGGCGGCCGTGGGTGATCTGCCGCGACGGCGATACCCCAGCGGACGCGCTCGCGACGGTCGAGGCGGTCGCGCTCGACCTCGGCGGCGTGCTCATCGAGATGACGCCGGCGGAGCACGACCGCGCGGTCGGCCTCGTGTCGCACCTGCCGCAGGTCGTGTCGAGCCTCCTCGCGGCCCGCCTCGTTCCGGCGACTGAGCAGGCGATCGGCCTCGCTGGCGCCGGCCTGCGCGACACCACGCGGATCGCGTCCAGCGACCCCGAGCTGTGGGTGCAGATCCTGGGCGCGAACCGGGCGCCCGTCGTCGACCTGCTCGACGCGTTCGCCGCGGACGTCGCCTCGTTCGCCGACGCGCTGCGCGATCCGGAGCTCACCGGCGCGAAGCGGCGCATCGCAGACCACCTCTCGGCCGGCAACAACGGCGTCTCCCGGATCCCGGGCAAGCACGGCTCGTCTGAGCGATTCACCCCGATCACGGTGATCATCGACGATACGCCCGGGCAGCTCGGGCGGCTCCTCACCGAACTCGGAGAACTGGGCATTAATATGGAAGACTTGCGCCTCGAGCACTCGCCGGGCGCGCAGATCGGTTTCGCGGAGATCGCGGTGCTGCCCGAGGTGGCGGAGCGCGCGGTCACCGATCTCGTCGAGCGCGGATGGAGGACGCTGTGATGAACGCTGCTGAGGGAGCCGCCGCACCCGTCCTCGTCGCGATCGACGGGCCTGCCGGGAGCGGCAAGTCGAGCGTGTCGCGCGCGGCCGCCGAGCGCCTCGGCTTCGGGATCCTCGACACGGGCGCCGCGTACCGGGCGCTCGCGTGGGCCGGCCTCGAGACCGGCACCGACCTCGACGACCCCGCGGCCGTCGAGAAGCTGCTCGACCTGTGGGAGTACGCGATCACCCTGCAGGGCACGCAGCAGGTGACGGTCGGGCTCGTGGGCGCATCGCCCATCGACGTGACCGCCGTGATCCGGGAGCCGGGCGTCAGCGCCCAGGTGAGCCGGGTCTCCAAGCACCCCGCGGTGCGGGATCGCCTCAACGCCATGTTCCTCGAGATCGTGGCGTCATCGGGGCTTCCCGGCGTCGTGATCGAGGGGCGCGACATCACGACCGTCGTGGCGCCCGATGCGCCCGTGCGGATCCTCATGACGGCCTCGGCCGAGGTGCGCGCAACGCGCCGCGCTGGCGAGCTGCCCGGGCTCACGCACGCGCAGGTGCTCGCCGACATCCAGGCGCGCGACGCGAAGGACGCGCTCGTCGTGGACTTCTTCACCCCGGCACCGGGGGTGACGCTCGTGGACACGAGCGACCTGAACTTCGAGCAGTCTGTGCAGGCTGTGATCGACATCGTGGAGGCGGCAAGGTCCGTCTCGGAAAAGAGCTAGGAATGACAACGGATCAGAACGGCGCTGGCGCGCCGGAGGAGATCGAGGGCGGCCTCGACGGGGTTGCCGACGAGGTTGGCGCCGATGAGGTTGGAACCGACGAGGTGATCGTGGGCGAGGGCTTCGACGAGGCGCTCGCCGCCGAGGGCGTGACCGACGAGGAGCGGCTGCGCGCCATGCGCTCGAACCTCGACGGCTTCGAGCTCGAGGAGGACGACCTCGCGATCATCGGTGAGGACGGCGAGTTCCTCGGCTTCTCCGAGCCGCTCGCCGAAGCGCTTCCCGTTGTCGCGATCGTGGGCCGGCCGAACGTCGGCAAGTCGGCGCTCGTCAACCGGATCCTGGGCCGCCGCGAGGCGGTCGTCGAGGACGTGCCCGGCGTCACCCGCGACCGCGTGAGCTACCCCGCCGAGTGGGTCGGCACCCGCTTCACGCTCGTCGACACGGGCGGCTGGGAGCCCGACGCGAAGGGCATCGACGCGTCCGTGGCGCTGCAGGCTGAGGTCGCGATCGAGCTGTGCGACGTCGTCATGTTCGTCGTCGACTCGCGCGTCGGCCCGACCGCGACGGACGAGCGCGTCGTGCAGCTCCTCCGCCGCACGAACAAGCCCGTCTTCCTCGTCGCCAACAAGGTCGACGACGCGGTGCAGGAGCCCGAGGTCGCGCAGCTGTGGTCGCTCGGCCTCGGCGAGCCGCACCCCGTCTCCGCGCTCCACGGCCGCGGCGTCGCCGACCTGCTCGACCAGGTCGTTGAGGCGCTGCCCGAGGAGTCCGCGGTGGCGCAGCCGAAGCTCGCGGGTCCGCGCCGCGTCGCGATCCTGGGCCGACCGAACGTGGGCAAGTCGAGCCTGCTCAACAAGGCCGCCGGCGAGGAGCGCGTCGTCGTGAACGACCTTGCGGGCACCACCCGCGACCCGGTCGACGAGCAGGTCGAGATCGCGGGCCGCGTCTGGACCTTCGTCGACACCGCAGGCATCCGCCGCCGCGTGCACCTGCAGAAGGGCGCCGACTTCTACGCGTCGCTGCGCACCGCCGCGGCGCTCGAGAAGGCGGAGGTTGCGGTCGTCCTCATCGACGTCACGCAGGAGATCTCGGATCAGGACCTCCGCATCATCGACCTCGTGCTCGAGTCGGGCCGCGCGCTCGTGCTCGCGTTCAACAAGTGGGACCTCCTCGACGACGACCGCCGCCGCTACCTCGAGCGCGAGATCGAGCAGGACCTCGCCCACGTCGAGTGGGCGCCGCGCGTCAACATCTCGGCCCGCACGGGCCGCCACCTCGAGAAGCTCGTGCCCGCGCTCGAGACCGCGCTCGAGTCGTGGGACACGCGGATCCCGACCGCGAAGTTCAACGCGTTCGTCGCCGAGCTCGTGCAGGAGCACCCGCACCCGCTGCGCGGCGGCAAGCAGCCGCGCATCCTCTTCGGCACGCAGGTGCAGAACCGCCCGCCGACGTTCGTGCTGTTCACGTCGGGGTTCCTCGACCCGGGCTACCGCCGCTTCATCCAGCGCCGCCTGCGCGAGCGCTACGGCTTCGAGGGCACGCCCATCGTGCTCAACATGCGCATCAGGGAGCGCCGCCCGCGCCGCTAGCGCGCCGCGCTGTCCTGCCTGGGCCCCGCCCGCCGCTCCGCGGCGGCGGGGCCTTCGCGTGCGCGTGGGGTGGGGGTTGCGCTTTCGCTTCCGCTTGGTGGGCTTGCGCTTGGTGGGCTTGGCGTTGGGCGGTTGTTAGCGATTTCGGGGCTTCGCGGGGCCCGGAAGCCCCGAAATCGCTAACACCCTCCCACGGCCCGCTGCAGCCAGGAGGTTGTTAGCGATTTCGGTTCGTATAGCGCCGCTTACGAACCGAAATCGCTAACAACCGCCCCCGCGGGGAGCGGGAGCGTCCAGGGAGCGCGGGCTAGTCTCTGGGGATGCGGACACCGCGAGAGCCCGAGCGCCCCGAAACCCCCGCGCGCCATCTCACCCGGCTCGAGCGCTCGATCGACCGTGCGGCGCACCGCCTCCTCGCGGGCAAGCCGCGAAGCGGGCCGCGGGCCGCCGTCATCGAGGTCTGCGTGTTCCTCCTCAAGCAGGCGTGGGCGTGCATCTTCGGCGCGCTCCTCCTCGCCGCGATCGTGGCGGCGCGCCTCTGGTACCCCGACGACGCGCCCCTCGCCCGCAACGACGCGCTCACGATCGCCGCGATCCTGATCCAGCTCGGCATGCTCGCGTTCCGTCTCGAGAGCGGCCGCGAGCTCTGGGTGATCGTGCTCTTCCACGTCACGGGCACCGCGATGGAGCTCTTCAAGACCGACGTCGGCTCGTGGGCATACGAAACCGAGGGGGTGCTCCGGATCGGGGCGGTGCCCCTGTTCAGCGGGTTCATGTACGCGGCCGTCGGCTCCTACATGGTGCGCGTGTACCGCCTGCACGAGCTGCGCTTCGACCGCTACCCGCCGGTGTGGGCGACGACGCTCGTCGCGGCCGCGATCTACGTGAACTTCTTCACCCACCACTTCTTCTTCGACCTGCGCTGGGTGCTGCTTGCTGCGGTCGGCGCGCTGTGGTTCCGCACGGTCATGCACTTCCGGGTGTGGCGCAGGACGCTGCGCGCCCCGCTGCTGCTCGTGTTCGCGGGTGTCGCGCTCTTCATCTGGCTGGCCGAGAACATCGGCACCTGGGCGGGCGCCTGGCTCTACCCGCACCAGGCCGACGGCTGGGAGCTCGTCTCCCCGCAGAAGCTCATCGCGTGGTTCCTGCTCATGATCATCTCCGTCGTCATGGTCACCTGGGTCTACCCGCCCCAGCGCCCGGTGTTAGCGATTTCGGGGCTTCCCGGCGCCGGGAAGCCCCGAAATCGCTAACAACCGTTGGCGCGGGATCGGGTGGGTGGGGTTTCGCCGCGGCCGCAGACGTGGCATCGTTGCGTGTCCAAGGCCCGATCAGCGCGCGGTTGCGGCGTTCGGGCACGACAGGGGGAGGAATGCACATGTCGCAGGATCAGGAAGTGCAGGCGATCACCGAGCTCGACCTCGAGCGGTATCTCGGGCTCTGGTACGAGATCGCCCGGCTGCCGCTGCGGTGGGAGCCGACGCGCGCGCGGAACATCACCGCGGAGTACTCGCTGCAGGAAAACGGCAAGGTGCGCGTCGACAACCGCTGCATCGACGCCGATGGGGAGCCGACGCAGTCCGTCGGCGAGGCGACCCCCGTGGAGGGGGAGCCCGGCAAGCTGACCGTGTCCTTCCTGCCGAAGGCGCTGCAGTGGATCCCGTTCACAAGCGGCGATTACTGGGTGCTGCGGCTGGATCCGGAGTACCGCATGGCGCTCGTCGGGACGCCGGATCGCAAGAACCTCTGGTTGCTCGCGCGGGATCCGCAGCCGGACCCCGCGCAGGCCGAACAGTTTCTCGAGACCGCGCGCGAACAGGGCTTTGACCTGGACGAGCTGATCCGTCCCGTGCAGGACGGCGGCCGTGTCACGGACGACCTGCTCGACCCCGAGGCCTGACCGGCGCACGCGCCAAAGCCCTTGTTAGCGATTTCGGGGCTTCGCGGGACGCGGAAGCCCCGAAATCGCTAACAAGGGCCCGGGCTGCGGGGGCTAGCCCTCGACGAAGGGGATCGTGAGGACGCTGACCCCGACGAAGAGCGCCGCGAAGAACGCTACGATCAGGGTGAGCGCGAGCATCGCGCCGCTCAGCCAGACGCCCCAGAGGGCGAGCGTGCGCTCGCCGGTCTTGCGGCGGAGCGCCAGGATCCCGAGCACGAGGCCGATGATGGGGGCGACGAAGGTCCAGCCGCTCACGACCGACACGACGCCGAGCACGAAGCTCGTGATCGCGAAGGTGCGGCCCGTGTCGGTGCTTGCTGCGGGAGCGGGCGAGGCGCCGGCGGGCGCCAGCTCGGTCGTCTGCTGCTCGTCGCGGGTGACATTCTCGGGAAGGACGGTGGTGGACATTGTGCTCTCCTTTCGAGCGGTGGGCCCGGTGCGGAGGTCCGGTGCCTGATGCTTCAAAGGTATGAGCGACCAGGGGTTCTCCGCGTCGGCCCGGGGTGCCGAACGCCTCATACCCCGGTACCGAGCAAGCAGCCCCAAGCCCCTAGTGCGCCGCCGCCGTCACGTCGGTGCCGCGCGGCGTCATCACGAACACGAGCACCGCGACCGCAAACATGAGCGCGCCGCCCACGATCCCCGTCGTCTGCATCGCGTGCGTGAATGCGACCCCGGCCGCCTCAGCGAGCTCGGGCCGCCCGAGCGCCTCGGCGATCGAGACCGCAGCGCCGAGCGACTCCCCGGACTGCGCCGCCAGCTCCGGATCCACCCGCGCGAGCAGCCCGCTCGCCGTGAACTCGTCGCGGTACAGGATCGCCGCGATGCTGCCGAGCACGGCGACGCCGAGCACGGCGCCGAGCTCGTAGGAGGTCTCCTCGAGCGCGCCGGCGTTGCCCGCCTTCGCCTCGGGGGAGCCGGCCATGATCATCACGGAGGCGATGGCGAGGGATCCGGATCCCGCTCCGACCAGGCAGAGCGCCGCAATGACCGTGAGCGTGTGGAGCGTGCCCGGCTGCACGCCGACGATGATGAGGCCGGCGCCCGCGAGGGCGACGCCGCCCGCGAGAACGGCCCGCGCGCCGATCAAGCGCGCGAGCGGGGGAGCGACAAGCGAGGCGATCGAGCCCGCGATCGCGATGGGGAAGAGCCTGATCCCGGCCTCGACGGGGGAGGCACCGTCGACGAGCTGCATCCACTGCGCGATGAGCAGCATGGCCGCGATCATGGCGAAGGTGGAGCCGAGCGCGGCGATGATCCCGGCCGAGAACACCCGGTTGCGGAAGAGTCCGAGGTCGAGGAGCGGTTCCGGGCTGCGGACGTTGCGCACCGCGAACCACGCGAGGAGCGCCGCCCCCGCGGCGAAGGCCGCGAGCGCCTCGGGCACGAGCAGGCTCGCTTCCTTGCCGAACGTCTTGATCGCCCACACCACGAGCGTCATCCCGATGAGCGACAGGATCGCGGAGAGCGCGTCCCAGCGCCCGGGGTTCGCGACGCGCGACTCGGGCAGGATCAGGATCCCGGCGATCACGCCGGCGACCATGAGCGGCACGTTGATGAGGAACGCCGCGTGCCAGGAGAAGTGCTCGAGGAGAAGCCCGCCGACGAGCGGGCCGACGGCCGCGCCGAGCCCGGAGACGGCCGCCCAGATGCTGAGAGCCGTCGCGCGCTCCTTCGGGTCCGTGAAGATCACCCTGATGAGGGACAGGGTGATGGGCATGATCATGGCGCCGCCGATGCCGAGCACGGCGCGGATCGCGATGACGCCCTCCGCGGTCGTCGCGAAGAACACGAGCAGCGACGCCCCGCCGAAGATCGAGTAGCCGAGCATGAGCATGCGCTTGCGGCCCCACCGGTCGGCGATCGCCGCGAACGAGACGAGCAGGCCCGCGAGCACGAGCGAGTACACGTCGATGATCCAGAGCTGCTGATCAGAGGTGGGATGGAGCTCGGCGGCCATCTCGGGCAGCGCGATGTTCAGGATCGTCATGTCCATCGTGATGACGAGCAGGCTCGCGGTGAGGACTGTGACCGCGGCCCAGCGCCGCCCCCTGCTGAGCGGCGTCGGAGTTGCCGGTGCGTGTGCGGGAGCGGGTGCCGGGGTAGGCATGATCGGGCCTTTCAGCTTCGAGTGGGTGGGTGTTGGGTCAGGGTGAGCGGGGCGGCTCGGGTGCGGCGTCGGTGCGGGGCTCCGGATCCGGATCGGGCTCCGGATCGATCTCGGGATCCGGAGCCCGATCCGGATCCGGAGCCTCCATTGCGATCAGCGCGGTGAGCACCCGGCGCAGCTCGGGCCGCCCCATGGGCGCCTCGGTGAGGGCCGCGTGCAGGGTGGCGCCGTCGAGGAAGATCGCGATCGCGCCGGCCCGCTCGCGGCCGATGTGCGGCTCGAGCATCTCGATGAGGCGCTCGGTCCAGCGCATCGCGAGGGCGCGGAGGCGGGGGTCGGTGGTCGCGGTCGTCATGAGGGCGACGTCTGAGAGCACGGCGCGGCGGTCGGCGAGGAAGTCGATCGCCTCCGCGAGCGCGGCCTCGGGATCCGTGCGGACCTGGGAAATCGCGGGCTCCATGCGCGAGAGCGCCTCCTCGATCTCGGTGGCGAGGAGCTGGAGCGCCTCCTCGCGGAGCTCGTCGATCGAGGAGAAGTACTGGGTGGTGGAGCCGAGCGGCACGCCGGCGCGCGCGGCGACGGCGCGGTGCGTGAGGGCGGCCGTGCCGCGCTCGACCACGAGGTCCGCGGCCGCCTCGAGGATCGCGCGGCGCCGCGCCGCGGGGTCGCGGCGGCGGGGCGGTGCCTGCTGCATGGCGTTCCTCCTGTTCTCACGCAACGGTTAATGTACATCTGTACATGTACATTTGTACATGACGCCGCGAGGGTTTGGCAAGTCGTATGTAAGCCGTCTGTAAGTCGCCGTATTGCGGGGGTTCGGTGCCAAATGTCGGCGGCTCCGGGTAGCGTTGAAGCAACCCGATGGCCGACCGGCCTCGGCGGGAGGGAGTGCCGTAATGGCGCAGATCAGCACGGCGGACCTGTACGACGAGCGTGGTGAGGAGCTCGACTCGGTATCGCTGCAGTTCGAGAACATCGGCGGGATGAGCGGCTTCTCCGGCCCCATCCGCACGGTGCGCTGCTTTCAGGACAACGCGCTGCTCAAGGAGCTGCTCTCGGGGCCGGGCGACGGCGCGGTGCTCGTGATCGACGGCGGCGGATCGCTCGAGACCGCCCTCGTGGGCGACATCATCGCGGGCCTCGCGTGCGACAACGACTGGGCGGGCCTCGTGGTCAACGGCGCGATCCGCGACCGGGTGGCGATCGGCACCCTGCCGTTCGGCGTGAAGGCGCTCGGCTCCAACCCGGCGAAGTCCACGAAGACGGGCGCGGGCGAGGTCGACGTCGACGTCGAGATCGGCGGGGTCACGTTCCGGCCCGGCGCGACCGTGTGGTGCGATGAGGACGGGATCCTCGTCGAGCGCTAAGCTGCGGGGATGACCGGTCGATCCCGCAGCGTCGCGAACCCCGGCGCGAATGCAGGCGCGAATGCCGGCGGCGCCGCTGTGTTCAGCGGCGTGGTCTTCAGCGCCGCGGTGTTCAGCGCCGTCGTCTTCTACGCCGCGTTCGCTGCGATCCACGTGATCGCCCGCTTCCTCGAGCACCCGCTCGACGCGCCGACGAAGCTGCTGCTCATGCCTGCACTCGCCGTCGGCGTGGTGTGGGCGTCGGCGGGGATCCGGCCGCGGCGGCTCGGGGTGATGGCGCTGCTGCTCGCGGCGATCCTGTTCTCGTGGCTCGGCGACGGGGCGGCGACGTTCTTCCCGATGTTCGAGGACGAGCTGCCCATGATGCTGCTCTGCTTCGGCCTCGCGCACGTCGGCTACGTGCTGCTGATGTGGCGCGGGCGCGGGATCCCGAGGCGAAAGTTCCCGGTCTGGGCGCTCATATACGCGGTGGCGTATGCGGGGCTCATGGTTGTGCTGATCCCGCGCGCCGGCGGGCTCGCCGTGCCGGTCGCAATCTACGGGCTGCTGCTCGCTGGCACGGCGGCGATGGCGTCGCGGTGCGGGCCGGTGATCGCGTGGGGTGGCTTCTGGTTCCTCGTGTCGGACGCGATCCTCGCGTTCCGCATCTTCGTGCCGGAGGCGATGCCCGCGTGGACGAGCGGCGCCGTGATGCTCACGTACACGCTCGGGCAGGGGCTCATCGCGTTCGGGATCGTGGCTGCTACTCGGCGGGGAGCTCTGGCAGGATCCTGAGCAGCTTCCGCACGCCGCGCGTGGTCGTGGCGCCGGCGGCGCGCGCCCGCACCTTGAGTTCGGCGTCGCTCGTGACGATCGTGGAGCGGGATCCGTCGGCCTTGAGGGCCGCGGCCTCGGCGACGATCGAGTCGTCGCCCAGCTCGGGGGCGTCGACGACGCGGATGTGCTCGGAACTCCCGATGCCGCGGGCGACGCCCTCGACGACCATGACCCAGTCGGGGAAGGCACGCTCGAGGCCGGGCGTGTTCGTCTCGGGCAGGTCGAGGAAGCCGGCGCGCACGCCGTGCGGGTCGGCGGCGAGGAGTTCGAGCCGATCCCGCAGCCGGAGGGCGGCGCCGCGGCGATCCCGCCACCAGCCGTTTGGCACGCTGCCGACCACGTTCGCGGCGTCGACGACGACCGTGGGCGTGCCGATGAGGAGCGGCCGCAGCAGCTGCCAGCTCGTCGCGAAGGCGGGGTGGAGCGGGAGTTTTTCGACCTCGTCGAGCTCGACCCAGGCGAGGGCGTGGCTCTCGGGATCCGTGATCTCGGGTTCGAAGGGCGTCGCGACGTCGGCGATGAGCGTCGTGTAGCTCCAGCCGCCGCGATCCAGCACGTGCGTGTACCGGGGAATCACGGCGTTATCGGGAACTCCGGCCTCCTCCTGCGCCTCGCGGATGCCCGCGGCCATCGCGGCCTCGCCCTCGTGGCGCGCGCCCCCCGGGATGCCCCAGGTGTCGCCGTGGTCGCTCCACGTGACCCGGTGCTGCAGCAGGATCGCGCCGCGCTCCCGGTCGTGGGCGAGCAGCCCGGCGGCCCCGAAGCGGCCCCAGTAGCGCCCGCCGTCTGCGGCGGTCACCCAGGCGTCGCCGGGATCGCGGAGGTCGCTCATGCTCTCCAGCGTATCGGCGGCGGACGCCCGGGCGCCTGGATGTTTCGTATTGTGGACCGCCGCGGGGCGGTCGCGGCCTTCCGTTCGGGGCGCTCGGCGCGAGAGAATGGGGTATGGACGTAAGCTCGAACCCGATCGTCGAACTCGACGAGAACACCTGCTGGGAGCGGCTCTCCACGCGCTCCGTCGGCCGGATCGTGACGAACGTCGGGGGAGTGGTCGACATCGCCCCCGTCAACTTCGTCGTCGACGGCCGCTCCATCGTCTTCCGCACCGCCTCCGGCAGCAAGCTCGCGGGCCTCACCGTCAACAGCTCGGTCGTCTTCGAGGCCGACGAGTTCGACCTCGCCGGCGGCTGGAGCGTCGTCGTGCACGGCGACGCGCGCGCCCTCGAGCTCGAGGCCGAGATCGCGGAGGCGGAACGGTTGCCGCTGCGCCCCTACATTCCGACCCTGAAGCCCACGTTCGTGCGGATCGCCGCGCAGTCGGTGACGGGCCGCGAATTCGAATTCGGCCCCGAACCCCGGCGGGAGGACGTGCAAGACGGATGAGCCGCCGCGGCCATTCGCCCCGAATCGCGCCGCGGATTTCGCGGCGTCAAAAATGTGGGTAGGATAGAGGGGTTGCCTCGGCAGCGTCCCGCAGGGGAGGCTCTCGCAGAAACAACGGGCTGTGGCGCAGCTTGGTAGCGCACTTGACTGGGGGTCAAGGGGTCGCAGGTTCAAATCCTGTCAGCCCGACAAAAGCCCCGATCAGAAGCAATTTCTGGTCGGGGCTTTGTTGTTTTCTGGGTCATGTCACCGCAAATGTCACCGCAATCTAGCGGTGACATTTTGCTGTGCCGCGGACATCGGATCGCCAGGTAGCCGCTAATCTCGCTCAATACTCTGTCGATCAAGTTGAACACCTGGGGCTGGGCGGTCGCAGGTTCAAGTGCTTTTCCGCTTCTCGAGTGGAGACTCAACGCCGATCTTCAAACGGGTCGACAACGCTCTGGATACCGTGCTCCGGGCAGGCGAGCGCGATGCGTGCACCTAACTCGTCAGACCCGAAGTTTGGATCGGGAACGCAGTCGTTCCCACGCTCGGAGCATCGTCGATAGTCCTCGCTGGCAGGCACACGAATCGGCACGCCGACTACGCTGTCGATCTCGTTGTAGTCCATGCGCTTAGCCGTTCTCAAACATCGATAGCTCAACACACTCAAGCAGTAGACGGAGCTCCACCCGCAGTGCGGTGCCGTGGCGATCGGGTCTGCTGTAGGAACAGGTGACAGTTCTTGTTAGGCCGCGAGGGCCAGGTTCTTGTTCATGATGGTCTCGAACTCGACGGGCGTCAAACGTCCGAGGCGGGGTTGCCGGCGACGGCGGTGGTAGGTGCGTTCGATCCAGGTCACGATCGCGATCCGCAGCTCTTCACGGGTGGCCCAGGAGCGGCGGTTGAGGACGTTCTTCTGCAGCAGGCTGAAGAAGGATTCCATGGCGGCGTTGTCGCCGCAGGACGCGACTCTGCCCATCGACCCGACCAGCCGGTGGCGGGTCAACGCGCGACGAAACTTCCGACTTCGGAACTGAGAGCCGCGGTCCGAATGCACGATGCAGCCGGCGATGTTACCGCGCAGCTGGGCCGCGTTCTCCAGCGCCTGGACGGCGAGACGGGACTTCATCCGCGAGTCGATCGAGTAGCCGACGATCCGACCGGAGCAGGCGTCTTTGATCGCGCAGAGGTAGAGCTTGCCCTCCGCGGTCCGGTGCTCGGTGATGTCCGTCAGCCACAGTTCGTTCGGCGCCTCAGCGGCGAACACGTGCCGGCTGCGGCCCTTCTCGTCGGTGACGACGCAGAGATCGTCGTGCACGGCGGGCCCGGGCTTCTTCCCGCCCCGGCCGCGCTTCTTGCCGAACACGGACCACCAGCCGTTCGTCGACGTGATCCGCCACGCTGTCCGATCCGACATGGGCTGCCCGGCCTCACGAGCCTCGTCTGCGAGGAGCCGGTGTCCGAACTCCGGGTCATCACGGTGCGCGTCGAACAGGGCGTTCGCGCGATGCGCCTCGTCGAGCTCCCGATCCGTGACCGGGTGCGCAAGCCAGCGGTAGTAGGGCTGACGGGAGAGCTTGAGGACCCGGCACGACACCACCACGGGAATCCCGTCAGCGGCGAGCTCTTTCACGAGCGGGTAACTCATTTTCCCGGCAGATGCGCCTGCGCGAAATACGCCGCCGCACGCCGCAGCACCTCGTTCTCCTGCTCCAACAGCCGGTTCCGTTTCCGCAACTCCCGCAACTCCGCCGAATCCGTCGAGGTCACCCCAGGACGGTTGCCGTCCTCGACATCAGCGGCGCGCAGCCAGTTCTGCAGACAGCTCTCACTGATCCCGAAATCGGTCGCGACCTGCTTGACAGTCACGCCGGCTTCTCGAGCACGGGCAACGCGAACGACATCGTCGCGGAACTCACGGGGAAACGGCTTGGGCATGATGACATCCTCCCAGCAGCGCCACACGGCACCACAGATCAGGTGTCACCTGTTCCTACAGCAGACCCAACCTGGCCCTCGCGGCCTAACAAGAACTGTCACCTGTTCCTACAGCAGACCCCAGTGTCTGACCTCATCGCTATGGTGTGGAGTGCTGGGGTGCGCGTGTTGCTCATAGTCGCGATCCCCGGTAAGAGCCTTGCCGTCTGTCATGAGTGGTTACTAAATGGGGAGAGTTGAATGCGGTTTGTGGAACTCAGCGTGGAGAATTTTCGAGGGCTTAAGCACGTCACCATGCCTTTGTCTAGGTTCGGATGCCTGATCGGGGAGAACAACTCTGGAAAATCGTCAGTCCTGCAGGCGATCCTGCTGCTGATGCCTTCGTCAACACGCAGACCGCGTGCCGAGGAGTTTTACACCGCCGATCAGCCGGTGAGAATTGAACTTCTGGTTGAGGACGTCACTGAGGCTGACCTTGCTCGCATCAAGAACGAAAAGCACCGCTCAGATTTTCGCTCTGTAATTCAAAAGGGGAGCGTGCGCTTCGTGCGCCTCTTCAACCCAGGAGAAACGGGAAGAAGTCAACTCCTGCTGAGCCAGCTTGTTCCCGAGGATGAGCGCTGGAGCGAGGAGGAATTGGCGAAGGTCATCTCAGGTAGGCGCGGTGTCGACCTCCGTGATGCGGTAGTTGCCTTGCTTCCAGAACTAGATCCGACTCTCCCGGAACGTCCCATACAGGCCGACATCAAAGAGGCCCGGCTTGTGGCCATCGCCCAGCTGCCTGACGATCAATTGGTTCCTGGTGACCGCCCCCTGCCTACGGGCATTGACGCGGCAATCAAGGACTTCCTTCCAGAACCGATCTATGTCGAAGCGGTCAAAGACGTAAGTGACGAAGTTAAGACATCGGACTCTGCCACCTTCGGGAAGTTGATCGGAATCCTCATGTCTGAGATTGAGGATCAGCTAGGTGACGTCGAAAAGCAGTTCCGCGAGATTCAATCGAAGTTGAGTCGCGTGATAGGGGCGGACGGGACTGAGTCCGACGACCGCATTCAACGGGTCAAGGACATCGAGTCGACTATTGCCGGGTTCGTGCGCCAGAGTTTCCCTGGTGTCGACCTCAAGATTCACGTGCCCGTACCCAAGATTCGGTCTCTTGTGAACTCGGCTGAAATCCATGCAGATGACGGTCACGCAGGCCCCATCGTCTCAAAAGGCGATGGTCTCAAACGTGCAGTGACATTTGCCATCCTCCGCGCTTATGCCGAGCTTCGGACGCTCCACCCGGATAGTGAAGCCACACATCCGGGCTACTGGCTGCTGTTCGAAGAGCCTGAGCTTTACCTGCACCCGCATGCGCAACGTCAGCTCTTTGCGGCACTGCGCTCCTTCTCTGAAGTCCACTCCGTAATGGTGACAACCCATTCCCCATTGTTCTTCGAGGCGGACGCTACCGAGACTCTCGTCAAGCTAAGCAAAGTCGCTGCTGAGGATGGTGGCATTCCGGTTACAAAGGCTCTTACTGTGCGTCTCGCAGAGAACCTTCCGGCAAAGACTGCGTTTCAGATTGTCTGCCATGAGAACAACAGCATCGGATTCTTCGCACAGCGCGTTGTTCTCGTCGAGGGTGATAGTGACGCTGTGATCTTTCCGATGCTTGCCAAGCTCCTCAACGATGACTGGGACGCTGCAGAGAAAAACATCGCCTTTGCGAGAGTTCAAGGAAAATCGAACATTCAGAACTACCGCTCTTTCTTCGCGAGCTTCGAGATCCCAGTGTCGGTCATCTGCGACCTGGACGTGATCACTGACGGGTTCGAGAGGGTTTCTCCCGGCGATACATTCAAGCAGAGCCGCGACGCGTTGTTGAAGGCGTTGGATGAGTTGGAACCTGCGGGCAAGGAATTGACAAGCTCGCAGGTGAACGATCTTGAGCGAAGCGGCGACACCCGTACTCATCTACGTGAGGCGCGAGAGGCTCACGATTCGGGGCAGACGGCCGTCGCGATCGACTGCCTGGAACGAATCTTCGCCTATGTTCGTCGCTCCGACCGGCTATCGAAACTAGTCAACCCGGCCGCGGGCGGGGAAGTGGCCCAACTCAAGAGTGCGCTGCTAAATGAGCTTGCGAACGAAGGTTGTCACGTGCTTTCTCGCGGCGCGGTGGAGGAGTATTACGCGAGCGCCAATAAGAAGCGTGACAAGGTGAAGCAAGCGGTTGAGTATCGGGCGACTCGCCCCGATCTTGATGCGTATCGGTCGTCACTAGGGGAGAGCGCCGACGCGGTGATCGCTGAGCTCAACGCGATCTTCTCCAAGATCTTCGTGTAACGGACGAGGCAGGGTGCAGCTTCACGACAGCCCTCACGGCTGGCGTTAGTTCTGAAGCCGACCCAGCCGATGCGTGGCTCAGCACCAGACCGACTCTCACCACCGGGCAAGCGTGTCCGCTAGTAATCACCATCTCCTGCAATGTAAATTTTCTGATACAAGCTTCAAAGCGTCAGCACCACCAAAGAAGAGGTTCCATGACCAACTCCACGCCCCCGCAGGCGCAGCGCGTCGCCACGACAGAGAATGTCGTCTGGGCCACCGCAGACAAGTTCTTGCGCAACGTCGTCGAAGAGACCGAGTACGGCGACTACATCCTTCCGTTCACTGTGCTTCGCCGCCTTGAGTGCCTACTGTCAGACACAAAAGCTGAACTCATCGAGGTTGTCGATGCTCTCATTGAGAAGGACACTCCCGTCCGATTCATCGATGCCGAGGTCAAGCGCCGGTTCGGCTTGAGCTTCTACAACACCTCGGCGCTCAACCTCAAAGCCATCGCCGCCACCGACGACCACGTCGAGGCATCTGTGCTCGACTACATCGCCGGTTTCTCGCACAACATCGCCGACATCTGGACCTCATTCGAGTTCCCGCGTCTGGTGAAGAAGCTCGCCGACGCCAACAGACTGCATGCCGTGGTGCGCCACTTCTCTACGCTAGACCTCTCTGCCGAGGCGATGCCGAACACCGCGATGGGTGACCTCTTCGAGAACGTCATGTACCGGGCCTTCGACAAAAAGGGCAAAGCCGCTGGTGCGTTCTACACCCCGCGCGATGCGATCAAGCTCATGGTCGATGTGCTTTTCGCTTCCGACGAGGAGTCGCTGACCGGTCAGAACACCACACGCTCCATCTATGACCCCACCGCGGGCTCAGGTGGCATGCTGTTGGTCGGGAAAGACCACCTCACCGAGCTGAACCCTGACATCGAGGTCAACCTCTTTGGCCAAGAGCTCATGGACTCGGCCTTTGCCCTCGGCAAAGCTGACCTTCTGATTCAGGGTGGGCTGCCCGATGCTATCCGCCAGGGCGACACGCTCATCCGCGACGAGTACGCAGATCGTCAGTTCGACTATGTGCTCTCTAACCCGCCTTTCGGATCCGACTGGGACGTGCAGTACAAGGATGTCCTCGAGCAGTCGAAAACGCCGGGGTCACGCTTCAGTCACGGACTGCCCAGCAAATCCGACGGGCAGATGCTCTTCCTCGCGCATTGCGCTTCAAAGTTGAGCCCCGCTGGAAAGGCCGGCCATGGTGGCCGTGCCGCTGTGGTGTCGAACGCCTCGCCGCTGTTCAACTCCGATAAGGGGCCGAACGCGATCCGCCAGTGGCTCTTCGACGAGGATCTGATCGATGCCATCATCGCGTTGCCGACCCAGATGTTCTACGGCACAGGCATCGCCACCTACGTGTGGATCCTCGACACCAACAAAGAGGCCGAGCGCAAGGGCAAGATCCAGCTCATTGACGGTTCAGGCCTCTGGGACCCAATGCGCAAGCCGATGGGTGACAAGCGCCGCGAGATGAGCGAGCCGAAGCGCAAGCTTGTGCACGAGGCCTACAAAGCGTTTGAGAACGCTGATCCCGCAATTTCGCGTGTGTTCACCAAGGAAGACTTCATGTTCCGCGACGTGACGGTATTCAAGCAGGCTCGCCTGGCGACCGCTATCTCCGAGGAAGCCCTCGAGAAGATCGCCGAGCACAAGAACTACACCGACGCGCACGCCGAAATCATCCGTGGCCTCAGCGACGTCGCGTGGAACGACCTGGCTACCGTCTTCTCGCAGCGCTGCAAGAACGCCGGGCTGAAAGCACCGATCGGGCTGGTCAACATGGTTACTGATGCCCTGGGCGTCCAAGACGATGCCGCACCACTGGCCGTCGACCGCAAGGGCAATCCCGTCTTGCTCGACGGCTGGAAGATCACCGAGCGCGTGCCCATGAGCGACGACCTCGACGACCATATGGCCCGCGAGGTAATTCCGTTCGCCGAAGGGGCCGCGTGGGATGAGTCGAAGGCCAAGTCTGGCAATGAGATCCCATTCACTCGGATCTTCTACGTGCCCGAAGAACCGCGCCCGCTCGAGGAAATTGACGCCGATGTGACTCGCCTCATGGGTGAGCTCGCCGAGATGTTCCAGGCGGTACACAATGATGCGTAATACCGCGCCACTTTGGGCACTTTGCACGATTAATGATGAGACTCTGTCAGATAAGACTGATCCGGGTTACTCATTCAACTACGTCGACATCTCAAACGTGACCGAAGGCTCGATCAGCAGCGAACTCGAATCACTTACGTTCGCTACGGCTCCCTCACGTGCTCGGCGTATCGCTCGTGCTAAGGATGTCATCGTATCGACAGTTCGCACGTACCTCCGCGCAATCGCACAAGTCGGCAAGGTCAAGCAGCAGCGGATCTACTCCACAGGTTTCGCAGTTCTTCGTCCCAACCCCAACGATGCTGATCCTCGGTACGTCGCATACGTGCTGGGATCCAAACAGGTCATGGACGAGATCGTCGCAACTTCCGTTGGAGTGAGCTATCCAGCGATTCAGGCGTCAGTGCTCCATCGCATACGCGTCCCACATCACGATTTCTTTGCGCAGCAACGAATCGCCGATTACCTTGACCGCGAGACCGGTGAGATCGACGCCATGATCGCGAAAATGGACGAACTGGCTGATGCTCTTATGAGCCGTCGTAAACGTTCAATCTCTCACACCGTTACTGGTCAGTCCGGGACGGCTAATCAGAGTTTTCGTGAAGCAACCTGGCAAGGTCGGGTCCCCTCGGATTGGCAACAAATTCGCCTGGGCATGATCCTCTTCCCAACGGAAGAAAAGGTCGGTGATAGATGGAACACTACTCAACTCCTCTCGCTTACAAAAAAGGGAATCATTACGCGTGATCCTGATTCTGGAGAAGGAAAGTTCCCGGCGAGTTTTGAGCAATATCAGGTCATCTACCCCAACGATGTCCTGATGTGTCTCTTCGATATCGACGAAACTCCGCGAACGATTGGCCGCTCACAGCTAGATGGGATGATTACGAACGCATACACGCGCTTCGTGGTGAATGAAGAAGTTGCAGATTCCCGCTTCATCGAATGGGCGTTTACTGCGGTCGACGATGTGAAGGGCCTGCGTCCGCTATACACGGGATTGCGAAAGACCGTCCGTAAGTCGGTGCTTCTCAACGAGCGCTTTTATCTTCCTTCGCTCGCTGAACAGAAGCACATCGCGGACCAGCTCGACGAGATCACCGGCAAGATCGACGCCATGCTGGCCAAGGTCGCCGAACTCAAACAACTACTCACCGAACGCCGGGCGGCACTCATCACCGATGTCGTGACCGGTCGAAAGGAAGTGGCATGAGCCACGCACAAGTGCTCGAGCACGAATTCGAGTCCAACCTCTGCGACGAGCTCGCTCAACGCGGTTGGCTCTACGAGAACGCTGGCCACACAGTCGCTGCCGGCTGGGACATCGCCCGGGCAATGGTGCCAGCGGATGTCTTGCACTGGCTGGCGACCCAGTACCCCGATGAATACGAGAAGGCCGTGCCTGCGGACCTCGTCAATGGCGCACTTGAGCTCGCTCAGAACAAGCTTCTTGACCACATCATCAAAGAGCTGGGCAAGACCACGAAGATGGATCCGATCACCGGGCATCCCGTCGGCGGTCTGCTGGGTGTGCTGCGCCGCGGCTTCAAGTACGCGCAGATCGGCCGACCTGCTGCGACATTCGGCCCGCTCATGGAGTTCCCGCCGGAGAACTCGAATCTGCTCTCGGTCATCGAGAGGTCCGATGCGGTGCGACTGCGCGTGCTGCGCCAGGTGCGCTTCGACACCAAGACCAACGAGACGATCGACGTCGTGCTCTGCGCCAACGGTCTGCCGGTGGTCACACTGGAGCTGAAGACCGACAACACCCAGACGGTCAACCATGCGATCGCGCAGTACAAGAACGACCGCGGGCCCGGCCCGACCCGCGCGCTGCTGCAGCCCGGGCGCGCTCTGGTGCACTTTGCCGTGTCCAATGATCTGGTCTACATGTCGACCAAGCTGCAGGGTGCTGAGACCACATTCTTGCCTTTCAACCAGGGGACCGACGGTCATGCGGGCAACCCGCCCTCGGACACTGGCTCCGCGACAAACTACCTGTGGCGCGAGATTCTTGCCCGCCCGACCTTCATGCGCATTCTGAAGAACTTCGCGCTCTTCGAGCCCAACCGCTCCAAGAAGGGTGACGGTCGACTGGTCTTCCCCCGGTTCCACCAACTGCGCGCAGTGGAACGCGTGGTTGCCGACATCGAAACCCAAGGCCCGGGAGGGAGATACCTCATCTGGCACTCCGCTGGCTCGGGCAAGACCAAGACCATCGCTTGGCTGTCCCACCGGCTCATCCGTCATGTGGGCGCTGACGCACAGTCCACCTTCGACTCGGTCATCGTCGTCACCGACCGCACCGTGCTAGATGAGAACGTCCGAGACGACATGAACCTCGTGCAGTCCAGCATGGGACTTGTCGTCAACATCGGGGATGCAACTGGGGCGAAATCCGAGCAGGCCAAGAAGGCCCTGCTTGCTGGCAACCACATCATCACCTGCACGCTTCAGACGTTCCCCCACGTCATGAAGCTCATCGAGGACTCCGCCGCTTTGCATGGCCGGCGCTGGGCCGTGGTCGCCGACGAGGCGCACTCCTCCCAGTCAGGTTCGACCGCGCGTGCCCTCAAGGGTCTGCTCGTTGATCTCGAACTCGACCCGGACCAAGACATCAGCGCGGATGACCTGCTGGCGGCCACCGACTCGGCTATCGCTGCCAGCTCGAACATCACGTTCATCGCGCTGACCGCGACTCCCAAGGCCAAGACCCTGCGCCTGTTCGGCGCGAAGGTCGATGGCGAAGAGCGCTGGGAAGCATTCGACACCTACACGATGGCCCAGGCCATCGAAGAGCAGTTCATCCTCGATGTGCTCACCAACTATTCGACCTACGACATGTTCCTGCGCGTGAAGAACGCACTTGAAGATGAGGACGACGAGGTCGAGGTTGAGACCGGTCGCGCGGTCAAGGACATCGTGCGCTTCACTCGCCTGCACCCGACGGCCATTGCCCAAAAGGTCCAGGTTGTCGTTGAGCACTTTCGGCGCAACGTCGCCCACATGCTCGGCGGCCAGGCGCGCGCGATGGTCGTCACTTCCGGACGCAAGGAAGCGGTCCTTTGGTCGGAGAAGATGAACGCCTACATCGCCGACAAGGGATACGCCGGCCTGGAGACTCTCGTTGCCTTCTCCGGCGCTGTAAAGAACGATGCCGGCCAGGAAGTTACCGAGATCTCAATGAACGCGCTCGGCGACGTTGCCAAGGCCTTCCGTGAGGAGGACGAGTACAAGGTACTCATCGTCGCCAACAAGTTCCAGACCGGCTTCGATGAACCGCGCCTCATGGCCATGTACGTCGACAAGGTGCTCAGCGACATCGCCACGGTTCAGACGCTCTCACGGCTGAACCGAATGTACCCGGGCAAGTCCGCGCCGATGGTCGTCGACTTCGTCAACAGTCCTGAAAACATCCAGAAGGATTTTGCGCGCTACTTCACGGACGCTCATGTACAGGGAGAGGTCGATGCCAACGCACTCTACGAGCTGTCCGAGCGACTCGACTCCGTGGGCCTCTACACCGAAGCCCAGATGCGCGCGGTCGCGCAGGCCTACATGGACAACGCAGGCGGCGAAGCCATCCAGCAGGCCCTGGGCCCGATCAAATTCGCCTGGAGCAGCGGCCTGCAGAAAGCACGGCTTACCAAGGACAAGGTCCGCTACGAAGAGCTGAAGCAGTTCCGCTCGGATGCCATCAGCTACCGCAACGCCTGGCAGTTCCTCTCCCAGATCGTGGACTACGACGACGAGGATCTGCGCCTTCGTGCCGTACTCATGACACTCCTCGCGCGCAATCTGCACCTCACTCCAGAGGAGTACGACAGCAGCTACATGGATGGCGTGCAGCTCGGGGGAGTGAAGCTCGTCCCGGACAAGGTGAACGCTGACTACCGCGTGGATTATGCCTGGGGAAACGACGTCGCTATCGAGCTCCCGGCCTTTACCACCGAGCCCGGCGGCATCGGTTCGAAGCCTCGAGGCCCCCTCGACGAAGCAATCGAGAAGGTCAATGAGCTCTTCAGCGAGAAGGGCATCGATGCGGATCCCGGTTCCATCTCCGGATTCATCACCGCCTACTGGGGATTCCTCAACGCAGACGAGGAAGCGATCGCTATGGCCAGGAGCAACAACGTTGATCAACTGAAGGGGTCGACCAAGTTCGCGGACGCCAGCGACTATGCGATGTTCCAGGCCTTCCAAGGCACCGACGAGATCAAGAAGGCCCTCGCTGACCCCGAGATGCTTGCGCACATTCTGGCCATCACCGCCGAAAAGATGCACGCCGAACACCATGAGGTGACCGATAGCGATGCCTGACCAGCGAGCGGCAATGGTTGAGATCGCTAGACGGGTGAACAAGGCTCGTCAGGTTGTCGGGTGGAGCCAGAACGAACTCGCTGATCGTGCCGGAGTATCTCGGCCATCCGTAGTTCGCGTGGAGCATGGTTATGACGTCAATACCGCGACGCTCAGCAAGATCGCGGACGTGTTGGGGCTCACTGTACAGGTGACCTCACAGTCTGATTAATCCTGCACGGCCAAGAGAAGAACCCCTTGATCATCTCGATCGAGGGGTTCTTCTTTTGCTTCTAGACCAGCTTCGACACCGGCAGGTCACGAACAGCTCGCCGCGCGTCACTCAATGTACTGATTGACATCTCGATCTCGACGGCGAGATCAAGCAGGTCCCCAGGCGTGCGCGACAGTGTTTCCCACGAACTGCCATCCCGTACGGTGTAGCCCAGCCCTGGCAGATAATTGCCTTCAACATCCTTGCCTGCCGTGTGCGGGTGTGCATGGGAGAGCTTGTTGCGTACCTGCTCTCTCGCCTTTCTGAAAGCTGCAACTGCCGTATCTAACAACTCCGCCGTCCCCGCACCATTCACGTGCGGTCGATAAAAGCCAGCGAGCTTCCGTAGTGCGTTTTCCTTCTCGCCCGCCATCTTGCCTCGGGCCTCCGGCAGCGTAGTAACGCCCGCCTCATAGAGAATTGCAGCCACTGTTTCTTGGGTCTGCTGTAGGAACAGGTGACACCTGATCTGTGGTGCCGTGTGGCGCTGCTGGGAGGATGTCATCATGCCCAAGCCGTTTCCCCGTGAGTTCCGCGACGATGTCGTTCGCGTTGCCCGTGCTCGAGAAGCCGGCGTGACTGTCAAGCAGGTCGCGACCGATTTCGGGATCAGTGAGAGCTGTCTGCAGAACTGGCTGCGCGCCGCTGATGTCGAGGACGGCAACCGTCCTGGGGTGACCTCGACGGATTCGGCGGAGTTGCGGGAGTTGCGGAAACGGAACCGGCTGTTGGAGCAGGAGAACGAGGTGCTGCGGCGTGCGGCGGCGTATTTCGCGCAGGCGCATCTGCCGGGAAAATGAGTTACCCGCTCGTGAAAGAGCTCGCCGCTGACGGGATTCCCGTGGTGGTGTCGTGCCGGGTCCTCAAGCTCTCCCGTCAGCCCTACTACCGCTGGCTTGCGCACCCGGTCACGGATCGGGAGCTCGACGAGGCGCATCGCGCGAACGCCCTGTTCGACGCGCACCGTGATGACCCGGAGTTCGGACACCGGCTCCTCGCAGACGAGGCTCGTGAGGCCGGGCAGCCCATGTCGGATCGGACAGCGTGGCGGATCACGTCGACGAACGGCTGGTGGTCCGTGTTCGGCAAGAAGCGCGGCCGGGGCGGGAAGAAGCCCGGGCCCGCCGTGCACGACGATCTCTGCGTCGTCACCGACGAGAAGGGCCGCAGCCGGCACGTGTTCGCCGCTGAGGCGCCGAACGAACTGTGGCTGACGGACATCACCGAGCACCGGACCGCGGAGGGCAAGCTCTACCTCTGCGCGATCAAAGACGCCTGCTCCGGTCGGATCGTCGGCTACTCGATCGACTCGCGGATGAAGTCCCGTCTCGCCGTCCAGGCGCTGGAGAACGCGGCCCAGCTGCGCGGTAACATCGCCGGCTGCATCGTGCATTCGGACCGCGGCTCTCAGTTCCGAAGTCGGAAGTTTCGTCGCGCGTTGACCCGCCACCGGCTGGTCGGGTCGATGGGCAGAGTCGCGTCCTGCGGCGACAACGCCGCCATGGAATCCTTCTTCAGCCTGCTGCAGAAGAACGTCCTCAACCGCCGCTCCTGGGCCACCCGTGAAGAGCTGCGGATCGCGATCGTGACCTGGATCGAACGCACCTACCACCGCCGTCGCCGGCAACCCCGCCTCGGACGTTTGACGCCCGTCGAGTTCGAGACCATCATGAACAAGAACCTGGCCCTCGCGGCCTAACAAGAACTGTCACCTGTTCCTACAGCAGACCCCTGGTTGCACCCGCATGCCGCAGATCGTGACGGCGCAACCCAGGCAACCCCAGCGATGCAACCAGTTCATCCCAGCCGGTTGCGTTCCGCAACGCTGCAGTCGTGATAACACCTCCACGCGGACCCCGCAACAGGGGCGCGTTGCGACGACGTTGCGTCGTGAGCCGTCGCAACACCGGTGCAACCGGATCGATAATGGGCACAAGCCGCGCACGACGCCCTTTTGGCGCTTTGGCGCTCAGCCCGCCGGTTCCGGGGAAACACTGGCGCTCGATCACGACGACCCCGTTCTCCCAATCCACATCCCTGACCAACAGGCCTGCGACCTCTGAAGTGCGCGCAGCGAGGAACGCGCTCAGCATTACGTGGTCGGAGTAACTCTGATGCACCTCGGCACATGCTGCCGCAATCCACACCACGTCCGCAGGCGAAGGCATCTCTCGGGCGGGCACGAGCCTCCCTTGCTCCCGGCTCCTCCGGCTAGAACGGTGTCGTGCTGGATTGCGACTGATGAGCTCATCACGAACAGCCTCGTCAAGCACCCGTGTGAGGGCGGCAATCGTGTCCTTCACGGTTGACGGCGAGTGCCGAACTTCCCACTCATCGATGCATCGATCCACGATACCAGCGGAGAGGTCACGGATGCGGACGTGGCCAAGCATGGGCAGAACGCGAAGCCTCAGGCCAGCTCGGTAGCCGCTCGCCGTGGAGGTCATATCGACGCCACGCAGGAAGCGTCCCCGATCAAACCTGCATAATCACTCAGCGTGATCAGCGGGTCCAGCTTCTGTTTGAACGATGACCGCATGAGCTCAAAGAATTTCTCGGCTTCGGTCTCATTGTTGACGGTGACCGAACGACTTCTGCGGCGATGCGTGATGGGTTCGGTCCACCGCACTCGTGCACGAAGTCGGGAGCCGCGCAGATGGACATCAGTGCTGAGGCGGGTGCCTTGCGGAGGATTGTAGGAGTACTGAATGCTCATGAAATCGAGGATCCAGCATTCCCCCCAGCTGGCTGGCCAGAGTGCTGCAAACCGACAGCCTTACGTCTCGAGACTTCTCAACTTCGGTTCGCCCGTCTTACGAAACCGAATTGCAATGAGCCCGCGTGTTCAACAGAAGAGATCAGCAATGTCCCATGCGGACTTAGCGGCGTAGGCTCAGGGGTATGCATAAGTCCTGGGCTTCGAGCGAAGCCATTCGGAAGTCTATGCAAGGTAATCACGGACGCGATACCAAGCCCGAGCTTGCCGTGAGACGTCTGGTCCACGCGGCAGGTCTTCGATATCGCGTCAACGCGCGGCCGGAGAAGGACCTGCGCCGGACCGCTGACTTGTTGTTCACGAGGGCACGGACCGCCGTTTTCATAGACGGCTGCTATTGGCACGGTTGCCCCAAGCACTCCACGACTCCCGCGACGAACAAGGACTACTGGGAAGCCAAACTGCTCAGAAACCGGAGTAGAGATATCGAGACGACGGCGGTCTTAGAAGAGAGAGGATGGCTGGTGCTGCGCTTCTGGGAGCATGAGAACCCAGTGGCTGTCGCTGATCGGGTTGTCGGGTCCGTGCGCAGCCGGCGTTCGGGCATCGGCTGAGTCTGCGACTCACGAATCCAGACCTGCACGCTGGCCAGGCGCCTCGGTCCTCCCTAATGCCGACCGAAACACCATTAGGTTCTTCGATCGCTGAGACGAGTCTTACAGCGTCTTACTGAAACAGGTGGGGGGAACCGCCTGTTTCACCGCCTACGAGTGTCTTCTGCTGGTTGTGCTCTGACCTCAGCGATTACCCGTTCTGCAAGGTCAAGACCGTGGGCGATGGACGGGGTCTCCACGGCCAGATAGGTCGGGTGGTCTGAATTGATGACGAAGCCGCCGCCGATTTCCTTGACGAGTGGTGCCAGTCTACGGACGCCGTCGAACGTGGCGGCAAAGTAAACAACCGGGGCGTCTGACCAGCCGTCGGGGTGACCGCGGCATGAACCGCGTGTGTGCAGGCCCAGCGTGTTGAGGGCGAGCACGAGGGCGGCCACTCCGAGTTCAGAAGGAACAATCGACGCGTGGCTGAGCGGATCATATTCCTCCACTACGGCCAACTGCGCGGGGCGAAGCGAGGGTTCCTCGACGTCGTAAGACTCAATCGCGTCAATAACAAGCTCGAACTCGTCCTCGTCATGAGCCACGGCGGCCACCGCGTCACAAGCCTGACGTTCCCAGTCCAGTTCCTCCTGTGCAGCCTCGACTGAGATCCGTCCGGCCGGCGTTATGCCATGCATCTGGTCCAAGGGAGGAACGAGTTGGACAACAGGGTCGGGTGTCTCCCAATCGTCGGGACTGTAGTTATCGATCTGTTCAAGGAGGTCTGCCGGAACGGGAGGCCAGTACATCGTCTGCGCGGGAGGCCGCGGATCGCGTCGTCGATTGCTCAGGGGGTAGGGCATCAGTTCAAGCCTCCAATGGTTTCGTTGAAGTGCCGAGTGAAGCATCCTCGCGCTAGCGGGGCAAAGCCGCGATGTGACGCGCAAGTGCTGTTGAAAGCTGCACGGGAACGGCATTTCCAATCTGCTTTGCGATCTGCACTTTGCTGCCCATCCATCGATACGAACGGGGGAAGCCCTGGAGTACAGCAGCTTCGAAATGGGTGATAGCCCGATCTTCGACCGGATGCAAGTATCTGCCTTTCTCCGGCTTGAAGAACTCTGTCCTGATCGTGACCGACGGGCGATCCCAGCGTAGACGGCCCATCACGTCCGCTGCACCGGTAGTGTGTTCAATCCAGCATCTAGCTTTCAGGTGGTCGGGGAGATCGAACCGGTTGCCGCCCAGCGGGATCTCTGCAAAGCGGTCTGTCGAGATCTTCTCGTAGCGACGCGTTACGTGCAGGTCCTCGCTGGTGTAGACGCCTGCTAACTCGGCGCCCGCGAATCGCTGCTTTCGGCTCGGCAGTTCGATCTGGGACACGGAGGACTCGATGCCTTCGAGCGCCTGACGTACGGTGCGGTGTTGATCGGTCCAGTCGCCTTCGGGCATTGCGACGCGTGGGAGATCTCGGCGACGTCCGATGACGACTGCGCGACGCCGGCATTGAAACGCACCGAAATCCGCGGCGTTCAAGATGAACGGGTGCACCGCGTAGTCGCTTAGCGGCCCTCCTCTGTGGGTCCATCGGCGGAGGGAGCGGAACTGCGGTGAGGTCAGGAACTGGGTCACGTTCTCAAGCACGAAGTACTTCGGCTGCGAGGCGCGAATCGTCAAAGCGTACTCGCGCCAAAGCCGGTTGCGTGCATCTTGGACGTCCTGCTTCCCGAGAGCAGAGAAGCCTTGGCATGGAGGACCACCGATCACTACATCGACCTCAGGGATATCGGCCGCTTCTCGCCATTTCGTGATGTCTCCAACATGCACATGGTCGGCACCGTGGTTCGCCGCATACGTGGCGGCGGCCGCACGATCCCACTCGACTGCCTGCGCGACCGAGTAGAGACCCGTCTCGGTGAATCCTTGCGTCATTCCCCCAGCGCCCGCAAACAGGTCGATCAGGCGCAGAGTTGTCATTTCACTGATTCTAGGGGCGGAACACTAGCACTGATAGAGGCACGCCGGCGGTGTTGAAGGTGCTCGCCAACTGTCGGCCGATAGCATCGGTATCACGCCCGCGAATCCGCGGGCGTGATTCGCGAAACGGGGAGGCGGCATCGATGGCGAGGTTCCGCACCAGTGCCCGATCGGTGGACATGCTCGGGCGTCAGCAGATCGCTGGCGTGCCCACGGCGGTGTCCGAGATCTTCAAGAACGCCTACGATGCCTACGCCACCCGAGTCCGGGGTGACTTCTTCCCGGAGCGAAGAGTCCTGGTTATCAGGGACGATGGCGTCGGGATGTCGCGTGAAGACTTCGAGTCGAGGTGGCTGACCGTAGGCACAGACAGTAAAGCAAAGGGCTCTGTTCTTCCCAAGATCCCCCGCCCACCCAACACCGCGGAGCGGCGCCAAATGGGTGAGAAAGGGATCGGCCGACTCGCGATCGCTACCCTGGCGCCTCAGCTCCTCGTCGTTACCAGGCCCCAGCGGTCGCTTGACAGGCTCGACGACCAGTTCGTTGTGGCATTGATCCAATGGTCACTGTTCGAAGCCCCCGGTCTCACGCTGGAAGACGTGACCGTGCCTATCCGCGAGGTCGCTCGCCTAGACGAGATCACCCCAGACCTCGTCATCGAGATGCGAGACGAGTTTCTAGCTGCGCTCAACAAGCTCGGCGACAAGGTCTCGGCAGAACATCGCGCCCGCATCGTCACAGAACTGGAACACCTGGACGCGGACATACTTCGATATCTGCGACTCAACGGGCCCCGGATTGGCACTGGCTCCGGCACAGCGTTCGTGCTCAGCGCTGTTCACGATGACCTTGATGCTGCAATGACCGTGAACGACGCGAAGGCGAACGACTATTCAGTCAGTGAGTTCCAACGGTTCCTGCTGGGTTTCACGAACACGATCACCGCGGAAAACAAGCCCGACTTTGATACCGAGTTCGTGCGTCATGAGCCAGCCGGGCCTGTCGATGTGATCGACCCCTCCTCTTACTTCTGGGAGGCTGAGGACTTCAAAGATACCGATCACACCATCGAAGGCGAGTTCGACGAGTTCGGAACGTTCCGCGGCAAGATCAGCATCTATGGCAACGAGCCCGTTGAGGTCGTCGAATCATGGACAGGTGCAAAGGGGGACCACTCAGGATGCGGTCCTTTCCGGATCAAGTTCGGATACGTGCAGGGCCAGGCCTCCGACTCACGCCTCCCTGCGGAGGACTTCGCTCGCATGACTGAGCGGCTGGAGAAGATCGGTGGACTATACGTCTATCGAGACGGCATCCGGGTGCTTCCATACGGAAACTCCGACTACGACTACCTACAAATCGAGCAACGACGCTCACTCAACGCCGGAACTTACTTCTTCTCCTACCGACGAATGTTCGGCGCCATCGAGATCGACAGCGAGCGCAACCCACAGCTCCAAGAAAAAGCTGGCCGTGAAGGGTTCCGCGAAAACCGCGCATATCGAGACTTTCGTGACATCCTGAAAGGATTCCTGGTACAGCTCGCGGCCAACTTCTTCTCGAATCGAGCAGAGACCGCCGAAGAATGGCGCACAGAACGCGACCGGCTTAAACGACGTGCGGAGGTCCGCGCTGCAAGGGAGCGTGCAGAGCGAATCGCACGCGAACGCTTCGTGAAGCAGTTGCATGAGAAGATCAACTTCATCGAATCCGGGCGACTTGGCAGCGCCACCGAAGAGATCGTCCGTCGGGCAGAAGCACGCCTGGCTGATGAGTCGCAGCTGATCCCCGACCTAATCGGGACAGAACGCTCTGCCAGCGACGACATTGAAGCACTACGAAACCGTATTGCCGTCATGAAGCCAGCAGATCTTCCGCTATCACGCGACGAAGAACGAGACTTTCATTCATACAAGAGGCTCCTAGTTTTCGCTGACGAACAGCTCGCCCTCGCAGCAAACCGGATCGAGGTTATCCTCCAAAGCGCGAAGAGCGACGTGATCGGGCGCGAGGACGTCGAACGAGAACGTAAAGAGCGTAGAGCTCGACTGACGGCAGTCTCCAATGCGGGTCGTCAGCGCATTCGTCAGCTCGCAGCGGATGTGCAGGAACAAGTGACCGCAGTCGGCGGTCGTCTCGCAACCGACGCTCACGCCAGTCTCGCCGCATTCGACGAAGTCGTCTCCCAACTACGCGACGAGGCTGAAACGGCGGGATTCTCCGAAGAGCTCCGTCTTGCCTCCGAGATCCGATCAGCGACCGAATCGCACGCCGCGGTGCTTGAGCAGCTGTTGGAGCAGGCGCATGCACTCATCGAGAACGACGGGATGCGGGAGGAAAATCTCCTACTCAAGGAGGAGGTCCTCGACCTTCATGAGCAACTCGACGGCAACGTCGAATTGCTGCAGCTCGGACAAGCTGTGCAGATCGTCAGTCATGAGTTCGAAGCCAGCATCCGGTCTGTCCGGAATGGGCTAAAGGCCTTACAGCCCTGGGCCAAGTCGACCCCGCGACTGCAACCAATTGTCAGGGATCTGCGTGCCTCGTTCGCCCATCTCGATGGATACCTAAGACTCTTCACGCCCCTTCAAAGACGTCTATATCGTGAGGCCGTCACGATCAACGGTGACGAGATTGAATCGTTCCTGAGGGGAGTCTTCAACGACCGTCTGGAACGTCATGATGTCGAGATGGTGGCGACAGAGGCCTTCCGTGAGTGGGCCTTCACCGGGTATCCCAGCACTTTCTATCCTGCGTTCGTCAACTTGGTCGACAACGCTATCCATTGGATAAACGCGGAGCCAACGGAGCGGCGGAGGGTAACGCTTGACGCGGACTCACAAGGCGCCTCGATCAGCGACACCGGTCCGGGGGTGCGGCCCCGTGACCAAGAGGCCATCTTCGAAAGAGGATTCAGCAGACGACGCGGGGGACGAGGGCTGGGGCTGTCGCTTGCCCGTGAACTTCTCGAAAGAGACGGCTGGACGCTCGACCTGGTTCCCGATGAGACAGGGGCGGTGTTCCGCCTCACGCACGAGGAAGGTGCAGATGGATGAGCAGCCTTGACTCAAGCCACTCCGCCGCGCTGCGGTTCCTGCAGACTGTGGTCGTCGTGGACGATCACGCGTACACCGTCGTTGAGGAGGCCGTTGAGGCAGCCACCTTGGGAGATGAGTCCATCGACGACGAGTACGAGCCGATCGGCGCTCTCGATACGCTCGACGATCTGGCGGACCCGCAAGAGTTTCATACTGAGGTCGTGGTTGAGGCATTCGCGGACCTTGGCATTAACTGTGCTGTGCTCGCTCCCGATCCGGGGGAGCACGAAGCTGACGTGCAACGCATGGAGAAGCTTGCTCGCCGATCAGACATAGTCATTCTCGATTGGGTTCTAAACCCACGTGACCGTACAGGATCGACGCCGAACGTGGCGGATCAGACGAGCCTCGGCTTCATCAGGGAAATCCTCCGCGAAGACAACGCCGGTGGAGGGCGTGTGCGCCTCATCTGCATCTACACTGGGTCCGCGGATGCTGAGGCGATACTGGACAAGATCAGCGCCGCGCTCGGGGAGGAACTGCAAGGTGGCGCGGCAACGCGGATCGGTCACACTATCGACCTTGGGTCCACTCGCGTTGTCGTTCTTGGCAAGGAACGCCAGGTACCGGTCGGCACGATCGAAAGCGTTCCGTCGAAGGACCTGCCGACGCGAGTCGTCGATGAGTTTGCGGGTTTCGCGGCAAAAGGCATGCTCCGTGAGATCGCGCTCGACTCCTTGGCCACGGTGCGGAATGAGTCACACCGCCTTCTACGCCGGTTCAACAGTGAGCTAGATCCCGCTTTGATCTCGCACAGATCGGCAACCTCACCAGCTGATGCCGAGCAGTTCGCACGTAACCTCGTCGGTACCGAGCTCGGCGCGATTGTCCTGACTGCCGAGTCAGCTGAGGTGCTGACCGACGAACGCGTGAACGGGTATGTCGACGGCTCCTTGGCCGGACGTGAGACCGCCTACTACTGGAAGACACCGGATGCCGCAGACCCGGCACAATTCCCTGTGGACATCGCGGGCAAAGCACTCAAGCTCGGTATCGACGAAAACGAACGCATCAGAGAGACGGATAGGAAGCTACATCCGCGGATCAGTAGAACACCGCTCCTGCTGGCTGGCGAGAAGGAGGAAATCCGAGCCGGGGCAAAACGGATCGATTCTCGCTTCTCGATGCTCTCCTCGTTGGCAAGGGACCCCGAGTTCGAAGGACAAGGCTCGCCACCGCCGATACTGCAGCTTGGCGCAATCGTCTCCAACAAGGTCGTTTCAGTAGATTCTTCAGAAGCGTCAGCCGAGCCGGATATGCGATCCGTTCAGGATGACCCCGTGGAAGAAGTTCGGTACTGGGTCTGCTTGCAACCGCTCTGCGACTCGGTGCGTCTCACCGAGTCGACCAGATTTCCTCTTCTTCCGCTCAAGAATGGGCACTCGAACTTCAACTACGTGGTCGAGCAGGGCGGCGATCACATCACGCTTGAGCATGCTGGCTTGAAAATCAGCGAGATGGAGCTCGTTCGTTTCGCTCCTGACCCAAGCCTCCTTACCGTCCGTGCGAGGTGGAACGGTGATCGCTGGGTTTTCGATTCTCAGGCAGGTGAGTCATACGACTGGAAAGGCTCGCTACGACTGGACAAGGCTCATAAGCTGCTCCAGTCCGTCGTCACAGTGGCCGGCCGTATCGGGATCGATGAGTACGAGTACCTTCGCGGGGCAGCACGCTGAGAACTCTGCTGCTCGTCGGGGCAGGGTGGGCATCGGAAAGTCTCCATTAACCTCCTTCGAAAGGCTCTTCTGAGGAAGAGGTGTCTTCGAAGCTAGTGGGCCAATCTAGTGGTCAATGTCCTGAAAAGCATGCAAAACGTGACGCGCTCTGCAACGCATGGAACGTCAAAACCCTGGTCAAGTACAGGAAAGCGTTCGATCCGTCTGCCTGGGGGGTCAAGGGGTCGCAGGTTCAATTCTTATAAGCCAAGCAATCTCCCTCGGCGAGTTCAGGGGGTCGTGTGAACACCGGTGTTTTATTCGATCTGCAGTAGTTTACTGAGGGCTTCTGTTGGGGTGTGCCAGTTGAGGGTTTTCCGGGGGCGGCCGTTGAGTTCTGCGGCGACGGCGTTGAGGTAGTCCTGACTGTACCCATTGAGCTTGGTCCCTTTGGGGAAGTACTGGCGGAGGAGTCCGTTCGTGTTCTCGTTCGTGCCTCGTTGCCAGGGCGAGTGCGGGTCGCAGAAGAACACGCCATCTCGTAACTCGAGTTCTCGTGCGATCCGGGCGTGGTCTGAGAGTTCTTTGCCTTGGTCCCAGGTGACGGAGAGTCGGAGATGATCGGGGAGGTGCCCCATTTGTCGGATCATTTCGTTCGCGACCGTGACCGCGTCTCGCCGCTTGGGCAGGTGGAGCAGGATCACGAACCGGGTCGACCGTTCCACGAGGGTGCCGATCTGACTGCGGCCATCCTTTCCGAGGATCAGGTCCCCTTCCCAATGCCCCGGAACCGCACGGTCTTCCACTTCGGCGGGCCGTTCGGAGATCATGACCATGCCCGGGATCTTCCCGGGGCCATGACCCTCATGCTGTTGACGGGTACGCTCCCGGGGCACCCGTTGTGCCCGGCCACTGCGCAAGCACCCTGCCAGCTCACGACGAAGCTCACCCTTGCCCTGCACATAAATCGACCGGTAGATCGCTTCGTGTGAGATCTGCATCGATGGATCGTCAGGAAAGTCCATACGCAATCGTTGCATTATCTGGGCCGGGGAATGCCCAAGCTTAAGGCGCGAGGCCACCAGAAACTCAAGCCGGGGATGCTGCTGCAGTTTCCCTGGCTTCGGGCGCGCGAGCCGGCGCTCGGCTTGTCGTTGGGCCAAAGAGGGCGAGTACCAGTCCGTCGATGTTGGTGGGCGGGTGGTGCGCTTGGGCCGATACATGGGGGCCCTGCCACGATTACGTCGCAGCTCGTTCCACACCGTCGAGGGAGACCTCCCCAGATCGCGTGCGATCTGCCGAATCGAGTCGCCCCGAGAAACTCCCCCGAGAATGCGTTCGCGTTCCCGGAGCGAGAGATACCTGGAATGAATCACGGGGGTCTGCCTTGGCACCATCCCACCAGCATGCCGGAACAAGAAGTCACCATGGGCCGGACGGAAACCCGCCACCAGTGACGCCTGCTGCCGAGTATCCCCAGCCCGGATCCGCCCCCAAAAAAAGATCTCTTGCGACCGAAAAATCTTCCTCGTACGCCGCTGCTGAACCATCGAGTTCCACCTAACCCATCAAGGTGTTCACACGATCCCCTGAACCCGCCCTCGACAGGCTCCTTCTCAGTGGGGTATCTCTTGTTTCTGATGGACAACACAAGACAGCGGAATCAAGTTCATCGAGGATCGGCATTACACGGGGCTTGGGCCCCGTCAACGACTGAGATCGCGTCGCGGCGGCGTTCAGCGGGTGAGGCGTGTGCTGGTGATGGAACAAGGACCTCCGTTGGGTGGATTCGAGTTTGGCACCTAATCCATGCCGGAGATCTTCACGCCAGATCAGGCCTCACAGCGTTTCATGGGGCTGCGGCCAAAGAGCCCGACTACAAACCAAACCGACGGCCAAGCCAGGCCTGTCACGCACACTCACCGCCCATCAGCCCCAAAACTGACCCCAAGCGCCCGCAGCGCGAGCCAGGCCGCCGCGCGGTCATCGGGTCGGTCCATGGAGAGCCCGGTGAGCTCCTCGATCCTGCGGATGCGGGAGGCCAGCGTCTGCCGGTGAATGCCCAGGCGCGCCGCGCTTGCCCGGTGCCCGGCGTGTGTGGAGAGAAACACCAGCAGTGTTTCGGCGAGTTCGCCGTGCTCGCCCGCGGCGTCGCGGAGCGCGTCGAGCGCGGCCGTGAGCTGTGTGGTCGCGTCGGGGGTCATCGAGTCGAGCACGAGCTTCACGGTCGGCAGCTCGGTGTAGCGGCGCACTCGCTCCTCGTCCTCGAGGGCCGCCTCGAACGCCTGCCTGGCCTGGATCGCGCTGCGCCCGAGGAGCTCGAGCGGTGCGGGCAGCCCGAATCCGAGATGCACGGATCCGCTGCCCAGGGGCGTGAAGCCTGAGACGAGCGCGGCGAGGGGAGCGGTGAGGTCATCGGGGATGAAGCCGCTCACGCTTCCCGTCTCCCGCACGTAGATGTGCTCGGCGCCGAGCTCCTCGAGCCAGCGGATCACGAGCTGCTCAACGTCGATCGTGCGCGTCCTCGCTCCGATCCGGAACGCAGTGAGCTCGGCCTCGCGCACACCCCAGCGGCGCAGCAGCTCCGCGGCCGGGGCGCCACCCAAGAGCAGGATGCCCATCAGGGCCTCGCGGCCCAGGCGCTCGGTGCTGGAGGGATCGTGGGTGCGCAGGACGAGATCGAAGAGCGCGGCGGCCTGCGACGCCAGATCGCGGTTGCGGCTCGTCACGCTCGAGCGGGACGAGATCACGAGATAGCCCGTGAGATCCCGATCCGAGCCGACCTGATGCACCTGCAGGCCCGGGTGGCGCACCCGCACCGGCCGCCCGAGCGCCACCGCGACGGCATCGTCGACGTGCAGCCGGCCGGCCCCCGCCGTCGTGATCACCTGCCCGTGCGCGTCGAGCAGCACCGCCCAGCCGTCGATCCGGTGCGCGAGCTCGGCGATCACCGCCGTGGCGCCGCCGCGGCGCGCCACCTGGGTGAGCACCTTGGTGCCGGTCGTGACGAGGCGATCCGCCGCCGCCTGGTCCGCAGCGACCAGCGCGGTGACCCTCGCGTGCAAGGCGGCCTGGGAGTCGACCGAGGTGCGCACGGTGGTGAGGCCGTCCGTCGGCTCGCGCCCCGGCGGCCGCCCGGCGCCGAGGATCGCCGTCATCCGGTGCTCCGCGAGGAGCTCGCGCAACTCCGGGCCGTCGGCGCCCGTGATGAACACCGCGCGGGCGGTCACCTCGGCGGCCTCGCCGCCCGCCTCCAGGCGATCCCGCAGCCCGTCGACCGGGCCAGTCAGCAGGGTCGCGAAGTCGGTGCTGCCGACCACGACGTACTCGTGCAGCGGGGTGACGCCGTCGACGGGAGTGTGCTCCGGGATCCGGTAGCTCAGACAGACCCCGCCGACCGCGCGAACGATGGCGCGAAGATCCAGGGGCATGGCCCGAGTGTACCGGATGGCCGTGACAGTCTGATCTCATCGACACTTGGCGCAGTGACAGAGTGCTCCGAGGCTTCCTATCATCGGAGGCACCTGAATGTGACGCATTCGATGAATCAACCGCACTCAACGGAGAGGCACCAGAACCATGACCCTCAATCAATCTCCTCCCGCGGCGGGCCACACGGCCGCGGCGTCTGAGCCGGAGAGCGACCACGCTCTGCATCGCGGCCTGGGCGTCTGGTCGATCGTGTCGATGGTCGCCGCGGGCGCGGCGCCGCTCGCCGTCGTCTCCCTCACCGCGCCCCTCGTGATCGCGCTCGGCGGCAGCATCACCGCACCCCTGCTCTTCGCGGCGGCCGGCGTGATCCTGCTGCTGTTCTCCGTCGGCTTCGTGACGATGAGCAAGCACGTGCGCAACGCCGGCGCCTTCTACTCCTACATCCAGGCGGGCCTGGGCCGAGTGCCGGGGCTCGGCTCCGCGACCCTGGCGCTCGTCTCCTACTACCTCCTGCAGGTCGGCCTCTACGCCTACGTCGGCCTCTCGTTCTCGGGCATGCTGACCCGCTTCTTCGATATCTCGACCCCGTGGTGGATCTGGACGGCCGTGGCCTGGATCATCGTGAGCTGGCTCGGGTATCGCGACATCGTGCTGAGCGCGAAGGTGCTGATCATCGCCCTGATCGCGGAGGTGAGCGCCGTCATGATCCTCAATCTGTCGATCTTCGTCCAGGGCGGGGCCGAGGGCTTCCCGGCAGCGGCGCTGAACCCCGCGGGCCTCCTCGACGGAACCCCGAGCATCGGCCTGCTCTTCGCCCTCTTCTGTTTCATCGGCTTCGAGGCGACGGCCGTCTTCCGCAACGAGGCGCGCGACCCCGATCGCACGATCCCTCGCGCCACCTACATCACCGTGATCCTGGTGGGCGGGCTCTACGCGCTGTCGGCCTTCGCGATCGTCATGGGCGCGGGCGCGAGCGAGGCGCTCGAGATCGCCACGAACGACACGGAAAACATGACCCCGAATCTGTTCATCGCGTACACGGGCAAGGTCGTGCACGACCTGGCGCAGATCCTCCTGGTCACGAGTACCTTTGCTTGCGTGCTTACGTTCCACAATGTGCTGACGCGGTATCAGTTCACGCTCGGCTCGATGCGGGTGCTGCCCGAGCGGCTGGGGGCCGTGAACCCGAAGTTCCGCGCGCCCTCGTTCTCCTCGATCGTCGTCACCGCCATCACGGGCGCCTCGGTCCTCATCGTCGTCTTCACGGGGCTCCACCCGGTCGACCAGATCTACGCCTGGTTCTCGGGCACGGCGATCCTGGGCCTCCTGACCCTGATGACGCTCACGAGCGTCGCGGTCATCGTCTACTTCCGCAGGAAGCGGGGCGAGTCCGTCATGAAGGCCCTCGTGATCCCCGCGATCGCTGCACTCTGCATCGCGGGCGTCATCGTGGTGGCCCTGGTGAACATCACCCTGGTCATCGGCGACCCCGTAGCGATCTGGGTCTTGCTGCCGGCGCTCGTCATCTCATTCATCGTTGGCGGGATCATGGCCGTGCGCATGAAGCGCAACCGGCCGGAGGCCTACGCGCAGCTGCACGACGAGGAGAAATAACCCATGCAATTCAAGGGAGAGGAAACATCATGAGGGCAGTCGTTTTTCGAGACACGGAGACCCCCGTCTCGGTCGAAGAGGTGGAGCTCGCGGCGCCGAAGGCCGGCGAGGTCCGGGTGAAGATTGCCGCGGCTGGCGTGTGCCACTCCGATCTGCACCTGCGCCAGGGCGATTGGGTGGTGCCCACGCCGCTGGTGATGGGCCACGAGGGATCCGGAGTCGTCGTCGAGCTGGGCGAGGGCGTCACCTCGCTCGCGATCGGCGACCACGTGGTGCTGAGCTGGGTGCCGCCGTGCGGGGAGTGCCGCTACTGCCAGCAGGGGCACGAGGCGCGCTGCCAGAAGGTCGCGACGGTCGTCGCGCCCCAGGGCGTGCTCTTCGACGGCACCTCGCGGCTGAGCGTCGCGGCGGGGGAGGGCGGCGGCGAGGACGAAGAGGTGCACCACTACCTCGGCGTCTCGTCCTTCGCCGAAGAGGTTGTCGTGCCGGCCTCCGGCGCGATCAAGGTGCGAGACGACGCCCCGCTCGACGTGATCTCGGTGGTCGGCTGCGCGGTCGCGACCGGAGTCGGCGCCGTGCTGAACACGGCGGCGGTCGAGCCCGGATCCACGGTCGCCGTGATCGGGTGCGGCGGCGTCGGCCTCAACGTGGTGCAGGGCGCGAAGCTCGCCGGCGCAGAGCGGATCATCGCCATCGATGTCGTGGCCGAGAAGACCGCCACGGCGCTGCAGTTCGGTGCGACGGATCGCATCGACGCGTCGGCCGGCGACTCGGTCGAGCAGCTCCTCGCCCTGCTGCCGGACGGCGTCGACTACGCGTTCGACGCCATCGGCCGCACCTTCACCACGGAGCAGGCGATCCAGATGCTGGGCCTCGGCGGTGCCGCCGTGATCGTCGGCCTGCCCCCGACCGGGGCGAAGGCCTCCTTCGAGCCCCTCGTGCTGGCGGAGGCGGATCAGCGCATCCTCGGCTCGAACTACGGCTCGGTGCGCCCCTCGATCGACATCCCCGCGCTCGTCGACCGGTACATGGACGGCCAGCTGAAGCTCGACCCGCTGATCTCGGGCCGCAGGTCGCTCGAGGACGCGGCGGATGCGCTCAACGAGCTCCAAGGCGGTGGTGTGCTGCGCACGCTGCTGATCCCGTAGCCGCCGGCGGTTCGTAGCCGCCGGCGGTTCGCAACCGCCCCGACATTAGCTCATCCCCCGCGCGTGGTTTCGCGCGGGGGATGAGCTTATTCGCGTTCGCCGCGCATGACGGGAAAGCCGTCGACGTGGTCCATGTGCTGGGCGGCGATGAGGTGCTCGAAGACGATGTGCGCCTGCGCCGAGGCCACCACGGGATCGGCGGCGATCTGCTGTGCGACGAGCTCCTGCAGCTGGCTGCTCGACGTGCATGCGACGTGCACGAGCAGGTCGTAGCTGCCGCCCATCAGGAAGACGTTCACCACGTTGATGAACTTCACGGCGCGCTCCGCATACTCCCGGCTGCTGCTCTGCGCGCCCGGCTTGAGGCGGATGAAGACGATCGCGTGCAGGTCCAGGCCGAGCGCGGTCATGTCGTACTGCGCGTGGGAGGAGACGATGACGCCGGATTCGCGGAGCGCTCGGAGGCGGGTCAGCGCCGTGGACGGCGCGACGTTCACGCGCGCGGCGAGCTCGTTGTTGCTGATCCTTGCGTCGCGACGCAGCTCCCAGACGATCTTCTCGTCGATCGGATCGAGCGAGCGGGAGTTCGGGGGGAACGTATTCATGGTGGCGGGCTCCCGAAAATAATTTGACTGAGGCCGACCCGGTTGCGGCCGAATCGAAGAAATTTCTATCTCCCATCAGTATCGCAAATTTCTAAGCGATATTCGCGCATCCCTGAGAATTTTTCGACGTCGATCGTACACTTGAGTCAAGGCAATTCCGACACGAAAAGGCGCTGGGGCGGAAGGCGCACCGCGTTCCCAGGCTCGCTGATTCGGTCGCACGGAGTTCCTCTTTCACCGGCCGCACCCGCCTCACGCCGGTGCGCCCGCATCGATCGCCATCGATCGTGAATTCCGCAACCGCAAAGGAGCAATTGTGCACGCTGAGAACCGTCCAAGGGTGCTGCTCGTGGGCCTCGGATCCGTCGGCCGCGCCGTCGGCGCCAGCCTCGCGGCCGCCGATTCCTGTGAGATCGTGGGCGCGGTCGATCTCTCGCCGAGCCGCGCCGGCGTCGAGCTCGCCTCGGTCCTCCCCGGGGCGAGCGCGGGCACGCGGGTCACTTCGGCCCTGGACGAAGCGCCGAACGCCGACATCGCCTTCGTCGCGACGACGTCGTTCATCGCGGAGGTCGAGCCGATCATCCTCGAACTCCTCGATCGGGGCATGCACGTCGTCAGCATCTGCGAGCAGCTGGGCTTCGGATTCACCGACCATGCGCCCATCGCGAGCCGCCTGGACACCCGGGCACGGGAGCTCGGGCTGACCGTCCTCGGCACAGGCTGCAACCCGGGGATCCTGCTCGATACGCTGCCGCTGCTGCTCAGCAGCCTCACGGGCGAGGTGACGCGCGTGATTATGCGCCGAACCGCCGAGATGTCCGGATACGGGGGCATCCTCCCGAAGTTCGGCTTCGGCCTCACCGCCGCGGAGTTCGCCGACGCCCGCGAGGCCGGGAAGGTGATCGGCCACGTCGGCTTCCGGGAGTCCGTCGCGGCGCTCGCCGACGGCCTCGGCTGGGAGCTCGACGAGATCGTGGTCGACGATCCGGAGCCGGTGCTGCTGACCGAGCACCCGCGAGCGACCTCGCACCTCACCCTGCCGAGCGGCACGATCGCGGTGCTGCGGCACTCCGTGCGGGGGATCGTGCGCGGCCGGACCGTGATCGACGCCGCGATCGACTTCGGCATTTTCGAGACCGGGGATCCCTTCCCCGAGGGAGACAGCTGGCGGATCGAGAGCGGCGAGCACGCGCTCGAGCTCACGAGCGGCCGAATCGACAGCTACGAGTCGACCGTCGCGGTTGCCAGCAACGTCATCCCGTCGCTCGGGAGCCTTGCGCCCGGCCTGCTGACCATGGCCGATGTCCCCGTGAAGAAGTTCGCCGTGAAGAAGTTCGCCGGGACCGCGGCGCCGGATCGCGGCCCGCGCTGATCCGAAACGAACGACAGTAACCGAGTGACCACCACCGAAGCCGAGCAAAGGAGCTGCAGAGCATGACCACACACACGCAGGTGAACATCGCTGAGGTGATGAGCCGAGGCGGCAGGCCCCCGGGCAGCCGCCGCGAGGTGAAGATCATCGACACCACGCTGCGCGACGGCCACCAGAGCCTCTGGGCGACGCGCATGCGCACCGAGCACATGCTCTCGATGGTCGAGGAGTTCGACGCGGCCGGCTTCGAGCACGTCGACCTCGTCGCGCCGATCCAGTTCGATGTGGCCGTGCGCTACCTGAAGGAGGACCCGTGGGAGCGGGTGCGGCTCATGCACGAGCACGCGCCGAACACGAAGTTCCGGGCGCTCATCCGCTCGAAGAACCTCGCCACCTTCGACTTCCTGCCCGACGACGTGATCGAGGCCTGGGTCGACCGCCTCGTCGCGAACGGCTTCCGGGTGATCGGCGCCTTCGACGGCCTGAACGATGTCGCCAACATCTCGACGGCCCTGCGGCAGGCAAAGCGGCTCGGCGCCGAGACCTTCGGGGCGGTCTCCTTCTGCGAGTCGCCGGTGCACACCGATGAGCTCTTCGTCGCCAAGGCCCAGGAGCTCATCGAGCAGGCCGATGTCGACCGGATCATGCTCAAGGACGCGGGCGGCCTGCTCACCCCCGACCGCATTCGAACGCTCGTGCCTGCGCTGAAATCCGTGATCGGGGATCGCCCCCTCGAGGTGCACACGCACAGCCTCACCGGGCTCGCCCCGCTCGTCTGCCTCGAGGCCGTCGAGCTCGGCGCCGACTCGCTGCACACCTCGATCGCCCCGCTCGCGTCGGGCAACGGGCAGCCCTCGACCCAGGGCACGGTTCGCGATCTGCGCGCGCTGGGCTACACCGTCAACGTCGATGACGATCGCGTCGCCGAGATCAGCCAGAAGATCGCAAAGATCGCTGAGGACGAGGGCAAGCCGGTCGGCGTGCCGCACGAGTACACCGGGATGCACTACATGCACCAGACCCCTGGCGGCATGCTGTCGAACTTCCAGTCGCAGCTCGAGGCCGCGGGGCTCGCCGATCGCTTCGACGAGCTGATGCAGGAGGTCGCCAGGGTGCGGGCCGAGCTCGCCTACCCGATCATGATCACGCCCTTCGCGCAGCATGTCGGAACGCAGGCGGTGATGAACGTCATGTCGGGCGAGCGATACCGCGTCGTGCCCAACGAGGTGAAGAAGTACGCGCTGGGCTACTACGGCACGCCGCTCGCGCCCCTCGATCCGGAGGCGCTCGAGAAGATCCTCGCGAACGGCTCGGCGAACATCCCCGAGATGCCGGCACCGCTCGAGCCGATGCTGCCGTCACTGCGGGAGCGGTATCCCGACGAGGACATCGACCTGTGGCTGCTCCGCGCACAGTTCGCGGGAACCCAGGTGGACGAGATGAAGAAGGCCGTGGCCGAGGGCATCACGGCGGACGGGGCGCGCACGCCGACGCTCGACCTCATCACCGCGCTGTACGACAGCACCCCGGCCGGCCGGCAGGTGCTCACGAGCGGCGATCTGCGGATCGCCATTGACAAAGATCCCCGGATCGCAACGGTTAAAGGAGAGTAGATCATGACTGATAGCGCCCCCGATATGAAGGAACTCAAGGCGATCATCGACTGGGTGAACGTCGCCGAAGACGTTCGCGAGCTGTCGCTCAAGTTCGGCGACGTCGAGCTGCACGTCTCGCGCAATGCGGACTCCGGCGGATCGCTGCGCGAGCCGGCCGCGGCTCCGCCCCCGGCCGCGGCCCCCGCCGCGGCCCCCACCGTACCGGCGCCGGTCGCCGCTTCGGCCGCTCCGGATCCGGATCCGGCACCCGAGCAGCCGAAGCCCACCGGCGCCGCGGCCGATGCCGCGGTCGATGCTGCGGTTGCGGCCGACGACGAGGTGATCGTCGCGGCGCCGATGGTCGGCGCGTTCTACGCTGCGCCGCAGCCGGGGGCCCCGGCGTTCGTCTCGGTGGGGGACCGCGTGCAGCCGAACACGGTGCTGGGCATCGTCGAGGTGATGAAGCTCATGAATAACATCGAGGCCGGTGTGCACGGCAGCGTCGTGCGGATCCTGGTCGAGAACGAGTCCCTCGTTGAGTACGGCCAGCCCCTCGTGGTCATCAAGAAGGACGCATCGTGAGCGGCGCGCTCTCGAGCGTGCTGATCGCGAACCGGGGAGAGATCGCGCTGCGCGTGATCCGCGCCTGCCGCGAGCTCGGGATCCGCAGCATCCTGGTGCACTCCGAGGCCGATCGCGATTCGCTCCCGGTGCGGCTCGCCGACCAGACGATCTGCATCGGCCCGGCCCAGGTGAACCTGAGCTACCGCAACGCCGAGGCCGTGATCTCGGCCGCGCAGGCGAGCGGGGCCGATGCGATTCACCCCGGCTACGGCTTCATGTCGGAGAACGCCGACTTCGTCGCGCTCTGCGAGGCCGAGGGCGTCGGTTTCGTGGGCCCGGCCGCCGAGGTGATCCGGCGGATGGGCGACAAGATCGAGGCGAAGAAGATCGCCCGCCGCGCGGGCGTGCCGACGGTTCCGGGGTCTGACGGCGCGATCGCGGACCCCGAGGAGGCGTTCCGCGTGGCCGAGCAGGTCGGCTTTCCGCTGCTCATCAAGGCCGCGGCCGGCGGCGGCGGGCGTGGCCTGCGCGTCGTCGAGACCGCGGAGACCCTCGCGAGCGATCTCGCCGCCATCATGGCGGAGGCGGAGGTCGCGTTCGGCGATCCGTCCGTCTATATCGAGCGCTACCTCACCGACATCCGCCACATCGAGATCCAGGTGATCTCAGACGGCACCACGACCCTGCACCTCGGCGAGCGGGACTGCACGGCGCAGCGCCGCAACCAGAAGCTCGTCGAGGAGGCGCCGTCGCCCGCGCTCGACGCGGCCGCCCGCGAGGGGCTCTCCCGCGCCGCCGTAGCGCTCTGCGAGGAGGTCGGCTACACGAACGCCGGCACCGTCGAGTTCGTGTTCGACAACACGACCGGCGAGTACTACTTCATCGAGATGAACACGCGCATCCAGGTCGAGCACCCGGTGTCGGAGATGGTGACCGGGATCGACCTCATCAAGCTGCAGCTGCAGATCGCCGGAGGCGGCGCGATCGAGCTTCGCCAGGAGGACGTGCTGGTGCGGGGCCACGCGATCGAGTGCCGGATCAACGCCGAGGACGCCGACCGGGACTTCGCGCCGAACCCCGGCACGATTCGCGAGTTCCGCGCTCCGGGCGGCTTCGGCGTGCGGCTCGACAGCCACATCGAAGCCGGGTCCACCATCCCGCCGTTCTACGACTCGATGATCGGCAAGCTCATCTGCTGGGGGCAGGATCGCGACGAGGCCATCGACCGGGCGCTGAGGGCGCTCGAGGAGCTGCGCATCGAAGGCCTGATCACCACCGCGGGATTCCACCGCGAGGTGCTCGACAGTGCGCAGTTCCGAAGCGGAGCGTTCAACACCGGCTTCATCGCCGACTTCCTGGAGGAGCGAGAGCATGCACACGTCTGAGACCGCAATGGCTGCGGGGCCCGGCCCCGCAGCGATCCCGCCGCTCGTGCCGCTGCCGCAGCAGCGGCACCTCGAGACCGAGATCCCGGGCCCGCGCTCGCGCGCGATGATGGTGGATCGCCGCGCGCAGGTCTCGAATGGATTCGGGGCGCAGCTCCCCGTCTTCATCGAGCGCGCAGACGGCGGGATCCTGCTCGACGTCGACGGCAACCGCATCATCGATCTCGCCTCGGGGCTCGGGCCGACCTCGCTCGGGGCCTCGAACGCGCGGGTGCGCGAGCGGCTCGTGGCGCAGCTCGATCGCTTCACCCACACCTGCTTCATGACAACGGAGTACCAAAGCTTCGTCGACGTGTGCCGGTGGCTCAACGAGCACACGCCGGGCGACTACGAGAAGCGCACCGCGCTCTTCACCACCGGCGCCGAGGGCAACGAGAACGCGGCGAAGATCGCCCGCTTCGTGACCGGGCGCAGCAAGTTCCTGGCGTTCGACGGCGCCTACCACGGCCGCACGCACCTGACGATGTCGCTCACCTCGAAGGCGAAGCCCTACAAGACCGGCTTCGGGCCGTTCTCGCGCGACGTGGTGCACGCCCCCGTTCCCACGTCGCCGCGCTCCTCCGCGGACGATCACGGCCCGAGCCTCGCTCGCGTGCGCGAGATCCTGATCGAGAACGACCCCTCGACATTCGCGGGCATCATCATCGAGCCGATCCTCGGCGAGGCCGGCTGCATGCTCCCGATCCCCGGCTTCCTAGCCGGCCTGCGAGAAATCGCCGATGAGTACGGCATTCTGCTGATCGCCGACGAGGTGCAGAGCGGCATGGTGCGCACCGGGAAGGTCTGGGCGATCGAGCACGAGGGCGTCGTGCCCGACCTGCTGGTCGCGGCGAAGGCGCTGGCGAACGGGATGCCGCTGAGCTCGGTGACCGGCCCCGCGGAGATCATGGACGCGATTCACTCGGCCGGCCTCGGCGGCACCTACGCCGGCAACCCGCTGTCGTGCGAGGCGGCGCTCGCCGTGTTCGAGCAGATCGACGCGGGGCGCGTGCTCGAGCAGGCGAGCGAGATGGGCGAGATCGCCGCCGAGATGCTCCGGCCGCTGCTCGGAACCGGCGTCGGAGTGATCGACGTGCGCGGCCGCGGCGGCATGATCGGCATCGAGTTCGGCGACGAGGAGACGCTCGAGCCCGCACCGGCCCGCGCGAGGGCGGTCACCGAGTACTGCCACGCGAACGGGGTGCTGGCCCTGACGAACGGGGTGCACGAGAGCGTGATCCGGCTCCTGCCGCCCGTGGTGATGGAGCCCGCACTCTTCCGCGACGCGCTGCAGGTGATCATCGACGGGATCCGGAGCGTGGGGGCGGAGCGGGGGTGAGGGGATCGGCTCGCTGCATTGGCCGCCGGAAGTTGGCGATCGAGACTGGGACCCAAACCGTGGGGCAGGTCACGCCCGCAATGCGTGACTCGCCGCCTAGTGTGATTGTGCGCGGTTTCGGTAGCTGCCGGTCTCCCAGGCGCCGTTCTTCAGCTGCCCGGGCGCCCACACGCGGGTGTGCCTGCCACTCGTTCGATTGAACGGTGGATGGAACGCGGGGGTGTCGGCGATATCGGCAGAGGTCATCCGTGACAGGACCTCCATGCCGAACGCCGCTTGGCGTTCAGCCATGCGCTTCACCCGGTCCGTCAGCATGTCCGCGGGGAGCTCGCTGGCCGCAGCCTCGAGGGCCCCGGGGATCCGGCGCTGCATGTCCACGAGCTGGTCGTGGAACTCTCGTCGGTCCATGCGCAGTGCGTCGGCAGTGCGGGCCAGATTTCGTCCCGTGATCTGGCGGTAGGCGCGTTCTTTGCCGTACCGCACAGCAGCGGAACTCTTGAATCGCACGCGGTCCGCATCCCACATCCCATGTGCTGAGATGAGGTCGTAGGCCGGGGCGAGACGCACCAGGCTGCCGCTGAGGATGAGGCTGTGATTCTTCGCGTGCGCATCGACCCCCGCGGCGAGCAGGTTGAAAGAGAGCAATCGTGCGAGGGCCATGTGATCGCCGTCCCGCCACCGTGGAGAACTGTGCTCATCGATGATGGTGATCATGTCGGCCATCGTCGGGCCGCCGTTCTCTTCGTACTTCCGAGAGGGCAGGAATGACATTGCCTGGCAGAAGTCCTCCTGGTGCAGTCGAGTGACCGTTCCTTCCTGGCCAGCGAGGCGATCGTAGCGCTGCGTGACGAATGCCGGCAGGCCGGTGAAATCCTCGATCTCGACTGGTGCGGTGGTGAGCCCCAGCTGGCGTGACGCGCGCATCGTGACGAACTCGACCGCCTGGACCTCGGCGTTCGTGTGGCCCTGGGCGGTGACCATGCCAGGCTTGACGATATGCGTACTGGGCATGCGGCCGTTCGGTTCGAACCACTTCCCGCCGACCCGTGCGAGCGCGAACTTGCCCTGATTACCGCCCAGAGAGAACCGACTCTGATCTTCGTCGCTGTCGTCGACCCAGTGTTCGGGATCCTCGATGATCTCTTGGATCCGCGCGGCGATGCGCGCATCGGTGATCTGCGACATGCTGCCGAGCTGAGACGGCTCGGCGCCCTGCGGTACGACTTGCACCGAACCGGGGGCATCCTGCCCCATATGCCTCAGCAGGGTGAAGGGATCGGTGCGCGTCTCCCCGAACTTTGCCGCCCACCGGTCCCGCACCTCCATCGCGTCCGGAAGCAGGTTGGACAACCAGGGCATCACCTCACGCGGGCCGTGATGCTGCTGGATCAGCGGCATACTCACCGAAAGGGGAGTTGCATTACGCCTCCGGAAGTACGCACTCTCGTAGGAGAACTCCACTTCATCAGCGGTTCCCCGCATGAGCGAGCCCGCGAGACTGCCATCGAGCCAGAGGTCAAGAATGTCCGGGTGGCCGCTCATGTCAGCTCGTCAAACAGGGCGTCCAGATGCGACGTATTCTGCACGGGGTCGAGGTGCAGTTCGTAGCCGAACGCGGTCGCCACGTTCAGTGCGGCTTCCAGGGAGGGCACGAGTTTTCCCGATTCAAGTTCCTGGACCCACCTGCGGCTCATGCCTGTTCGTGCGCTGAGGTCTTCCTGTGTCATCCCGGCGCTGATCCGGTGCGAGCGCACGAACTCCGCGAATGCTCTCGGTGATTGAATGAACACCGCGACCTCCTGTCGTGCACAGTATCGTGTGCGAGCAAGGATACGCACATTATTCTGCGCTTTCAAGTGTTGGCGCAGAATAATGTGCACTGTGTGGCGGAGAGAGCGAGAGCGATTCGGCGGTGGCACAACGAGCTCAAGCGCCTGACGATGTCGCTTGCTTCGAAGGCGAAGCGCGCTGCACCCGCTCTACCCCTCGACCTCGACGCTCCATCCCTGGGCGGGCGGCGCGGAGTGCGTGAGGATGTGGTCGATCACGGCGAGGGCGCGGGGGAGGGCGACGGTGTCGCGATCCCGGTACTCGTCCTCCTGGCCGTTGTCGAGGAGGAAACCGCCGCTCAGACCGTCGGCGAGCGGGTCGGTCGCGTGGCCGGACTCGCCGCCGAGGCCGGTCAGCATGATCATCACGCGGGCCCGGTTCGTCACGAGGACGAGCGTCGATCCCGCGTCGGATTCGAGCATCGTGGTGAGATCTCCCGCCGTCCTGCGGTCGTCGAAGATTCTCTGTGCGTTCGCCGGCGCGAGCGGGGAGTCCTCTGCTCCCGCGAGCCACCATATTGGCGCCGGATCCGGCTCGGCGCCCGCGCCAGATTCCGCTGCGTCGGCGCACCCGACCCCGGCCTCGCCCTCGTCGGGCACGCGGATCGACGGGAACACGCGCGCGAAGCGATCCCGGATCGCCGGGGACTCCCGGAGCGCTGCGCTCGCCGCAGCCCGATCCGGTGCGCCGGCACCGCCGGGCTGCAGCTCGGGGAACCGCGCGTGGGCGATCCCCGCGACGGCCCGCCCCTCGGCGGCGGAGAGGCTCGTTCCTGGCCAGGTCCCGATCAGCCCACGCCAGCCGGGGACGAGCGCGTTCGCGAGACCGGGCGCGAAGAGCTCGAAGACGCGAGCGGGGAGCTCGCGGGACTGCTCGAGGGCGAGCTGGATCCAGCCCTTCAGCTCCTCGGGCGTGATCGCGCCCGCAGCCAGGCACGACAGTGCGAAGCTGAGATCCTCGGCATCGTTCCCGGCGACCGTCGTCGCTCGCTCATCAGCCATGGACACAAAGGTGCCGAAGGTTGTTCAGTTTACTCTCGCGAGGCGGCCGCCGGTGGACACCCTGCTGCCAGGATCGCCGGATCTCGCGACACCTGAGCTGGTCGGGGCGAGCTATCCCGCGCCTCCGGTCTACGGCCCCTCGGCGCCGCCCGCCTTGGCCTGCACGTTGTCGGCCGCGCGCTGCGCGTTGCTCTTCGACGCGAAGGGCTCGCCGGAGGAGGCCACGTTGTTGCCTCCGCGGAACGCGCGCCAGCGGTACTTGCCGCCTTTGTCCTCGTAGACCTCGAACTTCGCCTCCGCTGCGCCCGCTTTGAACGCCGCCGCGGCGCGCTTCGCGTTGGACATGCTCGCGAACGTCTCGCCCGCGTAGGCGACCTTCTCGCCGTTCGAGGCGATGAGCCACCAGCTCGGGTTGCCGCCCGCCGTGTTTTCGACCAAGAATCGCACGTCACTGCTCCGTTCCGGGGCTCACCGTTGAGCCCTCCGAGGGTCAAGATAGCAGGTCAGAGCGCCCTTTCGGGGGTGATTTTCACCGGTCGGGACGGGAGCGGGCCACCCCGTTGTGCAACTCCACCACGCGGTCGGCGCGGGCGATCATGGTCGGGTCGTGGGTGGCGAGCCGGCGTGCCGGCCGCGGCGGGAAGGCGGGGCGGGATCCGGATCCGGGGCCGGATCCGGATCCAGATCCAGATCCGGGGCTCGAGTCGGCCGATAGGCCCCATTCGTGGGGTCGAGTGGGCCGGAAAGCCCCTTTCGCGGGGCTGATTGGGGCCTTTCGGCCGACTCGGCGGGGGCGAGCGGGGGACGAGCGGGTGCCGCGCGGGCGCGGCGCCGGCGCGGCGGCGAATTGCGGCGGGGGGTCCCGCGGGTCGTAGGATCACGTCCATGACTAACGCAGTGCTGCTGGAGATCGACCGGGGTGTGGCCCGGATTACGTTGAACCGTCCGGATCGGCTGAACGCCTTCGACGCCGACATGGCCGTGGAGTGGGCGGCGCTCGCCGCCGAGGCCGTCGCGCGGCCGGAGGTGCGGGCGGTGCTGCTCGCGTCCGAGGGGCGAGCGTTCTGCGCGGGCGGAGACGTGCGCGCCATGGCAGGGTTCGCGGACCGGGAGGGCGAGCTCAAGGTGCTCGCCGAGCGCATCAACGAGGGGCTGATTTCCCTGTTCGAGGCACCGATTCCCGTGGTGGCGGCCGCGCAGGGGACGACGGCGGGCGGCGGGCTCGGGCTCATGCTCAGCAGCGACTACGCGATCGCGGGGGAGAGCTCGAAGATCGGCAGCCTCTACGGCGGCGTCGGCCTCACCCCCGACCTCACGGTCACGGCGCTGCTCGCTCGGGCGGTCGGCGAGCGACGCGCGCTGCAGCTCGCGCTGCAGGAACGCCTGCTCACGGGCGCCGAGGCGCTCGAGTGGGGGCTCGTCGCCGAGGTCGTCGCCGACGATCAGGTGCGGGATCGCGCCGAGGCCGTCGCTCGACAGTGGGCCGACGGCGTGCCCTACGCCTACGGCCAAGCGAAACGCCTGATCCGGAGCCAGCCGAGCCGGAGCTTCCGCGAGCAGCTCGCCGAGGAAGCGCGCACGATCGCGGCGACCTCGGTGCTCCCGGAGGCTGACGAGCGGATCCGCGCCTTCGGGACCCGCGGGAAGTAGGGCGCGCGGCGCGCGCTTCGCGCGCGGTCCGCGGGCTCGCGGGCTCGCGGGCGATCGAGTCGGCCGTACGGCCCCTTTCGCGCGGCTGATTGGGGCCTTACGGCCGACTCGGCTGCGGGAATGGGGCCTTACGGCCGACTCGGCGCATCCTGGCCAGGCCCGGCGGGCGCGGGCCCGGGCGCGGCAGGCGCAGGCGCCGGCGCGAGCCACGCCGGGTCGAGGCCGCGGGCGCGCGCGCCGAGCGGGAGCTCGCGGGGCGCGCCGTCGCCGAGCGCCTCGACGCGGGTGCGCACGAGGCGGGACGAGGAGATGCGCCAGCCTCGGCGGGTGAGGGCGTACTCGTCCTCGTAGAAGCCGGTGCCGCGGATCCCGCGCATGTCGGGCGCGGAGGGGGCCGCGAGCGAGGGGTGGCCCGGCGCGAAGTGGAGCTCGTCGCGCATCGCCCACACTCCGCGCGCGACCCACACGCCGCGCAGCGCGACCGGCGCGCGCACCGCGAACTCAGGGTTCGCGCCGAGGTGCTGGCTGCGCACGCCAGCGAGGTGCTCGGACAGGCCCGCGATCAGGGTGTCTACGCCCTCGCGGATCCCGAAGCCGAAGCCCGAGAAGCGGGCGTCGGGGGTGTACACCTGGCGGAGCGCCTCCCAGTCCTGCGTGTCGACGGCCCGGAAGTAGCGGGCCTTCAGGGCGGTGAGGGCGAGGTAGTCGTCGAAGGTGAGGCCGCGCACGGCGCGCGGGCTCACGCGCCGGCCCCGGATCCGGATCCCGCAGCAGCCCCGTGCACCGCGAACCCGTGCGCGTAGAGCGGGTCGCCCGGCCCGCGGGCGCCGCGCGGGCCCTCGCCCTCGGGGGAGCGCATGCGGCCGGCGTCAGAGCGGGTCCACTCGCGCACGGCGAAGCGCTCGACGATGCGCCAGCCCTCGGGCTCGCGGCGCAGGCGGTCGAGGTAGCGCACGCCGCTCGTGAAGTTGAGGGCGGGGTCGTCGGCGGGTTCGCCCCAGTGGTGAGACGTGCCGTAGGTCTCGGCGGTCGCCTCGTCGCCGTCGACGTGCGCGATGTGGGTGCCGAGCACGTGCATCGTGCCGGTGAAGCCCGCCGTGCGCTCCCGCAGCCAGGCGACGTAGTCGTCGGCGCTGCCCGAGAAGCCGGTGTGGTGGTCGACGCCGTCGCTCGCGTAGACGGCGCGCACGGCCGGGTAATCCGCGCGGTCGACCGCGCGGCAATAGGTCGAGATCAGGTCCGATATCTCGAGGCGGTCGGCAAGCAACTGGGTTTTCTCATCCATGCCGCGAACCTAGCAGCCGCTTGGTAATCTGGTCGAGGCCGCGCGCCGCGAAAACAAAGCAAGCAATTGCTTGTTATTTGCGATAGGCTGTGGCGACACGCAGCGGCGCACACGTCGAAGGAGAAACGATGAAGTTGATCGTCCTGGTCAAGGAGGTCCCCGACACGTACGGGGACCGCAAGCTCGACCTCGAGACCGGCCTCGCCGACCGCGCGGCGAGCGAGTCCGTGCTCGACGAGATCTCCGAGCGCGCACTCGAGGCGGCGCTCGCCTACGCCGACGCCAACGAGGGCGCCGAGGTGACGGTGCTCTCGCTCGCCCCGGCCGGCTCAGTCGCGACGATCCGCAAGGCGCTCGCGATGGGCGCGGGCAGCGCGATCCACGTCGCCGACGAGGCGCTGCTCGGCGCCGACATCACGCTCACCGCCGAGGTGCTCGCGGCCGCGATCGCGCGCGCGGGCTTCGACCTCGTCATCGCGGGGAACGCCTCGACCGACGGCACGAGCGGCATGGTGCCGGCCGCGATCGCCGAGCGCCTCGGGATCCCGCACGCGAGCAGGCTTTCGAACATCGAGATCTCGGACGCCGCGGTCTCCGGCACGCGCCCGGTCGACGGCGGCACGCAGAAGATCACGGCCCAGCTGCCCGCGATCGCGTCGATCACCGAGGCGCTGCCCGACCCGCGCTTCCCCAACTTCAAGGGCATCATGGCCGCGAAGAAGAAGCCGCTCGAGACCCTGACGCTCGCCGAGCTCGGGATCGAGGTCGACCGGCCGGACGTCGCGCGCACCATCATGCTGACCGTCGCCGAGAAGCCGCCGCGCGCGGCTGGCGTAAAGATCGTGGACGAGGGCGACGCGGGCGCGAAGCTCGCCGAGTTCCTGGTCGAGAACCGCCTGGTGTGAGGAGAGATCGATGACTGATTTCGCAGCGGATTCCATTCTCGTCGTCGCCGAGACCGCCCCCGCGGGCGGCCTCGCGAAGTCGGCGGCAGAGCTGCTCGGCGCGGCAGCGGCCGTCGGCACCCCCGTCGCGCTCCTCCTCGGTGTCGCAGAGCCTGCAGCAGAGCCGGCCGCCGACCTCGCGGCCGAGCTCGCGGAGCTCGGCGCGGCGCGCGTCCTCGTCGCGGCGGGGGCCGGATCCGGATCCGGATCCGAGCTCGCCGTTCCCGCGGTCGACGCGCTCGCCGCGGCGGCCGAGCTCGTGCGCCCCGACGCCGTGCTCGTCTCGCACTCGGCCGACGGCCGCGACATCGCCGCCCGCTTCGCGGTGCGCACGGGCAGCGCGCTCTCCGCCGACGCGATCGGCGTCGCGCGCGACGAGCTGGGCGTCACGGCCCAGCACTCCGTCTACGGCGGCGCCTACAACTCGAGCTCGACGGCGACCTTCGGGGCGCCCGTCGTGACGGTGCGCCAGGGTTCGATCGACGCCCGCGCGGCGGCGCAGCCGCTCCAGCAGGAGGATCTCACCGTTTCGGCGTCGGGGAAGCCCGCTGCGATCGTCGAGTCGTTCGAGGCCGTGACCAGCGTCTCCTCGCGGCCCGAGCTGCGGGGCGCAGGCAAGGTCGTCTCGGGCGGCCGCGGCCTCGGTTCGGCCGAACAGTTCGCGCTCGTCGAGCAGCTCGCCGACGCGCTCGGCGCCGCCGTCGGCGCGTCGCGCGCAGCGGTCGACGCCGGCTACATTCCCGCCGCGCACCAGGTCGGGCAGACGGGCGTCTCCGTGTCGCCGCAGCTCTACGTCGCCCTCGGCATCTCGGGCGCGATCCAGCACAAGGCCGGCATGCAGACCGCGAAGACGATCGTCGCCATCAACAAGGACGCCGACGCGCCCATCTTCGAGGTCGCCGACTTCGGCGTCGTGGGCGACCTCTTCACGGTCGTGCCGCAGCTCGTGCAGGCGCTCGAGGCACGAAAGCAGTAGCGGCCGTGGCGATGAACACCGAGCTGCGCAGGCGCGGGCTGCCGCGTCGCCCGGGCGGCGAGCCCTGGCCCGCCGAGGGGCGGCTGCCCGGCGAGGCCGCGACAGCGGATGCCTCCGAGGCGGTGTCCATTCCCGAGGCGGTGTCCATTCCCGAGGCGGTGGTCGCTTCCGAGGCGCGGCATTCGGCTCCGGATCAGGATCTTGCGCCCGCTGAGGTGGCTGCGGTGGCGCCCGAGTCGGCCGCTGTCGCGAGCTTCCGGAGCGGGCTGCCGCGCGTGCGCGGCGGCGAGCCGTGGCCGCCAGGGGGTGCTCGCGCGGGCGCCGCCGCGGTCGGTGGCGCGGAGCCGGCGCAGGCGCAGGTGACGGCCCAGACCCCGCGCGCCGCACACGCGGCCCCAGTATCAGCTGGCGCCGTGGCAACTGAGGCTGTGTCAACTGAAGCAGTGTCAACTGAGGCGGCGTCAGTCGCGGGTGAGTTGACGGTCCCCGCCGAGGAGGCCGCCCCGGATGGGGACGGCGTGCCGCTCCGGCGCGGCCTCCCGCGCGTGCGGGGCGGCGAGCCGTGGCCCGCTGCCGGGTTCGCGCCCGCTTCGGCGAAGCGCGTCCGGCCCGAGGTCGCGGCGGTGATCCCGGAGGCCGCGGATCCCGCGCCGCTCGATCCGGCACCGGTCGATCTCGCACCGGGCGATCCGGCACCCGCCGAAGCGGCCCCGGGCCCGGTTGAGCCGATCCCGGCCTCGACCCCGGTCGATCCGGCACCGGCACCCACCGAAGCAAGCCCGGCACCGGCCCCGAAGCCAACACCGCCCCCGAAGCCCCGCCGCGAGCCGACGCTCATCGCGGGGAAGCCCCTGTCGCGCTGGGTGCGGTGGGCCGTGCTCGGCCTGCTCGGCCTGGTCGCGGCGGCCGGAATCATCGTGCTCGCGGCGCGCGGCGTCACGACGCTGCCCGGCGTGCCGGAGTTTGTGGAGCGCTACCCGGGCGAGTACCACCTGCCGGAGTTCGTCGCCGAGGGGTTCCCGGCGTGGGCGCGGTGGACGCACTTCCTGAACTTCTTCTTCATGGTGCTCATCATCCGCACGGGGCTGCTCGTGCGGCACCAGCAGAAGCCGCCCGCCTATTACACGCCGAAGCGCGGCGGCAAGAAGGTCTCGATCTTCCTGTGGTTGCACACCTCGCTCGACGTGCTGTGGCTCTTGAACGGCGTCGTGTTCGTCGTGCTGCTCTTCGCGACCGGCCACTGGGCGCGGATCGTGCCAACGAGCTGGGAGGTGTTCCCGAACGCGGTCTCCGCGATGCTGCAGTACCTCACGCTCGAGTGGCCCGTCGAGAACGGCTGGGTGAACTACAACAGCCTGCAGCAGCTCATGTACTTCACGGTCGTGTTCATCGCGGCCCCGCTCGCCGCGATCACGGGGGTGCGGATGAGCTCCTGGTGGCCCGAGGACGCCGAGCGCCTGAACCGGGCGTACCCCGCGCCGCTCGCGCGGGCCGTGCACTTCCCGGTCATGCTGTTCTTCACCGCGTTCATCCTCGTGCACGTCTTCCTCGTCTTCGCGACAGGGATGCGCCGCAACCTGAACCACATGTTCGCGGGCTCGGACGAGACGAGCTGGCTCGGCTTCTGGCTCCTCGTCGTCGGCCTCGCCGTGACGGCGGGCGCGTGGTTCGCGGCGCGGCCGCTGATCCTGGCGCCGATCGCGAGCGTCTCCGGGCGCGTGAGCGAGCGTTAGCGAGCTCAGCGCGCGCCCGGATTCGCCGCCCCCACAGGGGGTGGCGAAGATTCGGGACGCGTGCGATACTTAAACAAGCATTTGATTGGTAGTTGGGGAAGGCTGCCGATTCAGTGCTCATCAATAGACGATGACTATGGCCAATGGAGGTCGTTGTGGCAAAACGTACTATCGCCGGACTGGCGGGGCTTGCCTCGCTCGTCCTGCTGCTTTCCGCGTGCTCGGGTGGCTCGGGTGGCTCAGAAGCTCCCCCCGCGAGTGACCTCGACACGAAGAACCCTGTCGTCATCGGCCTCGATGAGGACAGCACCGGCCCCGGCGCCGCCTACGCGACGCTCGCGGGAGCGACCGCGCGCATGGCGGTCGACGAGATCAACGCGAACGGCGGGATCCTCGGCCGCGAGGTCCAGGTCGTCGTCGGCAACGACGAGTCCGACCCGACGAAGACCCCGTCCGTCATCCGCAAGCTCGTCGACGACGGCGCCCACGCGCTCGTGCTCGCGACGGGCGGCGGCTCGGTCCTGCAGGCGAAGGCGGTCGTGAAGGACGCCGGGATCACCGCGGTCGCCCCGGTCGCCATCACGACCTCCGTCGGCCTGCCGCCGGACAACGAGAACATGTACATGCTCGCCAACGGGCTCGACGACTTCTCCGAGGCCTACTGCGGCGCCTTCGAGAAGGAGGGGTACAAGAAGCTCGGGATCCTCGCCGACACCTCGGCGGCGATCGACAACATCGCCGGGCTTCTCGTGCCCGCGCTCGGCGAGTGCATCGACATCGTCGCGCAGGAGAAGGCGCCCGTCGACGCGGCCGACCTCAACGCGCAGGCCGCCCGCATCAAGGCGGAGGACCCGGACGTGCTCCTCGTGATGAGCGTCGGAGGCAACTTCGAGGTGCTCGCTCAGAACACGCTCGCGGCCCAGATGCCGAAGGAGATGCGCTTCTCGCTCGCCTCGCTCGGCAACCAGCCCGACTCGTGGGCGCTCGCGAACCCGGGCGTGCTCGAGGACGTCGTCTACATGGGCGCGCTCGACAGCGGCAACCCGCGCACCGCCGAGCTCGAGAAGAAGCTGAAGAAGGCGAACGGCGACGACTACCGCCTGACCGCATACGACGCGCAGGCCTACGACGCGGTCTACCTGATCAAGCAGGCGATCGAGGACGCGGGCGGCACGGACGACCTCACGGCGATCCGCGACAGCTTCAACGGCATCACGGACTACGAGGCCTCGTTCGGCCAGGACGGCTTCAAGCTCTCGTTCAGCGCGGACAAGCACATCGGCGCGGATTCCCTCTGCGGCCTCGTGCTCTCCGGCTTCGACGAGAACAACGAGCCGAGCGGCCCCTGGACCAAGTTCCAGGTCTCCTGCTAAGGCGCTGACATGACCGACCCACAGCTCTGGCTATCCGTACTCGAGATCGGCAGCTTCTTCGGGCTGATCGCGCTCGCGTATCAGCTGACACTCATCGGCGCGGGGTTCTTCAACTTCGCGATCGGGCCCTACGCGATGGCCGCCGCACTCGGCGCCTCCTGGCTCGTCGTAGAGTTCAAGATCCCGGCCTGGGCCGCGATCCTCGTCGGCCTCGTGATCGCGGGCGTGCTGAGCGCGCTCACCGAGCTGTTGGTCGTGCGTCCGGTGCAGAAGCGCGCCGGGGGCGGGGAACTGCCCGCCCTCGTCGCGGTCACCGCCGTCCTCTTCATCGTGCAGCAGGGCGCGGGGATCGTCTTCGGTCGCCGCGCCCTGCCAGGGCAGACCCTCTTCCGGACGCCCCCCGTCGAGCTCGGCAGCGTGTTCGTCACGAGCAGCGCGCTGCTCCTCATCGTCGCGACCGCGGTGATCTTCATCCTCGTTTCGGTCTGGATGCGGCACAGCCGCACCGGCAGGCTGCTGCGCGCGGTCGGCGACAACCGCGACGCCGCGGTGCTGCTCGGCCTGCCCGTGCGCCGGATCCGGCTCATCGCCTTCGCGCTCGCCGGCGTCATCGCCGGCATCGCGGGCATCCTGTACGCGCCGAAGAGCGGCGTGAGCTTCACGAGCGGCCTCTCCTGGACCCTCGTCGGCTTCCTCGCGCTCGTCATCGGCGGCACGGGGCGCACCTGGGCGCCGCTCGTCGGCGGCCTCCTGCTCGGGGCGATCCAGGTGTTCGCCCCCTTCTACTTCGGCAGCCTCGGGCCCACCACGATGGTGCTCGTCATCGCCCTCCTGTTCTTCGCGTTCCGCCCGCAGGGCATGTTCGCGACGCGGGTCCGGATCTGAGGAAGGACACCGAGATGCTCACTCACACGAAGGAGACTCCCGGCCGCGCACCCGCGAAGCGGCGCCTCAAGGAGGCGATCGTGCCGCTCGCCGTCGGCGCCGTCGGCGTGCTGCTGCTCGCGTGGGCGGGGGCGAGCGGCTTCAGGCAGGACCTGCTCGTGCTGCTCGCCGTCTACGCCCTGATCGCGCTCGGCATGTACATTCCGTTCGTGCTCGCCGGCTCGCTGTCGATGGCCTACGCGGCCTACGCGGCGATCGGCGGCTACTCGGTCGCGATCATCTCGACGGAGACCGGGCTGCCGGTCATCGTCGGGTGGATCATCGGCCCCATCGTCTCGGCGATCGTCGCCACGATCCTGAGCCTCCTCACCCGCAGGCTGAGCGGTTTCTTCCTCGCCGCCGTGACGCTGCTGTTCAGCATGGCGTTCGAGCCGTGGCTGATCGAGGCGAAGGAGATCACGGGCGGATCGGCCGGCATCGGCGGGATCCCGTCGCCCGAGTTCTTCGGCTGGGCCCCGCCCCGCCTCCTCCTCGTCGCGGGCGCCCTCGCCCTCGTCGTGGTCATCGCCTGGCTGATCGAGCGGATTCGGACCGGTTCGTGGGGCGTCACGGTGCGCACGATGCGCGACGTGCCCTCCGCCGTCGAGGCCATGGGCGTGCGGGTCTCGACCCTCACGACCGTGTCGCTCGCGGTCGGCGCCGCGATCGCCTCGTTCGCCGGCGCGATCTTCGTGAGCTTCATGCTCAGCATCACGCCCGAGACCTTCACGCTCTCGATCGTGTTCATGGCGATCTTCATCCCGCTCATCGGCGGCCAGGGGAGCGCCTGGGGCGCCGTGCTCGGCGCGCTCCTCGTGGTGCAGCTCACCCAGAACATGCCCGGCTTCGAGGGCTCGGGGCAGCTGGTCCTCGCGATCGGCGTGCTCATCATCCTGCTGATCGCCCCCGCGGGCATCATCGGCTACGCGCAGAAGCTCTGGGCCGCGCTCCGCGGTCGCCAGGCGAAGGAGACGAACAATGTCTGAGCACGGCGAGGTGATCCTCCGCGGCGAGGGGCTCTCCAAGGTCTACGGCGGCATCGTGGCGCTCGACTCGGTCGACATCTCGGTGGCGAGGGGCGAGATCCTGGGCCTCGTGGGTCCGAACGGCGCGGGCAAGACGACCCTCGTCGACCTCATCACGGGGATCCAGTCCGCGGACAGCGGCACCCTCACCCTCGACGGCACGAGGCTCGCCGGCGCCCCGTCGGTGCGCGCCCGCCGCGGCCTCGCGCGCACCTTCCAGCACCCGCACCTCGCGCTCGAACTGACCGTGGAGCAGAATCTCCTGGTGGGGGCCGCCGCGCACCGCTTCCCGTCCGCGTGGCGGATGGCGCTCGGGGTCATCACCGACGGGATCAGGCACCGCCCGTCCGAGCTGGAGCGCACGCTCGCCGTCGCCGAGGAGCTCGGCGTGCCGAAGCTGCACGAGCTCTGCGCGAACCTCTCGCTCGGCGAGCAGCGCCTCGTCGAGGTGGCGCGCGCCGTGGCGCAGGATCCCCTCGTCATGCTGCTCGACGAGCCATTCGCGGGCGCCGACGCCGCATCGATCGTCGGCATCGTCGACGCCATCAGGCAGGTTCAGGCCCGCGGGCACGCGGTGATCCTCGTCGATCACAACGTCGACCTGCTCACCTCGCTCGCCGACCGCGTGATGCTGCTGGCGCAGGGCAAGCGGGTGTTCGAGGGGCTGCCGCAGGAGTGCCTCGCGAGCCCCGAGATGCAGCGGGTGTACTTCGGAACGGGCGAGGAGGATGCGGCATGAGCGCGGATCTGGTGGTCAACGAACTCACCGTCACCTACGGCAAGGCGACGGCGGTCGAGCGCGCGACGCTCACGGTTCCGGCCGGCAAGATCACCGCGGTGGTCGGGCCGAACGGGGCGGGCAAGTCGAGCCTCGCCCTCGGGCTCTACGGCTCGGTCGCGGCGAAGGGGGAGGTGCTGCTCGCGGGCGAGCCGCTCAGCAGCATGAGCTCCATCGCGCGGGCGAAGGCCGGCCTCGCCATCGTGCCGCAGGGCAGGCAGCTCTTCCCCCGCCTCACTGTGCGGGACAACTTGCAGGTCATGGCGGAGATGCTCGGCCTCAAGAGGGACGCCGTCGAGGCGGCGCTCGACCGCTTCCCCGTGATCCGGGAGCGGCACAATCGGCTCGCGGGCGTGCTCTCCGGCGGCGAGCAGCAGATGCTCGTGGTCAGCCGGGCGCTCATGGCGAACCCGCGCTGCCTCGTGCTCGACGAGATGACGACGGGGCTCGCGCCCAAGATCGTCGGCCAGCTCATCGACACCGTCTCGGCCATCGCCGACGCTGGCGCCTCGGTCCTGATCGTCGACCCGGCGCTCGGCCCGCTCGCCCGCGCGGTCGACCGGGGCTACGTGCTCGTGCGCGCCCAGCTCGGGGAGGCCCACGAGAACGCCGACGCCCTCGACGCCGCCTACCAACGCGCCATGGGCGTGATCCACGACGAGATTGGACTGGAATGACACACGAGCTGAGCCTCGCCCCCGAGATCATCGCCGACTACACGGCGCGCGGCTGGTGGGGGGAGCTCACGGTGGCCGACTACGTCGCGGTGCAGGCGGAGCGCGTCCCCGAGAAGACGGCGTACGTCTGCGAGGGACGCCGGCTGAGCTGGCGCGACTACGACGCGCAGATCGACGAGCTCGCGAGCATCCTCGCGCCGCTGCTCGAGCCCGGCGCGCGCTTCGGCCTGCTGCTGCCCGACGCCGAGGAGTTCCACGTCGCACTCTGCGCGGCCGAGCGCAGCGGCACCGTCGCGGTCGGCATGGGGGCGCGATCCGGCCGTGGCGAGATCCACCACCTCATGAGCCGCGCGGAGGCCCGCGTGCTCGTCATGCGCGCCGAGCACCGCGACCACGGGCTCCTCGACTACGCGAGCGACCTCAGGGAGGACGGCTGGCAGCTCGACGCGATCGTCGAGGTCGCGCCAGCCGGTCCGCAGCGCCTGCTCCGCTGGGACGGGGAACGCTTCTCCGAGGCGCCGATGGAGCGGGCGGAGATCGCGGAGGTGCGGGCGCGCGCGCTCGGGCCGAACGATCTGTCGATGCTCAACTCGACCTCGGGAACGACCGGCAGGCCGAAGCTCGTGACGCAGTTCGCGAACCGCTGGATCCACTTCAGCGACCTCGCCTTCGCTGCGGCAGACTTCACCGAGGACGACGTCATGCTCGGCGCCGTGCCCGGCCCCTTCGGCTTCGGCCTCTGGAGCGCGCACTACGCGCCGGCGATGCTCGGCATGACGACCGTGCTGACCGAGCGCTTCAGCGCGGAGGAGACGATCCGTCTGCTGCAGGAGGAGCGGGTCACGATCCTCGCCTGCGTGAGCACCCAGTTCAAGATGATGCTCGACACGCCCGCGATCGAGACGGCGGAGGGCCTCGTGCTACGCGCCATGTTCACGGGCGGGGAGGCCGTGCCCTACGAGCGCGCCACCCAGTTCGAGGATCGCGTCGGCGCGAGCGTGCTCCAGTTCTACGGCTCGAACGAGTCGGGGGCGATCAGCGCGACCTCGCTGCGGGACACGCGCGAGCACCGGCTGAAGACCGCCGGGCGGGTCTACGATCACATCGGCCTCAGGCTCTACGACCCCGAGGGCAACGACATCACCGCGACGGGCGGCCCGGGCATCCCCGCGATCCTCGGCCCCACGATCAGCATGGGCTACTTCGGGGACGACGCCGCAAACGAGGAGCTGTTCCGAGACGGCCGGCTGCTGATGCCGGATCTCGTGACCGTCGACGCCGACGGCTACCTGCGCGTGGTCGGCCGCACGAGCGACCTCATCATCCGCGGCGGCAAGAACATCTCGGCCGTCGAGGTCGAGGAGGCCGTCGAGGCGCACCCCTCGGTCGTGATGGCCTCGGCCGTGCCGGTGCCGGATCCGATCTTCGGTGAGCGGATCGGCGTCGCCGTGACCGTGCGCGACCGGGCCGTGACCGTCGCCGAGCTCACCGCGTTCCTCGCGGAGCGGGGCGCCTCGAAGCACATCTACCCGGAGAAGGTCGTCGTCGTCGACGAGCTGCCTCGGGCCGCGGGCGGCAAGGTGGCGAAGGGGCAGGTGCGCGAGCTCGTCGCCGCGCCAGCGGGCGTCGACGTCGATTTGCGGGCGGGGATCCTGCAGGGCGCCTCTTCGGGCGCGGCCAGGGCATAGAACACAGCAGAACAGGGGAACACCATGCAGACCGTCATCGTGGATGGGCTCGCGTTTCCGGAGGGGGTGCGCTGGCGAAACGGCGCGCTCTACTTCTCGGACATGCACTCGCATCAGGTACTTCGATGGGAGGACGGGCGCCTCGAGGTGCTCGCCCACATCCCGGGCAAGCCGTCGGGGCTCGGCTTCACGGCCGACGGCGCGCTGCTCGTCGCCTCGCAGCACGACCGCTCGGTGTACCGGGTGGACCTCGCGGCGCCCGGATCCGGAGCCGAGCTCCACGCCGATCTCTCCGGGGTCGCGAGCTGGCACCTCAACGACATGATCACCGACGCCGAGGGCAACGCCTACGTCGGCAACTTCGGCAGCGGCGCCCCTCCGGGGGAGCCGATCGCGCCGGCCGCGCTCGCGCGGGTCGGCGCGGACGGCGCCGTGACGGTCGCGGCCGACGAGCTGTTCTTCCCGAACGGGATGGCGTTCAGCGCCGACGGGCGCACCCTCACGGTCGCCGAGACGCGCAGCGAGCCCGGCCGCCTCACCCAGTTCGACGTCGCCGAGGACGGCAGTCTCAGCAATCGCCGGGTGCTCGTCGAGTTCGCGAGCGAGTGGCCCGACGGGATCGCGATCGACCGCAACGGGGACTTCTGGGTCGCCTCGCCCTTCAGCGACGAGGTGCTCAGGGTCACGGCCGACGGCGAGATCGCCGAGCGGGTCGCCGTCACGGCGCCCTACGCGGTCGCGATCGGCGGCGATCCGGACGGCGACGGCGGGAGCGACCTCTTCGTCGCCTCGGCGGAGACCTGGCTGCCCGAGGAAGCCGCCGTGCGGCGATCCGGGCGCATCGTGCGCATCGACGGGGTCGTCTCGTGAGCGGGCTCGGCTTCTCGCTCGAGCCCATGCCGCTCGTCGGCGTCGTTGTGACCGACCTCGACGCCGCGATCGCGCGCTACAGCGCGCTCTTCGGGCTCGAGTTCCGGATCTTCGTCCCCGGCGTCGACTACGAGCTGCGCTACGAGACGAGCGGCGAGGGCGACACCTCGCAGGAGCTGCCTGGCCGGCTCCGGATCGCGTTCGACACCGACGACAGCTTCGAGCTCGTCGAGATCCCGGGCTCCGCGGAGGGCGTGCGCAACATGCACTACCGCGTCGACGACATGGACGCGGCCCTCGCCCACTTCGCGGCCCAGGGCCTTGAGCCCGTGCAGATCATCAGGGCGGGCGGGGCTAGGGAGGTCGTGTTCGACGCGAGCGACCTCACCGGCCTGCGCCTCTGCCTCCTCCAATTCGACGGCGACTCATTCGCGGAGGCGCTCGCCGCCTCGCCGCAGATCTGAAAGGACCCCGCGTGCTGAACCCCGAACTCAACTTCTTCTCCTTCATCAGGCTCACCGACCCGTCGGAGCGCGCCGCCTACAACGAGTGGCACCAGCTCGATCACCTGCCGGAGAACCGCGCGCTCCCCGGCGTCATGTGGGGCGACCGCTGGGCGCTCACCGAGGACTGCCGGGCCGTCGCCCGCGGCGAGGGCAACCTCGCCGGCGCCGACTTCGTCGCCATGTACTGGTTCCTCCCGCCCGTCGAGCAGGCCGTCGCCGAGTGGACGCAGCTCGGCGAAGACTCCTTCCAGTGGGGCCGCGGCCCCATGCTGCCCGGGATCCGCCGCGAGATGCTCGCCTTCTTCGCCCCGGTCAAGGGGTACGCCGCGGTCGACGCGCCCGTGAGCCCCCGCGTGCTGCCGCTGCGCCCGCACGCCGGCGTGCACGTCGAGGTGACGCACTTCGACGACCCCCACGCCGTCGAAACCCACGACGCGCACCGCAGGCAGGACCGCGAGGTGATCCCGCGGCTGATCCAGGAGCCCGGCGTGGTCGGCGCGTGGACCTTCGCCTTCAGCCACCCGCAGCGCCACGCGACGCTGCCGTTCCCCGAAACGGGCGACTACCGCCAGGGCTCCGTGCGGATCAGGCTCACTTACCTCGACGGCGATCCCGTCGAGGGCGCCGCCCGGATCGACGCGGTCGAGGCCTCGATCCCGGGCGGCGGGGCAGGCACGACGCTCTTCTCCGGGCCGCTCCGCACGATCGTGCCCTGGCGCGACTGGTGAGCGAGCTCGACAGGCTCGCCGAGCGCCTCGCCGAGCGCCTCGGTGTGCTCGAGGACCGAGCCGAGATCTCGGATCTCGTGGCGCGCTACGGGCCGATCGTGGACTCCGGATCCGGGGCCGCGCTCGGCGAGATCTGGACGCCCGACGGCCGTTACGAGGTGGGCGACGAGTTCGCGCTCGCGGGGCCGGACGTGCCCGGGCTCACGGAACTGCCGCCGCATCAGGCCTATCTCCGCGAGGGCTGCGCCCACGTGCTGACGCCGGCCGCAGTGCGGCTCGACGGCGACGAGGCCAGCGCCGTGAACCACTCGGTCGTGCTCGTGCGCCGCGGCGAGCAGTGGATCGCGGATCGCGTGAGCGCGAACGAGTGGCGCTTCGCCCGCACCGCGGCCGGCTGGCGGGTCACGCTCCGCCGCAACCGCCTGCTCGACGGCGACGAGGCCGCGCGCGGGCTCTTCGCGGCGGTCGGCGGTCCGACGGGCGCCTGAGCCGGGCGCGGCGGGCGCTGCCCGCCGCTCGCCGTCCGCCGTCCGCCGCCCGTCTGCACTCACCAAGATTTCTGCATTCAGCTCGCCTGTCTGCCCAAATTCTTGAAGTTGGGTGCAGATTTCCCACTGAGCGCTGCGGGTCGGGGCGAGGCGCGGCGCCCCCGGGCGCCGCTACCGCGCGCGCCGGATCGGCGCCGCCGCGATCACCGCGGCGGCGAGGCAGCCGAGCGAGACCGATCCGAAGGCGAGCATGAGCCCCTGCTCCGAGAGGAATTGCGGGTCGATCGCCGAGGGGAACGCGACGAGCGCGAAGGCGAAGGCCGAGCTCGCGATCGCCCCAGAAAAAGACCTGATGAGGGCGTTCACGCCGTTGGCCGAGGCCAGCTCCTCCGGCGGCGACGCCTGGCTTACGAGCGCCGGCATCGAGGCGAAGGCGAAGGCCGTGCCGGCCCCCACGATGAGCGTGCCGACGATCACGGTCGCGAGCCCGCCGTGCACGAAGGTGCGGAAGGCGAAGCCGAGCGCCATGACGCCGGCGCCAGCGCCGAGCACGAAGCGCGCGCCGTAGCGGTTGAGGCACCAGCCCGTGACCGGGGTGAGCGCCATCATCGTGAGCGCGAAGGGGAGGAGCAGGAGCCCCGCGGCCGACACGGGGAGCGCCATGCCGATCCCCGTCGCCTCGGGCGCCCGGGCCTCCTGCATCGTGATCAGGTGGTTCGCGAACATGCCGAAGGTTGCGAGGAACGAGGCGGCGTTGATCCGGAGCATCGTGGGCTGCATCGCGAGCCTGAGGTCGATCACGGCGGCATCGTTCCTGAGCGACGCGGCGATCCAGATCCCGAACGCGAGGAGCCCGCCGCCGGTCCAGGCGAGGGTCGGGATCGAGACCCAGCCCCACTCCGCGCCCTTCGAGATGACGAGCGTGAGCGCCGTGAGCCAGCCGACGAGGAGGAGCGAGCCGAGCGGGTCGAAGCGCTTCGACAGCCGGTCGGGGGCCTCCGGCACGACGACCCTGATCAGGATCATGAAGGCGGCGCTCGCGACGGCCGAGCTCCAGAAGATCCCGCTCAGCCCGCCGTGGCTCATGAGGAGCCCCGAGAGCGGGAGCCCCAGGGTCGAGCCCATGCCGATCGTGCCGCTCAGGAGCGCGACGCCCATGTTGGCTTGGCGGCGGTCGACGTGCGTGTGGATGAGGCTGATCCCGATCGGCACGACGGAGGTCGCGAAGCCCTGCAGGACGCGGCCGATGATCACGGTCGTGAACGTCATGCCGACGGCCGCGAGCACGGAGCCGGCGCAGAGCAGCCCGAGGGAGACGAGCATCATGCGGCGCCGGCCGTAGAGGTCGGCCATGCGGGACACGATCGGGGTGCTCACGGTGCTCGAGAGCAGGGTCGCGATGATGAGCCAGGCGGCGTCGCTGGCCGAGACGCCGAGGGCGTCGGGCACGTCCGCGAGTACGGGAACCATGAGGGTGAACTGGAGCGAGCTCACCATGGCCGCGCAGGCGAGCACGAGCACGACCGCGCGGCTGCGCGCGCGGGAGAGCGGGGCTTCGGTCATGCTCGGGTGGCTCCTTCGGTGCGGCGCCGCTGAGGTATAAAGCAAGCGCTTGTTATTGTAGTGGGATGAGCAACGCACAGTCCCGGATCGCGGCCACGAGCGAGGCGCAGCGCGGCGCGTGGGGCCGGGGACTCGTCGCCGAGGCCGAGGAGGTGCGGCCGGGCCTCTGGGCGGTCGCGCTGCCCATGCCGGGGGCGCGCATGCCCTCCTCCTTCGGATACGCGTTCCTCGGCGACGAAGGCGTGCACATCGTCGACCCCGGCTGGCGCGCCGAGGAGACGGTCGCCCACTGGGAGCGCTTCCTCGCGGCGCGCGGCCGCGCGGTGTCCGAGATCCGGACCCTGCTCATCACCCACAGCCACCCGGATCACCTGGGGGCGGCCGAGCGGCTCATCGAGCGCTCCGGGGCGCGGCTCGTGATGTCGGCGGCGGAGGCCAGCGTGCTCGGCTCCGGCGTGCACGTCGGCTCCGATCCGGAGCAGCAGGCGGCCCGCCTCGCGCGCTGGGGCGTGCCCGCGGTTCTGCGCGACGAGCTCGCCGCCATGTCCGAGACGGAGCGGCCCTCCGAGCCCATCGCCGCCGACCGGCTGCTCGCCGACCGCGAGCGGATCCGGCTCGGCGGGCGTGAACTCACGGCGCACGCGAGCCCGGGCCACACGGGCGGGCACGTGTGCTTCGAGCTTGAGCGTGACGGCGTGATCCTCACGGGCGACCACGTGCTGCCCCAGATCAGCCCCGGAATCGGGCTCGGCGCCCTGCCCGGCAGCTCGCCGCTCCTCGACTACCTCGGATCCCTCCGCGCGATGGTGCGCTTCGACGCGCACGAGGTGCTGCCCGGACACGAGTTCCGCTTCCGCGGGCTCGCGGCGCGGAGCGAGCAGATCGCCGCGCACCACCTGCGCCGCACGCGCGCCGTAGCGGCGCTCGTGCCCGAGCTCGGCGACGCGCCCGTCTGGGAGTACGCGGCGCGCTCGCCGTGGAGCCGGGGCTGGGACGCGATGAGCGGGTTCCTGCTGATCTCCGGCCTCGTGCAGACGGAGCTGCACCTGGACGCGGTGCGCAGCGGCGGAGCGGAAGAGTGGATGCGGGGTGAGTGGGCGAGCGCGCAGCCTACTCACGCGTGATGCTCCGGTGCGCGAGCAGCCAGGCGCCGTCGGGCTGCTCGGCGAACACGTCCGTGTAGCGGCCGACCGCCGCGAGCGCCGGGGCGCCGTCGAGGCCCGTGTAGAACATGAAGAGGCTGCGCGCCACCGCGCGGCTGCCGTCGATCTCGACGCTCGTGGTCGAGACCGCGTGCGCCGTGAACGTGCCAGGCCCCTGGACGCCGGCCGCCCGGCGCTCGATCGCCCCGGCGAGGATCGCGTCGCGGCCGCGCAGCGCCGCGGGCGGGATCGGCAGCTCGGCCCCCGCCGAGACCTCCCAGAGGGCGTCCTCCGCGAAGCACGCCGCGTACTCCCGCGGGTCGCCCAGGTCGGCGAGATGCGCGAGGCGGGCGAGGGTGTCGCGGATCTCGGAGCGGACCCGGGCGGCGCGGGATCCCGGCGCCTCCGCCGGGGCACTCATCGGCCGCCCGTCGTCGCCCAGGCCTCGAGCTGCTCGCGCAGCGAGTCGGGCATCCGCACGGCCGACTGATCGGGCGAGACGGCGACGAGCGTGAGCGATGCGCGGGCGACGAGCACCTCGTCGGAGGTGCGCCGCATCTCGAAGGCGAAGCTGAAGGAGCTCGTGCGGATCTCCCCGATCCGGAGCTCGATCCGGATCTCGTCGTAGAGCCTTGCGGCGACCAGGTATTCGCACTCGGTCGCGCGGGTGACGGTCCACCAGCCCTGGGTCTCCTTCAGCGTGTCCTGCCGCATGCCCTGCCTGAACAGGAACTCCGACTGCAGGTTTTCCATCTTCGGGAACCACGCCGCGTAGTAGAGGATCCCCGCGGGGTCGGTGTCGGCGTAGCCGAGCATGACCGTGCGGGAGAGGAGCACCGGGCGCCGGGCCGGCTGGCTCGCCGCCTCCCCGCCCGTCGCCTGCCTACTCACTGCGTCACCGTCCAGCCGCCGTCGACGGGCAGGAAGACGCCGTTGATGTAGCCGGCCGAGGGGGAGAGGAGGAAGAGGGTCGCGTTCGCGATGTCCTCGGGGCTCGCCATGCGGCCGAGCGGGATCCGCTCGAGCACGCGCTGCCCCATCTCGCTCTCGGCGAAGGGTGCGATCCGCGGGGTGAGGGTCATGCCCGGCGCGACCGCGTTGCTGCGGAACTCGCCCGAGCGGTAGGCCGCGAGGTGGCGGACGTAGCCCGCGAGCGCGGCCTTCGAAGCCGAATACCAGTCGCTGTTCGTGCCGATGACGTTGCCGGCGACCGAGGAGGTTACGACCATCGCGGAGTCGGCGTCCGGGCGGTGCGGCGCCCACGCGTCCGTGACCTTCTGCACGCTGCCGACGCAGAGGCCGATCGCCTCGGTGAACTCGAGCGGCACGGACGAGGGCGGGCCCGCGTTGTTGTGCAGCATCCGGATCGCGCCGAGCTCGCGCGCGGTCGCCGCCATGCCCGCCTCGACGGCGGCCGCGTCTCCGACGTCGGCGACCACGCCGTGCGCGCGCACGCCGAGATCCCGAATCTCCTGCACGACGCCCGCGAGGTTCTCCTCGTTGATGTCCCAGGCCCCGACGTTGAGGCCCTGGCGCGCCGCCGCGAGGGCGGTGGCGCGGCCGATCCCGCTCGCGGCCCCCGTGATGAGGATCGTGTCGCCGGGGGTGAATCCGAAGTGCGCATCCACAGTGATGCTCCTTTCAACCAAGCACTTGATTATTGGTGATCGTACTGCTGAGCCGGTGCCGCCTCGAACCGGGAGAGCGGCATCTCGCCGCCCTCGATGAGGCGCGCGATCGTGCGCTCCCGCGGGCCGAGGGCGCTGCCGAAGCGGATGTTCCAGTGGTCGTACTCGCCGCCGCGCAGCTCCGTGGCGGCGCGGTTCGGCCAGTTCGGGTCGTCGAGCATCTCGCGCCCGAGCAGCACGAGGTCGGCGTCGCCGCACGCGACGAGGCGGTTCGCCTGCTCCGGGTCGATCACGAGCCCGACGGTCGCCACGGGGATCCCCACGGCGTCCCTGATCGCGCGGGAGAACCCGGCGTGGAACGCGAAGCCGCGCCTGACCCGCGTGTCGCTCGAGCGGTCGGTCGTGATCCCGCCGGAGGAGGTGTCGATGAGATCGACGCCCGCGTGCTCGAGCTCCGCGGCGAAGTCCTGCGTGTCCTCGATCCCGAGCCCGTCCTCCGCGCCGTCGACCGCGGAGAGGCGGTAGGCGAGCGCGACGTCGTCCGGGATCGCGGAGCGGATCGCGGCGACGAGCGCGAGGGGATACCGCATGCGGTTCTCGCGGCTGCCGCCCCAGCGATCCTCTCGCCGGTTCGAGACGGGGGAGAGGAAGGTGTGGGCGAGGTAGCCGTGCGCGCCGTGCACCTCGATGACCCGGAAGCCGGCAGCCACCGCGCGGCGGGCCGCGGCGGCCCACTCGGCGAGGCTGCGCTCGATGTCGGCCTCCGTCATCTCCGTCGGCACGGGCCAGCCGGGGCCGGCGGGGAGCGCCGAGGGCGCCTCGCACTGCCACGGCGGCAGGCCGTCGGCCGCGTCCGTGTCGTCGAGCGGGAGGCCGGCGCGCCACGGCTCGCGCACCGAGGCGCGGCGGCCGGCGTGGCCGAGCTGGATCCCGGGCACTGCGCCCTGCGCCGCGATGAAGCCGGCGACCCGGCTGAGCGCCGGGACGTGCTCGTCGCTCCAGATCCCCGCGTCGTGGTGGGAGATGCGGCCGGCCGGCGTGACGGCGGTCGCCTCCATGATCACGAGGCCGGCGCCGCCGAGCGCGAAGCGGCCGAGGTGGGCGAGGTGGAAGTCGGTGGCGAAGCCGTCCCGCGAGGCGTACATGCACATCGGGGAGACCGCGATGCGGGATGCGAGGGTCACGCCCCGGAGCGTGAGCGGGACGAGGAGGGGGGCCTGGGCCGATTCGCCGCTCATACGCCGTAGCCCCCGTCGACGTCGAGCTTCTGGCCGCTGATGAAGTTCGCGCGGGAGGAGGCGAGGAAGGCGACCGCCTGCGCGATGTCCTCCGCCACGCCGAACTTGCGGAGCGGGATGCTGTTCTTCGAGATCTCGAGCGCCTCCTGCGGCATCCGGCCGGAGTCGATCAGGCGGGCGGCCATGCCGTCGGTCAGCATGCCGGGGCCGACGCAGTTGACCCGGATCCCGAACCGGCCCTCCTCGACCGCGAGCCCGCGGCAGAGCGCCTCGACGCCGCCCTTCGGCGAGACGGAGAGCGCGTCGCGCGAGGGGTAGCGCCGCGTGCCGGCGCTCGTGATCGCGGTGATGCTCGCCGAGCTCTCGCGGAGGGCCGGCAGGAGCGTGCTCGTGACGTTGAAGAAGCCGACGAGGTCGGCGTTGACCTGGCTCGCGAACTCCTCCGGGGAGGTCTGCGAGATGTACTTGAGGTCGACGTGGGGGCCGGCCGCGTGCACGAGCGTGTGCACGGCGCCGTGGCGGTCGACGAGATCGGCCGCGAACTCGGCGCACGCGGTCGCGTCTGCGACGTCGAGCGCGTGCGCCTGGACGGCGTCGCCGAGCTCGGCGAGCAGTGCCTCGGGGTAGCTGCGGTGGTAGGTGAGCGCGACGCGCGCGCCGCCCGAAACGAGGGTGCGGACGATGGCGGCGCCGATGCCGCCCGAGCCGCCCGTGACGACCGCCACGCCCGGGAGCGCGCCGAATTCATCGGGAGAAAGTGCAGCTGGTGAGGTCATATTCCGTACCGTAGCAGCGCTGCGCCGGTTTGCCAAGCATGCGCTTGCTTGGCATGCTGGAGGGCACGCGCTGGCCGAGATCGAAAGGTTACGAATTCCGGATTGCCGCCCGGATCGGAATCTGATTTACTAAGCAAGCGTTTGGTTAGTTACCCCGCATCTCGCACTTCTCAATGACGAGGAAAGGTCAATTATGGCTAGGTTCAAACTCTCTGCGCTCGTGGCAGTGGCAGCGGCGGCAACGCTCGCGCTCGCCGGATGCTCCGGCGGCGGCGGTGGCGACACCGGCGGCGACGCTGGCGGCTCGGACTCGACCCCGATCAAGGCCGTCGTCTTCGGCGGCCTGGGTGCCGAGGGCATCCTCCACAACAACGCGACCACCTCGGTCACGGCGGCCAAGGCCTCCGTCGCCGCGGTGAACGAGGCTGGCGGCGTCGACGGGCGCCAGATCGACCTCACGGTCGTCGACGACACGGGCGATCCCACGGTCGCCGTGACGAAGCTGCGCGAGATCCTGAACGGCAAGGATCGCCCCGACGTCGTGCTCAACTCCGGCCCCTCGACGGTGTCCGAGGCGATCACGCCGATCCTGTCGCAGGAGCAGGTGCTCTCCTTCAACATCGGCCCGACGGCGACGACGGGCGACCCGAAGCAGAGCCCCTACAACTTCGACCTCTCGCCCTCGGTCGGCGACTACCTCGGCTCGATCATGGCCGAGCTCGAGTCCCAGAAGTACGAGAACGTTGCGATCCTGCACGGCTCCAGCTCCTACGGCGAGCTGTTCGGCAAGATGGCCGGCGACATGGCCAAGGAGAAGGGCTTCACCGTCACGGGCAACGAGGGCTACGACGTCGCGGCGCTCGACATGACGCCGCAGCTCGAGGCGCTCAAGCGCGAGAACCCCGACGTGCTCGTGCTCGACGCCTACGGCGCCCCGCTCGGCTACGTGCTGCAGGGCATCGAGAAGCTGGGCTGGGAGGTGCCGATCGTCGGCAACAACTCGGTCTCGGCCACCGGCCTGATCGCGATGACCCCGCCCGAGGGCGTGCTCGGCACCGACCAGGTGAAGAACCTGACGATGCAGGTCTTCAAGAGCACGAAGTTCGACCCGAAGAACGAGCGCGTGAACACCGCGGTCGAGCAGATGGTCGCCGCGGGCGACATCAAGTCCTCGCTGATCCTGGCGTACAACTACGACTCGATGTTCCTCTACAAGGCGGCGGTCGAGAGCGCCGGCTCGTTCGAGGCGGAGGCGGTCGCCAAGGCTCTCGTGGATCCGAAGGTGCAGAAGGAAGCCGACACGGCGATGCTGCAGCTCTACGGCTTCACCGCCGACTCGCACACCCCGCACGCGAGCCCGGACGAGTACCTCTTCATCTCTCCCGGCAAGCTCGAGAACGGACAGTTCCAGTAGTAAACCGTCCGCACCCGCACGCGGCGGCCCGGTGACCCAAGATCCCGGGCCGCCGCGCGCGGCGGGCTCCCGACGAAAGGGCCACGGCTCATGACCATCTTCTGGTCCGGTCTGGCGATCGGCGCGGTGTACGCGCTCGTCGCGATCGGCTACAACATCGTGTACCTGTCGCAGAAGACCTTCAACTTCGCGCAGGCCGCCCTCATGATGCTGGGCGCGTTCCTCGCGTACCTCGGCATTGCGGTGTGGCAGCTGCCCTGGTGGCTCGTGGCGATCCTCGCCGCGGCGATCGTGGGCGCCATCGCCGCGCTCGAGGAGCGCGTGGCGATCCGCCCCGTCAAGGACAGCCACAACCTGCTCGTCACGACGCTCGGCGCCTCGTTCATCATGGAGGGCGTCGCCCAGGTCGTCTGGGGCGGCGAGCCCCGCAAGGTGCCCTTCTTCATCGGCGACGGCGTGCTCGACTTCGCCGGCGGCCGCGTCTACCCGGTCGAGCTCGCGCTCATCGTGCTCGTCGTGCTGCTCGTCGTCGCGCTCCAGCAGTTCTCGAAGCGCAGCCTCATCGGCATCGCGCTGCTCGGCATGAGCGAGGACCGCGAGGCCGCCCAGCTGCGCGGCGTCAACGTGCGCCGCTTCGCCTTCCTGGCCTTCGTCTTCACCGGCATGCTGGCCGGCATCGTCGGCGTCTTCGTCGGCCCCAAGACCTTCGCGGTCGCAACGCTCGGTGCCTCGCTCGCGATCAAGGGCTTCGTCGTGCTCGCGATCGGCGGCTTCGGCTCGCTCGGCGGCGTGCTCGTCGGCGGCGCGGTCGTCGGCCTCACCGAGGTCTTCGCTTCGCGCTACCTCGGCACCGACTTCGCCAACCTCAGCGTGTTCGCGATCCTCATCATCATCCTGATGCTGAAACCCACAGGCTTGTTCACCCGCTCAAGGGAAAGGGTGGTCTAGATCGTGGCCGCTTTCTGGTTGAAGTTCCGCGCCCTTCCCGGGTGGATCCTGCCGCTCATCATCGGCGTGCTCGTGCTCCTGCTGCCCCAGCTCGGGGCGAGCTACTCGCTCACGCGCCAGATCGAGCTGACCCTGCTGCTCGCCCTCATCGTCTCGGGCCTGAACCTCTCGCTCGGCTACGCCGGCGAGCTCGCGATGGGCCAGGTCGCCATGTACGCGGCGGGCGCCTACACCGCCGGGCTCATGAGCAAGGCGGGGGTCTCCGAGATCCTGCTCCAGCTCCTCGGCGGCGCGCTCGCGGCGCTCGTGGTCGGCTTCATCTCGGGCATCCCGGGTCTCCGCCTCGGCGGCTGGTCGCTCGCGATGACCTCGTTCTTCCTGATCCTGCTCATTCCCGACGTGCTGTCGATCTTCAAGGACGCCACCGGCGGCCGCAACGGCCTTGCCGGGATCAAGCCGGGCACGCTGTTCGGCGAGATGATCGGCGGATCCACCTTCTACATCCTCCTCGTCGTGATCGCGATCCTGTGGTTCGCGGTGTTCCGCAACCTGATCGTGTCGCAGCACGGCACGGCGCTCAGGGTGCTCAAGCAGAGCCCCGTGCTCGCGCGCTCGGTCGGGATCTCGGTGTTCCGTACGAAGCTCATGGCCTACGCCGTCGGCGCGATCCCCGCGGGCATCGCCGGCGTCATGTTCGCGAACATGGACCTCTTCATCTCGCCGGAGGCGTTCGCGTTCTCCTTCGCGATGACGGCCCTCGCCGCCTCCATCTTCGGCGGATCCGCGAGCGTGTACGGCGCGCTCATCGGCGCGCTCGTGCTGCAGTTCGGCATGAACCAGGCCACGAACTTCGCCGAGTACGGCACGATCATCATCGGCGCCTTCCTGATCTTCGGCGGCGTGGTGTTCGCCGGCGGGATCTCGGGGGTCGGGATCTGGCTGCTCAGGCGACTCGACAGCGCAGCGAGGGCGCGCGTGGGTGCCGAGGAGGCGCCCGAGGCCGCGGCCGTCGTCGAGCCGCTCGACGGCGAGGAACTCGTCGTCGACGGCATCTCGAAGGCGTTCGGCGGCAACCAGGCGCTCAAGGACGTCAGCCTCGTGGCCGAGCCCGGGCAGGTGACGGCGCTCATCGGGCCCAACGGCTCGGGTAAGACGACGCTGCTCAACATGATCTCCGGGTTCTACAAGGCCGACTCGGGCGAGGTACGCCTCGGCGGCGACTCGATCCAGGGCAAGAACCCGGCGGACGTCGCCCGCGCCGGCATCTCGCGCACCTTCCAGACCCCGAACGTGCCGGAGAAGCTCACGGTGCTCGAGGTGGTCGAGTCGGGCTACTACGCGGCGGAGAAGGCCTCGATCCTCTCCTCCGTGCTGCGTCTGCCGAAGTACTGGCGGGTGAAGCGCGCGGCGACCGCGGAGGCGGATCGCGTGCTCTCGCTCGTCGGCCTCGACGCGCAGCGGCACGAGCTCGCCGACTCGCTGCCGCTCGGCAACCGCCGTCTCCTCGAGGTCGCGCGCTGCCTCGTGAGCTCGCCCCGCGTGCTCCTCCTCGATGAGGTCGCATCGGGCCTCGACGAAGACGAGCTCGAGGTGCTCGAGCGGCTCATCGTGCGGCTGCGCGATGCGGGCCAGACGGTCGTGCTCGTCGAGCACAACTTCCAGCTCGTGCTGCGCCTCGCCGACGACATCTACGTGCTCGCCCAGGGCCAGGTCATGGCGCACGGCGACTCGCACGAGATCGAGCACAACGAGCGTGTGCGCGCCGAGTACCTGGGCATTCATCAGGAGATCGAAGTTGAGGAGGGCAGCGATGTCTGAGGCCGGGCTGGCGAGCGACGCTGCGGCGGGCGAGGTGCTCCTCGAAACCGTCGAGATGCAGACGGGCTACGGCGACCTCAGGGTCGTGCGGGACGCCTCGATCACGGTGCGGCGCGGCGAGATCACGGTGCTGCTCGGGCGCAACGGCGCGGGCAAGACCACGACGCTGCGCGGGATCACGGGCCTCAACAAGGTGACGGGCGGATCCCTCCGCTACCTCGGCGAGGACATCACCGGGATCCCCGCCGCGAAGCGGGTGCGCCGAGGCATCTCCTACGTGCAGGAGGGCAAGCGCGTATTCCACGACCTCACGGTCGAGCAGAACCTCCTGCTGGGCGGGTTCTCGACGGGGGTCGGCAAGCGCGCCCTCGCGGGGTCGGTGGAGGAGATCTACGAGCTCTTCCCGATCCTGGCCGAGAAGCGCATGCTCGCCGCGGCGAGCATGTCCGGCGGGCAGCAGCAGATGCTCGCCATCGGGCAGGCGCTCATGGCGAAGCCGCAGCTGCTCATCCTCGACGAGCCGAGCCAGGGCCTCGCGCCCGGCATCGTCAAGGAGGTCATGCAGCGGGTGCACGCGCTCAAGCAGACCGGGATCGGGATCCTGCTCGTGGAGCAGATCGTCCAGGACTCCGTCGCCATCTCCGATCGCGTCGCGATCCTCGAGATGGGCAAGACGGTGCTCTCCAAACCGGCCTCCGAGGTGACGGTCGAGGCGATCCAGGAGGCCTACTTCGGCTCGACCGCGTAGGCGGTGAGTTCTCGCGCTCTCTCGCGCTCGCTGCGCTCGCTCGGAGATCTGCACTCAACTCGAGAGTTTTCGGCATCTGGTCGAGCTGGCTGCAGATCTCCCTGCGAGCGCAGCGCGCGGCTCGGGATCCGGGTCTGCGCTCCCAGGGAGATCGGCGTTCAAACTGCAAGTTTTCGCGGCGAGTTCAGGGGATCGTGTGAACACCGGTGTTTTATTCGATCTGCAGTAGTTTACTGAGGGCTTCTGTTGGGGTGTGCCAGTTGAGGGTTTTCCGGGGGCGGCCGTTGAGTTCCGCGGCGACGGCGTTGAGGTAGTCCTGACTGTACCCATTGAGCTTGGTCCCTTTGGGGAAGTACTGGCGGAGGAGTCCGTTCGTGTTCTCGTTCGTGCCTCGTTGCCAGGGCGAGTGCGGGTCGCAGAAGAACACGCCATCTCGTAACTCGAGTTCTCGTGCGATCCGGGCGTGGTCTGAGAGTTCTTTGCCTTGGTCCCAGGTGACGGAGAGTCGGAGATGATCGGGGAGGTGCCCCATTTGTCGGATCATTTCGTTCGCGACCGTGACCGCGTCTCGCCGCTTGGGCAGGTGGAGCAGGATCACGAACCGGGTCGACCGTTCCACGAGGGTGCCGATCTGACTGCGGCCATCCTTTCCGAGGATCAGGTCCCCTTCCCAATGCCCCGGAACCGCACGGTCTTCCACTTCGGCGGGCCGTTCGGAGATCATGACCATGCCCGGGATCTTCCCGGGGCCATGACCCTCATGCTGTTGGCGGGTACGCTCCCGGGGCACCCGTTGTGCCCGGCCACTGCGCAAGCATCCAGCCAGCTCACGACGAAGCTCACCCTTGCCCTGCACATAAATCGACCGGTAGATCGCTTCGTGTGAGATCTGCATCGATGGATCGTCAGGAAAGTCCATACGCAATCGTTGCATTATCTGGGCCGGGGAATGCCCAAGCTTAAGGCGCGAGGCCACCAGAAACTCAAGCCGGGGATGCTGCTGCAGTTTCTCTGGCTTCGGGCGCGCGAGCCGGCGCTCGGCGTGTCGTTGAGCCAAAGAGGGCGAGTACCAGTCTGTCGATGTTGGTGGGCGGGTGGTGCGCTTGGGCCGATACATGGGGGCCCTGCCACGATTACGTCGCAGCTCGTTCCACACCGTCGAGGGAGACCTCCCCAGATCGCGTGCGATCTGCCGAATCGAGTCGCCCCGAGAAACTCCCCCGAGAATGCGTTCGCGTTCCCGGAGCGAGAGATACCTGGAATGAATCACGGGGGTCTGCCTTGGCACCATCCCACCAGCATGCCGGAACAAGAAGTCACCATGCGCCGGACGAAAACCCGCCACCAGTGACGCCTGCTGCCGAGTATCCCCGGCCCGGATCCGCCCCCAAAAAATGATCTCTTGCGACCGGAACACCTTCCGCGTACGCCGCTTCTGAACCATCAAGCACCCCTAACCCATAGAGGTGTTCACACGACCCCCTGAACCCGCCCGCCTTCTGGTCGAGTTGGGTGCAGATCTCCCTGTGAGCGCAGCAAGCGCGCGCAGTGCGCTACGCGTGCGTCGGGCGGTTCGTCCAGCCGCGCTCGCCCGCACGGCCGTACCAGCCCGAGGAGGCGAGGGTGCCGCCGTCGACGGGAATGGTGTGGCCCGTCACGAAGCGGGAGTCGTCCGAGGCGAGGAAGGAGACCACGCCTGCGTGGTCGTCGGGCGTGCCGAAGCGGCCGAGCGGCAGCCACGACGCGGTGAGCGCCGGATCCCGACCCTCGAGCATCGCGTCGGCCGGGGTCTGGTCGGTGTCCGTGAGATCCGGGGCGATCGCGTTGACCCGGATCCCGCTCGGCCCGAGCTCGACGGCGAGGCTCTTCGTGAATGCGCTGACGCCCGCCTTGTACGCCGAGTAGACGGCGTTGCCCGGGATGCCGCGGTAGGCCTCGACCGTCGAGACGTTGATGATGGCGCCGCGGCCGGCCGCGATCATGCTCGGGATCACGAGGTGGCTCACGGCGAACACGTGCCACAGGTTCACGCGGTGCAGCGCCTCCCAGTGCTCGGGCGTGCTCTTGTGGAACACGGCCTTGGCGGGGCGGAAGTCGCCCACGTTGTTCACGAGCACGGCGGGGGCTGCGGGATCCTGCGCGAGCCGGTCCGCGATGAGCTGCACGCCCGCGGGCAGCGTGACGTCGGCGGTGAGCGCCTCCGCCTCACCGCCGCCTGCCCCGATCTCGGCGGCGACGCGATCCGCTGCCTCTCCGTTCAGATCTACGATGAGCACGCGGTACCCGTCAGCGGCGAGCCTGCGGGAGACCGCCCCTCCGATGCCGAGGGCGCCTCCGGTGACGAGTGCGAGCGGGGCCGAGGAAAAGTTGCTATTCATAGAAACAAACCTAGCGTTTGTTTGGTAGGGTGGGAAGACCCGAATCATAGGAGAGAGGGGCGTTGCCCATGGCGCTGACGATCGACCTGAGCGGCCGAGTGGTGCTCATCACCGGCGGCACGAAGGGCGTGGGGGAGGCGGCCGCGCGCCGCTTCGCCGAGGCCGGAGCCGACGTCGAGATCTGCGGGCGAAATGCCCCGGACGCGGGCGATATCCCCGCGGTGTTCACCGCGCTCGACGTGCGCAAGCCCGAGCAGCTCGAGGCGTGGGTCGCCGACGTGCAGGAGCGGCGCGGCCGGATCGACGTCGTCGTGAACAACGCCGGCGGATCCCCGTTCGGCCGCTTCGAGGAGGGCTCCCCGCGCTACTACGCCGCCCTGATGGAGCTGAACTTCCTCGCCGCCGCGCACCTCGCGCGCGCCGCGTACCCCGCGCTCCGGGAGACGCGGGGGACCGTGATCAACATCACGTCCATCAGCGCGCGTCGGCCGAGCCCCGGCACCGCGATTTACGGCGCCGCGAAGGCCGCGCTCGAGAACCTCACCCGCAGCCTCGGCGCCGAGTGGGCGCCCGATGTGCGCGTCAACGCCGTGAGCTGCGGCCTCGTCGGCACCGATTCCGCGCTCTCGCACTACGGCGACGAGCAGCAGCTGCGCGACGTCGCCGCGACGATCCCGCGCGGCCGGCTCGCGGCGCCGGGGGAGATCGCCGACGTCTGCGTCGTGCTCGCCTCCCCGTTCACGGCCCACGTCACGGGCGCGACGATCAACGTCGACGGCGGCGGCGAGTGGCCCTCGTTCCTCGCGGCCACGCCGAACGGCGACGTGTTCGGCGCGGGCGGCGCAGCTCGCCCAGAGGCCTAAGCCGGCACCGGATCCGGATCCGGATCCGCACCCGGATCTCAGCCACCCAAGCCCCCAGCATCACATCCCAACCAAGGAGAATCCATGACCGAAGCCGTTATCGTTTCCGCTGCTCGCTCACCGATCGGGCGCGCGGGCAAGGGAAGCCTCAAGGACATGCGGCCGGACGAGCTCGCGGCGCAGATGGTGCGCGCCGCGCTCGAGCAGGTGCCGGGTCTCGACCCCGCGGAGATCGTCGACCTCATGATGGGCTGCGCGCAGCCCGCGGGCGAGCAGGGCTACAACATCGCGCGGATCACGGCGATGCAGCTCGGCCTCGACGGCCTCCCCGGCACGACCGTGCACCGCTACTGCTCGTCGTCGCTGCAGACGACGCGCATGGCGTTCCACGCGATCAAGGCGGGCGAGGGCGACGTCTTCATCTCGGCCGGCGTCGAGGCGGTGTCGCGCTTCGGGCTCGGCAAGTCCGACGGCATGCCCGGCACGAAGAACCCCCGTTACGCGGATGCGATGGCGCGCACGGCCGCGCGGGCGACGGATCCCGAGGCCGTGTGGTCGGATCCCCGCGAGGCGGGCCTCGAGCCCGACATCTACATCCAGATGGGCGACACTGCGGAGAATGTCGCGCAGCTGCGCGGGGTGTCTCGCCAAGCACAGGACGAGTGGGCCGTGCGCAGCCAGAACCGCGCCGAGGAGGCCGCGGCCCGCGGCTTCTGGGAGAAGGACATCACGCCCGTGACGCTGCCCGACGGCACCGTCGTGTCGAAGGACGACGGCCCCCGCGCCGGCGTCACCTACGAGAAGGTCGCCTCCCTGCAGCCCGTGTTCCGCGAGCACGGCACGGTCACGGCGGCGAACTGCTGCCCGCTCAACGACGGCGCGGCCGCGCTCGTCGTCATGAGCGACACCCGCGCGAAGGAGCTCGGCCTCACGCCGCTCGCCCGCGTGGTCTCGACCGGCGTCTCCTCGATCAGCCCCGAGATCATGGGCCTCGGCCCGGTCGGTGCGGTGCAGCAGGCGCTCGCTCACGCGCGCATGTCGATCGGCGACATCGACATCATGGAGCTCAACGAGGCGTTCGCCGCGCAGGTGCTCCCGTCGATCGACGACATCGGGATCGACCCCGACCGCGTCAACGTGAACGGCGGCGCGATCGCGCTCGGCCACCCCTTCGGCATGACGGGCGCCCGCATGACGACGACCGCGATCCACGCCCTGCAGGAGCGCGACGAGCAGTTCGCGATCGAGACGATGTGCGTTGCGGGCGGCCAGGGGATGGCGATGATCCTCGAGCGGCTGAGCTAGGCCGCAGCCGCAGCGCAGCTCGCCGGCGCATACGAAACCGGGCCCTGGGCCGCCTCCTCGGAAGCGGCACAGGGCCCGGTTTCGTTGCGCTACTTTCCGGCCGCGAGCTCCCGGAGCGCCGGCTTCAGGATCTTGCCGGTCGCGTTGCGGGGGAAGTCTTCGACGAAGAGGATCTCGCGCGGCACCTTGAAGTTCGCGAGGCGCTCGCGGCAGAACGCGATGAGATCGTCTGCGCTGGGGCGCGGATCGGCGTCGTGCAGGAGCGCGACGTACGCCTGGCCGACCGTGCCGAGTCGCGGATCCTCGACCCCGATGACCGCGGACTCGTTCACCGCGGGGTGGCGGCGCAGGGCGTTCTCGACCTCGGCGGGGTAGACGTTGAAGCCGCCCACGATGAACATGTCCTTGATCCGGTCCGTGATCTTGAGGCAGCCGTGCTCGTCGAGCCGGCCGACGTCGCCGCTGTGGAACCAGCCGTCCTCGTCGATGACGGCCTTCGTGGCGGCCTCGTCCTCGAAGTAGCCGAGCATGACGTTCGCGCCGCGCAGCAGGATCTCGCCCTCCTCGCCCGCGGGCAGGGTGGCGCCATCGGCGTCGACGATCTTGATCTCGGTCTCGGCGATCGCCGGCCCCGTCGTCTGGGAGGCATGGTCGAGATCCTCGCCGAGTCGCGACATCGTGGCAACGACGCACTCCGTGAGGCCGTAGGCCTGGGCGACGGTCGCGAAGCCGAGGATGTTCACCATGTCGTGGAAGAGCGAGTCGGGCGCCGCGGTCGCGCCCGCGATCGCGAAGCGGAGCGACGAGGTGTCGTAGTCGCCGAGGCGCGGGTGATCGATCAGGGTCGTGAAGTGGGTCGGGACGCCGGGCATCACGGTGATCCGCTCGCGCTGGATCAGCTCGAGCAGCTCGTCCGCATCGAACACGGGCAGCGGGTAGATCGTGGCGCCCGCGATGAGCGAGGTCGTCATGCCGGCCTTGTAGCCGAAGCCGTGGAAGAAGGGGTTGACGATCGCGTAGCGGTCCTCGGCGGTGAGCTGCGCGCCGATCGCCCAGGCGCGGGCGACGCCGAGGGTCTGGCGCTGCGCGCTCATGACGCCCTTCGGCTGGCCCGTCGTGCCCGAGGTGTAGAGGATGTCGATGACGTCGTCGGGGGAGACTTCGGCCGCGAGCTCGGCGAGCGCGTTGTCGCTCACGGTCTCGCCCGCGGCGAGGAACTCGTCCCAGTCGGTGCAGCCGTCGACGCCCGTGTCGTCCATGTTCACGATGAGGCGGAGCGCGGGCAACTCCGGGCCATCGGGCAGCTCGGTCGCGTCGCGGAGCATCCGGACGAACGACTTGCCGAGGAAGCCGTCCGCGAGGACCAGGGCACAGGCGCCCGAGCGGGCGATGATGTCGGCGGCCTCGCTGCCGGTGTAGCGGGTGTTGAGCGGCACGACGGCCGCTCCCAGATACTGCGCCCCGAGCATCGCCAGGATGAACTCCGCCCTGTTGGGGGCCCAGATCGCGACGCGGTCGCCGCGCCCGACGCCGTGGGCGGCGTAGGCTTTCGCCGTCCGCTGCACCTCGGTGAGCAGCTCGGAGTAGCTGATCCGCTGTGCGCCGTCTACGATGGCGGCGTGCGCGCCGAGAGCGGCCTGCTCTACGAGGAGAGCGGGAATGGTCCGTGCGGCAGCGAGAGTGGACATCAATGTCCTTTCGGTTTGTTGAGTGACAAGAATGAGTTTGCTGGGTTACGCTGAACTGGTAGCTTGTCAATCAAGCAAATGCTTGATTGATTATTGAGTCGGAGGTTGGCACGTGGCGAGGAAATCGGGCCCGGAACGTCGTGAGCACGGTTCTGACCGTCGGAAGCAGATCCTGGCGATCGCAGCGAAGCTGTTCGCGACGCACGGATATTCGTCGACGACGGTGCGCGATATCGCGGACGAGGCCGGCATCCTCTCGGGGAGCCTCTACCACCACTTCGCATCCAAAGAGGCTATTGCCCGCGAGGTGCTCCTGACCTTCCTCGAGTCCCTCGTCGCGCAGTACGAGGAGATCGTCGCCGCCGACGACGACGTTCGCACCACGGTCGAGAACCTCGTGCGCGTCTCCTTCGCCGCGATCCAGGATCAGACGGACTCTGTCGGCCTGTACCAGAACGAGGCGCTGTTCCTGCAGACCCAGCCCGGCTTCGAGTTCATCGGCGAGAAGTCGGCGCGGATCGAGGCGATCTGGCTGGAGCAGCTGCGCCGCGGGCAGGACCAGGGCTCCCTGCGGGAGACCCTGGACCTGCCGACCCTGTACCGATTCATCCGAGACTCGCTCTGGTCGTCCGTGCGCTGGTACCACCCCGGCGGCAGGCACACGGCCGACACCCTGTCGGCGACGTTCCTCGATCTGATTCGGCACGGGATCCTCGCGGACTAGTTGGCGACCTCGCGGGCGCGCAGCCCGCGGGGGTCGATCACCTCGCGGATCAGGCGGAGCTCCTCGGCGCTCGGCACGCGGGTGCGGGGAGCGTCCGCGACATCGATCGCGAAGCCCGTGGCCTCGACGACCTCCTGCGGGTCGACGCCCGGGTGGATCGAGCGGACCCGGATCCGGCCCTCGGCGTCGAAATCGAAGACGCAGAGGTTCGTGACGACCACGCCGAGGTGGTGGAAGCGCAGCACGTCGCCCGCCTCGCGGGCGCGGTCGTTGCCGACGCCCGAGACCATGTCGACCTGCTCGACGAAGATGCGCGCGCTGTGGCGCGACACCCAGTAGTCGACGCGGTGGTTCGCCGTGTTGCCCGGAGCGCCGCGGACGCCGATGAGCTGGCGCTTCGGGCGATCCCAGTCCCCGATGAGCGAGATGTTCTGGTTGCCGAAGGCGTCGATCTGGCTCGCGCCCATCATGCTCTGCCTGCGGCCCGTCGCGAGGATGTCGAAGATCCGCCTGAACGGCGCCCAGCCCTCGATCACGCCGCCGGCGCGCGCGCTGCGACCGATGGGCGGGAGCTCGGCCATGAGGAAGGCCTCGCCGTCGGTGAGGATGATGTCGGGGGCGCTCGTGAGTTTCGCGAGGCGCGCGCCGATCGTCGGGACCAGGCCGACGGCGTGGGCCAGGATCTCGCCCGACTCGAGGTAGGTGTCGGCGCAGGCCGCGGCGCAGATCTCCGCGATGGTTGCGGCGGATCCGTCCGCAGCGGCTGCGGCGGTCCCCGTGGTGGTCACCGATTCGGTCGTCATCATGCTCCCTGGGTTGCGTGGAACCGGGCCACGGCTGCGTGGTATCCGGCTTCGTCGGTCTGGAGGAACTCCGCGTCGAAGGCCGCCCAGGCCTCCGGATCGCGCGCGGACAGCGCGTAGTGCTTCTGGAAGGCCTCGTCGCGGTCGTAGTCGGGCTCGCACGAGGTGAAGTGCGCGCCGTTCGGCGCCTCGACCACGGCCGCCGCGTACATGCGGCTGAACAGCAGCGTGTGGAACGAGCCCTCGGTGAGCAGCTCGTCGGTCGGGATCACCTTCTCGGCGGACACGATCGTGCGATCCGCCGCCATCGCGAAGAGGTCGTCGAAGTAGGGATCCGGCCCGAGGAACTGGGCGTTGCCCTGCGCGTCTGCGCGGTTCACGTGCACGAGCGCGACGTCAAGCTTGGACGCGGGCACGGCGACGTACTCCTCGGAGGAGTAGGGGGAGCGCACCGTCTTGATCTGCGGGCTCGCGGCGAGCACGTCGGAGCCGAGGCCGGCGCGGATCGGCAGGAAGTCGAGGCGGGCGCTCGCGGCGCGCAGCCCCGCGACGAACATGCCCTCGTCGTGCTCCTCGATCTCGAGCTCGCCGCGCTCGCGGGCCTGCGTGAACAGCGGGTCGAGCGGGATGCTGTCGAGGCTCACGAAGCCGCAGACGAGCTTCTTGATCTTGCCGGCGCGGGCGAGGAGGCCGACCTCGGGGCCACCGAACGCGACGACCGTGAGATCGGTCACGTCGCTCCGGAGGAGTTCGCGGACGAGGGCCATGGGCTTCCTGCGGGAGCCCCAGCCGCCGATTCCGACGGTCATCCCGCTCTCGATCGAGGAGATCGCCTCCGCCGCGGACATGGACTTATCGGGCATCGTTGCTCCAAATCGTGGGTGGACGTACTGCGTGCGTTTCGCACTGCTCATAAACCTAGCGCTTGTTTGGTATTTGCGCTAGTTTGGGATCAGCTGAGAAGGAGGCACGCATGCCCGACGCGACGGCGGGCTCAGCCCGTGACAGGCTCCTCGAGCAGTTCGACGCGCACCCGATCCGGCCCGATCACGTACGTGTACCGGAACCCCTCGAGCGGCCCGGAGGTCGCGAGCTGGGGCGCGGCCGTGACCGCGTAACCGGCGTCACTCACCCGCGCGGCGGCCTCCTCGATGCTCGGCACCACGATCGCCGGATGCGCGGCGCCGACGCGGCTGTTCACGGGGTCGAGCGGAGGCTCGGGATCGCCGCGGTACTCGGCGAGCTCGATGACCGTGGCGCGGCCGTCGAACGGCGCGAAGGCCACGAAGGTGATCAGGATCTCCGCACCCTGCCGCCCCGTCACCGCGTCGACCGCCGGCCCGCTCTTCACGAGCGGCCCGGTCACCTCGATCTCGGCGATGAGCCGGTAGAAGTCGACCGTCGCCTGGGTGTCGCTCACCGTGATCCCCATGTGGTGCATCCGCGCGTTCCCCGTGTGTGCCATCCGATTCCGTCCTCCCTTGGCCGTGAAATGCCAACACCATATCCCGAAAGGAAATTGCCATGACCTCATCTCTCGAGCAGGGCTCCCGGCCCGTCATCGACCTGAGCGGCAGGGTCGCCCTCGTCACGGGCGCCGCGGGCGGCCAGGGCCGTGCGCACGCCAGGCTCATGACCTCGCTCGGTGCGAAGCTCGTGCTCACCGACCTCGACGGGGCGGCCGCCGAGGCGATCGCGGCCGAGGTCGGGGGCGGCGCAATCGGGCTCGCGCACGACGTCAGCTCGGCCGCCGACTGGGGTGCCGTGCGGGATCGCATCGCGGCCGAGCACGGCCGCCTCGACGTGCTCGTGAACAACGCGGGGCTGTGCGTGCTCGGCGCCTTCGAGGAGCTGCCGGAAGCCCTGATCCGGAAGACCATCGACGTGAACCTCGTGGGCGCGATCCTGGGCATGCAGCTCATGCTGCCGCTCATGCGCGAGCGGGGCGGATCCATCGTCAACATCGCCTCGACGGCGGGACTCCGCGGCTACGTGAACCTCGCGCACTACGCCGCCTCGAAGTGGGGGCTCCTCGGCGCGAGCCGCTCGGTCGCCCTCGAGTACGGCGCCTACGGGATCCGGGTCAACGCGGTGTGCCCGGGCGCCGTCGACACCCCGATGGCGACGGAGGACACGCGCGCCGGCCGCGGATTCATCACGCGGATCCCGATCTCGCGCGCGGGCCGCCCGGAGGAGATCGCGAACCTCGTCGCGTTCCTCGCGAGCGACGCCTCGAGCTACTGCACGGGCCACGAGTTCACGGTCGACGGCGGCCAGGCCTCCTGATGTCCTGCTACGCGATCGACGGCATCGCCCCCGTCGTCGACCCCACGGCCTTCGTCCACGAGACCGCGAGCCTGATCGGCGACGTGATCGTGGGCCCCGGCTGCTACGTCGGCCCGTTCGCGAGCCTGCGCGGCGACTTCGGCCGAATCATCGTAGGGGAGGCCAGCAACGTGCAGGACAACGCGGTGATGCACGCGTTCCCCGGCGCCGACGCGGTGCTCGAGCCGCACAGCCACATCGGCCACGCCGCCGTGCTGCACGGCTGCCGGGTCGGCTCCTTCGCGATGGTCGGGATCGGCAGCATCGTGCTCGACGGCGCCGTGATCGGGGCCGGGGCGCTCGTCGGCGCCGGATCCCTCGTGACCTCGGGGTTCCGGATCGGCGAGCGCATGCTCGCCCACGGCAGCCCCGCGCGGGAGGTGCGGGAGCTCGGCGCTGATGAGCTCGCGTGGAAGGAGAACGGCGTGGCGACGTATCGCGCGCTCGCCGAGCGTTCGATCGCGAGCCTCCGCGTGGTCCGGCCGCTCGCGGAGCCCGAGCCGGGGCGCCGCCGGATGCCGACGGGCGCAGACACCGCGCGGCCGCTGGGGGAGCGCAGGCGACGGGGCTGACCGCGGCGATTGCTACATTGGGGGCGCAAGGCACGTTCCGCGAAGGGGAGCCAGGATGCAGAAGATCTTCACCGAGGTGGTGCGCGGCGACATCGAGGCGGTGCGCGCCCGGATCGAGCAGGCGCCTGAGCTCGTGCACGCGGTGGCGACGGGCTCGCCCCAGAAGTTCAACAGCCAGTCGCTACTGCAGGTCGCGATCCGCTCGGATCAGTACGCGATCGCGCACATGCTGCTCGACCTGGGCGCAGACCCGAACTTCATCGACCGAGGCGCCCCGTCCGGCTGGGAGTCGCCCGTGCTGCTCGACGCCGTGGCGGCAGCGGCCGTGCACTCGCGCGGCGGCGGCGGCGAGAAACGCTGGGAAGACCAGGCCTTCGAGATCCTCTCCCGGATGCTCGACGAGGGTGCCGACGTGACGGCGACCGACACCCACCAGTCGAACGCCCTCACGCGGGCGGCGCTGATCGCGAACGACGTGCTCCCGAAGTCGGGGGAGCCGATCCCGCCCGAGCAGGACGCCAACCTCACGCGAATCTTCGATGCGCTCGTGCGGCACGGCGCGGACCTCGGCCAGGTCGACCCGCTGATCGGGATGACGATGATCGAGTACTACCAGGGCATGCCGGTCCTCAAATACCTGGTCGGCGACGCCGGCTGAGTCAGGCCTCTGTGCGCGCCCCGGCGGCGAGGCCCGCAAGGAGCAGGCCGACGCCGACGACGAGGCAGATGACGCCGCCGAACACGATGAACGTGAAGCCCCAGTCGGTGCCGTGCACGTACTCCCCGCCGTCGGTGAGTTGGTACGTGCAGGTCCATCCCATCAGGGGGAGCGCGGTGCGCTCCATGTGGCCGCCCTCGAGGCCCACCACCCGCGAGATCATCGCGGGATCCATGTCGCCCCCGCACCCGACTGAGCCGTGCCACTCGACATACGCGCCGAGATAGCCGAGCGCGATCAAGGGGAACGCGGCGAAGCACAAGGACTTGCCGAGCAGGGTGAGGCGTTTACTCTGGAGGTTCACGCGGGAACGCTAGCGGGTGCTCCTTGGGGTGGTGTGAGCGTTCGAGAAAGGTGGGCGGACGCTGCGCTCCTGCACTCGCCTCGGGATCTGCAGTAAAAAGGGCTGTCTGTCGAAAACTGTGAAGTTGGGTGCAGATTTCCGGCTGAGCGCTTCGGGCCGAACCCCGCGCTTAGATCCCGAGCCGCTGCGCCCGCTCCTCCCGCAGGCGCTCGGCCGTGCCGAAGAGCTGCGCCGTCGCGTGCGCGCGCTTGAACACGAGGTGCGCGTCGTGCTCCCAGGTGATGGCGATCCCGCCGTGCAGCTGGATCATCTCGCCCGCGATCGCGCTCAGCGAGTCGCTCGCGATCGATTTCGCGAGCCCCGCGAGCTCCGCCCATTCTGCCAATTCTGCCCGCTCCGACTCGGCCCACGCGGCCGCGTACGAGGCCGTTCGCGCGGTCTCGAGGAGCACGTGCATGTCGGCCATCCGATGCTTGAGTGCCTGATAGGAGCCGATCTGCCTGCCGAACTGCGTGCGCTGCTTCGAGTAGGTGACGGTGTCCTCGAGCGCGCGAGCGGCCGTGCCGATCTGGAGCGCGGTGATCGCCGTGAGCGCGTGCAGGCGGGTCGCCTCGATCGCCTCGGGGCGGTCGCTCAGCAGGGTTGCGGGCGCCTCATCGAAGTCGAGGGTCGCGAGCTGGATCGTCTGGTCGAGCGTCGGCGTCACGGTGCGGGTCACCCGCGCGGCGGCCGGATGCGCGGCGGCCGAATGCTCGGCGGCCGGATCCGCCCCGGCCTCGACCGCCCCAGCCTCGACCGCGAAGAGCGCTGGCCCAGCCGGCGTCTGCGCGATCGCGACGAGGATCTCCGCGTGCCCGCCGTCGATCACGGTGGGCACGCTGCCGCTCAGGGCCCAGCCGTCTCCCTCGCGGGCCACGAGGGAGACGTTGGGAGCATTCCACTCGCCTTCGGGCGTCGCCCACGCGAGCGCCGCGATCCGCTCACCCGAGGCGATGCCGGGGAGCAGGCGGGCAGCGGCCTCCGCGTTGCCGGATTCGAGAATGGCCTGCGCGGCGATCGCGACGGAGCCGAGGAACGGCGAGGGCGCGAGCGCGCGGCCGAGCTCCTCGAGCACGAGGTGGGTCTCGCGGGTCGTGAACCCGGATCCCCCGTACTCCTCGGGGATCGCGAGCGAGGCCGCCCCGATCTGCTCGCAGAGCACCGACCAGAGCGCGGGATCGTAGGGCGCCCCGCTCGCCACGGTCTCCCTGACCTGGGTGCTCGTGGCGCGCTGCTCCAGCAGCTCCTGGAGGAAGGCGCCGAGCTCCTGCTGCTCTTCGGTGAGTTCGAACTGCATCGTGTCTCCTCGGTGACCTAGGCGAGAATCGACTGCGCGACGCGCGCGCGGTGGGCGGCGGGGGTGCCCCAGACGCCCGCGAGCGCCGGAACCCAATTCAACCAGAGGCTGAGATCGTGCTCTGCGGTGTAGCCGATGGCGCCGTGGACCTGCAGCGACGCCTTCGCGGCGAGCTGAGCGGCCGCCGCCGCCCGCACCTTCGCCGCCGAGACGTCGCGCCCGGCGTCGGGGGAGCCGTGCTCGAGCGCGATCGCCGCCTGCCAGGCGAGGGGCCGCGCGAAGGTGAGCGCGACGCGCACGTCGGCGAGCTGGTGCTTGAGCGCCTGGTACTCGCCGATCGCCTTGCCGAACTGCTCGCGCACCTTCGCGTACTCGACGGCCTCGTGCAGTAGCCGCTCGCCCGCGCCCAGGAGGAGCGCGGCGTTCGCGAGCGTCGCCTCGTCGAGTGCGCGCTGCAGTGCTGCCGGATCGAGCTCCCGCGCGGCGCCGTCGGCGGCGACCCGCGAGATCCTGCGGAACGGGGTGATCGAGTCGAGGGCCTCCTCCGCACGGGCCGGCGCGATCCCGGATCCCGAGACGAGGAAGCAGAGCGCGGCCGCTTCGGCGTCGAGCGCGTGCGGGTGGAGGCCCTCGACGGCGGCGGTCGCGACCGCGCCGCCTGCGAGCGCCGAGCGCTCGTCTGCGCCAAGCAGCGCGGGAAGGAGCGCGACCGACTCGACGTACGGCCCGGGCACGGCGTGGTAGCCGAGGCGCTCGAACACGACGGCGAGGTCGGCGGGCGTGCCGCCCATGCCGCCCTCGTCCTCGGGGAGCCGCAGGCCGGCGAGGCCGAGCTCCGCGAACTGCGCCCACAGGGCGAGGCCCGGCGCAGTGTCGCCCGCGCCCCAGCTCCGCGCGATTCCGGTGCCGCCGAGCCCCTCGACGACGTCGTCGATCGCCTCGGCGATCGCGAGCTGCTCTTCGCTCAGTCTGAACTGCATGTCCGCTATCTCCGATCGCCGCGGGGGAGGCCGAGCACGCGCTCGGCGATGATGTTGCGCTGGATCTCGTTCGTGCCGGCGTAGATGGGGCCCGCGATCGAGAAGAGGTAGTCGTCGACCCAGGATCCGCCCGCGCCGCCGCGCACCTCGGCCTCGGCGCCGCGCAGCCGGAGCGCCGTGAGGTGCAACTCCCGGTCGAGCTCCGACCAGAAGATCTTGTTGATGCTGCCCTCGACGCCCACGTCTTCGCCCTCGAGCGCGCGGCTCACGGTGCTCCAGGTGAAGAGGCGGTAGGCCTCGGCGCCGATCCAGGCCTCGACGACCTCGTCGCGGGCCGCGGGATCGGCCTCCGGATCCGCGCCCCACAGCTCCAGGAGCCGGTCGGACGCGGCGAGGAAGCGGCCGGGCGCGCGCAGCGACAGGCCGCGCTCGTTGCCCGCCGTGCTCATGGCCACGCGCCAGCCCTCGCCGGGCGCGCCGAGCACGTCGGCGTCCGGCACGAACACGTCGTCGAAGAAGATCTCGGCGAAGCCCGTGCCGCCGTCGAGCTGTTCGATCGGCCGCACCGTGATGCCGGGGGCGTCGAACGGGAAGGTGTAATAGGTGAGGCCGCGGTGGCGCTGCGCCTCCGCGTCCGAACGGAAGAGCCCGAAGCCGCGGTCGGCCCACACGGCGCGGGAACTCCAGATCTTCTGCCCGTTCAGGATCCACCCGCCGCGGGCGTCATCCCGCGTCGCTGTGCTGCGGATCGCGGCGAGGTCGGATCCGGCGCCCGGCTCCGACCAGGCCTGCGCCCAGATCGTCGAGCCGTCGGCGAGGCCGGGGAGCCAGCGATCCTGCTGCTCGGGGGTGCCGTGGCCGAAGATGATCGGCGCGAGCAGGGAGATGCCGTTCTGCGCGACGCGCGTGGGGGCGCCCGCCCGGTAGTACTCCTCCTCGAAGAGCACCCACTCTATGAGGCCGACGTCGCGGCCGCCGAAGCGCTCGGGCCACGACACGACCGACCAGCGGTCGGAGGCGAGGGTGCGCTCCCACTCGCGGTGGGCGGCGAATCCCTCGGCCGTGTCCATCGAGGGGAGCGGCTCCGCGGGAACGTGCTGCTCGAGCCAGGCTCGCGCCTCTGCGGCGAAGGCCTGCTGTTCGGGGGTGAATTCGAGTTCCATGGTGTCGTCCTTCGGTCCCGGCCGCTACTTCGATTCGGCCCGGATGGCCTTGATGTTGACGCCGGCGAGGGAGTCGCCCTGCACCTCGGCGTTGTGGGCGTGGGCGGCGTGGTGCAGGCCGAAGACGGAGTCCATGCCCGCGCGGAAGCCCTGCAGATCCTCGGCCTGATTCACGGCCTTCTTGGTGAGCGCGAGCCCGAGGCGCGGCATGCGCGCGACGCGGCTCGCGATCTCGCGGGTGCGCTCCTCGAGCTCCTCGCGCGGCACCACGTGATTCACCATGCCGAGCTCGTAGGCGCGGGCCGCGCTCATGCGGTCGCCCGTGTACAGCATCTCCTTCGCGGCGCGCGGGTTCGTCACCCACGGGTGCGCGAAGAACTCGACGCCCGGGATCCCCATCTGCACGACCGGATCCTGGAAGAAGGCGTCGTCGGAGGCGACGATGAAGTCGCAGCTCCAGGCGAGCATGAGGCCGCCCGCGATGCAGGCGCCGTGCACCATCGCGATCACGGGCTTCGGGATCTCCCGCCAGCGCCGGCACATGCCGAGGTAGACCTCAGACTCGCGGGCGAAGCGCGAGTCGACGCCCTCGGCGCCGACGTGATCCCACCAGATCACGGCCTTCCGCTCGAAGCTTTGGTCGATGTCGCGGCCCGGGGTGCCGATGTCGTGGCCGGCGCAGAAGTGCTTGCCGTTGCCCGCCAGTACGATGGCCTTCACCGCGTCGTCGTTCGTTGCCTCGACGAATGCGGCGTCGAGCGCGTAGGTGACGGCCGAGTTCTGGGCATTCCGGTACTCGGGGCGGTTGAGCCGAATGGTGGCGATGCCGTCGCGCACCTCGGAGGTGACGACCTGTTCTTCCGCACTGCTCACAACGGACTCCTCTCTGAGTGACGGGCAGTTTCGAGAAAAACCAAACAATCGCTTGGTTTAGTTGGTACTATACGGGAAACATCGATCGATGGCCACCGGCCGATGAGCGAGGAGACGAAGACGTGGATCTGAGCAATACCGAGCGGGGCGACGAGCAGCTCCGGACAGAGATCCGGGACTGGCTCGAGCGCAACCTCACGGGACGCTTCGCGCACCTGCGCGGCCTCGGCGGCTCGGGCCGAGAGCACGAGGCGTTCGAGGAGCGCCTCGAGTGGAATCGCCACATGGCGAGCGAGGGCTGGACCTGCGTGGGCTGGCCCGTCGAGTACGGCGGCCGCGGCTTCACGATCGAGCAGCAGGTCATCTTCCACGAGGAGTACGCGCGCTCCGGCGCGCCGGCGCGGGTGAACCACCTCGGCGAGGAGCTGCTCGGGCCGACCCTCATCGAGCTCGGCACCCCCGAGCAGCGCGAGCGCTTCCTGCCGAAGATCGTCGCGGTCGAGGAGCTGTGGTGCCAGGGCTACTCGGAGCCCGGCGCCGGATCCGACCTCGCCGCCGTCTCGACCAAGGCCGAACTGCGCGACGGCGAGTGGGTCGTGAATGGGCAGAAGGTGTGGACCTCGCTCGCGCAGCAGGCCGACTGGTGCTTCGTCATCGCCCGCACGGGCGAGGGCGCGCGCAAGCACGACGGCCTCTCCTACCTGCTCGTGCCGATGCGCCAGCCCGGCGTCGAGGTGCGGCCGATCATCCAGCTCACCGGCACGAGCGAGTTCAACGAGGTGTTCTTCGACGACGCGCGCACCGCGCAGGATTTCGTGGTCGGCGAGGTCGGCGGCGGCTGGCGCGTCGCGATGGCGACGCTCGGCTACGAGCGCGGCGTCTCAACGCTCGCGCAGCAGATCGGCTTCCGCCGCGAGCTCGACGAGGTGATCGAGCGGGCCAGAGCGAACGGCGCGATCCGGCGCCCCGCGATCCGGGATCGCATCGTGCGCGCCGACATGGAGCTCGAGACGATTCGCCTGCACGCGCTGCGCGCCCTCGGCGGTGAGCAGGGCTTCGACATGTCCGTCACGAAGCTCCTCTGGGGGAACTGGCACCGCGCGCTCGGCGAGCTCGCGATGGACGTGGCCGGGGCGCAGGGGCTCGTCGTCGGCGCCGACTACGAACTCTCGAACGAGCAGGCCCTGTTCCTGTTCAGTCGCTCTGACACCATCTACGGTGGCTCCGACGAGATCCAGAAGAACGTCATCGCCGAGCGAGTGCTCGGCCTGCCGAGGGAGGCACGCGCATGATTCCACGACCGACACCCGACTACGTTCCCGGGCACGGGCTGCTCGACGGCCGCCGCGCCGTCGTCACGGCCGCCGCCGGGGCCGGGATCGGCCTCGCCTCGGCGATCCGCTGCCTCGAGGAGGGCGCGGCCTCGGTCGTGATCAGCGACACCCACGAGGGGCGCCTCGCCGCGGCCCACGCGGACCTCGCCGAGCGCTTCGGCGCCGAGCGGGTGCTCTCCGCGCCGTGCAACGTGACCCGCGAGGAGGAGGTGCAGGCCCTCCTCGACCACGCCGAAACGGCCGGGCCGATCGACCTCATGATCAACAACGCCGGCCTCGGCGGCACGGCCTCGATCCTCGACATGACCGACGAGCAGTGGAGCCTCGTGCTCGACGTGACGCTGACCGGCACGTTCCGCTGCGTGCGGGAGGTGGGCCGGCGCATGCGCGACGCCGGCACCGAGGGCGTCATCGTGAACAACGCCTCCGTGATCGGCTGGCGCGCGCAGGAGGGGCAGGCGCACTACGCGGCGGCCAAGGCCGGCGTCATGGCGCTCACCCGCTCAGCGGCCGTCGACCTCGCCCAGTACGGGATCCGCGTGAACGCGGTCTCGCCGAGCCTCGCGATGCACCCCTTCCTCGAGAAGGTCACCTCGCCCGAGCTGCTCGACGAGCTGAAGTCGCGCGAGGCCTTCGGCCGCGGCGCGGAGCCCTGGGAGGTCGCAAACGTCATGGTCTTCCTCGCGAGCGCCTACTCCTCGTACATGACCGGCGAGGTCGTCTCGGTCAGCAGCCAGCACGCGTGACACACCCGCGCAGCACACACCCCATCGCAAAGGAGCACACATGACCACCGCCTACATCGTCGACGCAGTGCGCAGCCCCGTCGGGAAGCGCGGCGGATCCCTCGCCGGGATCCATCCCGCCGACCTCGGAGCGCACTCGCTGCGTGCGCTCGTCGAGCGTACCGGGATCGACCCGGCCGCGATCGACGACGTCATCTTCGGCTGCACCGACACGCTCGGCGGGCAGGCGGGCAACATCGGCCGCTCCGCGCTGCTCGTCGCAGGCTTCCCGGAGCACGTCCCCGGCGTCACGATCGACCGCCAGTGCGGTTCGAGCCAGCAGGCCGTGCACTTCGCGGCGCAGGCCGTGATGTCGGGCACGAACGACCTCGTGATCGCGGGCGGCGTGCAGAACATGTCGGCGATCCCGATCTCCTCCGCGATGGCGGTCGGGGAGCAGTTCGGCTTCACGACCCCGTTCGCGGAGTCGCCCGGCTGGATCGAACGCTTCGGCGACCAGGAGGTCTCCCAGTTCCGCGCCGCCGAGATGATCGCCGAGCACTGGGGCCTCAGCCGCGAGGAGATGGAGCGCTTCGCGCTCGCGAGCCACGAGCGCGCCCTCGCCGCGCAGGAGGCCGGCCGCTTTGCGGACGAGATCGTCCCGCTCGCGGGCCTCGACCGCGACGAGGGGCCGCGCGCCGACACGAGCCTCGAGCGCATGGCCGGCCTCAAGACCCTCTCCGAGGGCGGCCGGATCACGGCCGCGGTCGCGTCCCAGATCTCCGACGCGTCGAGCGCGGTGCTCATCGCCTCGGAGCGCGCCGTCGCCGAGCACGGCCTCACCCCGCGCGCGCGGATCCACCACCTCTCGGTGCGCGGCGCCGACCCGGTGTGGATGCTCACCGCCCCGATTCCCGCGACCCAGTACGCGCTCGAGCGCGCGGGCCTCACGATCGACGACATCGACCTGTTCGAGGTCAACGAGGCCTTCGCCTCGGTTGTGCTCGCCTGGATGAAGGAGACGGGCGCGCCCCACGAGAAGGTCAACGTGAACGGCGGCGGCATCGCCCTCGGCCACCCCATCGGCGCGACGGGCACCCGCCTCATGACCACGATGCTCAACGAACTTGAGCGCCGCGGCGGCCGCTACGGCCTGCAGACGATGTGCGAGGGCGGCGGGCTCGCCAACGTGACGATCATCGAGCGGGTGTAGATCGGGGAGTGGACGCCGGGGCGCGGATCCGATGGGGCCGCCCCCCGGCGTTTCCTGTTCGTGTTTCGGCCCACTTCACACCGGATCTCGATCGAAGCGGTGCGGGACCTGCCTATTCTTCGGGGCGGTACGCCTCGCCGAGCCTGAGGCCACTGGGGCCGAAGGTCGCGTGTCGTAGATGTGCTGCAATGACGGCCGCGAATCTCGGGCAGGCGGTGGCGGTCAACGACTCGACCAGATTGCTTCTTTCGCCTCGATCGTTTCGGTAGCCGACCATCCGAATGATGACTCGGTCCACCATCTGGGGATGGTCCTCTTCGATCAGGAGGAGAAACGAGTCAGAGGTGTGAACTTCGTACGGGAGCAAGTCGGGCTCTATGCGGCCGAAGCCGGCATCATCGGTGACCAGGTAACCGGCATTGCAGGCCAGCACCGCGGCGTGCACGTGGGTGTCGTGCTCGTCGCTTCCCGGAAATGGGGTGCTCCCCGAGTATGACTCGATGACGTCATCCAGCGCGGCAGTGAGCATGGCGCGTTTGCGGGCAATTCGGTCCCCGTCGACCGTGGGATTGTTGCGCCGGAACCGATAGAGCGCTTCAGTGAGGCAGTCCTCCGAGCTCACCAGTGGGGGCATGCGTCCTCGGGCCTCGTCGGCGAGCAGGAACAACCAGTCGCAGATCGTGCGCGAGTAGAGTACGTTCGCATCGAGGAAGGCCGGGGGCACGTTCACTCGGTCAGAGTAGGCCGAAACCGGGGGCCTCGACGCTGCAAAAACACCACCAACTAGATGTCGGATGTCAGGAGCGCGTCGACCGCGGCCCGCCGGTCGGCACGTCGCGCGTCGCGGAGGGCGATCGCGTCGGAGCGCTTCACTCGATGGTGCGATCCGACCATCGTGGACGCGAGTGCCCCGGAGTTGATCAGCTTCATCAGGGTCGTTCGGCTGACTCCGACGACGCTGGCCGCGGTCGTGGTCGTGAGCGAATCCGGAATCGTCGTGATCGTCACTTGCCCGCCCTGAGCGACTCTGGCGAGAATGTCTCCGAGGAACTCGGCAAGCTCCGGGCCGACAGCGAAGTCGGTCCCGCAGGCAGTCCGAAAGCTCATATCGATGGGGGCTTGGTCTCCCATGTGGCGCACAGCCTCGGAGGCGCGACCCTTGAGCTCTTGATCGCTGAAGATGGTCTTCTTCGTTGCGGCATGAGCGGTCATGGCTTCTCCTCTTGCAGGGAGGTCTCGAGGTTCGGATCCCGACGGGCCGGGTGGGTGTGAGTTATAAGTGCAAGCCTAACCCCGTCGGCTGAGATCCTCCACGTCCGTTTCGGCGCCAGGAACTTCCTGGCCGGAATCTACCCCACGAGCGTCGCGCCGGCGGCGCGGATCCGCTCGGCTGACCGAGGGTCCGGCGCGCTGTAATTTCGGAGCTTTAGGCGCTTTAGGTGACTTTATTAATTCTAGATAAAGCGCCCTAAAGTCCATAAAATGGTGTCGTGGACAGCATCAGAAATCCTTACACCCCGAACGCGGGAGCCCGTCCAGAAGCGGTAGTCGGCCGTGAAGTTCAAACACGGGCATTTGAGGTTCTGTTGCAGCGGCTTGAAACAGGGCGAACGAGTCAGTCGCTGGTTATCACGGGCCTTCGAGGCGTCGGCAAGACGGTGCTGCTGAATGAGCTCCGGAGTATCGCGTTGGACCGAAACTGGAACGTGATCGAGCTGGAAGCAAGCAAGTCCGACGAGTCGGCATTCCGAAAGACGCTGGCGACCAGGATGAAAGCTGCATTGCTGCAGCTTTCTCCTCGCGCGAGATGGTCTCGGCGCTTTGAGCGAGCAGGGGGTGCACTGAGTGCTTTTGCGGTTTCAGTCGACGTCGACGGCACTTGGAGTTTGGGCTGGAACGTTCCTCCTTCCGAAGGAATCGCCGACCATGGCGATCTGGCCCTGGACCTCACCGACCTGCTCGTAGAAGTAGGCACGGCCGCGCGGGAGGCAGATCGCGGTATCGTCATCTCGATTGATGAGGTGCAGTTCCTGAAGCGCCCTCAGCTTGAGGCAATCATTCAGGCGATACACAAAACGGTGCAACGAAAGCTCCCGATTACTTTTGTCGGGGCCGGTTTGCCTCAAATCGCAGAGCTTGCGGGTGATGCAAAGTCGTATGCGGAGCGACTGTTCAAGTTTCCTGCAATTGGGTCCCTCGACGAGGACGACGCGGTCGAGGCCATTCGGGGTCCTGCCCAAGCCGAGGGCGTGGAATGGGATGAACTCGCGATCAGGTTTGCGGTCAGGGTCACCAAGGGGTACCCCTACTTCATCCAGGAGCTTGGATACCAGGCGTGGGAGATTGCGACGGGCGACTCGATCACGTTGGAAGCGGTCCAGATGGCCGTTGAAGCCTACGAGGCGAAGCTCGATAGTTCGTTCTTCCGCGTACGACTTGATCGGGCCACTCCGCTGCAGACGGCGTATATGCGAGCGATGGCGCAGCTCGGACCGGAGCCACAGAAAGCAGCTGACGTTGCATCCATCATGGGAAGGGAATCTACGCAGGTTGGCCCTACGCGAGCCGAACTCATCGACATGGGGCTCCTGTATACGCCAGAACACGGCTACGCCGCGTTCACCGTCCCCGATTTTGACCGCTACATGATGCGAGCCGTTCCCGAACTGGTGGTGCCCGAGGTTCGCCGTCGTGCCTCGCGAAACAAGCCGATTGGCGAAGAATAACTGCACGCAATCGAGCGGCTGTATTCCAGAGAGCGAACGCCGGGGCGCGGGTCGGATGCGACCCGCGCCCCGGTAGCTGCCGAAGCTACCCCACGAGCGTCGCGCCGGCGGCGCGGATCCGCTCGGCGGCCTCGCGGACCACGCGGTCCACGAGCTCCTCGCAGCTCGGCAGGTCGTCGATGAGGCCGACGACCTGGCCGGAGGCGAGCATGCCCGCGCTCGTGTCGCCGTCGACGAGGCCGGCCTTCAGTAGCATCGGCGTGTTCGCGGCCTGCGCCATCTGCGCGAGCGAGCGGCCCGTGGCCTTCTTCATCGCGATCCCGTCGCGGAGGTATTCGATCCAGCTCATGCCGCTCACGCGCCGGTACTCGAGGCCGCGCTTCGCGGAGTCGACGAGGCGGCCGATGCCGGTGGTGCGCTCGAGCCCCTCGACGAAGTCGGTGCGGAGCAGGCGGTGGGGCATGCCGTCCGCCTTGGTTGTGACGACCGTGCCGTTCAGGTCCGCCGCGAGGTAGCGGCGCTTGATCTCCTCGGGAACGCGGCTGTCGCTCGTGAGGAGGAAGCGGGTGCCCATCCCGATGCCGACGGCCCCGTAGGCGAGGGCCGCTGCGAGGCCGCGCCCGTCGTAGAAGCCGCCCGCCGCGATCACGGGGATATCGACGGCCGAGACGACGGAGGGGATGAGCATGCTCGTCGGCACGGCGCCCGTGTGGCCGCCGCCCTCGCCACCCTGGATCAGCACCGCGTCGACGCCCCAGGCCTGCAGCTTCTCCGCGTGCCGCACCGCGCCGATCGACGGGATCACGACGATCCCGTCCGACTTGAGCTGCTCGACGAGCGCCTGCTTCGGCGCGAGGGCGAAGCCCGCGACCGGCACGCCGTACTTCGTGAGCAGCCGGGCGCGCGCCTCCGCGTCGCCCGCGTCCGCGCGCATGTTCACGCCGAACGGCTTGTCCGTGCGCTCCTTGACCGCGACGATGGCCCGCTCGAGCTCGTCGATCGTCATGGTCGCCGAGGCCAGGAAGCCGAGCGCGCCGGCCTCCGCGGTCGCGGAGACGAGACTCGCGCCCGAGACCCAGCCCATGCCGGTCTGGATGATGGGGTGCGCGACCCCCGTGAGCTCGGTCAGCGGGGTGCGGATCATCTGGGGGGTGCTCACGGTGTCGGAACCTCTCGTTCGCGCAGGCTTCTCGGGTCGATCTGTTCGCGGATCAGGCGGAGTTCTTCGGGGTTCGGGATCCGGGTGACGGCGGGCTTCGCGCCGCCCGCGAGCTCGAAGCCCGTCGCGGCACGCGCCTCCTCGAGGCTGACGCCGGGGTGGAGGCTCACGATCGCCATCGTGCCGTCAGGCCCCGAGAAGTCGAAGACGCCGAGGTTCGTGACGACGCGGCGGAGGTCGTGGAAGCGCTTCGCCCCGCTCGTCTCCGGGCGTCCGACGCCCGTCACGATGTCGACCCTCTTGACGAAGACGCGCGGCTGGTGCCGCGGCACGAAGTAGCTCACGGCGTGGGTCGCGGTGTTCGTCGCAGCGGCGCGGGCGCCGAGCAGCTGCTTCTTCGGCCGATCCCGATCCCCGATGGCGGAGAGATTCTGGTTGCCATACCTGTCGATCTGGGCCGCGCCCATCACGACGTGGCGCTTGCCGCCCATCATGAGTTCGAAGAGCCGCGAATACGGGAAGTAGCCCTCCGGCTCACGAAACGGCTCGTCGACCGCGGGGGTGTCCGCGAAGAGCGTCGCCTCGCCGTCGCTGAGCAGGAGTTCCGGCGCGTGGGTGAGGCGCGCGAGGCGGGCGCCCACCGAGGGGACGAGCCCGATGGGGCTCGCGAGGATCTCGCCGGCGCCGCGGAAGAGGTCCGAGATCGCCGCGGCGCAGACCTCGGCGCGGGTCGCGGCGGGCGGCGTGCTCGTGCTCGTGCTCGTGCTCGTGCTCATCGGGATCCTCCCTCGGCGATCATGCGGCGGGTGATCCACGCCTCCGTCTCCTCCGGCGAGGCGGCCGCCGCGGCGTAGGCGCGCTGGGCCGCCTCGTCGCGGGGGTACTCGGGCAGGCAGCTCGTGAAGCCGGCGCCGCCGGGCGCGCTGACCACGTGCGACACCTCGCTCCGGTTGAGCAGCAGGCTGCTGAGCGGGTGTTCCTCGGTGAGCGCCGCCGTGTCGACGACGCGCTCGGCGCTCACGACGACCCGCTCGGCCGCGCGCGCGAGCAGGTCGTCGAAGTAGGGATCCGGGCCGAGCGACTGCGCGTTGCCGCGCGCGTCGGCCGCGTTCAGGTGCAGAAGCGCCAGGTCGAGCGGGATCGCCGGCATCGCGAGGAGCTCCTCGCCGTCGGAGTAGGGGGAGAACACGGTGCGCATGCGCGGGTTGCGGGTCACGGCGTCAGAGTCGAGGCCTGCGCGCGTCACCTCGAAGGGGAGCTTGCGACCGGCCGCGCGAAGGCCCGCGATGAGCATGGCCTCGTCGAGTTCCTCGGTCCGGATCCGGCCGCCCTCGCGGGCCGCCGCGAAGTGCGGGTCGACGGCGATCGTGTCGAGGCTCACGAAGGCGTGCGTCACGAGCTCGGCCTGGCCCGTTGCGCACAGGATCCCGACGTCGGGGCCGCCGAAACTGACGATGTGCAGGCCCTTCGCGCCCGAGCGGACGATCGCCGCGACGAGCGCCATCGGCTTCCGCCTCGAGCCCCAGCCGCCGATTCCGATCGTCATTCCGTCCCTGATCAGAGAAGGGACGGACGCGAGATCGATGTGCTTCATGAGTCCAGGTTCTCACCGGTCTCGACGAACGCGTCCCGGTGCTCGTCGGACACGCCAGCGAGGTTGAGCTCGAAGGTGAATCCCTGCTCGAAGCGGTAGCTGCGGTTCACGTCGACCGGGTCGATCCCATTCAGGGCCTCCTTGGCGGCGCGGATCACGCGGGTGTCCTTCTTCGCGATCTCGCGGGCGAACTCCAGGGTCGCCTCCTCGAGCTGCTCGCGGGGGACGACCCGCTGCACGCTGCCGTACTGCAGCAGCTCCTGCGCGGTGATGGTCTGGCTCGTGTAGTACATGGAGCGGAGCTTGTGCGCGGGCACGAGGCGCGCGAGGTGGGTCGCCGCGCCGAGCGCGCCGCGGTCCACCTCGGGGACCCCGAAGAACGCGTCCTCCGAGGCGATGATCGTGTCGCTGTTGCCGACGAGGCCGACGCCGCCGCCCACGCAGAAGCCCTGCACCGACGCGATGACCGGCACCTTGCACTCGTAGATCGCTTTGAACGCCTCGTAGCAGCCGCGGTTTGCGCCGATGAGCGCGTCGAACCTGGTGGTGCGCTGCATCTCCTTGATGTCGACGCCCGCGTTGAAGCCGCGGCCCTCGGCGCGCAGGATCACGACCCGAGTCTCGGGATCCTCGCCCGCCTCGCGCATGGCCTTCGCGATGTCGAACCATGCCGCCGTGGGGAGCGCGTTGACCGGGGGAAAATCCTGCGTGACGGCGCGGATTCCCGGCTCTACGATGGAGCTTCGGATCGTCATGGTGGCCTGCTTTCGCTCGACGTCGAGGTACGGATCTGATAGCCAAACTAGCAGTTGCTTGGTAATGTGAAAAGCCCGAGACGAATTCACCGAGGAATGAGGTGCCCCATTGGCAGGGATTCTTGAAGGCCGCGTCGCGATCGTGACCGGTGCCGGACGAGGACTGGGTCGCGAGCACGCGCTTGAGCTGGCGCGGCAGGGCGCGAAGGTCGTGGTCAACGACCTCGGCACCTCGCTGAGCGGGGACGGCATCTCGCAGGGACCCGCACAGGACGTGGTCGACGAGATCGTCGCGGCCGGCGGCGAGGCCGTGGCGAACGGCGCGGACATCGCAGACTTCGCCCAGGCCAAGGAGCTCGTCGACCAGGCCATCGCGGCGTTCGGCCGCCTCGACATCCTCGTCAACAACGCGGGCTTCGTGCGCGACCGGATGCTCGTGAACGCCGAGGAGGACGAGTGGAACGCCGTCCTCCGCGTCCACCTGAACGGGCACTTCGCCCCGCTCCGGCACGCCTCCGCGTACTGGCGCCAGGAGGCCAAAGAGGGCCGCACCCCCGACGCGCGCGTCATCAACACCTCGTCGGGCGCGGGCCTGCAGGGCAGCGTCGGCCAGGCCGCGTACTCCGCGGCGAAGGGCGGGATCGCGTCCCTCACCCTCGTCGCCGCGCAGGAGCTCGGCCGCTACGGCGTCAAGGTCAACGCGATCGCGCCGTCCGCCCGCACCCGCATGACCGAGGGCCCCTTCGCCGACGCGATGGCGGCGCCCGAGGACGGCTTCGACCGCATGCACCCCGGCAACGTCTCTCCCATCGTCGCGTGGCTCGCGAGTACCGACGCCCAGATCACGGGCCGCGTGATCGAGGTCGAGGGCGGCCGAGTCTGCGTCGAGGAGGGCTGGAACCACGGCCCGGCCGAGGACCTCGGGCGGCGCTGGGAGGCGGCCGAGGCCGGCGACCGGATCCGCGCCCTCATCGAGCGCGCCGCAACCCCCGAGGCGGTGTACGGCGCATGAGCATGGCAGAGCTTGCTGGCCGCAGCCTCGGCGAGCGCACCGTCTCCTACGACGAGCGCGACGCGATCCTGTACGCGCTCGCTGTCGGCGCGCGCGAGACCGACCTCGACCTGATCTTCGAGGACCGCCTGCGCGTGCTCCCCACCTTCGGGCTCACGCTCGCGCAGTGGGCGCCCGACATCCTCTCCGAAGAGGGGTACTTCGACAAACTCTCCGTGCACGGCTCGCAGACGCTCGACGTGCTCGGGGAACTCCCGCGCGCCGGATCCCTCACCCTCGCCGCGCGCGTGGGCAACGTGTGGGACAAGGGCAGCGCTGCCGTCGTCGAGGTCGTCGTCGAGTGCGAGTTCTTCAAGGCGACCTGGTCGATCTTCTGCCCGGGCCGCGGCGGCTTCGGCGGGGAGCGCGGGCCGTCGGCGTCTGCGTCGGCGTCGGCGTCGGCCGCTTCCGGCGATCCGGCGCAGGATCAGGAGCTCGCGGACATCCTGTTCAGCACCTTCCCGACCCAGGCGGCGCTGTACCGACTCACGGGCGACCGCCACCACATCCACATCGACCCGGAGGCCTCCGCGCGGATCGGCCAGCCGAAGCCGATCCTGCAGGGGCTCTGCACCCTCGCGGCCGCCCTGCTGCCGCTCGCCGAGGCCCGGGGTGCGCACCCGGCCGGTCTGCGCAGCATGACCGGCCGTTTCAGCGGCCCGGTCGTGCCGGGCGACGAGCTCACGATCCGCCGCCAGGGCCCCGAGCGCTTCGAGGTGCTGCGCGGCGACGCGGCCGTGATCACGGGCGGATCGGCGGTGTTCGCATGACCCGCAGCGTGCTCGTTGTCGGCGGGACCGGCATGATTGGCAGCCACATCGCGGAGCGTCTCACAGCGCGGGGCGACCGCGTGACGATCGCGTCGCGCTCGACCGCAGGCCCCTACGACCCGCCCGCGATCGCCGGGATTCCGCGCGTCGCGATCGACTACACGGATCCGGGGCTCGCCGCCTCGGCGCTCGAAGGATACGACGCGATCGTGTTCGCGGCGGGCAACGACATCCGCCACGTGCGCGCCGACGACGAGTCGGACGACTTCTGGCGATCCGTCCAGTCGGAGGGGGTGCCGCGCTTCGCGGCGCTCGCGAAGACCGCGGGCGTCGAGTGCTTCGTGCAGATCGGCAGCTACTACCACCAGCTCCACCCCGAGTGGGCCGAGACGAACCCCTACGTCGCGGCGCGGAAGGCCGCCGACGAGGGCACGCGTGCGCTCGCTGCGGAGGGCTTTCGCCCGATCACGCTGAACCCGCCGTCGATCGTCGGTGCGATCCCGGGCCGCGTGCTCAAGGGCTTCGGCCGCCTCGTCGACTGGACGCGCGGCGAGCCCGGTCAGCCCGAGCTCTTCGGGCCGGTGGGGGGAACGAACTACATGTCGGTGCGCTCGCTCGCGGAGGCCGTCGAGGGCGCACTCGACCGCGGCGAGGGCGGTCACGCCTACCTCGTGGGTGACGAAAGCCTGCGCTACCAGGAGTACTTCCAGAAGGTCGCGAACGCTGCGGGATCCATCCTCACGGTCGAGGAGCGCGACGAGGAGTGCCCCTTCCAGCCCGACCGCTTCATCGTGCAGGGCCGCGGCAACGTGATCGCCTACGAGCCCGACCCCGCGGAGACGGAGCTCCTCGGCTACACGCGCGGCGACGTCGACCGCGCGCTCGCGGAGATCGTGGCGGCGCTCGAGGCCTCCCGCGCGGCCTGAGCGCCCGGCGCGGGATCCGGCCCCGGATCCCGCGCTCGCTCCGCGCCCAGTGGGCCGCAAGGCCCAATTCCCGCCGTCGAGTCGGCCGTAAGGCCCCATTCCCGCCGTCGAGTCGGCCGTAAGGCCCCATTCGCGAGCGTGAATGGGGCCTTACGGCCGACTCGAAGCGCCGCGGCGCGGCGCGATCCCCGGATCCGAACTCGGATCCGGGCCAGCGCCTACCAGAAGACGGCGATCGCGATGTTGATGAGGGTGAGGCCGCCGACCGCGTGGGCGACCCCGGTCGAGACGGGCTGGCCGCGCTTGACCTTGCGGCGTCCGATAAGCGCGGCGACCAGGATCGCGATGAGCACCACGAGCTTGACCGCGATCTTGATGTTGTTGACGTGGCCGTCGCCCATCTCGGCGAGGCCGACGAGCAGGAGGCCGGTGACGAGCTGCGTCCAGGCGCCGGCCGCCTGGAACACCCCGACCGTCGGCTTCTTGAACGTGGCGAGCCAGCCGCCGAGGAGGGCGGCCGCGCCGAGGAGATGCAGGAATACGAGGGCAGAGTGCAGGAAGTCCATGCTTCGAGCCTAGGAAGTTTCGTGCCGCTGGGTGCGCGAAATGGCCCGATCCGGTGCCTTTCAAGGGGACTTCTCAGTTTATTCGACACCGTGTCGATAACTTTGGCGCGTAGTGTCGAGCTGAGTGAAGGGGGCCGGATCCATGCCACGAATCAGCGCCGCGACCGTGGCCGAGCACCGCGCGAAGCAGGAGCGTCTGCTCCTCGACGCCGCCCACGAGCTGCTCGAGGAGACGGGCGACGTGACGAGCATGCGCGCCGTCTCCGAGCGCACCGGGCTCGCCCGCTCGAGCGTCTACAACTACTTCGACTCGCGTGAGGCGCTCCTTGCGGCGCTGATCAGCGATGTTTTTCCCAAGTGGACCGAGCGGGTCACCGGCGCGATGGACGCCGTGGAAACGCCGGGCGACCGGATCCTCGCCTACGCGGTCGAGAACGTCAGGCTCGTCCAGGAAGGGGCGCACGCCGTCGCCTCCGCGCTCGCGGCCCTGTCCCCGGGTGAGGCGCTCGACGAGCAGGCCTCGCGCATGCACCGCGCAATCCAGGCACCGCTGAGTGCGACGCTGGTCGAGCTCGGAGTGCCTGATCCCGAGGGCGTGAGCGAGCTCATCAATGCCATGGTGCACGCCTCGACGCGCCTGCTCGAGGCCGGTCACAGCCTGGACGCGGTGTGCGCGAATCTCGAGACCGTGATTGCCCCGATGGCGCGGGATCTCGAGGCTGCGGGCGCCGCGGCGCGCTAGCCCCTGGCGACCGCGGCCAGGGCGGCGAGTTCCCGCTCGACGTTCGCCCGCGCGGCGCGCTCCCAGAGCTCTCGCGCCGTGGCCGTGAGGTAGATGCTCGGCCGGGCCAGATACGCGCCGAGAATCTCGCTCCGCCGAAGCGCAAACTCCTGATCGGGCACGTGCGCGTATTCGCCGCGCACGGCGCTCGCGTACTCGTCGTATCGCCGCTGCGGAGCGGCGAAGATCCCGAGGTCGGCGTCCAGCAGCTGGGCGAGTGCGGGATCCGGATCCCGCACCGCCCGCCCCGGCGCCGTTGCCTCGATGAGCGCCCCCACGGTGTCGCGGAGGCCAGGCGCGAGCCCCGCGCGGCCGAGCGCAGCGGCCGCGAGCGCCGCCGAGTCCGCCTCGTCGCTCGCGGTGCCGCGGTAGACCGCATCGTGGAACCACGCCGCGAGCAACGTTTCCTTCGAGAGGCGCTCGCCGCGCACGGCGAGGTGGTCGAGCGAGAGCAGCACGTCCTCGAGGTGGCGCTCGTCGTGGTAGTTGCGGTGCGGCTCGTTCCAGCGTGTGATCAGCTCGTCGCCGAGCTCGCGCCACGCAGACCCCGGCGCGTCGGAGTCGGACCTGATCCCGTTCCGGATCCCCGACCCGGACCTGATCCCGGACCCGATCCCGATCCCGAGCCGCGTGCCGAGCCCGCCCCACTCGGCGACGAGGAACTGCCTGCGGCGCACGGGCCGGAGCGCGGCCCGCTCCGCCGTGCGGACCCTGAGTCCTGAGGCGCGCAGCCCGTGCACGACGTCCTTGCCCGAGACGGGGCGCGCGCCGAGCGCGACCGCGCGCTCGAAGAGGCGCGACGGCACGTCGTAGTGGTCGAGGTCGAAGCTCCTGCGCGGCACCCCGAGGCGCGCGGCGAAGTCGTGCAGCTCCTCGTAGCTCGCGTCCGACACGAGGTGGCTCCACAGCGTTCCGTGTGCGGGCCACGCCGGCGGGTCGATGAGGATTGCCATGTGGAACAGGGTAAACCCCGGGGTGCCGGGCGCAGGTGCGGGTGTGGGGTGAATGGCACGGATGCGGGTCGCTCTCGCGGCAGAGCCTCCGGTCAAGGCCCTGTTCCGCGCGTCGAAGCGTCGTTATGATGCCGATCACGGCCAGGAACAGCGGGGAGGTGCTGCGGCCTCGATCGCAACGACGCACGAAGGGAGTCGGGGTGACTCAGCCCGGTGATGCGAATACTTCTGACGCGAACCCCAGCGACGGGCGAGCGGAGACGCGGAACCAGCGAGCCGACCGCAACTGGAACGAGCTGATCCAGGAGGTGCGGGTCACGCAGACGTGCACTCAGATCCTGGGCGGATTCCTGCTCGCGGTTGCGTTCCAGCCGCGCTTCGCGGAACTCGACGACTTCCAGCGCACGCTCTACCTCGTGCTCGTCGCCCTGGCCGGGCTCGCGACGGCGCTCGCGCTCGCCCTCGTGATGCTGCACCGGCGGCACTTCGGGAAGCAGCAGAAAGCGCGAGTAGTCCTCACCGGGAACCGGCTGCTGCGCGCGAACCTCGTGATCGTCGTGGCGCTCACCGCCGGGGTGACGGGCCTCGTCTTCGATCTCGCGGTGAACCGGAGCGCCGGGCTCATCGCGCTCGCGGCCGGGCTCGTGATCGGATTCGGGATGTGGGTGTTCATGCCGCTGGCGACGGATCGCGAGGAGTGAGCGACCCTTTCCCCTGCGGGCGTGTGCGGCGCGGCGGGTGCGGCGCGGCGCGTGCCGCGCGGCGGCTGCACCGTCGCTCCGTAATCTGCACTCGTTCAGTTGAATGTGGGGGATCTCAACGGAACGACGGCAGATTACGGAGCGACGGCCGGCGGGCGCGGGCCCGCCAGCGAGAACATGCGCGCCCGGCGGCCGCGCCCCGCCCCCACGCCGCCTACTCGCCCGGAAGGGAGGGGTGCGCCTCGACGCCCTCGCGCGAGCGGGGTATGAGCGAGGCGAGCACGGCGCAGACGACCGCCGCGACGAGCCCGTAGACGAGGGCGAGCTGGAAGCCCTGCGGGGTCGGGAACCCGGTCGCGCCGGCCGACTGCGCGAGCACGGCCGCGACCGCGGCGGCCGCGATGCTCGTGCCGAGGCTTCGCATCAGGGTGTTCAGGCCGTTCGCCGCGCCCGTCTCGGTCGACGGTACGGCGCGCATGATGAGCGTCGGCATCGCGGCGTAGCCGAGCCCGATCCCGACCCCGATGAAGGTGTTCGAGATGGCGACCGACCACACGGTGGCGGGCAGGAACACCGCGAACGCGTAGGTGACCGCGATGACGACGGCGCCGACGATGAGGAGCGACTTCGGGCCGATGCGGTCGATGAGGCGGCCGGCGATCGGCGACATCGCGAGCATCGCGAGACCCGAGGGCATGAGCGCGAAGCTCGCCGTGAGCAGGGGCATTCCGAGGCCGCCTGCGTCGCGCGGGAGCTCGAGCAGCTGCGGGAAGACGATGCTCGAGGAAAACAGCGCGAAGCCCATCGCGATAGATGCCAGATTGGTCATGAGTACGGGGCCGCGCACGCTCACGCGCAGGTCCACGAGGGGGTCTACATGCCGCCACTGGTATGCGCCCCAGATGAGCAGGGCGACGATCCCGATCCCGCCGGAAATCAGCGTGGGGAAGGTGAGCCAGCCCCACTCATTCCCCTTGGAGATCGTGAGCATGATGCCCGTGAGGCCGATCGCGAGGCCGATCGCGCCGAGCAGGTCGAAGCGGCCGGGCGTGCGGAGGGTGCTCGGCGGGATCACGAAGATGAAGAGCACGAGCGAGATCGCGCCGATCGCGGCGGCGACGAAGAAGAGCGCGTGCCAGTCGAAGTTCTCGGTGACAAAAGCGCTGATGGGCAGGCCGAGCGCGCCGCCGACGCCGAGCGTCGCGCTCACGAGCGCGATCGACGAGCCCAGGCGATCCGGGTGCAGTGTGTCGCGCAGGATCGAGATCCCGAGCGGGATTACGCCCATGCCGGTGCCCTGGAGCGCCCGGCCGACGATCATCGGGATGACCGTCGAGCTGAGCGCGCAGATCACGGAGCCCGCGATGAGGAGGGCGAGCAGGATGATGGCGATCCGGCGCTTGCCGTACATGTCGCCGAGCTTTCCCGAGATCGGGGTGAAGATCGCGGAGACGAGCAGGGTCACGGTGATGACCCACGCGGTGTCCTCGCGTGCGGCGCCGAGGAGCTTCGGGAGCTCCGACTGAATCGGGACGAGGATCGTCTGCATGAACGACGCACCCATTCCTGCGAAAGCGAGAACGGCCACGACGGCCCCTGGCCGTGGGAGGTGTGTCAGTCTGCTGCGGTCCTTCATCAAATAGGCTCCTGATCCAATATCGCAAAGATGAGACGAAGTCTCACAGTATAGACTAAGTGTTATGGACCCCGACATTCGTGCGCGCGCCCGCGTGGCGATGCGCGCCCAGCTCGCAGAAGCGATCGTCGACGTGTTCGTCGAAAAGGGCTATGAACAGGTCACGACAGACGAGGCAGCCGCGGCGGTCGGGATCTCCAGGGCGACGTTCTTCCGCTACTTTGCGGGCAAAGAGGACGTGGTCGTCGCGGCCGTCGAGACCGAGACGCCCGACTACGGCGCCGTGCTCGCCGAGCTCGAGCCGCGGCCCGGCCGCACGATCTGGGAGCTCGCCCGCGCCGCGCTCGAGCCGACGATCCAGGCCGCCGTCGCCGACAAGCAGCGCAGGCGCGAACGCCTCCGCCTGATCGGCTCGCACCCCGCACTGCGCGCCCGCTTCAGCGTGCGCCGCGAACAGCTCGTGGCGGCGCTCGCCGCCGCGCTCGAGGCGCGGGTCGGCGATCCGGCGGCCTTCGGCGGCATGGGGTCGCTCGCCGTCGCCGCCTCAGCGATGGCGATGGTCGACGTGGCGTGGCGGCGCTGGGCGTCGTCCGACGACGTCGACCTCGTGGCCGCCGTCGACGAGGGGTTCGCTGCGCTCGGGGCGTCGAGCGCTCCGCTGCCGAGGGGGTAGGGGCGCGCCCGCTCCGATCCCGATCCCGATCCTGCGCGCCAGCGCTCGCTCCGAATTCTGCGCTCGTTCGCAAGGTTCTGCCCCGGATCGTGCGAACGAGCGCAGTTTACGGAGCGAGTGCCGCGCGGTAGTGGCCCCCCGCCCTGCCGCGCCCGCAATCTAAGGCCCCAACCTCGCGAAACCTGGGCATGTGCCCGATCCGGGACCCCCTCCTTAGGGAGGAGCGTGGACTCATCGAATCACCCAGAGGAGATGAAGATCATGGATCCCAACGCCTACATGAACCAGCTCGAGAGCCAGCACCGGGAGCGCGTGCTCGCGGCCGCGGCGGAGCGCACCCGCAGCACCCGCGAGGCCAGCGAGGCCCGTGAGACGCGAGGGGGGCGATCGCGTGAACCGCGGCGCGGATCGCCTGCACGGCCGCCGGACCGGGGGTTTCTTCGCAAAACTGCGCCCCGGAGCCGCGTTCCGGCTCGCGAAGTGAGCGCCGCGGGGGCGCGCACGCCGTGAATGTCACAGGCTCCTGCGAGGATGGGGACATGCCGCGAACACCGCCAGCAAGCGAACTCGTCGGCCGCGAAGTAGAAAGCGCTCTGCTTCGCGGCCGCTTCGACGCCGCGCGCTCCGGGAACCCGGCCGCGGTGCTCATCACGGGTGAGGCCGGGATCGGGAAGAGCCGCCTTGTTCAGGAGTTCATCGCGGGCGTCGCGGGAGAAGCCGACGTGCTCGTAGGCCGCTGCGTCGATCTCGGCGGCGCGGCAACGCCCTATGGGCCGGTGCTCGAACTCCTGCGCGGGCTCATCGCCGTGCGGGGCGCGGCTGAGGTGTGGGAGGGGGCGGGTCCGCACCGCGCCGAGCTCCTGCTGCTCGTGCCCGAGGTATCGGAGGCGGGCGCCGCCGTCGAAGGTGCTGAGGAGGCGACGGGGGAGTCGCTCATCATCCCGCCGTCCCCGGATCGCCTGCGCGAGGCCATCGCCTCGAGCCTGCGGGCCGCAGCAGCCGCTCGCCCGCTCGTGCTCACAATCGAGGACCTGCACTGGGCAGACGAGGGCACGATCGCGACGCTCGCCGCACTCCTGCGCATGCTGCAGGATGCCCCGGTCCTGTTCGTCGTGACGATGCGAGACGACGGGAGGCGGGGCGATCCCGCGCGCACGTTCGCGAGCGGAGCCGAGCGCGCGCGCCTCATCGAGCGGATCCCGCTCGGGCGGTTGAGCGACGAGGAGGTCCGCGCCATGGTGGCCGGGCTCAGGCGGCCAGCCGCAGAGGCCGGATCTGTGGTGCCCATCCTCCCCGTCGAGGCGTCGGCGTTTGACGCGCTGCTCGAGCGCGCGGAGGGCGTGCCCTTCTTTGTCGAGGAGCTGATCGACAGCGCCGACGCACCGCTCGCAGATTCGCTGCGCGACTTGCTGCTGGCCCGCTACGACCGGCTGGGCCCCGAGGCCGGGGCACTCGTGCGCACCCTGTCAGCGTCGCAGGCGCCGCTTGAACACGGGGTTGTGTCGCAGCTCACGGAGCTTCCCGAATCGGGCATCGAGACGGCGATCCGCGAGGCGATCGGGGCCGGGATCCTGAGCGTCGACGATGCGGATCGCTACGCGTTCCGTCACGCGCTGCTGCGTGAGGCCGTCTACGGCGAGCTACTCCCGAGCGAGCGCACACGCCTGCACCGCCGACTCGCGCAGATCACGCAGGAGATCGCGGATCGTGATCCGCGGCGCGCGCTCGCCCCGGAGCTCGCCTTCCACTGGCAGCGCGCGCGGGATCCGGAGCACGCGATCGTCGCCGCCAACGCCGCGATGGAGCAGGCCAAGGCGAGCTATGCGTTTGGTGCCGCCGCGCGCTTCGGGGAACAGGTGCTGGAGCTATGGGATCAGGTCCCGGATCCGGAGCGGATGATCGGGGTCGGCAGGCTTCCGTTCCTCGGCAGATTCGCTTCGGCCCTGCGCAACGCGGGGGAGGGTGAGCGCAGTCTCGCGGTCGTGAACCTTGCGCTCGGCGAGGCCGATGAGTCGACAGAGCCGGAGGTGCGCGCGCGACTCCTGCGCTACAAGTCCGCCTACCTAAGCAACGCGGGGCATCCCGGGTCGCGCGAGCTGCTCGCGGAGGCGATCGGGATCCTCGGAGACCGCTCCGAGGACCACCGGCTCCGCGCCAGCCTGCACAACCAGCTCGCCAGCGTGCTCATGCGCGCGGGCAGCCTCCAGGAGGCGATCGACGAGGCGGGCCTCGCGGTCGAGCACGCGTCGAAGGAGCCGCCCAACGATAGCCAGCGCTCCCTCGCCTTCAGCGTGCGGGGCAGTTGCTTCTCCCAGCTCGGCGACTTCGATCGTGCCGAGGAGGAGTTCGCCCAGGCGCTCGCGACCGCGAGCGACAGCCAGTCCCTCCTGAGATACCACGTCAACTACTCGGACCTGCTGAACGTCGTGGGTCGCTACCGCGAGTCCACTGAGCTCGCGGAGCGCGGGCTCGAGGTGGCCAAGCGATACGGTGTCGAGCGCACGAGCGGCGCGATCCTGCTGCAGAACGTGGTCGAGCCGCTCATCGAGCTCGGCGAAATCGATCGCGCGGAGACCCTGCTCGGGCGCGGGATCGACGCCTATTCGCTGCGCGTGCACCGGATCTACACCCTGGCCTCGCGCGTGCGCGTCCATTGCTGGCGAGGTGAAACCGAGCGCGCCGAAGAGCTCTTCCGTGCGTGGCAGGGCATGCCGGGTGGCGCGGCCGCGCGCGAACGGCAGGTCTGGTACGCGCAGATGCAGATGCGGTTCGCGCTCGCGACTGCCCAGGGAGACTTCGGCGCCGCGCGCGACGCCGTCGCCCAGCTCCTCGCAGACGATCTCCCCGCGCTCAGCTACGAACGCCGATTGCTGCTCGACGGGGCATGGATCGCCGCGGAGCTGCGTGCCACTGGAGACTCGGCGAACGACCTCGAGGAAGGCCTGCTCGCGGCGTGGAACGAACTGCCGCCGGCGCTCCGCGACGGTGCGCTGGAGCGCGTGTTTTTGGCTTTGCTCGAGCCGCAGGATGCTGCTGAACTCAGGGTCTCGGAACTCAAGGAGGCCGCTGAGTCCGCTGAGGATGACGGCGTGCCCGCGGCGATCCGCCCCGCGGTGCGGATCGAGCTGGCCAGGTCGCTGCTCGCGGCGGGCGACCGCCGCGCGGCGGCGGAGTCCGCCCGGGAAGCGCTCGCGCTGGCCGAACGCCTCTCGCACGCGCGGCTCACCACCATTGCGCGCGAGCTCCTCAGCGCGCTCGGCGCAGCGGGCGGCGCCGAACATGCTGGGGCGCTCGGCGAGCTCACGGAGCGCGAGCGCCAGGTGCTCGAACTCGTTGCCGAGGGCCTGAGCAACCGCGAGATCGGGGAAAAGCTCTTCATCAGTGCGAAGACGGTGAGCGTGCACGTCTCCGCCGTGCTGCGAAAGCTCGGTGTGGGGTCCCGGACGGAGGCCGCCGTCGCAATGAAGGCCCGCTGAGCGGGCGGGTCAGGGCCCGGCCGTGCCTATGCGCGTCTGCGAGCCAGTGTGCCTGCGCGCCTGCGCTCGCTCCGAGTTCTGCACTCGTTCGCAAGTCTCTGCCCCGGATCGTGCGAACGAGCGCAGTTTGCGGAGCGAGTGCCGCGCGGCGGACGCCACGGCGCCGCCCCACCGCCGAGCTATGCCGCGCCGAGCTGCCCCTCGATGCCGACGATGCGGGCCTGGTCGTCGAAGCGGATCGTCGACGTGCTCGTGCCGTCGGTCACCTGGGCGGCCCCGAAGTCGTCGCCAACCCAGTCGAGCTGCCAGCCCGCGAGGCGTGCGAGATCCCACACGGCGGTGCGGTGATCCGGGATCTCGACCGAGGAGATGATGCGCGGGATCGCGGGCACCGCGGCCGCGATCGTGAGCGGCGGGATCGGCGCGTCGAGGAGCAGCACCGCTCGGCTGCCGCCAGCGTTTGCGGAGTAGTGGGGGGAACGCCCCGTGATTTCGGCGGTCACTCCCCCGATGACGTGCGCGAAATCGGCGATCCATTCGGAGATGTCGTCACCCGTGTCCTCGGGGAAGGGCACCTCGGCCATCGTGAGCTCGGGGATCCCGTTCTCCTCGCCGTACTGCCTGAGCGCGTCGGTCGACCCGCCGCCGTCGCCCTGCGGCATCGCCCACGACCACATCATGGAGCGGGGGCCGGGCGCGATCGACGCGATGAAGCTGGCGCGGGCGACGAACTGCTTCTCGGGGTCCTCGTGCGAGGTGAACGTCAGCGTTCCCGCGTTGAGGTCGACGTCCCAGCGGTGCTCGCCCAGTTCGTCAAGGGCGGTGGCCAGCTGGTCCTGCCGGAGCGCGGAGAACAGCGCGGCACGGTCTGCGAGGGCGCGGAGTGAGTCCAAGGTCATGACTCATAGTTTGCAATGTATCTGCAATGGAGACAAGCCAGGGGGCAGGGTGTGTGTGCCCTCCGGTGATTTCTCAGGCGCGAGAAACGGCTGATCGGGGGCGGTTCGCGGTTTCGTTCAGCCCCAGGATCCGGCGCCCGTGTGCCCCGTGAGCCGCGGCCGCACCACGATGTTCCCGACCTTCCTGCCGCTGTCGATGAGACGGTAGGCCGCGGCGACCGACTCGAGCCCGTCGAGCGCCTGCGTCGTGCCGCGCAGTTCGCCCGAGGCGAGGAGCCCGAGCAGCAGCTCGAAGTCTTCGGCCCGTTCGGGGGCGGTTCCTGTGATCACGCCGCGGTGCGGGATCGCGGTGTCGGCGAGGCCAGCGACGGCGAGGATCAGCCTGCCGCCGGGCGCGAGGAGGGGGAGCCCTTCGGCGCGGCTGAGGTTGCCGACGGCGTCGAAGACGACGTCGAAGTGATCCGGAATCGCGGCCACCGGCGTCTCCCGGTAGTCGATTGCCCGCTCGGCACCGAGACCCAGCACGAGCTGCGTGTTCGCGGCGCTCGTGACGGCGGTGACACTCGCGCCGAAGTGCCGCGCGAGCTGGACCGCGGCGCTGCCGACGGATCCGGAAGCGCCGTTCACGAGCACCCGATCGCCGGGGCGAACGTGGGCCCGGTCGCGCAAGAACCACAGGGCAGTGGAGCCGCCGAACAGGATCCCCGCGGCGTCCTCGGGCGAGACGGCGCGGGGCTTCGGCGCGAGCCGCGAGGACGGTACGGCGACGTACTCGGCGTGGGCACCGAGTCTCGCGCCGGTCATGCCTGCGACCTCGTCGCCCGGCGAGAACTCGGCGACGTCGGAGGAGGCGCGCTCGACGCGCCCCGAGAAGGCGACGCCGAGCACGCGCCGACGCGGGCCCCGGATCCCGATCCCGAGCCGAGCGAGGAACCCGAAGCCGGGCGGGAAGCTCGCCGCGCGCATCCGCGCGTCCCCTGAGGTGACGGCGGCCGCATCGACGCGCACGAGCACCTCGCCGAGGCCGGGCTCCGGCATCGACTCCTCCGCGACGACGGCAACCTCCGGCGGACCATAGCGTTCAACGACCACAGCCTTCATGCGTTCCCCTAGCTCTTGAGGCGGGACCCTGCTGGCACTCTAGGCGCGTCAGGCCCGGACGACAACTGTTTCTCTGTTGGGGTGGCGCATGGGAATCGTGAGGAACGGGCGCCGGATCAGGCCGCGCTCGGCTCGGAGGTCTCTGCGTCGCGTGCGCCCGCACCCGCAGCGCCATCCCCAGCGCCTCGAAGGAACCGCCGCACCCCGCTCGCGGCGGCGCGGCCCGCGCGGTTCGCGCCGATCGTCGAGGCGGAGGGGCCGTAGCCGACGAGCTGGATCCGGGGGTCAGCGACCGCCGTCGTGCCGCGGCCGGCGCGGTCGAGCTGGATACCGCCGGCGGCGCTCCGCAGGCCAAGTGGGGCAAGGTGGCCGATCGCGGGGCGGAAACCCGTGGCCCAGAGGATCGCGTCGACGGGCTCGAAGGACCCGTCGGCCCAGCGCACGCCGCGCTCCTCGATGCGCTCGAACATGGGGCGGCGTGCGGCATAGGCGCCGAGTCGCTCGGCCTCGCGCTCCTGCTCGCGCAGGAAGAGCCCGGTGACGCTCACGACGCTCTGCGGCGGGAGGCCCTCGGCGACCCGACGCTCGACCATCGCGACGGCCTCGATCCCGGCCTCGCTCGTGAACTCGTCCGTGCGCCACACGGGCTCCCGCCTCGTGACCCAGATCGTGTCCGTGATCGGGGCGAGCGCGCCGAGGAATTGCACTGCGGACGCGCCGCCGCCCACGATGAGGGTGCGGCTGCCGCGGAAGTGCTCCGGCCCTGGGTAGTCGACGGTGTGGAACTGCTCGCCGCGGAACGTCTCCGCCCCCGGATAGTGCGGGATAAACGGGCGCGTCCAGGTGCCCGTCGCGTTCACGAGTGTGCGCGCGAACCGGGTGCCCGCCGACGTCTCGATCCGGAGCGGGGCGGCGGCTGCGTCGGCACCGGCGTCGTCGCGCGACGCCGCAGGCAGCACCCGCAGCACCCGCACCGGCCGCTCGACCGGCAGCTTGTGCTCCCGCTCATACTCCGCGAAGTAGCGCGGGATCGCGGTGTTTGCGCGCTCGCCGTCGCGCGGGGGCGGCGCGGACCCCGGGAGCTCTGCGACCCCGTGTACGTCGCGCATCGTGAGCGCGTCCCAGCGGTGGCGCCAGGCCCCGCCGGGCGCGTCGTCGGCGTCGAGCACGAGGTGCTCGATCCCGAGCCGCTGCAGATGGTACGAGGCGGAGAGGCCCGCCTGCCCCGCACCGATCACGACGCTCGGCAGAATCCCGCCCGGATCAGCCACGGCTCAGCGCAGGAGCTTGCCGTCGGCGCCCCGCGGGCGCACCGGGTGCTCGCTCAGGATCGAGACGCGGTTGAACGTGTTGATCGCGACGGCGACCCACTCGGCCGCTGCGAAGGCGTCGTCGCCGAGCACGGACTGCGCGCCGGCGAGATCCGCCCGCGAGTCCTCGCTCAGCGGCATGCGCGTCGCGGCCTCGGCGATTGCGAGCACCGCGCACTCCCGCTCGGAGAAGATTCCGGCGTCGCGCCAGGCGGCGACGAGGTCGAGCTTCTGCTGGGTGAGTCCCGCCTGCCTGGCCTCGCGCGAGTGCAGGTCGAGGCAGAAGGAGCAGCCGTTCATCTGCGACGCGCGCACCTTGATGAGTTCCGCCTCCTCGGCGGTGAGCCCGTGTTCGGTCACGGCCCGCTTCACGGTCTCGGAGAACGCGCCAGCGACCTTCCAGATTTCGGGCGCTGCCTTGTCGAGAAACGGTCGCATGTCTTCCTCTTCCCGCGGACGCTGGCTCGGTATCGCCCGCCACTCAGCCCAACGCCGCGGCCCCGCCCCTCATTCCCGGGGTGCGCCGCTCCCGCCGCTCCGCCGCTCCCGCCCCCGCCCGGCCTTGAGTTGACCCAAAGTGCGCCCTAATCGCGATTTTGGCGCACTTTGGGTCAACTCAAGGGGCCGGGGGCGGGGCCGAGGCCGGGCCGCTGTCAAGCCAGCCCCGGATCCTGACACCGCTTCACCGACTGTTCATTCAGCATTCCATTACAGGTACACCGTTCTCGTAATTCCGCGACACCTTCGGGAGTTTGAATCGAAGCGTTCTCGAAATGCGGGACACACGGCTTCACTTCACACCGAAAGGTCATCATGCGTCGTTTCACTCTCCCCTCGGTCGCCATGCTGGGTCTCGCAGCGATCGCCCTCACGGGATGCGCCAGCACGGACGCGGGGGCGGCCGAGACCGCCGACCCGAGCGCGCCCATCACCCTCGCCACGGTCCCTCTCGGCGAGGATCCCACGGCGGAGAATCCGATCGAGGTCTTCGCCGAGCTGTTCGAGGAGGCCACCGGCCGCGACGTCGAGGTCACGGAGGTGCCCGACTACCTGAGCGTCGTCGAGGCGATCCGCTCCGGCCACGTCGACATCGGCATGATGAGCGGCTTCCCCTCGGCGCTCGCCGTCGGCACGGGCGAGGTCGACGCGCTCGTCGCGTTCGGCGGCGACGGCAAGCCCGTCTCGACCTGCGTGGTGCTCGACGGCTCGCCCGTGCAGGAGCTCACGGACCTCAAGGGCAAGACGGTCGCCTTCGCGGATCAGGCCTCGAGTTCGGGGTACTTCATGCCGGTCTACATGCTGCACGAGGCCGGCCTCGAGCAGAACACCGACTACAAGGCGATCTTCGCCGGCGGCCACGAGGGCAGCTTCGCGGCGCTCAAGCAGGGCCAGGTCGACGCGGCCTGCACGGCGGTCATGCTGACGGAGCTCGGCGAGCCCATGTTCCCGTTCAAGGACGGCGAGTGGCGCGGCGTCGGCGAGAGCCCCTCGATGGAGGTCGCGGGCGCGGTGCTCGGCCGGCAGAACCTCGATGACGCGACCCGCAAGGTGATCGAGGACGGGATCGCGAAGGTCATGACGGAGCAGAACGCCGAGCGCCTCGACGCGATGGGGGCCTTCGCGAAGGCCGAGAAGATCGTGGCCCCGGATCCCGCGATCTTCGACCAGTTCGCCGAGATCGCGGACGTCGCCGGGGTCAAGCTCAAGGACATGAAGTGAGCGTCGCACCTCCCGCCGATCGCGCCGCCGATCGCGCCGCCGATCGCGCCGCCGATCGCGCCGCGACCGTGCTGCGCCGGCGACGGGCCGTTGTCTCCGGGGCAGGGGCCGGGTCCGGATCCGGATCCGGATCCGCGCCGCGATCAGGCGCCGGATCAGCCTCTGCGCCCACCACGGGCGAGCTCCGCGCCCGCCTGCCGCTCGTCACCGTGCGCGAGTTACAGGTCGCCTACGACGAGCGGCCCGTGCTCCAGAGCGTCGACCTCGACCTCTATCCGGGCGAGATGGTCGCGCTCCTCGGCGCCTCGGGCTCAGGCAAGTCGACGCTCATGCGCAGCCTCACCGGCTTCGCACCGATCTCTGGTGGCAGCGTCCGCGTCGCGGGCTACGACGCCACGAACCTCAGGCGCGGCGAGCTGCGCTCGTTGCGGTCCGAGGTGGGGCAGGTGTTCCAGCAGTTCAACCTGATCCCGCGTCTGAGCGTGCTCACGAATGTGCTCACGGGCGCGCTCGCTGGCGCGGGCCCCGTGAACCTGTTCGGCGGCTTCACGAGCGCGCACCGCAGGCGCGCGATGGAGCTCCTCGACCGGGTCGGGATCGCGCACAAGGCGAAGGAGCAGGCCCGCTCGCTCTCCGGCGGCCAGCAGCAGCGCGTCGCGATCGCGCGGGCGCTCATGCAGAACCCGCGGGTCATCCTGGCCGACGAGCCGGTCGCCTCGCTCGACCCGAAGCTCGCGGACTCCGTGCTCGAGCTGCTCCGCGAGATCGCGACCGAGGACGGGATCCCCGTGCTCGTGAGCCTGCACGTGCTGCCGCTCGCGCTCAATCACTGCGACCGCATCGTCGGTCTCCGCCGCGGCGAGATCCTCGTGTCGGGATCCCGGGCCGAGCTGTGCGCCGAGGCGCTCGCGCCGCTGTACGAAGAAGAGGAGGAGCGCGATGACGCTGACCACTGATCCGGGGTCGCGCACGAAGGCCGCGCCAGCAGGGCCGACGGCCGCCGAGCGTGCGCGGCTCGAGCGGGCGTTCCGGATCCCGCGCACCAGGTTCCTGATCGGGCTGCCGATCGCGGCGCTCGTGCTGTTCTGGTCGTTCGCCGGCGCGCAGTTCAACTTCCTGAAGCTCGGGGAGGGGGCCGTCAACATGGGCGACTTCCTCATGCGCCTGTGGCCGCCGGACTTCTCGAAGTTCGACGTGATCCTGCGGCTCCTCATCGAGACGTTCCAGATGGCGATCGTCGGTACCGTGCTCGGTGCCGGCCTCTCGCTCGTCGTCGCGTTCGGGGCGGCCTCGAACATCGCGCCGAAGTGGCTGTACTACCCGTCGCGGTGGGTCATGAACATCATCCGGTCGGTTCCGGATCTGGTGTTCGCGCTCATGTTCGTGTCGGCCGTCGGCCTCGGGCCGTTCGCGGGCATCCTCGCGATGACGCTCGGCTCGATTGGCTCGATCGGGAAGATCTTCGCCGAGGCGATGGAGGCCGTCGACCGCGGGCCCGTCGTCGCGATGGAGGCCGTTGGCGCCTCGAAACGGCAGATCATCCAGTACGGGATCCTGCCGCAGGCGGCGCCACTCCTGACCTCGTACACGCTGCTGCTCTTCGAGGGCAACGTGCGCGGGGCCACGATCCTGGGCCTCGTGGGCGCGGGCGGCATCGGGCTCGAGCTCACGACCGCCATGCGCATGTACGACTACGGTCACCTCAGCGCCATCATCATCTGCATCATTCTGCTCGTTACCCTGATCGACCAGGGCAGCGCGCTCATCCGAAGGAGAATCACGTGAATACCGCAACGACCGCGGCGCCCGAGGCGCCCGCCCGACTCAGCCAGCCGGCGATCGCCCTGAGCGCCCCCGTGAACCTGCGCGACCTCGGCGGGATCCGCGGCCCGCTCGGCCCCGTGCGCGAGGGCTTCGCGATCCGCACCGACGACCTCGCCTACGTGACCGACGCGGTCGCCGACCGCCTCGTCGACGGCGGGCTCGCCGCGATCATCGACCTCCGCTCGCCCGCCGAGGTCGCCCTCACGGGGCGGGGGCCGCTCGCGGCGTTCCCCGTCGCCTACCACCACCTGCCGCTCATGAGCGACATCGCCGCTGGCGTCGATCCTGCGCAGCCGATCCTCACCCACGAGCACATGGGCGCGATGTACGTCGGCATGGTGAACCGGGCGGCGGGCCAGCTCGTCACCGCGCTCAACGTGATCGCGTTCGCGCCGGGCGCGACCGCGTTCCACTGCTCCGCCGGGCGGGACCGCACGGGCGTGCTCGCCGCCATGCTGCTCCTCGCCCTCGAGGTCGACGAGGACGCGATCGTCGCGGACTACGCCCTGACCGGCCAGAACATGCCCGCGATCCAGGACCGCACCGCGGGGGTCATCGGCCCGCTCATGCGGGATCTCGGCTTCGACTTCGAGAAGCTCGGCTCCCGGCCGATGCTCGAGGACGGCCCCATGGACGTCTCCATGCGGATCCTGCTCGACGGGCTGCGCGAGGAGCACGGGCACCCGCTCGCGCCGCTGCGCGCGGCGGGTCTCTCCGACGCGACCGTCGGGCGGCTGCGCGAGCGGGCGTTCGGGGCGTGACGGGGGAGGGGGTTTCGGGCTCGGTCGCCGAGGCTTGCGGGGCCGGCCGCGGGCCGGGCCGGCCCCGCGACGACGAGATGGACGACCGCATCCTCGATGCGGCGCTCTCCTTCATCGACGCGGGCGAGGAGCTGACCGTGAGTCGTCTCGTCGAACGGGCGGGCGTGAGCCGCGCCGCGCTGTACCGGCGCTGGCCGACGCTTACGGACCTCCTGGTCGCGGCGCTCGACGTGGGGCGCACCGTGCCGCCGGGGCTGCCCGAGGAGGTGGACCTGCAGCAGGAATTCCTGATGCGGTTCCTCGGGGTGTCCGAGGGTCGCGTCGACCCGGACTACCCCGAGGCGCGCTTCCGCCAGCGGATCCGCCTCATGATGGCCGACCGGGAACTGCAGCGCGCCTACTGGGAGTCGCACGTCGCGCGGCGGCGTGTGCCGGTCGAGGACGCACTGCGCGCCGGGGTCGCGCGGGGCGAACTGCGACCCGACCTCGATGTGGAGGCCGCGATGGACCTCCTCGCCGGCGTCGTCTACTACCAGCTCGTGGTGCGCGGCGAGGCGATCAACTCGGCGGGCTCGCGGGCGCGGGTCCGCGCCGCGGTCGACCTGGTCTGGCGCGGCATGGCGGCGCCGGGTTCCCCGGGTTGAGTTGACCCAAAGTGACGCCTAATCGCGATTTTGACGCACTTTGGGTCAACTCAACCCGGGGGGGGTGCGCGCACGCCCGGAAGCCGCCTACGGGTGCGTCACGGCCAGGAGCACCGCCGCGAAGGCGACGAACGCGAGCGCGAAGACGCCCGCCCCGATGAAGGCCGGGATCAGGTACGCGCGGGGCGGCAGGGTGAGCCCCTTCTGGCGCGAGGTGAGGTTCGAGAGGGAGCGATCCTGTAGCGCCGTGACGTGCTCCTCGGGGTTCGCGAGCGGCGCGATCCAGGCGATGTCGGGGCGCGCGGGATCGAGCTGCAGCCAGGCGCCGCTGCCCTCCTGCGGGAGGGCCTGCCCCGCGGGCAGTGCGACGGCGACGGGCGTGACCCGGTGGTTCCAGTGCGCTGAGTACACGAGCTGGTGGGCGGCGGACGCGCTGCGGGCGGGCACGGTGCGCGAGAGCACGGCCGGAACCGTCACGGTCGTATCGCGGTTCGGCGCGATCCGGAGCGTCTCCTCGAGCTCCTCCTGGAACTGCGCGCTGTCCCGCTTCAGCACGACGAGCCCGGCGATCGTGCCGATCAACATGAGCACACCGGCGGCGACGAACACCCACACGAGGCCGTGGGAGATGCGGTCGAGCGCGAACACGAGGATGAGCGCCGCGCAGAATCCGAGCATCACGGCCGCGCCGCTGAGGAAGAGGGATCCGTAGGTGCGCAGGGCAAGCTCTTGCCGCCCCGCCAGATCGGGATGCGTCTGCATGTTTCTATGTTAGGTCCACGTTTACGCTGGATCGCGCAAATCTGACCTCTGTTCTGGGATTCTGTGAGGCTGCTCCGGATCCCGGCCGCGGCGGGGCCGGCGCACGCGGCGACGAACGCGGCCGAGCATGCGTCAGTGTCCGAGGCCGGGGATACACTTCCCGCATGATCGACCTCAGCCATCGGATCACCTCCGGCATGACCGTGTTTCCTGGCGACCCCGAGGTGACGACGGGCCCCGCGCTCACCCTCGCGCGCGACGGCGTCGCTGTCGAACGGCTCGAACTCGGCTCGCACACGGGCACCCACGTCGACGCCCCGGCACACACGATCGCGGGCGGCCGCACGATCGACCGGGTCTCGCTCGACGAGCTCACGGGCGAGGCGCTCGTGCTCGAGGCGGCGGCGGGCGCGGAGATCGCCGAGCGATCCGGGATCGGCGCGGCTGCACTCGGGCTGGGCGAGCTCGCTCGGGTTCCGCCGATCGTCCTGATCAGGACCGGGTGGGATCGGCGCTTCGGCGAGGCGTCCTACCTCCGGCACCCGCACCTCGAGGCGGAGGCTGCGGAGCGCCTGCTCGAACTCGGCATGCGGGTGCTCGGCGTTGACTTCCTGAATCCGGATCCGACGCCGGGGCCGGGGGAGGAGGCCGACTTCCCGGTGCACGCCGCCGTGCTCGGCGCCGATGGCCTGATCGTAGAGAACCTCCGGGGCCTCGAGCAGCTGGGGCGCACCGCGAGGGTGGGCTTCTTCCCGCTCCCGCTCGCGGGCGGCGACGGGGCGCCGGTGCGCGCGGTCGCGTGGTGAGCGCGCGGTGAGGAGCCGCGAGGCTTTCGCTGGTCGGGGGAACGAAACTCAGCTATAGTCCATGTGGACTATTCGAAATGGAGTGCAGCATGCCGACCGCCAAGCTCAAGCCGCTCGGGATCATGATCCTGGCGCTCTTGCGCGAGCGCGACATGCACCCGTACGAGATGATCAGGCTGCTGCGCGCGCGTCGCGATGAGCGGCTGATCCGGATCCAGCACGGCACGTTTTACCATCAGGTCGGCGCGCTCGAGCGCGACGGCCTGCTCGCGCCAGCCGCGGTGGAGCGCGAGGGCAACCGGCCCGAGCGCACGAGCTACACGCTGCTGCCCGCGGGGGAGGAGGCCGTGCTTGCCTGGGTGCGGGCCGAGCTGCCGCGCACCGACGAGCCGGCGCGCTTCCGCGTCGCGCTCGCCGAGGCGCACAACCTGCCCCGCGAGGAGGCGCTCGCGCTCCTCGCCCTGCGGGTCGAGGCCCTGCGGTCCCTGCTCGCCGAGCACCGCGATGGGCTGGGGACGGCGCGCGAGCGCGCGGTCGACCGGCAGTTCCTCATCGAGGTCGAGCGCGCCGCGGCGCTCATCGAGGCCGACATCGCCTGGTCCGAAGCAACGATCTCCGCATTCGCGGATCCCGAACTCGCGTGGGGCGTCCCCTCTCCCGCGCACATCGAAGCCGCACGGCACAGAGACACGGAAGCCGCAGGGCTCGGAAAGGAGGACGCGTGACCGCGTCCGAATCGCACACCGCAGCAGGCGGCGCCCCGGCGGCGCCGGAGCGCAGCCCGTGGCCTGCGCTCTGGGCGCTCGTCATCGGCTTCTTCATGATCCTCGTCGACACGACGATCGTGTCGGTCGCGAACCCCGCGATCAAGGCCGCCCTCGACCCCGCGAGCAGCAACCTCGACAACGTCGTGTGGGTGACGAGCGCGTACCTGCTCACCTATGCGGTGCCGCTCCTCGTCACGGGTCGCCTCGGCGACCGCTTCGGGCCGAAGAATATCTACCTGATCGGCCTCGTGATCTTCACGCTCGCGTCGCTTTGGTGCGGGCTATCGGACACGCTCGGGATGCTCGTCGCGGCGCGCGCCGTGCAGGGTTTCGGGGCCGCCCTCATGACCCCGCAGACGATGGCCGTGATCACGCGCACCTTCCCGCCGTTCAAGCGGGGCGCCGCGATGGGGCTCTGGGGTGCCACGGCGGGCGTCGCGACGCTCACGGGCCCGCTCGCCGGCGGCCTCCTCGTCGACGGCCTCGGCTGGGAGTGGATCTTCTTCATCAACGTGCCCGTCGGCGTCATCGCCTTCGTGCTCGCCTGGATCCTCGTGCCCCGGCTCGAGACGCACGCGCACTCCTTCGACATCCCGGGCGTGATCGTTTCGGGCGTCGGCCTGTTCCTCATCGTCTTCGGCCTGCAGGAGGGCGAGAAGTTCGCCTGGACCGGGTGGATCTGGGCCATGATCCTGGGCGGGCTCGCCGTCATGGTGCTCTTCGTCTGGATGCAGGCGCGCACGAAGCAGGAGCCCCTCGTGCCGCTCTCGCTCTTTAGCGACCGGAACTTCTCGATCGCCAATATCGGGATCACGACCGTTGGCTTCGCGATCACGAGCATGTCGCTGCCGCTCATGTTCTTCATCCAGCTCGCCCGCGGGCTCACCCCGACCGAGTCGGCGCTCCTCATGGTGCCGATGGCGGTGATCTCGGGCGCGCTCGCGCCGTTCGCCGGCCGCCTGCTCGACCGCGTCGACCCGCGGATCATCCTCGTGCCCGGGCTCCTCATCGTCACCGGGACGCTCTTCGCCTACTCGCAGACGCTGCACGTCGACGTGCCGATCTGGGTGTACCTCGTGATCTCCGGGGTCATGGGCGTCGGTCAGGCGGGCATGTGGGGGCCGCTCGCAACCACGGCCAACCGCAACCTCCCGCCGCGCCTCGCGGGCGCGGGATCCGGCATCTACAACACGACCCGCACGGTCGGCTCGGTCGTCGGCTCGGCCGCGATCGCGGCGGTCATGCAGTCGCGCCTTGAGGCCAACCTGCCGGGTGCCTCGGACGCGGCGGCTGGCGGCTTCGGAGGCGGAGCCATGCCCGACGCCGTGGTCGAGGGCTTCTCGAACGCGATGGGGCAGTCAATGCTCGTTCCCGCCGCCGTGCTGCTGCTCGGGGTAATCGCGGTCTGCTTCATGCAGCCGTCGAAGAACCCGGCGGTCGCGCCCGCGAAGGTGCCGGCGCGCGCCAAGTGACCCGGCCTACCCCGCGGGCCGCGAAGCCGCGGGGCCGCGGGCCGCTAGCCGCTAGGCCGCGAGCCGCGACGGCGCGAGCCCGGCGAGCACGCCGAGCAGGGAGTCGGGCACGAGGGCGGCGTCGGCCGCGCCGTCCCGCACGATCTGCGCGATCCGGGAGCCGAGCTCCGCGGTCGTCGCGCCCATCGCTGGCCCGGCGAGCGTGGGCAGCTCGGCGAGCACGCCGACCGTCGCGGCTTCGACCGCTCGCGCGGCCTCGCCCTCGCCGAGGTGCCCCAGCATGAGGGCGAGCGACAGGATCGCGCCGGCCGGGTTCGCGGTGCCCGTGCCCGCGATGTCGGGGGCCGAGCCGTGGATCGCCTCGAACATGCTCGGCGCGCTCGCGTTGAGGTTCAGATTCGCGCTCGTCGCGACGCCGAGTCCGCCCTGGATTACGGCGCCGAGGTCGGTGATGATGTCGCCGAACAGGTTGTCCGTCACCACGACGTCGAAGCGCTCGGGCGTGAGCGGCAGGTGGAAGCACATCGCGTCGACGTGCACGTAGTCGACCTCGACCTCGGGGTAGCGCGCGCCCACCTCGGCGACGACCTGCTGCCACAGCTGCCCGGCCGCGACCAGGATGTTCGTCTTGTGGCAGAGCGTCAGGCGGCGACGCCTGCCGAGCGCGAGCCGGAACGCGAAGTCGACGACGCGCTCGATCCCCGCGTGCGTGTTCAGCGACTCCTGCATCGCGACCGCGTTCGGCGTGCCCGCGTGCACGGTCGAGCCGCGGCCGACGTAGGCGCCCTCGGTGTTCTCGCGCACGATCACCATCTCGCAGCGCTCGGGCGTGAGCCCCGCGATCGGCGTCGGCACGCCGGGGTAGAGGCGCACGGGCCGCACGTTCGCGGCCTGCTGGAAGCGCTGGCGCATCTCGAGGATGAATCCGCGCTCAAGGATCCCAGGCGTGACCCGGGGATCGCCCATCGAGCCGAACAGGATCGCGTCGCGCCCGCGCAGCTCCGGCTCGACCGCGTCGAAGAGCTCGCCCGTCTCGAGGAAGTGGTTGGCGCCCGCCGCGAACTCGGCGCGGCGCGTCGAGAACCCGTAGCGGGCCTCGGCCGCGTCGAGCACCTCGAGCGCGCATCCGACGACCTCGGGGCCGATTCCGTCGCCCGGGAGCACGGCGATGTCGTAGGTCCTGCTGGGGGTCTCGGTCATGGTGGGTCCTTCCGCGGTGAAGTCTGGCTGGGGTCACGTCTGCGACTGCTTGGCGAGCGCGGCCCAGGTGCTCTATTCTAAATGGTAAGACCACTCGTCGCGAGTGGGGATCCCGCACCGGCCGCTGCAAGGAGGCACCGCAATGTCAGAGGTTTCCGGAACGCCAGAAACTTCCGGGCACGGCCCGAGCGCGAGCCCGCGCCTGCTCGCGCCGGCAGGCGCGCTCCCGATCGGCGCCGAGTGGCGCGCGATGCCGCACACCTCCGACGTCGTCTTCCCCTTCGACGGCAGCGTCGTGGCGCAGGCCCCCGTGAGCGGGGAGCGGGACTCGCTCGACGCCCTCGACGCCGCGGAGGCTGCGCGCCCCGAGGTCGCGGCGCTCACGGCGGCCGAGCGGCGAGGGATCCTGATGGCGATCCACGATCGCGTGCGCGAGGAGGCCGACCGCCTCGTCGAGCTGCTCGTGCTCGAGACCGGCAAGCCGCGCGTCGACTGCCGCACCGAGGTGAGCCGCACGATCGTCACCCTGCAGGCGACGGCCGAGGAGGTCTCGCACATCGGCGGCGAGACCGTGCCCCTCGACCTCCAGGAGCTCGGCCGCGGCATGATCGGGTACTACACCCGCAAGCCGGCCGGCATCGTGATCGGGATCGCGGGCTTCAACTACCCGCTGCTCCTCGCGACGCACAAGCTCGCGCCCGCCATCGCTGCCGGCTGCCCCGTCATCGTGAAGCCCGCGCCGAACACGCCGCTCGCGACCCTCGAGCTGCTCGCGATCACGCGCGAGGCGCTCGCCGCGCACGGCGTCACCGCGGCGGCGGCGCAGCTCGTGAACGGCGACCCCATCGTGGGCGAGACCCTCGTGCGGGATCCGCGCGCGGCCGTCGTCTCCTTCACGGGATCCGCGAAGATCGGCCACCTCATCGCCCAGCAGGCGGCGCCGCGGAAGGCCGTGCTCGAGCTCGGATCCAACACGGGCTTCATCGTCGCCGCGGACGCGGACGTCGAGGCGGCCGTCGACGCGGTGCTCCGCGGCGGCTTCTACGCGAACGGCCAGGCGTGCATCTCGGTGCAGCGGGTCGTGCTCGAACGCCCGATCGCGGCGCAGTTCAGCGCGCGCCTCGCCGAGCGCATGGGCGAGCTCGTCGTCGGCGACCCCCGCGACGAGCGCACGAACGTCGCCCCCGTCATCAACGCCGCCTCGGGCGAGCGGATCCGCGCAATGGTCGCGCGGGCCGTCGCGGCGGGGGCGCGCGTGCTCGTCGGCGATCCGGGCGCGGGTTCGGGATCCGGCGTCGGCACTGGCGCCCTGGCCGCCGCCGGTGCCGCGGGAATCGACCCCATCGTGCTCGCCGACGTGCCCGCAGACGTCGACGTCTGGTGCGAGGAGGTATTCGGGCCCGTCGTCGCGCTTACGGTCGTGGACTCGATCGACGAGGCGATCGACCTCGTGAACGACTCGCGCTACGGCCTGCAGGCCGCGATCTACACGGCGTCGCTCGAGAGCGCGTTTGCGGCGATCGAGCGGCTCGAGGTCGGCGGGGTCGTCGTCAACGAGATCCCGGGCTTCCGCTCGGACATCATGCCCTACGGCGGGGTCAAAGACTCCGGCATCGGGCGCGAGGGCCCGCGCTTCGCGATCGAGGAGTTCACCGTGACGCGCATGGCCATGATCCGGCCCCGCGCCCGCGGCTGACCCCGCCGGCAATTTCCGCACTTTCCGCACACACCCAGGAGCACCACCCATGACCGAGCACCCGCAGACCGAGCACCCGCAGATCGACTACTCGCAGCTCTTCCGCCTCGACGGCCGCACGGTCGTCGTGATCGGGGCGGGGAGCGGGATCGGTCGCGAGTCGGCGCAGGCGCTCGCGGCCCAGGGGGCGCACGTCGTCGTCGCGGACTACGCGCTCGACGCCGCCAAGGCGACGGTCGGGATCATCGCGGAGCGCGGCGGCTCCGCCGAGGCCTACCGCGTGAACGTGCTCGAGGACGCCGAGGTCGACGCCGCAGCCGAGCGCTTCGGCACGGCCGCCGCGCTCGTCTTCACCGCCGCGACGAACGTGCGCAAGCGCATGGAGGATTACTCGATGGCGGAGTTCGATCGCGTCGTCAACCTCAACCTGCGCGCATCCTTCCAGCTCATCAGGAAGTTCGGCGAGCGCTTCGCCGCGAACGGCGGGGGCTCCATCATCGGCTTCGCCTCGATCCGGGCGCAGGTCGTCGAGCCGGGCCAGGGCGTCTACGCCGCGACGAAGGCGGGCCTCGTACAGCTCGCGCGCACGGGCGCGGCGGAGTTCGGCCCGCGCGGCGTGCGCGTCAACGTGATCGCCCCGGGCGTCGTGGAAACCCCGCTCACCGCGCAAATCACGGCCGACCCGGAGTGGTACGGCGCCTACGCGGCCAAGAGCGCGCTCGGCCGCTGGTCGCGCCCCGACGAGCTCGCCGGCGCCGTCGTCTACCTCGCCTCCGAGGCCTCGTCGTTCGTCACGGGATCCGTGCTCACGGTCGACGGCGGCTGGACCGCGATCGACGGCCGCTACACGCCCCCCGCGTCGTAGGGCCGCTGCGCTCGCTCCGCGATCTGCGCTCGTTCGCAAGGAACTGCCCGAAAACTTAGGAGCGACGGCAGAACTGCGAGCGAGCGCTGGGGCTCGCCTGGGCTCGGGCGCGCGCGATTCTGTTGGAGGCTCCGGATCCGGATCAGCGCCCTGCGCTCGCTCCGCGATCTGCGCTCGTTCGCAAGGAACTGCCCGAAAGTTTAGGAGCGACGGCAGAACTGAGAGCGAGCGCCGGGCCCTGCGCAGGGCCGGACGCGTGCGAGCCTGTTGGAGGCTCCGGATCTAGATCCCGCGCCTGCGCTCGCTCCGCGATCTGCGCTCGTTCGCAAGGAACTGCCCGAAAGTTTAGGAGCGACGGCAGAATTGCGAGCGAGCGCCGGGGCTCGCGCGGGTTCGGGCGCGCGCGAGCCTGTTGGACGCTCCGGATCGGGATCCCGCGCCTGCGCTCGCTCCGCGATCTGCGCTCGTTCGCAAGGAACTGCCCGAAAGTCTAGGAGCGACGGCAGAATTCGGAGCGAGCGCCGGCGCCTACGCCAGGCGCGCCCAGTCGACCGCGGCGTCGGCCCCGCGCACCTCTTCGAACCACGCGGCGACGCGCAGGAGCGAGTCGTCGGTCCCGATGGGGGCGGCGATCTGGAGTCCGACGGTGCGGCCGTCGTCCTGGATGCCCGCGCCGATCGACACGGCGGGCTGCCCCGACATGTTGTAGGGCACGGTGAACGAGATGTGGCCCATGGTCTGCAGCGGATCCGTGATCGGCATGGGATCCTCTGCGGCGAACGCCGCGACGGGCGTCACGGGTGAAAGCACCAGGTCGTAGCCGGAAGTCGCGGCGCGCGTGAGACGCGCCATCTCGTCGATCATGCCGCGGTTGCGCACCGTCTGCGCCGCGGAGATCCCGGCGCCGGCCTCGCACCAGGCGGCGATGAACGGCAGCACGGCCGCGCGCTCGGCGTCGCTCAAGAGCTCGAGGTCGGCGAAGGAGCGGCTGCGCCAGAAGTCCACGATCCCGTCGAGCACCTCCGGGGCGATGAAGGGTGCGAGCGGCTCGACCGTCGCCCCCGCCTCGGCGAAGCGCGCGGCGGCGCGCTCGATGATGGCGCGCGTCTCGGGCTCGACCGGGAGCCCGGATCCCGCGTCGAGCTGCAGCGCGACGCGCATGCCCGTGGGCGCGAGCGGCTCGGTCGACCACTGCATCTCGCGGTAGGAGCGCGTCAGATAGTCGCGCTCATCAGGCACCGCGACGATCGACATGAGTCGGATCGCGTCGGCCGCCGTGCGCGTGAGGGGGCCTGCCGCGCGCCCCACGTAGGGCACGTCGAGGGGGATCAGCCCCTCGCTCGGCTTCAGCCCGGTGAGGCCCTGCCAGCTCGCGGGGAGGCGGATCGAGCCGCCGATGTCGGAGCCGATGTGGAACGGGCCGTAGCCGGCAGCGGCCGCGGTGCCGGCGCCCGCGCTCGAGCCGCCGGCCGTGTGCGCGGGGTTCAGGGCGCCGCGCGTGATCCCGTGCAGGCTCGAAACGCCAGATGAGAGCATGCCCCAGTCGGGCATCGTCGTGGAGCCGACGATCACGGCGCCCGCCTCGAGCAGGCGATCCGTCGTCGGGGCGTTGCGATCCGGCACCGGGGGATTCGGGATCGCCGTGCCCGAGGGCTTCGGCTGGCCCGCGCGCGCGATGTTCTCCTTGACCGTCGCCGGCACGCCGTCGAAGGCGCCGAACTGGGCGCCGGATCGCCAGCGCTCGCCCGAGGCGGCGGCGTCGGCGCGCACCTGCTCGGGATCGAAGAGGTAGAGCGCGTTCAGCTCGGGCTCGCGCGCCTCGACCCGCGCGATGACCGCCTCGGCGACGTCGCCCGGAGTGAAGGCGCCCGCCGCGAAGCCAGCGGAGAGCGCGCCGGCGTCGAGGTCCGCGAGGCTCGCGGCGCCTGCGGCGCTCGCGGCGCCCGCGGCCTCCGCCGCCTCAGCGGCTCCGGGCTGCGGCTGCTGGGGTGCGCTTTCGGAGGTCATCGGGGGTCCTTTCGTGGTGCTGGACGGGTGCTGGCTGGACGGGTGCGGGTCGGGCGGTGCGGCGCCGGACGGTGCGGTGCTGGATCCGGATCCGGCACCTGACCGGCTCACGCCGTGTGCGCGAGCTCCTGGCGGAGGGTGAGCGAGGAGTCGATGAGCCGGCGCGTGTAGGGGTGCTGCGGGTCGCGGTACACGGTCTCGGTGTCGCCGGCCTCGACGATCTCGCCGGACTGCATCACGATGACCGAGTCGCAGAGGTGGCGCACCACGTTGAGGTCGTGCGAGACGAAGACGAGGGTGAGGCCGTACTCGTCGACGAGGTCGGCGAGGAGGTTCAGCACCTGCGCGCGCACCGAGACGTCGAGGGCGCTCACGGGCTCGTCGGCGACGACGACCTGCGGGCGGCAGATGAGGGCGCGGGCGATCGAGATGCGCTGGCGCTGGCCGCCGGAGAACTGGTGCGGGAAGCGCTCGGCCGACTCCGCCGGGAGCCCGACCGCCTCGAGCATCTCGGCGACCATGCGAGAGCGCTCGCGCGCGGTCTCGTTTCGGCCCCTGACCAGGAGCGGCTCGGAGATGATCTGTTCGACGGTCATGCGGGGGTCGAGCGAGCCCATCGGATCCTGGAACACGATTTGCAGGTTCTGGCGGAGGGCGCGCAGCTCCTCCTCCTTCGCGCCGGCGACCTCGTTGCCCGCGACGACCGCGCTGCCCGAGGTGGGCTGGTCGAGGCCGGCGAGGATCCGGAGCAGCGTCGACTTGCCGGAGCCCGACTCGCCGACGACGCCGAGGCGCCCGCCCTCGGGCACCTCGAACGAGATGCCCTTGAGCGCGTGGACCTGCGGCGCCGGCTTGAAGAGGCTCGTGCGCCCGCGGGTGTAGGTGCGCACGAGGTCGGTCACGCGCATCACCGGCTCCCCGGGTGCCTTTGTGCCTGGGGTCCCGGCAGTTGTTAGCGATTTCGGTTCGTATACGGCGTTATTCGAACCGAAATCGCTAACAACCTCCGCCGTGGGCGGGGTGTAAGCCTGGGCGGTCGCGACCGTGAAGAGGCGCCCGTTCTCGTCGACCGCGTCGAGGTCGGAGGCGGCGAGCAGGCCCCGCGTGTAGGGGTGCTGCGGGCGCGTGAACACGTCCTCGGTCGTGCCCTCCTCGACGATCTCGCCCTGGTTCATCACGAGCACGCGCGTGCACATGTTCGCGACGACCGCGAGGTCGTGCGTAATAAACAGGAGCCCCGTGCCGCGCTCCCGCACGAGCTCCAGGATCAGGTCGAGCACCTGCCGCTGCACGGTCACGTCGAGCGCCGTCGTCGGCTCGTCGCAGAGCAGCAGCGACGGGTCGTTCGCGAGCGCCATCGCGAGCATCACGCGCTGCCGCTGCCCGCCGGAGAGCTCGTGCGGGTAGGCACGCGCCGCCTGCGCCGGATCGGGAAGTTTGACCGCGTCGAGCATCTCGACGGCGCGGCGGTGCGCCTCCGCCTTCGACGATGCGAGGCCGTGCTGCAGCATGATCTCCGCGACCTGTGCGCCCGCGCGCATCAGGGGGTTGAGCGCGGTGAGCGGCTCCTGGAACACCATCGACATCTCGGTGCCGCGCAGCTTCATGAGCTCGCGCTCGGGCGCCTCGAGCAGGTTGCCAGCGTAGCCGTCGATCTCGACGGAGCCGTCGCCCGTGACGCCGTTCGGCAGCAGCCCGAGCAGGGCGGTCGTGGTCATCGACTTGCCGGATCCCGACTCCCCGATGAGGCCGATCCGCTCGCCGTGCGCCATGTGCAGGGTGAAGTTGCTCACGAGCGTGCGCTCGTGCGTGCGGACGTTCAGTCCCTCGACGCGGAGCAGGAGGTCGGTTCCGCCCGGCCCGCCACCCGCCATCGAATTCTCGGTGCGCATCAGCCGCGCCCCCCGTTCAGCTTGGGATCGAAGCGGTCGCGCAGACCGTCTCCGAGCAGGTTGAAGCCCATGACGGCGATCGCGATCGCGAGCCCGGGCCAGACGGCGAGCATCGGGTGCGTGCCGAGGAACTGCTGCGACTCCTGCAGCATGCGCCCCCACGACGGCGTCGGCGGGGGAGTGCCGAGCCCCAGGAAGCTGAGGCCGGCCTCCGCGAGCACGGCGAGCGCGAACGACACGGAGGACTGCACGACCACGATGCCGATGATGTTCGGCAGCACGTGGCGGAGCGCGATCCGGAACCGCGACTGGCTCGCGGCCCGCGCCGCGAGCACGTACTCGGTGCTCATGACCTGGAGGGTGCCGGATCTCGCCACGCGCGCGAAGCCGGGCACGGTCGCGATCCCGATCGCCACCATCGCCGTGAGGGTTGAGGCGCCGAACACGGCGCTGAACATGATCGCGAGGAGGAGCGCGGGGAACGCGAGCGCGATGTCGGAGGTGCGCATGATGACCTCCTCGATCCAGCCGCCGCGGATCCCCGCGAGGATCCCGAGCGGCGTGCCGATGACGAGCGCGATCCCGACCGAGATGACGCCGACGAAGAGGGTGATCCGCGCGCCGTAGAGCATGGCCGAGAACATGTCGCGGCCGTACTTATCGGTGCCCATCAGGTGATCGAGGCTCGAGCCCTGGAGTCGATCCGCGGGGTTCGCCTGCACGGGGTTGTAGGGGGTCCAGATGAAGGAGACGAGCGCGGCCGCGACGACGAGGCCGATGAGGACGAGGCCGATGATGAGCGTCGCGGAGAGCTTGCGGCCGCGGCGGCCGCGGCCCGCGGCGCCTCGCCCGCCCGGCCCGCCCGGTCCGCTCGTCGATGCGCCGCCCGGCGCCTGGATCGCGGTCGTGCGTGGCGCCTGGATCGGCGGCGTCGGAATGTTCTGCGTGCTCATGGCTAGGCGCTCCTTCGCAGACGCGGATCGACGATCGTGTAGAGCACGTCGACGACGAGGTTCAGGACGAGGGTGATGGCGACGAGCACCATCACGACCGACTGCACGGTGAGCAGGTCGCGGTTGCCGACCGCGTCGAGCAGCATCGAGCCGAGGCCGGGGATCACGAACACGCGCTCGATCACGACCGCGCCGATGATGAGGGCGGCGATCTGCACGCCCGTCACCGTGATGACCGGGATCGCGGCGTTGCGCAGGCCGTGCTTCACGAGCGCCTGCGTCTTGCTCAGGCCCTTCGAACGGGCGGTGCGGAGGTAGTCCTCGCTCATCACCTCGAGCACGGCCGAGCGCACGTAGCGGGTCAGGATCGCGCCCTGCACCGAGGCGAGCGCGACGACGGGGAGGATGAGCCGGCGCAGGAAGTCGGCCGGGTCCTCGGAGGGCGCCGTCCAGCCGTTCGCCGGCAGCCAGCCGAGGCCGACCGCGAAGATCATGACGAGCAGGATGCCCGCGAGGAAGCCGGGGATCGCGACGCCGAGCTGCGAGCCGACGCCGATCACGACGCCCGAGAAGTTGCGGTGCCGCACGGCCGCCCAGGTGCCGAGCGGGATCGCGACGAGGAGCGCGAGAGCCATCGCCGTGAGCACGAGGATGAGGCTCACCTGCACGCGGTCGATCACCATGGGGCTGATGTCGGTGCGGGTGATGTAGGAGGTGCCGAAGTCCCCGGTCAGAAGCCCGCCGGACCACTCGAAGTACTGCACGATGAGCGGGCGGTTCGTGCCGAACTGCTCGCGGGTCTGCTCAAGCAGCTCAGGCGTCGCGTTGACGCCGAGCGCGATCTGCGCGGGGTCGCCGGGGATCAGCCGCATGAAAAGGAACACGACGATGGTCGCGACGAGGTAGGTCACTACGAATCGCGCGAGATTGATCAGGAGCCGTATTGCCATGCGGGTTCCTCGGGAGTTCGGTTGCCCGGCCGACGTGTGTCGGCGCGGGCGAGGGGTGGAGCCGCGGCTGCGGCGGAGGGGCTGGGGTCCGGACCCCAGCCCGACCGCCGCCGCGGCCGAGCCGGTTACTTCCAGCTCAGGTTAGTCAGGTCGAGCGCCTCGATGATGGCGTTCTCGGGCATGCCCTCGAGATCCGCCTTCGCCACCGTGATGTTCGGGAAGAGGAACAGCACGCCGGATGCGGCGTCCTCGACGATCTGCTCGGAGACCTTCTTCATGTCTGCGACGTAGGTCTTCTCGTCGGCGGCGTCCGCCGACTTGGCGAGCTCCGCGATCTTCGAGTTGTCGTAGCCGATGTAGTAGTTCGGGTCGTTGAAGACCGTCAGGATGTCGCGGGCCTCGACGGCGAGCACGGTCGTCATCTGGTACTCGTGCTTCGTGAAGACCTGGTCGAGCCAGACCGCGGGGAACTCGGCCGACTTGATGTTGACCTTGATGCCCACGTCGCCGAGCTGCGATGCGACGATCTCGGAGACGGCCTGCGCGTAGGGGCGGGTCGGCACGGTGTACGTGATCTCGAGGTTCTCGGCGCCGGCCTCCTTGAGGAGCTCCTTCGCCTTCTCGGGGTCGTGCGGGTAGACGTCGTTGAGGTCCTCGTAGTACGGGTCGGTCGGGGTCGCGAAGGTCGCGATGACCGTGCCATAGCCGTTCCAGGCGGTGTCGATGATCGCCTGCTTGTCGAGCGCGTAGAGCACGGCCTGGCGCACGCGGACGTCGTCAAACGGGGCGGCCTTGTTGTTGAAGGAGAGCGAGATCTCGCCGCTCGAGGTGCCCGTGATGACCTTGTACTTGTCGTCCGACTCGAAGGTCGAGAGGAGCTCGGGGGCCTGAAGGTTCGCGATCGCGTCGACGTCGCCCGTCTGCAGCGCGTTCGTGGTCGCGGTCGCGTCGGCGAAGTACTTGAGCGTCACCTTCTCGACGCCGGGGGCCTCGCCCCAGTAGTCGTCGCGGGTGTCGAGCACGATGCTCTGGTTCGGGGTCCACTTCTCGACCGCGTAGGGGCCCGTGCCGACGGGCGTGTTCGCGAGATCCGCGACGCCGTCGCTCGAGAAGATCGCGCCGACCGGGGTTGCGATGTTGAACAGCCAGGCGTTCGAGGGGGTCGTGAGCTTCACGACGACCTCGGTGTCGGAGGCGACCTCGACGCTCTCGACGACGTCCATCTTCGTCTTCAGGCTCGACACCCAGTCGGTCTTGACGCGGTCAAAGCTGAACTTGACGTCCTCGGCGGTGAAGTCTTCGCCGTTCGAGAACTTCACGCCCTCCTGCAGGGTGAAGGTGTAGGTCTTGCGGTCGTCGCTGACCTTCCACTCCTTCGCGAGCAGCGGCACGATCTCGCCCTTCTCGTCGAGCTCGACGAGGCCCTCGTAGACGTTCGACATCATGGCCTGCGGGATCGCGGATCCGGCGGTCGTCGTGAAGTCGAGGTTCGTGGGGGTGCCGGTGAGGGCGATCGTCGCCGTCGTCGGCTTCTCGCCCCCCGATCCGCTGCCGCCCGAGCTGCCCGCGCCCGCGGAGCACGCGGCGAGTCCGAGCGCCGCCGCGGCCGCGAGTGCCGTGGTGAGCAGGAGGGATGTTCTGCGTCGCATCATTGCTTTCCTGTCGACAGGGCCGCGGGATCCCGCGGCCGTTGGGTGGTCTGTGCGGGCGACAGTGCCCGCGGATCGGAAGTTTCGAATCAGGATACATGGTAAGACCACTCAGCGTCACGCTAGTATCGGGTTGACTCCTGGCCCAGGGGTTCGGCTGACGGGGGCCGCGGCGGCTCGCCGGGGGCCCTCCCTCATCAGGAAGAGCATCAGGTGACGACGACCCACAGGTTCGAACCGGCAGTCCCGGTGCACACCTATCAGCGCATCGTCGAGCAGATCGAGCAGGCGATCCTCTCGGGGGAGATCCCGGTCGGATCGCAACTCGCGAGCGAGCGCGACCTCATGGTGCAGTTCGGTGTGAGCCGCCCCACCGTGCGCGAGTCGCTGCGCGTACTCCAGAGCATGGGCCTCCTCGAATCGAAGCCCGGCACCCGCGGCGGGCCCATCGTGCGCGCGCCGTCGTCGTCGGCGCTGCGGCGATCCTTCCGCGCCATGATCGGCACCGACGCGCTCGGGATCGCCGAGCTCATCGAGTACCGCGTCGTGCTCGAGGGCACCGCGAGCCGCCTCGCGGCGCTCCGCCGCTCGCCCGAGCAGCTCGAGCGAATGCGCGCCGCCCTCGAGATCATGGCGGCCGAGGCTGCCTCAAACGCGGCTACTTTTTCTGACTCCGACCTGGAGTTTCACGAGGCCGTGTGGGAGGCGAGCGGTAACCGCGTGCTGCAGCTGAGCGGGCAGGCCGTGTCGGGCGTGCTGCGCCAGCTCATGCAGCGCGAGTCGGCGGGCGAGCACCGCGACAACCGCGTGAAGCTCGACTCCGTGCGCATCGACCGCGGACTCTTCGAGGCCATCTCGCGCGGCGACGCGGCCGAGGCGAGCCGCATCGCGCGCAACGCCGTCGCGGAGCGCTTCGCGCCGCTCGTCGACGACGAGGACGCGCGCCGCGCGATCCTGCTGCTCGCCGAGTAAGGGTTGGTTGGGGGCGCCCGCTGGCGGCGCTCGCGCTTCGCGCCGTTCGCAACTTGCCGAGTCGGCCCAAAGGCCCCTTTCGAGCGCCTGAATGGGGCCTTCGGGCCGACTCGATCCCGCGAATGGGGCCTTTCGGCCGACTCGGGTGCGGGAGCGCGGGCTCGCGGGCCCGCGCCCCGCGAGCTTCCGGATCCTGATCCCGGGCCCCGCGCCCGACTCCCGCATCCCGGCCCCCGAAGCCCGGCCTCGAACCTGAATCCCGCACCCTTCCCTGCCGAGTCGGCCGTAAGGCCCCTTTCGAGTGCCTGAATGGGGCCTTACGGCCGACTCGATCCCGCGAATGGAGCCTTTCGGCCGACTCGGGCGCGGGCGTGAGTGCGGGTGCGTGCGGGCGCGCGCGAGCCAGCGCGAGCCAACGTGCCCAGCGCGCCCAATGCGCGTGCGGTTCGGGATCCTGAGCCACGCAATTCAACTCGAGTCGACCCAAAAGCCCCTTTCGAGCGCCTGAATGGGGCCTTACGGCCGACTCGGCCCCGCGAATGGGGCCTTACGGCCGACTCGACGGAGCGGCCGGAGCAGCGGCCCCGCCGCCACCACCCGACACCCGTAGTCCCACGATCGCGAGCACCGCGCACGCCATCGCGAGCGCGCCAGCGAAGCCCGCGACGGCAGGTGCGAGCCCGACCGCGCTGGCGAGGGCGCCGAGGCCGAGGATCGGGAGCGCGCTGCCGAGGTAGGTGACCGTGTAGACCGCGCTCACGGCGGAGGCGTGGCGCTCCGGCGGCACGGCGGCGACGAGCGCCGAGAACGCCGAGCGGAACGCGACGCCCTGCCCGACGCCCGCGAGCGTGCACGCGGCGACGAGGAACCACGTGGTCCCGACGATATTCGCGAGCGCGATGCCCGCGAGCGCCAGCGCGAGGAGCAGGAGCCCGACGCCCGAGAGCGCGCGCTCGGCGCGGGCGGGCAGCGGCACGCACTGGGTCGCGGCCGACGCCGCGAGCGTGACCGAGGCGAGGATGCCGATCCCGAGCCGCGAGTCGATGCCCGTGATCGCCGCGAAGTGCGAGGGGGCGAGGGAGAGGCAGAAGCCGAACACGGCGAAGCTCAGAAAGCCCGTCGCCGCCGCGATGCGGAACGGTCGGGCGGCTCGCGAGGGGAGCGGGCCGCGCGGCTCGGCGCTCGCGCTCGGCGTGTGCGGCGCGTCGACGAGCGGGAGGCGGGTGACCGCGGGCGCGCACTCGCGGTGCGGCGCGATCAGGAGGAGCGCAGGCACGAGCAGCATGAGCACGGCGGCGACCGCGAGGAACGGCGTCGTGAGCGGCCCAAAGAAGTCAAAGAATGGGGAGGGGAGGGCGCCGGCCGGCAGCGATGACAGCGCGCCGCCCAGGATCGGCCCGGCCGCGACCCCGCCCGAGGTTGCGAGCAGGGTGAGCCGCCCGACGAGGGCCGGGCGCCCGGGCAGGAGCGCGCGCAGCGCCGAGGATCCCGCGCCCGTGGCGCAGGCGACGGCGATCCCCTGCAGCGCCCGCGCCGCGCAGAACCAGCCGAGGTTCGGCGCGAGCGCGAGCGCCGCGGTCGCGAGTCCAGCGGCGGCGAGGCTCGCGAGCAGCAGCGTGCGCCGATTCGCGGAGTCGGCGAATCGCCTGAACAGCACGAGCCCCGCGATGAGCGCGAGAACATAGCTCGTGAAGGCGAGCGAGACGCCGGTGGCCCCGATCCCGAATCGGAGCTGGAGCAGCGGGAACAGCGGGGTCGCGAGGTTCGCGCTCACGAGCAGTGAGAAGAGCGTGAGCGAGGCGAGGGCGACCCTGGAGCGAGGCCTGGAGACGGCAGGCGAGGCGATGTCGGCAGCGAACCCGGGGGCGCTGCCCTGGCCCGAGACGGGGTGTGACGGTTGGGGCAGTGCGAGTGCGGATGCGGGTGCAGGCACAGTCGGCTCCTTCTCGGACACCAGGGGTGGTGACGTCCGTTCTTTGCTCCCGCGGGGGTGGTGCGGGTGCTGGTGGTGCGGAGCCGGGGTGTCGGCGCCACGTAGATGATTACATCGCCCCCGGGTCGAATTGCGCAAGTGACTTCCTGGCAATTGATCGATATGATCAATGCCACCGCAAACCGCCCGCCAGAAAGTGGTCAAAATGCCCGAGATTGATGAGACAGACCGGCGGATCCTCGGCGCGCTCGACGAGGATCCGCGCATGCCGACGGCGCTGATCGCCCAGAAACTCGGCCTCGCCCGCGGCACAGTGCAGGCGCGGCTCGAGCGCATGCGCACCTCGGGCATGCTCCGCCTCCACAGCGCGCGCGTGACCCCTGCGGCGCTCGGCCGGCCGGTCGGCGCGAGCGTGCAGGTCGAGCTCGACCAGCACCAGATCGGCAAGGCGGTCGCCGCCCTCGCGGAGATCCCCGAGGTGCTCGAGTGCTTCGCGCCGGCAGGCAGCACGGACCTGCTGCTGCGCGTCGTGGCGCGGGATCCCGACGACCTCTACCGCGTGAGCGAGGAGATCCGCCTGTGCCCCGGCATCACGCGCACCTCGACGAGCCTCTTCCTGCGCGAGGTGATCTCGTACCGGGTGACCGGCCTGCTGCGCGGCGCCGAGGGGCCCGGAAGGTCCGCCCGGCGGCGCTGACCAGGGGTATCCCCGAGTCTGGACGCGCGCGTGGCCCGCGTCCGTAGAATGAGACCCGTTCTGCGACAGCGATCTTTCAGGAGGTGCGGCGGGTGCCGATCACAGCGAGTGTGCTCGAGACCGCCGCGCGCCACCCCGGCCGCACCGCGATCGCCGGCCCGGGCGAGAAGCTCAGCTATCAGGGCCTCGTCGACGACTCGCGGCGCGTGTTCGCCGCCGTCGACGCGCTGCAACTCGCCGCAACCTCAACCCCCGCCAAGGAAACCCGCGGCATCCCGATCACGGCGGTGAGCGTCGACTCGGCCTTCGACGCCGCGCGCATCGTCGCGGGCCTCGCGGGCTACCGCGCGGTGTCGGCCGTGATCGACCCGCGCTGGCCGCTCGAGCACCGGGTGCGGGCGATCGTCTCGACGGGGGTCGGGCTCGTGATCGCCGACGATCCGGCGCTCGCGGGGGCGCTCGCCGCGGCTGGCTGGGCGGGCGCGATCCTGGGCCTCGCCGAGTTCCGGGAGCTGAGCGAGCGCGCCGAGCCGGCGCCTCCGCCCACCGTTCGCGCGGGGGACGAGGCGTTTCTCATGCTCTTCTCCTCCGGAACGACGAGCGCGCCCAAGGCGTTCCTCAAGACGCGGGATCAGTACCGGGCGAACGTCGCGGTGTCCGCGGCGCACCTCGAGCCGTTCCCCGGCGTCGAGACGCTCGCGCCGGGGCCCGTGTCGTACAGCCTCACGCTGTACGCCGTGATCGAGTGTCTCGCCACGGGCGGCGGCGCGCACCTCACCGACCGCTTCGAACCGTTCGGGATCGCGGCCCGGATCAGGGAAGAGGGCATCACGCGGCTCGTCGCCGTGCCCGCCGTGGTCGAGGCGCTCACGATCGCGGCGAGGCGGGATCCCGCGGCGCTCGCCGGGCTCGAACTCGTCGTGACGGGCGGCGCGAACCTGCCGGCGAGCGTGCGCGACGGGCTCGCCTCGGCGCTCCCGCACACGCGGCTCATCAGCTATTACGGCGCCGCCGAGATCGGCTTCATCGGCGACAGCCGCGAGGGGGACGGCACGGGGATCCGGGTCTACCCCGAGATCAGCGCGGAGATCCGTGACGAGAGCGGCGCCCGGGTGCCCGCGGGCGAGCTCGGCGAGCTCTGGATCCTCGCGGAGGCCTGTTCGGACGGCTACCTTTCCGGCACGAGCGACGAGACGCTGCAGGGCGAGGGCGGATGGGCGACCGTGCACGACCTCGGCCGCATCGCGGCGGAGGGCGGCGCGCTCGAGCTCGTCGGGCGCGCGGGCGACGTCGTCGCGACTGGCGGGCACAAGGTCGCTCTCCCCGAGATCGAGCGGGCGTACGCGGCGATGCCGGGAATCGGTGCGGCGTGCGCCGTCGCCCTGCCGGATCCCCGGCTCGGCGCCGTCGTTGCGCTCGTCGTCGAGCGGGTCGAGCGGGCCGAGCACGCCAAGGGTACCGAGGGTGCCGAGGACGCCAAGGGCGCCAATGGCGCCGAGGGCACCGCGATCCCGGGCCGCGATGAGCTCGCCGAGTGGGGCCGCGAGCGGCTCGCGCCGCAGTACGTGCCGCGCAGGTGGTTCGCGGTCGAGCGCCTGCCGCGCACGATCGGAGGCAAGGTGCGGCGCGGCGAGACGGCGGCGCTCGTGGCGGCCGTCGTTTCTGCCGCGGCCGCCGGAAACGAAGGGGTGGTGCGGCTGTGACGGGAAACGGTGCGGAGGGGCGCTTTCGGGAGCGGCGCGCGGTCGTCACCGGGCTCGGCGCCGTGACGGCGGCCGGGCCGGGCGCGGACGCGCTGTGGGAGGCCGCGGTCGCGGGCCGCAGCGTGGTCACGGAGCTCAGCGGCGTCGACTCTGCCGGCGCGCCCTATGCGGAGCTGCCGGTGCGGATCGGCGGCCGCATCCGGGGATTCGACGCGGGATCGCTGCGCCCCGAGCTTCCCTCGGGCCTCGCGCGCAGACTCAGCGACGTGCAGCTGTGGGGGATCGCGGCCGCGGACGAGGCGCTGCGGCAGGCGCTGCGTCAGTTGACGAACGACCCGGAGGACGCCAACCGAGCGCCCGCCCTGCCGTGGGATCCGGCGCGCGTCGCGGTCATCGCGGCGACGGGATCCGGCCCGATCCAGGCGATGCAGGAGGCAACGCGGGCGCTCGACGCGCGGGGATCCCGCGCCGTGCCGCTCGCGCTCTCGGTCTACGGCGCCCCCGACGCCGCGGCCGCGATCCTGAGCCAGCGCTATGGCATCGAGGGCCCCGCGCAGGGGCTGAACGCGACGTGCGCGAGTGGGGCGATCGCGCTCGGCGAGGGGCTGCGCAGGATCCGCCACGGCTACGCCGACGCGGTGCTCGTCGTCGGCATGGAGGACTGCCTCGGCGCGGTGAACCTCGCCTCGAACGCGAACCTGCGCGCGCTCGCCGCGGGCTACGAGGGCGACCCGGCCGCGGCGAGCCGGCCGTTCGACCGCGCCCGCGCCGGCTTCGTGATGTCGCAGGGCGCCGCGGCGATTCTGCTCGAGTCGGAGGACGCGGCCAGGGCCCGCGGCGCGGAGGCGCTCGCGGTGCTCGCCGGCTTCGGCGCGTCGAGCGACGCGCACCACGCGACCGCGCCGCACCCGGAGGGCCGCGGCGCGGCGCGCGCCGTGCGCGAGTGCCTCGCCGACGCGGGCCTCGGCAGCGGCTTCGCCCACGGGGTGGGGCATGGCATCGGTTCCGGATCCCGCGCCGAGGCCTTCCCAGACGACGTGGAGGGGCCTGCGCTCGGGGCGAGCTTCGGCGACGGCGCGGAGGACGACGCCCTGATCGCCGCGGAGTTCGTCGACCACATCAACGCCCACGGCACGGGCACCCAGGCCGGCGACGCCGCCGAGCTCCGCGCGCTCACGGCCGCGCTCGGCGACCGCGCGCGGGAGATCCCGATCACCGCGACGAAGTCGAGCACGGGTCACCTGCTCGGCGCGGCGGGGATCGCGGAGGCGATCCTCGCGATCCGGACGCTCAGAGAGCGGCTGCTGCCGCCCACCATCAACCTGCAGGACCCGGAGTTTCCCGGCTGGGACTTCGTGACGGAGACCGCGCGGCCGGCGACGATCGAGACGGTGCTCTCGACCTCGTTCGGTTTCGGCGGGCACAACGGCGCCGTGCTGTTCACGCGCGCCACCGAGGAGGAGACGGAATGACGGATCGCGAGACCAGGCACGCTGAGCTTGCCGGGCGCTACCTGCCGCAGGAGTCGCTCGAGCGGATGCGGGCGCGGGCGGGGGAGACCGACCGCGAGAATGAGTTCTTCTGGGAGGATCTGGACGAACTCCGCGCCGCGGGCTACCTCACGCTCTTCGTGCCCGAGGAGTTCGGCGGCCCGGGCCTCACGCTGAACGAGGTCTCGCGGCTGCAGCAGCGGCTCGCGACCGCGGCGCCCGCCACGGCGCTCGCGATCAATATGCACCTCATGTGCACGGGCGTCGTGCGCGCGATGTTCGAGCGCGGCGACCGCTCACTCGCGAGGGTCTTCGAGGAGACGATGGCGGGGGAGGTCTTCGCGTTCGGGATCAGCGAGCCGTCGAACGACTGGGTGTTGCAGGGCTCGAACACGCGCGCCGTGCCCGATGGCGAGGGCGGCTACGCGCTCACGGGCGTCAAGATCTTCACCTCGCTCTCGCCCGCCTGGACGCGCCTCATCGTGCACGGCCTCGACGACTCGGATCCCGAGGCCCCGCGCCTCGTCTACGGCTTCATCGAGAGATCCGCCGAGGGGATCTCGGTCTCCGAGGACTGGGACGTGCTCGGCATGCGCGCCTCGCAGAGCCGCGCGACGATTCTGTCGGGCGTGCGGATGCCGGCCGACCGGGTGGCGCGCCGGATCGAGCCCGGGCCGGTTCCGGATCTCCTGACCTTCGCGATCACCGCGAACTTCCAGTTGCTGATCGGCCCGGTCTACGCGGGTGTCGCGCAGCGCGCGCTCGAGGTGGGCGCTGCAGGCCTGAAGCGGCGCACCTCGGCGAAGCGCGGGGCGACGCTCGCGGAGGCGCCGGAGTTCCGGGCGCGGCTCGCGAAGGCCCACCTCGATTTCATGGCCGTGCCGGCGCAGCTCGACTCGGTGACGCGCGACTTCGATGAGTGCGTCAACCACGGGGCGGGCTGGCCGCTGCGCCTGGTGAGCGCGCGGATCCGTGCCGGGGAGGCCGCGCGCAGATGCGCGGAGACGGCGCTCATGTGCACGGGCGGATCCGGCTTCTCGAACGCGCAGGAGGCGAGCCGGCTGTACCGGGACGCGGCGGCCGGGCTGTTCCATCCGCCGAGCGAGGACGCCGCGCTGCCGATGTACGCTGCGGCGCTGCTCGACACTGACGAGTAAGGGGTCGAGGCCGGCGGGCCGCTCCTGGCGGGCCGAGCCCGGCTGGCCCTGCCCTGGCTGGCCCAGAACGGCTGATCACAGGGAGAAGGTGACCGGCGACGCCGTTGTCGGCGGTCACGGGCCACCATAGCCCGAAGCCGCGCAAATGGGAAGGGCGGGCGGCCGCCGCTACTTGCTGGCGCGCCCCGTGAGGAAGCCGAGCGCGAGCCAGAACCCGAGCGAGGAGATGACGATCCCGCCCAGGAAGAGCAGGATCTCGCGGCCAGGAACGCTGAAGGCGAGGCTGGTGACCCACATGCCAGCGACCATGAGCAGTGAGCCGAGGGTGGAGAGGAGGATCACGCCGATCGAGGCCCGAGGCTGCTCGGCCTGAACGAACACCTGCTCCTTGGTGGCTTCCGGGGTGTCGGGCTGCGCGGTCATCTCGGACACTTGTTCCTCCAATGGTTATCCTTCAAATAATTAGGACACTAATTAATGGTACCTGCTCCTCCTCGATCTGGAAAAATGGACCCATGAGTTCGCCCGACGCCCTGTCCCTCGATCGTCAGGTCTGCTTCGCGCTCACCGTCGCCTCGCGCGGCATTGTCGCGGCGTACAAACCGGTGCTCGACCCGCTCGGGATCACGCACCCGCAGTACCTCGTGATGCTCGCGCTCTGGGAGCACCACACGCTCGATCTCAGCTCGCTCGCGCGCCTCCTGCATCAGGAGGCATCGACGCTCTCGCCCCTGATCAAGCGGCTGGAGACGCAGGGGCTCACGAAGCGTCAGCGCAGCCAGGAAGACGAGCGCCGCCTCGAGATCACGCTCACGGAAGCGGGGCGGGAACTCCGCAGCCGAGCCGAGCAGGTCCCCGTCGAGATGGCGAAACGCCTGCGCATGACGCCGGAGGAGCTCTCCGAGCTGCACGCGTCCATGATGCACCTCATCGCCGAGAGCCGGCGCTCGCTCGAGGGGTCCTAACCGCGGCCCTGTCCGGCTCGCCGCGTCCCGGGCAGCAGCGCCCAGCTAGAGATCCGCATGCAAAGTCAAGAATTTGGGCTTTCAGCCGTGCAGGGTGCAGAACTCGTGCTGAGCGCAGGAGGGAGCCTGGGGCGTGGAGCCTGGGGCGTGGGGCGGGGGCCGGAGCGAGCTGCCGAAGCTGACCCGGCACGCAAGAGGGGCCCGGGATCAGGTGATCCCGGGCCCCTTCGCGGTTAGGCCTAGTGGCCCGCAGCGAGGCGCTCCTGCGCCTCGACGATGAGCTGCTCCGCGTCAGCGGCCGAGCCCCACGCGTCGACCTTGACCCACTTGCCGGGCTCCAGGTCCTTGTAGTGCTCGAAGAAGTGCTCGATCTCCTTGCGCGTGTACTCCGGGATGTCGGCGACGTCCTGGATGTGCTGCCAGCGCGGATCCTTGTGCTGCACCGCGATGACCTTGTCGTCGCCGCCGGCCTCGTCGCTCATCTTGAGCACGCCGACCGGGCGCACCTTGATGCCGACGCCGGGGAAGACGGGGTAGTCGAGCAGCACGAGCACGTCGAGCGGATCGCCGTCCTCGCCGAGCGTCTCCTCGAAGAAGCCGTAGTCGGTCGGGTAGACGAAGCCCGTGTAGAGCACGCGGTCGAGGTAGACTCGGCCGGTCTCGTGGTCGACCTCGTACTTGTTGCGGCTCCCCTTGGGGATCTCGATGACGGCGTCGAATGCTGCGGCCATGCGCGCTCCTCGTGCTTTCTCTGTGCCGGCGGGCTTGCTCCCGCGCGGGGTGTGCGTTGCCGTCCCAGATTACCGGACCGCATGAGTGGGCGCTGAGCCGGTGTCGCGCGGGCGGGCCCCGGAGGCGCGGCGCGGTAGTTTGGGGGCGTGAAGAACGGAGAGCCGCGGAGGGGCCCAGGCCCCGACGCCCGGGTGCGCACCAGGCGGGCGGTCCGCATCGCGCTCGCACGGCTCGCGGCCGCGGATCCTGATCCGAGCCGGTCCCCGGATCAGGATCAGGATCCGGCGCCGGATCAGGCCCTGCCGCTCGTGCTCGTCGCCCTCTCCGGCGGCGCCGACTCGCTCGCGCTCGCCTCGGCAGCGGCCAGGGAGGCCGCGCGCGCACGGGTGCGGGCCGGTGCAGTCGTGGTCGATCACGGGCTCCAGGAAGGGTCGGAGGCGGTCGCGGAGTCGGCGGCGGCGCAGGCGCGGGCGCTCGGGCTCGATCCCGTGCTCGTCAGGAGGGCCGACGTTGAGAGCGACTCCGCGGACGGGCCGGAGGCCGCGGCGCGCACCGCCCGCTACGCGGAGCTCGCCGCGGCGGCGAGCGACTCGGGCGCGGCCGCGATCCTCACGGCGCACACCCGGGATGACCAGGCTGAGCAGGTGCTCCTCGGGATCGCGCGCGGCTCGGGCCTCAGGAGCCTCGCCGGGATCCCGAGCGAGCGGGGGCTCCGCCGCGGCGCGCGCGGCTCCGGTCCCGGCACCGGGAGCGACCGGCGGCCCGGGATCCGGATCCTGCGCCCCTTCCTCGCCGAGGAGGCGGGCATCGGTCGCGCCGAGACGCTCGAGGCGTGCGCGGCCGACGGGCTTACGCCCTGGTCGGACCCGCACAACGCGGACCCGGCGTTCGCCAGGGTGCGGGTGCGGGCGACCGTGCTTCCCGTGCTTGAGCGCGAGCTCGGGCCGGGGATCGCCGCGGCGCTCGCCCGCACGGCCGACCTCGCGGGCGAGGACGCGGCCGCGCTCGAACTGCTCGCCGACCGGGCGCTCGTGGAGCTTGGCGGCGGAGCGGGCTCGGGGGAGGCGGGCGCTGCGGTGAGCCTCCCGGTCGCACGGCTCGCGGAGCAGCCGGCGGCGATCCTGTATCGCATGATCAGGCAATTCGTCTCCGAGCGCTTCGGATCCCGGCTCAGCAGGGAGCACACGCTCGGCATCGCAGCGCTCGTCACCGACTGGCGCGGGCAGGGTCCCGCGTTTGTCCCGGGGATCAGGGTGCATCGCGCGGGCGGGGAGATCGTCTTCGAGCGGCAACTGGGCTCTCCGCGGCGACTACAGTAGTGGCATGGACGCGAAACACCTGGGCGACGAACTCACCGAAATTCTCCATACCGAAGCCGAGCTGCACGCGCGACTGGCCGAGATGGCCCGTGAAATCGAGGCCGACTACGCAGACAGCCCCCCGCTGCTCGTCGGCGTGCTGAAGGGCGCGGTCATGGTCATGGCCGATCTCGCACGCGAGCTCCGCTTCCACGCGCAGATGGACTGGATGGCCGTCTCCTCGTACGGGGCCGGCACGAAGTCGAGCGGCGTTGTCAAGATCCTGAAGGATCTGGACTCCGACATCACGGGCCGAGACGTCCTGATCGTGGAGGACATCATCGACTCCGGCCTCACGCTGTCATGGCTCAAGGACAACCTCGAGAGCCGCGGCGCGCGCTCAGTGAAGATCTGCACGATGCTGCGCAAGCCCGAGGCCCTCAAGGTCGAGGTCGACGTCGCCTATGTCGGCTTCGACATCCCCGTCGAGTTCGTGGTCGGCTACGGCCTCGACTACGCGGAGAACTACCGCAACCTTCGCGACGTCGGGGTCCTGGCCCCGCACGTCTACGGCGGCGAGGAGTAGCGGGAAGCGCCCGGCCGCGCCCCACACCGCCCGCCTGCACGCCTCACTTCGCCGCGGGACCTGGCCTTCGTTCCTTCCGCCCTGAGCGGAACGAGGGGCCCGCCCCAGCAGCGTGTCAGAGGTATTGGCTACAGTTGCACCAGCCGGAACCACCCGGCGCGCCCCCTCCGAAAGGCCCCGTCTTGGCAGAGCAAACGACGAAGAGCACCTCAAAGAGCAGAAAGTTCTTCAAGGGACCGCTTCTGTACCTGGTCCTCGCACCGCTCATCGTGCTGCTCGGCTGGTCGCTGCTCTCGGGCGGCAACGCCCGCGAGGTGCCGACGGAGCAGGGCCTGCAGATGCTCTCCGACAAGCAGGTCAAGGAAGCTGAGATCATCGACGGTGATCAGCGCGTCAACCTGACACTGGAGAAGGCTGACAAGAAGCTCGCGACGGATCAGGTGTTCTTCTACTACGTCGCGCAGCGCGGAGAGGCCGTGGTGAAGGCCGTCGACGAGGCGAAGCCGAAGGACGGCTTCACGGATCGCGTGCCGCAGCCGAACCCGCTGTGGTCGCTGCTCGGCTTCCTGCTGCCCATGGTACTCATCGGCCTGCTGCTGTGGTGGATGCTGTCCTCGATGCAGGGCGGCGGGCGCGGCGTCATGCAGTTCGGCAAGTCGCGCGCGAAGCTCGTCTCGAAGGAGACCCCGCAAGTCACCTTCGCCGACGTCGCGGGCGCTGACGAGGCGGTCGAGGAGCTCCACGAGATCAAAGACTTTCTGCAGGACGCGACCCGCTTCCAGGCGGTCGGCGCCCGGATCCCGAAGGGCGTGCTGCTCTACGGTCCTCCCGGCACGGGCAAGACCTTGCTCGCGCGCGCCGTCGCGGGCGAGGCCGGCGTGCCCTTCTACTCCATCTCGGGCTCGGACTTCGTGGAGATGTTCGTCGGCGTCGGCGCGAGCCGCGTGCGCGACCTCTTCAAGGAGGCGAAGGCCAACGCCCCCGCGATCATCTTCGTCGATGAGATCGACGCCGTCGGCCAGCGCCGCGGCCAGGGCATGGGCGGCGGCCACGACGAGCGCGAGCAGACGCTGAACCAGCTCCTCGTCGAGATGGACGGCTTCGACCCCAAGACCAACGTCATCATGATCGCGGCGACAAACCGCCCCGACATGCTCGATCCCGCGCTGCTGCGCCCCGGCCGCTTCGACCGCCAGATCGGCGTCGACGCCCCCGACATGCCGGGCCGTCTCAAGATTCTGCAGGTGCACGCGAAGGGCAAGCCGCTCTCGAAGAACGTCGACCTCGAGGTCGTGGCGCGCAAGACCCCGGGCTTCTCCGGCGCCGATCTCGCGAACGTGCTCAACGAGGCCGCGCTCCTCACCGCGCGCTCGAACGCGCAGCTCATCGACAACCGCGCGCTCGACGAGGCGATCGACCGCGTCATCGCTGGCCCGCAGCGCCGCACCCGCGTCATGAAGGACAAGGAGAAGCTGATCACGGCGTACCACGAGGGCGGCCACGCCCTCGTCGCGGCCGGGCTCAACTACACCGACCCCGTCACGAAGATCACGATCCTGCCGCGCGGCCGCGCCCTCGGCTACACGATGGTGATCCCGCTCGAGGACAAGTACTCCGTGACGCGCAACGAGCTGCAGGATCAGCTCGCCTACGCGCTGGGCGGGCGGGTCGCGGAGGAGCTGATCTTCCACGATCCGACGACCGGTGCCGGCAACGACATCGAGAAGGCCACGGGCACTGCCCGCAAGATGGTCACCGACTACGGTATGTCCGCCTCGGTCGGCCCGGTGAAGCTCGGCCAGGCGCAGCCCGGGGCGTTCCTCGGCGAGTTCGGCCAGAGCCGCGACTACTCCGAGGGCGTCGCCGCCTCGATCGACGCCGAGGTGCGCGCGCTCCTCGAGCAGGCGCACGACGAGGCCTACGCGGTGCTCACGCAGAACCGCGACATCCTCGACGAGCTCGCCCGCCAGCTGCTCGAGAAGGAGACGCTCGACCACATCCAGATCGCGGAGATATTCACGAACGTGCGCAAGCTGCCCGAGCGCCGGGTCTGGCTCTCGAGCGACGACCGCCCGATCGACACGCGCCCGCCGATCGAGGTCCCCGCGGTCGTGCGCACGGACGACCGGCACGACGCCGCGGCAGCCGCCGACGCCGCCACACCGGCACCGGCACCCGCACCGGCATCTGCACCCGCGGATCCGGATCCGGCTGCGGACACGGCTCCGAACGCTCCGCTCGCACCGGGCGAGTCGAGCAGGCCCCCGCGAAACCTTGGCGTATCGCCTGACTCCCATGAGCCGAACTCCGATGAGTCGAACTCGGGCGACTCCGGCTCGGGCGAGGGCTCGCGGTAGCAGCATGGGCGAGACCGTCGATCGTGAGCGCATCGCGGCCGCGGTGCGGGAGATCCTGAGCGCCATCGGCTCGGATCCCGACAGCGCCGAGCTCGCGAGCACGCCGTTCCGGGTGGCAGACGCCTACGCGGAGTTCTTCGCCGGGATCGGGAAGGACCCGCTCGTGCTGCTGTCCGACTCGGTGCCGGTCGGCGACGATACGGGGGAGCTCGTGCTCGTGCGCGACATCGCGCTCCGCTCGGTCTGCGAGCACCACCTTCTGCCGTTCCGCGGGCGTGCGCACATCGCGTACCGGCCGGGGCGCAGGGTCGTCGGCCTGAGCGCGATCCCGCGCGTCGTCGAGACGCTGGCCGCGCGGCCGCAGGTCCAGGAGCGGCTCGGCGAGCAGATCGCGCAGGCGCTCGCGGACGGGCTCGATCCGCGCGGCGTGCTCGTGGTGCTCGAGGCGAGCCACGGCTGCGTCGCCGACCGCGGCGTGCGCCAGACGGAATCGCAGATCGTCACGGTCGCCTCGCGCGGCTCGCTGAGCGAGACGACGGAGCAGGCGGCGGTGTTCGCCCTCCTCGGCGGGTCCGAAGGCCCGGCGTCGTGACCGCGCGACGAGAGGGGCGCGCTCCGCTCGTCATGGGCGTGCTCAACGTCACCCCCGACTCCTTCAGCGACGGCGGCAAGTGGGACACCGCGGCCGCCGCGATCGCGCGCGGCCGCGAGCTCGCGGCCCAGGGGGCCGACATCGTCGACGTCGGCGGCGAGTCGACGCGGCCGGGCGCCCAGCCCGTGTCGGTCGCCGACGAGCTCGCGCGCGTGAGCGAGGTCGTCTCGGCGCTCTCGGGCGACGGCATCGCCGTCTCGATCGACACGATCCACGCCGAGACCGCGCGGGCGGCCGTCGCGGCCGGCGCGCGCTGCATCAACGACGTCTCCGGCGGCCTGCACGATCCGGCGATGCTCGCGGTCGCCGCGGCGGCGAGCCGCGACCGCGGCGTGCGCTTCATCGCGGGGCACTGGCGCGGAATCCCTGATCCGGGGCACGAGCGCTCCGCCTACTCCGACGTGGTCGGCGAGGTGCGCGAGGCGCTCGCGGCGCGGGCGAGCGCGGCACTCGCCGCGGGGGTCGCGCGCGAACACCTGATCATCGACCCGGGCCTCGGCTTCGACAAGACGGGCCCCCAGTGCTGGGAGCTGCTCGGCCGCCTCGACGAACTCCTGGCGCTCGGCCTGCCCGTGCTCGTCGGCGCTTCGCGGAAGCGGATGATCGCGGACGCGCTCGCGCCGCTCCCCGCCGCGGCCAGGCGCGCCCCGGCCGGCGCGGGCGAGCGGGATGACTGGCACGAGCGCGACCTCGCAACGGCGGTCGTGAGCGCGCTCGCCGCGCGGGCCGGCGCCTGGGGAGTGCGCGTGCACGACGTGCCGAACACGGCCCAGGCCCTCGCGGTCACATCGGCGTGGGAGGAGGGCGCGCGCTCGGCAGGTGCCGGATCCGCCGCTGCACCCGCCACCGAACTCAACGCCGCCGCGCCGATCCCGCGCGACCGGATCACCCTCACCGGCCTCGAGGTATACGCCCACCACGGCGTCTTCGACTTCGAGCGCGAGCGCGGGCAGCGCTTCCTCATCGACGCGGAGGTCGCGGTCGACCTCGCGTCCGCCGCCGCGGGCGACGCACTGGAGCGCACGGTGCACTACGGCGAGCTCGCGGCCGCGATCGTCGCCGCAGTCGAGCGCGACCCCGTCGACCTCATCGAGACAGTCGCGGAGCGGGTCGCAGACGTCGCGCTCGGCTTCGCCGGCGTGCACACGGCACGAATCACGGTGCACAAGCCGGAGGCCCCGATCGACGCCGTGTTTGCCGACGTCTCCGTCACGGTCGAGCGGGGTCCAGCAGGGGCCGAGGAAAGGAGGGCCAGGTGATCGCGCAAGTCTTCCCCGTGCTGCTCGCCTTCGGAGCGAACCTTGGCGACCGCGGTGAGACGATCCGCGCCGCGCAGGCCGAGCTCGCCGAGGCCGCCGGCCTCGAACACTTCACGCCGTCGCCGCTGCGCGAGACCGTCGCGCTCACGATGGAAGGCCCCGATCCGGACGCCCCCAGGTACCTCAACGGCGTCGCCACCGCGGAGACGACGCTCCGCCCGCACGAACTGCTCGACCTGCTGCAGTCGGTCGAGGCCGCGCACGGCCGCGAGCGCTCGGTGCGCTGGGGCGACCGCACCCTCGACATCGACCTGATCCTCTACGGCGGCCGCGTCATCAAGGACGAACGCCTCACGGTGCCGCACCCGCGCGCCCACGAGCGGGACTTCGTGCTCGCCCCCTGGCTCGATCTCGACCCGCAGGCCGTGCTCATGGGCCACGGCAGGGTCTCCGAGCTGCTCGCCCGCGTCGGCGATACGACGCGGCCTTTCACCGAGGACAGCCATGCGTGAGCCTGAGCGGAGCGGCGGCATGGTGCTCCCCATCGCCGCGGGAGCGATCGGGATCGTGGTCGGCCTGCTCGTGCAGATCGGTCTCTCGAACCGCGGCCAGGCGCCGCTCGTCCCGCCCCTCTCGCTGCCCGCGACACTCGTCGTGATCGGGGGAGTGCTGCTCGCGCTCGGGATCCGGTTGCGCCGCGCCGTGCGGCACCGGCCGGGGGCCGTGAACCCGTTCCACGCCGTCCGGCTGCTCGCAGCCTCGCGCGCCGGCGTGATCGTCGGAGCCCTCCTCGGAGGTTTCGGCGGCGGACTCGCGCTCTCGCTCGTGGGTCGCACGGTCGCCGCGCCCGTCGCGACCTGGCTCCCCATGGTGCTCGCGCTCCTCGGAGGGATCGTGCTCGTCGTGTGCTCGCTCATCGCGGAGGCGCTGTGCCGGGTGCCGCCGGGCGACGACGAGCCGGAGGCGGACGGTGACCCGGAGCCGGGTCCCGCCGACCAGCCGGCGTTCCGGGTGCACTGATCCGGGTGCACTGATCCGGCGCGTTCTGCCCGATCAGCTGCCGGTGAGCTCCTGCGCAAGCATCACGAGGATCCCGCTCGGACCGCGCAGATAGCTCAGCCGATAGATGTCGCGGTAGTTCGCGACGCCGCGGAGGGGATGGCAGCCGTGCCGCGCCGCCACCTCGAGCGCCGCGTCGATGTCGTCGACGGAGAACGCGACCCGATGCATGCCGATCTCGTTCGGGAGCGTGGGCGCGGTCTCGATCGCCTCGGGATGGATGTACTCGAAGAACTCCAGTTGGCCCCGCCCGTCCGGGGTCTGCAGTACGGCGATCTTCGCGTGGTTGCCGTCGAGGCCGACCGCCGTGTCGGCCCACTCCCCGCTCACCTCGTCCCGACCGAGCACCGTGAGACCGAGATCCGTGAAGAAGGCGACAGCCTCCTCGAGATCCCGCACGGCGATTCCGACGTTCTCCAGCTTGATGCTCATGCCGCGCATCGTAGTCCCGAAATCTGCGGAGACGGGGAGTTTCTCTGCGATGACAGTGGGCTCGAATAGGGTGGGAGACGTGAGTCAGGACTTCGCAGAACAGCCCCCCGCGGCGCACCGCCCCGTCGAGCCACGGCCTGGCGGTGACGACGGCTGGCCGAACGGCCAGGTGCCGTGGCAGCGCGTCTCGCCCTCCTACGCGTGGGCGGATCTCGCGGTCAACCTGATCTTCGTGCTGATCCTCGCGGTCGCGGCCGGCGTCGCATTCGTCGCCGCGGGCGACGAACTGCCGCTCCTGCCGAAGCTCGCGCTCCCGGCGCTCGCCCTCATTCTGCTGATCAATGCGCTGCTCGCGTTCCGCAGGGTGCGCGCGATCGGCTACATCCTCCGAGAAGACGACCTGCTGTTCCGGCGCGGGATCATGTTCGAGCGCATCGTCGCGGTGCCCTACGGGCGGCTCCAGCTCGTCGACATCAACCGCGGCCCGCTGCTGCGCGCACTCGGCCTCTCCACCCTGAAGTTCGTGACGGCGTCCGCGGCCACGGGCGTGCAGCTTCCGGGCCTCAAAGAGGCGGACGCCGAGGCGCTGCGCGACCGGCTCGTCTCGCTCGCGGAGACCAGGCGGTCGGGGCTGTGACGATCGATCCCGGGGCCGCCCCCGGCGAGGCGCGGCCGGATCCGGATCCGGCGCCAGCGGCAGGGTTGCCCGGCACCGCCGACGCCGAGGGCTGGCGCCGCCTGCACCCGCTCTCGCCCGTGCTGCGCGGCGGGCTCGCGTTCATCATCGTGATCGGCGTGATCGTGGCGAACATGCGCGACTGGCTCGTGAGGATCTTCGTGACCGACCGGGTCGAAGGGCCGATGGGCGGCAGCTCGGACGAGGGCGATCCGGTGAGCTTCGTCGTCGAGCACGGCTGGGTGCTCCCCGCGATGGGGATCGCGATCGTCGTGATCCTGCTCATCGTGCTGTTCTCGTGGATCGCCTGGCGCTTTCAGACATACCGGGTCACGGGCGACGCGGTGGAGGCGCGCACGGGCGTGCTCTTCCGCCAGCATCGGCGGGCGCCGCTCGAGCGCATCCAGAGCGTCAACCTGCAGCGGCCGCTCCTCGCCCGCGTCGTCGGCCTGACGAAGATCGAGGTCGTCACGGCCGGCCAGGGCGGCAAGGTGGAGCTCGCCTACCTGGGGCACCGCGACGCCAAGACGGTGCGCGAGCAGATCCTCGGCGCCGCAGCGATGAAGCGGGACGGGGGATCAGCCGAAGCGGTCGCCGAATCCCTCGCCGGCCATGGCCCGACCGATCTCACGGGCATCGCCTACCAGGGCGAGGGCGACGCGCTCACGGAGCGCTCGCGCGACTTCATCGACACCGACATCGACCCTCACGCCGCGGGCGCCGGTACGCTCGTGCGCGTGCCGCTCGGCCGGCTCGTCGGCAGCATCCTGCTGAGCTGGGAGACCATCACGATCGTCCTCATGATCGTGATCTTCCTGCTGGGCAGCACGATCACGACGCTGCTCATGGGCTTCCGCTCGGGGTCCGACTTCCTGAACGCCGGCGTCGGGGCGGCGCTCGGCTTCCTCTTCGGTATCGTGCCGCTCATCCTCGTGTTCCTGGGCGTGCTGTTCGGCCAGTTCAACAAGGGATTCAACTTCGTTCTCTCGCGCGGGCGCGAGGGGATCCGGGTCGGTTCCGGGCTCACGTCGACCACGACGGAGACCATCCCCTTCGGACGGATCCACGCGGTGGAGGCGCGGCAGCCGCTGCTCTGGCGCCCCTTCAAGTGGTGGAGGATCAGGGTCACGACCGCGGGTCACTCGGCCGCCCAGGCGGGCCAGAACCAGGTGCAGAACGTCGTGCTCCCCGTGGGGCGCGAGGAGGACGTGCTCCGCGTCATCGAGACGCTGCTCCCCGGCGTCGGCGACGAGGCCGAGGAGATCGCGTCGCTCCGCGACGGGCTCACGGGCGACGCCGCTGGCTACCTCCGCGCCGGCCCCCGCGCGGCCGCGGTACTGCTCTGGGGCAAGCGCCGCGCCGGCCTCGAGATCGCCGACCCGGAGCGGGAGACCGCGACCCTGCGCGTGCGCAGGGGCTACCTCACGCGCTCCCTGTCAGTCATGCCGATCCTGCGCGCGCAGTCGGCGCAGCTGCGCCGCCCGCTCGTGCACCGCATGCTCGGACTCGCCTCGGTGCAGGCGCACACGGTGCTCGGGCCCGTACGCATGGAGATGCGCGGGATCGAACTCGGCGCCGCACACACCGCGTTCGACGCACTCTCCGCGACGATCCTGCGCGTGCAGGGGGCGGAGGCGGCCGGCCGGGCAGATCGCGCGGCGCATCGGTCGGCGCCGACGTTCGCTGCCGATCAGGCGCCAGCACCTGATCCGGGGCCTGATCTCGAACCGGGGCCCGCTCCGGATCCGGGGCCGCCTGCCGGCCCCGGCGCGGGGCAGGCGCCGCGATGAGCGCGCCCCAGGCTTCGCGCCTCGGCGTCGGCGTGATCGGCGCTGGCAAGGTCGGCCCCGTGCTCGCCCGTGCGCTCGCGGGCGCCGGCCACGCGATCACCGGGATCTCGGCGATCGGCGAGGAGGCGCGCGAGCGCGCCGAGGCGATGCTGCCCGGCGTCCCCGTGCTCGAGACGGCGGAGGTCGTCCGCAGATCCGAGCTCGTGCTCCTCGCGGTGCCCGGATCGGAGCTCGAGGGCCTCGTGAGCGGCCTCGCGGCGACGGGCGCCTGGCAGCCCGGACAGCTCGCGATCCACACGGCCCCCGAGCATGGCATCGGGATCCTCGCCCCGGCGCTCGCCCAGGGGGTGATCCCGCTCGCCCTGCACCCGGCGATCGTGTTCACCGGGACGAGCCTCGACCTCGCACGCCTCAGCGGAGCGACCATCGCGGTCACGGCGCCCGCCCCCGTGCTGCCCATCGGGCAGGCGCTCGCCGTCGAAATGGGCGCTGAACCGGAGATCGTCGCCGAGGAGGACCGCCCGGCCTATGCGGACGCGGTCGCCGCCGCGACCGAGCTCTCCCGCGCGGTCGTGCGGCAGGGAGTCGAGGCGCTCAGCGAGATGGGAATCGCCCGACCCGACCGGCTCATCGGGGGGATCGTGCGCGCCTCGGTCGACGAGGAACTCATCGCAGCGGGGGCGGCCGACCCGCGAGACGGGCTCGACCCGCTCTGACGGCCCGCGCCGGCGGCGGCGCGCGCCGATCCGGAGCCGCGCCGCTGGCGTAGGATGGTGCGGTACGCCTGAACCACGGAGGACCCGCCCCAATGAGCGAGCAGACCCCTGCCAACGCGCCCGTCGAAACCGTCGAGACCGACGAGGAGATCTTCGAACAGAAGCGCGTGCGCCTGGAGAAGCGCGACAAGCTGAACGCATCCGCCGACCTCGAGGGCGGCGCCTACCCCGTGGTCGTGCCCGTGACCGCGACGATCCCCGAGGTGCGTGCCGAGTGGGGCCACCTCGAGGAGACCCCCGACACCGCGTCGGGCGCAACGGTCGGCGTGGCCGGCCGTGTCGTCTTCCAGCGCAACACGGGCAAGCTCTGCTTCGCGTCGCTCCAGTCGGGCGACGGCACCCGCATCCAGGCGATGGTGAGCCTCGCCGAGGTGGGCGAGGAGTCGCTCGCCGAGTACAAGGAGCTCGTCGACCTCGGCGACCACCTGTTCGTGAGCGGCGAGGTCATCTCGAGCCGCCGCGGCGAGCTGTCGATCATGGTGCGCGAGTGGAAGATCGCCGCGAAGGCGCTCGCCCCGCTGCCCAACATGTACGCCGAGCTGAACGAGGAGACGCGGGTTCGCCAGCGCTATCTCGACCTGATCCAGCGCGAGCAGGCCCGCCGCAACGTCGTGACGCGCGCCCGCACGATGGCGAGCCTCCGCGAGACCTTCGCGGCACGCGACTTCATCGAGGTCGAGACCCCCATGCTGCAGACGATGCACGGCGGCGCCTCGGCCCGCCCCTTCGTCACCCGCTCCAACGCGTTCGACACCGAGCTCTTCCTGCGCATCGCGCCCGAGCTCTACCTGAAGCGCGCCGTCGTCGGCGGGCTCGAGCGCGTCTTCGAGATCAACCGCAACTTCCGCAACGAGGGCGCCGACTCGACGCACAGCCCCGAGTTCGCGATGCTCGAGTCGTACCAGGCGTACACGGACTACAACGGGATCGCCGACCTCACGCAGACGCTGATCCAGAACGCCGCGCTCGCCGTGAACCGCGGCACCGAGCGCGAGGGCACCCACGTCGTGGAGTGGGCCGACGGTACGCTCTTCGACCTCGGCGGCGACTGGGACCGGATCTCGATGTACGGCACGCTCTCCGAGGCGGCCGGGCGCGAGATCACGCCCGAGACGCCCGTCTCGGAGCTGCAGGCGATCGCCGACGCCGAGGGCGTCGAGGTGAAGCTGCCGAACCACGGCAAGCTCGTCGAAGAACTGTGGGAGCACTTCGTGAAGGACGGGCTCACGCGTCCGACCTTCGTCATGGACTTCCCCGTCGAGACGAGCCCGCTCACGCGGCACCACCGCTCGATCCCGGGCGTCGTCGAGAAGTGGGACCTCTACGTGCGCGGCTTCGAGCTCGCGACCGGGTACTCCGAGCTCATCGACCCCGTCGTGCAGCGCGAGCGCTTCGTGCTGCAGGCGGCCGAGGGAGCCCGCGGCGACGACGAAGCGATGCCGATCGACGAGGAGTTCCTGCGGGCGCTCGAGCACGGCATGCCGCCGGCCGGCGGCATGGGCATGGGCATGGATCGCCTGCTCATGGCGCTCACGGGCCTCGGCATCCGCGAGACGATCCTCTTCCCCCTCGTCAAGTAGGGGGTGGCTGGCTGGCCCGCCGGCTGGCTGGCTGGCTGACGGTTGTTAGCGATTTCGGGGCTTCGCGGCCCGCTAAAGCCCCGAAATCGCTAACAACCGCTGCCGCCAGGGGTGCGTGCGCGCCACTCCTCGGCGAGGATCGCGTACATGACACCGTCGAGCCAGCCGAGGTCTCGGTGCAGGGATTCCTTGACCGAGTAGGACTCGCGGCGCATCCCGATCCGCTCCATGAGGCGCACCGACGGCTCGTTCGCGGCGAAGGCGCCCGCCTGCACGCGGCGGAGCCCAAGCTCCGAGAAGCAGAAGTCGAGCAGGTCCATCACAGCCTCAGTGGCGAGCCCGCGCCCCGCGGCGTCAGGGTGGAAGACCCAGCCGATCTCGGCGTGCACGCCGACCGCCTGCTCAGCGATCTCGCGCTGTGCCCAGCCGTCCTCGACGTGCAGCATGAGCGTGCCGATGACCCGGCCCCCGTGCTCGACCGTGAGGAAGTCGGGGGACTTCTCGGGGTAGGTCTCGTCCCAGTCGGCGCGGTCCCTCGGCGCCCAGCCGAGCCACGTTCCGACCTCGGGCAGGCGCCAGAACTCCCAGTGGGCCGCGGAATGCTCGGGCGTGGCCGGCAGAATCCGAAGCCGCTCGGTGCTGCGCGGCCAGCCGAGCTCGCGAAACGACGGACGAGGGCCGGGCGACTCGGTCATGCCCCGAGCCTAACGCCCCTCCCAGGCGGTTGTTAGCGATTTCGGGGCTTGAGCGGGCCGGGAAGCCCCGAAATCGCTAACAACCGGGGGCGGGGATCGCCCAGGTGGGGCACGGGAGGGGCGGCTAAGATTGGGAACCATGGAGAACTGGTGGATGAACGCGATCTGGTCGCTGACCCCGACCGTGCTGATCGGGCTCTTCTTTTGGCTGGTGCTGCGCCTGATCCTGCGCGCAGACCGCACCGAGCGTCGCATCTACAGCCAGATCGAGGCTGAGGAGCGCGCCAAGGCGGGCCTGCCCGCCCGCAACGATTCCTGAGTGTCGGACCTTCCCGATACAGTAATTCCAGCCGTCACGATGACGGCGTGGGAACTGCGGGGAGGAGGGGCGCGGCATGGACCTGAATTGGTTCGGGGTGAACTGGGCGTATCTGTGGACCCTCACCGTCCTCGTCGTCGACAATGTGATCAGGATCGTGGCCCTGTTCGTGGTGCCGCGCAACCGGCGCCCCACCTCCGGCATGGCCTGGCTCATGGCGATTTTCGCGCTGCCCGTGCCCGGGCTGCTGCTCTTCCTCATCATCGGAAGCAAGCGCCTGCCCCGCGCTCGCGAGCAGAAGCAGGAGGCCATTAACCTCTTCGTCGCGGAGGTCGCAGAGCGGGAGGAGCGCACCCTCGTGACGCAGATCGATCCGCTGCCGCCCGGGATCGCGAACGCTGTGAAGCTCGGGCGATCGCTCGGCGCGCAGCCCATGCTGCGCGGCAACGAGGCAACGATCTGTATCGACTACGAGCGCTCGTTCGAGGAGATGGCGGCGGCGATTCGCGAGGCGCGCGAGTACGTGCACATCGAGTTTTACATTCTCGTGCACGACAGCACGACGAACGATGTCTTCGTCGCGATGCGCGAGGCGGTCGAACGCGGCGTGAAGGTGCGCGTGCTCCTCGACCACATCTCCGCGGTGCGGAACCCGGGGGCGCGCCGCACGCGCAAGAGTCTCACCGATCTCGGCGCCGACTGGGCCTACATGCTGCCCGTGCGGCCGTGGCGAGGCGAGTATCAGCGCCCGGATCTCAGGAATCACCGCAAGATTCTCGTCGTCGACGGCAAGATCGGCTTCATGGGTTCACAGAACCTCGTGGACTCGAGCTACAACAAGCGCTCGAACCGGCGTCGCGGCCTGCACTGGAAAGACCTGATGGTGCGCGTCGAGGGGCCGATCGTGCTCGGGCTTGAGGCCGTGTTCCAGGGCGACTGGTACCTGGAGACGGGCGAGTATCTCACGCACCTCACCGAGGGCATCAGGATCGTGGATCGGCCGGGCAACCTCGACTGCCAGATCGTGCCGTCCGGCCCCGGATACGAGACCGAGAACAATCTGCAGGTGTTCGTCTCCCTGCTCTACACCGCGCAGCACCGGATCAGCATCACGAGCCCGTACTTTGTGCCAGACGGCTCGATCATGAACGCGCTGCGCGCGGCGACGGCGCGCGGAGTGGCGGTCGAGCTCTTCGTCTCTGAGGCGGGGGATCAGGCCGTCGTGTATCACGCCCAGCGCTCCTACTATGAGGAGCTCCTGCGGGCGGGGGTGCGGATCTGGATGTATCGGCCGCCCTACATCCTCCACTCGAAGCACTTCACGATCGACGACGAAGTGGCGGTGGTCGGCTCCTCGAACATGGACCAGCGCTCGTTCGGCCTCAACATGGAGATCTCGATGGTGGTGCACGGCGAGGAGTTCGTGCGGGATCTGGATCTCGTGAACGACTACTACCGGGAGAACTCGCGCGAGCTCACGATCGAGGAGTGGCTCAAGCAGCCCCTCCGCTCGCAGCTGCTCGACGGGCTTGCGAGGCTCACCTCGGCGCTCCAATAGCCGTCGGCGCGCGCGACCGCCCACGCTGAGCCGAAGTATCCGAATTCCGAATCCAAACGCTCCGCAGTCGGTGGATTTGGCATAGCCCTGTCCGCGATACGGGCGGATCCGGAAGCAACGCGTCGTCTCGCACAGCTCGCACATAGCATCGCGGGGTTCCGACGGCCGTCCTCGTTTTGGAATTCGCCGGGGAACGTGCAAGCATTCCCGTACCGTAACCGACGGAAGGAAACGCAATGGCGCGTCAGAGCTCTTCCCAGTCCACCCAGACGGGCGACCCCGTCGCGGCCGCTGCAGCGGAATCACGCGCGGCCGAATCGAAGCCCGCGGCCAAGGCAAAGCCCGCCGCAAAGGCGAAGCCCGCCTCGCGCACGCGGGCCGCGGCGAAACCGGCAGCCAGGTCGGCCAAACCTGCGGAAGCCAAACCAGCGGCAGCCAAACCAGCCGCGACCAAACCTGCAGCATCCAAGCCCGCCGCCGAGGCCCCGGCACAGGCCGCGAAGCCCGACACCGCGCCGCAATCCGAGGACCAGCCGAAGCCCAGGCGCTCCCTCGTGGGCCGCAAGCGCCCGCGCAAGGCGCCGAAGACGGGGCCCGTCACGATCGGCCGCAGCGGCTTCACGAAGCTGAAGAACATTTCCGAGATCCGCCACTACCTGCGCACGACGGACACTCCGGTGTTCTTCGTCGGGGCGACGGCGTTCAACCTGCTCGGCCTCGACCGCTGGGTGCGCGGCTTCTCGTACATCTCGTACTACGACAGCTGGGACGGCTCCCACCCGCGGGTGTTCAGCCCGGTCGAGAAGCCCTTCGTCGACTTCGAGAGCGGCGAGGAGGTCAACAACTGGCTGCTGCGTAACCACGAGGTCCGGGCGCACATCGAGCGCCGCACGCCCCTCGGCGCGCGCCCCAAGGTGGTCATGGTCTTCTTCAACGAGGAGACGGAGCGGATCTGCGAGGAGCTCGACTACGAGCTCATCTTGCCGAGCCACGCGCTCCGCGAGCGCCTCGACTCGAAGATCGTCACGACGCAGATCGCGGACTCGGTCGGGGTGCCGAGTGTGCCGAACATCCTCACCACGGTGAGCGGCTGGGACGAGCTCGTGAAGGCGACCGACAAGGCCGGCCTCGGCCAGGATCTCGTGATCCAGACCGCCTACGGCGACTCCGGCAAGACGACGTACTTCGTGACGAGCGAGGCCGAGTTCGCCGCGATCGCCGACGAGGTGGTCGGCGAGGAGATCAAGATCATGAAGCGGATCAACAACCGCCCGATCGCGATCGAGGCGGTGCAGACGCGGCACGGCACGATCGTCGGCCCGTGCATGACGGAGATCACGGGGCACGCCGAGCTCACCCCGTATCGGGGCGGCTGGGCGGGCAACGAGATGTTCCCGAGCGTGCTCGACGACGAGAGCAGGCACGCCGCGATCGAGCTCGTGCGGAAGCTCGGCGACCGCCTCGGCAAGGAGGGGTACCGCGGCTTCTTCGAGGTCGACGTGCTGCTCGACACCGACACGGGCGACGTCTACCTCGGGGAGCTGAATCCGCGCGTGAGCGGGGCCTCGGCGATCACGAACGTCACGGCGGGCGCCTACGCCGACGTGCCGCTCTTTGGTTTCCACCTGCTCGAGTACTCGGGCATCGACTTCGAGATCGACATCGACGAGATCAACGCCCGCTGGGAGGAGCTCGCCTCGGAGGACGAGTGGAGCCACATGGTGATCAAGCACACGGCCGATACTGTGGAGCGGATCGACTCGGCGCCGCGAACGGGCCGCTACATTCTCGACCACTACGGCAACCTTGTATACAGCCACGGCGACCTCGACTGGCACCTGCTCTCGAACGAGGCCGAGGCCTTCTTCCTCAGGATCTACGAGGAGGGCGACTACCGCTGGAAGGGCGCGGATCTCGGGATCCTCGTCACGAAGGCGCACCTCGAGGCCTCGCACGGCGGCCTCACGCTGCACGCGAAGTACCTGATCGACGCGATCCGGGGGATGTACCGCGTGACCCCGGCCGGTCAGGAGGCCGAGGCCGACGCGCTCGACACCTCTCAGGCGCCCCTCAAGTCGGTCCCCTCGCGCCCCGCCCCCACCAAGGGCAAGTAGCGCGCGGAGACGGAAGCGGAGGACTGCGAGAGTACGGAGCCCGCGCGCGGCTGGGAGGCCGCGCGCGGGGTGCGTGAGAGGATGGTCGGATGAGTGTTGAGAGTGGAATCGGGACGGACGCGCTGACGGGAGCGGCCCCGCCGCCCCTCGCGCAGTGGCAGTTCGCCCCGTACCTGCAGTGGTCGATGCAGAACATCGCATCGTTCCTGCCGGTGCATCTCATTCACCGTGGGGAGCGGGCGACCGCGTTTGCCGCGGCCCCCGCGGACGTCGAGTCGCTCCTCATCCCGCATCCCTGGGAGGACCGCACGGCGACGTTCGCCGAGGTCATGGCGATGACGCACACGGACGGCTGGCTGCTCGCCCGCGGCGGGGCGATCGTCTGCGAGCGGTACTTCGGCGAGATGGAGCCGGGCAAGGCCCACCTCCTGATGTCGGTGTCGAAGTCGCTCACGGCCACGACCGCCGGCCTGCTCTCGGCGACGGGGGAGCTGGATCTCGACCGCCCCGTCACGGACTACGTTCCCGGCCTCGCGGGCTCGGGCTACGAGGGAGCGCTCGTGCGCCACCTCGTCGACATGCGCACGGGCGTGCGATTCTCGGAGGAGTACCTGAACGAGGACGCCGAGGTGCGCCTGCTTGAGCAGGCCATCGGCTGGGCCCCGAAGCAGCACCCCGACGTGCCGGACACCCTGCTCGGCTTCCTCGCGACCCTCGGCCAGGAGGGCCCACACGGCGGCGCCTTCGACTACAAGTCGTGCGAGACCGACGCGCTCGGCTTCGTGATCGGCGGTGCGACCGGCCAGCACCCGGCCGACGTCATGTCCGCGCGGCTGTGGCAGCCCATGGGCGCCGAGTTCGACGCGAATGTCGGCATCGATTCCGTGGGCGCCGGCATGTTCGATGGCGGCGTCTCCGGTACGCTGCGGGATCTCGCCCGCTTCGGCGAGCTCTTCGTCTCGGGCGGAAAGGCGCTCGACGGCGCTCAGGTGATCCCCGAGTGGTGGGTCGAGGACACCTTCGCGGGTGGCCCCGACTCGCGCGAGGCCTTCGGCAACGCCACGGAGCCGACGCTCATGCCCGGCGGCATGTACCGCAATGGCTTCTGGTTCCCGGGTGAGAGCGGCGATGTGATGCTCGCGCTCGGGATCCACGGCCAGATGATCTACATGAACCGCGTGACGGGCGTCGTCGCGGTGAAGCTCTCGAGCTGGCCGACTCCGCAGGATCCGGACAAGCTGTTCTGGACCCTCCGCGCGTTCGAGATCGCGTCACTCGCCCTCTACCGCGGCGAGCTGTAGCTCGGCCGCCGCTCGGAGCGCAGGGCCGGATCCGGCCCCCGCGCACGGGTAGGCGACCGCCCGCTCCACCTCGACGCGCACGCGCTCGCCGACGGCGGCGCGGGATCCGGAGCGGCGGCTCCGGAGGGCGAGCCCAGCCCAGTCGAGCATGAGGTCGTCGCCGTCGCGCCCGAAGAGCGATGAGGTGACGACGGCGGGGCCGTCCGGATCCGGAATCACGCGCACGTGCTCGGGGAGCACGGCGAGCTCCGCGCCGGCCGCGCCGCCAGCGTGCTCGATGCCAGCGTGCTCGAGCACCCCGGCCGGCACCCTGAGCGCGTGACCGGCCGCCTCGAAGTCGCCCGCCCCGGTGAGCGCGCCAGGCAAGATCGTCGCGTCGGCGATGAACCTCGCGACGAAGGCCGAGGCGGGCCGTGCGAGGAGCTCCGCGGGGGTGCCCTGCTGCTGGATCCGCCCGCCGTCGAGCACGACCACGCGGTCGGCGAGGGCGAGCGCCTCGCTGCGGTCGTGCGTGACGTGGAGCACGGTGAGCCCGAGCTCGCGGGTGAGCTGCCTGAGCTCGAGGCGGAGGCGATCCCGCAGCGGCTCATCGAGCGCGGAGAGTGCCTCGTCGAGCAGCAGCACCTGCGGCCGCGCGATGATCGCGCGAGCGATCGCGACGCGCTGCCGCTGGCCGCCCGAGAGCGTCGCCGGATTGCGCCGCTCGGCCCCCGCGAGACCCACGAGCTCGAGCGTCTCGGCGACCCGCCTGGCCCGCTCGGCCCGCGCGACCCCCGCGCGCTTGAGCGGGTATTCGACGTTGCGGCCGACGCTCCAGTGCGGCCAGACGGCGTGCTGCTGGAACACCATGCCGAGGCCGCGGTGCTCGGGCTCGACGAGGCGGGCGGGCGAGGCCACGATCCGGTCGCCGATCGCGACCGTGCCTGCCGTCGGCCGCACGAAGCCGGCGACCGCGCGCAGCAGCGTCGTTTTTCCCGAGCCGGAGGGCCCGATGAGCGCCACGAACTCGCCGTTATTGACGCGCAGGTCGATGTCGGCGAGGCCGAGGTTGCCCCCGGGGTAGGCGAGGCTGAGCGATTCGAGCGACACGGAGGACACGGGGGCTCCTAACGCTTTCTGCGCGCGGTGATGCCGAGGCCTGCGAGCCCCACGAGCGCGACGATGAGGGAGAGCGCGGACGAGGCGTTGTAGGCGCCCGCCTGCTGGAGGTTGAAGATGACGACGCCGAGGGTCTGGCTGCCGGGGGAGAGGAGTAGTACGGAGAGGGTGAGCTCACGCACCGCCGTGAGCGCGACGAGCACGGCCCCGGAGATGGCGGCCGGGATCGCCATGCGGCTCGAGATGTCCCAGAGCGCGCGCAGGCGCGAGGCGCCGGAGACCCGCGCGGCCTCCTCGGCCGACACGGAGGTCGACGAGAGCGGCGCCGTGACCGACTGCACGACGAGCGCGAGGAAGGAGGTGAGGTAGGCGCAGAGGATGATCCATGGTGTGTTCTGCAGGCCGATCCGCGGCGCGAGCACGAGCCACGCGACCGCAATGACGAGGCCGGGGATCGCCTGCGGCAGGAGCGAGATCCCGAGCAGCGCCGCGTTGGCGCGTGCGCGCGTGCGGGTGACGAGCGTGCCGATCGCGAGGCCGAGCACCCCGCAGATCAGGGCCGCGAGGGTCGCGAGCATGAGCGAGTTCGCGACGCCCGTGAGCGTGCCGGACGCCGTGAGCGCGCGCTCGAAGCTCGCGAGCGTCACGGTCTCCGCGGTGAGCGGGACGCCCGGGGCCGGCAGCAGCGCCTGGATCGTGAGCGTCACGAGGGGCAGGATCGTGGCGGCCACGACGACCGCGGCCGTCGCGACGGCGACGGGGATCCGGAGCCGTCCGAGGGGGAGCGGCGCGGCCTGAGCGGCCTGCGCGTCGAGCTCGACCCGGGTCTTCGCGCGGAGGAGGTCGACGACGACGCCGGCGAGCGCGATCGCGAGCAGCACGAGGCCGATCGCCGAGACCACCGCGAGCGGGTCGTCGACCGTGCCCGACTGCAGGAAGCGGTACACGAGGGTGGAGAGCGTGACGTATCGCTCGGGCAGCCCGACGATCGACGGGATCCCGAAGTCGGCGAGGTTCGACACCGAGACCAGGGTGAACGACGAGAGCATCGCGGGGCGCAGGAGCGGAAGCGTGACCTCGCACATGGTGCGCAGCGGCGAGGCCCCCGTGATGCGCGCGGCCTGCTCGAGGTCGGCTGGCACGCGGCGCAGCGCGGCCGTCACGATGAGCATGACGATGGGGTAGCCGTGCACGGTGAGGAGGAAGATGACGCCGTCGCCGCCGTAGAGGTTCCAGAGCGGGCCGCCGAATCGCGCCGCCCACCAGGTGTTGAGGCTCGAGGCGGGGCCGAGCAGGCTGAGCCAGGCGATCGCGCCGACGAACGGCGGCATGAGGAGGGGGCTGAGCGCCAGGATCCGGAGCGCGCGGCGGCCGGGCAGATCGGTGCGCTCGAGGAGGAGCGCGAAGCCGGTGCCGACGACGACCGCGAGCGCGCCCGAGAGGAACGCCGAGACGAGCGAATTGATCGCCGCCTCCGTGACGGCGGGATCCGCGAGCGCATCCCAGCCGCCGCCCGTGACGGCGAGCCACACGATCGCGGCCGCGGGCACCACGATGAGCGCGGCGACGGCGATCCAGAGCGCCGCGCGGACGCCGAGCAGCCCGTCGATGCGGCGCCCGCCACGCCCGGCCGCGAGGGCTGGGGCGGCGGGCGCCAGGGGTGCTGCCGGCGCCGCGGGCGCCAGCAGGTTACTTGAAGAGGCCATTGAAGGTTTCGACGGCCGACTTCTGCGAGGCCCGGATCTTCTCGAGGTCCGGGTTCAGGAGCTTGATGTCCGCGAGCGCCGGGGCGCCCTTGGGGCTCGTGACGTCGCCGCGGATCGGGAGGTAGGACTGCGTGGCCGCGATCTCCTGGCCTTCCTTGCTGATCAGGAAGTCCACGAGGAGCTTCGCCGCGTCGGGCTCCTCCGAGTCGGCGAAGATGCCGACCGGCTGCGACACGAAGGGCACGCCCTCCTCGGGGTAGATCGCCTCGATCGGCGAGCCGGCGGCCGCGAGGTCGCGCACGAGCGAGTCGACGACGATCCCGACCGGGTTGCTGCCGTTCGCGACGGCCTGCGACACGGGGCCGTTGCTGTCCGCGATGAGCGGCTTGTTCGCCGCGAGGCCCTCGAGCCAGTCCTTGCCGAGCTCGGGCTCGTCGAGCCAGACGGCCGCGTTGTACGCCGCGGCGCCCGAAACGTCGGGGTTGGGCATCACGATCTTGCCGGCGTACTCGGGGTCGGTGAGATCCTGCCACGACTTCGGCGGATCGGTGATCGCGTTCGTGTTGACCGCGATCACGGTCGGGATCAGGCGCGTTCCCACGTAGAAGTGCTCGGGATCGACGAGGCCCTCGTCGAGGTTCGCGGCCTCGGGGGATTCGTACTCGAGGAGGAGATCCTGCGCGGCGTAGTCTTCGAAGGTGCCGGCGTCGGCCGCGAGCAGCAGGTCGGCGCCGATCTTGCCCGACTTCTGCTCGGCCGCGATGCGGGCCGTGAGATCGCCGGTCCCGGCGCGGAAGACCTCGACCGTGATCTCCGGGTGCTTCTCATTGAATGCCGAGATGATCTCGTCGATCTTCTCCTGCGGCTCCGAGGTGTACAGCGTGAGCTCTGCGGGCTCCGCCGCGGCTGCGACGTCCTCCTCCGGGGCCGCGGCCGAGGAGCAGGCGGTGAGGGCGAGTGCGGACAGGCTGAGCGCCGCGAGGGCGCCGAGTGCGCGGTTACGAGACATGGGTCGCTTTCTCTGAGAGTGGGACTGCGGGGTGGGGGGAATCGACCTGCTCGGCGATGAGTCTGGTGAAGAGGGGTTGCGGCGAGTGGAGCGGGATCGCCGACGCCGTGACGCCCACGGACGTGAACTGCACGAGGGAGAACATGGGGGAGTCGTGGCCGGCGACCGCGTCGGGACCCGCGTCCATGACCTGGTGGTACGCGAGCGACGGGCCGACGAAGATCGGGATCCCGTCGCGCGACGCCGAGAGCGAGTGGTGGAAGTGGCCGGCGAGGATCGCCCTGGCGTCGGTCCCGGCGAGCGCGCCCATGAGCGCGTCCGCGTCGCGGAGGCCCTGCTTGCGGAGCGCGGGGAGCGGCGAGTCGACGGGCGGGTGGTGCAGGGCGACCACGGTGCCGGCGCCGTGGGGCTCCGCGAGGGCCTCGCGCAGCCAGGCGAGCTGCTCGGTGCCGAGGGATCCTGAGCTCGAGTCGAGGCGCACGAAGCGGTACTCGCCGATGCGCTCGACGCCGAAGTGGCGCACGCGGTGGCGGGGGAGCGCGGCGGCCGCGGCCGGGTCGTCGTGGTTGCCGAGCACCGTCACGACCGGCGCGCCGACCGCGCGCTCGAGGGCGGCGAAGGCGCGGGCGAGCTCGGGGTACGCCCCCGGGTTGCCGCGCTGCGCGAGGTCGCCCGTCACGACGACGGCCTCGGGGGTCATGCCGACCGCCGCCGCGTACTCGGCGAGCTGCGCGAGCCGGCCGAGCCCGTCGACCGCGCCGTAGAGGAGGCCGCCCTCGGTCGCGTGCACGTCGCTCACGTGCAGCACGCTGAAACGCCCGGTCGCGGCGCTCATCGCGATCCCGCCCCGAGGGTCGTGCCCGCGCGCTCGGCGAGCGCGGCGAGCTGTGACTCGGTCGCGCCGTGCGCGAGCAGGTACTCGGCAGGGCCGCCGTGCTCGTCGACGAGGTCGAGCGCGTACTCGAGGGCCTCGGCCGGGCTGTCGAGGTGCAGGCGCTCGGCGTCGCTGCGGGCGGAGATCCCGCCGCCGGGTGCTTGCGACCCGGCCGCGCCCGCCTTGCGCGCGAGGGTCTCGAGCAGCGGGGCGACGATGCCCGTGCGTGCCGGGCGCACGGAGCGGCCGGAGAGCGCGTAGTCGGCGACGACGTCTGAGCGCGCATAGCCCGCCGCGAGCCGCGCGAGCGCGACGACGAGGCCGGTGCGATCCTTGCCAGCCGTGCAGTGCACGAGGACGGGGCCGTCGCACTCCGCGATCGCGCTGACTGCGGCCGTGATCGCGGCCGCGCGCTCCGTGAGGAGCAGGCGGTACACCTCCTCGAGCGAGCCCGTCTGCGGGGGGCGCTCGCCGTAGAGGGGAAGGTTCCTCGTCGGGATCCCGTGCCGCACCGGCCCGCGCTCGCCCGGCTCCCTGAGGTCGAGCACGAGCGCGATCCCGAGCTTCTCGAGCGCGGCGATGCCCGCCGGGGTGATGCCGTCGAGCGAGGCGGAGCGTGCAAGCCAGGTGTTGCCGGCGGGGCCGATGCCCCGCGCGTTGTAGCTTCCGTCGATCACCAGCTCGAGCACGTCGGTCCCGTTCCTTTCCTGCCGTTGAACAGGGCCTGTTCCGCCCCGTTTCACGCATCATGAAATGCGTTACAGGACCACTATCGGGGGGCAGGGTGGCGCGTGCGTTGCGCCCCCGTGAACACTGAGGAAAGGCTTCCTGGGGATCCGCGCCGCGCTCGCCGCCGCGCGCGGCTCCGGATCGGGCCCGGCACCCCCTAGACCTCCGGATCGGCGAGCGCCTCGGCGACTACGGTGCGCATCTCGCCCGGATCGGCGGCCCCCGTGCGCGCCGCAAGGCTCGCGAGCAGGGCGTGCAGCAGCACGGAGTGGCTGAGCCGGACGAAGAAGGGGTCGACCGTGTGCTGGGGGCCGACGGCGCCCGTCGACACCACGACGTCTGCGAGCTCCGGGATCGGCGCCCGCGCGTAGCTGCAGAGCGCGATCACTCTGGCGCCCCGCTGCTTCGCGGCGCGGCAGGTTGCGAGCGTGTGCGCGTTGGCGCCCGAGTGGCTGAGCGCCAGGCAGACGTCCTCGGGTCCGAGAGTGTGCGCCGCGAACTGCTGCGCGAGGATGTCGAGCGGCGCCTCGACCGGGCGCCCGAGCGTCGCGAAGCGCATGGCCGCGTCCTGCAACGGCGGGGCGGAGAACCCGTTCGCGGTGAAGATCACGCGGCGCGCCCCGGCGAGCAGTTCGACGGCGGCCGCGAGCGCCTCGCGCGACACGGCATCGCGGCCGAGCGCGAGCGCCTCGCGCGCGCTGTCGAACACCTGCGAGACGAGGTCGCCTGGGGCCGCCTCGGCGGGCGCGCCCTCGCGGGCGAGCTCGAGCCGGAGGTGCTGGAAGCCGCGGAAGCCGAGCCGCTGGCAGGCGCGGATCACCGTCGCGGCCGACGTGCCGGCCGCCGCGGCGAGCTCCTGCGTCGACCACTGCGGGATCTCGGTCGGCCGCTCGAGGATCACGCGCGCCACCGCCCCCTCGCTCTGCCCGAGCGTGGCGGCGTACGCCCTGATGAGGGCGAGCGCTGAACTGCTCGAGGGGGCGAAGGCGGCGCTGGGGCGCTCGGCCCGCTCGCTCGTGCTCGACATGACGCACACGATAATGCACGCGTGCATCATTCACACAGAAAATAGGTCTCCCATTGGCTTCGCAAAGGTGTCAGAATCAAGCCATGTTTGCAGTAACGACGAATGATGTCCCCGGCTATCGCGTGACCCAGGTGCTCGGCGAGGTGATGGGCCTCACGGTCCGCTCGGCGAACTTCGGGCAGAACTTCACGGCGGGCTTCCGCTCCCTCGGCGGCGGCGAGATGCCCGAGTACACGAAGGTGATCTACGAGTCGCGCTGGGAGGTCATGAACCGCATGTGGTCTGAGGCGCAGAGCCGCGGCGCCAACGCGGTCGTCGCGATGCGCTTCGACTCCGGATCCATCGGCAACTTCACCGAGTTCTGTGCGTACGGCACGGCGGTGGTGATCGAGCCGATCGCGGGCGGGCCCGCACAGCCCGAACAGACGCCTCCGCAGGCCTGATCTGGGCATTCAGTTGGCCGTCGCCCTCGGGTGCCGGCCAACTGAAACGCGCCTGCTCGTCGTGTGCCGCGCCCCGCGTCACGCCGCTGGCGAACAGGCCCCCGCGATCCCGGATCACCCCGTAGCCTTGTTTCATCGGCGGATCCCGACCGTTCCGCGATCCGTCAAGGAGGTTAGAGATGTTCGAAAGATTCACCGACCGCGCCCGTCGGGTTGTGGTGCTCGCCCAAGAAGAGGCGAAGATGCTCAACCACAACTACATCGGCACCGAGCACATCCTGCTCGGGCTGATCCACGAGGGCGAGGGTGTCGCGGCCAAGGCGCTCGAGCAGCTGGAGATCTCGCTCGACGCCGTGCGCGCGCAGGTGACGGACATCATCGGCACGGGGCAGCAGCCCCCGGCCGGTCACATTCCGTTCACGCCGCGCGCCAAGAAGGTGCTCGAGCTGAGCCTGCGCGAGGCGCTGCAGCTCGGCCACAACTACATCGGCACCGAGCACATCCTGCTCGGGCTCATCCGCGAGGGCGAGGGCGTTGCCGCGCAGGTGCTCGTGAAGCTCGGCGCGGATCTCAACCGCGTGCGCCAGACCGTGATCCAGCTCCTCTCCGGCTACCAGGCCGGCAAGGAGAACGCGACCGTCGGCGGCGCGCCCGAGCCGGGTGGCGAGGCCAAGGGCTCGCAGGTGCTCGACCAGTTCGGCCGCAACCTGACGCAGGCCGCGCGCGAGGGCAAGCTCGATCCCGTGATCGGCCGCGAGAAGGAGGTCGAGCGGGTCATGCAGATCCTCTCGCGCCGCTCGAAGAACAACCCCGTGCTGATCGGCGAGCCCGGCGTCGGCAAGACCGCCGTCGTCGAGGGCCTGGCCCAGGCGATCGTGAAGGGCGAGGTGCCCGAGACGCTGAAGGACAAGCAGGTCTACGTGCTCGACCTCGGCTCCATGATCGCGGGCAGCCGCTACCGCGGTGACTTCGAGGAGCGCCTGAAGAAGGTCACGAAGGAGATCCGCAACCGCGGCGACATCATCATCTTCATCGACGAGATCCACACGCTCGTCGGTGCCGGTGCCGCCGAGGGCGCGATCGACGCCGCCAACATCCTGAAGCCGATGCTCGCCCGCGGCGAGCTGCAGACGATCGGTGCGACCACGCTCGACGAGTACCGCAAGCACTTTGAGAAGGACGCGGCGCTCGAGCGGCGCTTCCAGTCGATCCAGGTCGCGGAGCCCTCGCTCGCGCACTCGATCAACATCCTCAAGGGGCTGCGGGATCGCTACGAGGCGCACCACAAGGTGTCGATCACGGATGGCGCGATCGTCGCCGCCGTGAACCTCGCGGATCGCTACGTGCAGGATCGCTTCCTGCCCGACAAGGCCATCGACCTGATCGACGAGGCCGGCGCCCGCCTGCGCCTGTCGATCCTGTCGAGCCCGCCCGAGCTGCGCGAGTTCGACGAGAAGATCGCGGTCGTGCGCGCCGACAAGGAGGCCGCGATCGAGGCGCAGGACTTCGAGAAGGCCGCAAACAAGCGCGACGAGGAGAAGAAGCTGATCGCCGAGCGACTGCGGCTCGAGAAGCAGTGGCGATCCGGCGACGTCGCAACGAACGCCGAGGTCGATGAGGGGCTCATCGCCGAGGTGCTCGCGCAGGCGACCGGGATCCCCGTGTTCAAGCTCACCGAGGAGGAGACCTCGCGACTCCGCTTCATGGAGGAGGCGCTCCACCAGCGCGTCATCGGTCAGAACGAGGCCATCTCGGCGCTCGCGAAGACGATCCGGCGCCAGCGTGCCGGCCTCAAGGATCCGAAGCGTCCCTCCGGCTCGTTCATCTTCGCCGGCCCCACGGGCGTCGGCAAGACCGAGCTCGCCAAGGCCCTCGCGGAGTTCCTGTTCGACGACGAGGACGCCCTGATCTCGCTCGACATGTCGGAGTACGGCGAGAAGCACACGGTCTCCCGCCTCTTCGGCGCCCCTCCCGGGTTCGTCGGCTTCGAGGAGGGCGGCCAGCTCACCGAGAAGGTGCGCCGCAAGCCGTTCTCCGTCGTGCTCTTTGACGAGATCGAGAAGGCCCACCCGGACATCTTCAACTCGCTGCTGCAGATCCTCGAGGAGGGCCGCCTCACCGACGGCCAGGGCCGCGTGATCGACTTCAAGAACACGGTCATCATCATGACGACGAACCTCGGCTCGGCGTCGATCGCCGGTGGCCCCGTTGGCTTCCAGATCGAGGGCGACTCCTCGATCGGTTACGAGTCGATGAAGGGCAAGGTCAACGAGGAGCTGAAGAAGCACTTCAAGCCCGAGTTCCTGAACCGCGTGGACGACACGATCGTGTTCCCGCAGCTCACCAAGGAGGAGCTGCTGCAGATCGTCGACCTCTTCGTGAAGCAGCTCAAGGATCGCCTGCTCGACCGCGACATGCACATCGAGGTCGCCCAGGCGGCGCGCGAGAAGCTCGCGGAGATCGGCTACGATCCGTCGCTCGGTGCGCGGCCGCTGCGCCGCGCGATCCAGCGCGAGATCGAGGATCGCCTCTCGGAGAAGATCCTGAGCGCGGAGCTCCTCGCGGGCGACCTCGTGAAGGTCGACTTCGTGGACAACGCGTTCACCTTCGAGACCGAGTCGCGCTCGACGAAGGCGCACGGCGACACCTCGGCCTCGGCCGCGGCCGCGGTTGCTTCCACGGCGAACACCCCCGGCGCTTCCGAGTAGCGCTTTCCTGATCCGAACAGGGGTCCGGTGCTTGTGCACCGGACCCCTGTTCGGCGTTTCCGGTCCGCGTCCGGGACTAGACTCGATCTATGAGTGAAGGCCCCGAGATCCAGATCCGTAACGCGCGGACGGCCGACGTCCTGCGCATGGTCGAGCTGATGGATCCGCTGGTCTCGCGACGAATCCTGCTCGGCAAGGACCTCGTCGACCTGTACGCGGCCGTGCCGGAGTTCCTGGTCGCGGTCGATCCCGAGGGCAACGTGATCGGCTATGGCGCGGTTCACGTCATGTGGGAGCAGCTGGGCGAGGTGCGCACGCTCGGCGTCTCCGAGGAGTGGCTTGGCCGCGGGGTGGGGCACCGCCTGCTCGAGGCGCTCGAGCAGCGCGCGATCGATCTCGGGCTGAAGCAGCTGTTCTGTCTCACGTTCGAGACCTCATTCTTCGAGCGCCACGGCTTCGGCGAGGTCGGCGAGGACACGGAGCTCGTCGCCGCCGAGGTCTACGCCGAGCTGCTCCGCTCGAACGACGAGGGCGTGGCGGAGTTTCTCGATTTGGCCAGGGTGAAACCCAATACCCTTGGCAACACGCGCATGCTCAAGCACCTGTAACCGAGCGGCAGGGGATACCCTGGCGCTATGTCGACGCTGCGAGACCCCGTGGGGCCGAAGGACCGGAAGGTGTATATTCGGCGGCGCCTCTTCGTGCTGCTCGGGCTGGTCGCCGTGATCGCCGTCGTGGTCCTCGTCTTCCTGAAGCCGGGCTCGAGCGGCGGCGCGAAGGACGCCCAGCAGGTCAACGTACCGGGCGACCTCGCGACGTCGGAACAGGCCGACACGCAGGGTGACGAGAAGGCGCAGGGACCCGCGGCCTGCTCCGCGGGCCAGCTTAAGGTCACCCCGGTGACGGACAAGAGCAGCTACGCCGAGGGTGAGATCCCGCTGCTTTCGCTGAGTGTGGAGAACACGGGCAAGGAGCCCTGCGCCGCTGACCTGGGGACCGCGGGCATGGAGTTCACGGTCACGAGCGGCGACGACCAGGTGTGGCGCTCGATCGACTGCCAGAAGAATCCGCAGAGCCTCTCCGTGGAGATCGAACCGGGCAAGCCGCTCGAGAGCGACCCGATCACGTGGGATCGCACCCGCTCGAGCGCGGAGACCTGCGACATCACGCGGGAGCCGGTGACGGCGGGAGGCGCCTCCTACCACCTGCGCGTGAAGGCGGCGGGCGTCGACGGCGACGGCACCGCACAGTTCATTCTGCAGTGATTGTCCACCCCCTAGTGTGCGCCCTGATCACGCGTTATCGTGAGGCGCAACCAAGGAGGTAGCGATGTCGAACGACACTCACGAAAACGTCCCGCACCACGGCACCGAGGCAGCAGCGCCCAATGGAGAGGGCACGGTGCACGCGCCGCGCGAAGGGGAGACCCTCAATCGCCCGGTGCTCGACGGCGCGAGCGAGCACTACGGGAACGGCGCAGCAGAAGAGCTCGACCCGCGGCAGGGGATGGACGACCCCGGGCTCATTCGGGACACCGAGACCGGCGAAAAGACCCCGATCCCGGACGAAGAATCCTGAGGGATTCCAATTTGCAGACTCCCGTTAGCTCGGTTCGCCGCGCACGGGCTTACTCTGGACACATGGATAAGAACGAGGCTCAGGATCGCGGTCTCCGCATGGAGATCCCGCAGGGCACGGATGAGGGCGTCGCCGTAGATGAACTGGTCGACGATCTCCTGCGTGGTGATGTGAGGGCTGCGCTTCGCGCGCTGCACGAGCCCTCTCCCGAAGAGGCGTCCTCACCCGGAGAGGCGCAGGCGCCCCTCGGGACGCTGCCGCCCGCAGATCCCGCGGTCGAAGCGTAGAGCGAACGGCACACACACGAAGGGCCGGGGGTGGCATCTGCCGCCCCCGGCCCTTCGTTGATGCGACGGAAGGTGAGGCTCATTCCTCGCGAAGGTTCTCCTTCGCTTCGTTCCGTGCCTTGACGGAGTCGCGTTCGGCCTCGGCCTTCTTGACCTCCGCTTCAGCGCGGACCTCGTCGACCTTGTCCTTCACGCGATCGACTCCGTCCTCCACTGCGCGTCCGACCTTCTTGGCGGCTGCTTCGGCGGTCTCCTTCGCATCTTCGAGAAATCCCATCGATGCTCCTTTCTGTCGGGTGAGGCGGGACCCCGAGCGGGATCCCACTGGTCGTGCGCCGGCTACGCCTCCTTCTTGCGACCGACGATGAGCCCCCAGATCAGCAGCACCACGATCGCGCCGCCGATCGCCAGAAGCCAGGTCTGCAGTGACCAGAACTCCTGGAGCGATGCGCCGAAGAGCACGGAGCCCAGCCAGCCGCCGAGCATCGCGCCGACGACGCCGAGCAGGAGGGTCACGAACCAGCCGCCGCCCTGCTTGCCGGGAAGGATGGCCTTCGCGATCGCGCCTGCGATCAGCCCGAGAATGAGAAATGCTAGGAAACTCATGATGGCAACCCCTTTCTGATTTTCATTACTATTCTTCTCCTATCTCTTTTCCTGTCAAGAGACCTGGGAGCGAACAGCAAGTGGCCGCCTGAGCTAGCGACGTGATGGCCGCCCGCTCAGTTGTTCGGCACGCTGGGTGGCCCGCTGATTCTCCTCCCGCTGCTTGGCGCGCGCCTCGTCGCTCGGCGCATAGTGGAGTGGTGGCGTCTCCCTGGACGGCCACGGCACCGCAGCGTCCGCCTCGGAGAGGCTGCGGAAAATGCCGACCATGCGGCGCTCGGCGGGATCCGGCATCCAGGTCAGGACAAGGAACCGTTCCTCGCCCGACGTGTCGGTGATGCGCGAGATGACGGCCTTTGGGTGCTGCGGAAACTCGCGCATGATGAGCCAGGTGTTGTGATCTACCGTGATCCTCGTGCCTACCGTGCCCATGTCGCTCCCTCCAGCCAGTGCTCGCCGCCCGGTTGCAGCGGCGCGCTGCGATGCTCGAAACCGTACCGAGGGGCACTGACATTGCTCGAGTTCGCGCTGAATGTCGGCGGCAGGGTGTTGAATGGGGGCACGGCAGGCCGGGGGACTGCAGCGGTTGACAGGAAGGAACAGGAAGTTGAAGAGTTCGATGAAACGGAGTTCTGCACTGGGCGCGCTCCTCGGGGTGCTTGCGGTTGGAGTCCTCTCAACGCAGCCGGCGCTTGCCGCGTCGGGATCCGAGTTGCTGCCGACCACGGGAGGATCCGGCGTGACCGGCATCCTCATTGCGGGCGGGGCGCTCATCCTGCTCGCGGCGGTGATCTTCGGCGTCGTGCTCGCGCGGCGCAAGCGCGCGGCAGCCGCCGGGAGTGGAGGAGCGAACGCTGGGGACGAGGCCGATGCGCCGGGGAGCAGCGGCACGGACGCCTGACGCAGCGCGGCTAGTGCTCGGGTGCGAGCTCCTCGAGCCGAAGCGCGAACCACAGTTCGGCGCGGTCGTCCGCGTCCGCGAGCGAGCGCCCGGTGAGGCGCTCGATCCGCGCGATGCGGTCGCGCAGAGTGTTGCGGTGGATCCCCAGTGCGACCGCCGCAGGCCCGCGCTGCCCGTCCGCGAGGAACACCTCGCGGAGCGTCGCGCGCAGGGTCTCCCGGTCGTGTGCGTCGAGCGCGGTGCTGCGGTCTCCGGCCGTAGCGCCGGCCGCGCCGGCCGCCTCCGGCTCCGCGCGCGGGGACGGGCCGGGGGCCAGGGCCAGCGGGCCGAGCGCCTGCGCGCTCAGCGCCGCCGTCCCCGAGGCGATCCCGAGCAGCGCCTCGAGGAGCGGGGTGTCGCGGTCGGCCCAGATCACCTGGGGCGTGCGGGGCGCCGTGTAGAGGGGCGCGGTCGGTGAGAGCGCGGTGAGTCTGGCCGCGGCCGAGCGGCGGCTGAGCTCGGCCTCGGCCGCGCCGGAGGCCCGGCCCACGACGGCGTCAAGTCCGTGTTCGGCGGCGACCGCGAGTGCGCGGTCGAGCGCGGCGCTGGTGTCAGCGCAGAGCTGCCAGGCGAGCGTCAGACCCGGCGCCCTGGGCGCGCCGGCGTCCGGCGCGATCAGCCGTTCAAGGCCGGTGCGCGGCCGCCTGCGCCACTCGGAGATGTCCTCGGCGGTGCCCTGAACGGCAAGTGCCCTGATCCGGTCCGGGGCGGCGATACGCGGCGCGAGGATCGCAATGCTGCTTGGCCGCTCGGTGCCCGCGAGGATCCCGGACGTCAGGTACTCCCAGCGTTCGCGTTCGCGGGCCGCGTCGGCGCGGTCGCGGCGGAGCCCGAGGCCGAGCACGATCGATCCGGCCGCGATGACGGACCGGCCCTCGGGGGTGAGCGGCGCGGATCCCGCGATCGCGAGGCGCATCGAGTCCTCCTGGTCCAGGGCGATGTGCTCGACCGCCTCTGAGTCGGACAGCGCGGAGTATCCCGCCGTCGAGGCCAGGATCGCCCCGTCAGAACCGAGCAACGCGAGCTGCCGGCCCGTGGCCTGGGCGATGCTCGAGAGCACCTCGGCCGGATCGCGCTCGTCGTGCGCGCCCGAGAGGAGGCGCTGCTGAGCCTTCAGCGCGCCGCGGGCCGAGCGGAGCTCGTCGGCGCGCAGGAGCTCCGCGACGGCCTTGCTCACCGCGACGAACGGGGTCGGCAGCGGGATCTCGAAGAGTGCAACCCGGTAGGTGCTCGCCGCCTGGATGAGGAGCGGCGGGATCCGGTCGTGGTTGACCCCGATCCCAAACCCGATCGCGGCGACCCGCGCCCGGCTGAGGCTGGCGACGAAGTCTCGCCACCTCGGGTCCTCGAACTCGAGGGCGAGGCCAGTCGTCATGATGAGCTCGCCGCCCTCGAGGTATTCGCTGAGGTCGAGCAATTCGGTCGTGGACACCCAGCTGATGTCGGGGTCGCCCGCGCCAGCCTGCACGAGCCGGAGGCCGAGCGGGGGCAGCGCGAGCAATTGGGAGAGCGAGGGCATGCTGTGATTCTTGCACACTACCGAGGCTCGGTGCTGGGCAATCCTGTCCTGCCTGGCGCCCGGGCGTCGGCTTAGACTGGCGGCATACGGAGCCCAGGATCCGGGCCCGGTCAGGGATTCCCGCCGGGCGTCGCGCGGGCTCCGCAGATCTGGGAAGAGTCAACGGTGAGGAGCGCGGTGAGCGAGCAGGACGGACAGCAGCGGGGGGCGGGGGCCCTCTCGGGTATCCGGGTGGCAGACTTCTCCCGCGTTCTCGCGGGGCCGCACGCGACCATGATCCTCGCGGATCTCGGCGCGGACGTCATCAAGATCGAGAGCCCCGAGGGCGACGGCACGCGGCAGTGGAGCCCACCCGTGAACGCGGTGGGCCAGAGCACCTACTTCGCTGGCGTCAACCGCGGCAAGCGCTCCGTTGTCTGCGACCTGCGCGACCCCGAGGGCCTCGCCAGGGCGCGCGAGCTCGCCGCGACCGCCGACGTCGTGATCGAGAACTTCAAGCCGGGCACCATGGAGAAGTTCGGCCTGGGCTACGACGCCGTCGCGGCCGAGAACCCCGGCGTCGTCTACTGCTCGATCTCGGGTTTCGGCGACACCGGCGGCAAGGACCTCCCGGGCTACGACCTGCTCGTGCAGGCCGTCGGTGGCCTCATGAGCATCACCGGGCAGGCCGACGGCGACCCCACGAAGGTGGGCGTCGCGCTCGTCGACATCCTCACGGGCCTCAACTCGGTGATCGGGATCCAGGCGGCGCTCCGTGCCCGCGACACGGCCGAATCGCCGACCGCGGGCCGCGGCCAGCACGTCAAGGTGACGCTGCTCGGGTCGCTGCTCTCGGCGCTCGCGAACCAGGCCTCCTCCACGCTCGAGACCGGTGTTTCCCCCGGTCGCATGGGGAATGCGCACCCGTCGATTGCCCCCTACGAGACCTTCGACGCCGCCGACCAGCCGCTCGCGCTCGCCGTCGGAACCGACGGCCAGTTCGCGCGCCTGTGCGAGGTGCTCGGGATCCCGGCGCTCGCCTCGGACGAGCGCTTCGCGACGAACCCGCAGCGCGTCGCCCACCGCGCGGAGCTCCGCGTCGAGCTCGACGCCGCCCTCCGCACGCGCACCGCTGCCGAGTGGATCGACGCCTTCACGGCGGCGAACATCCCGGCCGGCCGCGTCAACACGATCGGCCAGGCCTTCGAGCTCGCCGAGTCGCTCGGCCTCCCGATTGTCGCGGAGACCAGCGCAATCGGCGCGGACGGCGCGGAGCACACCCTGCGCTCGGTCGCGACGCCCATCGAGCTCTCCGGCACCCCGGCAAGCTACCAGGCCCCGCCGCCCGGCGTGGGCGAACACCAGGACGCGGCCTGGCTGCCGCGGCCGTAGGGATCCGGCGTCCTCGCTTTTCGGCACCGCCGCATAGCAGCACCCACCAGACGTTTCACCACATTCCCGACAAAGGAGCATCATGACCACCTCAATCGACAAGCTGTTCGACGTCGCCGACTTCGTGACCGAGGAGGAGCGCGAGTGGCAGCTGAAGGCCCGCGAGTTCGCGCAGACCCGCATCCGCCCCATCATTGATCAGGCGTTCGAGGATCGCCGCCTGCCCGTCGAGCTGCTGCCCGAGGTCGGCGAGTTCGGCGCCTTCGGCATGTACATGCACGGCTACGGTCTGAAGGGTGCCTCCTCGGTCGCCTACGGCCTGGTCGCGATGGAGTTCGAGGCGGTCGACTCCGGCTTCCGCACGGCGCTCTCGGTGCAGGGCTCGCTCGCGATGGGCGCCATCTACAAGTTCGGTTCCGAGGAGCAGAAGCAGACCTGGCTGCCCGCGATGGGCCGCGGCGAGGCCGTCGGCTTCTTCGGCCTGACCGAGCCCCAGGGCGGCTCCGACCCCAACACCATGCTCACGACCGCGCGCCGCGACGGCGACGAGTGGGTGCTCAACGGCAAGAAGCGCTGGATCGGCCTCGGCACGATCGCCGCAGTTGGCGTGATCTGGGCAAAGGACGAGGAGGGCGTCGTCCGCGGCTTCGTTGTGCCGACCGACACCCCGGGCTTCAAGGCGACCGCGATCGAGAACAAGCTCTCCATGCGCGCCTCGCTCCAGACCGAGATCGAGCTCACCGACCTGCGCCTCCCCGCCGACGCGATCCTCCCGGAGGCGCGTGGACTGTCGGCCCCGTTCAAGTGCCTCAACGAGGCGCGCTACGGCATCGCCTGGGGCGTCATGGGCGCGGCGCGCTCCTGCCTCGAGGTCGCGGTCGAGCGCTCCACCTCACGGGAGGTCTTCGGCGCCCCGATCGGCGGCAAGCAGATCATCCAGGCGAAGCTCGCCGACATGTTCCTCGAGTACGAGAAGGGCCTCCTCCTCGCCCTGCACCTCGGCCGCCTCAAGGACGCCGGCAACCTGAGCTACGGCCAGATCTCCGTTGGCAAGCTCAACAACGTCCGCGAGGCCATCAAGATCGCGGGCACCGCGCGCGCGATCCTGGGCGGCGACGGCATCACGAGCGACTTCCCGGTCATGCGGCACATGGCGAACCTCGAGTCCGTCCGCACCTACGAGGGCACCGACGAGGTGCACCAGCTCGTGATCGGCCGCGAGCTGACGGGCATCGCCGCGTTCTAGAGTGCTCCTGCGCTTCTGCGCTTCTGCGCTCCTGCGCTTCTGCGCTCCTGCGCTTCTGCGCTTCTGCGCTCCTGCGCTTCTGCGCTACTGCGCTACTGCGCTTCTGCGCTCCTGCGCTCCTGCGCTTCTGCGCTCCCGGCGAGTCGGCCGTAAGGCCCCATTCACGCCGCTGATTGGGGCCTTACGGCCGACTCGGCGCCGCGAAAGGGGCCTTCCGGCCGACTCGGCGCGGCCGCACAGAGGTCTGGGCCCGGATCCCGATCCCGGCCCCGATCCGGGTCCGGATCCGGATCCGGATCAGAAGCACCCGCCCCGATGCTCGCTCACAACCCGCATCGCCACGTCAACCCACCCGAGTTATCCACATTCTGGCCCGGGCCTCACCACCGCGGCGCTGAGTGCGCCAGCCTGGATCCATGCCGAAACCCAGAGCACCCATCAGCCCCCACCTCACGGAGCGTCCGTTCCACGTCTCCGAGGCACGAGCAGCAGAGCTCGGTCGTCGAGCTCTGCAAGGTGCACAGTTCTCGCGACCATACCGAGGAGTGCGCGTATTCGTGCCGCCATCAGGTTCCGGATCGGCATCCGCGGGCTCGGACGATGCGCCGGCGAGATCCGGAGCTGACCTGCGCGCGTGGCAGGCCGCGATCGGCTTCGCCCCGCTGCTGAGGCACGGGGAAGCGTTCAGTCATGAGACTGCGCTCCTGCTGCACGGCTGCCCGATCCGGGCGGGTGATCGGCATCACGTCGCGATACCCAAGCCCAAGCGGGCCCGCAGGGCCGAGGGAATCGTGGGGCACGCCACGAGTCAGGGGTTCACGCCTGAGCGGCTCGTGCCGCCGCCGGATCTCCGAGGCGCTCCCGGGCTTCGCGACATTCGCTGGGACAGATACGGAGGCGGTGTGCCTGTCGTGCCGGCCGCGCTCGCGCTGCAGCAGGCGGCGCCCGGTCTCCAGGTGCAGGAGCTCGTTGTCGCGCTCGACGCGCTTGCGCAGCGGGAGTGGCCGTCGGACGAGCGGCTCGGACGGTTTCGGGCCGAGTTCGCCGGCTCCCACGGTCGCGGGGTAGCCAAGTTGCGTCAGGCAGCGGATCTCGCAAGGGTGGGCTCGGAATCGCGCATGGAGTCGATCCTTCGGCTCTTGCTTGGGGAGCAGGGGCTTGCTGAACATTTCGATCTGCAGGTGGAACTCTACGACGATGCGGGATGGATCGGGAGGTTCGACCTTGTCGCGCTGCGCGAGCGGGTCGTGCTGGAGTACGACGGGGAGCAGCACCGGCTGGTTCGGTCGCAGTATCTGCATGACCTCCGCCGCTTGGAGCGGGTGCAGAAGCTGGGGTTCACGGTGGTCCGAGTGCACTGGGAGATGCTGTTCGAGCAACCCACGCAGGTGATTGGAGCTGTCATGCGAGCCCTCGACATCTCTTGAGTTCGCGCGCGTCCTTAATTATAGTTCTCCTATAGTTAATGGTGATGTGAGGGTGTTGCGGAGTGCTTTTCCGGATTGATGAGTCGAGCGAGAGGCCGATCTATGTGCAGATCGCAGATTCGGTGCGGAGATCCATCTCCGAGGGCCGTATTGGGAGCGGAACGACGCTGCCATCGGCGACAGAGGTGGCGGAGGGGCTCGGGGTTCACCAGCACACGGTACTCAAGGCCTACCAGTTGCTCCGCGATGAGGGGTTGATCGATTTGAAGCGGCGCCGCGGCGCCACGGTGACGAAGTCGGCGGCGCGGTTCATGGAGCTTCAGGACGAGATCGATGAACTCGTTCAGAGGAGTTCGCAGCTCGGGATCGGGGCCGACGCGCTCGCCTCGATGGTCGCGGCTGTCGCGCACACATACGAAAGGGCAGAGGAGCGATGAATGCAGGGAGTTTTCGGCGGGCATTGCGCGCCGCGACCGTCGTCGGCGTTGCTGCGCCGATGCTGATCATCGGCATCGCGGTCACGCTCACGCTTGTCTGGATCCCGCGCCTGCCCGATCCGATGGCCGTGCACTGGGGTCTCGATGGCGCTCCCGACGGCTTCGGTCCGCGGTGGCTCACCCCGGCCATGGCTGCCAGCATCGGTGTGCTGCTCGTGGGCCTGTCGACGGCATTCTGGTGGCCGCGCAGGCGGGGCAGTATGCATGGGGTGTGGGCACCGACGCACCGCTTCATGGCAGCATTTGTGCTCGGAAACGTCACATTTATCGAGGGTATTGCCGTGGGTACCGCCGTGCTGCAGCTCGACCAGGTCGAGGCGGCTGGCGCGGGCGGCATCTGGGGAGTGCTGGGGCTCTCGCTCGGGCTTGCCGTGGCCGCGGGCGTTCTCGGCTGGCTATGCCAGCCCGCGGTTGAGGTGACTGCCGGCGAGTCGAGCGACGCAGCTCCGATCGAGCTGGGTTCCACTGAGCGGGCAGTGTGGCTCGGAGTCGCGCGACCGCGTCCGGCGTTCGTGATCGTGATGACGTGGCTCAGTGTGATGACGTTGGGAGCGGGTATTGCGATGTCGATGAGCGGACCGCCCGTCGGCCTGATCCTTATTGCCGTCGCGCTCCTGCTGGCGTTCTTGATGGCGCTCACCTCATGGTTTCGCGTGCGCGTCGACGCTTCGGGGTTTGAAGCGAGATCGTGGAGCGGATGGCCTGAGTTCCGGATCCCCCTCAACGAGATCGAGCGCGTCGAAGTTCGCGACTTTGAGCCCTTTGCTGAGTTCGGCGGCTGGGGCCTGCGGTGGGCCCCGGGCGTAACGGCACTGGTGCTTCGCGGGGGCCAGGGGATGAAGGTCGTGAGGAAAACAGGGAGAGCGTTTGTGGTGACCGTCGAAGGCGCCGACCGCGGAGCGGCGCTCCTGGCCGCAGAACTGATCCGCGCCAATGAGCGGAGCGAGGTGGCAGAAAATGAGCGCTGAGGTCACTCCTCGGGTCAACTGGGCGTCGGTCGGACTGTTCGTCGTGCTTGCGCTTGGTCTCGCCTGGCTCGTCGCGATCCCGCTTTGGGCGACCGGCCCGGGGGACCCGATGTTCCCGATGCTCCTCCCGGTGATCGGAGCGGTGATGATGTTCACCCCGACGATCGCAGCCGTGTCCACAATGCTCATCATGCGCGAACCTCGGAGGGGGAGCCTGAGGTCGCTCGGGATCTGGCCCTTTCGGCCGGTGAAGCGCCTGGTCTGGTGGAGCGTCTCCGTGATCGTTGCAGTGCCGCTCCTCGTCGCCGCATCGGTCGGGATCGCGGCGGCCTTCGGGTGGCTCGCGCTCGATCTTGTCGGGTTCTCGGGCTACCTCGAGACCATCTGGGAGTCGCTCCCGGCCGCAGCGGGAAGCGAGGCGATCAAGGCGCTTCCTCCGGTGGGCATGCTCATCGTCGTGCAACTGCTGATGATCCCGTTCGGTGCGGTGATCAACGCGATTCCTGCGGCCGGGGAGGAAATTGGATGGCGTGGGTGGCTGCTGCCACACCTGCTCCCTCTCGGGACCTGGCCAGCGCTCATCATCTCAGGTGTGATCTGGGGGGTCTGGCATTCGCCACTGCTGCTGCTCGGGTACAACTTTGGGCTCACCGACTGGCGAGGCGTCGCACTCATGGCCGTGGCGTGCACGCTCTGGGGCGCTCTGCTCGGGTGGATGCGACTGCGCACCGGGTCGGTGTGGCCTGCCGCGTTCGCCCACGGTGCGCTCAACGCGGCAGGGGGGCTCTACCTGATGCTCTACTCGGCGGGTAGCCAGCCGCTTCCCGCGCTTGCGGCTCCGCTTGGCGTCGCGGGGTGGATCGCCGTCGCGGCAACGATCGCCGTGCTCATTTTGACGGGGCAGTTCGCGCCACGGCGGTGGCAGCAGCTCGCCCCAGCGAGAGAGAGGAGGAATCGGGAGGCGCAGGCCTGATCCGGAACGGGGCGCGCGGGGTGGCTGATCTGCGAGGGTTCCGCCACGACGCCGGGAAAGCCTAGCTCGCGAGCGCGTCCTTCTCGGACGCAGAGCCCGAAGATTGCTTTGGGAACCACCAGTCAGGCACAAAGGCGATGAGGGAGCGAAGAAAGCCCTCTCGATCCTCGCCGCCCTCCGTGATCCACGCGCGGATCGCGCCGCACATGCCGTGGGCGAAGTAACTGGCCGCCACCGGCGGGTCGAAGGCGGGCGTCGGGGGATCGAGCTGGGCGCGGTGCTTCAGAAACTCCGTCAGTGTCTCCGCAAAATGATCGGCCAGCAGATTCGGGATCGTGCCGTCGTGAGCGGAGGTGTTGGAGAGTACGTAGATGCTGCGTCGGCGCTCGACGTGGTCCAGGATCAGGTCGACGCTCGAGAGGAAGACCTGCAGCGGATCGTCGTCGTGCTTCGCGTAGCGGGCGATGAAGTAATCGAGAGCCGGGTCGAGCTCGCGGCTCAGCGCCGAGGTTAGCGTCTCGGCGGGAGAGGAGAAATGCTTGTAGAACGTCACCCTGTTGATGCCGGCCAGTTGTGCGAGCTCCGAGACCGAAATTTCGGGGACCGGTTTCTGCGCTGCGAGCTCAAGCACTGCTGCGTGCAGTGCGGCGCGCGTGCGCACAATTCTTGCATCGGTCATGGCAGCACTCTACAGTGCAAAAATGCCGGAGAGGTTCACACGCGCCAGAAAGAGACGCTCGTCGCAAAAATCGCGCTGATCAGGGGACCTAGTGCAAATTTCTGGTGAGTTCAGCAATTCTGCTGGCCGAATCCGGGTAGCGCGCGACAAGCGTTTCGCGCTCACCCAGTTCAAAGCCTTCCCAATGGAACGGAGGAGACATGGTCGTGCCGATCAGCGACCATTCCCCAAGCGGAGAGGATCCCTGCATGACGCCGGGAGGGACGACCGCCTGCGGGAGCTGGCCGGCCTCGTGATCCGGGCCGAGAAGCACCTCCTCCGAGCGCCCATCAGGGTGGAGCAGGAGTAGCGACAACGGCGAACCCGCATACCAGTGATAGACCTCGACAGAATCGAGCGCGTGGAGCGCCGAGAAGTCCGGAGACGCAAGGAGGTAGTAGATGGCACTCGAGTGATCGTCGAGGTGCATCCGGCGAAACAGTCCGCCCTCGTGCTCGAGCGGTTCGAGGCCGAGCCGGTCGACCCAGGCGGCCGCCTCGGGCGGCAGCGCCGCGGAAGGTTGAGCGCTCACGCGACCGCGGCCTCCTTCGCGCGCTTGAAGCGGCGGCTCATGAAGATGAGGACGATGAGGGTCACCACGTACGGGCCCGCGTCGGTGAGCTGCTGCGGGAGCCCGAAGGACTGCAGGCGGAAACCGACGCCGTCGGCGAGGCCGAAGAGGAGCGCTGCCGCGAGCACGCCGACCGGGTGGGCGCGCGCGAGCATCACGGCGACGACCGCGATCCAGCCGCGGCCGGCCGACATGTTCTCGGTGAACTGCACCACGTTGCCGAGAGCGAGCTGCGCGCCGCCGAGGCCCGCGAGGGCGCCCGAGGCAATGACCGCCCCCAGCTGGTAGCGCTGCGGGTCGACACCCATCGTTGCCGCCGCGAGCGGGCGCTCGCCAACGCCGCGCAGGCGGAGGCCGACGGGCGTGCGGAACAGCACGACCCACAGGATCGGAACGAGCAGGAGCGCGAGATAGCCGAGAGGAGTGAGCGCGAACAAGGGCCCGATCCAGGGGATGTCCGCGAGGAACGGGATGCGCCAGGTCGGGATGCCGTCGATGCCCGGATCCTGGAAGACGCCCTGCACGTTGAAGATGGCCACGAGGAGGAAGCTCGTCATGCCGACCGCGAGGATGTTCATCGCGATCGCGAGCACGATCGGGTCGCCCTTCCGGTACACCGTGCCGTAGCCGAGGATGAGGGAGAACAGCGCACCGGACACCATGGCGACGAGCACGCCCACGAGCCAGTTGTGCGTGAAGAACGACGCGGCCACGCCCGTGAACGCGCCGATCAGCAGCATGCCTTCGAGTCCGATGTTGAAGATGCCCGCGCGGTCGGCGAGCATGCCGCCAAGCGCCGCGAGCAGGATCGGAATGAGTGCGCGCAGGACCGAGCCGATGAGGTCTTCGGTGAAGAGATCGAGGAAGTTCATCGTGCCGACTCCTTCGCAGCGTGCTTCGGATCGGGCCCGAGGTCGGGATCCGAGTCGGGATCCGAGTCGGGATCCGGGTCTGGATCAGGATCCGGCACGGCGGGAGGAAGCACCGGAGCGACGCCTGCGGCGCCGCCGGCGACGGGTGGGCCGTCGAGCGCTGGCTCGGACGATACGGCGCCGCCGCGCTTCCTGAAGCGGGGGAGCGCGACGCGGAAGGCGAGGAGGATGATGACGAGGGCCTGGATGACGGCGGCGATCTGGGGCGAGAGGCCGAGCTCGCGGCCCATCGCGTCGCTTCCGACCATGATCGCGGCGAAGAAGAGGCCCGCGATCACGATGCCGATCGGGCGGTAGAGCGCGAGCAGGGTGACGAGGAGCGCGGTCCAGGCGAAGTTGGTCTGGACGAAGGATCCCTCGATGAGGCGCGTGTTGGGGGCGCCGATCGTGAGCATGAGGCCGAAGAGGCCGGCGAGGCCGCCCGAGAGCGCCATCGTGCGCACCACGAGCGGGCCGGGCTTCACGCCGCCGTAGCGCACGAACTCGGGGTTCTGGCCGCTCAGGCCCGACTCGAAGCCGTAGCGCGTGCGGCGGTTCATGAAGATCGCTCCGACGATGACCAGGATGAGGACCACGATCGACCAGTTGACGCCCGTGAGGACCATCGTGATGGGGTTCGTCGGGCCGAAGGTGTCGCGCAGGGTCTCGGCGAACGCCGAGTCGCGCGGCACGAGCATGCCGAACTGCACCTCGGGGCGCACCTGCTCGCTGGCCACGAGCGTCGATTTCGGCTCGTCCAGCCGGAAGCGGATGAACCACGACGAGAAGTAGCGCGCCGGGTAGTTGAGGAGCAGCGTCGAGAGCAGGATCGGCACGCCGAGCAGGTTCTGCAGGAGTGCCGCGATGAGGCCCCAGGCCGCGCCAACGGCCACGGCGGTGACGACGGCGAGCAGTGTGATGAGGAGCGGGGGACCGGGGACGTAGATCGCGACGAAGCCGCCCGCGAGCGCGCCGAGCCCGGCCTGCCCCTCGGTGCCGAGGTTCAGGATCCCGGCGCGGAAGGCGACTGCGATCGCGATGCCGATGCCGATGATGGGGACGGCCCGCTGGAGCAGGTTCGCGATGCCGGCGCCCGAGCCGAACGATCCGTTCGCCATCGCCGCGTACCCGCTCAGCGGGTCGACGCCCGCAATGAGCATGAAGCACGCGCCGATCAGGAGCGCGAGGATCACGGAGATCGGGATCGGGCCCGCGAGCCAGCGGCCGAACTTGGACAGAGCGCTCATCGTGCCGTCTCCCTCTGAGCTGCGGCGAAGGATCCCGGCCTGTGCCGCTCCTCCGGTTCGTGGCCGGCCATGTAGAGGCCGAGCTGGGCCTCCGTCGCCTCCTCCTTCGGCACCTCGGCAACGATCCGGCCCTCGAACATCACGAGGATGCGGGAGGAGAGCGACATGATCTCGCTGAGCTCTGCCGAGATGAGGAGGAGGGCGCCGCCGCCGTCGCGGTACTCGCAGAGCTCGCGGTGGATCGACTCGATCGCGCCGATGTCGACGCCGCGGGTCGGCTGCTCCGCAATGAGTACGGGGGAGCCGTAGTCGAGCTCGCGGGCGACGACGACCTTCTGCAGGTTGCCGCCCGAGAGCGTGCCGACGGGGGTCGAGGGGCCGGCGATCTTGACGCCGAACCGCGCGATCAGCCGCTTCGCGTGCTCGAGCATCGCGGGGCGCGAAAGAAGCCCGCCCTTCATGATCGGGGCCGAGCGGTGGTGGCCGAAGGCGAGGTTGTCGATCGCGTCGGCCGTGCCGGCGCTGCCGACCGCGTGGCGGTCCTCGGGGATGTAGGCGATCCCGCCGTCGCGGCGGTCGGCGATCGAGGCCGCGCTGAGATCCGTGCCCGTCACGGTCACCGTGCCGGACTGCGCGCGGCGCATGCCGATGATCGCCTCGGCGAGCTCGACCTGCCCGTTCCCCGCGACGCCTGCGATGCCGACGACCTCGCCGGCGCGGATGCTGAGGCTCGCGTCCTCGACGAGGTTGCGCCCGCCTGGTCCGGGCACGGTGAGCCCTGCGACGTCGAGGGCGACCTCGCCCGGCGGGTTCGCGGGGGGAGGCGTCGAAAGGTCGACGTCGCGGCCCGTCATGTGCCGCGTGATCTCCTGCGGCGAGCTCTCGGCGGTGACGAGGCTCGCAACGTTGCGGCCGTCGCGGAGCACCGTGACGCGGTCCGAGATCGCCATGACCTCGCCAAGCTTGTGGGTGATCAGGATGATCGTGCGGCCATCGGCCTTCAGCGCGCGGAGCACATCGAACAGGCGCTCAGTCTCCTGCGGGGTGAGCACGGCGGTGGGCTCGTCCAGGATCAGGACGCGCGCGTCGCGGTACAGGGCCTTCACGATCTCGACGCGCTGCAGCACACCGACCGGGACCGAGTCGACCCGAGCGGAGGGATCGATCGCGAGCCCGTATCGCTCGGCGATGTCGGCGACCTGCCGGTTCGCCGCCCTGCGGTCGATGAGCCCGCGCTTCGTCGGCTCGCTGCGGAACACGACGTTCTCCGCGATCGTGAGCGACGGGAAGAGTTTGAAGGACTGGAACACCATGCCGATGCCGGCGTCGATCGCGTCGAGCGGGGACGCAAATTTGGTCTTCTTGCCCCGGATCAGGATCTCGCCCTCGTCCGGCTGGAAGACGCCGGCGAGGATCGACATGAGGATCGACTTGCCCGCGCCGTTCTCGCCCATGAGGGCGTGGATCTCGCCCTGCTCGACCTCGATGTCGACGTTGTCGTCCGCGAGCACGCCTGGGAAGCGCTTCGTAATTCCGCGCATGCTGACTTCGGCCGCCATGCCCGCTCCTTCGTTCGAGTCCGTGTTGCGTGTTCCGAGCGAGTCGGGGTGAATCTGGGTGATTCGGGGTGAATCTGGGTGATTCGGGGTGAGTCGGCGCGAGGAGCGCCGGGTGTGGATCCGGTGCGCGACCGCCGAGGGGCCGCCGCGCACCGGATCCGGTGTCTCCCGCTTAGGCCGCGGGATCCTTGATCTCGAGCTTGCCGCTCACGATGTCATCGCGCACCTGCGTGACCTTGTCGAGCACGTCCTGGTTCTCCATGACGGTGCACTGCGAGTCGGCGGCGTCCTCGGTGAGGCTGACGATCGTCATGCCCTCCTCCTTGAGGCCGAACGACGAGGTCGCCTCGGACACGCTCTTGCCGTCCATGATCTCGCCAACGACGGTCTCGACGACCTTGTCCACGGCCTTGATGGTGCCGTCGACGACGGCGCCCGGTGCGATCGGGCACTGGTTCGCGTCGACGCCGTAGGCCGAGAAGCCCTTCTCGGACGCGGCCTCGATGATGCCGCCGTTCGATCCGGCGCCCACGGCGAAGACCTGGTCGACGCCGGTGTCGGCGAACGCGATGGCCTGCTCCTTGCCGCGGCCCGGGTCGGCGAACGGGTTGTCGCCGCCGATGACCTGCGGGCCCTCGACCGAGACGTCCGGCTTGACGCTCTTCGCGCCCTCGGCGAAGCCTTCCGAGTACTTGTGCAGCAGCGGGATGTCGACCGAGATGACCGATCCGACCTTGTTCGCCTGCGTGAGCATGGCGGCCTCGATGCCGAGGAGGTAGGAGGGCTCGTACTCGCGGAAGCTCGCCTGGTAGAGGTTGTCCGGAGCGCCATCGACGGCGGTGTCGATGAGCAGGAACTTCTGCTGCGGGTTCTGCTCGGCGAGCTCGAGGGCGACGTCCTCGAACTGGAAGCCGAGCATCACGATGACCTCGGGCGCCGCGGCGACCGCTGCCTCGAGGTTCGAGCGGCGGGTCGCGTCGTCCTTCGACTCGTACGTCTTCGAGGTGCCCTCGAACTCCTCGGCGACGTTCTCGATGCCGGTCTTGCCCGACTTCAGGAACTCGTTCTGCCCGATCGGGTCGCTCGTGATGTAGATGAACTGCGGGCCGTCAGCGCTCGCGTCGCCGCCCTTGTCGCCGCCGCCCGAGCAGGAGGTCAGGAGAAGCGCGGACGCAGCGGCGCCAGCAATAACGGCCGCACGGACGCGGCGCTTGGTGAAGAACATTCTGTTCCTTTCAGGGTGAACTGGGGTATTCGAAGTTTCTGCGCCGAAGAGCGCGCGATTGATACGACTCTACGAGCGGAGCGCGTCGAGCGAAACCGTGTGCGGGCTCTCGCCCCGCTGCGGCAGGATCACGCGTCGCTCCGTCACAATGGCGGTGATGAGCTCGTGCGGCGTGACGTCGAACGCCGGGTTGACCGCGTCGACCCCCTCGGGGGCCGTGCGAACGCCGCCGAACCCGGCAACCTCCGCCGCACCGCGATCCTCGATCTCGATGTCTGCGCCGCTCGCCGTCGCCATGTCGATGGTCGACTCGGGCGCGACGACGATGAACGGTACGCCGGCGTGCTGCGCGGCGAGGGCGAGCGAGAACGAGCCGATCTTGTTTGCTGAGTCGCCGTTCGCGGCGATCCGGTCGGCGCCGATGAACACGGCGTCGGCGATCCCGCGCGAAAGCAGGAAGGGGCCGGCGGAGTCGATGAGCAGGCGGAACGGGGCGGACATGCGCTGCAGCTCCCACGCCGTGAGGCGCGCGCCCTGCAGCAGCGGCCGCGTCTCGAGCGGCAGCGCCTCCTCGAGCGAGTCCTGCTCGAGCAGCGTCTGGATCACGCCGAGCGCCGTGCCGCGCTCGACCGTCGCGAGGCTGCCCGTGTTGCAGATCGTCATGACGCGCACGCGATCCTTGCCGGTGAGCTCGCGCGTCAGCTCGGCTCCGCGCAGGCCCATCGAGACGCACGCGGCAATGTCCTCGTCGCGGATCAGGAGGGCCTCGGCGAGGATCGCGTCGGCGCCCTCGTCGAGCTTCGTGAGGGCGCGATCCACGCCCCAGGAGAGGTTTACGGCGGTCGGCCTGGCCTCGCGCAGCAGCGCCGCCTGGCGGCGGACCTCATCGCGATCCAGCTCCTCGTCGCCATCGGCCGCTGCAACGCTCGCGGCGATGAGCGCGACTCCCATCGCGCCCGCGACGCCGAGCGCGGGCGCACCGCGCACCGCGAGGCGCTGGATGTCGTCGATCAGCTCGGGAAGCTCCGTGACCCGCCGGATCTCGAGCCGGTGGGGGAGGAGCGTCTGGTCAATGAGTTCGATGGCTCCGTCGACCCAGTCGATCGTGCGCAAGGGGGTGCTCCTATCGAGTTCTCGCCAAGGAACGCGATCCGTCCCCCGACTGCAGTATCGCAAGGGACAGAATACCGGATGACGACGCGGCGCAAGGCGGGCTGTGGAACCCGCACAAGCGGCCGGCGCGTAGCCGCGCCGCAAGCAGGAGTTCTTCCACCGGCCGCGGACCGTTCACCTGACTGCACGCGTGTCAGGACCAAAGCTTTGGCGCAGTCAGCGTAACGTGTGATTCATCGGGCAGGGTGCCCGATCGAGGTGCGGACGGATCGATCCGGGTGAGGCACGGCCCCACCCGGCCGGACCCCGGGGGCATTCGACCCGGAACCTCCTCCCCTCGCTGAGCCGGGGCGCTCGCCCCGGGGCAGAGGAGCCATCGTGGCCGAGACCCAACACACCGCAACCGAGAAGTCCGCCGCCCGCGAGAGCGCCGGACCCGCCGACGAGGCACTGCGCACCTATGTGCTCGACACCTCAGTCCTGCTGAGCGACCCGGCGGCGCTCTTCCGTTTCGCTGAACACTCAGTGGTTCTCCCCGTCGTCGTCGTGATGGAACTCGAGCGCAAGCGCCACGATCCCGAGATCGGGTACTTCGCGCGCCGGGCGCTCAGGATCCTCGACGAGCTCCGGGACCAGCACCTGCGCCTCGACTTCCCGGTGCCCGTCGGCGACGCCGGCGGCAGCGTGCGCGTGGAGCTCAACCACTCGAGCATCGAGTCCCTTCCCTCCGGGATGCGCCTCGGCGACAACGACACTCGGATCCTCGCGGTTGCCCAGAATCTCGCCTCGGACGGCCTGAACGTCACGGTCGTCTCGAAGGACCTGCCCATGCGCCTCAAGGCCGCGGCCCTCGGCCTCGGATCCGAGGAGTACCGCGCGGAGCTCGCGCGCGACGACGCCTACACCGGGACCGCCCAGCTCGCCCTCGACGAGGAGGAGATGCGCATCCTCTGGGAGGACGAGCGCATCGACGGCAATGAGGAGTCCGCGGTTCTGCCCCGCGGCACCGGCCTCGTGCTCTCCTCGCCGCGCGGGTCGGCGCTCGGCCGCACCGATGGCTCCGGCGGGATCCGCCTCGTGCGCGGCGACCGTGAGGTCTTCGGCGTCTCGGGGCGCAGCGCCGAGCAGCGGCTCGCGATCGATCTGCTGCTCGACCCGCAGATCGGGATCGTCTCCCTCGGCGGAAGCGCGGGCACGGGCAAGTCGGCGCTCGCGCTCGCCGCAGGCCTCGAGGCCGTGCTCGAGCGGCGCCAGCACCGCAAGGTCATGGTGTTCCGCCCGCTCTACGCGGTCGGGGGCCAGGAGCTCGGCTACCTGCCTGGCGACCACGCCGAGAAGATGAATCCGTGGGCCCAGGCGGTCTACGACACGCTCGGCTCGATCGTCTCGGAGAACGTGCTCGACGAGGTCATGGCGCGGGGGCTCGTCGAGGTGCTGCCGCTCACGCACATCCGCGGCCGCTCGCTGCACGACGCCTTCGTGATCGTCGACGAGGCACAGTCGCTCGAGCGCGGGGTGCTGCTCACGATGCTCAGCCGGATCGGGCAGAACTCGCGCGTCGTGCTGACCCACGACGTCGCACAGCGCGACAACCTGCGCGTGGGGCGCTACGACGGGATCGCCGCCGTGATCGAGCGGCTGAAGGGGAACCGCCTGTTCGGGCACGTCACCCTCGCTCGCTCCGAGCGCAGCGAGATCGCGGCGCTCGTCACGGAGCTGCTGGAGGACTAGGAGGCGGGGCCGGATCCGGAACTTTGACCGGGTCCGGATCCGGATCCCTGCTGTGAACGGGTGTCGCGGGCTACTGGGCCTGCGGCACCCGTTCGGCCTTCTCGCGCTTCTCGCTCTTCTCGCGCTTCTCGCGCGCGACCTGGGCCACGCGCTCGCTCACGGCGGGCCAGAACGTGTCGGCCCAGATCTCGTAGCCGCGGTCGTTCGGGTGGAAGGCGTCCTGCGCGAACTCGGTGAGGACGCCGAGGAGGCCGCGCGCCTCGGTCGCGTCGTGCAGCGGCACGACCCGCAGCCCGCGGTCCGCCGCGATCGTGTGCAGGATCGCGTTGGCCTCGGCGACCTTCCGGTCGTTGCGCGGCAGGTGGAAGCAGGGGAGCTCGCCCACGATCGTGTGCCGGGGCAGCGGGTCGAAGATGCGCGAGATGTTGCGGTGGAAGGCGACGGGATCCCACGCCGCGATATCGTTCGAGCCGATGTCGATGGTCACGAGATCGGGCTTCTTCGCGAGGAACTTCTCGGCCTTGGGGAGCTGATCGCGCAGGCAGAGCGCGGTCGTGGCGCCCGAGACCCCGAGGTTCGTGACCCGGATCGGCGCGCCGAGTTCGCGCTCGATGCGCTCGGTGAGCTGCCCGACGTAGCTGCGGCCGGGCACGCTCGCGCCGATGCCCTGCGCGGTCGAATCGCCGAGCGCGAGGTACCAGAAGTCGCCTGCCGTCTTGCGCCGCTCACGCCACCAGGCCGCCGTGACCGGCTGCATCTCTGCGAGCTCCATGAGGGGGCGATTGGCCCGTTCGTATGCGGTTTCCCAGCCGCGGGCGCGGGCGAAGCCGGCCCCGAACGAGAGCGCAAGCGCGCGGATTCCATCGGCAACGGAGTGGGCAGGCATCACGGACACAGCCTAATCGCACCGCTCTGATCAGGGGCTCAGCGTGGCGCTCGCGCTGGCGGTGTCGTGCGGGCGCACGTGCCCCAGGCTCATCGGCGTCCGCTTTACCCTTGCCCGGGTCGAGTGGGCCGTAAGGCCCCTTTCGCGAGCGTGATTGGGGCCTTACGGCCGACTCGGCCGCGGGAATGGGGCTTTCGGGCCCACTCGGCGCTTACGCGGGGTAGAGGGAGTAGCGAGCGCGCGCCCGCGGGTCCCGCGGTGCGGGCCGCGAGCGCGGGCCTCGATGCGGGATCGCGCTCGCGCTCGCGCTCCGCGCTGTTCCCCGCCCGTCGGCCACCCGGGTCGAGTGGGCCGTAAGGCCCCTTTCGCGGGCGTGATTGGGGCCTTACGGCCGACTCGGCCGCGGGAATGGGGCTTTCGGGCCCACTCGAGCTCGGGGGCGTGCGAAGGAGGATGTGCACGCTGACCCTCGCTGACCCGCGTCCGTATCCGCGCCTGCACTACTGCCCCCGCCGAGTGGGCCGTAAGGCCCCTTTCGCGAGCGTGATTGGGGCCTTACGGCCGACTCGGCCGCGGGAATGGGGCCTTACGGCCGACTCGGGCCAGTGCTCGGCGGCCGGAGCCGACCGACCGCGACCGACCGGCGGGGCCACGCAGAGGAACCCAGACCATCCGCGCCGCGCACCAAAAGCCGCGGCCCGGGATCCGCACGGGATCCCGGGCCGCGGCTGTGCGCACGGGCGACTACTTGGCGACGCCCGGGTGGGTCATCGAGAGCAGGTCGAGCGCCTTGTCGAGGTCGGCCTCGGAGACCTCGCCGCGCTCCACGTAGCCGAGGTCGATGACGGCCTCGCGCACGGTGATGCCCTTGGCGACCGAGTGCTTCGCGATCTTCGCGGCGGCCTCGTAGCCGATGAGGCGGTTGAGCGGGGTGACGGTCGACGGGCTCATGCCCGCGAGTGCCGCCGCGCGCTCGATGTTGGCCTCGAGGCCCGCGATCGTTTTGTCGGCGAGCACGACCGAGGCGTTCGAGAGGAGGCGGATCGACTCGAGCAGGGCGGTGCCCATGACCGGGATCTGCACGTTGAGCTCGAACGAGCCCGAGGCGCCGGCCCAGGCGATCGTCGCATCGTTGCCGATGACGCGCGCGCACACCATGAGCACGGCCTCCGGCACGACCGGGTTAACCTTGCCCGGCATGATCGAGGAGCCCGGCTGCAGGTCGGGGATGTGGAGCTCGCCGAGGCCCGTGTTGGGGCCCGAGCCCATCCAGCGGAGGTCGTTGTTGATCTTCGTGAGCGAGACCGCGATCGTGCGGAGCGCGCCCGACGCCTCGACGAGGCCGTCGCGGTTCGCCTGCGCCTCGAAGTGGTTGCGTGCCTCGGTGATGGGGAGGCCGCTCGAGTTCGCGATCTCGGCGATAACCTTCTCGGGGAAGCCGAGCGGGGTGTTGATCCCGGTGCCGACCGCGGTGCCGCCCTGCGGGACCTCGGCGACGCGCGGCAGCGCCGCGTCGACGCGCTCGATGCCGTAGCGGATCTGCGCGGCGAAGCCGCCGAACTCCTGGCCGAGGGTCACGGGGGTTGCGTCCATGAGGTGGGTGCGGCCCGACTTCACGGCCTCCTTCCACAGCTCGGCCTTCGCCTCGAGCGCCTCGGCGAGGTGCGCGAGCGCGGGCTTGAGCTGCTCGATGAGGGCGCCCGTGACGGCGATGTGCACCGACGTCGGGAAGACGTCGTTCGACGACTGCGACGCGTTGACGTGGTCGTTCGGGTGGACCGGTGCGCCGAGGTGCTTCGTGGCGAGGGTCGCGAGCACCTCGTTCATGTTCATGTTCGACGAGGTGCCGGATCCCGTCTGGTAGGTGTCGACCGGGAACTGGTCGTGGTGGTCGCCCGCGATGATCTCGTCGGCCGCCGCGACGATCGCGTCCGCGATCGGGGCGTCGAGGATCCCGAGCTCCTTGTTGGCGATGGCCGCCGCGCGCTTGATGCGCGCGAGCGCGACGATCTGGGCGGGCTCGAGGCCCGAACCCGAGATGGGGAAGTTCTCGACGGCGCGCTGCGTCTGCGCGGCGTAGAGCGCGTTCTTCGGCACGCGGACCTCGCCCATCGTGTCGTGCTCGATGCGGTACTCGATCTCTTCGGTCACGTTCATCCTTCGTTGGTGGGTGGGGCCCGTCTCACCGACGGGCGCTGGAGTGTGAGTATGGAAGTGCAAGGGGAGGAGATTGCGTCCGGATCAGGCCGGCAGCGCGACGTCGAGCGCGCCGATCGCGCTGATCGGCACCGCGCGTCCCTCTGCCAGACGATACTGGCAACCTACGACACCGAGGCGGCCCTCGGCCACGGCGTCACTGATGATGCGCGAGCTGCGCAGCAGCTGGTTGACCGTGGCCGCGAGGTGCACGCGGCCGACCGCATCGGCATCGATCCCGCCGGCCTCGACGTAGGGGGTGTTGCGCTTCTCGCGCAGCCAGATGTCCTGCACGGCGGGCAGGATCGGCTGGAGCGTGTGCTCCACGGCGATAGGGACGGGATCCGGATCCTTCGACATCTGCTGGATCGCGGCGGCCACCGCGCCGCAGGAGTCGTGCGCGAGCACGATGATGATGGCGACGCCGAGGTTCGACACCGCGTACTCCATGGACGCCGTGATCGACTCCGCGACGACGTGCCCCATGTTGCGGGCGACGAAGAGGTCTCCGAGGCCGGCGTCGAAGATGATCTCGGCCGCGAGCCGCGAGTCGGCGCAGCCGAAGAGCGCGGCATCGGGGTTCTGCGAACCCGCGAGCTCGTGTCGTCGCTCGACGTCCTGGCGCGGGTGCTGGGGGCCGCCCGTGATGAACCGGTCGTTGCCGGCCGCGAGAGCATCCCACGCCTGCTGCGGCGTGACTCGAGGTGCTGCCATCTGCTACTTCTCCTTCATTGCGGTGAGAGAGTCGGCTACGCCGGCCGCGAGTGTGCGAATCGTGGCGGGTGAGTCGGTTCCATACACGAGGATCGCGTCCTGTTCCCACTGGCCCTGCAGGCCGAAGAGCATGTTGCTCTCGTCAGCGTCGCGGTCCGTGTGGTCGTAGGCGATCCAGTCGATGCCGCCGATCTCCTCGGCGCCGGTCGGGCGCTGGTTCTCGAGCTGGCCCAGGATCCAGTCCTCGTCGACGGGGGATCCGTCTGAGGTGAATGCCTGCACGACGCTCGCGTAGGCCTCCAGCCCCGAAGCTTCGTCGACGGTCGTGTAGTTGATCTGCCAGTAGGTGACGCCGCCTGAGCTCTTGAGCCCTGCCCACTTCGCCTTCCACGCCTCCGGCACGTCGGGCGCTGCGAGATCCCGGCCCGCGCTCGGAGATGCCTCGGCCGCGAGCTTCTGCGCGTCGACGGCGTGCTCCGCGTAGCCGCCCTTGCCCTGGGGCACCATGAGGAAGATGACGAGCACGAGCCCGAGACTCACGAGGAGGGAGAACACGAGGTTGTTGACGGTCTTGCGCTGCTTGTACAGCCGGCTGTCCGTCGCCTTGCGCGCCGCGGTCTCGGCGGGCGTCTCGGGGCGCCCGAGCTCAGCGACGACGACCGGGGGCTTCTGCTTCTTCGCCATCGGCTACTCGGCGCCTCCCGTCGAGTCGGCGGAGTCCCGGTCGCCAGTGCCGGCGCCAGCGCCGGCTTCGCCCGCGTTCGTGCGCGCCGCCTCGAGGCGCTTCCGCGCTCCGAGCAGCCACTCCTCGCAGCGCGCCGCGAGCGCCTCGCCGCGCTCCCAGAGCTGCAGCGACTCCTCGAGCGTGGTGCCGCCCTGCTCGAGGCGGCCGACCACCTGAATGAGCTCATCGCGGGCCTGCTCGTAGCTGAGCGAGGCGGGATCCGGGGCAGAGGAGACCGACATGGCCTCAATCTTACCCGCCGCGGCTGAGCGGGGCGGATCGCTGCACACACGTTCCGCTTAGACAGTTTGTTGATGCGGCACTTCAGGTTCATAAGCGACACATACACTTACCCCATGGTTCGGGTTCTGTTCGCCGCAAGCATCGGCGTACTCCTTGGCGGCATCGTCGTCATGATCGTCGCGGGGGAGGGCGCCGGGGTCTGGATCATGACCGTCGGGTCGCTGCTCACAGCGCTGTTTTTTGTCGTCCTCATGCTCGCGGCCGCCATGCGGAGCTCGCAGATCGTCGACCCGGCCCTGCTGAACGAATCGATCGAAGCGGGGCGACTGGGGATCGCGCGCGTCGATAGCCTGCAGCAGACCCGGACCGAGATCAATGACCAGCCGGTGTGCCTCATCACGCTCACCGTGCAGCCGCGGAACGGCGAGGCGTTCCGCACGAAGCTCAAGCGGATCGTCAGCCTCACCGAGATCCCGCGCTTCCAGCCGGGCAGCCGGATCGTCACCGCGATCCTCGTCGAGGGCGGCACCGACCTGGCCTTCACCGACGAGAGCCCGGCCGCGCCCGAGTGGGCGAGCTTCGCGGTGCCGCCCGCCGGAAGCGCTGGCCCGATCCTCGAGCAGGAGGAGGGGATCCCGGGCGTAGGCGGCAAGCGGGCGAAGCCGCTGCTCAGCCACCGCAAGAAGGGAAGGGGCGGCAGGTTCGCGCTGTACATCGTCGTCGCGATGCTCGCGGCTGCGGCCGTCGTGCTCCCGCACCGGGAGGCCTTCGTCGAGACGGTCGAGGCGATCCCGCAGGGGCGGTTTTCGGCGGATCTTCGCCAGCCCGAGTATCTCGAGCGCGGGCTCGCGAAGCTCAGCGAAAAGCTCGGGCACGATCAGGTGATTTCGGTGTACGTTTCTGCCGACTATCTCGTCGTTGACGCGCCGATTGAGGCTGGAAAGCTGCCGACGGACAGCTGGAGGTATTCCAAGGGCAGCTGGGAGCGCCAGGGGGCGAAGTTAATTCAGCCCAAGTCTGTGGAGGAGCAGTTCGCGGTGTCCGACGTCGACTGGGGAGCGTTCTGGCCCGGGCTGCTCGAAGCGAAGAAGCAGACCGAGCTTGAGAGCCTCGACGGCGCGACCCTCTCGGTGGCGCGCGGAACGATGACGACCAGTTCCGATCACGGAACCGTGACCGAGACCACGCCGCCCAGCGTGTACATCGGCATGGGCGACGATTACTCAAGTTACTCGTTCCGCATGAACGGCGACGGCAGCGGCCTCGTGATGCAGTAGCCTGCGGCGGCCGCCGCTGACTCGCCCTACCGCCTCAGACTGACTCCGCCCCCTCCGAGCGAGCGCCGAGCGCCCCGCCGGCGAGCGCGAGCCGCAGCGCCGCGCCCGCAGGCGCATCCTCCGGGCTCCGGATCACGCTTCCGTCGGCGAGCTGCGCGATCGCGTATCCCCGCTGTAGCGTGGCCTTCGGCGAGAGCGCGATGAGGCGGGATCGCGCCTCCGCGAGGGAGCGGTCGCGATCCTCGAGTCCGCGCTCTGCGAGCTCGGTGCCGCGCGCGATCCAGCGCACGAGCTCCTCGGCACGGTCGTCGATGATGCGCTCGGGCATCGCGAGCGCCGGGCGGCCGCGCAGCTGCGCGATCCGGTCGGCCTCGTGCGCGAGCAGCTGGCCGAGCCTGCCGCTCAGGCGCGCACGCGCCTGGTCGAGCCCGGCGAGCTCCTCGCCCACGTCGGGCACGATCCGCTTCGCCGCGTCGGTCGGCGTCGAGGCGCGCAGGTCCGCGACCTCGTCGAGGAGCGGCCGGTCGGCCTCGTGGCCGATCGCGCTCACGAGCGGGGTGGTCGCCGCGGCCGCGGCCCGCACGACCCGCTCGTCGCTGAACGGGAGCAGGTTCTGGAAGTCGCCGCCGCCCCTCGCGACGACGATCACGTCGACCTCGGGATCCCGATCCAGCGCCTCGATTCCCGCGCTCACCTCGGCCGCGGCACGGTCGCCCTGCACCGCGGCGTAGTGGATCTTGAACCGCACGCCCGGCCACCGCAGCGTCGCGTTCCGGATCACGTCCTTCTCAGCGTCGGAGTCGCGGCCGGTGACGAGGCCGATGAGCGAGGGGAGAAAGGGAATGGCGCGCTTGCGCTCCGCGTCGAACAGGCCCTCGGACTGCAGCTGGCGGCGCAGCCGCTCGAGCCGCTCCAGCAGCTCGCCGATGCCGACGTGGGAGAGGTCAAACACCTGCACCGTGAGCGATCCGCCCTTGACCCAGAAGTTGGGCTTCACGAGCGCGACCACGCGGTCGCCCTGCGCGAACTCGCTCGTGAGGCGCTGCGCGACGGAGCGCCACACGGTGAAGCTCACGGTCGCGTCCTGCTGCAGGTCGCGGAGCTTGCCGTAGACGTGCCCGCCCCGGACCTGCCACTGCGTGACCTCGCCCTCGATCCAGACCTGGCCGAGCCGCTCGATCCACGCTGCGATCTTCTCGCTCATGAGCGCGACGGGCCAGGGGGCCTCGCGCGTCGCCGGTGAGGTGTCTGCCGCTGCCATGCGCCCACACTATCGGGGACCGCTGACATTGCCCGCGGTAGACTCGAGGTATGACTGGTCAGCTTCAGGATCAGCGCACGATCGGTGCGCCCGTGGTGAGTCTCGCGATGCCCAGAATGCGGCGCGAGGTCGGGCGGCTGAGGGACGAGCCGGTCGACGGCGCGAAGAAGGTGCTGCTCGCCGCCCCGCGGGGATACTGCGCCGGGGTGGACCGCGCGGTCGTGGCCGTCGAGAAGGCGCTCGACCGCTACGGCGCCCCCGTCTACGTGCGCAAGCAGATCGTGCACAACGTGCACGTCGTGCGCACCCTCGAGAAGATGGGCGCGATCTTCGTCGAGGAGGTCGACGAGGTGCCCGAGGGCGCCAACGTCGTCTTCTCGGCCCACGGGGTCTCGCCCGCCGTCGTGCAGGCGGCCGACGATCGCGGCCTGCACGCGATCGACGCGACCTGCCCGCTCGTCACCAAGGTCCACCGCGAGGCCGTGCGCTTCGCGAAGCAGGACATGGAGATCCTGCTCATCGGCCACACGGGCCACGAGGAGGTCGAGGGGACGAGCGGCGAGGCGCCGGATCACATCACGATCGTGAACTCGCCGGACGACGTCGAGGGTCTCGTCGTGAAGGATCCGGAGCGCCTCGTGTGGCTCTCGCAGACCACGCTCTCCGTCGACGAGACGATGGAGACGGTGCGCCGACTCCGCGAGCGCTTCCCGAAACTGCAGGATCCGCCGAGCGACGACATCTGCTACGCGACGCAGAACCGCCAGGTCGCGATCAAGAAGATCGCCCCGCAGGCCGACCTCGTGCTCGTGGTCGGCTCCTCGAACTCCTCGAACTCGGTGCGCCTCAAGGAGGTCGCGCTCGAGTACGGCGCGAAGGCCGCCTACCGCGTCGACTTCGCAAGCGAGGTCAAGCAGGAGTGGCTCGAGGGCGTCCGCACGATCGGCGTCACGAGCGGGGCTTCCGTGCCCGAGGTGCTCGTACAGGAGCTGCTGGACGACCTGGCCGACGCCGGCTACGGCGACGTCGAGGCGACCGTCACGGCCGAGGAGGACCTCGTCTTCTCGCTCCCCAAGGAGCTCCGCCAGGACGCGAGCGGCAAGCGCGACGAGCGCGCGCTCGGCGGGCGCGTTCGGTAACCGGAGAGACCTAGTCTCTCCACACGTTTGCCGAAGCAGAGTCGTAGAACCTCACGTCCAGGTCACGACCTCCGTTTTCTCGTCGACGTTCGCTGATGAGGTTCGCTCGCTGGCGGGTGTGCCGCGTGCTTCGTTTCCTGGCGGAGCCGTGAATACCTACGTAGAGGGTCTCGATGTCGCAGTCAGGGTCCTCAATGAGCTCGAAGATGTGGTCGTCATGCTCAGACAGTGAGACCCCGTGCAGAAAAAGAGCTCCCCGTCCTGCTCGGAGCCGACGATGGGCCTCCCTGAGGTAGGGGTGGCGTTCCACGAATTCGGCTTTCGCCGTGCAGGTGCCCTCGGAGACGAAGAGCGGGAATTCGTCTGCCTCGATGCGATTCTTGACGGCGTTGACGAGTGCGCCGTCCCTGGAATAACTGAGCTTGCGGAGTGTCCCGTCGAGCTCCTGGAAGAGATGCAGGGCCCCGTGGAGGTAGTGCACATTCTGTGCAGGGGTTCGCTGCCAGGCCAGATCGCCGTTCGCGCCCCTGAACCCGTCGTCTCGGCGGAAGGGTCTGTGCCCGGAGCTCATGAGCGTCCAGTAGAGGAGAATGTCGTAATTGAGGGTGAAGTACTCAGAGAAGTGACTGAGGAAGTCTTGTGCGCTCGCATAGAGCTTGGGGTCCACCACGGTTGACTTCTGTGGGTGCAGTTCGGCGAGAGCCGTCGGCAAGGCGTGTCGGATGACCTCGGCATCGGCGTGGAGGAGATCAGAGATCTCGGGATCGTCCTCGTACAGAGAGATGATCCTCGCGGCGCGCCTGAGGCGCTCGATCGCCAGCTCAAAGCTTGGCGAGTCGAGCGATGTGAACAGCGATTCCGAATCGCAGTGCAACCGAGCCAGATCGGCTTTCTCGGCCAGGGAGTCGTACGAGAACACCGGGTCAAAATCAATGCTGAAGCCATTCCCAAGCAAGACCGCGACGCTGTCGTGCGTATCCTTCGCGTGGCCAATGGCCTCAGAAAATTGAACAACGCCCGTAGCCTTACTCATAGCCTGATGCTAGGCATGGTTCGATGGAAAACGCGAATCGGCGGATAGCGGGGCTGTCCTGGCGAGCTACTTCGGCTCGCTCGCCCTCGCGAGGAGTTCCGTGAGGAGGGCCTCGGCCACCCGCGGCGGCAGCGACTCCGCGAGCGACATGAGCGTCGCGAGTCTCGGCGGCAGACCGCCGGAGGCGACCCTCCCTGCGCCCGCGAGGCGCAGGATCCGCCACGCCGTCTCGGGGCTCGGGATCCTGCCGCCTGGGCCGTAGCCGAGCGCGGTGAGCGCCGCCAGCTCCACGCGCGCGCTCGCGCGCGGCCTACCCCGCACCGCGTCTGCCGCCCGGGTGAGCGCCGCCGACAGCTCGGGAACCGAGCGCTCGGTCACGGGCATGATCGTGAGGTGCGCCGAGTGCGGGATCCGGACCCCGTTGGCCTGGGTGAGCCCGGGCTGGTGCTGGATCCGGAAGCCGAGCCGCGCGACCTCGTCGGCCAGGTGGTGCGGGTCGACGCGCCCGGATGCGGGAACCGAGTCGTCGGCGACCACGGCGAATGCCGGCCCCACCGGGGATCCCAGCACGGCGAGGCCGCCTATGCCGCGAGCGGCATATTGCAGCGCCTCGCTTGCGCGCACGCAGGCCGCGGTGAGGCCCGCATATCCCGCGAGCCCGAGCCGCTGCGTGATTGCCCAGGCCGCGGCCGTCGGCGATGCCGAGCGCGAGCCGAGCAGCGTCGGGTTCACGACCGGATAGCCGGGCCACCCGGTCGTGGCGAAGAATTGCGCGCGGTGCCGCGACCTGCCGCGGTGCAGCAGCACGGAGACGCCCTTCGGCGCGTACCCGAACTTGTGCAGGTCGGCCGAGATGCTCGTGACCCCTGGTACCCGGAAGTCCCACGCGGGAACTCCCGGCCACCACGGTAGCGCGAGGCCGCCGAAGCAGGCGTCGACGTGGCAGGGAATCCCGCGGGCCGCCGCGGCCGCCGCGACCTCGGCAATCGGGTCGATCGCGCCGGTCGGGTATGCGGGAGCCGAAACGACGACGAGCGCGACGTCGTCACCCAGGCGTTCGATCAGCTCGGAGGCGCGCACGCTGCCGTCGGCCTCGCACGGCGCGGGATCCCAGTCCAGGTCGAAGAGGCGCGCGGACTTCTGGAAGGCGGCGTGCGCCGTCGTCGCGGTGACGAGTCGCGGGCGGGGCTGGGGCCGCTCGGCGATGCCCTGCGGGTTCCGCGCGCTCGGGTTCCGCGCGCTCGGGTTCGCTGCCCGCCACAGATCCCGCGCCGTCTTCACCGCGAGCAGGCAGCTCTCCGTGCCGCCGCTCGTGACGCTGCCGACCACCCGCGGGCCCCGCGCCCGCGAGGGCCGATCGCCGCCGAGTGCCGCCCGCATGAACGCGATGAGATCGCGCTCCATGGCGGCGATCGAGGTGAACGTCGTGGGGTCCAGGCCGTTGAGCGGGCGGGCCGCAGAGGCCGCCAGGTCGGCGAGCTCGTCGAGTTCCGGGTCGCCCGCGTCGTAGACGTACGAGAGGACCCGGCCGCCGTGGGTCGGGGCGTCGGCCGCGCGGAGCTCGGCGAGCCGCGCGAGGATCTCCCGGGACTCCGCGCCCAGCTGGGACCCGGGTCCGGATCCGGATCCGGACCCGGGCACCCGCGCCGCGTCGCTCACCGCGGCGCCCCGGCGCCCGTGATGTCCTGCTCCCGCAGCCGGTAGCGGCCGAGCGTCACGAGGCTGAGCAGCATGAGCAGCGCCGGGATCAGGCTGAAGCACAGCGCGATCGCGGCGACGGCGGTGCTCGGCTGCTCGACGACCTGCCCCGCGACCGACTCGACGTATCCCGTCGCCGCGAGCGAGAGAGCGAGCACGGTCGACCCGAGCGCCATGCCGGCGGTCTCGCCCGCGGTCCAGACGCCGCCGAACACCCCGGCGCGGTCGCCGCCGTCGTGCGCGATGACGTCGGGCAGCATCGCCATGGGCAGGGTCTGCATGCCGGCGTAGGCGGCCCCGGCGAGGGCGACCGGCGCGACGATCCACCAGCCTGGCGCCCACAGCATCCCGACGAGGAGTAGCGTCGCGATCAGGAACAGGACGCTCGCGATCCGGAACGCGCGCTCCTTGCCGATGCGGTCTGCCGCGACGCGCCACAGCGGCGCGACGAGGAGCGCGGGCGCGATGAGCGCGACGAACAGGATCGTGACGGCGCCCTCGTCGCGCAGCACCCAGGTCGCGACGAACTGGGCGCCGGCGAGCATGAGCCCCGTGGTGAGCCCCTGGATCATGAACGTCGCGAGCAGCGCGCGGAACGGCTGGCTCTCCCTGAGCGCGGCGACGCCCGCGCGGTAGTGCCCGAGGAAGCGCTGATCCGGGCCGTTACTCACCGAGGAGGCAGCGGCCGCGACGGGCCGCGCGCCCCGCGGAGCGACCGTGCTCGCGATCCAGAGCCCCGCGCAGAGCACGATCGACGCCACGACCGCCATGACGAGGTACCCGAGCAGCGGATTGTCCGGGAACAGGCCGCGCAGCTCGGGCCCGCCCGCGCCGAAGAGCAGGATCGCGAGCGTGAGCACGACCACGCGCCAGGTGAGGAGGCGCGTGCGCTCGCCGTAGCCGTCGGTGAGCTCCGCCGGGAGCGCGATGTAGGGCACCTGAAACAGGCTGAAGAACGTCGCGGCCGCGATGAAGGCGACGACGACCCAGGTCCCCGCGGCCGCGGGCGCGAGCCCGGCCGGGACGGCGAAGGTGAGCGTGAACGCGATCGGCAGCCCGATCGCGCCGACGAGCATCGGCCCACGGCGCGATCCGGAACGGGCGAGCGCGCGGTCGCTCAGGCCCCCGATCACGGGGTCGATCACGACGTCCCAGATCTTCGCGAGCGTGACGATCAGGCCCGCCGCGAGGGCCGTGACGCCGAGCGAATCCGTGAGGTAGTAGACGAGGACGAGCCCCGGGAGCGTGGCGAAGCCTCCCGTGCCGAGTGAGCCCGCCGCGTAGCGGGCGACGGTCGCGCGGGAGAGCCGTGTCTGGCCCGAGTCGGGGGCGGCCCGATTCAACGCTGAATCCATGTGCTCAGCGTATCGGTCACCCCCGACATTGCGGCGGAGCTTAGGCTACTGCTGTCCCATGTTCTCGACGTAGGTCATCATCTTGCTGAGCGTTCCGTTCGGGTCGGAGTTGATCGCCTGCATGATCTCAGGGGTGCTCGTCATCGCGATCATCGGGATGACCATGAGGAGCACGAACGCGATCCCGCCCGCGGCGAGCGGCACCCAGAACGCGATCTTGCCGGCGCGCATGCGCTGGATCGAGTAGATGGCGGTGAGCGCGAAGAGCAGGAGCGTCGCGAGGCCGGACACCGTGCCGAGCGTGTTCACCCAGCCGGCCGGCTCGACGTTCTCGAGCCCGATCATGGTCGCCATCAGCCGGATCTGATTGCCGAGCGCGAAGAAGGAGCTCGCGATATTGAGCGCGCCGAACGCGCCGAACACGAGGAGCAGGATCGTGACCACGCGATCGCCCGTCCGGGGCTTGCGCGGCGCGGCGGCGCCGGGCTGCCCGGGCGCCGCGGGCACCCCGGGGTGCAGGAACTGCGGGCGCTGCGCCTGCGGCTGCTGCGCCGGGGCGTTCTTCGGCTGATCCGCGCGGTACGGGGCCGGCTCCTCGCCGGGCCTCGTCGGCGTGCGGGTGGGGGCGGCGGCCGTCGAACCGCTCTGGGTGCCGGGTTGTCCTGCCGCTCCGGGAGCGACGCCCAGGTTGTGGGGGACCCCAGGGGGAACTGCCGATCCCGCGCCGGATCCGGACGCGGATCGCGATCCGGATCCCTGGCCGGATGCCGCCGTTCCGCCGCCGGATCCCGACGCGCCGTCCGCCTCGTTCTCCGCGCCGGGCGGCGTCCAGCTCCACCCCTCGGGGGCGTACTCGCCGTATGCGGGCTGGGGGCGCGAGGCGCCGCGGTCCCCCGCGCCGGCCTGGCCCGCGGTTCCGTCCTGGGGATCCGACACTACGCGCTCACCGACTTCCCGGCGGAGCCCAGCTGCTCCGCCGCGAGGGCAATGCGGGCCGCCATGCCGGTCTCGGCGAGCTTGCCGTAGGCGCGCGGGTCGTAGGCCTTCTTGTTGCCCACCTCGCCGTCGATCTTGAGCACGCCGTCGTAGTTCTTGAACAGGAAGTCGACGACGGGGCGCGTGAACGCGTACTGCGTGTCGGTGTCGATGTTCATCTTGATGACGCCGTTCGACACGGCCTCGGCGATCTCCTCGGCCGTGGAGCCCGATCCGCCGTGGAAGACGAGGTCGAGGGGCTTCGCGCCCGTGCCGTACTTCTCCTGCAGGCCCTGCTGGATCTCCGCGAGGAGCTCGGGGCGCAGCTTGACGCCGCCCGGCTTGTACACGCCGTGCACGTTGCCGAAGGTGAGCGCCGTGAGGTAGCGGCCCTGCTCGCCGAGGCCGAGGGCCTCGACCGTGGCGACCGCGTCGTCGAGGGTCGTGTAGAGCTGGTCGTTGATCTCGTGGCTGATGCCGTCCTCTTCGCCGCCGACGACGCCGATCTCGACCTCGAGGATGATCCCGAGCTTCTGCATGCGCGGGAGGAGCTCCTTCGCGATGTCGAGGTTCTCCTGGAGCGGGATCGCCGAGCCGTCCCACATGTGGGACTGGAAGTAGGGGAGGCCGCCCTCGGCGACGCGCTGCTCGCTCGCCTCGACGAGCGGGAGCACGAAGCTGTCAAGGTGTTGCTGGGGGCAGTGATCCGTGTGAAGGGCGACCGTGATGTCGTAGGACTTCGCGACCTCTTCGGCGAACTTTGCGAACGCGATCGCGCCGCCGGCGCGGTTCTTCACGGTGTGGCCCGCGAAGTAGTCGGCGCCGCCGAAGCTGACCTGGATGATGCCGTCGGATCCCGCCTCAGCGAAGCCCTGCAGGGCAGCGTTCAGGGTCTGCGAGCTCGAAACGTTGACCGCTGGGAAGGCGAATGCGCCGGACTTCGCGGCATCGAGCATTGCGGCGTACTGTTCGGGGCTTGCTACGGGCATGTGGGCTCCTTGACGTCTCTATCTGCTGTCTAGCCAGACTAGGTGGTGGGGCTGTATAGAAGGCTTGTGGTGTGGCTGCCGCGGTTCGGCCGACCCAGAGTCCCTGTTCACCCGAGAATCTCGCGTAAGGGAGTCTGCAACACCGGCGGCGAACCGCCGGTGCCCCCAAGTCTACGCGGTAGGCTTGGAGGCATGACTGAACCTCACTCGCTTGGCGAATGGCAGCCCGACCGTAACCTCGCGATGGAGCTCGTCCGCGCGACCGAGGCGGCCGCGATGCGGGCCACCCCCTGGATCGGACGTGGCGACAAGAACGCCGCCGACGGCGCGGCCGTCGACGCGATGCGTCGCTTCCTCTCGACCGTCAACATGAACGGCACCGTCGTGATCGGCGAGGGCGAGAAGGACGACGCCCCCTGGCTCTACAACGGCGAGGTCGTCGGCAACGGTGAGGGCGCGGAGTGCGACGTCGCGGTTGACCCGATCGACGGCACCCGCCTCACGGCCGAGGGCCGCCCCGGCGCGCTCTCGGTGATCGCGGTCGCCGACCGCGGCAGCATGTACGACCCCTCGGCGGTCTTCTACATGGACAAGCTCGTGTGCGGCCCCGACGGCGTCGGCGTCGTCGACATCCGCCGCCCGATCGGCGAAAACATCCGCGCTCTCGCCCGCGCGAAGAACGTCGACGTCTCCGACATCCGCGTCGCCGTGCTCGACCGCCCCCGCCACGAGGAGCTCATCGCCGACATCCGCGCCGCGGGCGCAGGCACCCGCCTCCTCATGGACGGCGATGTCGCAGGCGGCGTCAACGCGGCCCGCTGGGACTCGCGCATCGACATGTGCGTCGGCATCGGCGGCACCCCCGAGGGCATCATCACGGCCTGCGCCGTGAAGGCGCTCGGCGGCGTGATCCAGGGCCGCCTCTGGCCGAAGGACGACGAGGAGCGCCAGCGCGCGATCGACGCCGGCCACGACCTCGACCGCGTGCTCGAGGCCAACGACCTGGTCGCGAGCGACAACTGCTACTTCGTGGCGACCGGCATCACCTCGGCGGACTTCGTCGAGGGCGTGCAGCGCCGCGGCCCGTTCGTGCGCGCCGAGAGCATCGTCATGCGCTCGCACTCGGGCACGATCCGCCACGTCATCAGCGACATGGATCCCAACCGCTGGAACTAGCGCGTCGCTTGCTTTTTGCTTTCTGCCACGAGGGCCCGGGTGATCCCAGGCCCTCGTGGTGTTTTGGGATGGTGTTGGGTGCTGAAGCTTGGTGCCGGGGCGTCGAGGGGGCCGTCGAGCCCCATTCGGGCGGTCGAGTCGGCCGTAAGGCCCCTTTCGTGGGGTTGAGTCGGCCGTAAGGCCCCTTTCGCGGGGCTGAATGGGGCCTTGCGGCCGACTCGGCGGTAGCTCAGCGGGGTGCGGGATCTTGCGCTGCCCCGCCCCGCTCCGCGGGCTCGCCTGGCCCAATCGTGTGGGCCGAAAGGCCCTCTTCCGCGGTCGAGTCGGCCGAAAGACCCCTTTCGCGGGGTCGAGTCGGCCGTAAGGCCCCTTTCGCGGGGTCGAGTTGGCCGTAAGGCCCCTTTCGCGGCGCTGAATGGGGCCTTACGGCCCACTCGACGCGGGATCGGGCCGGGATCGGGCCGGGATTGGGTCGGGATCGGGCCGGGATCGGGCCGGGATCAGGTTGGGAACAGCGGGGGCGCGGGTGCGGGCGCACCCGCGCCCCCGCTAGAGCTCCGACCAGAGCGCTGCCCACTGCTCGGGAGTGAGGTCGCGCGGCAGCGCGGCCGGTGGGATCCCGGCGCGGGTGAGTGCGCGCCCCGCGAGACCGCGGTCGGCTCGGGCGGCCCGCTCGACGATGCGCCGGATCGTGCCCCCACGCCCGGAGAAAACCGAGCGCACGAAGTGCTGGTACGCGTGACGCTCGGGCTCCGGGACGAGCGGGGAACCGCGCCGCGTGATCTCGAGGACCCCGCCGTCGACGCTCGGGCGAGGGGAGAAACCCCAGCTCGGGATCCTGCCGCGGAGCTCGAACGTGAACCAGGGGGCGTGCTGCGCAGTCATCATGGTGCGGCCGCCGACGCCGGCGCGTTTTCGTGCGACCTCCCACTGGGTGATGAGGATGGCGTTCGTCCAGTCGGGGGAGGCGAGGAGCCTGCGCAGGATCGGGGTCGTCAGGTGGAACGGAATATTGCCGACGATGGTCGGCGCACGCAGCGGGAAGCGCAGGGCGTCGGCGCACTCGACGCGCGCGCCCGGGATGCGGCGTGCGAGCCGCGCGGTCCGGTGTTCATCGATGTCGATCGCCGTGACCGGGCGCCCGAGCGCGGCGAGCCGTTCGGTGAGGGCGCCGTCGCCGGCGCCGAGTTCGAGGATGGGACCGCGAGTCGCTGCGACGCGCGACAGGATCGTGGCGATCGAGGGCGAGTGGGTGAGGAAGTTCTGGCCGAGTTCGTGTCGGCCGCCGTGCATGGATTGCGGCATGAGCGTGCTCCAGGTGAGTTGTGGAGCACCTCGAAGGGCAGCGAGCGGGGTACGCGGAAGCGCCCGTCCGAGGTGCAGGGTTGCGTCTCGGAAGGACGGCGCGCTGATGCGTGCGAGTGCGAGCGCGCCGTCAGGCGCGGCGATCGCGGAAGGTGAAGCAGCGCCCCGTCACGGACGCCTGGACTATCGTTCCCATGCCAGTACGCTAACAGCCGCGCCTCTCGAAGCGAAAGGCATGGGGCGGAAGACATCGGTGCATGCGGCGCGAAACGGCCCGCGCCTGACCGGACGTTTCAGCTCGAGCCCGCACCTCCAGAGGCGCCCGGCGCCGACTCCTCGGAAGCCTCGAGCTCTGGCAGGAGCTCCTCGAGCAGTTCGTCCGCTGACTCCGCGGGCGAGCCCGGCTCGAGCGTCTCGACGCCCCGCAGGCGGCGCTCAACGGCGCGCGTGCGCCTGCCCGCCTCGTTGACCGTGTTCTGCGCGGTCTCCAGCTGCTTCGAGAGCTTCTCCCACACGCGCCCGTACTTCTGGAACTCGAGCTTGGCGGCGCTCAGCACCTGCCAGACCTCGGAGCTGCGACGCTCGATCGCGAGCGTGCGGAACCCCATCTGCAGGCTGTTGAGCAGGGACGCGAGCGTGGTGGGCCCCGTGATGAGCACGCGCTGCTCGCTCTGCAGCCGGCTCGCAAGGCCCGGGCGCCGGATCGCCTCCGCGAACAGGCCCTCGGTCGGTAGGTACATGATCGCGAAGTCGGTGCTCTGCGGGGGCGAGATGTACTTCTCGGAGATGAGCTTCGCCTGCGACTGGATCACGCGCTCGAGCGTCTTCGTCGCGGCGTCTACCGCGTCCTTGTCGCCGCCCTCCTGCGCCTCGAGGAGGCGCTCGTAGTCCTCCTGCGGGAACTTCGAATCGATCGGGAGGAACACGGGAGCCTCGTCCTCGCCGCGACCCGGGAGCTTCACGGCGAACTCGACCGCGTCTCGGGATCCCGGCCTGATCACGATGTTCTCCGCGTACTGCTCGGGCGTGAGCAGGTCTTCGAGCTGGCGGGAGAGCTGCACCTCGCCCCAGCTGCCGCGGTTCTTCACGTTTGTGAGCACGCGCTTCAGCCCGCCCACGTCGGAGGCGAGGGTCTGCATCTCGCCGAGCCCCTTCTGCACCTGCTCAAGCCGGTCGCTCACGAGCTTGAAGGACTCGCCGAGCCTGCGCTCGAGCGTGCCCTGGAGCTTCTCGTCGACCGTCTCGCGCATCTTTTCGAGCTTCGCTTCGTTGCCCTGACGCATCTTCTCGAGCTCTTCCCGCAGGGTCTGCTGCAGCTCGGCTTGCTTCGCGACGTGCGTCTCGGTGAGCCCGCGTACGCGCGCCGCATTCTCTTCGAGCGCGACCTTGAGGGTGCCCTGGAGCTTCTCGCCCACGGTAACCCGCACCTGCTCGAGCTTCGCGTCGTTCGACTGTCTCAGCTCCTCGAAGCGCGCCTCGACCGCGCCCTTCAGCTCGGCGTGCGACTGCAGCGACGCCTGAGCGCCCGAGTGCAGGCGATCCGACAGGCCGGCGAGCACCCGCTCGAGGAGTTCCTGCTGTGCGCGCTGCGCGTTCTCGCGCGCCTCGCGATCCCGCGCCAGCTCCTGCGTCTGCGCACCGGCCGCGGCCCTGATCACGGCGTCGATCTGCTGTTGACCGACCGCCAGTGATTGGGCAAGCTCGCCGCGTTGCGCCGCGAAGTCCTGACGAAGCTCGCCGCCAATCGCGCGCAATTCACCCCCGGATCCGAAGGCGCCCTGCGCGGATCCCGATCCGGCGCCGCCGCGGGTGCGCAGCAGCACGACGAGCACGGTGATGAGGAGCAGCAGGTTCGCGCTGAGGAGGGCGATCGTGAGTGCGGTCATGTTCCACCATTTTTCTATGCGGTGAGGCGTGCCTCCACGCTACGGGGGACCACTGACATTGACGGATTCGGGGCGGAGAAGCCCAGGTCACAGCTTGAGCGGGATCGCCTTCAGCTGCTGCAGCCTCAGCCCCGTCTTCTTCACCAGATCCGGAACACTCGCGACCTCGTGGCGCCTCGCCGCATCGACGATGATCGCGGCGCAGGCCTCCGAATCCGCGAGCGCGTCGTGGTGCGCGAACTCCCCGTAGCCCGCAGCCGCGGCAGCGAGCGGCAGCCGGTGCGACGGGATTTCGTACGTCTTGCGGGACACCTGCACGCTGCACAGGTACTTGAGCCGCGGGGTCGGCGTGATCGTCTCGGCACACGCCGCCCTGATCACGCCCATATCGAAGCTCGCGTTGTGCGCCACTGCGACGTCCTCACCGATGAAGTCGCGGAGCTCGCCAAGCTGCCCGGCCCAGTCTCGCGCGCCCTCGACCATCTCGGGCGTGATCCCGTGGATCTTGATGTTGAAGCGCAGGAACTCGGCGTGCGAGGCCGGCGGGCGGATCAGCCACTCGGCGCGCTCAACCGCGACCCCGTCGCGAATGCGGACCAGGCCGACCGCGCAGGCCGAGGAAGGATGGCTGTTGGCGGTCTCAAAATCGATGGCGGTGAAGTCGACGGGCACGGATCAAGCCTGACACACGCCGCTGACATCGATGCACCCGAGCCACCGGTCGGCTCAGACAGAATGGGCCGGTAGACTGATCCCTCGTGGCTCTTACTATCGGCATCGTAGGTCTCCCGAACGTCGGCAAGTCGACGCTCTTCAACGCGCTCACGCAGAACGACGCTCTCGCGGCGAACTACCCGTTCGCGACGATCGAGCCGAACGTGGGCGTGGTCAATCTTCCTGATCCTCGCCTCGACAAGCTCGCTGAGATCTTCGGATCGGAGCGGATCCTTCCGGCCCCCGTCAGCTTCGTAGACATCGCCGGCATCGTGCGCGGCGCGAGCGAGGGCGAGGGCCTCGGCAACCAGTTCCTCGCAAACATTCGCGAGGCCGACGCAATCGCCCAGGTCGTGCGCGGATTCTCGGATCCCGACGTCATCCACGTCGACGGAAACATCAACCCGGCCAGCGACATGGAGACGATTAATACTGAGTTGATTCTCGCCGACCTCCAGACCGTCGAGAAGGCGCTCGTGCGCTACGAAAAGGAACTGAAGTCGAAGAAGATCGACGCCTCCGTCGTCGATTCGGCGAAGGCCGCGGTCGCGGCGCTCAACGAGGGCAAGCTGCTCTCGCTCTCCGGGATCGACCTCGAGCCGATTCGCGAGCTGGGGCTGCTCACGGCGAAGCCGTTCCTCTACGTGTTCAATGTCGACGAGGGCGTGCTGCAGGATCAAGCGCGGCTCGACGAGCTCGCGGCCCTGGTCGCGCCCGCGAAGGCGATCTTCCTCGACGCGAAGCTCGAGAGCGAGCTCGTCGAGCTCGACGCCGAGGACGCGGCCGAGCTCCTGGCCTCGATCGGTCAGGAGGAGAGCGGCCTCGACCAGCTCGCCCGCATCGGCTTCGAGACGCTCGGCCTCCAGACCTATCTCACGGCGGGCCCCAAGGAGGCGCGCGCCTGGACGATCAAGCAGGGCGCGACCGCCCCGCAGGCGGCCGGCGCGATCCACACCGACTTCGAGAAGGGCTTCATCAAGGGCGAGATCATCTCGTTCGATGACCTGGTCGAGGCGGGATCCGTCTCCGAGGCCCGCGCGAAGGGCAAGGCCCGCATGGAGGGCAAGGACTACGTCATGCAGGACGGCGACGTCTGTGAATGGCGGTTTAACGTCTAGCCCTTGTTCGGCCCGCCCCGATCCTAGCCAGGAAGTACCGATAATTGGTACCCTTGCCGCATGGCCCACAACACGTCGATTAGTCTGGACGAGCACTTCACGCAGTTCCTGGCGCGCGAGGTCGCGACCGGCCGATATGGGTCCGCCAGCGAGGTCGTTCGTGCTGACTTGCGGCTACTTGAGGACCGTGAAGCCCAGATGACCGCGCTGAGAGCTGCGCTGGTAGCAGGAGAAGAGAGCGGGACGCCGACAGAGTTCGACTTCGATGCGTTCATTGCTGCGAAGCGCGACTGAGCGGTCTTCGGCTTCCCCAGCCGCGATCCGGGATCTGTTCTTGTTCTGAGGCAAAGTGGGGGCGTCGCGACCGTGACCCCTTCACCAGCAAGAATCACCCCGTAACGGGGAGTTCAGCAAGTGTCGAGGATAATGGCCGAGGCGGTAACCGACAGGTGTCTGCCATCTCACTCGCTTTCGCACGAAGGAACACCCAATGTCTGACACCCTCCCCGACTGCCCCGAGTGCGGGGAGTCGTACGCGTACGAGTCGGGCGCGCTGCTCGCCTGCCCCATGTGCGGGCACGAATGGGCGCCGGATCAGGATGGCGCCGAGGGTAGCGACGCCGAGGGTAGCGACGCCGTCGCCCCGCGCGCGATCCTCGACGCCGTGGGCAATCCGCTCGCCGACGGCGACACCGTCACGATCGCCAAGGACCTGAAGGTCAAGGGCGCCGGCGGCGGAACCGTGAAGGTCGGCACGAAGGTGAAGGGCATCAGGCTCATCTCCGACGGCGTCGGCGACCACGACATCGACGCGACCGTGCCCGGCTTCGGCCGCATCCAGCTCAAGTCGAGCGTCGTGAAGAAGGTGCTGTAGCGGCTCCGGATCCAGGCCAGCCTCGCTCCCAGAAACCGTGGCCGCCCGTGTGGCATCGTGGGATCCATGACAGCGGAAGTCCTGGTCGATGGTGGTTTCTCGTGGTTGCCGCAGGTGGTGATCGGCGGGCAGGAGCCGCGGCTCGTATTCCTGGGCGGGGCTGATGCGCTGCGGGATGCGCGGGAGTTCAGCGTGCCGATCCGGGCGGCGCATCTCGAGGTGCTGCGCACGGACAGGGGCAGGCACCTCCTGCTCCTGAGCGCGCTCGGCCCGATCTGCGATGCCGCGGGCATCGGCGGCGAGCTGGACGAGGCGGCCGCCTCGGCCCTCCTCGACCCGATCCTGCTCGGCTCGGCCGAAGAGACCGACGAGTTTCTCCGGGAGCGGGCGGTGGGGCAGCAACTCCTGATCGCGCACGGCGCGGATCTCGAAGCGCTCGAACAGGGGCACATGGTCGAGGCGGTGCAGGGCGCGACCGAGCGGCCCGACTGGCAGCGCGCGCAGGAGGTCGCGGCCGAACAGCGACGCGCTGAGCGCGGCGTCGTGCTCGCCCCGCTCGATGCCGCGATCCTGCGCTTCACCGGCCAGTACGTGCACGGCTCGACGTTCCCGCGCAGGCTGCCCAGCGCCGTCGATCCCGAGCTGCTGCCCGCGGTTCTCGGGGTGATCGAGGCGGCCGAGCGCGCGAGTGCCGGGCTCCGCATCGCGCGGGATCCGCGTCGCGGCACATACGGGGCCGACCGGGAGGACTGGCGGCGCATGGAGGATGCGATCGCGGACGCCCTGCGCGCCGAGTATCCCGAGCTCGTCGACGATGCGGTGCGGTCCGTGTGCTTCCTGCTGTGCTCGGAGGCCAGCTCGCGGGCCCGCAAGGAACCGTTTGATACGGAGTCGCCGAACGCTCACACGGGGGAGTCCCCAGCGCGGCCCCTCGTCTTCACCGACGACACCAGCGACACCGCCGAGGACGAGGAGACCTGGACCCCGGAGGCCGAAGAATCCGCGGCGAACGCGTTCTGGGGGTTCGTCTCGCGCCGCATCGGCTCAGGCAATCAGGGCTTTGTGATCGAGGACGAGGCCAACGGCGAGGCCCTCAAGTTCTTCTTCGACGCCGACGCGGCGGCCCGCGTCATCCCGGAAGGATCCGGATCCGGATCCGGATCCGGAACCGAGTTCCGCGCCGAGTACGCCCTCTTCGAGGGGCTCGCCCACGCGCGGGAGCTCGTGCGGGGCTTCGTCGCGGATGGCAGCCGGGGCCTCGATGGTCTGGCGCGCTGGACGGCGGACATGGACGAGTTCGAGGCGGCGCGAAAGCTGCGAGCTGCGGAGCGACGCTCCTCGCTATGATTCTTCTGTGAGAATTCACGGGAGCTGCGTGGAGGAAACGCAATGACTGATCGGCAACTCGTCTTTCGGGATTCGGCTGGTCACCGGGCCGCATTCACGATGGGGGACCGCGACCACCTCAAGTTCACGACCAAGTTCAATGCCTTCGTGAAGAAGCACATCAGCGCAGAGAACTCGACGTTCACGATCGAGCGGGAGCTCACGGATGAGCGGCTCGTGCTCGAGTCTGCCGTCGGGATCGTCGCCTGCGTGCGCGGGGGAGCGGAGCCGGCCACGAGCTACCGCCGCGTCGAGTCCTACATGGACGGCTCCGATCTGCACGTGCGCTTCGCCCATGCGGGATTCGCTGAGGGCATCGCGGAGCACGGGCCCTGGACGCCGGATCGGGACAGCCTCCTGCCGGGGTCCGGGTTCGAGAATCCTTACCTGAGCTGGGCTGACGGCTGGCGGCGGGAGGAACAACGCCGGCGCGAGGTGCGCGCTTTGCCAAAGCTCGACCGCAAGGCGCTGAACCGCTTCTGCAAGATCTGGGCCGACTCCGGTTACAACGAGTATCCGGGGGAGTCGACCGTCTACGTGCTCCCCGCCGAGCCGCGCGGCTCAAGCCGCGAGGAGATCCTGAGCCTCGTCGAGCAGCTCGGCCTGCGGCTTGTGGGCCCCGCCGCCGGCACCGCTGCCGCTCCCACCGAGGAGCTCCGGATCCAGGCCGACCCCCGCGTCGACCTGGAACTCGAGAAGTGGGGCTAAGCGGCCCGGATCACCGTTCGAGCCACAGCCCGTCGGGCTCGTCGATCCTGAATCGACCCTCGTCGAGGGCTACGGCGAAGTGCGACAGCCACGCGCGAAACGAGGGGAACTCCGGGGCGGGCGTCGGCCCGTCGATCGGCATGTAGATGACCTGACCGGGGGTTCCCGCGGGGAGTGGATCGAGGTCGAGCCCGTAGCCCTGACCCTCGGCCTCCACGAACTGGAGCCAACCGCGGCAGTTGGAGATCGGCCGCACCCGATCCGGCGTCATCCAGTCGATCGTGTCTTCCAGGTCGTCCCCGAGCGCATCGACCAGCAGCTCCGAGTGCTCGATCATGGCGTCGACGCTCATGAGGGTGAAGTGGTCGAAGAAGTCGAGTAGCTTCGTTGGGTTGTCCTGGCCGTCGTGCCGGCGCAGGCTCGCGGCGAAGTCCTCGGGGAGCGGCTTTCCCGTGGTCGCCGAGAGGCGCGCGAGGTCCTCCTCGGAGGCGGGGCCGCGCAGCGTTGCCGCCACGGCGGGGACCCGGTCGTGGAGCACGCGCTCGATGATGTCCCAGGCTGCGTCGATCGTGAGCGGTTCGGGCGAGGATCCGGATCCGGACCCGGGATCAACGTTCGGATCAGATGGCATATGAGTAGCCTATGAAGATATCCAGGCCGGTGAGCGGCGACACGGTGGGCTCGCGGGCGGAAACCGACATGAAAGGTGACCCAGGTGGCGCGTAAGCGGAAGACCCTCCCGAAGGACTTTGAGGAGATGCTCGAGACCGCGTCGCTCGCGGAACTGCAGGCCGTGTTCGACACGCGCGAGCTCGACGCCCGCGGCGGCTTCCAGAAGCAGACCGCGATCGCGTTCCTCGAGTGCCCCGACGAGCTCATCGAATGGCTCGTTGAACAGGGACTCGACGTCGATGCGCGCGATGACTCGGGGAGAACCCCGCTCGCGGTCCGCGCGATGACGGTGGCGCCGAAGCCGCTCGCCCAGATCCCGCTCCTCCTGTCGCTCAGCGCCAATATCGAGGCGCCGGATCAGTACGGTCGCACGCCCCTGCAGAATGCGGCAGCGGGGCTCCGTGCCGAGGCCGTCGAGGTGCTTCTCGAGCACGGGGCCGCAGTCGAGGGGTCGGACTGGACCCCGACGAGCATGCTCAAGAAAGCGATCGCGGGAACCGAGACCGCCTGGATCCCGCAGGCGGTGAAGGTCTCCCGGCTGCTCATCGAGCGCGGCGCCAATCCGCAGAGCGACCACGGCTTTTTCCGCGAAGAGGTGGAGCGGATCGGCAAGAGTTTCGAGTTCCACCGCGGCAACTTCTCTTCGGAGCTGTACGCCAGCACGGAGGCGGGGCTCGAGGAGCTGTACGAGATCTTCGAGGTTGAACCCGTCGCGCGGCGGGTCGAGTACGACGGCCGTTCGCCCATCGAGGTGCCGAGCGGCAGGTGGCAGGATCAGCACGAGGCCCTCTGGGAACTGCTCGTGCCGAGCAACGGCCCGGCGGCGACGGAACAGGGCGAGGTCATCCGCATCTCCGGCCGGGTCGCCGACGAGATGCTGCGCAACGGGGGAGCGAACTGGGGGCGCGACTTCCGTGCGATGGTCGACCGCTTCCGCGAGATCCTGGCGGGCGGCAACGCCCTCCCCGCCCCAGACCTCGCGGAGCTCGACGCGCTCGCGGGGCCGCTCCGGGACGGCACGGGCGAGACCCGGATCCTGAACCGCATGGCGGAGCTCGGCGTCGCCTGGGTCGCCGCGAACCCGGATCCGAGGCCCCTGGGCGAGGTGGACTACGCGCGCTGAGCGGCCCGCCGGGCTGCCCGCCGCGGCGGCCGCGGACCTGACTGTCGCGCGGCCCGCCGCGGCGCCCGGCGCGGCGCGAGGGCGAGGATCCCGAGCGAGATCCCGATGCCCGCGATCCCGAGCCAGCCGAGCGCGGGAAGCCGCTCGCCCACGATGACGACGGCGAGGACGGTCGCGACCGCTGGTTCAGCGAGCGTGAGCGTCGTGGCGGTGCTCGCCGGCACGCGCGCGAGGCCGTATCCGAAGAGCAGGTAGCCGAGAAACATCGGGATCAGGGCCATGTACGCGGTGACAGCGAGTGGCTGGCCGCCGGAGAGGATCGGCGCCCCGGTCGCGACGAGCACGGGCATGAGGGCGAGCCCGCCGAGTCCGAAGACGGCGCCCATCGCCGCTGGTCGGCCGATCCCGCGCCCGATCAGGCGCCGCACGCACCAGGAATAGAGCGCGTACGTGCCGCCCGCGACGAGCCCGAGGCCGACGCCCACGAGGGTGCTCGCCGTGCCGCCGCCGGCCGCACCACCAGCAGTCGCACCGCCAGGCGGGCCCGCGAGCGCGGTCGCGGCGCTCAGGAGCGCGCAGGACAGGATCCCGAGCGCGGCCGCCGCGGCCCAGCTTCGCCGTGGGCGCCGGCCCTCGATCCAGAGCTCGAGCAAGCCCGAGATGATCGGCGCCGAGCCGAGCGAGACGACCGTGCCGACGGCGACGCCCGCGAGCCGCATCGAGCTGTAGAAGGCGAGCGGATAGATGGCCACCGCCGCGGCCCCCGCGAGGACCACGAGAGCGCCGGATCGGAGCGCTGCGCGCTCCCTGGCGATCAATGGGAAGGCGATGAGCGCCTGCAGGATGCCGCCGATCCCGAGTGCGGCCGCACCCATCGCGAGCGGGCCGACGCCCGGTGCGAGGCTCGCGGCGGTTCCCGTCGTGCCCCAGAGGATCGCGGCCCCGAGTACCGCGGCGGCGCCCCAGCGCAGGCCGGCTGGGTGCGGCACGTGCGCGTCGGCGGGGGTCACACGCCCGCCGTGAGCTGCTCGGCGAGTCTCTTGGCGCGCTCGAGCTGGGCGGTGGTTCCCTCGAGCCCGGCGCGGGCGACCCCGCCCTCGAGGAGGAGGCTCAGGTGGCCCGCGAGTTCGCGCGCCGCGGCTCGGGTCAGGGTGCCGTCGCCCGCGCCGTCGAGCGCGGCGGCGAGGATCGCCTCGACCTCCTCCTTGTGTCGGCGCACGGCGGCGCGCTCGGGGCTACCGGCGGGGAACTCGGCTGCGGCGTTCAGGAGGCCGCAGCCGCGGAACGCCTGGTCGGCGGCACCGCGCGCATGGTCGAGGTAGGCGTCGAACACCGCGAGCACGCGCTCGCGGGGCGTGCTCGCGGCGGCCTCGCGCGCCTCGTGGAGGGCGAGCCACTCGCCGTGACGCTCGTCGATGTAGGTGCTGACGAGGTCGCTCTTCGAGGCGAAGTTGTTGTAGAGGCTCTGCTTCGCCACGCCGGCCTCCGCGGTGATCGCGTCGATCCCGGTCGCGGTGATGCCGCCGGAGTAGAAACGGTGCGCGGCGGCCGAGAGGATGCGATCCCGGGCCGTGATCCTGGGCATGATGGCTCCTTTGCCTGGCTCGTGCGTCCTTTGCTAGGTAGACCAGTCTACCTCACTCGGTCCATTGGGCAAGGCTGGGGCCTGCGTTAGGCTGACCGCATGGATCCCAACGAAGAGATCGACATGCTGCTCGGGCTGCTGCAGCGCGGCCGCGACACCCTGGTATGGAAGCTTGAGGGGCTGAGCGAGTTCGATGCGCGGCGGCCCATCACCCCGACGGGAACGAATCTGCTCGGCCTCGTGAAGCACGTTGCCGCGGTCGAGTACGGCTACCTCACCGAGTGTTTCGGGCGCGACGCCGGGCTGCACCAGCCCTGGATCGACGAGGACGCCCCGGACAACACGGACATGTGGGCGACCGCCGACGAGTCCCGCGAGTGGATCGTCTCCTATTACCAGTCGGTGCAGGTTGCGGACGACGCCGCGGCGCACGAACTCGGCCTCGACGCGCGCGGAACCGTACCCTGGTGGGGCGATCGCGGCAAGGACGTGACCATGCGGCGCCTGATCGTGCACATGATCGCGGAGACGAATCGGCACGCGGGCCACGCAGACATCGTGCGCGAGCTGATCGACGGCAGTGTGGGCTTCCTGCCGGGCATCGGCAACATGCCGACGGGCGACGAACAGTGGTGGAGCGAGTACACGGAGCAGGTCGAGGCCGCGGCCCGCGAGGCGGCCGCGCGGGAGACCGCGGCCGAGGGGGATCCGCATGCCTGACGGGCTCGCTGAACACCCGTTCGCGTACCAGATCACGAAGTCGGGGAGGTGCGCGTGAGCCGGGGCGTTGTTAGCGATTTCGGGGCTTCAGCGGGCCGCGAGGCCCCGAAATCGCTAACAACGACCCCGGCGCGGAGGGTGTTAGCGATTTCGGTTCGAATAACCGCCTATACGAACCGAAATCGCTAACAACAGCGCCTCAGCGGGAGAAGGTGTTGCCCGAGCCCGTGTCGGCGCGCGGCGCCGGCGCACCAGCCGCCCACGACACCGAGTTGTTGCTGCCGCTCACCTCGAGCCCGTCGAGCTCGCCCGTGAACACGACGCTCGCCCCGCTGCCCGCGAGCACGAGGTCGTCTCCGTCGACGGAGTTGAGCTTCGCCCCGTCGCCGTCGATGCGCACGCGCCCGGCCTCGTCCGTCAAGACCACCGTCGCGTTCTTCCCCACGATGTCGAGCGTGTCGAGCTCGTCCAAGTTGAGCGTCACGTCGGCGCCCTCGACGCGCGCCGCGTCCCAGTCGCCGCCCAGCACGGTCACCCCGGACCCCTGCACGACCACGCCGTCGGCGTCGTCGATGTTCGCCTGCACGCCGTCGCCCGTGATCGTGATCACGCCGCACTCCCCGGTCAGCACGAGCGAGGCATTGTCGGCGTCGATCGTCACGTCCTCGTGCTTCATGCACGTGCCGCCCCCGGCGAGCGCCGAGCCCGCATCAGAGCCGGCCTCCGAATCTGCCCCGGATCCGGATCCAGAATCGGCCCCGGATCCGGATCCAGAATCGGCCCCGGATCCGGCGCCGCCGGCGCAGCCCGCGAGCGCCCCTGCCCCGAGCAGCAGCGCCGCCCCAGCGGCGACCCGCAGCGCACCGCGCCCCCGGAGCCGCGGAAACAGTGGACCGGAGATCTCCTTCGCGTTCATCGTTCCACCATAGGCATGTGCGACGACACACGCACCCAGTGCCCTGGCATCGCGGCGCCCCCAGCGCATAGCATCGCCCTATGGATACGCGTGTGATCAGGAGAAGAGCGCTGTGGCGCAGGGTGGCGGCCGTGGTCCTCGGGGCGGGCACCGCGGTCATTGTCGCCCCGCTGCTCGGGATCCCGGCCGGCCTGCTCGCGGGCTGGGGTGTGCTGCTGCTCGTGAGCACGTCGATGCTGCTCGTCGAGGTCTGGCCGATGACGGGTGAGCAGACGCGGGAGCACGCGCGCATCGAGGATCCGGGCCGCCGCTACGCGCGCCTGACCGCGAGCGTCGGCAGCATCGTCAGCCTCGGCGCGGTGATCGTGGTGATCGTGCAGGCCAGGCACGCCGACGGCGGCGAGGCGGTCGCCTTCGCGTGCATCGCGCTCGTGAGTGTCGTCGCCTCGTGGGCCGCGATCCAGACGAACTACATGCTCCACTACGCGAAGACCTACTACGAGGATGACGGCGCCGGGCAGCTCAAGCGCGGGATCGACTTCAACCAGCACGAGGACCCCTGCTACACCGACTTCGCCTATTTCTCGGTCGGGCTCGGCATGACCTATCAGATCTCCGACACGAACCTCTCCCGCAACGAGCTGCGCCGGATCGTCATCGCGCAGACCCTCCTCGCGTACCTGTTCGGCGCGGGGATCCTGGCCACGGTCATCAATCTGGTCGCTGGCCTGGGGTGATTCTGTGTCACACGCCCCGCAACACTCAGGGGCTTCAAATGGATCGCGGCTAGCCTGAGGCCCATGAGCGCACAAACAGCCGTGCCCGACGATGAGATCACGATCTCAGCGAGTGCCCTCCGCACGCTCGGGGACCAGATGCAGCGTTTCCTGCTCGAGTACCGATTCGCCATGCAGGAGGTGGAGACGAAGCTCGCGATCCTTCGCGAGGAGTTCCTCCACATGCACGAGTACAACCCGATCGAGCACGTCTCGAGCCGGGTGAAGTCGGTCGACAGTCTCGTGGACAAGCTGGAGCGGCGCGGGATCGGCAACGACTTCGACGACATCAGGCGCGAGGTGCAGGACATCGCGGGCGTGCGGATCACGTGCTCGTTCATCCGCGACGTGTACCGGCTCTTCGACCTGCTCACCCAGCAGGACGACATCACGATCCTCGAGGTCGAGGACTACATCGAGACGCCGAAGTCGAACGGCTACAAGAGCCTGCACACCATCCTCTCGGTCCCCGTGTACCTCTCGACCGGGCGCGTCGACGTGCCGGTGGAGGTGCAGTTCCGCACGATCGCGATGGACTTCTGGGCGAGCCTCGAGCACAAGATCTACTACAAGTACGACCGCCAGGTGCCGAACTCGCTGACCCGCGAGCTCAAGCACGCGGCGGAGATCGCGGCCGAGCTTGACACGCGCATGGAGCGCCTCCACGTGCAGTTGCACGGCGAGCCTGCCCCCCGCACGGCCCCGCTCGAGCTCAAGGAGATTCGGCGGCACATCCACCCAGCGTGACGCGGGTGTCCGCGGCATCCCTTAGGGTCGAATCCGTGGAGAGTGAACATCTTCCCGGCGGATCGGGCGGCGTCTGGCGCATTACTGCGCCCGACGGGGTGACGCGGGTGCATCGGCCGACCGGCCCGTGGACGCCAGCGGTGCACGCGCTGCTCGCGCACCTGCGGGACCGCGGGCTCGACGGCATCCCCGAGGTCATCGGCCTCGACGATGAGGGCCGCGAGGTGCTCGAGTATCTTCCCGGCGAAACGCTCGATCCCGAGACGGATCAGGTTCCGGATCAGGTACTCGCGGACGCGGCGGCGTGGCTGCGGCGGTTCCACGACGCTGTCGAAAGCTTCCGTCCCGGCCCGCTCGAGTGGCGCCAGGGCGTGCAGGCGCTCGCCGCAGACGAGGTGATCTGCCACAACGATCCTGGGCTCTACAACTGGGTCGTGTCCGGGGGAGCGTTCGCCGGCGTGATCGACTGGGACCGGGCGGGTCCCGGTCGCCCGCTCGACGACCTCGCGTTCTTGTGCTGGTCGGGGGTTCCGCTTCTGCGCGAGATCCCGCTCGACGACGCCGCACGGCGGGTCGTGCTCGCGGCCTCGGCCTACGGCGGCGTCGCGCCCGAGGAGCTGCTGACCGCGGTCGAGGAGCGGATGGAACTCATCGCGGAGCGCTGGCGCGCCGGCATCGAGCGGGGGGATCCCGGCACCATCGCCCTCCGGGACTCCGGGATCATGGAGCGCCACCTGGCGAGAGTGCGCGAGTTCACGGCCCGCGAAGCCGGGATTGCCGAGCGCCTGCGCGAGCGTTGCTGAGGTCGCGGCGCGGCGAACTGTGGAACACTGGGAGCGACCGGATGGGCGGCAGCGAAGGAGCGACCACGTGACCGAGATCGTACTCACCGACGGCGGAATCGAGACGGCGCTCGAGGAGCGCCTTGGACAGCGGCTCGCCGAGTTCGCCGCCTTTCCGCTCCTTGGCACCGTGTCTGGCCGCGAGGCGCTGCGTGCCTACTACACCCCGTTTATCGAGTTGGCTCGGGATCGTGGCCTGCCGCTCGTGCTCGACACCCCGACCTGGCGGGCGAACCCCGACTGGGGGCGCCTGCTCGGCGCGCGGGCGGAGGAGCTTGAGCTCGCGAACGCCGACGCGGTCGCGCTCGTGCGCCAGACGGCGGAGGAGCTGTGGCCCGAAGGTGAGGTGACGGTGAACGGCTGCGTCGGGCCGCGCTTCGACGAATACGACGCGGGACAGCGGATGTCGGAGGCCGAGGCAGAGGCCTACCATGCCCCGCAGGTGAAGGCTCTCGCGGAGGCGGGAGCCGACCGCGTGACCTCGGTCACGACGCTCGACGCCGCCGAGGGCATCGGGGTCGTGCGGGCGGCGGTGAGCTCCGGCGTGCCCGTGGCCGTCTCGTTCGTGGTCGGCGCGGACGGGCTGCTCGCCGATGGCTCGACGATCGCGGAGGGCATCGACGCCGTCGACGAGGCGACCAATGGGGCCGCCGTCGGCTTCCTCGTGAACTGCGCCCACCCGAGCGAGGTGGAGGCGGGGATCCGCGCCGCGGGATCGGCGGCCGGGCTCGCGCGACTCATCGGCTTCCGTCTCAATGCCGCGCGCGAGGGCGACGAGGGGCCGGTCGACGACCCCGCGGCCTTCGCGGAGGCCGAGCTGCGGCTGCGGGATCTCCTTCCGGGGGCCTCCGCCCTCGGTGGATGCTGCGGCACCGACACCGAGCACATCGCCGCGCTTGCCGACGGCGCGGCGGCCCGCTCGGCGGATTCCCGGCCCGCCTGAACGGACTCCGAGCACCGTTTCGCTAGGCTGGGCCCGTGAGTACAGACCCATTCGAGGAACTCTTCGGCCGCGATTCCACCGAACCGCAGCCGATTCCCGCGCGGGAACGGCTCGCCCACGAGCAGGCCGAGCGGGTGCGGACGGCCCAGCTTCCCACCGAAAAACGCGGGCGCGGGGGCCAGGACTCGGGCGGCCGTGACCGCCGCGACGGTGGCGAGGGGCGGGGCTCCGGAGGGCGAGCGCCGAAGGGCCTGCCCTGGATCGTCGTCGGCGTCGTCGCGGTGCTCGCGATCGTCGCCTCGATCGTTACGGTCAACCTCGTGCGGGCGCAGGATCCGGGATCGTCCGAAGCCACGACGCCCACCCCGACGCAGACCGAGCAGCCCAAGCCGACGAAGACCCCGACGACTGAGGCCCCGGAAAAGAAGAAAGAGGATCCCAATCAGCCGCCGAAGGTCGACGTTGGACCGACGAGCGAGATGCTGATCGGGCCCTGGAACGCGACCTCTCAGTTCCCGCAGCGACTTGGCTCGACGAGCTTTGTGATCCCCGACAACGTGAATCTCACGCTGAGCTCCGACGTGCTGAACTCGTTCCCGGACTCGTGCGCTGACATGCGCGAGGCCTGGGGTGCGATCCGCGCAGAGAATGGGACGTTCCAGCTTCGCAAGCCCGCTGAGCGCTGCGCAGCTGCGCCCGAGCTCTACGACGAGGTGTGGGGGCTGCTCGACGCCTGGGTCAAGACGATCAAGCCGCTGTAGCGGCCAGCCGCTGGGCCGCTCCGGGGTGCTATCCCGCCGCGAACAGGGCGGGCCAGAGCGCCACGGCGAGTCCGTAGCCCACGAAGCTCACGATGTCGAGGATCCAGTGCGCGACGATGAGCGGCAGTGAGCGGCCCCAGCGTTGATACGCCCAGCCGAAGACGAGGCCCATGACCACGTTGCCGAGGAACCCCCCGAAGCCCTGGTAGAGGTGGTAGCTGCCGCGCAGCAGCGCGCTTGAGACGACGGTCGCGACGGGCCCGATCCCGAGCCGCTTGAACCGCTCGAACAGGTAGGCGACGACGATGAGTTCCTCGCCGAGCGCGGCCTGCAGTGCGCGCAGCACCAGGATCGGCACGGTCCACCAGAAGGCGTCGAGCGCCGTGGGCACGACCGTGGTGTTGATCCCGATCCACTTGGCGAACAGGTAGAAGCCGATGCCGGGGATGCCGATGAGGGCGGCGAGGCCCACGCCACCGAGTGATTCGCGGAGCACGCCTGCTGGCCTGCGTCCGCCGAGGCCGAGGCCGGCCAGGTGCGGTTTCGTGCCCCGCCACAGCAGGAAGGCGACGAGTGCCACGGGGGCGAGGCCAAAGGCGATCCCGAGCAACTGGTAGATGAGGTCGAACACCGGGCGTTCGTCGAGCGGCCGGTTGATCGTGGCGGTCTGCGCGGCGAGCGCGGTCTCTCGGGTGACCCGCTCGATGATCGTGACGATCGCGTAGATGCCCGACGCGCCGAAGGAGAGCGCGAGGACGATGGCGATCTCGAATCTCAGCCTGATCCGGTATTGGGGGTGCGTCACGGCTTCAGAGTATCGCTGGGGCCCTGCAGGCACTGTCAGAATTGCACAGTTGCAACGCGGAAGACTCGTAATCGCTTTGAGGTTTACCACAGTAATGGGTCACGAACCCGTTACGGCGGGGTGCCTGTGGACTTGCATGGAACTTCGCATCGGTAGGCTAGAACCTGTCTAGTTGTAGAAACCACATGAGGAATCCCGGGCCGCAATCGTGCAGTCTGTCCAACTGTGGTTCATTCAAGGAGGAAAAAAGTGAAGCGATCACGGATCGGCCTGGGCTTCATCGCCCTGGCGGCCGCAGGCGCGCTCGCCCTGACCGGGTGCAGTGGCAACGCCGGCGGCGGGGGCAAGGGCGGCGAAGGCGACGCCTCGGCGATTATCACCACCAATGGATCAGAGCCGCAGAACCCGCTCATCGCAACCAACACCAACGAGGTGGGCGGCGGCAAGATTCTCGACGAGATCTTCGCCGGACTGGTCTACTACGACGCAGAGGGTGCCCCGCACAACGACCTCGCCGAGTCGATCGAGTCCGACGACGCGACCACCTACACCATCAAGATTCGCGACGACGCGACCTTCTCCGATGGCACCCCGGTCAAGGCGGAGAACTTCGTCAAGGCATGGAACTTCGGCGCTGATTCCGCGAACAACCACCTCAACAGCTACTTCTTCGAGGACATCGAGGGCTTCAGCTACGAGGAGAGCGTCAAGGAGCTCCCGGGCCTCAAGGTCGTCGACGACACCACCTTCACCGTCAAGCTGAACAAAGCCGCCTCGGACTTCCCGCTGCGCCTCGGCTACTCGGCCTTCTACCCGCTCCCCGACGCGGCGTTCGAGGACATGGATGCCCAGGGCGAGAACCCCGTCGGCAACGGCCCCTACAAGCTCGCCGGCCCTGACGCCTGGCAGCACGACGAGCAGATCGAGCTCGTCGTCAACGAGGACTACAACGGCCCGCGCAAGCCGAAGAACGGTGGCCTGACCATCAAGTTCTACGCGACGCAGGACGCCTCCTACTCGGACCTCCTCGGTGGCAACCTCGACGTGGTCGACCAGATCCCCGAGACCCAGCTCGCGAACTTCGAGTCGGACCTCGGCGACCGCGCGATCAACCAGCCCGCGGCCGTGTTCCAGTCCTTCACCATCCCGGAGCGCCTCGAGCACTTCGCGGGCGAAGAGGGCAAGCTGCGCCGTCAGGCCATCTCGATGTCGATCAACCGCGAGCAGATCACGGACAAGATCTTCGAGGGCACGCGTACCCCCGCGAGCGACTTCACCTCGCCCGTCATCGACGGCTGGAGCGACAAGCTCAAGGGCGCCGAGGTGCTCGAGTACAACCCCGAGAAGGCCAAGGAGCTGTGGGCCGAGGCCGACAAGATCGCTCCCTGGAGCGGCAAGCTCGAGATCGCCTACAACTCGGACGGCGGCCACCAGGCCTGGGTCGACGCGGTGACGAACAGCATCGCCAAGACGCTCGGCATCGAGTCGGCCGGCAAGCCGTACCCCAAGTTCGACGTGCTGCGCGAGGAGGTCACGAACCGTACCGTTCAGACCGCCTTCCGCACCGGCTGGCAGGCCGACTACCCGGGCCTGTTCAACTTCCTCGGGCCGTTGTACGCGACGAACGCCTCCTCCAACGATGGTGACTACTCGAACCCCGAGTTCGACAAGCTCATCCAGGAGGGCTCGGTCGACACCGATCCGGCAGCTGCCAACAAGAAGTACCAGGAGGCGCAGGAGATCCTGCTTCAGGACCTCCCGGCCTTCCCGCTCTGGTACGCCAACGTGAACGGCGGCTACGGCGAGAGCGTTGACAACGTCCAGTTCGGCTGGAACTCGGTGCCGCTCTACTACGAGATCACCAAGAAGTAACCCTTCGCACAGAGGCCCCGGGGAGACCCGGGGCCTCCACGCGTTCACCGACCACACGCCGGAATGAACGCGTCCTTTTCACGTGCTGATCCGGGACATCGACGTCCGGAGAGGCTTTTCGCACCACAATTGCGAGAGAATGACTGACATGTCTCAACCCAACACGAGCGAGCGGGGGTGGTCCGGCGCATGCTGAGATACCTCCTCTTCAGGCTCCTGCAGGTGATCCCGGTCCTCCTGGGCACCACCTTCCTCATCTACTTCCTGGTCTTCTTCATGCCGGGAGACCCGATCCTTGCGATGTTCGGCGACAAGACGCCGGACCCCGCAATCGTCGAGCGTTTGCGCGAGCAGTACAACCTCGACAAGCCGTTCATGGTCCAGTACCTGCTCTATCTCAAGGGCATTCTCGTCGGCGACTTCGGCATGAGCTTCTCCGGCCAGGAGGTCTCCTCGATCCTGGCCCGCACCTTCCCGGTGACGATCAAGCTGGCCCTGCTTGCGATGCTCTTCGAGCTCATCCTCGCGGTCTCGATCGGCCTCATCTCGGGTCTGCGCAAGGGTAAGTTCTTCGACAACATCAACCTGATCATCGGCCTGCTCTTCATGAGTATCCCGATCTTCGTGATCGCGTTCATCGCGCAGTGGGGGCTCGGGATCAAACTCGGCTGGTTCCGTGCCACCGTCGGCACGGGCGCGCCGCTGCAGGATCTCATCATGCCGGCCCTCGTGCTCGGCGTGAGTCTCTACCCGACGAGCATGCGCCTGACGCGCGCCTCGGTCATCGACACGCTCAACCAGGACTTCGTGCGCACGGCGTACGCGAAGGGCCTGAGCCGGAGCCGCGTCGTCCCCGTGCACGTGCTGCGCAACTCGCTCATCCCGACGATCACGAACACGGCCACGAACTTCGGCGTGCTCATGGTCGGCGCGACCGTGACCGAGGGCATCTTCAACGTCCCGGGCGTGGGTAATGCGCTCTTCAACGCGATCTTGCGCGGCGACAATTCGCTCGTCGTGTCGTTCGTGACGTTCATGGTGCTCATCTACCTCGGCGTGAACCTGGTTGTCGACCTGCTCTACGCCGTACTCGATCCGAGGATCCGCTATGCCTGAGTCGCAGAACCCGAAAATGGAACACTTCGTCGCCCCGTTCGAGGAGACGCCCGTTGCCGCGGTCGACGCCGTCAAGGTGGAGGCCAAGAAGTCGAACCTCTGGCTCGACGCCTGGCGCGACATGCGCGGCCGCCCGATGTTCTGGATCTCCGCGGTCATCATCTTCGTGGTGCTGCTCGTCGCGATCTTCCCGCAACTCTTCACGAGCGTCGATCCCCGCGCCGCGGATCTCGACCTCTCGAAGAATGGCCCCTCGGAGGGCCACCTGCTCGGCTTCAACGCGCAGGGCCAGGACATCTACTCGCGGATCATCCACGGCACGTCCACCTCGGTGAGCGTCGGCCTGCTGGTGATCGTGATCACGTTCATCCTCGGCGCGATCGCTGGCGCCCTCGCCGGCTACTTCGGCGGCTGGGTTGACACGGTGCTCTCGCGGCTCGGCGACATCTTCTTCTCGATCCCCTACATCCTGGCCGCGGTCATCGTGATGTCGGTCTTCCAGGAGTACCGCAATCCGCTCACGATCGCGTTCGCGATCGGCGGCTTCTCGTGGCCTGTTTCCGCGCGAATCCTGCGGTCCGAGATCCTGCGCGTGAAGAACGCCGACTACGTCATGGCGTCGACGGCGCTCGGCCTGTCGAAGTTCAAGACCCTGTTGAAGCACGTTCTGCCGAACTCGATCGCGCCGCTCATCGTCGTCACGACGCTGTCGCTGTCCTCGGCGATCGTCGCCGAGGCGGTGCTCTCGTTCCTGGGTGTCGGACTCCCGCCGGCTGACTTCATCAGCTGGGGCAACGACATCAGCGCCGCCCAGCGCGACCTTCGGAACGATCCGCAGATCCTCCTTTACCCGTCCCTCGCGCTCGCGACCACCGTGCTCGGCTTTGTCATGCTGGGCGAGGTCGTCCGCGACGCGCTCGATCCGAAGGCGAGGGCCCAGCGATGAGCGAACTGCAGCCGATCCTCAGCGTCCGCGACCTGAAGGTCGAGTTCGGCTCCAAGAAGGAGCGCCGCGAGGTGCTCCACGGGCTGAGCTTCGACGTCTACCCGGGCGAGACCGTGGCGATCGTGGGGGAGTCCGGCTCGGGCAAGTCCACGACGATGCACGCGGTCATCAACCTGCTCCCCGGCACGGGCAAGACCACGGGCGGCTCGATCCTCTGGCAGGGCCGCGAGCTCGTCGGGATCAACCGCAAGGACATGGAGGAGATCCGGGGCCGCGAGATCGGCCTGGTCCCGCAGGACCCCATGTCGAACCTCAACCCGGTGTGGTCCATCGGCTTCCAGGTCGAGGAGGCGATCCGCGCGAACGGGCTCGCCTCCGGCAAGAAGGAGGTGCACGAGCGCGCGATCCAGGTCCTCGAGGAGGCCGGCCTCCAGAACGCCGAGCAGCGGATGCGGCAATACCCGCACCAGTTCTCGGGCGGCATGAAGCAGCGCGCGCTCATCGGCATCGGCCTCGCGGCGAACCCGCAGCTGCTAATCGCTGACGAGCCGACCTCGGCGCTCGACGTCACGGTGCAGCGCGTCGTGCTCGACCACCTCGAGAAGCTCACGAGCGAGCTCGGGACCGCGGTCGTCTTCATCACGCACGACCTGGGCCTCGCGGCGGAGCGCGCCGAGAAGCTCATCGTCATGTACCAGGGCAAGATCGTGGAGTCGGGGCCGAGCCGCGAGATCCTCGAGCGCCCGCAGCACCCGTACACGCGGCGCCTCGTGTCGGCCGCGCCGAGCCTGGCCTCGCGCCGGATCGGCTCGGACGCCCAGCTGCCCGCTGCGCCCACCGAGTCCTTCGACCTCGCGTCGATGGTCGAGGAGGCAGCCGAGGTCAAGCGGGTGCAGCACGGCGAGCCCATGATCGAGGTCAACGGCCTCGGCAAGGTGTACAAGCTGCGCAAGGGCAACTTCGGCACGGAAGACTTCCACGCCGTGTCCGACGCGACCTTCACGGTGAACCGCGGCGAGACCATGGCGCTCGTGGGCGAGTCCGGATCGGGCAAGTCGACGATCGCGAAGATGGTGCTGCAGCTCGAGGAGCCCTCGTCCGGCACGATCCGGATCGCGGGCAAGGAGACCGGCAAGCTCTCGGGGCACGAGCTTTTCAAGCTCCGCGGCAAGCTGCAGCCGGTGTTCCAGGATCCATACGGTTCCCTCGACCCGCTGCACAACATCGGCAACACGATCATGGAGCCGCTGAGCATTCACAAGGTGGGCACGCCCGCGAGCCGGAAGGAACGCGTGCTCGAGTTGCTCGACCAGGTCGCCCTGCCGCGCGAGCTCGCGACCCGCTACCCGAACGAGCTCTCCGGCGGACAGCGCCAGCGCGTCGCGGTCGCCCGCGGCCTCGCGCTCAAGCCCGAGATCCTCGTGCTCGACGAGGCGGTCTCGGCGCTCGACGTGCTCGTGCAGGCCCAGATCCTGGACCTCCTCGCGGAACTCCAGCGCGACCTGGGGCTGACGTACCTCTTCATCACGCACGACCTCGCGGTCGTCCGCCTCATCGCGGACCGCGTCTGCGTGATGCAGCAGGGCCGCATCGTGGAGCAGGCGACCACCGACGAAATCTTCGAGAACCCGCAGCAGGACTACACGAAGAACCTGCTCGCGGCCATTCCCGGGGCGAACATCGAGCTGGGCGTGGCGTAAGCGCCGCTGCATTTGCTGCCTGAGGGGCGGGATCCTGGTGGGATCCCGCCCCTTGGCGTTGGTGGGGTGTTGCGGTATTGCGGTCCTGCGGTCCTTCGGTCCCGCGGTCCTGCGCCGGCTATCGAGTCGGCCGGAAGGCCCCATTCGCGGGCCTGATTGGGGCCTTACGGCCGACTCGGCCGCGGGAATGGGGCTTTAGGGCCGACTCGGCGGGTGGACTCGGGTGGGGTGCGATGCGAGCATGGTGTTCGGGATCCCGCGCCAACACTCCCGACCTCCCTCGAGTCGGCCGAAAGGCCCCTTTCGCGCGATTGATTGGGGCCTTGCGGCCGACTCGGCGGCCGGAATGGGGCTTTACGGCCGACTCGGCGGGCGGCCGCGGGTGGGGTGCGATGCGAGCATGGTGTCCGGGATCCCGCGCCAACTCTCCCGGCCTCCCTCGAGTCGGCCGAATGGCCCCATTCGCGGGCTTGATTGGGGCCTTGCGGCCGACTCGGCGGTGGGAATGGGGCTTTAGGGCCGGCTCGGCGGGCGGCCGCGGGTGGGGTGCGATGCGAGCATGGTGTTCGGGATCCCGCGCCAACTCTCCCGCCCTCCCTCGAGTCGGCCGTAAGGCCCCTTTCGCGCGATTGATTGGGGCCTTACGGCCGACTCGGCCGCGGGAATGGGGCCTTACGGCCGACTCAACGCGCGCCCACTCACTGGCGGGGCGCTAGGAGCGCGCCCGCCCACGCGAGCGCGGCGCAGCCGAGCACGAAGAGCGCCATCGGGAGCGCCGTGTGCTCGCCCCAGGCGCCGACGATCGGGGATCCGATGCTGCCCATCGCAAACTGCCCGGCGCCGAGGAGGGCGGATCCGGATCCGCGCGCCGAGGCTGCCCGGGCCAGCGCGAGCGCGCTCGCGTTCGACATCACGAGCCCCGTGCCGCCCGTCAGGGTGAACGCGCACGCGACGAACGTCGGGATCGTCAATGCCCCGGTCAGCCACAGGATGGTGAACGCGAGTCCCGCGAGCAGCATGAGGCTCGCCCCGATGAGGAGCATGCGGGTCGCGGGGACGCGGCCCGCGAGCCGAGCGTTCAGGAGGTTCGCGAGGATCATCGCGGCCGCGCTCAGCCCGAACGCGAGCGAGTACACGAGCGGCGGCATGCCGAGAATGGTCTGCCCGACGAAGGGCGACGCCGAGATGTAGGACATCATCGCGCCGAATGCGAGGCCGAAGACGAGCATGAGCAGGAGAAAACCGCGGTCGGCGAGGAGCGAGCGGAAGGCGCCGAGCGCGGTCGCGATCCCGGACGCGCGGCGCGCCTCCCTGGGGAGGGACTCCGGCACGAAGATCGCCGCGAGCACGAGCATCGCGACGGCGATGCCGGCGAGCACCGCGAGCACGGCGCGCCAGTCGCCGAGGGTGAGGATCGCGCCGCCGACCGGGGGCGCGAGGAGCGGCCCGAGGCCTACGAACATCGCGATGAGGCTGATGGCCCGGATCGCGGCGGCGCCCTCGGAGAGGTCGACCGCGATGGCCCGCGACACCACGACACCCGCGGCCCCCGAGAGTCCCTGCACGAGACGGAGCGCGATGAACACCTCGATGCTCGGCGAGAACACCATCGCGATGCTCGCGGCCGCGAAGACCGAGAGGGCCAGCACGAGCACAGGGCGCCTGCCGACCTGATCAGAGAGGGGGCCGAGGAGCAGCTGGCCCGTCCCCATGCCGAGCAGGAACGCCGTGAGTGTGAGCTGCACCGAGGAGGGTGCGGCGCCGAGATCCCGAGCGACCTCCGTGAACGAGGCGAGATACATGTCCGTCGCGAACGGCCCGACCGCCGCGAGGAACGAGAGGACCGCGAGCAGGCCGGGGGAGAGGCGGGGCCGCGGGGTCATCCCCAGATGGTATACGATCCGGATCCGAAACCGGCCGTTCACCCGGGCTGGGATCCCGGGCGTGGCGCGGCATGTAGAATAGAACGTTCGCAGTTTCCCATTCGTAAGGAACCCACTCTATGGCGCTCGCCACTCGCGAAGACCTCCGTAACGTCGCAATCGTCGCACACGTCGACCACGGCAAGACCACGCTCGTCGACGCCATGCTGCGTCAGACCAACTCCTTCGACGCCCACGCCGATGTCGACGACCGGGTCATGGACTCGAACGATCTCGAGCGCGAGAAGGGCATCACGATCCTCGCCAAGAACACGGCGATCACCTACGAGGGCGCGCACGCGAAGAACGGCCCCATCGTGATCAACGTGGTCGACACCCCCGGTCACGCCGATTTCGGCGGCGAGGTCGAGCGCGCGCTGTCGATGGTCGACGGCGTCGTGCTGCTCGTCGACGCGTCGGAGGGCCCCCTCCCGCAGACCCGCTTCGTGCTGCGCAAGGCGCTCGAGGCGAAGCTCCCCGTGATCCTCGCGGTGAACAAGACCGACCGTCCCGACGCCCGCATCGAGGAGGTCGAGGGCGAGGCCCAGGACCTGCTGCTCGGTCTCGCGTCGGATCTCTCGGAGGATCACCCCGACATCGACGTCGACGCCGTGCTCGACGTCCCCACCGTCTACCTCTCGGGCCGCGCCGGCGCCGCGAGCCACAACCGCCCCGCGGACGGCGAGCTGCCCGACAACCCGGATCTCGAGCCGCTCTTCGAGACGATCCTCGAGCGCGTTCCGGCGCCGACCTACGATGACGAGCACCCGCTGCAGGCGCACGTCACGAACCTCGACTCGTCGCCGTTCCTCGGCCGTATCGCCCTGCTCCGCCTGCACCACGGCTGGATCAAGAAGGGTCAGACCGTCGCGTGGGTCAAGCACGACGGCAGCACGCAGAACGTGCGTATCACCGAGCTCATGCTCACGAAGGCGCTCACCCGCTACCCGGCCGAGGAGGCTGGCCCCGGCGACATCGTCGCGATCGCCGGCATCGAGGACATCACGATCGGCGAGACCATCGCCGACGCCGAGGACGTGCGCCCGCTCCCGACCATCGTCGTCGACGAGCCCGCGATCTCGATGACGATCGGCGCGAACACCTCGCCGCTCGTCGGCAAGGTGAAGGGTCACAAGCTGACGGCCCGCATGATTAAGGATCGCCTCGACCGCGAGCTCATCGGTAACGTGTCGCTCCGCGTCGTCGACACCGCGCGCCCCGACGCGTGGGAGGTGCAGGGCCGCGGCGAGCTCGCGCTCGCGATCCTCGTCGAGAACATGCGCCGCGAGGGCTTCGAGCTCACGGTCGGCAAGCCGCAGGTTGTCACGCGCGAGATCGACGGCAAGAAGCACGAGCCCTACGAGCACCTCACGATCGACACGCCCGAGGAGCACCTCGGCGCGATCACGCAGCTGCTCGCGGCGCGCAAGGGCCGCATGGAGAACATGGTGAACCACGGCACCGGCTGGGTGCGCATGGAGTTCATCGTGCCGTCGCGCGGCCTCATCGGCTTCCGCTCGGAGTTCATGACCATCACCCGCGGCACGGGCATCGCGAACGCGATCTCGCACGGCTACGACGAGTGGGCCGGCGTCATCACGACGCGCAACAACGGCTCGATCGTGGCCGACCGCTCGGGCGTCGTGACCCCGTTCGCGCTCATCAACCTGCAGGAGCGCATGAGCTTCTTCGTGCAGCCGGCCGAAGAGGTCTACGAGGGCATGGTCATCGGTGAGAACTCCCGCTCCGAAGACATGGACGTGAACATCACCAAGGAGAAGAAGCTCACGAACATGCGCTCCTCCACGGCCGACACCTTCGAGTCGATGACGCCCCCGCGCCAGCTCACGCTCGAGGAGTGCCTCGAGTTCGCCCGCGAGGACGAGTGCGTCGAGGTGACGCCCGAGTCGGTGCGCATCCGCAAGGTCGAGCTCGACGCGACCTCGCGCGCCCGCGCCGCCTCGCGCATCAAGAACCAGAAGTAGCCGCCGCGTACGCACGGAGGGCCCGGTCGCATTCGCGATCGGGCCCTTCGGCGTGTTCGGGGGTGCGGCGTCCGGTGGCCGGGGCCGCCGGCGTTGTTAGCGATTTCGGGGCTTCGGCGGCGCGCGAAGCCCCGAAATCGCTAACAACGGGAGGGGGGCTAGGCCGTCGGTGCGGGTGCGGGTGCGGCGGTCGGTGCCGGATCCTGATCCGGGGCCGGATCGGCGGTGCGGCGCGAGCGCAGCGCGCCGAGCGCCGCGAGTAGGATCCCGACCCCGGCCCAGCAGCTCAGCGTGATGATGCTCTGCCCCGCCCCGTGGCCGTCGAAGAACGCGACGGAGCGGATGAGCGTGCCCGACGCCCCGATCGGCAGGCCCTGGCCGAAGGCGCCCCACGGCTCGGGCAGCCACTGCCAGCCGGTCGCCATGCCGCTCAGGGGGTTCGCCACGAACATCATGATGAGGCCGCCGATCCCGAGCCCCGCGAAGCCGAGCAGCGACTCCATTCCGAGCACAAAGAGCGAGATCGCGGACGTGCCGAGGCTGAGCGCGAGCGAGGTCGCGACGTAGTCGCCGTCGACCGTGCCGAAGCCGAACTGCAGGATCGCGATGATCGCGAAGCCGACGACGCCGGACGCGAGGATCGCGCCGATGATCCGGTGCCAGGGGCGGTGCTTGAGCGTGGTCGAGAGGAGCACGGCCGAGATCATGCCGCCGAACGCGAGCGGCAGGCCGAGGGCGGAGAGGCCGGTCCCATTCGGGTCGTCCGCGGTGAGCGGGCGACGTCGTTCGTCGTGACCTTCATCCCCTGGGCCTCAAGGCCTCTGCCGATTCCCTGCATGAGCGGGACATACGGGGCGCCGGCGCCGCCTGCGACGGTGATGTCGACCGCGCCGTCCGCGCCCACGGAGATCGCGCCGATCGCCTCGCGGTCGTGCACGGCGTCGGCCGCCGACTGCTCGTCGTCGTGGACCGTGACGTCGAAGGCGCTCGGCTGTTTCGCGTCGAGCGTGGCGCCGATCTTCTCGACGACGGGCGCGGGGCCGCTCACGGCGAGCGGCAGATCCTTCGGGCCCGAGTTGATCGCGGGCGCGAGGAAGGCGAGGAGCATGAGCGACACGGCCGCGCCGAGTCCGATCATGACGCCGAGGATCTTGAGCCAGGGGTGCTTGGCGGGGGTGTTGCTCATCCTAATCTCCAGATGGCTTGTGCGTTATGCTGATTCTAAATAACCGGAGCGAACTGCTCCGAATCGCAAGAGGAGCATAACGCTCCGATTAGGACGAAGGCAAGTCGATATCCTGAGAACTTCTGACGCGAGGGGAGAGGGACATGCGCGCTGATGCCGCCGCGAACCGGAGGGATCTGCTCGACGCGGGATGGCGCCTGCTGGCGCAGCATGGTGAGGCGGTCTCGCTGCGAGCGGTGGCCGCGGAGGCGGGCGTCGGGATCGGTACGCTGTACCGCCACTTCCCGTCGCGCGAGGAGTTCCTGCTCGGGGTGTTCGGCGAGGTCGCGGAGCGCATCGGCGGGGTAGCCGCGGAGTGCCTCGCTTCGTGGGAGCGGGATCCGGGCGCCGCGTGGTCCCGTTTCGTGCATGGCCTCGCCGAACTCGAGTACGGGGCTCTCGCCTTCCAGATGGGCAACTACGTGTACCGGAGCGGGCTCATCGACTCGGCTGGGGGCGTGCGCGAGCGCGTCGAGGGCGAACTCGTCGTGGTGCTCGGGCTGGCGCGCGCGGCGGGGTTCCTCAGGGACGGCGTCGAGGTGCGCCGGTTCTTCGCCGGGATCGCAGCAATCACGCGCCCCATGCCCGACCACGTCGACGAGATGCTGCCCGGCCAGTCCGGGTGGCTCGTCGACGTCTTCATGCGCGGCCTCGCGCCGTGAGGCGGGTGCTGGGGCGGTCACTCCGGCCGAGGCCGCGGTCGCGGTCGCGGTTGTTAGCGATTTCGGGGCTTCGCGGGCCGCTGAAGCCCCGAAATCGCTAACAACGGGCGGGGCGGCGACGGCGCTGCGCGCGCAGGCGCACCGCCCGGGATCCCGCGATTTTTGCGGCGGGCCGAAACGCGATAGAGTGTTCCCTGCGCGTCAGCGCAAATCGGGATGTGGCGCAGCTTGGTAGCGCACGTCGTTCGGGACGACGGGGTCGCAGGTTCAAATCCTGTCATCCCGACCACGCAGAGGATCGCCCTTCGGGGCGGTCCTCTTTTTGGTTGGTGCTCTCTCTGCCGAGTCAGAAGCGGTGTCACGGGACGCGCCCCGCTCTTCCTCGCACTCGGAAAGCCCCCCTGCCGCCAACCTTTACATCAACCGTGACTACGCTAGGTGCTGACTGTTTGGGTTGCGAGGAGGCGGAATGCGAGCCCTGAAGTTCAGTGACGACGAGGAGCACGAGGCGAGCTGGGAGGAGGGCTCCGAGACCCCCGGGATCGAGGCCTTCCTGAGTTTCGTGCGCGAGCACGTCAGCGAGGAGAACGAGACGTTCTACATTGAGGACGAGGCGAACTCCGAGATGCTGGCGCTCTGGTTCAATCGCGAGATCGCCGTGCGCGTGCGGGGGAGCGAGGGCGAGATGCAGGAGTTTCACGTCTCGCCCGACGGATATCTCGTGCCACTGGCCAAGGGCTTTATCCACGGCGGATACGACGCCCTCGGTGCGGGGGTCCGCTGGCTCGAGAGCGCGGATCAACTGCCCGACGAGATGTATCGCATCAGCTTCGAAGCAACGCACCTGCGCGGAACCCGTCTCGAGGAGCTGCGCCGCAGGCTCAGGATCCTGAGCCACATCGCGGCGGACGGCGCGGGAGCGCCGGCGCACGCGCCGGGGAGCGAAGCCGTCGAACTCCTCGGCTTCGATACTCCGGCCGGCGACCGCGTGCGTGCGGCCTTCGCCCCTGACGGGCGTGGGATCCTCACCCTGTTTGACGCCGAAAGCACGCTCGCGACGCCAGAGGCGACCGCGTGCTGCGCTGAACTCTTCGAGGGGGTGCCGGCGGAGCTCAGCGCCCTCGATCCCGGCGCCGGCACAGAGCCCGTCACCGCGGTGTTCCTCTTCGACGGCCCCGTCGCGCTGTCGCCGGGTCTCGTGACGCGGTTCAAGCAGGAGCAGTTGGAGACGGATGCGAGCGGGCTCAGGCGGCTCCTCGAGCCGTTCCTCGCCCTTGACGTGTTCTCGCCGGCGACGCTGGCGGATACGACCGACTGGTGGCCCCGCGCGCAGATCGCGCGGGGCTTCGAGGCGGTCCAGGATCAGGAGGCGCGGGCCCGCGCAAGCCGTCCGGTGGCCGATCCCGAGGCGCTCGCGCGGCTGCGCAGCGCCTTCACGCGGTTCGGTTCTCGCGACGATCAGGGCACCCACTACGTGTTCTTCGCCGGTCGCAGCACCGGGCGCGCGGACCCCGAGCGCGACCAGCTGCTCGCGCTGCTGCGCGATGCCGGGCTGCGGCCGGTCGCGAACCCGCCCCAAGCCGCGGAGGGTGAGGTGTGGGTGCCGGTCGATCCGCGCACGGAGGTTGAGTTCGGGGAGGGATCGCAGCTCCTCAGGGTGTTGTCGCGCGCTGGACTCGCCGAGGACTGGTATCGCTGGTGTGATCGGGTCCGCGACTGGTCGGTGGACGCGGAACAGACGTATGAGCAGGACGCGCTGCGCACCGTGCACGGCGGCTTCGCCCCGCTCTCGCTCGCGGAATTCATGCAGGCCTACCGGGACGCGGGCGCGACGGCCACGAAGGGTTCCCAGACCCACGTGAACCCGCGCCACCGCTCGTTCACCGTTGAGGTCGCCGAGGGCCGCACGACGGCGCGGCTCGAGATCGAGCTCGGCCGCGGCCTCAACTCGGAGCAGTGCGCCTTCTCGATCCTGCGCGACGGCGTGCCGCACCGCCTGCCTGAGCTCCTACACGGCACCGCGCACGAGCTCATGCGGCTGCGCGGCGAGCCGATCACGCACTCGGACGCCCCGTTCCCGCGGCCGATCATCAGCAGCCGTAGCCACCTTGAAGTGTCCGCCCGCGAGATCGTCGCGATGATGGGCGAGGTGGCGCGCGCCTGGGACGCCGATCCGGTGCTGGCGGGCGAGATCCGTGGCGACGCTCGGCTCTTTCTCGCGGCGCTCGGAGCCCGCGAGGGGGATCCCGCGCTCGATCGCCTCATCGCCTTCATCGGGGAGACGCCGGGGGTCGATGTCTTCGAAGACGCTGGGCAAGAGAGTCGCTATCTGCTGTTTCCCAGCAGCGGCGTCGAGATGCTGCTCGTCGACGGATCGCTCCACACCGTGTTCGTCCACGCCGTCGAGAGGAGCGATACGCAGCGGCGATACGCCCGCTTCGCGACGCTGGTTGACGGGGTGACGCGGGGCTCCTCGCCGCGAGCAATCGTGCGGGCGCTCGGGGCGCCGGTTAAGGACTCCGAGCGATTCCTCCGCTATCCGGATGAGCAGGGCTTTGTGCAGTTCGACGTCGACGGGGCCCGGATCAGCATGGTGGTCTTCATGCGCGAGGTCGTCGAGGCGCCGCCGCAGGAGATGCCTGCCGAGATCACCGGGGGGATCGCCCCCTTCATCGAGGCGATGGGGAGCGGGATCCTGAGCCCCGAACATCAGCGACTCATCGTGCTCGCGGGCCCCGCCATGGAAACTCACGAGGAGGACCGCGGCGGCGTATCCTGGCGCACCGAGGTATTCCCGAAGACCGGCGTACTGCTGGAGGCCACGGAGGAAGTCCTGGTCGGGGCGCTGATCCGGATCACTGGCAGCGATGGTGACGGCCCCGCGTTCCCGGAGGCCGCGGACCTGATCGACGGAATCAGCCTGCCTGCAAGCCGCGAGATCGTGCGCGAGCGGCTCGGCCAGCCCGTGCGGGCGGAGGAACCCGAGGGGCCCGGATCCGGCTTCGACATGTTTGAGGCCGGCGGTGTGTACCTTCGCGTCGACTACGCGGGAGGCGAGAGCTCGGCCGTCGCCGTCGTAAAGCCAGGGGTGAAGATTCGCAGGTCAGCCTAGCTTTACCTTGCTTGTGGAAGATCCCGAACGGGATCATGATGAGGGCATGAGCAACGAATCGGCCGATCTCGACGCGGTCATCCATCACCTCCACGAAGCGCACACTGAGACTGGCGTGGGGCAGCGCTTGAACTGGCTGCGCGCGGGCGTACTCGGCGCGAACGACGGCATCGTTTCGGTCGCGGGCGTCGTCGTCGGCGTCGCTGCGGCGACCCCGGGCAATATCCCCGCGATCGCGACGGCGGGCATCGCGGCCCTCGTCGCCGGGGCATTCTCGATGGCGGGGGGCGAATACGTCTCGGTGAGCACGCAGCGCGACACCGAGAAAGCCATGATCGCGAAGGAGGTCAAGGAACTCGAGGAGCAGCCCGCGGCCGAGCTCGCCGAGCTGACCGGGCTGTATCGCAAGCGCGGGCTCTCGCCCGAGCTCGCACGCAAGGTGGCCGTCGAACTCACGGAGCACGACGCGCTCGCGGCGCACGCCGAGGTCGAGCTCGGGATTGATCCCGAGGAACTCACGAGCCCCTGGGTCGCGGCGCTCTCCTCGTTCATCTCGTTCACCATCGGCGCGCTCATCCCGCTGCTCATGATCCTGATCCCGTTCGGAAACGCGCTCGTGATCACGGCCGCAGCCGTGGTGCTCGGGCTGTTCCTCACGGGATGGATCAGCGCCAAGCTGGGAGGGGCCCCGCTCCTGCCCGCGATCCTGCGGAACGTGCTGATGGGCTCGGCGACGATGGTGGCGACGTACCTGATCGGCCTCGCGTTTGGCGTCGCGATCGGGTAGCCGTGTGCGGCGCGGCGCTAGTTTTGGCCGTACTCGAGCCCGATGTCCCGGATCGTCAGCCCGCCCGGCAGTTCCCCGTGCTCGAACCAGTGCCGGAACACCGGGGTGATCTGGGCCGAGGTCCAGACCTCGTGGGGAAATACCCACACCGAGTGCTGGCCGATCGACACCTCCTCCTCGGGTTCCGCCGGCCGCGCGCCGGGATCCTGCGTCACACCCTTCCAGCTCCCGCGCGCCGCGCGCCCGATCGCGAGCTGCCGGAAGCTACCGTCGATCAGCCTGCGAGCCTCGAAGGTCATCCGGCCTCTTCGCCCGCCGACCTGGAGATACTCTTCCGGCCAGTGGTCGAAGTCGATGCCCGGCAGTCGGTAGTCGCCGTCGAACGGGGCGGGGAGCGGTGCCCACACCGCGGCCCACGCCTTCCGTCCGTCCAGATGGGTGAAGGCGCTGCTCTTGGCGAAGGGGTTGCCCGGGTTCAGGGGATCCGGGAGGGCGAAGCTTGTGCGCCCGTTCCTGCCGTAGACGAGCTGCACATGTGTCGGCGTAGAGTCCTCGCTCATGCGTCCAGTCTGCCATGCGGGGCCGATCCGCGGCCGACCCGCGCCCTCGACCTGCCCCGGACCCCCGCTCCGCCCCCTGAGTTGACCCAAAGTGACGCCTGGAGCGCTGTAGGCGTCACTTTGGGTCAACTCAACTTTGGGGGTGTGGGTGCTGGCGGCCGCGGCTGCGGCTGTGGTGGTGGGCTGCGGCGAGCGCGGCCGCGCCGATGAGGGCGAGTGTGGCGGCCGGGGCGAGCGGGCCGGTCACGGGCTCGCCGCCGGTCGCGGCGAGCTTCGGCGACGCTGCGGAGTCCTGCGCCGGCGCCTTCTCGACTGCGGCGGGAGGGCTCGCGGGATTGCCGCCGGGGGCGCCCGGTGCCGGTGCGCCCGGTTCCGGTGCGCCCGGTGCCGATGTTCCCGGCGCCGCTGCGCCAGGCGCCTCGATCTCGGGGGTGCCGGAATCCGGGCCCGGATCCGGATCCGGATCCGGATCCGCCGCCTGATCGAGCCGGATCGAGAGGCTCACCGGGTCGGCAGGCTGCCCTGCGTAGCGAGCCCACTCGGGCAGGGGCAGCTGCTCGACGAACCTTGCAGGGATCCCTGACCAGCTCAGCACCTCGCCGGACCCGGAAGCGCTGCGCTTCGGAGCGGTGAAGTCGAGAAGGGCGAGGTCTGCCCGTGCCACGCCAAGCTGTCCGACCGTCGCGGAGGTGGAGACCGCCGCGCTCAACACCGCGGGCTTCCCGGGTTCCGCCGTGATCCACGGCTTCTCAAGCACGATGTCGAAGCCGTGGAGCGCGCTCTGGAACCTGATCCGGCCGTCAAACTTGATCACGCCTGTGTTGCTCGCCGGATCGAATCCCGTGGTGTCCGCGACCGAGTACCGGAACGTCCCGTCCTCGGACACCCTGGCCCCGGAGCCCGCGTGCGTGGCACCGGCTGCAGGGCCGGAGACGTAGGACCGCCAGGATGATGTGAAGCCCCAGGAGAGTTGCTGCGACTCGACCGGTACATTCGGTTCGCTGGGGACGGCTCCTCCAGTGGGCGAGAAGTTCACCGGGATGAAGAACTCCTGCTCGGGGTTGACGACCCCCGCGGCGCCGCCCGCATACGTGTAGATCCCGTATGCGGCGCCGGCCGGAACCTGGTCCGGCTGCTGGACCGACACCTCCGCGGAGAAGGAGCCGTCATCGGCAAGGATCACGGCCTGCTCGCCGAGGCGAGAATGGAGCGGCTCAGGGAGCGAGTCGATGACCTCCTGGCTGAGCACCCAGCGAGTCGCGCTGCGCACCTGCGCCCGGTTTTCTGCCGGACCAGCCTGCGACGGCTTCCACGGGTCCAGGACCGCGCCGAAGGTGACGAAGGTTCCCTGTGGCAGGTTGTTGGGGATCGGCAGGCCCGAACCCGTGCCTCCCGGGTTGTTTGCCTCCGGGTCGAAGCCCGTGCCCCGAACGATGATCGTGTCGCCCACAGCGACGGGCGAGTTGGCAAGCGGGGTTGTGCCGTCCGCTGCGAAGAGCTCGATCTTGGCGGTCTGGTCGACGGCACCGGTCGTCACGGTGAACGGAAGCGGCCCCTTCCTGAGCTGCAGGCCGGTGTTCGCGGTCTTGTAGTGGAATGCCCGCACCGCGTCAGGAAGCGCGGCGATGTACTCGCTCGGCCAGGCGCCGCCCTCCGGGATCGTCAGCTGCACGCCCGCTGCGTTCTCGTAGTGGACGCCTTCGAACGCCGAGACCGCAGTGATTTTGCCACTGGCGCCATCGAAGGCGGCGTCGGAGAACTCCATGACTGTGACACGCTCGGCGGGCTGAGCAGGGGAATCCTCACCGCCCATGCTCTTGCCGGATCCCGCGGAAACGAGGAAGGACAGCTCGCCCGTGCGATCTGCGCCGATATCGAGGACGGGAGCGCGGTATTCCACGGCGGGCGCGCCGAGCATGGGAACGGCATTCACCGACCAGGAGCCCGCATCGGGCCAGGAGATTCGGCCGGCGCCGGTGACCGGATCCACTGATCCGGTGCCGTCCTGGAAGTTGACGAGAGTGTAAGTGATGCCGGCCTCGGCGCTATCGCCCGAGGCCTCGGCCCCGTTCTGCGTCGCGAGCGTCACCCCCGCGCCGGAAACGGACTGCTGCCAGGCGCCGAACACTCCCACCTGTGCGTACTTGCTGTATCCCCACTCGAGCGTGGCGTTCGTGACCTCGACTGGCGAGGCCGCCAACGCGGGCGCCGAGCCCGCGAGGCCTCCAGCCGACGACGCGAGGAGCGCCGTGGCGAGCAGCACGAGCGGTCGCTTTCGTGCGCGGAAGGGACGTGCGTGAGCCATGCATTTCTCCCAGATCACTTGTTCGGCGAACCCGCACGACGGCGTGGCCTCGTCGTTACAGGGTGATGGAGCAGTGTCTGCGGATCCGCCCGACGGAGGCATGCCTAATGTACATCGGATGAATCGGAAGTGAAGGAAGTGTCCGTTTCCCGCGGGTCCCCGCTGCCGGGCGGCCGCTGCCCCGTCCCTGAGTTGACCCAAAGTGACGCCTAACTCGCTGTAGGCGTCACTTTGGGTCAACTCAGCCCCCGGGGGCGGATGCGGGGGCGGGAGCGGGTGCGGGAGCGGGGGCGGGCGCCGACGGGGGCGCCGGCGCCGCGCCCAGCGCCGCCACCAGGGCGCGCGTGTAGGGGTCGGCGGGGGCGGCGAAGATCGCCTCGGTCAGGCCCTCCTCGACGACCTCGCCGCCGCGCAGCACGAGCGTGCGGGAGCAGAGCGAGCGCACCGCAGCGAGGTCGTGGGACACGAACACGAGCGCCACCCCGCGCTCCTCCTGCAGCCGCCGGAGCAGCGCGAGCACGTCGGCCTGCGTCGCGGCGTCGAGCGCAGACACGGGTTCGTCGCACACGAGCACGTCGGGTTCGGCGGCGAGGGCGCGCGCGATCGCGACGCGCTGACGCTGCCCGCCCGAGAGGGAGACCGGCCTGCGGTCGAGCAGCTCCGGATCGAGCCCCACCTGGCCGAGCAGCTCGGCGGCAGTCGGGGCCGAGGCCGAGCGCCTGGACGTGCCGACGATGCGCGAAACCCGCCAGCGTGGGTCGAAGGTCGAGAGTGGATCCTGCGGAATGAGCCTGATCACGGGGGCATTAGCGGCGGATCCCCGAGCCGCGGCGGATCCCAGCGTCTCGACAGTGCCGGAGTCCGGGTGCTCGGCGCCCACGAGGATCCGGGCGAGCGTCGTCTTCCCCGCGCCAGAAGCGCCGACGATCCCGAGCGACTCCCCGGCGCGCACGCTGAGCGAAGCGCCGCGCACCCCGGCCTCGCCGCCGTCTGGAGCCGCGAAGGTGCGCCGCACGTCCCGCAGTGCGAGTAGCTCGCGGCCGGGCTCCGTGGCTGGTGCCGCGGCCCCGTTCGGGATCGCGGCGACGAGCCGCCTGGTCGCGTCGTGCCTCGGGGCGGTGAGGACCCGGGCGGTCGGACCCGTCTCCACGATCCTGCCCTCTGAGATGACGGCGACCCGGTCGGCGACCCTGGAGACCGCCGCGAGGTCGTGGCTCACGAGGAGCACTCCGGCTCCTCGGTCGCGGATCGAGCCCAGCAGGTCGAGCACGCGGGCGGCCGTGATGGGGTCGAGCGCCGTCGTGGGCTCGTCCGCGATGATGAGGGACGGGTCGCCGACGATCGCCGAGGCGATGAGCGCGCGCTGGCGCATGCCGCCCGAGAGCTGCCCGGGCCGCTGCCCGAGGCGCTCCTCCGCGTCGGGGAGGCCTGCCGCCGTGAGCGCGTCGATCACCGCGGTGCGGCGCTCGCTGCGGGGCACGCCGTGTACGGCGAGCGCCTCGCCCACCTCCGCGCCGATCGTGCGGAGCGGGTCGAGCGACTGCAGTGCGTCCTGCAGCACGAGCGAGACGGCCGAGCCGCGCAGCCGTCGCCACGTCGCCTGGCGCGCTCGGCGCACGTCGCGCCCGGCGAACTCGAGGCGCTCCGCGGTCACGGTCCACTCGGGCTCCGCCTGCGTCAGTCCCAAGAGGGATCGCGTCAGCACGGACTTGCCCGCACCGGAGGAACCGACGATGGCGAGGCACTCGCCCGCCGCGATGCTGAGGTCGATGTCGTGCAGGATCTCGGCGCCGCGCCGTCGGGCGACCGTGAGGCCGCGAGCGACGAGGACCTGGCGAGCCGAGACGAACGTGGTCGGATTCTCGGCGGCCGTCCGCTCACGCGGCTCGGGCTCTGCGAGCACGCGGATCTGATCCGTGCGGGTCATGATTCCCTTCTTCCCTGCGCGAAGCGGCGCCCGAGCACCGTGAGGGCGGCAGCGGTCGCGACGAGCGCGAGCCCGGGCCCGAGCGTCATCCACCAGGCGGTCGCCAGGTAGACGCGGCCGGCGTTGAGCATGGCGCCCCACTCGGGGGAGGGCGGCTCGGTGCCGAGGCCGAGAAAACCGAGGGCGGACACCCAGACGACGGCCTGCGCGACGCCGAGCGTCGCGGCGGAGGCGAGTGGCCAGAGCGCGTTCGGCGCAATGTGGCGCACGAGCACCGTCGCGGGTCCCACGCCCTCGAGCCGCGCGTACTCGACGTAGCCGCTCAGGGCGACGCCGCGCACGCTCGCGCGTAGCATGCGCGCATAGCCCGGGATCGTCGCGAGCCCGATCGCGAGCACGGCCGCGGCCGTGCCGCCGCCCATGACCGCGATGAGGAGGAGCGCGACGACGAGCGTCGGCAGGGCGAAGAGTACCTCGAAGAGCCGGCCGAGCGCGGCGTCGAGCAGGCGCGGGCCGATCGCGGCCGCGAAGCCGAGCACGGCCCCGATCCCGATCCCGATCGCGGTCGCGGCCGCCCCGATGCCGATCGAAGCGGAGGATCCGTGCACGACGCGGGTGAGCACGTCCCTTCCCGACTCGTCGGTTCCAAACGGGTGCGCGAGCGAGGGGGCCTGGAACGCCTCCGCCGGGTGGATCGCGAGGGGGTCGCCCGGCGCGAGCAGCTGCGGCGCCGAGACGGCGACCGCGGTGACGAGGAGGACACACAGGGAGATGAGCCCCTGCCAGCCGATCAGCTGGTACGCGTTTTTCATTCGCTCGGTCACGATGCGGCCCTCCTGAAGCGCGGATCGACGAACTGCTCGAGGGCGTCGGTGGCGAACATCACGACGACATAGGCGAGTGCGATGACGACGACGGCGCCCGTCACGACGGGCATGTCGCGCACCGTCGCCGACTCGAGCAGCAGCCGCCCGAGCCCCGGTCGGGCGAACAGCGCCTCCGCCACGACGGCCCCGCTCAGCAGGGAGCCGTAGGCCCAGCCCGAGAGCGCGAGTGCCGGCAGCGCCGCGTGCCTCAGCGTGTGGACGGCGAGGACGCGCGCCTCGGACGCGCCGCGGGCCCGCGCTGTCACGGCGAACGGGGCGTCCTCGAGCGAGTCGAGCGAGCCGCGCACGATGTGGGCGAGGTACCCGGCGACCGGCACCGCCAGCGTGATGACGGGAAGCACGAGGCCGGCGGGCGCAAAACCGCTGCTCGTGGCCGGCAGCCAGCCGAGACCTGCGGCGAAGACGAGGATCAGCAGCGCCCCGAGGAAGAATGCGGGCAGCACGGAGGAGGCGGTCTCGAGGCCGGCGAGGATCCCGCGCACCGCGCGTCCGAGGCGGCCGCGGCTGAGCGCGCCGATAAGCGCGCCAGCGACGACGAGCGCCCAGGCCAGGAGCAGCGCGAGCGTCGCGATGAAGAACGTGGGCGGGATCTGCGCGATCAGCAGCTCGGAGACCGGCTGCTTGCGCGCGTACGAGTCGCCGAACTGCAGGGTCGAGGTGCGCCAGAGCATGAGCAGGTACTGGATCAGGACCGGCTGGTCGAAGCCGTATTCCTCGCGGGCGCGGGCGACCGCTTCGGGGCCCGCCTGGAATCCTGGCCCCCCGAGCACTGCCTCGAGCGGATCGCCCGTGGCCCGCAGGGCGACGAACACGATCGTGGCCGTTGCCCAGATGACGAGCGCGGCAGCGCCGACCCGGGCGAGGATCGCCCGCCCGAGTCGGCGCACCGTGGGAAGAGCTGACGTCACTTGGTCAGCTGCGCATTCAGGAGCGTCGGCGTCGCGATCGTGCCGATCGCGGTCACGCCCGTCGCCCCGTTCACGAGGAAGTGGTTCTGCTGGTCGTAGAGCGGCAGGATCCAGTAGCCCTGCATCACGAGCTCCTGCGCCTCGGCGGCCGCCTTCTTGCGGGCCTCCGGATCGGCGTTCGTTGCGGCGTCGACGAGCAGTGCGTCGATCTTTGGATCGGAGACCATGGCGTGATTCGCGAAGTACCCGGACGGCGCGGGCACGAGGTTGGCGGAGTGATACAGCGTGCGCAGCACGTCCGGGCCGACCTTCGTGTAGGGGGCGCTCACGGCCTCGTACTCCTTCGCGCTCAGCGCCTTGTGCCAGGAGGGCAGGTCCACCGGGTTCAGCACGACCTCGAAGCCGACGGCCGCCGTGTTCGCTTGGATCTGCTCGAAGAGCGACTGCTCGGCCTGGTTCGACTGGTTCGTGCTCACCGGGATGCGCACGGTCAGGCGCTTGCCGTCGCGCAGGCGCACGCCGTCGGCATCCTTCTCGGTCCAGCCGGCCTCGTCGAGGAGCTTCTCGGCGGCCTTCGGGTCGGTCGTGAAGAGCTTCTCGTCGGAGATGCCGAGGGGCTCGGTGCTCGAGAGTGGCGAGAACGACTGCGTCGCGGTGCCGTGGAACAGGCTCTTGATGCCGGGGCCGGGATCGGCCGACTTGATGAAGGCCTCGCGCACGCGGATGTCGTCGAACGGGGTCTGCCCCGCGTTCAGCTCGATGCGGTTGACGGATCCGGGGCGCGGCGCGTCGATGTGGGTGAAGCCGGCTCCCTTGGCCGCCGCGATGTCGGACGGCAGGGGGTTGTCGATCACGTGAACCTCGCCCGATGCGAGCGCGGCCTGGCGCGTCGCGGCGTCGGGAATGTAGCGCCACTCGATCCCGTCGAGGTGCGCGGCGCCCTCGTGATCCGCCTCGGGGGCTGTTGTCACGTAGTCGTCGTTGCGCACGAGCGTGATCTTCTCCTGCGGCACGCGCGACTCGACGATGAACGGGCCGGTGCCGATCGGCGCCTTGCAGTTCTCCTCCATGCCGCGCTCGATCCCGGCGGGGGACTCCATCGCGATCCAGTGCTGGCTCAGCGACTCGGGGAGCGCGGAATCGGGCTCCGACAGGTTGAACCGCACGTGCGTCGCGTCGATGGCCTCGACGCTCGTGACCTTCTTGAGCGCGATGAAGCCGGTCGAAGACTGCGTCTCCGGATCCTGCACGTGCTCGATGTTCGCCTTCACCGCCTCGGCGTTGAACGGCGTGCCGTCGGTGAATGTGACATCGTCGCGCAGTGTGAAGTCCCAGCTCAGACCATCATCTGCGGCCTCCCACTCGGTCGCGAGCCAGGGCACGATCTTGCCGTCGGCATCGCGACCGAAGAGCGGCTCGAGGAACTGGGTGGTGACGAGCGCCTGCGGGTAGTTTCCGCCGACGTGGGGGTCGAGGCAGGCGGGCTCCGCGTCGCCGGTCGCGTAGACGAGGACGCCGCCCTTCTGAGTTTCGGCGCTGTTCGCGCCGGTGGGCGCGCAGGCCGAGAGGGAGAGCGCGCCGATCGCGGCGATGGCCGTGATGAGGTGCGCGGGGCGAGTGTTTCGATGCGTGCTGGAGGGCATGAGTGTAGGCTCCGTTGAATTGTTAGATCGAGAACAACAAATGAACAATAGCGTACTTTGCATGCCTTGTAGGGTGGGGTCATGGCAACCACGGGCAGGGGACGACCGCGCGCATCCTCACGGGAGGAACTCGCCGACGCCGCAACCGAACTCTTTCTCGAGCGCGGATACGGCGCCACATCGATCGCGGACATCACGCGACGCGCCGGTGTGAGCAGGGCAAGTTTCTTCAACTACTTCGGCACGAAATCCGATCTCCTGTGGGACGTATTTGATCGCAGGCTCGCCGCGTTGCTCGCCGAGATCGACACGCCTGAGGGCTCGCTGGATTCCGGGCTCCGGGCCTTCGCGCACGGCGAGTCGCCCGAGGGGCTGGCGCTCGCCATCGTGGACGCGCGCACGATGGGCGTCGAGGACGAGCTCGCTGTCGCCCGCGCCGAGCGACAGCTCCGGATCGCGCTCGTGATCGAGGAGCGCCTGCTCCGCGACGGTGAGACGCCGGTCCGGGCAGCGGCGCGGGGCGGGGGATACGCGGCCGCGCTGCTCGGCGCCGTCTGGTGCTGGGCCGACCGTGGAGCCGGCCGCCACGACCTGGGCGCCGAGATCCTCGCGGCGGTCGCTGAGGCCAGGGCGCTCCTGGGGTAGGGCGGCGCGAGCGCGACTTTTGCGGCGCCGTGGTGCGGCGTTCGCGGGGAGATCTGCACCCCGCTAGACCGTCGGCCCAGATTCTTGTGGTTGAGTGCAGAATTCTCGGGGAACGCGGCGGCGGATCGCGGCGGCGGAACGCGGCGGCGGATCGCGGCGGCGGATCGCGGCGGCGGAACGCGGCGGCGGATCGCGGCGCGCGCCGCGCCGCCTACCCCTGCGGGTCGCGGAACGCGTTGCGCGGCACCACGAAGGCGAGCGCGAACGCCGCCGCGAGCGCGGAGATCCCGCACACGAGCCACACCGTGACGTAGCCGGCGAAGGATCCGGCGGTGCCGCCAGCGACCCCGTGCATGAGCGCGATCCCGAACACGGCGGAGGCGACGGCGCCGCCGAGGGTTTTCGTGGAGTTCGTGAGCCCGGTGGCGACGCCCGTCTGCTCGGCGGGCGCCCCGGCAGCGGCGGCCGCCGGGAGCGCGGCGACGAGCGCGCCCGAGCCGAGCCCCGCGACGACCATGTTCGTCACGACCTGGGCATAGCTCTCGTGGAACGGCAGGAACATGAGGTAGCCGATGCCGACGAGCGCGGCGGCGCCCGCGAGCGTGACGCGCGGCGTCGCGAGCCTCGCGATCCGCGGGTAGAGTAGCGCGCCAATGATCATCGCGATCAGGTAGATCCCGATCGCGAGGGAGGTCACGAAGCCCCTGGTACCGAGCCCGAAGCCGTAGACCTCGGGATCCGTGCGCATGAACGTCGAGAGCGGGGCCTGCGCGCCGAGCACGCTCATCCCGAAGAGCGCCGCGGTCACGAAGACGGGCGCGAGCGCGGGGGAGCGGAAGAGTCGGACGTCGATGAGCGGGTCGGGGTGGCGCAGCTCCCAGCGGGCGAACGGGATGAAGAGCGCGAGCCCGAGCGCGATCACGCCCCAGGCGATGGGGCTGCCAAGCCCGGCGATCCGGAGCAGGAAGAGACCCCCGGTGAAGGCGAGGATCGCGAGCGACACGAGCGCGAGACCGCCGAGGTCGAGCCGCCCGCCCGCGAGCTCGGGCGACTCCTTCACCCCGAGCCAGATCACGACGAAGCACAGCACGACCAGGATCTCGGGCACGAGCAGCACGGGCAGGAGCGGCAGCGAGTCGATCATCTGGCCGCCGATCAGGGCGCCGCCGATGGCGCCCGCCTCGAGCGCGGCGACGAGGAAGCCGGCCGCGCGCGCGGTCAGCTGCGAGCGGCCGTCGCGCCCCGCCGTACGCGACCAGATCAGGGCGATCTCGAGCGGCAGCCAGACGACGTAGACGCCCTGCAGCGCCCAGCCGGCGAGGAACACGGGGAAGGTGTCGGCGAACGGCAGGATGAGCGAGGCGAGCGCGGTGATCGCGGTCGACCACAGCAGGATCCGCTTGTGCCCGACCATGTCGCCGAGCTTCGCGAGCGCGGGCACGACGAGCGCCGAGAGCATGAGCTGCGAGCCCTCGAGCCAGTTCACGTCGGCGTCCGGCACGTTCAGGTGGCGGGCGATGTCCGAGAGCATGGGTGTGTAGTAGCCCTGCAGGAAGCCGCTCGTGAACTCGACGACGGCGAGGAACCCGACGATCCCGGCGAGCACGCCGAGGCGATGTCGCGTTGGCCCGGGTGCGGTGCGGCTGACCCTGCTCATGCGGTGCCTCCGGGGATCGACTCGATGAGGGCGCGGTGGAAGCGCTCGCCGCGGGCGAGCTCCGCGACCTCGACGCGCTCGTTCGCGCCGTGGATCGAGGCCCGCAGCTCGCCGGGCATCGCGAGCGGCGCGAAGCGGTAGGTCGCGGGGGTGAAGCGGTGGAAGTGCCGCGAGTCGGTCGCGGCCATCATGACGTAGGGCACCGCGGCGGCGTCGGGATGGGACTCGGCGACGGCCGCCGCGATCAGGGCGAACTGCGCGTTGTCCGTGCCGGACTCCGGCGAGGGATCGCCGGCCTCCTCGACAGCGACCGCGACGCGGCGGTCGCCGATCCGGCGCCGCACGCGCGCGACCGTGCCCGCCGACGTCTCGCCCACGGCGACCCGCAGGTTCAGGATCGCGCTCGCGCTCGACGGCAGCACGTTCGCGGCGGTGCCGCCTGAGACGACCGTGGCGGCGACCGTCGTGCGCACGAGCGCCGCGGGCTCCCCGCCGAGCCGCGCGAAGACGAGCGCGGCGAGGCGCGGCCAGCGCGCGAGCGCGCGATACAGCAGCCGCGCCGGCCCGCTCGCACGCTCCGCGAACATCCCGAGCATGCGGCTCACGCCCGCGGGGGTGCGGGCGCGGAAGGTGCCCGGGCCGAGCCGGTCGATCGCGCGGGCGATCCGCGCCACCGCGGTCGGCCCGGTCGGCGCCGAGGCGTGACCGCCGTCGCCCCGCGCGGACAGCCTGATCGTGGTCGTGCCCTTCTCCGCGACGCCGATCATGGCGGCGCGCCCGCGCACGAACGGGAGCGGGGACGCGACGACCGCGCCGCCCTCGTCGAGCACGAGCCAGGGCGTGATCCCGCGCCGCACGAACTCGGCCGCGATCCCGCGCGCGGCGTGCCCGTTGACCTCCTCGTCGCCCCCGAAGGAGAGGAAGATGTCCCGCGGCGGGGAGAATCCGGCCGCGAGCAGGTTCTCGACGGCCTCGAGGATGACGAGCAGCGGCCCCTTGTCGTCGAGCGCGCCCCGGCCGTGTACGAAGCCGCCGGCGATCTCGCCGCCGAAGGGCGGGTGCGCCCAGTCGTCGGACTCGTCGACCGGCACGACGTCGAAGTGCGCCATGAGCACGACCGGATCGAGACCGGAATCCGCGCCCGGCCAGCGCAGCAGCACGCCGAGCTCGCCGATGCGATCGCGCTCGAGGCGCGCGTGGGTGAGCGGGTAAAGCTCCTCGAGCAGCGCGATGAACGCCTCGAACGGGGCATTCCCCCGCTCATCGATCTCCGCTGAGACGGTGGGCAGCTGGATCAGGCGCGAGAGCCGCTCCGCGGCGCCCTCCCTGGCGTGGACATCGGTGGCCATGGCACTAAGCTAGCGCGTTGCGCGCCGCGGGTGGAGCTAGATTCTCGCCGCGAGCCGCGTGCCCTGGTCGATTGCCCGTTTCGCGTCGAGCTCGGCGGCGACGTCCGCGCCGCCGATGACGTGCGCCGCGATCCCGAGCCCCATGAGCTCGTCGGCGAGCTCGCGCGCGGGCTCCTGCCCGGCGCAGAGCACGACCGTGTCGACGTCGAGGCGCTGTTCGGCGCCCTCGACGGCGATCGTCATCCCGGCCGGATCGATCCCGAGGTAGCTCGCGCCGGGGATCATCTGGACGCCGCGCTTCGCGAGCTCCGCCCGATGGATCCACCCCGTCGTCTTGCCGAGGCCGGCGCCCGGCTTCCCGGCCTTGCGCTGCAGCATGACGATGCTGCGCGGCGGGGGAGCGATGTCGGGCCGGCCGGGGCCGTTCGCGCCGGACGTCTCCGGATCGACGCCCCAGTCGCGGAGAAACTCGCCGATGGCCCCCGGATCCGCGTCGGGGTCGCGCGGCGGCTCGAGCTCGAGGCCGGGCCCGGCGTGCAGGAGCGCCTCGGCGACGTCGAAACCGATCGCGCCCGAGCCCATGATCGCGACGCGAGCGCCGACGGGCGCGCCGCGGAGCGCGTCGACGTAGCCGACGACGTTCGCGCCGTCGATGCCAGGCACCTCGGGCACGCGCGGGTGCACCCCGGTCGCGACGACAATCTCGGCGAAGCCGCCAGCGGCGAGCTCCTCGGCCGTGACGCGGTGGCCGAGGCGAAGCTTCACGCCCGTCTCCTCGAGCCGCACGCCGAAGTAGCGCATCGTCTCGAAGAACTCGCCCTTGCCCGGCACGCGGACGGCCAGGTTCAGCTGGCCGCCGATCCGCTCGTCGGCCTCGAACAGGGTGACGTCGTGCCCGCGCTCGCCCGCGGTCGTCGCGCACGCGAGGCCGGCGGGCCCGGATCCCACGACCGCGATCCGCTTGCGCTCGAGCGCCGGCCCGATCACGAGCTCGGTCTCGTGGCCCGCGCGCGGATTCACGAGGCAGGAGACGGGGCGGCCCGAGAACGTGTGGTCGAGGCAGGCCTGATTGCAGCCAATGCAGGTGTTGATCCGGCGGCTCTCGCCCGCCTCCGCCTTCGCGACGAATCGCGGGTCGGCGAGGAAGGGGCGCGCGAGCGAGACCATGTCGGCGCAGCCGTCCGCGAGCAGCTGCTCGGCGACCTCGGGGGTGTTGATCCGGTTCGTCGTGACGAGCGGGATCCCGACGATGCCCATGAGCCGCCTCGTGACCCAGGCGAAGGCGCCGCGCGGCACGGAGCCTGCGATCGTGGGGACGCGGGCCTCGTGCCAGCCGATGCCCGTGTTGATGAGGGATGCGCCCGCGGCCTCGACGAGGATCGCGAGCGCCTCGACCTCCTCCTGCGTGGAGCCGCCGGGCACGAGGTCGAACATCGACAGCCGGTAGATGATGACGAAGTCGGGGCCGGTCGCCTCGCGGATCCGGCGAACGATCTCGACGGGGAACGCGGCGCGCCGCTCGAAGTCGCCGCCCCAGCGGTCGCTCCGCTCGTTCGTGCGGGCGGCGACGAACTGGTTGATGAGGTAGCCCTCGGAGCCCATGATCTCGACCCCGTCGTACCCTGCCTCGCGGGCGAGCTCGGCGGCGCGCACGAAGTCGTCGATCGTCTGCTCGACCTCCGCGTCGCTCAGCTCGCGCGGCGTGAGCGGGGAGATGGGCGCTTGGATCGGGCTCGGGGCGACGAGCCCGGGGTGTGCGGCGTAGCGCCCGGCGTGCAGCAGCTGCATCGCGATCCGGCCGCCCTCGGCGTGGACGGCGGAGGTGAGGACCCGGTGCCGCTCGGCCTCCTCCGCGCTGTCGAGCACCGCGGCGCCGGCCGTGAGGCGGCCCTCGTCGTTGGGGGAGATGCCGCCCGTCACGATGAGGCCGACGCCGCCGCGCACGCGCTCGGCGTAGAAGGCCGCGAGCCGCTCCATGCCGCCTGGGACCTCCTCGAGGCCCAGGTGCATCGAGCCCATGAGGATGCGGTTGGGGAGGGTGATGCTGCCGAGCTGCAGTGGTGAGAAGAGCAGCGGGAAAGGCTTCGTCGACAATTCGTCCCCCTGGTAAGGATCCTCTGAAGTGCTCTGAACCTAGCGGGGTCTACGAATTCGTGTCGAACTCACTGTCGGAAGGATACAAAAAGTCCCGAGGGGGCAAGGCCGTAGCCTCGCCCCCTCGGGACTGAGTGCCGTGCTTACAGCGCGCGGATGTTGCTCGCCTGCAGTCCCTTGGGGCCCTGCTCAACGTCGAACTCGACACGCTGCTCCTCGAAGAGGTCGCGGCGGCCGTTGCCCTGGATCGCGCTGAAGTGCGCGAAGACGTCGGACGCGCCGTCGTCGGGAGTAATGAAGCCGAAGCCCTTCTCAGAGTTGAACCATTTCACGGTGCCGGTGGCCATATGCATTTCCTTCTTGTATAGCTGGCTGCTTGCGCTGCCATGTTGCCAAGGCGACAGCGTCGCCATGGGGTATCGGGGAGCCGCGCGGGCGCGGCGAACCGGGCCGGTTGATTTGCTCCCCCCGTGTGCGCATAACCGGTTCCTGATCGAGCCTATCCGAATGTGGTGGATGCCACGCGCGAGGATCAGCGAATCGTTATCTTCCCTTCTCTTGGGCGAAGGAAAATTGAGAAGTCGTGCTGTGACCAGCTACTTTCGCAGGGTGGTCCGGCGGCGAGGCTGAGGCATCCGGCACGCGGGTCCAGGATGACGGATGCGAGTGTCTTCCAACGCTTCGAAGCTTCTGCATTGAGATCCGGATGGCAACACACAGAGTTCGGATGCTCCGCGTGATCCGACAGTGCCCGGGTCACGGCGTCGTCGTCCAGGAGCCCGCGGTGCTCGCTCAATGCGCGCTGGACCCGGCCGTAGCGCACAAAGCTGTCGGACATTGCCACGGCGGCGAGGTCGTGGCCGCCGGCCACGGGGTCGAGGAAGTGGTTCGCGTGCACGAGGTGCCCCGACGTGCTCACCTGTACCGAGAGGTTCGCCGGCCCGCCGGGCGACGCCTCGACGTTCAGCACCGCTCCGCTCGCATGGCCCAGGATGTAGTTCCCAGACGAGGCACGCGGAATCGCCGCGAGGGTCTCGACGGCGCCGGCAATGTTCGGCGCGTCGAGCACCGCGCGAATCGCGAAGTGAAAGGGCACCCCCGAGTCGGGGCCGTCGAGCGACGACACGAGCGTGTTGACCCCCAGGGCGATTCCGCTGGCCGTGAGGCACACCTTTGCGAGGAGCCCTGCCTCGACCACGCTGACGTAGTTCGGGCCATCCGGCCGCTCGACCTGCAGGATGATGGTGCCGGGCTGCAGGTATTCGAGCCAGTCCCAGTTCTGCGCGACGAACGAGCGGCCGGATGCGCTTCGGTCCGCCTCAACGGCCACCGAGGTGCACTCGCCGGCGCGGGCGAGTGCGGGGCGTGCACCCGCGACCGTCGCCCGGTGCAGGATCTCGGTCCGGCAATTGAGTGCGAGGACGTCGTCGACCTCGAGCCCGCTGCCCTCCGCGATGCCTCGGATCTCGACGAGGATCTCCGGGAGGTGCGCCTCGATCGACGGCAGGAAGCCGCGAGCGTACGCGCGAGCCTCGGCCCAGCTCACGCCCGCCGAGGCGAACGCGCGCTCGTATCCCGCGCGTGTGGCGTGGATCTCGGTTCTGGCGAGCTCACCGTATTGGCGCGAGCGCTCAGAGCGGGTTCCGCTGATGCGGATGGTGCGGTAGATAGACGTCATCTCGACTTCGCCCGTTCGTTCGAGATGCTCGAGCCGCCGTGCTGCCCAGCGCCGCTGCGCAGACTCATCGCGCTCGTCGAGCGGGCGTGGGCGGCGATCTCCCTGGTGGGGGCGATCCAAGCGTCGGCCTCGATCAGGTGCCGGATCACCCGGTCGAGCATGGCGAGGCGGGAGGGCCTGCCGGAGAGCATCGGGTGCGCGGTGAGCATGACGTGGCCGCCGAGCGCGGCGATCCCGTCAATCTCGGGGAGCCAGACGTCCAGTACCTCGCGCGGGGAACGGATCGTCTTTTCCCAGGTGTCGTTCGCAAACCAGAAATGAGGCGCGTCGTCGAGGATCCAGGAGACCGGCACCTCGATCAGATCATGGTTGGGGTGCCGGTACGGGACGATGTGATCGAGGAGATTCGAGCTGTACTCGAAGCCCTCGGCGACGAGGAGATCCAGCGTGTGGTCCGTGAACTCCCACGACGGCGAGCGATACCCGACGACCTCCGCGCCAAGGCCGCGCAGCGTTTCCAGGCCGGTCAGGAGCTCTTCGTGCTCTTCGGCTCGGGTCAAGGCGGTGGGGGAGGTGTGGGAGTTGCCGTGATGGGCCACCTCATGGCCGTCGCCCAGGATCGCGCGCACCGTTTCGGGGTGACGCTCTGCGTCCCTGCCGCAGACGTAGAAGGTGCCCTGAACCCCGTGTTTTGCCAGGAGTTCCAGGATCAGCGGGACCCCGACCTTCGCGCCGTAGGCGCCCTGCGACAGCACGCCAGGGGCGTTGGCGTTCTGCGGGTTCTCGCCGATCCACACCTCCTCGGCGTCGAAGTCGAAGCTCAGTGTCGCGGCGAAGGGGCGGGCGCCCGGCCACTGCGCCGCCCCGGTTCCCGCCTGGTCCATCCTCGATGGTTCCGTGGTCTCGTTATGCATGTTCGTTTCCCGTCCCTTCGTCTCTGCCCTCTCGCCGGTCGCGCTCGCGCAGTGCGGCGGATCGGTCCGCCGGATCGCCGTAGCCCCCTCCGCCCGCGGTTTCGACCCGCACGATCGTTCCGGGCGGCAGCACCCGCGAGCTTTTTGTGGGCTGATCGATCACCGAGCCGTCCGGGCCGATGACGGTGATGGTCGTCGCCTGAGCCCGCCCGCCGCCGCCCGCTCCCTCGGGCGCGAACCGCGAGTCCGTCTGCTCCGCGTAGAAGGTCGCGTGCTGGGGGCGAGTAAGGATCTCGTACTCACGCACGAGCCCGAGGCCGCCCCTGAACTTCCCGTCGCCCTGGGATCCCGGCCGGAACGCGGTCCTCCGGATGCGCACGTTGTAGTTGGTTTCGGCGACTTCGACCGGCATCACGCCCACGTTCGACATGTACGTGTCGACCCCGTCGAGCCCGTCGTCGCGCGACGTTGCGCCGGTTCCGCCGCCGACGACGTCCGCCATCACCGAGGGCCGTCCGGTGCGTGGATGCGACGAACCGACGTTGAAGCTGAAGAACGACACCGTGCTGGACGCGACCGCGCGATCCGGCCAGATCTGCTGCATCGCGCGGATCAGCGTGTCGGCGAGCCGCTGGCACGAGTTGTGCCGGATCGAGACCGCGGCGGGGTGGCGCGGGTTCACGACGGTGCCCTCGGGTGCCGTGATATCGAGGTTCCGGAGGAGGCCGTCGTTCGAGCTGAGACCAGGCGCCACGACACAGCGGACGGCGTACACAAGCCCCGCGCGAGCGCTTGCCCACGGGATGTTCATGGCGCCAGCGGTTTGGGGATCGCAGCCGGAGAGGTCAATGCTGAGGCGATCCCCGCGCTTCTCGATCCGCGCGTGAATCCTGGTGGGGGAGCCGCCCTTGCCGTCGTCGTCGAGCGATCCTTCCGCCTCGCCGGCGCCGTCGGGCAGCTCGGACAGCAGCCTCGCGACGGCGGACTCCACGGTGGTGAGCATGCGCTCCATGACCTCGACGAGCCGCTCCCGGCCGTAGAGCTGCACGAGTTCGTGCACGCGCTCCTCGCCGAGCTTGCATGCGGCTCGCTGCGCCCTGAGGTCGCTCAGCGTGGAAAGCGGATCCCTGAAGTTCTCGGTCAGCAGGGCGACGAGATCCTCGTTCTCCCTGCCGGCGATGGACAGGCGGACGGGAGGCAGGACAACACCCTCCCCGTACAGCTCGCCGAGCTCGGGGCCCTCACTGCCGGGGTTGACCCCGCCGACATCGATGTGGTGTGCGGCCGTTCCCGCCCAGGCGATGAGCTCCCCGTCGGTGAAAATCGGCGTGACGATGTTCACGTCGGGAAGGTGCATCGCGCCCTGATACGGGTGGTTGCAGATGAAGGCGTCGTCCTCGGCGATGCGTCCGCGCCACCTGGCGAGGATCGACTTCACGACCAGCGACATCGCCCCGAGCTGCGCGGGAATGTAGTCGGCCTGTGCGACGAGCTCGCCCTCGGCGGTGAAGAGCGCGCACGAGAAGTCATCCATGTCCCGGATGATGGGGCTGTAGCTTGAGCGCTTCAGAACGCTCCCCATCTCCTCGGCCGCTGACTGCAGTGCAGCCGATGCGACCTCGAATGTGACGGCGTCGAGGGAAGTCTGCGAAGTCATCGATGATCCTCTTTCCGGTCCTGCGTGACGATGATGTCGAGTGTGCTTGCGACCCTGCAGACCTGTCCGGGCAGGATCACGGAGGTGGCGTCCATCTGCTGGAGGATGGCCGGCCCCTGGAAGACGGTTCCTGCGGCGAGCCTGCCGCGGTCAATGAGGGGAACGGGCGTGGATCCGGTTCCGGGAAGGATGACCTCGCGGGTTTCGAGCACCGCGTCCGACGGGAGTTCGCGGGATTCCACGTCGATCGCTCCCGCAGCGGGGCGTTCGATCCCGCCGTTGGACGTGAGCCGCACCGTGACGATCTCGACGGGCTCCTCGGCGTTGCTGTGCCCGTATCGCTCCTCGTGCGCCGCGTGGAAGAGCGCTGGCACGCGCTCGAGCGTCTCGGGCGTCCAGTCCGGAACCGGAATGTTGAGCTCGAAGCCCTGGCCTCGGTAGCGACAGTCGATCGTCGCCACGGCGGTGACGTTCTCTGCTGGGATCCCGTCGCTCTCGAATTGCTCGGCAGAGTCCCTGGCAGCGGCCTCGAACCAGGCGCCCATTGACCGCAGGGTCTCGGGGCCCGCGTCCTGCAGGATCGTCTGGGAACGGTCGAGCTTGAGGCCGGCGACGAGGAGACCGTCGGCCGCGAAGAGGCCCGGCCGGAGGGGGATGATGACGCTCTTCAACGCCATGTGCTGCAGCAGCAGGCCCGCGTGCAGCGGCCCGGCCCCGCCGAAGGGGACGAGGCAGAAATCGCGGGGATCGAGGCCGCGTTCCACGCTCACCTTCCGGACCGCGCGGATCATGTGCGCGAGCCCCACCGCGAGGATCGCCTCTGCGCCCTCCTCGGGGCTCATGCCGAGGGGATCCGCGACGCGGCGCACGGCCCGGACCGCGAGTTCCCGGTCGATGACGAGCCCGCCGGCGAGCTCCCCCGAGCCCAGCGTTCCGAGGACGACGTGCGCGTCGCTGATGGTCGGCTCGGTTCCGCCACGGCCGTAGCACGCGGGGCCGGGCACGGCCTTTGCCGAGGCGGGTCCGACCTTCAGGCTTCCCGTCTCGTCGATGCGCGCGATGCTGCCGCCGCCGGCGCCGATCGTGTGAATGTCCACCGAGGGCGCGAGCAGGGTGTGGTCCTGGATGTCCTGCACCGTGGTGAACGGAATCGTGCCGTTTCGCAGCAGGCAGACGTCGGTCGAGGTGCCGCCCATGTCGAGGCTGATGAGATTCGGCTCGCCCAGCGACTCTGCGAGGGCAGCGAGCCCGGCGACGCCTCCCGCCGGGCCGGAGAGCACGAGCCGGTGGGCCTCGATGCCCGCGCGCGCCGCTGGGACGCTGCCGCCGTTGGACTGCATGACCAGGAGCGGAGACTCGATGCCGCTGTCGCGGAGCGCGTCCCCGGCACGATTCAGGTACTGCTCCACGAGCGGCCTGAGCGCCGCATTGATCGCTGTTGTCGCGGTTCGCGGGTACTCGCGGAACTCGCGTGCGACCTCTGAGGACAGCGTCACGGGGCGGTCCGGGAACGCCCTGCGAAGCGCCGCTCCGACCTCCTGCTCGTGCGCGTCGTTCAGGTAGCTAAAGAGGAACGAGACCGCGATGGCCTCGGGATCCAGCTCCCGCAGCTGGTCGATGAGCGCATCGACCTCGCCGGCGTCTAGGGGAGTGAGGACTGTGCCGCTCGAGTCGAGCCGCTCGGTGAGTTCGCAGCGCAGCTCGCGAGACACGAGCTCGCTCGGGCGGCGCGGCGTCAGGCTGTAGATGTCGGGCCGGTTCTGCTGCCGATACCCGAGCACATCGCGAAAACCCGCCGTGGTGACCAGGGCGGCCCGGGCGAGGTTCCCCGTGAGCGTCGCATTCGTGGCCACGGTCGTTCCGTGGCAGACCAGTGCGACGTCGGTGAGGCCGACGCCAAGATCCGCCAACGCGGAGACGGCGTTGCTCAGCCCCTGCGTAGGATCGTGGGGAGTGGATGCGACCTTCGCCTCCCTGACGATGCCGTCTGAACTCCGCGCGATTGCGTCGGTGAACGTGCCGCCGGCATCGATGCTGATGGTCCACTGCGGGGTGGTCATCGATTCTCCTCCTCGAGATCTGCGATCAGCGGGCCGTGTGCTCGCTGGACTCCATTGTCGAAGCGGGCCAGGACCCGTTGCATGCGTCATTCGACGTACACAGGCCCTCGAACCTTGTGGCGGCATTCCGTCATTTGACGGATGTGAGCCCACGCCCGTGCGCGAGAACGTTAGCCGGAGCAAACGATTCACACCTGCACCAAGGGGGAACATGGCCGAGTCAGCCGAGAAGCACAAGAACGAACGCCGCCGCGTCGGGCTCGTAACGGGGGCCGCTTCGGGAATCGGCCTGGCCACCGCGAAGCGGTTGCTCGCTGACGGCTACTCGCTCGGGCTCTGTGACCTCTCGGACGACCTTCTGCGGTCATTTGCGCAGGAAATTGCGGACGGACTTGTGGTCGCGGTGGTGGGTGACATCTCGGACGGGCGGGTGCGCGCCCAGTTGCTGAGCGAGATCGAGCATCGATTCGGCGTCCTGGACGCGCTCGTCAACAACGCCGCAAGCGGCGGGGAGGGGGCCGACGTTTCCGACCTCTCGCTCACGGCTCTGCAGCGGACCCTCGAGATCAACGTGGTGGCAGTGGTGGCGCTGGTGCAGGAAGCGCTTGCGCTCCTGCGACGCTCCGAGGCCGGCAGGATCGTCAACCTTGGTTCACTCTTCGGCGATGAGCCGGTGCGCGGAGGGGCCCCGTACTGCGTGAGCAAGGGGGCGATTCACACCCTCACCCGGGTGCTCGCGATCGAACTGGGTCCGCTCGGGATCACCTGCAACACCATCGCGCCCGGATATATTCTCACGCCGATGCACGCAGAGGAGGTCGAGTTTCAGGCCCGCGAGCGAGGGATCACGATCGAGGAGCGATACCGCGAGCTGCGCGCCGAGGTTCCGCTGGGCCGGCACGGCACGCCCGAGGACGTCGCCGCGACGATCGCCTGGGCCGTCGGGCCGGACAGCGCCTATGTCTCCGGGCAGAAGATCTCGATCAGCGGCGGACTGTCCTTCGCATGAGCACCTGCACGGATCGGCCGGGGCTCGTCATTGCTGGCACGGGAGGGCCCGTTGCGGAGAGTCTTGCGGCGCTCGCGCGTGATCGCGGGTGGCGGGTGGCGCACTTTGTCCCAGCGGGCGCCCGCCGCAGCGAGCATTCGGCTGAGGCGTGCGTTGAGCTGGATCTTGCTCACTCGGGCGAGGTGGAGGCGGCATTTGCCGAGCTGACCGAGGGCTGGAAACGAGCACCCTCCGCCCTCGTCCACTTCGGCTTCGAGCCCCACGGAATCGCCTCGGTCACCGAGTCGGCATCCGGCTGGCAAGCCGTGCAGCAGGGCCAAGTTGACGCTGCCTTCCTGTTCGTCCAGGCCGGGGTGCGCGAAATGCTGCGGCTCCGAGGCGGGTCGGCTGTCGATGATGGCTCAGTGGTGTTCGTCGGCGACGCGTTCTCCAACCGGGCCATTCCGGGAATGCCGATGGCGGGCGCTGGCGCCGCGAGCGCCGGGCTCGGAGGTCTCGTGCGCCAGCTTGCTGTCGAATGGGGCCCGTACGGGGTGCGCGTGAACATGGTGCGTGCAGGGGCGATCGAAGGGGATGCGCCGAGACCCGGACACCTGGTGCGGCGGGTGCCGCTCGGCAGGGCCGCCACGCCCGAGGAGATCGCCTCTGCTTGCTACTATCTGATCAGCAGGTCCTCCTCGTACGTCACGGGTGTAGCTCTGGCCGCCGACGGCGGCTTCCTGGCGACCTAATGCTGGAGCCCCAGGTGGGAAAGCGGACACGGGGAGAAGATTATGTCGCAGTGGGCGATTGAGCGCACGATCACGGCCGACAGTGCCGTCTCGGTGCTGCCGGTACAGGTGCCCGTGGAGCTCTGGGCATACGCGAAAGCCTTCCTCCTCATCGGGAGGCCGTCGCTCCGGTTCCTCTGGCGGGACCGCGATCAGTGGCTCGACGTCCAGCTTTCGCGGGAGTCCCCCTTCGGAGTGCAGGGGCTGTCGCCGGATCGCGTGACCGTGCGCGTCGAAACCGCCGAGGTTCCGCGGGGGGTCACGGTGCGCGAACTCGACGTCCTCACGCTTCTCGCCCTCGGACTCACCAACGCGGGCGTTGCTGAGCGTCTGGGCACCTCCGCCAGAACCGTCTCGAGTCAGCTGGAGCGGCTCCTGGAGAAGCTTGGACAGAGTTCCCGCGGCGGCCTGGCAGCGCTCGCCGTCGATCTGGGGCTGTTGCGCCTACCGTTGCCAGGCGGGGTGCCCGCCGAGGGCGGTCTCGGAGTCGCTGAGCTGGAACTCGCGGTGCATGAGCGGTTGTTCCGAGGCTACGCGCCGATCCGGGAACATGTCCTCACGCGGGTCCCGATCCGGCTCGGGATCGTCGTCCCCGACAGTCCGATCGCGGACAGCCAGCAGACGTTGAACGGCGCGCTTCTTGCGGTCGAGGAGATCAATCAGCAGGGAGGCATCGGGGGCCGGCTCATCGAGCCCGTGCCCGAGGTCGTCCGCACGTTCGACTGGGAGGACATCACAGTTGGCCTCGGCAAGCTGTTCGAGGCCGACGTCGACGCGATCATCACGAGCTATGTGAGCGCGGAGCATCCTCGATTCATTGAGGTGGTCGCGGAGTACGGGAAGCCCTTCCTGCACACGGCGACATTCGACGCCGACGTGAAGCGCGCCGAGCTCGAACCCTGGAAGTACGGCATGATCTTTCAGACGTGTGCGTAGGAGACGCACTACGGCGCTGGCATGCTTCGCCTGCTCGGAAAACTCGAGCGCACGTCCCTGTGGGAGTCGAAGCGCAAGCGGATCCTGCCCATCGAAATGCCGTCGGCGAGCATGCACCTGTCGACCCCGGGCTTCATCGAGCAGGCCGGGGAGGCCGGCTGGGACGTCGAGCCAGCGATCCACACCCCGATGGGGGAAACGGACTGGGACGACGTCATCGCGCGCGCGGCGGCGTTGGATCCGGATGCGATCCTCATCGCGAACTACATCGACAGCGAGATCATCGCCTTCCAGCGCGCCTTCGCGCGAAATCCATTGCCCGCGCTCGTCTACGGGATCTACTCGCCGTCGAGTCCGGCGTTCGTGGCCGAGCTCGGCCCGAGCGCCGATGGCGTGATCTGGTCGACGACCACCGGGACGTACGACGACGAGCTGGGGAGCCGATTCCGCGAGCAGTACCGTTCGAAGTTTCGTCAGGAGCCCGGATGGTCGATCGCGGGGGCGGTGTACGACCAGGTCCGGATGCTCGCCGCGGCGTGGTCGTCCGTTGACGCCCGGAACACCGCAGACGTCGTGCGCTATCTGCGCCGGTGGCCGTATCGCGGGGTCAACGGGGTGTACTACTTCGGCGAGTCCGGGCAGGCCCCGAAGCTGTATCCCGATACGACCCCAGACGCGGCGCTGAGCCAGGCCCACCTCATCTATCAGATCCAGAACGGCGAGCATGTGCTGCTCGATCCGGAGCCGTTCGGCGACCTCTCCCAGTTCGTCACCCCGCATTGGATTGATTCCTCCTCATCATCCGTCAAATGACGCATGATCCGGTCCTGCGCCGTCACTTAATTTGAGTGTCGGACAAGACTTCTCTCCCTGGCGCTGTGTCGTAGCGCCGTGGGGTGAGTCACGAAGGAGTGGAAATGAGCGAGAAACACCCCGCGCCCAGCGCGCAACGCAAGCGCATCACGCGCCGCGACCTGGTCCGCGGGATCGGGATCGCGGGCGCCGCTGGTGTGCTTTCGGGCGGGGCGGGTGGCTACTTCCTTTCGCCGCGCCGGACGGAGAGCGGCTCCTCGGTCGCCGACGGGAAGACGGTCAAGTTTGGAATCGTGGCCCCCGTCACCGGCCCATACTCGGGCGACGGGCAGGAGATGGTGCGCGGGGCGAAGCTCGCGGTCGAGGACATCAACAACGGGGGCGGGGTGCTCGGGCGGAAGGTCGAGCTCGTGGTCGGAGACATCGCCGATCAGGCTCCCGAGAACTTCATTCAGGCCGCGGAGCGGCTCGTGTCGCGAGAGAAGGTGGCCGCGGCCTCGGGCGGCTACGCGACGGCGACCTCCGTGGAGTTCGACACGTACGCGCAGGCCGGTGTCCCGCTGTTCCACACGAACACGCTGCAGGCCAACTCCGACTACGTGGTCGAGAAGGGGATGACGAACGTCTTCCAGTGCTGCCCGACCGAGCCGTGGTACGCGAGCGGCTTCCTGCAGCTCATGCAGGGGTGGATTGATTCCGGTGCTTGGGTGCCCTCCTCGAAGACCGCAGCGGTCATTTCGAGCAACGACTCCTACTCGATCTCCATCGCCACGGTGCTGAAGAACGGCCTGAAGGAACTCGGCTGGGACATCAGTCTCTACGAAGAGATCACCGTGCCCTACGCCGACTGGGGGCCGCAGCTCTCCAAGATTCGCAACCAGCCGCCCGGCCTGATCTTCGTCTCCGACTACCTCGCCGGAGACCTCGCGAGCTTTGCCAAGCAGTTCGCCACCGCGCCGACGCCGTCGCTGCTGTACCAGCAGTACGGCCCGAGCGTCCCCGAGTACATCGAGCTCGCCGGTGACGCTGCGAACGGCGTGATCTGGTCGACGACCATCGGCACGCTGCCCGACGAGATGGGTAAGGCCTTCCGTAAGCGGTACCTCGAGACGTTCGGCACCGAGGCCGGCCTGAGCCAGTCGGGCGCACAGTACGACATCGTTCGCCTGTGGGCCCTCGCCGCCTCGCGCGCGGGCGACCCCTATGACTTTGCAGCGGTGTCGCAGGCGGTCAAGGACATGAGCTTCCGGGGTGTCGTCGGCACCTACCGCTTCGACCAGAAGGAGCTCACGGCGATCCCGTACCCCGACGCAACGGATGACCCGAGCCTCGGGATGCCGCACCTCACCTATCAGATCCAGAATGGCGAGCAGGTGCTCTTCTCGCCGGCGCCCTACGGGAAGGGCTCGTTCCAGCTCCCGGCTTGGCTGTGAGCGCGCGCATGGGCGAGGTGCTGCTCCAGGTGCGGGACGCGACCAAGCGCTACGGCGGCCTCACGGCGGTCGACCGCGTCAGTTTTGATGTGCACCGCGGTGAGATCTTCGGGATCGCCGGGCCCAACGGTGCGGGCAAGACGACGCTTTTCGACCTGGTCACGGGCATGGTGCGAGCTACGAGTGGGCAGGTGCTGTTCCAGGACGAGGAGATCCAGCGCTCGTCGGTGCACGAGATCTGCCACCGCGGGATCACCCGGACCTTCCAGAAGCCGTCGGTGTTTGACAGTGAAACGGTCATGGGGAACGTCGTCGTGGGAGCCCACTTCGGCTCGGGTAAGCCGTGGTGGCAGAGCCTCACCCGTGACCAGGCGGTGTGGGACCGCTCCCTCGAGGCGCTCGAATTCGTGGGGCTCTCGGAGCGCGCGAACGACGTCTCTGGGCCGCTTCCGGTCTACGACAAGAAGCGCCTCATGATCGCCTCCGCACTGGCGAGCGAACCGACGATGCTCTTCCTCGACGAGCCGTTCGGCGGGCTCACGGATGACGAGATCGACGCCCTGCTCGTGCTCCTCCACCGAGTCAACGAGGCGGGCATCACGCTCGTCATCATCGAGCACGTGATGCGTGCGCTGATGGCGCTCTCCGATCGCGTCCTGATCATGGATCAGGGTCGCACGCTGCGCCAGGGTGAGCCGCACGCCGTGATGAGCGATCCAGAGGTCGTCCGCGTTTATCTCGGGTCGTCGGCCACCGAGGCGGCCGAAACGGCCGCCAATCGCGTGGCTAGAAAGGAAGGTCGCTGATGCTGGAAGTCAAGGATGTCGTCGCCGGGTATGGCGCGACGATCGCCGTGCAGGGGATCTCGCTCAGCGTGCCCCAGGGCTCGTGTGCGGCGCTTGTCGGCCCGAACGGCCACGGAAAGACCACGCTCCTCCGCGCGATCAGCGGCCTCGTGCGTACGCGCTCGGGCAGCATCACCTTCGACGGCGAGGACATCACCCGCTCAACGGTCGAGAAGATCGTCGAGCGGGGACTCATCCACATGCCGCAGGGCGATCTCGTGTTCCCCGACATGACGGTGGAGGAGAATCTCACGCTGGGCGCCTTCACCAAGGCCGCAGCGCAGGGCGCAAAAACCCGGATGGGAGAGGTGTTTGAGATTTTTCCGCGGCTCCTCGAACGGCGCACCCAGCGAGCGAGGACCCTCTCGGGAGGGGAGCGGCGCATGCTCGCGATCGGGCGGGGGCTCATGGGTGATGCCCGGTTCATCATGATTGACGAGCCCAGCCTGGGCCTGGCGCCGGTCATCGTCGACGAGGTGTACCGGCAGATCCGACGGATCGCGGACTCGGGAATGACGGTCCTCCTGGTCGAAGAGAACGTGAATCGAGCGGCGAGCCTCGCCGACGTGATTCACCTTGTTGAGAATGGCGAGATTGTGCGCTCGGGCAGCGGCGAAGAACTGCTCGCTGATCGCGCGATCCGCGAAACCTATCTGGGGGTCGCAGAATGAACCTCGTACTTCAGGCCCTCGTCAGCGCGATCGTCCAGGGCTCGATGCTGGCGCTCATCACCATCGGGATGAGCCTCGTGTACGGCACGCTCCGGGTGCTCAACATGGCGCAGGGCGTCATGGTCATGGTCGGTGGCATGGCCGCGTGGACGCTCGTGAGCAGCACGGGCGCCTCGCCGTGGCTCGGGATGGTCTTCGCGGTGCTCGTGACCTTCCTGCTCGGCATGCTGAGCTACGGGGTCGGAATCAGCCGGCTCATCGGGCGCGCGGGCGTGGACTTCGAGATGACGGCGTTCATCTCGACGTTCGCGATCGCGTCGATCGTGCAGAGCGCGATCCAGTTCTTCTACGGACCGCGGCAGAAGGACTTCCCCGCGCTCTTGCCCGGAAGGATCCAGCTCACGGATGGTGTGTCGATCACCTGGCACCAGGTGCTCACCGCCGTGATCGCCCTGGTCGCACTGATCGGACTCGGGCTCTTCCTGTCCCGCTCACGGTACGGGCTCGCGATCGTCGCGGTGGCTCAGAATCTCGATGCGGCGCGGCTGATGGGGATCCCCGCCAGGCGAGCCTACGTGCTCACCATGGGGCTCGCCGCGGGTCTCGCGGGCCTGGCCGGCGTCCTGCTCGCCCCGATCTACTTCGTCTCGCCGACGATGGGTGAGCTTCCGATGCTTCAGGCCCTGATCGTGGCGATCTTTGCGGGCCTCGGCAGCACCAAGGGCACCATCATCGCCGCATACATCATTGGCTTCGTGCAGTCCGCGGTCTCCATCTTCTGGAGCTCGACCTTTGCCATGCCAGTGCTCTACGCACTCATCGTTGTAGTGCTCATCGTTCGCCCATACGGAATCGCGGGCAAACCGCAGGAGGCCAGGCTATGACCACGACATTTTCTCCCGCGCAGGCGTCGGCCGCCGAGCGCACGCTCCGGCCGTGGGACGCGAAGGCCCTCGGGTGGCCGCGTCCCCGCCCGCTTCTGGTCGTCGCTGCGCTCCTCATCGGGGCGGTGTTCCCCTTCATCGCACCCGACCGCAGCTGGCTGAGCGTCGCCACGACGGCGATGGTCACGCTCACCATGGCGCAGAGCTGGAACCTGCTCCTCGGCTACGGCGGGGTGTGGAACTTCGGGCAGCTCGCGTTCTACGCCATCGGCGCCTACTCAGCGGCGCTCATGACGATCTATCTGCCGGTGCCGGTCTGGCTGTCGATCCCGATCGCCGGGGTGGTGTCCGGAGGGATCGCGCTGCTCCTCTCGATCCCGATCCTGAGGCTTCGCGGCATCTACATTTCGCTCCTCACCTTCGGGTTCGCGGAGGTGATCCGCCTGCTCATCGTCGCGGATCAGTCGGGGGTGACGGGGGGCAGTTACGGGCTCTCCGGATTCACCGGCTTCGGCTTCACCGGGCCGGGCGGTGCGAACCTGAACTACTGGATCGGGTTCGCTGCGGCCATCGCGGCAACGCTCGTCGTGCTGCTGCTCGTGCGCTCGCCGCTGGGCAACGGGATGATCGCGCTGCGCGACAATCCGGCACTTGCCGCCGCGCGCGGCGTCGGCCCGAAGACCTACCAGATGCTGATCTTCGCGATCTCGGGCTTTCTTGCTGGCGTCGCCGGAGCGGTGTACGCGAGCATATTCAAGGTCGCCTCACCGTCGCTCATGGGCCTGAGCCCCATGACGCTCGTTGTGACCATGCTCGTCGTCGGAGGCCTGGGCACGGTGTCGGGCCCGATCATTGGCACGCTGCTGCTTTCGTTCGTGCAGATGCAGCTGCAGGAGTTCCCCGAGATGCGTCTCGCGGCGCTCGGGCTCGTCCTCCTGGTCGTCATCCTGCTGATGCCGAGGGGGCTCGTGCCCTTCTTCAGCGCGCAGTGGGCGCGGCTTGAGGCCTGGATGGCTGAGGACGACGAGGATCCCGATGCCGGGGTCGATTCAGAGGGTGAACTCCCGAGCGATCGGGAGCTGGTTCGGCCGGGGGTGTAGGTCGCGGGGCAGTCTCCGACTCGACACAGCAGCGGTGGGGCGCCGGGAAATCCGGTCGCCCCACCGCTGCCGCGTTTCGGGCCGATCAGCCGGCCAGGTAGCCGCCGTCGACGGTGAGCGTCGTCCCGGTGATGTAGTCGGCAGCGCCGCTCGCGAGGAAGAGGCAGGCTGCGGCGACGTCGTCCGCCGTGCCGAGCCTGCGAGCCGGCAGGGTCGCCTCGAGCGTCTCGACGGCGCCGGGGGTGTTGCCGATGGTCAGCATGGGGGTCTGGATCATGCCGGGCGCGACCGCGTTGACGCGAATCCCGGATCCGCCGAGCTCGACCGCGAGCTGTCGCGCGAGGCTCACGACGGCGCCCTTGCTGGAGGAGTAGGCGGAGCAGGGCTCGGCAACGTCTCCCCGCGCGTAAGCGACGGACGTGAGGAGAACGATTGAGCGGGAGTATTCGCCGGTCTTCGCCAGTGACGAGGCCGCCTCCCTGGCGACGATGAAGCTGCCCGTTCCATTGATCCGCATCGTGGACTCCCAGTCCTCGACCGTCATCTCGGAGAAGGACTTCCAGCGATAGACCCCGGCGCAGTGGATGACGGTGTCGGGGGCGCCGCCCAGGAGTGCGGGCGCGTCCGCGAAGGCGCTTGCGACCGAGGCCGGATCGGTGACGTCGGCGCGCGACGCCGAGAGCGAGGGGTGGCTCCACTGATCGTCCGTGAGGTCGACGGAGTGCACTCTCCCGCCCTGGGAGATCAGTCCTTCTGCGACTGCCCGTCCGATTCCCGACATCGCCCCCGTCACAATCGCGCGCCGGGGAAGGGTGGTGTTGAGATCCATGTAGCTCCTCATGTGCTGGAAAGGTGGCTGTGCGGTGCACTCGAACGACTCCATCACATTTCGGCACGCGTTGCGTCCGCGAAATGACGGAAGTGACCGGGAGTTCCGAAGGAGGGGTATACTTTTGGTCACACTGACTTTAAGTGCGAGGTGCTGGATCGATCGGCGGAGGCGAGGAGGCCACATGATCTACGCGGAGACGAGCGCGAGCGAGCGGCGGTTCCTGCCGCCCGCGGTCGCGGTGTCCACCGTGGCCTTCGCGCTCAGGCCCCCGGCCGAGGCGACGATCGGCGATCCCGGCGGCGGGCGGGCCGGTGCGGCGATCGAGGCAGCGGGCGCTGGAGCTGGCGCTGGCGTTGGTGTTGGCGCTGCGACGCTCTGGATCCCGCTCGTGCGGCGGACACGCGAGCCTTTTCGTGGGCTGTGGGCCCTCCCCGGCGGGCCGACCCGGTGGGACGAAACCCTCGCAGACACGGCGCTGCGCTCGATCCGTGCCGCCGCCCTGCGCAGCCCCGCCTACCTTGAGCAGCTCTACTCCTTCGGCGGCGTCGAGCGCTCGGCCGACGCGCAGCGGCTCGTCACGATCGCCTACTGGTCCCTGTACTCGGAGGACGTGTTGGCGGCGGATCCGGATCCGGAGGCGTTGCGGCGCGATCCCGCACCCGCCGCCTCGTCCCAGCGGCGCTGGGATGACCCCGCGCCCGGCCAGGCGCCGCCCGAGGCCGCGCCGGACTCACCCGGGGTGCCGCTCGCTGAGCGCGACCCGAACGTCGCTTGGTTCTCGGCGGATCAGCTGCCTGAGCTGGCGTTTGACCATGCGGAAATTGTGGCGACCGCGCTCTCGCGGCTGCGCACCCGCACCGAGTATGCGGCGGTCGCGCACCGCTTTCTCGGCCACGAGTTCACGCTCTCGCGCCTGCGCGCGGTCACCGAGGCCGTGCTGGGGCAGGCCGTCGACCCGGCGAACTTCAGGCGGCAGGCGCTCGCGCGGGGTGAGCTCGAAGAGACGGGAGAGGTGGAATCCGGCACCAGGCATCGACCCGCGAAGCTGTACCGCTTCCGCGACGGATCCGGTGCGGGCCCAGGCCTGCGGGGAAGAGGCGGACTCGACCGTCTCGATGGAATCAATGAAGCATCGACGAGGAGCATGAAATGACGAGCGTCAACGATCTGATCAGGGGCGCAGCGGCGCGAGAGGCCGCCACGAGGCCGCCGGCCGGAGCGGGCGCAGGCAAGCCGAGCGGCCCCGTGCACCGGCGCCCGATCGCGCTCCGCGCGACGGGGCCCGCGGTGTCGAGCTGCGACAGCGGGCTCGCGGCGGACCCCTGGGTGATCGACCGCGTAGCCGGCTACGGGCCAGGCGCCTCGACGCGGGATCCCATCCCGGGTGACGCGCCCAGGCAGGGGCCGCTGCCCGCGAGCTACACCGCCGCGAGCGACGAGGAGCTGCACGACCGGATCGTCGCGGCGAAGGCCAAGCTCGGCGACCGGGTGCGGATCCTCGGCCACTTCTACCAGCGCGACGAGATCGTGCGCTATGCGGACTTCGTCGGCGACTCGTTCATGCTCGCACAGGCTGCGAAGGGGCACCCGGAGGCCGAGGCGTTCGTCTTCTGCGGCGTGCACTTCATGGCGGAGACGGCGGACATTCTGTCGGACCCGGACCAGGCCGTGATCCTGCCGAACCTCGCCGCGGGCTGCTCGATGGCCGACATGGCGACGATCGAGCAGGTCGAGGACTGCTGGCGCGAGCTCGTGTTCGAGCTCGGTGAGGAGCCCGACGCCGAGGGCCGGCTTCCCGTGATCCCGGTCACCTACATGAACTCCTCGGCCGCGATCAAGGCATTCTGCGGCAGGAACGGCGGCATCGTCTGCACCTCCTCGAACGCCCGGACGGTGCTCGAGTGGGCCTTCGAGCGGGGCCAGCGCGTGGTGTTCTTCCCTGATCAGCACCTCGGCCGCAACACCGCGAAGGCGATGGGGATCCCCGAGGAGCTCATGCCGCTCTGGCGGCCGCACCTCGCCCGCGGCGGCAACACGGCGCAACAGCTCGCCGACGCCCGAGTCATCCTGTGGAACGGCTTCTGTTCGGTGCACAAGCGCTTCACGGTCGAGCAGATCGAGCGGGCGCGGGCCGAGTATCCCGGGGTGCGCGTCATCGTTCACCCCGAGTGCCCGGCCGCGGTGGTCGAGGCGGCCGACGGCGCCGGATCGACCGAGTACATCAGGAAGGAGATCGAGGCGGCCGAGCCCGGATCCGTCATCGCGGTCGGCACCGAGATCAACCTCGTGAACCGGCTCCAGGAGCAGCACCCCGAGCTCACGGTGTTCTGCCTCGATCCCGTGGTCTGCCCGTGCTCGACGATGTACCGGATCCACCCCGCCTACCTCGCCTGGACGCTCGAGTCACTCCTCGCGGGGGAGACCCCGAACCGGATCACCGTCTCGGGCGACGTCGCGGAGGACTCGCGCGTGGCCCTCGAGCGGATGCTCGCGGCACGGCCATGATCCTCGTCATCGGCGCCGGCGTCGCGGGGATCTCGGCCGCCCTTTCGGCCCTCGACGCGGCGGCCGGATCCCAGCTCGAGGTCGTGCTCGCGACACCCGGCACGATCCTGGAGCACTCGCCCGGGGCGCGTGACGCTGTGCTCGACGCCGCCCTCGACGCCGCCCTTGGCGCTTCCCTTGGAGGCGGGAACACCGCGCTCGCGCAGGGTGGGATCGCCGCGGCGATCGGCCCCGGCGACTCGCCGGAGCGGCACCACGCCGACACCCTCGCGGCCGGCGGCGGAATCGTCGACCGGGAGGCGGCGGCGGTGCTGACCCGCGAGGGCGCGGAGCTCGTGCGCGGGCTTCTCGACCAGGGATTCCCCGCGGATCGCGACGCCAGCGGCGCGCTCGACTTCGGGCTCGAGGGCGCCCACGGCATGCCGCGCATCGTGCACGCCGGCGAGGACCGCACGGGCGCGGCACTCCACGCGACCCTCGTCGCGCAGGTGCGACGCGAGGTCGCGGCCGGGCGCTTGCGCGTGCTCGAGCGCCGCTCTGCCGTGCGCTTGCTCGCCACGGACGGCGCGGTGCAGGGAGCCGTGCTGCGGGCCTTCACCGACGACGCGACGGAGTCCGGCGAGGAAGAACGTGTCTGGGCCTCGGCCGTCGTGCTCGCCACCGGCGGATTCGCAGCGCTGTTCCCGCGCACCACGAACCACGCCGGCGCGCGCGGCCAGGGCATCGTGCTCGCCGCGCAGGCGGGCGCGCTCCTCGCCGACCTCGAGTTCATCCAGTTCCACCCGACGGTTCTCGCGGGCACGGGGCACCTCATCTCGGAGGCCGTGCGCGGGGCCGGAGCCGTCCTCCTCGACGCGCAAGGCCACAGGTTCATGCCCGACGTTGACCCCATGGCCGAGCTCGCCCCGCGGGACGTCGTCTCCCGAGCGATCCACCGGGTGGTCGCGGAGCAGGGCGGCGCCCCCGTGTTCCTCGATGCCACGACGATCGAGCGCGCGGGCGGCCGGGGCACGCTCGCTGAGCGGTTCCCCGGCATCACGGCGGCGGTCTCGGCCAGCGGGCTCGACTGGGCGCGCGAGCCCGTGCCGGTGTCGCCCGCCGCCCACTACACGATGGGCGGCGTGCTCTCGGACCTCGACGGTCGCAGCACACTCCCCGGGCTCTTCGTCTCGGGCGAGATCGCCTCGACGGGCGTGCACGGCGCCAACCGTCTCGCCTCGAACTCCCTGCTCGAGGGCCTCGTCTTCGGCCGGCGCTCAGGCATCGCCGCGGTCGACTACGCGCTGAACGGTGCGTGGTCCACGGTCGGCACGGGCTTCCACGCGCTTGCAGGCAGCGCGGAGGAGGCCGGACCGCTTCCCGCGCCCGAGGCAGTCGGGGAAACGGGCGACGGTGCAAGCGCCACCCTCCGCGTCGCCGACGCCCTGGCCTCCGGCCTCGGGATCGAGCGCGACCGAGAGGGGCTCGAGCGGTCGGCCGCAGGTTTCTCCCGCGAGTCGGGCCCCGAGGCGGCGCTCGCCGCCGCGGTCTGTGCGGCAGCGCTGCTGCGAGAGGAATCGCGCGGCGCGCATCAGCGCAGTGACTTCCCGCTCCCCGCGGGCGGCGCTCGCAGCGCTGGCGGCGATCGCGCCGTCCCAGCGCCGACCAGGCGTGCCCTTCGCTGCAGGTTCGCGGCCCCGCCCGTGCTCGCAGCCGACACCGAGCGGCAACACCCCGCACACGCCATACCACCCTCGCCCGCGGCCGAGCCCGAGGGTGCGGCCGGATCCAGCCCCCGAAGGAGCTTCGCATCGTGCTGACCAGAGCCATCATCGAATCCGTCGTCGAGCGCGCCCTCGCGGAGGACGCCCCCTGGGGCGACACGACCGTCGAGCTCGCGATCCCGGCCGAGGCCCGCATCGCCACCCGGCTCGTCGCGCGCGAGGACGGGGTGTTCGCGGGAGGGCCCCTGCTCGTCGAGACGTTCCGGCAGATGGACCCGAGCATCGAGGTCGCGGGACTCGCGCGTGAGGGCGATAGCTTCACGGCTGGTGACGTACTCGCCGAGATTGCAGGCCCAGCGCGCGGCGTGCTCACGGGCGAGCGCGTGGCGCTCAACATCGTGCAGCGCATGAGCGGGATCGCCGCCCTGACCGCGGAGTTCGTCAGGAGGGTCGCCCACACGGACGCGAAGATCGCGGACACGAGGAAGACGACCCCCGGTCTCCGCGCACTGGAGAAGCACGCCGTGCGCGCGGGCGGCGGGGTGAACCATCGCTTCAGCCTCTCCGACGCGATCATGATCAAGGACAACCACCTCGCGGCGCTCGGCGCGATCGACGCCGAGACGACGACCGCCGCGCTCCGCGGGCTCCGCGAGCGCGCGGGGCACACGACGTCGATCATCGTCGAGGTCGACCGGCTGGAGCAGATCGCGCCCGTGCTCGCGGCGCGCCCCACCGGGATCCTGCTCGACAACTTCTCGCTCACAGAGCTCAGGGAGGGCGTGGCGCTCATTGGCGACCGCGCCGTGGTGGAGGCGAGCGGCGGTGTCGACCTCGACACGGTCGGGGCGATCGCCGAGACCGGGGTCGACGTGATCTCCGTCGGCCGGCTCACCCACGGAGCTCGGGCGCTCGACCTGGGCCTCGACGCGTAGCCGGATCCCGCGACGATGACCTCGCCATCCGAGACGTACCTCGACGCCGCCGCAACGGCACCGCTCCGCCCTGAGGCGCGCGCGGCAATGCTCGCCGTGTACGACGGCGGCCAGGCGAACGCCTCGAGCGTGCACGCCCCGGGCCACCGCGCGAAGGCGGTGCTCGACGCCTCCCGCGGCTCGATCGCGACGGCGCTCGGCGCCACCCCCTCCGAGGTCATCTTCACCTCGGGTGGGACCGAAGCGAACAACCTCGCGATCGTGGGGCTCGCCCTCGCGTCACCCAGGGGCAGGCACATCGTCACGACGCCGATCGAGCACCCCTCGGTGACCGAGAGCTGCGGGTTCCTCGAGCGCGTGTTCGGGTTCGAGCTCAGCGTGCTCCCCGTCGACTCCGCCGGCACGGTGAGCGCGGCTGACGTCGCGGCCGCGATCCGGCCGGACACGACCCTCGTATCGATCGGCCTCGCGAACGCCGAGTTCGGGACCGTCCAGCCGATCAGGGAAATCGCGGAGGCCGTGCGTGCGAGCGGCGCGCGCCTCCACGTCGACGCCGTACAGGCGGCCGCGTCGCTGCCGATCGACTTCGGGTCGCAAAGCGCCGGGTCACCAACCGCCGGCTCGCGCCCCGGCGAATCGGCGGGCCTCGGCTGGCCGGGCGACGCCGTCGACGCGCTCACGGTGGCCTCCCACAAGTTCGGCGGGCCCCAGGGCGTCGGCGCCCTGCTGCTCCGGCGCCGGACCCCGATCGAGCCGCTTCTGCACGGCGGCGGCCAGGAGCGGGGCGCGCGCTCCGGCACGGAGAACGTCGCGGGGGCTGCCGGGTTCGCCGCCGCAGTCTCCGCGGTTACTGCCTCGATCGGCTCGCGGGCCGCGGCGCTCGCCGTCTCGCGTGACGCCCTCGTGCGGGAACTCCTCACCGCACTTCCCGGCGCGCGGCTCACGGGCCACCCGGAGGAACGACTGCCGGGGCATGCCTCGTTCGTGGTGCCCGGCGTGAGCGGCGAGTCGCTCCTCGTGGCGCTTGACGCCGCGGGCTTCGCCGTCTCCTCGGGCTCTGCCTGCGCCGCGGGCAAGGACGAGCCCTCACCCGCGCTCCTCGCCATCGGCCTCTCACCCGAGATCGCTCAGACCGCCGTGCGATTCACGCTCGCGCAACCGCTCGGCGAGGCCGAGATCGCGCGGATCGTCGCGACGCTCGCCCGCGAGGTCACGCCCGGCCCGCAGCCAGGCCTCGGGGAACGCGGGGCGTGAGATCAGGCGGCTGACCATGCCGAGCATTGCGTGCTCCGGCGCGATCGCCGTGCCGAGCCGCAGGTGCTTCCGCGCGACGCTCTGCAGGCCGTAGAGCCACCAGAGCCAGGCGCTCAGCGCGAGCGTCCCCGGCCTGAGGGGATCGGGGAGTGCGCTCGTGATCTCGATCAGTCGTGCCTGCGGAACGCGGAGCCGATCATGCCCCGTGAAGCGCGACGCGGTGAACTCCAGGAGATCCCGGATCGAGAGGCCGGGGCGCGGGCCGTCGACCGGCAGGTCGAGGAGCCGGTCCGGCGGAACGTCGCGGATAATCTCCGCTGGGAACTCCGGCCGTGTGAGCACGCAGAGCGCGAGTACCAGCCAGCCGCCCGGGTCGCCGCAGCGCAGCGCGATCCGCGCGATATCCGCTGGGGTGAGGGGCACCTCGGCATCGAGGAGCGCGCGTGAGGACTCGCAGGTCTCGGCGATCCACTCGGAGAGCGGGCGTCCGTCCCGCAGCAGTTCGCTTCGATCCGCCCGTTCCGCCTCGCAGGCGCAGGCGCGGGCGACGGCCCGGGCGAACGACGGCTCGGACTCGCGCAATTCACCGAGCTCCGTGAGCGAGGGCCAGCGCCTGACGCTCGCCCTGACGGGCGGTGCCGCGACGCTGCTCTCCGTGATGTCGCTCAGTGGGTTGCCACCGGAAGGTGCATCCGCGTCGAGATAGCTCGCCCAGCCGTCCCGGGCGACGCAGCAGAGCTCGCGCAGCCGCACCCCGTCGCGCAGGAGCCGACGCTCCACCCGGGCCGCGAGCCGCCGGTACGGGGTGCCGCCACACTCTGCAAACGAGCGCCGCGTCGCGAGCACGATGGCGGGATCCCGCTCCTCTATCGGGCCGTGCCGCACGGCCTCCTCGAGGAAGTCGAGCAGGGCCTCAGCGGCCGGCCCTCCCTCGTCATCGGGCAGGTCGACGCGGAGCGCCCGCGTCGCCCGGTTGCCTGTGAAGATCACGAGGAAGACGCTGTCGCTGGCGGTGAAGCCGGTCATGTGGGGGAGCGCCGCGAGGAAGTCTGCGGTGCCGCGGCAGGTGAGGACGACGGGGACGCGGGATTCGGAGGAAGGTGGGTTCATGGATCGATCATCCGGCCGAGCCGCGGCTCTGCCAGAGCTATCCACAGCATTGCCCCCGAAACAGGCCGGAGGGGCCAGAATCCGCGTCCTGTGGACGAAGATCCCGGCCCCTCGCAACGCGCGGGAGACGCACGCAGCACTCCCTGATCACGCCATGGTCACTCGACGAGCTTGCCCTTCGGCGAGTCGTCCATCGACTCGTTCGCGAGATCGCGGAACGAATCGGGGGCGTCGGCGATCCGCTCGAACGAGACACCGTTCTCAGGCGTCCAGATCATGTTGCCGCGCATCTCCTCGCTCTGCTCGGGGAAGTCGGAGCGGTTATGGCAGCCGCGGGTCTCGCGGCGCTCCCTCGCGCACTCGAGCGTCGCGCGGGCGGCGAGCATCGAGCCGTAGAGATCGAAGGCGTGCGCGAGATCGTCGAAGCCGGCGATGTCGGGGTGGGCGGTGAGGCGAGACACGCGATCCTGCAGCGCATCGAGTTTCTCGAGCCCGGCCGTCAGGCCCTCCTCGCTGCGCACGACACCAGCGTGCTCGGTCATGAGATCGCGCAGCGCCCGCTGCAGGCGGCGCGGGCTCTCCGTGCCCTCGCCCTCGAGCAGGCCGCGCATCTCGTCACGTGCCTCCGACACGGCGGCGGGATCACGATGGATCTGCGTGAGCCCGGATACGTATTCGGCCGCGTCGGTGCCCGTGATCCGGCCGTACACGAGGAGCTCGATGAGCGAGTTGCCGCCGAGGCGGTTCGCGCCGTGCAGGCCACTCGAGGCCTCGCCGATCGCGTAGAGGCCGTCGACTCCCGTGCCGTGATCCTCGGGACGCACCCACACCCCGCCCATCGAGTAGTGCGCGGTCGGGGCGACCTCGACCGCCTGCTCCGTGATGTCGAGCATCTGGAGGTCGATGAGCGTGCGGTACACCCGGGGCAGCTTCGACATGATGACCTCGCGGGGCAGGTGCGACACGTCGAGGTAGACACCGCCCTTCTCGGTGCCCCGGCCCTCGGCGATCTCGGTGTAGTTCGCGAGGGCGACCCGGTCACGGGTCGACAGCTCCATGCGCTCCGGATCGTAGCGCTCCATGAAGCGCTCGCCCAGCGCGTTGCGCAGGATCCCGCCCTCGCCGCGCGCGGCCTCGGAGACGAGCGTGCCGGCTGCCTCCGCCGGCTCGAGCAGGCCCGAGGGGTGGAACTGCACGAGCTCGGCGTCGCGGATCTTGCCGCCCGCGAGCGCGGCGAGGCGGAAGGAGTCGCCCGTGTTCTCGTCGCGGCGCGAGGAGGTCTGGCGCCAGATCCGGTTGTGTCCGCCCGCCGCGAGAATCACGGCGTCGGCGTGGATCACGACCGGGACGCCGTCGACGATGTCGAAGCCGTAGGCGCCGAAGACGCGGCCGTCGCTCGCGAGGATGCGCGTGATGTAGATCGTGTCGACGATGGGGACGCGCAGCTCCGCCGCGCGGCGCATGAGGGTGCGCTGGATCTCGAGGCCCGTGTAGTCGCCTGCGTAGGCGGTGCGGCGGTACTTGTGGGCGCCGAAGAAGCGCTGGCTGATCCGGCCGTCTTCCTCTCGGGCGAAGGGCATGCCCCAGCGGTCGAGATCCTCGATGCCGCGCGCGGCGCCGCGGGCCACGACCTCGACGATCGCGGGGTCGGCGAGGAAGTAGGACTCGCGGAGGGTATCCGCCGCGTGCTGCTCCCAGCTGTCCTCGGGGTCCATGGTGCCGAGCGCGGCGTTGATGCCGCCGGCCGCGAGGGTCGTGTGGGCGTCGTGCGCACGGCGCTTGCCGACCGCAAGCACCTGGATGCCGCGCTCCGCGAGCTCGATCGAGGCGCGGAGGCCGGCGCCTCCCGTGCCGATCACGAGGACGGAGGTGGAGAGGAGGCGCTCGCCCGAGGAGGTCTCGGTTGCGGTGGTGCCGGTGGCGCCTGAGGAGGGGGACGTGGGGGCTGTGGGTGAGGTGTGTGTCTGCATGGGCACCACGCTAAGATCCCGCCAACGATTACTCCAATGAATAGTCCGGATCATTATGATGCAGTTAGGCTATGTTCATGAATCTCGATCAGCTCCGCGGATTCCTCGAGATCGCAGAGACCGGCCACTTCACCCGGGCGGCCGAGCGCCTGCACCTCGCGCAGCCGTCGCTGAGCAGGCAAATCTCGTCGCTCGAGAGCGAGCTCGGGATCGAGCTCTTCAATCGGGTGCGCGGCAACGTCTCGCTCACCGACGCGGGCAACCGGCTGCTGCCCTACGCGCGGCGCATGCTCGCCGACGCCGAGACGGCCCGCAGTGAGATGGCCGGGCTCGCGGGGCTCGTGGGGGGCCGGATCCGGCTCGGCGCGACGCCGACGCTCTGCACGAGCCTCGTCGTCGACGTGCTCGCCGAGTTCCACGAGCGCTTCCCCGGCATCGAGATCGAGATACTGGAGCGCGGCTCGAAGAGCCTGATCGCGGCGCTCATGGAGGGGGCGCTGGATCTCGCCCTCATCGTCACGAGCGTGGGCTCGGGGGCGGCGCGCGCCGTGCTCGACCGCGAGCCGATCCTGAGCGAGCGCCTCGTCGTGGTGTCCTCGACCACGCGGCCGGATCCCTTCGCAGAGCAGACCGGGCCGCTGGATCTCCTCGACCTCGCCGGGGTGCCGCAGATCTTCTTCCCCGAGAACTACGACCTGCGGGCCGCCATGGACGCCGCGTTCCACGCCTCGGGGCTCGCGCCCGTTGTGGCGGTCGAGGGCGCCGAGATGGACGCCGCGCTGCGCTTCGCCGAGCGGGGAATCGGGGTCGCCGTGGTGCCGGCAATGGTCGCGGCCAGGCCCCAGCTGCGCACGCGGCTGCTCGCGGATCCGCGGCTCGCGCGCACCATCAGCCTCGCCAGGCGCTCGGACATGGCGCCGACGCACGCGAGCGCCGCGATGCAGGCGCTGATCAGGGAGATCGCCGACCGGATCGGGGCCGAGGGCGGCGACTCGCTCGTGGCGAGGCCACAGGGCGCTTAGGTCTCTGGGCGCTCTTCGCCGCGCTCAGCAGGGGTTCTGCGCTCAGCTCGGGTTCTGCGCTCAGAGGGAACTCTGCGCCCAGAAGCACTGGATGCCCAAATTCTTGAAGTTGAACGCAGAATTGCCTGCGAGCGCTGCCGGATCGCCGCGCCGCGCGCTACCCGCGCTGCGTCGCGACCTGCTTGAGGTCCGCCTCGAGCGCGACCCAGCCGAGCATGGCGCACTTGATACGCATCACGAACTTCGAGACGCCCTGGAGCGCGACCGCGTCGCCCAGCAGCTCCTCGTCCGGCTCGATCTCGCCGCGCGACTGGATCATCTCGCGGAACGCGTCGACGCGCTCCTGCGCCTCATCGACCGACAGCTTCTCCTCGCGGAGGAGCTGCGACAGGATCGAGGCCGAGGCCATGGAGATCGAGCAGCCCTGACCCTCCCAGGCGAGCCCCTCGACGAGCCCCGTCGCGGGGTCCACGGCGATCGAGAGGTCGATCTCGTCGCCGCAGCTGGGGTTGTACTCGTGGTGCGAGGCGGTCAGCGCGCCCTCGGGCGCGTCGAGCTCGCCCTTGCCGATCGGCCGCTTCGAGTGGTCGAGAATGAGTTCCTGGTACAGCCCGTCGAGCGCGCTCACGCCGACACCTCCACTCCGAAGTACCGCTGTGCGCCGCGGAGCGCGTCGACGAAGCGATCAACCTCGTCCTCTGTCGTGGTCAGGTGCACGCTCGCGCGCGTGCTCGACGCGATGCCGAAGGCGCGGTGCAGCGGCTGCGCGCAGTGGTGGCCGACCCGCACGAGCACGCCCTGCTCGTCGAGGAACTGCCCCACGTCGTGGGCGTGCAGGCCGTCGACCGAGACGGCCGCGAGGGCCGCGCGCTGCGAGGTGTCGCTCGGGCCGAGCAGCCGGATCCCCGGCGTCTCGGCGATCCCCGCGACGAGCCGCTCGACGAGCTCGTGCTCCCGGGCGGCGCTGCGGTCCATGCCGACGCCGCTCAGGAAGTCGACGGCCGCGCCGAGGCCCACCACCTGGGAGACCGGCTGCGTGCCGGGCTCGAAGCGCATGGGCGGGGGCATGAACTCCGCGCTCTCCATCGTGACCTTCGTGATCGCGGATCCGCCCGTGCGCGACGGGGGCAGTGCCGCGAGCAGCTCGGGGCGCCCGTACAGCACGCCGATCCCGTTCGGGCCGAGCATCTTGTGCCCGCTGAACGCGGCGAAGTCGACGCCGAGCTCGTGCAGGTCGACGGGGACGTGGGGGACCGACTGGCAAGCGTCGAGCACGGACAGGGCGCCGGCCTCGCGCGCGAGCGCCGCGAGCTCCGCGACGGGGGCGATGAAGCCCGTCACGTTCGAGATATGCGCGAAGGCGAATATGCGCGTGCGCGAAGTGATGGCGGCGCGGGCGTCGTCGAGGGTCCAGGTGCCGTCCTCGCGGACCGGGATGAACTTCAGTGCGGCGCCCGTCTTCGCGGCGAGGCGCTGCCACGGGATGAGGTTCGCGTGGTGCTCGGCCTCGGTGACGAGGATCTCGTCCCCTGCGCCGAGCGCGTAGCGCTCGCTCCCGGCCACGCCGAGTCCGGCGCCAGCGTTCGCCTCGCCGATGCCGAGCGCGACGATGTTGAGCGCGTCGGTCGCGTTCTCCGCCCACACGATTTCGTCGGGCGAGGCGCCGACGAACGCGGCGACCCGTGCGCGCGCGCCCTCGAACGCCTCGGTGGCCGCGCCGACCGCCCCGCTCGTGCCGCGGTGCACCGCCGCGTTCGCGGTCTCGAGGAATTCTCGCTCAGCGTCGAGCACGGCGGCCGGACGCTGCGAGGTCGCCGCGGAGTCGAGATACGCGGGCGGGCGCTCCTCGGAGGAGTGCCGCACGAAATAGGGGAACGCTGCGCGGAGATCGGCGACCTCCGCGGCAGTGAGCGCGAGAGCAGACATGTGACCATTCTTCCATCAGCCGGGTGCGTGCGTGCGATCCGCACGCGACGCCGCAATTCGGCCCCTGACCTGGACGGGGCACGCCGGGTGAAACGCCCGGGGCGGCAGGACTATTCCGGGTGGGGGCCCGCGCACCCGAGCGAGGGGACGAAGCCGGATACAATCGGGCCGTGATGAGCGACCTGGTCTACGAGATCCTGCAGCTGGCCGGCATCCTCGCGTTCGCGATCTCGGGCGCCCTCGTCGGGGTGCGCAGGCGTCTCGACCTGCTCGGCGTCGTGGTGGTCGGCGCCTTCACGGGCGTGGGCGGCGGGATCGTGCGCGACATGCTGCTCGGCGTGCACCCGCCCGTCTCGTTCGTGCACTGGCCCAACCTCGCGGTCGCGATCGGCGGCTCGCTCGTCGTCTTCTTCGTGCACCCGGGAATCACGCGGATCAGGCACTTCGAGGTCGTGTTCGACGCCTTCGGGCTCGGCCTCTTCTCGGCGAACGGCGCAGCGACTGCGCTCGAGGCCGGGCAGACCCCGCTCACGGCGATCCTCGTCGGCACGATCACGGCGATCGGCGGCGGGGTGATCCGGGACGTGCTCGTCAACACCGTCCCCGGCGTGCTGACCCGCGAGCTCTATGCGGTATCAGCCCTGTTCGGCGCCGGGATCGCGGTCGGGATCGAGGGGCTCGGCGGTGACGCCTGGCTCGCGTCGATCGTGGGAGGCGCCGCGGCGATCGTGCTGCGCCTGACCTCCGTGGCCCGCGGCTGGCATCTGCCGAAGCCGCGCTTCACCGACGAGCGGGCCGCGACCCAGGAATAGCCCTCGACTCAGGGCACCCCGACTGAGCTCGTGCGCACGGGCGTCTCCGAGCCGCGCGGCGTGAGCACGATGTTCACGAGGCCGACGACGAGCGCGATCCCGGCCGAGACGAGCGGCAGCGCGAGCGCCGCCTGGGTGCCGACGTTCTCCGAGATGATGCCCGTCACGGCGGCAGACGCCGACTGCCCGACCATGAGCGCGGAGCCGAGCAGCGTCATGACGGTGGCCGAGCGCCCGGCCGGGCTCCTGAGCGCGCCGAAACTGTAGAGCGTCACGAGCAGCGGGCCGATCCCGATCCCCATGATCGCGAGGCTCAGGATCATGTGCGAGATGTCCGCCGAGGACTGGAGCACGATCCCGCCAGCGACGATGATCACGGCGAACACGGGCCAGCGCAGCCGCAGCGAGAACCGCGGGGGCAGGAACGCGACGCCGACGGCGCAGATCGCCGAGCCCACGCCCATCGCGCCGTAGATGAGGCCGGCGCTCTCGGCGTCGCCGCGATCCTGCATGAACGAGGTGAGCGAGGTGAGCGCCGAGCCGAAGAACAGGCCGACCGCGAAGATCCCGATCACGGTTACGACGAGGCCCGGCCGGGCGAGCTCGCGCGCCGGCGCCACCTCCACGCCCTCGGCGCCGCTCGCGTGCCCAGGGGTGCTCGTGCGATGCAGGGCGAAGGCCGAGACGAAGATCAGGGTGAGCACGGCGGCGCCCGCGATCGGGGCCCACGCGCCGAACACGGTCGCGAGGAGGCCGACGATGACGGGACCGAAGACGAAGATCACCTCGTCGGCCGCGGATTCGTAGGCGAGCGCCGACGAGAAGACGCGGGCGCGGCGGCGGGGCGGGAGCTCCGTGCCGATGATCGTCACGAGACGCGAGCGCGACATCGGCGAGGTCTGCGGGGCCGAGGCCCCCGCGAGGAAGGAGCCGAGGAACACGCACCAGACGGGGAGCGGGCTGAAGGCGACCCAGGCGAGCGCGCCGAGGAGCACGCTGTTCACCGCGGCGACGACGAGGAGCACCGGGCGCTGGCCGAACCGGTCGGCTGCGGCCCCGATGAGCGGGCCGAAACAGGCCACGCCGAGACCGACCGCTGCCGAGTTGAGGCCGCCGAGCTCGACCGATCCGCGGGCCGAGACGACGAGGGTGAGCACGCCGATCACCATCATCGCGTAGGGGAGGCGCGAGATGAGGGCGAGGGGGTAGTAGAGCAGTCCTGTGGCGCCGATCAGGGTCGGTTCCGAGCCGGTGCCCGGATCGCCCGGAGCCCTTCCCGGACGGTGCTGCTCGCTCGACTGATGCATAGCCGACCAAGCCTAGCAGCGCGCGGCGGCGGCCGCCCGGGTCCGGCCGGGGCGGCCGCCCCCGGGTCGCCTACTTCGCGGAGATCCCCTGCTCCTCGAGGAACGCCACGAAGGCCTCGTGGTCGGCGGGTGCGCCGTCGTAGACCTCGCCGTTCACGATCACGAGCGGGGTGCCCTGGACCGTGAGCGCCGGATCGTTCGCGTCAGGGACGGGGTTCGTGGTGGCCCAGTCGCCGAGCGCCTGCGCGAAGTCGACGTAGTGGCCCTCGCTGATGCACTGCTTCGTCTCGTCCTCGAGGCCGCCGGTCGCGCGGTCGAGGAGCTCGACGAGTTCCCCGTCGCTCGGGCCGCGCGTGCCCTCGGCAGGCTGGTTCTCGGGCACGCCGAGCGCCGAATGGGCGGCCCAGGCGAGATCGGGCTCGGCACTCGCGATGCACGCCATGGCACCTGCCGTGCGCGAGGAGTACTGGCTGCCCTGCGACGCGTTGTCGAGGAAGGTGAGCGGCGTCACCATCACGACGCTGTCGCCGCTCGTGACGAGCTCCTCGAGGAGCTCGCCGTTGGCCTCGTCGAACTGCGCGCAGTAGGGGCAGCGGTAGTCGAGGTAGACGTGGATCAGATTGCCGTCGCGCGGGATCTGGCTCGACTCGGGGAAGGCGTTGGGCGCGAGCGGCTTCGACTCCTGGACGGTGACGCCGTCGCCGCCCTTCGTGAAGAGAATGCCTCCCGAGGCGAAGTTCGCGGGCCATTCGACCGCGGCACCGGGCGGGCCGTCCGGCCCCTCCTGCGCGGTGCCGGCGCCCGCGCCAGCCGCGCCTGCGAGGAACGAGCCGAGCGCGAGGATCCCGACCACGATCGCCGCGATGATCGCGACGAGACCCGCTCCGGCTCCGACGATCCCCGGGACGGGAGGTTGCTTCATGATGAGCGCGATGATGCCGAGCACGATCGCGGCGAAGCCGATCACGGAGCCGACGATCGCGACCCCCGGAAGATAGAAGAACGAGACGGCCACCGTGAGGAGCGCCACGAGACCCGTCGCCATCGCCGCGATCGCGAGCCCGCGGCCGCGCGGGCGCGATGGGTCCGGAACCTGCGGCGTCGCAAACGGATGCGGCGGGCCCTGCGGCGCCTGCGGAATCTGCTGGGCCCCTGGCACCTGCTGCGGGTCGGTGGACGGAGACGGCGGCTGCTGCTCGTTCATGCCCTCCATTGTCGCAGGCGCGTCCGACAGTGTCCTCAGTCGGGCCTACCATTGAGGCATGATCCTCCTCGCCGCAACGCCCATCGGCAACCTCGGCGACGCGTCGCAGCGGCTCAGGGAGACGTTCGAGACCGCCCGGGTCATCGCTGCGGAGGACACGCGGCACACGGCCCAGCTGCTGCGCAAGCTCGGGATCGAGAACCGGCCCGAGCTCATCGCGCTGCACGACCACAACGAGCACGAGCGCGCGGCCGTCCTCGTCGAGCGCGCGGCCGAGGAAGACATCGTGCTTGTGAGTGACGCGGGCATGCCGACCGTCTCCGACCCGGGCTTCCGGGTCGTGCAGCTCGCCGCCGAGCGCGGCGTCGAGGTCACGGCGATCCCCGGGCCGAGCGCGGTCATCACGGCGCTCGCGGTCGCCGGGCTGCCGACCGACCGCTTCGCCTTCGAGGGCTTCCTCCCGCGCAAGCAGGGGGAGCGCAGGCGGGCGCTCGCGGCGCTCGCCGTCGAGCGCCGCACGCTCGTCTTCTTCGAGGCGCCCTCCCGGATCGCGGAGTCGCTCGAGGATCTCGCGGCGGAGTTCGGGGAGACGAGACGCGCGGCCGTGTGCCGCGAACTGACCAAACTGCACGAGGAGGTCAAGCGCGGCGGGCTCGGCGAGCTCGCCGCCTGGGCGCTGGAGGGCGTGCGCGGCGAGATCGTGCTCGTCGTCGAGGGCGCCGCCGCGGCCGAGATCTCACCCGAGGTCGCGCTCGCGGAAGTGCAGCAACGCGTCGCATCGGGGGAGCGGCTGAAGGACGCGGCCCGCGCGGTCTCAGAGGCCACGGGAATCGCGTCGAAGGAGCTGTACGCCGCCGCACTCGCGGCGCGCGAACACTGATCGAAGGGCGGTAGAAAATGTCCCAGGCCGGTGCGAACGAACGCGGTCGGATCCGGATCGAGCTGTGGCGGCTCGTGCTCCCCGTGCTGTGGTTCGGCATGGTCGCGGCGATCTCGTTCATCGAGGCCCCGCTGAAGTTCCAGGCGCCGGGGATCACGATCCCGCTCGGGCTCGGGATCGGGCGTCTCGTCTTCGCCGCGCTCAACGTCGCCGAGGGCCTCACGCTGCTCGCGCTCACGATCCTCTCGTTCTGGCCCGCCGCGTTCCGGATCGCGGGCGCCAGGGTCATGGTGTGGTTCGGGCTCGTCGCGGTGTACGCGGTGAAGATCGCGTTCGTGCGTCCGCCCCTGAACGCGCGCACCGACCAGGTACTCCAGGGGGCGGATCCCGGGCAGTCGCCCTGGCACTACGTGTACATCGCCTGCGACGGGATCACCATGCTGCTTCTCGTCGTCGCGGCCGTGCTCGCGGCGCGCGCCCTCCTCCCCGCGAAGCAGCTCGTCCCATCGAAGGCCTGATCCGGGCGACAGACGTTCCCAGGGTGCAGGCAGGGGAGATGCGCGATACTCGATCGGAGCGCCCGCACTCGGGCACCGCCGTTCCGACCCGAAGGATGTACCCCATCGTGAAGCTCTCACGCGCGATCGTTCCCGCCGCCCTCGCGGGGGCTCTCCTCCTGACGGGCTGCTCCGGCGGCGCGAACCAGGACGCGGCCGGCGAGGACTGCCTCGCCCCCGGCTCAGCGAGCGACTCGATCGAGTTCTCGGGCGAGGTGGGCAAGGACATCAAGCTCACGTCGAAGACCCCGGTGAAGACGGACAAGCTCGAGCGCACGGTGCTCACGGAGGGCAAGGGCGAGAAGGTCAAGGACGGCGAGAACATCGCCGTCGCCATGTCGATGATCAACGGCCGCACGGGCGACGTGCTCGAGCAGGCGCCCGAGTCGTCGATCCCGTTCACGAAGGACTCCCTCGCGGGGTGGGCCTACGACGGCCTGCGCTGCGCGACCTCCGGCGAGGAGTCGGCGCTCGTGGCGACCTACAAGGATGTCTTCGGGGAGCAGGATCCCGCTCAGCTGCCGGTCGAGGATCTCAAGAAGTCCGATACCTTCATCATCGTCATGAAGTTCGGCGAGATCGGCGAGGCCGTGCAGGGGCAGAACTCCGAGCCCGGCACCCTGAGCGAGGACAAGATTCTCAAGAAGGCCGAGGGCAAGGCCCAGAAGGCACCCGCAGGCTTCCCCACGGTGAAGCTCGCCGACAATGGCGAGCCCACGATCACGATCCCGAAGGACGCGACGCCGCCCGAGAAGCTCGAGATCGCGACGCTCATCGAGGGCGACGGCGAGACGGTGAAGGAGGGCGACCGCGTGTACGTGAACTACCGCGGCGTCATCTGGAGCACGGGCGAGGAGTTCGACTCGAGCTGGAGCCGAGGCGCCCCCACCAACTTCCTCACGACCGAGGTGATCGGGGGCTTCTCGAAGGCCCTCGTCGGCCAGAAGGTCGGCTCCCAGGTCATCTCCGTCGTACCGGCCGAGGACGGCGGCTACGGTGCGGCCGGCCTGGAGCAGATGGGTCACAAGCCCGACGACACGATGGTGTTCGTGCTCGACATCCTGGGAACGGTGCACGCCAAGTAGCGCGCAGGCGGCGCGCCTCCGGCAGAATGGAAGCCATGAAGCGCGTCGTCATCCTCGGATCCACTGGCTCGATCGGCGAGCAGGCGCTCGACGTCATCAGGAAGAACCCCTCGCAGTTCCAGGTCGTGGGGCTCGTCGCCGGGTCGAACGCCGAGCGCGTGCGCGAGCAAGCCGACGAGTTCAGCGTCGAGCACACGGGGCTCGGGGCCGACGATGCCGCGAAGCTTGTGCGCGACGTGCCCGCCGACGTCGTGCTCAACGGCATCACGGGATCGATCGGGCTCGGACCCACGATCGCGGCGCTCAAGGCGGGGCGCACGCTCGCGCTCGCGAACAAGGAATCCCTGATCGTGGGTGGCGAGCTCGTGAAGGGGCTCGCCGCACCCGGCCAGATCGTGCCCGTCGACTCCGAGCACTCGGCGATCGCGCAGGCGCTCCGCTCGGGCAAGCAGGACGAGGTGCGCCGGCTCGTGCTCACCGCGTCAGGCGGCCCGTTCCGCGGCCGGGACCGCTCGGCGCTCGCCGCCGTCACGCCGGAGGAGGCGCTCGCGCACCCCACCTGGGATATGGGTCGCATGGTGACGACCAACTCGGCGACGCTCGTGAACAAGGGCCTCGAGGTGATCGAGGCGCACCTGCTCTTCGGTGTCTCTTACGGCGACATCGACGTCGTCGTGCACCCGCAGTCGATCGTGCACTCGATGGTCGAGTTCATCGACGGATCGACGATCGCGCAGGCCTCGCCGCCCGACATGCGGCTGCCGATCGCGCTCGGGCTCAACTGGCCGGCGCGACTCCCGAACGTCGGCGTTCCGCTCGACTGGAGCAAGGCCCAGAGCTGGGACTTCGAGCCGCTCGACGACGAGGCGTTCCCCGCGGTCGAGCTCGCGAAGGAGGTCGGCCGGGCCGGCCGCACCTTCCCCGCGGTCTACAACGCCGCGAACGAGGAGGCCGTGCACGCCTTCCACGACGGCCGAATCGGCTTCCTCGACATCGTCGACACGGTGCACGACGTGCTTGAGGCGCATCAGGCCCCCGAAAAGCTCACGCTTGAGGGGCTCGCCGAGGCCGAGACCTGGGCCCGTGCGCGCGCTCAGAAGGCCATCGCCGCCCGCGAGTGAGCGCGATCCAAAGCCCTGCTCGCAGCGCTTTGGCGGGCCGCGTACAGCGGAGCAGCAGGGGTGAGGGCTAGCCTGATCCGGTGACTGACGTGCTGCTCTACATCCTCGGAATCCTGATCATCCTGGTCGGGCTCGCCGTGTCCATCGGGCTGCACGAGATCGGGCACCTCGTGCCCGCGAAGCTCTTCGGGGTCAAGGTCACCCAGTACATGGTCGGCTTCGGCAAGACCCTGTGGTCGAAGCGCAGGGGTGAGACCGAGTACGGGATCAAGGCCATCCCGCTCGGCGGCTACGTCGCGATGACCGGCATGTACCCGCCGCAGAAGCCGGGGGAGGCCCCCCGCGCCTCGACGACCGGCTTCCTCAACTCGGTCGTGCAGGAGGGCGCGCCCGAGCGGCTCGGCGGCGCCCAGGCCCGCGCGACGACGATCGAGACGGATCCCGCGCAGCTGGCGGTGCCGGGCGAGCCCGAGATCCGGCGGGGTGTCGCGGGGCTCGTCGACGACGCGAGGCTCGCGAGCGCTGAGACGATCGGGGAGGGCGAGGATCACCGCACCTTCTACCGCCTCCCAGTGTGGAAGAAGATCGTGATCATGGCGGGCGGTCCGCTCATGAACCTCGTGCTCGCCTTCGTGTTCTTCACGATCGTGCTCGTCGGGTTCGGGATCCCGCAGAACAGCACCACGCTCGGCAGCCTGAACACCTGCCTCATCCCGGCCTCGAGCACCGCGACGTCGTGTGGCGCCGGCGATCCGGAGGCCCCCGCCGCGGCCGCCGGGCTCGAGCCGGGCGACCGCATCCTCGCCGTCGACGGCCAGCAGATCGACAGCTGGGAGCAGTTCCGCGGCATCATCTCCGACTCTCCCGGCGCGACGCTCGACGTGCGGATCGAGCGCGACGGTGCGGCGCGCACGGTCGAACTCACCCCGGTCGCCAACGAGCGGGCCGTCGCAGGCCCGGACGGCAGGGTCCTGACCGGAGCAGACGGCAAGGTCCAGACCGAGACGGTCGGCATGATCGGGGCGACCCCGGCGTCCGAGGTGGTGCCGCAGCCGATCACCGAGGTGCCGGCCTTCGTTGGCGAGAACGTCTCCCAGGTCGCCGGGGTCATCCTGCGGTTGCCGCAGCGCATGGTCGACACCTGGAACGCCGCCTTCGGTGCGGAGGCGCGGGATCCGAACGGCCCGATCAGCGTCGTGGGCGTCGGCCGCATGGCGGGCGAGATCGTGAGTCTCGACGAGGCGCCCGTCGCCGCGCGCGCCCAGACCATGTTCGGCCTGCTCGGCTCGCTCAACGTCGCCCTCTTCGTGTTCAACCTGATCCCGCTCATGCCGCTCGACGGCGGCCACATCGCCGGCGCGCTCTACGAGGGTGCGAAGCGCGGCATCGCGAGGCTTCGAGGCAAGCCGGATCCGGGTCCCATCGACACGGCGAAGATGGTGCCCGTCACCTTCGCGGTCGTGATCGTGCTTGGCGCCATGAGTCTGCTGCTCATCTATGCCGACATCGTGAAACCGGTGTCCCTCTTCGGGTAGCGGCGGACGGCCCGCCGGGCCGTCCGCCGGGCCGCCCGGCGCTCACCCGAGAGCGGCCCTCAGGCAGCGGGGCTAGAATCATCCCGTGGCAGCAGTGAATTTGGGAATGCCGAAGGTCCCCGAGGTACTCGCCCCGCGGCGCAAGTCGCGGGAGATCAAGGTCGGTTCGGTGATGGTCGGGGGGAACGCCCCCGTGTCGGTGCAGTCGATGACCACGACGCCGACGACGGATATCAACGCGACCCTGCAGCAGATCGCGGAGCTCACCGCGGCCGGCTGCGACATCGTGCGCGTCGCGTGTCCGAGCCGAGACGATGCCGAGGCGCTCCCCATCATCGCGATGAAGAGCCAGATCCCGGTCATCGCGGATATTCACTTCCAGCCGAACTACGTCTACGCCGCGATCGACGCCGGCTGCGCCGCGGTCCGCGTGAACCCGGGCAACATCCGCAAGTTCGACGACCAGGTGGGCGAGATCGCGAAGCGCGCGAAGGCCGCCGGAGTCTCCCTGCGCATCGGCGTGAACGCCGGATCGCTCGACCCGCGCCTGCTCCAGAAGTACGGCAAGGCCACGCCCGAGGCGCTCGTCGAGAGCGCCGTCTGGGAGGCCTCCCTCTTCGAGGAGCACGACTTCCACGACTTCAAGATCTCGGTCAAGCACAATGACCCGATCGTCATGGTGAAGGCCTACCGGCAGCTCGCCGAGCGCGGCGACTGGCCGCTCCACCTTGGCGTCACCGAAGCGGGCCCCGCGTTCCAGGGCACGATCAAGAGCGCGACCGCGTTCGGGATCCTGCTCTCCGAGGGCATCGGCGACACGATCCGTGTTTCGCTCTCGGCCCCTCCCGTCGAGGAGGTCAAGGTCGGGCTGCAGATCCTGCAGTCGCTGAACCTCCGCGAGCGCAAGCTCGAGATCGTCTCGTGCCCCTCCTGCGGGCGCGCGCAGGTCGACGTCTACACGCTCGCCGACGAGGTCACGAAGGGCCTCGAGGGCATGAGCGTGCCGCTCCGCGTCGCCGTGATGGGCTGCGTCGTGAACGGCCCGGGCGAGGCCCGGGAGGCCGACCTCGGCGTCGCCTCGGGCAACGGCAAGGGCCAGATCTTCGTGAAGGGCGAGGTCATCAAGACCGTCCCCGAGAGCGAGATCGTCGCGACCCTCATCCAGGAGGCCAACCGGATCGCGGCCGAGATGCCGGCCTCCGAGTCCGGATCGCCCGAGGTCATCACCGCGTAGCGGCCCTGGCCGGCTGCGCCTCCTGGCCTCCTGGCCTCCTGGCCTCCTGGCCTCCTGGCACTTCGCCTCCGGGCCCTTCGCCTCCGGCCTCCCCGGTCTGAGTTGACCCAAAGTGACGCCTAATCCGCTTTATGCGTCACTTTGGGTCAACTCAAGAGGGGTCGGAGTCGGCGCCGGGGTCGGAGTAGGGATCGGCGCCGGCGCCGGGGCCGGAGTCGGGGCCGGGGTCGGCGCCGACCTGGTCCGCGGGCTCGAGTTCGATTTCGCCCTCCCCGACGTCGGCGCGTACGACCCGCACGCGGCCGCGCTCTGCGGCTCGGAGATCCCCCGCCGGGCTCGAGGCGGTCACGGGCGGGTCCTCGATCTGCACGCGGGCGCGCGACGAGCGCACCTCGAGCACGATCGCGTCGAGCGTCTCGCCCACGCGATCCCGCAGGAGCGCCGCCTCGACCCGGTCGAGCGCGGCGGATCCGAGCCGGCCGGCGAGCTGGTTCGAGACCCGCATGAGCTCCGGCAGCTCCGGGAGCGACTCCCGCGCCCAGTCGGGGACCTCGCGTCCGGAACAGAGCGCCTCGCAGACGACGAGCCCCCAGCGGTCGACGAGCCGCCTGAGCGGAGCCGTCACGTGCGCGTAGGGCGCCGCGATCGCGGCCTGTTCCGGGTGCTGCGGCGCTACGCCGTCGAAGGCCACGTAGTCGGCGCCGCGGAAGAGCCCGGACGCCGCGAGCAGGACCGCGGCCGTCTCGGGCTCCGCCCGGTCGAGACCCCTCAGGTAGTCGCCGTAGGAAACATCTTCTGACCAGGGGCGGCCGAGCGCCGCGACGCGCGCCCGGAATTCGGCGAGCGCGTCGGGATCCGGCGCCGGCATGGTCCTGAGCACCCCGATCTTGGCCGCGAGCATCATCTCGCCCGCCGCGATGCCGACGAGCAGCGAGAGCTGCGCGTTCCACTCCTCGACCTGGAGCGGGTAGCGCCGCTCGATCCGGTAGCCGGTCTCGTCCCGAATAATCTCCTCATCGGGGAGATTCAGGCTCGCACCGCCGCGCGCACGCTCCTGCGCGATCCGGAGCTCGCCGACGCGAGGAAGGAGGGCGAGCGGACCCTCGGCGGTTCCCGCGTCAATCGCCGCCTGCGCGCCCGCGTAGTCGAGCTTTGCGCGGGAGCGCACGAGCGCCCGCTCGACGCGGGCCTCGTGGGCCGCGCCGTCGGCGTCGAGTGCGACGGTCCAGACGAAGGCGCTGCGATCCTGATCGGGGAGGAGCGATGCGCGGTCCTCGCTCAGGATCTCGGGGTGCAGCGGCACCTTGCCGTCCGGCAGGTAGAGGGTCTGGCCGCGCCTGCGCGCCTCCGCGTCGAGCGCGCCGCCAGGCCGCACGAAGCCTGGCAGATCGGCGATCGCGTAGCGCACGAGCCAGCCATCGGCGGTTTCTTCGAGGTGCAGCGCCTGGTCGAGATCCCTCGACTCGAGGGGGTCGAGCGTGACGAACGGCACGTCGCGCAGGTCGAGCGGCGGCGGCTCAGGATTCGCGGCCGCGGCCTCGGCGAGCACCTCGGCCGGAAAGCTCTCCGGCACCTCGTTCTCCCGCCTGAGCGATTCGAGGGCTGCGGCGAGCTCGCCGTGTGAGCTGGGCGGGGTGAGGTGTGCGCGCCTGATGGGCATGCTGTCAGCCTACTCTCGGGCCAGCGCGCGCCGCGCTGTCGGTGGTCCTCCATAGACTGGTGCCATGACCGGTGAGAAGCAGGATCAGGGATCGGGTGCGGCAACGGGAGAGACACTTGAGTTGAGCGCGGAGGCGCTGCGCGTTCGCGTCGACGAGCTCATTACGGACGCGGGGATCAGGGGCCAGCGCTCCCTCGTGCGGAGGATCCTGCTGGCCGGCCTCGGCCTCGGCTCCGACCGCACAGAGCGGCTCGACCTGAAGATCACGACGGCGGCCGTCGAGGAGATGCGCGACGCGTTCCGACTCTTCGCCCCCTACCGTGACGTGCCCAAGGTCACGATGTTCGGCTCGGCGCGCACGCAGTCCCGCGACCCACTCTGGCTCGGCGCGGAGGCGGCCGCGGCCGGCCTCGCGGAGCGCGGCTGGATGCTGGTGACCGGAGCCGGCCCCGGCATCATGGAGGCCGCCGCGACGGGCGCGGGCGAGGGGCGCTCGCTCGGGGTGTCGATCCGGCTGCCCTTCGAGGAGGCGCCAAACGCGATCCACACGGACGACACGCACCGCGTCTCGATGAAGTACTTCTTCACCCGCAAGCTCATGCTCGTCAAGGAGTCGAGCGGGTTCATCTGCCTGCCCGGCGGCTTCGGCACGATGGATGAGACGTTTGAGCTGCTCACGCTGCAGCAGACCGGCAAGTCGGAGCCCGTGCCGATCGTGCTCCTCGACCGCGAAGGCGGCACCTTCTGGCGCGGCTTCGCCCGCTTCGTCACGGAGGAGCTCGCGGGCTCCGGCATGATCTCGGTCGACGATCTCGATCGCGTGCTCATCACCGACTCCGTGGACGCCGCAATCGCCGAGATCACGGGGTTCTGGCGCAACTACCGCTCGCTTCGCTGGGTGGGGAAGCGGCTCGTGCTCCGGCTCGCGGCGGAGCCGAGCGACGCGGAGCTCGCGCGGCTCAACGAGGACTTCGCGGGACTCTGCGAGGAGGGCGGCATCGAGCGCACCGAGCCGCTCGACGAGGAGCGGCAGGACGGCGACGCGCTCGAGCTGCCCCGCATCGTGTTCACCCCGAGGCAGCGCGCCGTGGGAGACCTCTACCGCCTGATCCGGGCCCTCAACGAGCTGCCGAGCGCGCCAGCTGTGGCGGAGCCGGCGCCGAGCGCGGAGAACGACTAGGCGCCGGCGCGCGGCGCCTAGGCCACGTACTCCGCCAGGTGCTGAGCCGTGAGGGTCTTCCCCTCGGCAACGAGGTCGGCCGGCGACCCCTCGAACACGACGGTGCCGCCGTCTGAGCCCGCGCCGGGCCCGAGGTCGATGATCCAGTCGGCGTGAGCCATCACGGCCTGGTGGTGCTCGATCACGATGACGCTCTTCCCCGCGTCGACCAGGCGGTCGAGGAGGCCGAGCAGCTGCTCGACGTCGGCGAGGTGCAGGCCCGTCGTGGGCTCGTCGAGTACGTAAATCTCGGCGTCCTCGAGCATGTGGATCGCGAGCTTCAGGCGCTGGCGCTCACCGCCCGAGAGGGTCGAGAGCGGCTGCCCGAGCGTCAGATAGCCGAGGCCGACGTCGACGAGGCGATCCAGGATCTTCGCCGCCTTCGGGACCTTCGACTCGGCCGCCGAGAAGAACTCCTTCGCGTCGGCCATCGACAGGTCGAGCACCTCGGCGATGTTCTTGCCGCCGAAGGTGTAGTCGAGCACGGCCGCGTCGAAGCGCTTGCCGTCGCAGACCTGGCAGACGCTCTCCATCGTCGCCATCATGCCGAGGTCGGTGTAGATGATCCCCGCGCCCTTGCACTCGGGGCACGCCCCCTCGGAGTTCGCGCTGAACAGGGCGGGCTTCACCCCGTTCGCCTTCGCGAACGCGGTGCGCACGGGGTCGAGGAGGCCCGTGTAGGTCGCGGGATTCGAGCGGCGCGAGCCCTTGATCGCGCCCTGGTCGACCGCGACGACCCCCTCGCGCCCCGAGACGTAGCCGTGGATGAGGGTGCTCTTCCCTGATCCGGCGACGCCCGTGATCGCGCACAGCACTCCGAGCGGCACGTCGACGTCGACGCCCTGCAGGTTGTGGCGATCCGCGCCCCGCACCTCGATCGTGCCGTTCGCCTGCCGCACCTCGCTCTTCAGCTTGGCGCGGTCGTCAAGGTGCTTGCCGGTGAGCGTGCCCGAGGCTCTCAGGCCGTCGACGGTGCCCTCGAAGCAGATCTCGCCGCCCCCGGATCCGGCGCGCGGGCCGAGGTCGACGACGTGGTCCGCGATCGCGATCATCTCGGGTTTGTGCTCGACGACGAGCACCGTGTTGCCCTTGTCACGGAGCTTCAGGAGCAGCTGGTTCATGCGCTGCATGTCGTGCGGGTGCAGGCCGATCGAGGGCTCGTCGAAGACGTAGGTCGCGTCGGTGATGGGGGAGCCGAGGTGCCGGATCATCTTCGTGCGCTGGGATTCTCCGCCCGAGAGCGTGCCCGTCGGCCGGTCGAGGCTGAGGTAGCCGAGGCCGATCTGCACGAACGAGTCGAGCGTGTCCGTGAGCTTCGCGACGAGGGGCGCCATGCCGGGGTCGTCGATCTTCCGCACCCACTCGGCGAGATCGCTGATCTGCATCTCGCAGACGTCGGCGATGGAGCGGCCGTCGATCTTCGAGGAGCGCGCCGTCTCGTTGAGGCGGGTGCCGCCGCACTCGGGGCAGGCGTCGAACACGATCGCACGATCCACGAACGCCCTGATGTGGGGCTGCATCGCCTCGCGATCCTTCGACAGCATCGACTTCTGGATGCGCGGGATCAGGCCCTCGTAGGTGAGGTTCACGCCCTCGACCTTGATCTTCGTCGGATCCTTGTAGAGGAGATCGTCGAGCTCGCGCTTCGAGTACTTCTTGATCGGCTTGTCCATGTCGAACAGGTCGCCGAAGATGCGCCCCCACCAGCCGTCCATGCTGTAGCCGGGAACCTTGAGCGCGCCGTCGTTCAGCGACTTCTCCGCGTCGTAGAGCTCGTCGAGGTCGAAGTCGCTGACCGTGCCGCGGCCCTCGCACTTCGGGCACATGCCGCCCAGGATCTCGAAGCTGCGGCGCTCCTTGACGGTGCGACCGCCCTTCTCGATCGTCACGGCGCCGGCCCCGCTGATCGAGGCGACATTGAAGGAGAACGCGTTGGGCGATCCGATCTTCGGGGAACCCAGGCGCGAGAACACGATCCGGAGCATCGCGTTGACGTCGGTCGCCGTGCCCACGGTCGAGCGAGGGTTCGCGCCCATCCGCTCCTGGTCCACGATGATCGCGGTCGTGAGCCCCTCGAGCACGTCGACGTCGGGCCGCGACTGCGAGGGCATGAAGCCCTGCACAAAGGCGCTATACGTCTCGTTGATGAGGCGCTGCGACTCCGCGGCGATCGTGCTGAAGACGAGGGAGCTCTTGCCCGAGCCGGAGACCCCCGTGAACGCCGTGAGCCTGCGCTTCGGCAGGTCGACGCTCACGTTCTTGAGGTTGTGCTCCCGGGCTCCCTGCACCCGGATGCTGTCGTGCGAATCTGCGACGTGCGTGCTCTGCATGGGGAAAGCGTACTCGGCTGCGACGCTGTTCCGAAGCGCCTCGCAACGGGACTTTCTCATGAGTTTGCCGCGCAGACACCCGCTCGGACCGCGATGTCACCCGTCGTTGTTAGGCTCACCCCATGACTCTCCCCGAGACCTGGATCGAGCACCGGCGCGAAGACGGTGAGCTCGTCGGCTGGATCGAACCGGTCGGCGAGCAGTTCGTCACGCACGACATCCTCGGGAGGCGGCGCACGGCCGAGCCCGTCGACTGGCTCGAAGCCGAGGAGGATCTCGAGTCGGCGGGGATCGGATTCCTCGCGGAGATCCACGCGCTCCGACTGGAGGACGGCACCTGGGTGCGCGCCCGCATCACGGAGGTGTCGAGCGAGCGGGTCGGCGTGAAAGCGGACGACCTGGGCGCCGTCGGCGTGCCCGTCGCGAACTACCACCTCGACTTCCCGGTCGACGACCGCCTCGTGCTCCTCGCGGACGCGCCGGGCCCCGTGCGAGGGCCGTTCGACTGATGGCGGCGGGCAGCGGGGCACGCAGCGCGACGGGGCCGCTCGGCATCGCGGCCGCGCTCGCCGTGTGCCTCGTCGCGCCCGTCTGGTTCGTGCTGCACTGGATCCCGCTCGGGATCGCGCTCGCCGCAGCCGGGCTGCTGCTCGCCGCGGCGAGCGACCGGCGGGGCGGGATCCGGATCCTGCCGCGCGAGCGCGGGCAGGGGCCGGCGCCGCCCCCATCGCTCACGCGTGATCTCTCGCTCGTCGTGCTCGGGCTGTCGGTCGTGCGCACGATCCCGCTCGCCGCGAAGCTGGATAACGGCGCGATGGTGACCTTCGCGCTCGCGCTCGGCGGGGCGGTCGCGCTGCCCTACCTCGTGTCGCGCTTCGTCTACCGGGATCGCGCCACGTCGTTCCCGTGGCGCGGCGGCAGGCGCTGGGGCGTGTTCCACTGGGCGTGGCTCGCGGGCGTGCTGCTCCTCGGCTGGCTGATCCTGCCGTACTACTTCATCGGATCCGGCGTCTACCAGAACTGGCCCGTCGTGGACACGCCGAGCTTGATCGCGCGCCTCTTCGTCGGCGTCGGTGCCGTCGGGATCTGGGACGAGCTGTTCTTCATCTGCACGGTTTTCGCCGCGCTGCTCCGGCACTTCCCGCCGTGGGCTGCGAACGTGTTGCAGTCCGTGGTCTTCGTCTCGTTCCTGTGGGAGCTCGGCTACCGGGAGTGGGGGCCGCTCCTCACGATCCCGTTCGCGCTCGTGCAGGGCGCCATCTTCCTGCGCACGCGCTCGCTCGGCTACGTCGTGACGGTGCACCTCTTGTTCGACGCGGTCGTCTTCGCGGTGCTCGTGCACGCGCACGATCCGGCGCTGTTCGACATCTTCCCGACGGCGCCGTAGGGGACGCGGGATCGCGGCGCTCCGGCCGCGCCTCGACTTGACGGCGCCGCGCTCAGCCCGCGAGCAGCTGCGCGAGCCGTCGCACCGCGAGCTCGTAGCCCTGCACGCCGCAGCCCACGATCAGGCCCGCGGCGACCGCGGAGATGTAGGAGTGGTGGCGGAACTCCTCGCGCGCGTGCACGTTGGAGATGTGGACCTCGATCGCGGGGATCGGCACCGAGGCGAGCGCGTCGCGCAGAGCGATCGACGTGTGAGTGAAGGCGCCCGGGTTCAGGATGATCCCGGAGCAGTCCTCGCGCGCCTCCTGGATCGCGTCGATGAGCGCGCCCTCGTGGTTGGACTGCACCGCGCGCACGTCGAGCCCGAACTCGCCCGCGGCGCGGGCGACGAGCGCCTCCACATCGGCGAGGGACTCGGATCCGTAGACCTCGGGCTCGCGGGTGCCGAGCAGGTTCAGGTTGGGGCCGTTCAGAAGCAGGATGCGTGCGGTCATGGTGCCCTCCCTGGCCAGTCGTGTCCGGTCTTCCCATGGTATCGGCAGACGGTGACGCGCCTCCGCTTTGCCGTTGGACTCCCAGCGGATTAGCGTTGTGGGGTGACCGACCAGCAGCCACTGCCCCACAAGAACTTCGACCCGAGCACGTTCCGCGACAAGCCGGTGTCCTTCGTGCGCCGGAGCGGGCGCATGACGCCCGCGCAGGAGCGTGCCTGGGAGGAGCTCAGCCCCGCCTACCTGATCGACGTGCCGCGCGGGCCTGCGGCGACGAGCGTCGCGGAGGGCGCGACCGGCGATCCGGAGCAGATCTTCGGGCGGAAGGCGCCGCTCGTCATCGAGGTCGGATCCGGCCAGGGGCACGCGATCCTGCACGCCGCCGCCGAGCACCCGGACACCGACTTCCTCGCGATCGAGGTGTTCACCGCGGGGCTCGCGCGCACGATGATCCGCGCGGAGAAGGCGGGCAACACGAACCTGAAGCTCGCCGAGGCGAACGCGCCCGAGGTGCTCGAGCGCTTCCTCCCGGCCGGTTCTGCGTCTGAGGTGTGGGTCTTCTTCCCCGATCCCTGGAAGAAAGCGCGGCACCAGAAGCGCCGCCTCGTGAACGAGGACTTCACGCGGATCACCGAGCGCGTGCTCGCGCCGGGCGGCACGCTGCGCCTCGCGACCGACTGGGAGGACTACGCCGAGCAGATGCGAGAGGTCATGGACGCCGCGCCCGCGTTCGAGCGCTCGTTCGAGGGGGAGTGGGCCCCGCGTTTCGAGGGCCGGATCCTCACAGCCTTCGAGAAGAAGGGCTCCGACCTGGGGCGCGCGATCCGCGACCTCAGCTACCGAAAGGCCTGATCATGAACGAGTCGCCCGAGTCTTCGCCAGCACCTCCTCCCGAGGAGGTCGCGCGCTGGGAGCTCTCGGGCGGCGAGTGGCGCGTCGCCTCGGCGGGCGCCGACTCGGCCACGGTCGAGCTCCTCCGCTGCGACGCCGGCGAGGTCGTCGAGATCCTGCGCCTCACGGACCCCGCGGCCGTGGCCTGGGCCCGCGCGGCCCGCACCCCCGGCGCCCGCGGTTGTTAGCGATTTCGGGGCTTCGCGGCCCGCGGAAGCCCCGAAATCGCTAACAACAACAGGGCCCGGGGCGACAAGGCCCGATCAGGGGGCGGGGGCGTGTAGAGTGAAGCCGAGTCATGAATATCGGCCATCAAGCTGTGGCGGGAGAGTCCGGAGCCCCCAACAGGGCAACGGCGCCGTAGGAGCAAACCCTCCCCGGGAATCTCTCAGGCCCACGTACCGCTGCAGCACGGCAACTCTGGAAAGCGACGGATCGCGCACGCGAGCCGCCCACCGACGGTGCAAGGGCGCCCCGCCACAACGGAACGCCCGAATCTCTCAGGTTCACGAACAGAGCGGGGAGGATCCCTTTCCCCGTCGCGCCTTCGCGACCTCAGCCAGGAGATCCTCGTGAGCATCACCCCCGCCGACCGTACCTTCCCGGACCGACACATCGGCGTCTCTGACCCCGCCGACGTCGCCACCATGCTGGAGGCCCTCGGCCAGGACAGCCTCGACGCGCTCGTCGACTCCGCGGTCCCCGCGGACATCCGGATCGACCACGCCCTCGACCTGCCCGCAGGTCGCAGCGAGGAGGAGATCCTCGCGGATCTGCGCGCGCTCGCCGCCAAGAACGTGGTCAAGACGCAGATGATCGGCCAGGGCTTCTACGACACGTTCACCCCGCCCGTGATCAGGCGCAACGTGCTCGAGAGCCCCTCCTGGTACACGGCGTACACGCCCTACCAGCCCGAGATCTCGCAGGGCCGCCTCGAGGCGCTGCTCAACTTCCAAACGATGGTGTCGGATCTCACGGCCCTCCCCATCGCGAACGCGTCGATGCTCGACGAGTCCTCCTCCGCGGCCGAGGCCGTGCTGCTCATGCGCCGCGCCGGCCGCGCCCCCGAGTCGGCGAAGGCCGTGATCGACGCGAACGTCTTCCCGCAGACGATCGCCGTCATCGAGGGCCGCGCCGAGGCGCTCGGCTTCGAGGTCGAGGTCGCGGACCTCAGCCAGGGCCTGCCCGACGGCGAGATCTTCGGCGTCGTGCTGCAGCAGCCCGGCAGCGACGGATCCGTCACCGATCAGCGCGGGATCATCGCCGCGGCGAAGGAGCGCGGCGCGATGGTCACGGTCATCGCGGACCTGCTCGCGCTCACCCTCATCGTCCCGCCGGGGGAGCAGGGCGCCGACGTCGCGGTCGGCAACACCCAGCGCTTCGGCGTACCGCTCTTCTTCGGCGGCCCGCACGCCGCCTATCTCGCGATCCGCGCGGGCCTCGAGCGCTCGCTGCCTGGCCGCCTCGTCGGCGTCTCGAAGGACTCGGCCGGCAAGCCCGCCTACCGCCTCGCGCTGCAGACCCGCGAGCAGCACATTCGTCGCGAGAAGGCCACGAGCAACATCTGCACGGCGCAGGCGCTCCTCGCGATCACGGCGTCGATGTACGGCGTGTACCACGGTGCGGCCGGGCTGAAGGGGATCGCCGAGCGCGCCCACGCGCACGCCCGCACCCTCGCGCACGCGCTCGAGGCGGCAGGCATCGAGCTCGCCTCGGGATCCTTCTTCGATACGGTCGTCGCCAGCGTGCCGGGCCGCGCGGACGAGGTCATCGCGCGCGCCGCCGAGGCCGGGATCAACCTGCGCCGGATCGACGCCGACACGGTCGGCGTCTCCACCGACGAGACCACGACGACGGCGCACGTCGCGGCCGTCGCCGGGGCGTTCGGCGCCGCAGTGGGGGCAGACGGCGCCGGGTCCGCCGCCCGCGGCGACTATGCCTTCGACGCCGCCGCACGCGGCGACTATGCCTTCGACGCCGCCCTCGTCCGCACGAGTGACTACCTCACGCACCCGATCTTCCACGAGGTCCGCTCGGAGACGCAGATGCTCCGCTACCTGCGCCGGCTCGCGGATCGGGATCTCGCGCTCGACCGCACCATGATCCCGCTCGGATCCTGCACGATGAAGCTCAACTCGACGGCCGAGATGGAGGCCATCTCGTGGCCCGAGTTCGCCTCGATCCACCCCTACGCACCCGCCGATCAGACGGCGGGCTGGCGCGAGCTCATCGCTGACCTCGAGCGCAGGCTCGTCGAGATCACGGGCTACGCCGGCATCTCCCTGCAGCCGAACTCCGGCGCGCAGGGCGAGTACGCGGGCCTCCTCGCGATCCGCGGCTACCACCGCTCGCGCGGCGAGGCCGGCCGCACGGTCTGCCTCATCCCCGCGTCGGCGCACGGCACGAACGCGGCGAGCGCGGTGCTCGCGGGCATGCGGGTCGTCGTCGTGAAGAACACGGAGGCCGGCCTCATCGACATGGCCGATCTGCGCGAGAAGATCGCGGCGAATCGCGACGAGCTCGCCGCGATCATGATCACCTACCCCTCGACCTACGGCGTCTACGACGCCGACGTGCGCGAGGTGTGCGAGCTCGTGCACGAGGCGGGCGGCCAGGTCTACATCGACGGCGCCAACATGAACGCGCTCGTCGGCATCGCGCAGCCGGGCAAGTTCGGCGGCGACGTCTCCCACCTGAACCTGCACAAGACGTTCGCGATCCCGCACGGCGGCGGCGGCCCCGGGGTCGGCCCCATCGGCGTCGCCGAGCACCTGCTGCCGTTCGTGCCGGGCGACCCCACGGGCACCTATTCGGTGAGCGACGGGATCCCCGTCGTCGCGACGCTCTTCGGCTCGGCGGGCGTGCTCCCCATCTCCTACGCCTACATCGCGATGATGGGCGGCGGGGGGCTCACGCTCGCGACGAAGTCGGCGCTGCTCGGCGCGAACTACATCGCGGCGCGTCTCGCGGAGCACTTCCCGGTCCTCTTCACGGGCGAGACGGGGCTCGTGGCGCACGAGTGCATCCTCGATCTGCGCGAGCTCACTGCGCAGTCGGGCGTGACGGCCGAGGACGTCGCGAAGCGGCTCATCGACTTCGGCTTCCACGCGCCGACCCTCGCCTTCCCCGTCGCCGGAACGCTCATGGTCGAGCCGACCGAGTCCGAGGACCTCGGCGAGCTCGAGCGCTTCATCGAGGCGATGGTCACGATCCGCGGCGAGATCGCGGACGTCATCGAGGGCCGGATCGGGATCGCCGAGTCGCCGCTGCGCCTCTCGCCCCACACGGCGCTCGCCGTGGTCGCGGGCGAGTGGGATCGCGCCTACTCGCGCGAGCAGGCGGTCTACCCCGTCGACTCGCTCCGCACCGACAAGTATTTCCCGCCGGTCGGCCGGATCGACGGCGCCTTCGGCGACCGCAACCTCGTCTGCTCGTGCCCCGCGCCCGAGGCCTTCGAGTCCTGATCCGCACCGATCCTGATCCAGCACCGATCCTGATCCAGCACCGATCCCGATCCCGCACCAGCACCCGCTTCTGAAAGGCCAGATCACATGACCGAACCGCGGCAGACCGCCCTCCACGACGAGCACGAGCGGCTCGGCGCGTCCTTCACCGATTTCGGCGGCTGGGACATGCCGCTCCGCTACGGCTCGGAGCTCGCAGAGCACCGCGCCGTCCGCGGGGCCGCCGGCCTCTTCGACCTCTCGCACATGGGGGAGATCCGCGTGTCCGGCGCAGGCGCCGCCGCGTTCCTGAACGCGGCGCTCGTCGGCAACCTCGCCGTCATCGCGGTGGGTCGCGCGAAGTACTCGCTGATCTGCGACGCGGACGGCGGGATCATCGACGACCTGATCACCTACCGGCTCGCGGAGGACGAGTTCCTCGTCGTGCCGAACGCCGGCAACGCACAGACGGTGCTCGCGGAGTTCCAGCAGCGCTCGGCAGGCTTCGAGGTCGCGATCGCCGACGAGACGGCGGCGACGAGCCTCATCGCCGTGCAGGGGCCGCGCTCCGTCGAGATCCTGCACGCCCTCGTGCCCGAGGAGCAGCGCGCCCTCGTCTCCGACATGAAGTACTACTCGGCGGCCGAGGCCGACGTCGCCGGGGTCCGCGTGCTCCTCGCCCGCACCGGGTACACGGGCGAGGACGGCTTCGAGCTCTACGCGCCGAACGACCGCGCGGCCGAGCTCTGGAACGCCCTGCTCGCCGCCGGCGAGCCGCACGGCCTCATCCCCGCGGGCCTCGCCGCGCGCGACTCGCTGCGCCTCGAGGCAGGCATGCCGCTCTACGGCAACGAGCTGAGCCGCGAGGTCACCCCCTTCGAGGCGGGCCTCGGGCCCGTCGTCTCCTTCAAGAAGGAGGACGACTTCGTCGGCCGGGCGGCGCTCGAGGGGCGGCGCGACGCGGGATCGGCGCGCGTGCTCGTCGGGCTCTCGGGATCCGGCCGCCGCGCAGGCAGGCCCGGCTACGCCGTGCTCTCGGGCGGCGAGACCGTCGGCGTCGTGACGAGCGGCCAGCCAAGCCCCACCCTCGGCCACCCGATCGCGCTCGCCTACGTCGACGCGGCCCTCGCCGAGCCCGGCACGGCGCTCGACATCGATCTGCGCGGCAAGGCCGAGCCGTTCGAGGTCGTCACGCTTCCCTTCTACCACCGCGCGAACTGAGCGCGAACAGTCCCAACCCAGCAGTAAAGGAACACATCATGAGCAAGGTACAGACGGGCCTCCGCTACTCGGCGGAGCACGAGTGGATCAACGCCGAGAGCCCCGCGGTCATCGGCATCAGCCAGGTCGCGGCGGACGCGCTCGGCGACATCGTCTTCGTCGACCTCCCAGAGGTCGGATCGACGATCACGGTCGGCGCGATCGTCGGCGAGGTCGAGTCGACGAAGTCGGTCTCCGAGATCTACACCCCGGTCGCTGGCGAGGTCGTCGAGGTCAACGACGAGGTCGTCGCCGACCCCGCGCTCCTCAACTCGGATCCCTACGGCGCGGCCTGGCTCTTCAAGGTCGCCGTCACCGAGGAGGGGCCGCTCCTGAGCGCCGAGCAGTACGCGGCAGACAACAACGGCGAGCTCTAGGGTCTCGCCGTGGCCGTCAGCGTCTTCGACCTGTTCCGTGTGGGGATCGGGCCTTCGAGCTCCCACACGGTCGGGCCGATGCGCGCGGCGGCCGACTTCGCGGCGCGGCTCCTCGCCGCAGGCGGGCTCGAAGGGGTGCGCGGCCTCAGGGTCGAGCTCTTCGGCTCGCTCGCGGCGACGGGGCGCGGCCACGGCACGTTCCCCGCGGTTCTCGCAGGGCTCGAGGGCATCGACCCCGAGCGCGTGCTCCCGGCAGAGCTCGACGCGGCGCTCGCCCGCATCGAGGAGACGGGCCGTGTGCGCGTGTGCGCCGAGCTCTGCGACGCGCCGCGCGAGGTCGAGTTCGGGATCCCGGACATCGTGCTGCGCCCCCTCACGATCCTGCCGACGCACCCGAACGGCATGCGCTTCGCGGCGCTCGACGCCGCGGGCGAGCCGCTCGCCGAGGAGACGTACTTCTCGGTCGGCGGCGGATTCATCCTCCGCGAGGGCAACGAGGCGGCGGAGGTCGACCGCATCGAGTCGGCCGTCGCCGAGCAGCCGTACCCCTTCGCGACGGGCGGCGAACTCCTCGCGCACACCCGCTCCTCCGGCCTCTCGATCGCGGGCGTGATGCTCGCGAACGAGGCCGCCCTGCTGCCCGAGGACGAGATCCGGGACCGCCTCGAGCACCTGTGGCGCGTCATGGAGGCCTGCAAGGACTCGGCGCTCGAGCGCACGGGAGTGCTGCCGGGCGGGCTCGAGGTGCGCAGGCGCGCCCCCGAGTGGCACCGCCGCATGCGAGAGCGGGATCCGGATCGCGATCCGCAGTTCTGGCAGGAGTGGATCAACCTCGTCGCGCTCGCCGTGAACGAGGAGAACGCGTCGGGCGGGCGCGTCGTCACCGCACCCACGAACGGGGCCGCCGGCATCATCCCCGCCGTGCTTTTCTACGCGACGCACTACGCGCCGGGCGCCGCCTCGTGGTCGGCGGCCGAGAAGCGCGCCGTGATCGCGGACTTCTTCCTTGCCGCGGCCGCGGTCGGGGTGATCTGCAAGGAGCAGGCCTCCATCTCGGGCGCCGAGGTCGGCTGCCAGGGCGAGGTGGGATCCGCCTCCTCGATGGCGGCCGCAGGCCTCACCCAGGTGCTCGGCGGCACACCCGAGCAGGTCGAGAACGCCGCCGAGATCGCGATGGAGCACAACCTCGGCCTGACCTGCGACCCGATCGGCGGGCTCGTGCAGATCCCGTGCATCGAGCGCAACGCGATCGCGGCGTCGAAGGCCGTGAACGCGGCCAAGATGGCGCTCATGGGCGACGGCTCCCACTGGGTGAGCCTCGACCAGGTCGTCGCGACCATGCGCGAGACGGGCCGCGACATGCACTCGAAGTACAAGGAGACCGCGATGGGCGGTCTGGCCGTCAACGTCGTGGAGTGCTGACGCCGCAGGTCCTACGATGAACCCATGAGTTCATCACCGCAGATCGGGCACCGATCGATCGCGGAGCGCCTCGACGCGCTCCCGTTCACACGCAGGCACGGGCGCGTCCTCACCGGCTCGGGCGTCGGCTGGGCGCTCGACGCCATGGACGTCGGCCTCATCTCCTTCATCATCGCGGCCCTCACCCAGCACTGGGGGCTCACGAAGGGCGAGACCGGCCTCATCGCCTCCGTCGGCTTCGCGGGAATGGCGATCGGCGCGAGCCTCGGTGGCCTCCTCGCCGACCGGATCGGGCGCAGGCAGGTGTTCGCGCTCACGCTGCTCATCTACGGCGTCGCGACGGGCGCGAGCGCCCTCGTCGGTGGCGTCGCGATGCTGCTCGTGCTGCGCTTCTTCGTCGGCCTCGGGCTCGGAGCTGAACTGCCGGTCGCCTCGACCTACGTGAGCGAGCTCGCGCCGGCCCGGATCCGGGGCCGGCTCATCGTGATCCTCGAGGCGTTCTGGGCCGTCGGCTGGACCGCCTCGGCCGTGATCGGGTACTTCGTCGTGCCGGCCTCCGAGGACGGCTGGCGGTGGGCCTTCGCCCTCGGCGCGATCCCCGCCGTCTACGCGCTCGTCGTGCGGCTCGGACTGCCCGAGTCGCCGCGCTGGCTCGCCGGTCGCGGGCGCACGGCCGAGGCCGAGAAGGTCGTCGCCGACTTCGAGCGCTCCGCCGGGCTCGAGCCGCAGGCGGGCGCGGCGATCGTGGAGGCCGGGACCGGTGCTGCTGCGGCTGCTGGCGCGGCGGCTGCTGGCGCGGCGGCTGCTGGCGCGGCGACTCCCGGCGCGCCGGCTCCTGGCGCGGGCGCTCCTGGCGCGCGGGTCATCGCCCGCACGAGCGGCGGGCGGCTCGCGGCGCTCTGGTCGGCGGAGTTCCGGGGGCGCACGCTCTCGATCTGGGTGGTCTGGTTCTGCGTCAACTTCGCCTACTACGGCGCGTTCATCTGGATCCCGAGCATCCTCGTCGACGCGGGCTTCAGCCTCGTGCGCTCCTTCGGCTTCACGCTCATCATCACGCTCGCGCAGCTGCCGGGCTACGCGGTCGCCGCCTGGCTCATCGAGGTGTGGGGGAGGCGGCTCACCCTGTCGGTGTTCCTCGTCGGCTCGGCGGGATCCGCGATCCTCTTCGGCACCGTGCACGCCGAGGGCGCGATCATCGCCTCGGGCATGGCGCTCTCCTTCTTCAACCTCGGCGCGTGGGGCGCCCTCTACGCCGTGACCCCCGAGATCTACCCGACCTCGCTCCGCGCCACCGGCGCCGGCTGGGCCGCGGGCGTTGGCCGCATCGCGTCGATCGCGGCACCGCTCGTCGTGCCGCTCATGCTCGTCGCGGGAGGGGCCGGGCTCACCTTCACCGTGTTCGCGGTGTTCTTCTTCATCGCGGCGGCCGCCACCTGGGGACTCGTGGACCGCGGCGGCAAAGCCCTCGACGACCGCTAGCGCGGCGGCGGCCGCGCTTCGCGCGCCTGCTGCTCCTGCGCTCGCTCCGAATTCTGCGCTCGTTCCTCAGCTTTCGCCCCGGATCGTGCGAACGAGCGCAGATTGCGGAGGGAGCGCGGAGGCACGGTGCTGAGGTGCGCAGTTTCGCTCCGGCCGAAGGCCTGCCCCACCCCTGCGCTCGTTCCCAAAACTGCGCTCGTTCATATGTTTTCGGCCCGGATGGTGCGAACGAGTGCAGATTGCGGAGGGAGCACCGGGGCACGGTGCTGAGGTGCGCAGTTTCGCCCGGGCCGACGGCCTGCCCACCCCTGCGCTCGTTCCCAAAACTGCGCTCGTTCCTATGTTTTCGCCTCGGATCGTGCGAACGAGCGCAGATTGCGGAGGGGGCGCGGGGCCGGGCCTCGGGCCCCCGATCCCGAACTACTCGGTGACGATCCCGATCCCGCTGCTCTCGGAGGCCTCCTGCACGGAGCCGAGGTTCGTGACGCGGTCGATTCCCGCGGCGCGCATGAGCTGCTCGGCCTGCCCGGAGCGGTTGCCCGAGCGGCAGTAGACGTAGTAGTCGGCGGCCGGTTCGAGGCCCGGGATCGCCGCCTCGAGCTCGCCCCCGGTGAGGTCGAGCAGGCGCGCGCCCTCGAGGTGTCCCGTGGCGTACTCCTCGGGGGTGCGGACGTCGATGACGACCGCGCCAGCGGGGAGCGGCTCGCCCGGCCCGCCTGGAGCGGATGCCCCGGATGCGGCGGGGGAGCAGCCCGCGAGGCCGAGTGCGAGCGCGGCGAGCGAGACGGGGAGGAGTAGCTTGCGGATCATGCGCGGTCCTTCGGATCTGGGGTTTGTGAGGGTGGAGGAGGATCCCGTGCCGGCCGGTTAGGCGGCGACGGGCAGCTCGCTCGTCGGCACGTTCCCCGGCACTGCGGACCACGCCGCGAAGCTGCCGTCGAGCTCGGCGACGTCGTAGCCGGCGCTCCGGAGCGCGCTCGCCGTGACCGAGACGCGCACGCCGCTCTGGCAGTAGGCCACGATCGTGCCGTCCTTCGGGAGGCGGTCGAGGTTCCACAGCGCGCGGCCGCCCGAAAGCTGCTCCGCGCCGGGCAGGTGCCCGGCCGAGTACTCGGTGAGGTTCCGCACGTCGAGCAGGAGCGCGCGATCGAAACCGTCGAGCTCGCCCGGCTGGATCACGAGCGGGCGCACGAGGTCGAGCCCCGCGAGCGAGGTGACGAAGCCCTCGACCGTGTCGATTCCGACCCGGACCAGGTGATCCCGGATCTCGGCCGCGTGCTCGGCCGACTCGGCGAGGAGCACGATCGGGCGCGCCTCGCGCTCGGGATCCACGACCCACGCGCCGTAACTCGCGGACTTCGCGGTGCCCGGGATGTTGAGCGCGCGCTCGACGGTGCCCTCGTGCACGAGCGAGTGGTGGCGCGTGTCGACGAAGACGACGCGGTCGGCGTCGAGCTCGGCGCGGAGCTCCGCCGCCGTGAACTCGCGGAGATCCCGATCCCGAGCCTCGCCCATCACGGCGGGGCCGAGCTTGTTCTCCTTTTTCATGCGGGCGAAATAGGCGTGAGCGTCCGGCTGGCCGCTCAGCAGCTCGTCGACGAAGCCCTGCTCGTCGTCGTTCCGCAGATACTGCGCCCACCAGGAGAAGTTCCGCTCGTAGCCGACGGTCGTGGTCGGGATCGCGCCGAGGGCCTTGCCGCAGGCGGATCCGGAGCCGTGTGCCGGGAGCACCTGCACGTAGTCCGGGAGGGTCAAGAAGCGGTCGCGGAGGCTCGCGAACAGGTCCTTCGCGCCCTGGAAGCGGGTGTTCACGAAGCCTGCGGCCTCGTCGAGGAGGTCGGGCCGGCCGAGGTCGCCCACGAACACGAAGTCGCCCGTGAGCATGAAGCCCGGCTTGTCGCTCTGCGCCCCGTCGGTCACGAGGAACGACATGTGCTCGGGCGTATGGCCCGGGGTGTGCACGGCCTCGATCGAGATGCGTCCGAGCTGGATCCGGTGACCGTGCTTCATGCGGACCGCGGGATCGAAGTCGGGGCCGTAGGTCCAGTCGGGGCCGCCCTCGTCGGAGACGTAGACGGTCGCGCCGGTTGCGGCCGCGAGTTCGCGCGTGCCGGAGAGGTAGTCGGCGTGGATGTGGGTCTCCGTGACCGCGACGATCCGCATGCCGTTCTTCTCGGCGATGTCGCGGTAGATGGCGATGTCGCGGCGGGGATCGATCACGATCGCCTCGCCCTCGGCCTGGCAGCCGATGACGTAGCTCGCCTGCGCGAGGTCCTCGTCGTAAATGCGCTCAAGCAGCATGATCTCGGTGCTCCGTTCTTCGGTGTCGCGGGGTGGGTCAGTGGCCGGCGCAGCGGTCGGCCTCGGGGACACCAGCGAGGGCCTCCTCGACGTGCTGGCCGCAGCCGCTCCAGGTCGGCTTGCCGCAGGCTGAGCAGGTGATTCGTGCGCACATGGTCGTGTTCCTTTCGGGGTGATTCGGTGGGGTGCGGAATGGTTGGGGGTCAGGCCGTCTGCGCGGTCTCGCGCTCGGCGATCTGGCGGCGGACGTCCTCCATGTCGAGATCCCGCGCGCCCTGGATCAGTTGGTCCAGCTGGGCGGGCGGGAGCGCGCCGGGCTGCGAGAAGACGAGAATGCCGTCGCGGAAGACCATGAGGGTCGGGATCGAGGTGATCCGGAACTCTGCGGCGAGCTGCTGCTCAGCCTCGGTGTCGACCTTGCCGAACACGATGTCGGCGTGGGTCTCGGCGGCCCGCTCGAAGGTGGGGGCGAAGGCGCGGCACGGGCCGCACCAGGCCGCCCAGAAGTCGACGAAGACGATGCCGCCGTCAGAGACGGTCTCTGCGAAGTTGTCTGCGGTGAGGGTCTTGGTGCTCATTGCTACGGTTCCTGTGTTCGTTCGGGGATGGATCAACGGCCAAAGAGGCGCGCGAAGAAGCCGCCGCGCTCGGCCTTGGCGGCGCGGGCCGCCTCGAGCTGCGCGGGGGAGTGCTTGCCGTTGCACCAGTCGGAGGACGGGACGGTGGCCTTGACCATGGCGACGTGCTGGCCGCAGCCAGCCCAGGTCGTCTTGTTGCAGGTCTTGCATCGAACAGCGCGGCACAAGGGGTCTCCTCGGAAGGTACGGATTTTGATACCCCAGGGGGTATTTTGCGTTCTGGAGATGACTATACCCCCTGGGGTATGCTGGTTGTCAAGCCGCAGGGCAGCCGAAGCTGAGAGAGGGGTCAGGAATGACCGAGAAGACCGCAGAGTTCGATGGCGCGCTGGATCACGATCCCGCGGCGAAAAAGAAAGTGGTGAACCGGCTGCGCCGGGCGCAGGGTCAGCTCGCCGCGGTGATCGACGCCGTGGAGACGGACGCGCACTGCCGCGACATCGTGCAGCAGCTGTCGGCGGTGTCGAAGGCGCTGGATCGCGCGGGATTCCTGATCATCTCGACGGCGCTCAAGGAGTGCCTCACCGACCCCGAGGGCTCGGGCGAGGAGCGCACGGAGGAGCTGGAAAAGCTCTTCCTCTCCCTCGCCTAACTCGCGCCGTGTAGCTCGGCTAGGTATGGCTCAGTCAGGTGTAGTGCGGGGGCGGGGTGCGGAGCGAGCCCTCGGCCGCCGACTCGAAGGCGGCCGCGTAGGCGAGTAGGGGCACGTCGTCGTAGGCGCGGCCCGCGAACGTGATCCCGACGGGCATCCCGATGTCGGCCATCGTGCCCATGGGCACCGTCACGGTCGGCAGGCCGACGTGTCGAAGGGCGTAGTTTCCGTTCGAGAAGAACACGCCGTTCGACCAGGCGTGATCCGCCGCCCCGGGATCAACATCGGCGTTTGCGGCCCCTACGTCCGCGTTCGCGGGGAACACGATCCCGTCGAAGCCGCCGTCGTCGAGCCAGCGCTCCACGAGGTCCTCGCGCAACGCGACGATCGCGCGGAGCCCCTCCGCGAAGCGCGGGTGTTTGCGCGGATCAGCGATTCCTTCGCGCGCCTGCGCCACGATCGCGCCGAAGCGGTCGTCGTGGTCGCCCACTCGCTCGTACCGGTCGGGCAGCGTTCCGGGCGTCGCGGGGTAGATGCGCGTCGAGTCGACGACGCCGAGGTTCGGGATCGCGTGGTCCCCGTTTGCGCGCAGGAAGTCGTCCCACCCGAACGCCAGGAAGTGGGTGAACTCGATCTCTGACCAGTCGGACGGCAGGGAACCCAGCTCGCCCAGGAACTTCTGGCCGGGTCGGTCGCCTTCGTACTGCTCGATCAGGGGGAACCCGGTCTCGATCACCTCGGCGCCCGCGGCCTCGAGGCGTGCCCGGGCCGCGTTAAACAGGGCCAGGACGCTCGGCCGTACTCGGATGGGGAAGTTCGGGTCTTTGCCGAGGTACATGCGCGGCACCGCGAAGCGTTTCCCCCGCAACGCGTCGGGATCCTGCAGCGACAGGTAAGTGTCGGGGCGGTGCTCGCTGGGCTTGGGCAGCGGGATGATGTCCTGGTTGCGCCAGAAATCGCCGCGCGTGTCCGGATCATCCTGCACGAGCACGTCCAGCAGGCGCAGCATGTCCGGCATCGACCGCGTGTGCGGCACCACCACGTCCCGTGCGGGGAACAGGGGCCAGTTACCGCGGATCGAGAGGATCCCCCACGACGGCGTATACGCGCACAGGGCATTGTTCGAGGCGGGGCTACGCCCCGACGACACCGTCTCTTCCCCCATCCCGAACACCGCCAGGTTCGCCGCGGTCGACACCCCGGACCCGTTGGAGGAGCCCGACGCGTACGCTGCCGCCAAATAGTCCCGGTTGTAGGGGCTTTCCGCACGCCCGTACACGCCGCGCTGCATGCCACCATCGGCCATCGGTGGCATGTTCGTCTTCCCGATCAGCACCGCCCCCGCCTCACGCAGCATCCGCACCGTAAACGCATCCCACCGAGCGACCAGGTGCTCAAACGCCGGCGACCCCGCCGCGACCGTGAGGCCCTTCACCATGTAGGAGTCCTTCACCGTGAACGGCACCCCCTCCAACGGGCGCGCCTGCCCGGCAGCCCACCTCCGGTCAGACTCCGCCGCCTGCGCGAGCGCGTCAGGGTTCAGCACCGGGATCGCGTTGAGCCCCTCCGGGCCCGTGTCGTACCGCTCGACACGCGCAAGATACGCCGCCACCAGGGCAGACGGCGTCACCGCCCCCGACGCAAACGCGTCAAGCACCCCCGCGATACTCACCTCGAGCAACTCAACACCCCCGGCCAGATCGGTGGCCGCCGGGGATTCGATGGCCTCCGTAGCCTCGGGGGCTTCCGTGGTGCTTGGGTGCTTTTCCATGTGCGCTCCTCCTCGAGGCTGTCGTGAGTCCGGCGGGCGGGATCCGGGGCCGCGCGTCGCTTGCTCGCCGCCGTGAGAGGGGATCCGTGCGCCGCTGAATCCACATTGGCAGGCGCCATGCACGCGTTGTGGGTGCATGTACGCCGATTCAGCGCAAAATAGCGTGCATAAGCAACTATTCTGGCCGCATGTCAGCCACGAAGCTCGAGCCGGGCACCCACGACCGAGACAACCGGCGCTGGTTCGAGCTACTCGAACGGCTGCGCCCCGAGGGGCTGGCCGATGCGATCCTGCCGCTCGTCGACACGCTGCCCGGATACGAGGACACACCGATCCCGCGCGCCGAGATTCGCCGCCTCGCGCTGCTGTCGTTCGAGGCGATTCTGGATGGGCTGCGCTCGGGGGAGCTTGAGGAGGCGGTGTCGGTGGCCGCGGAACTCGGATCCTCGCGCGCCCGGGTGGGCGTCGAATTGAACGCCCTGATCTCAGCAATTCGCCTCGATTTCACGGTGCTGTGGGAGGCGCTCACTGACATTGCGGACGACGCGGACGCCCCGCTCATCGTGCGGCGGACGAGCCGGGTGATGCGGGTCGTCGACGAGTACGTCGTGCAGGCGCAGCGCGCCTATCTGGCGGAGGCGCAGCGCATGAGCGACCGCGCGGATTCCCGCAGGCGCGGGCTCCTGGGTGAACTGTTTGGCGAGCGGCCGCCGAGCAACGCGCGGCTCGCGGACATCGCGGGGGCGCTCGGGATCGCGGCGAACGGGGAGTTCTTGATCGCCGCGGCGGGGGCCGGCGTGGCCCCGAGAACGCTCGCCGCGCTCGCCGAGATCGGCAGGCTGGGCATCGCGCCCCTCGAGTACGAGCTTGGTGGCCGCCTCCTGGTGCTGATCCCGCACGATCGGGAGTTTCTGCGTGTCGAGGAGCGTCTCGGGGGCGTGCTCGGCTCGCTCCCGATCGGGATCGACGTTGCGCACGGGATCGGCGATGTGCGCCGCGCGGCCCGGATCGCCGAGGCGCTCGAAGCTCTCGTTGCCTCGGAGGGCGACACGGCGATGACCTGGGATCGCGGCTGGGTGCGCTTCACCGCGGGGCTGCTGCGCTCCGCGGGGGCGCCCGGGATCGAGGCGATCGAGCGCGGGCTCGCGGGGGTGTCGCGCCAGCGCCGGGAGCGGCTCGTCGAGGCCGTGCGCGGATACCTGGTCACGGGCGGAATCGCCGAGACCGCGGAGGCGCAGTTCTGCCATCGCAACACAATCTCGAAGCGGCTGCGCGAGTTCCGCGAGCTGACAGGGATCGACCCGCTCGTGCCGGCTGAGGCCGCGCGCCTCGTCCTCGCATGGCCGCCCCCAGAAACCCCCTGAGCCCTTGGCGGGCCGCCCACCTTGCCGAAACTGCGCTCACTGTGCGATTTATCGCGGATACACCACGCAGCGAGGGCAGTTTCGGCAGGGTACGGCTAGCGACGGGCGCGCCAGCGCGCGCGTAGCGCGAACGCCAGCACGAGCAGCAGGAGGCCGTAGAGCGCCAGCGCGATCGGGCCCTGGAAGAGGACCGAGAAGTCGCCGTTGCTGCTCATCGCCGCGTCCCGCAGGCTCGTCTCGGCGAGGGGCCCGAGCACCATCCCGATGATGAGCGGCGCGAGCGGGTAGTCGAGCGCCCGCATCACGAAGCCGATGATCCCGATCCCGAGCAGCAGCAGCAGGTCGAAGACCGAGCCGGAGGTCGAGTAGATCCCGAGCCCGCAGAACACCGTGATCCCCGCGTACAGATACGGCCGCGGGATCAGCAGCAGCTTCGCCCACAGCATCGCGAACGGTAGATTCAGGATCAGCAGCACGACCATCGCGATGAAGAAGCTCGCGAGCAGCACCCACACGAGGTCGGGCGCGCGCTCGAAGAGCAGCGGCCCCGGCTGCAGCCCGTACTGCCTGAACGCGCCGAGCATGATCGCCGCGGTCGCCGAGATCGGCAGGCCGAGCGCGAGGAGTGCGCCCATCGCGGTGCCGGTGGTCGCGTTGCCCGCCGCCTCCGGCGCCGCGAGGCCCCGGATCGCGCCCGTGCCGAACTTCGGCCGCTTGCGCCGCGCGTCGAGGCGCTTCTCGATGCCGTAGGCGAGGAAGGTCGGGATCTCGGATCCACCGGCCGGCACGACGCCGAAGGGGAGGCCGATCGCGGTGCCGCGCAGCCAGGCCGGGGCGGCTTCGCGCACCTCAGCGCGCGTGAGCCACGGCCTGCCGCTCGGCCGGATCAGGCTCTTGTCCTTCATATGCCGTTCCAGGCACGCGACGTAGATGACCTCGCCCAGGGCCAGGATCGCGACCGTCACGGTCACGAGCGAGACCCCGTCGAAGAGGAGCGGCGAGTCCATCGTGAAGCGCGGCGCGCCCGAAACGCTGTCGACGCCGATGGTCGCGATCCCGAGCCCCATGAAGAGCGTCGCGAGCCCCTTCACGGCGTTGTCGGTGACGACGGTCGAGGTCGCGGCGAACGCGAACACGGCGAGCGCGAAGAACTCGGCCGGGCCGAAGCTGTTCGAGAACTCCGCGAGCGCCGGCGCGAGGAACACGACGACGACCGATGCGATGAATCCGCCGATGAAGGCGCCGATCGCGGCGGTGGCGAGCGCCTGGGCGGCCCGCCCGTTGAGCGCCATTTTGTGGCCCTCGAACGTCGAGGCGATCGCCGAGGCCTGGCCGGGCGTGTTCATGAGGATGCCCATGGTCGAGTCGCCGAAGAGCCCGCCGAAGTAGACGCCGGAGAACATGATGAACGCCGCGGTCGGATCGAGCGAGAACGTGATGGGCAGGAGCAGGGCGACCGCCATCGAGGAGCCGAGGCCCGGCATCACGCCGACCGCGGTGCCGAGCAGGCAGCCGACGACGACCCACAGCAGGTTCTGCCAGGTGAAGGCCCCCGCGAAGCCCTCCATCAGGAGTGAGAGTGCGTCCATGTCAGATCCCCCAGCCGAAACCGAGCAGCCCGGAGGGCAGGGAGAGCCCGAGCAGCATGTCGAATGCGATGTAGGCCACCGAGGCGACCGTGAGGCCCATGATCAGGCTGTGAACGGGGCGTCCGACCCCGAATCCGCGCGCGACGCACCAGAAGAGGAGCGCCGCCGCGATGATCCAGCCGAGCGGCTTGAGGAGCAACGCGAAGCCGAGGAACGCGCCAACGACCCACGCGAGCGAGCGCCAGTCGAGCGCGACGGAGCGGCTGGGCGGCGCGCCGTCGGCACCGCCGGCCCCGCCAGCCCCGCCGAAACCAGCGTCCTCGCCCTCGTCGGCCACGAGCTCGAACTCCGGATCAGTGTCCGGATCCGGATCCGCAACCGGATCCGTGCCCCGCCCGTCGCCGCCCCGCCGCAGCCCGCGCACCGCGCTCGCGATGAGCAGCGCCGCGAACAGGAACAGCCCCGCGGCGATGAGCTGCGGGAAGAACTGGGGACCAGGGAACGCGGTGCCCTCGGGAATACGCATGGTCAGGATCCCGATCTGCAGGTAACCGGCGAAGGCGACGAGCACCGCGGGCATGATGAACGGGACGAGGACGGATCCGGCGCCGCTTCCGCGCTCGAGCTCGAGCGACTCGCCGACGACCGCCGACGCTGAGGTGGGATTGTTTGTGGGGTTCATACGCCCATCTCCTCGTAGAGTCGCGCGACGCGCTTCTTTTCCGTGTCGAGGAAGCGGTCGAGTTCGTCGCCCGTGAGTACCTGTTCGGTCCAGCGATAGCGGTCGATCGCGTCGCGCCACTCGGGGGTGTCGAGCGTCTCGAGCACGACCTCGCGCAGCGCCTCGACCTCCTCCTCGGCGAGCCCGGGCGGGGCCGCGAGCATCCGCCAGTTGGCGAGCGAGACGTCGTAGCCCTGCTCCTTCGCCGTGGGGATGCTGATCCCCTCGATGCGCTCCGGCGTTGCGATCCCGAGCGCCCGGAGCCTGCCGGACTCGATCTGGTCGATGTTGTCCGGGTAGCCGCCGGTCGCCGCCTTCGCGGTCCCGTTCAGGAGGGCCTGGATCGCCTCGCCGCCGCCGTCCGAGGAGATGTACGTCGTGTCCACGGGATCGATGCCGGCCGCGAGCGCGAGCTCGGTGACGACGAGCTGGTCGAAGGATCCGCCGCCGGTCCAGGGGATCGAGCGGGGATCCGCGCGCCACGCCTCGACGAGCTCGTCGAGCGTCTCGTAGGGCGAGTCCGCCGGGACGACGATGACGTCGTACTCCTCGACGAGGAGCGCGAGCGGGGTGACGTCGTCGAGCGTCACGGCGGATCCGTACTGGATCGTCGCCGCGAGCTGCCCGATCCCGCCCACCATGATCGTGTTGCCCTGGCCCGCGAGCGTCGCGAGGCTGCTGAGCCCGATGGTGCCGCCAGCGCCGGGCACGTTCACGACCTGCACATTGTTGACGATGCCGTTCGCCCGCTGGGCCTTCTGGATCTCGCGGGCGACGCCGTCCCAGCCGCCGCCGGCGGCCGCGGGGGCGATCACGGTCAGCGAGGTCCGCGCGTCCTGCCCCGCCGTGGCGGAACTGATCGAGCCGAACGAGGCGATCCCGATCGTGGCGGCCGCGAACAGCCCGCCAATGATGCTGATGACGGTCCGGATCCCGGATCGCGCGGGGCGAGTCGTGCCGACTCCGTCTGGGTGCTGAGAGTCGCGGGCGGGTGCGCCGCGAGAATGGTTCATCATGTCTGCTCCTTCGCGCGAACGCCGTTGTCTCCGCGCACCCCAACTACAATTGCAACTGCCTCCCCGGGGGGAGAGGCCGCCGCACATTGTGCTCTTTGATGCTCACGCAACCGCTCTCGACCCCGGAGGTACCTCACTTGATCAGCTGGACCACGTCCAGAGCGGCCCGGATCGGGATCCTGTTCCTGCCGAGCCTCATCGTGCTCGCCTGCGTGGGAGTCACCGTCGCGATCGCCGTATCGGTGCAGGATCGGAGCATCCGCGAAACCACGGGTGAGCGGGTGCGACACGTCGCGACCAACCTCGCGGCCCTGACCCAGGTGCAGGACGCCCTCTCCGGCGTCGGCCCCGAGCGCGCCGGACTCAGTGGCCGCGCCGAAGCGGCGCACGACCTGGAGGCGACGCTGCGCGCCGCCCAGCGTGACCTGCAGCCGCTCGCCGACCTCGTGACGGAGACCTCCGGCGTCGACTACGTCGTCATCGCCGACGTGCGGGGCGTGCGTGCAACCCACCCGGAACTGGAGGAGCGGGGCGAGCCGCTGTCGACGGATCCGTCAGACGCCCTCTCGGGCGTCGAGTATCTCGGCACGGAGGAGGGGACGCTCGGTCCGACGCTCCGGGCGAAGGTGCCCGTGCGGGACGAGCAGGGGCACGTCGTCGGGATGGTGTCGGTCGGGATCCTGGAATCCCGGATCGCGGAGGACCTCAGCGACTCGCTGCGCCAGCTCATGCCGTGGGCGCTCGCCGCACTCGTCGTCGGCACGCTCGTGAGCTCGCTCGTGGCGGCCGCCCTCGAAACCCGCTTCCAGCGGCTCGACGCTGCGGCGCTCGAGGCGGACCGCCTGCGGCGCACGGCCGCCGCCCTGCGCGAGCAGTCGCACGAGTTCAACACGCGGATCCATGTGATTCACGGGCTCGTCTCCCACGGAGACACGGCCGAGGCGATCGACTACATCCAGACGCTCGCGCCCGTGCGCACCACGCCCTCGGACGACGAGCTACAGGGCCAACCCCTGCTGCGGGCGACCGTGGAGGCGCTGCGCGCCGAACTCGAGGCGAGCGGTGCGCGGCTCATCGGGCGATTCGAGCTGACGTCCGACATCGACGACGAGCTCGCCCTCCTGCTCGCGAACCTGTGCCGGAACGCGGGCGAAGCCGGGGCGAGCACCGTCCAGTGCTGGCTCGCCCAGGAGGGCGCGCGCGTGCGCGGCACGGTCGAGGACGACGGCCCCGGCATCGAGACGAGCCAGGCCGAGCGGGTCTTCGCGCGCGGATTCAGCTCCAAACCCGACGGAACGGGTGCCGGCAGGGGAGTGGGGCTCGATCTCGTGCGCCGGATCGTGCTCGCGCGCGACGGCGCGATCGAGCTGGGCCGCTCGGAGCTCGGCGGCGCGAGGTTCGGCTTCGAGTTGGACGCGAAGCCGTGAGGCCGGGGTCTTCCGCAGGCGCTGCCGCGGGCGCGCCTGGCGCGCCTGGCGCGCCGGGAGCGCCGGGAGCGCCGATCCGGGTGCTGGTCGTCGACGACGATCCGGGCGCTAGAGCCCTGCACGCGCGCTTCGTAAGCGAGGCCCCCGGCTTCGTGCTCGCGGGGGTCGCCGGGAGCGGGCGCGCGGCGGTCGAGCACGGGATCCGGGAGGGCATCGACCTCGTGCTGCTCGACATGCGGCTGCCCGACGTGAGCGGCGTCGAGGTGCTGAACCGTCTCCGCACGCTCGGCCACGGTTCTCCGGATGTGCTCGTGATCAGCTCTTCCCGCGATCAGGTGACGGTGCGGCAGGCGCTCGCCGCACGTGTCGTCGGTTACCTCGCGAAGCCCTTCACCCAGGAGGTGCTCGCCGCGCGCCTCGCGGACTACCGGGCTGAGAGGCGGTCAGTGCGCGCCGGCGCGGGAGCTGGGTCGGGGGCCGGGGCGGGGCGCGAGGAGCGCGAGCTCGTGCTCGGTCAGGGCGAGATCGACCGGCTCGCGTCGACGGGCCGGATCGGCGTCGCGGGATCCCGCGGCGGTGCGGCCCCCGCGCTCGCGCCCGTGCCGAAGGGGCTGTCCGAGTTGACGCTCACGCGCGTGGTCGAAGCGCTCGACCCGGTCGAGCCGCTCTCGACGGTTGAGCTGGCGCAGAGCCTCAAGATCTCGCGAGCGACCGCGAGGCGATACCTCGATTACCTGACCGAGATCGGCGCCATGGACCTCGCCCACCGTTACGGCCGCCGCGGACGCCCCGAGGTTCTCTACCGCCTGGTGCCCGCGGTGCAGCTGCCGTGGGCTGGCCGCGGGTAGGGCGGCCGGTCGGCCGGTCGGCCGGTCGGCCGCTCCGCGGATCCGCCCCGGCTGAGTTGACCCAAAGTGTGCCTTGGAGTGCAGATTGCGTCACTTTCGGTCAACTCAAGCCGGCGGCCAGGGGCAGGGGAGTCCGGACGGGCGCCCCTCCCCGAACAGTTGACCCAAAGTGTGCCTTGGAGTGCAGATTGCGTCACTTTCGGTCAACTCAAGCCGGCGGCCAGGGGCAGGGGAGTCCGGACGGGCGCCCCTCCCCGAACAGTTGACCCAAAGTGTGCCTTGGAGTGCAGATTGCGTCACTTTCGGTCAACTCAAGCCGGCGGCCAGGGGCAGGGGAGTCCGGACGGGCGCCCCTCCCCGAACAGTTGACCCAAAGTGTGCCTTGGAGCGCAGATTGCGTCACTTTGGGTCAACTCAGGCCTGCGGGGCGCGCCGCGCCGGGCCGGGACGGACGAACCGGAGCACTAGCCGCGGCGGCGGCGCCCCAGGAACAGCGCGCCGGATCCCGCAGCGAGGAGCGCCGCGATTGCGGCGGCGAATACCGCCCCTATCTGGGCCGATACCCCAGTGCGGGCGAGGCCGTCAGCCGAAGAGCCGGATCCGGATCCCGACCCCGACCCCGACCCCGATCCGGATCCCGGCTTCTCGCCGGCCGCGGTCACCTCGAGCGGGAGCGACAGCTCCGTGCCGTCGGCCCGGCGCACGACGACCTCGTGACCGCCGACGGCGGCGTCCGCGGGCACCAAGACCCGCGCCGAGAAGGCGCCATCGGCGTCCGCGGCGAGCGACTGCGACGCGGCGCGAACCACGCGAGCCGTGCGCGACGCTGCCGAGTCGGCCCGGCGGAGCTCGACCGAGACCTCCTCACCGGCCGCGAAACCCGCGCCGTGCGCGGTGACCTCGCCGCCCTGCGCGACCGAGGCCGCACTGAGCGAGAGCTCGGGATCGGGCTGCGGTTCGGGGTCGACGGGCGCGTCGACCGGGCGCGGGACGTCGACGTGCTTCAGCTCGGTCGGCTTCCCACCCGCTCCGAAGGAGTAGGCGGTGACGCGCAACCGGTCGTCGAAGAGTCCCACGCGGAGGCCGACGGGATCCGAGCCCCCAACGGGCTGTTCGGCCCAGTCACCCGAGGGCCCGTACTGCGTGGTCACGGCGGCAGTGTTGACGATCGTGGGGCCGTGCTTCGCGCTCGGATCGAAGCGCTGCTCGACGCTCCAGTCGTTCAGGAGCGGCGACCAGTGCGTGTGGCTCGTGAGGACCGTGACGTTGGGGTTCTGCGCGAGCAGGCCCTCGAGCCGCGCGGTGTCGGCCGCGAAGTCACCCTGATAGAACTTCGCGTAGGTGCCGGAGACCGAGTCGTTGAAGACGTGGTGGGAGAAGAGTACGACTGGCGTGTTCTGCGCCCGCCAGTGTGCGAGGCGCCCCTGCAGCCAGGCGAACTGCTCGTCGCCCATCTCGACGAACGGCCCGCTGCCCGTCTGAGCTGGGTAATTGTGGAATTCGCTGCCGATCCAGAGCACGGGGAGCTCGCCGTCGACGACGACCTCGCCCCAGAGCCCGGCGTGCGCGGGATCCGCGCCCTCGGGCGCGAGCTTGCGCATGTCGGTGCGGTCGAGGAAGCGCGAAATGTAGGCCTCCGACCCGTTCGCGCCGAAGAACTCGTGGTTGCCGATCGTCGAGATCTTCGTCCGGTACTGCTCGCCCGCTGCCCGGTTGAACGCGTCGAAGTAGGCGCTGTACTGGGGGTCAGTGCCGTTGCTCGTGAGGTCGCCGTTCGAGACGATCGTGCTCGACTGAGGCGCGAGCGCGCGGAGGCCCGGGATCACGTTGTCGCGCATGCGGGCGTTCGCGCCCTGCACATCGCTGAACACGCCGACGACGGCGCTCGGCTTCGCCGAGTCGGCGAGCGGTGCGAGCGGGCGAACGAGTTCGACGTCGTCGATGCGCCAGGATCCGGATCCCGCGGGTGCGGCAAAGGCGAACTCGAGCGTCGCAGTGGTCGCGCCGCGCGGCACCTCGATCGGGATCCGGAGCTGCTCGGACTCGCGGGTCTCCGCTCCAAGCGAGAGGAGTTCGGCGCGCTCGCCGCTGTCGAAGACCGCGGTGATTGCCGCGGCGGCGGATCCGGATCCGCGCTTCAGGAAGTGGCTGTCGAGGCGGAGCTCGAGGCCCGCGCCCGCACCCGCGCCCGCCGCTGCCGCGCCCGCGCCCGGCACCGGCACCGCCTGCGAGCGGAGCACTCCGTCGAACGGCGCGGCGCTCGCCTCGGCAATGGCCATCGTGCCCGATGCGCGCGTGAATGCGTGGCGGCGGTCCGTGCCGTACTGCTCGAGCGAGGCGGCGCGGTCCAGGAACTGCCACGCGGTCGCGCCGCCCGTGGTCCACGTCTCGGTGTCCGACTCGAAGCCGCTGTGCCAGAGCTGCTGCTCGGTGGAGGAGTAGTCGGGGAGCCCCGCCGCGAGGACCGTGATCCCGAACTCGACGGGGTTCGCGCCCTCGCCGCTCAGCCGCACCGGGATGATCCCCGGCGCCTGATCGGCGGGGATCGGGACGGTGAGTTTCGCGCGCCCCTCGGCGTCTGCGGCCGGCGCCTGCACCGTGCCCGAACCGACGGCCGCGGTGAGTTGCTGGCCGGCCCGCAGGCCGCTCAGGGTGATCTCGGCCGTGCCGCCCGCGCTCGCGACGGGCTTGCGTCCGCTCTCAATTACCGGTGTGACCGGGACGGGGGCCGCCTCAGCGACGCGCACGTTGTCGATCATCCAGAACCAGTTGTTGGAGCTCTGGAGGTAGCTCCAGCCGAACTGGACGCTCTTCGCGCCGGCCGGTGCATCGACGGTGAACTTCGCGGACTCGTTGAGACGGTGCGCCTCGAAGCCCTGGACCGTGCGGGGTTCGCCGCCGTCGAAGCGGGCGACGAGGCGCGCGTTCTGCGGCGCCTGGCCCTGCTTGTAGTGGCTGTCGAAGCTGACCTCAACAGCCTGGGCGCCCCCGGAAAGCGGGATCCGCGGCGACCACAGCGTGGAGTCAAAAGTGCCGGTCGCGGGGCGGTTCTTGTCGGAATGGACGACCGCGACGAGGCCCTGCCCCTTGGCGAACGAGGTGCGGTCGCCCGTGCCGTCCCAGGTGTTCACCACGTCGGCGGTCGAGTGGAAGCTCCACCCCTGCCAGCCGGTCTTCATGCCCGCGATGTTGCGCTGTTCCACGGTCCACTCGCCCGGGGCGCGATCCGGCGCCACGGCGCCGTCGAAGGTCTCGAGGAACTCGGCGGGCGCGGATCCCGCGCCGCCAGGCTCCGCGGCGGCGGGAGCAGCGGATCCGGGCGCGAGGCCGCCCGGTGCGGCGAGCAGGCCGCCCGCGATCGCGAGGACTGCGCCGCCCGCGAGGAGGCCGGCGCGTCTGCGCGCACCGCGGGGATTGCGTGCTGATCTGGACATATGCGGGGTTATCTCCTGGTTCTCTGGTGTGGCGGTGGTGTGGCGGAGGGTTTTCGGCGCGCCGGATCGCGGCCCCTGGACAGGGCCTCGGCCCGGGATTTGTATCCCTTTCTGAGGGTCGGCGCGAAGAAGTTGTGTTGACTCGATCCTGGCGGCTGCGGTGGCATGGCTGACACCGTTGTGGCGACTGTTCTGGGAGAGTTCACGGCCGTTCGCCTGCGCTTCAGGATGGTTCACCGCGCGTTTGGGCGACACCCCGGGCACTTCGCGCACGTGTCTACCGAAGCGCGCGGCCGCCGCTGCCCGCCGCCCGCCGCCCGCCGCCCGCCGCCTGAGTTGACCCAAACTGCGCCCTGGAGCGCAGATTGGGGCACTTTGGGTCAACTCAACCCGGTCGGGCTGCGTCGGGCGAGCAAGGGTGGGGTCCGGGCCCGGGAGCCCGCCTTGAGTTGACCCAAACTATCCCTTGGAACGCAGATTGCGTCACTTTGGGTCAACTGAGGCGGGTGGCTCCGGATCCGGAGCTGGTTGCGGCGCTCGCCGACTGGCTGGCCGCCGCGCCAGCCGCCGGCCCCCGCTGCCGGCCCGCCGCCGCCGCAAACGCCAGCGCGGGCGCCGCCGCCTCTCGAGTTGACCCAAACTATCCCCTGGACCGCAGAATGCGTCACTTTGGGTCAACTCAACCCGGCAGCCCGGGCCCGGCAGCCCGGGCCCGTCAGCCCGGGCCCGGGGCCGGGGCGGCCCCGGGCGCGCACACAAAAGGCCGGGCCCGCATGCTGACGCTGCGGACCCGGCCCTGTCGCTCGTGCCCCCGGAGGGATTCGAACCCCCGACCTACGGTACCGGAAACCGGCGCTCTATCCCCTGAGCTACGGAGGCGAGCATCTGCGACTCGACAAGCCTAGCGCAAACGGCGGACCGGTTTCGCACCACCCACCACCCGCACCACCCCGCCCCGCGGGCCAAGTAGACTAGTCCCTCGTGACGCCTCAAGAACTCGCAAGTGCCCTCGCCCGCATTCTGACCGACCTGATCGCCGAGCGCGGCGCGGATGTCCCGGTCACCGAGCAGGACACGCAGGTCGAGCGACCGAAGAACCGCGAGCACGGCGACTGGGCCTCGAACGCGGCCATGAAGTTCGCGAAGCGGATCGGCACGAATCCGCGCGAGCTGGCGGAGCAGATCGTCGCCCGCGCCGCCGAGATTGAGGGCGTCGCGAAGGCCGAGGTCGCGGGCCCCGGCTTCATCAACATCACGCTCGACGCAGCGAGCGCGGGCGAGACCGCGCGCCGCGTGGTCGAGCAGGGCGAGGCGTACGGCCGCGGTGACGCGCTCGCCGGCCAGCGGATCAACCTCGAGTTCGTGTCCGCGAACCCGACGGGGCCGCTGCACATGGGCCACACCCGCTGGGCGGCGCTCGGCGATTCGACTGCCCGCGTGCTCCGCGCGGCCGGCGCCGAGGTCACGAGCGAGTATTACATCAACGACGCCGGCGCCCAGATGAATAAGTTCGGGCGCTCGGTGCTGGCGGCGGCCCTCGGCGAGGAGGCCCCGGAGGACGCCTACCCGGGCGAGTACATTCAGACGCTCGGTGCGCGCGTGAGGGAGCAGCTCCCGGATCTCGCGGCGCTCGCCGCGAGCGACCGCGATGCGGCCCTGGATCAGGCCCAGGAGCTCGCGTATCAGCTGCAGCTCGCCGAGATCAAGGACTCGCTCGAGCGCTTCAACGTCCACTTCGACGTGTTCTTCTCGGAGCGCACGCTCCACACGGAGGGCGAGAACGGCGAGGCGAGCCCGATCGCCTCGGCGGTGGATCGCCTGCGCGAGCAGGGGCACGTCTACGAGGAGGACGACGCCATCTGGGTGCGCACGAGCACCTTCGGCGACGACAAGGACCGCGTGTTCACCCGCGGCAACGGCGTCTACACCTACTTCGCCGCGGACGCCGCCTACTACCTCTCGAAGAAGGATCGCGGCTTCGGCGAGAAGATTTACCTGCTGGGGGCGGATCACCACGGCTACATTGGCCGCCTGACCGCGATCGCGGGGGCGGCGGGCGACAACGTCGAGACCGATATCACGGTGCTCATCGGCCAGCTCGTGAACCTGAACGGCGCGCGGCTCTCGAAGCGTGCGGGCAACATCATCGAGCTCGACGACCTGCTCGAGTGGCTCGGATCGGACGCGCTCCGCTACTGGCTCGCGCGCTACCCGGCGGATTCGCCGCTCGCCCTCGACGGTGAGAAGGTGCGCAGCCGCACGAACGACAACCCCGTCTTCTACGTGCAGTACGCGCACGCCCGCACCTGCGCGGTCGACCGCAACGCGGCGGCGGCGGGCGTTGATCGCAGCACCTTCGCGCCCGAGCTGCTCACCCACGAGACTGAGACGGAGCTGCTCGGCAAGCTGCAGCAGTACCCGGCGATCGTCGCGGGTGCCGCGGAGCTGCGCGAACCGCACCGGGTCGCTCGCTTCCTCGAGGAGCTTGCGGCCGCCTATCACCGCTGGTACGACAACTGCCGCGTGATCCCGCTTGGCGAGGAGCCGGTCGGCGATCTGCACCGCACGCGCCTCTGGCTGAACGACGCGGCCGGCCAGGTGCTGCGCAATGGTCTCGACTTGATCGGGGTGTCGGCGCCCGAGCGTCTGTAACGCGCGGGCTTCCGAGTGCGTGAACGTCTCGGAATCCTCACCCGTTGTCGAGCCCTCTGCCGGTAGGGTTGCACCCACACTGATCGATACATTCCGGGAGCGGCATGAGCAGCAGAGGCGATACGGCGACGAAGAGCGGGCCACGCTGGTGGGTCCGGATCCTGAGCGTGCTCGTCGTGCTCGGGCTCCTGGCAGGCGCGGCGGAGATCGCGCTCAGGCTGATCCTGCCAGGGATCGTCGCCGGCGCGGTGCGCACGCAGCTGAAGCTCACCGACGATCACGAGGTGGAGGTGGGCCTCGGCGGTTCGCAGCTGCTCGCGGCGCTCGGCGGGGGAGTCGGCGACATCACGATCGAGGTGCCCGATGCTCCGCTCATCGAGGGGGTGTCGGCTGACGTTTCGGTGCACGCGGACCGGGTGCCGTTCAGCGTCACGACAGGCGAGATCACGAACGGTACGGCGAAGCTCACGGTGCCGAAGGAGCGCCTGAGCGAGTTTGCCGAGATCCTGACCCAGGGCCTCGCGCAGACCGTCGAGGTGCGCGACGGCGGGCTGATGGTGGGTCGCTCGATGGAGCTGCTGGGCCAGGAGGTGCCGCTCTCAGCGACGCTCGGCCTCACGATCGTCGACGGCGCGGTTGAGGTGGAGCCGCGCGGGGTCGCCGCGGCAGGCTTCGATCTCAGCGCGGAGCAGATCTCCGGCGCGACCGGCGGGCTTCTCGCGCCGATGCTCGAATCACACACGTTCTGCATCAAGGACCGCCTGCCCGCGGGCATCACGCTCACGGACATCGTGTTCTCGAGCACGGGATCCGTCTCGGTGAAGGCGGACCTCAACCCGCGGATCGCCTCGGACAAGGCGCAGCAGCAGCCGGGCACCTGCGGCTGAGCTCGCGCATGCGGGCGCAATCGGCCCCAGAGAGCCCCCGAAACCGGGCCTGTAACACGGCTCCGGCGGCATGCGTCTCACGCTAAGCTGGACGAGTTCGTTCCGAGACTCGCTCTCCGTTCGCACGGCTTCAGGGGCCAATCCGGGTCCGCTCGCCATCGGCCTCCACTGCAGGGGGCCGCGCGGGCGATGAGTCACCGGATCACGATCTGCCCGCCCCATGACCGCCACCCGAACCGCAGCTCAGGAGCACCTCGATGACCGATCCCCGGACAGCCGATGCGAACGCGATCGACGCCCGCGTCTTCCCGTCGACGGCCCGCCGCGGCAGCCAGTGCGGGCAGCTGAAGCTGGGCGATCTCCGCGCGACGGAGCTCACGGAGCAATTCGGCTCGCCGCTCTACGTCGTCGACGAGGACGCGGCCCGCGCCCGCGCCCGCGAGATCCGCGAGGCTCTGCAGGCTGAGGCGGCGCGCATCGGCACGGCCGCGACCGTGTACTACGCGAGCAAGGCGTTCCTCTGCGTCGAGGTCGCGCGCTGGATGGTCGACGAGGGGCTCGCGATTGACGTCGCGAGCGGGGGAGAGCTCGCCGTCGCGCTCGCCGCTGGCGTCGATCCCGCGGTCATCGGCTTCCACGGCAACAACAAGTCGGTCGCCGAGATCGAGCGCGCGGTCTCGGTCGGCGTCGGCACGATCATCATCGACAGTGAGATCGAGACGGGCCGGATCGCGGCCGCGGCGCGCGCGGCCGGCCGCCGCCAGCGCGTGCGCCTGCGCGTCAACAGCGGAGTGCACGCCTCCACCCACGACTTCCTCGCGACCTCGCACGAGGACCAGAAGTTCGGCCAGCCGCTCAGCGAGGCCCCGCGCCTCGTTGCCGCGATCCTCGCGGAGGACAGCCTCGAGTTCGTCGGCCTGCACTGCCACATCGGCTCCCAGATCTTCGCGACGGACGGCTTCCGCGAGTCGGCGCGCCGGCTGCTCGGCGTCTACCCGGCGCTCGCCGAGCTCGCGGGCGCCCCGATCCCCGAGCTGAACCTCGGCGGCGGCTTCGGCATCGCCTACACGAGCGCGCAGGCCGAGGAGGCGCCGGACGTCGCGGTGATCGCGCGCGAGCTTGCGGACATCGTTGCGGAGACCTCCGCCGAGGTCGGGGTGCCGATCCCGAAGCTCGCGTTCGAGCCGGGCCGTTCCGTGATCGGCCAGTCCGGGATCACGCTGTACACGGTCGGCACGACGAAGTCGGTGCGCCTCGCGGGCAGCGACGCTGCCGCCGATCCCGCGGATCTCGGCGCGAGCGAGCGCCTCTACGTGAGCGTCGACGGCGGCATGAGCGACAACGCGCGCCCCGCGCTCTACGGCGCCGACTACCAGGTGCGCATCGCGAACCGGGTCAGCGAGGCCGCCCCGGCGCTCGTGCGCGTCGTCGGCAAGCACTGCGAGTCGGGCGACATCGTCGTGCAGCGCGACTTCCTGCCGGGCGACGTGCAGCCGGGCGACACTCTGGCGGTTGCCGCGACCGGCGCCTACTGCTGGTCGCTCGCGAGCAACTACAACTACGTCCCGAGGCCCGCGGTCGTCGCGGTGCGCTCGGGGGAGGCCCGCCTCATCGTGCGCGGCCAGACCGAAGACGAGCTCGTGGCGCAGAGCGTCACGGGCGATGAGACCACTCTTCAGAATGGAGCAACGAAGTGAACGGTTACCGCGATCTGCGCGTTGCGCTCCTGGGCTGCGGCTCGGTGGGCGCTCAGACCGCAAGGCTGATCCTCGAGCACGGCGATGAGCTCGCCGCGCGCATCGGCGCCCGCCTCACGCTGGCCGGGATCGCCGTCCGCGACGTCGACGCGAAGCGCGACGTCGAGCTGCCCCGCGAGCTCTTCACGACCGACGCCGAGCGCCTCGTGCAGGGCGCCGACATCGTGATCGAGCTCATGGGCGGGATCGAGCCGGCCCGCACGCTCATCCTCGAGGCGCTGCAGGGCGGCGCCGACGTCGTGACCGCGAACAAGGCGCTCATCGCGGCGCACGGCCGCGAGCTCTCGGACGCCGCGGAGCAGGTCGGCGCGCAGCTCTCCTACGAGGCCGCGGTCGCGGCGGCGATCCCGATCCTGCGCCCCCTGCGCGAGAGCCTTGCCGGCGACCACATCACGAGCGTGCTCGGGATCGTGAACGGCTCGACGAACTACATCCTCGACCGCATGGACCGCTTCGGCGACAGCGCGGAGGACGCGATGCGCGTCGCGAGCGAGCTCGGCTACCTGGAGGCGGATCCGACCCTCGACATCGAGGGCTACGACGCCGCGCAGAAGGCGACGATCCTCGCGAGCATCGCGTTCCACACCGAGGTGCCGGTCGTCGCCGTGCACCGCGAGGGCATCGCGAACATCACCTCGGCCCAGATCGAGGCGGCGAAGAACGCCGGCTACGTCATCAAGCTGCTCGCGATCGCCGAGCGGATCACCTCGAGCGACGGCGTCGACGGCGTCTCCGCTCGCGTCTACCCCGCGCTCATCCGCCGCGACCACCCGCTCGCGGCCGTCTACGGAGGGAAGAACGCCGTGTTCGTTGAGGCCGAAGCCGCAGGTGAGCTCATGTTCTACGGCGCTGGCGCAGGCGGTGCGGAGACGGCGTCCGCCGTGCTCGGCGACCTGGTCTCCGCCGCCCGCCGCCACGTCATCGGCGGCCCGGGGATCCCGGGCTCGCTCCACGCCGAGCTCCCGATCCTGCCGGTCGGCGAGGTCAACACGGCCTACCAGATCATGCTCGAGGTGCGGGATCAGCCCGGCGTGCTCGCGGCGATCGCCGGGATCCTCGCGGATCACGGCGTCTCGGCGGCGAGCGTCGAGCAGACGGTCGCCGAGGGATCCGAGGGATCCGATGGCGGCGACGCCGAGGGCCGTGCGGCGCTCGTCATCGGGACGCACACGGCGCGCGAGGCCGACCTCGCGGCGACGGTCGACGCGCTCCGCGCGTCCGACCAGGTCCACGCCGTGACGAGCGTGCTCCGCCTGGAGGGCCGCGCATGACCGGCGCCGACATGCCCCGCGCGGTCCACGTGCGCGTACCGGCGACGAGCGCGAACCTCGGCCCCGGCTTCGACACGCTCGGGATCGCGCTCGCCTACGGCGACGAGCTGACCGCCGTGACCCGCGAGGCGCCCGGCGCGCTCGTGCGCGTCTCCGGCGTCGGCGAGGGGGAGGTGCCGACCGACGAGACGAACCTCGTGGTGCGCTCCGCCGCGCACGTGTTCGAGCGCCTCGGCCGCGAGATGCCGGGCCTCGAGCTGCGCGCCGAGAACCGGATCCCGCACGGCCGCGGCATGGGCTCCTCCGGCTCCGCGATCGTGGCCGGCGTCATGATCGCATCGGGCCTGCTCGCCTCGGATCCGGTCGACCCGATTGAGCTCTCCGAGGAGCAGCTGCTCGCCTTCGCGACCGAGCTCGAGGGGCACCCGGACAACGTCGCGCCAGCGCTCTTCGGCGCCCTCACGATCGCCTGGACGAACGAGGACGGGCCGCGCTTCAAGCGGCTCATGGTGCACCGCGGCGTCTCCCCGCTCGTGCTCGTGCCGAGCTTCACGATGTCGACGCAGCTCGCGCGCAGTCTGCAGCCGGCGCAGGTGCCGCACGAGGACGCCGTGTTCAACGTGTCGCGCTCGGCCCTCCTCATCGCCGCGCTCACGCAGAGCCCCGAGCTGCTGCTCGAGGCGACCGAGGACCGGCTGCACCAGAACTACCGCGGAGAGGCGATGCCCCAGACCCGGGATCTCATCGGCGAGTTGCGGGATCGCGGCCACGCCGCCGTCGTCTCGGGGGCCGGGCCCTCCGTGCTCGTCCTCTCGAACGGCCCGGCCGAGCGTCAGGCGGCCGCGGATTTCGTTGCTGAGCATCACCCCGATTGGCGTGTGCTGCTCCTCGCCGTCGATTCGAAGGGTGCTACAGTGGAGGCGATCCCCGCGGATCAGGTTCTCTAGCTACCTGCCCCGCTGTGTCCCGCGTTCGCGGGTGTGGATCGTTTCCTCACCGAGGCGAATCGGCCCGGTGTTTCATACGCACGACAGTGCAAGCACCGCGGGAAGGCGAGTCTGAGAGACGCGCGTGTCCGGCGGCGTTCCGAAAGGAAGAACCGTGGAACTGAACACTGAAGATCAGAATGCAGCTGCGCCCGAGGCGCAGGACGCGCCCGCTGCCGAGGCGGCGCCCGTTCGCCGGCGCGCGTCGCGCCGCGTGACGGCGGCCGTCGGCGCGACGAGCGAAAGCGTCGCAGCTGAGGCCCCCGCCGAGGCGCCCGCTGCCGATGCGGCGGCTGAGGCGCCGGCTGAGGCGCCGAAGAAGCGCGCGACGCGCAGCCGCAAGAAGGTGGAGGAGCCCGCCGCTGACGCGGCAGAGGCTCCCGCCGCCGAACAGGCGACCGAGGCGCCGGCTGAGGCCCCTGCCGAGGCCCCTGCCGAGGCACCGAAGAAGCGCGCGACGCGCAGCCGCAAGAAGGTGGAGGAGCCCGCGGCTGACGCGGCAGCGGCGCCCGCCGCGGAGAGCGGGGCTGCCGACGCAGCTGCCGAAACCCCCGCGACCGACGCCGAGGCGCCCGCCGCGCCCGCGAAGCGCACCCGCGGCCGCCGCGCGCAGGCCGCCGAGGCGACGCCGGCCGAGCAGGACGACAGCGCAGCAGGCGCCGAGCAGGCATCCGGCGACGACCAGTCGAAGTCCGAGCAGTCGAAGCCCGAGCAAGGCGCGAAGGCGGACGCCGAGTCGGGCGACACCGCCGCGAAGCAGGACGGCGCGGAGAGCACCGAGGGCGACAAGCCCAGCCGCACGCGCACCCGCCGCGGCCGGGGCCAGAAGGCGGAGCAGGGCGACGCCGAGCAGGGCGCCGACAAGTCCGAGTCCGCCGACGAGAACAAGGGCCAAAACGGCAAGGGCGGCCAGAACCAGGGCGGCCAGGGCGGCCAGAACCAGGGTGAGCGCGGCCAGAACGGCAAGGGCGGCGAGGCGAACTCGCGCTCGAGCCGCACCCGCCAGCGCGACCGCAAGCGCCGCGGCCAGAACGACGACCTCGAGCCGGAGATCACCGAGGAGGACGTGCTCCTGCCGATCGCTGGGATCCTCGATGTGCTCGACAACTACGCCTTCGTGCGCACGAGCGGCTACCTGCCTGGCGCGAGCGACGTCTATGTCTCGCTCGGTCAGGTGAAGAAGTACGGCCTGCGCCGCGGCGACGCGGTCGTCGGCGCGATCCGCCAGCCCCGCGAGGGCGAGGGCGGCGGCCGTCAGAAGTACAACGCGATCGTGAAGATCGACGCGATCAACGGCCGCACGGTCGAGGAGAACGAGAAGCGGATCGACTTCGCGGAGCAGACCCCGGTCTTCCCGCAGGAGCGACTGCTGCTCGAGTCGGGCAAGGATCGCCTGGTCGGCCGCGCGATCGACCTCGTCGCTCCGATCGGCTTCGGCCAGCGTGCGCTCCTCGTGACGCCCGCGAAGATCGACGGCTCGGCGCTCGTCGTTGAGCTCGCCCAGGGCGTCGCGGCGAACAAGCCCGAGGCGCACCTCATGCTCGTGCTCGCCGACGCGCAGCCCGAGGAGGTCACCCACCTCGAGCGCACGGTGCAGGGCGAGGTTGTCGCGGCGCCGTTCGATCGCCCCGCGGAGGATCAGGCCACGATCGCGGAGCTCGCGATCGACCGGGCCAAGCGCCTGGTCGAGCTCGGCCACGACGTGGTCGTGCTCGTCGACTCGCTCAACCGCCTGGCCCGCGCCTACGCGCAGGCGCAGCACGGCGGGGCGCGCCCCGGCCTCGACGAGGTCGACGAGTTCGCGCTCGGCCAGATCAAGAAGCTGCTCGCCTCGGCGCGCAACCTCGAGAACGGCGGCTCGCTCACGATCCTCGCCACGATCGAGGCGAAGCCCGAGCTCGACGGCGACGCGCTCCTGCTCCGCGAGGCGCTCCGCGTCGCGAACAGCGAGATCCAGCTCACCAAGGGCCGCTCGGCCTTCGAGCCCGCGGTGAAGCTCCTGCACTCGCGGACCCGCCACGCCGACGCGATCGTCGGCGAGGGCGAGGCGGCGGCGGTCGCGGCGCTGCGCAGCGAGTTCGCGAAGCTCGACTCGAACGCGAAGTCGCTCGAGCGGATCGCAGCATCGGCGTCGAACGCCGCGCTCCTCGCCGAGGCGCAGCGCTCGGGCGCCCGCGCCTGATCCCCCGTGCGGAGTCACGGAGAGAACGGGGCAGCAATGTTTGAACAGGTCGAATCCCTGCTCGTCGAGCACGAGTCGCTGCAGGAGGATCTCGCTGATCCGGCGCTGCACGCGGACGCCGCGCGCGCCAAGAAGGTCAACCGCCGCTACGCGGAGCTGAGCAAGATCAAGTCGGCGTACGAGGGCTGGCAGCAGCTCGGCGACGACCTCGAAGCGGCCAGGGAGCTCGCGAAGGAGGACGAGGCGTTCGCGGAGGAGATCCCGGCGCTCGAGGCGTCCCTCGCGGAGGCGCAGGAGCGCGTCCGCAGGCTCCTGATCCCGCGGGATCCCGACGACGCGCGCGACGTGATCCTCGAGATCAAGGGCGGCGAGGGCGGCGCGGAGTCCGCGCTGTTCGGCGCCGACCTGCTCCGCATGTACATGCACTACGCGGAGTCCAAGGGTTGGAAGACCGAGATGCTCGAGAAGGACGAGAGCGACCTCGGCGGCTACAAGAACGTGCAGATCGCGATCAAGTCGAACGCGACGGATCCCTCGCAGGGCGTGTGGGCGCACCTGAAGTACGAGGGCGGCGTGCACCGCGTGCAGCGCGTGCCCGTCACCGAGTCGCAGGGCCGCATCCACACCTCGACGACGGGCGTGCTCGTCTACCCCGAGGTCGACGAGCCCGAAGAGGTCGAGATCAGCCAGAACGACCTGAAGATCGACGTGTACCGCTCGTCCGGTCCCGGCGGCCAGTCGGTCAACACGACCGACTCCGCCGTGCGCATCACCCACCTTCCCACGGGGATCGTGGTCGCGATGCAGAACGAGAAGAGCCAGCTGCAGAACCGCGAGGCGGGCATGCGCGTGCTGCGCGCGCGGCTCCTCGCGCGCCAGCAGGAGGAGGCGGCGGCCGAGGCGAGCGCGCACCGTTCGAGCCAGATCCGGACGATGGATCGTTCGGAGCGGATCCGCACGTACAACTTCCCGGAGAACCGCATCGCGGATCACCGCACGGGCTACAAGGCGTACAACCTCGACCACGTCATGAACGGGGCGCTCGATCCCGTCATCGAGTCCTGCATTCGCATGGACGAGGAGGCGCGACTCGCCGATCTCGGCCAGTAGCGTCGCACGCGAGCGGGGGAGCGCACTACGCTGAGTCCATGACCCAGCAGTCGCTCCCCCTTTCGGGCCCACTGGTCACGCTGCGCGCGGTGCGCGCAGACGACGCGGCCCCGCTCTTCGACATCCTCTCCGAGCCAGAGGTCGCCTTCTGGTGGGTCGGGTACACGCCGGAGAAGGTCGTGGCGGATTTCGTGGAACAGCCCGAGATCACGCGCATCATCGAGGTCGACGGCGAGTGCGCCGGCGCCCTGTGGGTCATGCGCGGCGACGATCCCGAGTATCCGACGACCGTCATGCACCTCTTCATCGGCACCCGCTTCCGCGGCCGCAGGATCGGCGAGGAGGCGCTCGCCCTCGCGATCCGGGCGGAGTTCGCCTCGGGAATCACGCGCGTGACGCTCGACCCGAACGTCAATAATGACGGCGCGATCAGGAGCTACGAGCGGCTGGGCTTCAGGCGGATCGGGATCCTGCGCGACTACCAGGTGCGGCCTGGCGGCCACCTCGAGGACGCGCTCTTCCTCGACCTCACGCGGAGCGATTTCCCGGAGGGCCCGCCGCTGCCCGCTCGCGACTGAGTCGTCCCGCGCGCGAGCGGGCGCTCCACTAGCATGGGTACATGCGAACCCGGAAACCACTCCTCCCGTGGGTGGTCTGGGGAGTGGCCGCGATCGCCTACGCGGTCGCGATCATCAACCGCTCCTCGCTCTCCGCGCTCGGCCCGGCCGCGCAGGAGCACTTCGGGATCGACGCGACGACGCTCGCCACCTTCCCCGTCATCCAGCTGATCGTCTACGCGGGGCTGCAGATTCCCGTCGGTGTGCTGCTCGACCGCTTCGGCGCGAAGGGCATGATCCTGAGCGGCGGCGTGCTCATGCTGCTCGGCCAGACCGTCATGGCGACGGCCGAGGATGTGCGGCTCGCGATCCTCGCCCGCGTGCTCGTCGGCGCGGGGGACGCGTGCACCTTCATCAGCGTCATGCGGCTCCTGCCCGAGTGGTTTGCGATCCGGCAGCTGCCCACGGTTTCCCAGCTCACGGGCCTCACCGGGCAGGTTGGCCAGCTCGTGTCCGTGGCACCGCTCGCGCTCCTCGTCGCCACCGCCGGATGGATGAACGGCTTCCTCGGGGTCGTCGCCGTGGGGGTGCTCATCACGATCCTGGGCTGCCTGGTGCTGCGAAACCATCCGGGCGACCGCACGATCGCCGAGCGGGTGTTCCGCACGGACAGCCGGCTCACGCGAGAGGCGCGCGGCTTCGGCGGACCGCTCGCGACCGGCATGCTCGAGATGGCCCCGCCCTCGACCGAGATGATCCCCGTCGTGGGCCGCGTTCCCCGGCGCGGCCTGGACTTCTTTTCGCGCGCCGGGCGGCTCCTGAAGATCCCTGGCGTGCGACTCGCCTTCTGGCTGCACTTCACCTCGCCCTTCGCCTCGAACGTGTTTCTCCTGCTCTGGGGCACCCCGTTCCTCGTCGGCGGTGTGGGCCTTACGCCCGCCGCCGCGAGCGGGCTGCTCAGCCTCACGGTGGTCGCCTCGATGGTCGCGGGACTCGTGCTCGGGCCGATCAGCTCGCGTTTTCTCGAGCGCCGCGTGTGGATCAACTTCTCCATCACGATCGCGATCATGGTGACGTGGCTCGGGATCCTGCTCTGGCCGGGCACCCCGCCCATCTGGCTGCTGATCGCGCTGCTGCTCATCATGCCGCTCGGCGGTCCCGCCTCGATGATCGCGTTCGAGGTGTCTCGGTCGCACACGCCGCGCAGCTTTGCGGGCTTCGGCACGGGGCTCGTCAACACGGGCGGGTTCATCGCGACCCTGCTCGTGATCCTGCTCATCGGCCTCGTGCTCGACCTGCAGGGCGCCGGCTCGCCCGAAGATTACTCGCTGGGCGCGTTCCGCACCGCGTTCCTGGTGCAGGTGCCGTTCTGGCTGATCGGGCTCACCATGATCGCCTTCGAGGCGCGCCGCACGAAGCGCTGGATGCAGCACCACGGCCGCAAGCTGCGCTAGTGCGGCCCGCGGCCCGCGCCGCGGCGCGCCGCCACCCGCGCCCGCGCCGCGACCTGCGCCCACTGAGACTTCTGCATTCACAGGCAAGAATTTGGGCAGACAGTCTCAGCGTGTGCAGAATTCGGGCTGGGGGCGGCGCCCCGCGCCCCTAGATCACGTAGAAGTCGGCCATGTCGGGCTTCTCGGCGAGGGGAGCGCCGCGCCGCGGCCGCCCCTGCGCGGGGATCCCGGTCAGCGTCGTCCACGGCCCGGCCGACCGCACGACCACCGCGTTCGACCCCACGGCGCTGTCGTGCCCGATCTCGATGTCGCCGAGCAGCTTCGCGCCGGCCCCGATCACGACGCGGTCGCCGATCGTGGGGTGGCGCTTGCCGCGCCCGTGCCCCGTGCCGCCGAGCGTGACCCCATGGTAGATGAGCACGTCGTCGCCGACGACCGCCGTCTCGCCGATCACGACGCCCATCCCGTGGTCGATGAAGAGGCGCCGCCCGAGCGTCGCGCCCGGGTGGATCTCGATCCCGGTCAAGAACCTGTTCAGCTGCGAAATCGCGCGCGGCAGGAAGCGCATGCCGCGCTTCCACAGCGCGTGCGCGACGCGATGCCACCAGACCGCGTGGAGCCCCGAGTAGATGAAGAACACCGAGGCAGCGCCGCGCGCCGCGGGATCGTGTGCTTTCGCCGCGAGGACGTCCTCGCGGATTCGGGAGAAGAGGCTCACGGCCGTCCTTTCACGCTGTCAACTGCAGAGGTGGCCGCCCGGGGAGCCGCGCCGCGGGCCCGGACGACCACCACCAAGGATATGGATCCGGATCAGACGTCGAGGTTCTCGTAGAGCACCGTCGAGAAGTAGCGCTCGCCGAAGTCCGGCACGATCACGACGATCTTCTTGCCGGCGTTCTCCGGGCGCTTCGCGACCTGGGTCGCGGCCCAGACGGCCGCGCCGCCCGAGATGCCCGCGAGGATGCCCTCGTTGGTGCCGAGCGCGCGCGCCTTCTCGATCGCGTCGGGGAGCGCCACGTCGATGACCTCGTCGTAGACCTCGCGGTCGAGGATCTCGGGCACGAAGTTCGCGCCGAGGCCCTGGATCTTGTGGGGGCCTGCCTTGCCCTCGGTGAGGAGCGGGGAGTCGACGGGCTCGACCGCGACGACCTTGACCTCGGGGTTCTGCTCCTTGAGGAACGCGCCGGCGCCCGAGATGGTGCCGCCCGTGCCGATGCCGGCGACGAAGATGTCGACCGTGCCGTCGGTGTCGCTCCAGATCTCGGGGCCCGTGGTCGCGCGGTGCACGGCGACGTTCGCGGGGTTGCCGAACTGGTTCGCGAGGATCGCGCCAGGCGTCGACTCGACGATCTCCTTCGCCTTCTCGACGGCGCCCTTCATGCCGAGGGGGCCCTCGGTGAGCACGATCTCGGCGCCGTAGGCGGCGAGGAGCTTCCTGCGCTCGATGCTCATGGTCTCCGGCATGGTGAGGATCACGCGGTAGCCGCGGGCGGCGCCGACGAACGCGAGCGCGATGCCCGTGTTACCGCTCGTGCCCTCGACGATGGTCCCGCCCGGCTTGAGTGCCCCCGACTGCTCGGCGGCGTCGATGATCGCGATCCCGATCCGGTCTTTCACGGAGCCTGCGGGGTTGTAGAACTCGAGCTTCGCGTAGACCTCGGCCTCCGCGCCGTCGGTGACGCGGTTGAGGCGGACGAGCGGGGTGTTGCCAAAAGCTTCGGTGATGTTGGCGTAGGTGCGTGCCATGGGTGATCCTCCAGGGGTTCTTGGGCGGGGCATGCGCTGGGCGAGGCCATGAAAACTATAGCGTGGAGTTATTCGAGAATTTCATCCGCGTTATGAAATGCAACGCTGTGTGACAGCGGGCATTCCCGGTGTGGGAAAGTGGGTGGGTGACTGACCCCGCACCCCCCACGGTCGACGACGCCCTCGCCCGAATCTCCGCACTCCTCGACGACGCCGGGGTGCCGGATCCCCGCACCGACTCCGAACTCATCCTGGCCCACGTGCTGGGGGAGACGCGCGGCAGGATCCAGGCCCTCGCGGTCATGGGCCGCGCCCTCACCGCCGAGCAAGCCGAGCGCGCCACCGAGCTCACCGATGAGCGCGCGAGGCGCGTGCCGCTCCAGCACCTCACGGGCCGCGCGCCGTTCCGAGCGCTCGAACTCTCCGTCGGACCGGGGGTGTTCGTGCCACGTCCCGAGACCGAGGGCGTCGCGCAGCTCGCCATCGACGCCCTGCTCGCGGTCCCGGATCCCGAGCCCATCGCGGTCGATCTGTGCACCGGAAGCGGGGCGATCGCGCTCTCGCTCGCCCGCGAGGTCCCGACCGCGCGCGTGTGGGCGGTCGAGAAGAGCCCAGAGGCGCACGCGTGGGCCGCGCGCAATGTGGCCGAGTGGGGGGAGGGGCGCGTCGAGCTGCTGCTCGGCGATGTTGCCGAGCTGGCGCTCGGTGATGTTGCCGAGTTGGCGCGGGAAAGCACGGCGGCGCCGGATCCCGGTTCAGCAACCCCGCTCGCTGCTGTTGCGGCGCTCGCCGGCCGCATCGACGTGCTCGCCTCGAACCCGCCGTACGTGCCGACGGGCATGGTGCCGCGCGACCCCGAGGTGCGGGATCACGACCCCGAGATGGCGCTCTTCAGCGGCGCGGATGGCCTCGACCTCATCCGGGTCATCAGCCGGGTCGGCCGCTCCCTCGTGCGGCCGGGCGGCACGCTCGTGCTGGAGCACGCGGAGCATCAGGGCCGCGCGATCAGGGATATTCTCGCGGCCGACGGCTGGCGAGCCGCCGCGACCCATCCGGATCTCACGGGCAGGGATCGCGCCACGACGGCGCTCAGCTGACCCGTCTGCCAGGGCCGGATGGTCGCCCCGGGGGTAGAATCGTTGGTTATGACCGAGGTCTTTGACTGCACCGACAACGCCCACCTGCTCTCCGGGATGCGCACTGCGCGCCGCGCGATCGGGCAGGGGCGACTCGTCGTGATGCCGACCGACACGGTCTACGGCGTCGCCGCCGACGCGTTCTCACCCGAGGCCGTGCAGCGGCTGCTCGACGCGAAGGGCCGCGGCCGGCAGTCGCCGCCGCCCGTCCTGATCCCGAACGTGGGAACGCTGGCGGCGCTCGCCGCTGAGGTGCCCGCGCCCCTGTCGGCGCTCGCCGAGCGATTCTGGCCGGGTGCACTCACGATCGTTACCACAGCGAACCCGCTGCTGAGCTGGGATCTCGGCGACACCGGGGGAACGGTCGCGATCCGGATCCCGAACCATCCGCTCGCCCTCGAGCTGCTGCAGGAGACGGGCCCGCTCGCGGTCTCCTCCGCGAACAAGACGGGCGAGCCGGCCGCCCGAACGGCCGCCGCGGCGCAGGCGATGCTCGGCGACTCGATCGACGTGTACCTCGAGAACGGCGAGGCCGATGGTGACGGCCAGGCGTCGACGATCATTGACGCGACCGGCCTCACCGAGGAGGGCGGCACCCTGCGCATCCTGCGCGAGGGCGGCGTCACGCGCGAGGCCATCGCCGAGCTCCTTCCGCAGGTCGCGTTCGAGGACTGACATGCTCCCGTATCTCGTGGTCGCTGGCGTTGCGGTGCTCGTCACCGCGGCGGCTTCGGCAGTGGTGCTGCGCCTCGCGCGACGCTACAAGCTCGCCCCCGAGGTGCGGGCGCGCGACGTGCACCAGGCGCCGACGCCGCGGCTCGGTGGGGTCGCGATGTTCATCGGCCTCCTTGCGGCGTTCGGGATCGCGGCGACGCAGCAGGAGTTCCGGTCGCTGTTTTCCGAGGGCACCATGATGTGGGCCCTCCTCGGAGCGTGCGGGATCATCGCCGCGATCGGGATCCTCGACGACATCCTCGACCTCGACTGGATGGTGAAGCTCGCGGCGCAGCTCGCCGCTGCCGGGCTCCTTGCCTGGAACGGCGTGCAGATTGTCTCGCTGCCGTTCGGCGACACGCTCATGGTCGCGTCGCCCGTCGTGAACTTCGGGCTCACGGTGTTCCTCATGACGCTGGTCATGAACGCGGTGAACTTCGTCGACGGCCTCGACGGTCTCGTCGCCGGCACGGCCATCATCGCGAACCTCCTCTTCTTCATCTACACGCGATTGCTGCACGACCGCATGGGTGGCGTCGACTCCATCACGTTCGCGAGCCTCATCGCGATCGTCGTCGTCGGGATCTGCGCGGGCTTCCTGCCCTTCAACTGGCACCGCGCGAAGATGTTCATGGGGGACACGGGGGCGCTCCTCGTCGGCCTCCTCATGGCGACCTCGACCGTTTCAGTGACGGGGCAGCTCAACCCTGCCACGCTCGACCAGAAACTCGTGCTCGCGGCCTACATCCCGATCATCCTGCCGGTTGCGGTGCTCGCCCTGCCGCTCGCGGACTTCACCCTTGCCGTGATCCGCCGATTGCGCGCGGGGAAGAGCCCGTTCACTGCGGATCGCCAGCACCTGCACCACCGGCTTCTCGACATGGGACACTCGCCCGTGCAGGCCGTGCTCATCTTCTATGTCGGCACCACGGTACTCTCGGTCGCCGTGCTGCTCGTCTTCCTGCTGCAGAGCTTCGTGGTGCCCGTGATCGTTCTCGTCGTGGGCGGGGCGGCGTGTGCCGCGCTCCTCCTCCTGCCAGCGAGCCGTGTCCGCGACGGGCTCGCCCAGCGCGGCTTGGTACCGTTGTCACGCCGTCGCGCGAGCGACGAGGACCTGATCGCCGCGACACCGGACGCAGGCGCCCCGAAGGAAAGGACTCCCGAGTGAGCTCACCCGCTCTCCCCGACACCCCGCCGAACGATGGTTCCGGCGAGGCGCCTGCCGAGCGGCGGATGCCGAGCTCGCAGCCGATCCTGCTGCGGGCGATGAAGTGGGGGATTCTCGCCTCCCTCGCGCTCATCGTGATCTGGGCGGTGATCGGCTGGTTCGTCTCGGGTACGACGGGGCTCGTCGGGGGAGCGCTCGGCGCGGCCTTCGCGGGCGTATTCCTCGCCATGACGATCGGCAGCATCACCTTTGCCAACCGCTTCATCACGAGCGACCTGTACGTCGTCGCCTTCTTCGGCATCGTGATGGGGACGTGGATCCTGAAGTTCGTGGCGTTCATCGTGGCGGCGGTGCTGCTGAAGGACGAGCCGTGGTTGAATCCGACGATCCTGTTCCTCGGCGTGGTCTCCGGGGTGATCGTCTCCCTCGTGGTCGACATGATCGTGCTGTCGAAGTCTCGCCTCCCGGTGGTCTCGGACCCCAACTGAGCCGCGCAACCGCCGGGTGGACGGCGGGTGTCTGTGTTCTGGCCAGGACTTTTCCTGGCCACGGTGGCGCCGGCACGTGGCCACCGTCCAATGTAACGTTCCGGTTTCTCCCGGAGCGAAAATGTTTGCTAGGATCGTTCACGTTCCCTGCCGGGTCTCGCCATTCGTGTGCCTTGAGACCTTGGGGGCACGACCACCGTTCGACACCGTGCGACGAGATTCGCACCTAAGTCAGGAGAATGGCGCTGTTCGCTAACGCTACGCACCTCGTGACCCCCGTTCTTTTCTCTTCGGAGGAGGGCGGATTCCATCCGCCGTCGATCGCTGACTTCTTCCCGGACGTGGTGCTCTTCGAGGGCACGCCCTTCGCGATGAACCGCATCATGATCATTCGCGTCATCATGATGCTCGTGCTGCTGCTCCTGTTCTGGCTCGGCACCCGCAAGATGCGCGTGATCCCGACCCGCGGGCAGTCGCTCACCGAGATGGCGCTCGACTTCGTTCGCGTCAACATCGCGGAGGATCTGCTCGGCAAGAAGGACGGCCGCCGGTTCCTGCCGATCCTGATGGCGATCTTCTTCTCGATCCTCGCCTTCAACATCACGGGCATCATCCCCGGCTTCAACATCGGCGTCTCGGCCGTCATCGGCTTCCCGCTCGTGCTCGCGATCGTCTCCTACGTGACGTTCATCTACGCGGGCATCAAGAAGAGCCCGGGCAACTTCTTCAAGAACTCGCTCTTCCCGGCGGGCGTCCCGAAGCCGCTGTACATCATCGTGACCCCGATCGAGTTCTTCTCGACCTTCGTGCTGCGTCCCGTCACGCTCACGCTGCGACTCCTGATGAACCTGCTCGTCGGCCACCTCCTGCTCGTGCTGTTCTTCAGCGCGACGAACTTCTTCCTCCTCGAGGGCGAGGGGCTCTTCAAGCTCTTCGGCGTCGGCACCTTCGCGGTCGGCTTCGCCTTCACCCTCTTCGAGATCCTGGTGGCGTTCCTCCAGGCGTACATCTTCACCATTCTCACCGGCGTCTACATCCAGCTCGCGCTGGCTGAAGAGCACTAATCAGAGTTCGACATCCGTCGTTCTCAACTATCGGAAGGAAACACCTAACGTGTCTGTTCTCGCAGAAGTTTCGGGCAGCATCTCGACGGTCGGTTACGGCCTCGCGGCGATCGGCCCGGCCATCGGCCTCGGCATCGTCGTCGGCAAGACCATCGAGGGCGTCGCTCGCCAGCCCGAGCTCGCAGGCCGCCTCCAGGTCCTGATGTGGATCGGCATCGCCTTCACCGAGGCGCTCGCGCTCATCGGTATCGCGACGCACTTCATCTTCCAGTAAGCCGTTCACCTTTCCCTAGTCTCGAAAGGGAGGCTTGATGATTCACGCAGTCTTCGTCGCTGCAGAGGGTTCGAATCAGAACCCGCTGCTCCCGGCGACCTACGACATCGTTTGGTCTGCGGTTGTCTTCGTCATCATCCTCGTCGCGTTCTGGAAGGTCTTCCTCCCCAAGATGCAGGCGATGCTTGATGCGCGTGCAGAGGCAATCGAGGGCAACATCGCCAAGGCCGATGAGGCCCAGGCGAAGGCCGAGGCGGCGCTGCAGGAGTACACCGCGCAGCTCGCCAGCGCCCGCCAGGAGGCCGGCGAGATCCGCGACGCTGCTCGTGCAGACGCCGTGAAGATCGTGGCCAAGGCCAAGGACGATGCGACGACCGAGCAGGCCCGCATCGCGCAGGCCGCTCAGGCGCAGATCGAGGCGGAGCGTCAGAGCGCCGTCGTCTCGCTCCGCAAGGATGTGGGCTCGCTCGCAATCGACCTCGCCTCGAGCGTCGTCGGTGAGTCGCTCAGCAGCGACCAGAAGGCATCCGCCCTCGTCGATCGCTTCCTCGCAGACCTCGAGGCCTCCGAGAAGGCGGCTCAGTAATGGGAAGCGCGTCACGCGAAGCACTGGCAGAGGCACGATCCACCCTCACCCCGGCCCTCGGCTCGGGTGTTGGCGGCGAGCTTCTGGCCTCCGCGGGTCAGATCGCTGCGAGCCCCGCGCTCGCGTCGGCACTGGGTGACGCTTCGGCTGCGCCCGAGGCGAAGGCCCAGGTGGTCGAGCGCCTCTTCGGCGGAATCTCCGCTGGCGCGCGCTCCGTGCTCACCGCCGCGGCGAAGGGCCGCTGGTCGAACGTCGAGGAGTTCATCTCGGGCATCGAGGAGCTGGGCCTGCGCGCCGAGAGCCTCGCGAACCCTGCGCTCTCCGACGAACTCCTCGCTGTGGCAGACGTGGTTGATCGCAACCACGAGCTGCAGCTGAGCCTCGGCAGCAAGCTCGCCGACGGCGCAGGGAAGGTCGCGCTCGTCGAGCGCATCCTCGGCGGCAAGATCTCGGGCTCGGCCATCGCGGTCGTCAGCCACCTGGTCGCCAACCCGCGCGGTCGTCGCCTCGACGCAACGCTCCGTCGGTCCGCACGCATCGCGGCCGATCAGGGCGGAAGCGAACTCGCAACGGTGACCGTCGCCGCCCCGCTCTCGAGCGAGCAGCAGGATCGACTCGCCCGTGCGCTCGAGCAGTCCGCCGGACGGCCGGTGAAGATCACGACCGTGATCGATCCCGCGCTGATCGGCGGCGTCCGTATCCAGATCGCCGACGATGTCATCGACGGCAGCATCCGGGCTCGCCTGGACGATCTCCGACAGCAGCTCGCAGCGTAGAGCACACACTTTCACCACCGGGGGCGGCGCTTCCGGAACAGATAGAGGAAACGAAATGGCAGAACTCTCAATCAGCCCGGACGAGATCCGTAACGCGCTGAAAGATTTCGCAGCGTCGTACGAGCCGGCCCAGTCGGGTAAGACCGAGGTCGGAACCGTCGTAGACGCCGCTGACGGCATTGCACACGTCGAGGGCCTCCCCGGCGTCATGGCGAACGAGCTCATCCGCTTCGCGGACGGCACGCTTGGCCTCGCACAGAACCTTGAAGAGAACGAGATCGGCGTCGTCGTGCTCGGCGAGTTCACCGGCATCGAGGAGGGCCAGCAGGTCACCCGCACCGGCGAGGTTCTCTCGGTCCCCGTGGGCGAGGGCTACCTCGGCCGCGTCGTCGACCCGCTCGGCAACCCGATCGACGGCCTCGGCGAGATCGCCGGCGTCGAGGGCCGTCGCGCCCTCGAGCTCCAGGCTCCCGGCGTCATGCAGCGTAAGTCGGTGCACGAGCCGCTGCAGACCGGCATCAAGGCGATCGACGCGATGATCCCCGTTGGCCGCGGCCAGCGTCAGCTCATCATCGGCGACCGCCAGACCGGCAAGACCGCGATCGCGATCGACACCATCATCAACCAGAAGGCCAACTGGGAGACCGGCGACAAGTCGAAGCAGGTTCGCTGCATCTACGTCGCCATCGGCCAGAAGGGCTCGACCATCGCTTCGGTGAAGGGCGCGCTCGAGGATGCGGGCGCGATGGAGTACACCACCATCGTCGCTTCGCCCGCCTCGGATCCCGCGGGCTTCAAGTACCTGGCGCCCTACACCGGCTCGGCCATCGGCCAGCACTGGATGTACGACGGCAAGCACGTCCTCATCATCTTCGATGATCTGTCGAAGCAGGCTGAGGCCTACCGCGCCGTGTCGCTCCTCCTGCGCCGCCCGCCGGGGCGCGAGGCCTACCCGGGCGACGTCTTCTACCTGCACTCCCGCCTGCTGGAGCGTTGCGCGAAGCTGTCCGACGAGCTCGGCGCCGGTTCGATGACGGGCCTCCCGATCATCGAGACCAAGGCGAACGACGTCTCGGCGTACATCCCGACCAACGTGATCTCGATCACCGACGGCCAGATCTTCCTCCAGTCGGATCTGTTCAACGCCAACCAGCGCCCCGCGGTCGACGTGGGCATCTCGGTTTCCCGAGTCGGCGGCGACGCACAGGTCAAGTCGATCAAGAAGGTCTCCGGCACGCTCAAGCTCGAGCTCGCCCAGTACCGCGCACTCGAGGCCTTCGCGATGTTCGCGTCGGATCTCGATGCCGCGAGCCGCAAGCAGCTCGAGCGTGGTGCACGCCTCACCGAGCTCCTCAAGCAGCCGCAGTACACGCCGTACCCGGTCGAGGAGCAGACCGTGTCGATCTGGGCCGGTACCAACGGCTACCTCGACGAGGTCCCGGTTGAGGACATCCTGCGCTTCGAGCGCGAGTTCCTCGACTACCTCGGCCGCAACTCCGAGGCGCTCAATACGCTCCGCTCGACGAACGTCCTTGATGACGACACCGTCGCAGAGCTGAAGGCGCAGATCGAGAAGTTCAAGAGCGAGTTCCGCACCTCTGCGGGCAAGTCGCTCAAGGAGCAGTTCGATGCGCTGGACGAGGCCGAGATCAAGCAGGAGCAGCTGGTCGTCAAGAAGTAGTTCGGACGCCGGGCGGGGAACCGTCCCCGCCCGGCCCCAACTGCTCGACCAGCCAGCCCCGACCACTACAGGAGAGACATGGGAGCGCAACTTCGGGTCTACCGGCAGAAAATTCGTTCTGCCCAGACGACCAAGAAGATCACCCGTGCGATGGAGCTGATCGCAGCCTCGCGCATCCAGAAGGCGAAGGCCCGCGTCGAGGCATCGACGCCCTACGCCACCGCGATCACGCGAGCCGTTTCGGCCGTCGCGACGCACTCGAACACGGACCACCCGCTGCTGACGGAGGCCGAGAAGGTCGAGCGCGCCGCGGTCGTCATCTTCACCTCCGACCGCGGCCTCGCCGGCGCCTTCAACTCGCAGGTGCTGCGAGAGGCCGAGGAGCTCGCCGAGCTGCTCAAGGCCGAGGGCAAGGATGTCGTGTATTACCTGATCGGCCGCAAGGCCCAGGGGTACTTCGCGTTCCGCCGCCGGGCATCGGAGCGGGTCTGGGTCGGCGAGACCGAGAACCCCGGCTTCGAGATGGCCAAGGAGGTCGCCGAGGCTCTGCTCGAGATCTTTGGTCGCCCCGCTGCCGAGGGCGGCGCGCAGGAGATCCACCTCGTCTACAACCGCCTCATCAGCATGGTGAGCCAGGTTCCCGAGGTGCACCGACTGCTCCCGCTCGAGGTCGTCGAGGGCGTCGCAGAGCCGACGGACCAGCACGAGTCGCTGTACGAGTTCGAGCCCGATGCTGACACCGTGCTCGACCAGCTGCTGCCCGCCTACATCGAGTCGCGCATCTTCAACGCGATGCTCGAGTCGGCGGCGGCGAAGCACGCGGCAACGCAGAAGGCGATGAAGTCGGCGAGCGATAACGCCGACGCCCTGATCCGCGACTACACGCGCCTCGCGAACAACGCTCGCCAGGCCGAGATTACCCAGCAGATTTCTGAGATCGTAGGCGGCGCTGACGCGCTGTCCAGCTAACGAAGCACGAAGAGAGAGAATCATGACCGAAACCGCCGCAGTGGCGACTGAGGCCGCAACGAAGGTCGTCGGGCGGATCGCTCGAGTGACCGGCCCCGTCGTCGACATCGAGTTCCCGCACGACGCGATCCCTGGCGTCTACAACGCTCTCGAGACCACCATCGACTTCGGCGATGGCTCGGAGCCGATGAAGCTCGTCCTCGAGGTTGCGCAGCACCTCGGCGACAACCTCGTCCGCGCGATCGCCCTGAAGCCGACGGACGGTCTCGTCCGCGGCCAGGAGGTCGTCGACACGGGCGATTCCATCACGGTGCCCGTCGGTGATGTCACCAAGGGCAAGGTCTTCAACGTGACCGGCGATGTCCTCAACCTCCCCGAGGGCGAGAAGATCGAGGTCAGCGAGCGTTGGAGCATCCACCGCGAGCCCCCGGCCTTCGACCAGCTCGAGTCGAAGACGCAGCTCTTCGAGACCGGCATCAAGGTCATCGACCTCCTCACCCCCTACGTGCAGGGCGGCAAGATCGGCCTCTTCGGTGGTGCGGGCGTCGGCAAGACGGTCCTCATCCAGGAGATGATCCAGCGCGTGGCGCAGGATCACGGCGGTGTGTCCGTGTTCGCCGGCGTCGGCGAGCGCACCCGTGAGGGCAACGACCTCATCCACGAGATGGACGAGGCCGGCGTCTTCGACAAGACGGCCCTCGTGTTCGGCCAGATGGACGAGCCGCCGGGGACGCGTCTCCGCGTCGCCCTCTCGGCGCTGACCATGGCGGAGTACTTCCGCGATGTGCAGAAGCAGGACGTGCTGCTCTTCATCGACAACATCTTCCGCTTCACGCAGGCCGGTTCCGAGGTCTCGACGCTGCTCGGCCGCATGCCCTCCGCTGTGGGCTACCAGCCGAACCTCGCCGACGAGATGGGCATCCTCCAGGAGCGCATCACCTCGACCCGCGGCCACTCGATCACCTCGCTGCAGGCGATCTACGTCCCCGCGGACGACTACACCGACCCGGCTCCGGCGACCACGTTCGCCCACCTCGATGCGACCACCGAGCTCTCGCGTGAGATCGCCTCGAAGGGCCTGTACCCGGCCGTGGATCCGCTGACCTCGACGTCGCGTATCCTTGATCCCCGCTACTTGGGCGCCGACCACTACCGCGTGGCCACCACGGTCAAGCAGATCCTCCAGAAGAACAAGGAGCTCCAGGAGATCATCGCGATCCTCGGTGTCGACGAGCTCTCCGAAGAGGACAAGATCACCGTGGCACGCGCACGCCGCATCCAGCAGTTCCTCTCGCAGAACACCTACATGGCGAAGAAGTTCACCGGTGTCGACGGCTCCACGGTTCCCCTCAAGGAGACCATCGAGTCGTTCGACGCGATCGCCAAGGGCGAGTTCGACCACGTCGCCGAGCAGGCCTTCTTCAACGTCGGTGCGATCTCCGACGTGGAGGAGAAGTGGGCTCAGATGCAGAAGGACATGGCCTAAGTCATGGCTGCGCTCAACGTCAGCGTCGTCTCGGCCGATCGCGAGGTCTGGAAGGGTGAAGCCTCCCAGGTCATCGCGAAGACGGTCGAGGGCGAGATCGGTATCCTCCGCGGTCACGAGCCCATGCTCGCGATCCTCGCGGAGGGCGGCCAGGTTCGCCTGACCACCGCCGGTGGCGAGAAGGTCGGCGTCGACGCGGAGGGCGGGTTCCTCTCGGTCGACCACGACAACGTCACGATCGTCGCCGGTCGCGCCGCGATCAGCGAGTAAGCACGATCCCCAGCTGAGAGGCCGGCGGGCGCCCCAGGGCTCCCGCCGGCCTCTCGCGTCGAACCCGTAGGCGAGAAATGGAGTGAGGTTGCTGGTTCTGCTTCCACCGTCTGAGACGAAGCGCGTCGGCGGCGACGGGCGGCTCGACCCGCTCGCGCTGCGGCACGCCGCCGTGCTCGGCGCGGCGCGCTCCCGCGTGCGTGAGGCGCTCGTCCAGCTCAGCTCGGGCGACGAGGACGCCGCGGCGAAGGCGCTCAAGCTCGGCGTGAAGAACCGCGGCGAGCTCGCCCACAACCTCGAGCTCGAAGAAAGCGGAGTGCTCCCCGCGATCGAGCGCTACACGGGCGTGCTCTACGACGCGCTCGACGTCGAGACCCTCGACACGCCTGCCCGCGACTGGTTGAACGCGAACGTCGCCGTGCAGTCGGCACTCTTCGGGCTCGTCGGCGCGGGCGACCCGATCCCGGCGTATCGTCTCTCGGGTGGATCGCGTCTCGCGTCGCTCGAGCAGCCGCTCAAGCGCGTCTGGCAGGCGGCCCACGCCGATCTCGACTGGGACGACGCGGGGCTCGTGCTTGACCTGCGCTCCAAGGACTACCAGGCGCTCGCCCCGATCCCGCGGGGAAAATCCTACCTGCTGAACGTCGTGCAGCGCGGCGCGGACGGCGAAGTTCGTGCGCTCAACCACTTCAACAAGGCCGCAAAGGGTGACCTGGTGCGGCGTTTGGCCCTCACCAAGCCAAACCTCACGACCCCCAAATCTCTCACCGAGTGGGCCCACAGCCAGGGCCTCGACCTCTTCGCGGGCCCGGGGGAGGGCGAGCTCACGCTCGTCACCGAGCTCGGGGCGCCGGGCGCACCGCCTGCGGCGAGCGGCTCGGCGCGGTAGGATACCTGAGTGTCCAAGGAAAGAGCGCTGTGACGACGCGAGGCGAGAACGCGTCGCGCAGACGGCTGCGCTTCCGCGAAGACAGCGAGACTGAGCTCGAGCTCAGCTGGTTCGGGATCACCCACACCGGCCGTCGCCGCGAGACCAACCAGGACAGCTTCGTCACAACGCCGCCCGTCTTCGCGGTGGCCGACGGCATGGGCGGACACTCGGCCGGCGAGATCGCCTCGGCGGCCGTCGTGCGCCGGCTCGCCGAGCTCGGCGGCCAGCTGAGCGTCGCCGAGAAGGACATCGACGAGATGTTGAGCGACGCGGTCGACGACATCGAGCTCGACGCGGGCGACACGGAGCTCGGCGCGGGCACGACCGTCACGGGGGTCTGCATCAGCACGGAGAAGGAGCCGACCTGGCAGGTCTTCAACATCGGCGATTCCCGGGTCTACCAGTACTTCAAGGGCGCGCTCAGCCAGATCACCGTTGACCACTCGGTCGTGCAGCACCTCATCGACACCGGCGCGATCACGGAGGAGGAAGCCGAGGTCCACCCGCACGCGAACGTCATCACGCGCGCGGTCGGCTTCAACGAAGCCCCTATCCCGGACTACACCTCCCTCGCGCTTATCCCCGGCCAGCGCCTGCTGCTCTGCTCCGACGGGCTCACGAAGGAGCTCACGGACATCGGGATCCAGCACTTCCTCGCGACCCAGCCCACGGCCGAAGAGGCCGCGCGCACGCTCGTCGACCAGGCGGTCGAGAACGCCGGCCGCGACAACGTCACCGTCGTCGTCATCGACGTGCACGCCGTGGGCGACGTGATCGACACGGGCAGCGTCGAGTCCGCTGGGATCTCGATGGCGGATCTGCCGACGGCACCCGTGGGCCCGAGCACTCCGGCGGATCAGGCGGAATAGCCGAAGCCGCCCCTCGGCGCACGAGGCGCCGTCCGAAGGAGGACCCGTGACAGTCGCAGGCGGCGGAGCGGACACACCTGGAGCGGGCGTACCGGCAGTTGGATCCGCGCCGACGCCCGGCCGCCGGATCGTCATCGTCGCGACCGCCATGCTCAGCATGTTCCTCGTCGGCCTCGACACGACGATCGTCAACATCGGCATGCCCGCGATCGCGCACGCCTTCGGCACCGACACCCGCGGCGTCGCCTGGGTCGTCGACGCCTACACGATCGTGCTCGCCGGACTCCTCATCACGGGCGGCGCCCTCGCGGACCGATTCGGGCGCAAGCGGGTGTTCCTCATCGGCCTCGCCGTGTTCGGGATCGCCTCGCTGCTCTGCGCCTTCGCGCCGACCGCCCCGCTGCTCGTGGCGGCGCGGGCCCTTCAGGGCGTCGGCGCGTCGATGCTCAACCCGGTCGCCCTCGCGATCATCGTGAGCGTCGTCACCGACCCCGCCGAGCGCGCCCGCGCGATCGGCATGTGGTCGTCGGTCTTCGGCCTGAGCATGGCCGCTGGCCCGATCCTCGGTGGCGTGCTCGTCGAGCATCTGGGCTGGGAATCCCTGTTCTGGATCAACGTCCCGGTCATCGTGCTCGCGCTTGTGCTCACGGCGGCGCTCGTGCCCGAGTCGCGCGCCGCCGCCCCGCGCCCGCTCGACCTGCCGGGCCAGGCGCTCCTCATCGTCGCCGTCGGAGCCGCGGTCGCCGCGCTCATCGAGGGTCCGGAGCTCGGCTGGGGATCCCCGATCCCGCAGCTCGGGTTCGCGATCACGGCAGCGGCCGCCGTCGCCTTCGTACTGCTTGAGCGGCGCCGCGCCCACCCGCTCATCGACCTCGCGCTCTTCCGCCAGCCCGCGTTCACGCTCGCCGTGCTCGGCGCCGTCGCCGCGTTCATGGCGACCACGGTCGTGCTGATCCTCAACACCTATTCGCTGCAGCAGGGCCGCGGCTGGACTGCGGTGGCGACGGGCGCCATGGTGCTCCCGCTCGCGCTCGGCATCATCGTGTGCGCACCCATTGCCGGCGCGCTTATCGGCCGGCGCGGGCCGGCGCTGCCGCTCGGCCTGGGCGCCGCCTCGATCGTCATCGGCGCCGGGCTCCTCATCCCGCCGCTCGCCGAGCCGCCGGTAGCCTACGTCGGGGGAGCGTACCTGCTCATCGGAGTCGGCTTCGGCCTGGTGAACGCGCCGATCACGAACACCGCGGTGTCCGGGCTCCCGCCCGAGCGCGCGGGCGTCGCGAGCGCCGTCACCTCGACGGGGCGCCAGGTCGGCGCAGCGATCGGCATCGCGCTCGGGAGCGGGATCGTCGCGACGCAGGATCCCGCGGCGCTCGTCGAAGCCGTGTGGCCCGGCTGGCTGCTCGTCGCGCTCTGCGGCGCGTTCCTCCTGGTCGTGGCGGCCTCGGTGCGGCGCACCCGGTAGCGGGATCCGGATCCGGATCCCGCTACCGGGAACGCGCGCCTGGGCCCTCCGCCTACGCGCCCGCGGCGGTGAGCGACTCGTCGATGACGGTGAGGACGTCCTCGATCAGCTCGTCGCTCATCTTGAGCGACGGCAGGAAGCGGATGCCCTGGTTGTAGATGCCGGTGCCGAGGAGCAGCACGCCGCGCTTCGCCGCCTCCGCGATGACGCGGTCGGTGAGGGCCGCGTCGGGCTCGAGGGTGCCGGGCTTCGTGAGCTCGATCGCGAGCATCGCGCCCTTGCCGCGCACCTCGGCGATGACCGGGTGCTTCGCCTGCAGCTCGCGGAGGCCGCCGCCGAAGGTGGCCTCGATCCGCTTCGCCTCGCCGAGAAGGCCCTGCTCCTCGATCTGCTCGAACACCGCGACGGCGGCCGCGCACGAGACGGGGTTGCCGCCGAAGGTGCCGCCGAGGCCGCCGGGCATCGACTTGTCCATGATCTCGGCGCGGCCCGTGATGCCGGCGAGCGGCAGGCCGCCGGCGATGCCCTTGGCCGAGAGCACGATGTCGGGCTGCACGCCGAACTGCTCGATCGAGAACACGCTGCCCGAGCGGGCCATGCCGGCCTGCACCTCGTCGGCGATGAAGACGATCCCGTTGGCCTTGCACCACTCGGCGAGCGCCGGGAGGTAGCCGTCGGCCGGGACGATGAAGCCGCCCTCGCCCTGGATCGGCTCGACGACGAGGCACGCGAGGTCTTCCGCTCCGGCGGTCTTCTCGAGGTGCGCGATCGTGCGGGCGGCCGCCTCGGCGCCGCTCAGCCCGTCGTGCAGCGGGTACGAGTTCGGCGCGCGGTAGATGTCGCCCGCGCGGGGGCCGTAGCCCATCGCGTAGGGGGCGCCCTTGTGGTTCATGCTCGACGTCAGCATGGTGCGGCCGTGGTAGGCATGCTCGAGCACGGCGACGCCGGGGCGGCCCGTGAACTTGCGCGCGATCTTGACGCCGTTCTCGACGGCCTCGGCGCCCGAGTTCATGAGGAGCGTCTTGTAGGGCGCGGCCTCCGTGGATCCGGGGACGTGCTTCGCGAGGTGCTCGGCGACCTGCACATACGGCTCGTAGGGGGTCATCGTGAACAGGGTGTGCGTGACCTTGTTCAGCTGCTCGGTCGCCGCGGCAACGACCGCGTCATCCGTGTGGCCGATCGTCGTGACGCCGATCCCGCCGCACACGTCGATGATCTGGTTGCCGTCGACGTCGACGAGGATCGAGTCGTGGGCCCGCTCGATGTAGACCGGCAGCACGCTGTGTACGCCCGGGGGCACGACGGCCTGTCGTCGCGCGTGAAGCTCCTGCGAACGCGGGCCGGGGATCTCGGTGGCGACGAGACGCTCCTGGGGGATGGCGGACACCTGCTGCGGGGTAGCTTCACTCATGCGTTCGAGTCTACTCTCGGCCACCGACAATCCGGGCGAGGGCGGCCGCGGCCTAGGATGGCCGCATGCGCGATGTTCATGAGTACCGGATCGGCATCGAGTGGACCGGCAACCGGGGGAGCGGCACGAGCGGCTACCGTGAGTACGGCCGGGAACTCCTGATCCACGCCGCGAACAAGGAGCCGCTCGAGGGATCGGCCGACCGCACGTTCCACGGCGATGCCGAGCGCTGGAACCCGGAGGAGCTTCTCGTCACCGCGATCGCGCAGTGCCACATGCTGTCGTACCTGCACATGGCCGTGCGGGCCGGGGTCGTGGTGACGGCGTACTCCGACAGCGCGCTCGGCGTCATGCGCCAGGAGGGGCTTGGCGGGGCGTTCACCGAGGTGATCCTGCGGCCCGTCGTCACGGTCGCCGACGCGTCGATGGTGGAGGCGGCCCGCGCGGCCCACGCCGACGCCAACCGGCACTGCTTCATCGCGAGCTCGGTGAACTTCCCGGTGAGGCACGAGGCCGAGATCCTGGTCGCGGTTCCGGATCCGGAGCCGCGGTCGTAACACGGCCAAGCGTGTCAGTGGGACCGAATAGAATGGCGGTCATGGCCACGCGCTCCTCGTTCTTCCTGACCACGCCCATCTTCTATGTCAACGATGCCCCGCACATCGGGCACGCCTACACGGAGGTGGCCGCCGACGTGCTCGCTCGGTGGCACCGCCAGGCCGGCGATGACACCTGGCTGCTGACGGGAACGGACGAGCACGGCCAGAAGATTCTGCGCACGGCGACTGCGAACGGCGTCGCGCCGAAGGAGTGGGCGGATCGCCTGGTTGAGTCGGCCTGGAAGCCGCTGCTCGAGCTCATTGACATCTCGAACGACGACTTCATACGCACGACTGACGCGCGCCACGAGGAGGGCGTCGCGAAGTTCCTGCAGAAGCTCTACGACGACGGCCACATCTACGCCGGGGAGTTCGAGGCGCTCTACTGCGTCGGCTGCGAGGAGTTCAAGCCGAAGAGCGAGATCGTCGACGGCACCGGGGAGTTCGAGGGCCAGAAGGTCTGCGCGATCCACTCGAAGCCGCTCGAGCTGCTGCAGGAGAAGAACTACTTCTTCCGCATGAGCGACTTCCAGGATCGCCTGCTCGCGCTCTACGAGTCGCGCCCCGACTTCGTGCAGCCGGCGAGCGCGCGCAACGAGGTCGTCGCGTTCGTGCAGCAGGGCCTCGAGGATCTCTCGATCTCGCGCACCTCCTTCGACTGGGGCATCCCGATCCCGTGGGACTCCTCGCACGTCACCTATGTCTGGTTCGACGCGCTGCTCAACTACGTCACCGCGGTGGGCTACGGCAGCGACGAGGCCGAGTTCGGCCGGCGCTGGCCCGCGAACCACCTCGTCGGCAAGGACATCCTGCGATTCCACGCGGTGATCTGGCCCGCAATGCTCATGGCCGCCGGCCTCGAGGTGCCCGAGCACGTCTTCGCGCACGGCTGGCTCCTCGTCGGCGGCGAGAAGATGTCGAAGTCGAAGCTCACGGGCATCGCGCCGAACGAGATCACCGACACCTTCGGCTCGGACGCGTTCCGCTACTACTTCATGCGCGCGATCTCCTTCGGGCACGACGGCTCCTTCAGCTGGGAGGACCTCGCGGCGCGCTACCAGGCCGAGCTCGCGAACGGCTTCGGCAACCTCGCGAGCCGGGTGCTCGCGATGAACGCGAAGTACTTCGAGGGCCAGGTGCCCGCGGCGGGCGCCGAGGATCCGGCCGACGCGGCGATCCGGGAGCTCGCGGCCTCGGCGGCGCTGCGCGCCGACGCCCTCATCGGGGGCTTCGCGATCCACGAGGCGATCGCCGCCGTGTGGGAGCTGGTCGACGCGCTGAACGGCTACATCACGGAGCAGGAGCCGTGGGCGCTCGCGAAGGATCCGGAGCGGCGGGAGCGCCTCGCGACGGTGCTGAACACCGCGACCGAGGGGCTGCGCGTGCTCGCCGAGCTCCTCGCGCCCGTGATCCCCGAGGCCACCGCGAAGCTCTGGACCGCGCTCGGCGCCGAGGAGACGCTCGGCGCGCTCCTCGAGCAGCCGATCCGCGAGGCGGGCGAGTGGGGCCGACTGCCAGCCGGCACGCAGCAGCACAAGCTCGACGTCCTGTTCCCGCGCATCGAGACCGAGGGTGCCGGGGCGGCGAAGTGACCGCGCAGGTGCCCGAGGGCGGCCTTCGGAAGCGCAAGAGCACCGAGGGTCGGGATCTCACCCGGCCCGCGAGCCCGGAGCCGCTGCCGATCCCCGTCTACGACAACCACACCCACCTCGAATTCGAGGACGGCTTCGACCAGCTCGATCCGGTCGACTCGATCGACCGTGCGGAGGCCGTCGGCGTGCTCGGGGTCGTGCAGGTCGGCACCGACCTCGAGACGAGCAAGTGGGGTGCGCAGCTCGCCGCGAGCGACCCGCGCGTCCTCGCGGCCGTCGCGCTCCACCCGAACGAGGCGCCGCGGCTCTTCGCGGAGAGCCTGCTCAGCGCACACCTCTCCGAAATCTCGCGCCTCGCCGCGCAGCCGCGCGTGCGCGCCGTCGGCGAGACGGGACTCGACTTCTTCCGTACGGGCGAGGACGGGCGCGAGGCGCAGATCGAATCCTTCGAGACCCACATCGAGATCGCGAAGGCGAACGGGATCGCGCTGCAGATCCACGACCGCGACGCGCACGACGAGGTCGTCGCGACCCTGCTGCGCGTTGGCGCCCCCGCCCGCACGGTGTTCCACTGCTTCTCCGGCGACGCGAGGCTCGCGAGGATCTGCAACGATCACGGCTGGTACATGTCGTTCGCCGGCACCATGACCTTCAAGAACGCGCCGGCCCTGCGCGAGGCGCTCGCCGTTGCGAAGCCCGAGCTCGTGCTCGCCGAGACGGACGCGCCGTTCCTCACCCCCGAGCCCTTCCGCGGCCGGCCGAACGCGCCCTACCTGCTGCCGCACACCGTCCGCCGCATGGCGGAGACGCTCGAGCTTGAGCTCGACGAGATGTGCGCCAGGATCGCCGCGAACACCGAGCGGGTCTACGGCTCCTGGGATCCGGATCCGGATCCGGATCCGGATCCGGATCCGAAGGCTGGGGCGCGCGCGTGAGCGAGCGTGCTGCCGAGCCGGCTGCCGAGCCGGCGCAGGGCGACAGCGCCGGCCTCCTCGGCCCCGCGCAGGTGCGCGAGCTCGCCGAGCGCCTCGGCGTCTCACCCACGAAGAAGCTCGGGCAGAACTTCGTGATCGACCCCAATACGGTGCGCAAGATCGTGCGCCTCGCGGGCGTTCGTGCGGGTGACCGGGTGATCGAGGTCGGCCCCGGCCTCGGTTCCCTCACACTCGGGATCACGGAGGCCGGAGCCGACGTCACGGCGGTAGAGATCGACCACCGGCTCGCGGCGGAGCTCCCGGCGACGGTCCGCACGATGCAGCCCGAGGTCTTTTCCGCCGATGAGAGCGGGAGCGGCCGCTTCCGCGTGATCCGGAGCGACGCGCTCGACCTCACGGCCGAGCAGCTCGCGGAGCTCCCGGCGCTTCCCGAGGTGCTCGTCGCGAACCTGCCGTACAACGTGTCCGTGCCGATCCTCATGCACTTCCTCGAGCTCCTGCCCGGCCTCCGCGGCGGGCTCGTCATGGTGCAGGCGGAGGTCGGCCAGCGGATCGCCGCGCGCCCCGGTTCCAAGGAGTACGGCGCGCCGAGCGCGAAGGCCGCCTGGTACGGCGAGTGGCGGATCGCCGGGAACGTGAGCCGCCGCATCTTCTGGCCGGTCCCCGGCGTCGACTCCGTGCTCGTCGGCTACGAGAAGCTCGCCGCTCCACGCGGCACCGAGGCCGAGCGCGAGCTCACCTTCGAGCTCGTGAACGCCGCGTTCGCCCAGCGTCGCAAGATGCTGCGCCAGGCGCTGCAGCCCGTGCTGGGCGACATGACCGCGACCGTCCCGGTGATCGAGGCGGCCGACGTCCAGCCCACGGCGCGCGCCGAGGAACTCGGAATCGAGCAGTACCTCGCGATCGCGCGCGCGGCGCGCGGCGCGCGATCCTGAGCCGCGTCGTTCTTTCCGCGGAGCGACCAGCAACGATGCGAAATCGCACATGGCGATTGCGCTACCGTTGAGACATGGGCACGAGTCAACGTCGAGCGGTCACGGTCCGCGCTCCGGGAAAGATCAACGTGTTCTTCCGCGTCGGCGCGCTCCAGGACGACGGCTATCACGATGTCGCGTCGCTCTATCAGGCGGTTTCCCTCTTCGAGGAGGTCACGGCCGCTGAAGCGGATGACTTTTCGCTGCGCTTCACCGGGCCGATCGAGACCGCCGGGCTGCCGGTCGACGACTCGAATCTCGCGATGGCCGCCGCGAAGCTGCTCGCCGCGCGCACGGGACACGCCGGGGGCGTCGAACTCACCGTGCTGAAGCGCGTGCCCGTCGCGGGCGGCATGGGCGGCGGATCCGCCGACGCCGCCGCGACCCTCGTGGCCTGCGACGAGCTCTGGGGCACCGGCCTCGGGCGTGCCGGGCTGCTGCCGCTCGCCGCCGAGCTCGGGGCCGATGTGCCGTTCGCGCTCGAGGGCGGCACGGCCGTGGGCACCGGCAGGGGAGACGAGCTGAGCCCCGCGCTCGCCAAGGGATCCTTCCACTGGGTGCTCGCCCTCTCCGACTCGGGCCTCAGCACCCCCGTCGTCTACCGCACGCTCGACCAGCACCGCGACAAGCACGTCGGCGACCTGGGCAAGCAGCCGGACCTGGTGAAGGTCGACACTGCCGTGCTGCAGGCCGTGCGCGTGGGCGACGCGGGCTCGCTCGCCGAGGCCATGCACAACGACCTCCAGGTCGCGGCGCTGAAACTCGCGCCCGCGCTGACGGAGCTGCTCGAGCTCGGGGAGTCCCGCGGCGCCCTCGCCGGGATCGTGTCGGGATCCGGGCCCACGATCGCCTTCCTCGTGAGCTCCGCCCAGGAGGCCGCCAAGCTGCTCGGCGTGCTGACCCGCCGGGGCGTGCGCGCGCTCACCGCGACGGGCCCCGTGCCGGGCGCCCGCGTGCTCGACACGCACTGATCCCGCGGGAATAGGGGCCGGGACCTGCGGGTTGGACTCAGCGTGAGTGAAAAGATTCGAGTCGACATCTGGTCCGACATCGCGTGCCCGTGGTGCTACATCGGCAAGCGCCGCTTCGAGGCGGGCGCCGCAGCGTTCCAGGCGCAGAACCCGGGGGTCGAGATCGAGGTCGAGAGCCACAGCTTCGAGCTCGCGCCCGACACGCCACTCGACTTCTCTGGCAGCGAGGTCGACTTCCTCGTGAAGCACAAGGGCATGCCCGCTGATCAGGTCGAACAGATGCTCGGCCAGATGACGGAGCTCGCCGCTGAGGACGGGCTCGCCTTCAACTTCGAGGCCGTGCGGCACGCGAACACCGCCCGCGCACACCGGATCCTGCACCTCGCGAAGGAGCGCGGCCTCCAGCAGGAGCTCCAGGAACGCCTGTTCAAAGCGTACTTCGAGGAGGGTGCCGAGATGTCGGATCCCGACACGCTCGCCCGCCTCGGCGAGGACGTCGGGATCCCGGGCGACGAGGTGCGCGCCGCCCTCGAGAGCGAGGAGTACGGCGAGGCGGTGCAGCGCGACATCCAGCGCGCCCGCTCGCTCGGCGTGAACGGCGTGCCGTTCTACCTGCTCGACCAGAAGTACGGTGTCTCTGGCGCGCAGTCGTCCGCCGCGTTCGAGAACGTGCTCGAGCAGGTGCTGGGCTTCGCGCGCGGCGCAGAGACCCCCGCGGGCTGAGCCCCGGAACCCCGACCTTCGAAAGGACATCCCATGAGCGAATCGAAGCAGACGAGCGAGGGCGCGGCGCCGACGGCGGACGCCGATGCCGTCGTCGAACTTCACCCGGAGGCGGGCATCGGCGGCGCCGCAGCGTTCGCGGATGCCGAGGCGCGCGAGATCCTCAACCTCCTCGGCGAGTCCGAATCTGGCGGCGCCTGCTGCGGCGGATCCTGCTGCGTGTAGCGCGCTTGAGGGTTGCGGGCTTGCGCGCACGCTCCCGCGGTCCTGAGCTTGGGGCGCTTGCGGGCTCGAGTGGGCCGTAAGGCCCCATTGCGCGCGCCGAGTCGGCCGTAAGGCCCCTTTCGTGGGCGTGATTGGGGCCTTCCGGCCGACTCGATTGGAGCGGGTTCGAGATCGGGATCCGGGCCCGCGTGGTGCGCGTGGGCGCATGGGTGGGGTGTGGCGCCGGGTGTGGTTTGGCGTGCGCAGGCTCGAGTGGGCCGTAAGGCCCCATTCCGCGCGCCGAGTCGGCCGTAAGGCCCCTTTCGCGGGCATGATTGGGGCCTTCCGGCCGACTCGGCACTCGTCCGCGGCCAACCCCACACCCAAGCCAACCCAACCCAACCCAACCCAACCCAACCCAACCCCACCCCGTCGCAGCCGCGCCGCCTAGACTGGAGAGGTTATGGCGCATCTACTGGGGGCCGAGGCCCTGCACCTCGAGGTTCCGACGAAGACCGTGTTCGACTCGGTGACCATTGGCGTCGCCGAGGGGGATCGGATCGGCATCGTCGGACGCAATGGCGACGGCAAGTCGAGCCTGCTCATGATGCTCGCGGGGCGCCGCGAGCCCGACAGTGGGCAGGTGACGATGCGCGGCGGCACGACGATTGGCGTGCTTGATCAGGCAGACGTGTTCGATGACGGCGAGACCGTCGGTCACGCGATCGTGGGAGACCGGCCCGAGCATGAGTGGGCGGGGGATCCGCGCGCCCGCGAGGTGATCGCCGGCCTCGTCGCGGATCTCGACTGGGAGGCCCCGGTCGACGGGCTTTCGGGCGGCCAGCGCCGCCGCGTCGCGCTCGCCCGCCTGCTCGTCGGCGACGACGAGATACTGTTCCTCGACGAGCCGACGAACCACCTCGACGTCGAGGGCATCGCCTGGCTCGCTGAGCACCTGAAGCGCCGCTGGCCGCGCGGCCAGGGCGCGCTCCTCGTCGTCACGCACGACCGTTGGTTTCTCGACGAGGTCTGCACGGCGACCTGGGAGGTGCACGATCGCATCGTCGAGCCCTTCGAGGGCGGCTATGCGGCGTACGTGCTGCAGCGGGTCGAGCGGGATCGGCAGGCCGCGGCCGTCGAGCAGAAGCGCCAGAACCTCGCCCGCAAGGAGCTCGCCTGGCTGCGCCGCGGCGCCCCGGCGCGCACCTCGAAGCCGAAGTTCCGGATCGACGCCGCGAACGCCCTCATCGAGGACGTCCCCGAGATCCGGGACGCCGTGTCGCTGCGCTCCCTCGCGGTGGCGCGCCTTGGCAAGGAGGTCGTGAACCTCGTTGAGGCCGGCGTTTCGTACGGCGACCGGGTCGTCCTCGAGGATGTCGAGTGGCTGCTCGCGCCCGGCGAGCGCACCGGGATCCTGGGCGTCAACGGGGCGGGGAAGTCGACGCTGCTCGGCCTCATTTCGGGTGACATCGAGCCGACGAGCGGCCGCGTGAAGCGCGGCAAGACGGTCAAGGTCGCGACCCTCACGCAGCGCCTCGACGAGCTCGAGGAACACCTGAACGACCCGGTCAGGGTCGTGATCGGGCGGCTGCGCACGAGCTTCACGGTCGGCTCGGGGTCGAAGGCGCAGGATCTCACGCCCGGCCAGATGCTCGAGCGCATGGGCTTCTCGAGCGCGCAGCTCTCGACCCCCGTCAAGGACCTGTCGGGCGGTCAGAAGCGCCGGCTGCAGCTGCTCCTGATCCTGCTCGATCAGCCGAATGTCCTGATCCTGGACGAGCCGACGAACGATCTCGACACCGACATGCTCGCCGCGATCGAGGACCTGCTCGACTCGTGGCCCGGCACGCTCATCGTCGTGTCGCACGACCGCTACTTCCTGGAACGCGTCACGGATCAGCAGTACGCGATCCTGGAGAAGCGCCTCCGGCACCTGCCGGGCGGCGTCGAGGAGTATCTGCAGCTGCGCACCGCCGAGGAGCGGGCGAAGGCGCAGGATCGGGACCGCGCGGCGGCGGGCAAGGCCACTGCGGGAGCTGGTTCGGGATCCGGAGCCGGAGCCGGGCCCGGATCAGGATCCGCCCCCCGAGCGGGCGCGAAGCCCGCGCTCTCCGGCGCGGAGCTGCGCGCCGCGGAGAAGGAGCTCGCGTCGGTGGAGCGCAAGATGTCGCGCCTGCAGTCGGACATCGACAAGGGCCGCACGGGCCTCGCCGAGCTCGACCAGACGGACTATCAGCTGCTCAACGCGGAGATGGCGAAGATCACGGCGCTCGAGGACGAGGTCGCGGCGCTCGAGGAGCGCTGGCTGGAGCTCTCCGAGACGCTCGAGTAGCCCCCCCCCCGACGCCCCAAACGACCGCCCTCAGGCGGTCTGTCCCGCGTGCGGGCCCTCGCCGATCTCCTCGACGAGCTTCGCGTTGAACGCGGGGAGGTCGTCAGGCGTGCGGCTGGAGACGAGCCCCTGATCCACCACGACTTCCTCGTCGACCCAGTTGGCGCCTGCGTTCTGCAGGTCGGTGCGCAGGCTCCGGTAGCTCGTGAGCGTGCGTCCGTCGACGACGCCAGCATCGGTCAGGATCCAGCCGCCGTGGCAGATCACCCCGACGGGCTTGTGCTGCTCGAAGAACGCGCGCACGAACGCCGTCGAGGCGTCATCCATGCGCAGCTGATCGGCGTTGACCACCCCGCCGGGCAGCACGAGCGCGTCGAAGTCCTCGGCAGAGGCGTCGCCCGCCGCCAGATCCACCGCCTGTTCGTGGCCCTTCGCCCCGGAGATGCTGCCGCTCTTCGGCGAGACCAGGCGCGCCTCGGCGCCAGCCTCCGTCACGGCCTGCCAGGGGCTCGTCAGTTCGCTGTCCTCGAATCCATCGGTCGCGAGGAATGCCACCTTCGTTTCGCTGAGTGCGGGCATGGGAACTCCGTTTCTTCGTTGCTTGATTTGCGGACAGTCCCACCATCTCAGCTCCTCCGCGCGAGCGGCAGGGGGTGGAACTCCGGTGGAGTCCCGTGCTACGCGCCAGCAAGCCCCGAGCGCCGAGCGCGGGGCGAGCGCTAGCGCATTGTGCGCGTCGAGGGAATCCCCTGGTCGTTCCGAGGGCTATGGGCCACGCTGTGATTCTGACCCCCAAGCCGGGGAGTGGGGCCGGGCACGGGCCAGCTCGTGCGGCGTACCGCGCTCCCGCTTCGCCGCGCTGACCCGCGAAAGGAGTGAGCAATGACCGAGCGCCCACCCAGGGCCTCAGAACCCTTCATGCCGAGCGAGATTTCGCATCACCTCGGCCGCTTTGACCGATTCGCCGAGAAGGCGTCGGACTTCGCGAGCCGTGCCTGGTTCTTCTGCAGCTGTCTCGCGCTCGTGATCCTATGGCTTCCCTCGATTCTCCTGATCCGGAGCGTGGACACCTGGCAGCTGATCATCAACACCCTCACGACGATCGTGACCTTCCTTTCGGTCGCCCTGCTGCAGAACAGTCAGATGCGAGCAAATCTGGCGGTGCAGCACAAACTCAACGCGATCGCACAGGCGCTCGGCGACCTCATGGAGCAGGACCGGCGCCCGGACGATGCCGAGGAACTCCATGACGCGGTCGACCTCGAGGCGTACGAGAGCACGAGTCAGAACCGGGAGACGACGGGCGACGATCCCGACCCGGATCAGGATGTGAGGTCGCCGTAGGCGCCGGTGGGGATGGAGGCTGGAGCGGGCCGCGTCTACCGCTAGCGCCGGCTTGAACGCCCGCGGCGGGGCGCCCGGCGCGGCCCGCCTGTCCGGTGCAGTTCCTTGAGGACCGCAAGCGCGAACTGCTCGTCGACCGGCGCATGGCGCCTCGGACGCAGCCGCGAGCGCACGGGAGCGAGATCTCGCCACACCTCCGGCTGCTCGGCGGCCCCGAGCACGAGCGGATCGATGTACGAGGACCGCGTGACCGCTGCCGTGTTGCCGAGGAGCTCGGCCACCTCGCGCACCACGCGCCTGCTCGTCGCCGCTGCCTCGCGAGGAGAAGCTAGCTCGCCGTCGCTCCAGGCCCGCTGAAGCAGGGTGATGGCCTGCACCGTTCCGCCCCATGTGCGGAAGTCCTTCGCCGTGAAGCCCTCGCCCATGTTCCGCCGCACATACTCGTTCACGTCGCGGCTGCGCAGGCCGTGCTCGGCGTCACCGTCGTCGATGAACCGGAAGAGATCGTCTCCTGGCAATTCCTGCAGTCGGGCGACGAGGCGGGCGATCCGCTCGTCGGCCACGCGGCGGCGTTGCCGTTTCCCGTGCTTCCCGGTGAAATCGAGCGTGATGCTGCTCCCGGTCGCCTCGACGTGCTCGCGGAGGAGCGTCGTGACGCCGTAGCTGCCGTGTCGCGCCGTGTACTCGCGATTTCCCACCCGGAAGAACCCCAGGTCGATCAATCGAACGGCGCCTGCCGTGACCCGGTCCTTACTCAGGCGCCGGCGGCGCAGATCCCGATCCACCCGCTTGCGCAGCGCCGGGAGCGCCTCGCCGAAACGGAGCAGGCGCGCGAACTTCTCCCGCTCCCGCTTCCGCGTGAACGAGGGATGGTAGATGGCCTGCTGGCGGCCCGCGGCGTCGAAGCCTCGGGCGAGGACCTTCGCTCGGGGGGAGCTGGCGATCTCCACCGACGTCCAGGCGGGCGGGATAGCCAACGCCTCGATCCGCCGGAGCTCGGTCGAGCGGGTCACGCGCCGCCCGTTCGCGGCGTGGCGATACACGAAGCCGCGGCCAGCTGGCTCGCGCAGGATCACTGACTACTGCTCATCGCTGGGTCGGTCGACGAGCTCGTGCTCACCGATCTCCCTGGCGCAGTGCGCGCAGCAGAAGATGCGGCCGTCCGCTTCGACCCCGTGGCCCAGGATCCGGCACCCGCAGTGCGTACACTGCGGGGCCATTGCGTGGATCGCGCACTCGAAGCTGTCAAACGTTCCCGTGGACCGCTGCGTCGTGATGGTGAAGGTCTTGTCGTAGCTATTCCCGCAGGTGTCGCATGTCTGCATGGTCGTGCTCCCGTCGTCACGTTGCGGCCCCCGCCCTGCTCAGGCGGAGCCGTGCGGATGAGCCTCCTCCCGAAGGTCTGCTTGCGGAAGTGGGTTGGCGGAGTGCCGCTGATCGCGTATGCTCCTCGGCACGCTGCTCAGGATCCGCCTCGACAGGATCCGCCTCGACATGATCCGCCTCGATCCGTCGCCGGAACCTCCGAGTGCGTCGGGCGCGTCGAGTGTCTCGGTGATGAGGGGCTTGCGGTCGGGGAGGGGAAGCGTCTATGAGTGCTTCGGGGCGCGGGATCCGGAACGCGTCATCGGAGAATCCGAATGCGCCGTTCGGCGGCAGCGACTGGCCCGTGTCAGTGGTGCCCGATAGCCTGGTGAGACACGGCGAGGATGCCGAGCCCGGAACCGGCCCCCGTGCGTGTGAACCATGACATGAACTGGTGAAAGGACTCCACATGGTCTACCGAGTACAGGGCGTCGTCGTGCGGGAGAAGGGCGCACCCGCGACGATCGAGACGATCATCGTCCCCGAGCCGGGCCCGGGCGAGGTCGTCGTCGACGTGCTCACGTGCGGCGTGTGCCACACGGACTACCACTACCAGCAGGGCGGCATCAGTGATGACTTCCCGTTCCTGCTCGGCCACGAGTCGACGGCGCGCGTCGCCGAGGTGGGCGAGGGCGTCACCGAGGTCGCGGTGGGGGATCGCGTGATCCTGAACTGGCGCGCGGTCTGCGGGCAGTGCCGCGCGTGCGCCAAGGGGCAGCCGCAGTACTGCTTCGCGACGCACAACGCCGCGCAGAAGATGACGCTGGAAGACGGCACGGAGCTCTCCGCCGCGCTCGGGATCGGGTCATTCGCCGAGAAGACCCTCGTGGCTGCTGGTCAGTGTACGAAGATCGACGAGGAGTCGGATCCGGCCGCCGTCGGCCTCCTGGGCTGCGGAATCATGGCCGGGATCGGCGCCGCGATCAACACGGGCGAGATCAAGCGCGGCGAGTCCGTCGCGGTGATCGGCTGCGGCGGGGTCGGCACGGCCGCGATCGCGGGCGCGCAACTCGCGGGCGCGACGACGATCATCGCGGTCGACATCGACGATGCGAAGCTCGAGCAGGCGAAGCACTTCGGCGCGACCCACACGGTCAACTCGCGCGAGACGGATCCCGTCGCCGCGATCCAGGAGCTGACCGGGGGCTTCGGGGCCGACGTCGTGATCGACGCCGTGGGCAGGCCCGAGACCTACAAGCAGGCCTTCTACGCGCGGGATCTCGCGGGCCGCGTCGTGCTCGTGGGCGTGCCGACGCCCGAGATGCAGCTCGAACTGCCCCTCCTCGACGTGTTCGGGCGGGGCGGATCGCTGAAGTCGTCGTGGTACGGCGACTGCCTGCCGAGCAGGGACTTCCAGATGCTCATCGACCAGTACAAGCTCGGTCGCCTCGACCTCGAGGGCTTCGTGACCGAGCGCATCGGCCTCGGCGACGTCGAGGAGGCGTTCGGCAAGATGGCCGGGGGCAACGTGCTGCGATCGGTGGTGGTGCTCTGATGTCCGCGCGCATCGAACGCCTGGTCACGAGCGGAACGTTCTCGCTCGACGGCGGCACCTGGGACGTTGACAACAACGTCTGGATCGTAGGCGACGACGCCGAGGTGATCGTCATCGACCCCGCGCACGACGCGAAGGCGGTCGCCGAGGCGGTCGGTTCGCGGAAGACGCACGCCGTCCTCCTCACGCACGGGCACGACGACCACATCCGCGCGGCCCGCGACGCGGCCGACTTGCTGAATGCGCCGCTCTACCTGAACCCCGCCGACCGGATGCTCTGGGACGCGGTGTACGACGAGGCGCCGGACGCCGAGATCGAGGACGGCGACGTGTACGTGGTCGCGGGCGTGCAGCTCACGGCGCTCCACACGCCGGGCCACTCGCCCGGGTCGACGTGCTTCTCGGCGCCCTCGCTCGAGGCCGTGTTCACGGGCGACACGCTGTTCCAGGGCGGTCCGGGGGCGACCGGCCGCTCCTACAGCGATTTCCCGACGATCATCGAGTCGATCGAGAAGAAGCTGTTCCCGCTCCCCGACGCGACCGTCGTCTACACGGGCCACGGCGACACCACCACGATCGGCGCGGAGAAGCCGCACCTGCGGGAGTGGATCGACCGCGGGCACTAGCCCCACTCTCTCCGAGTTCTGCGCTCGTTCCGTTCCCGGGCAGGGGAAGCTGCGGAACGAGCGCAGAACTCGGAGCGAGCGCCGGATCGGGCCGGCGGACCCGGCGCCGGATCGCGCGGCGGCGCCGGATCCGGCGCCTACCGCTGCCCGAGCTCCGCGGCGACCGCGTCGAGCACGGACTCGGGGGATCCCGCGGCGTCGTAGACCGCGACGACGACACGGCTGCGCTCGCCGCCGGCGCCGGGGGAGAGCCAGCGCTCGAAGAGCGCGACGAGCCTGCCGAGATCCCGCGCCGCGGCGGCGGGCGCATCGGCGACGCGGCCGCGTAGCCAGTCGCGCAGCGTCGCGTTGTGCACGGCCACGAGCCCGGAGGCGAGCGCCGCGACGACCCACTCGGGTGTGCCGACGGGCGCGGCCTCCCTGAGATACCGGCCGAAGACGCGCTCGTATCGGTGGGTGATCACGAGCTCGCGATCCCGCAGCGATGGCGTGTGCCTCATCAGGTCGAAGCGGAGGCGGGCCGCCTCGGGATCCCGAATCAGCAGGCGGAGCACGTCGGTCGTGCCCTGAGCGAGGGCCTCGCCTGGCGGCAGCTCCGTGTCTCCGAGGAAGCGCTCGAGCTGCTCGAGCGCGAGGTCGTGGTCGGCGAAGACGACGTCGTCCTTGCTGCCGAAGCGTCGGAAGAAGGTGCTGCGGCTCATACCCACGGCGTCCGCGAGATCGCCCGCGGTCGTGGCCTCGTAGCCGCGCTCGGCGATCCGCCTGATCGCGGCGGAAGAGCTGTCGGGAGCTGGGGCGGTGCGGCTCGGTTTCGTCGCCATGCGTCGAAGCTAGCACATTTCGCGCATTTGGGACTTGGTTTCACAGCAACAAACCTTGCTGGCGCGGGGATCTCGATCCTGTGGGGATCCGAAGTCTGCTTGACGTGGGACCGCGTCTCAGGCAGGCTCGATGCAAGTGCGCCGGCGGACCGGCGCGGAGAGGATCCCGATGTCGAACCCGAAGAACGCGCCGGTCGCCCAGGGCACGGAAGAGCCGAGCTACGAGCTGTGGGAGCCGCTGGATCCCGACGTCGCCGGAGTGTTCCGCGACGTGCCCGCCGAGGATCTCGCGTATCGGGATCGGGCGCGCGAGTTCGTGCAGAACGAGGTTCGCCCGGTCATCGCGGGAATCTGGGATCGTGCCGAGTACCCGCTCGATCTCGCGAAGCGGCTCGGCGACCTCGACCTGCTGCGCGACGGCGTCGACGTGCCCGGGTTTCCCGAGCAGAGCCTGCTCGCGGCTTCTCTCACGACGATGGAGCTCTCGCGTGGCGACGGCTCGATCGCGACGATCGTCGGCGTGCAGGGCGGCCTGGCGCTGCGCTCGGTCGCGAACTGCGGATCCGACGAGCAGAAGGATCGCTGGCTCGAGCCGCTCGCCCGCGGCACCGAGCTTGGCGCGTTCGCGCTCACGGAGCCGACGCACGGTTCCGACTCGGTGAGCCTCGAAACGCGCGCGGTCGCGGTCGAGGGCGGCTACCGGATCTCGGGGCACAAGAAGTGGATCGGCTCGGGCAGCGTCGGGCAGCTCGCGGTCGTGTGGGCGCGCGGCGACGACGGCCAGGTGCAGGGATTCCTCGTGCCGCAGGACGCCGAGGGATACAACGCGCAGACGATCGAGGGCAAGGTATCGCTGCGCGGGATCTGGCAGGCGCTCATCGAGCTCGACGAGGTGTTCGTGCCGGAATCGGCGAAGATGCCCGGCGCGAACAGCTTCAAGGACACGGCGCGCGTGCTGCAGGCGACGCGGCTCGGGGTCGCGTGGGGCGCGCTCGGGCAGGCGACCGCGGTCTACGAGACCGCGGTGCACTACGCGAAGCAGCGGGTGCAGTTCGGGCGGCCGCTCGCGGCCTCGCAGATCGTGCAGGCCCGCCTCGCCGAGATGCTGAGCCAGCTCACCTCGCTGCAGTCGCTGCTGCTCGCGCTCACCCGCGCGGAGGAGCGCGGCGAGCTCTCGGGCCCCGGCGCCTCGCTCGGCAAGTACACGGCGACCCGCACCGCGCGCGACATGGCGCGCAACGCCCGCGACCTGCTCGGCGGCAACGGGATCCTGCTCGAGAACCGGGTCGCGCGGCACTTCGCGGACATCGAGGCGCTGCACACCTACGAGGGCACCGAGACGGTCCAGGCACTCATCATTGGGCGCGAGATCACGGGCGTCTCGGCCTTCGCCTAACCCGCCCGGGCAATCCCACCCCCGCCCCACCTTGCCGATTCAGCGCTCGCTCGCAATTCTGCAGTCGTTCAGCAGGATCCGGCGCAATTCTTAGGAACGAGCGCAGAATTCGGAACGACCGCAGCTGTTCAGCGCCAGACTCGGCAAGGTGGGGAGCGCGGGGACTGCGCTCAGGCCAGGACCCTGAAGCGGGCGAGGGCCGGATCCAGGGCGCCGCGCACGTATCCCGACGGGGTCGCCGCCGTCGCCCGCAGGAACGCGATGACCTCCGCGCTCAGCCGTTCCCCGGGCAGCACATTCGGCACCCCGGGCGGGTACGCCGCGAGCGAGTCCGCCGAGATCCGCCCCACTGCCATGTGGAACGGCACCTCCTCAACCGGGCTGAACGCCGCCTCGTCGAGCCCGACCGCCCGCTCGCAGTCTCCCGGCAGCACGATCTCGCGCGCCGGCTCGGAGGCCGCCGCGGGCAGCGCCTGCAGCGCCCGCCAGAAGCGATCGACGTCGATGCGCGCGATCGCCCCGATGAGCAACAGGATCGCGGCGGGCGTCGCGAGCTCCGTGTAGACCGCGTGATCCCGCATGAGGAGGTGGTGCGCGTCGTTCCCTGTGATCCCGCTCCCGCGGGTGTCGATCGCGACCTTGAGCGGGTCAAACGCGACGGCGCCCGGACTCGTCGCGACATCGCCGGTCGCGTCGCGGAAGCGGGTATCTGCGAGCACCCTGCCCCGGATCTCGTGCGCGGATGCGACCGCGCCCGCCACGAGTTCGGGCCTGGTCACGATGGTCTTCCGTGCCTCGTCGAGCGAGGCCAGCAGGAGCGAGCTGCAGCTCGTCGACTGGTGCGAGCGGACGGCCCGCTCGACGTGTGCCTCGAGCGCGCGCGCGTGCGGGCCTCCGCCCAGGTGCAGCATCGCCGACTGCGTGAGCGATCCGACCGTCTTGTGCGTGCTCGAGATGACGAGGTCGGCGCCCTCGCCGAGGGCGTTCCGCGGCAGGCTCGGGTGCAGCCCGAAGTGGGAACCCCAGGACTCGTCGACAATCAGCGGCACCCCGCGGTCGTGGGCGACCCCGGCGATCGCAGCGACATCGGCGACGGCGCCGAAGTAGCTCGGCGACACGATGTACACCGACGCGCACTCCGGGTGCTCCGTGAGCACCGCGCGCACCTGCTCGGCGCTCACGCACTGCGCGGACCCGAGCCCGGTGTCGACAAATCCCGAGATGAACCGCGGATCGAGGCCGACGCGGGTGATCCCGTCGATCACGCTCGAGTGCACGCTGCGTTGCACCGCGACCGAGCGGCCGAGCGCGCGTGCGACGGTCGTCGCGACGTGGTTCCCGCCCGAGGCGCCGTTCGTCAGGAACCACGTGCGGCTCGCGCCCCAGGCCTCGGCGGCGAGTTCCTGGGCGCGTGCGAGCGGCGTCGAGCGCCCCGCGGCCTGAAAATGCCAGGTCTCCTGGTCGATTCCGCTGAAGAGCATCGGCAGGTCGATCCCTAGCGCCTGGTCGCCGACGAGGCCGGCGACTCCATCGGCGTGGGCAGATATTCCCTGATGACCAGGGACATGCAGGCGCTGCCAGTCGCGCGCTGCGAGGCTGCGAAGTGCATCGGCATACGGGGTCTCCTTCTGTGCGGGATCCGGCGCGATCTGCGGGGTCTCTTCCGCGAGCGGCGCTTCGGCGATTTCGGTCTGCATGGCCTCAGCGTAGGGATCCCGCGTAACATGCGGAATAGCAGGAAACAGCGCACGCTGACATATGCTCTATGTCATGTTGACGCTCCAGCAGTTCCGCGTGCTTATCGCGATCCGGGATCGCGGCAGCCTCACGGCCGCCGCCGAGGCGCTGCACTACGGGGTGCCGACGGTCACCCACCACCTCAGCGGGCTCGAGGCGCACCTCGGGGCGCGGCTCGTGGAGCGGGATCGGCGGGGCGCGCGGCTCACGCCGCTCGGCGAATCGTTCGCGGCAGACATCGAGGTCGTGCTTGCCGGGATCCAGCGCGCCGAGCGTGCAGTGGCTGATCAGCGCGACGCGGGGGTCGTGAGCCTGCGCGTCGGCGCGTTCTCATCGATCGGGTCGCGGCTGCTGCCGCGCGCGATCGCGCAGCTGCAGGATCGCAGCTCGGTGCGGGTCGAGATCGTCGAGGCCGAGCCGACTGAGGTGATCAGGCTGCTGCGCGCGGGGGAGGTGCACGCCGGGCTCATCTATGACGTGTCGGATGAGCTCACGCTCGCCTGGCCCGACGTCGAGCGCGAGACGCTGCTTTCGGAGCAGTACCGGGTGATGGTGTCGCAGCGGAGCGCGCTCGCCGGGCAGGATCGCCTTGACTTTGCCGAACTCGGCGAGGTCGCGTGGGTGTGCAGCAGAGATCCAGATGAGGCCACGGATCGCGTGCTGCGGAGGGTGTATCACTCGCTCGGGCTGCCGGTACGGGAGCTCATGCGCACGGACGACCTCATGATGATCCACGGTCTCGTGGCCGAGGGGCTCGGCTGCGCGCTGACGACGCTCGCCGCGGTCGATGCCGACTTCGACGTTGTGCTGCGGCCGGCGGTGCAGGATCTGGGCGAGCGCCGGGTGTCGTATGTGACGCGCCGGGGTGTGGCCCCGCCCGCCGCCCGCTGGCTCGGAGAGGCCCTGCGCGACATCGCCGCACTCAGAACCGGCACGGTGCAGGCGGGGCGGGCGGCTTAGCGGGCCGATCGGCAGGCCGAGAGGAGCACCTCGACGGCGGGCGCGAGGCGGGACACGTCGTAGCGCATCGCCGGGTCGTGGAGCCCGGGCGTCACGTCCGCGCCCACCGCCAGCATCGCGGCCTGCAGCTCCGGCCGGCGAAGCGTGTAACAGTGGAAGTCGTCCGACCCGGAGGTCACCGCGCGCGGCGCGAGCGCGTCGGCACCCGCCGTGCGCACGATCGCCGTCGCGAGCAGGTCCTCCGCGCGCGCCCCCACGATCGCGGCCGGCACGAAGTCCTCCTCCTCGAGCGCGATCTCCACCCCGTAGCGCTCCGTGAGCGAGCGGGCAATCCGCTGCACGCCCTCGCGCAGTCGCGTCATCGCCTCGTTGGTCTGCGCCCGCAGGTCGATCCCGAACGACGCCGACCCGGGGATCACGTTGAGATTGCCGCTCCCCGCGCGCAGCTCGGTGAACTTCGCCGAGTGCGGAACCTGCGGATCAGCGCGCAGTTCGGCGACCTGCGACGCAAAGGCGGCCGCCACCTCGATCGCGTTGACCCCCTGGTGCGGGCGCGCGCCGTGGTGGTCGCTGCCCGTGATCCTCCCACGCACGAAGCAGCAGGATCCGTGCGAGATGGCCGGGGCGAAGAGCGGCGCCGGCAGCTCGTTGCCCGGACGGAGGTGCACCCCGAACAGGTACGTGAGCTCGTCAACGACGCCGAGCTCCGCGACCGAGGCCGCGCCGTTACCCTGCTCCTCCGCCGGCTGGAACACGGCGCGCACAGCGTGCGGGAGCTCCGCGGCGACCTCCGCGAGCCGGAGCATCGTCTCGGCGACGATCGCGAGATTCGCGTCGTGCCCGCACGAGTGCGCCACAATCGGCCCCTCGGGCGTCTCGTGCGCCAGCGCATCGAGGTCGCCGCGCAGCCCGACGAGCGGCGATCCGGGCCCGACATCGACGAAGAAACCGGGGAAGTCCGCGAACGGCCGCGGTTCGAGGCCCGCGCCGCGCATGAGCTCGGCGAGGTACTCCGCGGTGCCGGTCTCGCGCCAGCTCGGCTCCGGGTGCGCGGCGAGATGGTCCCGGATCCCGACGACGCGCGCGTCGCCGCCCGCCGCCGGGATCCGCGAGTTCGTGCCTGTCATCAGGTCGGCACTCCCCAGACCGCGCCGACGACGAGGGCGAGCGCCGCGATCACGAGCCAGGCGGCGATCAGCTTCCAGATGAACTTGACCCAGAGCTCGTAGGGGATCCGCGCGACCGCCAGGTACCCCATCAGGGCGCCCGAGGTCGGGATGATGGAGTTCGTGATCGCGTCGCCGTACTGGAAGGCGAGCACGGCGACCTGGCGGTCGATCCCGAGCAGATCAGACAGCGGCACCATGAGCGGCATGGTCGTGGCCGCCATGCCGCTGCCCGATGGGATGAAGAAGTTCAGCACGGCCTGGAACGCGAACATGCCGAGCACGGTGAGCGTCGGCGGCCAGTGCGAGATCCCCTCCGCGATCGCGTTCACGATCGTGTCGAGCGTCTGGCCGTCCTGCATCACGACGAGGATCGCGCGGGCGAAGCCGACGACGAGCGCGCCGAACACGACCGTGCGCATGCCCTCGACGAGGTTCGTGAACGAGCCGTTGATGCCGAGCCCGCCGACGATCCCCGAGACCATCGCGACGATGAAGAAGTTCGCCGCGAGCTGGTCGAGGAACCAGCCCCAGTTGAACACGCCGTACATGTTGATGGCGATCCCGAGCGCCAGCAGGATCAGGACGATCCCGCGCCGCTTCGTGAGGGGCGGGATCTCCTCGCTCACGGCGTACTCGGTCGAGCCGACGCCGCCGATGCGGCCGTACAGGATCGAGGACTCGGGGTTTCGCTTGACCCGGGCCGCGTAGCGCATGACGTAGAAGATCGCGACGAGGAGGATCGGCAGGAACACCGCGGCGCGGAACCAGAAGCCGGAGAACAGGGGAACCTCGGCGATGCCCTGGGCGACGCCGACCGTGAACGGGTTCATCATGCCGCCGACGAATCCGGAGGCCGCCCCGATCGAGACCATCGCCGTGCCGACGATCGCGTCGTAGCCGAGGGACAGGGCGATCCCGATCCCGATCGGCACGAAGATGATGCACTCCTCGGCCATGCCGGTCGTGAAGCCGAGCACCGAGAACACGATCATCACGAGCGGGATGATGAGCCGCTCGCTCTTGCCGATCTTCTGGACGAGGCGGTTGATGCCCGCGTCGATCGCGCCGGTCGCGCGGATCACTCCGAACGCGCCCCCGACCAGGAAGATGTAGAAGACGATCTGGGCCGCGGCCTGCATGCCGCGCGGGATCGCGGTGACGATGTCGAACGGGGCGAGGGGCGTTTTGGTGATCGTTTCGAACGTGCCGGGCACGACCATGAGTCGGCCGTCAGCGTCCACGCGCTCGAACTCGCCCGACGGGATCACGTAGGAGAGCACGCCGACCAGGATCACGATCGACAGGATGATCGCGTAGGTGTGCGGGATCTTGATCCGGTCGCGCCACGGGGACTTCTGCGGAGGGGCCTCCTGCGTCACTGAGGGGGTCGAACTCATGAGATGGTCAGCTCCTTCGCTGAGACGGTGATGCGGGTGAGAACGGTCGGGTCGAGGGTGACGCCGAGGCCGGGGCGGTCGGTGATCTCGACGTGGGGGAGCGGGAAGTGCAGGTCGCCAGGCTCATCCGCGAAGGCGACGGGGCCAGACAGCTCGGTCGAGACGATGTTCGGGTGTGCGAGGGCGAGGTGGTAGCCTGCGGCGGAGGACACGCTGGTCTCGAGCATCGAGCCGACCTGCACCGCGAGCCCGCCGAGGGCGGCCTGGGTCGCGAGGCGCTGACACGGCAGGATCCCGCCCGACTTCATGAGCTTGAGGTTCACCATGTCGACGGAATCGTCGCGCACGAGGCGCGCGACGTCGCCGGAGGTGATGACGGCCTCATCGGCCATGATGACCGCGTCGGTGTGGGGGCGGAGGCGGCGGAAACCGTCGATGTCGTCGGCGAGGATCGGCTGCTCGATCCAGTCGATGTCGTAGGGGGCGATCGCGGCGATCATGCGGCGGGCCGTCGAAACATCCCGCCAGCCCTGATTCGCGTCCACCCGGATCCGGATCCCGGATCCGACCGCGCCGCGCACCGCGGCGACGCTCGCGACGTCCTGCGCCGCATCGATCCCGAGCTTCATCTTCAGATGGGTGAATCCCTGCTCGACGGCCTGTTTCGCCTGGGCGGCGACCTCCTCCGGGGGGAGGATGCTCAGCACCTTCGCGATCATCGGCTGCTCGGGCTTTCGCCCGCCGAGGATCGCGTGGATCGGGAGGCCCGCGCGCTTGCCGAGCAGGTCCCAGCAGGCGATGTCGACCGCGGCCTTGGCCGCGCCGTTGCCGAGGAGCGCGCCGTCCATGCGCTCGTGCACCTGGAGGAGGTTGCTCGGATCGGTGTCCCGGAGCGCGGGCAGCAGCTGATCCCGCAGCGCCGCGACGACGGACTCCACGGTCTCGCCCGTGACGTGCTCGTCGGGAACGGACTCGCCGTAGCCGACCAGGCCGGTGTCGGTCGTGAGCGTGAGAATAATGCTCGGCATCACGTCGTATCTCGCGTAGGAGACGATGAACGGGACCTTGAGCGGGACCTCGATCACCCGTATTTCGGCGCTGACGATTCTCATCTTCGGGAATTCACCTCATCTTTGAATGTGTCGTTTGAGTGTCGCTAAATGCGAGACTAGACGGATCGGAGTGCGGTGTCAACGCGCGGGGCGAGGCGTGCCGGTGGACGCGTCAGATGCTCTGACCGCGGGCCTGATCCGCGAAGTGGCGGCGGGCCGAGGCCTCGGTGCGGGGCGAGAGCGCGTAGACGGACCGCGGCCGCCCCGCGTCGAGAGGCTGCTCCTGGCCGATGACCGTGATGGCGTCCGCGTCGAGCAGCTTCCTGAGGGCGCGCTCCGCCGTGCGCGCGGAGGTCTGGCTGGCGGTCGCCCACTCTGCGGCCGTGAACGGGCGAAAATCGCGGGTGGCGAGGAATCCGAAGAACCGCGTGAGCGACCTTGAATGCATGCCTGCGCGGGACGAAAGCGCCACGAGCCAGGGGGCTGTGTGCCGCGACTCGGAGGCTGCGGCGCGCTCGTCGAGGAGATCCTGCACCCGTGAGTCCTCGTCGACCATGAACGCGCTCATGGGGCTCTCCGCGATTGCGCGGCGGAGCGCCTGCAGCGCGCGATCCTCCGCCTCGTACATGTGCGCGCCGATCCCGACGCCGAGGGTCACAGCACCCCCGGTGCGCCGCATCGCGCCGGTGAGGTCTCCGAGGCGCGCGTCGAACTCGGCCCGGGTGGTGTAGAACATGTCGAGGCCGCCACGCTGCCACGAGGCAAGCCGATGCTGCACCGGAGTCGCGAAGCTGCTCAGGATCCCCACGAGCTCGTCGCGCTGCTCGGAGCCGGGGGCCCCCGGCTCGAGCGCGTGCTGCGTCGAGAGGGTGACGACCGCAAGCAGCGCGCCCTCGAGCCTGCGCACCGAGACGCGCTGCTGCGCCATGCGGAGCAGATCGAGATCGCGCTGTTGCGAGTCGATCATGTACATGACCGGGAGGCCCTCGGCGGACAGTCGGTCGAAGACCGCGTGGATGCTCGTGATCGCGAGGCGGGCACCCGCCTGTTCCCGCCGATGCACGTGGAAGGCGACAACGTCTGCGACGTCGACGGGGCGCGTAAAGCGCGGTTGATACACCCAGCGATAGTCGAATACCTGATCCGGCTGCAGTTCAACACCCGTGTCCCGTGCCACCGTGCCCGCGATCTCGGGGTTCGGCATGTCGATCGAGAGCTGCGCGATGCTGAGCGGGCGAGGGTCTGCACGCGCGGCCGGGGAGGCCGCAACGGCCGGGGAGCCGATCGCCCCCGCGGTCGCCGCGAGGAGCGAGGACGCGAGGGTGTAGTCGGAGAACCGGCCGACGAGGACGGGAATCTCCGTGTCGAGGCTGCGGTCGCGGTGGTAGTGGGCGATCGTGCCGGAGAAGCAGACGACGTCGTTCTCGGCGAGGGCGGCCGCGTACTGCGCCGAGGTCTCGTGCGGGTCCTCGTATGGGTAGGTGCGCAGCTCGACGGCTGGCACCTGCGCACCCCCGGCCGTGAGGCGGGCAACCGAGTGCGCCGAGCCGATGAATCCAACGCGCACGGTCACGCCCCAAGCTTCCCACACCGGGGGGCTACTCCTGGTCTTCGGCGGAGCCGGGGAGGGCGACCGCCGAAGTGAGCGGGCGGCCGTCGCGCATGAGCGCCCGCTTCCGGAACTGCCACGCGATTGCGAGGCCGACGAACCACACGGGCGTGCAGAGGAACGGCAGCCGCGTATCGTCCGCGAGCACGAGCGTGCACGCGATGAACGCGAAGAACGCGAGCACGACCCACGGCATGAGATGCGGAAGCGGCGCGCGGAAGTTCGACGAGTCGTGGCGATCCGGGTGCAGCCTGATGTAGCGCAGGTAGCTGATCAGGATCATGCTCCAGATGAACAGGATGAACGTCGAGGCGACCGAGGTGACAAATGTGAACGCCGCGATCACGCTGTCGCCCGCGAGCAGGATCGGCACCGACGTGAGGATGAACACCGTGGAGAAGAAGACGGCCTGCCGCGGCACGCCGCGCCCGTCGACGAGCGAGAACCGCTTCGGCGCGTGGCCGTCCTTGGAGAGCGCGAACATCATGCGCGTGCCCGAGTAGAACCCGGAGTTCGCGCTCGACGCCGCCGAGGTCAGCACGACGACGTTGATCGCGAGCGCCGCCGTGCCGAAGCCCGCGTACGCGAATGTCGTCACGAACGGGCTCTTGTCGGGATCCAGCTGGTCCCACGGGGTAATCGCCATGATGACCGTGAGCGCGCCGATGTAGAAGATGAGGACGCGCAGCACGATCGAGTTGATCGCGCGCGGGAGGTTATGGTGCGGGTCCTTCGTCTCTGCGGCAGCCGTACCGACGAGCTCGACCCCGATGAAGGAGAAGATCCCGAGCTGGAAGCCGAGGAGGAACCCGCTCGCTCCGAACGGGAAGAGCCCGCCGTGCTCCCAGAGGTGCGCGAGCGAGGCGCTCGTACCCGTGTCCGGATTCTGGAACCCCGTGACGAGCATGATGATCCCGACCGCGATCAGGCCCAGGATCGCCACGATCTTGATGAGCGAGAACCAGAACTCGAACTCGCCGAAGAAGCGCACGGGCTGCAGGTTCAGGATCATGAGCGCGATGACCGCGATGAGCGCGGGGATCCAGTTCGGGATTTCGGGGTTGAAGTAGTCGACGTAGCTCGTGATGGCGATGATGTCGGCGACGCAGATGACGACCCAGGTGAACCAGTACGTCCATGACACGACGAATCCCGCCCACGGCCCGATCAGGTCCTTTGCGATGTCGCCGAACGTCTTGTAGTTGAGATTCGAGAGCAGGATCTCGCCGAGGGCGCGCATGACGAAGAACATCATGATCCCGATCACCGCGTAGATGAAGAGCACCGAGGGGCCGGTCAGGCTGATGACCTTGCCTGAGCCGAGGAAGAGGCCGGTGCCGATCGCGCCGCCGATCGCGATGAGCTGGAGATGCCGGTTGGAGAGGCCGCGCTGCAATCCGTCGTGCGAAGTCCCTGTGCTGTTCTCGGTCATTGCTCCTGTGCTTCCGGTGTCGATGCTGTGCATGTGAGTCTAGGCGCGGAGTGCGGATCGGCGCCGTCGTCGTCGCCGCCCCCGTCTCGGGCACTGAAGCCGAGCCCCGAGAGCGCGTCGCGCACCGCCTCCTGGGCGGCAGCGCTAGAGATCTGCCCCGTGAGCCAGCGCCCCGAGAGGCCCTCGACGAGCGCCGTGAGGATCAGGGCGAGCGCGTCGGCGTCGCGATCCGGGGCCGCCTCCGCAATGAGGGCGCGGGCCTCAGCCTGCCAGCGGCCCGTGGAGCGGGCGACCGCGTCCGCTTGCGCGGGCGAGAACACGGCCTTCGCCCGCAGCTCGTTCCAGGCGATCGAGCCCTCCCGGATCGCGGCCTCCTCGCCGAACTCCGAGCAGAGGAGGGCCTCGAGCCTGCCGCCCGGGCTGCTCGCGCTCGGGATCCTCGCGGCGCGATCCGCCGTGCCCTCGTTGACGTGATCGAGGGCGGCCTGCAGGAGCCCGTCGCGGTCGCCGAAGTGGTAGGGGAGGAGCCCGATGGAGACCCCGGCCTCGCGGGCGACGTCGCTCATGCGGAAGCCGGTGAGCCCGGCGCGGGAGATGACTCGCGCGCAGGCCGCGAGGATGTGGTCCCTCGTGGTCTCGCTCATGCTGGCTCCTTGCGTCCTGTGCACCGGTGGGCCCCGTTCTGCTCATCCGACGCCGCCCGCGGCGCGGCGGCCTCGCTCGATTCCATGCCCGGCGCGCCGGGGCACTTGACACCGTTCGAGGAACTACTGAAACTATTTTCAGTACGGTGGTTCCAGAGTACCAGCAGCGAGAAACGGGGAAGCGAATGACGAATTCGGACGCGACGGCGCGGGATCCAGAGCTGGCCGGGGGTGTTGAGTTGCTTGAGGCGGATATCGCGGGGGTGCTTGACGCGTTTGCGTCGGGGGCGGTGACGCCGTCTGCCCTGGTGGCGGGGTATCTGGCGCGTGTCGAGCGGTATGACACGGGCCCGGAGGGGCTGAACGCGATCCCGGTCATGAACCCTGACGCGCTCGCGCAGGCGGCGGAGTCTGACCGGAGGTGGGCTGCCGGGCAGGCGCGCCCCTTGGAAGGGGTGCCGTTCACGGTGAAGGACTCCTACATGGTCGAGGGCCTCACGGTCGCGGCGGGGTCGCCGGCGTTTGAGCACCTGGTCGCTCGGTGGGATGCGTTTACGGTGCGGATGCTGCGTGAGGCGGGGGCGGTGCTGATCGGGAAGACGAACATGCCGCCGATGGCCGATGGTGGCATGCAGCGTGGCGTGTACGGGCGTGCGGAAAGCCCCTACAACCGGGACTATTTGGCGGCAGCGTACGCGTCGGGCTCCTCGAACGGGTCCGGGGTGGCGACGGCGGCGAATCTGGCGGTGTTCGGGATGGGGGAAGAGACGGTGTCGTCGGGGCGTAGCCCCGCCTCAAACAACGCCCTGTGCGCGTATACGCCGTCGTGGGGGATCCTCTCGATTCGCGGTAACTGGCCCCTGTTTCCCGCACGGGACGTGGTGGTGCCGCACACGCGGTCGATGCCGGACATGCTGCGCCTGTTGGACGTGCTCGTGCAGGATGATCCGGACACGCGCGGTGATTTCTGGCGCAACCAGGACGTCATCCCGCTGCCCAAGCCCAGCGAGCACCGGCCGGACACCTACCTCGGGTTGCAGGATCCTGACGCGTTGCGGGGGAAACGCTTCGCGGTGCCGCGCATGTACCTCGGCAAAGACCCCAACTTCCCCATCCGGGTACGGCCGAGCGTGCTGACCCTGTTCGACGCAGCCCGGGCACGCTTGGAAGCCGCGGGCGCCGAGGTGATCGAGACCGGGTTCCCCCTGATCGAGCAGTACGAAGGCGACCGACCCGGCCAGGAGAACGTCGGTGAGCTCGGCGTGCTGCCCGAGGGCTGGATGGAGACGGAATTCAACCACTTCCTGGCGTTCGGGTGGGACGACTTCCTGCGCGCGAACGGCGATCCCGCGATCCCGGATCTGGGGGTCGTCGATCTCGACCGGATCTTCCCGCAGCCGCCCGGCGCGCTGCCCGATCGCTACGAGGAGGTCGAGGACTACGAGAACCGGTACCGCGCGACGGTCGGGATGGCGAAGGGCGACATTCAGGATCCGCGCGAGCGGGCCGACTTCGCGGACGGGCTGCGCGGGCTCGTGCAGCTGCGCGGCGAGCTCTTCGAGTCGTGGCTTGAGGCCGAGGGCTTCGACGGGGTCGTGTTCCCCGCGAACGCCGACGTGGGGGCGGCGAACGCCGACGTGGACCTGGCGGCGGCGGATCACGCCTGGTCGAACGGCGTGTTCTTCTCGAACGGCAACTACGCGATCCGGCACCTTGGGATCCCGACCGTGACGGTCGCGATGGGGATCATGGCGGACATTGGGATGCCCGTGGGTCTCACGTTCGCGGGCCGAGCCTACGACGATCAGGCGCTCCTCGCCTACGCGACGGCCTTCGAATCAGTCGCCGAGGGCTCGCTCCGCACCCCGCCTCCGCACTATTCCTAGCGGAGCGACGGGGCCGCGGAGCCGTGGGCGGCGGTCAGTCGTGGTCGGGGAGGGTGATCGGCTCAGTGACCGGCTCGAAGCGGTCGATGCTCGACGCGAGCCTGCGCAGTAGCGCTTGCAGGCGATCCCGCTCTGACCGGGGCATCCCGCCGAGCATGCGCTCCTCGGCGTCGCTCAGCCTGGTCATCGCGGCGTCCACGAGCGTGAGCCCGAGCGGCGTGATCTCAACGAGCACCCCGCGCCCGTCGTTCGGGTCGGTGAGCCGGTGCACGAGCCCGCGATCGACGAGGCGGTCGATCCGGTTCGTCATCGTGCCGCTCGACACCATGGTCTGCTGCACGAGCACCTTGGGGCTCTGCCTGTACGGCTCCCCGCTCCGCCGAAGCACCGCGAGCACGTCGAACTCCCAGCTCGTGAGCCCGGAACGCTCGAATGCGTGCGAGCGCGCCCGGTCCAGATGCTTGCTCACGCGCCACAGTCGCGAGAAGATCGCGAGCGGTGCGAGGTCGAGATCGGGGCGGGCGTTGCTCCAATCCGCGATGATCCGGTCGACCTCGTCCTCGTGCTTCATCCCTCCATTATCGAGGAATTTGGCTCGCCGCGTCACTCCCGGGCCGATTCCCCGCTGCTTCAGAGCTTGAGAACCCGCGAACTTGCGGGCCCGGCGAGTCTGGCAGACTATTACCCGTGCCTTTTCGGCACATTCCGCCTTGGTGTAATGGCAGCACGACAGCCTTTGGAGCTGTGAGGTCTAGGTTCGAATCCTAGGGGCGGAGCGCGGCAGCCGGTTCACCGACTCGGGATCCCGGTGCTCCGTCGCAGGCAGGAAGGACCACACACATGGCAGAACGGTCGCTCGCGGTCGTCATCCTCGCTGCGGGGCAGGGCACCCGCATGAAGTCGGCACTCCCCAAGGTGCTGCACCGGATCGGCGGACGCTCGCTCATCGCCCACGTGCTCGATACTGCGGCGGGCCTCTCTCCGAACAGCGTGATCGCTGTCGTTCGTCACGAGCGCGAGCGCGTGTCCGAGGCGATTCTCGAGCACGCCCCCGACACCGTGATTGTGGATCAGGACGAGGTGCCCGGCACCGGCCGAGCGGTCGAGCAGGCGATTGCCGCCCTGCCGGACGACTTCGACGGCTCCGTCGTCGTGCTCTCGGGCGACGTCCCGCTTATCGACGTCCCGACGCTCGAGCGCCTGGTCCGCGGGCATCTCGACGGCGGGCGCGCCATGACCATGCTGTCGGCCATCTTCTCGAACCCCACGGGCCTCGGGCGGATCCTGCGCGACGCCGACGGCGCCGTGACCGGGATCGTGGAGGAGAAGGACGCGACCGAGTCGCAGCGCCGCGTCACCGAGATCAACGGCGGGATCTACGTCTTCGCGCGCCGCGCGCTGCAGGCCGCGCTCGCCGAGATCGACACGAACAACGCGCAGGGGGAGAAGTATCTCACCGACGCCGCGGCGCGGATCCTCGCCTCGGGCGGCGGCGTCGAGGCCGTCGCGACCGATGATCCGTGGCTGATCGCGGGCGTGAACGACCGTGCGCAGCTCGCCGAGGCGGGCCGCGAGCTCAACGCGCGCATCGTACGCGAGCACCAGCGCAACGGCGTGTCGATTCAGGATCCCGCGACCACGTGGATCGAGGCGGACGTGTCGATCGGCGCGGACACCGAGATCCTGCCCGGCACCTTCCTGCAGGGCGCGACGACGATCGCGGGCGGCGCGAGCATCGGGCCGGACACGACGCTCGTCGACTGCGAGGTCGGGGAGGGCGCGCGGATCCGCCGGAGCGAGGCGACCCTCGCCGTGTTCGGCGACCGCGTCGACGTCGGGCCCTTCGCCTACATCCGCCCCGGCACCGAGCTCGGCGTCGCCGGCAAGATCGGCGCATTCGTGGAGACGAAAAACGCGAAGGTGGGCGACGGCAGCAAGATCCCTCACCTGAGTTACATCGGCGACGCGACGATCGGCACCGGCAGCAACGTGGGCGCAGGCACGATCGTCGCGAACTACGACGGGGTGAACAAGCATCAGGCCGTCATCGGCGATGCCGTTCGGATCGGATCGAAGAATGTGCTGATCTCGCCCGTTACCATTGAGGATGGCACGTACACGGCAGCGGGCACGGTCGTGCGAAAGAACGTCCCCTCGGGGTCCCTGGCGCTCAACGTGGCGCCGCAGCGGAACATCGAGGGGTGGGTCACCGAACATCGACCCGGCACGAGCACCGCGGAAGCGGCGCTTCGGGCGCAGGACGTGGACACGCCAGGCGCGGCAAACGGTGGAAACTAGCGGAGAAGGAATATCGCACCGATGAGCAAGATCGAGATGGCGGGCCAGAAGAAGCTCGTCCTCATTACGGGCCGGGCATACCCCGAGCTCGCCCAGCAGGTGGCCGACGAGCTGGGGGCGGAGCTCGTGCCGACCGACGCTCGCACCTTCGCGAACGGTGAGCTCTACGCGCGCTTCGACGAGAGCGTGCGCGGTGCGGACGCCTTCGTGATCCAGTCGCACACGAACCCGATCAACGAGTGGCTCATGGAGCAGCTCATTATGGTCGACGCGCTCAAGCGCGCCTCAGCGAAGCGGATCACCGTCGTGGCCCCCTTCTACCCGTACTCGCGCCAGGACAAGAAGGGCCGCGGCCGCGAGCCGATCTCCGCACGTCTCGTCGCTGACCTCTTCAAGGCCGCGGGTGCGGACCGGATCATGACGGTCGACCTGCACGCGCCGCAGATCCAGGGCTTCTTCGACGGCCCGGTCGACCACCTCTTCGCGATGCCTGTGCTGCTCGACCACTTCAGGAAGACGATCGCCCGCGACGACCTCACGGTCGTCTCGCCCGATATGGGCCGTGTGCGCGTCGCCGACATCTGGAGCGACAAGCTCGACGCGCCGCTCGCGATCATCCACAAGCGCCGGGATCCGCTCGTGCCGAACCAGGTGTCGGTGCACGACATCGTCGGTGAGGTCCGGGATCGCTGGTGCGTCGTCGTCGACGACATGATCGACACGGGCGGCACGATCGCGAAGGCCGCCGAGGCGCTCAAGAAGAACGGCGCCCGCGGCGTTACGATCGCCTGCACGCACGCGATCTTCTCGGGCCGCGCGACTGAGCACCTCTCGCAGGAGTTCATCGACCAGGTCGTCGTGACGGACACGCTCCCGGTCGGCCCGGAGAAGCGGTTCGACAAGCTGACGGTGCTGTCGATCGCGCCGCTGCTTGCGAAGGCGATCCACGAGGTCTTCGAGGACGGATCGGTCACGAGCATGTTCGAGGGCGCCGCCTAACCCGCACCCGCCGCCTTGCCGAAACTGCGCTGCCTGCCCCTGTTATCACTGATAAATCGCGCAGGCAGCGCAGTTTCGGCGGGGTAGAGGGGCGCGTGGCGTGGTTCCCCGAGTAGGCGTCGCGACCCCGCAGCGTTCAGCCGGAGATCGGCGTTCAAATGCAAGTTTTTGGGCAGACAGTCCGGTTTGGACGCAGAACTCAGGGCGAGCGCGGCAGCGAGGCGGAGACGCGTGAGGTGTGAGGTGCCTCGGCACAGGATGTGAGTTGCGGAACACCCCATCCCTCCGGAGGGCTTCATCTCGCTCGAGCGTTCACCACGCCCCAAGCAACTCCAGCTAGGCGATGCGGGTGCCCTTGGGGAGCTTGCGCGCCGGGGTGCGCAAGCGCGCGTAGCCCGCGCCGAGCGCGCCGGCCGCGAGCGCGCCCTGGAGCAGCAGGCCGATCCACCAGACCGGGATCGTGCCCGCGGTCTCCGAACCGATCGCCTCCTCCTCAGTGACGGGCGCCACGCAGTTGTCCCAGCCCCGCGGCGTGTCCGGGGCGATCTGGGCGGATCGCACCGTGACCGAGACTATGGCGAAAAGATCCTCGCCGTCGGACGGGTCGGTGCCGGTCGTCGCGAGGTCGCCGAGCACCACGTACGGGTTCATCGACAGGATCCACCAGAACCGGTCGTACTGGGTCACGGGTACGCTGCTCGTGATTGTCTCGCAGTCGAGCGGGATCGCCTCGACGCACTCGGGGTCGCCGGCGGGCTCGCACTTCGCCTGTTCAGCCCAGTATTCGCTCGAGAGGCTGCGGTACTCGATCTCGACGTATTTCGTCGTTGTGCCGACCGCGAGCGCGAACGCGATGAGCGTGCCGACGGAGAGCAGCGCCACGATGAGGTACGCCGTGACGATCGCGAACACCTGCGACGAGATGCAGGCGGAGAGGCCCACGCCGATGATCGTGAAAAGCCCGATCTGCAGCACGAGCCCGAGCAGCGCGAGCAGCAGCTGCCGCACATCGAAGCGCGCAAGCGCGAGGCTCAGGATCAGGAACGGCGAGGCCACGACGAGGAACGCGATGCCCGTGAGCCAGGCCGCGAGCGCCTTCCCGAGCAGGATCGACCAGGTCGAGACGAGCGTCACCTGCGTGGTCGCGAGCGTGCCTCCCGTGCGGTCCGAGCCGATCGACCCGGCCGAGATCGCTGGCGCGACGAGCGAGCCGAAGAGCAGCACGAAGTACACGATGAGCGAGAACATCGGGTAGGTGTCGACGGCGCTCGGGCTGTCGCCAGCGATCGCCCTGAGCACGAACCAGCTGAGCAGGGTCACGACCCCGATGATCACGAACCAGACGATCCCGAGGACCCACAGGGTGCGGGATCGCCGCCGCTGCATGAGCTCGAGCTTCGCGATGAGGGCCGTGCCGCGCCAGAACCCTGGCGGCCGCGACGTCGAATTCTGCAGCGGGACGGGCAGTGCCTCGTCGATCCTGGTCATGACCCCGCCTCCGAATTGCCGCTCGCCGTCTGTGCCTTGCCTGCGCCGCCCAGCCCGACACCGCGCTGCCCCACAAAGGCGCGCTCGAGTAGCCCGCTCGCGGGCGAGAACTCCACGACGCCCACCCCGCGAGCGACGAGCGCCGCCAGGAGTTCGGCCGCCCGCGCGTCGCCGCCGAGCGACACGGTGCAGTGCGAGCCGGCGAGGGAGGCACGCGCGGTCCATGCCACGCCGAGTTCGGTGAGCGCCCGCTCGAGCGTCGCCTGGTCCAGCGCCCTGATCCGCCAGTCGATCGTGGGCTCCGCGGCCTCCTCCGCGGCCTCCGCGGGCGACCGGCCACCCGCGACCGCAACCGCGCCAGCGACCGCAACCGTGCCAGCGCCCGCCGGCACGGTGCGCCCTTCCCGCAGAAACACCGCGTTGGTCACGAGCTGCTCGAGCTCGTCGAGCACGTGGCTCGTGATGAGGATCGCGACGCCCTCGGACGCGAGCCGCGACAGCGCCTCGCGCTGCGCGATACGCGCCTCGGGATCGAGCCCGGAGGCCGGCTCGTCGAGCAGCAGCACCCGCGGCTCGTGCACGAGCGCGCGCCCCAGGCTGAGCCGCTGTTTCTGGCCGCGCGACAGCGTGTGCGTGCGCTGCTGCGCGAGCGGGCCCAGCGCGGTCGCCGCGAGCAGCGCGTCCGTGCGCGCGTGCGCAGATCCGCCCCTGATCCCGTACATCTCGCACGCCATCAGGAGCGTCTCGCGCACGGTGAGCGAGTCCCACGAGCCCAGCACGTCCGGCATCCAGCCGAGCGCGGCGCGCGCTGCCGCCGTCTCCGTGATCGTGTCGTGCCCGGCGATCCGGATCGCGCCCGAATCCGGCCTGAGCAGGGTCGCGAGCATGAGCATGAGGGTCGTCTTGCCGCTGCCGTTGGGGCCGACGAGCGCCGTGATCTCCCCGGCGGCGACGCTGAGCGACGCGTCGACGACGACCTGCGTCGCTCCGAACGAGCGCGAGAGCCCCACCGCCTCGATCGCGGGCGCAGACCCCGCGCTCGCGCCGGATCCCGAACCCGCGCCAGATCCCGCGCCAATCACGCTCGCCGCGCGATCGGCTGTGCCCTCAGACCCCGTCTCCATGCCCACAGGATAGCCACGACCTCTGACATTCCCGCCAGCGGACACGCGAGAGGGGGCCGGGCCAAAGCCCGAGCCCCTCCGGGAGCTGCGGTTACTCCTCGTCGACGACGCCGATCAACTCGGTTCCGTAGGCGCCGGGCTCCGTGCCGTGGCCGATCTGCCGGTAGAGCTCCGGCCGGCTCCCGCGCAACACGAGCCCCCAGATGATGCCGATGATTCCCGCGGCGAAGATGAGGCCGGGGAGGACGAAGGTGGTGACGTCGGGCTCCTCCTGTCCCATCATGAGTGGGAAGTTCATGAGAATCATGACGAACACCCACGCGAGGGCGAGTCCGGACACCAGCGGCGCGATGACCGTGGTCCAGATCCCGAGCCCGCGCTTATCCCTGCGGAAGAACCCGATCACCGCCGCGGCGATGACGGCCATGAGGAGCACGAGACCCGCGGCGCCCGTGTTCGTGAGCCACGTGAACATCGTGAGCACGGGGTAGAGGAACGACAGCTCGCCGAGCGCCGCGGCGCCGCCGAACGCCTCACCGGCGAGCGCGAAGCCGATCACGACGACGAGCGCGATCACGGTCTGGGCGACGGATCCCGCCCACGGCGCGCCAGCCTTGCTCGTGCGCGAGAACCACGCGGGCAGCACGCCCTCGCGGCCGAGCGAGAAGAAGTAGCGCGCGACGGCGTTGTGGAACGACTGCAGCGAGGCGAAGAGGCTCGTGAGGAAGAGGAGCGTCATGACGTCTGCGAGCAGCACGCTCGAGTGCTCGGTCATGAAGATGAACATGAGGTCGGGGCCCGCGGCCTGCGACTGCGCGACGATCTCGGACGGCCCGATCCCGACGGAGAACGCCCACGCGCTGAACGCGTAGAAGAGGCCGATGATCGCGACCGCGGCGTAGGTCGCCCGCGGCACGGTGCGCTTCGGATCCTTCGCCTCCTCGCCGTAGATCGCGGCGCCCTCGAAGCCCATGAAGGCGGCGACGCCGAAGACGAGGATGAGGCCGAGCGCCGGGCCGAAGAGCGCCGAGGGGTTGAGGGTCGCGGTCGACACACCCTCGGGGGCGACCCCGAGCGAGATGATGTCGAACACGATCACGACCAGGAACTCCAAGCCGACGAGCACGCCGAGCACCTTCGCCGACAGGTCGACGCGGTTGACGCCGAGGACGCCGACGACGACGATGCAGAGCAGGATCCAGAGCCACCACGGCGAGGAGAAGCCGAACTTCGCCTCGAGGAACATGGAGAGCTGGAAGCCGAAGAGGCCGTAGATGCCCACCTGCATGGCGTTGTAGGAGACGAGCGCGACGAGCGAGGCGCCGACGCCGAGCGGCCGGCCGAGGCCCTGGGCGATGTACGCGTAGAAGGCGCCGGCGTTCGTGATGAACCGTCCCATTGCGGTGTACCCGACCGCGAAGACGGTCAGGATCACGGCGATCAAGAGGAAGCCGAGCGGCACGCCGAGCGAGCCGGTCACCGCGAACGAGGTCGTGACGCCGCCCGCCACGACGGTCAGCGGAGCGGAGGCGGCGATGATCATGAGCGTGATCGCCGGGACTCCGAGTGTTCGGCGGCTGAGCCCGGGGGCAGCCGTGCCCCCGCCAGCCACAGTCTGTGCAGTCATCGTGGTTCCCCGTTTCCGGGCGGCACCTCGACGGACCGCCCTGTCCGCGCGCCGAAGCGCTCGCCAGAATTGTAAGCACTCGTCGCTTTGCAGGGGGCGCGGCGGGCTGTGCAATGAGCGCATGATCGGGGAATTCCCCGATCATGCGCGGAATTTCAAGCCGTGCGGGATCCGAATGCGGCCCGCAGCTCAGCGTGGGGGAGGGCGTGGCTCACGTGCCCCTTGCGGCCGATCGTCGTCTCCGCTGCGACGAGTGCGTTCACGACGGCCTCCTCGGTCGCCTCCACGACGGCGCGGAAGAGCTCGTCGATCGCGCCCCAGGGCACATGCGTCACGGTCTCGAGCGCGCCCCCGCCGCCGTCGGTCATGCGGGAGCCGAGCCCGCCCGCGTTCGCGGTCGAGAAGGCGAGGAAGATGTCGCCGGAGAAGTGGCTGCCCGTCGTCCCGGTGCGGGCGAGCCCGAGCGGCACTCGTCGAGCGAGCGCGCGGCACTGATCCGGGAGCAGCGGGGCGTCCGTCGCGACGACGACGATGACACTGCCGGCGCCGCCGCGCGCGGCGAGTCCGGCGCCAGCCTCCTCGGCGAACCAGCCGCTCTCCTCCATCGGGTTCGGGGCCTGCGACTCGCGGCCGAGCGGTCGGCCGGCGATGCGCAGCTCGGAGCGGGATCCGAAGTTCGCCTGCATGAGCACGCCGACGGTCCAGGAGGCGTCGCCCGATCGGACGATTCGCGAGGAGGTCCCGGTCCCGCCCTTGAAGCCGTAGCAGTTCATGCCGGTGCCGCCGCCGACGTTCCCCTCGGGGACGGCTCCGGATCGCGCCCCGTCGAGCGCCGTTGTGGCGTGTTCGGGCCGCACAATGTCGGCGTTGATCGAGTTCAGGTAGCCGTCCCAGGTTTCGCCCACGACGGGTAGCATCCAGGCGGCGGCCGAGCGCGGGTGATGCTCGGCCATCCAGGCGTCAACGCCGCGGTGCACGGCGCCGACGGCGTGCGAGTTCGTGATCGCGATCGGGGCCTGGAACTGGCCGGACTCCTCGATCCAGCTGCGGCCCGTGAGCTCGCCGTTGCCGTTGAGGACGGCGATCCCGGCGGCGCACGGCTCGCCGGCCCGTTCGCGGCCGCGAGGAAGGATCGCGGTCACGCCCGTGCGGGCGACCTCCGGCTCGTCGCGCACGATCGTCGTCATCCCGACCTCGAGGCCCGGAACGTCGGTGATTGCGTTGAGGGGGCCCGGCTCGCCATCGAACGGGACGCCGAGATCCCGTGCCCGAAGTGGGGCCGAATCAGGGCGAATAGCGTTATCGAACATTGTTCAATCCTTCCATCTGTGCTTAGACTACCTGACGAAGTGTTCGGGTAGATGAAATTGATCGGCGTTCGAAAGACGGGCGCCGGTGCCGACGAAGGAGTCGAGATGTCAGAAGCAAGAGTCACCGAAGGGACGCGCGCGAACCCGGCAGCGAGCGGGCCCGGGGAGCACGCCGCCGGTTCCGGATCCGGATCCGAGCTCGCATCGGGTCGCCTGGGCACGTGGGACATCGTGTTCTTCGTGATCTCGGCCGCAGCGCCGCTCACCGTGATCCTCAGCGGGGCCGTGACCTCGTTCCGAATGGGCGGGATCGGGGCGCCCGGCGCGATCCTGTTCTGCGCCGTCGTGCTGATCTTCTTCGCCCTCGGATTCACGGCGATGTCGAAGAGCGTTCGAAACGCGGGCGCGTTCTACGCCTACGTGTCGCGGGGCCTCGGCAAGCCGTTCGGCCTCGGCGTCTCCTCGGTCACGGTCTTCGCCTATATCTCGCTCGTGATCTCGTTCTACGGCTTCATCGGGTTCTTCGCGCAGTTCACCTTCGCCGAGCTGTTTGGGCTCGACCTGCCGTGGGGCGTGTGGTCGCTCATCTCGGTCGCGATCGTCGCGTTCCTCGGGTATCGCAAGATCGATGTCGGCGCGAAGGTGCTCGCCGTGCTCCTCACGCTCGAGGTCGCGATCCTGCTCGTGTTCGCGGTCGCGGCGCTCGCAGACGGCGGCCCGGAGCAGTGGAGCTTCGCATCCTTCGACCCGGCGAACGTGTTCTTCGCGCCGGCGGCGGGCACGCTGTTCGTGGTCGGTTTCGGCGCCTACCTCGGCTTCGAGAGCACCGCGATCTACTCGGAGGAGGCGAAGCGGCCCGAGCGCACGATCCCGCGCGCCACCATCATCGCGATCGCCTTCCTCGGGATCTTCTACGCGTTCACGTTCTGGATCCTGACCGTTGCGTTCGGCGTCGAGGGCGTCGTCGAGATGGCGCGCAGCGACGCGTTCGAGACGATGGTCATCGAGGGCACGGGATCGCTCGCGGGCGCGTGGGCGGCATTTGCGATGAAGATCCTGATCGTCACGAGCTTCTTCGCCTGCGTGCTGTCGTTCCACAACGCCTGCACCCGCTACCTGTTCTCGCTCGGCCGCGAGGGGCTGCTGCCGCGCGCGCTCGGCTGCTCGAGCGCCAAGAGCCAGTCGCCCGCCGCCGCGAGCCTCACGCTCTCCGCGCTCTCGGCGCTCGGCGTGCTGATCGCGATCGTGATCGGGGCGGATCCCTTCCTCGGGCTCGCGCTCTGGACGTACGCGACGGGCGTGCAGGGGCTCGTCTTCGCGCAGGCCGTGACCGCGTTCGCGGTCGTCTGGTACTTCATCAAGGATCGGCGCGGGCACAGCCTTTGGCGCGTCACGATCGCCCCGGTCCTCGGCGCGATCGGGCTGGCCGTCGACTTCGTGCTGATCGTCACGAACTTCGAGGTCGTGACGGGGCTCGAGGGGCCCATCAACCAGCTTCTCCTGCTGCCGACGCCGATCCTGTTCATCGGCGGGATCATCGTCGGCCTCGTGATCCGGGCCCGCAACCCCGAATACTACGCGGGGCTCACGCAGTCGATCGGGGTCGTCGACCCGGCGGAGGAGGCCGCGGCGGAGGCCGACACGGCCGCGGTGCGCTAGTTCGGCGCGCTAGTCCGGCGCCGATCCGGCGCCTCCCAGACGCCCCCGCCCCAAGTCTCGGCGAGTTCCGATTCTTGCGGGCGGGGGTTTCTGCTTTGCTGGGCGCCGGGGGTTTCGGTTGGCTGACGCAGTGAGAAGGCGAACATCATGCTGGGAACTCGGTGGGCGCGGACACTCGGAGGTGCGCTCGTCAGCATGGCGTGCATCCTCACGCCGCGCGTGATGCACTGGTTGGACACGGGTGTTTACCCTGTGAGCGGGGGACCCAATGAGTGGAACCTTGCCATGGGATTCACGCTCATGGGATTCGCCGCCCTGCTCATCTCGGGCGTGCTCATGCTCTGGGGCAGCGCCGAGGTGCTCGGGTGGCTCGGGTTTTACGCGATCCTCGCCTTCTCGCTCGTGCCGCGCATGTTCGACGGCCCCAGAGACACCATGTGGACCCTCATCCCCGGTCACTTCCCGCTCCCGGCGATCGCCCTCGGAACCCTCGGGGCCGCGGCGATCGGCTTCCTGCTGGGGCGAACGGCCGGCCGGCAGGACCCGATCAGGGATTTTCCCGACGCCCAGCGAAGCTGAGGGTGTGCAGGGCCTGCGGCGCTGTGTTCATGGGGTGAAATGAGCGGGAAGAGGCCCCTTCGGGTAGTGCTCGTCCGGGGCACCGAATAGCATGGTGTCGTCCGGGGAGGGGCACCGTATCTCGCGTGATGGGAGAGGATCGTGCGACCTTCCGCAAGTCCCACTTGGATCGGGCTGGCCTGTTTTTTCGGCGCTTCACTGCTCGTCACGATTTCCCCGATGCTGAGCTTCGCCCCGGGGGCCCCCGACGCGGAGCCAAACCCCTGGCTCGCCCTCGCGGTGATCGTGCTGCTGCACCTTGTTGCCGCGGGGCTCGCGCTCGTGACGCTGTTTTATAGCTGGTTCGGCATGCTCACCATGCCGCGCGCGGTGCTGTGCGTCGTCGGCGCCGCGCTGCCCCCTGTGGTGGGCTTCGTGGCGAGTGGCAGGCCGCCCCTCTCTTACCTGCTGAGCCTGGCAGCGCCCCTCGGGTTCCTGCTCGGAATCGCGCTCGCCACGCTCGTGGGGGTGCGCGTTGGCCCCGTGATCAGGCGGGCCTGGGTTCAGCCGATATTCGTGCACATCCCCGCGTAGCCGCCGGCCGCGCCAGCGCGGTATGCCGGGCCGATCGAGACACACGCGTGACAGACCCGATGGGAGAACATTATGCGCAGTGACCCACTTCCCGCCTGGACGAGCCTGGCCGCCATCCTGGGTGCCTCGGTGCTGGCGACGATTGCCCCGTTCATCAACTACGAATGGACGGGCCCTCCGGACAGCGGGATCCTGGCCTGGCCGGCAGTCGTTCTGCACCTCCTGCAGCAAGCCGCGGTTGCCGGGCTGGCACTCGTGCCGGTGATCCTGAGCTGGCGCTCACGCATCACACCGCCCTGGGCGATCGTGTGCGCGCTCGCCGCCGCGGTGCCGGTGGTCATCGGTTCCCTGGGCGTGGGCATGGGGCCGGGGTACTATCTCCACTTCCAGTCCGCGGCGGTCGGGGTGCTCCTCGCGAGCGTGCTGGGCACCCTGCTCGGCGCCTTCCTGCGAGTGCCACTCGGCTCGGCCCACGCGGCGGGCGCTGGCGCCGAGCCTGCGAGGGCGGGCGGATCGCCTACACCGCCTCCTGGATGATCTTCGCGGCGGCGCGGCTGTCGAAGTTCTCAAAGCGGGTCTTGAGCTGGCCCATGACCACGCCGATCGCGCGTCCGCCCTGGCCGGCGAGGCCCTCTGCGGCCACGATCTCGGCGACCGCCGCGCGGACCTCCTCCTCGGAGGTTTCCTGCGGCAAGAACTCGCGGAGCGCGTCGGCCTCGAGCCGCTCGGCGGCGGCGCGATCCGGCGCCCCGGCCTCGTCGTAGATCGAAGCGCTCTGCTCCCGCTTCGCGACCTCCTTCTTGACGACGGCGAGCATGTCGTCCTGGCTGAGCTCGCGGCGCTCCTTGCCCGCGGTCTCGGCCTCGCCGATCGCGCCGAGAGCGCCGCGGATCGCGAGGAGCCGGCGATCCGCGCGCTCCTTGGCCTCGCCGGGTTCCGCGGTCGCGCGGTCCTTCAGGGCCGTGCGCTGGGCCGCCTCGAGGGTCGTCTTCATGTCCACGTGGGTCTCCGATCGGTCGGGCGGGGTGCGGGTTGCACCTCCAAGGATTTCAGGGATCGTGTTCGAGGGAAAGACCTGGCGCGCGCCGATAGGCTTGGCCCATGAACGCGACAGCGAGACGCCGGCTCGAACGCCGGGACGAGATCATCAAGGCGTTCTGGCGGGTCGCCCGCAACCGGCCCCGCCGCTCGATCAACGTGCGCGCGGTCGCCGCGGAGGCCGCGATGAGCCCGGCGAACGTGCTGCACTATTTCTCGAGCCTCGACGAACTCCAGATGACGGCCCTCGCGGGCGCGATGGAGGAGTTCACGAACCGGCGCCGCCTGATCCTCGACGGCCCCGGAAGCGCGCGCAAGCGGATCCTCGCGATGATCGACGCCGGGGTGCCGGACCAGATCAGCGACGAGCTGCGCCAGGTCTACGAGAGCGTCGCGATCCTCGCGGAGCACCCGCAGTACCTGCCCGCGCACCGCGCCCTCACGGAGCGCCAAGTGATGCTCTACCGCACGCTCATCGAGATCGGGGCCGGGACCGGGGAATTCACACCGGCGTCGCCGCCAGGGATCATCGCGCGCAACCTCGTCGCGCTCGAGGACGCCTACGACCTCTACCCCCTCGTCGGGGATACGACACCGCGCGAGGAGTGCCGCGAGGCGGTGCGGAGCTACGCCGAGCTCGCGCTCGGCATCGAGTTCGCGGGGGAGTAGGGGCGGCGCTGGGCGCTGGCTGCGCCCGCCGTCGCTCCGAGTTCTGCGCTCGTTCAGTCGATCCGGGTCGAAAGTTTGCGAGCGAGTGCAGTTTGCGGAGCGAACGCCGGTGCGCCCCGGGATCGGGGTCGGAGTTGGGGTCGGGGTGGGTCCGGGATCCGGGGCCGCCTGCCGTCGCTCCGAGTTCTGCGCTCGTTCAGTCGATCCGGGCCGAAAGTTTGCGAGCGAGTGCAGTTTGCGGAGCGGGCGCCGCGCACAAAGCGTCAACTCCCGCGCACGCAAAGGGCCGAGGCGCAGCGCGCCCCGGCCCCGGATGCCGCGAGGGATCTACAGCGTGTTGCCGAGCTTGAAGCCCTTCTCGCCCTCGTCGTCGCGAGTGTATGAGAAGCCGTCGGCGCCGATGGTCACGGTGAGCTCCGACGCCTCGGTGCGGGCCACGACCTCCTGGGGCTTGCCGTCGAGGTCGAGCACGAGCGAGGCCTCCGTGTACCACGACGGCACGACGGGGTTGCCCCACCAGTCGCGGCGCTGGTTGTCGTGGACGTCCCAGGTCACGACCGGGTTGTCCGGGTCGCCGGTGTAGTAGTCCTGCGTGTAGATCTCGACGCGGTGGCCGTCGGGATCGAGCAGGTAGAGGTAGAACGCGTTCGAGACGCCGTGGCGGCCGGGGCCGCGCTCGATGCGGTCCGACATGCGGAGCGCGCCGAGCTTGTCGCAGATCGCGAGGATGTTGTGCTTCTCGTGGGTCGAGAATGCGACGTGGTGCATGCGGGGGCCGTCGCCGCCCGTCATGGCCGTGTCGTGCACGGTGGGCTTGCGGCGCATCCACGCCGCGTAGACGGTGCCCTCCTCATCCTGGATGTCCTCGGTGACACGGAAGCCCAGATCCTGCATGAACTTCGTGGCGCGGGGCACGTCCGGGGTGACCTGGTTGAAGTGGTCGAGGCGCACAAGAGCGCCCGGCGTGTAGAGGTCGTAGCGCCAGGCGAGGCGCTCGACGTGCTCGACGTCGTAGAAGAACTCGTAGGGGAAGCCCAGCGGATCCTCGACGCGCACCGAGTCGCCGATGCCCTTCGTGAAGCCCTCGGCACGGCGCTCGACGCGGCAGCCGAGCTCCTCGTAGAACGCGACCGCGCGGTCGAGGTCCTCGGGGGTGCGGACGCGGTACGAGAACGCGGCGACCGCGGCGACCGGGCCCTGGCGAAGCACGAGGTTGTGGTGGATGAACTCCTCGAGCGAGCGGAGGTAGACGGTGTTCTCGTCCTCCTCGGTCACGGTGAGGCCGAGCACGTCCACGTAGAAGGCGCGCGAGGCGGCGAGGTCGGTCACCACGAGCTCCATGTAGGCGCAGCGCAGGATATCCGGCGCGGGCACCGACGGGGTCGGGATCGGGTTATCGCTCTTGATCGGGGCTTCCTCGGTCACGAAGAAGCCGGAGGAAGTCTTCTGCCGATGGGCGAGTTCAGACATGTCGTTGTCCTAACTGTCGGGTGTTCGGTGGGGTGATGGTGATCCGGATCGGACTCGGCTCAGTTGCCGGTTCCGAAGCGGGGGCTGTGCGCCTCGTTGAGGGTGATGTGGACCGCCTGCTGATCGGTGTAGAAGTCGATTGAGCGGTAGCCGCCCTCGTGCCCGAGGCCGGACGCCTTCACACCGCCGAAGGGGGTGCGGAGGTCGCGGACGTTGTTCGAGTTGAGCCACACCATGCCGGCCTCGACCGACTGCGCGAAGTTGTGGGCGCGCTTGAGGTTCGAGGTCCAGATGTAGGCGGCGAGGCCGTACTTCGTGTTGTTGGCGAGCTCGAGCGCCTCCTCGTCCGTGTCGAACGGGGTGATGGCGACGACCGGCCCGAAGATCTCCTCCTGGAAGATCCGCGCGTCGGGGGAGACGTCGGCGAAGACGGTCGGGGCGACGTAGTTGCCCGTGGGGAAGCCCTCGGGACGGCCGCCGCCAGCGACGAGGCGGCCCTCGGACTTGCCGATCTCGACGTAGCTCATGACCTTGTCGTAGTGCTCGGGGTGCACGAGCGCGCCGACCTCCGTCTTCGGGTCGCTCGGCAGGCCGACGACGATGTTCTTCGCCCGCTCGGCGTAGCGCTCCACGAACTCGTCGTAGATGTCGCGCTGGACGAGCACGCGGCTGCCTGCGGTGCAGCGCTCGCCGTTCAGGCTGAACACGCCGAACACGGTCGCGTCGAGCGCCGCGTCGAGATCCGCGTCAGCGAACACGACCGCGGGGCTCTTGCCGCCGAGCTCCATCGAGAGGCCCTTGAGGAAGGGGGCCGCGTTCCCAAAGATGATCTGGCCCGTTTTGCTCTCGCCAGTGAAGGAGATGAGCGGCACGTCGGGGTGCTTGACGAGCGAGTCGCCCGCCGACTCACCGAAGCCGTTCACGAGGTTGAAGACGCCGTCGGGCACGCCGGCCTCGCGGAAGATCTCCGCCCAGAGCGACGCGGAGAGCGGGGTGAACTCGGCCGGCTTCAGCACGACCGTGTTGCCCGTTGCGAGCGCGGGGCCGAGCTTCCAGGACTCGAGCATGAACGGGGTGTTCCACGGGGTGATGAGGCCCGCGACGCCGATGGGCTTGCGGTTCACGTAGTTCATCTGGCGGCCGGGCACCTTGAAGGCGTCGTCGTGCTGCGCCACGATGAGGTCGGCGAAGAAGCGGAAGTTCTCCGCGGCGCGGCGCGCCTGGCCCTTCGCCTGCGTGATGGGGAGGCCGGAGTCGTAGCTCTCGAAGAGCGCGAGCTGCTCGTCGCGCGACTCGACGATGTCGGCGACCTTGTGCAGGATGCGCGAGCGCTGGCGGGGCAGCATCCGCGGCCACGGGCCCTCCTCGAACGCGCGCTTCGCTGCGGCGACCGCGAGGTCGATGTCGGCCTTCTGGCCCGACGCCGCCATGATGTAGGTCTCGTTCGAGACGGGCTCGAGCACCTCGAACTCTTCGCCTCCGACGGAGTCGACGAACTTTCCGTCGATGTAGTGCTGGATCTTCTCCGGCAGACCGGCCGGCTTGTCCTGAATCATGTTTCGCTCTCCAGTGCTGTTCGGTGGATGTGCAGGTGTGGGTGGATCGTGGTGGTCAGTGTGCGGCGACGGCCTCGCGCGCGGCACTCGCCGTGCGCTCCGCGGCGGGATCCTCGCCGCCGTGGTGCTTGTGCTCCTCCGAGTAGGCGAGCACGGCGTCGAGGGTGGCGGTGCGGTGCGCACGCGCTGCGAGCTCGATCTCGAGCGGGTCGGTGCCCTGCTCGATGAGCTCGAGGATCCGTTCATGCTCGTCGACCGACTCCTGCGCGCGGCCGGGGACGAAGCTGAACGAAGAGTTGCGGAGCACCTTCATGCGGTTCCAGCCGCGGTGCACGAGGTCGAGGATGTGCGGGTTCGGGCACGCCTCGAAGAGGATCGCGTGGAACTCGAGGTTGAGCTCCGTGAAGCGCTGCGGGTCGAACGCGCTGAGCGAGTCCCGCATCGTACGGTTGACCTCGCGCGCCCTGCGGATCTGATCCGGGGTCACGGCGGGCGCCGCGAGGCCCGTCGCCGCGCCCTCGACGAGCGCGAGGGTCTGCATCGTGTGCAGGTACTCGGTCTCCTTGATGAGCGAGACCTGCGCGCCGACGTTGCGCTCGAAGGTCACGAGCTGCTCGGCCTCGAGGCGCCGGATCGCCTCGCGCACGGGCACGACCGACATTCCGAGCTCGTTCGCGATCGGGGCGAGCACGAGGCGGAAGCCTGGCACGTACTGCCCGCTGTCGATCCGGTCCCGGATCAGCCGGTACGCGGTCTCGGACTTCGACTCGGCGGCCATCTCAGCCCTCGGACTTCCCGGCGCGGGAGGCCTCGTACTTGGCGCGCCACTCGGCGTTCATCGGGAAGAGGCCGTCGACGGGCGCCCCGAGCGCGACCTGCTCGGCGACCCAGGCGTCCGCCTCCTCCTGGGCCGCGGCCTCGGCCGCGACCTCGGCGAGGAGGAACGGCGGGATCACGATGACCCCGTCGCGGTCGCCCATGATAATGTCGCCCGGCTGCACGGCGGCGCCGCCGCAGGCGATCGTGACGTCGACCTCCCACGGCACGTGACGGCGGCCGAGCACGCTCGGGTGCGCGCCCTGCGAGAAGACGGGGATGTCGAACTCCTGCACCGCCGCGAAGTCGCGGACGCCGCCGTCGGTCACGATCCCGGCCGCTCCCCGCACCTGGGCGCGGAGGGCGAGCACGTCGCCGACGGTGCCGGTCGAGGGGACGCCGCGCGCCTCGACGACGAGCACCTCGCCCGCGTTCACGGTGTCGAACGCGCGCTTCTGCGCGTTGAAGCCGCCGCCGAACTCCTTGAAGAGGTCGGGGCGGAAGGGGATGAAGCGGAGCGTCTTCGCGGTGCCGAGGATCGTGTCGCCCTCGTGGTTCGGGTGCACGCCGTCGATGAAGATGTCGACGTAGCCGCGCTTGCGGAGCGCGGCGGAGACGGTCGCGACGGCGACGCCGTCGAGGAGCGCGCGGATCTCGTCGGTGAGGGGGCCGGATCCGGATCCGGAGCCAGCCTCTGCTGCGGCGCCCTCGGCACCGTCAGCGAGCGGGGAGGCCTTGCCGGCTGCGACGGCCGCGGCGTGCGCCGCCTCGTCGCCCCAGGCCTCGATGCGCTGCTTGTCGTCGATCGCGGGGCGGTTGCCGAAGTCGCCGAACGCGGTCGAGCCCTGCGTGACCGTGGTCACGAGGCGGCCGGTCGTGGGGGCGCCAGGCGCCGCAGGGGCGTCGACCTCGACCTCGACGACGTCGCCGGGGACGACGACCGAGGAGCCCGCGGGCGTGCCCGTGAGGATCACGTCGCCCGTCTCGAGCGTGAAGTGCTGGGAGAGGTCTGCGACGAGCTGCCCGAACGGGAACTTGAGGGTGTCGCTCGTGTCGTCCTGGACGAGCTCGCCGTTGACCCAGGTGCGGACGCGCCAGGCGTCCTGTCCGATGCCGTCGGTGGCGATGGCCGCCGGGCCGATCGGGGTGAAGCCGTCGCCGCCCTTGTTGCGGACGTTCGAGCCCTTGTCGGCGGCGCGCAGGTCGTAGAGGCCGAAGTCGTTCGCCGCGGTGACCTGGGCGACGTGCTTCCAGCCGTCCTCGGGGGAGACCCAGCGGGCCGGCTCGCCGATGACGAGCGCAATCTCGCCCTCGAAGGCGAGGAGCTCGGTGCCTGCGGGGCGCTCGATCGTGCCTCCGGTCGGGGCGAGCGACGAGGCCGGCTTGAAGAAGTAGGACGGGAACTCGGGAGTGCGACCCCGCTGCGCGATGCGCGACGGATAGTTGAGGTGCACGGCAACGATCTTGCCGGGGGTGGTGATTCCGTACGTCATGGCGACCTCGCTCATCTCGTTGTATTTCATATCGTATACGATCCTTTGGGATCTGTGAAGGGTTGTTAGCGATTTCGGGGCTTCGGCGGCCCGCGAAGCCCCGAAATCGCTAACAACCGTTGGACCTAGGGGCTAGTAGCTGGATCTCGGGGGTGCGGGGGCCGGATCCTGGTTCGGATCCGGATCCTGCGCCGGGATGAAGCGGTCGACGAGCGCCTCCGTCTGGCGCGCGAGGATCGCGACGTCGGCGCCCACGGCCACGAAGTTCGCCCCGGCCTCGATGTAGCGCTCGGCGTCCGCGGGAACGAAGGCGTTGACGCCGACGGGCTTGCCCGCCTCGTTCGCCGCGCGGATGGATCGCAGCACGGCGTCGACGACCTCGGGGTGGCCCTGCTGGCCGAGCAGGCCCATCGAGGCCGCCAGGTCGGAGGGGCCGACGAAGACCGCGTCGACCCCGTCGACGCGGACGATCCGCTCGACGTCGGCGACCGCCGCGGCCGACTCGATCTGCACCGTGAGGCTGATCGTCTCGGCCGCGCGGCCGAGGTAGCCCTCCACGCGGTTCCAGCGGGCGGAGCGGGCGAGGGCGGAGCCCACGCCGCGGACGCCGCCGGATCCGGATCCGGAGCCGCCGGATCCCGCGCCGGCGCCTGCCGGGTAGCGCACGGCCCGCACGAGCTGCTCGGCCTGCTCGGCCGAGTCGACCATCGGGATCAGGAGATTCTGCGCGCCGAGGTCGAGGAACTGCTTGATGAGCACCGTGTCGCCGGAGGGCGGGCGCACGAGCGGCGTCGCCGGGTAGGCCGACATGGCGTGCAGCTGCGCGAGCACCGACTCGAGCCCGTTGGGGGAGTGCTCGGCGTCGAGCAGCACCCAGTCGCAGCCGCTGCCGGCGACGATCTCGGCGGTGATCGGGCTGCCCGCGCACGCCCAGAGGCCGATGAGGGGGCGGTCGGACGCGGCGAGGCGATCTCGCAGCGTCGGCGGGAGAGTCACACGAACCGGCATGTCACCGACCCCAGTCCGTTGTAGTCGGCGTGCACGGTGTCGCCGCGCTCGACCCACATCGGCTTCGTGAAGGAGCCCGCGAGGATGATCTCTCCGGCATCGAGGGTCTGCCCGTGCTGCGCGAGCTTGTTCGCGAGCCAGGCGACGCCCATCGCGGGGTGGCCGAGGATCGCGCCGGCGACCCCCGAGTCCTCGATCGTCTCGTTGCGGTAGAGCAGCGCGGACGCCCAGCGCAGGTCCGTCTCGTCGACGCGGACGGGGCGGCCGCCCACGACCATTGCGCCCATCGCGGCGTTATCGCTGATCGTGTCGACGATCGTGCGGCCCTCGAGCTCGAGGTGCGAGTTCAGGATCTCGAGCGCCGGCACGACGTAGGCCGTCGCGTCGAGGACGTCGAAGATCGTGACGTTCGGGCCGGTGAGGGGCTTCGAGAGGACGAACGCGAGCTCGACCTCGATGCGCACATTCGAGAAGCGGTCGAACTCGATGACGGCGCCGGAGTCGTAGACCATGTCGTCGTGGATCACGCCGTAGTCGGGCTCCGAGATGCCCGTCGCGACCTGCATCACCTTCGAGGTGAGGCCGATCTTGTGGCCCACGAGGCGGGCGCCGTTCGCGATCCGGCGATCCGACCACACCTTCTGGATCGCGTAGGAATCCTCGATCTCCATGCCCGGATAGCGGGAGGTCAGCTTGGGCAGGATCGTGCGATCTTGATCCGCCTGCACCAGCTCATCCGCGATGGTCTCAATCTGCTTCTGGTCGAGCACGTTGCCTCACTTCGTCGGGGTCCGTGCTCAGATCGTATACGATCCGGGCCGGTCTTTCCAGAGCTTTGGAGGATATTGAGATCCTCGTCAGGCGGGCAGCTTCGGCGGGGTAGAATACTATGATGACTACTTCCGAGAACGCCGCGCCCGAGGCCGGCGACGCCACCGCCCCGCAAGAATCCGAGGGCGACCGCGTCACCTTCGCCGAGCTTGGCCTCAGCCCTGAGGTCCTGCGCGCCGTCACGGAGGTCGGGTACGAAACCCCGTCCGCGATCCAGGCCGCAACCATCCCCGTCCTCCTCGGGGGCCGCGACGTCGTCGGCCTCGCGCAGACCGGCACCGGCAAGACCGCGGCCTTCGCGCTGCCGATCCTGTCCCGGATCACGCCCGGCAGCAGCGTGCCCCAGGCGCTCGTGCTCGCCCCGACCCGCGAGCTCGCGCTCCAGGTCTGCGAGGCCTTCGAGAGCTACGCCTCGCACCTCCCCGGCATCCACCTGCTCCCCGTCTACGGCGGGCAGGCCTACGGTCAGCAGCTGTCGGCGCTGCGACGCGGCGTTGACATCGTCGTGGGCACCCCCGGCCGCATCATGGACCACCTGAAGCGCGGCTCCCTCGACCTCAGCCAGATCACGCACCTCGTGCTCGACGAGGCCGACGAGATGCTGAAGATGGGCTTCGCCGAGGACGTCGAGACGATCCTCGCCGACACCCCCGAGGAGAAGCAGGTCGCTCTGTTCTCCGCGACGATGCCCGCGCAGATCCGCCGGATCTCGAAGCAGCACCTGCGCGACCCCGAAGAGATCAAGATCGCGGGCAAGACCCAGACGAGCCAGAGCATCACGCAGCGCTACGCCGTCGTCTCCTACACGCAGAAGCTCGACGCGCTCACTCGCATCCTCGAGGTCGAAGAGTTCGACGGCCTTATCGTCTTCACCCGCACCCGCGGCGACTCCGAGCAGGTGGCCGAGAAGCTGCGCGCCCGCGGCTACTCCGCCGCCGCGATCAACGGCGACATCCCGCAGAACGTGCGTGAGCGCACGGTGCAGTCCCTGAAGGACGGCAAGCTCGACATCCTCGTCGCCACCGACGTCGCCGCCCGCGGCCTCGACGTCGAGCGGATCAGCCACGTCATCAACTACGACCTGCCGATCGACACCGAGTCGTACGTGCACCGCATCGGCCGCACGGGCCGCGCCGGCCGCAAGGGCGACGCGATCAGCTTCGTGACGCCCCGCGAGCGCCGCCTGCTCACCGCGATCGAGAAGGCGACGAAGCAGCCGCTCACGCAGATGGAGCTGCCCCGCGTCGACGAGGTCAACGCGACCCGCCTCTCCCGCTTCGACGACGCCATCACCTCGGCGCTCGACGAGACCTCGCGTATCGACCGCTTCCGCGAGATCATCGCGCACTACGTCAAGCACCACGACGTGCCCGAGGCCGACGTCGCCGCGGCGCTCGCCGTCGTCGCGCAGGGCGACACGCCCCTCCTCCTCACCGAGGACGACGACCGCAAGTTCGAGCGCGACCGCAAGCAGGCCGCGCGCTTCCTCGAGGAGGGCTCCTCGGGCCGGGATCGGGATCGCGGCCGGGGTGACCGCCTCGAGCGCGAGGACCGCGGGCCGCGCGAGCGCCGCACCGACCTCACGATGTACCGCATCGAGGTCGGCCACCGCCAGCGCGTGAAGCCCGGTCAGATCGTCGGAGCGATCGCGAACGAGGGCGGCCTCGGCCGCGACGACTTCGGCCGCATCCAGGTGCGCGACGACTTCTCGCTCGTCGAGCTCCCCTCGAACCTGTCGGCGGAGGCGCTCGCAGCGCTCAAGGACACCGTGATCGGCGGCAAGCGAATCGAGATCCAGCCGGATCGCGGCCCGGCGCCGCGCGGCAAGGGCTGGGAGGACCGCAAGGGCTCCGGCGGCCGCGGCTACGACCGCGGGGATCGTGGTGACCGTGGTGATCGCGGCGGACGCGGCTACGACCGCGATGACCGTGGCGGGCGCGGTGGCTACGACCGCGGCGGACGCGGCTACGACCGCGACGATCGCGGCGGACGCGGCGGCTACGACCGCGGTGGGCGCGATGACCGCGGCGGCCGTGGCGGCTACGATCGTGGCGGACGCGACGACCGCGGCGGGCGCGGCGGTTACGACCGGGGCTCCGACCGGGGCGGGCGCGACGACCGCGGCAACGACCGCGGCAACGACTTCGGCGACCGCAAGCGCAAGCCGCGCTGGTAGTCCCGAGCGCCGGGGCCGGCGCTCAGCGCCGGCCCCAGTCCCGAACGCTGAGCGTCTCAGACGGTCGTGAAGACCTTGCTTGAGATGCGCCAGACGCCGTCGCGCCGCACGAGCCCGAAGTGGTTACGGAAGTCGGCCCCGAGGAACTGCCGCTCGTCGAGGATTGCGTGCGCGACGTCGCCCGTCACCTCGATCCCGTGGATGCTCGAGGAGTAGCCGGCGCCCGCGGGCTCGGCGCTGCCGACGACCGCGTCGGCGAACTCGTGCCCGCCCATCGTGACGTAGTCGGGCCCGAGGTAGCCCCACATCCTGGCGTCGTCGTGAAACGCGGCGCGCACGAGCGCCGGATCGGCGGCCGCGCAGCCGTCAACATACCGCTGCACCGCGGCCCTCACTTCGTCTTCCATGTCGGTTCCTTTCGTCGGTGAACGGATCCCAGGCGGCGCCCCCGCGAGGGGAGCGCGCCCAGGGAAACGGAAGCGGGGCCGGCCGGTGAACGGCCGGCCCCGCCGGACTCAGTGTCTCGATTAGCCGCTGACGACCTGCGGCTCCGCGACAGCCTTCAGGCCGAGGGCGCCGAACTCGCGCCCGTAGCCCGACTGCTTCGCGCCGCCGAACGGGACCATCGGGTGCAGGCCGCCGTGCGAGTTGATCCACACGGTGCCGGCCTCGATGCGGGCCGCGAGCGCGCGGGCCCGGTCGCGGTCGGAGGACCAGACCGATGCGCCGAGGCCGACCTCGAGCTCGTTCGCGAGCTTCACGGCCTCGTCGACATCGGAGTACCTGATCACGGGCAGCGCCGGGCCGAACTGCTCCTCGAGTACGAGCTCCTGGTGCGGATCGATGTCGGCGACGATCGTGGTCGGATAGAAGTAGCCGGCCGCGTCGCGATCCGGATCCCCGCCCATGACGACGCGCGCCCCGGAGGCCTTCGCCGACTCGACGAGCTTGTCGACGATGTCGAACTGCGCCTTGTTCTGCAGCGGGCCGAGCACGTTGTTCTCGTCGAGGCCGACGCCCATGGGCATCTGCGCCGCGACCTTCGCGAGCTCCTCGACGACCGCGTCGTAGACGTCGTCGTGCACGTAGAGCCGCTTGAGGGCGGCGCAGGTCTGGCCCGTGTTGATGAACGCGCCCCAGAAGAGATCCTGCGCGATCGCCGCGGGATCCACATCGGGGAGCACGATCCCTGCGTCGTTGCCGCCGAGCTCGAGCGTGAGGCGCGTCACGTTGGGCGCGCTCGCCTCGATGATCCGCTTGCCGACCGGGGTCGACCCCGTGAACATGATCTTCGCGATCTTCGGGCTGCGGGTGAGCGCGTCGCCGACCGTGCGGCCGGGGCCTGGCACGATGTTCAGCACGCCCTCGGGCAGCACCTGGTTCATGACGGCGACGAGCGCGAGCACCGAGAGGGTCGTCGTCTCGGCCGGCTTGATGACGACCGTGTTGCCCATGCGGAGCGACGGCGCGATCTGCCAGATCGAGATCATCATCGGCCAGTTCCAGGGGGAGATCGCGCCGACGACGCCGAGCGGGCGGTAGTGCATCTCCGCGTAGCCGGACTCGTCGTCGATGATGACCTCGACGGGGAGCGGGGTGTCGGCCGCGGCGCGCGTCCATGCGACGCAGCCGCCGACCTCGAATCGGGCGTTCGGGCCGTTGAGCGGCTTGCCCTGCTCGCGCGAGAGCAACTCGGCGAGCCCCTCGGAGGCGGCCTCGATCGCGTCGGCTGCGCGGTGGAGGTAGGCCTTCCGCTCGTCGTCGCTCAGCGCGGCCCACGCCGGCTGGGCCGCCTCGGCCTTGTCGATCGCGGCCTCGAGCGCCGCGACGTCCTGCACCGGCGCCGTGCCGATGAGCTCGCCCGTCGCAGGGTCGAAGACCTCGCGCGTCTCGCCCTCGTTCGCCGTCACAGCCGCGAGAAGCTCTGCGTAGTTGTTCATGGATCCTCCACTTCGAGTCCTGTCCGTAATCATTCAGCGTAGGCGCTCATGCTGCGGCGCGGTTGTCACCCACGGCACTCGCGTTGACTTCCCGGGCACGACCCGCGCGGCGCTCTCGACACCTCGCGCGGCTGGGTGCGACTCTCTGGGGAAGGGGAGCGGCGAGGGCGCCGCCCGGAGAGGAGCACTGATGTCTGAGAAGTCCAGCGCGGCCGATACGCCGCGGAGTGCAATTGTCGTCGGGGCCGGGTCATCCGGCTCGGTGGTCGCGAGGCGCCTCGCCGACGCCGGCGTCGAGGTGACGGTGCTCGAGGCCGGCGGGGAGGACACGAACCCCGCGATCCACGACCTCAGCCGCATGGGCGAGCTCTGGCACAGCGTCGACGACTGGGACTACTACACGACCCCGCAAGACGGCGCGAACGGGCATCGCCTCCACTGGCCGCGGGGTCGCGTGCTCGGCGGATCGCACGCCCTGAACGCCATGATCTGGGTGCGCTGCACACCGCAGGACTTCGACCACTGGGCCTCCCTCGGCAACGACGGCTGGGCCTGGGCGGACGTGCTCCCGGTTTACAAGGACATCGAGAACTACCACGGCGCGGGCGACCCCGCCTGGCACGGCGCTGACGGGCCGCTCGACGTGACGGACGAGTACGCGCTCTCGCCGATCCAGCAGTCGATCATCGACGCCGCGGTCGAGGAGGGGCTCGCGCACAACCCGGACTACAACGGGGAGTCGATCGAGGGTGTGTCTCAGCAGCAGGTCACGATCCGGGACGGCGAGCGGCTCAATACTTATATGGCGTACCTCAAGCCGGTGCGGGATCGGGTCACGGTCGAGGTCGGCTGCCACGTGCACGAGCTGATCTTTGCGGCTGCCGGGGGAGATGGCGGTGCTGGCGGCGCTGCTTCCGGGCGCCCCCGCGTGACCGGCGTGCGCTTCTCGCAGGATGGCGAGATCCGGGAGCTCTTCGCGGACGAGGTCATCCTCTCGGCCGGCGCGATCGACTCGCCGCGGGTGCTGCTGCGATCCGGGATCGGCCCGGCCGCCGAGCTCGCCGAGCTCGGGATCGACGCGGTCGTCGACCTGCCCGGCGTCGGCAAGAACCTGCACGACCACTACCTCGCCCCCGTGATCTTCGACACGGAGAAGCCGATCGACCCGCCGCGCGAGGGCGTCTCCGTGACGCAGTCGCACCTGTTCTGGAAGAGCCGCGAGGAGCTCGACCGGCCGGACACGCAACCGATCCACTTCTCGGTGCCGATGTACGGCGAGTTCCTGGAGCCGCGTGGCGCCAACGGGTTCTCCCTGATGGCAGGCCTCATCACCCCGCAGTCGCGGGGTGAGATCCGGCTCTCGGGTCCGGATCCGGACGCGCCGCTGCTCCTCGATCCCGCGGCGCTCAGCCACGAGGACGACGTCGCCTCGCTCGTCGCCTCCGTGCGGCAGTGCCGCCGAATCGGTAGCCAGGCGTCGCTCGCCGCGAGCCCGGAGGACGGCGGCTGGGGCGCGACCGAGGTCTACCCAGGCCCCTCGGTCGGCGACGGCGACGACCTCGTCGACTACGTGCGCAACACGCTGGCGACCTACCACCACCAGGTCGGCACCTGCAAGATGGGCGTCGACGAGGCCGCCGTGGTGTCGCCGCGGCTCGCGGTGCACGGCGTCGACGGGCTCCGGGTCATCGACGCCTCGGTGATGCCGCGCGTGACCACGGGCAACACCAACGCGCCCGCGGTGCTGATCGGCGAGCTCGGAGCCCGCTTCGTGCTCGCGGGCGAGCGGTAGGGCGGGCCGCCCCTTGAGTTGACCCAAAGTGTCCCCTGGAGCGCAGATTGCGTCACTTTGGGTCAACTCAGGCGCGGTGCGGGGCCGGATCCGCCGCCCCGCTGTTTGAGTTGACCCGAAGTATCTCCTGGAGCGCAGAATGCGTCACTTTGGGTCAACTCAGGCGGGGCGCAGAGGCGGATCCAGCTCCCCGCCCCGGCTAGAGTTGACCCGAAGTATCTCCTGGAGCGCAGAATGCGTCACTTTGGGTCAACTCAAGCGGCGGGCGAGGCCGCAGGGGGCGCGGGCGCCCCGCAGCTAGAGCGGCAGCGGCAGCGGCAGCGCCGGGGCGGCGAAGACCGTCGCGCCGCCCGTCGCGTAGTTCGGGACGTCCGCCTCGACCGCCCGGCCCTCGGGTGACGCGAGCGCCGCCTCGAGCGCCTCGGCGCTGTCGAAGCGGGCCTCGAACATCGCGTAGAACGGGCCTTCCCCCGGCGCCGCGATCCCGAGTGAATAAGTGATCTCGCGCACGCCCGGCAGCGCGGCGCAGAGCGGCAGGTGCGTCGACACGTAATACGCCTCGAACGCGGCGCGATCCTGCGGTTCCGGGTAGAGGACGACGAGCCGGTGCATCAGGCGGCCCCGGCAGAACCGGCAGAACCGGCAGAGCCGGCAGCCCCGGAGGCCGAATACACCCGCCGCCCGGCGAACCACGTCTCCGCGACCGTCGTCTGCACGAGCTCCTGCGCCGGCGCGGCGAACGGATCGCGGTCCAGGATCACGAAGTCCGCGGATTTGCCCGTGACCAGGGATCCAGTCTCGGCGCCGAGACCCATCGCCTCGGCGCCGTTGATGGTGAACGCTGCGATCGCCTCCTCGAGGGTGATCGCCTGCTCGGGCCACAGCGCGCCGGGGTACTGGCCGCTCGGGTCCTCGCGCGTCACGAGGCCGTGGATCCCCTCCCACGCATTCGGCGAGGGGGAGACGGGCCAGTCGGATCCGCCGGCGACGAGCGCGCCAGCGTCGATGAGGGCGCGGTTCGGCTGCATCTGGTCCGCGCGCTCGCGCGGCAGCACCTCCCGGATCGCCTCGACGATGGGGCCGGGCACCCAGATGAACGGCGAGATGTCGGCCGCGACGCGGAGCTTGGCGAAGCGCGGGATATCGTCGGGGTGCACGAACTGGCCGTGCGCCACCTGATACCGCGTCGACTCGTAGCCCTCGCCGCGCAGCGTCTCGACCGCGTTCAGCACCTCGTGCACCGACGCGTCGCCCGTACAGTGGATCTTCGCCGACAGCCCCGCGTTCGCCACCCGGCGCAGCCAGTCGGTGAGCTCGGCGGGATCGAGCAGCGTCTCGCCGTGGAAGTGCGCGCCGTGAACGTCGTCGGGCAGGTAGGGCTCGAGGAAGGCGCCGGTGCGCGTCGGCGGCACGCCGTCGAGGAAGATCTTCACGAAGTCGGGCCGGTGGTGCTCGGTGCGGAAGCGCTCGCCGTCGAACACGAGCGCCTCGCCGATCGCCGCGAAGCCGAAGATCTCGTCGTTAATGAGGAGCGAACTCACGACCCACGCGTCGAGGTCGCCGCCCGCATCGAGCGAGCGCAGCGCCTCGAGGATGTGGGTCGAGACGCCAGCGTCCTGGAACGCGGTCACGCCGAAGGAGTTCAGGATCTCGACGCCGCGCTTCGCCGAGGCGCGCTCCTGCTCGGGATCCAGCGCCCCGGCCGCGGCCTGCGCCCGCGCGACGGGGAGCCCGGCCGCCTCGAAGAGCACGCCGGTCGGGCGACCCTCCGGATCGAGCGCGACGCCCTCCATGCCCGCGATCACGCCGGCGATCTCGAGCGCGCGCGAGTTCACCCAGCGGTTGTGGTGCGAGTCGTCGGAGAGCATGACGGGCCGCCCGCCAGCCGCCTCGTCGAGGCGCGCGAGCGCCGCGGCCGTGCTGACCTCGCCGAGCCGGTCGCTCGCCCACGGGCCGCCGACGATCCAGGCGTCGGCCGGCAGGCCGGCGGCGTGATCCCGCACCGCGGCGATGATCCCGTCGAGGTCGGCGCCGATCGGCACCCGCAGCTCGAAGAGCTCCTCCTTGCCCGCGAGGAAGTGGTGGTTGTGGACGTCGACGAGACCGGGCATCACGAACGCGCCGTCGAGCTCGAGCACCTGGGTCTCGGGCCCCGCGAGCTCCGCGATCTCCGCGGAGCTGCCGATCGCCGAGAGCCTGCCGCCCGAGACCGCGAAGGCCTCGGCCCACGGGTGCTCGGGATCGACGGTGTAGACGCGGGCGCCGAGCACGACGAGGTCGGGGGTGTCAATCATCTGTGGCTCCGTTCGAGGGGTGTCAGTTCGTCATTGGGTACTGCGTCCTCAGGCCGCTGCGCTACTGCTTGCCGCAGGCGCAGTTCGCGCCGCCGCAGCGGCACGCCTCACCGGCGCAGCACCCGCAGCCGCCGCCGGAGCAGCAGCCGGCGGATCCCGATCCGGATCCGGATCCGGATCCCGCGCCGTCCGCTCCCATCGAGCAGGCGGCGCGTGCGTCCTCGGGGAGGTTCATCGCGGGGTTCTGGTCGAGGAAGCCGTGCGGCTTGAACCAGAATCCCGAGTAGTCGACCGGCATGATCGGCCAATCCTCGGTGCGCGGGATGTGCGTGGGGCCGAAGACGTGCCACAGCACGATGTCCTCGCCGTCGAGGCTGCGATCCTGCGCCGTCCACTCGGGCAGGCCGGCGCCGGGGGCGTGCGCGTTCGGGTAGAAGCCCGCGGGGTAGAGCTCCTCAGGGTCGAAGCGGGTGCCCCAGAGGTGCTTCGTCGCGAAGTTCGCGCGGCCGTAGACCGTGGACTCCGGCTGCGCCGCGAGCAGCGCCTTCCCCTCCGGGATCAGCCAGTACGAGGTCGGTTTGCCGACGTAGTTCGTGCGGTGCGCCGAGCGCACCTCCCAGACTCGGCCCGTCAGGCCGTTCGCGATCCGCTGCGCCTCGAGCTCGCTCTTCAGCTGCGTGTCCGACCAGGTGAAGGCGTTGCCGTAGGGATTGTCCGGCCCGATGGGGATCCCGACCGCCTCGATCTCGTGGAGCGTGTTGTCCTCGCCGTCGATCGCGGCGTCGATCCGGGCACAGAAGAGGTGCTGGTGTACGGGCGTTAAGATTCCCGGCGCAATCTCGGGTGCGTGCGGGTTCTCGCTGCCCGGGATCCCGGCGCCGGCGAACACGATGCCCGTCGCCTTCGCCTCGACCTGGATCGAGCCGTCGAGATAGAAGTACCAGAAGAAGCCGTAGTCGTAGTTGCCGATCGTGGCGAAATAGCTGACCACGAGGCGGCGGCTGCGTCGCGTCTCCGCGTGGCCGTCGAGATCGGTGTGCTTCCAGAGGATGCCGTAGTCCTCCTCGTGCATGCAGATCGCCTGCGGGATCTTCACCGGATTGCCGAGGTCATCGGGGACGAACGCGTCGAAGTAGTGAATCACGCCGAGGCAGTCGCAGCCGAGCGCGAGGGAGTTCGCGTTCTTCCCGAGCAGATACTCGCCCGCGTCGAAGTAGCTGATCCAGTACCGGCTCACGGAGGTGTCGCCGTAGGGCACCACCATCTCGGGCACGCTCGCGCGGTGCGCGACCGAGCGGTCCTCCTCGCCGTCGCGGAAGGTGATCTGGTTGATGACCAGGCCCTCCTGCTGCGTGAAGCCGACGCGGAACTTCCAGTTCTCCCACTGCACGAGGCTGCCGTCGACCGAGAAGCTCGGGCCCTCCGGCTGCGTGATCTCGATCGGCTTCAGCGTCTCGCGGACCGGGCCCTGCACGTCGAGGGAGTAGTTGCCGTGCTGCTCAGGCACGGGCACGTCGCCCTCGTCATCGATCCGGATCACCCGGCGCTCAGTGAGATCCACGTGGACCACGAGCCCCTCGATGGGGTGCGCCCACGGGCTGTCCTTCTCGTCGAAGCGGAGGTACGTGTGCGAGCGCACGATCCGGCGCCCGATCTCGTCTTCCTTGCCGAAGAAACCCGGCGCGAGCGGGGAGCAGAAGGCGAGCTCCATGTGCTCCTCGAGGCCGCGGCGGCGCATGGCGGCCTGCCACTCCTCGGAGGCCTTCACGATCGTGGCGGCGTCCTCGTACTCCTCGAAGAGGTACTGCGGCTGACCGTAGGGGGCTTCGGCGTTCGGGATCACCGCGAACGAGTCGATCTCGCCGCGCGTGACCGAGACGATGGCCTCGGAGGAGACGCCCGTCGCGCGGTCGAGCAGCGTCACCCGGATCCTGCGATCGAACGGGGCGCCCGGGCGCCAGGCGGCGAGGTCCGCCTTCGGCGGGTCGACGGGGAGCATGCGCGGCACGCGCGTCGACTCCGTGAAATGACCCGCGTCGACGAGGAGCTGGCGGGCCGCCGCGATCTCCTCGCCCGTCAACTGATCGAGCGGGTGCCGGGGCTCAGACGGGGTGGTCACCCGCTTGCCGTGCGTGTGGGTGGCGTCGGGCTGGTGCTCGTGGGGCGCGTGCGTCATCGAATTCGTCCTTTGTTGCGTCGGGCCGGTCCTCAATTCAGAGTGACCCACCCTCAGTATCGCAAGCCAGCATGAACAGGGGTTGTCGAAGCGTGCTGCGGTGTTGTGCGAGCGGGATCGAAACGGATACCGGGCGTCACGGTGGGGCGAGGATGGGTGTGGACGAGTGCGGGTGCTGGCGCCGGCGTTGGCGCGCGGCCCGGTGATATCGACGAGGGAGTGTGCGCATGGAACAGGTGGCTGGCGACATCTCGGGGCAGGTCGTGCTCATCACCGGGGGAGGGACCGGCATCGGCGCCGCCGTGGCCGAGCGTTTCGCCGCCGAGGGGGCGAACGTCGTGGTCGTCGGGCGCCGGATCGCGCCGCTCGAGGAGGTCGCGGGGCGACTCGGGGAGCGCGTGCACGCGCTCGCCGCAGACGCGTCGGACGCGGCGTCGGCGCGATCCGCCGTCTCCTGGGTGATCGAGCGCTTCGGACGGCTCGACGTGCTCGTCGCGAATGCGGGCGGGCACGGCTTCTCGCCGGTCGGGGAGACGAGCGACGAGGAGTGGGCGTCCTCGCTCAACGTGAACCTGTCGACGGCGTTCGTGATGGCGCGCGAGGCGCTGCCCGCGCTGCTCGAGGGAGGCGGCGGCGCGATCGTCGTCGTATCGTCGCTCGCGGGGCTCTACGCCGGGCCGTCGGTGGCGGGCTACACGGTCGGCAAGCACGCGCTCATCGGGCTCACGCGATCCCTCGCCCGCGACTACTCGCGCAGGGGCGTGCGCGTGAACGCCGTGTGCCCGGGCTGGGTGCGCACCCCCATGGCCGACGCCGAGATGGACGAGTTCGCGGCGCACGCCGCGGAGATCCCGGACCGGGAGGCCGGCTACGCCGCGGTGACCGCGGACGTGCCGCTCGGCCGGCCCGCGGAGCGCGCAGAGATCGCGTCGATCGTGCGCTTCCTGGGCTCGCGGGAGTCCTCCTATATGACGGGCGCGGTGCTCGTCGCCGACGGCGGGGCCCACATCGTCGACCTCCCGACCCTCGCGTTCGACCACGCCGGCATGTGACCCCGGGCGCCCGGGCCGCTTGCGCCTGCGGTTGTTAGCGATTTCGGTTCGTATAACGCCGTTTACGAACCGAAATCGCTAACAACCGCCATTCCCGGGACCGCGGGGAGTGCCGAGACGCGCGGCCCGGCCGGATGCTCGTCCAGGAGGTCCGCGAGGAAGCCAGGCACTGTCGAGTGTTCGCTCGTGACCTCGGCCCGGATCCGGCGTCCGATCTCGTGAAAGGCCTGGGCGCTGTCCTGGCCGAACCCGAAGTCCTCGATCCTGAACCGGGTCACGGTCCAGCCGAGTCCGCGCACGCGTTCGAGCCGCGCAAGGTCTCGCAGATACTGACGGCGTGACGTCCGGTGCTGATCTCCGTCGTACTCGAAGATGCTCTTCGACGGAGGGTGCGCAAGGTCGAACCTCCCGATGAAGCGCCCGTCAGGATCCCGAACATCGTGCTGGAGCGTGAGCGACCGCACACCCGCGCGCACCGCGGCGAGGCGCAAAAGCGTCTCCATGCGCGACTCCGAGCCCACACGGGACTCGCTCGCCGCGAGCCTGAGCCTGAAGCCGGCTCGGCCAGGGACGCGCGCCGCGACCGTGAGAAGCCGATCCCGGTCGAGCAAGGGCCTCCGGCCCCGATCGAGCGGCCGGCACAGGTGGTCGAGCGCCACGACCGTCTCGCGGAAGTCAGGCAGTCGGGCCGCCTGGACCGCGGCTCTGGCAGGATCGACTACCGCCACCTCGTTGCTACCAAGTCGTAGCGTCCATTTCTCTCCAGCCTTGTTCTCGCGCCATGTGTGGCCTCGGAGACCCTGTGTGCGCAGGATCCCGGTTCCGTACAGCGACTCGATGTGCACGGGCTCGTCGGGCGCGACCCGGAGGGGGCAGCCGTAGAGCACGAGGGCGGAAGCGTGGCTGAACCGGTCTCCCCGGCGAAGCAGCGGTGAAGCGGCCAGGCTGCGCTCGAACAGGCTCTTGCCTGGGTCGGCGCGAGATCGGACGCCCCTGATCGGGCGCCGATACTGCGAGTTTCTCAGGTCTCCGACGGTGAGGTCATGTTGGCCTCCGTCGCGGATTGCGAGATGGTCGGGTAGGTCGCTCGGGATCTGTTTGGCTGGGCGCATGCCGTAAGCCTGGCGCGGCCGGAGACTCCTCGCGGACTTGTCCACAGGCAAGGGAGATATTGCCCAAGAATCCCGTCACCAACGCAGAATCGGGGCAGTTGTTAGCGATTTCGGTTCGTAAGACGCCTCTTACGAACCGAAATCGCTAACAACTGCCCCACCCCACCCCACCCCACCCAAGCAGCTAGCCGCCGAGGTAGGCTCGGCGGAGGAGCTCCGGGTCCTGCTCGAGGGCGGACGCGGGGCCCTGCGGGTGGCTCACCTTGCCGCTCGCCACGACCATCGCGTCGGTCGCCACGCCGAGCGCCAGGTGCGTGAACTGCTCGACGAGCAGCACGCCAACGCCCGAGGCGGCGATCTGCTTGATCAGCGGCAGGAGCCGCATGAACACGACGGGCGCGAGCCCGAGCGACATCTCGTCGATGAGCAGGAACTTGGGCCTGGCGGCGAACGCCCGCGCGAGCACGACCATCTGCTGCTCGCCGCCCGAGAGGAGCACGGCGAGCGAGTCGATCCGCTTCTCGAGCTCCGGGAACGACTCCAGCACGGAGCGCATCTCCGACTCCGACTTCGCCGTCAGCATCAGGTTCTCCCGCACCGTGAGCGACGGGAAGATCGCCCGCCCCTGCTCGATGTGGGCGATGCCTGCGCGGGATCGCTGCACGCGATTCCACTTCTGGATCGACTCGCCCCCGAGCGTAATCGAGCCTGCAGAGTGCCCGATCACCCCCGAGATCGACTCGAGCAGGCTCGTCTTGCCCGCCCCGTTCGGCCCGACGAGCGCGAGGATCTCGCCCTCGCGCACCGTGAGGTCGACGCCCGAGATGACGGGGCCGGCCCCGCGGCTCACGGTCACGCCCTGCAGCTGCAACTCGCTCATGAACTGATCTCCGCATCTCCCATGTACGCCGCGATGACGGCGGGATCGTCGAGCACGTCCTGCTGCCCGCCCTGCGCGAGCACCCTGCCGAAGTCGAGCACCGTGATCTCGGTGCACACGGTGCGCACGAGGTCGAGATCGTGCTCGATGATCACGATCGCGGTGTCGAAGCGGCTCGGGATCCGCGTGAGGCGCTCCCCGAACTGCAGGTGCTCCTCGTGCGAGAGGCCGGCGGCCGGCTCGTCCAGGATCAGGACCTTCGGCCCCGAGAGCACGGCCGCGGCGACCTCGATGAGGCGCCTCGTGCCGACGTCGACGTTGGCCAGCTGCTCCTCGGGCGGCGGGCAGCCGAGGAACGTGAGCGCGTCGCGCAGCTCCTCGATGTCGAGCCGCTTGCGGGCGACGAAGCGCACGTACGCCTCGACGGTGAGCTGCGGCGGCACGCGATCCTGCTGGAACGTGCGGCGCAGCCCCCTGCGGGCGCGCGCCGCGGGCGTGAGCCGCGTGATGTCCTCGCCGTCGAGCAGCACCTCGCCGGTGTGCTGGGGGAGGAAGCCGCTCACCGCGTCGACGAAGGTCGACTTACCGGCGCCGTTCGGCCCGATGAGGCCCATGATCGAGCGGGGCCGCACCTGCAGCGACACGTCCTCGAGCGCCTTCAGGGCGCCGAACTGCACGCCGAGCGAGCGGACTTCGAGCACGGGCGGCGCGTCCGCGGGAACGGGCTCCGCCGCCTCGGGCACCGCGAACACGTCGAGCACGCTCGTCGACACGCTCGACGGGTCAGCAGAGGCGAGCGCTCGGCGTTTCGTGCGCTTGCGGATCAGGCCCCGGATCCCCTCGCCGAGGTTGGATCCGCTCGTGAGGGCCTGGATCCCGAGCAGGCCGAAGACCACGAAACCCCAGTCCTGCGGGACGCCCCAGCGCTTCAGGAGCTCGGGCACGAGCACCCAGAGGATGCCGCCGAAGATCGCCATGTCGATGAGGTAGGCGCCGCTCATGATCGCGAGGATGTAGAGGGCGAGGGACTGGATCGGCGTGAAGCTCGACGCGTACGGGATCCCGACCTGACCCGCGAGGAGGCCGCCCGAGACGCCGCCGAGTGCGGCGCTCACCGCGAACGCGGAGAGCTTCGCCATGCGCACGCTCTGGCCGACGGCCGCGGTGCCGCGCTCGGAGAACGCGACGGCCTTCCAGCTCGAGCCGACCCGGCTGCGCTGCAGCAGGAACACGCCGAGCGCACACACGACGAGCACGATCATCGCGAAGAAGAAGTACTCGCGGTCGCTCGAGAAGAGCGAGGGGCGCTCGACGGAGAGCCCGTCCTTCTGCCCGGGGAACTGGGTCTGCACGAGCAGCACGTCGAACGCGGCGGCGAAGCCGAGGGTGACGACCGCGAGGTTCACCCCGCGCAGGCGGAGCGCGGGCAGGCCGATGATGATGCCGGCGAGGCTCGCGACGATCCCGCCCGCGATCAGCCAGACGATGAAACCGCCAGGCGCCTGCGCGACGTTGAGCCACGCGACGACCCACGCACCGATCGCGGCGAACGTGAGCTGGCAGAGGGCGATGATGCCGGCGGATCCGGTGACGATGCCGAGGCCCAGGATCGAGATGGTCGCGGTGACCATGCTGATGGCGAGGTACACGACGTAGCCCGAGAGGCCGACGCTGAGGCCCCACCCGATCCCGATCGCCACGACGGCGATGATGACGGGCAGGACGGCGCGGAGGCGGCGATTAGCGAGCAGCATCCCACACCTCCTTTCGCTGCGACCACAGGAGCAGGATCACGATGAAGATGAGCGGCACGAAGTTGCGCACGAGCGACAGCTCGGAGACCTGCGCGACCATGCCGTTGATGAGCCCGAGCAGCAGGCCGCCGACGACCGCGAGGTCGAGGCGCTTGAAGCCGCCGAGGAGGGCGGCCGCGGCCGCCGGGATAATGAGCATCGAGAGCGACACGGCGTCGTTCGACTGCGTCGGCGCGATGATCAGGATCGTGATCGCGGCGACGGCCCCGGTCACGGCCCAGACGCCGATCGACAGCGGCTTCGACGCGATGCCGATGAGCTCGGCGGTCGTCGGCCGGTCGGAGAGGGCGCGCAGCTTCATGCCGATCGTGGTCTTCTTGAGCAGGATCGCGGCCGTGAGCGCGACGACGAGCGCGAGCGTCACGGTGATCACCGTCACCCAGCTCACGACGACGCCCGCGACGGAGAACGCCGGCCCGTTGAAAATCGGCGCGAACGGCTGCGGCTTGTTGCCGAACATGATGTAGGAGAGCGACATCAGGAGCAGGAACGGCGCGACCGTCATCGCGGAGCGGGTCGAGAGATCCGCCTCGGCGAGCCACGTCGCGGCGATCCAGCCGATGATCGCGCTCAGGAGCGCGCCGACGACGATGCCGGCGAGCGTTGCGAGCCAGACGGGCATGCCCACCTTGCTCGCAAACCAGACGGCGATGAACGCGGCGAACATGCCGGTCGCGGCCTGGGCGAAGTTGACGACGCGCACGAGGCGCGACATGAGGGTCAGCGTGACGGCGAAGACGGCGTAGACGCCGCCGGCCGCGAGACCGGAGAGCGCGCCCTGGAGAAGCGCGCCGCCGTTCACGGGTGACTCCGGCTGATCGGGCGGGGCGGAGCCGCCGAGCGAAGCGGTGGACTGAGATACATAAGAGTCCTCGGGGTGTGGGTGCGGAGACCGGAGGAACCCGGTGCGGCGGCGGTGCGCCGCACCGGGATCCGGTTCGGGATCGAACTGCGAGCTGAGGCGGCCGTCGGGGCGGGCCGCCGTGGCTCAGCTCGCGGGGATCAGGAGCCAGTCGTCGGCCGACTTCTCCCACGCGTTCGTGCCGGACTTCAGCACGACGGGCCAGCCGCCCGGCTCGAAGTCCTGCGCCGCGATCTTGTCGAACTGGTACGGGAAGGCGATCATGTCGTTCTCGATCGGCTTCATGTCGGCGAGCGCCTTGTTGACGCTCTCGCGCGTGATGTCGCCGTCGATGCTCTTGAGTACCTCCACCATGAAGGTCGCAGCGAGGTAGCCGCCCTGGCTGAAGGAGGTCAGGTTGATGCCCTTCTCCTCCATGAGCGCCTTCCAGTCGGCGTTCACGTCGCTGTCCTCGGTGAAGGGATAGAACTCGGCGGGAACGTAGACCCCTGCGCCCGCGTTCGACACGGCCTTCGCGAAGCTCTCGCTGTAGGTCGAGGTCAGGAACAGGAAGGTGACGTCGTCCCAGCCCTGCTGGTTCGCGGCCTTGATCTGGCCGATCGCGTCGGGCTCGACGGCGTTCGAGACGATCGCCTTGCAGCCGGCCTCCTTCGCCTTCACGATGTAGGGGGTGTAGTCGGCGCCGCCGTAGGGCACGGTGTCGTCGACGAGCTTCGGCTTCTTGCCCGTGATCTCGCTCCAGCGGTCGATCGCGGCCTGGTAGGCGGGCCCGGTCGAGCCGATGACGCTCGTGAAGACGCAGAGGTCGTCGAGCCCGAGCTCCTCCGAGCCGTAGAGCATCGTGAGCGTCGTGTCGTTGAACGGGCCGATGTTCACCGGCGCGATGTTCGGCGAGTTGAAGCAGCCGGGATCGACGCCGGTGCCCTGGATCGAGCGGACGTCCTCCTGCTCGTAGTACTTCGCGTTGATCTCGCAGTCGAGCAGCGAGGCGCTGCCGACGAGCGCGACGACCTCGTCGCTGCCGACGAGCTCGCGCGCCGAAGCGGTCGCGGTCGCGGGGTCCGCCTTGTCGTCGGTCGCCTTGTACTCGATCTTGTGGCCGTTGATCCCGCCCTCGGCGTTGACCTTGTCGAAGACGGCCGCCGCGGCCTCCGACGCCTCGGGGAAGGTGGCCGGGCCGCTGATGGTGTTGACGGAGCCGAGCTTGATGGGGGCACCTTCGCCCCCGCCGCCTCCGCCGCCCGCGCAGCCGCTCAGTGCGAGCGCAGCAGCCGCGGTGAGCGCGGCCGCTCCCAGGATGCGTGATTTCATCGTGTGTCCTCTCGGAAGGTGGTGTGGTGCGTTTCTTGGATCAGACCGGCTGGACGTCGGGGTAGTCGACTGAGCCGATCGGGTAGATGTGACCGCCGGCGCGCGAGTGCTCCGCCTCGCCCTCGCCCGTGAAGCCGAGGAAGATGCCGGTGGTCTTGAGCTGGTAGCCGAGGTCGTGGAGCCAGACGCTCGCGACCGCGATGCGGAACTCGCGGAAGCAGAAGAGGTACAGCCCGTCGGCGAGCTTCCACACGGTCGACATGTCCATGTCGCCGTGTCCCCGCTGCACGCCCTGCACGCACTGCCACGCGTAACGCTGGCTCGAGATGTAGACGTGCTCGTACAGGTGGTGCGGGCTGTAGCGGTAGAGGTTGCGCTTGCCGATGAGGTCGCGCGACGGCCCGGGAACCTCACCGCTCGGGATCCCGCGATCCGTCGTCGCCGCCCAGAATCGCTGGGTCACGCGCGGCTCGCCCAGCGCCTCGTGAGCCCCGATCTCGGAGCGGGTCACGATCGCCCGGTGCAGCGACTCCGAATAGACGATCGTGATCGCCTCACGCTCGCGGGAGGTGATCGGCAGGTTCACGAACACGACGTCGTCGCGCACGCGCACCGCGTCGTACGGGTCGTGGAGCACGGCGCCCGTCGCGAACTCGCCGGTCAGCGACCAGGCCACCGATTCCTCGGCGAAGGCGAGGCGCAGGATCGAGCCGTCGTCGAGTTCGAGCGCGAACGCCTCGCCGAGCAGGCAGATGCTCGGCAGCCTGAAGGTGTCGATCCCCGCGGCGAACTCGTCGTAGCTGCGCCACTCGTCGGGGTGCGCGGCCGTCGTGTCGCTTCCCGTCTCGCTCATCGCACACTCCCTCGTGGTGCCCAAACTGCTCTGTCTGCTGCCGCCGGAGGGGTGCTGCGGCCCCATTGTCCGACATCTGGATTCAGAGTACGGAGACGAGGGGGACGGCGCATCGCCCCCGACCAGGGCCTGCGGCCTGAGTCAATGGGCGTTCACTCCGCGACAACGAGTGTCACAGACGTGTCTCGAACGGCGGCGGAGCGCAACGGACGAGGCCGAGGGGGTTGCTGGGCCCGGATCAGCCGAGCCGGAGCTCGCTCGGCGAGACCCCGTACGCCGACTTGAAGACGCGGCTGAAGTGCGCCGCGTCCGTGAAACCCCAGCGGGCCGCGATCGCGGAGACCGTGCGGTCGGCAAGCACGGGGTCGATGAGGTCCGCCCGGCAGCGCTCGAGCCTGCGCTCCCGGATCCAGGTCGACACCGTGGTGTCCGCCTGGCGGAAGAGCGCGTGCAGGTGGCGGGTCGAGATGTAGTGCGCCGCCGCAATGCTGCCCGGGGAGAGATCCGGTGCCGCGAGATTCGCGTCGATGTGCCTCGTAATCTTCTGGAGGAGGACCTGGTGCGGATCCCTCGCCGCGGGATCGGCGTCGAGGATTGACGAGAACAGGGTGCCCATGAGGTCGAGGCTCGTGTGCGCGAGCTTCGCGCGCACACGAGCCTCGAGCTGCGTGAGCTGCGCCGGGAACTGGGACAGGAACGCGGTGACGACGGGGGCCAGCCCGCTGTGCTCCCGCCCGAGGGACACGGCCGTGAGCTGCTCCGTGAACGGGATCGGCAGGTCCAGCCGGTCCTTCGGGAACATCATGATGAGGTTGCGGAACTCCTCGCCGAAGAGGAGCGAGTAGGGGCGCGACGTGTCGTACACGGAGAGGTCGCCGGCCTGCATGACGAGCTCGCGCCCGTCTTGCACGAGGATGCTGCTGCCCGAGAGCAGGAGGCTCACCTTGTAGTAGCCGCTGCCGCCATCCGCGATCGTCTCCGGCGTGCGCTCGACGAGGTGCGGGTGCGCCGCGACCTCGGTGAAAACGACGCTGTCGGCGTCGGCGGAGGCCATGCGCGCCATGAACGGTTCCGGCTGATCGGCCGTGATCCGGAGCGGCACGAATGAGGAGGAGACCATGCTGCGGAACGCGCCGAGGCTCTCGGCGAAGGCAGGCCTCGGCTCGATGTGGGACGTGTGCTGCTGTGCTGCGATCGGCATGACGCGCTCACCTCGCTGTCTCAACGGGGGCTGTCGTGCCGGCGCGGCCGCCGCCGCGCAAGGGGAGAAGCCACCCGGTGCGCCGCTTCGCGCCTCCCCTTGCCGGAAGGATACACCTAAATCTCCGCGAGGGACTCGTCGAGCGCGTCGAGGAGGATCGGCAGCTCGGCCTCGCTGAAGGCGAGCGGCGGGCGGATCTTCAGCACGCTCTCGTCGCGGCCGATCCGCGAGATCAGCACGCGCCTGCGCTTCATCGCCTCGACCACGCGCTTCGCTAGCTGGGGCGCGGGCTCGCCGTCGAGGGCGAAGTCGAGCCCCAGGAAGAGGCCGGTGCCCTTCGCGGCGCGGATGAAGTCGTAGCGCTCGGCGAGCTCGCCGAGGTGCGTGAGCGCCCGCTCGCCGAGCCCCTCGGCGCGGGCCATCATGCCGTGATCCGACATCTCGAGCAGCACGGCCTCGCCGACCGCCGCGGACACGGGGTTGCCGGCGAAAGTGTTGAAGAACTCGTTGCGCGGGCCGAACTCCTCGAGCACGGCCGCGCTCGTCACGACGCCAGACATCGGGTGGCCGTTGCCCATCGGCTTGCCCATCGTCACGAGGTCGGGGCGCATACCCGCGTACTCGTGGCCCCACATGTGGGTGCCCGTGCGGCCGAAGCCGCTCTGCACCTCGTCGGCGATCACGAGCCCGCCCGCGGCGCGCACCCGGTCGACGATCCCGGTCACGAGGCCGGCGGGGATCCTCGGCATGCCCTCGGTCGAGAACAGCGGGTCGAAGAGCGCCGCAGAGAAGCCGAATCCGGCCGCCTCGAGCGACTCGATCGCCGCGTCGAGCTCGGCGAGCGTCTCGGCGAGCACCTCGGCCTCGGGGCGCGGATCCCGATCCAGATCCGGGATCCGGAGCGTGCGCACGTGGGCGCCGAGCGGCTCCCGGGTCTTCAGCCCCGTCGTCATTTGCGCGAGCGTGATGGTCGTGCCGTGGTAGCTGTAGTCGGACACGATGACGCCGGTGTCGCCCGTGAGCTGGCGCGCGATCCGGAGCGCGAGCTCGTTGGCCTCGGATCCGGAGTTGCCGAAGAACACCCGGTCGAGTCGCGGATCGAAGGTGTCGAGCAGCGCCTCGGCGTAGTCGACCACGCGCTCGTTGAGGTAACGCGTGTGCACGTTCAGGGTCGCGGCCTGCTGGGCGAGGGCGGCGACGACGCGGTCGTTCGCGTGGCCGACGTGCGGCACGTTGTTGTAGCCGTCGAGGTAGCGCTTGCCGCTCGCCTCGGTGAACCAGACGCCCTTCGCGGAGACGAACTGGAGGGGCTCGTCGTAGAACAGGGGCGAGTAGGGGCCGATCGTGCGGTTGCGGCGTTCGATGAGTTCGGCGTTCGAGGTCATGTCGATGCTCCCGGGGTGAGGTGAGGGGGTGAGGTGTCTGGTGGGCCGTGTGCTGGGGCGTGCGCTGGGGCGTGCGCTGGTCAGTCGGCGATGAGGTCGCGGGCGAGGCCGACGACGTGGGGGAGCACGTGCGTGGCGTGCCACTCGGCGGTGGGCTCGCCGCGGCGATCCGCCGCCCACCCGAGATACGTCAGCCCGCGGGCGAGCAGCATCGCCGGAAACGCGGCGTGATCGTCCGGATCGAGCGGGCGCACGCCCTCGTAGCCCGCGAAGAGCGCGTCGCGGTACTCGCCGCCGCGCGGGTGCGGGGTGAAGAAGTACAGCGCCGTCGCGAGGTCGAAGAGGTGCCAGCCGGCCGCGAAGTCGTCGAAGTCGATGAGCACGAGGCCCGACGGGGTGCGGAGCACGTTCTCGGGCGTGAGGTCCGCATGGATCGGGCCGAAGCGGCGGGCCGGAGTGCCGTAGCCGCCGAGCACCTCACGGATGCGGGCGATCGCCGCGACGACCGCCTCGCGGTCTGCGCCCGCGAGCTCGGCGATCCGGAGCGGGTCGCCCCAGGCGGGCTCGGCGCCGACGAGACCGTCGAGGTCCCAGTCGTCGCGCGGGACCGCCATGGCGTAGCCGGAGCGCTCGGTCGCGTCGTGGACCTCCGCGATGAGCGCGCCGAGCTGGGCGAAGTCGGCGGGGTCGAGCGCGGCCGAGCCGTCGACGCCGGAGCGCTCGTCGCCGAAGTTGCCCTCGTTGACGATGAGCAGCTGGAGGTCGACCTGGTGCGGGCCCGCCGGGTGCGTCTCGCCGACCACGCAGAAGCCGCGGCCGTCGTTCGCCCTGATGAAGCTCGGTACCGCGACGCCGTGCGCGTGCAACGCGCTCACGAAGTCGAGCTCGCAGCCGAGCTCCTCGTCGCTGTGGTAGCCCTGGCGGTGCACGCGCAGCACGTAGTCGGTGCCCTCGTGGGTGAGCGAATAGACGTGGTTCTCGCGGCGCTTGAGCAGGGTGAGCTCGGCGGCGGGGTCGAGGCCGAAGCGCGCGAGGGCCTCGCGGGCGAGCTCGGTCGCGTCGGTCAGTGGTGCGTCGGTGTTCGCTGAGTCGGTGCTTGCTGAGTTCACGGTGGCGCCTTCCGGGGGTGCTGCAGAACTTATACTGTGAGTATAGAAATTAGATCGTGAGTTCACAAGGGCCTCTTCCCGGCCTAGAATTGCGGGATGATCGGTTCCGAATCTCCACGGGATGGGCGCGTCGAGACGCTCCGCGAGCGCAAGCAACGCCTCACGCGCGAAGCGCTCGTGCAGGCGCTGCTCGACGTGATCGCGGAGCGGGGCGTGCAGGAGGCGACGATCTCCCTGATCTCGGCGCGATCCGGGATCTCACGCGGCACGATCTACGCGCACTTCCCCGGCGGGCGCGACGAGCTGCTGCGGGCCGCCTACGCCAGGCTGGGGGAGCAGCTGGTCGAGCGCACGCGCGCTGCCGTGAGCGCGGCCGCGGGGTGGCGCGAGGCGCTCGCGGCGCACGCCGACGCGATGTTCGAGCTCGCGGGCGACGCGCTCACCGGGCATTTCTTCAATGTGTCCGGCCCGACGTTCATCGTGGACGGGGCCGAACGCGGGATCGGCTCGGGGGCGAGCGCGCGCATGATCGCGGCGACGCTCGACGCCGCCCGAGCCTCCGGGGAGGTCGGGGCTGACGTCGATCCGGGGTCGACCGCCGTGCTCCTCGTCGGCGCGCTGCGCGAGGCTGCGATCAGGGTTTCCGCGGGCGAGCTCGATCCGGAGCGGGCGAACTTGGCGTTCGCCCGCCTGGCCGCGGGGCTCGCGGCGGGCCGCGGGGCCGCGCCCCGCCCGTCGAGTGGGCCGTAAGGCCCCATTCGCGGGCCTGATTGGGGCCTTGCGGCCGACTCGGCCGCGGGAATGGGGCTTTTGGGGTGACTCGGCGCTGGGGCGGCACAGCGTTGGGGAGGCGCGGCGTTGGGGCGGTGCGGCGTTGGGGCGGATTGGGTATTGCGCGTGGGCCCGGCCTGTTGCGCCCCTCGGGGCTTTGCTGGGGCTCGCGGTTCCGCTCGAGTCGGCCGTAAGGCCCCATTCGCGGGCCTGATTGGGGCCTTGCGGCCGACTCGGCCGCGGGAATGGGGCTTTTGGGGCGACTCGGCGCTGGGCCGACTCGGCGTTGGGGCGGTGCGGCGTTGGGGCGGCGCGGCGTTGGGCGGCGCGGCGTTGGGGCGGGTTGGGTATTGCGGGTGGGCCCGGCCTGTTGCGCCCCTCGGGGCTTCGATGGGGCTCGCGGTTCCCGTCGAGTGGGCCGTAAGGCCCCTTTCACCCATCTGATTGGGGCCTTGCGGCCGACTCGGCCGTGGGAATGGGGCTCTACGGCCGACTCGGCCGGCGCGGGCGCGCCCGCCGCCCGCGCCTCACACGTCGAGGCCGTTGGCGCGCTGGATCTCGCGCTGGTAGTCGGCGACGACGCTGCGGGAGATCCGGCAGTCGAGGAGGATCGTGCCGCGCGCGCCCTCGGCACCCCAGGATGCCAGCGCGTCGAGGTCCGCGAGGGTGTCCACGCGCACGCCGCGGGCGCCGAGCGCCGACGCGATGCCCGCGAAGTCGACCTCGGGGATCAGCATGGGCTCCTGGTCAAGGCCCATCACGCCGTAGAGGTGGACCTCCGCGCCGTAGGCGCCGTCGTTCCACACCACGATGATGCCGCTCGGCGAGGTGCGGATCGCGGTCTCGAGGTCGGCGAGCGCCATGAGTCCGCCGCCGTCGCCCGTCGACAGCACCGTCGTGGTGCCGGGGGCGGCGGCCGCGACGCCCGCGACCGTCGGGAAGCCGAGGCCGATCGTCTGGTACGCGGTTCCGACCATGATCAGGCGCTCCGGGGAGGCCACGGGCCAGTACATGTTGGCCCAGCCGAGGAAATGGCCGCCGTCGGTCGTGATGTGGTGGTCTGTGGGCAGGAGCTCGCCGATGCGCGTCGCGACGGAGCGTGGATCGAGCCTGCCATCAGGGCAGACGCCCTCCGGGTGCACGTCGAGCCCGGTCGGGCGACGGCGCAGCGCGCCGCCCGGCTCGAGCCCGGCGACGGACTCGCGCCACCCGCTCGGCGCGTGGCCCGCGACCTCGAGAGCGTCCGCGAGGGCCGCGACCGTCGCGCGCGCGTCGCCCTGGAGTAGGAGGTGGGTCACAGGGTGGGCCGTCGCGGGCGCGGGGACCTGCTCGTCGTCGATCCGGATCACCGTCGCCCCGGCGCCGAAGAGCTCGCCGAAGCGCATCGTGAACTGGTTGAGGCTCGCGCCGACCACGAGCACGACGTCGGCCGTCGCGAACGTCGCCATGGCCTCGGCCTGGCCGAAACCGCCGGTCACGCCCAGATCGAAGCGTGCGTCCGGGAAGATGCCGCGCGCGAGCGCGGTCGACGCGGTGAGCGCGCCGAGCGCCTCGGCGATGCGGCCGAGCTCGGCGGACGCGTCCGCGAGGTGCGCGCCGTGGCCCGCGAGCACGAGCGGGCGCTCCGCCTCCACGAGGGCGTCGAGCGCGGCCTCGAGCTGGTGCCCCGCGGGGCCTGCGGCCCGCGCCGCGAGCGCCGCACCGGGAGCGAGCGCGGGGGTGGCCGGCGCGGCAGGCGCAGCCACCACGGTGTCGGCGACCGAGGCCGAGAGCGCCGCGATCACGGCGGGATCATTGAGGTCGATGCCGCCGGTGGTGGGCGCGGCGCCGGATCCGGAACCCGCGGCCTGCGCGTCCACGACCTCCGCGTTGACCAGGTCGTAGGGGATCCCGAGCACGACGGGGAGGCCGAGCCGGAGGGCGGAGGACGCCGCGCGGTCGACGGTGCGGTCGATGTTCGCAACCGACAGGATGTGGGTGCGCACGCCGAGGGCCGCCGCGAGCATCTCCTGGTCGACATCCCACTGGCGCACGCCCGTGCTCGGGGCCTCGCCGACGACGAGGAGCATCGGCGTGCGGGCGCGCGCGGCCTCGGCGAGCGCCGTGAGCGCGTTCGTGAAGCCGGCGCCGTAGGTGGTGGTCGCGATCGCGATCCGGCCGCTCACGCGGGTGTAGGCGTCGGCCGCCGCGACGGTGCCGGCCTCGTGGCGCACCGCCGTGTAGGGGACGCCCTCTGCGGCGAGGCTCTCGACGAGGTGGGCGTTTCCGTTGCCGACCAGGCCAAAGGTGTGGTCGGCGTGGCGCGCGAGCGCGCGAGCGAGCGTGCGGGTGAGTGAAGACATCACAGTTCCTTCGATGAACTCGTGGGTATGAGGACCGTGTATGTCTCGCCGCGCGGGGAGCCGCGGCAGCAGCGCCCCTTTTTCGAGCGCCTTCGCCGGCCGGGTCGATGCGTCGCCGTGCGAAGCGCTGCGCTGCGCCGACCGACCGTGCTGGACCCGTTCATTCTAGTTGCCCGCGCCGCCCGCGGAAAGCGGCGCACGATCCGGCGCAGGATCCGGCGCGGGATCCGGATCCAGAGCACGCCGCGCAGATTGCACCTGGGGGCACTCGCTTTGACTCGCTGCGCCAAAAAGCCCGCGCCGCGTTGTCGCCGCTGGCCGAGGTGTGGACCATTGCTTCACACCGACATGTCGGCGCACGTTCTCGGCCGGACCGGGAAGTTTCAAGGACGAAATGGAAGGCAGGCTCATGAGAAGAGTCGGAAGCAAGTGGGTCGCCGCGGCGGCGGCCGCGCTCATGGTGGTCATGCTCGCCGCGTGCGCGCCTCCCGGCGGGGGCGGCGCGGGAGCGGCGAGCGGTGACACGATCACGATCGGCATGGTCGGCAGCTCGAAGGACGAGGTGCAGCCGTACAGCCAGCAGGGCTCCGTCTCTGGCGGCGCGATCTACAAGCAGGTCTACGAGGGGCTGACGGCGACGGACCCGAAAGGCAAGGTGCAGTACGTGCTCGCCGAGTCGATGACGCCGAACGAGGCGCTCGACGTCTGGACCGTGAAGCTCCGCGACGGCGTGACGACCCACGCGGGCAAGCCGTTCACCGCCGAGGACGCGGTCGAGAGCATCCGGTGGATGGTCGATCCCGAGAACGCATGGGCGTTCGCCACCCAGATCGGCTTCGTCGACCCCGAGGGGCTCACGGTCGTCGACGACCTAACCTTCGAGATGAAGCTGAACCGCCCCTACGGACCCGTGCCCGACGCGTTCGCGATGGACCGGATCCTCATGCGCAGCCTGAACGGCGCGAGCGAGGCCGAGCCCGCCGGCACCGGCCCCTACACGGTGGAGTCGTTCACGGCCGGCCAGGAGGCGCAGCTCACGGCGTTCGACGGCTACTGGGGCGATCCCGCGACGGTCAAGAACGTGAAGTTCTCCTTCTTCCAGGATCAGCAGTCGGTGACGAACGCCCTGCGGGGCGGCCAGATCAACGTCGCGCACGGGATCCCGTTCACGGACGTGCCCGCGCTCGAGAACGAGCCGGGCGTGCACCTGCTCGTGAGCGACACCGCGAGCTACCCGATCATGTCCATGAATATGGACACGCCCGAGCTCAGCGATCCGAAGGTCCGCGAGGCGATGCGCCTCATCGTCGACCGCGACGAGATCGTGGCGAACGCATTCGGCGGCTATGCGACCGTCGCGAACGACTTCATCGGCAAGAACACCTCGTGCCCCACGCCCGACGTTCCCCAGCGTGAGCAGGATCTCGACCGCGCGAAGGAGCTTCTCGCCGAGGCCGGGGCCGAGAACCTGAGCGTTGAGCTCGTGACCGACGGCGCGTTCCCGGGCATGATGGAGATGGCGCAGCTCTTCGCGCAGGAGGCCGCTGACGCAGGCGTGACCGTGAGCGTCAAGAAGCTCGACGTCGCGACCTTCCTGAACCGCTGGGGCGAGTGGCCCTTCCACGTCGGCTTCACGTCGAGCCCGTATCTGCTCACGGCGACGAGCCACTTCCTGCCGGGCGGCTCCGAGAACACCACGCACATGGACGACGCCGAGTACAACCAGCTCGCCGATCAGCTGTACCGGACCGTCGATCCCGCGGCCCAGTGCGAGTTCGTGACGAAGATGCAACAGATCGAGCACGAGCGGGGCGGCGACATCGTGCCCGTCTACGGCAATGACATCGTCGCGTACCGCGACGGCGTCAACGGCCTCACGGAGGATCTGTACGGCCGCGCCGCGATGAACCTCGACGGGGTGACCGTCGGCTGAGCGACGGAACTCCCGTTCAGGGGAGCTGGAGCCGGGGCGACCGAGGGTGCGCGCCCCGGCTCCCTGCTGCGCGGGGCGGACGGCCGCCTAGTGGTAGCTCCGCACGATCTTCTCCGCGGCGGTGCGGAGGCCCGCAACGACGGATCCGACGTTCTCGGGAATGTTGAAGTGCACCACGGCGAGTGCTGCAGGCGGCTCGCCTGCGATCCTGAGCGGGATTGCGAGCGAGGTCACGCCGTCGATCACCTCGTTCTGGCTCAGTGCGTAGCCGAGTTCTTTCGCCTCGATAGCCAGCTTGCTCGGCTCGGAGGTGCCGAGGTAGGTGCGGCGCTCAGCGTCCGTGAGAATCGACTCGATGGCGTGGCCGGGGGCGCCCTTCGCGACGGGGTGCCTGACGCCCGGGTTGCGGGCGATCGTCGCGGACACATTCGAGGGTTCGACGGTGACGAGGGTGACGACCTCGTCTGCGTCGAGCACCGTCAAGAACGCGGTCATGCCCTGGGAGTATGCGAGTTCGGTGATCGCCGGGGTGGCCGCGGTGTGGAGCGCGGGGGCGACGCCGTGGGCCAGGGCAGCGATTTTCGGCCCGAGGCGGATGCGGCCGGCGTCGTCGCGCACGACGAAGCGGTACTGCTCCAGCGCGCGCAGGATCCGGTAGGCGTTGGACCGGTGGACGCCGAGCCCATCGGCGAGCTCGGCGATCGTCATGGGGGCCTCGGTGTCGGCGAGTAGTTCGAGCGCGCGGAGGCCGCGCGAGAGCGTCTGCGAGCCCGCAGGGGAGGATTCGCTTACGCGCGAAGAGTTCATTGCACCATCATCCCAAAAAACCAGGCATCCTCGTATTGTGCGATCGTGAGTTGCGGTTTATCCTGGCTGTGCGATATTCGAATTTAGTGTTCACATAGTGAACAAGAGCTCGGGGGAGCGAAGCAGCGTTCCCGGCGCAGTAGAGGAGAAACAGTGCAGTTCCACCATCATGGCTACGTGTCGACCGACCCCCGCGTGCTGCCCGCAGCCGGCGTCGGACTTGATCGTCCCGAGGAGCTCCCGTCTGAGATTGACGTGCTCATCGTGGGATCCGGCCCCGCCGGCGTGATCACCGCTGCGCAGCTCGCGCAGTTCCCCGGTGTCGTGACGCGCATCGTCGAGCGCCGCGAGGGCCGGCTCCCCATCGGTCAGGCCGACGGGATCCAGGCGCGCAGCGTCGAGACCTTCCAGGCCTTCGGCTTTGCCGAGCAGATCATCCAGGAGGCCTACCAGATCACCGAGATGGCGTTCTGGAAGCCGAACCCCGACAAGCCCGAGGACATCGTGCGGACCGCGGTGACGCCCGACGACCCCAACGGGATCAGCGAGTTCCCGCACCTCATCGTGAACCAAGCGCGAGTGATCGACTACTTCAACGAGTTCGCGGAGCGCTCGCCCGCGCGCAGCACGGTCGACTACGGGTACGAATTCGTCGGCCTCGAGGTCGCGGAGGAGGGCGAATACCCCGTTGCCGTGACGCTCCGCCGCACGGCCGGCGAAGCGGAGGGCGAGGAACTCGTTGTGCACGCGAAGTACGTCGTGGGCGCCGACGGGGCGCGCTCGGCCGTGCGCCGCTCGATCGGCGGATCGCTCGCGGGCGACCAGGCATTCCACGCCTGGGGCGTCATGGATGTGCTCGCATTCACGGACTTTCCCGACATTCGCAAGAAGTGCGCGATCCAGTCTGAGGACGGTGGCAACATCCTGCACATCCCGCGTGAGGGCAACCACCTGTTCCGGATGTATGTGGACCTCGGCGAGGTCTACGAGCACGACAACGGCAAGGTGCGAGAGACCTCGATCGAGGAGATCATCGACCGCGCGAACGCGATCGTGCACCCCTACACGATCGAGGTCCGCAACGTCGCCTGGCACAGCGTCTACGAGGTCGCGCATCGCCTCACGGACCGCTTCGACGACGCGCACTCCTATGGCGAGGCGCCGCGCTGCCCGCGCGTGTTCCTCATGGGGGACGCCTGCCACACGCACAGTGCCAAGGCCGGGCAGGGCATGAACGTGTCGATGCAGGACGGCTGGAATCTTGGCTGGAAGCTCGGCTACGTGCTCGAGGGCCGCAGCCCCGTGGAGCTGCTCGAGACCTACTCAGACGAGCGCCAGGTCATCGCGAAGAACCTGATCGATTTCGACAAGGAGTGGTCGACGCTCATGGCGAAGCGTCCCGAGGAGTTCGACTCGCCGTCGCAGCTCGAGGACTTCTACGTCTCGACGGCCGAGTTCCCCGCAGGGTTCATGACGCAGTACTCGCCCGGCCCGCTCACGGGCGCGGGCGTCTACCAGTCGCTTGCGACCGGGTTCCCGATCGGCAAGCGGTTCAAGTCGGCGATGACGACCCGCGTCGCGGACGCGGTCGACGTGCACCTCGGGCACCACCACCGCGCGGACGGCCGCTTCCGGATCTACGCCTTCGCCGACACCGACGGGGTCGCGATCGACCGGTGGGCTGACTGGATGCTGCGCTCGCCGGATTCGCCGGTGCAGCGCTTCACGCCGCTCGGGGCCGACATCGACAGCATCTTCGACATCAAGGCCGTGTACCAGCAGGATCACCACCAGGTCGATCTGGGCAAGGTCTCGAAGCTGTTTCTCCCGCTCTCGGGGCCGTTCCAGCTCGTCGACTACGAGAAGGTCTACGCGACGAAGGACGGCGAGGAGAGCATCTTCGACGCGCGCGGCGTGAGCCGCGACGGCGCGGTCGTGGTGGTGCGCCCCGATCACTACGTCGCGACGGTGCTGCCGCTCTCGGCCACGAAGGAGCTCGGAGACTTCTTCGCGCAATTCCTGACGGAGCGCTAGCCCCAACCCCGTCCCTACCTTGCCGGTTCTGCGCTCGATGTGCCTGTTTTCGCTGATACAACACGCAGCGAGCGCAGAACCGGCAAGGTAGGCCCGCGCGGGAAAGTCCCAGGGGAGGCGCGCTCTGTGCCTCGACCCCTGGGCGGGCGGCGCCTAGCTTGGGATGGACCACAGGCGGCCGCACCGGGCGCCGGAGAGGGCGTCCATGACCACCGACACTGTCCACCCGAACGACACCGTCCACCCGATCGACACCGAGCACCTGTTCGTGCGCGGCCTGCGCGACTGCCGCGACGACATGATCAACGAGGCCGAGGCGGCGGGGCGCCCGCTGCCCGCGAACCTCAGCAGGCCCTGGGCCATCATGCGCTCGAGCGACGTGCCCGAGGCGAAGGCCTACATCACCATGAGCTGGGTGCACCCCACCGACGAGTCGGTGTTCTGGGTTCACGAGCACGAGCACGACTACGACGAGGTGCTCACGTGGACGGGTTCGAATCCCGACGACCCCGAGGACCTCGGCGCCGAGCTTTACATGGAGATTGAGGGCGAGCGCCACATCATCACGACCTCGGGATCCGTCTACGTGCCGGCCGGCACGAAGCACTGCCCGCTCGGCTTCAACCGCGTCGACCGCCCGTTCCGCTTCATGGCGATCGCGCTGAGCGGCGACGGCAACTATCTCAGCGAGGGTGAGCGCGGAGAGGTGTAGCCCCGCCTGCGCTGCGAGTGGCCTGGTGCGACGGTTTCCCTCACCGTCGCATCAGGCCATTCGTTTGAGCGCAACGCGCGCGAGTACGACGCACACGAGCATCGCGGAGAACATCGTCGCCCCCAGCGTGAAAGCCGTGATGCCCCCGAGCGAGATGATGGGCGCGGCGATCGGGCCGACGATGAGGCTCGCGGTGCCGAGCATCGCGGCCGCGGTCCCCGCCCGCTCGCCGTGCTCGCTGAGGGCGAGCGAGTTGCCGTTCGGCAGCGTGAACCCCGTCGAGGCGAGGTAGATCCAGAGCCCCGCGAGCACGATCCCGACGCCCCAGCCGAGCAGCGCTCCGGCGAGCACGACGGCGGCACCCACGAGCCCGATCCCGATCCCGGCGCCGTACAGCCGGCGCGTGCCGAAGCGCGTCACGAGCACCCGGCTCGTCTGCGAGCCGAGCACGTTGCAGATCGATCCAGCGGCGAAGACGATCCCGAACAGCTGCGGCGAGAACCCGAAGCCCTCCTGCAGCACGAAGCTCGACATCGAGAGGTACGAGAAGAACGAGATCCCCGAGATCGCGCTGATCGCGAGCAGTAGGCGGAAGAATCCGCCGTCGAGGAGCACGCGGGCGTCGGCGAAGAAGCCGCCAGGCGCCGGGGAAGCAGCGGCTCCGGATCCGGATCCCGCTCCGGATCCCGCCGCAGCCCCGAACCGCCGCGTCTCGGGCAGCGCGATGAACGTGACGGCGAGGAGCAGGATCCCGATCCCGGCGAGGATGGCGAAGTAGCCGCGCCACTCGAGGAAGCCGGCGAGCAGCCCGCCGATCATCGGGGCGACGATGGGCGCCGTGGCCCCGACGAGCGCGAGCCAGGAGAGCATACGCGAGAGCTCAGTTCCCGAGTACAGGTCGCGCGCGATCGCGAGCGACACGACCATGCCGGCCGAGCCGCCGAGCCCCTGCAGGAAGCGGAACAGGATGAGCCAGCCGATCGTCGGCGCGAGCGCGCTCGCGATCGAGAATACGGTGAACGCGGCGACCCCGATGAGGAGCGGCGGGCGCCGCCCGAAGCGGTCGCTCAGCGGGCCGGCGACGAGCTGCCCGAGGGCGAGCCCGATCATGCAGACCGACATCGTGGACTGGGCGAGCGCGTCGCTCGTCCGCAGCGACTCGGCGAGCTCGGGCAGCTTCGGCATGTAGAGGTCCATCGAGAGCGGGCCGAACGCCTCGAGCACCCCGAGGAGCACGATCAGCCCGGCGCCCCTCAGGCGCACGCGCCGCACCACCGTCGTCGTCTCCCGTTCATCGCGCGGTCTCCTCTGCATTGCCATCCCTCCTAGCTTGGAGGGCCGCGCTCACCCCCGCTTGTCGGTTTGAGTCGTCTGATTGACCGGCCGGGAACTCCTCGGCGAGGCGCATTGTGCGTGGCGTCTGGCGCTACGAATATTGGCGCAAGAAGCCCGGTCGAATCCCCTGTTGCGACGCCGGAAAACGAGCGGCGGGCAGCGAGGCCGGGTGGAAAGGACAGTGTCGTCATGACCGAATTGATCGCGCTCTCGAGAGCGCCGCAGCGGCCTGCGAAGCGCCGGGCGAGGGTGCTCGGCCGCGCCGCCGCCAAAGTCGCGCAGGGGCTCATCACGCTCCTCATCGTCTCGATCCTCATCTTCTTCGCCACGCAGGCGATGCCGGGCGACGTCGCCCGCGTGATCCTCGGCGTCAACGCGACGCCGGAGAAACTCGCGGTGCTGCGCGAGCAGCTCGGGCTGAATCTCCCGCTCACAACCCAGTACCTGAACTGGCTCGGCGGGATCCTCCGCGGCGACTGGGGCGTCTCCCTCACGAACGGGGTGCCGGTCGCCGACATCCTCGGCGTGCGGCTGCGCAACTCGCTCACCCTCGGGGTGCTCGCGATCGTCATCATGCTCCCGATCTCCCTCGTGATCGGGATCGTCGCGGCGCAGCGCCGCGACCGCGCCTTCGACAACGTGTTCATGGGCTCGTCGATGGTCGTGAACGCGGCGCCGGAGTTCGTGACCGGCACGATCCTCATCGCGCTCTTCGGCACGACGGTGTTCCGCTGGCTGCCGCCCGTGTCGCTCATCCCGCCGGCCGACATGCCGTGGTGGCACGCCCCGGCTCTTGTGCTGCCCGTCGCGACCGTCGTGATCAGCGGCGTCGCCTACCTCGGCCGGCTCGTCCGCGTCTCGTTCATTGACGTGATGAACAGCGAGTACATCCAGACCGCGCGCCTGAAGGGCCTGTCGACGCGCCGGATCCTGTACCGGCACGCGCTGCCGAACGCCCTCGCGCCGATCATCCCGGCGGCCTCGCTCGTGGCGGCGTTCGTGATCGGCGGCACCGTGGTCGTCGAGTACCTGTTCTCGTATCCGGGCATCGGCTCGACCCTCGTCGAGGCCGTCGGCAACCGGGATCTGCCCCTCATCCAGGCGGTCGTGCTCATCATCGCGACCGCGTACTTCGTCTTCAACTTCATCGCCGACGTGCTGCCCCAGGGCGGGCCACGGCGGAAGAACTGACCGATCGGAAGCGAGCCTCAGATGTCTCGAACGATTCCCAGCCAGGTCGGCACGGTGCCGGATCCGGCGCCGCCCGCGAGCGGCGGCCTCGGCCGCGCGCTCGCACGGCTCCTCGCCTCTGCGCAGGTGCGCTGGGGCCTCGGCCTCACGCTCGGCACACTCCTCATCGCCTTCGTCGGCCCGTTCCTCGCGCCGTATCCGACGTCGAAGCCCGTCGCGCGGCCGTACGCGCCTCCCGGTGAGGGGCTCACTCTCGGCTCCGACCAGATCGGTCGAGACGTGCTGTCGCGCGTGCTCTCCGGCGGCGTCGGGCTCGCCTGGATGGCGCCGACCGCCGCGATCCTCGGGGTCGTGATCGGGGCCGCGATCGGCATGCTCGGAGCGTACTACGGCGGCCTCGCCGATACGCTCCTGATGCGGGCGATGGACGTGCTCCTCGCGTTCCCCGGTCTGCTCATGGCGCTCATGTTCGTGTCCGTGCTCGGGCCGACGCCGTGGCTCCTCGTGTTGCTCGTCGTGCTCGCGCTCGTGCCGGGCGTCGCACGGGTGATCCGCGGCGCCACGAAACCGATCTGCCACCGGGAGTTCGTGCTCTGGGCGAAGGCCGTCGGGGTGCCGGGCCGCACGATCCTGCTGCGCGAGATCCTGCCGAACATCACCTCGCCGCTGCTCGTCGAGCTCGGCGTCCGGCTCATGTGGGCGGTCGGGATCCTCGCCTCCATCAGCTTCATCGGGTACGGGATCCAGCCGCCGACCCCCGACTGGGGACTCATGGTGAGCGAGAACCGGACCGGGCTCGCGACGCAGCCGCTCGCGGTGCTCGCGCCCATCGTGCTCATCGCGCTCTTCACGATCGGGGGCAACCTCATCGCCGAGGGCGGCGCCCGGGTCATCGCGCGGACGGAAGGAAACTGATCATGGCAGCAATTGAGGTCTCGGGGCTGACCGTCGAGCTCGCGCGGAGCGGGGCGACGATCGTCGAGGACGTGAGCCTCTCGCTCGGCGCAGGCGAGGTGATGGGCATCGTGGGGGAGTCGGGATCGGGCAAGAGCACGCTCGCGCTCGCCCTGCTCGGCTACGCGAGGCCCGGCGGCCGGATCTCGGGCGGCAGCGTGTCCATCGAGGGCACCGACCTGCTCGCGCTCGACGAGCCGGGTCTGCGGGCCGCGCGGCGCGGCCTCGTCTCCTACGTGGCGCAGGATCCGGCGACCGCGCTGAACCCCGCGCTCAGGCTCTCCGAGCAGCTGCTCGAGGCCGTGGACGGGCCGCGCGAGCAGACGATGGCGCGCATCAGGGAGATTCTCGCGGCGGTCGGCCTGCCGAACGACGACGCATTCCTCAAGCGGCATGCAAGCGAGCTGAGCGGCGGGCAGCAGCAGCGGATCGCGATCGCGATGGCGGTCGTTGCGAGGCCGCGCCTGATCGTGCTCGACGAGCCGACGACGGGGCTCGACGTGTCGACCCAGATGAAGGTGCTCGAGCTCGTGAAGCGGCTCTGCGCCGAGTACGAGATCGCCTCGATCTACGTCACCCACGACCTCGCGGTCGTCGCCGAGGTCGCCGACTCCGTCACGGTCATGTACGGCGGCCAGGTGGTTGAGAGCGGGGCGACGGCCGCGGTGCTGCGCGCCCCGGCGCACCCCTACACGCGGGCGCTGCTGCGCGCGCTGCCCTCGTCGGAGCGGCGCCAGCTGCTCGTGCCGATCCCGGGGCGCGCGCCGAGCATCAGCGACGCGCGCGGCGGCTGCGTCTTCGCGGCGCGCTGCGGCTTCGCGACCGACGTATGCCGTGAGGCGACGCCGCCGCTCGAGCTCGTGCCGACTCCCGCGCTGGCTCCCGCGCCGGCTCCCGCGCCGGCGACCGGTGCCCGCGAGTTGGCGACCGGTGCCCGCGAGTTGGCGCGCGGGCAGCGAGTCCGCTGCGTGCGGCGCGGCGAGCTCGACGGCGTCGACGTCGTGGCGCTGTCGCCAGCCCCCGTGCACGAGCCGGTCGCGGCCCCCGTCCTGCGCGTCGCGGGCCTCAGCGCCTCCTACGGCGCGAATCGGGTGCTCGAGGGCATCGACCTCGCGGTGCGGCCGGGCGAGTGCGTCGCGATCGTCGGCGAGTCCGGATCCGGCAAGAGCACGCTCTCCCGCTGCCTCATCGGCCTGCACACCGAGTGGGAGGGCAGCGTCGAGCTCGACGGCTCGCCGCTCGAGCGCTCCGCGGCGAAGCGGAGCGCGGAGGCGAGGCGGCGGGTCCAGTACATCTTCCAGAATCCCTTCGGCTCGCTCAACCCGCGGCTGTCCGTCGGCGCGAGCCTCGCTGCGCCGCTCCTCCAGTTCGAGCGGCTCCGCGGGGCGGCGGTGCGCGGCCGCGTCGCCGAGGCGCTCGAGCGGGTCGAGATCCCCGCGCGCATGGCGGAGCTCTTCCCCTCGGAGCTCTCGGGCGGGCAGCGCCAGCGCGTGGCGATCGCCCGCGCGCTCCTCGCGGACCCCGCCGTGCTGATCTGCGACGAGGTCACCTCGGCGCTCGACGTTTCGGTGCAGGCCTCCGTCGTCGAGCTCCTACGCACCCTCCTCGCCGACGGCCTCGGGATGATCTTCGTCACCCACAACCTCGCCGTCGTGCGGAGCATCGCCGACTCGGTCGCCGTGCTGAACCGCGGCGAGATCGTCGAGCACGGCCGGGTCGAGCGGGTGCTCGACGAGCCGGCAGACCTCTACACGCAGGCGCTCCTCGCCGACACGCTCGACCTGCCCGCGGCCTAGGTGCGCGGCGCTGAGCCTCAGCCTCGAGCCTCGGCGTTGAAGCTCAGCGCTGAGCCTCAGCGCTCAGCTCGGGATCTGCGTTCAACTTCAAGAATTTGGGCCGACAGTCTTGCTGCGTGCAGAAATCTCGGTGAGGGATGCGGCCGTGGGTGGGCCGGACGGGCCGGGCAGGCCGAGCAGCTCGAGCAGCTGGTCGTGCGGGAGGCCGTGGCGCACGTTGCCGTCGCGCCCGACGAGCGTGTCCGAGGCGAGCATCGCGTTCAGGATCGCCTCCTCGGTCGCCTCGATGACCGCGTAGAACAGGGGGTCGATGCGGTCGTTCGAGAACGCGAGTACGCTGTGCTCCGGCGGGGTGTCCGCCGAAAAGCCGGCGGGGATCCGGCCGCCGTTCGCGGTCGAGAAGCAGAGGACGAGGTCGCCGCTGCCGTTCTCGCCCGCGCCGCCGAGGCGCCCGATCCCGAGCTCAGCGCGCCGCGCGACGCGCTCGCACTGGTGGGGGAGCAGCGGGGCGTCCGTTGCGACGATCACGATGATCGAGCCGCTGCCCTCGGGGAGCGCGGTGTCGCGGGCGCGGGATCCGGCGCTGCCGGCGCTGCCGGAGCCGTCGGCGCCACCCGCGCCGCCCGCTTCCGGCTCCTCGTCGCCCGGCACCACGATCCGCCGCCCCACGGGTACGCCCTCGACCGTCAGCCGGTCGCGCCTGCCGTGGTTCGCCTGCACGAGCACGCCGACGGTGTAGCCGCCGTCCGACGCGGGGAGCACCCGCGAGGCCGTGCCGATCCCGCCCTTGAAGCCGTGCGCGATCATGCCCGTTCCGCTGCCGACGCTGCCCTCCTCGACCGGGCCGTCGTGCGCCGCGGCGATCGCGGCTTCGACGTGCTCCGCGCGCACGTGGAAGCCGTTGATGTCGTTCAGGATCCCGTCCCACGTCTCCGCGACGACGGGGAGCGCGAAGAAGTCCTCGCCGGGCTCCCGGCGGCTCGCCTCGTGCGCGACGAGGGCGTCGCGGACCACCCCGACGCTGTGCGTGTTCGTGAGCCCGATGTAGCTCGTGAGCGTGCCGGACTCGCGCACCCACTCGAGCCCCGTCATCTCGCCGTTGCCGTTGAGCCGGTGCGGCGCGGCGAAGAGCGGCCGCCGCCACGGCTCGGGGCCGGGCACCACGACCGTGACCCCCGTGCGCACGGGTCCGGATCCGCGCACGAGCGCACCGTCGCCTGAGACGAGCGTGCAGTGCCCCACGCGCACGCCGGCGACGTCGGTGATCGCGTTCGACGGGCCGCTCGGGAGGGAGCCGACCGCGAGGCCGAGATCCCGCGCCTTGCGGCCCCCGCCCGCGCCGGTGCCTGCCGGCTTCGATCCTGAGCTGAAATCGGAAGAGCTGTCCATTCACCCAGCCTGGCCCATCGCGCGCGGGTCGCCGCCGATGCGGCAGGGGCGCGCAACTAGAGTGCCCGATCAGTCAACTCGGCGGGGCCGCGGGCGACTAGCCTCGCTCGGGAGGCGGCGTGCATCACGCGCGGATGCCGCCGCGGCACGGCCGCTGCGAGGGCGCAGCGGGGAAGGTGAGAAGGGGTGCGCAATGCACGGACAGATTGAGATCCTCGGCCTCGGGACCGAGGAGCAGGACTGCGCGCTCGTACGCTTCGCGGCGCGCGACCGCAGCATCGATGCGCAGCTCCCGTGCCGGGGCCTGAGCGGGGGCGACGCCGCGCTCCTCGAGCGGGTCGACGGGGAGCCGAGCGCGCTCGGGATCCTGCGCAGCTCGTCGCACGCGGAGACCGATCCCGGCGCGCTGTGGGGCGCCCTGCAGCGCGACGAGCTCGAACTGTTCTGGGACGGCAACCGGGCCGCGCTCGGCGAGCTGCTCGACCGGTGGATCGCGCGGGTGTCCGGGGATCTCGCCCCGGACAACGAGTGGGAGACCTCGATGTCGGTGTCGGTGCCGTCGCGCGATTCCGACGCCGCGATCCCGCTGCTCTCCCGCGGCTTCGCCCTGATCGGCGTCTCGGGGATCCGGATCGGCGCGCGGGGCGCCGACGCGGACGCCGCGGAGCAGCGCCTCGCCTCGGCCGGCTACCGGCTCAGGCAGGCCGACGAGTCCGACGCCGTGCTGCTCGGCAGGCTCGACGCGGAGCTGCTCGCCCACGACGCGGCGCACGGGCACGTGAGCTCTCGCCCGAACGCGGGGGAGACCCTCGCCGCGGAGATCCTGGAGCGGCTGCGCGTCGATCCGGAATGGACTTGGATCATCGAGGGCGGCGGCGGCGCGCCGCTCGGCTACCTCAGCATCGAGATCGACCGGCCCAGGCATCTCGCTGAGTGCGCGGCGGGCGGCTCCGTGGCACACATCCAGGCCATGTACCTGCGGCCGGGGCTCCGCGGCGCCGGGATCGGCGAGGCCGTCGTCGACTTCGCGCACGGCAGGCTCGAGGGCGCGGGCCACGACCGGATCACGCTCGGCTACGCGGCGCTCAACCCGCGCTCCGGGCCTTTCTGGTGCCGGCAGGGATACCGGCCGCTCTGGAACCACTGGCAGCGCCGGCCGGCGCGCTGATTGCCGGTTTGTGCACTCAGATTGACGCCAGCGGCCAACGGGCTGAACGTCCATTGTCTGGGGCACAGGGCCGACATAGATTCGCTGGTGTGAGGGGCAAAGCGGCCCCTCTCATCGAACGAAACGGAGCAGAGATGACACAGAAATACGAGCGGCTCTTCGTCAAGGACATGCCGAGTTGCGCAGGCGAGTTCGACAGCGAGGGCGAGCAGGCCGGCCTCGAGCTCCCCGACAACCTCGGGGAGGGGCACTGGCTCGTCAACTCGAAGATCGTCCCCGAAAGCCAGATCAACATGAGCCACATCTGGGTGCACCCGAGCGAGGAGCCCCAGCACTGGGTCAACCCCCACGTGCACGACTACGACGAGGTGCTGATCTGGACGGGCGGCGACCCCGAGAACCCCGAGGACCTCGGCGCCGAGATCTACATGGACATCGAGGGGGAGCGCCACATCATCACCACGTCGGGCTCCGTCTACATCCCGGCCGGCACGGTGCACTGCCCGCTCGGCTTTACGCGGGTCGACCGGCCCTTCCGCTTCAGCGCGCTGTCGCTGTCGCCGAGCTACCTCTCGAAGCCGCCGACCGCGGCCGTATCCGCGAGCTAGCCGCACGAGCCGGCGCCGGGTCCAGTCTGGGGACTTCCTGGGCCCGGCGCCTCTGTGTGCGCGGGAGGCGCGAGATCCGGATCCGCCCGCGCGGGATCCGGATCCGATGTCTACCGGGAGTTCCGCACCTCGCGCGGAGACACCCCGTACTGCGCCTTGAACGTGCGGCTGAAGTGCGCCGCGTCCGTGAAGCCCCAGCGCGCCGCGATCGCGGAGACCGGGCGGTCGGCGAACGCGGGGTTCAGGAGGTCGACGCGGCACTTCTCGAGCCGCTGCTCGCGGATGAACGCGGCGATCGTCGTGTCCTCGCCCTGGAACATGCCGTGCATGCGGCGGGTCGAGATGAAGTGGGCCGCCGCGATGCTCGTCGGCCCGAGCTCCGGATCCTGCAGGTGATCGACGATGTAGTCGCGGATGCGCCGCACCATGACGTGCCGCGGGCTCTGCTCGATCCGGTCGGCGCCAAGCGTCGAGGTGAGGAGGGCCGAGATGAGCTCCACCGTGGTGCGGGCCAGCTGGTGCTGCAGGATCGCGGGGGAGCCGGCGATCGCGCCTGGAACGTGCGGGAGCGTCTGCGCCACGATCGTGCCTATCGGGGTGTCGCGCGGCAGCCGCGAGGCCGTGATCTCCGCGACGAGCTCCTGCGGGAGATCCAGGACGTCCTTCGGGATCAGGACGACGAGGTTGCGGAAGTCGTCGTCGAAGATCAGGGAGTAGGGTCGGCCCGTGTCGTAAATCGCGATATCGCCGGCGCGGAGCGCGACCTCGCGGCCGTCCTGCACGAGCAGGCTCGTGCCGCCGAGCATGATGCTGAGCTTGAAGTAGTCGTTCCCGCCCTTCGAGATGAGCTCGGGGCTGCGGTGCACCTCGTGGGCGTTCGCGCCGATCTCGGAGAACGCGAGGCGCTCCACCTCGGTCGTGCGCAGCATGCCGTGGAAGCTCTCGCGGCGCTCGGTAGAGACGCGGAGCGGCACGAACGACGACGAGACTGCCGCCTCGAAGCCCGTGAAGTCGTAGACGGGGAAGCGCGCGGGGCGTGCGGGGGCGGATCCGGATCCGGATCCGAAACTGGACCCGGCGTTGGATCCGGAACTGACTGCTGAGGGTGCGGTGAGAGACATCGGGGGGACTCCTTGTCGGGGACGGGTCGCCGGATCGGCCCCCACGCGTCGACGCGAGGAAGCGGGGCCGGAGTGCGGCGGTGAAGCGGGTCGAGCTGCGCGGGGCGCTAGTCGAGCGGCGCGGCGTGCGCCGAGGGCGGGAACTCGCGGTACGAGGTCGGCGTGCAGCCGACCTCGCGCCGGAAGAACCGCGAGAAGTACGAGGGCTCGCTGAAGCCGAGCCGCTCCGAGATCTGGGCCGCGCTGAGATCGGTCCCGCTCAGGAGCCGCTGCGCCTCGCGGGCGACGGCCGTGCGCAGGATCCGACTGGGCGGCGATCCCGTGTCGGCGACGACCGACTCCGTGAGATACCCGCTCGTGACGCCGAGCACCGCGGCGCACGACGCGACCGTCATGCGGGCGCTCGGCGCGCGGAGCACGAGCTTCAGGAACTCGCGGGTGAGCGAGGACTGCTCGACGTGGCCCGTCGCCTCGACGCCGCCCGAGATGCACTCCCAGAGGGTCGCGGCGATGAGGTGGCGCGCGCTCTCGTGGTTGCGCGTCACGCCGATCCCCTCGATGAGGTAGCGCACCTGCCTGCGGGCCTCGGCCGTGAGGCGGAGCGGGGCCGCGCCGAGGAGGATCAGCTCCCGCACCTGGTCGGGGAGCCCGCCGAGGTCGTCGAGCAGGTCCTCGGTGAACAGCAGCGCGATGCCGCGGAGGCCGGTCGCCTCCCACGAGTGCACCTGGCCGGGGGCGAGCACGTGGACGTCGCCCGCCGCGATCGGGATCGGCTGGAAGTCGATCAGGTGGTGGCCCGTGCCGCCGGAGATGAGGAGCAGCTGGGCGAAGTCGTGGCGGTGCGGCTCCTGCGCCAGGTTCTGCTTGCCGAGCGCCTCGACGACGAGCTTCTCGCTGCCGGGGACGTTCGGAGCCGGAACGATCGAGTGCACTGGCAGGGTGCTCCCGGATCCGGCGGCCATGGTCCCACTTTCGCGATCGAGTTCGATAGGCTCGCGCGGCGCGATCCCGGCCCCCGCGCGTCGATACCCCTGAGGGTAGTGCACGCGAGCGGGGTCGAGGAACGGCGGGGACTCGGATTCTGGGGCGCCTGGCACGGGTGCGGCCTGCGCCGCCTCGTCCAGGGTCGCGGTGATCAGGGGATCCTCCTCGCGTCCTCGTCCGAGTCGTAGCTCGGGCTGAGCGAGAGGGCACTGAAGTTGAATGGGCGCGTCACGCGGGTGAAACTCAGCGGGCAGTGGCGGGTGCCCGCCGGGATGTAGAGCGAGCCGGACGTCGTGACGGTGTGCGGGACTCCGGCGACCTCGATGACGAGCTCGGCGCCGAGATCCTCGGGGTTGTCGGGGTCGGATCCGGTCCAGATCAGGATCTCGTCGTAGTCGTGCTCGTGCTCGGTGACCCACAGGTGAGGCTCGCTCGACTCGGTGATCCAGGTGTGGCTCATGTGGATCTGGCTCTGCGGGACCTCCTCCGCGCGCATGAGGCCGAAGGGGACGCCAACGTTGGGCGGTGTCGGGAGGCCTGCGGCGTCGCCCTCGTTCGAGAAGTCGGCGCCGATGTTGGGCATGTGCCTGACGAAGAGTGGTTCGGTGGTGGGCATCGGTGGCCTCCAGGAGCTCGAGCGATCGTTGCTGTAGCAAGTCTCGGCTCCCGGCCGGCCGCGGCCCAGGCACAGGCGGAGGCCATCCTAGGACTTTCCCCGCCGTGCCGCCCGGCCCACCTTGCCGGTTCTGCGCTCGATGTGCGATGTATCGGTGATCAAAGGCTCGGGTAGGGCAGAACCGGCAAGGTACAGACAGAAAAGGGCCCCGGGCGCTTTGCGTCCCGGGGCCCTTTCCGTGGGGGTTAGCCTGCGAAGCGGAAGAGCTTCTTGTTGGCGAACTCGAGCATGCCGACCTTGCCGAGCTCGCGGCCGTAGCCCGACTTCTTCACGCCGCCGAAGGGCACGTCAGCGCCCTCGAGGCCGGCGCCGCCGATGAAGACCATGCCGACGTCGAGCTGGTTGCCGACCTGCTCAGCGCGCTCGAGGTCGTCGCAGATCACGACGGATCCGAGGCCGTAGGGCGACGAGTTCGCGAGCTCGATCGCCTCTTCGTCGCTCGACACCTTGTAGAGCTGCGCGACCGGGCCGAAGAGCTCCTGGCTGTACACGTCCATCGACGGGGTGATGTTCGTGATCACCGACGGGGTGTACAGGTTGCCCTCGGGCTCGTTGTTGCCGACGAGCACCTCGGCGCCCTGCTCGAGCGCACCAGCGACCTGCTTCGTGAGCGTCTGCGTCGCAGCAGCCGACGACAGCGGGCCAAAGTCGCCCGACTCGTAGGACTGGCCGCCGATGGCCGCCTTGAACTTCTCCGTGAACTCGTCGAAGTACTTGTCCATGACGACGATGCGCTTCGAGCCGTTGCACGCCTGGCCGGTGTTCTCCATGCGGCCGCCGACGGCGTGCTCGACCGCGTGGTCGAGGTCAGCCGTGTCGAGCACGAGGAAGACGTCCGAGCCGCCGAGCTCGAGCACGCACTTCTTGAGCGCGCGGCCGGCCTGCTCAGCAACGATCGCGCCAGCGCGCTCCGAGCCCGTGAGCGAGACGCCCTGGATCCGGTCGTCGGCGATGATGTCGCCGATCTGATCGTGCGTCGCGAAGACGTTGACGTAGGCGCCCTCGGGGAAGCCCGCGTCCTTGAACAGCGTCTCGAGCGCGAGCGCCGACTCGGGGCACTGCGCAGCGTGCTTCAGGATGATGGTGTTGCCCAGGATCAGGTTCGGCACGGCGAAGCGCGCGACCTGGTAGTAGGGGTAGTTCCACGGCATGATGCCGAGGATGACGCCGGTGCCCTGGAAGCGGAAGAACGACTTCAGGCCGTCCTCGACCTCGAGCTGCTCGTCGGCAAGCCACTTCTCGGCGTTGTCGGCGAATGCGGCCGTGATCGCACCCGAGAACTCGGCCTCGCCGATCGACTGGTCGAGCGGCTTGCCCATCTCGCGGTTGATGATCGCGCCCAGCTCATCCTTGCGCTCGTCGAAGAGCTCGGCGGCACGCTTGGCGAGTGCTGCGCGCTCGGCGACGCTGGTCTTGCGGGCCCACTCCTTGTAGGCCTTCTGCGCGGAGGCCAGCGAGGCCTCGATCTCCTCAGCGGTCGCGTCGGGGTACTCGGCGACGGTCTCGCCCGTGGCCGGGTTGATAACGGCGAACGTGCCCATAGATGACTCACTCCTTAGTGACTTCGTCGGGTGGTGGGTACGGCCAGTCTCCCACAACTGGCTGATCAGCACTACCAGGGCAGAGCGTGGGATTCTCCCGGGCGTGGCGCAGGATCGCCGATGATTCCGTCGGTCCGACGCAGAAGATTCTGCGGAATCAGTTGTTTTCGCCCCGAGTGGCACGAACATCTCCGGGCAGGGCAGAATCGTTCCTGTAAGGCCCTCTTTCGGGGGTCGCTCCCGAGGGTGCGAGAACCGCGACGAATGTCGCGATCATGCGCGTTGAACTGGGAGTTTGTTTGCTCGCAGGCAATCGTGAGGTTGAATACAGCCATGGAAAAGCACACTCTCAGTAATGCCACAGATACGGGGCATCTGCACGTCGGCAAGGGGCTGAACCAGGGTGCGCTCGGCGTCGTGGGATCCACCGTGATCGGCCTCGCGTCCACCGCGCCGCTCTATTCGCTCGCCGCGACGCTCGGCTACGTCATCGTCGCGGTCGGCGGCCAGGCCCCCGTCGCCTTCATCGCGGCCTGCATCCCCATGGTCTTCGCCGCGCTCGCCTACCAGGAACTGAACCGTGAGATGCCGGACTGCGGCACCACCTTTGTCTGGGGCACGAAAGCGTTCGGCCCGATCACAGGGTGGATCGGGGGCTGGGCCGTCGCGGTGGCCGGCGTCATGGTGATGGCGAACGTCGGCGAGATCACCGGCAAGTACTTCTGGTACCTGCTCGGCAACGATGAGTTCGCTGAGAATCGGGTGATCGTGGTCGCGACCTCCGTCGTGTTCATCGCGCTCATGACCTTCATCTCCACGATCGGCGTGCAGATCGGCGAGCGCCTCCAGATGGTGCTCATGGTGATCCAGTTCGTCGCGATGGGGGCGTTCGGGATCCTGGCCCTGGTCAACGCAAGTAACGGGAGCAACCCCGATTCGATCCCGTTCGACTGGGCCTGGTTCGATCCGGGGCAGCTCACCTCCTGGTCCGGCTTCATGGAGGCCGTGCTGCTGTGCCTCTTCATCTACTGGGGCTGGGATACCTGCCTCGCACTCAACGAGGAGACGAAGAACCCGCGCAAGACGCCCGGCCGCGCCGCGCTCCTCTCGATCGGGATCCTGATCGTCGTCTACGTCGGCATCTCGGTCGCCGTCATGATGTTCGCCGGCTTCGGCGACTCGGGATACGGACTCACGAACGAGGCGAACCTCGACGACGTGTTCACGGTGCTCCGCGACGTCCTGTTCGGCCCGTGGGGCTGGTTCCTGATCCTCGCGGTGCTCGTCTCGGCGGCATCGTCGACGCAGACGACGATCCTGCCGACGGCCCGCGGCACCCTGTCCATGGCGGTGTACCGCGCGCTCCCGGCGAAGTTTGCGGCCCTGCACCCGAAGTTCAAGACCCCCTGGTTCTCGACGACCGTGATGGGTGCGGCATCGATCGTCTACTACGTCGGCATGTCGATCCTGTCCGAAGACATGCTCGCCGACTCGCTCACCTCGATGGGCCTCGCCGTCGCCCTGTACTACGCGCTCACCTCGTTCGCCTGCGTCTGGTACTTCAGGGACACGCTCACGAAGAGCGCACGGAACCTCTGGATGCGCGGGATCCTGCCGCTCCTCGGCGGGCTCATGCTCGGCTACGCGTTCGTGCAATCTGCCATCGATATGTGGGACGTCGACTACAGCTACACCGTGCTCTTCGGCGTCGGCGGGGCGTTTGTCATCGGCGTCGGGGCAATTTTGCTCGGATTTGTGCTGATGGGCATCTGGTGGCTGCGTCCGGGGTCGCGCCCGTTCTTCAGGGGTGAGAGCCTGAATAGGGACACCCCGGTCCTCGTTCCGGACGAATGATCCGGGCTCGGCCGTAGGTCCCCGGCAAGATCCGCAGAGAAGGAAGCAGCATGGAGCAGTTCGACACGATCGTCATCGGAGCCGGGATCGCGGGCCTCACGGCGGCCCGCCTGCTCGCGCGCTCGGGTCAGCGCGTGTGCGTGCTGGAGGCTCGCCACCGGGTGGGCGGCCGGGTTGCGACTGAGCGCGAGGGGGCCCGGGCGATCGACCGCGGCGCCTCCTGGATCCACGGCATCGACGACAGCCCCGTCTACGAGGCGGCCCGCGTCCTCGACATGACCATGGTCGAGTTCACGGCGGGTAGCTTCCAGGCCGGCGGGCGGCCGATCGCGTATTTCGATCCTGAGGGGCGGCGCCTCTCGCCCGAGGCGGAGGCCGGGTTCATCGCGGACATCGGGACCTTTGACGAGGCGCTCGCCGAGACGATCGCGGGCTACGGGGCGGGGGAGACGTACGCCGCCGCCGTCGAGGAGACGCTCGGGCGGCTCGGCTGGGAGGGCGACCGCGCCGAGCGACTGCGCGAGTTCATGCGGCATCGCACGGAGGAGCAGTACGGCGCCTGGATCGCGGATCTCGACGCGCACGGCCTCGACGATGACGCGGTCGACGGCGACGAGGTCGTCTTCCCCGACGGCTACGACCGGCTCGCCGCCGGCCTTGCGCGCGGCCTCGACGTGCGGCTTGCCCGCGAGGCGCGCAGGGTCGCCTGGGGGCCGGAGGGCGTCACCGTCTCGACGGTGGGGGCGAACGGGGTGTCCGGATCGGCCGGCGCGCACCCGGCGCAGCCGGAGCCGCCCGCGGACTTCGCCGCGAGCAGGGCCATCGTCACCGTGCCGATCGGCGTGCTGCAGTCGGGCAGGCTGCTGTTCGATCCGGTGCTGCCAGAGGAGGTCGCCGGGCCCATCGCGCGCCTGCGGATGAACGCCTTCGAGAAGGTGTTCCTGCGCTTCCCCGAGCAGTTCTGGCCCGAGGGCGTGTACGCGCTGCGGCGCCAGGGCGCGGCCGCCGACGAGTGGCACTCCTGGTATGACCTTTCGCGGCTGCACGACGAGCCGACGCTCCTGACCTTCGCGGCCGGGCCGTGGGCGCGCGAGATCCGGGGCTGGTCAGACGAGCGGATCGTCGCCTCGGTCATGGACGCGCTGCGCGGGATCTTCGGCGAGGGCATCCCGCAGCCCGTGGCGAGCCTCGTGACGAGGTGGCAGGACGACCCCTACACGCTCGGCTCCTACGCCTACATGACCGTCGGCTCGGAAACCGCAGATCACGACGCGATTGCGACGCCGCTCGCCGGGGGCGCGCTCCAGCTTGCCGGCGAAGCGACCTGGACCGACGATCCCGCGACCGTGACGGCCGCGCTCATGTCGGGGATGCGCGCCGCCTCGCGGATCCTGGGCCGCGAGATCCGGGTCGCGGAGCTTCGCGCCACAGTGGCCGCCCAGATCGCCCCTTGAGTTGACTGCGGCCGCCTCAGCCGCCCCTTGAGTTGACTGCGGCCGCCTCGGCCGCCCCTTGAGTTGACCCAAAGTGACGCCTAATCGCGATTTTGCGTCACTTTGGGTCAACTCAGATTGGGGTTCTGGGGTGGGTACGGCGGGTGCTCGGCGTATGGGGGTGCTGCGGGCGTCGGTGCTGCGGGTGCCGGAGCCGTCTGCGCCGGAGCCGTGGGTGCCGGATCCGTGGGTGCCGGATCCGTCGGCGCCGGATCGGCCTGCGCCGGATCCGCCGCGCCCGCCGCCACCGCGGTCGCCGCGCCCGCCGCCGCGGCGACCCGCTGCCGCCTGCGGCGCGACGCCGCCCGCACGATGAGCACGACCGCGAGCGCGATGACCGCCGCGATCACGAGCCACGGCAGCAGCACTCCGAGCACGACGAGCGCGCCCGAGCCGGTCGCCGCGAGCGAGTTCAGCCCGGCGATGAAGCCCTCGCCGAAGTTCGACGGCCCGCCGCCGGGCAGCGCGCTCCGCGTCTGCAGTGTGATCGAGATCGTCGCCTCGTCGGCCTGCCCCTCGAGCGACTTCAGCTGCGCCCGCAGCCCGTCGAGCTCCTGCTGGCGCTGCGACAGCATCGACTCGGCGTCGAGCAGGTCGGCGGTCGTCTTCGCGTCCTTCATGAGCCCGGTCAGGCGGTCGACGGAGGTCTGCAGGGCGTCGACCCGCGCGCTCAGGTCGGCGCGCTCGGCGGTGACGTCGGTCGCGGAGCGCTCGTCGACCGTGAAGCGACCGACCTCGCCGAGCGCCTCGAAGGCCTCGTCGAAGCGGTCGACCGGGACCCGGATCGTGACGCTCGCGCTCGTCGAGCCGCCCGCGCCCGAGCTGCTGAGCCTGCGCGACTCGACCGTGCCGCCGAGTTCGTCCGCGATCTCGGTCACCCGGTCGGCGGCCTCCTCGGTGTTGCCGACCTCGATCCCGAGGACGCCGGTCTTGATGATGGCGCGCTCGACCGCGGGGGTGTCAGCGGACGACTCGGCGCTCGCGGCACCCGGCGCCTGCTCGGGGGAGAGGCTGCGGGCGCCGCCCTGGTCAGGGGCGGGGAGATCCGGCACCGAGCCGGAGTCGACCTGGGAGGGGAGGGAGCTTCCCTGCTCGGTGAGCAGCCCGGGGCCGACGCCCGAGCAAGCCGAGAGCGGCGCGATCGCGAGGACCGCGGCGAGGGCGAGGAGAATCGGTGTGCGGCGCTGCTTCATGGTCGCCACGATATGGGGCAGCCCCGGAGAAACGGCTGGCAGGAGACCGATTCGTTACGGAAGCGGGATCGCGAGCGTGCCCGTCTCGGGCGGCGGCTCGATGTTGCGGCCCTTGAGATCCGGCAGCCACCGGATCGCCGCCCCGGCGCAGATTGCCGCGACGAGCAGGAGCAGCCCGGAGACGATGATCGCGCCGTGCGCGCCCGCCTGGTCGATCGCGACGCCCGCGAGTGCGGAGCCGGTCGCGACGCCGACGAGCTGGCCCGTGCCGACCCAGCCGTAGGCCTCGGCCGTCTCGGAGAACTTCACGGTCGAGCTCACGATGCTCGAGATCGCGGCGAAGGTCGGCGCGGTGCCGAGGCCGCCGAGGAAGAGCACGATCGAGAGCCACCAGATGTTGAGGCTCGCGAGGCACGCGAGCGTGCCCGCGAGCACGATCCCGATCCGGAGCAGGAGGGACCACGGCCGCAGCTCGCGGTGCCCGAAGAGGAGGCCGCCGACGAGGGATCCGCCGGCGAAGAGCGCGAGCACCACGCCAGACTCCATGCTCGTCTCGCCGTGGCCGCCGCCCGTGCTAAACGCCGACACGATGCCGGCCTCGATCGCGGCGAACGAGGCGACGAAGAAGAAGCCGACGACGGTCGAGATGACGACGGTCGGGTAGCGGAGCACGGCGCCGAGGCCGCGGCGGGACCGCGGCAGCTTCATGCTCGCGACCGCCGGGCTCAGGACGAACCAGGCGCCGCCGGCGACCATGAAGGCCGCGGCGACGCAGAGGCCCGTCGCCGTGCCGAACTGTGCGGAGACGAACACCGCGACAACCGGGCCGAGCACCCAGATGATCTCCTGCGCCGCCGCGTCGAGCGAGAAGAGCGCGGCGAGCTGGGATCCGGGCACGAGCTTCGGGTAGATGGTGCGCACGGCCGGGGTCACGGGCGGCGTGCAGAGGCCGACGAGGAAGGCGAGTCCGGCCGTGATCGCGAGGGGCAGGTGCACGAACGCGATCGCGACGAGCACCGCGGCGCACGCGATCGACGTCGACGCGAGCACGGGGCGCATGCCCCAGCGGCCCATGAGGCGGCTGCTGAGCGGGCCGGAGATCGCCTGGCCGATGCTCTGGGTCGCGAGCACGATACCCGCGGAGGTGTAGTCGCCGTACGCGTGCTGGATGTGCATCAGCAGGATGATCGACAGCATCCCGAACGGGAAGCGGGCGGTGAGCTGGGAAATCAGGATCCTGAAAACGCCCTGATTCCGCCCCAGTTCACGATAGATGCCCATCAGAAAAGTATACGGCCGAGCAGGGGTCCCGCGAGGGGGGCGGACGTTGAAATCCGCGTGAATTTCGATATCTCGCGGATGGTATCGGCGCCGCCCGTCCGCGGGACCGCCCAAACCGGCAGAGTGCCGGGCGGACCGGCGCCGCGTCGGGAAACGCGGCGCCGGTCCATCACGTGATTACGAGCCGGGGGTGCTCGTCGAGTAGACGCTCGAGCTGCCGGTGGACTGGGCGCGGCGCCCGGTCCTCCTGCGCCCGCGGGGAGCATCGCCCTGGGCGTTGCCGTGGCCGGCGCCCTGCTGGCGTCCGGCGCCCTGCTGGCGGCCGGAGCCCTGTCCCGCGCCGCGGCCGCGGCCGGATCCGGATCCCGAGCCCTGGCCAGCGCCCTGGCCCGCGCCCTGGCCGCGGCCGGAACCCTGGCCCTGACGGCGGCCGCCGCCGGATCCCGCGCCAGCTGCACCGGCGCCGGTCGCGGCGCCCGCGCCCGCACCCGCACCCTGGCCGCCCTGGCCGCCGCGGCCGCCGCGCGAGCGCTTGCGCTTCGCGTTCGCACCCTGCGACTTGCCCTGGCCCGCGGGGTTGTGACCCGCGGCGCGCTGCTGCGCGGACTGTGCCTCGGCGCGGCGGCGCTCCGTCTCGCGCGGGTCGACGCGCGGCGCGACCTCGCCGATCAGGTCAAGCACCTCGGGGTCGATGTTCGCGGCGCCCGGATCGACGTGGCGCGGGGTGACGCGGATCTTCGCGGCGCGCAGCAGCTGCTTCATCTCGCCGCGCTGCTCGGGCAGGCAGATCGTCACGACGTCGCCCTCGTTGCCGGCGCGGGCCGTGCGGCCCGAGCGGTGGAGGTACGCCTTGTGCTCGACCGGCGGGTCGATGTGCACGACGAGGTCGACGCCGTCGACGTGCACGCCGCGGGCCGCGACGTCCGTCGCCACGAGCACGCGCGCGTCGCCGCTCACGAACTCGGCGAGGTTGCGGTCGCGGGCGTTCTGCGAGAGGTTGCCCTGCAGCTCGACCGCGGGGATCCCGCGCGCCGTCAGCTGCTTCGCGAGCTTCTTCGCCTGGTGCTTCATGCGCGTGAACAGGATCCGGCGCGCAGTGCCCGAGGCGAGGGCCTCGATGAGCGCGTCCTTCGCCTCCTTGCCCGACACCTCGAAGACGTGGTGCGTGAGCTGCGGCACGGGCGACTCGGCGGAGTCGACGGAGTGCAGGATCGGGTTGTGCAGGTACTTCTTCACGAGCCCGTCGACGCCGTTATCGAGCGTCGCGCTGAAAAGCAGGCGCTGACCGACCCGCGGCGTCTTGTTCAGGATCCGGGTCACGACCGGGAGGAAGCCCATGTCAGCCATGTGGTCGGCCTCGTCGAGGACCGTGATCTCGACGCCGTCGAGCGACACGACGCCCTGGCGCATGAGGTCGTCGAGGCGGCCGGGAGCCGCGACGACGATGTCGACGCCGGCCTCGAGCGCTGCCTCCTGGCGGCGCTGCGGGATCCCGCCGAAGATCGTGGTGACCTTGACGCCCACGGGATCCGCGAGCATCTTCAGGGTCTCCGCGATCTGGGTCACGAGCTCGCGCGTCGGCGCGAGGACGATGCCGCGGGGGCGGCTCGGCTTGCGCTTCGCCGCCGCGTTCTCGGCGAGGTTCGCGACGAGCGGGATCCCGAACGCGATGGTCTTGCCCGAGCCGGTGCGGCCGCGGCCGAGGACATCGCGGCCGGCGAGCGTGTCGGGGAGGGTGTCGCGCTGGATCGGGAACGGCTCGGTCTTGCCGTTCTTCGCGAGCGCGTCTGCGATCGGCGCGGGCACGCCGAGGGAGATGAATGTGGGTGTGGTGGTCACGGGGACCTTTCGTGCGTGCGGCCGGGGCGCGCAGAACGTCGAAGGGACGTGCGGCTCCTGCCGGTTCGGCGAGTGCGCGGGATCGCGCATTCGTTCGCCGCGGAGAGCCGTCCCGCGGCGCGCGATCAAGCGGCCTGGCGGGAGAAATCAGCGACGAGTGGGTGGCATCAGAGCCGACCCGGAGGACAGTCTACCCCGTGTCGGCCGGGAGTCTGCCGGAACGGCCGATCTTCACCGGATTCTTACGGGCCGGAAACCCCCGTGACAGGGGTGTCTGGCATGATTTCTGCATGGCACGCATCTCGATCCGCGACTTCCATGACGACGACCTCGACGCCGTGGTGCGGCTGTGGTGGGAGGCCCGCACCTCCTCCGAACAGCCCGTCTACTCGCTCGCCGAGGTCACGGCGTCCTGCCGGGAGGACCACGCGGTCGTCGCCGTGCGCGACGAGGAGATCGTCGCCGCCGCGGTCGGCCGCGCGGCCCACGCACAGGGCTGGATCGTGTTCTTCGGCGCCTCAGAGGACGCGCGCGCGGAGAACGTCTCCGGCGCGCTGCTCGATGCGCTCGAGCGCAAGATGGCGCCGCTCGGGCTCTCCACACTCTCGGTGCTCATGCCCGAGGGCGGGCGCCTCGACCAGCTCACCTCGAACGGCTTCCAGACGCGGCACGCGCTGCGCTACCTTGAGCGGCAGATGCCCGTGCAGCGGCGCGAGATCGACCTGCTCAAGGACCTGGGCGGCAGGATCCTGCCCCGGCACCTGTGGGAGCAGGTCGCCGGCATGCGCCAGGAGAAGCAGCTGCTCGAGGAGCGGCTCGTGACACCGCTCGCGCAGCCCGATCTCGCGGATCGCTACGGCGTCGTGCCGCCGCGCGCCGTCATGCTCTTCGGCCCGCCAGGCACGGGCAAGACCACGTTCGCGAAGGCGGTGGCGTCGCGCCTCGACTGGCCGTTCGTCGAGGTGTTCCCGTCGCGGCTCGGGGAGGGATCCGGATCCGTGGCGGCCTCGCTGCGCAGCGTCTTCGAGCGGATCGGCGAGCTCGAGCACGGCGTGGTGTTCATTGACGAGGTCGAGGAGATCGCGAGCCAGCGCAGTGACCCGCCGACCCCGATGCAGGGCGTCACGAACGAGCTGCTGAAGATCGTCGCCGACTTCCGCGACCGCGAGGGCATGCTGCTCATCTGCGCAACGAACTTCGTGCGCGGGCTCGACGCGGCGTTCATGCGGCACGGCCGCTTCGACTACGTGCTCCCGATCGGGCTCCCGGACGCGGAGGCGCGCGAGGCGATCTGGCGGCGCTACGTTCCGGTCGAGATCGCGGCCGAGGTCGACTTCGCGGCCCTCGTGGTGAAGAGCGACGGGCTCACCCCCGCCGACATCGAGTACGCGGCGCGGCGCGCCTCGCAGGACGCGCTCGCGCGGGCGCTCCGGGATCGGCCGGCCACGATCGGCGGGCCGACCGAGCTGGGCACGGCCGACTACCTGGCGGCGCTCGAGGTCACTCGCGCGACCGTCTCCGAGGACCAGCAGGACTCGTTCCTCGAGGACATCGAGACGCTCGCCCGGCTCTGATTCTCGGCCCCGGATCGGGGGCTTGCGTCCGCCCGCGCCGTGCGTGTCAGTGGTCCCCGGTAGCGTCGTCCTCATCCGGCCAGCCGCCGGCCTCGCACCTGCGCCGGCCAGCCGCCGGCCTCGCACCTGCGCCGGCCGGCCGCCGGCCCCGCATTTGAGTAAGGAGTCGGCATGTTCCTGCAGCAGCTCGAGGGGGCGTCCCCCCGGCTCATGACGAGCGCGAGCGACCTCACGGCCGCGAGCGCGTGCGAGTTCGCCTTCCTGCGCAGGGTCGACGCGAAGCTCGGCCGCGACGTCGAGGTGGCGGCCGACGACGATCCGATGCTCGCGCGTGCCGCGAAGCTCGGCGACGCGCACGAGGAGCGGGTGCTCGCGGCCTACCGCGAGCGCTTCGGCGCCGGGGTCGCCGGGCAGCCGGGCGGGGTCGTCGAGGTGCCGCGGCCCGGATCCATGTCTCCCGCGGATCTCGGCGCGGTGGCGGAGGAGACGGCCGTTGCGCTGCGCGGAGGGGCCGAGGTCGTGTTCCAGGCGACGTTCTTCGATCCGGCGCAGTCTGCCGGGGGGCCTGCGGGTTCTGGGGCCTCTGCGGAGTGGGAGATCGGCTTCGTCGGCTTCGCCGATTTCCTGCGGCTGCTGCCGAGCGGCGAGTACGAGGTGCAAGACACGAAGCTCGCGCGGCGGGCGAAGGTGACGGCGCTCATGCAGCTCGCGGCATACGCGGAGCAGCTCGAGCGGATCGGCGTGCCCGTCTCGGGCGAGGCCGTTCTGATCCTGGGCGACGGCGCGGAGTCCCGCCACCGGATCGCCGACATCGCGCCGGTGTTCCGCTCCAGGCGGGCGCGCCTGCACGCGCTGCTGCGGGAGCGCGCGGGGGAGCTCGGGCCTGACGGAACCGTGGCGAGCGCGCCGCCCATCGCGTGGGGGACGCCCGGGATCGCGGCGTGCGGCCGCTGCGAGGTCTGCGAGCCCGAGGTGCAGCGCACGCGGGACCCGCTCCTCATCGCCGGGATCAGGAGAAACCAGCGCGACGCCCTCGTCGCGGCCGGCCTCGACACGATCGACCGGGTCTCCGCGGTGCTCGCCGAGATTGAGGTTGGCGGGGCTTCGGGTCCGGCTGTTTCGGTTCCGGGCCTCGCGCCCGCGATTCTCGAGCGGCTCGCGTGGCAGGCGCGCCTGCAGGCGGAGGCGATCCCGGGCGGCAAGCCGCCCGTCCGGCTCGTGAACGCGGCGGCGCTCGCGGCGATCCCGGAGCCGAATCCGGGCGACCTGTTCTTCGACTTCGAGGGCGACCCGATGTATCGGGCGCCGGGGCCGGAGGGCAGCGCTCGCTGGGGGCTCGACTACCTCTTCGGCATGGTCGACGTCGAGGAGCGCTTCACCGCGCTCTGGGCGCACGACCTCGACGCCGAGCGGCGCGCGCTCGAGGAGTTCCTCGCGCTCGTCGCGGAGCGCCGTCGGCGCTTCCCCGGGATGAAGATCTACCACTACGCGGCCTACGAGCGCACGCACCTCACGAATATCGCGGCGCGCCACGGCGTGGGCGAGGCCAAGGTCGACGACCTCCTGCGCGAGCACGTGCTCGTCGACCTCTATCCGATCGTGCGGGGCGCGCTCCGCGTCGGATCCCGCTCCTACTCCATCAAGAAGCTCGAGCCGCTCTACATGGGCGACGGGCTCCGCGACGAGGAGGGGGTGACGAGCGGCGCCCAGTCCGTCACGGAGTACGCGGACGCGAGCGCCCTCCTCGGGTCGGCCGACGCGGCCGATCGCGCAGAGGGACAGCGCCGGCTCGACGCGATCGGCGACTACAACCGCTACGACTGCGTCTCCACACTGTGCCTGCGCGACTGGCTGCTCGGCATCGCCGCCGAGGCCGGCGTGCTCCCGGTTCCGGCGTCGGCGCCCCTGCAGGAGGACGGGCCCGAGCTCGTGCTCAGCACGACGGGCGCCGAGCTCATGGCGCTCGCGGAGGCCGCCGAGACGCCGGACGATCGCACGGCGATCGCCATCGCGGGCAGCGCGATCGACTACCACGAGCGCGAGCAGAAGTCGTTCTGGTGGTCGCACTACGCGCGGCTCGTCGACCCGCTGGAGGACTGGGCGGACACCCGGGACGTGCTCGTCGTCGATGCCGGGCAGTCCGAGGTCGTCGAGGAGTGGCACAAGCCCCCGCGCACGCGCTCGCCGCGCAGGCACCTACGCCTGCGCGGGCAGATCGCCCCGGGATCCCGCTTCAGCGCGGGAAACTCCGTGTACGCGGTCTACGCGGAGCCCGCGCCCTTCGAGGTGCGCGGGAGAGCGCCGGGTGCGCGCGCCGCCAAGCGGGCCACCGTGCTCGAGGTGCACGACGACGGGGTGACCCACGCGGAGCCGATCCCCGACGGTGAAGCAGGGTACGACGTCCTGCCCATCGCGCTCACGCCGGGGCCGCCGCCCCCGGCCGGCGCCCAGAAGTCGGCCATCGAGGAGTGGGGCGCCGGGCTCGTCGCAGCGCTCGCCCGCGGCGGCTTCCCGCAGGACCCGGTCGTCGGGATCCTGCGCCGGGAGGAGCCACGGAGCATTGCCGGTGCGGGCGCCGGTGCCGCGCCTGGCGGGCTCGTCCCGCCGGACAGCGCCGCGGCGCTCGCCGCGGGTGGCGGCGATCCGGAGGCTCGCACGATCGGCGCGGTGACCGCCTCGCTGCGCGGGCTCGAGCGCTCGGCGCTCGCCGTGCAAGGGCCACCGGGCACGGGCAAGACGTATCTCGCGGCGCGGGTCATCAAGCGACTCGTGGAGGAGGATGGCTGGATTATCGGCGTCGTCGCGCAGTCCCACCGCGTCGTCGAGAACGTGCTCTCGGGGGTGATCTCGGCCGGCCTCCCTTCGACGCTCGTCGGCAAGGCGCTGCAGAGCGGCTCGACGAAGGATGACGCGGAGGCCGCAGAGTTCACGGTGCTGCGCTCCGGCGGTCAGTCGCGCTTCGTGACGGACCACCGGATCGGCGGGCGCGGCTGCGTCGTCGGCGGCACGGCCTGGAACTTCGCCAACGAAACCCAGTTCGATCGGCTCGGCCTCGACCTCCTCGTCGTCGACGAGGCCGGCCAGTTCTCGCTCGCCCCCACGATCGCCGCGTCGGTGTCGGCGCAGCGGCTCCTGCTGCTCGGCGACCCGCAGCAGCTGCCGCAGGTGTCGCAGGGCAGCCACCCGGAGCCCGTGGACGCCTCCGCGCTCGGCTGGCTGCTCGGCGCGCACGAGACGATGCCCGAGCAGCTCGGCTACTTCCTCGCGGAGACGCGGCGAATGCGGCCGGAGCTCGCCGAGATCGTGTCCGAGCTGTCGTACGAGGGCAGGCTCCACGCGCACCCGAGCGCGAGCGAGCGCGAGGTGAGCGGCCTCGGCGCCCCCGGCCTGCACTGGCACGCGGTGGCGCACGCGGGCAACTCGACCCACTCCGAGGAGGAGGCCGCGGAGGTCGTGCGCATCGTGCGCGAGTCGCTCGGGGGCCGGATCCGCGAGCCAGGCGCCGCGGAGCGAGGCGTTGGCGAGGATGACATGATCGTGGTCGCCCCCTTCAACGCGCAGGTCGAGTGCGTGCGCGAGGCGCTCGACGCGGCCGGATTCGCGGGCGTGCGGGTCGGCACCGTCGACAAGTTCCAGGGGCAGGAGGCCGCGATCGCGATCGTGACGCTCGCGGCGTCGAGTCCCGAAGACGTGCCGCGCGGGATCGAGTTCCTGCTCATGCGCAACCGCCTCAACGTCGCGATCAGCCGGGCCCAGTGGGCGGCGCACCTCGTCTCCTCTCGCGCGCTCGGGGAAGGCCTGCCGGGCACCGCCGAGGGGCTCGCGGCGCTCTCGGGCTATCTCCGGCTGACGGAGCGCGCGATCAGGGCCTCTTCGTGAGCGCGCGCCCGCTTCGACACGGCCGCCGCCGCGGGCTACGGTGGGTCTCATGGTGAAACCCGGGCGTCCGTTCCACACGAATCCGCTTCCCGCGCAGACGGCCGCCGTCTCGCCCCGGGTCTCCGCGCGCTCGCGGATCCCGGCCTTCGAGGTCATGCGGATCACCGACGAGATCGCCCGCCGCCGCCTTGCGGGCCACGACGTGGTCTCGCTCTGCGCCGGCGAGCCGAGCGCGCGCCCCGCGCCGGGCACGCTGAAGGCCGCGGGCTACACAGGCCCGCTCGGCACGACTCCGCTGCGCGAGGCCATCGCGGGCCACTACGGACACTGGTACGCGACCGACGTCGACCCCGGCGAGGTCGCGGTCACCACCGGCTCCTCGGGCGCCTTCCAACTGGTCTTCCTCGCGGCGTTCGACCCGGGCGACGCGGTCGCGCTCGCGAGCCCGGGCTACCCGGCGTACCGCAACATTCTCGCGGCGCTCGGCGTGCGCGTCGTCGAGATCCCAACCGGCCCCGAGACCCGCTACCAGCCGACCCCCGAGCTGCTCGACGCGACCGTCGCGGAGCACGGCCCGCTCGCGGGCCTCGTGATCGCGTCACCCGCGAATCCCACGGGCACGATGCTCGGCCGCGAGGAGCTCGAGGCGCTCGTCGCCTGGTGCGCCAGACGCGGCACGAGGATCGTGAGTGACGAGATCTATCACGGCATCACGTTCCCGGCAGCGGGGGATCCCGACCCGCGCGGCGTGAGCGTGCGGGAGCTCACCCGCGACGCCGTCGTCATCAACTCCTTCTCGAAGTACTGGGGGATGACGGGCTGGCGGCTCGGCTGGGCGCTGCTGCCCGAGGACCTCGTCGCCGCCGTCGAGGCGCTCGCCTCGAACTTCGCGCTCTCGCCGCCAGCGCCCGCCCAGGAGCTCGCGCTCACGGCCTTCACCCCGGAGACCTACGCCGAGCGCGACGCCGTCGTGGCGGACTTCGCCCGCGCCCGCGCGCTCATCCTCGCCGCCGAGCCCGAGCTCGGCTGGGGCACCGCGGCGCCCTCCGACGGCGCCTTCTACTACTACTCGGAGCTCGGCCCGCAGCTCGAACGCTTCGGCTCGTCGAGCGCCTACGCGCGCGCCCTCCTCGAGCAGGCGGACGTGGCGATCGTGCCGGGCGTCGACTTCGACCCCGCCGCGGGCGACCGCGCGGTGCGCCTCTCCTACGCGGCGGGCGAGCCCGCCGTCGCCGAGGCCCTCGACCGCATCCTCCGCTTCCAGTCCCGCTGAGCGCGGCTGCCGCGCTGCGCGGCGCTGAGCCGCCGGGCAGCGCCTTGCGCTGCCCGCAGACTCGCGCCGAGTCGCCCCTCAGGCCCCATTCAGCGCGTCGAGTCGGCCGAAAGGCCCCATTCGCGCGCCTGATTGGGGCCTTCCGGCCGACTCAATCCCGCGAATGGGGCTCAAGGGCCGACTCGGGTGTCAGCTCAGGCTTCTGCCCGCGCGCAGGCCACCCGCGCGCCCGGGCCGAGCGCGCCTGGGCCGAGCGCCCGGGCCGAGCGCACCCGGGCCGAGCGCCCGGGCCGAGCGCACCCGGGCCGAGCGCACCCGGGCGAACCTCCCCGGCGCCGAGTCGGCCGGAGGGCCCCATTCGCGCGCCTGATTGGGGCCTTCCGGCCGACTCGATGCCGCGAATGGGGCTCAAAGGCCGACTCGACGAGCGTGCGGGGGCCCTAATGCCCGCGTGCCCGCGCGGCCAGAGTGCCCCCGAGGCGCAAGCGCCCGCGCGGCCAGAGGGCCCCCGAGGCGCAAGCACCCGCGCGGCCCTAGTGCCGCCCGATCGCGTCGAAGTGCTCGCGCGGATCGGACGCGCCGCCGAAGCGCGCGGGGTCCCAGTAGTGCTGGAACTCCGGATCACCCGAGCCTCCCGCCACGAGGTCCGAGAGGTACTCGCCCATGAACGCCGCGTACTTGAAGCCCTCACCCGAGTCGCCGCAGGCGAGCGTCACGGTCGGGGCGACGCGCCCGACGATGAAGTCGCCGTCGCCCGAGTCGGTCCAGGTGCAGACCTGGGTCGCGAGCACGTGAGGGGGAACGGCCGTCAGGTCCCGTTCGATCCGGGCCCGGATCGCCTCCGTGCGCTCGGGGCGCTCGTCGCGTTCGAGGTCGTCGCCGAGGGTGCCGCCGGCGAGGGCGCGCAGCGGCTGGTCGAGGCCGACCTTGTAGCCGCGGCCCTCGTTCGGCATCGCGTAGATCCCGGGGGAGTCCCCGATCGGGCAGTCGACGAGCCCGGGGAGATCGGGCGCTGGCGGCTCGGCCCCGGGATCCCCGAGGTACACGACCTGCTCAATGTACGGCTTGAGCGGGAGTTCGATCCCGAGCCCCGGCAGGAGCTCGCGGGTGCCGGGGCCGGCGGCGAGGAGCACCTGCTCGGCCTCGAGTGCCTCGCCGCCCTCGAGCAGCACGCGGGCGAGAGCGTCGCCCGGGTCGATCCCGACCACGCGGGTCTGCGGCCGGAACTCGCCCCCGGCCGCGAGAAACGCGGCGAGGGATCGGGCGAGCAGCCGGTCGGCGTGCACGACGCCGGCCTGCTCGACGTAGAGGGCGTCGCGCCCGTCGGGCCGGAGCCCGGGGAAGCGCTCGCCCACGCGGTCGGCCGCCAGTCGCTCGACGGGCTGGCCGATCGACTCGAGCGCCGCCGCGACGGCGGGGAGCGAGAGGTCGTCGCGCCACACGAGCCCCGTGCGGCGGAAGACCGGCTCGCCGAGCCGCTCGCTCAACCGCTCCATCGCGCGCAGCGTCTCGAGCATGGCGCGGGCGCGCCACACGACCGTGTCGGCGAGCCGCCACAGCCGGGAGCTGCCGCCGCTCGACGCGAGCGGCCCGCCCGGCTCGAAGCGCTCGACGAGCGTCACGGCGAAGCCGCGATCCTGCAGCCGCAGAGCGGCGGGGAGCCCCCAGGCTCCCGCGCCGACGACGACGACGCGGCCCGCGTGCCCGGTGCTCTCCGTCATGATGTTTCTCCTGATGATGCGTAGATCGAACGGGCCGGGCTGGGTGCTATGCCGGGAGCACGGGCGCGAGCTCCGGATCCCAGGTCAGGATCGCCGAGCCAGTGTCGCCCTCGAGCCAGTCGAGCTGACGCTCGCCGCGCACGACGCCGACGGTGCCGTCGGGGAGGACGATTTCGAACTTCCAGCCCGAGCCCAGGTAGATCGCCTGGCGCACGGTCACGGGGATCGCGGGGCGACCAGGTCCGGTCTGGACCGCGTCGCGGACGAGCTCGCCGCGTTCGGGGCGCACGATCGTGACGGTCTTGCCGTCCTCGTTCTCGATCACGGTCGACTCGCCGATGAACTCGGCCACGAAGCGCGACGCGGGGTTCTCGTAGAGTTCCTTCGCGGTGCCGACCTGCTCGATTCGACCCGTGCTGAAGACCGCGATCCGGTCGGACAGCGTGAGCGCCTCCTCCTGATCGTGCGTCACGAACACGAAGGTGCGGCCGACCTCGCGGTGGACGCGGCGCAGCTCGAGCTGGAGCTGCTCGCGGAGCTTCTTGTCGAGCGCGCCGAGCGGCTCGTCGAGGAGCAGCACGCGCGGCTCGAAGACGAGCGCGCGGGCGAGGGCGACGCGCTGCTGCTGGCCGCCGGAGAGCTCCTTCGGGAACCGATCCTCGTAGCCCTTCAGGCCCGCGGTCTCGAGGGCCGCGTGCACGCGCTCCTTCGTTTCGGCCTTGCCGACCCGGCGTTCCGCGAGCGGAAACGCCACGTTGTCGAACACCGAGAGGTGCGGGAATAGGGCGTAGTGCTGGAACACGATCCCGAGCTCGCGCTTGTGCACGGGGACCGAGTCCATCTGCTTGCCGTCGATGTAGACGCTGCCCGTCGTGAGCTCGGTGAAGCCCGCGATGAGGTTGAGGGTCGTGGTCTTCCCGGATCCGGACGGCCCGAGGAAGGTCATGAACTCGCCGGCCCGCACGTGCAGGCTGACGTCGTCGAGTGCGATCGACTTGGGGTAGTGCTTCGAGACGCCATCGAGGCGGATCTCTGCGCCGCGCGTATTCTCAGGCACGTTGCTTCCTTCCGGTGAACACGAGCGCACCGATGACGATGGCCGTGGTGAGGATCAGGATGACGGTCGCGGCTGCCGCGAGCGTCGGGTCGGTGTCGCGGGTCACGCTCGAGTACATGAGCACCGGGAGCGTCTGGAGGTACGGGCTCTTGATGAAGAGCGAGACCATGACCTCGTCGAACGAGGTGACGAATGCGAAGAGCGCGCCCGAGACCATGCCGGGGACGATGTTCGGCAGCGTCACCTTGAAGAACGTCTTCACGGGCGAGGCGCCGAGACTCTGCGAGGCGAGCTCGAGCCGCTCGTCGAAGTTCGCGAAACCGGCGGTGATCGCGACGACCGTGAACGGCAGGGCGAGCACGGTGTGCGCCGCGACGAAGCCGACGAGCGTGCCGAGCAGGCCGAGCTTCAGGAACACGGCGTAGGTGCCGATCGCGAGCACGATCCCGGGCACGACCATCGGGGCGAGCAGCCCCACGGTGAGCGCGCCGGCGAGCTTCTTGTTCACGAGATTGCGGAGCCCCATGGCCGCGAGCAGGCCGAGCACGGTCGCGACAAGCGCCACCAAAATGCCGATCAGGAACGAGTTCCAGAGCGCGCCAGTCCACTGCGGGTTCGAGAAGAACGACTCGTACCAGCGGAGCGACCAGCCCGTCGGCGGGAACACGAGCGACGCCTTGTCGGTGAAGCTCAGCGGGATCACGACGAGCGTGGGCGCCACGAGCCAGATGGAGACAATAGCCGCGACGACCCAGAGGACGACGCGCGTTGCGGGTTTGACCTTCAGCATCAGAACACCTTCACTGCCATGCCGCGCTTGGCACCGAACTTCGAGACGAGGCCGATCAAGCCGAGCACGATGAGCGTGCACACGAGCAGGATCACGCCGAGCGCGCCGCCGCGGCCCCACTGCAAGAGGCCGCTGACCTGGGCGTAGATCGCCTGCGCGAGCATGCTGTCGGACGGGGATCCGAGCAGTGCGGGGGTGACGTAGAAGCCGAGCGCCTGGATGAAGACGAGCAGCCCGCCCGCGGCCACGCCGGGGAGCGAGAGCGGCACGAACACCTTGAAGAACGCCGCGGACGGGCGCGCGCCGAGGGAGCGCGCCGCGGTCACGAGCCGGTGGTCGATCCCGCTCATCACCGCGTAGAGTGGCAGCACCATGAATGGCATGAGCACCTGGCTGAGCCCGATGAGCACACCCGTGTTCGTGCGGATGAGCTGCAACGGCCCGATGCCGATGAGCCCGAGCAGCGAATTCACGACGCCGGAGTCCTGCAGCAGCACGATCCAGGCAAAGGTGCGGATCATGAGGGAGGTCCAGAACGGGATCAGGGCGATGACGACGAGCACGACGCGGGCGCGCTTGCCGACGATCGTCATGAGGTAGGCGTACGGGTAGGCGAGCGCGAGGCAGATGAGCATCGCGAGCAGGGCGTTCATGAACGTCCTGCCGATGACCTCGAGGTTGTTCTGATTCGACAGCGCCCACTCGTAGTTGCCGAGTCCCGGTTCGGGATCGGAGAAGCTGCGCCACACGCTCTCGAGGAGGGGGTAAGCGAATACCCCGATCAGGAGGGCGTATGCCGGCAGCAGGAGCAGCAATGCCCGCGATCGGGCGCGCGAAGACCTGCGGTCCGCGCGCCCGATCGGGATGTTGGTGGTGGTCATGGGGAGCCCTCTGGCTTAGCCCTGCATCCAGGTCATCCAGCGCTCGAGCTCGGCGTCGTAGTTCTCGGCCCACCAGCGCTGATCCGTCTGCACCATCTGCTCGGCGATCGCCGGGTCTGCGGTGTCGTACTCCTTCGCGAGGTCGCTGAATGCGGGCTTCGCGTCGGTGTTGACGGGGGAGTAGGAGCTGTCGACGGCCATGACCTCCTGCGACTTCGCGCCGAGGTAGTAGTTGATGAGGGCCATCGATGCGTCCGGGTTCTTCGCGTTCTTCGGCACCGCGAGGGCGTCCGCGATCACGAGTGACTGGTTCCAGATCGGCTTGTACTTCGCGCCGTTCTCGACCGCGCCGAAGCCGCGGCCCGACCACAGCAGCACCATGTCGGCCTCGCCCGACTCCACCATCTGCTGCGACTCAGCGCCGGTCTTCCAGTAGATGAGGCTGTCGCGGATCGTGTCGAGCTTCTTGTACACGCGATCCATGTCGAGCGGGTAGAGCTCGTCCGGCTTCACGCCGTCGGCGAGCAGGGCGCCCTCGTAGACGCCGGGGCCCACGTCCTCGAATCCGGCGATCGCGCGCTTGCCCGGGAACTTCTGGGTGTCGAAGAAGTCTGCCCAGCCGGTCGGAGCCTCGGGGTAGGCCTCCTCGTTGTACATGATGACGTAGCCGTACTGCATCGCGGGAACGTAGCAGTCGCCAACCATGTCCTGGTTGGGGATCTTCGAGGTGTCGACGATCTTCGTGTCGAGATCCATGAGCAGGCCGTCCTTGCCGCACTGCATGTCGGCCCAGATGATGTCGGTGTCAACAACATCCCAGGTCACGGCATTGTTGTCGACCTGGGCCTTGATCTTCGAGTACTCGGTCGGGCCGTCGGACAGGACCTTGGCGCCCGAGTCCTTCTCGAAGGGCTTGAGGGACGCGATCTGCGCATCCTGGTAGATGCCGCCCCAGGACGAGAAGGTGAGGGTGACGCCGTTCAGCGCGTCCTTCTTCACCTCGCCAGCCTTGGCGGGACCGTCGCCGAGGTCGACCTCGACGGGGCCGCCCGCCGTGCAGCCGGCGAGCAGGCCGCCAGCCGCGACGATCGCGAGCGACGTCGTGATCCTGCGCTTGAGGGGTGTGGTGTTCTTCATCAGAGTCTCCTTTGATACCGGATGGAGTGAGTGTTGTGGTCGGTGAAGGTCGCGGGCCGGGGGGCTCGCGATCAGATGGTGTGTGATCCCGCGGAGCCGTCGGCGGATACCTCGTCTGGGGTGGGCGGGCTGTTGATCCACAGCACCTCCGCGGAGGTCGAGTACGGGTTCATGACGCGGTGAGGCACGCTGCTCAGGTATTCGATCGAGTCGCCCTTGTGCATTGAGTAGTCGGTGCCGTCGAGCTCGAGGAGCACGCTGCCGGAGGTGACGACGAACATCTCCTGCGACGAGCCGTGCACGTAGGGATCGGGGCCGGTCGTCGCGCCAGGCAGGAACGTGCCTGCGTAGACCTCGAGCTGGCGCAGCGGCGGCAGCGAGAGGACGAACTTCTCTCCGCCGTCGAGCGGGATCGTGGGCCGGTCCGCGGCGCGCAGCACGCCGGCGGTGTGCGTGATCCCGTCGTCGAGGAGCTGCGCGGGAGTGAGGCCGAGTGCCGCGGCGACCTTGCGGAGGGAGGAGACGCTCGCGTTGGTCCGACCGTTCTCGAGCTGGCTGAGGAAGCTGGAGCTAACCCCTGCGGCGGTCGCCAGTGAGCGAAGGCTCATGCCCCTCGCCTTGCGGATTTCAGCGACGCGGCGGCCGAGCTCGTTCTGGGGCTGCGTCGCCTCAGGAGGGGCGGGGAGCACGTTGACACCGCTGGCATGAGACTGCATCGTCACGGGGCATCACCTTCCTGAACACCGTCATTCAGAGTACTGAACGGAAGTGTTCAGTATGAGCGATAGTAACGTGTAGTTTCGAATTGCGCCAGTTGGGACCTTCCCCGCAATGGGCGGACTGAGGAAGCCAGACGTGAAAGGCCGGAACCCCGCGCGTGCGCGAGATCCCGGCCTGGGCGTTGTGGGCGGCGTGCGTGGCGGGCGATCAGCCCCCGAGTCGCACCTTCGTGCCGGCGTTGATCCCGATCCGGCGCTGGAGCGCCGCATCGACGACGGGGACCGAGGGATCGAGCCCGAGCTCCTCCGCGACGGCGGCCTCCGCGCCACCGAGGTCGAGGGTGAGCGCCGTGATCGCGTCGGCGAGCGGACCCTCGAGCTCCGCAACGGCGCGCGAGATCGCGGACTTCGCGGCGCGGGCGAGCGCCGCGGGGTCCGGATCCTGACCCCCTGCGGCGGCCTCGATCTCGGCGTGTGCGTAGCTCACGCCGTCGCCCGAGAGCGCCTCGGCGACGAGGGTCTCGCCCGAGAGTCGCGCGACCACGAGCAGTTCACCGCTCGCGGAGCTCGGCGTCGTTGAGAAGGGCAGCGGAATGCCCGAAGGGGCGTCGCCGTGACCGTGTGAGTGGTCAGGCGACGCCCCTCCGAAAGTGAACTTCAGATCCATGGGATCCAGCGTAGTCCGCTCGGCCGGTGCGAGCTTACGCGTTGGCTGCGAGGACGTCCTCGAGCGGCTGGTAGGCCAGCTCGGGGAACGCGTCAGCGACACCCTTGAAGGTCACGACGCCGTCGTGGGCGTTGAGGCCCTTCGCCAGCGCAGCATCGTCGTTGAGCGCCTTCGCCCAGCCCTTGTCGGCGAGTGCGACGACGTAGGGGAGGGTGGCGTTCGTGAGCGCGGCGGTCGACGTCTCGGGGACGGCGCCCGGCATGTTCGCGACGCAGTAGTAGATCGAGTTGTGCACCGGGAAGGTGGGATCGTCGTGCGTGGTCGGGCGCGAGTTCTCGAAGCAGCCGCCCTGGTCGATCGCGATGTCGACGAGCACCGAGCCCGGCTTCATCTGCGCGACCATCTCGTCGGTCACGAGCTTCGGCGCCTTCTCGCCCGGGATCAGGACCGAACCGATGACGAGATCGGCTTCCTTGAGCGCCTCGGTGATGTTGTGCGCGTTCGAGGTGCGGGTCTGGATGCGACCGTTGAACTCGTCCTCGAGCTGCTTGAGGCGGGGGATGAAGATGTCGATGACCGTGACCTCAGCGCCCATGCCGTAGGCGATGCGCGCGGCCTGCTCGCCCGCTGCGCCGCCGCCGATGACGACGACCTTGCCGCGACGGGTCGCGGTCACGCCGCCGAGCAGCACTCCGCGGCCGCCGTTGGCCTTCATGAGCGAGTACGCGCCGACCTGGACCGAGAGGCGGCCGGCGACCTCGGACATCGGGGCGAGGAGGGGCAGTGCGCGCGTCGGCAGCTGCACCGTCTCGTAGGCGATGGCGGTGGTGCCCGACTCGAGCACGGCCTCGGTGAGCGCCTTGTCAGCCGCGAGGTGCAGGTAGGTGAAGAGCACCTGGCCCTTGCGCATCTTCGCGTACTCCGAAGGGATCGGCTCCTTGACCTTGAGGATCATGTCCGACTCGGCCCAGATCTGGTCCGCGCCCTCGACGATCTTGGCGCCCGCAGCGACGTACTCGGCGTCGGTGATCGCCGAGCCGACGCCAGCGCCGGCCTGCACCAGGACCTCGTGGCCGCGGCGGGCCAGCTCGAAGACGCCAGCCTGCGTGATGGCGACGCGGTTCTCGTTGTTCTTGATCTCGGTAGGAATACCGACGCGCATTGTGTGCTCCATGGAATCTGCGAATGGGGTGGTGAAGAGGGGACCAACCGTCGGCGCATGGCGCTGGCTCGCGTCGTCGCTGCGGAGGAACCTACTAATAGTGCAGTATATTCGTAATCAGTTGCGAAATGATGAATTCTCTTCGGAATTCATTGTCCGTATTCCGCGACGGTGACAGAGAGGCGGACCCGATGCCCGACGGATCGAAGAATCTGCGCCCCGACGCCGAACTCGACGACGTGGATCGCAGAATCGTCGAAGAGCTACAGGCGAACGGGCGGATCACCAACGCCGAGCTCGCAGAGCGCGTCGGTGTGGCCGCCTCGACGTGCATCGCGCGCGTGCGCGGGCTCGTCTCGCGGAAGGTCATCACCGGCTTCACCGCGAGCGTCGACCCCCGTGCGATGGGGTTGGGCCTCGAGGTGCTCGTGAGCGTCACGGTGAGATCCGGGGCCCGCCAGCGCATCGCGGAGATGAGCGACGAGCTGCGCTCCCTCCCCGAGGTCATGCAGCTCTTCTTCCTCGGCGGCGTCGAGGACTTCATCATCCACCTCGCCGCGCGCGACTCCGACCACGTGCGCGACTTCGTCATGGAGCACCTCTCGGCGCACCCCGCCGTCTCGTCGACGCGCACGAGCATCGTCTTCAGCCACCACCAGAACCCGGTGCGCGGGGAGTAGCCTCAGCCGCCTGGCCCGGCGGGCAGCAGAGCGGGGGCGCGATCGGTGTCATCCGGTCGCGCCCCCGCTCGGTGTTTCGGGTGCCCCAGCTCAGTCGCTCGCGGCCGAGGCTCTCTCCTCGCTGCGTCGCCGCGAGCGGGCAGCGAGCACGATGCCGGCCGCGCCGAGTGCGGCCGCAGCGGCGCCCGCCGCACCGAACGCGGACTCGAGGCCGCTCCCGCCCGTAGTCGCGAGCTTCGCCGGGTCGTCGCCCGCGGGCGCGGGGGCGTCCGAGAGCTCGCGCTTCGGCGCGGCTGCCGGTGCCGGTGCCGGGCTCGGCAGCGGCGCGGGACCGGCGGCGGGCTCGGGATCCGGGACGGCGGCGGGCTCGGGATCCGGGGCCGCCGTGGGCTCGGGATCCACGACCGCGGTGGGCTCGGGATCCGGGATCGCCGTGGGCTCGGGATCCGGGGTCGCCTCGGGGTCCGGCTCTGGAGTCGGCGCGGGAGTGGGCGCCGGCGCGTCGTAGGTGGCCCAGCCGCGCAGCTCGCCGTCGACGCTCTGGGCGGTGACGAGAGCCGGCCCTGCCTGGGGCGTCGCCGGGAGCTGGGCGCTGACGCGGTGCTCGCCGTCCACGCGGTGCCAGCCGAGGGGCTGCCCGTCGCCGGTCGAGAGGAACACGTTCGTGCCCGGGTACTCGCGGGGGAGCGTCAGCTCGAGTGCGACGCCCGCGAGGGCCGCCGAGACGGCGCCCGACGACTCGTCGTCGAGCTTCACGGGCCCGAGCGGCGCGGGATCCTCTTCCGGGGCGAGCAGAGGGATGCGCGTGAACGTGTCGGCTCCGCGCTCCTCGAAGCTCGTGTCCCAGCCGAGCGACTGCTTCTTGATGAAGGTCGCGACGCCGTGGTTGGAGTCGGCCGCGAGCGCGCCCGCCTTGAGCTCGATCGTCGCGGTGAACGCGCCGCCCGAGGCCGTGAGGGTGGCGTAGTCGAGCTGGCCCCACTCGCTGTCGGGCGAGGTGGCGATCCATCCCTGGTAGCCCTCCTCGCCGGGCTGCCAGTCCTCGTCGTAGAAGACGCCGATGGCGATCGACGAGCTTCCGAGCGCGTCCGGGGCCGGCACCGCGAAGCCGGCGCCCACGACCGTAAGCGTGACGGGGCCATCAGGGTCGATCGGCTCGGACGGGCTCACCACGACCTGGGGTTTTCCTGTCGCGGGGACGACGGAGTAGGCGATCGGCTCCGAGCTGACCGCCGCGCCGCGCGAGTTCCGCACCACGACGCGGAGCTGCTCGCCCGAGAGGGCCTGGTCCGCGGCGGGAAGGAGCACGCGGAACTCGTCGCCCGTGCTCGTGACCTCGGTGCCCGGGAGCTCCTCCCAGGCGCCGCCCGCGGAGGCGCGACGCTCGACGGTCAGCCCCTCGGGGCGCGGCGTGCCGTCGGCCCTGAGCACGATCTCGGCGCGCGACCCGGCGATCCCGGCGAGCGCCCGCGGCTGTGCCAGGATCCTGAGATCCGCCGGGGTGACCGTCCGGATCGGGGCGGCGGAGGAGGCGGTGCTGCCCGCGGCGTTCTCCGCCACGAGGCGGACGAGGCGGCCGTTCCAGGACTTCTCGATCGCCGGGATCGTGAGCGTGTCACCCGTCGCGCCGGGGATCGCGGTCCACGGGCCGTCGGCGCTCTCCGCCGACTCCCAGCGCAGCGAGTCGGCGTCCTCGGCCGCGGCCGTGAACGTCACGTCGTCGCCCTCGAGGAACGGCGACGGTGTCGTGGTGCTCGGGTTCGCCGTGATGACGGGCTGCGTTCCGACGGCGGCGCGCTCGCCGAGCGTGACCACGATCGGGAGCGGCCGCTTCTTCTCGTCGCTCATGCTGCCGCTCGTGTGCCAGTAGCTCGAGAGCCCGGACTCGTAGTGGAAGTCGACGAGGGACTCGGGCCAGGATCCCCAGCCCGGGGCGCGCTTCGCCGCTGCGGGGATCGCCGAGTCGGGGGCGCGGCCGCTCTCGCGGTCGCCCGCCTGTGCGAGCGGGAAGTAGTCGACGCCGGCGAAGTCGGGGGTGGCGACGAGGCGGCCGTCGCGGAGGTTGACCTCCGCGAAGCGGGCGAGCGTGACGCGGCGCGGGGCGATATCGTGCGTGTCGGTCGGGTTCGCCATCGACGCGCCTCGCCCGCCGACGGTCGCGGTCAGGTCGCCCGCGCCGTCTGCGCTCACGGTGAGCTCGGGATCCTCGATCCACCAGGGCACGCCTCCGCCGTAGGCGTTCGCGGTGAAGGATCCGGACCAGCGGAGCGTTCCCTCGCCCGTGGCCGGGTCGAGGTGGCCTGCGCCGTCCGAGAAGACGGCACGCTGCTCGATCGATCCGGCGGTGACGGGCGTGCAGATGTTTGCGCGGGTGGCTCGCTGGCGTCCGCCGTCCGCGGTGCCCTTCACGATCTCCACGTCGCCCAGCTGGGCGGTGAAGTCATGTGACTTCCCCGCTGAGAAGAAGGAGCAGGAGCCGCCGAGCGAGGTGGCCTCCTGGTAAATGTCGTTGAGGCCCAGTTCGATGGCCGGTCCGTCGGGCTCCGCGCCGACAGCGGGCGCGGCGGTGACGAGGGGTAGTGCGATGAGCGCGCAGCCGCTGGCGGTGGCCAGGGCGCGCGTGAGCAAGCGGTGCAAGAGCGGCTCCCTTGTGAGGAGATGCCGGAGTGGATCCAGAACATCTGATGTTGGTAAGGCGATGCAGAGTGATGCATGCGCGCCTAGTCTGGCAAAAGCGACAGGTGTTGCGAAAGCTGAGTGCCGAAGGCCTCGGGCGCCCAGGGCGTTCGGACCGTCAAATTCCGGGTGGATCGGCCCGCTAGTGCTTTGAGGGAGGGTGGAGCCGGGTCTCGTGAGCGTCGAGGGCGAGTTCAGCGGTGCGGAGCGCTGAGGAGCTGTAGCGGCCGATCGCGCGCTCCTCCAGGAGCGCGGTCCGCTGGGCCTCGAGCGCGATCCTGGCGAGGCGCAGGTAGGCCTGAGCCGGGGTTTCGGAGGACTGCACATCGATCGGGCCCGTTGCGGGCAGGGCGAGCGCGATGGGGGCGAGCGAGTTGCGGGCGCTCGCGCGGGCCCTCGCGATCGTCTGCTCGGAGAGCGCGTTCCGCTTGCCCTCGTCGGCCGCGACCGCGTCGTCGATGGCGTTGTTCGCGGCCTCGTAGAGGTCCCCGGTCAGGGAGGTGAGTTCGCCCACACGGTCTCCCGTGGCGGTGCCGCCAGGCCAGAGCTTTCGGATGAGCGGCGGCAGCGTGAGGCCGTGCAGGAGGAGCGTGAGCACGGCGACGGTGAACGCGACGAGCACGATCTGAGCGCGGTAGGGCACGCTCACCGGGATCGACTGCGCGGCCGCGAGGGTGACCACGCCGCGCATCCCGCTCCAGGAGAGCACGGCGCCGTCTCGCCAGCCGAGCTGCTGGTCGCGTTCGTGCTCGAAATCGGCTCGCGTTCTCTGCTCCAGGAGCTCGACCTTGCGCAGCTTTCGCGTGTCGACGTCGGATTTCTGCCGGAATCGCTCAGCTACGCGCGAGAACCCATTGCTCTTCGCCTCGGTGCGGCGAGCGAGGTTGCGCATGACCAGGACGAGCGGGGCGACGAAACCCGTGCGACACAGGATGAGGAGCACGACGAGTGCGAGCGAGAGCAGCCCGACGTGTCCGAGCCGGAAGGGGCTCTCGCCGACCTGTTCGACGAGCGCGTGCAGCTGCAGGCCCATGACGAGGAAGACCCCGTTTTCGAGCACGAACTGCACGGTCCGCCAGTTGAGCCGCTCGTTCATGCGCGCGGAGGCGCTGAAGCGGCGCGACGCGTGGTGCCCCGTGTAGAGCCCCGTCACGACGACAGCGAGCACGCCCGAGGCGCCAACCTCCTCCACCGGGATGAAGGCGATGAACGGCACCACGAAGGAAATCATCGTGTCGTAGACCGGGTTTTGCAGGTGGGAGCGGATCCAGACGGTGGCGAAGCCCACGAGCGCGCCGACGATCACCGCGACCGTGACGGAGAAGGCGAAGCTGCCTGCAGCATTCCAGAACACGAAGCTGCCTGAGACGGCCGCGACCGCGGTCTTGAGGAGCACGAGGGAGGTCGCGTCGTTGACGAGGCTCTCGCCCTCCAGGATCGAGACGACCCGCTCGGGCATGCCGAGCCGCTTGCCGATTGATGTTGCGGCCACGGCGTCGGTTGGGCTGATCACGGCCCCGAGCGCGATCGCCGCAGGCAGCGGAAGCGCGGGCACAAGGAGATGGGTGATGAAGCCGATGACGACCGCCGAGAGCACGACGAGGACGACGGAGAGCCCGACCACCGGCCTGAAGTTTCGTCTGAAGTCGACGAGCGGCACGTTCACGGCCGCGGCATACAGGAGCGGCGGGAGCACGACGAGCAGGATGATCTCCGGATCGATCTCCACGAGCGGAACGAAAGGCAGATAGCCGAGTCCGATCCCGACGACGACGAGGAGGAGCGGCGCCGCGACTCCGATGCGACCGCCGAGGATCGAGGTGCCGACGAGGATGACGACGGCGACCACCGCGACGAGACCGAATTCCATGCCCATAATGTTCCCACCTGCCCGGGTTGGTTCCGCGAAAAAGAGCCCCCATCTGCGCGTATTCTCGGCTTAGGTGATCATCACTTGCGGCTCTTCGCGTCCGTGAAACTCCGCCCAGCGCGCGGCCTCTCGCCTGAGCTGCTGCGCGGTGATCCGCTCCCCGGGGAACGGGCTGACCTCGATACCAGCGGCCGTTCGCGCCCCGCGCCTCCAGGTGCCGACCACCCGTCCGTCGCGAACCACGGTCGCAAGGAACATGCCGTTGCGCCCGGGCACGATGCGCTCGAAGTGCTCGGGGGCCAGCTGCGCGTCCCGGATCGTGTACCCGAGCAGGTGTTCGTCGAATGCGGGGAGGAGGAGCCACTCGGCCGGCTCAGCAACGTCGCGCGCCTCTCCCGGAGCGCCGCCCTCCGCGAGTGCCTCCGGCGCGGCCCACAGCTCGCCCGCCTTGCCGCTCTCCCCAGCGAGACGGACGGGGGCGAGCCTGCCCTGCTCGTGCGCGGCCACGATCCCGCGCTGTGCCTCCGCGGAGGTGAGCCCGGACCACCAGGCGAGGTCCTTGTCCCGCACCGGCCCGCGCGCCCCGGCGTAGCGCGCGGCGAGCTCGGCGAGCGCCTCGTCCCCGGTAAGCCGTCGCGGGTGGGGGATCCAGGTCGCAGCGTCCACGAGCAACGGCTCGCCGCCCTCGCGCACCGGGCCGAAGGTCGCGAGACCGTTCTGGCACAACCACCAGATCACGTGGTAGCGCCAGCTGCTCTGCCACTCGATTCCCGCCTCGGTCCACGCGGCCGACAGTGCGTCCCGGCCGACGCCGCGCACGGATCCGGCGCCAGCTTCCGATCCGGCGCCAGCTTCCGATCCGGCCCTGATCACGGCCATCGAGACGTCGACGAGCCGGTCGAGCGTCGCGTCGTCGATGCCGAGGTGGGCGCGGCGCTTCGGCGCCCCCGCGAGCACCCGGTGGTTCGTCGCGGCCTGCAGCCAACCGATGTCCTCGGCGGCGACGACGTGGATCGTGCCGCGCATGGGCCACGAGCGCACGATGCGCCCCGACTGGAATGCGGCGTGCACGTCCTCGACCGTCGCCCCCGGCGTGCGCGCCCCGAGCGCCCAGCGCGCGGAACGCCAATCCTGCCCCTGCACCGCGAGCATGCGCGCGGCCGTCGCCGCGACCGCGGCGCCCGTGTTGTCGTGTTCTCCCGACCCTGACTGCGCGGCCGCCCGGCCGACCCCGAGGGCGCGCATGCGCAGCCTGAGGAGCTCGTCTGGGGTGAGGGTGCCGGTCATGGGGTCAGTGTAAGTGGGACCACTGACATTGTTGCGAAGTCCCCGGTCAGAACCTGGCCCGGGCGTATTGCGGCGGAACGAGCGCGGCGGCGTCAGTCGCCCGCAGCTCATGCGCCCACGCGATTGGCAGGTGAGGATTCGCGAGGAGCGGCCTGCCGAGCGAGACCACGTCGGCCTGCCCCGTCGCGAGGATCCCCTCGGCCTGGGGTGCTGAGGTGATGAGCCCGACCGCTCCGACCGGCAGCGGGCCACGCAGCTGAGCGGCGAGCGGCACCTGATAGGAGGGGCCGACGGGGATTGGTGCGTCCGCAATATTGCCGCCGGACGAGACATCGATGAGGTCGGCGCCGTCCGCCGCGAGCCAGTCCGCGAGCTCGCGCGCCTCCGCCGCCTCGAAGCCGCCCTCGACCCACTCGGAGGCCGAGATCCGCACCGCGATCGGGGTGTCCGGATGATCCGCCCGGAGCGCGCGCACGATCTCGCGCACGAGCCGCGCCCGGCCGGCAAGCGGGCCTCCCCACTCGTCCTCGCGGAGGTTTGAGAGGGGCGAGAGGAACTCGTGCAGGAGGTAGCCGTGGGCCGCGTGCACCTCGAGCACGTCGAAGCCCGCGGCGACTGCGCGCCGCGCCGCGGCGCGGAAGTCCTCGATGAGCTGGAGAATCTCCGCGGTTTCGAGCGCCCGCGGGGTCGCGAGACCCGGGAACGGGATCGCCGAGGGAGCGACGGTCTGCCAGCCCCCGTCGTCTGGGGCGACGGATCCCGTGCCGGCGCCGGGCAGGCTCGGATGTGTCGACGCCTTCCGCCCCGCGTGCGCGAGCTGGATCCCGATCAGCGCGCCGTGCGCGTGCGCGACCTTGGCGAGGCGCGCGAAGGCGGGGACGTGCTCGTCGCCCCAGATCCCGAGATCCTGGGGCGAGATCCGGCCCTCCGGCACGACCGCCGTCGCCTCGACGACCACGAGGCCGGCCCCGCCGCGCGCGAGCCCGCCGATGTGCTGCAGATGCCAGTCGCGCGGGATCCCGTCGCGCTCGGTCACCGAGTATTGGCACATCGGGGCGACCCAGAGGCGGTTTCGGATCTCCAGGTCACGCAGTCGAATCGGGCGGAAGAGCAGGGGATCGGCCATGCACCGAGTGTATGGCGCTCGCCCCGCGCCGCCGTGAATGTCGGTGGTCTGTGACAGTCTGTTTCCGTAGCCCGAAACCGGCCGGCGCCGCTCGCCCGGCCCGGCGCACCCGCAGTATCCTCACGCACTCACGAAGGGAGCCCGATGCGCCTCCTCCACACCTCGGATTGGCACCTGGGCCGGAGCTTCCACGGCCATTCAACGCTGCCGCAGCTGCGCACGGTGCTCGGCGCGATTCCCGGGATCGTCCGCGAGCACGGGGTCGACGCGGTGCTCGTCGCTGGCGATGTGTTCGACCACGCGGCCCCGGCCGCCGAGCTGTATACGGTGCTCGCCGAGGCGATCCGCGGCATCCGCGACGCCGGGGCGATCGTCGTCATGATCAGCGGCAACCACGACAACGCGATCCGGCTCGGCTTCCAGGCCGAGTGGGCGGCGCTCGGCGGCGTGCACGTGCTCACGGGGCCCGAGTCATTCAGACACCCGCTCGGGCTGAGCGACGAACACGGGGCGATCGACGTGTACGGGATCCCGTACCTCGAGCCCATGCTGCAGCGCGACCTCTTCCCGGGCGAGCGCATCCGCGAGCACGGCGAGCTGCTCACGCGGGTGACGGGGGAGGTGGACGCGCTGCGGGCCGAGCGGGGCAATCGCAGCATCGCGCTCTCCCACTGCTTCGCGGCGAATCTCAAGAATCCGGATCCGGATCAGGATCCCCTCGCAGCCGGGGCCGATCTCGTGTGGGATCTGACCTCGGGCGGGCTCGACCTGGTGCCGGCCGAGGTGTTCGCCGGGCCGGACTACGTGGCGCTCGGGCACCTGCACGGCCGCAGCGAGCTGTCGTCCAGCGTGCGCTACAGCGGGGCGCCCGTGCACTTCTCCTTCGGCGAGGCGGGGCGCCCGCGCGGCGCCTGGCTCGTCGAGCTGGGGGCAGCAGGCCTCGAGCGTGTCGAGTGGGTCAGCCTCCCGATCCCGCGGCCGCTCGCGCGCCTGCGCGGCACGATCGACGAGCTGCTGGAGGGCGAGGAGTACGCCCGTCACGCCGGCGACTGGGTGGAGGCGACCCTCACCGACGCGGTGCGGCCCATCGACGCGATGCGCCGGCTGCGGGAGCGCTTCCCGTTCTGCGCGCGCATCGAGTTCGCGCCGGAGGGCGTGCGGCCTGAGCATGCGCGCAGCTACGCGTCGCGCGTCGCGCAGCGCGGTGACACCGAGGTCGTCGACGAGTTTCTCAAGCACGTGCGCGGTGGCGAGGGGCTCGACGAGGGCGAGCGCGGTCTGCTTGCGCAGGTGCTCGTCGAAGCGCGCGAAAAGGTATCAGGGGGGAACAGCTGATGCGGATCCTGACGCTCGAGCTTGAGGGCTTCGGCCCCTTCCGCGATCGGCAACGTCTCGATTTCGAGCGCGCGGCCGAGGGCGGCATCCTGCTCATCACCGGCCGCACAGGCGCCGGCAAGTCGAGCATCCTCGACGCGGTGAGCTTCGCGCTCTACGGCTCGGTGCCGCGCTACGACGGCCAGGTCGGGCGAGTGCGCAGCGACCACCTGCCCGCGGACCGCGGCGCGCGGGTCACCCTCGAGTTCGAGATGGCGGGCGAGCGTTTCCGCGTCGAGCGCTCGCCCGAGTGGGAGCGGCCGAAGAAGCGGGGCGAGGGCACGACCACGCAGAAGCAGGAGGCTGAGCTCTGGCGCTGGGATGAGGCGGCCGGCGACTGGCGGGGCATGGCCTCGCGGCCCGTCGACGTCGCGGCGGAGCTCGCGCCCGTGCTCGGGCTCAGCCACGAGCAGTTCCTGCAGGTCGTGCTCCTCGCGCAGGGCGGCTTCCAGCGCTTCCTGCGCGCGGGCGACCAGGAGCGGCAGGCGACGCTGCGCACGCTGTTCCGCACCCAGCACTTCGCCGAGGTCGAGCGTCTGCTCGCCGAGCGGCGCAGGTCGCTGTCGGAGGCGGCCGAGCTGCGCGACGCGCGCATCGTCGCCCTGCTCGACCAGGCCGAGGCCGAGGCAGCGGGCGATTCCGAGTCGGAGCCCGGATCCGAGGCTGACGCAGACGGCGACGCCGAGCCCGACGGCGGATCCGGTGCTCGCACGCAAGCGGCCAGGCGAGACGAGGTTGCGGCCGCCGTCTCCCGACTTGAGCAGCGGGTCATGGAGCTCACCGCATGCGCCACCGAACGCGAGGCTGAGCGCGAGGAGGCGCAGCAGCAGCTCGGGGCGATCCGCTCGCTCGCCGAGCGGCAGGCGCGCCTCGCGGCGGCGAGGGAGCTGTCTGTGCGACTTGAGGCGCGGGATCCCGAGATGGCGGAGGTGCGTCGCACACTCTCGCTCGCAGAACGCGCCGCCGCGGTGCAGCGCCCGCTCGAACGGGCCGAACGGGCCGGCGAACGCCGAGCCGCCGCGGATCGCGCGCTGGGCGAGGCGCTTGCGGCAGCTGCAGAGCTCACCCCCGATGCGACGGCGGGGGAGGAGCCGGCTCAAGGCGCGGGCTTCGCCCCCGGCGAGTCGCGTGAGTGGCTCGGGCTGCGCTCCGCGCGGGATGACGCTGGAGCACTGCTCGCGGTCCTCGGGGAGGCGCGTGCGCGGGAGTCACGGCACGCGGAGCTGGTGGCCGAGGCAGCGCAGATCGCCGCGGAACGCGAGCGTGCCGTGCAAGCGTCGGACCAGGCCGGGGCGCGAACCGCCGAGCTTCCCGCCCAGGTGGCAGACGCGGGAGAGGCGGCGCGCCGCGCCGCCGTCGTCGCGGAGGCGCGGGTCGAGCGCGCTGCCGCCGTCGAGCGTGCAACCGCGGCGGCCGAGGCGGCGAGGCGCGCCGAATCCCTCGCACCCGAGCTTGAACGCGCGCGGGAGGTCTCTGCCGAGGAGGCCGCGAGGGCGGCCCGCGCGGCCACAGCGGTGAGCGAGCTGCTCGCCCGCCGCCTCAGCGGAATGGCCGGCGAGCTCGCCGAATCGCTCGAGCCGGAGTCCGCCTGCCCGGTGTGCGGGTCCCGCGAGCACCCGGCGCCGGCCGAGCGCGAAGACCCCGTGGGGGAGGACGAGATCGCCGCTGCGGAGTCGGCGAGCGCCGCCGCCCAGGCGCGACTCGAACGGGCCCGTGCGGCCGAGCGGTCGCTCGACACCGAGCTCGCGGCCAACCGCGCGGCGGCCGGCTCGCGCAATGCGAGTGCCGCGAACGCCGAGCTCGAGCGCGCCCTGCAGGCGCTCGCTGAGGCCGAACGGGCGGGCCACGAGTCGGTGCAGGCGCGATCCCGACTCGAACAGCTCGAGCGGGACCAGCGGGAGGCCACCGCGAAGCTCGCCGCCGCGCGAGAGTCGCTCGCGCGGCTCGAGCAGGCCGCCGAGACCAACGGCCGCCTCATCGCGGAGTCTGAGGAACAGCTCGCGCGAGACCGCGGCGGCTACGGCACCGTGGCCGAGCGGTTCGCCGCGACAAGCCGTCGGCACACCGCGCTCGAAACAGCCTTGGCCGCGGCGCTCGCCGCCGAGGCGGCGGTCGAGTCAGCGCGAGAAGCGGAGGCGGTACTCGGGGAAGCCCTCGCCGCGAGCGGCTTCGAGACCGCCGATGCCGCGCGGGCGGCTGCGCTCCCCGCGGACGAGCGCGAGCGGCTGGGCCGGGAGGTTGAGGAGCACTCCGCCGCCGTGCTGCGGAACGCCGGGGTGCTGGAGGATCCGGAGCTCGCAGGACTTCCCGAGCAGCCGGCGGACGTTGCGTCGCGAGAGGCGGTGCTCGCCGAGGCTCGCGCCGCGGCGGTCGCCGCCTCCGCTGCGGAGGCGACCGCCCGGGAGCGGGCCGATGCGCGCCGATCCCAGCTCGCCCGCATTGACGCAGAGATCGCCGGCGCCGCAGAGGGATCGGCGGAACTCATGCGGTTGCGGCGACTCGCCGACGCCGTGCAGGGTAAGGAGCCGAACACGCGACGCATGCGGCTCGAGGCCTTCGTGCTCGCGGCGCGGCTCGAGGCGATCGTCGCGGCAGCGAACGAGCGCCTGGGCCGCATGGTCGGGGGCCGATACCTGCTGCAGCACGACGACGGGCTCCGCAGCCGCGGGCGCCAGTCCGGGCTCGGACTCTCCGTGCTCGACGAGTACACGGGGCGCGAGCGCACGACCGATTCTCTCTCCGGCGGCGAGACGTTCCTCGCGTCGCTCGCCCTCGCGCTCGGGCTGGCCGATGTGGTCACCGCCGAGTCCGGAGGGATCAGACTCGATACGCTGTTCATCGACGAGGGATTCGGAACGCTGGATCCCGACGCGCTCGACCAGGCGCTCGCAACACTCGACACCCTGCGAGAGGGCGGCCGCACGGTCGCGCTGATCAGCCACGTCGCCGAGTTGCGTGAGCGGCTCCCCGCGCAGCTCGAGGTCGTCGTGGACGACCGCGGCGTGAGCTCGCTCCGAGGCGACGGGGTCATCGAACTGGCGGAGCAGGACGCCTCGGAAGCGCGGGCAGAGCAGACCACCGCGCAAGCGGAGACGGAGGAAACATGAGCCTGAACCGGGTACTCGACGAGCTCGAGGACGCGGCCGAGCCGGGCACCGTGCCCGAGGCCGACGAGGTCTTCGCCGCGTTCGAGGAGTGGGTCTGGGAGGAGAAGGGCCTGCGACTCTACCCGGCTCAGGAGGAAGCGGTGCTCGGCCTCGCGCTCGGGAGCAACGTGATCCTCGCGACGCCCACGGGAACGGGCAAGTCGCTCGTCGCGATGGGCGCGCACTTCATCGCGCTCGCCGAGGAGCGCCGCACCGTCTACACGGCGCCCATCAAGGCGCTCGTGAGCGAGAAATTCTTCGACCTCGTCGACGTGTTCGGGGCCGACAACGTCGGGATGGTGACGGGGGACACCTCGATCAACCCGGACGCGCCGATCCTGTGCTGCACGGCGGAGATCCTCGCGAACCTCGCGATCCGGGATCGGGAGGCGGGGGAGATCACACAGGTCGTGATGGACGAGTTCCACTTCTACGCCGAGCCCGAGCGCGGCTGGGCCTGGCAGGTACCGCTGCTCCTCATGCGCGATGCGCAGTTCCTCTTGATGTCGGCGACTCTCGGCGACGTCACCGAGCTCGCAGAAGACCTGAGCCGGCGCACCGGCCGGGACACCGCGCTCGTGACGGGCGTCGAGCGGCCAGTGCCGCTCGAGTTCTCCTACGCCGTCGCCCCGGCGCACGAGGTCGTCGAGCAGCTGCTCGAGGACCGGGAGACGCCCGCCTACCTCGTGCACTTCAACCAGTCGCACGCGGTCGAGCAGGCGCAGGCGCTCGCGAGCATCCGCATCGTCGACCGTGCCGGGCGTGACGAGATCGCTGATGCGATCGGGGAATTCCGCTTCTCCACAGGCTTCGGGCAGACGCTCTCCAGGCTCGTGCGCGCCGGCATCGGCGTGCACCACGCCGGCATGCTCCCGAGGTACCGCAGGCTCGTCGAGCAGCTCGCCCAGCGCGGGCTCCTGCGGGTGATCTGCGGCACGGACACGCTCGGCGTCGGCATCAACGTCCCCATCCGGACGGTCGTGATCACGGCGCTCACGAAGTTCGACGGCGAGAAGATGCGCCGGCTCTCGGCGCGCGAGTTCCACCAGATCGCCGGCCGCGCCGGCCGCGCAGGCTACGACACCGAGGGCGACGTCGTCGCGCTCGCGCCCGAGCACGAGATCGAGAACGCGAAGGCCGTCGCGAAGGCCGCGGCCCGCGCCGCCGACGGCAAGGGCGGCAAGAAGGCGAAACCGGTCAAGAAGAAGGCGCCGCCGCAGGGCTTCGTCGCCTGGAGCGAATCGACGCTTGAGAAGCTCGTCGCCTCCCAGCCGGAACCCCTGGTCAGCCGCATGCGCGTCACGCACGCGATGGTGCTGGGCGTGATCGGGCGAGGCGAGGTGCGCGAGGGTGAGGCACTCGAGACGATGCGCACGCTCGTGTTCGACAGCCACGAACCCCGCGCACAGCAGTTCGCGCACGCCCGCACCGCGATCGAGATCTTCCGCACGCTCCGCCGCGGCGGGATCGTCGAGGTGCACGAGGACGCGAGCGGCCAGCGCCTCCTCCGCCTCACGGTCGAGCTGCAGGCCAACTTCGCGCTCAACCAGCCACTCTCGCCCTTCGCGCTCGCGGCGATCGAGCTGCTGGATCCCGAATCACCCGCCTACCCGCTCGACGTCATCTCGATCATCGAGGCCACGCTCGAGGACCCGAGGGCGATCCTCCGGGCGCAGGAGCACAAGGCCCGCGGTGAGGCTGTCGCCGCGATGAAGGCCGAGGGGATCGAGTACGAAGAGCGCATGGAACTCCTCGAGGAGGTCACCCACCCGCAGCCGCTCAAAGAACTCCTCGACGAGGCCTTCCACGAGTACGCGAAGGAGGTGCCGTGGGCTCGCGACTACCAGCTCAAACCGAAGTCGGTCGTGCGTGACATGATCGAGCGCGCCTTCGGGTTCCGCGATATCGTGTCCTTCTACCAGCTCGGCCGCTCAGAGGGCGGCGTGCTCCGCTACCTCTCTGACGCATTCCGCGCGATCGAGCGCACCGTGCCCGAGCAGGCAAAGAGCCCCGAGCTCGAGGAACTCATCGACTGGCTCGGCGAGCTCGTCCGCCAGGTCGACTCGAGCCTTATCGACGAGTGGGAGGAGCTCGCGCACCCGGATCCGGAGGCGCACCGCGCGTCCGAGGTCGCCGCGGGCGGCGCTGGCGCCATCGCACCGCCACAGACGGCCCGCTCGGTGCTCGCGAACGAGCGCGCCTTCCTCGTCATGCTTCGCAACGCGCTCTTCCGCAGGGTGCAGGCGGCGGCGCTCGAGCAGTACGACGTGCTCGCCGAACTCGACGGCTCGCACGGTTTCTCCGAGCAGTGTTGGCGAGACGCCCTCGCCGGCTACTTCACCGAGTACGACGAGATCCGCATCGACGCCGACGCCCGCGCCGCAGCCCTCCTCGAACTCGACCGCGGCCCCGACGCCCTCGCCGCGGGCGAGTGGCGCTTCCGACAGGTGCTCCTCGACCCAGAGGGCGACCGCGACTGGGCCATCGAGGGCACGATCGACCTCGCCGAGTCGGAGGCGGAGGGCGAGCCCGCGGTGCGCGTCTCCCGCGTGGGCCCGTTCGAGGGGTAGGGGGGGCGGCGCCCTCGCTCCGAGTTCTGCGCTCGTTCTGCTGTTTCGGCCTGAAACGTTGCGAGCGAGCGCAGTTTGCGGAGCGAGCGCAGTTCGCCCAGCCTCAGCCTGAGGGGAAGGGCGGCCGCTGTGCGGCCGCGTCCTGTTGGTGCCGCGCGGGGCGCCGCGCCCGGGCGTGGTCGTTCCCTCCGAGTTCTGCGCTCGTTCTGCTGTTTCGGCCTGAAAGTTTGCGAGCGAGCGCAGTTTACGGAGCGAGCGCAGTTCGCCCGGCCTCAGCCTGAGGGGAAGGGCGGCCGCTGTGCGGCCGCGTCCTGTTGGTGCCGCGCGGGGCGCGGCGCCTGGGCGTGGTCGTTCCCTCCGAGTTCTGCGCTCGTTCCGCTGTTTCGGCCTGAAAGTTTGCGAGCGAGCGCAGTTTGCGGAGCGAGCGCAGCCCCAGCGCACCCCCAGCCCCCTCCCGAGCCCATCCCAGAGCCCCACCCCTACGCCCCGCCGCGCACAGCGTCCGAGGCGAGCGCGAGCGCCTCGTCGGGCCCGATCCCGAGTCGGCGCATCGCCTCCGCGAATGCCGCGGCGGCGGCGCGAGCCGCGGGCCGGTCGTCGGCGTCGAGCGCCACGAAGGTGCCCGCGCGCCCTCGCGCCTCCGTGATGCCAGCCTCGTCGAGCGCGCGGTAAGCGTGTGCAACCGTGTTCGTCGCGAGACCGAAGGATGCTGCGAGCCCGCGCACGGTCGGCAGGCGGGATCCTGGCGGGAGTGAACCCCTGTTCACGGCCGCGATCACCGCGTCGCGGAGCTGCTCGAAGGGTGGCACGGCGCTCGAGCGGTCGAGCTCGAAGTCGAGCGAAATTCGGGTCCCTGCGATCTCGTCACTCATGTACCCAGCCTAGGTCCCGGCGAGCACCCGGCCCCGATGACCTCCCGACTCGGCAATTGCTACGCTGGCCGCATGACGGAGCACGCACCCGAGACACCCGAGACCCCCGACGTCACCTGGTTCCTCGCGAACGCCGACCACACCCTCCTCTCGCCAGCGGCGACGGCCGCGGAGCTCGCAGAGTTCCTCGACAGCGCCAGGGACCTCGGCGTGAAGCGCGTCTGCATCAGCCCATCGCAGCTGCCCCTCACGCCGGAAACCCGCGCCGACCTGCAGATCGTCACCGTTGTGGGGTTCCCCACGGGCGCGCATAGGCCTGCGGTCAAGGCCGCCGAGGCAGCGCAGGCCGTCGCGGACGGCGCCGACGAGATCGACATGGTCGTGAACCGCGGGCTCGTCAGCGCGGGCGACTGGGCGGGAGTCGAGGAGGACATTCGCGCGGTGCGCGCCGCCTGCGCGGGCAGGGTGCTCAAGGTCATCCTCGAGTCGGCGACACTCACCGAGGACGAGATCGTGCGGTGCTGCCGCGCCGCCGAGGCCGCGGGGGCGGACTTCGTGAAGACGTCGACCGGCTTCGACGCCGCGGGTGGGGCGAGTGCCGAGGCGGTGCGCATCATGGCGGACGCCGTCGGCGAGCGGCTCGGCGTGAAGGCCTCGGGCGGGATCCGCACGGCCGAGGCCGTGCGCGAACTCGTCGCGGCGGGCGCAACCCGCTTCGGCGTCTCGGCCACCGCGGCGATCGTCGCGGACTGGGACCGCGCACCGGCAGTCGGCGAGGCAGACGCCCCCGCAGATCGCGAGACACACGTGCCCACGGATCAGACCCCAGCTGCGCAAGCCGCCCAGAACCAGGCCTACTGATCAGCCCGGCGATCCCGACCCCTTAGACTGCTGCTCATGCGCCTCGGAGTGATCGACGTCGGATCCAACACCGTCCACCTGCTGATCGTGGACGCGCACCCCGGCGCGAGCCCGGTGCCCTACCACTCGCAGCGCTCGGTCGTGCGCCTCATGCGCTACCTGGATCAGGGTGGCGCGATCGTCGAGGAGGGCCAGCGGCTCATCATCGACGCGATCACGGAGTCGGTGCGGACGGCGAACGAGATCGGTGTAGACGACCTGATCTGCACGGCGACGAGCGCGATCCGCGAGGCCTCGAACGGTGAGGAGGTGCTCGCGCGCATCACCCGCGAGACGGGCGCCGAGCTCTACGTGCTCTCGGGCGAGGACGAGGCCCGGATCACGATGCTCGCGGTGCGGCGCTGGCTCGGCTGGTCGGCGGGGGAGATCCTGCTGTTCGACATCGGCGGCGGCTCGTTCGAGATCGCGCAGGGCGCGGACGAGTATCCCGACGTGCAGATTTCGATGCCGCTCGGCGCTGGCCGCACGACCGTCAACTTCCTGCCTGAGGATCCGCCCACGCAGGAGGCGGTGTCGAAGCTCCGGGCGCACGCGCGCGCCGAGTTCACGCGGGTCCGCGAGGAGCTCTTCCTGGATCGCCCGCGCCCGAAGCGCGTGGTCGGCACGTCCAAGACGATCCGTTCGCTCGCCCGCCTCATCGGCGGCCCGCCGGACCCCGTGAACGGGGACTTGGCCCCGCTGCACTACGTCGGCCTGCGCGAGTGGGAGCCGACGCTCCGCGACATGCCGGGCACCGTGCGCGAGTACCTGCCCGGGATCACGCCGGAGCGCGGCTACCAGATCATGGCGGGCGCGGTGGTGCTGCGCACGGCCATGAAGGTGTTCGAGGTCGACACCCTCACGATCTCGCCCTGGGCGCTCCGTGAGGGCATCGTGCTGCGTTACATCGACGCGCTCGATGGCCGCGGCGCCGACCCGGTCGCCGAGTCGGCCAGCGCCGGCTCGCCCAGCACCGACTCGCCCGGCACCGACTCAGCAACCGCCTAGCGCGTTCACTCCGCGGTCGGCACCGGATCCGAGAGCTGCTGCACCGCGAAGTAGTTCCCCTCGGGATCAGGGAAGTTGAACGTGGTCGAGCCGCCGTGGTTCGCGAGCTCGCCGACGGCGACGCCCTTCTCGGCGAGCGCGTCGCGCATCGCTACGAGGTCGTTGCTGCCGAACAGGATCGACGGCGTCGCGAGGTCGAGCTCGGGCGACATCTGCGCGACGACCGCGCGGTCGAAGAGCACGAGGCCCACGCCTGCAGCCGGATCGTGGACGACCTCGACGGAGAGCGTCTTCCCGGCGTTCTCCTGCGCGTCGACCTCCGTGAAGCCGACGACGTTCACCCAGAAATCGGCGACGACCCGCGGGTCGTTGACGTACACCATCACCTTGCCGAACTGATCAATCATCAGGAACCCCCTCGTTTCTTGGCTGGTGGGATCCCAGTATTGCAGCCGACGCCGACATTCAGAATGGCAAGAGCGAAAACACAGGCCCCGCAAAGGCCCGGCCGCGGCGCCCCGGCACCCGGAGGCCCCGATCCGGTGCTACACGAGCTCCTCGACGGCGTGCCGCACGGCGCCGGCGAGTTGCCGCACGGCGACCGTCGGCTGCCCGCCCGGATCCGCCTGCGCGGCGACGAGCAGCACGGAGCGCGCGAACGAGGGGTCGTCGATCGGCAGCAGCACGACGCCGGGGTGCACGGGCCCGCTCGCGAGCCGCGCGACGAGGCCCACGACCATGCGGGCCGCGATCATTCCGAGCATGACCTGGAAGTCGTCGGTCCGGATCGCGACCTCGAGCTCGTGTCCGGCTGCGGCGAAGGCGTCGAGCACGACGGCGTCCATCGGGTCGTTCGGGGTCGCCCCGAGCAGCCAGCGCTCGTCGGCGAGTGAGAGGAGCGCCTCGCGGTCGATCGAGGTGCGCCCCGCGAGACGGTGACCCTCGGGAAGCGCGAGCAGGAGCGGGTCCCGCAGTACCTCGGTCGCGGCCGTGTCGGGCCGAAGCGGCAACTCGTAGCCGGGAACCGAGTAGACGAGCGCCGCGTCGAGCTCGCGCCCGTTCACGTGGGAGACGAGCGGCTTCACCTCCTCGAGCACGGCGTCGATCTCGACCCCGAGATCGCCCATCTCGGCCGCGATCGCGGGGAGGAGGCGCGCCGCCGCGGTCGGAAACGTGCCGAAGCGCAGTCGCGCGCGGCCGAGCTTTGCGAGCTCGCGCGCGTCGCTCAGCGTGCGGTCGCTGAGGGTTAGGATCTCCTGCGCGCGGTCGAGCACGAGGTGGCCGACCGGCGTCAGCGTGCTCCCGCGTTTCGTGCGTGTGAGCAGGGGGGATCCCACGAGGCGGTCGATGATTCTCAGGTGGTAGTCGACGGTCGGCTGGCTCCAGCCCAGGAGCCTCGCCGCCCTCGTCACCGAGCCCTCGCTGTGCACGGCCCTGAGCGCGCGCAGCTGTCGCAGATCCAGCATCAGGTCACCTATTCCATATCGGAGCAAATCGCAAATCGAGCAATAAGACACATACAGCATATGTGACATCCGAGACGACTCGGGGATTCACTCGGGCCGCGGAAGCCGACAGCATGGGTCCCATGTTGCAGACCGACGTTCTCTCAGTGCGCGCAGAAACCGATCTCATCCCGCGGGATGAGACGACGATCCCCGCCGAGTCGGGACGCACGGTCGAACGCCCGGTCCCGGGCCCCGACGGCCGCCCGGGCCTCGACGGCCTCGCAGTCCGCGCCGCGGCCCTGGACCACAGCGTCACCCCCTACGCCGACGCCCTCGACCGCTACGTCGACAGCAACCCGGTCCAGCTCATGGTGCCCGGCCACGGCGGCACGGACCGCGGGATCAGCGGCCGCCTCGCCGGCTTCATCGGCGAGCGGACCCTCCACCTCGACGTCCCGATGCTTATCGACGGCATCGACCTCCCGACGAAGGAGCACCCGCGCACCCCGCTCGATCAGGCCCTCGAGCTCGCGGCTGACGCCTGGGGCGCCCGCCGCACCTGGTTCCTCACGAACGGCGCGTCGCAGGCGAACCGCACGGTCGCCCTCGCCGTGCGCGGCCTCGGCGAGCACGTGCTGCAGCAGCGCAGCGCGCACTCGAGCTTCAGCGACGGCGTGCTTGTCGCGGGGATCACCCCGAGCTACGTCTTCCCGACGGTCGACGAGCGCCACGGCATGTCGCACGGGGTCTCGCCCGCTGCGCTCGACGAGGCGCTCGGGCGGGCGGCCCGCGACGGCCGCCCTGCGAGCGCGGTCTACGTCATCTCCCCGAGCTACTTCGGCTCGGTCGCCGACGTCCGCGGCCTCGCCGACGTCGCTCACCGCCACGGCGCCCCGCTTATCGTCGACGGCGCCTGGGGGCCGCACTTCGGCTTCCACCCGGAGCTGCCCGAGTCGCCCGCGAGGCTCGGCGCCGACCTCGTCGTTTCGAGCACGCACAAGCTCGCGGGCTCGCTCACGCAGTCGGCCATGCTGCACCTCGGTGACGGCCCGTTCGCGGATCGCCTCGAGCCGCTCGTTGAGCGCGCCTTCTCGATGACGGCCTCGACGTCCACGAGCGCGCTCCTGCGCGCCTCGCTCGACATCGCGCGCCACGCGCTCGTCAACGGCACGGAGGAGATCGGCCGCTCGATCGAGGGCGCGAAGGAGTTCCGCGAGATGATCCGCCGGGATCCACGCTTCGCGGTCGTGAGCGACGGCTTCGACCGCTTCCCCGACATCGTCGAGACCGACCTGCTGCGCGTCCCGATCGACGTCTCCGCGACGGGACTCAGCGGGCACTGGCTGCGACAGCGCGTGATCGACACCCACGGCGTGTACTTCGAAATGTCCACGGCCACGAGCCTCGTCGCCGTGATCGGCGCGGGCAAGCGGCCCGACTACGCGCTCACGCTGCGCGCGCTCGTCGAGGCCGTCGAGTCTCCCGAGGCCGACGCCGAGCGGGCGCTCCGCGGCGCGGCCGAGGCGTTCCCCGCGCTCCCGGCGCCCGGCCGCATGCGCCTGACCCCACGCGACGGCTTCTTCGGCGAGACGGAGGTCGTCTCCGCCGAGGAGGCGATCGGCCGGATCTCCGCCGACACGCTCGCCGCATATCCGCCCGGGATCCCGAACGTGATGCCGGGTGAGGAGATTACGCCCGAGGCCGTCGCCTTCCTGCGCGCGGTCGCCGCCTCGCCCACGGGCTACGTCCGCGGGGCGATCGACCCAGCGGTCGGTTCGTTCCGCGTGATCAGGGAACCCGCAGACTGATTCACCGCCCGGCCAGAGGGGGCGGCCTGGCCGGGCATGACTTCGCGGTACCATACCGCGACTGCTCGAAATGACGAGCTCGCCGATCCGGACCCGGGTCGGTTCCGCCTCAACGGGGCCGTGACCTCGGAGACAAGGAAGTCTGGAGAAGACACCACATGACAAGTACGTTGCGGCAGCAACTCTTCCGCGTGAAGCCCGTTCCGAGGGATGGCGGTGAGAGCGGCAGCCAGCTCAAGCGCAGCATCGGGCTGTTCCAGCTCACGCTCATCGGTGTGGGCGGCACCATCGGAACGGGTATCTTCTTCATCCTCTCCGAGGCGGTACCGATCGCGGGCCCCGCGGTGATCTGGTCGTTCATCATCGCGGGCGCGGTCGCCGGCCTCTCGGTGCTCTGCTACGCGGAGCTCGCGAGCAGCGTGCCCGTCTCCGGATCCTCGTACTCCTACGCCTACAGCACCCTGGGCGAGCTCCCCGCGATGGGCGTCGCCGCCTGCCTGTTGCTCGAGTACGGCGTCTCGACGGCCGCGGTCGCGGTCGGCTGGTCGCAGTACGTGAACCAGCTCGTGAACAACCTCTTTGGCGTCGAGCTGCCGCACGCGCTCCTCTACGCGCCCGAGGAGGGTGGGATCATCAACCTCCCCGCCGTCATCCTGATCGGGCTCTGCTGTCTGCTCCTGATCCGCGGCACCTCGCACTCGGTCGTGACGAACACGATCATGGTGCTCATCAAGATCGCCGTGCTCCTCTTCTTCGTCGCCGTCGGCATCACGGGCTGGAACGTCGACCACTTCGCGAACTTCGCGCCCTTCGGTTTCACGGGCATCATGACGGGCGCCGGGATCATCTTCTTCTCCTTCGTCGGGCTCGACGCCGTCGCGACGGCGGGCGACGAGGCGAAGAACCCCCGCCGCAACCTCCCCATCGCGCTCATCGCGGCGCTTGTCGTCGTGACCGGCGTCTACGTGCTCGTCGCGCTCACCGCGCTCGGCGCGCAGGCGACGGGCGACTTCGCGGGCCAGAGTGCCGGGCTCTCGGCGATCCTCGAGAATATCGTCGGCGCCTCGTGGCCGGGCACGGTCGTCGCGGCCGGCGCCGTGATCTCGATCTTCAGCGTCACGCTCGTCGTGCTCTACGGCCAGACCCGCATCCTCTTCGCCATGTCGCGCGACGGCATGGCCCCGAGGATCTTCCAGAGGGTCAACCCCCGCACGATGACCCCGGTTGCCAACACGATCATCGTGTCGATCGTCGTCGCGATCCTCGCGGGCGTCCTCCCCATCAACTTCCTGGCCGAGATGACGTCGATCGGCACGCTCGCGGCGTTCCTCGTCGTCTCGATCGCGGTCATGGTGCTCCGCAAGCGCGAGCCCGATCTGGAGCGCAAGTTCCGCGTGCCGCTCTACCCGGTGATCCCGATCCTGTCGATCATCGGCTGCCTCTGGATCATCAAGGACCTCCGCCCGATCACGATCATCGTGTTCGCGATCTGGACCGTCCTCGTGCTCGTCTGGTACTTCTTCACCGGCCGCAAGAACTCGGTGCTCGGCGAGCAGATCCGCACGGGCATGATTCGCCTCGTCGGCCCGGGCAAGTACGTCATCGAGGGCGAGCCGGGCGACGCGTCCGATGCGGACTTCGACGCGGTAGATTCGGGATCGGGTTCGGGATCCGGATCGGGATCCGGCCGCGGCCAGGGCCGCGATGCGGGCCCGGGATCGGGGAGTTAGCATGTCGATCGTCGTGGGCGTCGCGCCCGGGCACGGCTCAGCCGGCGCGGTGCGCCTCGGCGCGCTGCTCGCGCGCTCCTATGACCGCGAGCTCGTGGTCGTGGCCGTCAACTCGGTCGGTTGGCCTCCCGGCTACAGCAACGTCGACGCGGAGTACCAGCGCTTCCTCGAGGAGCAGGCGCAGCTCGTGCTCGACGAGGCGAAGCGGCACGTGCCGGCCGACATTCCGGCGCGCTACCTGATCCACGGGGCGTCGAGCGCGCGCCGGGGGCTCCTCGAGGTGTGCGAAGCCGAAGACGCGCACCGGCTCGTGATCGGCGCGGCCGACGTCGCCAGCGAGGGGGAGATCGCGCTCGGCTCCGTGGGTCTCGGCCTGCTGCAGGGCGCGGATCTCCCTGTCGCGATCGCGCCGCGCGGCTACGACGTCGATCCGGCCGCTCGACTCGCGCGCGCCACGGCCGCGTACAGCGGCTCCGAGACGTCCGCCGAGCTCGTGCTGGGGGCCGCGCGCGTAACCGCGGTCTCAGGCGCCGCGCTCCGGGTCGCCGCCTTCCACACGCGCCCGCGCGCCTTCGTTGCGGCGAACGTGTCGCTGCGCGCGGAGGACGAGGTGCTGCAGGAGTGGGAGCGCGTGATCCGGGAGCGCTTAGACCGCGTGCTCGACGAGGTCGAAGCGCTGGCGCCCGCACCGTCGAGCGTGTCGCTCGTCTTCGGATCCGGATCCGACTGGCACGCCGCACTCCGCGCCGTGCCGTGGGAGGCCGCCGAGGTGCTCCTCGTCGGCTCGAGCAGCCTCGGCCCGATCGCCCGCATCTCGCTCGGCTCGCACGCCGCGAAGATCATCCGGTCCTCGCCCGTGCCCGTCGTCATGGTGCCGAGGCGGGCGACGGGGGAGTACGTCGCGGGCGTCGTCTGACCCTTCGGCCGGGCCGCGCCGGGCGCGCTCGCGGAGGCGGCGCGCCCGGCCCGCAGCTCGCGGCCGCCTCGTTTTGAGTTTGGCCGCGAGTGCGGGTAAAGTAGACTCCTGGTGCCGCGCTCCTCGGAGAGCGGAACATCACCCTTGGGGTATGGTGTAATTGGCAACACGACGGTTTCTGGTACCGTTATTCTTGGTTCGAGTCCAGGTACCCCAGCCAACAGCCCCGGCGATCCCGCCGGGGCTTTGCTGTTGCCGCGGGCCGCCGCAGGCCGCCGCGGGCCCTGCGCGCGCCCCTGCCGCCGCCCCCAGCAATGAGTTGACCCAAACTCTCTCCTGGAGCGCGAATCGCGTCACTTTGGGTCAACTCTTCCGGCGGGCGCCGCCGCGCGGCCCCGCCTCTCAGCCCCGCCCAGCAAAGAGTTGACCCAAACTCTCTCCTGGAACGCCAAAAGCCGCACTTTGGGTCAACTCTTCCCGCCGGCGCGCCGGCGCGCCGGCCAAGGCCAACCGACACGCCCGCCGCTCACGGCAAGCTCCGCTACAGTCGTTCCGGAGGAGGTGGCCACCATGCCGACGCGCAAGCCGCAGGGGCCATCGAAGCACACCCGCATTGCGGTGGTCCTCGTCTCGGTGATCGCCGCGTTCGCGCTCATCGGCTTTCTCTTCACCCTGCCGCAGGGCCGGCAGGAGCTGGGCGCCGAGCGGCCTGAGGCGGCCGGGCGACAGGCCCCCTCCGAGGTGCCGGCCCCGGCGCACGCAAGCGGCGCAACGAGCAGGGACGGCAAGTCCGCGCCCGCGCGGGCCGCGGCCGTGAAGTCGGCCGAGCTCCGCGGCATCGCCGCGCTGCCGGATCCCGAGTGGGTTGCGCAGGTGTCGAAGCAGACCGGGATCCCGATCCGCCCGCTCACCGCCTACGCCGGTGCGGCGCTGCAGCTCGAGACCGAGACGCCGGGGTGCGGGATCGACTGGGCGACGCTCGCAGGCATCGGGCGCGTCGAGTCGAATCACGGCACGCTGCACGGGGGAGGGATCGACCGGAGCGGCGCCCAGACGCCCGCGATCTTCGGGATCCCGCTCGACGGCACCACGACGGAGCGCATCCCGGACTCGGACGGGGGCGCCCTCGACGGCGATGCCTCGATCGACCGCGCGGTCGGCCCCATGCAGTTCATCCCCACGACCTGGGCGCTCTACGGTTCCGATGGTAACGACGACGGCATCGCGGATCCGCAGCAGATCGACGACGCCGCGCTCTCGGCCGCCCACTACCTGTGCGCGGCGGGCGGCAACCTGAGCGACGCGAACAGCTGGATCAACGCCGTCACCGCCTACAACGACACGGTCGACTACAACCACCGGGTGGTCGCCGCGGCCGACGAGTACGCGGCGAAGTCCTAGCGAGGCGCTCTACACAATACGCCTTGCCGCCTTCGGCTTAGAGGCAGTGCGCCGCTGTGATCTCCGACCGGCTGATTCCGCCAGTGAAAGTTGGATAGGTCACCTCCACGAGAGCGGCGGACTGCATCACCCTCAGTGCGCCGGTGATCGCGTTCCCGTAGCCAACTACAATTCCATGAGAGTCAAGAACATTTGCGGACACGTACACGCCATGGGGACAATCCGCAGTCGCAAGAACGGACACCCAGCTGCATGGAAGCACCGTGGTACATGCTCCGTCTTCGGGCCGAACGTAAATGGCCTCGTCATCCGGCGATGTCAGGAATCCCGCTTCTGCGGCGGCAGCATCATTCTTGGCTTTCAGAGCCCGCTGTTCGGCAAGTTGTTTTTCCGCGCTCTCCTGGATATCCCTCGCGGCTTTCCGTTTGAGTTTCTCGCGACCTCGCTCTTCGAGCGCATCGACGTAGGTCGCCTGCCGTGTCTGTGCGTCCTCCAACTTGCTGAGGAGATCGGCGCGTTGGAATCCAGCGGCGACAGCGGCGAAACCGCTCAGAAGCGCGAATGAAACAAGACAAGCTGACATTAGGCGCTTCCATGCGAACGGCTTGCTTCGTGGGCTACTCATCCTTCATGCTCTTTTCCAGTCGTTGGATCTGGATCCCTATCTCGGCATTCTCATGCTGGGTTGCCACTGCGAACCACGTTGAGGTCAATCCGAGGATTGCGAGAATGCCAAGGACCGCTCTTTGCGCCCATCCCGGTCGTGTTCGATGAAGTGATCGCTTGACTCGCCTTTCCCGGTGCATACGCACACCCTCGGCTTCTTGTTCAAGACGGAGTTCCTCCGTCTCGTTTCCCGGCCAGTTGGAGAGTCGCGGGGGCCGCACGTTGTACTCGCGAATGTAGCTAATTTCGTAGTCAGTCAGATGCCAAGGCCAGCCGTTCGGAGGTTCGGGATTATGTCCGCGGGTAACCGCGTCGGCTGGAAGTTTCGGGGGCATGAAGTTACTTTAGGGCTCCGAGATGCAAAAGTGGATGAAGTCTTTTCTTGGATGCAAAGCCGCGCGAAGTCGAAGGTCCCTGACCGGGAATTTGGCGATTCCGTTCTTTGCGGACCCCATCACCCCGTCCGCCCGAGCCAGGCGAGCACCTCGAACTCGACACCGTTCGCCCGGGCGAGGTGCACGCGTTGCTGCGTGCCGGCCTCAGAGAGCACGACGGGCCCGCGCGGGCCCTCGTAGGCGACGCCCTTCCCCGCCGCCGCGAGCATCGAGCGGCACTCGATCGAGCGCGCCTGCTCCGCCGCGGCCGCGAGCGCGATTACGCCCTCGTAGCAGGACTCGGCGGCGTTGTTCAGTGCGGGCGCTTCGTATCCGAATTCCGCGCCGTATGCGCCGGCGAAGTCGAGCGCCGACTGGGTCGCGAGGGAGTTGAAGTACGCCGCCGCGACGTACAGATCCCGCGTCGCGTCGCCACCCGAGGCGAGGAGCATGTTCTCCTCCATGAGCGGGGTGAAGCGGATCATGCGGTCCTGCAGTCCGGCGGCCGCGAACTGGCGGTTGAAGAGGACGGCGTCGCGCCCGACGAGCAGCATCACGACGCCCTCCGCGTTGCTCGCGGAGATCGCCGAGAGCACGCGCGAGAAGTTGCGGCAGCCGAACCGCACGAAGCTCTCGTGCACGATGTCGAGCCCGCTCGCGTGGGCGAAGTCCCGCACCGCGCGCGCCGAGTTGCGGGGCCAGATGTAGTCGGATCCGACGATGGCCCAGCGCCGGATCCCGAGCTGTCCGTGCAGCCAGCTGAGCCCTGGGGCGATCTGCTCGGCCGGCGTCTCTCCCGTGGAGAGGACGCCGGGCGTCGTCGCGCCCTCGTGCAGCGAGGTGTAGACGTAGGGGATGTCGAAGTCGACGAGCGCGGGGGCGATGTGCTCGCGCACGGAGGAGATGTGCCAGCCCGTGAGGGCGTGGATCCGCCCGGTCTGCGCCGCCTGGATCACGGCGCGCTGGGTCTCCTCGGGCGGGCCCCCCGCGTCGATGACCTCGATCTCGACCTCGCGGTCCAGGATCCCGCGCCGCGCGTTGAGCTGCGCAGCGGCGAGCGAGGCGACCGTCTCGCACGAGGGTCCGAAGATGCCTGCGGGCCCCTGCAGCGGGATCGCGAGGCCAATACGCAGCGGCTGACTCATCCGGGATCCTCCCTGATCCGAGTGCCTAATGTTGAGAGCCGCTCCGACCTGGAACGGGACACGACGTCGTTGTCGGTGCAAAATTACTACTCATATGGAAATATAGGGAGCGAATCCCGAATGGTCAAGGAGCTTCCGCAGAGCGCGGAAGGGGGTGGGTGGCCTCGGAGGAGGAGAACATGGCAGTCGATGCGGCGGTGCGAGCGGAGTTGGCGCGCACCCTCCTCACGGCCGGGCACGCGGTGGATCGGGCGGTGGCAAGCGCGCTGCGCGGCACCGAGCTCGGAGTCGCGCACTACCTGGTGCTGAGCTACCTCGACGAGCGTGACGCCGCAACAACCTCTGATCTCGGGCGAATCGCGCTCGTGCCGCCCGCCACGCTCACCCGCGTGATCGACAAGCTCGTGGATCACGCGCTCGTGCACCGCACGCTCGACGGCGCCGACCGGAGGCGGATCCTGGTGCGGCTCACGGCGCGGGGTCGGGATCGCGCCCGAGAGTGCCGGGCGCTCGTCGACGAGGCGATCGCGGAGGCGCTGCCGGCGCTGCGCGACTGGGAGACGCAGGCGCTCACTGAACTCCTCTGCGTGGAGGACCCCAGATCAGACTAGGTTTCTGAAAGTTCCATTGACTTTTAGTTCCAAATGGAAGTAAGTTTCCTCGTACCCAACCAGTATGAGGAGGACAATGATGTCTAGCGGCACTGATTTCACCGTCTCGGGGGTCTCTCGATTCCCCGATCGCGACCTCGGGGTCAAACGATTCAGTTGCGAGGTCGGCGTCCCGCTGGCCGAGCAAAGCCACCTGGGGCACAATCGCTGGCACCCGGATATCCCGCCGCTCGTCGAGGTGGGGCTGGGCGAGGAGCTGATCCTCGAGGCCGGCGGCTACGACGACTACCAGCTCAAGGATGTCGACGATCCGACCGACATCAAGAACTTCGATCTGTTCCGCACGCACCCCCTCACGGGCCCCGTGAAGGTCGACGGGGTGAAGGCCGGCGACCTGCTCGTCGTCGACATCCTCGACGTGCAGCCGCTCTCGGGCATCGGCTACTCGAACATCCTGCCCGGCATGGGCGGGCCGCTCGCGTCGTGGTTCCCCGAGGGCTTCAAGACCGTCTGGGATCTCCACGGCAACTTCGCGACGAGCCGGCAGATCCCCGGCGTCTCGATCCCCGCGATCAGCCACCCGGGCATCACGGGCGTGGCCCCCTCGCCTGAGCTGCTGAAGGTCTGGAACGACCGCGAGGATCCGCTCATCGCGGACGGCCTCGCCGCACCCAGACTCGACGCCGTGGGGGAGTCCGTGCTCCGCACGCTCGAGGGCGAGGACTGGGAGCGCGTGGCCCGCGAGTCGGCCCGCACGATCCCGCCCCGCGAGAACGGCGGCAACATGGACATCAAGAACCTCTCGCGAGGGTCCCGGATCTACTTCCCGGTGTTCGTCGACGGCGCGCTCTTCTCGGCGGGCGACTTCCACTTCGCCGAGGGCGACGGCGAGGTCACGTGGAACGCGATCGAGATGGACGGCGTCGGCTGGTTCCGCTTCAACGTGATCAAGGACGGCATGGCCCGCTACGGCGTCCGCACTCCGATGTTCCGCCCGTCGCCCTTCGATCCCGACTTCGGCACGCGGTACATCTCGTTCACGGGCCTCTCGGCCGCCGGCGGCGAGCAGAAGTACCTCGACACGACGATGGCGGCGGTGCAGGCCATCGAGCAGGCGATCGAGTACCTCGGCAAGTTCGGCTACACCGCTGAGCAGGCGTACACGATCATCTCGGTCGCCCCGTGCGAGATGCACGTCGGCGGCATCGTGGACATCCCGAACGCCGCGGTCGTGCTGAAGGTCCCGCTCGACATCTTCGATCAGGACATCCTCCCGCGCAACATCTAACGCCGCGGGATCCCACCGGTGCGCGGTGGTCGGCCCGGGCTGTGCTTCCCCCCTCCTTGCACAGTCGCGCGCCGGCCGCCGCGCCCATCCGCCGCAGCTCTGCCCATCCCTCGCAGCACCGCCCCGCGCAAAGGAGCGCATCGCATGTCGAACATCGGACTCTTCTACGTCGGCGCCGTCCTCATCATCAACGGCGTCATGCTGCTCGGTGGCATGACCGCGCGGGCGGCCGCCCCCCTCAACCTCTTCGTCGGCGCGATGCAGGTCTTCACGCCGACCCTCCTCGTGATCGGCTCCGGCGGCGACGAGGCCGTCATTCTCGCCGCGAGCGGGCTCTACCTCTTCGGCTTCACCTACCTCTGGGTCGGGATCAACGCCCTCGCGGATCTGCCGGGCGCCGGCCTCGGGTGGTTCTCGCTCTTCGTCGCGGTCGCGGCCGTCGGCTTCGCCGCGAACACCTGGCTCAACGGCGGCCGGATCTTCGCCGTGATCTGGCTCCTCTGGGCCGTGCTCTGGCTGCTCTTCTTCCTCGTGCTCGGGCTCGGGATCGACCGTCTCACCCGCTACACGGGCGCGGTCGCGCTCGCGGAGGGCATCGCGACGGCCGCGGTCCCGGCGTGGCTCTCGCTCACGGGCGCCTTCGCGGATTCCGGCGGCGCGGCCCTCGTCTTCGGGATCGCCTCCCTCGTCGTGCTCGTGGCGCTGCTGCCGCTTGCGCGGGTGAAGCGGGCGCAAGCAGTGGGCCCGAACGCGGCGACAGAGCCCACTCGAGTAGCCGACCAGGCTGGCTCTAAGGTCGCCGAACCGGCCTAATGGGCGGACGACGTCCGACTCATCCGACCGCGAGCACCCGCCGAACTCCACCCTCCGCGACCACCGCCCCCGCTCCGGAGGAGAGGGACGGGATCAGCGCCGCCTCGCCGCGCTCGAAGGCCGGGTGTGCCCCGGCGACGGCCGCGCCGGATGCGGCGTCGAGCACGCGGCCCGCGCCGCCCGCGCGGAGGTACGCGGCGCCTCCTCCCGCGCCCGCAAGCGCGGCGGAGCCGGATCCTGCCCCGGCGACCTCGGCGGCGAGCTCCCAGCGCGGCACGCCGTCCGGCTCGAACCCGAGTAGGCGGCCGTCAGCGAGCGCCGCGACGACCACGTTCGCGTCGGCGTCGAACGCGGCGCCCGTCACGCCCGCCGCCGCGATTTCCCCGGTGTCGAGGTTCACGAGCGCGCCCTGCTCAGCGTCCGTGGCCTCGGCCCCGCCCGTCGCGAGCAGCGCGAGCGGTCCGCCGAGCTCCGAGTGCCTCGTCGCGTTGCCGAGCCGCTCGGCGTCCCACGAGTGGTCCGCGAGCGGAATCGTCCAGCGCTCCTCGAGGCGGGTGGCTCCGGATCCTGATCCTGCGCCGGATCCGGATCCCCCGCCGTCCGCGCGCAGGCCGCGGAGCGCCTCGCCGTCGACCGTCACGACGGTGCCGCGGTGCTCGCTCACGATGCGGGTGCCGCGGGGGAGCGCGGCCTCGGCGGCGAGCGTTTCTCCCGTCGTCGGCTCGAGCGCGGCCTTCTCGCCGACGTCGCCCATGAAGCCGGGCGGCGCGGCCGCGAAGACGAGGCCGGGCCCTTTGTATGGGCCGGGCACGTCGACGGGTCCCCAGACGCGCTCGCCCGTGCGGAGATCGTACGCGGTCGCGGTCGGAGCTGAGATCGACGTCGGCGTGGACACGACGTCGGTGAGCACCGCGATGTCCCTGCCGTCGGCCGTGCGCGTGAGCGCGAAGCCCGAGCAGGAGAGCGGACGGCTCGCGGTCCAGAGCGCCTCCCCGCTCGAGTCGAGCGCGAGGTATTCAAGCCGGTCGTCGCGCTCGATCGGCGCGACGAAGACCCCCGCGAGCTGCTTCGGCTCGACGGCCCAGCCTGGATTCAGGATCTGGTGGCCCTCAAGCGCCGCCGGCAGCGCGCCTGGCTCGACCTCCGCCTCGGCGACCGTCGCCGAGCTCGGCGCTGGCTCACTCGAAACCCCAGATGACGCGCCGGACGTCCCACCTGCCGCCGCCCCGGGAACCGCGCAGGAGGCGAGCGCGAGGAGGGCGGAGGCCGCGACGCCGGCGAGCCAGGCGCCGGAGCGCCTCGCGCTGGCTCGCTGCACGGTCACGACGACGCCCGGTCCCGATCCCGCGCCGGATCGTGAGCCGGATCCGGCTCCGCCGCGACCCCATCCGCCGCAGCGGCCCGCCGCCGCGACCACCAGAACCACCCGGCGAGCGCCGCTGCGGCGAGCGCGACGACGACCGCAACGTCCACCCAGACCCCGGAGAGCGCGGCGCTCTGGCCCTGCAGCCAGGCGAGCGCGCTCGTGGGGATGAGCTCCGGCAGGCTCACGAGCCCGTTCGTGATCCAGAACAGCACTCCGGCCCCGGTGATGACCGCGCCAGTGATCACCGAGGTCGTGTGGAATTCTCGCCCGAACAGGGTGAAGACCCGGCCCCGCAGCGCGCGCCTCGTGCGGTCGCCGATGCGGCCCCAGAGCGCGGCGAGCGCGAGCAGCGGCACGACCATGCCGAGCCCGTAGACCGCGAGCAGCGCGCCAGAGAGCACGAGCTCGCCCTTCGCGGCGGCGAGGGTGAGCACGGCGCCGAGGATCGGGCCGGCGCAGAAGCCCGCGACGCCGCTCGCGGCGCCGAGGAAGAGGGTCTTCACGAGGCCGGTGCGGGCGGCCGCGCTCTGCTGCAGCTTGCGTCCGCCGGGCAGTGCGCGGGAGGGGTCGAAGCCGAGCCCGAGCATCTGCAGGATCCCGAGCACGACGAGGATTGCGGAGGCGATCCCGATGATGAGCGTGCGGTGCGCGACAAACATCGAGCCGAGCGCGCCGGCGCCGATCCCGAGCGGGACGAGCACAGTGAGGAGTCCCGCGGTGAACACGGCGCCGTGCAGCAGTAGACGCGGCCCGGTGCCGGCGACCGAGGCGAAGAAGGCGGGCAGGAGGAGCGCGCCGCAGGGGCTCAGGATCGCGAGGGTCCCGCCGAGGAACGCGGTGACGAATCCGACGTCCACGGCGGCCTAGCCCTGGCCGCTCTGCTTGTTCTGCTTGCCCTGATTGCCCTGTTTGCCCTGTTCCTGCTGCGCCCGTTCGAGTGCGCGCTCGAACGCCGCCGTGAAGACCTCCGTCGGCTGGGCGCCGGCGATGGGCTCGCCGCCGAGCAGGAACACGGGAGTCGACGCCGCGCCGAGGCCCATGCCGAGCTCCATGTTGCGCTGCACCTCCGCGGCCGTCTCCTCGGAGTCCATGTCCGCGGCGAAGCGCTCGGTGTCGAGGCCGAGCTCGCCGGCGAGGGCCACGAGCGCCTCGTCGCTCAGCTCCGCCTCGCTGCGCTTCTCGCCGCCCTCGAAGAGTTCGCCGTGGTACTCCCAGAATTTGCCCTGCTGGGCGGCCGCGACGGAGGCGCGCGAGGCCCGCTCGGAGGCGGGGCCGAAGACGTTGACGTCGCGCCACTCGATGCGGAGCGCGCCGTCGTCGGCGAGCTGCTGCATCTGGGGGAGGGTGTCGTGGTTCCAGCGCGCGCAGAACGGGCACTGGTAGTCGGAGAACACGATGAGCCCGACCGGGGCGTCGGCCGGGCCGTAACTCAGCAGGTCGTCCTCGCTGCGGCGCTCGGCCTCGCGATAGTCGGGTCCCTCGGTGCGCTCGCTGATCTCCGGTGCCCCGGATCCGGATCCGCCCGGCGTCGCCTCGGCCCCGGGCCCTCCGCCCCGCTGAGTGAAGACGAGCAGCGCGATGAGCGCGCCCGCGATCAGCACGATTGCGGCGGGGACCGCCCATTTCTTGATTCCGCCCTGGGCGCGTTGTGCTCCTGGTGCGTTGCCCACCATAAACCTCCGGTCGTGCGTCGAATGCCTGTGGCCGCCTTTCGTGCACGGCCGTGAACTACTATGCTTGATAGTCAACTATGGATCATAGTAATCAGCCGAACTTGGGAGGTCCTGGTGAATCGGATGCGGGCAGCGAGGGCGAGCGTCGGGCTCGCCGCACGCGCACTTCGGCAGTGGGGCGCGCGCCAGTGGCTCGTCGCGCTCGCCGCATCGATCGGCTTCGGGCTGCTCATCGGCTACGTCACCGTACTGATCCCGAACAGCGTGTTCACCAGGGAGATCGCTCCGGTCTGGTGGAACTACCCGGTCTGGATCCTGACCTCCATCGCTTCCGGGATGCTGCTCGCGACCTACCTTCGGCCCGTGGTGCCCGAGGCGCTCACGCCCGACGGCGGGCCGCTCGGCCCGTCGGCCCGCAAGGCGCAGCAGCGCGCGCAGGAGCAGTCGGAGGGCCGCTCCGCGCGCTTCGGGATCTTCGGGACGGTGCTCGCCTGGTTCGCCGTCGGCTGCCCCGTCTGCAACAAGCTCGCGCTCATCGCGCTCGGCTACTCTGGGGCGATCACCTGGTTCGCGCCCGTCCAGCCGTTCCTCGCGATCGGCGCGATGATCCTGACCGGGATCGCGCTCGTATGGCGGCTCAAGGGGCAGATCGTCTGCCCGGCGCCGCGCTCGGGTGTCGGGGCGGCGGCTGGCGCTGGCGCCGGAGCGGAGCAGCGAGCAGAGGAGGCGGTCGCGCAGTGAGTGGGAGCGAACACGACGGGCACGGCGGTCCGGTGCCTGCGCCCGCGCCCGACGCGGAGCCGGCACGCCTCGGCACGCTCGAGGCCCAGGTCATGGACCTCCTCTGGAGCGGCGGCGAACGATTCACGGTGCGCGCGCTGATCGATCGGCTCCCCGCGGATCCGGCGTACACGACGATCGCGACCGTGCTCGGCAACCTGCGCAAGAAGGGCCTGGTCTGCACCAAAAAGGACGGCCACGCGACGCTCTACGCCGCGTGCCGCAGCCGCGAGGAGCACACGGCCAGCATCATGGAGCACGCCCTCGACGCGAGCGGCGACCGCGCCGCCTCCATGCTCCACTTCGTGCGCGGCATGCCGGCCTCTGACCTGGAACTCCTCAGGAACTTCCTCGCGGATGGCGGCTCCGGATCCGTGCCGGGATCCGGCCCCGGATCTGGCCCCAGATCTGGCCCCGGAGGCGCGGGCGCGTGACCACGATCGCGCTCACGCTCGGGCTCTCGGGGATCCTCGCCATCGCGGCGATCGGCGCCCCTGCGCTGCTGCGCCGGGCGGCCCCCGCGCTCGCCGCGGCGCCGCGGGCCGCCCGGCGCAGCAGCGCAGGGGCGCTCCTCTGGATCGGCGCGTTCGTCGCGCTCGGCCCGGTCGTCGCCTGGATGAGCTCGGGCCCCGCCTGGCTGCCCGCCGCCCTCACCGAGGTGTGCGACCGCTGCCTGAGCGCCGCCTCGCCCTTCGGCCAGAGCGCCGTCTCGCTCGGGATCCCGGCATTCGTGCCGCTCGCGCTCCCGCTCATCGGGCTCGCCGCGATCCTGCTCGGGATCGCGCGCGAGCTGGCCGCGCTCGCGCGGTCGCGCCGGGCGGCGGCGCTGGCCCTTGCGAGTGGGGCGACACCCGCCCGGATCCTCGGGCACGACGTGCTCGTGACCCCGGATCCCGCGCTCTCGGCCTACTCCCTGCCGGGCCGGATCGTCGTGTCGCGCGGCATGATCGCCGCGCTCTCCACGCCCGAACTCGCCGCCGTGCTCGCGCACGAGGCGGCGCACGTGGCGCAGCGCCACCACGTCATGCTCGCGCTTCTGAACGGCGCGACCAGGTACTTCCGCTGGGTGCCGCTCGTCGGCGCTGTGCGGGGGAGCGTGCCGCACTACCTCGAAATCGCCGCGGACCGCGCCGCAGGCAGCGCGACGAGCACCGCCGCGCTCGCGAGCGCACTGCTGCGGCTCGGCTCGGCGGGGGCGCCCGCGTTCCGGGCTGACGCCGCGGTTGCGCTCGGCGCGGCGCTCGATCCTGCGGCGCTCGCGGCGGCGGGATCCGGGGCCGGAGCAGGGTCCGGAACAGGGTCCGGATCCGGAACAGCTCGCGTCCGCTCGCTCATCGGCCAGCCGCGCCCGCGGGCGAGCACCGCGCTCGCCGCGGCCGCCGCAGCCTACGCGCTCATGCTCGCGGCGGCGATCGTCGCCGTGCAGGCGCCGTATCTGCTCGCGATCCTGACGGGGTGCTGAGGGGCCACACGAAGCTTGAGATGCGCTGGACCACGGCGTGATCACGCGGGGATACGCTTCGGATGAGACCGAATTTCCACATTCTCATCTGGGGGTATCACAGCAATGACGAGCGCAGTGTTCGAGAACAAGTCCGCAATCGTGACGGCGTCGGGGGCGGGGATCGGGCGCGCGATCGCGCTCCGGCTCGCGGCCGACGGGGCGAAGGTCGTCGTCTCCGACGTCGACGACGCCGCGGGCGCCGAGACCGTCGAGCTGATCCGGGAGGCCGGCGGCACGGCGGTGTATCATCGCGCGAACGTCGCGAGTGACGACGAGGTGCAGGCGCTCGTGCGCCGCGCCGTCGAGGAGTTCGGCGGGCTCGACCTTGCCGTCAACAACGCGGGCATCGGCGCCGCCCCGCAGCCGATCCAGGATCAGGACCCGGCGGCCTGGCAGCGCACGCTCGACGTGACCCTGACCGGCACATTCCTGTCGCTGCGCGCCGAGATCGCCTACATGCTGGAGCACGGCGGCGGCGCGATCGTGAACACGGCCTCGATCGCGGGCCTGCAGTCGACCGCGGGGCTCACGCCCTACGGCGCGGCGAAGCACGGCGTGGTCTCGCTCACCCAGTCCGCGGCGATCGAGAACGCCGACAAGGGGATCCGGATCAACGCGGTCGCCCCGGGCGCGGTCGAGACCGCCGCGCTCGCGAACCTGCCGCAGGAGGCGCGCGACGGCTACGCCGCCCAGATCCCAATGAAGCGCCTCGCCCAGCCCGAGGACATCGCGGCCGCCGCCGCGTTCCTCCTCTCCGACCAGGCCTCCTTCATCACGGGCGTCACCCTCCCGGTCGACGGAGGCACCCTCGTCCGAGGCTCCTGACCCGGCGGTCGCGCCGGGGCCGCGGTCGCGCCGCCGTCGCGCCGCCGTCGCGCCGCCGTCGCGCCGCCGTGGCTCCGCGTTCTGCGCTCGTTCGCACGATCCGAGGCTCATTCGTGCGAACGAGCGCAGAATGCGGAACGAGCGCCGCGCGCAACCGCCCAGTGCCCCCTGTTGTTAGCGATTTCGGGGCTTCCCGACCCCGCGAAGCCCCGAAATCGCTAACAACCTCCGTGCGCTAGAACGGCGATGAGTGCGAAAGCACAGCGGCGCTTGCCGCGCAACCGAGCGCGATCAGGATGTTTGCACTCGCTGCGACCGAGAGGATCGAGATCCGGAGCCGCGGGCGCAATTGCGCCAGCAGACCCGCGGCAATCGTCACCGAAGTAATCACACCGATCCCGATAACGGAGCTCGGTGGCGGTCCTGAGAGTTGCCCAAGCAAAGGGATCGCCAATGCGTCGATGCAGGCGGCCGCCGAAAGACACAACACAAGCCAGGCGGCCGAGGCAGGCATCGAAGCGATGCGCGTCGCAGGCGGCGGGGCAGATCCGTAACGCAATTGCAGGCGCCGGATCGCCGCCGCGTTGCCGTCGTCCTGCTCCGAGGGCCGTGCCGCTTCGGCAGCGAGCTTCGCGGCCCGCCCGCGCATGCGCGGCACCACAAAGATCGAAGCCCCGCTCAGAGCCGCAGGAAAGCTGAGCCCGAAGGCGAGCGCATTGAACAGCACGAACTGCCAGCCGCCGAACAAGAGCGAGATCACCGAAACGGAAGCGCACGCGCCGAGCGCCGCGGCGAGGGAAGCCAAGCACACCGTCGCTGCCGTCGGCAGGCGATCCTCGAGTCTTCTGCCGGTGAAATATCCCGCGAGATAGGCGGCGGCCGCTATTGGGGCGCCGAAGGTCATGCCGAAGAGCAGGTAATCCTGTGCTGATCCGGGCCTGAACCCCGAAAGCGTGAACAAGGCGACGCCCCCGAGGGCGACGCCCGCGAGCGCGGCGAACCCAGTCTGCGCAATGAGCGGTATCGCTCGCCTCCGGTTCGGCACCTGTTCAGTATGCCCACCCCGCCCGCGCGCCACCTGTTGTTAGCGATTTCGGTTCGTATGGGGCGTTATACGAACCGAAATCGCTAACCACCCCCGCGGGGCGGCGCTCGGCGCCGCCTTCGCTCCGCGATCTGCGCTAGTTCGCACGATCCGCGGCTTATTCGTGCGAGCGAGCGCAGAATGCCGAACGAGCGCCGCGCCCCGCCCGAGCGCCGCATGTTGTTAGCGATTTCGGGGCTTCCCGACCCCGCGAAGCCCCGAAATCGCTAACAACCGGGCCGGGCCTCGCCCACGTCAGTCGGCGATCTGCGTCGGCGAGTTGATCGACACGGTGAGGTGCGTCACGACGTGCTGCACGACGCCACCGATCCCGATCCACGCGTTCGCCGCCGTCTCGAGCACTGCGGCGAGGTCGCCGTCGAGCCTGGTCGCGAAGTGATCCGAACCCGAGTACACCCCGGCCGTCTTCGCCCCCTCGATCGCCGCGTAGATCGGGGCCATGTGATCGGCGGGCGCCGGAGCCACCGGAGCCGCCGGAGCCGCCGGAGCCGCCGGAGCCCCCGGATCCGGAGCCCCCGCATCCAGAGCCCCCGGATCCGGATCCAGCAGCGGATACAGCGACCAGTGCGCCCTCGCCCGCACCTCGGTCGGCGCGAGCGCGACGGGCGCAGCCCCGAGCGCCGCGACCCCGGCCGGCAGCGCGCACGCGAGCTCGCCAGGGCACCCGCGCGACAAGAGGATCGCGGCCGAGAGGTGCGCGCCGCTCGCTGCGGCCGCGGCGATCACGTCGCGCAGGAACTCGAGCACGCGCTGTTCGGCCCCGGACACGAACGTCGAGATGTCGTTCGTCGCAATCTCGAGCCCCGCGCTGTCGGTCTCGGCGAGCGCACCGAGGATGATTCTCACGTAGTCCGAGTCGTACACGGAGAGCGTGAAGCGCGCTCCGACGCCGTACTCCGCTGCGGTCATCTGGTCTGCTGGCAGGTCTTTCTGCTGTGTCGTCACGCGTCCACCATAGGGGGTGCGATCTGCGGCCGGGGCGTCGCACGCGTGCTCCGGCGCGTCGAAGCTGCTACGTTGTCAAGCACACGGGAGCTCGGTATGCCGGGCTGAGAGGAAGGTCATCAACCTTCGACCGTCGAACCTGATCTGGGTAATTCCAGCGCAGGGAGACACTCATCATTCCCGTGCCCCATCCACACGAAAGGGCACGCACTCATGCGTCGAAACGTATCTGTCCAAGCTGTCGAAAACCGCTCCGGGTCCCGCTCCGGATCCGGATCCGGACCCAGCGCCCGCTCCGGCGCGGCCACCCGCATCGCCCGCCGCGCGCTCCTCAAGACCGCGCTCACGACGACCGCGCTCACGGCGGCCGGCGCCCTCGCGCTCAGCGGCTGCGCGACCGCGGGCAACGCCGAGGAGGGAGCCGGATCCGGCGATCTCACGAAGGTCTCCTTCGCCCTCGACTGGGCCCCGAATACGAACCACATCGGCGTGTACGTCGCCGACGAGCTCGGCTACTTCGAGGACGCCGGCCTCGAGGTCGAGATCCTGCCGTACGGCTCGACGGGCTCGACCGCGCTCGTGTCGGCCGGCGAGGCCGACTTCGGCATCGGCGGGCAGTCCGGCGTGCAGGTCGCGCGCACGGCCGGCCTCGACCTCGTCTCGGTGTACCGCGTCACGCAGACGGACACGGGCCGGCTCGTCGTCATGGGCGACCGGGACGACATCGAGCGGCCGAAGGACCTCGACGGCATGGTCTACGGCGGCTTCGGATCGCCGCTCCTCTCGGCCTACGCGAAGACCGTGATCGAGGGCGACGGCGGCGCCGGCGAGTTCGAGGAGGTCTCCCTCGACACGGGCGCCTACGAGGCGCTCTCGCAGGGCCGGATCGACTTCACGCTCTCGGTCGTGACCTGGGAGGACGTCGAGATGCGCCTCGACGGGCACCCCTACAAGGCGTTCCGCTACCAGGATTTCGGCCTGCCGGAGCAGCAGTCGACGGGCATCGTGTCGAGCGACACCTACCTCGAGGCGCACCCGGACGAGGCGCGCACGTTCGTCGAGGCGGTGGCCCGCGGCTACGAGTACGCGGCGAAGCACCCGGAGAAGGCGGCGGATCTCCTGATCCAGGCGAACCCGGACGAGCTCGGCGCCGCCAAGGAGCTCGTCCACGAGAGCGCGAAGCTCATGGCCGAGGACGGCTACCTCGTCTCCTCGGAGCGCCCGATCGGCGCGGTCGACGAGAAGGCCTGGGCCGAGTTCGGCCGCTTCCTCTTCGAGCAGAAGCTGCTCGTCGACAAGTCGGGCAAGCCGGTCTCGCAGGAGCCCGATTGGAGCGAGTACTACACGAACGAGTACACGCAGGGCGCGACCGGCGAGAGTAGCTGATGCGGGCGACGAAGTGGGCGGGAGCCGTGCTCCCGCCCCTCGTCGCGTTCGTCGCCCTGCTCGGGATCTGGCAGTTCGTGAGCAGCGCGGGGCTCGTGCCGCCCGACATGCTGCCGGCTCCGACCCGGATCGCCGAGGCAGGAGGTGGCGAGAGCGCGGCGCTCGTGAAGCACGCGCTGCCGACCCTCACGGCGACGCTCCTCGGCTTCTCGCTCTCGGTCGCGGTCGCCTTCCTCTCGGCGACGCTCCTCGACTTCTCGCCGCTGCTGCGCAGCGCGATCCTGCCGCTCCTCGTCGTGAGCCAGACGCTTCCGCTCATTGCGCTCGCGCCGCTCGTGGTGCTGTGGTTCGGCTTCGGGCTCGCGCCGAAGGTGATGCTCGTGGCGTTCGTGACGTTCTTCCCGATGGTCGTGGGGCTCCTGCGGGGCTTCGGGTCCGCGGATCCCGACGCCGAGAGCCTGCTGCGCTCGATGGGCGCCTCGCGCTGGCGGGTGTTCCGCATGATCCGGCTGCCGGCGTCGGTTCCCTCATTCTTCTCCGCGCTCCGGATCTCGATCACGTACGCCGTGGTCGGCACGATCTTCGCGGAGTACGCGGGCGCCGTCGCGGGGCTCGGCGTCTACATGCAGTCGATGAAGAACGTGTTCCGCACCGACCTCGTGCTCGCCGCGGTGGCCGTTAGCTCGCTGCTCACGCTCGCGCTGTTTGCGCTCGTCGTGTTGATCGAGCGGCTGTTCGCGCCGTGGGTCCGGATCGAGCGGGGGGCCGAGCGATGAGCGGGGTGCGGGGCGGCGCGAGGAACGGTTCCGGATCCGGAACGGCGGCGCTCGAGCTCTCCGGCCTCTCGAAGTCGTTCGGGGAGCGCCGCGTGCTCGACGGCGTCTCGCTCAGCGTCGGCGCGGGCGAGATCGTCGCGCTCGTCGGCCCGAGCGGCAGCGGCAAATCGACGCTGCTTTCCCTGCTCACGGGCGCGCTCGCGCCCGACGCGGGGGAGATCCGCTTCGGCGGCGCGGAGGTGTCGGGCGGCGAGCGGCCGTTCGCGTTCATGCCGCAGCGGGACGTGCTGCTGCCGTGGCGCCGCGTGCTCGACAACGCCGGGATCGGGCTCGAGGTCGCAGGCCTCTCGCGCCGCGAGTCGCGGGAGCGTGCGCGCGAGCTGCTCGCCCCGTTCGGACTCGCGGGCACGGAGGAGCTCTTCCCGCGCCAGCTCTCCGGGGGTATGCGACAGCGCGTCTCCTTCCTCCGCACGGTCGTCCAGGGAAAGCCCGTGCTGCTGCTCGACGAGCCGTTCGGCGCGCTCGACGCGATCACCCGCGAGGAGCTCCAGCGCTGGCTGCTGGAGATTTGGGGGCAGCACGGCTGGAGCATCCTCATCATCACCCACGACATCCGTGAGGCGGTGCGGCTCGCGGACCGCGCGCTCGTGCTTGGCGGATCGCCTGGGCGGATCGTGGGGGAGGTCGAGATCACGCGGGACATTCCCCGCGGGGAAGACTTCTACGCGGATCGCCGCGTGCCGCCGCTCGAGGGCCGGCTGCACGCGCTCCTCGGGGCGGGTGAGGCGGGGCCGGATCCGGATCCGCTCAGCAACCTAGGTTGACAATTGGGCGCTTAGCAACGTAGGTTGACAGCATGGAACCACAGCTGATCGCAACGGCGGCCTCCGACACGAGCGACCCGCGCGCGGGCCTCCGCGCGATCGCCGCCCTGCGCACCCTGACCGACACGCTCGAGCTCCGCCAGGTCGAGGCCGGCCTCCGCGCCGGCCTCGGCTGGCAGGGCGTGGCCGACGCGCTGGGGGTCTCGCGCCAGGCCGTGCACAAGCGCTACGCGAAGAAGATCGACCAAAACATCGACATTCCGAGGAGGCACTCATGAACAGGATCTTGGGCCCGATTGCCGAGGCGCAGGCGTACACGCTGGCCGCCATGGAGGAGGCCTCGAAGACGGGCCAGCGGCTCGTCGGCGTCGATCACCTCTTCCTCGCGCTCACGCTGAACGAGGGGGTCGCCGGCCAGGTGCTGCGCGGGGCGGGCGCGACGCTCGAGCGCTCGCGGGCCGCGATCCGGGACATGCGCGCGGAGCAGCTCGCCGGCCTCGGGATCACGGCGCCCGACCCCGAAGGCGACATCGACTTTCACTCGACCGGGGGATACGACCTGGGCGAGCCCGTGAACGAGGTGCTGAAGCGGGCGACTGCGCGCAAGCAGAAGGGCGACACCCCCGCCGTGCTGCGTGCGCTCATCGCGGAACCGAGTGGCGTGGTGGACGAGATTCTCGAGCGGCTCGGGATCGCGCCTGGCGAGGTCCTGAGCCTGCTCGACGACGCGGAGGGGCTCTCGCACTCCGCCGCCGGGGCCTCCCGCGAACGCGACCTGGTTGCGGGCAGGTATCGAGCGTTCATCCCCGCGGCGGTGCCCGAGGTGTGGGCGCTGCTCGCAGACCCGGAGCGGCTGCCCGAGTGGGACAACCTTGTCGCGCGCGCCGAGGGGCCGGCCGGCGCGGAGCCGGGATCCGGGCCCGCCGTCGGGGACGTCTCGTACGCGTGGATGAGCACCCACAGCGCGGACGGCAAACAGCTCAAGTCCCGCCCCGAGTACCGCAACATGCGCTCCGAGGTCATCGCCTGCGATCCGGAACGCGAGATCGCGTGGCGGCTCGACTACCCCGACGCACCGAAGGCGAACGCTCGGAGGCTCGAGATCACGCTCGAGCACGCGGCCGGCGGCACACAGCTCGCGTTCCTCCTCGCCTGGGAGCGGAACCCGGGCAGGCGCCGCACGCCCCTGAACCTCCTCGCGCGTCCGCTCTACCGCTTCTTCGTGTGGATGCAGCTGACGCAGCTCAGCGCGGGTATCTCCAGAGCGTTCAGGTAGCTGCCCAGCCGACCGTCACGTCGACCCAGCCCTCGGCGCCCGTGAGCTCCGGCAGCTCGGCAATGCGGATCTCGACCGCCGAGGTCGCGGTGCCCGCGGCGGGAAACACGGACTCGAAGCGCCGGATCGACTCGTCGAGAAACACGCGCGCGCCCTCGGGGTTCGCGAAGGGGCACACCCCGCCGATGGGGTACCCCGTGAGCGCCGGGACCTCGTCCCCGCGAAGCATCCGTGGCTTCCCGCCGAAGCGCCGCTTGAAGCGGCCGCCGTTCACTTTCACGTCGCCAGCGGCGACGACGAGGATCGCGCGTTCGGGGGAGTCCGGGTCGGAGAAGCCGAGCGTCTTCGCGATGCGGGCCGGCTCGGTGCCGACCATCTCGGCCGCGAGCTCAACGGTCGCGCTCGACTCGGCGAACTCCAGGATCTCGCCATCCCAGCCCCGCGATTCGAGGTGCTGTCGTACCCGCTCAATTGCCAATTCACGTCTCCTTCGCACGATCCGGATCCACACTATCGCCCGCTACGCTGGCGGCATGACGTCAACGCAGACACGGGGTCCGGTGCTCAGGGGCGCGCGAGTGCTCGTCACCGGAGGGGCGCGAGGCATGGGCGAGCTCTACGTGAGAAGGGCCGTGCGCGCGGGCGCGGCCGCCGTCGCGATCTGGGATGTGGATCGGGATCGCGCCGAGGCGCTCGCCGCCGAGCTCGACGGCTCGGCGAACGCGCGCGTGGTCGCGCTCGCGGTCGACATTTCTGACCGCGAGCGGATCGCGGAGGCCGCGGCCGAGACCCGCGCCCTCATCGGGGAACCCGACATCCTCATCAACAACGCGGGGATCGTGCGCGGCGCCCTGTTCTGGGAGCACGACCCGGAGCGTGACATTGAGCTCACCATGCGGGTGAACGCGCTCGCGCCCATGTGGCTGACCAGGGAGTTCTTGCCCGCCATGATCGCGGACCGTGCGCGGCCGAAGCGGATCCTGAACATCGCCTCCGCCGCCGGCACGCTCGCGAACCCGCGGATGAGCGTGTACGCGGCGTCGAAGTGGGCGATGATCGGGTGGAGTGACTCGCTGAGGCTCGAGCTCGAGCGCGCGGGGCACGGGCACGTGCGCGTGACGACCTTTTGCCCGAGCTACATCTCGACGGGGATGTTTGCCGGCGCGAAGGGGCCACTCCTGACGCCGATCATGACGCCGCGCAGGGCCGTGGCCGCCGCATGGGCCGGGATGGTCGCGGGGAAGCCGCTCGTCATGCGCCCGTGGACCGTGAAGCTCGCGGCCGCGCTTCGCGGGGTGCTTCCGACCACCGTGTGGGACCTCGTGGCGGATCGCGTCTTCCACGTCTATTCATCGATGGACGAATTCGAGGGGCGGCGGTCCTAGAGGATCGGGCCAGCGCGGGATGCGCGAGGAAACCGGACCAATTACACGAGACGGACAATAATTGGCCGCCTGGTCGGCATCATTTCTGAGGCTTCGTCCAACGACTCGTTGCGACCGTTTGGTGGCCCTGGTTAGCGTTACCTTTCTCGTGCGCGGCGAGCCCCGCGAATTGGGCCGTGGCCACGAGTGCTCAGGGGCGAGATGTCATGGGGGAGGGTGTGACGTGCGCCCGGAACACACTCCATGACGGGATGACACACGTGAAGAAGCTCATTACAGGGACGATTTCGTTCGGGGCCGCATCCGCGCTCCTCCTCGGCGTCGGCGGAACGCTCGCTTACTGGAACCGGGCGGAATTGCTCCCCGACAGCGAGGCCATCGCGGGGACGCTCGAGGTGAGGCCGGTCGGTGAGCCCACCTTCTCGCGGGCGGCTGGAACACTGTATCCCGAATGGGAGCCGGCCGACGTGGAGACGTTCAGAATGGTTCCGGACTCCAGCTTCAGGATGACGTCGGTGTTCGAAATCGAAGCCGAGGGCGGGGACTTTGACATCCAGGTGCACGTGTATGGAACGGTTGCGAACCTGATTGAAAATCCGACCCCCGCCGACACGGCCTACTTCGTCTCGGTCGGCAGCAACTGGTACGCCTCGGTTGACGGCAGGGAGGTCGATCTGTGGCCGATTGATCGCACCCACATCATCAAGCACCGGGGTGAAGCGAAGAAAACCTATCGCGTCGTCCAGTGGACGGAGTTCCCGATGCAGTCCTTCATCTTGGCGGGATGGGAGCAGGAACACAACGAGCACATGCGGGGGCGGGCAATGGCAGAATCGCCCATCATCAATGTCGTGCAGCTTCCCCCGAGCGACTGAGATTCGCGCGCCGCGGGGAGCTGCCTCCTTAGTGGATCATGACGCAGACCGAGAGGCGAATTTCGGACCAAAAGGGTGAATGCAACCACATAGTTGGCCCGAACGCCTCAGTTTTCTGAGGAAAGCGACAAGTGTCGTTTGCCTCGCTCGACACGCCCGGGCTACGTTGACGGTCTCCGTGTGCCGCAGTTCTGGGGTCTACGAGCACGCGTGCGGCGGGGAACTCATTTGGGGGCAGCTGCAGGGGTTATTGGCGTGCGCCCAAACACCTACGAGATGACGGGAAGAGACATTGAAGAAGATCACTAAGGCAACGATCGCGGCTGGGGCGGGAGCGGCGCTGCTGCTCGGGAGTGCCACTACCTTTGCCTTCTGGAACAGCACAGCAAGCTCGAAGGGTGCGCAGCTCACGGCCGGCTATCTCGAGCTGCAGCCGAAGGCTAATCCAAAGTGGCAGGTGAAGCACGCGAACGGGACACTCTCCGCTGCCGACGTGAACTCCCTTCGGCTCATTCCCGGTGACGTTCTCGTGTACTCGGGCGACTTCACTATTGATGCGCAGGGCAAGTACCTGGATATCGAGGCGAGCGTAGTTGCGGGCGGAATTGTGCCGGCGAATCCGCAGCGGCCCGAGGATGTCGCGCTCAGCGGGAGGCTCGCAGAAACTGCGGCGTTGAGGATCAACGGTGCCTCAGTCGCATCCGGGCAGTCGGCCCGAATCCAGCACCGCAGTGACTCTGCGACGAGCTACGACGTGAACATCTCGGTCGAGCTGGCGTGGCCCTTCGACAACCCAGCCGGCTCACCGGCGCTCGACAATACTGCGAAGCGCGGCGCCGTTTCGCTGACCGACTTCGGTATCACGGCCAGCCAGGTGAGCGTGCAACCGTAGCGGACGCGATCCCTTCGGGCCAGATGAACACACGTGAACGGGTGGGGAGCGGTGGAGAAGTTAGCGCTTACACGGGGGCCGAGCTCGTCAATCCGGCGTGTCTCTCGGCTCGGAGGGGGCGCGGTCGTCCTGTTCGCGGCGACAGTGCTGGGTGCCGCCGTGGGGGGGCGGCACCTTCGCACTGCTCAGTGCGCACGCCGTGGCTCCCGGCGGAGTGGTCCGGGCTGGCACCGCGGAATTGCATGTGGACGGCCATCGGGAAGCGCCCCTCGGAGTGATGCGGCTCAGTCCGGACGCTCCGGCCGTGCGCACGATCACGATTGAAAACGCTGGGGACGTTGAGCTGACGGTGCAGCTCGCGATGCACGCGGTGGGAGAGGGGCTGGCGCAGGTCGCCATGCTCCGTGTGACGCCGATCGTTGCTGCGGGGGAGTGCGTCGCGGGGCTCAGCGGGACGCTGACTCCGATCGCGGATTTTCGGCATGAGGACGTGGGAGGCCTCGAAGCTGGTGACACCCGCATGATGTGTCTTGAGGTTTCGGTACCGCAAGGAGCCGATCCAGCGCTGAGCGGGGAGTCGATCAGTTTTGCGCTGGCGCTCAACGGGGCACAGGTGAGCGACACATGATCCGGGAGCGAATGGCGGTCCCGGGGGTAGTCCGCAGGGCGCAGCGGACCCGTCGCCGCCGTGTGGTGTTCGCGTTCGTCGCCGGCGTCGTTGTCTTCGGCTCGCTTGCCGGCGGGGGCGCGGCCTGGGGCGGGTGGACAGCCGACGCGGGCGGGTATGCCTGGATCGAGACCCAGCGCGTGGATGTGGAAGCGACAAGCTCTGACCTGGACTGGAAGATCACCAACCGGCATGGCGACCTCGCGCGGACGGGCTCAGTCCTCGTCACGAATACCGGGGAGTCCGCAGGCGAGGTGGCGCTCGGAATCTCGGCGAGCGGCCCGCTCGCCGAACAACTGCCCGTTTCGATCTGGCTGGAAACGGCGGACGGGTGCGCGTTTGAACCACAATCTGGAGTCGCGCGCGGGACGTGGTCGGCCGTTGCTCCCCCTTCGCCCGGCCGGCTCGAACCGGGCGCTTCGGCGAGATACTGCGTGCGATCCGCGATCGACCCGGAGCAGCGCGAGTCAATCGCCAGCGCGCAGGGAAGCTCTGCCGCGGACCCGGTCATTTCCGCCTCGCTCGTCGCGGATGGGTGGGGCGCTCGCTCGTCGGCGTTGACCGTGCATCAGGAGACCAGCCACGTCTACCCGCTTGCGCCGGATGAGTGGCTTCCGAAGACCACCTCCCCATGGTTCAAGTTGTCGCTCGCGGCTGATCCGTCGCTCTGTCTGGACATCGCGAGGGAGAGCGAAGCCGCTGGGGCGAATGCCATTTCCTGGACATGCGAGGACGGCGCTAATCAATACTTCCGGCCCCTGCCGGTTGCGGGTGCCGACAACCTGGTGATGCTCCAGCCGATGCACGCTCCCGGCATGCGCGTCGGTGTCGGGGGCGACGGCTCGCAGCAGCTGCTGCTGGGTGCCTCGAGTCAGGGAAGTGCTGCCGTGCAGTGGTATGTGCAGCGCATCTCGGGCAACCGGGTGCAGCTTGTTTCCGCAGTCGACGGCACATGCTTGCAGGTCTCGCGTGAAGCGGGCAATGTCGCGCGAGGGACCGTCGACTGTTCGGAGGAGTCACAGCTCGTGATGCAGCAGGGTGTGCTCGAGGTCTCCCAGGTGGGGTGGCGCATCAGGATCGACGTGCCCGCGTTCGCGAAATCGAAGACCTTCACCTTGTTCATTCGCAGCGGGATCAACTGGGATCCCCGAGGATCGCTGAAGGGCTCCAGATCGAAGTCGATCACGACGGATCGCGCCATTTTCTCCGGGGTGCATTTCGCTCAGATCAGAGACGAGGACGGCAATGTCATCTGGGATGACCTCCAGTTCAGGGTGATCCCCGGTGGCGGGGTTCAGCCGGTGAAGGGTTTCGGCTCCGAATGACCGAACCGGGTGCATTCGAGGCCGAAGCCGTTGGGCAAGAAGAGCCCCAGGAGGCCGTGGGGCGACAGCCCAGCGCCGGGAAAGCCCGACTGCGCGAGGCGTGGTCGGCGCTCTCCTCCGGGGTCATGGTCGGCATCATTCTGAGTATCGGTCTCATCGCCCTGCTGGCGATTGCGCTTCCGGCGGCCGGCGGTGGGCGGGCGCTCACCGTGTTGACCTCATCAATGGAGCCGACGCTCCCTCCGGGGACGATGGTCGTCACGATGCCGGTGCGCGCCGCCGACGTCAAAGTGGGTGATGTGCTCACCTATCAGTTGCGCAGCGGTGAGCCGCTCCTGGTGACGCACCGGGTGATGCAGCGGCTCATCAGGGTGGACGGGAGCACGGTGTTCCTTACGCAGGGGGACAATAACGACCTTCCGGACGAGGGATTCGTCGAGGAAGTGCAGATCGTGGGGACGGTCCGATACTCAATTCCCTACCTCGGCTGGGTCACGAGGCTCTTCACCGGCGAGGTTGGTGCGTGGACGGTCCGGGGAGTGGTCGCCGCGCTGTTCGTCTATGCGGGCGTCATGCTGCTGTCCTGGATCCGAGATCGCAGGCGACTGCGCAAACTGCACAGTCAACCGACCAAAAATTCCGTTGTCAACGGGTGAAGTTGAGACCAAATAATTCGTTTCCGTGCCGAATGAAGTCGTTCGCGGTACTCTGAACGCGGGGGAAAGGACGAGGACGAAAGGCTGACGTGGCCATAGGAGCTGGGCGACCCCGGGATCAAAGAATCGACCTTGCCCTCGTGAGGGCAGCGACGGAGCTGATAGTGCGAGACGGTTTTCCAGCCGTCACCATTGACGCGATCGTCAAGCGGGCAGGCACGACGAAGCCCGCTTTCTACCGAAGGTTTTCCCAGGTCGGAGACATGATCCCAGCGATCATTGCCTCCCGGCACGATCTGGGCAGGCACATCGACGAAGGCTCACTCGAACTCGATCTGATCGCGTTTCAGGAAGCGCAGCGGAAGATCTTCGACGATCCCCTCGTGAGGCAGGGGATGGCCGGCTGGCTCGCGTACCTGACGGCGCACCCGGATCAGGCGCAGACGTTCGTCAACGGCTTCCTGGGGCCCCGCACCGAAACGCTCGTGGCGATCCTCATGCGCGCGGCGCTCCGCAAGGAATTCGGGGCGGAGAGAAATCCTGGCGTGATCATGGATATTCTCGTTGGCCCCATGCTGATGCGCTCGATGTTGCCCGGTTTCGAATCGATCGACGATCGCCTGGTGGATCAGACCGTCGATGTCGCGCTGACCTACCTGGGCGTTCGCTCGCCAGTGAAGAGCGCCGCTTCGCGCGTGTAACTTCACGGCCGCCCCGCGGCTCGAAGGTCCACCGAGATGGTGTTTCGTTACGCAACGTAAGTCCTCTGTGCTAGCGTTACTGCACGTTGCGTAATGGCGTCGGTCATGCGGCCGGGGAGGAAATGCGATGTATCACGCGATCGTGCGGCGGAAGGTGCTCGCCACCTTCGACCACATCAATGGGGGAGACTGGGAGGCGATGGTCGACGGGCTCGACGCGCCCTTCCGTTATCGATTCCACGGGGAGCACGCGCTCGGGGGAGTTCGTACCACGCGCAGCTCGATGATTGCCTGGTGGCAACGCGTGATGAGGCTCCTGCCCGGCGCACGCTTCACGGTGCACGAAGTGCTCGTGAACGGCGGCCCGGCGCGAACCAGGATCGCGGTGCGCCTCTCCGTCGCGGGAGCCATCCCCGGCGGCGCACGCTACGAGAACACCCTGTTCCAGTTCATGACGATTCGTTGGGGGCGGGTGAGTGACATCGAGTCGCTCGAGGATCTGCAGGTGCTTGAGCGCGCCCTCGACGCCGTCGCGGCGAGTGGCGAGCCAGAGGCGCACGGGAGACCGATCGAGGACGATGCGGCAGAGGCGCGGGAGCGTGCCTAGCGGGATGGGGACAGTATCGAACCCCGCGAGCCCTGGGGTCGGGATCCCGGTGCTCATCGCGGTGCGGCACTCGCTCGTCTCGAGTGCACTCGCGGCGCTCCTCGCCGACGCCGCCGAGGTCAGGATCCGCGGCACCGCAGTGACCGTCGCAGAGCTCGAATCAAGTCTCGACGACCCGGCGGCCGCATCGCCGTTCGTGCTCCTCCTCGACGCGGAGTTCGACGGCGCCGACCACACCCCTCAGCTCATCGCACGGCTCTCCGCGCTGAGGCCAGACATGCGCGTGGTGCTCTGCACGGGAGAGACCGCGCCCTCTCGGATCGCTGCGGCGATCAGCTCCGGGATCGCGGCGCTCGTCGAGCTCTCGGCCTCTCCCGAGGAGCTCATCGCGACGATCGTCGCAGCGGGTACGCGTCGCGGAGACACCACGCTTCTGCCCCGCGGACAGATGTTCCGCCTGCTCAATCGCGGGACGTCGCCCCTGACAGAGCGCGAGGCAGACGCGCTCAGGGCGGTCCGCAGCGGGCTTTCCACGGAGGAGATCGCGCGCTCACTCTTCCTGTCTGCGGGAACCGTGCGGAACCTGCTCTCGAGCGCGATTCAGAAGACGCACGCCCGAAATCGATACCTCGCCGCGGAGGCGGCGGTGGATCGAGGGTGGCTCGAACCCGGAGTGCACGCCGCGTGACACCTGTCAGGGCTTTCGTGACGGGTGAGACTCCTCATTTCTCGCTCTGACCGGGACCATGGAATGAGCGGCTCGCCCCCCCCCCGGGTGATCAATCCCCGTCTTCACGATTGCACGAGCCGCGCCTCGCGGACTGTCGCCCGGCGAGGCACCCGAACAGGTCGCCCCACCGGGAGTCCCCACCAACGGTGGGGCGGCCGCTCGGGTCAGTCCTGTTTCGGTGATCCGAGGATGAAGCCGGCCACCGCGCCGATCGCCAGCCCGACGCCCGCACCGAAACCGACCCAGCCCATGAGCCCCCCGAGCATCGCGCCAACTCCGCCGCCCAGGACGACGCCGCAGACGATCCAGGCGATAGAGAGGTTCTTGGAGCTGCGTTCACGATCGTCGGTCATATCTCCAGCCTACGCCCGGCCCGGCTGTCGGTGGCGGGGAGTAGGGTGATCGATGCGTCGAGGGCGCCCCGTCCGCGACAGAGACGAACGGAAGAACGAGTGGCTGAACAGGATCGAGAAAACACCGCAAGCGCGCTGCGCGAAATCGTCGCCGAGCAGTTCGAAGACACGCTCCAAGACCTCGAGGCGCTCGTGCGCATCCCGTCCGTGTCGTGGCCGGCGTTTGACCCGGCACACGTCGCGGCGAGTGCCGAGGCGATCGCCGAGCTCGTGCGGGACACCGGCGTCTTCGACGTGGTGGATATCCGCCGCGCGCCCATCGAGGGCGGCACCGAACTCGGGCAGCCGGCCGTCGTCGCGCGCCGCGAGCCGAAGCCAGGGATGCCGACCGTGCTCCTCTACGCCCACCATGACGTGCAGCCCCCGGGTAAGGAAGAGGCGTGGGAGTCGCCAGCCTTCGAGCCGACGCGGCGCAACGGCCGGATGTACGGGCGCGGCGCCGCGGACGACAAGGCAGGTGTCATGGCCCACCTCGGCGCGATCCGCGCGCTGGCTCAGGCGGCGGAGCGCGAGGGGCGCGAGCTCGGCCTCGGGATCGCCCTCTTCATCGAGGGCGAGGAGGAGTGGGCCTCGCAGTCGTTCGGCAACTTCCTCCGCGAGAACCGCGAGCTGCTCGCGGCCGACGCCATCATCGTCGCGGACTCGAGTAACTGGGACGAGGAGACCCCGGGGCTCACGGTCGCGCTGCGCGGCGCGGCGGCCTTCAATCTCCGGATTGACACGCTCGACCGCGCGTCGCACTCCGGCATGTTCGGCGGGGCGGTTCCCGACGCGATGATGGCGGCGGCCATGCTGCTCGGCACCCTGTGGAACGAGGACGGATCGGTGGCCGTCGCGGGCCTGAAGACCGCACGCCTCGACTTCCCCGAGTACGACGAGGAGCGGCTCCGCCTCGAGTCGGGTCTCCTGCCGGGCGTGCGTCCGGCGGGCGCGGGCGAGATCCTGTCCCGGATCTGGGCGCAGCCCGCGATCACGCTGACCGGGATCGACGCCCCGGACGTGGCGAACGCGTCGAACACGCTGATCCCGAGCGTGCGCGTGCGGGTGAGCGCCCGCGTCGCGCCCGGCCAGGATCCGGCCGAGGCGTACGCCGCGATCCGGAAGCACCTCGAGGAGCGTGCGCCGTTCGGCGCGCAGCTGACGTTCGAGGACCCCGGCCTCGGGCAGTCCTTCCTCGTGGACACGAGCGGATGGGCGGTCGCGGAGGTGCGCGAGGCGATGGCCGAGGCGTGGCAGCGCGAGCCGGTCGACATGGGCGTGGGCGGCTCGATCCCGTTCATCGCCGAGCTCGTCGAGGAGTTTCCCGGCGCCCAGATTCTCGTGACGGGGGTCGAGGATCCCGACGGCAGGGCGCACAGCCCGAACGAGTCGCTGCACCTCGCCGCGTTTGAGAAGGCGCTGCTCAGCGAGGCGCTCTTCCTCGCGCGGGTCGACGCGCGGACGGCCTGATCCGGATCCCGCACAGACAGCAGGGAGCGGCATCGATGCACTCGATGCCGCCCCCTGTCGTGTCTCGGCGAGGCGCCGAACGAAGCCGCCTAGTGGCGGTGCCCCGGAGCGTCGGGGGTGCCGTTGCCCGGCGCGGGGGCCGCGGCTGCGGCGCCGCCCTGCTGGGCGAGCAGGTCGCGGATCTCGGCGAGGAGCTCCTCCTGCGTTGCGCCCTCCGGCTCCGCCTCGGCGGGCTTGCGCAGCTTGTTCATCGGGAGCACGAAGGCGAAGTACACGACGAACGCGACCGCGACGAAGTTGATGAGCGCGCCGATAATCTCACCGAAGGCGAGCGCGCCGCCGCCGGGCAGCGCGACCTTCAGCGCACCATCAAGCGAATCCGCCTGGAACACCATGCCGATGATCGGGTTGATGAGTGCCGAAACGAACTTGTCGACGACCGCACCGAACGCCGCGCCGATGACCACGGCGACCGCGAGATCGACGACATTCCCGCGCAGCAGGAACTCCTTGAAGCCTTTGAACACTGAACTCTCCTCCCAGAGATTGACTGGATAACAATAGCCTGAACAGGCAGTAATCACGAGAAACCCCGCCCAAAATGCCTGGCGGGGTCGCTCGGATGAGGGGCAAGAAGGACTACATGCAGGCCAGGTAGTCCTGAGGCATGATCGTCATGGATTCCTCGATGACCGAGGGATCCGCCGACATCGGGTCGCGCAGGAAGTTCGCGTAGTCCTTGTACAGGCTCTGGTTCGGGCTCGGAATCCCGGCGAGCTTGTCCGCGGCGTCGATGAGGCCCTTCGGGGCCTCGGTGCCGGTCATGCTCTCGGTCTCGGTCATGAACGTCTCGAGAGCGGCGCAGAACTCGGCCGAGTACTCACCGTCGGAGCTGTCCATGGAGGGACCCTCGTCGGCGGGGTCATCGAACGGGGTGGTCGTGCCCGGCGCCATCTCGGTAGTCGACGAATCGCTCTCTCCGAGCGTGGAGACCGCCGCGGTCGTGAAGATCCCGCCGATGACGAACATCGAGATCACAGCGAGGATCGTGAGCGCAGCGCTGACGTAACCGATGATGGTGCCCGCGAGCGCGAAGCCGCGGCCGCGCTCGCCCGACTTCTTGATCTGCGAGAGTGCGATGTGGCCGCAGATGATGCCGACGAGGCTGACGAAGAACGATCCGATGAAGGAGACGAGCGCGAGCGCGTTGAGCGGCGGCTGAGAGCTCGGGGCGCCCTGCGGGGCGTAACCGGGCTGGACCGGCTGCGGGGGCACCGGGGGAGCCGGGGGCGCCGGTGGGCCCGGCTGCGACGGCTGGAACTGCGCCGGAGTAGGCTGCTGCGGTGCCGGCTGCTGCGGGGCGGGCTGCTGGATCTGGGGAGCGGCCGGCTGCTGCGGCGGGGCCTGGCTCGGCTGCGGCGGCTCGATATTCGGCATCACCGAGGTTTCTCCGGGCCTGGGCGCAGGGGGTGGCGTCGGCGACGACGGCGGGGTCGGTGCGTTCGGCGGGGTCGGTGCGTTCGGCGGGGTCGGCGTGCTCGGGGCGGGCGGCGTCGTCGGCTGCTCAGGAGAGCTATCGCCGGGGAGATTCGGGTCGGACATTGCGGGGCACCGCTCCTTCTGCGTTTCGGTTGTCAGGCGGTACCGCTGGCATTTGCCGACGGTGCGCCGTGTCTGACTCGGGCGGGTGCTTGGATCCGCCCATCAACATCCTATGCGTCGCGGGGAGATTCGCCGTGCGCCGATATGGAATTGTGGCCGCCGCTTCCCGGCCCGCATGGCATAGCGTTGTGCCCATGGAGTTCATCGGTGCACCACCCTCAGTCGACCTGACGTATTCGGACGTGTTCCTCGTGCCGAGCCACTCGGAGGTTGGCAGCAGGCTGCGCGTCGATCTCTCGCCGGGTGACGGCACCCCGGCGACGCTTCCGCTCGTCGCCGCGAACATGAACGCCGTCGCCGGTCCGCGGCTCGCGGCCGTGCTCGCCCGCCGCGGCGGGCTCGCCGTGCTGCCGCAGGATCTCGCGTTCTCCGACACGGCCGAGGCGATCCGGTGGGTCAAAGAGCAGCCGGCGCAGGTCGATACGCCCGTGGTGCTTCCTCCGGAGGCGACGGCCGCAGAGGCGCTCCGCCACGTCCCGCTCGCGCCGGGCCAGTGCGTTGTTGTCGTGGAGGGGGCTGGAGGAATGGACCCCGCGCTGCCCACAGGCGGGATCCCCGTCTCGCGGGTGCGCGGGATCCTGAGCGCCGAGCGCCTCGCCGCAGTCCCCGAGGACGCCGTGCTGCGCGATCTGGTGCGCACCGAGGTGCCCGTGCTCGGCGAGGAGGTGCTCGCCGAGCCCCGCGCGGCATTCGACGCCGTGACCGAGGCCCTCGAGGCGAGCGGCGCCGAAGCCGTGGCCTTCGAGCGCGGCGGCGCGCTGCTCGGGATCCTGACGCAGCGCAGCGCGCTGCGTCGATCCGTCTATCGGCCCGCCCTCGACGGCGACGGCCGCCTCGCGGTCGCGGCCGCCGTCGGCATCACCGGGGACGCGGCCGGCCGCGCGAAGCAGCTCGCCGAGGCGGGCGCCGACGCGCTCGTCGTCGACACGGCGCACGGGCACCAGGAGGGCATGCTCCGTGCGCTGTCGGCGATCTCGGATCTCGGCCTCGGGCTCCCGATCGTGGCGGGCAACATCGTCACCGCCGACGGCGTGAAGGATCTCGTCGAGGCCGGCGCGTCGATCCTGAAGGTCGGCGTCGGCCCCGGCGCCATGTGTACCACCCGAATGATGACCGCGGTCGGCCGCCCGCAGTTCTCCGCCGTGCTCGAGGCCTCGCTCGCGGCCCGCGAGCTGGGCGCGCACGTGTGGGCGGACGGGGGCGTGCGCTACCCACGCGACGTCGCGCTCGCGCTCGCCGCTGGCGCGGCCTCCGTCATGATTGGATCCTGGTTCGCGGGCACGGCCGAGTCGCCCGGTGAGCTCCTGAGTGACGGCGACGGACGCCAGTACAAGGAGTCGTGGGGCATGGCGTCGACGAAGGCCGTCAAGGGCCGCTTCGGAGCGCTCGACGCGTTCGAACGCGCGCGGAAGGAGCTGTTCGCGGAAGGAATCTCGTCGTCGAAGATCTACCTCGATCCGCAGCGGCCGAGCGTCGAGGATCTCCTCGACATGATCACCTCGGGGGTCCGATCGTCCTTTACCTACGCTGGCGCCGGCGACGTCGCAGCCTTCCACGTGCGCGCCAGGGTCGGACTGCAGTCCGCCGCAGGCTACGAGGAGGGAAAGGCGCTGCCGGTCAGTTGGTGACGGGGCACATCCCGTGAATGTCAGATGCTCCTGAATAGAATGGGTGCGCAACGACCGGAGGAGCATGGTGAAGTACATCTCGACCCGCGGCGGCATGGAGCCGGCACCGTACAGCGCGATCCTGTTGGAGGGCCTCGCCACAGACGGCGGGCTCGTCGTGCCGGAGGTGATTCCGCAGATCGATGCGGCCGTGCTCGAAGCGTGGCGCGGCCTCGACTACGCAGACCTCGCGACCGAGGTGCTGGGGCTCTACGCGACCGACATCCCGCGCGAAGACCTCGCGCGCATGTGCCGTGCCGCCTACAGTGGGGAGAAGTTCGTTTCGCCCGAGATCGTTCCGCTCACGCCGATCGACGGCGGGATCACGCTCGTCGGTCTCTCGGAGGGGCCAACGCTCGCCTTCAAGGACATGGCGATGCAGTTCCTCGGGCAGGCGCTTGAGTACGTGCTGGGCAAGCTGGACCGCACCCTCAACATCATCGGGGCAACCTCGGGAGACACAGGATCCGCGGCCGAGTACGCGCTGCGTGGCAAGGACGGGATCGCGGTGTTCATGCTCTCGCCGCAGGGTCGCATGAGCGACTTCCAGCGCGCGCAGATGTACTCGCTGGAGGATGCGAACATCCACAACATCGCGGTGGCAGGAGTCTTCGACGACTGCCAGCACCTCGTGAAGTCGCTCTCGGGCGACCTCGAGTTCAAACGCGCGAACGCGCTCGGCACCGTCAACTCGATCAACCTCGGCCGCATCAGCGCCCAGATGGTCTACTACATCTGGTCCTGGCTGCGCGCGAGCGACGCGGTCGCCCCGGGCGAGCGGGCGGGCTACGAGGTGTCGTTCACCGTGCCGTCCGGCAACTTCGGCAACATCCTCTCGGGGCACATCGCGAAGTCGATGGGCCTCCCGATCCGGCGCCTGGTGCTCGCCGCGAACGAGAACAACGTGCTCGACGAGTTCTTCCGTACCGGGATCTACGCGCCCCGCGGGGCCGCAGAGACCCACGCGACCTCGAGCCCGTCGATGGACATCTCGAAGGCGTCGAACCTCGAGCGATTCATCTTCGACCTGCTGGGGCGGGACCCGGAGCGGCTCTCCGCCGCCTGGGCCGAGCTCGCCGAGACCGGGAGGATCGACCTGCGGGCCGAGCTGCCGCGCTTCGTCGAGGAGTTCGGGTTCCAGAGCGGCACGAGCACGCACGCCGACCGCGTCGCCACGATCCGCGCGACGCACGAGGCGAGCGGCGTCGTGATCGACCCGCACACCGCAGACGGCGTGAAGGTGGCGCGCGAGCACGTCGAGGAGGGCGTGCCGATGCTCGTGCTCGAGACGGCGAAGCCCGAGAAGTTCCCCGACATCGTGTTCGAGGCGACCGGGCTGCGGCTCGGCATGCCCGAGCACCTCGCGGGGCTGCTCGAGCTGCCGCAGCGGGTCACCGAGATGGCCGACGATGAGAGCGAACTCCGCGAGTACATCGCGGCGCGCGCACTCACGTAGACGCGGCGCCCCTGACCGACGACGGAAGGAAGAGACGCGAATGTTCGGGAGGACGCGCAGAGAACGGCGGCTCGCCGAGGCCGCAATCGAGAGGCGCGCCGGCGAGGAAGTCGAGCGCGTCGTCGAGGGGCGGAAGGCGGCCGGGGCCTGGGGCGACGCATTCGGGCTGATCGCGACTCGGGCGCTGCAGGTGCTGATCGTGCTCGCGCTCACCGCCATCGTGGTGATCGGCATGCGCACACTGAGCACGGTCGTGATCCCGATCCTGCTCGCGCTCATCCTCGCAAGCACGTTTTCCCCGGTGATGCGCTGGTTGGTCTCCCATCGGGTTCCTGCCGCGCTCGCCACCGTGATCGTGCTGCTCACGATCGTGCTGCTGCTCACCGGAGTCGGCTGGTTGATCGTCTGGGCCGTGCGCGACCAGTGGGACGAACTCTCCTCGCAAGCGCAGTCCGGGTTCGACCAGGTCATCGATTGGGTGCACACCCTGCCGTTCGCCCCGAGCGACAATGAGCTCTCGGATCAGCTGGAGGAGTGGCGCGGCCAGATCACCGACTTCGTCACGAGCAGCCAGTTCGGCTCGGGTGCGATTGCCGGTGTGAGCGCGGTCACCTCGTTCATCACGGGGCTCGTGCTCATGGTCGTCGTGCTCTTCTTCTTCCTGAAGGACGGGCCGCACATCTGGCAGTTCCTGCTGCGCCCCTTCCGCGGCGAGGGGCTCGCCCGCGCCCGTCGAGCGGGAACGAAGACGGTCTCGACGCTCGGCTCCTATGTGCGTGGCACGGCGGCGGTTGCCGCGGTCGACGCGGTGGGCATCGGCGTCGGCCTGCTGATTCTCGGCGTACCGCTCGCCCTGCCGCTCTCGGTGCTCGTGTTCGTGCTCGCGTTCATCCCGATCGTGGGTGCGACCCTCGCCGGGATCCTCGCGGCGCTCGTCGCGCTCGTCGCCAACGGGCCGATCAACGCGGTGCTCGTCGTGGGCGTCGTGGTGCTCGTGAACCAGCTCGAGGGCAACTTCCTGCAGCCGGTCCTCATGGGGCGCGCGCTGAAGCTGCACTCGCTCGTCATCCTGCTCGCGTTGACCGTCGGCACCCTGCTCGGCAGCGTGCTCGGGGCGGTGCTCGCGGTGCCCATCGCGGCCGTCGCCTGGGGCATCATCCAGGTCTGGGACGGGCCCGAGTTGCCGGCGAAGTGGTTCAGGCCGCGAGCGGAAGAATTCGCGGGGGATCCGCGCCGCGCGGCGTGACACACCCGGGATGCACGCCCCGATTTTGCGGGACGCGGGGGCTTGTGTCAAGATATATGAGTTGCCAGCGCGGCGGGGGAAGATCCTGAAGCGCGAAACAGCGTCCGGCCCCATCGTATAGCGGCCTAGTACGCCGCCCTCTCACGGCGGTAACGCGGGTTCGAATCCCGCTGGGGTCACCGGAAACAGAAGAGCCTCACCTTCGGGTGAGGCTCTTTTGCGTTCCCGCCGGGTTTCGCCTGTGTCGACGCGCCGAGCCCCCCCGCCGTCCGTCCGCCTTGCCGGTTCTGCTCTCCATGTCGCAAATATCCGCGATAAAGCACACCTGGAGAGCAGAACCGGCAAGGCGGGGTGCGGGTAGGATGGGGGAGTCTGTTTCGGCACGAAGAGGAGCGCTCAGTGACCCGCACCATCAAGCTCGCAGTCATCCCAGGCGATGGCATCGGACCCGAGGTGATCGAGCAGGCGAATCGCGTGCTCGACGCGGCGCTCGAGGGCGGCGACGTCACCCTTAACCGCACGGTATTCAAGCTCGGTGCGGAGCGCTTCCTCGAGACCGGCGACACCCTCCCGGCCGAGGAGCAGGCGGCCATCGCTGAGCACGACGCGATCCTCTTCGGAGCGGTCGGCGGCGTGCCGGGCGACCCCCGCCTGAAGAGCGCGAACATCGAGCGCGGCCTCCTCCTGAAGCTCCGCTTCGACTTCGAGCACTATGCCAACGTGCGCCCGTGCACGCTCTTTCCCGGCGTCGAGTCGGCGCTCAAGAACCCGGGCGAGGTCGACTTCGTGGTCGTCCGCGAGGGCACCGAGGGGCCGTACGCCGGCAACGGCGGCCGCCTCCGCCCCGACACCCCGAACGAGGTCGCGACCGAGGTCTCGGTCAACACCGCCTTCGGCATCGAGCGCGTGGTCCGCTACGCGTTCGAGACCGCGTCGAAGCGCCCCCGCAAGAAGCTGACCTGGGTCGCGAAGACCAACGTGCTCGTGCACGCCGGCGCCACCTGGCAGCGCATCGTCGAGGCCGTGGCCGCCGAGTACCCGGACATCGCGGTCGACTACATGCACGTCGACGCGGCGACGATCCACATGGTGCAGGATCCGGCGCGCTTCGACGTGATCGTGACTGATAACCTGTTCGGTGACATCCTCACGGACCTGGCCGGCGCCATTGGCGGCGGCATCGGGCTCGCAGCCTCCGGCAACATCAATCCCGACGGCTCGTTCCCGAGCATGTTCGAGCCCGTTCACGGATCTGCGCCCGACATCGCGGGGCAGCAGAAGGCGGACCCGACCGCGGCGATCCTTTCCGCGGCGAACATGCTCGATCACCTGGGGCTCACCGCCGAGGCCGAGCGCATCCGCGGCGCCGTGCGCGCCGACCTGGCTTCTCGCGGCGAGCAGGCGGCCGCCCGCTCGACCGCCGAGGTGGGCGACGCGGTGATCGCGCAGCTCCCGAGCCGAGCGGCCTGAGCGCCGGCGGCACCACCAACTTCAACCGCGCACCACGCGCAGCACGCGCACCACGCGAGAGAGCACACCGATGACGAACCTGGAATTCCGCCACACCGAGGCCGACCGCCTGCCCGCCGAGAAGCGCGCTGAGATCTTCGCGGATCCCGGCTTCGGCAACTACTTCACCGATCACATGGTCTCGATCATGTGGACGAAGGACGCAGGCTGGCACGACGCCGAGGTGATCCCGTACGGCCCGATCCCGATGGACCCGGCCTCCTCGGTGCTGCACTACGGCCAGGAGATCTTCGAGGGGCTGAAGGCGTACCGCACGGCGGATGGCGCGATCGTCACATTCCGCCCCGAGGCGAACGCGCGCCGCATGAACGAGTCGGCCGTGCGCCTCGCGCTGCCCCAGCTCCCCGAGGAGCTGTTCGTCGAGGCGATTAGGCAGCTCGTGTCGATCGACGCGGACTGGGTGCCAAGCGGCGCGGATCAGAGCCTCTACCTCCGCCCGTTCGTGATCGCCGACGAGAGCTTCCTCGGCGTGCGCGCGGCGGAGCGCGCCCGCTTCCTCGTCATCGCGAGCCCCGCCGGCCCGTACTTCACGGGCGGCGTGAAGCCGGTGTCGATCTGGCTGTCTGAGACGCTCGCCCGCGCCGGCCACGGCGGCACGGGCGCCGCGAAGTGCGGCGGCAACTACGCGGCCTCGCTGCTCCCGCAGCAGGAGGCCGCGGATAACGGATGCCAGCAGGTGCTCTTCACGGACTCGCAGACCGAGGACACGATCGACGAGCTCGGCGGCATGAACCTCTTCCTCGTGAAGCGCGACGGCACGCTCCTCACGCCCGCCCTCAACGGCAACATCCTCGACGGGATCACCCGCCGCAGCCTGATTCAGCTCGCGAAGGATCGCGGCCACGCGGTCGAGGAGCGCGCGGTCACGGTGAGCGAATGGCGCGACGGCGTCGCCGACGGCAGCATCACCGAGGCCTTCGCCTGCGGCACGGCTGCAGTGATCACCCCGATTCGCGAGCTCAAGACCAGGGACTTCTCGATCGACTTCGGCGATGCCGCCCCCGGCGAGCTCACGATGTCGCTCCGCGAGGAGCTGACCGGGATCCAGTTCGGGCTGCGCGAGGACCGGCACGGCTGGCTCGAGACGATCGTCGAGGCGAAGGGCTAAGTCATGAAGGTCGTACGCTTCCAGGCCGAGGGCGAGATCTCGTTCGGGATCCTCGACGAGGCGGAGAATGGCGACGGGATCGAGATCGTCGAGCTGCTCGCCGACCCGATCGTCGCGGGTTTTGATACGACGGGCCGCCGCCTCCGCTTCGAGGACGTGCGCCTGCTCGCGCCCGTGATCCCACGCTCGAAGGTCGTGTGCGTCGGCAAGAACTACGCCGACCACGTCGAGGAGATGAAGGGCGTCACGGGCGGCGGCATCCCCGATGAGCCGCTCATCTTCCTGAAGCCGAACACGTCCGTGATCGGCCCGGGCGACGCGATCGTCCGGCCCGCGATCTCGGATCGGGTGGAACACGAGGGTGAGCTCGCCCTCGTCATCGGCGCCGTCGCGAAGGACGTGCCCGAGGAGGACGCGCTCAAGTACGTCTTTGGCTTCACCTGCGCGAACGACGTCACGGCCCGCGACTTGCAGCTCAAGGACGGGCAGTGGACCCGTGGCAAAGGCTTTGACACGTTCTGCCCGCTCGGGCCGGTGATCGAGACGGATCCGGATCTCGCGGACGCGCGCGTCGTGACCCGCGTGAACGGCGAGACTCGCCAGGAGGGCCGCACCTCGCAGCTCATCTTCTCGCTCGCGCGGATCGTCGCCTTCGCCTCGCAGGCGTTCACGCTGCTCCCGGGCGACGTGATCCTGACGGGCACGCCGGCCGGAGTGGGCCTGCTCGAAGCCGGCGACACGGTCGAGGTCGAGATCGAGGGAATCGGGATTCTGCGTAACCCGGTCCGGTAGTCTGGCGCTCCCAGAGTTCCAATCCGACGGGGGCCCAATGGTGGGAAGACCAAAGAAGGCTGCAGGCGACCGCCCGGACGATGCTGCGCGGGGGCCCAGTCGGCGAAGCCTACTGAAAGGCGGCGGGATCCTTGCGGCCGGGGCCGCGATTGGCGCCGGCGGGATCGCTGGAGCCCGCGCGATCATGGATTCCGGGTTTTCCGGTACTCCGTATCTTCCCGAGCGCTTCTCCATTCCGAAGCCCCGCTCCTCGCCGGGATTCGATCACCTCGTCGTCGTGATGGGGGAGAATCGCTCCTTCGACAATCTCCTCGGCTACCTGTACACCCCCGACAACCCGCCGCGCGACGGGGGCGGGTTCGCCGGGCTCGCCTACGGCGACTATTCGAACCAGGCTGCAGACGGGACAGCCGTACCCGCCCACGTGCACGCTGGGCCGACTGACCGCATCATGCAGCGCCCGGATCCGGATCCCGGCGAGGAGTACCCGCACGTCAATACCCAGCTGTTCGGGCATCTCGACCGGGAGAATCGCGGTCTCGAGGTGGCCGAGATGCGGCCGCCATTTAACTTGCCTGAGCACACGGGAAAGCCGACGATGTCGGGGTTTGTGCTCGATTACGAGGGTGAGTTCGCGCGGCTCACTGGGCGCGCGCCGACGCCGAGCGAGCGCGAGGTGATCATGGGTTCTTTCGACCCCAAGATGCTTCCCGTGCTCTCGACGCTCGCCCGCGGGTTTGGCGTGTTTGACGCCTGGCATTGCGCGGTGCCGAGCCAGACCTTCTGCAATCGCAGCTTCTTTCACGCCTCGACTTCGCACGGCTTCGTGACCAACCTCGCAGGCGGCGGCTACGACAAGTGGATCCATGCGGCCCCGACGCCGACGGTGTTTAACCGTCTCGAGGAGGCCGGTCTCGACTGGCGGATCTACTTTGACGAGTTGCAGCTGGTCTCGTTCACGGGGGTCATTCACGAGCCCGTGCTGAAGAAGTTCTGGAAGACTGAGCACTTCGCGACGATGGCAGACTTCCACAGGGACGTCGCCGAGGGCACCCTCCCGGAATACTCCTTTATCGAACCGCGGATGATCTTCAACCACAACGACTTTCACCCTCCCACGGGCAGTTTCGAGGAGGGCGCCGTCGACGGGAAAGAGGTGCTCGACGGTGCGATTTCCGATGTCCGTGCTGGTGAGGCACTGATCCACGAGATCTATACAGCGATCAGGAATTCCACTGCAGCCACAGGATCGAGCTACCTGAATACCGCGCTCCTTATCACGTTCGACGAGCACGGAGGCACCTACGACCATGTCGCGCCTCCCTCGGCGACGCCACCTGACGACTCGGGTCAGGGCGAGATGGGGTTCGCGTTCGATCGGCTCGGCTGCCGGGTGCCTGCGATCCTCGTTTCTGCGCACGTGGAGGAGGGCAGCGTGTTCCGTGAGGAGATACACCACGGCGCGCTTGCTGCAACGCTGTGCGAGCGCTTCGGCCTCGAACCGCTCACGAGGCGGGACAGCGGTGCCAGGACTCTTGCGGGCGCCTTCAACCGCGCGGTGCCGCGCCACGGATCGGACTGGCCGCAGACCTCTCCGGCGTACGTGCCGCCGAATCTCGAGGACACTGATCACCCGGCTGCTGAGCACCCGGACCGGCCGCTCAGCCCTCCGGCGAAGGGCCTCATCGGCATTCTCATTGCGCTTTACGGCGACGCCGACGAGAAGGCGCACCCGCCTCAGACGTTTGCGGAGGCGTACCGGATCCTGACGAAGTACGGCGACGGGCTGTTCGGTGCGGGGAATGAGTGATCGCGTGATCCCCCGTGGCCGACCGCAGCTTCGTCACCTTGCAACTCAACTTTTTCCTGATGGGGTACGCATGCCACACTTGAATTCCCGCACGGAGGGGAGGCGCGCGTGAACGCCACAGTACCGAAGGCGCCAAGGTTCGGCGTCGAAGAGGAGTTCCTGCTGCTCGACGCCGAGACCGGGATCCCGCGCGACGGCTCGGACGAGATCATCGCAGCGCTGCCGGAGCTCAGGGCCGAGCACGAGTTCTTCCACAGCCAGCTCGAGACGGCCACGCCCGTGTGCGACGCCGCGGAGGACGCCGAGGGCTCGCTCGTCGAGTTCCGCTCCAGCGCCGCGCGCGCCGCGGAGGATCTCGGCCTGGTGCTCGCGGGCGCAGGCCTGCCGCCGCTCGGCGGCGAAATCCCCGGCCGGATTGTGGAGAAGCCCAGGTATCTCGAGATCGACCGCACGATGCGGGGCATGGTCTCGCGGTACTACTCGACCGGCACGCACGTGCACGTCGAGGTGCCGAGCCGGGACGCGGGGATCGAGGCGATCTCGCGCATCGCGCCCTGGACGCCCGTGCTCATCGCGCTCACCGCGAACTCTCCGGTCTGGCTCGGCGACGAGACGGGATACGCCTGCTGGCGATACCTGTCGCTGCAGCAGTGGCCCTCATCGGGGTATCCGCCGGCGTTCGCCGATGCTGCCGAGTACGACCGGGTCGTCGACGGCCTCGTGAGCGCGGGCGCGCTCCTCGACCGCGCGCTCGTGAACTGGTCGATCAGGCTCTCGGAGCGCTTCCCGACGATCGAGATCCGGACCGCGGACGCGCAGCTCCGCTCTGAGGACGCCGTCGCCTACGCGATGCTGTACCGGGCGCTCGTCGCACGCGCACTGCGGGAGGCCGCGGCAGGCGCTCCGTTCGTGCCCGCCCAGCCGGACCTCCTGCGCGGCGCCTCCTGGCTCGCCGCGCGCAACGGGCTCGGGAGCGAGCTCGTCGACCCGCGCACGGGTGAGCGGGAGCCGGCGTTCGCGGTCATCGAGGCCCTGGTCGAGCACGTCGGTGACGAGCTCGCCGCTGCTGGCGACCTCGACCGCGTTCGCGCGTACGTCGCGGGCCGCCGCGCCGACGGCGGGCCGGCGAACCGCCAGCTCCTGACCTGGCGGGAGGGCGGCATCGCGGGGCTCCTCGAGCTTTACCGCAGCGCCTCCGGCTGATCCGGTCCCGGATCCTGATCCGGAGCCATTCGCAGCCAGATCGGGTACCCTCGGCGGTACCCCGGGCACGGGGGACGGCGACCGCGAGGAAGGGGGCCGGTGTGAACGACTGGCGCGCCCTGCGACACGGCGAGTCCGTGAGCGATCGCCGCAGGCAGCTCGAGCTCGCCCACGAGCACTTCATCGACTCCACCGTGCTGCTGCAGCCCGACGAGGAGAGCCACTCCGAGATCGCGAGGCTGCGCGGGGTCCGGCCCGTCGTGCTCGAATCCTGGCTGCGCAGCAGGAGAGGAACGATCGACCCGGATCGGGCCCCGGATCGGCAGGTCTTCGATCCCGACGAGCTGCTCGACGTGCGCCGCAACCACCCGCTCTCGCGTGTGCTCCCCGTGATCCAACGTCTGCTCTTCCAGGAGGCCGAGGAGGCCGGGCTGCTCGTCGCCGTGGGTGACGCCGCCGGCCGGCTGCTCTGGGTCGATGCGGACCGGACGCTTCGCGGCGGGGCCGAGGAGATGGGGTTCCGTGCCGGCGTCGACTGGTCCGAGGCGGCCGTCGGCACGAGCGCGCCGGGCAGCGCGCTCGCCCTCGACCACGCGATCCAGGTGCTCGGCGCGGAGCATTACAACCGCGCCGTCCACTCCTGGAGCTGCACCGCGGCGCCCGTGCACGACCCGACGACGGGCTCCATCGTCGGCGTCATCGACGTGACCGGGGGAGACCTCGCGGCCTCGCCGCATCTCATGCCGCTCATGGAGGCGACGCTCGCCGCCGTGGAGGCGGAGCTGCAGCTCGTATCGCTGCGCACGATGATCGAGCGGGATCGTGGACGCAGATCCGGATCCGCGCAGCCCGCGACCCCCGCGCCGGCGCCCAGGCTCGTCGTGCTCGGCCGCGATCCGGCCATCCTCGAGGGCGCGGCCGGCCCGCTCCCGCTCGCGGGGCGCCACGCGGAGATCCTGCTCGCGCTCGCGGAATCCCCGATGGGGCTCGCGGCCTCCGCGCTCGCCGAGCAGGTGTACGGCGACGCGCGCGCCGAGCAGACCCTGCGCGCCGAGGTCGTGCGCCTGCGCAAGTGGCTCGCGGCGCAGGGCGCCGGCATCGGCGTCGAATCGCGGCCCTACCGACTCGATCGCAAGCTCCGGATCGACGCCCGCGAGACGCTCGGCGCCCTCAGCCGCGGCGCGCACCGCCTCGCGCTCGCGGGGTACGAGGGGCCGGCGCTCCCCGGCTCGGAGTCGCCCGCGGCGCAGAGCCTCAGGGACGAGGTCGACGCGACGCTGCGCGAGGCCATGTTGCAGTCGGCATCCGCCGACACGCTCTTCGATTACGCACAGAACTGGGCGGCCGAGGACGCCGAGGTGTGGGAGACGCTGCTGCAGGTGCTCCCGCAGCTTAGCCCGAAGCGATCCCGTGCCGTCGCGCGGCTCGAGCAGCTCGCGCGCGAGGGCTGAGCGGGCAGGTTCCGGCGCCGCGGGATCCGGCGTATTCGAGCGGGGTCATCGTTACTCCGCAACCCGTTGCAACGTGGATGCAACGGTGGGCTCCGTAGTCTCTGGGCAACCGGATCGCCAGCAACAATCCCGGCGAAACCGGCCTCCACCAGGACAACGTAGTCAAAAGGAGTTGCCATGACTGTGTATGCATCCCCGGGCCAGGACGGCTCGCTCGTCGATTTCAAGAACAGGTACGAACACTTCATCGGGGGCCAGTGGGTGCCGCCGGTGAAGGGGCAGTACTTCGAGAACGTGACGCCCGTCACGGGACAGGCCTTCTGCGAGGTCGCGCGCGGCACCGCGGAGGACATTGAGGCGGCGCTCGACGCCGCGCACGCAGCGGCCCCTGCGTGGGGCAAGACGAGCCCCGCCGAGCGGGCCGTGATCCTGAACAAGATCGCGGATCGCATGGAGCAGAACCTCGAACTGCTCGCCGTCGCGGAGACCTGGGACAACGGCAAGGCCGTCCGAGAGACGCTGAACGCCGACATCCCGCTCGCGATCGACCACTTCCGCTACTTCGCCGGCGCGATCCGCGCGCAGGAGGGCGGGATCTCCCAGATCAACGAGGATCTCGTCGCCTACCACTTCCACGAGCCGCTCGGCGTCGTCGGGCAGATCATCCCCTGGAACTTCCCGATCCTCATGGCCGTCTGGAAGCTTGCGCCCGCGCTCGCCGCAGGCAACGCCGTCGTCATCAAGCCGGCCGAGCAAACCCCGGCCTCGATTCTGGTGCTCATGGAGCTGCTCTCCGACATCATTCCCGCGGGCGTCGTGAACGTCGTCAACGGCTTCGGCGCCGAGGCGGGCAAGCCGCTCGCGACGAACAAGCGGATCCGAAAGGTCGCCTTCACGGGTGAGACGACGACGGGGCGCCTCATCATGCAGTACGCCTCGGAGAACATCATCCCCGTGACGCTCGAGCTCGGCGGCAAGAGCCCGAACCTCTTCTTCGAGGACGTCATGGCGAAGGACGACGACTACTTCGACAAGGCCAAGGAGGGCTTCACGATGTTCGCCCTCAACCAGGGCGAGGTCTGCACGTGCCCGTCGCGCGCGCTGATCCAGGAGTCCATCGCCGACGACTTCCTCGCGGCGGTCGTCGAGCGCACGGAGCGCATCACGCGCGGCCACCCGCTCGACACCGACACGATGGTGGGTGCGCAGGCGTCGAACGACCAGTTCGAGAAGATCAAGTCGTACCTCGACATCGGCCGCCAGGAGGGCGCGAAGGTGCTCACGGGCGGCGGCGTCGAGGATCTCGGCGGCGAACTCTCGGGCGGCTTCTACATCCAGCCGACCATCTTCCGCGGCGACAACTCCATGCGGATCTTCCAGGAGGAGATCTTCGGTCCGGTCGTGTCGGCGACGACGTTCACCGACTTCGATGACGCGGTCCGGATCGCGAACGACACCCTCTACGGCCTCGGCGCGGGCGTCTGGTCGCGGAGCGGCAACACCGCGTACCGCGCGGGCCGCGCGATCGAGGCCGGCCGCGTGTGGGTGAACAACTACCACGCGTACCCCGCGCACGCGGCCTTCGGCGGCTACAAGTCGAGCGGCATCGGGCGCGAGAACCACCTCATGATGCTCGACCACTACCAGCAGACGAAGAACCTGCTCGTCAGCTACAAGGAGACGGCCGACGGCTTCTTCTAAGGGGCGCTCGCGCTTCTCGGGGCGCTTGCGCTCCTCCGGGCGCTTGCGCTCCGCGGGTGCGGGATCGATGCGGACCCCGCACCCGGAACACCAGGACAGGGAAGGAAACACAGAACATGACCACCGATACTTCAGCAGGCACGATGCGCGCGGCGAGCGTCCCGGCGTTCGGGCAGCCGCTCGATGTGGGTGAGCAGCCCGTCCCGACGCCCGGACGCGGCCAGGCGCTCGTGCGGGTGCTCACGACGGGCGTCTGCCACACGGACCTCCACGCGGTCGAGGGCGACTGGCCCGTGAAGCCGTCGCCTCCGTTTATCCCGGGCCACGAGGGCGTTGGCGTTGTCGAGGCGATCGGCGAGGGCGTCACGAACGTCGCCGTCGGCGACCTTGTCGGCAATGCCTGGCTGTGGTCGGCGTGCGGGCACTGCGAGTTCTGCCGCACTGGCTGGGAGACGCTGTGCGAGCAGCAGCAGAACGGCGGTTACTCGGTCGACGGCTCATTCGGCGAGTACATGCTCGTCGACGCGGAGTACGCGGCCGTGATCCCCGAGGGCGCCGATGTCGCCGAGGTTGCGCCGGTGCTGTGCGCGGGCGTGACCGTGTACAAGGGCCTCAAGATGACGGGCGTGCGCCCCGGCCAGTGGGTCGTGATCTCGGGCATCGGCGGGCTCGGCCACATCGCCGTGCAGTACGCGGTCGCGATGGGCATGCGCGTCGCCGCCGTCGACATCTCGCCGGAGAAACTCGAGCTCGCTCGTTCCCATGGGGCCGAGGTCGCGGTCAACGCGCTCGACGAGGACCCCGTTGAGGCGATCCAGCGCGAGACGGGCGGATCCCATGGGGTGCTCGTCACGGCCGTACATCCCTCGGCCTTCGGGCAGGCGATCGGCATGACCCGACGGGGCGGGACGATCGTGTTCAACGGTCTGCCGCCCGGTGACTTCCCTGCGCCGATCTTCGAGATCGTGCTGAAAGGCCTCACGATCCGGGGCTCGATCGTGGGCACGCGCCAGGACATGATCGAGGCGCTCGACTTCTACGCCCGCGGCCTCATCCACCCGACCATCGCCGAGCGCCCGCTCGACGACGTGAACGCGGTGCTCGACGAGATGCGCGCGGGCAAGATCGACGGCCGCGTCGTGCTGAGGCTGGCCGAGGCCTGATCATGTCCGGTGGGAAGAACATCGACGCCCGGCCGACGGTCGAGGGGGAGGAGGCGAGCCGTCTCGCCTTCACCCCCGAGGCCGTGGCCCTCATCGACCAGCTGTGGGCGATGCACGGTCCGCTCATGTTCCACCAGTCGGGCGGGTGCTGCGACGGCAGCGCGCCCATGTGCTACCAGGCGGGCGAGTTCAAGACCGGCGGACAGGACGTGCTGCTCGGCGTGCTCGAGCTCCCACCGCTCGGTGACGCGGGTGGTGGAGATCCGGCACCCAGGGAAATCGACTTCTGGATGTCCCGCGAGCAGTTCGGCGTGTGGCAGCACACCCACTTGACGATCGACGCCGTACCCGGACGCGGAAGCGGCTTCTCCCTCGAGGCACCCGAGGGGAAGCGCTTCCTCATCAGGTCCAAGCTGCTTTGACGGTGCCCGCATCCTCCGCGAGTCCCGGTCGGTGCGGGCGGGTCCAGCTGCGGGATGCGACAATGGTGAGCGATGGATCCGAACAAGCTGAATCACGAGCCAGGCGACTCCCCGAGCGACGAGAAGCCGAGGCTCATCAAGACGCGCCCACCGAGGGACGTTGCGCGCCCGCAGGTGCGCCCGCGCGCGGAGGGCTGGACCCAGCTCACGAACCCCGACGGCCGCCCCACGCTCCAGTTCGCCTCGCCGCGCGTCAAGCAGCCCGCGAAGCACCTCGCCGACATGACGCTCGCCGAGCGCGAGGCCAGGGTCGTCGAGCTGGGTTTCCCGAAGTTCCGTGCGAAGCAGCTCTCGAAGCACTACTTCGAGCACCACACCACCGACCCCGAGCAGATGACGGACCTCCCGAAGGACGCCCGCGAGGCGCTCGTCGCCGAATTCTTCCCTCCTCTCCTCACCGAGGTGAAGCGCCTCGTCACCGACGACGGCGCAACGATCAAGTTCCTGTGGCGACTCTTCGACGGCGCGCTCGTCGAGTCCGTGCTCATGCGCTACCCGGGGCGCATCACCCTCTGCGTCTCGAGCCAGTGCGGCTGCGGCATGAACTGTCCCTTCTGCGCCACGGGCCAGGCCGGCCTCACCCGCAACATGTCGACGGCCGAGATCCTTGACCAGGTCGTCCAGGCAAACCGCGTCATCGCCGAGGGCGGCCTCGGCCACATGCGCGAGGCGGGCAACGGCGCGGAGCCCGAGCGCGTCAACAACATCGTGTTCATGGGCATGGGCGAGCCGCTCGCCAACTACAAGCGCGTCATGAACGGCGTCCACCGCATGATCGACCCCTCGCCCGAGGGACTCGGCATGTCCGCCCGCGGCATCACTGTGTCGACGGTCGGTCTCGCCCCGGCGATCCGCAAGCTCGCCGACGAGGACATTCCGATCACATTTGCTCTCTCCCTTCATGCTCCCGACGACGAGCTGCGCGACGAGCTCATCCCCGTCAACAGCCGGTGGAAGGTCGAGGAGGTGCTCGACGCCGCCTACGGCTACTACGAGAAGACGGGCCGCCGCGTCTCGATCGAGTACGCGCTGATCAAGGACATGAACGACCACGGCTGGCGAGCCGACCTCCTGGCAGACAAGCTGAACGAGCGCGGCCGTGGCTGGGTCCACGTCAACCCGATCCCGCTGAACCCGACGCCCGGCTCGATCTGGACCTCCTCGACCCGCGAGGTCACCCGCGAGTTCGTCGACCGGCTCAACTCCGCCGGGATCCCGACCACGCTGCGCGACACCCGCGGCAAGGAGATCGACGGCGCGTGCGGCCAGCTCGTCGCGACCGAACAGGACCGCCGCGACGCGGAGGCGATCGCCGCAGCGACTGCCTAGGTTTCGCTGCGCACTTCCCGGTTTGTTGCCGCCCGGATCCGGGGGCTTGCCGTTAGCCCGTGTCGCGCAGCGGCGCGGTGCCGCGCCAGCCGCGTCGGTCCAGGGCCTCGAATACCTGGTCACGCAGCCGGTCGGGGTTGCCATACATTGCAGACGCTGTGATCCGCATCACCTCCCATCCTGAGCGGGTGTATGCCTGGTACTTGGCGATGTCGCGGTTCCACTGGAACCGGTCAGTGCGGTGGTGATCGCCCTCGTACTCGAACGCAAGTCGCAGCTCGGGATACGCGATCTCGCTGCAACCGAGCAGCATCCCATTGTGCGCCCGGACGTCGTAGTCGAGCGTTGGCTCCGGCGCGTCCCAGTCCATGAGCAGCACGCGCAGGTGCGACTCCGGCGCCGAGGCGCTGCGTGTCGAGAGGAGCGACAACTGCGACCTGAGGGCAGCCGCGCCCCGACGTCTACCTGCGTCGATCGCCCACTGCAACTCGGGGAGGGTCGCGAGCGGCGGCCGCGCCACACGGTTCGTGCCGGGTATCCGGTCGATGTGCAGTACCGCGTCCCCGAGCGCGATCGCGCTGCCGCGGTCGAGCCGCGGCGCGAGCATTGCCCAGGTGGAAGCCGGATTCGTGACCGGAAGCCCGCGGTGCACGACGAAGCTGGCGAGGTGGCTCGAAACGCGCACGCACGACACCCCCTGCCGTCTGAGCCCGCGCAGCGGGTGGTGGCACGCCACCTCGAGCTCGGGGTCAAGCGCCACAAGACCAGGGCCGGATCCGGATCCGCGCCCCGCATCGCGCGGGAGCGGAAGCCCCCAGATCGCCGCGGCAGTGAGGCCAGAGAAAGCGTATCCCAGAGGCAGTACGCGGGCGAGCGCCCGCGCGCGCTCCACGATTCGCAGGGCCTGGCGACTCTGCACCTTCGGCCCTCTTCGCCCCACCTCGTCATCGCTTTGGCGCAGGTAGGCACCGCGCGATACTCGCTCGACATCGGGCTGACGCAAACGCCGCCAGGGCACGCCGGCGGCGCGAGCCTCGGCTGCCGAGAAGACTCGGCCGAGCCGTGACGGCAGCGGATTCGGAGGACGGGACATGCCTCCACTCTTCCGGATTTCACCTGGGAACGATTAGGGTGACGCCCCGCCAGTGCGAATCGGTGGAGAACCCGCCCAACTTGATCGTTGTGGACGAGGATCCTGCCTGAGTGCGGCGCCGAGTTGTGGTGAGTCCCCCCTCGATTTCGGGACGAATCGCGCGGGGCACGGGCCGGCTCTCGCTGAGCGTGCGCGGTCGGATCCGGATCTGGGCCCGAAACCCGGGAGAAGTGGTCAGTTCCCTGCGGTAACGAGGCGCTAAACGCGGGTTTTGGGCCGAATCTCGCTGCGCGCGCAGTAGGCCCGGATCCGGCGCCCGGGAGAAGTGGTCAGTTCGCCGCGGTTACGAGGCGCTAAGCGCGGTTTTTGGGCCGAATCTCGCTGCGCACGCGCAAAGGGGGCTGGATCCGGATCCAGACCCGGCGCCCGGGAGAAGTGGTCAGTTCACCGCGGTAACGGGGCGCTAAGCGCGGTTTTTGGGCCGAATCTCGCTGCGCGCGCAAAGGGAGCTGGATCCGGAACCCGGAATAAGTGGTCAGTTCACCGCGGTAACGGGTCGCTGTGCGCGGGTTTTGGGCCGAATCTCGCTGAGCGCGCGCAAAGGGGCCGGATCCGGATCCAGACCCGGAACCCGGGAGAAGTGGTCAGTTCCCCGCGGCAAACAGGCGCGAAGCGCGGCTGACGGGCCGAAACTCAAGCAGCACCACGCCCGAGCGCGGCACCGAGCGCCGCCACATCCGACAGATCGTTCCACAGGTGGAACGACACCCGCGCGTTCCCGGCCCGCCCAGAGGCGGAGATCCCGGCAGCGGTCAGCCGCGCGAGGTCGCTCCCCGTGGGATCTGCCCAGGTCACGATGGCGGAATCGCCGGCGGGCAGCCCGAGCACCGAGCGCGCGGCGTCCGCGAGCGAGAGGTCGTAGGCGTGCACCTCTGCGGGGTCGAGCGAGGCGAAGCCGCGCAGCGCGGCCTCGGTGCCCGCGAGCAGCGGCCACGCGGGGGAGAGGTCGAAGCGCCCGGCGCCCGCAGCGAGCGGCGTGTGGCCCGCGTAGCACGAGCTCCACACGTCGTCGGCTGAGTACCAGCCGGCGGCGAGCGGCGTGAGGGTGTCGTCGAGCCCCGCGCGCACCGTGAGGAACGCCGTGCCGCGCGGCGCGCACAGCCACTTGTAGGCGTGGCAGACCGTGTAGTCAAAACCAGCCGCGCCGACGGGCAGCCAGCCGAGCGACTGCGTGAGGTCGACGAGCGTGCGCGCCCCCGCGGCGCGCGCGGCATCGGCAATCGCAGCGTGATCGGCCACTTCGCCCGTCGCGGACTGCACGAGCGAGAACGCAACGAGCGAGGTCGTCGGCCGGATCGCTGAGGCGAGCTCCGAAACGGGCGCGTAGCGCACGCGCACGCCCCGGGCGGCGAGCTGCTCGAACGGGTGGGTCAGTGAAGAGAAGTCGCCCTCGGCGCAGAGTACCTCGCCGCCATCAGGCACTCCGGTCGCGACGATCGAGGCGAGCTGCGAGACCTGGGATCCCACGGCCACGCGCTCGGCCGGCACTCCCGCGAGCTCGCCGAACAGGGCCCGGCAGCTCTCGACGAGTTCGCCGAGCGCCGCCGCGTCGATCCGGCCCGCGGCCCAGTCGTCGACGAAGCGATGCATCGCCTCGGCCGTCTCGCGGGTCGGAAGCCCGCCCGTGCACGCGGAAAGGTAGTTGCGACCTGCGGTATACGCGGCTCGGGCTTCGGCCAGCGGCGTTGCCTGCTGAAGTGTGACGCTCATGACCTCAGGCTATGGTCCGCGATCGCATAATGAAACAGAATCATTCTTATCTTTTGCTTCACGCTTCATTATGTTTCGGGTAGGATCTCCGCATGAGCACACTTCGCAGCGCTGATCCGCTCGGCTCGATCGACTCGACCGAGCTCAGGATCCTCCACGCCCTCGCGACCACGGGATCGCTCACGGCCGCGGCCGCGAGCCTCGGCCTCAGCCAGCCAGCGGTCAGCCAGCGCATTAAGCGCGTCGAGAATCGCCTGGCCGTGCCGCTGATCGAGCGTTCCGGGCGCGGGATCCGCCTCACCACGGCGGGCCAGATCCTCGCGGATCACGGCCGCACCGTCGTGGCTGAGATCGACGCCGCGCTGGCCGCGATCGACGACCTGCGCGGGGAGCGCGCCGGCACGCTCCGGATGGTCGGCTTCCCGTCGGCCTCCGCGACTCTCGTGCCCGCGCTCATGCGTCAGCTCGCGGAGGAGGCGCCCGACGTCGCGCTGCAGTACCGCGAGGCCGAGCCGCCCGCCGCTACCGCGATGCTCCGCGACGGCGAGGTCGACTGCGCGCTCATCTTCGACTACGAGGGCGCGGCGGAACTTCCGGCTGGCAGCGCATTTCTCCCGCTCTGGCGCGAGGAGGTGCACCTCGTTCTCTCCGACGACCGGGCGGCGGACGGCCGCCCAGCACACCTCGGCGACTTCGCTCACGAGCACTGGATCGCGGGCTGCGAGAAGTGCCGCGGCCACCTCCTCGCGGCGGCGGGCGAGGCGGGCTTCGAGCCGGACATCATCCAGGAGACCGACAACGTGCCGGCGATGCTCGCCATGGCCGCGGCCGGCGGCGCCGTCGCCCTCGTGCCCGGCCTCGCGCTCGCGGCGGCGCGCACGCTTCCCGACGACGCGCGGGCCGTCGCTCTCGAGCCGCCAAGGTACCGCACGATCGGCCTCGTCTCGATGTCGACCGCGAACGAGAGCCCGCAGGTGCGCCTCGCGAAGCGGATGCTCGCCCACGTCGACGGCAGCCGCTGGGGGCTGGAGTCGGTGGCGTGACGAAAACCACGCAGGAGCGAAAGCAGAATGCCAAGTTCACGGGGGAGGGAATCACGATGGACTACGCGCCGGGAGGCGCCTTGCAGCGGAAGACGCTGTGGGTGCTCGCGACCGCGACCGTGCTGGGCGGCCTGGGCGTCGGCGCCTCGCTGTCGGTGGGTGCGCTGCTGCTCGCCGAGGTGAGCGGCAACGATGCGATCTCGGGCCTCGCCTCGGCGGTGTTCAACGCGGGTGCGGCTGTGGCCGGCATCCCGCTGGCGCGCCTCGCGGCGAAGCGCGGCAGGCGCTCGGCACTCGTCACGGGCAGCGTCGTGGCGATGCTCGGCGCGCTCATCGCGATCTACTCGACCGTGCTCGGCTGGTGGTGGCTGCTCGCGATCGGCCTCGGCATGCTCGGCGTCGCGAGCGCTGTGCAGCTGCTCTCGCGCTTCACGGCGACCGACCTTGCGGTGCCCGAGAAGCGGGCGCGGGATCTCTCGCTCGTGGTGTGGGCGATCACGGTCGGCGCGGTCGTCGGCCCGAACCTCGTGGGCCCTGGCGCCGTCGTCGGCAATGCGATCGGCGTGACCCCGCTCGCGGGCGTCTTCGTGTTCGCGCTGTTCGCGCAGGTGCTCGCGGCCGCGGTGAACCTCTTCGGTCTGCGTCCGGATCCGCTGCTCACGGCGCGAAAGATCGCGGCGGCGGCGCGGGATCGCGCCGAGGCTCCGACCACAGGCGAGCTCGCCGCGGTCGGCGCGCGCCAGCTCACGGGAGACCGCAGGGCCCGGATCCTGACGATCGTCGTCATCGCGATCGCGCAGGCGATCATGGTCGGGCTCATGGCAATGACCCCGCTGCACCTCATGCACCACGAGGGCACGCCCGAGATCGTCGGCGTCACGCTCAGCCTGCACATCGCGGGCATGTACGCGCTGTCGCCCGTGTTTGGCTCGCTCGCGAGCCGCTTCGGCCGGATCCCCATCGTGGTCGTCGGCCTCCTCGTGCTGCTCGCCTCGATCGTGCTAGCGTTCGTGGCCGGCCCCTCGCACCTGTTGATCCAGGTGGCGCTCACGCTGCTCGGCCTCGGCTGGAGCGCGGTGACGGTCGCGGGGGCGGCGCTCCTCACCGAGCTCACGCCCGAGGCGGAGCGGCCCAGGTGGCAGGGCCGATCCGACGCGACGATGAGCGCGGCGGGCGCGATCGCGGGCGCGCTCTCCGGTGTGATCTTCGCGATCGGGGACTTTTCCTTCCTCGCGCTCGCGTGCGGCGCGCTGCTCGCGCTCGGCGCCGTGGCATCGATCCAGCTCGGCGTGCACACGAAGCGCGCGGTGGCCGCGGCTGCGCCGAATGTCGGTGGGTCGCGATAGACTGGGCCGCGATGTCTGAGACTACGGAACCCCAGTTTTCCACCGCCACCGGCGCCGACGTGCGCGTCCGTTTCTGCCCCTCGCCGACGGGCACGCCCCACGTCGGGATGGTGCGCACGGCCCTGTTCAACTGGGCCTATGCGCGGCACACGGGCGGCACCTTCGTGTTCCGGATCGAGGACACGGATGCGGCGCGTGACAGCGAGGAGAGCTACGGCCAGATCCTCGACTCGCTCCGCTGGCTCGGGCTCGACTGGGACGAGGGGATCGATGCGGGCGGCCCGCACGGCCCGTACCGCCAGTCGGAGCGCGGCGAGATCTATCAGGGCGTCATCGAGCAGCTGAAGGCGGGCGGCTACCTCTACGAGAGCTTCTCCACGGCCGAGGAGATCGACGCCCGCAACGAGGCCAACGGCCGCCCGAAGCAGCTCGGCTACGACAACTTCGACCGTGAGCTCACGGACGAGCAGCGCGCGGCCTTCCGCGCCGAGGGCCGCGAGCCCGCGCTCCGCTTCCGAGTGCCCGACACGGACCTCTCCTTCACGGACCTCGTGCGCGGCGACATCACGTTCCCCGCCGGTTCGACGATCGACTTCGTGGTGGTGCGCCCGAACGGCGCCCCGCTCTACACGCTCGTGAACCCCGTGGACGACGCGCTGATGGGCATCACTCACGTGCTCCGCGGCGAGGACCTGCTCTCCTCGACCCCGCGCCAGATCGCGCTCTATCACGCGCTCGTCGAGCTCGGCATCGCCGAGGCGATCCCGCACTTCGGTCACCTGCCGTACGTCATGGGTGAGGGCAACAAGAAGCTGTCGAAGCGGGATCCGGAGTCGAACCTGCTGCATCACCGCTCGCGCGGCTTCATCCCCGAGGGGCTCCTGAACTATCTGTCGCTGCTCGGCTGGTCGCTGGCGCCGGATCGCGACGTGTTCTCGAGCGAGGAGATGGTCGCGGCCTTCGACATCGCAGACGTAAACCCGAACCCGGCGCGCTTCGACCAGAAGAAGGCCGACGCGATCAACGCCGACCACATCCGGCTGCTCTCGGAGGAGGACTTCGGGAAGCGGATCCTGCCGTACCTGATCGCGGGCGGGGCCCTGCAGATCGAGCCGACCGAGGAGCAGCTCGACATCGTGCGCCGCGCGGTCCCGCTCGTGCAGAGCCGCGTCACGGTGCTCTCTGACGTGGTGGGCCTCATGGGCTTCCTCTTCACGAGCGTCGACCAGCTCGAATACGAAGACGACGCGCTGAAGTCGCTGAAGGACGATGCGCCGCAGGTGCTCGAGGCCGGGATCACCGCGCTCGACGCCGTTCCCGAGGGGGAGTGGACGACCGAGCAGATCCAGCACGCGCTGCAGACCGCGCTCATCGACGGGCTCGGCCTGAAGCCGCGCGTCGCGTTCGGGGCGCTCCGCGTCGCGGCGTCCGGCCGCAGGGTGTCGCCGCCGCTGTTCGAGTCGTTCGAGCTGCTCGGCAAGGACGAGAGCATTGCGCGCCTGCGCAAGCTCTCCGATCGGCTTGCAACCCGCTAGCGAGGAGTAGGAATGTCGGAGAGCGTGGGATCCGGAGGTGCCGGCGTCGTCGACACCGGCGGCGTCGCGCCGATCGGTGTCGCGATCATCGGCGGCGGGCCCGCCGGGCTCTCCGCTGGGCTGCAGCTCGTGCGGGCGAATCGCCGAATCGCGATCCTCGACAGCAACCGGCCCCGGCACTCCGCAACGCTCCAGTCGCACGGCTTCCTGACGCGCGACGGCGCGCCCCCGCTCGAGCTGCGCAGGCTCGGCCGCGAGGAGTTCCAGGCGTACCCGACGGCGATCTTCGCGCAGGCGCTCGCCCGCGAGGTCACCCCGCTCAGCCGGGAGGACGCGCTCGCGGTTGGGTTCCCCGACGGCATCGGCTTCCGCGTGCGCGGCTCCGGGATCCGGGGCTCAGCGGACGTCGAGTTCGTCGCGCGGCGTGTGCTGCTCGCAGCAGGTCTCACGGAGGAGCTCCCGGATCTGCCGATGATCAGGGCCTACTACGGCACCGCGCTGCACAGCTGCGTCGAGTGCGACGGCTTCGAGAAGACGGACAAGCCGCTCGCCCTCATCGGCGAGACGTCGGACCTCTTCGCACGCGCGCTCCTCATCAGCCGCTTCAGCTCGGATCTCGTGGTCTTCACGAACGGCGCCGAGACGATCCGCGCCGAGCAAGAGCAGCAGCTCGCGAGCATCGGGATCCGCGTGGAGCGCCGCCCGATCGACGACATCGTCGGCGAGAAGGCCGACATGACCGGGGTGCGGCTCGCCGACGGCGAGATTATCCCGCGCGTCGGCGGCTTCGTGCGCCCGCGCTGGCACGCGCCGGTCGAGTTCCTCGGCGAGCTCGAGCTCGAGCGCGACGACTGGGGCCTCGTCGTCGTGAGCGACAAGGGGGAGACCTCGATCCGCGGCGTCTACGCCGTCGGCGACATCGTGCCTCCCGGGCCGCAGCAGCTCATCATCGCCGCGGGCAACGGGGCGCGCGTCGCCGCGAAGCTCAACATGGACATGATCCGCGGTGCGCTTGGCGTCGGGCTGGTCGATGAGTGAGCGCGGGCGTGCGGGTGAGGACGGCCCGGTCATGAACCGGTCGAGGCGCGACGGCGCTGCGGGAGCGGACTCCGGGTCCGGATCAGGATCCGGCGCTGGATCGGGCGCGCAGTCCCAGGTGTCGCCCGCGATCGGCGGGGTCGCTGCGGCCGCGGGATCCCGCTACGCGATCGTGCTCGCGGCGTTCGTCGGCCTGCTGCTCATCTCGAACGTCGTCGCGGTGAAGCTCATCTCGTTCGGGCCGTTCATCGTCGACGGCGGGGTGTTCCTCTTCCCGCTCGTCTACATCGTGGGCGACGTGCTGACCGAGGTCTACGGGCTGAAGGCCGCGCGCCGCGCGATCCTCACCGCGTTCGCGCTGTCGCTCCTGATGTCGCTCACGATCTTCGTCGTGCAGGTCTCGCCCGTCGCCCCCGGTTGGGAGCAGCAGGAGGCCTTCGAATCGGTGCTCGGCTTCGTGCCCCGGATCGTGGCCGCGAGCCTCGGCGCGTTCCTCGCCGGGCAGCTCGTGAACGCGTGGGTGCTCGATCGGATGCGGCGCCGCACCTCGGGCCGCTTCCTGCGCACCCGGCTGATCGGCTCGACGATCGCGGGCCAGCTCATCGACACGATCGTGTTCTGCACGATCGCGTTCCTCGGGGTGCTCGAGGGCTGGGACTTCCTCGGCTACACGGCGCTCGGCTACGCGATCAAGGTGCTCGCCGAGGTCGTGCTGCTCCCCGTGACGACCCGCGTGATCGCGCGGGTGCGCGCCGCCGAGATGCACTCGGCGGGCTTGGCCGCGGGGCCCTCGGCCTAGCCGGCGACCCGCGCGGTGTCGCGCTCCGCCGCGGCCCGCGCGAACTCGGTGCCGTACACACGGCCGAGCACTTCGTCGCGCAGTTCGAGGAAAGTGTCGTCCAGGATCGACTGGCGGATCCGCTCGACGAGCCGCACGATGTAGCGCTCATTGTGGATCGTCGCGAGGGTGGATGCGAGCATTTCCTTCGCCTTGAACAGGTGGTGCAGGTAGGCGGCGGTCGTGTTCGTGCAGGTGTAGCAATCGCACTCGGCGTCGATCGGCTCGAAGCGGCGGCGCTGCGTCGCGGCCTTCGCGTTGATGCGGCCGGTCGAGGAGTAGAGCGTGCCGCCGCGGGCCTGGCGCGAGGGCGCGACGCAGTCGAAGGTGTCGCAGCCGGCGGCCACCCCGGCGAAGAGGTCGTCGGGTTCGGAGATCCCGAGCAGGTGCCGCGGCTTGTCCTCGGGGAGCTCGTCGCTCACCCAGCCGACGATCTCGGCGAGCTCGGTCTTCTCGATGGCGCCGCCGATGCCGAAGCCGTCGAAGCGCTGCTCGCTCGCCTCGGCGCCGGTCATCTCGGCGAGGCCGCGCGCCGCCTTGCGGCGGAGGTCCTCGTACTGGGCACCCTGCACCACGCCGAACAGTGCCTGATACGGGCGGTGATCCCGATCCCGCGTCTGGCGGGCATGCTCGTCGAGGCAGCGCACGGCCCAGCGCGCGGTGCGGTCGACGGAGTCCTCCTGATAGGCGCGGGAGTTGAAGAGCGTGGTGAGCTCGTCGAAGGCGAACATGATGTCCGCGCCCAGCTGGTGCTGAATCTGCATCGACACCTCGGGCGTGAAGCGGTGCTTATCGCCATTGATGAACGACTTGAAGGTGACGCCGTCCTCGTCGACGTGCGCGAGGCGCTCCTTGGTGCGCGCGATGACCTCGGCGTCGGTGTGCGCCTTCTCGCTCATGGAGATGACCTTCTTGAAGCCGACGCCGAGCGACATCACCTGGAACCCGCCGGAGTCGGTGAAGGTGGGGCCCTGCCAGTTCATGAACTTGCCGAGCCCGCCGGCCTCGTCCACGATGTCGGAACCCGGCTGCAGGAACAGGTGGTAGGCGTTCGCGAGCACCGCCTGCCCGCCGAGCTCGGTCACCGTCTCGGGAAGCAGCGCCTTCACCGTCGCCTTCGTGCCCACCGGGATGAACGCGGGAGTCTGGATCTCGCCGTGCGGGGTGCGGATCGTGCCGGCCCTGCCGAGGGGGCGGCCGTCGCTGCCGCGGGCTGCGCCCGCTTCCTGCCGCTGCTCGACCTCGAAGCCGAAGTCTGCGGGGGAGGGGGCGGGGGAGAGAGGGGTGCGCTCGTTCACCCGTCCATCTAAGCATCGGCAGGGTGGGAGCGTGGTGGTGGAGTCGTGGGCCGGCGCGCGGGCGGCGCTCGCTCTGTGTTCTGCGCTCGCTCCTAAAGGATGCGTCCGGATCGTGCGAACGAGCGCAGATTGCGGAGCGAGCGCCGGCGCCGGTCCCGGGCCCGGGGCCGCCTCGGGATCCGGAGCGCGCCGCGGTCCTTGGTACTGCCCCGCCTCTGCGCCTGCGCTCGTTCCGTGTTCTGCGCTCGTTCCTAAAGAATGCGTCCGGATTGTGCGAACGAGTGCAGTTTGCGGAGCGAGCGCCGGCGCCGGGCCCTGATCCAGAGCAGCTCCGGGCTCCGGAGCAGCGCCTGGATCCGGGGCCGCCTCGGGATCCGGAGCGCACTGCGGCCCCTGCCTGCCCCGCCCCTACTACTGCCCCTGCGCTCAATCTGTGTTCTGCGCTCGTTCCTACGGAATGCGTCCGGATCTTGCGAACGAGTGCAGTTTGCGGAGCGAGCGCCGGCGCCGGGCCCTGATCCAGAGCAGCTCCGGGCTCCGGAGCAGCGCCTGGATCCGGAGCAGCCCCGGGATCCGGAGCAGCGCCGGGATCCGGGGCCGGCTCGGGATCCGGAGCGCACTGCGGCCCCTGCCCGCCCCGCCCCTGCAACTGCGCCGGCGCTCGCTCTGTGTTCTGCGCTCGTTCCTAAAGAATGCGTCCGGATCTTGCGAACGAGTGCAGTTTGCGGAGCGAGCGCCGGCGCCGGGCCCGGATCCGGGGCCGAGAGTGCCGGATCCGGAGCCGACGCGCCCGGGAAACGGGGTGCAGTCGCGCGAAACGGGCAGTTTTGGCCGATTCGGGGACCGTGAGGCGCGGGTGGACGGTGGGGGTGCAAAACCCAACTTCCGCGGAATCATGCGGAGACACGCCCGGAATGCGGGCGCGAATTGCTGGGGGGTGGCGATCCGCGTAATGTATTCCCTTGTCAGCGAGACGGAGCGGGGCGCGAGAGCGGCCGGCCCGGAACAGACATCGGATCTACGGAGATCACACAGACTGCGGTTTGCAAGTAGCTCTGGATGTGTGTAAAGTTAGATTCTCGTCACACCGGTTCGGTGAGCGGCTGAAATGCCGGGTCAACGAACATGTCGGCGTGACACTCATTGCGGAAGCAAACCAAAGTGTTTGCGATGCGATTGAACGGTTGCTTCTCGGAGGCCCTGGTTAGGGGTTGACGGGTGGTGTCTGGTCTTTGAGAACTCAATAGTGTGCACTTGATTGTCAAATGCCAAATTTTTTATCCCCGGCACCTTCGGGTGTTGGAGATTCCTTTTTGGATGAATAATTCGGATCGTCAGTACTGGCTCCTTTTGGGGGTTGGTTGATGGTTTTGTTTTGTTTGTCAGGTCAAACTCGCAGTTGTCTGGCTTATTCCGCTGGATGGTTGCATTTGTTTTTTACGGAGAGTTTGATCCTGGCTCAGGACGAACGCTGGCGGCGTGCTTAACACATGCAAGTCGAACGCTGAAGCCTGCAGCTTGCTGCGGGTGGATGAGTGGCGAACGGGTGAGTAACACGTGAGCAACCTGCCCTTCACTCTGGGATAAGCGCTGGAAACGGTGTCTAATACTGGATATGTCCCATCACCGCATGGTGTGTGGGTGGAAAGATTTATCGGTGGAGGATGGGCTCGCGGCCTATCAGCTTGTTGGTGAGGTAATGGCTCACCAAGGCGACGACGGGTAGCCGGCCTGAGAGGGTGACCGGCCACACTGGGACTGAGACACGGCCCAGACTCCTACGGGAGGCAGCAGTGGGGAATATTGCACAATGGGCGCAAGCCTGATGCAGCAACGCCGCGTGAGGGATGACGGCCTTCGGGTTGTAAACCTCTTTTAGTAGGGAAGAAGCGAAAGTGACGGTACCTGCAGAAAAAGCACCGGCTAACTACGTGCCAGCAGCCGCGGTAATACGTAGGGTGCAAGCGTTGTCCGGAATTATTGGGCGTAAAGAGCTCGTAGGCGGCTTGTCGCGTCTGCTGTGAAAACCCGAGGCTCAACCTCGGGCCTGCAGTGGGTACGGGCAAGCTAGAGTGCGGTAGGGGAGATTGGAATTCCTGGTGTAGCGGTGGAATGCGCAGATATCAGGAGGAACACCGATGGCGAAGGCAGATCTCTGGGCCGTAACTGACGCTGAGGAGCGAAAGCATGGGGAGCGAACAGGATTAGATACCCTGGTAGTCCATGCCGTAAACGTTGGGAACTAGATGTAGGGCCTGTTCCACGGGTTCTGTGTCGTAGCTAACGCATTAAGTTCCCCGCCTGGGGAGTACGGCCGCAAGGCTAAAACTCAAAGGAATTGACGGGGGCCCGCACAAGCGGCGGAGCATGCGGATTAATTCGATGCAACGCGAAGAACCTTACCAAGGCTTGACATATAGGAGAACGCGCCAGAAATGGTGAACTCTTTGGACACTCTTATACAGGTGGTGCATGGTTGTCGTCAGCTCGTGTCGTGAGATGTTCGGTTAAGTCCGGCAACGAGCGCAACCCTCGTCCTATGTTGCCAGCACGTTATGGTGGGAACTCATGGGATACTGCCGTGGTCAACACGGAGGAAGGTGGGGATGACGTCAAATCATCATGCCCCTTATGTCTTGGGCTTCACGCATGCTACAATGGCCGGTACAAAGGGCTGCGATACCGTAAGGTGGAGCGAATCCCAAAAAGCCGGTCTCAGTTCGGATTGGGGTCTGCAACTCGACCCCATGAAGTCGGAGTCGCTAGTAATCGCAGATCAGCAACGCTGCGGTGAATACGTTCCCGGGCCTTGTACACACCGCCCGTCAAGTCATGAAAGTCGGTAACACCCGAAGCCGGTGGCCTAACCCTTGTGGGGGGAGCCGTCGAAGGTGGGACTGGTGATTAGGACTAAGTCGTAACAAGGTAGCCGTACCGGAAGGTGCGGCTGGATCACCTCCTTTCTAAGGAGCACTCAACCCCTTTGGGGGTTGTAGGGATGGTCAGATCATCACCGAATGTGTGGTGCTGGCCGCTCATGGGTGGAACATTTGATGAGTGCTGGATTCTGCATGGTTCTGGATGAGTACGCCGCGTAAGTGGTGGGAAAGTTTGGGATGGTGTGGGGTGTGGCCGTGGGTGCATACTATTGGGTCCTGGAGGACCAGCCGGCATCCCTGTGTGGGGTGTGGACTGAGACTTCTGGCCCGGGGTCACGGAACGTGTTGTTCGTGGGTTCGGGATCGACCGTACGTTGAGAACTACACAGTGGACGCGAGCATCTTCGCAACATCGCATTGCCTTTTTGGGGTGGTGGGGTGTTGCAGATACTAAATTTCATTGGTCACATGCCCGCATTTGTGTGGGTGTGTGTTTCTGATTACTTATGTGATTTCAAGTTTCTAAGAGCAAACGGTGGATGCCTTGGCATCTGGAGCCGAAGAAGGACGTCGTAATCTGCGATAAGCCTCGGGGAGCCGATAAACGGGCTGTGATCCGAGGATTTCCGAATGGGGAAACCCCGCCAGGGCGCGTGCGTACCTGGTGACTCCCGCCTGAATATATAGGGCGGGTTGAGGGAACGTGGGGAAGTGAAACATCTCAGTACCCACAGGAAGAGAAAACAACAGTGATTCCGGTAGTAGTGGCGAGCGAACCCGGATGAGGCTAAACCGTGCATGTGTGATACCTGGCAGGGGTTGCATGTATGGGGTTGCGGGACATGCCGTGAGAGGCTGCTGACTCTCGAGCGTGAGTGTGAAGCTATAGGAGAACCGCTTGGAACGGCGGACCGGAGTGGGTGAGAGTCCCGTATCCGAAATGGTTTTACCGCGTGGTGTGTATCCCAAGTAGCACGGGGCCCGAGAAATCCCGTGTGAATCTGTCAGGACCACCTGATAAGCCTAAATACTCCCAGATGACCGATAGCGGACTAGTACCGTGAGGGAAAGGTGAAAAGTACCCCGGGAGGGGAGTGAAAGAGTACCTGAAACCGTTTGCTTACAATCCGTCGGAGCCAGCTTGTTCTGGTGACGGCGTGCCTTTTGAAGAATGAGCCTGCGAGTTAGCGATATGTGGCGAGGTTAACCCGTGTGGGGTAGCCGTAGCGAAAGCGAGTCTGAATAGGGCGATTCAGTCGCATGTCCTAGACCCGAAGCGAAGTGATCTATCCATGGCCAGGTTGAAGCGTGTGTAAGAGCGCGTGGAGGACCGAACCCACTTAGGTTGAAAACTGAGGGGATGAGCTGTGGATAGGGGTGAAAGGCCAATCAAACTTCGTGATAGCTGGTTCTCTCCGAAATGCATTTAGGTGCAGCGTTGCGTGTTTCTTGCCGGAGGTAGAGCTACTGGATGGCCGATGGGCCCTACAAGGTTACTGACGTCAGCTAAACTCCGAATGCCGGTAAGTCAGAGCGCAGCAGTGAGACTGTGGGGGATAAGCTTCATAGTCGAGAGGGAAACAACCCAGATCACCAACTAAGGTCCCCAAGCGTGTGCTAAGTGGAAAAGGATGTGGAGTTGCTGTGACAACCAGGAGGTTGGCTTAGAAGCAGCCACCCTTGAAAGAGTGCGTAATAGCTCACTGGTCAAGTGATTCCGCGCCGACAATGTAACGGGGCTCAAGCACACCACCGAAGTTGTGGCATTCGCATGTAGACAAGCCTTCGTGGTTCAGTTGTGCGGATGGGTAGGAGAGCGTCGTGTGGCGAGTGAAGCGGCGGAGTGATCCAGTCGTGGATGCCACACGAGTGAGAATGCAGGCATGAGTAGCGAAAGACGGGTGAGAAACCCGTCCTCCGGAAGACCAAGGGTTCCAGGGTCAAGCTAATCTGCCCTGGGTAAGTCGGGACCTAAGGCGAGGCCGACAGGCGTAGTCGATGGACAACGGGTTGATATTCCCGTACCGGCGGTAAACCGTCAAAGACCTAACCAGTAGTGCTAAGCAATCCAATATTCCGCGGATCCTTCGGGTGATGTGGGGTGGCGGCTGCGAACCCGAACTGGGGTGGTGAGCGTGAGGTGTGACGCAGGAAGGTAGATGGTCCCGGGCGATGGTTGTCCCGGGCTAAGCGTGTAGCCTGCGGGATAGGCAAATCCGTCCCGCGTGAAGGGTGAGATGCGATGGGGACCCGTATGGGGAAGTCATTGATCCTATGCTGCCGAGAAAAGCATCGACGTGAGGTTTGCTGTTGCCCGTACCCCAAACCGACTCAGGTGGTCAGGTAGAGAATACTCAGGAGATCGAGATAATCATGGTGAAGGAACTCGGCAAAATGCCCCCGTAACTTCGGGAGAAGGGGGGCCATCCACTTATTAGGATTTACTCCGAAAGGGTGTGGTGGCCGCAGAGACCAGTGGGAAGCGACTGTTTACTAAAAACACAGGTCCGTGCCAACACGCAAGTGGACGTATACGGACTGACGCCTGCCCGGTGCTGGAAGGTTAAGAGGAGAGGTTAGACCTTGGTCGAAGCTTTGAATTTAAGCCCCAGTAAACGGCGGTGGTAACTATAACCATCCTAAGGTAGCGAAATTCCTTGTCGGGTAAGTTCCGACCTGCACGAATGGCGTAACGACTTCCCAGCTGTCTCCACCGTGAACTCGGCGAAATTGCAGTACGAGTAAAGATGCTCGTTACGCGCAGAAGGACGGAAAGACCCCGTGACCTTTACTACAGCTTGGTATTGGTGTTCGGTGTGGCTTGTGTAGGATAGGTGGGAGACTGTGAAGCAGGGACGCTAGTTCTTGTGGAGTCATTGTTGAAATACCACTCTGGTCATATTGGATATCTAACTACGGACCCTGATCGGGTTCTGGGACAGTGCCTGGTGGGTAGTTTAACTGGGGCGGTTGCCTCCCAAAAAGTAACGGAGGCGCCCAAAGGTTCCCTCAACCTGGTTGGCAATCAGGTGGCGAGTGTAAGTGCACAAGGGAGCTTGACTGTGAGACTGACAGGTCGAGCAGGGACGAAAGTCGGGACTAGTGATCCGGCAGTGGCTTGTGGAAGCGCTGTCGCTCAACGGATAAAAGGTACCTCGGGGATAACAGGCTGATCTTGCCCAAGAGTCCATATCGACGGCATGGTTTGGCACCTCGATGTCGGCTCGTCGCATCCTGGGGCTGGAGTTGGTCCCAAGGGTTGGGCTGTTCGCCCATTAAAGCGGTACGCGAGCTGGGTTTAGAACGTCGTGAGACAGTTCGGTCCCTATCCTCTGCGCGCGTTGGAGATTTGAGAGGATCTGACCCTAGTACGAGAGGACCGGGTTGGACGGACCTCTGGTGTGCCAGTTGTTCTGCCAAGGGCATGGCTGGTTGGCTACGTTCGGGATGGATAACCGCTGAAAGCATCTAAGCGGGAAGCCGGCCTCGAGATGAGATCTCCCTACACCTTGTGTGTGTGAGGCTCCCAGTAGATGACTGGGTTGATAGGCCAGATGTGGAAGCACGGCAACGTGTGGAGCTGACTGGTACTAATAAGCCGACGACTTGATTTCTACCCCACTTGATGGGGGCATAACATAATCAGTAACGATGATCGCGTCCACTTTGTGGTTCTTGACGTACGGCCACACCAACCCCTACCGGGGGGTGGGTGGTCACATGTTAATAGAGTTACGGCGGCTATAGCGTCAGGGAAACGCCCGGTCACATTCCGAACCCGGAAGCTAAGACTGACTGCGCCGATGGTACTGCACTCGGGAGGGTGTGGGAGAGTAGGACACCGCCGGACACCTTTTCAAGAGGGGTCGCACCGTATGCCGCTGACGGCATGCTGGTGCGGCCCCTTTTCTCGTTTCCGGGCCTTTCGTCGCCCGATCCGGGGCCTTCGCGCCGAGTTCACGGGCGCATTTCCGGTAGAATGGACCGGAGAACTCACGACGACCGACAACTGGGAAGCGGGCCGCCTATGGGAGCGATGATGGGCATGCTGCTCGGTCTCGCTTTCCTTAGTCCCCTCGTGCATCCGATCGTCCGCCGCCTCGGCCGGATCGTCTTCGTGCCGCTTGCGATCCTTCTCGCGGCCGTGTTCGCTGTCGTGCTCGTCATCGCGCAGCCCGTGTTCGCAGGCGAGGTGCTCGTCGAGCAGCTGCCGTGGATTCCGCAGCTCGGGATCACGCTCACGTTCAGGCTCGACGTGCTCTCCGCGATTTTCGCCCTGCTTGTCTCGGGCGCCGGCGCCCTCGTGCTGCTCTACTGCGCCCACTACTTCGAGGACGGGGACGCGGGCCTCCCGCGCTTCGCCGCCGTGTTCATGGGCTTCGTGACGTCGATGTTCGGGCTCGTGCTCGCCGACGATGTCTACCTCCTCTTCATCTTCTGGGAGGGCACCACGGTGTTCTCCTTCCTGCTCATCGGGCACGTCACGCGTCTCCGCACGGCGAACTCGGCCGCGCTGCAGGCGCTCATGGTCACCGTGTTCGGCGGGCTCGCGATGCTCGTCGGCTTCGTGCTGCTGGCGCAGGCCGCCGGCACCTCGCTGCTCTCGGAGATCGTCGCGGATCCGCCGCAGGGCGCGCTCGGAACGGTCGCCATCTTCCTCGTGCTCGCCGGCGCGCTCTCGAAGTCGGCGATTTTCCCGTTCCACTTCTGGTTGCCCGGCGCCATGGCGGCGCCGACCCCCGTGAGCGCCTACCTCCACGCCGCCGCGATGGTGAAGGCCGGCGTGTACCTGATCCTGCGCGTCGTCCCGGGTTTCGGCGACGTTCCCGGCTTCCGCGAGACCCTCGTGATTCTCGGCGCGATCACGATGATCAACGGCGGGATTCGCGCCCTCAGGCAGTTCGACATCAAGCTGATTGTCGCGCACGGCACCGTCAGCCAGCTCGGCATGCTCGTCATGGTGATCGGCGTCGGGGATCCCCGTGCGTCCTTTGCGGGGCTCGCCCTGCTGCTGGCTCACGCGCTCGCGAAGGCTCCGCTCTTCCTCGCCGTCGGCATCATCGATCACGCCACGGGCACCCGTGACCTGCGGAAACTCTGCGGGATCGGAAGGCGGATGCCCGCGCTCACGGTGCTCACCGTGATCGCCGCCGCCTCGATGGCGGGGATCCCGCCCTTCATCGGCTTCGTGGCGAAGGAGTCCGCGTTTACGGAACTGCTGAGCATCGGCGAGACGCGCCCGCTCGCGCTCGTCGCCTTCTGGGTCGCGGTCGGCGGCAGCGTGCTCACGGTCGCCTACATGGGGCGCTTCCTCTGGGGCGCATTCGCGCAGAAGCCTGACACGGTGGAGTGCGCCGTCGTGCATCGGCCGAGCTGGCAGATCCATGTCGCTCCCAGCATGTTCGTCGCGCTCACCCTCGCGGGCGGGATCGCGGCCCCGTGGCTCGACCGGGTGCTGCAGGCCGCCGTCGTGCCCGCGGACGGCCACCACCCCGAGCATCTTGCGCTCTGGCACGGCCTCACCCCGGCGCTCTGGGCCTCGCTCTGCGTGCTGCTGCTCGGTGCGCTCCTCGCGATCGCCGCCTCGAGGCTGCGCCCGCGCCTCCCTGCTCCCTCCGAGCGCTGGTCCGCCTCGCACGCCTACTGGGTGCTCACGCACTGGGTCGACGTGCTCGCCGTGCGTCTCACGGCCCTCACGCAGCGCGGCTCGCTGCCCTTCTACCTCGCCGTGATCCTGATCGTGCTGATCCTCGGCCTCGGCGGCACGCTGCTCGCCACGGGGGAGTGGCCCGAGCAGCTCACCCTCGTGACGCTCCCGGTGCAGGTGCCGATCGCGCTCGTCATGATCGCGGCGTCGATCGCCTCGCTCCGCGCCCGCACGCGCTTCCAGTCCGTCGTGCTCGTCGGCGTCACGGGGTACGGCATGGCCGCGATCTTCGCGACCCACGGTGCGCCGGATCTCGCGCTCACGCAGGCCCTCGTCGAGACCGTCACGCTCATCGCGTTCGTGCTGGTGATCCGCCGCCTCCCGCAGCGGCTCGGCTCGGGCTCCCGCCTCTCGATCCGCGCGATCCGCATAGCGATCGGCGCCGGCGTCGGCCTCGTCATGGGGGCGCTCGCTGTCGTGGCCCTCGGGTCCCGGATCGCCGAGCCCATCTCGCTGAACCTGCCCGAGCTCGCGTCGAAGGGCGGCCACGGCAGCAACGTCGTGAACGTCATGCTCGTCGATATCCGCGGCTGGGACACGCTGGGCGAACTCTCCGTGATCCTGGCGGCCGCGACCGGCGTCGCCTCGCTCGTCTTCCTCAGCACCCGCGCCGACCTGCGGCCCAAGCTGCGGCGCAGCGAGGCCCGCTCGCAGGCGCGCGCGCATCTGCTGCGGGTGGCGGATCCGAACGACCCGGCGACGCGCGGCACCTGGGTGCTCGCGGGCCGCCACCTCGATCCCGCGCGCCGCTCGATCCTGCTCGAGGTCGTGGTGCGCCTGATCTTCCACGCGCTCATCATCCTGTCGATCTACCTGCTGCTCACGGGCCACAACTCGCCAGGCGGCGGCTTCGCGGGTGGCCTCGTCGCCGGCCTCGCGCTCGTCGCGCGCTACCTCGCCGGGGGCAGGCACGAGCTCGGGGCGACGGTTCCGCTCGACGCCGGCCGGATCCTCGGCATCGGTCTCGCGCTCGCGGTGACGATGGCGATCCTGCCGCTCTTCTTCGGCCAGTCCGCGCTCGCGTCCTCCTGGGTCGACGTCGACCTCGGGATCTTCGGCACGCTGCCGTTCGTGACCTCGACGCTCTTCGATGTCGGCGTGTACCTCGTGGTGTTCGGCCTGATCCTCGACGTCCTGCGCAGCCTGGGCGCCGAGATCGACGAGCACGAGGAGGCCGAGATCGCAGCGTTCGAAGAGGAGGAGGTGAGCCGCTCATGACCATGCCGCTCGTCCTCGTCGCCGTGATGGTCGTCATGTACGCCTGCGGCGTGTACCTCATGCTCGACCGCACGCTCACGCGCCTGCTGCTCGGCTTCCTGCTCGTCGGCAACGCGACGAACCTGCTGATCTTCCTGATGTCGGGATCCTTCGGCGCCGCTCCGATCGTGGGGCAGGCCGAGCCGGAGGAGATGTCCGACCCGCTCCCGCAGGCCTTCATCCTCACGGCGATCGTGATCACCTTCGGCGTCGCGGCGTTCCTACTCGCCCTCATCTACCGCTCGTGGCGCCTCGCCCGCGACCGCGACGACTGGGTCACGGACGACGAGGCGGATCTCGAAATCGCGACGACCGAGGCGCTCACCACGGACGAGGTCACGGACGAGGACCTCGAGGAGACGCCGGAGTCCTCCGACGACCACGACGAGGAGCACCTGGAGGACCGCGAGCACCCGCTCGAACCGGTCGTCACCCCGGAGCACGAGACGAAGGAGGAAGAGCGATGATCTGGCTCGTTCCCCTCGTCGTGCTGATCCCGCTCGCGGGCGCGGCCTTCGCGCTCGCCGTGCCGGGGCACCGCAGGCTGCAGCAGGGCATCACGCTCGTCTCGCTCAGCCTCGTGCTCGTGCTCGGCGGCGCGCTCATGTGGCTCGCCGACACGAGCGGCACGCTCGTCATGGAGGTCGGCGGCTGGGCCGCGCCGTTCGGGATCGCGCTCGTGGTCGACCGCGTCGCGGCGCTCATGGTGACGGTCTCGGCCGTCGTGCTCCTCGCGGTCTTCCTCTTCTCGCTCGGCCAGGGCCTCGCGGACGGCGACGAGGACACCCCGGTCTCGATCTACTACCCGACGTATCTCGTGCTGGGCGCTGGCGTCTTCAACGCGTTCATCGCGGGCGACCTCTTCAACCTCTACGTCGGCTTCGAGATCCTGCTCGTCGCGAGCTACGTGCTCATCACGCTCGGCGGCACGGCCCCGCGCATCAGGGCCGGCGTCACCTACGTGATCGTTTCGCTCGTGTCCTCGGTGCTGTTCCTGTCCGCGATCGGGCTGATCTACGGCGCGACGGGCACGGTCAACATGGCGCAGCTCACCGTGCGCATCGCCGAGCTGCCGAGCGAGGTGCAGCTGCTCCTGAACCTCGCGCTGCTCATCGCGTTCGGGATCAAGGCGGCCGTCTTCCCGCTGTCGTTCTGGCTGCCCGACTCGTATCCGACGGCGCCTGCGCCCGTCACCGCGGTCTTCGCCGGCCTCCTCACGAAGGTGGGCGTCTACGCGATCATCCGCACGCAGACGCAGCTTTTCCCCGTCTCGAGCGTCGATAGTCTGCTGCTCGTGATCGCGGGGCTCACGCTCCTCATCGGGATCCTGGGCGCCGTTGCCCAGCTCGACATCAAGCGACTGCTCTCGTTCACGCTCATCAGCCACATCGGCTACATGATCTTCGGCATCGCGATGGCGAACGCGGCCGGGTTTGCCGCGACGATCTACTACATCGCGCACCACATTATTGTGCAGACGACCCTGTTCCTCGCGGTCGGACTGCTCGAGCGCCAGGGCGGCACGACGTCGCTCGCGGAGCTGCGCGGCATGCTGCGCGCGTCGCCCGTGATCGCGGTGCTCTTCTTCATTCCCATGCTGAACCTCGGCGGGATCCCGCCGTTCTCCGGGTTCATCGGCAAGGTGGGGCTCTTCACCGCGGCCGCCGATCTCGCGACGCCGGGCACCTACTGGCTGATCGGGATCGGGGCGCTCGTGTCCCTGCTCACGCTGTACGCGCTCGCGCGCGCGTGGGTGCTCGCGTTCTGGCGCACGCGCAGGCGCCCCGCCGCGGATCCCGCGCAGCCCGCGACCGGCGCGGTGCCGAGCACCGAGGCGCTCCGGCTGCGCGAGCGCGAGGAGGCCATGCTCGAGCGGCTGCAGGACGCGCCCGACGCGCGCCCCACGCAGGAGCAGAAGGAGATCCCGCGCCTGATGGTGGGTGCGACAGCAGGCATGGTGGCCGTGAGCATCGCGCTCACCGTGTTCGCGGGGCCGCTCTACGGCTACGCGACGCGGGCGGGGGAGAACCTCGCCGACTCCGGCCGGCTCGTGGAGCTCGTGCTCGGCGACACCCCCGGCGAGCTCCCCGGTGGCAGCGGCGACACCCGACTCGAGGGGGCCGGATCATGAGCCCGCGGAGCGAGGGCGGCGGCGTGCGGGGCGACGCGCGCGGCGACGCGAACCCGCGGGCCGGGCGCAGGCTCGAGTGGATCGTGCGCTTGCACGAGCTCCCGCTGCTCGTGGGGCTCGTGGTGCTCTGGATGATGCTCTGGCAGGAGATCTCGCCGATGTCGCTCGTGAGCGGGATCGTCGTCGCGATCTTCGTGATGCGCGTGTTCTACCTGCCGCCCGTCGAGCTGGCCGGCCGCTTTAACCCGTGGTACGCGCTGAGGTTCCTCGGCTACTTCCTGTGGAACCTGTCGAAGGCGTCGTGGGAGGTCGCCTGGCTTGCGGTGAAGCCCGGGCCGCCGCCCGCGACCTCGATCATCGCGGTCAGGCTGACGACCAGGTCAGACTTCATCATCACGGCCGTCGGCCTCACGATCTCGCTCATCCCGGGCTCGCTCGTGGCTGAGGTGGACCGCTTCGCGTCGACGCTCTACCTGCACGTGCTCGGCACGCCGACGCAGAAGGAGATCACGGCGATGCGCCGCGACGTGCGACACCTCGAGTACCTGCTCGTCCACGCCGTGGGCTCGCGCGAAGAGATCAGGGGGCTGAAATGAGCGTCTTCATGCTCGCCTGCATCATCGCCGCCGGCCTCGGCCTCACGATGGCCGCCGTGGCCGCCATCATCCGGATCGTGCGCGGGCCGACCATCCTCGACCGGATGATCGCCTCGGACGTGCTGCTCACGACGCTCATGCTCGTCGTCGGCGCCGACATGGTCGTGCGCAACCACACGGACACGATCCCGCTCATGACGGTGATTGGCGCGACCGCGACGCTCGCGACCATCGTCGTCGCGCGCTTCGTGAAGCGCCGGGCCGACGTGCCGCGCGACCCCGACCGGCTGAGGGGAGACAGCAATGTTTGACGAGATCATGGACGTCGCCGCCGTCGTGTGCGTGCTGCTCGCCGGCGTGCTCTCCGCCGCGGCGGGCATCGGCCTCCTGCGCTTCCCGGACGCGCTCAGCCGGCTGCACGCGGCGACGAAGCCGCAGATCTTCGGCCTGCTGCTCGTCATCGCGGCGATCGCGCTCGACCAGCGCTCCTTCCCGACCCTGCTCGCGCTCGTGCCCGTATTCGTGTTCCAGTGCCTGACGGCGCCGATCGCGGCACACATGGTGGGCCGCGCCGCCTACCGCACGGGGCAGCTCGACACTGAGACGCTCGTGGTCGACGAGCTCGGCCCCGCGATCGAGCGCAGCGACTCGCTCTACCGCTAGCCGGATCCGGCACGACACAGCGGAGGGCCCGGAACCGATCGACTCGGTTCCGGGCCCTCCGCTGTTCGCCTGCCTCCGTGGCTCCTACGCGTCCACGAGGTAGCGGCTGTACGCCGGCACCGTGAGGAAGGTGGGGAAGTCGTCGCCCAGGGCGACGTCCGCGAAGAGCTCGGCGGCGTCGGCGAAGCGGTCGCCCTCGAAGCGCTCGAAGCCCTCGACCGTCTCGGCCACGATCCCCGCGACCCAGTCGCGGGTGATGCGGGTGCCCTCGGCGGTCGACTGATCCTGGTGGATCCACTGCCAGATCTGCGAGCGGCTGATCTCGGCGGTCGCGGCGTCCTCCATGAGGTTGTCGATCGCGACGGCGCCCATGCCGCGCAGCCACGCCTCGATGTAGCGGATCCCGATCGAGACGTTCTCGCGCACACCGGCCTCGGTGATGTCACGGCCGATGCGGACGTCGAGCAGGTCCGCCGCGGTGACGCGGACGTCGTCGCGCTGGCGATCGACCTGGTTCGGGCGGTCGCCGAGCACGGCGTCGAACTCGGCCTGGGCGACCGGGATCAGGTCGGGGTGCGCGACCCAGGTGCCGTCGAAGCCGTCCGTGGCCTCGCGCTGCTTGTCGGCGCTGACCTTCTCCTCGGCGCGGCGGGTGACCTCGGGGTCGCGGCGGTTCGGGATGAACGCGCTCATGCCGCCGATCGCGTGCGCCCCGCGCTTGTGGCAGGTCTGCACGAGGAGCTCCGTGTAGGCGCGCATGAAGGGCACCGTCATCGTGACCTCGCTGCGATCCGGGAGCACGAAGCGTGCGCCGCGGCCGCGGTAGTTCTTGATGATCGAGAAGATGTAGTCCCAGCGCCCGGCGTTCAGGCCGGCGATGTGATCCCGCATCACGTACAGGATCTCCTCCATCTCGAAGGCGGCGGGGAGCGTCTCGATGAGCACGGTCGCGCGGATCGTGCCGTGATCGAGGCCGAGCGCCTGCTCGGTGTAGGTGAAGATGTCGTCCCACAGCTTCGCCTCCTCGCTCGACTCGAGCTTTGCGATGTAGAAGTAGGGGCCGCGGCCGCGCGACACGAGCTCGCGGGCGTTGTGGAAGGCGTAGAGGCCGAAGTCGACGAGGCTGCCGGAGGCGGCGCCCGACTGGCCGTGCTTGTCGGTGAAGCGGATGTGCTTCTCGACGAGGTGCCAGCCGCGGGGGCGCATTACGATCGTGGGCGTGCGCTCGGCCGTGATCCGGTACTCCTTGCCCTCGGGGCTCGTGTACTCGAGCTGATTGCGGATCGCGTCGAAGAGCGAGAGCTGGCCGCCGATGACGTTGCGCCAGGTCGGGCTCGTCGCGTCCTCCTGGTCCGCGAGCCAGACCTTCGCGCCCGAGTTCATCGCGTTGATTGTCATCTTCGGGTCGGTCGGGCCCGTGATCTCGACGCGGCGGTCCTCGAGCCCGGGGCCCGCGCCGGCGACCTGCCACTCGGCGTCCTCGCGGATCGCGCGCGTGTCCTCACGGAAGCGCGGATCGCGGCCGTTGCCGATCTCGTAGCGGCGGCGCTGCCGGTCGGCGAGGCGCTCGTGCCGCGTGCTCGCGAAGCGGTCGTGCAGTTCGGTGAGGAACTGCAGCGCCTCGGGCGTGAGGATCTCGTCGCTGCGGTCGAAGGGGCGACCGGTCACGTCGATGCGGGGGCCGAATGCGGGGGTGGCGGTCTGCGTCTGCTGCTGAACCGCCTGCGTCGTGGTCATGATCTGTTCCTTTTCTGAAGGGGGAGTGGGCCGACTCGGGATCGAGTCCTGCGCTGTAGTTCCATCTTGCGGGCAGGGAAACGCCCCGGATCGGCGTTTCGGGGGGTGAAGATTCGCGATTCTTCTACTTGTCGGAAAATCGCAGCTCTGGCACCATGGATCCATGAGTCTCCTCGAAATGAACCCGGGCGTCGGCGCGAACCCAGTGGCCGGCACCGTGGCCGACCGGGCGCCCGACCCCCAGTCCGAGTCCGAGGGTGACGCGCTGACGCTCGGCCGGCGCGTGCGCGAGCGGCGCACCGCGCTCGGCCTCACCCTCGACCAGCTCGCCGCCGCGGTGGATCGCGCGCCGTCGCAGCTCTCCGCGATCGAGAACGGTAAGCGGGAGCCGCGGCTGCCGCTCCTGCGCGCGCTCGCCTCAGCGCTCGACGTGACGGTCGACGAGCTGCTCCTCGACGAGGCGCCGAGCGAGCGGGCGGCGCTCGAGATCGCGGTCGAGCGGGCGCAGCGGGGCGCGGTGTTCGGCTCGCTCGGGATCCAGCCGATCCGGGTCTCGAAGGCGACGAGCGACGAGACGTTGAAGGCGATCCTGGGCCTGCACCAGGAGGTCGAGCGGCTGCACCGCGAGCGCGCGGCGACGCCGGAGGAGGCGCGCCGGGCCAACACCGAGCTGCGCGCGGAGATGCGCGTCGCGGGCAACTACTTCTCCGACCTGGAGCGCGCGGCCACTGGCCTGCTCGAGAGCGTCGGATACGTAGGCGGGCCCGTGTCGCAGCAGTCGATCGCGACGGTGGCGCAGAAGCTCGGCTTCACGCTGCACTACGTCTCGGGGCTCCCGCACTCCACCCGCTCCGTGATCGACCGCCGCAACGGGCGGATCTACCTGAGCAGCAACCTGCCGTCGCGGGACGCGCGGGCGCCGATCCTCCGGGCGCTCGCGAGCGTCGTCTGCGGGCACGAGGAGCCGCGCAGCTACGGCGACTTCCTGCGCCAGCGCGTCGAGGCGAACTATCTCGCGGGCGCGGTGCTGCTGCCGGAGGAGTCTGCGGTCGAGCTGCTGGCCGAGGCGAAGAAGCAGCGGCAGATCTCGATGGAGGATCTGCGCGACGCGTTCGGCGTCTCCTACGAGATGGCGGCGCATCGCTTCACGAACCTCGCGACCGAGCGGCTCGGGCTCGTCGTCCACTTCATGAAGGCGCACGAGTCGGGCACGCTGATCAAGGCGTACGAGAACGACGGGGTGCGCTTCCCGTCGGACGCGCTCGGCAACTTCGAGGGCGCGATGGTGTGCCGCAACTGGACCGCGCGGACGGTCTTCGCGCAGCCGGATCGATTCAACCCCTGGTACCAGTACACCGACATGGCGTCGGGCGGCACGTACTGGTGCACCTCGCGCGTGGAGAAGGCGAAGGAGGGGCTGTACTCCGTGAGCGTGGGTGTCCGATTCGAGGACGTGCGCTGGTTCCGCGGCCGCGAGACGCCGCACCGCACGCAGTCCTTCTGCCCCGATGACCGGTGCTGCAGGCGCGCCTCGAGCGAGCTCACCCGGAAGTGGGAGGCGGCGGCTTGGCCGGAGGCCGCGACGCCGACGAGCCTGCTCGCGGCGCTGCCGACCGGCTCGTTCCCCGGCGTCGACTCGCACGAGGTGTACGAGTTCCTCGAGGCGCAGGAGCGTCTCGCGTAACGGAAGGCGTCTCGTATTGCATCGCGCCCAGCGGTTTTTGGCACTCTGGGATGCGCCGCCCAGGCCCCCTGCGATAGCGTAGAGGAAGCGGGTCGATCGGCCCGTCGCCGTACCGAGATCAGGATTGGTGAGGACGTGAACGCCGAGAACCATGCCCGTCGCGCCGATAACACGGAGGCGCGCTCCACTCAGCAGTTCCGTGAGGATCTCGGCGCGCTGATCAGGGCGCATGCGACCGATCTCACCGTCGACGAGCGCGAGGCCGTGGAGGCGCTGCCCTCGGGCGCCGCGCTTCTCGTGGTGCGCCGCGGCCCCGACCTCGGTGCGCGCTTCCTGCTGGATCAGGACGTCACGGTGGCCGGCCGCCACCCCGCGGTCGACATCTTCCTCGACGATGTGACCGTGTCCCGCCGTCACGCCGAGTTCCGGCGCGCAGGCACGACCTTCTCGGTTGCAGACCTCGGCTCGCTCAATGGCACTTTCTGTGACGGTGAGCGCATCGACGGCGAGGTCGTGCTCGACGACGGAGTCGAGGTTCAGGTCGGCAAGTTCCGCTTCACCTTCTTCGCCTCCAGGTTCGATCTGGGCGAGGAGGGCTAGCGTGGCGGCCGAAGCGGCCCGCCAACAGAGCCCCGGCCTTCTCAGCATCGGCCAGGTACTCGCTCGGCTGCAGGACGATTTCGCGGATCTCACGCCCTCGAAGCTGCGGTTTCTGGAGGAGCAGGGTCTCGTCACGCCCGAGCGCACCAAGTCGGGCTACCGCAAGTTTTCGCAGGCGCATATTGAGCGGATCCGCCTGATCCTGACCCTGCAGCGGGATCAGTTTCTGCCATTGCGCGTGATCGCCGAGGTGCTCGACGAGCTCGACCAGGGCAACGACCCGATCATCCCCGGCGCCTCTCCGCGGAGCGCGTCGAGCATCCTCGCGCCGAAGCGGGTGCTGAGCAGCGAGGAGCTGCGCCGCTCGACCGGCGCGAGCGCGCGCTTCCTGGGCGAGGCGATCGCCGCCGGGCTGCTGCCCGCGGCCGAGGTCTTCCCCCACGATTGTGTCGCTCAGCTCACGGCGTTGCTGAAGCTCGCGGAGCGCGGGATCACGCCCAGGCACCTGCGTTCGTTCAGGGTTTCCGCGGAGCGCGAGGCCGAGCTCATCGCGCACGCCGTGGCGACGAGGGGAGTGAAGGACGGCTCGCCGCACAGCACCGAGCACTCGCTCGAGCTCGTCGGCTACCTGGAGACGGTGCGCTCCGGCGTGTTGCGGCGCCGCGTGTCGGGATCCTGAGTCGCGTCAATTCGGCGTGATTTCAACCTTCAAGTTCAAGTAGAGGTCGACACGCCAAAGTCGACCTCCGTCGGTCGTTGCACGGGGACCTTTCGCTCGGTACCGTTGAGGGAGTTTCGGCGCCCCGCGCCGGGGGAGAAAGGAACCCGATGGAGAACGGTCAGCATCCGCACGACGAGGCGGAGACGATCTCGATCGCTGACGATCTCCTATTCGACGACGGACTCCCGAAGCCGAACCAGGACGGCGGCTTCAAGGGCGCCACGGCGGCCCGCGCCGCCGGCATTAGCTACCGGCAGCTCGACTACTGGGCCCGCACCGGCCTCGTCGAGCCGACCGTGCGCGGCGCGAAGGGCTCCGGCTCGCAGCGGCTCTACGGCTTCCGTGACATCCTCGTGCTGAAGCTCGTCAAGCGACTGCTCGACACCGGCATCTCGCTGCAGCAGATCCGCACGGCGGTCGCGCAGCTCCACGAGGCGGGCGTGCACGACCTCTCCCAGACGACCCTCATGAGCGACGGAGCGAGCGTCTACCTCTGCACGTCGAGCGACGAGGTCATCGACCTCGTGAGCCGTGGCCAGGGCGTGTTCGGGATCGCCGTCGGCAAGGTGCTCCGCGAGGTCGAGACCTCGCTCGTCGACATGGACGAGCACCGCGCTGACGAGCACCGCGCCGACGAGGCGAAGCACGAGGGGCACTCGGCCCAGGACGAGCTCGCCGCGCGCCGGAAGTCGCGCAAGAAGATCTCCTAGCCCTCAGGCCCCGCGGCCGATCAGGGTACGAAAAAGGCGCCCCGGCCGGGGCGCCTTTTTCGCTGTCTGACCGCCGTGTCTGAGGTGCGACCTAGCCCTCGTGGGAGACGGAGGCCTCGCGCGGGCCGGATCCGGGAGCCCGCGCCGAGTCCATGCCGGCCGACCGCAGCACGCGGTCGAGGATGAGGTCGAAGTTGCCCGCCATCTCCTGCGACGCCTCGCCAGGCCACATGTGCACGGGCTTCGCCGCGCCCTGCGCCTGCTGCAGCGAGGTGCGCTCGGGCAGCTGCGGGTTCAGCACGAGCGGGCCGAACATCTCGCGCAGCTCGCGGATCCGGAACTGGTGCTCCATCGACTGCGGCTGCGTGCGGTTGATCACGATCCCGAGCGGCTGCAGGCGGGGGCTCACACCGCGGCGGATCTCCTCGATCGCGCGCAGCGCGCGGTCCGTCGCCGCGACCGCGAAGAGGCTCGGCTCCGAGACGACGAGCACGCGGTCGCTCGCGGCCCACGCCGTGCGGGTGAGCGCGTTGAGCGAGGGTGCGCAGTCGATGAGCACGAGGTCGTACTCGGACTCGACCGTCGCGAGCGCCTCCTCGAGCTTCCAGATGTCACGGGTCGACGGGTGCGGGCCGTCGAAGTTGATGGCCGAGGGGCTGCCAACCAGCAGGTCGATCGTGCCGCCCTCGTGATAGTCGTTCCAGCCGCTGTGAGCGATCGCGGAACGGACAGTCTTCTCCTTCGGGCTCTCCAGCACGTCGGCAACGTTCGCGAAGCCCTCGGGGTTCACGGCCAGGCCGGTGGAGACATCCGACTGGGGATCGAAATCGACAACAAGGGTTCGCAGCCCACGGGAGAACGCCGCGGAAGCCAGGCCGAGCGTCACGGTCGTCTTGCCGACGCCGCCCTTGAGGGAACTCACACTCAATACATGCACGCTACGAGTTTAGTGGATGGCTCCATGGATTCGCCCGGGTATCTGTCCGTATCGGGGAAATCGTGCATGGAGAAGGCTGATCAGAGCAGCAGAAAATGACGCATTCGGACGCGAAATCGCATACGCGGATCACTAGCATGTATCTTGATATCGAATCACTTGACGGTCTGGGCAGCCGCTGATGTCAGCTACAGAGAGGGTCACCCGTATGTTCAAGAAGGTTCTGGTCGCCAATCGCGGTGAGATCGCGATTCGAGCGTTTCGCGCGGCGCACGAGCTGGGGGCGGAGACGGTCGCGGTGTTCCCCTATGAGGACCGAAACTCGCTCCACCGCCTGAAGGCGGACGAGGCGTACCTGATCGGGGAGGTCGGGCACCCGGTGCGCGCCTACCTCGATATCGCGGAGATCGTGCGGGTCGCCGTCGAGGCCGGCGCCGACGCGATCTACCCGGGGTACGGTTTCCTGTCGGAGAACCCGGGGCTCGCCGCGGCCGCCGAGGAGGCGGGGATCCGGTTCATCGGGCCGGGCACGCAGGCGCTCGAGATGGCGGGCAACAAGGTCGCGGCGAAGGAGCATGCGATCGCGGCCGGCGTTCCCGTGCTCCGCTCGACGCCGCCGTCGACGGACGTTGACGCGCTCATCGAGGGCGCGCGCGGGATCGGCTTCCCGGTGTTTGCGAAGGCCGTCGCCGGCGGCGGCGGGCGCGGCATGCGGCGCGTCGAACGCGAGGAGGACCTGCGCGACGCTCTCGAGTCGGCGATGCGCGAGGCCGAGTCGGCGTTCGGCGATCCGACCATGTTCATCGAGCAGGCCGTGCTGCGGCCGCGCCACATCGAGGTGCAGGTGCTCGCCGACAAGACCGGCGCAACCGTGCACCTCTTCGAGCGCGACTGCTCCGTGCAGCGCCGCCACCAGAAAGTCGTCGAGATTGCCCCCGCGCCGAACCTGCCACAGGAGACGCGTGACGCGCTCACCCGCGACGCGATCGCGTTCGCGAAGTCGATCGGCTACGAGAACGCCGGCACGGTCGAGTTCCTGCTCGACACCGCGGGCGAGCGGGCTGGCGAGCACGTCTTCATCGAGATGAACCCCAGGATCCAGGTCGAGCACACGGTCACCGAGGAGGTCACCGACGTCGACCTCGTGCGCGCCCAGATGCGGATCGCCGCCGGCGCGACGCTCGCGGAGCTCGGTCTCACGCAGGACCAGATCGTGCTGCGAGGAGCGGCGCTCCAGTGCCGGATCACGACGGAGGATCCCGCGAACGGCTTCCGCCCCGACCTCGGCCGGATCACTGCCTACCGCTCGCCTGGCGGCGGCGGCGTGCGCCTCGACGGCGGCACGATCAACGCCGGCGCCCAGATCAGCCCGCATTTCGACTCGATGCTCGCGAAACTCACCTGCCGCGGGCGCTCGTTCGAGGACGCCGTCGTGCGCGCGCGTCGCGCGCTCGCCGAGTTCCGGATCCGGGGCGTCGCGACGAACATCCCGTTCCTGCAGGCCGTGCTCGCGGATCCCGACTTCCAGGCGGGCGACGTGTCGACGGCGTTCATCGAGGAGCGGCCCGAGCTGCTCGACATGAACAAGCCGAAGGACCGCGCGACGCGCCTGCTGCAGCACGTCGCGAACGTGACCGTGAACCAGCCGAACGGCGCGCGCCCGAACCAGGCCGATCCCGCCGCAAAGCTTCCCGCCGGCGTCGATCTTTCGGTGCCCGCCCCCGCCGGGCACCGCCAGCGACTGCTCGAACTCGGCCCCGAGGGGTACGCGAAGGCGCTGCGCGAGCAGAAGGCGCTCGCGGTCACGGAGACGACGTTCCGCGACGCGCACCAGTCGCTCCTCGCGACGCGGGTCCGCACGAAGGATCTCGTCCGGATCGCGCCGTACGTCGCGCGGCTCACGCCCGAGCTGTGGTCGGTCGAGGCGTGGGGCGGTGCGACCTATGACGTCGCGCTCCGCTTCCTCGGCGAGGATCCGTGGGAGCGCCTCGCCGCACTCCGCGAGGCGCTGCCGAACGTGCCGATCCAGATGCTTCTCCGCGGGCAGAACACGGTGGGGTACACGCCGTACCCGGCGCGCGTCGCGCAGGCCTTCGTGCAGGAGGCCGCTGCGACCGGCGTCGACGTGTTCCGGATCTTCGACGCGCTGAACGACGTGAACCAGATGCGCGTCGCGATCGAGGCGGTGCGCGAGACGGGGACCGCGGTCGCCGAGGTCGCGATGTCGTACACCGGCAACCTGCTCTCGCCCGCCGAGGACAAGTACACGCTCGACTACTACCTCGGGCTCGCCGACGAGATCGTGCAGGCCGGGGCCCACGTGCTCGCGATCAAGGACATGGCGGGGCTCCTGCGCCCGCAGGCCGCGGCGAAGCTCGTTACCGCGCTGCGCGAGCGCTTCGATCTCCCCGTGCACCTGCACACGCACGACACGCCGGGCGGCCAGCTCGCGACCCTGCTCGCCGCCTCCGCGGCCGGCGTCGACGCCGTCGACGCGGCCTCGGCGCCGATGTCGGGCACGACCTCGCAGCCCTCGCTGTCGGCGCTCGTCGCCGCGCTCGCGGACACGGATCGCGATACGGGGTTGTCGCAGGAGGCCGTGTACGCGCTCGAGCCGTACTGGGACGCAGTGCGGGCCGTCTACAAGCCGTTCGAGTCGGGTCTGCCGTCGCCGACCGGGCGCGTCTACACGCACGAGATCCCGGGCGGCCAGCTCTCGAACCTGCGCCAGCAGGCCATCGCGCTCGGCCTCGCCGACAACTTCGAGAAGATCGAGGACATGTACGCGGCCTCCGACCGGATCCTCGGCCGGATCCCGAAGGTGACGCCCTCCTCGAAGGTCGTCGGCGACCTCGCGCTGCACCTCGCGGCCGTTGACGCCGATCCGGCCGACTTCGAGGCGAACCCGGGCAACTACGACGTGCCGGACTCGGTCGTCGGCTTCCTCGCGGGCGAGCTCGGCGAGATCCCGGGCGGCTGGCCGGAGCCCTTCCGCTCGAAGGTGCTGCAGGGCAAGACCGTGAACATCGAGGTCGCGCCCGTATCCGACGAGGACTCGAAACTCCTGGGCGGCACGAGCGAGGAGCGCCGCGCCACGCTCAACCGGCTGCTCTTCCCGCAGCCGACGAGGCAGTACGAGGACGCGCGCACGCAGTACGGCGACCTCTCCGTGCTCGACACGCCCGACTACCTCTACGGCCTGCAGGCCGGCGAGGAGCGCGCGATCGACCTCGCGAAGGGCGTGCGCCTCTACGTCGGGCTCGAGGCGATCGGCGACGCCGACGACAAGGGCGTGCGCACCGTCATGGTGCGCGTCAACGGGCAGCTGCGACAGGTCTTCGTGAAGGACGAGTCGGTCGCCGTCGACGCGCCCGCCGCGGAGAAGGCCGACCGCACGAACCCGGGCCACGTGGCCGCGCCGTTCTCGGGGACCGTCACGGTGAAGGCCGAGGCTGGCGACGCCGTCGAGGTCGGGCAGCCGGTCGCCACGATCGAGGCCATGAAGATGGAGGCCGCGATCACAAGCCCCGTGGCTGGTAAAGTCGAGCGCGTTGCGTTCACCGGGACCCGGTCCGTCGAGGCAGGGGATCTCATCGCGGTGATCGCCTAGTGCGCGGGGCGCCGCGCCGGTAACGCGCGCGGCGCCCTCCGCGCGCCGGGAAGGAGTACGCCTTGGCGATTCGCGAGATCCGAGTGTTCGGCGATCCGGTGCTGCGCACCGTGTGCGAGCCCATCGAGACGATCGACGAGGGTGTCCGCGCCATGGTCGCCGACCTGTGCGAGACGGTCGCCTTCGACGGCCGCGCGGGTCTCGCCTCCACGCAGATCGGGTACACGCAGCGCGCCTTCAGCCTCCACATCGACGGCGAGGTGAGCTACATCCTGAACCCCGAGATCGTGGCGCTCGAGGGCGAGCCCGTGCCGACCGGCGAGGGCTGCCTCTCGGTGCCGGATCTGTGGTTCGACGTGCTGCGCTACCCGCGCGCGACCGTGCGCGGGATCGACCTCGACGGGCGCGAGCTCGTGATCTCGGGGGAGGGCCTGCTCGCGCAGGCGCTCCAGCACGAGTGCGACCACCTCGACGGCAAGCTCTACCTCTCGCGCCTCGACCGCGAGGCCCGCGGCGAGGCGATGCGCCAGATCCGCACCTCCAGCTGGTTCTAGGGGGCGCGCGCCGCCGCGCCGTGGTTGCGCCCTGCGCTCGCTCAGAGTTCTGCGCTCGTTCCTACGATCTGGGGCGTGTTCGTGGGAGCGAGTGCAGATTTGCGAGGGAGTGCAGGCGCGGCCGGGTTTCGGCAGCGCGCTGTCGAGCCGTGCGACCTGCGCTCGTTCCTCGTTCTGCGCTCGTTCCTAAGGATTCGCGCGTTTTGTTAGGAGGGAGCGCAGTTTTCGGAGGGAGCGCAGACGCCACGGGTGCGCCCTCGGAGGCGCGGATCTCGAATCGCGGATCGCGGATCGCGCGCAGGTGCGTCGGGGCGCTGAGTCCCGCGCCCGGCGCTCGCTCCGAGTTCTGCGCTCGTTCCTACGATCCGGAGCCTTTTCGTGGGAGCGAGTGCAGATTTGCGAGGGAGCGCAGACGCAGCAGGGGTGCGGCCTCGTGAGAATCGAGACCGCACCCCTGTGCGCGAGCGTCAGGCGCCGCGCGCTACGGCTGCGCCGGCAGCGCCTCCGTTTGCGGGTTCTCGCCGTAGAGCTTCGCGATCTCGCCCGAGAAGTCGCGCAGGATGTTGTCGCGCTTGATGCTCATCTTGGGCGTCAGATGCCCGTTCGCCTCGATGAACTCGGTCGGCAGGATCACGAACTTGCGGATCGACTCGGCGCGCGACACGTACTTGTTGCCCTCGTCGATCGCGCTCTGGACCTCGGCGAGCACCTTCGGGTTGCGTACGGCCTCCTCGAGGGGCATCCCGGGATCCTCGCCGTTGTTCTTGAGCCAGGCGGGCAGCATCTCGGGATCGAGTGTGACGAGCGCCGAGATGAAGGGCTTCTGGTCGCCGACCACGACGACCTGGCCGATGATCGTGTTCGCGCGGATCGGATCCTCGAGCGCGGCCGGGGCGACGTTCTTGCCGCCGGCGGTCACGATGATCTCCTTCTTGCGGCCCGTGATCGTGAGGTAGCCGTCGGCGTCGAGCGAGCCGAGGTCGCCCGTCTTGAAGAAGCCGTCCTGGGTGAACACGGCGGCCGTCGCCTCCGGGTTGTTCCAGTACTCCTTGAACACGTCGAGGCCTTTGACCTCGATCTCGCCGTCGTCGGCGATGCGGACCGTGTGCCCCGGGAGCGCGGGGCCGACGGTGCCGATCTTGAACTTGTCCGGCAGGTTGACGGTGACGGGCGCCGTCGTTTCGGTCAGGCCGTAGCCCTCGAGGATCTTCACCCCGAGGCTGCGGTAGAAGTGGCCGAGGTAGTGGCTGAGCGGCGCCGATCCGGACACCGCGTAGCGCACATTGCCGCCGAGCTTCTCGCGCAGTGTCGAATAGACGAGCTTGTCGAAGATCTTGAACTTGAGCCCGAGCATGAAGGGCACCTTGCCGGTGTCAAGCGCCTCCGAGTGCTGCACGGCGACCTTCGCTGCGGCGCGGAAGATCTTGCCCTTACCCTCGGCCTCGGTCTTCTGCTCGGCCGAGTTGTAGACCTTCTCGAAGACGCGGGGGACCGCGAGGAGGAAGGTCGGCTTGAACGAGCCGAGAGCGGGGAGCAGCTGCGTCGTGTCCGCCTGGTGGCCGACGCGCACGCCAGAGTGGATCGCGAGCACCGAGATGAAGCGCGCGAAGACGTGGGCGAGCGTGACGAAGAGGAGCGTCGAGGCGCCCCGCTCCTGCACCACCTCGGCGAGCGCGCCCGCGGCGTTGCGGGAGAGGTCGACGAAGTTCGAGTGCGTGAGCACGCAGCCCTTCGGGCGCCCGGTCGATCCGGAGGTGTAAATGAGCGTCGCGATGTCTGCGCCGACGGCGAGGCCACGGCGGCGCTCAATCTCCTCGTCGGCGATGCCAGCGCCGGCGGCGACGAGTTCGTCGATGCCGCCCTGGTCGAGACGCCACGCGAGCGTGATCGCGGGAGACTCCGAGCGGATCTCCTCGAAGCGCTCGGCGTGCTCCTGCGTCTCGGTGAGCATCGCCCGCGCGCCCGAGTCCTCGAGGATCCAGTGGATCTGCAGCGGGGACGAGGTCTCGTACACGGGGACCATCACGGCGCCCGCGTAGTGGATCGCGAAGTCGACGAGCGTCCACTCGTAGCTCGTCTTGCACATGAACGCGATCCGGTCGCCCGGCTCGATGCCCGCGGCGGCGAAGCCCTTCGCGAGCGCGACGACCTGCCGGCGGAACTCGGTGGCGGAAAGATCCCGCCAGCCATCGCCCTCGGGCACCGAAAACAGCGCACGATCGGGGGTTGCCGCGACGCGCTGCTCGAGCAGGTCGGTGATGTTGTCCTCAGGGACGGCAGGAATGAGAATCGGGGTCTCAGTCTGTTGCACGGGAGCTCCTTTGATACCTCGTGTACCGGTCGCCAGGCGCGGGCAGCATCGCCGCGCCTATATACGGAATCAGCCTATACGCATACCCGCATGGAACCGCTGAGCGGCTATTGTGGTTCCTCGTCGAGAGGAAACCACGGGCTGTGCTCTACTGGATATTCAAACACCTGATCATCGGGCCATTTCTGAAAACGATCTATCGCCCGTGGGTGGAGGGTGCCGAGAACATTCCGGCCTCCGGACCGGTGATTATTGTCGGAAATCACCTTTCCGTGATCGATTCGTTCTTCATGCCGCTCATGATCGACCGGCGCGTCTACTTCCTCGCCAAGAGCGATTACTTCACGGGCAAAGGACTGAAGGGCTGGCTCGTGAAGTCGTTCATGCTCGCCGTCGGCCAGCTCCCGATCGATCGATCCGGAGGCAAGGCCTCAGAGGCGTCCCTCAACACGGGCCTCAGTGTGCTGGATCGCGGCGACGTGCTCGGGATCTACCCCGAGGGCACCCGCAGCCCGGACGCGCGGCTCTACCGCGGTCGCACGGGCGTCGCGCGGCTCGTGCTCGAATCGGGCGCCGCGGTCGTCCCCGCCGTCATGATCGACACCGAGAAGGCCATGCCCATCGGGGCGAAGATCCCGAAGATCCGCCGGATCGGCACCGTCATCGGCAAGCCGCTCGACTTCAGCCGGTTCCACGGAATGAGCGCCGACCGCTTCGTGCTGCGCAGCGTCACCGACGAGATCATGCTCGAGATCCAGCGACTGAGCGGCCAGGAGTACGCGGACGTGTACGCCTCGAGCGTACGCAAGCCCGTGTAGGCAGAGCTCGCAGGCAGGAACTAGTAGGCTGAAACGGTCGCGGCCGCCCTGCGCAGCCGCGCGTTTTCCGTACCTGAACCGAGGGATCGACGATGACGAGCCAGATCGACGACACAGCAGCAGCGCGCCTGATCGCCGAGCTCGACACCTATCGCGAGCGCGAGGCGAAGCAGCAGCCGACGTGGCCTGACGCCGCCGCGGTCGCGCGCGCATCAGCGGATCTCGCACTGCAGCCGCCGCTCGTCTTCGCGGGCGAGGCCGACCAGCTGCGCGAGCGGCTCGCCTCGGCAGCGCGCGGCGAGGCATTCCTGCTCCAGGGCGGGGACTGCGCCGAGACCTTCGAGGCGGCGACCGCTGACAAGATCCGGGACCGCGTCAAGACCCTGCTCCAGATGGCGGTCGTGCTGACCTACGGCGCCGCGATGCCCGTGATCAAGGTGGGCCGTATGGCCGGGCAGTTCGCGAAGCCGCGCTCGAGCGACAGCGAGACGCGCGAGGGCGTGACCCTGCCGGCGTACCGCGGCGACCTCGTGAACGGCTACGAATTCACGCCCGAGTCGCGTGCCGCAGACCCGAGCCGTCTGGTGCGCGGCTACCATGTCTCGGCCTCGACGCTGAACCTCATTCGCGCGTTCACGCAGGGCGGCTTCGCCGACCTCCGCCAGGTGCACGACTGGAACAAGGGCTTCGTCTCGAACCCCGCGAACCAGCGCTACGAGTCGCTGGCGGCGGAGATCGACCGAGCGCTCAAGTTCATGGACGCGTGCGGCGTCGACCACACCGCGCTCACCCAGACCGAGTTCTACGTGAGCCACGAGGCGCTGCTGCTCGACTACGAGCGGCCGCTCACCCGGATCGACTCGCGCACGGGCGAACTCTACGACACGTCCTCGCACATGCTCTGGATCGGCGAGCGCACCCGCGACCTCGACGGCGCGCACGTCGAGTTCCTCTCGCACGTGCGCAACCCGATCGGTGTGAAGCTCGGCCCGACCGCCACGGTGGACGACGCGCTCAGGCTCATCGACAAGCTCGATCCCGAGCGCGAGCCCGGCCGCCTGACCTTCATCACCCGCATGGGCGCGGGCAAGATCCGCGACGTGCTCCCCGGCCTCCTCGCCGGGGTGCGCGATGCGGGCGCCACGCCGCTCTGGGTCACGGATCCGATGCACGGCAACGGGATCACGACCGCGACCGGGTACAAGACGCGCCGCTTCGACGACGTCATGGACGAGCTCATGGGCTTCTTCGAGGCGCACCGCGAGGTCGGCACGATCCCGGGCGGCATGCACGTCGAGCTCACGGGCGATGACGTGACCGAGTGCCTCGGCGGGTCGGAGAACATCGACGAGGCCACCCTCGCGACACGCTACGAGTCGGTCTGTGACCCGCGGCTCAACCATATGCAGTCTCTCGAGCTCGCCTTCCAGGTGGCGGAGGAGCTGAAGCGGCTGAGCCGCTAGGGTTTCGATCCGGGTGCGGCCCGGGATCCCGAGCAGAATCGGGATCCCGGGCCGTTCTGCGCTCGCGGCCGCCCAGCCGAGGGGCCGAGTGGGCCGAGTGGGCCGAGTGGGCCGAAGGGCCCCATTCCCGCGATCGAGTCGGCCGGAAGGCCCCATTCGGCGCCGCGAAAGGGGCCTTCCGGCCGACTCGATGCGCAGGGGCGGCGTTGCGTGGCGGGAGAGAGCAGGCGGGCTACAGCGCGATCGTGCTTCTCACGCGCACCTCGGTGCCCGCGGGCACCTCCTCGCCGGCGCCGGGTTCGGTGCCCGTAGCCTTCGCGAACTGGCGCAGCGCATCGGGGACGAGGGTCGACGGCTTGAAGCCGGCGGCCTGGATCGCGTTCATCGCGTCCTGCAGGCTCATGCCGTTCACGTCCGGGATCGGGAAGAGTTCTGGGCCGATCGACAGCTGCAGCGCGACGGCGTCGCCCGGGCGCACCGGGTCGGTCGTCGTGACCAGCGCGATCACGCTGCCTTCTGCGACGTCGGCGCTGTGCGCCTCGGTGTTCTGCGACGTGTCGACCGTGAGGCCCGCTCGCTCGAGGCGCTTAGTCGCCTCGGAGGCCGAGAGCCCCGCAACGTCTGGCAGCGGACCTGCGGACACAATGAGGTCGACTTTCGCCCGTTCAGGGTAGGAATCCCCGAGCCCGTCGCCGTTCTCGCCCAGCGCCGCGAGCACCGTACCCTCATCGTCGCCCGAGAAGCGCTCCTCGACGACCTTTCCGAAGGTGAAGCCGGCGTGCTCGATCTCGGCCTTCGCGTCCTGCTGCGACAGCCCCACGAGCGTCGGCACGGCGAGCAGCTCGGGGCCGGTCGAGCGGCACAGCCGCACGGAGGATCCCCGATCCAGGCGCGTGCCAGCCACGGGCTCGGTGCGGACCGCGAGCCCCGCCTCCACCTCGAGGCTCGAGCAATCGAATACCTCGACCTGCAGCGAGTGATCCGCGAGCTGGGCCTCGGCCGCGGCGAGCTCCGTGCCCGCAACCTCCGGCACCGCGACCTTGGATCCGGGCCCCTGCCCGAACCACCAGCCGACGCCGCCCGCGAGCACCACGAGCGCGATAAGCGCGAGCGCGAGGATCCGGCCCCGCTTGCCGCGCTTCGCGCCCGCCCTGGCGGCTCGGTCGATCGGGGTGTCTGCGGCATCGTGCGCCGCGGCGTCCGCCGCACTCCCGCCCGCAATCCCGCTGCCGAGCACGGTCGTGCCGTGCTGATCCGGCGCCGGATCGAAACCGGGGTCCGCGGCGAGGGCCTGCTGCTGCGCCCCGTCGAGCACCGTCGTCGACGGCGTCAGGTGGTCGCCCTCCAGTTCCGCGGGGAGGATCGTGGTCGCCATGCTCGGGATCTCGCCGCGGCGGAGCGCCGCGAGGTGCTCGAGCGCCTCGCCCGCGTCGGCCGGGCGGAGCTCGGGCTCGCGCCGCGTCGTCCAGCGCACGAGCTCGTCGAGCTCGGGGGTCGCCTCGCTGCTCTTGAGCGAGGGGAGCGGCACCTCGGAGTGCGCGTGCTGGTAGGCGATCTGCATCGGCTGCTCGCCGGTGAACGGCTGCGTACCCGTGAGCATCTCGTAGAGCATGATCCCGAACGCGTAGAGGTCGCTGCGCGCGTCGGCGATGCCGCGGGTCACGAGCTCGGGGGAGAGGTAGGCGATCGTGCCGAGCAGCGCCTGGCCGGTCGTCGTGTTCGCGCTCACGGCGCGGGCGAGGCCGAAGTCGCCGAGCTTGATCCGGCCGTCATCAGCGAGAAGGACGTTCTCGGGCTTCAGATCCCGGTGCACGATCCCGGCCCGGTGAGCGGCCGCGAGGCCCGCGAGCACGGCCTCGCCGATCTCGAGCGACTGCTCGGCGGTGAGGCGCTTCTGCTGCTTCAGGAGCTCGCGCAGCGTGATGCTCGGCAGGTACTCCATCACGAGGTAGGTGCGGCCGTAGTCGTGCCCCTGGTCGTAGACGTTGACGAGGTTCGGGTGCGAGAGCCGTGCCGCGCTCCTCGCCTCCTGCTCGAAGCGGCGGGTGAAATTCTCGTCCTCGGCGAGGTGCTCGTGCATGACCTTCACGGCCACGCGGCGCTCGAGCCGCAGGTCGTTCGCGAGGTAGACCATCGCCATGCCGCCGCGGGCGATTCGCGAGCGGATCGCGTATCGCCCGTCGAGGGTCTGCCCGATCAGCGGGTCGGTGGGCGCAGGGGTCACGCCGAGAGTCTACGGAATATCGCTATGCGGATGCGGGACGCGCGCCGGGCTTGGCAGATTGCGCACTTCCATTCGCACTGGCAGAGTGGAAGATGTGCCAGAGAACATCGCACCCGACACACCCTTCCTCACGATCCCGGAGCTCGTCGACCTCTTCGACGTGAGCCCCGGCAAGGTCCACCGGCTCATCGAGGACCAGTACCTCGCTGCGCTCCGCATCGACGGCGTCGTCAAGGTGCCTGCCGAGTTCGTGGTCGAGGACCACCCCCTGCCGCCGCTGCGCGGCACGCTGCTCGTGCTGCGCGACGCCGGATTCTCGAACGACGAGGCCGTCGCCTGGCTGCTCGCCGCGAACGAGGAGTTGGGCGAGCGCCCCGTCGACTCGCTGCGCGCCGGGCGCAAGAGCGCCGTGCGGCGGGCGACGCAGGCGCTGGCCTTCTAAGGGTCTGTTCGCGGGCGAATCGGGGCGGGGTTGGCCGCCGCCGGTTTTCCGCGCCTCGCTTCGCGGCTCCGCTAGAACGTACGCCGCGCGGCCCGCTCGGCGAGCTTCGACAGGCGCGCCGCCGCGTCCGCGTGGACCGGGGCGCTCTCGAGCGCGGCCATCGCGCGGTCGACGTTGCGGGAAATCATGTCTTCGACCTGCTCGACCGCGCCGCTGCCGCGGATCGTGGTCTGCAGCATGCCGACCTGATCCCGATCCAGATCCTCGCCGAGAAGATCGTCGAAGATCCGGCGCTGCGTGTCCGGGAGATTCTCCCGCGCGAGGGTGACGAGCACCGTGCGCTTGCCCTCGACGAGATCGTCGCCGGCCGGCTTGCCGGTGAGCTCCTCGTCGCCGAAAACGCCGAGCAGGTCGTCGCGGAGCTGGAAGGCGACCCCGATGGGGAGCCCAAAGCTCGCGAGCCCGCGCTCCTGCTCCGCGCTCGCCCCCGCGAGTGCCGCGCCGATCAGGAGCGGGGCCTCGACGCTGTACTTCGCGGACTTGTAGACGAGCACCCGCGTGGAGCGCTCGAGCTGGGTGTCGTGCGGGGCGAACGTGGGCTGCTGCTCCTCGAGCACGTCGAGATACTGGCCGAGGGCGACCTCGCTGCGCATGCGGTTGAAGTGCTCGCGGGCGCGGCGCGAGCGCTCGGGATCCCGGATCGCATCGCACGCGGACTGCATGAGCTCGTCCGCCCAGGACTGCAGCAGATCGCCCAGCAGGATCGCACCGGCGAGCCCGAAGTGGTCGGCCGAGCCGCGCCAGCTGTTCGTGGCGTGCAGGGCCGCGAACATGCGGTGCGCCGCCGGGCGGCCGCGGCGGGTGTCCGAGCGGTCGATGACGTCGTCGTGGATGAGGGCCGCCGCGTGGAAGAGCTCGAGCGAGCAGGCCGCGTCGAGGGCCGCGCCGAGCTCCTCGCCGACCTCACCCTCGAGGTCGAGCGGTCGGATTGCGCGGTAGCCGAGCACCGCGAACTGGGCGCGGAAGCGCTTTCCTCCCGAGAGGAAACCGATTGCTTCGTTGAGCAGGGCTTCCGTGTCTGGGCCGAGGGGCTCGAGCGCCTTCCTGTGGCGGGCGACGACGTCGTTGATCCGCTCCTGAACAAGGCCTGCGAGTCGGGTGGTTTCGTGCACGTAACTAGCCTAGTGGCGCACCGGCAACGTAGACTGTTGGGTACCAGATTTTTATCACCAGGAGGGATCGTCATGGCGCTGTCAGAACACGAGCAGCGGTTGCTTGACGAGATGGAGCGCGGCTTCTATCGCAGCGAGGCTGACGTGATGCAGACGACGGGCGGAGTCCGCCGTCGAACCAACTACCGTTCCCTTGTCCTCGGGGTGATCGTCGTACTCGTCGGGGTCGGCGTGCTCGTCGGCGGCGTCGCGGCGCAACAGCTCTGGCTCGGCCTCGTCGGCTTTGCCGTGATGGTCGGCGGCGTGATGCTCATGCTCTCCCGCGGCTCCTCCGAGGCCTCGGTCGATGAGCCCAACCGCGAGGGCCGCGCCCCCCGCCCCAGCAAGGAATCGCTCAGCGAGCGCGCCGAGCGCCGGTGGAACGAGCGCATGGAGGGCGAGCGCTAGCGCCCCGGGTTTTGCCAGAGGCGGTCCGCAGTTGCGGGCCGCCTTTTTCGTGTGCGCTGGGGGTGCAGTGGGTTCGGTGCGCGCTCGCACTTGGAGAGTTGGTCAGTTCGGCACCGCATGAGGACGCATACCGCGTGGAACTGGCCGATTCTGTGGGTGCGTGTTCGGGAGCCGGGGCCGGGGCCGGATCCCTTCGCGTTCTGCTTCGAGAGTTGGTCAGTTCGGCACCGCTTGAGGGCGTTTACCGCGTGGAACTGACCGAATTTGTGGGTGCGCGTTTGCGAGCGGGGTCCGGATCCCGTGCGCGTTCTGCTCCGAGAGTTGGTCAGTTCGGTACCCCTTGAGGGCGTTTACCTCGTGGAACTGGCCGATTCTGTCGGGGCGTGTTCGGGAGCCGGAGCGGGGGCCGGATACCGTGCGCGTTCTGCTCCGAGAGTTGGTCAGTTCGGCACCGCTTGAGGGCGTATACCGCTTGGAACTGGCCACTTCTCTCGGTGTGACCTTGCGACACGGGGGCCGGCGCCTGCATGCGCCGAGTTTTCGGCTCGGGATCCGCAGTCGGATCCCGGGCCTGCGACCGCAACCGCGGCTGCGCGCCGAAAGTGGTCAGTTGTGCACCGATAGAGCCCGTTTGGGGCGGGGAACTGGCCAATTCTGTGGGTGCGCGCCGAGACGTGGGCAGTCCGGCAGCGTTTGAGAGCGCTTGCGGCGGGGGATTGGCCGAAAGTAGGGGCGCGACTCCCGCTCAACCCACACGCCTCCACTCGCTCCACTTTGCTCCACGAAAGAGGCGTGGTCGCGCGCGGGGAGCGGAAATCCGCGGATCTCTCGGCGCGGAACAGGCCCAGACTCCCGCGCGCCAGAGAACAGGGCCCGGATTCCGGGGCCCGGGAATCCGCGATTCTCCAGGGATTCTGAAAAGAAGGGGAGGAGAAAGCTCCTCAAGTGGAGGGAAGTGGAGTAGTGTGGGAAACCAAAGTCGAGTCGACGGAGGGAGGGAGCTGTGTTCCTCGGTACCTTCACGCCCCGACTCGACGAGAAAGGCCGCATCATCCTCCCCTCCAAGTTCCGTGACGAGCTCGCCGACGGCCTCGTGATCACGCGGGGACAGGATCGCTGCCTCTACGTCTTCAGCGAGACCGAGTTCGCCGACATGCACGCGCGCGTCCGCGAGGCGCCGCTCACCTCGAAGCAGGCACGCAACTTCCTCCGCGTGTTCCTCTCGGGAGCCCACTCGGAGACGCCCGACAAGCAGCACCGGATCACGATCCCGCAGAACCTCAGGGAGTACGCGGGCCTCGACCGCGAGCTCGCCGTGATCGGCGCGGGATCCCGCGCTGAGATCTGGGACGCGCAGGCCTGGCAGGCCTACCTGGACGAGCAGGAGTCCGCCTTCTCTGACGTCGAGGAGGAGGTGATCCCGGGCATGTTCTAGCCCGGATCGATCATGACCGAAGACCAGAGAAACCCGAGCGAGCTGCACACCCCCGTGCTGCTCGAGCGCTGCCTCGAGCTCCTCGCCCCCGCGGCGGAGCGGGAGGGCGCCGTCGTCGTCGACGCGACCCTCGGCATGGGCGGCCACACCGCGGCGCTGCTCGAGGCGCACCCCGGCCTCACCGTGATCGGCCTCGATCGCGACACCGAGGCGCTCGAGCTGGCGGGCAAGCGGCTCGCCCGCTTCGGCGACCGCGCGATCCGAGTGCACGCCGTCTACGACGAGATCGCGCGGGCCGTCACCGAGAGCGGCTTCGAGCAGATCGACGGCGTCCTCTTTGACCTGGGTGTTTCCTCGTTGCAGCTCGACGAGGCCGAGCGCGGCTTCGCCTACGCGCAGGACGCGCCGCTCGACATGCGGATGGATCAGTCGCGCGGCGAGACCGCCGCCGACGTGCTCGCGCAGGCTCCCGAGGGGCGCCTGCGGGCCATCTTCGAGCGCTACGGCGAGGAGCCGCTCGCGGGCCGCTACGCCCGGGCGATCATCGCGGCGCGCGCCGCGGCGCCGATCGAGCGCAGCGGCCAGCTGGTGGAGATCCTGCAGGGGGCGACGCCCGCCGCGGTGCGGGATCAGCGCCACCCGGCGAAGCGCGTGTTCCAGGCGCTGCGCATCGAGGTCAATGGTGAGCTCGCCGTGCTCGAGCGCGCGATCCCCGCGGCGCTCGACCTCGTGAACCTGGGCGGCCGCGCGGTGATCATGTCGTACCAGTCGCTCGAGGACCGGCTCGTGAAGCGCGAGCTCGCGAAGCGCAGCAAGTCGACGGCGCCGGCGGGCCTCCCCGTCGAACTCCCCGAGCATCGCCCCGAGTTCCGCCTCCTCACCAGGGGCGCCGAGCTCGCCAGCGACGAAGAACGAGACCGCAATCCGCGGGCCATCCCGGTGCGACTGCGCGCCGCCGAACGAACGAGGGACGTGCGATGAACAACACCGTTCCGGTCGATCTCGACCGCGATGTCCTCGCGGCGTACCCGGCACCGGGGAGCGCGTCTGGCGCCCCGAGCAGGCCAAGCACGCCGGCCAGCCCCGATGAGCGGCACCTCCGCATTGCGCCGGAGCCGAGCACCGGCGCCGGGCGGCGCTCGGCCAAGAGCCCGCTTGCTGGGGCGCTCGTCGCCGTCGGCGTCGTGCTCGGGATCCTGGCGGCGCAGCTCGGCCTGAGCATCGCGATCTCGCAGGGCGCCTACGAGGCGCGCGCGCTCGAAATCGAGCAGCGCGACCTGACCCGCGTCGAGCGGGTGCTCTCGCAGAACGTGGACAAGCTCGCGTCGCCGCAGAATCTCGCGGAGAACGCCGCAGCGCTCGGCATGGTGCAGAACGCGCGGCCAGCCTCGATGCGGCTGAGCGACGGCGCCGTGCTCGGCACGCTCGACTCGCCGACGGAGGAGGCGAGCAGCAACATCATCCCGAACTCGACGCTCGAGAACATGCCGGTCGTCGACGCGGAGGGACTCCTCGTGCCCCGAAACTCCGGAAAGGCCGGGGCGGCTCAGGCCGCAACCGGCGAGGCGCCGGTACGGTGGAAGGGCAAACTGCCGGCTCCCGAGACCCACTAGCCGGCTCTCACCGGGAGGAACTGGATGCTGAGGACGCGCAGCAGCAGGCTGCGCCGAGTCGTCGCACTCGGCATAGTCGTCGTCACCGCGCTCGTGTTCCTGATCAGGCTCGTCGATGTGCAGATGGTGTCGGCCGCCGCGCTGAACGCCGACGCCAAGGACAAGCGCGCCGTGCCCGTCTCGATCCCGAGCCTGCGCGGCGACATCGTCGATCGCAACGGCGAGGTGCTCGCGACGACCGACGAGCGCTACGACGTGCAGCTCTCGCCGAAGAACACGAAGCTCAACGGCGGCACCTTCTGGCGCACGGATACGGAGCGGGGCGTCGGCACGGTGAAGGTCACGTCGAAGCAGGCCTTCGCAGAGATCGGCGAGGTGACCGGGCAGAAGCCCGAGGAGATCCAGAAGATCGTCGACGATGCGCTGAAGGATAACGAGAAGTCCGACTTCGCCTACGTGCAGCGCTCGATCGACCTAGGGCAGCTCAACAAGCTGAAGGAGCTGAGCATCCCGTGGCTCACGTTCGAGAGCCACCACTCTCGCACCTACCCGAACGGCGCAGTCGGCGGCAACATCATCGGCTTCTCCGGCTTCGAGGACGTGCCCCAGTCGGGCGTCGAGGTGTCGCAGAACGACTGCCTCACGGGCACCGACGGCTCTGAGACCTACGAGCGCGGGGCCGACGGCGTCGCACTGCCCGGCAGCGTGGTCGTGGAGCAGAAGGCGGTCAACGGCGGCACGGTGCAGCTCACGATCGACCGCGATCTCCAGTGGGAGGCCCAGCAGGCGATCAACGCGCAGGTCGACAAGGTGGGGGCGGCCTCGGGCTACCTCGTCGTGATGAACGTCAAGACGGGCGAGCTGGTGGCGGTCGCCGAGGACGGCTCGGTCGACCCGAACGATGTCGACGCCTCGGATCCCACGAAGCGCGAGGCGCGCTCCTTCGTCGCGCCGTACGAGCCCGGATCGACCTTCAAGATGATCACGGCCGCCTCGCTCATCGACCAGGGCCTCGCGACCCCGGCCACCCGCAATCTCACCCCTGACCACCTGGAGCCCGAGCCCGGCGTGCGCTTCGGTGACTCGTTCAACCACGGGCCCATGCAGTGGACGCTCACCGGCATCCTCACGCAGTCATCGAACGTCGGCACGGCGACGCTCGGCAACCAGATGAGCCCCGAAACGCGCTACGACTACCTGCAGAAGTTCGGGATCGGGATCAGGACGGAGGCGGGCATGCCGCTCGAGGACACGGGCATGCTGATCCCGTATCAGGACTGGGACCGCCAGACCGCCTACAACACGATGTTCGGACAGGGCCTCTCGTCGACGATCGTGCAGACCGCTGGCGCCTTCCAGGCGATCGCGAACGACGGAGTGCGCGTGCCGCCGAGCATCGTGAAGTCCTGCACCGACGCCGACGGCAAGGTGCACGAGCTCGACCACGGTGACAAGGTGACGGCCGTCTCGAAGGACACCTCCGACCAGGTGATGGCGATGCTCGAGACCGTGGTCCACGAGGGCTGGTTCACGAAGTTCATCGACATCCCCGGGTATCGACTCGCCGGGAAGACAGGAACCGCAGAGCAGTCTGATGGCCAGGGCGGCTACCGCGCCGACTTCGTGCACTCCTTCGCCGGGGTGTTTCCCGCCGATGATCCGCAGTATGTCGCGGTAGCATCGATCGCATACCCGACGGCGGGTGACGGCGGCGTCGCCGCGATCACCGCGTTCCGCGATGTCGCCGAGGCGACGATTCGCACCTTCAACATTCCGCCTTCCACTGGGGAGTTCACACCGCTCCCCACTGAGTACTGATTCCCACGCCCAGGAGGCACACCCACGTGAGTACCGGAGATGCGCTGAGCATTCGACCGAAGAACCCGACCCCCGCGCCGCTCGATGCGGTCGCGGAGCGCTTCGGACTCTCCGTGGACCCGGCGGGCCCGTCGCCCCTCGGGCTCTCGGCGACGGGCGTCACGCTCGACTCGCGCGACATCCGGGCGGGCGACCTCTACATCGGCATGCCGGGCGCGCGCCGCCACGGCGGCGAGTTCGCCGCGCAGGCGGAGGCCGCGGGTGCGGTGGCGATGCTCACCGACTCAAGGGGCGCCGAGCTCGCACGCGCCGCGGGATCCAGGATCCCGATCCTCGTCTCTGCCGAGCACCCGCGCGAGATCATGGGCGAGGTGGCCGCCGCCGTCTATGGCACGGCCGACTTCCCGGCGAAGACCTTCGGCATCACGGGCACGAACGGCAAGACGAGCGTCGTCTATGTGCTCGCCGAGCTGCTCCGGGCCGCCGGCCTCGTCGCGGGGCTGAGCTCGACCGCCGAGCGCCGGATCGGCGACGAGGTCATCGTCTCGAACCTCACGAGCCCGGAGTCCTCCGAGCTCCACGGTCTGCTCGCGCGCATGGTCGAGCAGGGCGTCGAGGGCGTCGCGCTCGAGGTGTCCGCCCAGGCGGTCGTGCGTCACCGGCTCGACGGCGTCCACTTCGACGTCGTCGCCTTCAACAACTTCTCGCAGGACCACCTCGACGAGTTCGGCGACCTCGAAACCTACTTCCAGGCGAAGCTCGCGCTCTTCACCCCGGAGCACGCCGAGCGGGGCGTCGTCGTCGTGGACACGCCGTACGGTCAGCGCATCGCGCGCGAGTCCCAGATTCCCGTGACCCGTCTCGCGACCGAGTACGGCCAGGACGCCGACTGGCACCTCGCGGTCACCGCGCAGACCCTCGACGGCGTCTCCTTCGTACTGCAGGGCCCCGAGGGGGCCCACTTCCGTGGCAGCGTGCCGCTCTTCGGCCGATTCATGGCCGAGAACGCGGCGCTCGCGCTCATCATGCTGCACGAGGCCGGCATCCCGATTTCCCAGGTCGAGCAGGGGCTCACGCGGGGCCGGATCCCGGTCTACATTCCCGGGCGCCTCGAGGAGATGTCGGATCCGGCGGCCGGCGGCCCCCGCTTCTTCGTCGACTACGGGCACACTCCCGGAGCGTTCACGGCCATGCTCGACGCGCTCGGCGAGGTTGCCCCCGGCCGCGTGATCTTCATGTTCGGGGCGGATGGCGACCGCGACACGACGAAGCGCGAGGAGATGGGGCGGATCGCCGCCGAGGGCTCCGACGTCGTCATCATCTGCGACTACCACCCGCGCTCTGAGCCGCCGGAGGCGATCCGTGCGCAGCTGCTCGCCGGCGCGCGCTCGGCGGAGCACGCCGAGGTCATCGAGGAGGGCGACCAGCGCGCGGCCGTGCGCCTCGCGGTTTCGCTCGCCGAACCCGATGACGTTATCCTGTATGCCGGTCCCGGACACGAGGACCACCAGGAAATCGCCGGGCAGGTTCTTCCCTACTCGGCGCGCGACGAAGTACGCGGAGCGCTCCGCGAGGCAGGACTGCTCCAGTGATCGACATGACGCTCGCGGAGATCGCAGAGGCGACGGGCGGCAGGCTCGTCGCAGGTGCCGACGGCTCCGGACCCGAGACGATCGTCAGCGGCGAGTCGCAGACCGACTCCCGCGAGGTGAGGCCGGGCCAGATCTTCTTCGCGAGGCGCGGCGAGGAGACCGACGGTCACCTGTTCGCGGCAAAGGCCGTTGACGCTGGCGCCGCGTTGCTCGTGGTCGAGCGCGAGGTCGACGACCGCGTCGCGCAGATCGTCGTGCCCGAGGCCACGGAGGCGCTCGGCGCCCTCGCGACCGAGGTCGTGCGCCGGGTGCGGGCCGGCGGCGGGCTCACGATCGTCGGCATCACGGGTTCCAACGGCAAGACCACGACGAAGAACCTCGTCGGCGCGATGGCCGAGCGGGTCGGTGCGACCGTCGCCTCCGAGAAGTCATTCAACAACGAGGTCGGCGGCCCCCTCACGATGCTGCGCGTCGACGCCGACACGCGCACCCTCGTCGCCGAGATGGGCGCGAGCGCAAAGGGCGAGATCGAGCGTCTGACCAGGATGGCGCCCCCGCAGATCGGCGTCGTGTTGACGGTCGGCCTCGCGCACGCCGGCGAGTTCGGCGGCATCGAGACGACCTTCCGCACGAAGAGCGAGATGGTCCAGGATCTTCCCGAGACCGCGGTCGCCGTGCTCAATCGCGACGACGCCTACGTCTCCCGCATGGCCGAGCTCACCCGCGCCCGCGTGCGCTGGTTCGGGCTCCACCCCGAGGCCGACGTGCGCGCGAGCGACGTCGACTCCGACGCCTCGGGCACGCGCTTCACGATCCACGCCGACGGCGCGTCGCAGCCGGTGTCCTTCCGCGTGCTCGGCGAGCACCACGTCACGAACGCGCTCGCGGCGGCCGCCGTCGGCCTCGAGCTCGGGCTCTCGCTCGCAGAGGTCGCCGAATCGCTCGAGGGCGCGACCCGCGCCGCGCGCTGGCGCATGGAGGTGATGGGCGGCCGCGACGGGATCACGATCGTGAACGACGCCTACAACGCGAGCCCCGACTCGATGGCGGCCGGCCTCCGCACGCTCGCCCAAATCGCGAAGCCCGAGGGGCGCAGCGTCGCCGTGCTCGGCGCGATGAGCGAGCTCGGCGAGTACTCGATCGAGGAGCACATCAGGATCGGCCTGCAGGCCGTGCGCCTGCGGATCTCCGAGCTCGTGGTCGTCGGCGCGGAGGCGCGCCACCTCCACATCAGCGCCATCAACGAGGGATCCTGGGACGGCGAGAGCGTCTTCTTCGAGGATCAGGACTCCGCCTTCGCGTACCTGGAGCGCACGCTCAGGCCGAACGACACGGTGCTCGTCAAGTCTTCGAACTCCGCAGGGCTCAGGCATCTGGGCGATCGACTGGGGGAGGCATTCGCATGATCGCGCTGCTCATCGCCGGCGGCTTCTCGCTGCTGTACTCACTGCTCCTGACGCCGCTCTTCGTGCGCGGCTTCCGGAAGCTCCACTGGGGCCAGTTCATCCGCGAGGACGGCCCGCAGTCGCACTTCGCGAAGCGCGGGACGCCCACGATGGGCGGCCTGATCTTCATCTCCGGCTCGGTCATCGCGTACTTCCTCGGCAAGCTCATCATGGGGGAGACGCCGTCGCCCTCCGCGCTGCTCGTGATCCTCATGGCCGTCGGCGCCGGCGCGGTCGGCTTCATCGACGACTTCCTGAAGACCAGGAAGCAGCAGTCGCTCGGGCTCGGCGGCTGGGCGAAAATCATCGGCCAGATCGTCGTCGCCGTCGTCTTCGCGCTGCTCGCGCTCCAGTTCGCGAACGCGCAGGGCCTCACACCCGCCTCGACGAGCATCTCGCTGTTCCGCGACCTGCCCTTCGATTTCATGGTTTTCGGCCCGATCCTGGGCGTCGGCCTGTTCGTGCTCTGGGTCATGGTCATCGTGACCTCGGCGACGAACGCGGTCAACGTGACAGACGGCCTCGATGGCCTCGCGGGCGGCGCCTCGATCTTCGCATTCGGCGCCTACCTCATCATCGGCTTCTGGCAGGCCGCGCAGAGCTGCGCTGCGGCCCCCGGGGAGGCCGGATGCTACGAGGTGCGCGACCCGATGGACCTCGCCGTCATCGCGGCGGCCTTCGTTGGCGGCCTCGCGGGCTTCCTCTGGTGGAATACGAGCCCGGCGCACGTCTACATGGGCGACACCGGATCGATGGGCCTCGGCGGCGCGATCGCCGCGCTCGCGATCCTGACCCGCACAGAGCTGCTCCTCGTCCTCATCGGCGGCCTCTTCATCGTCGAGACGGGCTCGGTCATCGTGCAGCGGCTCTACTTCAAGCTCACCAAGGGCAAGCGGATCTTCCTCATGAGCCCGATCCACCACCACTTCGAGCTGAAGGGGTGGGCCGAGGTCACGGTTGTCGTGCGGTTCTGGATCATCGCAGGCCTCTTCGTGATCGCCGGCGTCGGCGCCTTCTACGGCGAATGGTTGCTGCAGCAGTGACGGGGGAAGACGTGAACGAGGCACAGGGCGGAGCAAACGCCGACAGCTCAGCGGGCACGGTCGCGGACCGCGTCGCGGCGCTCACGAGCTGGCACCACGACTGGTCGGGGCTGCGGGTCGCGGTGCTCGGCCTCGGCGTCACGGGGTTCTCGGTCGCGGACACGCTCGTGGAGCTCGGCTCCCGGGTGCGCGTGATCTACGGGGCCCCGGATCCCGAGCGGGAACGGCTGCTCGACGTGATCGGCGCCGAGCGCTTCGACGCCCCGGAGGACGACGCCCAGCTCGCCGACCTCACGGCGTTCGATCCCGAGCTCGTCGTGGTGTCGCCGGGGTACCGGCCGGATCACCCGCTCACGACCTGGGCCGCGGCGCGCGGCGTCACGGTGTGGGGCGACATCGAGCTCGGCTGGCGCCTGCGCGACAAGACGGCACGGATCGCGGACTGGATCTGCATCACCGGGACGAACGGCAAGACCACCACGACCCAGCTCACGGCGCACATGCTCGTCGCGGGCGGCCTGCGCGCGACCCCGGCGGGGAACATCGGATCGCCGATCCTCGACGCGCTTCGGGACCCGCAGGGCTACGACGCGATCGTGGTCGAGCTCTCGAGCTTCCAGCTCGAGCGGCTCGGCAAGATCTCCCCGTACGCGAGCGCCTGTCTGAACTTCGCTGACGACCACCTCGACTGGCACGGCAGCGCCGCGGCCTATTGGGCCGCGAAGGCCAGGGTGTATGAGAACACCCAGGTCGCCTGCGTGTACAACCGCGCGGATGCGGAGACGGAGCGGATGGTCGAGGACGCCGACGTCGTCGAGGGCGCCCGCGCCATCAGCTTCGGGCTCGACAGCCCGCCGCCGAGCGGATTCGGCCTCGTCGAGGGCATCCTCGTCGACCGCGGCTTCCACGCCGAGCGGCGCGGCGAGGCGTTCGAGCTCGTCACGCTCGACGAGCTCGCCGAGCGCGGGATCGCGCAGCCCCACATGGTGCAGAACATCCTCGCCGCGTCGGCGCTCGCGCGGGCCCGCGGGGTCGAGCCGGGCGAGATCGCGCAGGCGATCCTGAGCTTCACCCCCGATCCGCACCGCGCGCAGCAGCTGGGCGAGATCGGCGGCGTGCGCTTCGTCGACGATTCGAAGGCGACGAACGCGCACGCGGCAGACGCATCGATCAGGGCGATGCGCGACGTCGTCTGGATCCTGGGCGGCCTCCTGAAGGGCGTCGACATCGACGGCCTCGTCGAGACCCACGCCGAGCGCCTGCGCGGCGCGATCGTGATCGGTGAGGACCGTGAGCCCGTGCTGCGCGCCCTCCGCCACCACCTGGGCGAGCGGCCGATCGTCGAGATCGCCTCCGCCGCGGGCGCGGACGGCAGGGTGGACGGCGCGGCGGTCATGCGAGACGTCGTGCGCGAGGCCGTGCGCATGGCGCGGCCGGGCGACACCGTGCTGCTCTCGCCGGCCGCGGCCTCGATGGACCAGTTCGACGGTTACGCGGACCGCGGCAGGAAGTTCCAGGCCGCCGTTCGGGAGCTGGAGTAGCAGCGATGGCCGCGACTCCCGCCGATTCGGGGCCCAGGGTCCCCGGTCAGGCGCGCATCCACCTCGGGTCCGTGCTGCGCACGGGAACTGACGGCACGATCATCGCGCTCTACTCGATCACCTTCCTGCTCGTCGGCTTCGGGCTCATCATGGTGCTCTCGTCGTCCTCGATCACCTCGTACTTGGCAGAGCAGGGCTTCTTCGGTGGCTTCTGGCGTCAGGCGACGTTCGCGATCATCGGGATCCCGCTCATGCTCATCGCGGCCGCGATGCCCATCAGCTTCTGGAAACGCTGGGCCTGGGTGCTGCTCGGGCTCGGGATCGCGCTCCAGATGCTCGTGTTCACGCCGCTCGGCATCGAGGTCTACGGCAACCGGAACTGGATCCAGATCGGCAGCTTCGGCGCGCAGCCCTCCGAGGCGCTGAAGCTCGCGCTCGTGATCTGGGTCGGCACGGTGCTTCTCCGGAAGGAGCCGCTCCTCGGCCAGATGAAGCACGAGATCATTCCGGTCGTCGTGCCCGGTGCGCTCATCGCGCTCGGCGTCGTGCTGCTCGGGCGCGACCTCGGCACCGTGCTCATCATGGCCGCACTCGTGTTCGGCGCGATGTTCTTCGGCGGGGTGAGCGGGAAGTCGCTCGCGGTCATCGCGGCCGGCGGCGCGCTCGCGGTCGTGTTCTTCGTCGTCACGAGCCCGAACCGCATGCAGCGACTCTTCGGCCACGCGACCGGCAACACCGACTATTCCGGCCTCGGCTGGCAGCCGCTGCACGGCCTGTGGGCGCTCGCGGGCGGCGGCCTCTTCGGCGTCGGCCTCGGCGGATCGAAAGCAAAGTGGTCGTGGCTCCCCGCGGCCGACAACGACTACATCTTCGCGATCATCGGCGAGGAGCTCGGGCTCATCGGCGCGCTCCTCGTGATCGTGCTTTTCATCGCGCTCGCGGTCGTGATGCTCAAGGTGATCTCCGGGGCGCGGGATCGCTTCGGCAAGGCTGTGGTCGGCGGGATTCTTGTCTGGATCGTCGGCCAGGCCTTCGTGAACATCGGCGTCGTGATCGGGGTGTTCCCGGTGCTCGGCGTGCCGCTCCCGCTCATCAGCGCCGGCGGTACGGCGCTCATTGCGTGTCTCATCGCCATCGGCGTGGTCATCTCGATCGCGCGCGACGGCGTCCAGTACCGCGCCGAGACCGGCGCGGTCGACGGAGGGAAGCTCATTTGACGAACTACCTGCTCGCTGGCGGTGGCACGGCGGGACACGTGAACCCGCTCCTCGCGCTCGCCGACCTGATCCGCGCGGAGGAGCCGGACGCCCAGATCCTCGTGCTCGGCACGCGGGAGGGCCTCGAGGCGCGGCTCGTGCCCGAGCGCGGCTACGAGCTCGCGCACATCGCGCGTCTGCCGTTCCCGCGGCGGCCGAACCTCGCGGCGCTCAAGTTCCCCGCTCGCTTCGCGCGCGCCGTGCGGCAAGTGCGCGCACTGATCCGCGAGCGCAAGATCGACGTCGTCGTCGGCTTCGGTGGCTACGCCTCGGCCCCCGCGTACCGCGCGGGCGCCAAGGAGGGCGTGCCCGTCGTGATCCATGAGGCGAACGCGAAGCCCGGCATGGCGAACAAGCTCGGCGCGCGCAGCACGCGCTTCGTCGGGGTGACGTTCGCCGGCACCCCGATCCCGCACGCCCGCGTGACCGGCATGCCGCTCAGGCCCGAGATCGCGCGCCTCGACCGCGGCGCGCTCCGCGCCGAGGCCCGCGCGCACTTCGGGCTTGATCCGGAACGGACCACGCTCCTCGTGACGGGCGGCTCGCTCGGGGCGCGGGCGATCAACCAGGGGATCTCCGGCTCGGCGCGCGAGATCGTCGACGCAGGGGTGCAGGTGCTCCACGTCTGGGGCGGGCTCACCGAGCTCGAGGACCCGGGCGTCGCGGGCTACGAGGTGATCCCGTACTGCGACCGCATGGACCTCGCCTTCGCCGCGTGCGACCTCGCCGTGTCGCGCGCCGGCTCCACGACCGTGAGCGAGCTCGCGGGCCTCGGGATCCCCGCGGTCTTCGTGCCCTACAGCTTCGGCAACGGCGAGCAGCGCTTCAACGCCGCGGGCGTCGTCGAGGCGGGCGGCGCCCTCCTCGTCGAGGACTCCGAACTGACGCCGGCCTGGGTGTCCGGAGCGCTGTTGCCGCTCGTGCGCGACCCGGAACGGCTCGCGGAGATGTCGGCGCGCGCGAGCGATGCGGGCCGGCTCGACGGCACCGAGCAGCTCCTCGCCCTCGTGCGCGAGGCGCTGACGACGCGCTGACGCGCCAGTCGCAGGGGAGCCAGCCATGACCGCGGTACGCTGGAGTGTCGCTCGCGCAGAGTGCGGTCGAGCGCAGTGCGAATGTGGGGCGGCCCTGAGCCCCGAGGAGGCCCGAACATGATTTACCCCGATCTCGAGATGGAGATCCCCGACGAGCTCGGACGGGTCCACTTCGTCGGCATCGGCGGCTCCGGCATGAGCGGCATCGCGCGCATGATGCACGAGGCCGGTGTCAGCGTGACGGGCTCCGACCGCAGCTCGAACTACTCGACGGTCGCGCTCGAGGAGCTCGGGATCCCGGTCGCGATCGGCCACGACGCCGCGAACGTCGGCGACGCCGACACGCTCGTCGTCACGGGCGCGCTGTGGCAGGACAACCCCGAGTACCAGCGCGCCCTCGCGGACGGCCTCCCCGTGCTGCACCGCTCGCAGGCGCTCGCGTGGCTCGCGCGCGGCAAGCGCGTCGTCTCGGTCGCCGGTGCGCACGGCAAGACCACCTCGACCGGCATGCTCGTGACGGGGCTCCTCGGCATCGGCGCCGACCCCTCGTTCGTGAACGGCGGGATCATCGAGTCGCTCGGCGTGAGCGCCGCGCCGGGATCGGACGAGCTCTTCGTCATCGAGGCGGACGAGTCCGACAAGTCGTTCCTGCTCTACGACACCTCGGTCGCGCTCATCACGAACGTCGACCCCGAGCACCTGGACTTCTACGGCTCGCGTGAGGCCTTCATGAGCGCGTTCGTCGACTTCGCGCGCGGCGCGAGCGAGCTCGTCGTGATCTCGGCCGACGACCCGGGCGCGCTCGAGGTGCTCGCGGAGCTGCGGGCGGGGGAGCACGCGCCCATCAGGACCTTCGGCGAGGCGGCCGACGCCGACGTGCGGATTGTCTCGGTCGACGACTCGGGCCCCGTGCGCTTCGAGGTCGAGATCGACGGCGCGCGCTACGCCACGCAGCTGCGGGTGTTCGGGCGCCACAACGCCGTGAACGCGGTCGGAGCGCTCGCGGTGCTCACCGGCCTCGGCTTCGAGGCGGGGCAGGCGCTCGACGCGATCGCCGGGTTCGGCGGCACCAAGCGGCGCTTCGAGTTTCACGCTGAGGTCGGGGGAGTGCGGGTCTACGACGACTACGCGCACCACCCGACCGAGGTCGCGGCGCTCCTCGACTCGGCGCGCGCCGTCGTCGGCGACGGCCGGCTCATCGCGATCCACCAGCCGCACCTCTTCAGCCGCACGAGCCTCTTCCACCGCGAGTTCGCCGAGGTGCTCGAGCGCGGCGCCGACCACACGGTCGTGCTCGCGGTCGACGGCGCCAGGGAGGATCCCGTCGAGGGGGTCACGGGCGCGCTCGTCTCGAACGACTTCGCCGATCCCGCACGCGTCGACTACATCGACGACTGGCAGCGCGCGGCCGACCACCTGGCCGAGATCGCGCGGCCGGGCGACGTCATGGTCACGATGAGCTGCGGCACCGTCTACCGCATCATCCCGCAGGTCGTCGAGGCGCTGCGCGGCCGATTCGAGTCCGAGGGCCGGTGAAGCGCCCGAGCGGCTTCGACCGGTCGCCCGAGCGGCGCCCGGAGGCCGAGCCCGCTCCCGCGCCCGAGGAGGGCGGGGAGGCTGCGCGGCCCGGTCTGGGACGAGTGGGCGACGGTGCCGCCACCCACCTCTCCTCGGCCACGGCGGACGCGCTGAGGCGCGCGGTCACGCTGCGCCGCCCTGTACGGCGGCCTGCTGAGGAGTCTGCGGGGGCGGATCCGGATCCGGATCCGGCGACCGCCGAATCGATGACCGCCGGGTCAGCGCCCGCCAGAACGGCCGCCGAGGAGCCCGCGGCCGCTCCGTCCGTCGCCCCGGACGCCGCGGAGACCGTCGACCTCAGCGAGGTCCGCGAGGCGAAGGCCGCCGGCCGCGCGCTGAGTCTCCGGCGCGGCGAGCGCGACGAGGATCCCGTGCGCGCGGCGGAGAAGCGGCTGAAGGCTGCGGGCAGGCAGCGGCGCGCGAGGATCCGGAGCGAGCGGAAGCGCTTCTCCGCCGACTCCCGCAGGCGACGGCGCGTGTGGCTCATCGCTGGCGGCGCGGTGCTCGGGCTCGCGCTCTTCGTCCTTGCCGGGGTGTTCACCCCGCTCATGGCGGTGCGAGACATCCAGGTCGAGGGAACGCAGGCGATGAACCCCGACGACGTCACGGGCGCGCTCGCGCGCTTCGATGGCGTGCCGCTCGCGCTCGTCGACGACGCGGAGGTGCACCAGGCGCTCGAGCCGTTCCCGCTCGTGCAGCGCTACGCGGTCGAGCGTGTGCCGCCGTCGACGCTCATCGTGCGCATCGAGGAGCGCGTGCCGGTCATGTCGATCAAGGAGGGGGAGATATTCTCTGTCTACGACGCGGCCGGGGTCCTCCTGTCGAGCGCCGACGCGCCTGCAGAGGGCGTCCCAGTCGGAACGGGGGCGCTCGCGGACCGTTCGGGTGTCCCGTTCCGCACGGCCGCGCGCGCCCTCAGGGACATGCCCGCGGAGCTCCGGGCCCAGGTGGCAGCGGTCTCCGCGTCGAGCGGCCAGGACGTGACCTTCGCACTGACGAGCGGCGTCGAGGTGATCTGGGGTGACGCTGAGCGCTCGGCGTACAAGGCCCTCGTGCTCCAGCGCATGCTCGCCTCCCTCGCGGCGCAGGAGCGCCCGGTCTCGCAGGTCGACGTGTCCTCGCCGGGCGCTCCGGTCTTCCAGTAGCGCGGGGCGATTCCTGACGCGGGGTGGCCGAATCGACGAAAAGGTGCCGGAGAAACCGGCGTGTCTGCGGCCCGCTTCGAGGCCGTACCCATAGCGTTGTGCGCAGGAAGTGTATACGGCAATACTAACTTTTAACTTCAGCTAGAGGTTGAAGGTTGGGGCGGAGGATCCAGGTGTCAGGCAACCAGAACTACCTCGCGGTGATCAAGGTCGTCGGAGTCGGTGGCGGCGGCGTCAACGCTGTCAATCGAATGATCGAGCTCGGGCTGCGCGGTGTGGAGTTCATCGCTGTCAACACCGACGCGCAGGCGCTGCTGCTCAGCGACGCCGACGTCAAGCTCGACGTCGGCCGCGAGCTCACGCGGGGCCTCGGCGCGGGCGCGGATCCCGAGGTCGGCCGCCGTGCCGCCGAGGATCACGCGGAAGAGATCGAGGAGGCGCTCGCCGGCGCCGACATGGTCTTCGTGACCGCGGGCGAGGGCGGCGGCACCGGCACGGGCGCGGCTCCCGTCGTCGCGCGCATCGCCAAGTCGATCGGCGCGCTGACCATCGGCGTCGTGACCCGCCCGTTCAGCTTCGAGGGCAAGCGCCGCGCCGCGCAGGCCGACGCTGGCGTACACACTCTCCGCGAGGCCGTCGACACGCTCATCGTGGTGCCGAACGATCGCCTGCTCGACATCAGCGAGCCCGGCATCAGCATGATCGAGGCCTTCGCCGCCGCCGACCAGGTCCTGCTCGCCGGCGTCTCGGGCATCACCGACCTCATCACCACGCCCGGCCTCATCAACCTGGACTTCGCCGACGTCAAGTCTGTCATGCAGGGCGCCGGTGCTGCGCTCATGGGCATCGGCTCCGCGCGCGGGGCCGACCGCGCGATCAAGGCCGCGGAGCTCGCGGTCGCCTCGCCGCTGCTCGAGGCCTCGGTTGAGGGCGCCCACGGCGTGCTGCTCTCGATCCAGGGCTCCTCGAACCTCGCGCTCAGCGAGATCTACGAGGCGTCGACGCTCGTCCAGGACGTCGTGCACCCCGAGGCGAACATCATCTTCGGAACGGTCATCGACGACACGCTCGGCGACGAGGTGCGCGTGACCGTGATCGCGGCCGGCTTCGACCAGGACCAGGCGGCGCAGCCCGCAGCCGCTCCGGAGCGCGGCCGCCGCGGCAGCCACGTCGAGAGCCTCGAGGAGGCCTCGGACCGCAGCGGATCCGGATCCGGATCCGGGCGCACCGTCACCGCAGCGGCGACGGGCGAGGCGACCGGCCTCGGCTTCCCCGGCTTCAACGCGGGCGGCGACCGCGAGTCCGCGGAGACGAAGCAGCCCGTGACCGGCCAGTTCGGCGAGGTGCTCTCGAACCCGCCCGTCGAGGCGCAGATCTCAGATCCGGCGTTCGACGGCGATGACGACGACGACCTCGACATCCCCGAGTTCCTGAAGTAAATGGCTGCGGAAACGGTGCTCCATCCCGGCCTCGGTGACAGGCTCGCCGAGGTCCGGGGCGGCATCGCCGATGCATGCCGCGCCGCGGGCCGCTCCGAAGACGAGATCACCCTGATCGTCGTGACAAAGTTCCACCCCGCGAGCCTCGTCAGGGAACTCGCGGAACTGGGCGTCCGGGACGTCGGTGAGAACCGGCACCAGGAGGCGCAGGAGAAGGCGGCGGAACTCGCGTCGCTCGGCCTCAACTGGCACTACATCGGCCAGTTGCAGACGAAGAAGGCGCGCCAGGCCGCCCGCTACGCCCACGCGATCCACTCGATCGACCGGGATCGGCTCGTCGACGCGCTCGCTGACGTGGAGCGTCCCATCGATGCGTTCGTGCAGGTCAACATGACCGACGATCCCGGCCGCGGGGGAGTCGCGCCAGACGGCATCGTCGAGCTCGCCGAGCGCGTCGCCGCCGCCCCGTCCCTGCACTTGCGCGGGGTCATGGCCGTCGCTCCGCTCGAAGAGGATCCGGCGCGCGCGTTCGAGCGACTCGCAGGATACTCAGAGCTGGTCCGTTCCGTGGACCCCGCCGCCGCCGCCATCTCGGCAGGTATGACGCACGACTACGCCGAGGCAATCGCCGCGGGTGCGACACACCTGCGGATCGGGAGCGCAATCACCGGTAATCGCCCCGATCACCGTTAGTCTCGAAGCACCTCACCGTTGGGAGAAAACATGAGCAACCCGCTGAAGAAGACCATGGTGTTCCTCGGCCTCGCAGAAGAGGACCTTGAGGAGCAGAACTCGCAGGCGCAGCAGGCTCCCGCGACCCCTCGCCAGACCCAGACGACCGCGCCCGCGCAGTCGCCGCGTGCCGAATCGTCGAAGCCGGCGCCCCAGCGTGCCGCGGTGACCCCGCTCCGCCGGGTCACGCCGACGCGTGCGCCGCAGTCGCAGCCGCTCAACGAGATCCTGACGCTGCGCCCCTCGAAGTACGCCGACGCGAAGATCGTCGGCGAGAACTTCCGCGAGGGCGTCCCCGTGATCATCAACCTGTCCGACATGGGCGATGCCGACGCGAAGCGTCTCATCGACTTTGCGAGCGGACTCGCGATGGGGCTGCGCGGCCGCATCGAGCGGGTGACGAGCAAGGTCTTCCTGCTCACGCCCGAGCACATCGACACGGGCAGCGAAGAAGACGTGCGCCAGAGCGACAGCGGGTCGTTCTTCGTGTCTCCCTCGGCGTAGCCGGTGGAGGTCCTTCTCGCGGTTGGAACCGTCGTGCGGGTACTCATCCGCATCTACATCATCATCCTGTGGGCTCGATTCATCATCGACTGGGTCATGGTGCTCAACCGGAGGTTCCAGCCACGCGGTATCGTCGCGGTGCTCATCGACTTCGTGTTCACCGTGACCGATCCGCCCATCAAGCTGTTCCGGCGGCTTCTCCCACCGATCAGGCTCGGCCAGGTGCAGCTTGACCTGGGCTGGATGATCACCCTCGTCGCGTGCTGGATTCTCCTCGTGGTGATCCCCGGCTGGTTGTGACCGCACCTGCGAGAACACCTATTTATTTGCTAGCGTTGACCCATGACCACGTCAGTGGTCCCGAAGCGAAAGAGACGTAACGATGGCCCTGACTCCTGAAGACGTCGTGAATCAGAAGTTCACGATCACCAAGTTCCGCGACGGCTACGACCTAGATCAGGTTGACGATTTCCTCGACACCATTGTCGAGGAGCTGCGCCAGCACGAGCAGGAGAAGGCGGCGCTGCAGGCTCGTATCGACGAGCTCGAGGCGCAGCTCGCCGAGGCCGAGTCGAAGGGCGGAGCTGCGAAGACCGAGGAGTCGGTCTCCGAGCAGACGATCGTCGTCGAGGCCCCCGCGGCCCCGGTGCCGGCAGCGCCGCAGGCAGACGCGGCGGTTGCCCAGCCGAGCACCTCCGTGCCGCAGCCTGATGCGGTGAAGTCGAGCGCAATGCTGCAGCTCGCACTCGAACTGCACGATAAGCATGTCCAGGAGGGCGAGGAGACCCGCGACAAGCTCATCAGCGAGGCCGAGGCGAAGCGCACCCAGATGATCGACGACGCCGAGCGCACCGCGAAGCAGCTCGTCGACGAGGCGCAGAAGCAGCGCGCCGACGAGCTCCGCGTGCTCGGTGAGGAGCGCAGCGACCTCCAGTTCAAGATCAAGGACCTGCGCCAGTTCGAGAGCGAGTACCGCTCGACGCTGCGTTCGTACATCCAGTCTCAGCTCAAGGGCCTCGACGGCTCGCCGGAGCCGGCCGGCGCACCCGACGGCCTGCGCTAACATCGGAGCGTGATCGACGCCTCCGACCCGACGCCCGCGGCGACCGAGACCCCTCAGGTCTCGGTCGCCGCGTGGCGTCGGTACGCCCCCCTGCTGCTGCTCGCCGTCGCGGCGATTGTCTATGCCGCCGACCAGCTCGCCAAGAACTGGGTCGTCACCTCCCTGACCGAGGGCGAAACCGTCCCCGTGCTCGGGGAATTCCTGCGCTGGCACTTCGTGCGCAACCCCGGCGCCGCGTTCTCCATGGCTACGGGCTCCACCTGGATCTTCACGATCCTCGCGGTCGTCGTCGTGGTCGTGATCCTGTGGCAGATCCGGCGGCTGCGTTCGCTCTCCTGGTCGCTGTTCCTCGGCCTGCTGCTCGGCGGCGTGCTCGGCAACCTGACCGACCGCCTCACGCGCGAGCCGGGGTTCCCCGAGGGCCACGTCATCGACTTCATCTCGACCCCGTGGATGTGGCTCGGCTTCAACGAGGCGATCTACAACATCGCCGACATCGGGATCGTCTCCGGCATGATCCTCTTCGTGCTCATCACGCTCTTCGGCCTGCCGATCGACGGCGCCCCGCGCCACCGCGGCAAGCGGGAGGAACAGTAGTGGAGCACCGCAGCCTTCCCGTGCCGGACGGACTCGTGGGGGAGCGCGTCGACGCCGCCCTCGCGAAGCTCCTCGGCTTCTCCCGCAGCTTCGCCGCAGAGGTGGCGCAGGGCGGCGGCGTCGCGCTCGACGGGCGCGTGCTCGGGAAGTCCGACCGCCTCTCCGCCGGCGGCTGGCTCGAGGTCTCCTGGCAGGAGAAAGCCGGCCCCGAGATCGTGCCCGTGCACCTGCCCGAGCTCGGGATCGTCTACGACGACGACGACATCGTCGTGATCGACAAGCCCGCCGGGGTCGCCGCGCACCCCTCGCTCGGTTGGGAGGGGCCGACCGTGCTCGGCGCGCTCGCGGGCGCCGGCTACCGGATCGCAACCTCGGGCCCGGCGGAGCGGCAGGGCGTGGTGCACCGCCTCGATGCGGGCACGAGCGGGCTCATGGTCGTGGCGAAGAGCGAGCACGCATACCGCGAGCTCAAGCGCGCCTTCAAGGAGCGCGAGGTCTCGAAGATCTACCACGCGGTCGTGCAAGGCCACCCCGATCCGCTCGCGGGCACGATCGAGGGCGCCATCGGCCGCCACCCGGGCAGCGAGTGGAAGTTCGCGGTTACGCGCGACGGCAAGCCATCGATCACGCACTACACGACGATCGAGGCGTTCCCCTACGCGAGCCTCCTCGAGATCGAGCTCGAGACCGGCAGGACCCACCAGATCCGTGTCCACATGTCGGCGCAGCGCCACCCGTGCGTCGGCGACGGAATGTACGGCGCAGACCCCACGCTCTCGGAGCGCCTCGGCCTCACCCGCCAGTGGCTGCACGCCATGCGACTCGGCTTCCGCCACCCCGCGACGGGCGAGCCGGTCGAGTTCGAGAGCGTCTACCCGGCCGATCTGCAGCACGCGCTCGACGTTCTCTCAGGCTGAGATCGGCCCTGCACGGCGTCCGCCAAGGCAGGGTCGGTAGGGTTCCCGTGGGCGCCCGTAATCGCGGGCTTTGGGTTGGGTATTGGGAGAGGACTGCTCGCAATGCGTGCTGCAACACCGCGGATCGTGACCGCCTTTTGGCACATACCGGAGCACATCGGGGGAATGACCTCGACGGCCTTCACCCGTGCGGCCCTGCTCGAAGAGGGCGGTTACCGCTGCGAGGCCGTCGTGTTCTCCCCGCTCGAGGAGCGGCGGACCGACATCGAGCGGTTGACCTCGGCTGGCGTCCTGCCCGCGGCCGGACGGCTCGCGAACCTCTGGGATCTGCTCTCCGAGCTCCCCGATCCGGCACCAAAGTCCGTGCCGAAGTGGGATCACCGGCTCAAGGATGACGCGCACACCGAGGAGTTCGAGGTCGATGGCGTCGTGCGTGTGCGCACGCACTTCGCGACGGGCGAGCGCCGGATCCTGCAGCGAGAACACTTCAGGCCGGACGGCACCCTCCTCGTGGTGGACCGGCAGGACACGCGCACGCGCGGGGTTCCCGGCGGGCGCAGGGTCACCCTCTTTGATCGGCGCGAACGACCGGTCCGGGCGTGGCGTAGCATCTGGCCGCTCTATGACCACGTGCTCGACGAGTACCTGGGGGGAGACCCGGCGGTCATCTTCTACGACAGTAAGGTCACTGCGCCCTACGGCCAGCGCTATCGGCGCCCGAACGTCGCGAGCGTGCACGTCATCCACAACCTCCACCTCGCACCCGGCGAGGTGCCCCCGCTCGGCGTCCTGAACCCCGCGCGCGCGCCCATGATGCGGGAGCTCTTCACGTTTGACCGTGTGGTGTGCTCGACGGATCGCCAGCGCTCCGACATCGCGGAGCTCCTGGGCGCGGATCCCGAGATCCGTGTGATCCCGCCCGCGATCGGGCCCGCGCCAGCGGCCGAGGGAGGCAGCGAGGGGGCGAGCGGGCGCGATCAGTCGCTCGGCGCCGTGCTCGCTTCACTGGACGAGCGGAAGCGCGTCGTGCAGGTCGTCGAGGCGGTCGCACGGGCCCGCACGCTCGCCCCTGAAGCCGATATCCGTCTCGAGATCTTCGGCTCGGGGAGCTCCGAGCGTGCCATCGCGAAGCGGATCGAAGCGCTTGGCCTCGAGGGCTCGGTGCACCTCCGCGGGCACCAACCGGGCGCGAAGGGCGTCTTCCGGCGGGCCGGCTGGACGGCGCTCACGAGCACCCACGAGGGGTTTGGCATGGCGATCGCCGAGGCGATGTCGGCCGGATGCGTGCCGTTCGCCTACGACGTGCCCTACGGGCCGGCTGAGTTGCTCGCGGCGTTCCCGGAACACCTCGTTGCGGACGGCGACATCGAGGCGCTCGCCAGGAGCATCGCAGATTTTGCCTCGGCCGATCCGGAGCAGGCGCAGCAGCAGAGCTCGGCCGCGGTCCGCGCCGCGGAAGAGTTCCAGCCTGCAGCGGTCGGGGCTGAGTGGCGCCGGCTCGTCAACGGGCTAGAGCCTGAGATCGGCGCGGGAGCGGGAGCGCCCGCGAAGGAGCCGAGGGTCGAGGCGTTCCGCGTGGCGCGGACCGATTCCGCGGTGGACCTGCAGATCGATATTGGGTGGCCGCACGCTAAGGAACTGCCGGACGTCTCGTTGGGTGTCGCGAACGGCAACCTCGAGTGGCGCAGGGACGCGGCCATTCGGAGACTCGCCGGCAACCGAGTGCGAGCCAGGGTGCGTCTCAAGCGCGGTGAGTTCCCCGAGGCGCTCGCGGGGGACCGCGACGTCATCGCCGTGTTCGGCCGGGGCACAGGCGCGAGGCGCGTTGTCGTGTCGGAGCGCACCGCCCTCGGCGGGGTCGGCACCAGCACGGTCGGCGTGCGCGGGACGGCGAGGATCGCCAGGGCGATCCGGCGCCGGCTCGCCGCGTAGCCAGGGGGCGCGCCGAGCACCAGGCGGCCCCATCCCTTTCTGAACTGGGAGGGGTACCCTTGGAGGGGTCTGCGAAAGGGGCTTCATCCGTGGCTGAACAAGACGGCTTCGTACACCTGCACACGCACAGCGAGTACTCGATGCTCGACGGTGCCGCGCGAGTGAAGCCGCTCATCCAGGCGGCCGCCGAGCAGGGGATGCCCGCGATCGCGGTGACCGACCACGGCAACACCTTCGGGGCCTTCGACTTCTGGCGCACCGCGCGCGACGCGGGCGTCAAGCCGATCATCGGCATCGAGGCCTACCTCACGCCCGGCACCCACCGCGGCGACCGCACCCGGGTGCGCTGGGGCGACGGTGCGGGCGACGACGTCTCGGGCGCCGGCGCCTACACCCACATGACCCTGCTCTCCGAGTCGACCGAGGGCATGCACAACCTCTTCCGGCTCTCGAGCCTCGCCTCCATCGAGGGCTACTACTTCAAGCCGCGCATGGACCGGGAACTTCTCAACCGCTACGCGAAGGGCCTGATCGCGACCACGGGATGCCCGTCCGGCGAGATCCAGACCCGGCTGCGGCTCGGCCAGTTCAAGGAGGCGCGCGAGGCCGCGGCCGAGTTCCAGGACATCTTCGGCAAGGAGAACTTCTTCTGCGAGCTCATGGACCACGGGCTCGACATCGAGCGCCGGGTCAAGACGGAGCTCATCGAGCTCGCGAAGGATCTCGGCATCCCGCTCGTCGCGACGAACGACCTGCACTACGTGCACGAGGCGGACGCCGAGTCGCACTCGGCGCTGCTGTGCGTGCAGTCGGGATCCCGGCTCGACGATCCGAACCGCTTCAAGTTCGACGGATCCGGGTACTACCTGAAGTCGGCCGCCGAAATGCGGCACATCTTCCGAGAGCTGCCCGAGGCCTGCGACAACACCCTCCGCATCGCGGAGCGGTGCTCGTCGGAATTCAACACCTCCGCGAACTACATGCCGCGCTACCCCGTGCCCGAGGGCGAGAACGAGGAGAGCTGGTTCATCAAGGAGGTCGAGCGCGGCCTCCACTACCGCTATCCCGGCGGGATCCCGGACGACGTGCGCAAGCAGGCCGAGTACGAGGTCGGCGTCATCACGCAGATGGGCTTCCCCGGCTACTTCCTGGTCGTCGCCGACTTCATCAACTGGTCGAAGGACAACGGGATCCGCGTGGGCCCCGGGCGTGGATCCGGCGCCGGATCGATGGCGGCCTACGCGATGCGCATCACGGACCTCGACCCGCTGCAGCACGGCCTCATCTTCGAGCGCTTCCTCAACCCGGATCGCGTCTCCATGCCCGACTTCGACGTCGACTTCGATGATCGCCGTCGCGGCGAGGTCATCAAGTACGTGACCGACAAGTACGGCGACGAGCGCGTCGCGCAGATCGTGACCTACGGCACGATCAAGTCGAAGCAGGCGCTCAAGGACGCCTCGCGCGTGCTCGGCTTCCCGTTCGGGATGGGCGAGAAGCTCACGAAGGCGATGCCGCCCGCCGTCATGGCGAAGGACATCCCGCTCTCGGGCATCACGGATCCGGAGCACTCGCGATACAAGGAGGCCGCCGAGTTCCGCGCGGTGCTCCAGGAGGATCCCGACGCGAAGCGCGTCTACGAGACCGCGCTTGGGCTCGAGGGGCTGAAGCGGCAGTGGGGCGTGCACGCGGCCGGCGTGATCATGTCGAGCGACCCGCTCCTCGACATCATCCCCATCATGAAGCGCGAGCAGGACGGCCAGATCGTCACGCAGTTCGACTACCCGACCTGCGAGGGCCTCGGGCTCATCAAGATGGACTTCCTCGGGCTGCGGAACCTGACGATCATCTCCGACGCGCTCGAGAACATCCGGCTCAACCGCGGCGAGGAGCTTGACCTCGAGCGGCTCGAGCTCGACGACCAGCCCTCCTACGAGCTCCTCGCGCGGGGCGACACGCTCGGCGTGTTCCAGCTCGACGGCGGGCCCATGCGCGGGCTGCTGCGCCTCATGAAGCCGGACAACTTCGAGGACATCTCGGCCGTGCTCGCGCTGTACCGGCCGGGCCCGATGGGCGCCGACTCGCACACGAACTACGCGCTCCGCAAGAACGGGCTGCAGCCGATCACGCCGATCCATCCCGAGCTCGAGGAGCCGCTGAAGGACATCCTCGATACGACCTACGGCCTGATCATCTATCAGGAGCAGGTCATGTCGATCGCGCAGCGCGTCGCGGGCTTCTCGCTCGGCCAGGCGGACATTCTCCGCCGCGCCATGGGCAAGAAGAAGAAGGAGGAGCTCGACAAGCAGTACGCGGGCTTCGCCGGCGGCATGAAGGAGCGCGGATACTCCGAGGCGGCCGTGAAGGCCCTCTGGGATATCCTCCTCCCGTTCTCCGACTACGCGTTCAACAAGGCCCACTCGGCCGCATACGGCGTGGTCAGCTACTGGACCGCCTACCTGAAGGCCCACTACCCGGCCGAGTACATGGCGGCGCTGCTCACGAGCGTCGGCGACTCGAAGGACAAGCTCGCGCTCTACCTGAACGAGTGCCGCCGCATGGGCATCAAGGTGCTGCCGCCCGCGGTGAACGACTCGTTCGCGAACTTCTCCGCCGTCGGCGACGACATCCGCTTCGGCCTCGGCGCGATCCGGAACGTCGGCACGAACGTGGTCGAGGGGATCCGCCAGGCCCGCGAGGAAAAGGGCGCGTTCGAGAGCTTCCACGACTTCATGAAGAAGTGCCCACTCGTCGTGCTCAACAAGCGCACGATCGAGTCCCTCATTAAGGCGGGGGCGCTCGACGGGCTCGGCGGCACGCGCCGCGCGCTCGTCGAGATTCACGAGCAGGCCGTCGAGAGCGCGGTCAAGGAGAAGCGCGACGCGGAGAACGGGAACGTCGGCTTCGACTTCGACAGCCTGTTCGCGGCGGCCGCAGAGGACTCGGGCGCATCGAGTCCCGCCGTGTCGCAGGTGCCGGATCGCCCCGAGTGGACGAAGAAGGACAAGCTCTCCTTCGAGCGCGAGATGCTCGGGCTCTACGTCTCCGACCACCCGCTGCGCGGGCTCGACGCCGCGCTCGCGAAGGAGGCGAGCATCACGGTGCAGCAGGCGACGAACCCGGAGGCCACCCAGTCGATGGACGGCGAGATCGTCACCGTCGCCGGCCTCCTCACGAGCGTGCAGCACCGCACCGCCAAGTCGGGCAACCTCTACGGCATGGTAACGATCGAGGACTTCACGGGCGAGGTGCAGGCGCTCTTCATGGGGAAGTCCTACCAGGAGTTCGGCAGCCTGCTGCAGCCCGACTCGATCGTCGCGCTGCGCGGCAAGCTCAACGCCCGCGATGACGGCATGTCGATGCACGCCTACGGGGTAAAGCCCATCGACGCCGGGGTGCAGGATGACGCGACGACGCTCGCGCTCACCGTGGGGGACACGCGGGCGACCGAGGAACTCATGGACGAGCTCAAGCGCACGCTCGAGCGGCATCCGGGGGAGAGCGAGGTCAGGTTGAACCTGCTCACCTCGACCGCGATCCGGGTCTTCGAGCTGCCGCTCCAGGTGCGGATCTCCGCTGACCTGTTCGGCGAGCTGAAGGGCCTGCTCGGGCCGCGCTGCCTGCTCCCGGTCGAGGAACTCGTCGGCTGACCGGGCCGAACGACACCAGCTGGAAACGGGCCGGGAGTAGCATGGGCGACGTGAGCGAACTGCAACAGGACATTGTCCGGGCGCTCGGCGCCAAGCCCGATACCGACCCGGCCGCGGAGATCGAGCGGCGGGTCGCGTTCCTCTGCGATTACGCGAAGTCGATCCCCAGCGTGCGCGGCTTCGTGCTCGGGATCTCCGGCGGGCAGGACTCCTCGCTCGCAGGCCGGCTCGCGCAGCTCGCCGTCGAGCGGCTCCGCGCCGAGGGGCGCGAGGCCGAGTTCATCGCCGTCCGCCTACCCTACGCGGTGCAGGCGGACGAGGACGACGCGCAACTCGCGCTCAGCTTCATCGCCCCGGATCGCACGGTCACCGTCGACATCGCGCCCGGCACCGACGCGCTCGCCGCAGCGGTCGCGGGCGGTCTCGGACAGGAGGCGCTGAGCGACTTCAACCGCGGCAACGTGAAGGCCAGGATCCGGATGGTCGCGCAGTACGCCATCGCGGGGGAGCGCGGGCTGCTCGTGATCGGCACGGACCACGCGGCCGAGGCGATCACGGGCTTCTTCACGAAGTTCGGCGACGGGGCCGCAGACGTCACCCCGCTCGCCGGCCTCACGAAGAGCCAGGGCGCCGAGATGCTGCGCGAGCTCGGAGCGCCGGTCCGCCTGTGGGAGAAGGTACCGACCGCGGACCTGCTCGACGAGAAGCCCGGCCAGACCGACGCGTCGAGCCTCGGCGTCGACTACCCGGTCATCGACGCGTATTTGCGCGGCGAGGAGATCGCCGAGGCGGACGCCGAGAACCTCGAGGGACGCTACTGGGGCACGCGGCACAAGCGGAACCTGCCCGTCGGCCCCGACGACGACTGGTGGAAGGAAACACGATGAGCGAAACAACCTACGTGCTTGCCGGAGGCTGCTTCTGGTGCCTCGACGCCGCCTACCGACAGCTGCGTGGCGTGAGCGAGGTGGTCTCCTGCTACACGGGCGGGGTGATCCCGGATCCGAGCTACGAGCTTGTGTGCACGGGCCGCACCGGCCACGCTGAGGCCGTCGCCGTGACATTCGACGACAGCGTGATCCCCGCGGACACGATCCTCGACGCCTTCTTCACCATGCACGACCCCACGCAGCTGAATCGCCAGGGCAACGACGTCGGCACGCAGTATCGCTCGGCAATGTTCCCGGCCGACGCCGAGCAGCGCGCACGCTTCGAGGGCGCCATCGAGCGCGCCTCGGAGTGGTGGCCGAGCGACATCGTCACGACGATCGAGCCGCTCGGAGAGGTGTTCGCTGCCGAGGACTACCACCAGGACTTCTTCGCGAAGAACCCCACCCAGGGCTACTGCCTCGCGGTCGCGGTGCCGAAGGTGAACAAGGTGCGCGCGGCGTTCGCCTCGTACCTCCGCGACTAGGTGTCGTTCCCCGTGAGAGTGTGAGCGGGACCCGAGGGATTCTGCGCCGCGGCCCTCGACCTGCAGCGCTCACGCGGAGTTCTGCACTCAACTTCACGTTTTTGGGGGCGGGTTCAGGGGGTCGTGTGAACACCTCTATGGGTTAGGGGTGCTTGATGGTTCAGAAGCGGCGTACGCGGAAGGTGTTCCGGTCGCAAGAGATCATTTTTTGGGGGCGGATCCGGGCTGGGGATACTCGGCAGCAGGCGTCACTGGTGGCGGGTTTTCGTCCGGCGCATGGTGACTTCTTGTTCCGGCATGCTGGTGGGATGGTGCCAAGGCAGACCCCCGTGATTCATTCCAGGTATCTCTCGCTCCGGGAACGCGAACGCATTCTCGGGGGAGTTTCTCGGGGCGACTCGATTCGGCAGATCGCACGCGATCTGGGGAGGTCTCCCTCGACGGTGTGGAACGAGCTGCGACGTAATCGTGGCAGGGCCCCCATGTATCGGCCCAAGCGCACCACCCGCCCACCAACATCGACGGACTGGTACTCGCCCTCTTTGGCTCAACGACACGCCGAGCGCCGGCTCGCGCGCCCGAAGCCAGGGAAACTGCAGCAGCATCCCCGGCTTGAGTTTCTGGTGGCCTCGCGGCTTAAGCTTGGGCATTCCCCGGCCCAGATAATGCAACGATTGCGTATGGACTTTCCTGACGATCCATCGATGCAGATCTCACACGAAGCGATCTACCGGTCGATTTATGTGCAGGGCAAGGGTGAGCTTCGTCGTGAGCTGGCTGGATGCTTGCGCAGTGGCCGGGCACAACGGGTGCCCCGGGAGCGTACCCGTCAACAGCATGAGGGTCATGGCCCCGGGAAGATCCCGGGCATGGTCATGATCTCCGAACGGCCCGCCGAAGTGGAAGACCGTGCGGTTCCGGGGCATTGGGAAGGGGACCTGATCCTCGGAAAGGATGGCCGCAGTCAGATCGGCACCCTCGTGGAACGGTCGACCCGGTTCGTGATCCTGCTCCACCTGCCCAAGCGGCGAGACGCGGTCACGGTCGCGAACGAAATGATCCGACAAATGGGGCACCTCCCCGATCATCTCCGACTCTCCGTCACCTGGGACCAAGGCAAAGAACTCTCAGACCACGCCCGGATCGCACGAGAACTCGAGTTACGAGATGGCGTGTTCTTCTGCGACCCGCACTCGCCCTGGCAACGAGGCACGAACGAGAACACGAACGGACTCCTCCGCCAGTACTTCCCCAAAGGGACCAAGCTCAATGGGTACAGTCAGGACTACCTCAACGCCGTCGCCGCGGAACTCAACGGCCGCCCCCGGAAAACCCTCAACTGGCACACCCCAACAGAAGCCCTCAGTAAACTACTGCAGATCGAATAAAACACCGGTGTTCACACGATCCCCTGAACTCGCCGGGCATCTGGCCTAGCTGAATGCAGAAATCGAGGCGGGTGCAGGCGGACGTGGAAATCTTCACCACGCCCTCCGGAACGACAACGTGCCGACGCGCGCCGGGGCTTCTAGTTCCGGTCGATGAGAATTTCGATGATGGGCTTGCCCGTGTCCGGGTCGTCCGTGAGGACGTAGGCATGGCGCGCCTCGAACGGTTCGCCGTTCAGCATGAACGTCTCGTCGACGCGGAGTTCGTAGAGCGGCGCAACCGCGTCCGAAACCTCGGTCGCCCGGATCGTCTTGGATTTGTGGTCCGAGATTTCCATGCCCGCGAAGTATTCCTTCGACGTGCACTCGCCGTTGTTCTCCCTGAACGTGCTGCTCGTCGTCTCGGTGTACAGCGCGCAATCCTGCGTCTCGAAGGCGCTGTTGTACTTCGCGACCGTCTCCTCGAGCACCTTCTGCTGCTCGGCGCTCACGGGTTCGTGGGGGACGAGCGGGGGCGGGTTCTCCGCGTCCCCGCCAGCCTTGCCGTCTGCGCCCTCCTGGGAGGACCCGGTCTTCGATGAGGCCTCCGCCGGGGCCTGCGGTCCAGCCAGGCTCATCACGAGCGCCGCTCCCGCGACGACGACCCCGAGCCCCACGACGGCGGCGATCGCGATCGCGGCTCCAATGTGGCGGAGCCTCCCGGACGATGGGCTCGGCTCGAGCGCCGCCTCCCCGGGCTGCTCGACGTACTGCGGCTGATCCGGCGCCGCCTGCGTGTGCTCGGTCCATTGCTGGCCGTCCCACCAGCGGAGCGTACCTGTTTGATCGGGGTACCATCCCGGCTGCACGGAGTTCATGAGTTTCCTTCGGGTCGGTGGACGGGCGAGTCGCTTGCTCGCATCACTCGGTCGCGGAGTAGGTGTAGGTGCGCAGGAAGGCGTTGGGATCGTCGATGTCCTGCGACCCCTTGGGGTCGAGCTCGGTGTTCGTTTGGATGCGCACGGCTGTGTTGCCCGCGTTCAGTTCCTTGGGCACGGTGTACACCGCCACGACCGTCACCGGCTCATCCTTCGGGAACTGTGCCCCGGGCACCTCCTCCTGATCGAGCGCCACACGGACGACGTCCATGCGATACAGCTCGCCCGATTCGTCCTCAAGCTGGATCATCTCGGCGCCAAGAATGCTCAGCGACTGGGTGCTTGCGTGATTGGTGATCTCGAGGTCGACGATGACGAGCTTCTCGTCGGGCTCCAGCATGAGGTCGGCCCACGGGTCCTCCGCGAGGGCCTCTGCCGTCGCGTCGAAGTTCGCGCCGACGACCGTGATCGTTGCGAGACTGTCGACGACCTCCGAATCCGGAGACTCGGGGTCGACCCAGTCGGCGCCGTACGTCGCCTCGACCTCGGTCCCCGGCTTCAGGGCCGCCTGGGGGCTTGCCCCGTCCCCGTATTCGCGTGGGGTCTGCTTCTCGGAGGACCCCTGTGCCGCAGAGGCGTTCTGGCCCTCGGCGCCGGCGCGGGCCGTGACGGCCAGAAGCGACAGCACGACGATGGCCACGAGACCGAGCCCGATGAGAACCCAGTACCAGGGCTTGCTGAATACGGAAGGCTTCGCCGCTTGCTCCATAGCGCCATCATAGGTGGGCCAGCGGCTCATCAGGGAGTTCTCACCGAGCAGGGCGGACGCCGTGCGCGGGACGCGGTCGGTTTCTCATCGCAAAACCTTGACAGGATCAGGGTATTGACTCTGTTGTGCCGCCGCGGGTGATTTTCATCCCGAGTTGCCCGCGGCCCCGCGTCGCGGGTCGGTCACGCCGCGTTGGGCACGAAACCGTCCCCGCGGACGGCCTGCGGCTGATCTCCCGACTCCTGCCCGTCGGGCGTCGGCGTCGGAGCAGGCGCCTCGACCGCCTGCACCGACGACGCGCCCGTCGACCGCTTGGTGAAGCTCGTGACGCCCCACCTGAGGTCGTGCCCCAGGGCGTCTGCCTCGACCTCGACCGCGGTGCCGGACTTCTCGTCGGTCTCCCACCTCCGGATCCGGAGCCGCCCGTTCACGATCACGCGGTCGCCCTTCGCGAACGAGTCCCTCGCGTGCTCGGCGAGCCCACGGAACGAGACGATCGTGAACCAGTTGACCTCGCCGTCGACCCACTGCGCTTGCTCCCGGTCGTAGCGGCGCTCGTGGCTCGCGAGCCGGAAACTGCACAGGGCGGCCTTGCCGCCGGTCTGGGAATAGCGCAGATCGGTGGCGATCGTTCCGACGACGCAGATGGGTGTTGGCATCCTGATGCTCCTTCGTTCGTTGACCCGGCGCGGGCGCGCCGGGTCGATCCGGTGTTCGTGATCCCGTGTGCACCGACGGGCCGGGCCGTGCAGCCTCCGACCCGTCGGCACACGACCATGGTGGGGTGCGCGCGGCGCGAACGGGTGGGGCCGCGCGAATATGTGGACAACTCGGCCTCCACTCGCCGCCACGGCGGATCTGTGAGTGAGAATCAGAATCTGCGCACACTGCCGCGTCTGCACCGTCTCCCAGCACCGCCCCCGTACACTGGGCGGGTGCCTCACTCCCAGACAAGCCGCGGATCGCGCCGCGTGGTGGCGGCCGCGCTCGCGCTGAGCTGTGCCGCGGCGCTCCTGAGCGGCTGCGCCCTCCTTGAGGGACCGACCCCCGTGACGCCGAAGCGCGAGACGCCGGCGAAGCCGGAGGTGAAGCCGGAGCTCGTCCCTGGTGGGAGCGCCGAGGAGAACCTGCCGTTCTTCACCGAGGTGCTGCGGGAGTATGCGGCGGGCGATGGCGTCGTGAAGGGCGAGCCCGTGTCCCGCGCCTTCATCGATGCTGGCTTCGACAAGAGCCTGATGCAGGTGAGCTTTGACAGCTCGAAGACCGGCCTGCCTGCCGACAACATCTTCGTGTCGGTGCGCTTCGGCGCCGACTGCTTGGTCGGTCAGCTCGTCGCCGAGGACCGGAGCTTCGTCGCGAAGAACGAGCCCGCGCTCGGTCCGAACCAGGACATCTGCCTGATCGGCAAGACCAACCCGATCACCTGGTAGCCGAGGGGCCCGGATCCGGCCCGCGCAGCGGTCCGAATGTCACCCGCTCCGGCTACAGTAGAGGGTGACTGCAACCCACCATTTTCACTAAGGGAGTTCTGGGCGCCCCCGCGCCCGAGAGAGTATATGGCTGAGTACATTTACCAGATGGTTCGCGCGCGCAAGGCGCACGGCGACAAGGTGATCCTCGACGACGTGACCATGGCCTTCCTGCCTGGCGCGAAGATCGGCGTGGTCGGCCCGAACGGCGCCGGTAAGTCCACGATCCTGAAGATCATGGCGGGCCTCGACACCCCGTCGAACGGCGAGGCGATCCTGACCCCCGGGTACTCGGTCGGGATCCTGATGCAGGAGCCCGAGCTCGACGAGGACGCGACCGTGCTCGAGAACGTGCAGCAGGGCGTCGCCGAGATCAAGGGCAAGCTCGACCGGTTCAACGAGATCTCCGCAGAGATGGCGAACCCGGATGCCGACTACGACAAGCTCCTCCCCGAGATGGGCGAGCTGCAGGAGGCTATTGACGCCGTCGACGGCTGGGATCTCGACAACCAGCTCGAGCAGGCGATGGACGCGCTCCGCTGCCCGCCGTCCGAGGCGATCGTCAAGAACCTCTCCGGCGGCGAGAAGCGCCGCGTGGCGCTCTGCAAGCTGCTCCTCGAGAAGCCGGACCTGCTCCTCCTCGACGAGCCCACGAACCACCTCGATGCCGAGAGCGTGCTCTGGCTCGAGCAGCACCTCGCGAAGTACCCGGGCGCGGTCATGGCCGTGACCCACGACCGATACTTCCTCGACCACGTCGCGACCTGGATCTGCGAGGTCGACCGCGGCCGCCTGCACCCGTACGAGGGCAACTACTCGACCTACCTCGAGAAGAAGGCCGAGCGCCTCGAGGTGCAGGGCAAGAAGGACCAGAAGCTCCAGAAGCGCCTCAAGGAGGAGCTCGAGTGGGTCCGTTCGAACGCGAAGGGCCGCCAGGCGAAGTCGAAGGCTCGTCTCGCCCGCTACGAGGAGATGGCCGCGGAGGCCGAGCGCACGCGCAAGCTCGATTTCGAGGAGATCCAGATCCCGGCTGGCCCGCGACTCGGCAACCTCGTGCTCGAGGCGAAGAACCTCAACAAGGGCTTCGACGGGCGCACGCTCATCGACGGGCTCTCGTTCTCGCTGCCGCGCAACGGCATCGTCGGCATCATCGGCCCGAACGGCGTCGGCAAGACGACCCTCTTTAAGACGATCGTCGGGATCGAGGAGCTCGACGGCGGCGAGCTCAAGATCGGCGACACGGTCAAGCTGAGCTACGTCGACCAGAGCCGCGGCGGGATCGACCCGAAGAAGACCGTGTGGGAGGTCGTCTCCGACGGGCTCGACTACATCCAGGTGGGCAACACCGAGATCCCGTCCCGCGCCTACGTCTCGACGTTCGGCTTCAAGGGCCCGGATCAGCAGAAGCCCTCGGGCGTGCTCTCGGGCGGTGAGCGGAACCGACTGAACCTCGCGCTCACGCTCAAGCAGGGCGGCAACCTGCTCCTCCTCGACGAGCCGACGAACGACCTCGACGTCGAGACCCTGACGAGCCTGGAGAACGCGCTCCTCGAGTTCCCCGGCTGCGCCGTGGTCATCACCCACGACCGGTGGTTCCTCGACCGCATCGCGACCCACATCCTCGCCTACGAGGGCACGGAGGAGAACCCGGCGAACTGGTACTGGTTCGAGGGCAACTTCGAGGCCTACGAGGCGAACAAGATCGAGCGCCTCGGCGCCGACGCCGCGAAGCCGTCGCGCGTCACCTACCGGAAGCTCACGCGCGACTAGGTGTACTGACCTCGACCGTTGTTGATTCGGTCGATTGGAGTTTGGCCTTGGATGCCGAGGTGGGGTCTGTCTAGGTTGTAGTAGTTCAGCCAGGCCCGCAACCCTGCTCTGCGGTCGGTGTTGGAAGTCCAGGGTCTGGCGTATGCCCACTCGGTCGCGAGCGTTCGGTTGAGGCGTTCGACTTTCCCGTTCGTCCAGGGGCAGTGGGGGCGGATGAACCGTTGCTGAATGCGGTGTTGGGTGATGACGTCTTTAAACGCGGCGGAATGCCGGTACGCGAACGCGTTGTCACTGATGACGCGTTCGACTCGCACCCCGAGTGACGCGTAGAACCTGATGGCGCGTTCGAGGACACCGGCCGCGGTGATACCTTTCTCGTCGTCGTGGATCTCGGCGTACGCGACCCGAGAGTGATCATCGATCACGGTGTGGACGTAGTCATAGCCCTGTCCGCGTTTCCGGTTCGGGCGTTCGCTTCGTCCGTGGAGGCGCCACCCTCCTCCGTCAGGGATGCGGCCGAGTTTCTTCACATCGATATGGATCAACGAGCCGGGATACTCGTGTTCGTATCGCTTGGCCGACCGGCGAGAAGCACGAATCACAGTCCCGGTGACTGGGTCCAATTCACGCAACAACGGGGTGTGATGGCGACGCAGTACGCGCCCGACGGTCGAGGCGTGCAGGCCGAGCTTCCCGGCGATGAACACGGGGCCGCGACGGGTGAGTGCCCGCATGATCCGTACCCGGGTTTCCACACACGAATGCGTACGTTGGGGATGTGTCCGGGCAACACTGGATCGATCAGCAAGTCCCGCGATCCCCAGCTCCTGAAACCTGCGCCACCACCGCCACGCGGTCGTGCGCGAGACGCCCATCTCAGCGGCAACATGCGCGACCGCACGCCCCGACTGGATGCGCTGAATCATGATCAAACGGCCCGCGGGAGCCAATCGGGCGTTAGCGTGGGACATGAGAAGCCTCCGTGTGTGCGAGATGTAGAACTAGACAGCTCCAACTCGACACCGGGGGCTTCTCTCATGTCAACAACCATCCGGGTCAATACAACTAGGCGCGCCGGGCTGCCGCCCGAGCGGTAATAGGCTGAGTGCGCGGTCCCCACTTCCGGGGGCCGCGCACTTCGCATGTGCAGGCAAGCAGGAAAGAGGGACGCGGATGGCGCGCACGCACGTCGACATCGAGCTGCGATGGGGCGATCAAGACGCCTACGGGCACGTGAACAACGTCGCGTTCGCCAGGTTCCTCGAGGAGGCGCGCGTGCGGACGTTCTGGCTCGGCAGCGGCCGCGAGCGCACCGGAATGGAGCGTCACTTCCGCGGAGACGACCCCAACGGGCCGAAGATGCTCGTCGCGAACCAGCAGATCGAGTTCGTGCGGGTGCTCGAGTACTCCGACCGCCCGGTCACCGTGGATCTCTGGATCGGCAAGCTCGGCGGCTCCAGCCTCGAGGTTCACTACGAGATCCTCGACGGCTCCTCCACTGAGCGCGCGGTCGTGGCGCGCGCGATCTCCCACATCGTGATCGTCGACGGCGTCACCATGCGGCCCGTCAGGCTGTCGGACGAGGGCCGCGCCTCGGTCGCCCAGTGGATGGACGAGCCTGTCACGTTCCGGAGGAGCTGAGGCCGGATCCGGATCCGGATCCTACTCCGGGACGCGGAACATGCTCTCCTGAGCCACGCTCGCAACGAGATTGCCGTCGCGGTCGTAGAACCGGCCGTGGGTGAGCCCGCGGCCGCCCTGCGCGGTCGGGGAGTCGAGCTCGTAAAGCAGCCACTCGTCGACGCGGAACGGCCGATGGAACCACATCGCGTGGTCGAGGCTCGCCGCGCGCATCCCCGGCGTCGCCCACGGCACCCCGTGCTTGCGCGCGATTGGCTCGAGCAGCAGGTAGTCGCTCGCGAAGCCGAGGGCCGCCGCCTGCAGCAGCTGGCCGTGGTCGAAGCTGTCGCGGCTGCGCAGCCACACTCGCTGCCGGTTCGTGCGCTCGGCGACCTGGAGGATGATGTCCGACTCCACGTAGCGGAAGTCGAAGGGCCTGTTCAGTACCCAGGAGGCGCGGCCGTTGCCCGCGAGGTGCCCGTACTTCTCCCAGACGGACGGCAGTGACTCGGGATCCGGGACCTCCGAGAGATCGATGGGCTCCTGGTGCTCGACGCCGTCGTCCGGATCCTGGAACGAGGCGATCATCGACATGAGCACCTCGCCGCCCTGGTAGGCCTGCGTACGCCGCGTCGAGAAGGAGCGGCCGTCGTGGAGGCGGGCCACCTCGAACGTCATGCGCTCGTCGCTGTCGCCCGGCCGCACGAAGTAGCCGTGCATCGAGTGGATCGGGCGGTCCTCCGACACGGTCGTGCCGGCCGCCGCGATCGCCTGGCCGAGCACCTGGCCGCCGAACGAGCGCCCGTGCGGCGTCGGAAATGCTGGTCCGGTCAGGATGTCCTCACGGGTCCGCGCGCCGGAATCGAGCACGGAGAGCATCGTGAGGAGATCGGGTGAAGCGGTCATGGGTCCTCCTGCTTCGGCGGCGAAGACGGTCTGCCTTCTCAGTCTAGGGGCGCGGGCCGGACGCCCGGCGGCTTCGGCCCCGCGCGGCGCGGCGGCCGGGGCTAGGCTGGGGGCACCATGTCAGAATCCCTGCAGCTCGCCGATCACGCCACCCGAGACGATCTGCGGATCTTCCTCGAACGGCTGCTCCGCGCCGGCGAACCGGAGGTCCGGATCACGACCCGAGGGGCGCGGCTCGCCGTGTTCGGCTGCACGCAGGCGCCGCGGGGGATCACGGATCCGGTGCCCGTGGTCCTCGTCATGCGGGCGTTCGCGCTGGCCGAGGCGCCCGTTGAGCCCGTCGATGAGACGGTGCAGGCGCGCGCGCTGCTCGACCGAATCGCTCGGCTCGGGATCATCGGGCTGTCGCTCGACGTGCCGGACGTGACGATGATGTCGGCCTGGGCTGGCGTGCTGCCCCCGACGCACGGCTGGAAGAGCGCGGGCGTGATCGACGCGCCCTCCCTCGGGGCCGTCGCTGAGCAGGGGATCGCGCGGGTTGCGGACGCGCTGCCCGAGAGCCCGGGCGAGGCCGTCGTGCAGAAGGTGCGCGCAGAGGTCTGGGGCGCGGAGATCGCGCCGGGGATCCCGGCCGCCGCCGCATTCGCCGCGGAGACCGCGGGATTCCTCCGCGACGAGGAGCACGCGATCGTGACGCGCTCACTCACCTGGACGAGGCTCTCGACGGGCCGGGGCGACGTGCTCGTGCGCTCGATCCTCGGTTGACGGCGCGGCGGCCGGATCCGGCGCCCGCGCGGCGGCCGTCTCAGCGAGAATCGCGAACCTCAGCTAAGATAGGGAGGTCAACTTTAGGAGTGTGCACATGGCCAACCCCAACGGCATCATCGACCCGCCCATCGACGACCTGCTCGAGAAGGTGGATTCGAAGTACGCCCTGGTGATCTTCGCTTCGCAGCGCGCCCGCCAGATCAACGATTACTACACCGATCTGCACGACGGCAACCTCTTCGACAACGTCGGCCCGCTCGTCGACTCGTCGGTGGACGACAAGCCGCTGTCGATCGCGCTGCACGAGATCGTCGAGGGCAAGCTGACCATGACGAAGCGCGCGGAGGAGACCCCCGAGGTCGACGCCGAGGCGTAATCTTTCGCTGCACTCGCAGCAGTGTCGGTGGCGTCGGATACCCTGAGTGGGTCCGGCGCCACCGGCGTTTTTCGCCCCCGCTGCGCCATCCATCGCCCCCCTCGAATCACTAGGAGTCATCGTGTCGCTGCGCCAGTTCACCTCGGAGTCGGTCACCGAGGGGCACCCCGACAAGATCTGCGACCGGATCTCGGATTCGATCCTCGACGCGATGCTCGCGCAGGATCCGGGGGCGCGCGTCGCCGTCGAAACGCTCGTCACGACGGGCCTCGTGCACGTCGCGGGGGAGGTCTCGACGAGCGGGTACGTCGAGATCCCGCAGATCGTGCGAGAGGCGGTGCGCGAGGTGGGCTACACGAGCTCGGAGATGGGCTTCGACGCCTCCTCCTGCGGCGTGTCCGTGTCGATCGGTCAGCAGTCGCCCGACATCGCGGACGGGGTCGACTCGTCGCTCGAGGAGCGCAGCGGATCCCTTGACGACGAGCTGAGCCGGCAGGGCGCCGGCGACCAGGGCATCATGTTCGGCTTCGCGACCGACGAGACGCCCGAGCTGCACCCGCTGCCGAGCTGGATCGCGCACCGGCTCGCCGAGCGACTCACGGAGGTGCGCAAGTCCGGGATCCTGCCTGAGCTGCGCCCCGACGGCAAGACCCAGGTCACGATCGGCTACGAGGGGGACACCCCGGCGAGTATCGAGGCCGTCGTGCTCTCGACGCAGCACGCCGCGAGCATCTCGCAGCCCGCGCTCCAGGAGGCCGTCGAGCGCGAGGTGATCCGCCCCGTGCTCGAGCGCGTCGAGCTGGCGAGCGCCGACGCCGAGCTCTTCATCAACCCGGCCGGCCCCTTCGTGATCGGCGGCCCCATGGGCGACGCCGGCCTCACCGGCCGCAAGATCATCATCGACACCTACGGCGGCGCGAGCCGCCACGGCGGCGGCGCATTCAGCGGCAAGGACCCCTCGAAGGTGGATCGCTCGGCCGCGTACGCGATGCGCTGGGTCGCGAAGCACGTCGTGCGTGCCGGGCTCGCGAAGCGCGCCGAGCTCCAGGTCGCGTACGCGATCGGGCGCGCGCACCCCGTCGGCCTCTACGTCGAGACCTTCGGCACGGAGGCGGTGCCGCGGGAGCGGATCGAGGCGGCCGTGCGCGAGGTGTTCGACCTGCGGCCGCTCGCGATCATCCGCGACCTGCAGCTGATCCGACCGATCTACGCGCAGACGAGCGCGTACGGCCACTTCGGCCGCGAGCTCCCCGACTTCACCTGGGAGGCCACCCCGCGCGTGGCCGAGCTCCGCGCTGCCGCAGGCGCGTAGGGCGCCGTGCCGAGCGCCTTCGAACTCGCCGAGGCGCCCGCGGGGCGCCCGGTGGCCAGAGTGCTGCTCGACTCGGCGCTGCCGCAGCTCGACCACCTGTTCGACTACGCCATCCCGGCGGAGCTCGCCGAGCGGCTGCGCGTGGGCCAGCGCGTCCGCGTGCCGTTCCGCTCGCGCGACCGGAAGAGCTTCGGCTACGTCGTCGAGTTCGCCGAGCGCAGCGACTTCGGGGGAGAGCTCGCCCACATCGCTGACCTCGTCGGCGAGGTGCCGGTGCTGAGCCCCGAGGTGTGGCGGCTCGCGCGCGCCGTCGCGGATCGCGCAGGCGGATCCGCTGGCGACATTCTGCGGCTCGCGATCCCGACCAGGCAGGTGCGCGTCGAGAAGCAGCACCTGGCCGCCGCCGGGGGCGAGGCTGCGGGTGATGCGCCTGCCGGCGACACGGCTGGCGGCGATCCGCCCGCCGGCGAGACGGCTGGCGGCGATCCGCCCGCCGGCGAGCCCGCTGCCGACTCGGCGGCGGAAGGCGAGATCGCGGCGTCGCTCATCGAAGGCGCGCGCCTCGCCCTCACCGCCTCGCACGGTCCCGAGCGCCTGCACACGGGCGAGTGGGTCGGCGGCTGGGCCGCGCAGCTCGCGCGACTCGCGCTCGAGGTGTTCGCCCGCGGGCGCAGCGCGATCCTGATCACACCCGATTACCGCGACCTCGACCAACTCCGTGACGCGCTCGCGGCGCTCGGCCACGAGGAGGTCGTGCGCGTCGATTCGCGGCAGTCCAACGCGGAGCGCTACGCAGGGTTCCTGCGGGCGCTCGATCCGGAGCCGCGGATCGTGCTCGGCAACCGCTCGGCCGTCTACGCGCCCGCGCACGAGCTCGGCGCGATCATCATGTGGGACGACGGCGACCCCGTGCTCGCGGAGCCGCTGTCGCCGTACGTGCACGCGCGCGACGCGGCGCTCGTGCGCGCGGAGCAGACCGGGGCCGGGCTGTTCTTCGCCTCGCACGCGCGGAGCGAGGAGGTGCAGCGGCTCGTCGAGCTCGGCTACGTGCGTGCGCAGCAGAACCCGCCGAGGCGCTCGCGGATCGTGCACGCCGACGCCTCGATCTCGCCCGACGCGTTCGCGGGGCGCGTGCCCGAGTTCGCCGCCCGCACGATCCGGGAGGGGCTGCGATCCGGGCCCGTGCTCGTGCAGGTCGCGACGCCTGGCTACGCGCCGGTCGCCGTGTGCGGCGAGTGCGGCGACCTTGCCCGCTGCCTGAAGTGCGCGGGCCCCATCGGCTTCCGCACGGTCGGCCGCGCGTCCTGCCGTTGGTGCGGCGAGTACGCGAGCGACTGGCGCTGCGGCACCTGCGACGGCCGCAGGCTCGAGGAGCGCGGCATGGGATCCGGGCGCACGGTCGTACAGTTCGAGCGCCAGTTCCAGGGCGCGCGGGTGATCCTGAGCGACGGCGAACACCCGCGCGAACGCGTCGACGGGCGCCCCGCGCTCGTGGTCGCGACCCGCGGCGCGGAGCCCCTCGCCGCTGGCGGCTACCGCGCGGTCGTGCTGCTCGACGCGGAACGCCTGCTCAGCCTCGAAACGCTGCGCGCCGGTGAGGACTGCCTACGGTGGTGGGAGAACGCGGCGGCGCTCACGGCGCCCGACGGGCTCTGCCTCATGGCCTCCGGCGGCGGGCCCGTCGTGCAGGCCTTCGTGACTGGGCGCACCGAGGAATGGCTGCGCGGGGAGCTGCGGGATCGCCAGGCGCTCAGGTACCCGCCGGCCGTGCGCGTCGCGAGCGTGAGCGGCGGGCCAGACGAGGTCGAGCGCGCGCTCTCCGGGCTGCGCGGGATCGACGGCGTCGACCATCTCGGCCCGACGCCGGTCCCCGCCGGCGGCCCGAACCGCACGCCGCCCGGGATCGTCCGCGCCATCGTGCGCTTCGACTACGGGCGCGGGGCCGAGGTCGCGAGCCGCCTGCGCGGGGCGCTCGTCGCCGACGCCGCGGGATCCTCCGCGCGGAGCAAGGGGCGCGCGCCCGGGCGCGCCCGCCCCGAGGCGCTCCGCCTCCGCTTCGACGACCGCGGCGTCTTCGATAGCTGAGGGTTGGGGGCGCGCTGCGGGCGCTGCGCCCGCTTGCTTCTCCGCGGTCGAGTCGGCCGTAAGGCCCCTTTCGAGGGCTTGAATGGGGCTCTACGGCCGACTCGGCGGGTGGAATGGGGCCTTACGGCCCACTCGGGCGTGGTGGAGTCGTGCAGGGGGCTTGTGCTTGTCGCGAGTGTCAACTCTGTGCGCGAGTGCGAGGCTCGCGCCGCGGGTGCGGGCGCGAGCGGCGTTGGCTCTCCCTCCCCGCCCCCTGGTCGAGTCGGCCGTAAGGCCCCTTTCGCGGGCTTGAATGGGGCTTTACGGCCGACTCGGCGCGCGGAATGGGGCTTTTCGGCCCACTCGGGCGTGGTGGAGTCGCGCAGGGGGCTTGTGCATGTCCCGAGTGTCAAGTCTGTGCGTGGATGCGAGGCTCGCGTCGCGGGCGCGGGCGCGGGCGCGGGCGCGCGGGCGCGAGCTCCCCTCCCACTGCCGAGTCGGCCTAAAGGCCCCTTTCGCGGGCTTGAATGGGGCTTTACGGCCGACTCGGCGGGCGGAATGGGGCCTTTCGGCCCACTCGGCGGGCCCGAGCCCAGGCCCTGACCCCAGGCCAAGGCCCAGGCCCAGACCCAGGCCCAGACCCAGGCCCACGCCCAGCCCCGGACCCAGACCCAGGCCCAGACCCAGCCCCAGGCGCAGGCCCCGGATCCGGGCCCGGATCCCGACCCCTACGCCCCGCGGAGTCGATCCGCCACGAAGTCCACGTCCTTGTCGCCGCGGCCGGAGAGGTTCGCGATGATGATGGCGTCCTGGGGGAGCGTGGGGGCGATCTTCATCACCTCGGCGAGCGCGTGCGACGACTCGAGCGCGGGGATGATGCCCTCGACGCGCGAGAGCTTCAGGAATGCCTCGAGCGTCTCCTCATCGGTGACCGAGTGGTACTCGACACGCCCGATCTGCTCGAGGTGCGCGTGCTGCGGGCCGACGCCCGGGTAGTCGAGCCCGGACGCGATCGAGTGCACGGGGGACGGCTCGCCCGACTCCTCCTGCAGCACCTTCGTGCGCATGCCGTGGAGCGTGCCGGGGGTGCCGAGCGTCATGGTGGCGGCGTGCCGGTCGCCCTCGAGCCCCTCGCCGGCGGGCTCGACCCCGATGATGCGCACGCCCTCATCAGGGAGGAACGCGTCGAAGAGGCCGAGGGCGTTGGATCCGCCGCCGACGGCGGCGACGAGCACGTCGGGCAGGCGCCCCTCCTCGGCGAGGATCTGTGCCCGTGCCTCGCGGCCGACGACCGACTGGAAGTCGCGCACCATCGAGGGGTAAGGATGGGGCCCGACGACGGATCCGATCGCGAAGAAGTACTCGTCTGGCGCGGCGGCGTACACGCCGAACGCCGAGTCGACGGCCTCCTTGAGCGAGCGCCCGCCCTCCTCGACCGCGACGACCTTCGCGCCGAGCAGCTCCATGCGCACGACGTTCGGGTGCTGCTTCTCGACGTCGATCGCGCCCATGTGAATCTCGCACTCGAGTCCGACGAGCGCAGCGGCCGTCGCGAGCGCGACGCCGTGCTGCCCCGCGCCCGTCTCCGCGATCAGCTTTTTCTTCCCCATGCGCTTCGCGAGCAGCGCCTCGCCCAGGCAGTGGTTGATCTTGTGGGCGCCCGTGTGGTTCAGGTCCTCGCGCTTCAGGTAGATTCGCGCGCCGCCAAGCTCACGGGTGAGGTTCTCCGCGAAGTAGAGGAGCGAGGGCCGCCCGACGTAGCGGGCGAGGAGCGCCTGGAGCTGATCCTGGAACTCCGGATCCTGCGACGCTTCGGCGTAGGCCGCGGCGACCTCGGCGATCGGCTCGACGAGGAACGGCGGGAGATGCGCGCCGCCGAACTCGCCGAAGAAGCCCGAGGCGTCCGCGCGGAACTCAGCGGAGGGGGTCGGAGAAGACGGAGACGGGGATGAGGAGACGTCAGTGCTGGTCATGGGGTGGTTCCTTTGCTTCATTGCGCCACTCGAAGACGTAAAAAAACACCGCCTACGAGGAGGCGGTGTCGGGGTGCATGCAGATGCGAGGAGGGGACCGCCTAGGCGGTCCACCACTGATTCGCGTTGTGCATGCTGTGAGTGTAGCGCAAATGCCGCTGGCCGCAATCGCCCGCGAGAATTGAGAGAATAGGGGGATGCGGATCGTATTTGCAGGAACACCCGAGTTCGCCGTGCCGAGCCTCCGGGCCATCGCCGAGGCGGGCCACGAGATCGCGGGCGTCGTCACGCGCGAGGACGCCCCGCTCGGGCGCAAGCGCGTGCTCACGCCCTCGCCCGTCGCCGCGGCGGCCGAGGAGCTCGGGATCCCGGTCCTCAAGGCGAACCGGCTCGACGAGGCCGCGACCGATTGGGTCGCCGCGCTCGGCGCGGAGCTCGGGGTCATCGTCGCCTACGGCGGCCTGGTGCGGGAGCGGCTGCTCACGACCCCGGATCGCGGCTGGATCAACCTGCACTTCTCCGAGCTGCCCAGGTGGCGGGGCGCAGCGCCCGTCCAGCGCGCCCTCGAGGCGGGCGAGCAGCGGCTCGGGGTGACGGTGTTCCGACTGGTCGCCGCGCTCGATGCCGGCGACGTGCTGACCCGGGACGACCGGGAGTTTCCGCGGGGGACGAGCGCGGGCGACGCGCTCACCGAACTCGCGAGCTTCGGCACGGCCGCGCTCCTCGGCGCGATCGACGCGCTCGCCGCAGACCCCGAAGCCGGCGAGCCGCAGACGGGGGAGCCGAGTTACGCGCGCAAGCTCACCCGCGAGGACGGCCGCCTCGATCTCGATCGGGCGCGGGATCAGGTGCTCGCGCACTGGGCGGGCGTCACGCCCGAGCCCGGCGCCTTCGTCGTGCACGAGGGGCAGCCGCTCAAGCTGCGCCGGCTCGCGATTCCCGCGGCGCCGGATCCCGCGGCGCCGGATCCCGACGCGCCGGATCCCGATGCGGCCGTTGCCCCGGGCGCCGTGCGGCTGCGCGGCGGCCGGGCGATCCTGAGCCTTGCCGGCGGGGAGCTCGAACTCGTGAGCGTGCAGCCCGCGGGGAAGCCGGCCATGGACGGCGCCGCCTGGTTGCGTGGCCGCGGCGGCGAGGCGGTGCTGTCGTGAGCGCGCAGGATCGGGATCGCGGCCGGGATCAGCGGCGCAGCGGCGGGCCCCGCGGCCCGCGCAGGAGTGACGACGGGCCGAGGGGCGCGCGGCGGTCCGGCGACGGCGGCGGCGAACGGAAGCGCTCGGGCCGCGTCTCGCAGGCGCGGCTCGTCGCGTATGACGTGCTGCGCGACGTCGACGACCGCGACGCCTACGCGAACCTCGCGCTCCCGGCGCGGATCCGCGAGGCGGGCCTCGACGAGCGCGACGCCGCCCTCGCGACGGAGCTCGCGGCGGGATCCCTCCGCCTGCGCGGGCGCTACGACCGGATTATCGAGCTCGCCTCGGGGAGGAGCATCGAGCAGGTGGACGGGCGCACCCGCAACGTGCTTCGCCTCGGCGTGCACCAGCTGCTCGGCATGAGAACCGCCGATCACGCCGCTGTGAACGAGAGCGTCGAGCTGCAGCGCCTCGTCGCGAATCAGAACGCGGCCGGATTTGTGAACGGCGTGCTCCGCGCGGTCGGCCGCGCGACGAACGAGGAGTGGGACGCCCGCATCGCCGAGGAGGCGCGGAACGCCGATGAGGCGCTCGCCGCCCGCACCTCGCACCCGGCCTGGGTGCTGCGCGCGCTGCGCGACGCGCTCAAGCTCGAGGGCCGCGGGGCGGAGCTGGAGGAGCTGCTCGAGTCGGACAACCGGCCGCCGCGCGTGAGCCTCGCCGTACTGCTCGGCGCGGGCGTCGACGCGGAGACCGCGGCGGAGGCCCGAGCGCTCGAGCTCGCCGGCCCCTCGCCGATCGGCCTGGAGCTTGCGGGAGGCGATCCTGCCCGGGCTATCGACGCATGCGGTGCGCGCAAGGGCTTCGTGCGAGTGCAAGATCAGGGCTCGCAGCTCGCCGCGCTCGCGCTCACGCGGGTGCGCCCGGCCGCCGCGGGGGAGCGCTGGCTCGACCTCTGCGCTGGCCCGGGCGGAAAGTCGGCGGTGCTCGGGGCCGAGGCGCTCGCGGCGGGCGCGACGGTGCGGGCGAACGAGGTGTCGGATCACCGCGCCGATCTCGTGCGGCGCTCGATCGAGCCGGTCGCGGAGGCCGTCGAGGTCGTCTCCCACGACGGGCGCGACGACGCGGCCTACGGCCCCGGATCCTTCGACCGCATTCTCGTCGACGCCCCGTGCTCCGGCCTCGGGGCGCTCAGGCGGCGGCCCGAGGCGCGCTGGCGCAAGGAGCCGGGCGACCTGCCCGGGCTGACGGGCCTCCAGCGGGAGCTGCTCGAGGCGGCCGTCGACCACCTCGCACCCGGGGGCGTGCTCGCCTACGTGACGTGCTCGCCGCACCTCGCGGAGACGCGGGTCGCGGTCGACGGGCTGCTGAAGCGGCACCCGGAGCTCACTGAGCTCGACGCGAAGCAGGCCGTGCAGGAGGTCGCGCGCGGGCCGCTCGACCTGCCGGGCGACGCGCTCAGCGCGCAGCTCTGGCCGCACCGGCACGGCACGGATGCGATGTTCATCTCCCTGATCACGAAGGCCTGACCGGGAGAGAACGCGCGAGGTTTTTTGCCGGAGGCCTCGTGAATGTCAGTGGTCCGGTTTAGCCTTTTCCCATGAGTCAGGAACCCATGGGAGGGGGCGGCGCTGCGGCGCCGGGAGGTGCCGAGGCGCCGGATCCCGCGAGCGCGCCAGACGCCGCGAGCGCGCCGGGCGCCGCCGCGCCGAGGCCCGCGGGCGAGCGCACGTTCCTGCACGTGCTCGTGAACACGGGCGTGGCGAACCTCGTGACGAACTTCCTGTGGTTCGCGGTGGTCTTCTGGGTATACCTCGAGACGAAGAGCATCCTCGCGACGGGGGTCCTCGGCGGCACCTACATGATCCTGATCGCGGGCTGCTCGATGTGGTTCGGCTCCCTCGTGGATCGGCTGCGCAAGCGCCAGGTCATGCTCATCTCGGCGTGGTCCTCGCTCGGCGCGTTCATCGTGGCGTGCGCGCTCTACCTGCTGGTACCGGGGGATCAGCTGCTCCGCCTCGACGGCCCGTGGTTCTGGCTCTTCACGCTCATCGTGCTCGCGGGCTGCGTCGTCGAGCTGCTGCGCAACCTCGCACTCTCGACGACGGTGACGCTGCTCGTGCCGAGCGAGCGCCACGCGAACGCGAACGGGCTCGTCGGCACGGTGCAGGGCCTCGCGTTCATTGCGACGAGCGTCTTCAGCGGGCTCTCCGTCGGGCTGCTCGGGATGGGGTGGACGATCGTGCTCGCGACCGTGCTCACCGCGGTGCCGATCGCTCACCTCCACGTGTTGCGCATCGCTGAGCCCGAGATTGTGCGGGATCCGACGCGCAGCCACGTCGACTTCCGGGGTGGCATGGCCGCGATCCTCGCGGTGCCGGGACTCCTCGCCCTCGTCTTCTTCACGACGCTGAACAACCTCTCGGGCGGGGTGTTCATGGCGCTCCTCGATCCCTACGGGCTCGACCAGTTCCCGGTCGAGGTTTGGGGGCTCGTGTTCGGGATCGCCTCGACGGGCTTCCTCGTGGGCGGCGCGATCGTCGCGAAGTGGGGGCTCGGCAAGAACCCCGTGCGCACGATGCTCATCCTCGTGGCCGCGCTCGGCGCGCTCGGCATGGTGTTCACGATCCGCGAGTGGCACTGGCTGTTCATCGGCGGGATCTGGCTGTTCATGGTCATGATGCCCGCCGTCGAGGCCGCCGAGCAAACCGTGATCCAGCGCGTCGTGCCCTACGAGAAGCAGGGGCGCGTCTTCGGGCTCGCGATGACGTTCGAGGCGGCGGCCGCGCCGGTCTCCTCGTTCCTCATCGCGTTCATCGCCGAGTTCTGGATCGTGCCGTTCATGGACACGGAGGCGGGCGCCCGGCAGTGGTCGTGGCTGCTCGGCGAGGGTGACAGCCGGGGCATCGCGCTCGTCTTCTTCTGGTCGGGCCTCGCGATGGTGGTGCTCGCCGGGGCGGCGCTCCTCAGCCGCCCCTTCCGGGTGCTCTCGCGAAGCTACGCGAGCGCGGCCCCGGTCAGTCCTCCCACGTGATCGTGGGCTCGTCCCCGCTGAAGTCGACGTAGGCGATCCCGAGCGGGGTCGCGCTGGCGGCCATGAGCTTCTCGTCCACCGTGCCGCCCTCGATCTCGACGCGCGTGTCGATGCTGGACTCGATCGTCGAGACGACGGCGGGGATGCCCGGCTCAGGCGTCGCGGTGATGCTGGCGAGCGCGGCCCGGCCGCTCACGGTCAGCGAACGCTTCACCTTGCCGTCGAGCTTCGCCGCGTCGCCCTCGCTGTACGCCTCGACGGCCATGCCGCACGGGGTGTCGATCGTGGTCATCGCGAGGCACTCGTCGAGCGACTCCTTCACGAGGGCGCGATACTTCTCCATCGCCTCGTCCGTGAGGCTCGGCGGGCCGACCGACAGCGCGCCGCCGTCGCCCGGGTAGGCGATCACCGTGACCTCGTCCACCGGCGCCTCGAAGTTCTCGTTCTCGAAGCCGAGCTCGTAACCGCCGGGGAACGCCCGCGCCGTGATCTCCGAGTCGAGCGCGACGCCGTTAATCTCGACACCGTAGCCATCGAAGCCGTACAGGTCGACGTCGATCAGCCCGTCGTCGATCCGCCAGCCCGAGGCGTCCTGACGCAGACTGAAATCCCTTGTGACCGGGTAGTCGCCGATCATGAACGAGGCCTGCACGGAGGAGCGGCCGCGGGGCGAGAAATAGTCCTCATCAGACACCGTGATGTCGCTGATGGGCGCGATCTCGGTTGAGCGGTCGAGGGCCTCCTGCGAGAGCAGCGGGTCGGCGCCGGTGCCGCCGACGAGCGAACGGGCGGTCGCCGCGTCGCCTTCCGCGAGCGCGTCGAGGTAGTCCTCGACGACTTTCGCGGCATCGGCCCGGTTCGCGCCCTTGCCTGGCCGATCGGGGAGCCCCGCGTTGTAGATGACGACCGCGACAATCGCGCCCGCGAGGACCACGAGCGCGCCCGCGACAATGCCGAGGGCCGCTCCTCGCGTGAGGCCACCGGTCGGGATCGACGGTTGGGCGTGGCCCAGGCCCTGCTGCTGAGCCTCAGTGGGTTCGTGGTGCTCGCTCATACCACCACCATAGAGTGCAGAGGCGGGAAAGGGCCTAGTCTTGTGGGGTGACCGCGCAGCGCATCAACCCGAGCATCCTCTCAGCCGATTTCGTGAATCTCCAGTCTGAACTGGAGGCCATCTCGACCGCCGACCTCGTGCACGTCGACGTCATGGACAACCATTTCGTGCCGAACCTCACGATGGGGCCGCCCATCGTCGAGCGGATCCAGGCCGTCTCCCCGGTGCCGCTCGACGTGCACCTCATGATCTCCGACGCCGACCGCTGGGCGCCGGGCTACGCAGAGCTGGGCGCGTTCTCCGTCACCTTCCACGCCGAGGCGGCGCAGGATCCCGTGGCCCTCGCGCGCAGGCTCCGCGAGATCGGCGCCCGCGCCGGCATCGCGCTCAAGCCCGGCACCGATCCCGAGCCCTATCTCGAGCTGCTGCCGGAGTTCGACCAGGTGCTCGTGATGACGGTCGAGCCGGGCTTCGGCGGCCAGTCGTTCATGCCCGACATGATGCCGAAGCTCCGCCGCTTCGCCGAGGCGAAGGCGAAGCTCGGCCTCGACGTGTGGCTGCAGGTGGACGGCGGGATCACGGTCGACACGATCGGGATCGCGGCCGAGGCCGGGGCCGACACGTTCGTCGCGGGATCCGCGGTGTACGGCGGCGTTCCCGAGGATCGCATCGCCGATCTGCGGCGCGCAGCGGCGGCACACGCCCACTGAAACGGCGCCGGATCGGGCTACGGCCACGAGCGGGCCGCCGCACACGGTAGTGTTGAACCGTGAAATCGTTCGATGAGCTGTTCGCCGAACTCTCCGAGAAGGCCGCCACGCGCCCCGAGGGGAGCGACACGGTCGCGCGCCTTGACGCCGGGGTCCACTCGATCGGGAAGAAGATCGTCGAGGAGGCCGCCGAGGTCTGGATGGCCGCCGAGTACGAGTCCGACGAGGCGTGCGCCGAGGAGATCAGCCAGCTGCTGTACCACCTGCAGGTCCTCATGCTCGCCAAGGGGCTGGAGCTGAAGGACGTCTACGCGCATCTGTAGCGTCGGCGCCCCCGTGCGCGTCGACGCTCTCCGCTGACCTCATCGACCCGGCCGGAGCTCGGCCACCACGGAAGGATTCCACCCCATGCTTCGCATCGCCGTCCCCAATAAGGGTTCGCTCTCCGAAGTCGCCGCCGAGATGCTCGCTGAGGCCGGCTACTCGGGGCGCCGCGACAGCCGCAAGCTCGTCCACACCGACGTCGTCAACGACGTCGAGTTCTTCTACCTCCGCCCCCGCGACATCGCGACGTACGTGGGATCCGGAGCCCTCGACGTCGGGATCACGGGCCGCGACCTGCTCCTCGACTCGGGATCCGGGGCCCGCGAGATCGCGCACCTCGACTTCGCCGACTCGACGTTCCGCTTCGCCGCCCCGGCCGGCGGCGAGGTCTCCGACATCGCCCACCTGGTGGGCAAGCGCGTCGCGACGAGCTACCCGAAGCTCGTCGACGACTTCCTGCAGGCCCGCGGCGTCGTCGCCTCCCTCGTGAAGCTCGACGGCGCGGTCGAGTCGGCCGTGCAGCTCGGCGTGGCCGACGCCGTCGCCGACGTCGTCTCGACGGGCGCGACCCTCCGCGCGGCCGGGCTCGAGATCTTCGGCCCCGTGATCCTCGAGTCGACCGCCGTGCTCATCGGCGGCCCGACCCAGCACGAGGGCATCGAGCGGCTCCTGCGCCGCCTCCGCGGCGTGCTCGTCGCGCGCAAGTTCGTGATCATGGACTACGACCTCCCGCTCGACCAGCTCGACGCCGCGACCCAGGTCGCGGGCGGGATCGAGTCGCCGACGGTCTCCCCGCTGAAGGACGAGCGCTGGGTCGCCGTGCGCGTCATGGTGCGCGCGGATCAGGCGAACGAGATCATGGACCGGCTGTACGACCTCGGCGCGCGGGCGATCCTCGTGACCGCGATCCACGCCGCCAGGCTCTGAGCGGGGGCCGCTGATGTCGCTCGCCACCCGGGTCATCCCGTGCCTTGACGTCGCCGCCGGGCGGGTCGTGAAGGGCGTGAACTTCCTCAACCTGCGCGACGCGGGCGATCCCGTCGAGCTCGCCGCGAAGTACGCCGAGCAGGGGGCCGACGAGCTCACCTTCCTCGACGTGACCGCGACGGTCGACGACCGCTCGACGACGTACGACGTCGTGCAGCGCACGGCCGAGCAGGTCTTCATCCCGCTGACCGTGGGAGGAGGCGTGCGCGGCGTCGACGACGTCGCGCGGCTCCTCGAGGTCGGGGCAGACAAGGTCGGAATCAACAGCGGCGCGATCGCGCGCCCCGCCGTGATCGGCGAGATCGCCGACCGCTTCGGATCCCAGGTGCTCGTGCTCTCGCTCGACGTGAAGCGCAGCCCCAAGACGCCCTCCGGCTTCGTCGTGACGACGCACGGCGGCAAGCGCGAGACCGAGCTCGACGCGCTCGCCTGGTGCAGCGAGGCCGTCGAGCGAGGCGCGGGCGAGCTGCTCGTCAACTCGATGGACGCGGACGGCACCCTCGCTGGCTTCGACCTCGAGCTCACGGCGCGCGTGCGCGCGCTCGCCGAGGTGCCCGTGATCGCCTCGGGCGGCGCGGGCAAGCTCGAGCACTTCGCGCCCGCGGTCGAAGCGGGCGCCGACGCGGTGCTCGCGGCCTCCGTGTTCCACGACGGCACGTTCACGGTCGGCGAGGTCAAGCGAGCGCTCGCGGAGGCCGGCCACACGGTCCGGCTCTAGGTGGGGATGAGGAAACGGATGACCACGAAATCTGAGACGGGTCGCGTCGAGATCGATGCGACCGACGCCGCGCTCGGCCGGCTGATCTTCAACTCGAAGGGGCTGATGCCCGCGATTATCCAGGACGACGAGAGCAACGAGGTGCTCATGCTCGCCTGGATGGATCTTGAAGCGGTGCGCCGCACGATCACGAGCGGCCGCGTGACCTTCTGGTCGCGCTCCCGCAAGGAGTACTGGCGCAAGGGCGACACCTCGGGCCACCGCCAGTACGTGCGCAGCGTCTTCCTCGACTGCGACGAGGACACGCTGCTCGTGCGCGTGATCCAGCTCGGCGCCGCGTGCCACACCGGCACCCGTAGCTGCTTCACCGACCGCGAGATTCCCGCGGTCGTCGGCGAGGTCGAGGAGTAGCGGCTCCGGGCGAGATTCGTCCAGGATCCAGAGCGATAGGCTTCTGTCGTGACCCTCACGACGACCCGCGCCGAGTTCGACAGCGCTCGCGCAGCACACGCAGTGATCCCCGTCTGCCGGGAGGTGTTCGCCGACGCGGACACCCCGGTCGGCATCTACCGGAAGGTCGCGGGCTCGCGCCCGGGCACCTTCCTCCTCGAGTCCGCTGAGCAGGGCGGCGTCTGGACGCGCTTCAGCTTCGTCGGCGCGGGATCCTTCGGCGTGCTCGGCGAGCGCGATGGCCGCGCCAGCTGGGCGCAGGCAGCGGGAAGTGGCGTCACTGAGGAGCGGCTCCTGGAGGGCGGCGTCTCCGCGCTCGCCCCCGTCGAGGCGCTGCGCGCCGTCTACGAGCGCTGGCGCTCGCCCCAGGTGGCTGGCCTCCCGCCGCTCGCGAGCGGCTTCGTCGGCTACCTCGGCTGGGAGACGGTGCGGCAGTTCGAACGGCTCGAACACGGCCCCGAGCGGGGGCCGGGGCTTCCGACGCAGGGCCTCAGCTTCGTCTCCGAGCTCGTCGTCATCGACCACCGGGAGGGCACGGTCGTGCTCCTCGCGAACGTGCTGAACGACGGGGTGCTCGGCGGGCAGGCTAAGGAGTCGGATCCGGATCCGGACGCCCAGTGGGCGGACGCGCAGGCCAGGCTCGACGCGCTGCAGGCCGCGCTTGCGGCCCCGACGCCCTCGCCGCTCGGCGCGCTCGACCGCGCGGCGCAGCCGGATCCCCACCGGCTCACGACTTCCGCGGAGTTCATGGCCGCCGTCGACGTCGCAAAGCGCCACATCGTCGACGGCGACATCTTCCAGGTCGTGCCGTCTCAGCGCTTCGATCAGGAGTGCACCGCCGACCCGCTCGACGTCTACCGCGTGCTCCGGCACCTGAATCCGAGCCCGTATCTCTATCTGCTGCAGCTCGTGGGCAACGACGGCGAGCCCTTCGCGGTCGTGGGATCGAGCCCCGAGGCGCTCGTCACGGTGCAGGAGAGCGGGCACGTCATGACGCACCCGATCGCGGGATCCCGCCCCCGCGGAGCGACGGTCGAGGAGGACCGGCAGCACGAGAACGACCTGCTCGCCGACGAGAAGGAGCGGGCAGAGCACCTGATGCTCGTCGACCTCGCCCGCAACGACCTGCTGCGGGTCTGCCGCCCCGACTCGGTCGAGGTCACCGAGTTCATGCGGATCGAGCGCTTCAGCCACATCATGCACATCGTCTCCACCGTCGAGGGCGTGACCCGCGAGGGGGAGAACCCGATCGACGTGTTCCGGGCGACGTTCCCGGCAGGCACGCTCTCCGGCGCGCCGAAACCGCGCGCGCTCCAGATCATCGACGAGCTGGAGCCCGTGCAACGCGGGGTCTACGGCGGCGTCGTCGGCTACTTCGGGCTCGGCGGTGCGGCCGATCTCGCGATCGCGATCCGCACCGCGACGATCAAGGGCGGGGTCGCCATGGTACAGGCCGGCGCCGGGATCGTCGCCGACTCCGTTCCGGAGTCGGAGGACGCCGAGTGCCAGAGCAAGGCGGCGGCGCCGCTGCGCGCGATCGCGATCGCGAACACGCTGAGCCCGCTGGGGGAGGATTCTGATGCGCTCTAAGCTCATCGTCGTCGCAGGCATCGCCGTCGCGGGGGGTGTCGCACTGCTCGCGGGCTCGCAGCCGTGGGTGTCGTTCATGCTCGACGGGGAGCACGCCCTGCACTCCGCGACGGGGCACGACGTCAACCCGGCGCTCTCGCCCGTCGCGATCGCGCTCGTCGCCGCGGCGCTCGCGCTCACGATTGCCGGCAAGGTGTTCCGCGCCGTGCTCGGGGCCCTCGTGGCCCTGCTCGGGGCGGGCGTCGTCGCGCTGTGCTTCGGCGTGATCAACGCGCCGCTCGCCTCAGTGAGCGGAAAGATCACGGAGCTCACCGGGATCGCGGGCGGCGCGACGGTCAATGGCGTCGTGTGGAGCCAGCTCTCGGGCTGGGCGTGGGCGACGCTCGCGGCCGGCCTCGTCGCCGCGCTCCTCGGAGTGGCCGTGCTCGTCGTCGGCCGCCTCTGGGCGCAGGGCGGCAGGAAGTACGACCAGGCGCCGAGGGATGCCGCGTCGACCGCGCGCACGGGCAAGCCGGACCGCATCTCGGACTGGGACTCGCTGAGCGATGGCGAGGATCCGACGAGCGATGACGACGGCGAGGCTCCCGAGCGCTGAGCCGCGATCCCGGCCCCTTCGCCCCGCCGCGCTGGACCGGTTTCCTGAAAGCGGTCTGAAACCCGGTAGGATTGGGGTCGTCCCGATTCGTTCAGAGGAGTTTCATGAGTACCCAGCACGGAGACCCCGGTCACGGTGATTCGCCCGCCGCATGGACGGCGGTCGTGGTGATGCTGCTCGGCATCGCAGCCGGCACCGTCTTCTTCTTCCTGCACATGCCGACCATGGTGTGGGTGTGCGCGGGCATTGTCGCCCTGGGTGCCATCCTCGGCTGGATCCTCTCGAAGGCCGGCTTCGGCGTCAACGGGCCGAAGTTCTCGCCCAAGTCCCACGACTAGGGTGCTGGAGCAACTGCTCGCGGGCTCTCTGGAGGACGCGAGGGCGCGCAGGGAACTCCGGCCACTTTCGGTGGTCGAGGCCGAGGCGCTCGCGCGCGTTCCCGCGCTCGACGCGCTCGAGGCGCTCGCGCCGGCCGATCACATGAAGGTGATCGCCGAGGTGAAGCGGGCGAGCCCATCGCGCGGCGACCTCGCCGAGATCCCGGAGCCGCAGGCCCTCGCGGCCCAGTACGAGTCCGGGGGAGCGAGCGTCGTCAGCGTGCTGACCGAGGAACGCAAGTTCAAGGGCTCGCTCGAGGATCTCGAGGCGGTCCGCAAGGCCGTCAGCATCCCGGTGCTCCGCAAGGACTTCATCGGCGACGAGTACCAGGTGCTCGAGGCCCGTGCCGCGGGCGCCGATCTCGCGCTGCTCATCGTCGCGGCGCTCCCGCAGGAGCGGCTCGAGCAGCTCCACACGCTCATCCGCGAGCTCGGGATGACCCCGCTCGTCGAGGCGCACTCGGCCGACGAGGTGGCCCGCGCGGTCGACCTCGGCGCCCAGCTCATCGGCGTGAACGCGCGAGACCTCCGCACCTTCGAACTCGACCGCGACCTCTTCGGCCGCGTCGCCGACCAGATCCCGGCCGGCGTCATCCGCGTCGCCGAGTCCGCCGTCCTCGACGTCGCCGACGTCGAGCGCTACCGCGACGCGGGGGCCGACGCCGTGCTCGTGGGCGAGGCACTTGTTACCAATGATCCGATTGCGACGCTCAAGTCCTATTTGAACGTCTGAACCGACAGGCTCGTACATGACCACTGATCACTCCGGGGCCGTGTCGAGCCTCCGCGACCAGCACGGACCCTTCTTCGGCGACTACGGCGGGCGCTTCATGCCCGAGTCGCTCATCGCCGCGATCGACGAGCTCACGGTCGCCTACGAGGAGGCGCAGGCCGATCCCGCGTTCCGCGCGGAGCTCGCCGAGCTGCTGCGCGACTACGCCGGCCGGCCCTCGCCCATCACCGAGGTGCCGCGCTTCGCGGAGCACGCGGGCGGCGCGCGCGTCTTCCTGAAGCGCGAGGACCTGAACCACACGGGCTCGCACAAGATCAACAACGTGCTCGGCCAGGCGCTCCTCACGAAGCGCCTCGGCAAGACCCGCGTGATCGCCGAGACCGGCGCGGGCCAGCACGGCGTCGCGACGGCGACGGCCGCTGCCCTCTTCGGGCTCGAGTGCACGATCTACATGGGCGAGGTCGACACCGAGCGGCAGGCCCTCAACGTCGCGCGCATGCGCCTCCTCGGAGCCGAGGTGATCCCAGTCACGACCGGATCCCGCACCCTGAAGGACGCGATCAACGAGGCGTACCGCGACTGGGTCGCGAGCGTCGAGCGCACCAACTACATTTTCGGAACAGCCGCCGGCCCGCACCCGTTCCCCGCGATGGTCCGCGACTTCCAGAAGATCATCTCGGAGGAGGCGCGCGCGCAGCTGCTCGAGCGCACGGGGCGCCTCCCGGACGCGGTGATCGCGTGCGTGGGCGGCGGATCCAACGCGATCGGCATGTTCGACGCGTTCCTCGACGACGCCTCGGTGCGCCTCTTCGGCGTCGAGGCGGCGGGCGACGGCGTCGACACGGACCGCCAGGCGGCCTCGATCGAGCGCGGCCGCCCCGGGATCCTGCACGGCGCGAAGACCTACGTGCTGCAGGACGACGACGGGCAGACGGTCGAGTCGCACTCGATCTCTGCCGGCCTTGACTATCCGGGCGTCGGCCCGGAGCACGCCTGGCTCGCCGACATCGGACGCGCGGAGTACATCCCCGCGAGCGACGACGAGGCGATGCAGGCGCTGCGGCTCCTCAGCCGCACTGAGGGCATCATCCCGGCGATCGAGTCGGCGCACGCGCTCGCTGGCGCGATCCGCGTCGGCCAGGAGCTCGGCCCGGACGCAATCATCGCCGTGAGCCTCTCGGGTCGCGGCGACAAGGACATGGCAACGGCGGGGCGCTACTTCGGGCTCCTCGACGGCGACGCGACGGAGGTCGGGGAGTGAGCGGGCAGAACTCTGCGGTTGCGGCCGCGATCCGGAGCGCGAAGGCGGAGCGCGGGGGAGCCCTCATCGGCTACCTGCCCGTCGGGTATCCGGATCTCGACACGAGCATCGCCGCGGCGATCGCGATGGCCGAGGCTGGTGCTGACGTGCTGGAGCTCGGCGTGCCCTACTCGGACCCCGTGATGGACGGGGCGATCATCCAGGAGGCGACGCAGCACGCGCTCGCCTCCGGCTTCCGGCTCGCCGACGTGTTCGAGGCGGTGCGCCGCGTGCGCGAAGCCGTCGACGTGCCCGTGCTCGTGATGACCTACTGGAACCCCGTGATGCAGTACGGGGTCGAGCGCTTCGCCGCCGATCTCGCCGCGGCGGGCGGCGCCGGGCTCATCACCCCGGATATCACGCCGGACTCCGCGGCGGAGTGGCTCGCCATGAGCGAGCGCACCGGGCTTGACCGGGTATTCCTCGCGGCGCCGAGCTCGAGCGACGCGCGGCTCCGCCTCGTCGTCGAGCACACGACGGGCTTCGTGTACACGGTCTCCACCATGGGGATCACGGGGGAGCGGGCGCAGCTCGACGCGGCCGCCCGCAGCCTCACCGCGCGCCTGCGTGAGCAGGGCGCCGAGCTCGCGTGCGTCGGCATCGGCATCTCGACCGCCGAGCAGGTGGCCGCGGCGCTTGAGTACGCCGACGGCGCGATCGTCGGCACCGCGTTCGTGCGCGCGCTCCGAGACGGCGGCGTCGAGCGGCTCTCCGAGGTGGTCCGGGAGATCGCCGCGGGAACGCAGCGCCCAGCCGCGGCGCGCTAGGATTGACCCGATAGCCGCGCGGCACGCCCGCGTCAGGCGCAGACCAGAGTTTCCAGCGGCGAGGCGCCGCGAGCGAAAGAGGAGTGGATGATTCTCCCGCTGAGTATCCCGAGCCCCGAAATCCAGTTCCTGCAGATCGGGCCGTTGCGCATCTACTTCTACGCGCTCTGCATCATCGTCGGCATCATCTTCGCCGGGATCTGGACCGCGCGCAGGCTCGGTGAGCGCGGGGGCGAGCGCGGGGCGGTCTTCGACTTCCTCGTGTGGGCGCTCGTGCTCGGGATCGTGGGGGCGCGCCTCTACCACGTGGCGACCCACTGGGGCGACTACTTCGGCCCGGGCAAGAACTGGCTCGACATCTTCGCCTTCTGGCAGGGCGGGATCGCGATCTTCGGCTCGCTCCTCGGCGGCGCCATCGGCGTGCTCATCGCCTCGCGTATCACGGGGATCCGGTTCTGGTCCTTCGCCGACGCGCTCGTGCCCGGCATGCTGCTCGCGCAGGCGATCGGCCGCTTCGGCAACTACTTCAACCACGAGCTCTTCGGCGGCCCGACGACGCTGCCGTGGGGCCTCGAGATCGAGTCGACGAACGCGGCCTTCCCGATCGGCCTCCCCGAGGGCACGCTCTTCCACCCGACCTTCCTCTACGAGGCCATCTGGAACGTGCTCGGCATCATCGTGCTGCTCGCGATCGAGCGCAAGTGGCGCCCGCGCTGGGGCCAGTTCTTCGCGCTCTACCTGATCTGGTACGGGATCGGCCGCACCTTCACGGAGTCGCTCCGCGTCGACCCGAGCCTGCTGTTCTTCGGGATCCGCACGAACGTGCTCGCGGCCATGCTCGCCGTGCTCGCAGGCATCGTCCTGTGGTTCGTGCAGCGCCGCCGTCACGTGGGGCTCGAGCGCTCGGTGTACCTGCCCGGCCGCCGCAACCCCGCGGACTCGATCCTGCAGGACACCGCGAACCCGGACGAGTACTACCACATCCTGGATCACGGCGACGCCGCCGATCCCGAACCGGCTGCGGCGCCAGCTGGCGCCGCGGAGGATACCCCGCAGCCTGAACACACCCACCAACGCTAGGAGTCGAATGCGTCACGCGAAGATCGTTGCGACCTGGGGGCCCGCGGTCTCTAGTTACGACCACACCCTCGAGCTGATCAGGGCCGGCGTGAACGTGGCGCGGCTCAACATGTCCCACGGCACCTACAACGTGCACGAGGGCATCTACCGCAACATCCGGCGCGCGGAGGCCGAGGTCGGCCGCCCGATCGCGGTCCTCGCGGACCTGCAGGGGCCGAAGATCCGGCTCGGCAAGTTCGAGGGCGGCCCCTACGAGCTCGAGGTCGGCGACGAGTTCGCGATCACCACGCGCGACGTGATCGGCACCCGCGAGCTCGCGGGCACGACCCACAAGGGCCTGCCGGGCGACGTGAGTCCCGGCGATCCGCTGCTCGTCGACGACGGCAAGGTGGGCCTGCGCGCCACCCGCGTCACGGAGGACACGGTGTACACGACCGTCGAGATCCCCGGCGCCGTATCGAATAACAAGGGCATCAACCTGCCCGGCGTCGCGGTCAACGTGCCGGCGCTGTCCGAGAAGGACGAGCAGGATCTGCGCTGGGCGATCAAGCTCGGCGCCGACTACATCGCGCTCTCCTTCGTGCGCGACGCCGCCGACATCAACCGCGTGCACGAGATCATGCGCGAGGAGGGCGTCCGCCTGCCCGTGATCGCGAAGATCGAGAAGCCGCAGGCGGTCGAGCATCTCGAGGAGATCGTTGCGGCGTTCGACGGCATCATGGTCGCCCGCGGCGACCTCGGCGTCGAGCTTCCGCTCGAGCAGGTGCCGCTCGTGCAGACCGAGGCGGTCGCGCTCGCGCGCCGCAACGCGAAGCCCGTGATCGTCGCCACCCAGGTGCTCGAGTCGATGATCGAGAACCCGCGCCCCACCCGCGCGGAGGCGTCCGACTGCGCGAACGCGATCCTCGACGGCGCAGACGCCGTGATGCTCTCGGGCGAGACCTCGGTCGGCGCCTACCCGGTGCAGGCGGTCGCCACCATGGCCCGCATCATCGAGGCGACCGAGGATCACGCGCTCGACCGGATCGAGCCGCTCGGCGCTGCGCCCCGCACGCAGGGCGGCGCGCTCACCCTCGCCGCGGCTGAGGTCGCCGAGTTCATCGGTGCGAAGTATATCTGCGTCTTCACGGAGTCAGGTGACACCGTGCGGCGCATGTCTCGGCTGCGCAAGCCGATCCCGATCATCGGCTTCACGCCGGATCCGGAGACCCGCAGGCGCATGGAGCTGACGTGGGGCGCGCGCAGCTACGAGGTGCCGCGGGTCGGCTCAACCGACGAGATGTTCGTGCAGGTCGACGAGGTGCTGCTTGACCACTCGCGCGTGCAGATCGGCGACAAGGTGCTGATCATCGCCGGATCGCCTCCCGGGGTCGTCGGCACGACGAACACGCTCCGGATCCACCGGATCGGCGAGGCGACGGGCCAGCTCCCGGAGGCAGGCCCCCGCAAGCACGCGATCGGCCGCGGCAAGGTGTTCGTCTAGGCGCGTCCCGCACGGTCATTGACTGATCCCAGCCCGCTCGCCCGCGACCTCCGAGTCGCGGCGGGCGGGCTGCTATCGTTTCAGCGTGGTCACAGCAGCGGTTATCTCGTGGATCGTGTTCGTCGCGGCGGGCGCCGTCGTCGGCTGGGCGCTGTGGGTGCAGCACAAGAACAAGAGGCGCTGAGACGCGGGGAGTGCCGGATACGGGACTCGAACCCGTACACCTTTCGGCAGCGCATTTTGAGTGCGCCGTGTCTGCCAATTCCACCAATCCGGCGAGTATTCGATTGTCGCGCGAGCGTGCTTCGCGCCCGCGACCTAGACCACACTAGCGCAGGCGCGAGGCGGAATTGTGCGCTCAGCGGGCCGCGTCTCTGAGGGAAACGGCAGGGCGGTGGGCTAAGCTGGTGGGGTGAATGACCAGAGCACTGCACCGAGCGCTGCGCGACGCGTTGTCGTCGCCGAAGACGAGTCCCTGATCCGCCTCGACATCGTCGAGACACTGCGTGACAACGGATACGACGTGGTCGGCGAGGCCGGCGACGGCGAGGAGGCGGTGCGCCTCGTGGAGGAGCTCCGCCCGGATCTCGTGGTCATGGACGTGAAGATGCCGAAGCTCGACGGCATCTCCGCGGCCGAGCGGATCAACAAGGATCACATCGCCCCCGTGGTGCTGCTGACGGCGTTCAGCCAGCGCGAGCTCGTCGAGCGCGCGAGCGAGGCCGGTGCACTCGCCTACGTGGTCAAGCCCTTCACCCCCGCAGACCTGATCCCCGCGATCGAGATCGCGCTCTCGCGCTTCCAGCAGATCGTGGCGCTCGAGAGCGAGGTCGCAGACCTGGCCGAGCGCTTCGAGACCCGCAAGCTCGTCGACCGCGCGAAGGGCATCCTGAACGACAAGATGGGTCTCAGTGAGCCCGAGGCGTTCCGCTGGATCCAGAAGGCGTCGATGGACCGCCGCCTCACGATGCAGGACGTCGCGAAGACGATCATCGACCAGCTCGGACCGAAGAAGGACTGAGCGAGTCGCATCAGAAAAGCCCCGGATCGGGATCCCGATCCGGGGCTTTCTCGTGCGCGGGGATCCGGATCCGCCCGCCTCAGCGGATGCGCTTGTAGAAGTTCGTGATCCGGACCGTCGAGCAGCGCGTGCCGCGCTCGTCGCTCACGACGATCTCGTGGACCGTGATCGAACGGCCGATCTTGATCGGCGTGCAGACGCCCGTGACGAGGCCGCTCGTGGCCGAGCCCGTGTGGGTCGCGTTGATGTCGACGCCGACGGCGACGTGGCCCTCGGGGGCGACGAAGTTCGCGTGCATGGAGCCGAGCGACTCGCCGAGCACGACGTAGGCGCCGCCGTGGAGGAGGCCGATCGGCTGCGTGTTGCCCTCGACGGGCATCGTGGCGACGGCGCGATCCGGCGCGAACTCGGTGACCTCGATCCCCATCCGATCCGCGAGCGCCCCCAGGCCCCTGCTGCGAATGAACTCCAGCCCGTCCTCGGGGATCGTGCGGTCTGCGGCGGTCGTGGTCTCGTTCATGTCGGGGCGTCGTGTCTTCCGTCTCGGGCCTCCGCCGCCCGATGACCCGTGTGAACGTCAGTGGCGGCTTGTAGGCTGTGCATGTGTCGAATACGCCTCAGCCTACTCTCATGATCATCGATGGCCACTCACTGGCCTTCCGTGCGTTCTACGCGCTCCCCGTCGATAGTTTCCAGACCCAGACCGGGCAGCACACGAACGCCATCCACGGCTTCATCGCCATGCTCATCAACCTGCTGGGCAACGAGCAGCCAGACGCGCTCGCGGTGGCGTTCGACATTTCGCGGCACTCCTTCCGCACCGAGGAATACCCAGAGTACAAGGGCACGCGCGGCGAGACGCCGCCCGAGTTCAAGGGTCAGGTTCCGCTGCTGCAGGAGGCGCTGCACGCGATGGGGATCCGGACCCTCGAGAAGGAGAACTACGAGGCCGACGACATCCTCGCGACCCTCGCGACGCGCGGCGCCGAGGCCGGCTACCGCGTGCTCGTGGTGAGCGGCGACCGAGACACGATCCAGCTCGTCGACGACCGGATCACGCTCCTCTACCCGTCGAAGCAGGGCGTGAGCGAGCTCACGCGCTACGACGGCGAGAAGGTCATGGAGCGGTACGGAATCCGGCCGGAGCAGTATCCCGAGATCGCGGCGCTCGTTGGCGAGACGAGCGACAACCTTCCCGGGATTCCGCGCGTGGGCGAGAAGACCGCGGTGAAGTGGATCAATCAGTTCGGCTCGCTCGAGGAGATCCTGCGCAGGCAAGACGAGATCGGGGGCAAGGTCGGCGAGAGCCTGCGCGAGAACGCGCACCTCGCGGAGCGGAACCGGCGCCTGAACCGGCTCGTGCGCGACGTCGAGCTCGACGTGACCCTCGACGACCTGAAGCGCGGCGACATCGACATGGCCGCCGTGCAGCAGGTGTTCGCGAAGCTCGAGTTCCGCACCCTGCTGCAGCGCGTCGGCAAGCTCGCTGGCGCCGAGGTGCCGGCAGGCGGCGCCGTCACGGCGACGGCCTCGCTCGCTCCCGAGAAGCCCGAGGCGAAGAACCTGATCGACGAGGAGCTCGGCGACTGGCTCGCGAAGACCGACACGCCCGCGGTCGTGATCCGGCAGGAGGGCGAGACCTTCGACGTCGGCGTGGCGACGGCGGATTCGGCGGTGACGTTCCGCTGGATCCCCGGCGGCCGCGACTACGGCCAGTTCGAGCAGTGGCTCGCCTCCGACGCCCCGAAGATCTTCTTCGATGCGAAGCAGCAGATCAAGCTCGTCGAGGGCGCCGGCGGCGCTGACGGAGGGGCGGGGGATCGCAACGGCTCGGGGGCCGGCGAGGCCGTCGCGATCGGCGGGATCGCGGGCGACGTGCTCATCGCCGCGTGGCTCCTGCGCCCGATCACGCCCGAGAAGACGATCGCGGAGGCCGTGTTCCGCTTCCTCGGGGAGCAGGTGCCCGAGGGGGATCCGAACCAGCTCGTGCCAGAGGAGGGGAGCGTCGCCGACGCGGCGACCCTCGCCTGGTACATCGCCCGCGTGCACCCCGTGATCCTGGAGCGCTTCGAGTCGCGCACGATCGAGATCTACCGTGACATCGAGATCCCGCTCGTTCCCGTGCTCGCGGCGCTCGAACACCGCGGCGTGCAGGTCGACCTGCCGCTCTTCGAGGCGCACGACGCGGAGCTGAAGGCGCGCGTCGCGGAACTCGAGCGGGCCGCGTTCGACGCGATCGGCCGCGAGGTCAACCTGTCGTCGCCGAAGCAGCTGCAGGAGGTGCTCTTCGACCAGCTCGACATGCCGAAGACGCGCAAGACGCAGCGCGGCTACACGACCGACGCGGCGGCGCTGGCCGAGCTCCAGGTGAAGAAGCCGCACCCCTTCCTCGACGCGCTGCTCGCGCACCGCGACGCGAACAAGCTGCGGCAGATTGTCGAGACGCTCATCAAGGCTGTGCAGCCGGACGGGCGGATCCACACGACCTTCGTGCAGACGGGCGCGAGCACGGGTCGCCTCGCCTCCACCGACCCCAACCTGCAGAACATTCCCGTGCGCTCTGAGGAGGGCCGCCGCCTGCGCGAGGGCTTCATCCACGCGCCGGAGTTCGAGACCCTGATGACGGCCGACTACTCGCAGATCGAGATGCGCATCATGGCGCACCTCTCCGGCGACGAGGGCCTCATCGAGGCCTTCAACCAGGGCGAGGACCTGCACCGCTTCGTCGGCTCCCGCATCTTCGGCGTGCCGCCCGAGGAGGTCACGAACGAGATGCGCTCGAAGGTGAAGGCCATGTCGTACGGCCTCGCCTACGGCCTCTCCGCCTTCGGCCTCTCGAAGCAGCTCGGCATCTCCGCCGCAGAGGCGAAGCAGCTGATGACCGACTACTTCGAGCGCTTCGGCGGGGTGCGCGACTACCTCCGCTCGGTCGTGGACCAGGCGAAGCGCGACATGTTCACGGAGACGATCTTCGGCCGCCGCCGCCCGTTCCCCGACCTCGCGAGCCCCAACCGGATCCTGCGCGAGAACGCGGAGCGCGCAGCGCTCAACGCCCCGATCCAGGGCTCCGCCGCCGACATCATCAAGCGCGCGATGATCCAGGTCGAGCACCGCATGCGCGCCGCCAACATGACCTCACGCATGCTCCTGCAGATCCACGATGAGCTCATGTTCGAGGTCGCCGCAGGCGAGTGGGACGCGCTCGAGGCGATCGTGCGCGAGGAGATGGCGGGCGCCGCCGAACTCTCGGTCCCGCTCGACGTCCAGGTCGGCCGCGGCCCCAACTGGAACGCCGCCGCCCACTAGGTGTACTGACCTCGACCGTTGTTGATTCGGTCGATTGGAGTTTGGCCTTGGATGCCGAGGTGGGGTCTGTCTAGGTTGTAGTAGTTCAGCCAGGCCCGCAACCCTGCTCTGCGGTCGGTGTTGGAAGTCCAGGGTCTGGCGTATGCCCACTCGGTCGCGAGCGTTCGGTTGAGGCGTTCGACTTTCCCGTTCGTCCAGGGGCAGTGGGGGCGGATGAACCGTTGCTGAATGCGGTGTTGGGTGATGACGTCTTTAAACGCGGCGGAATGCCGGTACGCGAACGCGTTGTCACTGATGACGCGTTCGACTCGCACCCCGAGTGACGCGTAGAACCTGATGGCGCGTTCGAGGACACCGGCCGCGGTGATACCTTTCTCGTCGTCGTGGATCTCGGCGTACGCGACCCGAGAGTGATCATCGATCACGGTGTGGACGTAGTCATAGCCCTGTCCGCGTTTCCGGTTCGGGCGTTCGCTTCGTCCGTGGAGGCGCCACCCTCCTCCGTCAGGGATGCGGCCGAGTTTCTTCACATCGATATGGATCAACGAGCCGGGATACTCGTGTTCGTATCGCTTGGCCGACCGGCGAGAAGCACGAATCACAGTCCCGGTGACTGGGTCCAATTCACGCAACAACGGGGTGTGATGGCGACGCAGTACGCGCCCGACGGTCGAGGCGTGCAGGCCGAGCTTCCCGGCGATGAACACGGGGCCGCGACGGGTGAGTGCCCGCATGATCCGTACCCGGGTTTCCACACACGAATGCGTACGTTGGGGATGTGTCCGGGCAACACTGGATCGATCAGCAAGTCCCGCGATCCCCAGCTCCTGAAACCTGCGCCACCACCGCCACGCGGTCGTGCGCGAGACGCCCATCTCAGCGGCAACATGCGCGACCGCACGCCCCGACTGGATGCGCTGAATCATGATCAAACGGCCCGCGGGAGCCAATCGGGCGTTAGCGTGGGACATGAGAAGCCTCCGTGTGTGCGAGATGTAGAACTAGACAGCTCCAACTCGACACCGGGGGCTTCTCTTATGTCAACAACCATCCGGGTCAATACAACTAGGCGCGCCGCGGGCGTGCCGCGCTGCCGCGACCCTGCCCGGCGTTGAGTTGACCCAAAGTGACGCATTCTGCGCTCCAGGGCACACTTTCGGTCAACTCAACACTGTTGCCCCAGTGCTCCCGGGGTTGAGTTGACCCAAAGTTGCGTTTTCTGCGTTCCAAGGCGCAGTTTGCGTCAACCCAGGGCTGTAGTGCGCTGGGAGAGGGGGGGGCTTGCGGGGCGCCCGAGCTCCCGAGTGCACGCCGAGTCGGCCTTTGAGCCCCATTCCCCGCGCCGACCACCCGCCGCCGCGCCCCGGGATTGAGTTGACCCAAAGTGACGGAATCGGCGTTCCAAGGCGCACTTTGGGTCAACTCAGGGGGAGGGAGAGGGGGGGGGCGGACTAGAGCGCGCGCGCCGGCGCAGACGCCGGATCCGCGGGCGCCGCATCCGCAGACGCCGGATCCGCCGGCCCAGCCGCAGCCGCCGGCCCAGCAGCAGGCGCCGCGGCCGGCCCGGCGCCGGAACCCGCCCCCGCACCCGCCGGATCCTGCGCGAGCTGTTCCTCGTCGAAGGGGATGTCGCCCGAGAGCACGAGCCGCGCCCGATCGCGATCGATCTGGCCGGTCCAGGTTCCGATGAGGAGCGTCGCGACCGCGTTTCCGGTGAAGTTCGTGAGCGCGCGCCCCTCGGACATGAAGCGGTCGATGCCGACGATCACGCCGACGCCGTCGACGAGGTCGGGGCGGTAGGCCTGCAGTCCGCCGGCGAGCGTCGCGAGGCCGGCGCCGGTCACGCCTGCCGCGCCCTTCGAAGCGATGATCATGAAGACGAGGAGCCCGATCTGCTCGCCGATGCTCATGGGTTGGCCCATGCCCGTCGCGATGAAGAGCGACGCCATCGTGAGGTAGATGGCGGTCCCGTCGAGGTTGAAGGAGTACCCGGTCGGCACCGTGATGCCGACGACGGGCTTCGAGACGCCGACGTGCTCCATCTTTGCGATGAGGCGGGGGAGCGCCGACTCGGAGGAGGAGGTGCCCACGATCAGGAGGTACTCGCGGGCGAGGAACTTCATGAGGGTGAAGATGTTGAGTCGGGTCACGAGGTAGAGGAGGGTGCCGAGGACGCCGACGATGAACAGCACGCAGGTCACGTAGAAGGCGAGCATCAGGATCCCGAGGCTCCAGATCGCGGCGACGCCCGTCTTGCCGACGACCGCGGCGATCGCGCCGAACGCCCCGACGGGCGCGAGCCACAGGATCATCCCGAGCACGCGAAACACGAGGAGCTGCAGCTGCCGGATCGCGTTCATGATGGGGGCGCCGCGCTCGCCGAGCCCCTGAAGGGCGAAGCCGGCGAGCAGCGCGATGAAGAGCACCTGCAGCACGCTCTCGCCCGTGAACGCCGCGAAGAAGGTCGGCGGGATGATCCCGAGCAGGAAGTCGACCGTGCCGGCAGCCTCGCCCTCCACCTCGTAGCTCGCGCCGCGCATGTCGAGGCCCTCGCCGGGGTGGATCACGTTGCCGACGACGAGGCCGATCGCGAGCGCAAAGGTCGACATCAGCATGAAGTAGACGAGCGCGAGGCCGCCGATCCGGCCGACGGTCGCGGCCTTCGCGATGGAGCCGACGCCGACGACGATCGTGCAGAAGATGATGGGGGCGATCATCATCTTGATGAGCGAGACGAAGGCCTTGCCGATGGGTTCGAGCGAGACGGCGAACTCGGGGGCGACGAGGCCGAGCACGGCGCCCGCGACGACCGCGATGATCACGGAGACGTAGAGCCAGGTGTGCTTGTCCCAGGACTGCTTGTTTTTGCGCCAGTTGTATCCCGGCAATCGGATCGATGAGGTGAAGTTTGAGAGCGCCACGGTGGTCCTCCTGCAACGTCATTGTTCGGCTGTTGTAGCGCGGGCGGGTGCCCGAAATGCTCCCCAAACCGTAGGTGCGAGCACGGAAAGTGCGTGGGTTTTGGTCGTATTGGTCCCGCACGGATGGAATTGGCTACAGCTGCGTGCGAAAATATCCGGCATGTTTCGCAGGCGGCAGAAGAGCGCTTCGACCACGGTGTTTGTCGCACTGCTGGTCGTGGTCGCGGTGCTCGGTGCGGTCATTGGCGGGCTGCTGGTGTGGGATCGCTACCGCGCGAGCTACCACGAGGTGGAGCGCGCGACGCAGACCGTCGCGAACACCCTCGCGGTTTCGCCGACCGTGCGCGGCGAGCTCGCGCGGGCGACGCCCGGGCGCTTCGAGGAGAGCGCTGAGCGGCTGCAGGCTTTCGGCCGCGGCGTGATCGAGCAGGCCCGGGTGAGCTACGTCACCATCATGAGCCCGAGCGGCAAGCGCTACACGCACCGCAACGCGTCCCAGATCGGGGGCCAGTATCTCGGCACGATCCCGGATCAGTATGTGACGATCACCGAGATCGCGACGGGCACGCTGGGCGACTCGGTGCGTACCATCGCACCCGTCCTCTCGGAGGACGGCACGCTCCTCGGCTGGGTCTCGGTCGGCGTGACGATCTCGACGGTCGGCGCGGCGATTAAGGAGGAGTTCCCGCTCATCGCAGGGATCACGCTCAGCCTCATGGGCGCAGGTCTGGTCGGTGCGTGGCTCGTGCGTCGCTACACCCGCCAGCTCACGGGCGACATGACGGCCGAGGCCGTGCGGGATGCGACCTCGTCCTACGAGTCGCTGCGCACGCTGGGCGCGGCTATGCGCGCGCAGCATCACGAGCACGGCAACCGGCTGCACACGGCCGTCGCGCTGCTCGAGCTCGGGAGGACGCCCGAGGCGATCGAGCTGCTCGCGGCGACGGGGCGGCAGAACCAGGATCTCGTCGACCGCCTCGCGACCCCCGCGACTGCTGACCCCACGATGGGGGCGCTCATTCTGGGCAAGACCGCCGAGGGAAAAGAAGTCGGGATCACGCTGAACGCCGCGGTGGATCCGCGCGCGCCTGCGCTCCCTCTGCACCCCGTCGACGCGGTGTCGGTCGTCGGCAACCTCATCGACAACGCGTTTGAGGCGGTGCTCGCAAGGCCTGGCCCGCGCGTGGTCGAGGTGACGCTTGGCGCGGACGCCGACGGGAGTTTCCGCATCGTGGTCACGGACAGCGGCCCCGGGTTTACCTCCGAGGCGAGGGAGCGCCGGTTCGAGCACGGGTTCTCGTCGAAGTCGGGCCGGCCTGCCGGCCGGGGTATCGGCCTCCCGCTCGTGCGGGAGATCGTGCAGAACGCGGGCGGCAGGATCGTGATCGACGAGCAGCCGACGACGGTGCGCGTGTTGCTGCCTCCGCTCGATGCGCGGGCTCCGGATCGATTCACCCCCGAAGGGAACGTACGTGCAGGCTGAGACGACACACTCCGGCAGGGCGACGCGCCCGATCCGGGTCCTCATCATCGACGACGATCCGCTGATCGTGGAGCTGCACCGCTCGTATCTCGAGCGGCTCGACGGGTACGAGGTTGCGGCGGAGGCTGCGGGCGCGCGCGAGGCGCTGATGCGCCTGAACGAACCGGGTGCGGAGATCGACCTGTTGCTCCTCGACGTCACGATGCCGGACGGCAGCGGGATCGAGCTCCTCCGCTTCATCCGATCGCGCGGCAACCAGCTCCACGCGATCGTGATCAGCGGCGTGCGCGAGGCGGAGAGTGTGCGCCGCGCCGCGTCGCTCGGCGTGTTCCAGTACCTGATCAAGCCGTTTACCTTCGCGACGTTCCGGGATCGCCTGGCCCAGTTCCGCGAGTTCTGGGAGCACGAGTCGAGCGCGACGGGGCGCGCGACGCAGCAGGACATCGACTCGCTGTTTGCCGCACTGAGGCCCCAGGCGGTTGAGCGGCTCCCGAAGGGGATCGCCCCGGAGACGCTGGAGCTCGTGTCGCAGGCGCTCCGGAGTGCCGGATCCCGCTCCGCGGCTGAGCTCGCCGTGCAGGTCGGAATGTCGCGGGTCGCGGTGCGGCGCTACCTCGAGCACCTGACCGCGATCGGCAGCGTCGACCGCACGCCGCGGCTGGGATCGCCCGGCCGGCCGCAGAGCGAGTACCGCTGGATCGACTGACCCGTTTGGTGGCTTGAACTCGGGCGTGTCCCGTGGATAGAATGGAGCGTCACATCTGTGGCGACCCAACCATGTCCACGTGCGGGACGTGCTCTCGGGCCGAGGCTCGGTTCGAGAACGACGTGCGCTCCCGCCTGAATATCCTGTCCATTCTGGAGACCAATTACATGACGAACGCAACGACCGAGAGCAAGCAGGTCGCAATCAACGACATCGGCTCAGCCGACGACTTCCTTGCAGCGGTCGAACAGACCCTCAAGTTCTTCAACGACGGAGACCTCATCGAGGGCACCGTGGTGAAGATTGACCGCGACGAGGTGCTCCTCGACGTCGGTTACAAGACCGAGGGCGTTATCCCCTCGCGTGAGCTGTCCATCAAGCACGACGTCGACCCCGGTGAGGTCGTCGAGGTCGGCGACAGCGTCGAGGCGCTCGTGCTCCAGAAGGAGGACAAGGAAGGTCGCCTGATCCTGTCCAAGAAGCGTGCTCAGTACGAGCGCGCCTGGGGCGATGTCGAGAAGATCAAGGAGAACGAGGGTGTCGTCACGGGCACCGTCATCGAGGTCGTCAAGGGTGGCCTGATCGTCGACATTGGCCTCCGCGGCTTCCTCCCGGCCTCGCTCATCGAGCTCCGCCGCGTCCGCGACCTGACCCCGTACCTGGGCCAGGAGATCGAGGCGAAGATCCTCGAGCTCGACAAGAACCGCAACAACGTGGTCCTCTCGCGCCGCGCGCTCCTCGAGGAGACGCAGTCGGCGACCCGCTCCTCGTTCCTCGCCGAGCTCAAGCCCGGCCAGGTCCGCAAGGGCGTCATCTCGTCGATCGTCAACTTCGGTGCGTTCGTCGACCTGGGCGGCGTCGACGGCCTCGTCCACGTCTCGGAGCTCTCCTGGAAGCACATCGAGCACGCTTCGGACGTCGTCGAGGTCGGCCAGGAGGTCACCGTCGAGGTGCTCTCCGTCGAGCTCGACCGCGAGCGCGTCTCTCTGTCGCTCAAGGCGACGCAGGAGGATCCGTGGCAGGTCTTCGCCCGCACCCACGCGATCGGCCAGATCGCCCCGGGTGTCGTCACGAAGCTCGTCCCCTTCGGCGCGTTCGTGCGCGTTGCGGACGGCATCGAGGGCCTCGTCCACATCTCCGAGCTGTCGGGTCAGCACGTCGAGCTCGCTGAGCAGGTCGTTCAGGCCGGCCAGGAGGTCTTCGTCAAGATCATCGACATCGACCTGGAGCGCCGCCGCATCTCGCTCAGCCTCAAGCAGGCGAACGAGGGCGTCGATCCCGAGGGCACCGAGTTCGATCCGGCTCTGTACGGCATGGCCACGGAGTACGACGAGAACGGCGAGTACAAGTACCCCGAGGGCTTCGATCCGGAGACGCAGGAGTGGAAGGAAGGCTTCGAGACTCAGCGCGAGAAGTGGGAGCAGGATTACGCTGCTGCCCAGGAGCGCTGGGAGGCTCACAAGAAGCAGGTCGCCGCTTCGCTCGCCGAGGCAGCTGCCGCTCCCGCCGCAGACGCACCCTCCTCGAGCTTCTCGAGCGATTCCTCCTCGGCCGGCGCACTCGCCGACGACGAGGCGCTCGCGGCGCTCAAGGCGCAGCTCGAGGGCGGCAACTAAGCCCCGAGCGCAGCACCGACTGCACACAGGAAGGCCCGGTCACCCGAAAGGGTGCCGGGCCTTCCGGCGTATCTGGGCAGGATCGGTGCGGGCAGGATCGGTGCGGGCAGCGCGGTGCGGGCCGCGCGGTTCAGGCTGGACGTGCGGGTGCGGCTAGACCGTCTGGATCCCGGCGGTCGCCGCCGCCTCTTCGCGCCTGCGCCGCCGCGCCGCGATCGCGCGCCGCACCTGCCGCACGAGCAGCACGACGATGAGCACGAGCACGATCAGCGCGATGATCGGGACGACGACGGCCAGCACGGTGAGCACGACGGCGCCGATGTCCTCGAGCGTGCTCGCGGCGGCGGCTCCCGCGCCGCCCGTGACCATGTTGAGCACGGGGCGGCCGAGCGACTTCAGCGCGTGAGGGACGAGCGCGACCAGGATCCCGACGATGATCGGCCAAATTTGCCCGGAGGATACGAAGCTCGCTGGGTCGGTGACGGCGACCGTGTCGCTCGACGCGCCGGCCGCGAATACCATGCCACCTGAGGCGGGTCGCACGACGGTCTGCAAGATGTCGTTGATGCTGTCCAGCGCAGGGAACTTGTCGACGAGGATCTCGACGAGGAGCAGCACCCCCACGATCCCGAGGCTCCACTCGTTCTCGAGCCAGAGCCAGCCGGTGGGCAGCTCGACGAGGTCGGTGAAGCGCGAGAGCAGGCCGAGGCCGAGCAGCGGGATGTACGCGTTCAGTCCCGCGGACGCGGCAAGAACCGTGCCGGTGATGAGCTCGAGCATGATGAGACCTCCTCGCACCCCAGCATAGGCACTCCGAGCCGGCGAGCGGCAGGGCCTCGCGTCGCGATCCGGACACGATCAGGGGAAACTCTGCATGGCTATAGAATCTCCGCGTGCAACTCATCGTGCTGACCGGCGGAATTGCCTCCGGAAAATCAACGATCGGCCGCCGCCTCGAGACGCTTGGCGCGACGCGGATCGACTCCGACCAGCTCGCGCGCGAGGCGGTCGAGCCCGGCTCGCCGGGCCTTGCGGGCGTCGTTGCGCGCTTCGGCGCGGGGATCCTGCTGCCCGACGGCACCCTCGACCGCGCGGCCCTCGGCGCGATCGTGTTCGCGGATCCGGCGGCGCTCGCCGACCTGAACGGCATCGTGCACCCGGAGATCGCCCGGCTCTACGAGGCACGGCTCGCGGCGATCCGGGCGGCCGATCCCGACGCCATCGTCGTCTACGAGGTGCCGCTCCTCGTCGAGGGCGGCAAGACCGAGGGCTGGGATCTCATCCTCGTCGCCCATGCGCCGGCTGAGACGCGGGTCGCGCGCATGGTCACGCTCCGCGGCATGGACGAGGGGGAGGCGCGGCGGCGGATCGCAAACCAGGCGAGCGACGAGGAGCGCCTGGCCGTGGCCGACGAGGTGATCGACACGTCGGGCACGGAGGCCGAGACGCTCGAGCAGGTCGACCAACTCTGGGCGCGCCTCACGACGTAGCTTCCCGGGTCAAGGTGCTTGCCCGCCGCACTCGCCAGGATTTCTGCGTTCAGCTCGGCTGTCTGCCGAAATTCTTGAAGTTGAGTGCAGATCTCTGGGTGAGCGCTGCGAGTCGGCGGCGCGGACCGCGGAGCGCGCGGCTAGCGGCGGGCGAACTCGGCGATCCAGTCCAGCTGGATCTGGGCGAAGAACGCGATCACGAGGAAGCAGATGAGGATGATCACCCAGGACCAGGAGAGCAGGGTCTTGAAGGCCTCGCGGCGCTTCGCGGGGCCCGCGATCGCGCCGGAGGCGTCCGGGTGGAAGAGCGTGATCCAGAACAGCGGGATCGTGACCGTCCAGACGACCATGCACCAGGGGCAGAGCGTGCCGAGCACGTACACGCTCTGGGAAAAGAGCCAGAACACGAACACGATTCCGGCAAACAGCCCGAGCTGATAGACGCGCCAGAACCACGGCGCGAAGCGGGCGCCGGCGAGCAGCGCAACGCCGACGACGATCGGGGCCATGAAGGCCGCGACGCCGATGATCGTATTGCTGAAGCTGAGGAGCGAGCCCTGCCAGGATCCCATGTTGGGCCCGCAGGTGACGAGGATGCTGACGGCGCAGTTCGGCACGTAGTCCGGGTTCTGCAGCGTCTTGATGTACTCGGTCAGGAGCTCGAACGAGGCGAAAAAGCCGACGACGCCCGCGATGATCGTGAAGAGGGCGAACGCCAGGGGACGCTTGGTCGTGCGAGGCTCTGAGCTCATGCCGCGATCCTATCCATCCGGACTGTGAGATCGGTCGAGCGGGCGTTCGCTGCGGGCGCGCCTGCATGTTCAGCATGGTCATGACATAATGGACGACGGTGCGATTCCCACGCGGGAGTGTCGCACGCACAGTCTTTTGGGGATCGGAAGATCGCCATCGGTCGAGGATCGACCGAACGCGGATGAAAAATCCGCGGAGAACAGGATTTGCGGGAACCACCGCACGACACAGGTTCCCGGGACGAACGAGTTTCTCCCGGGCAGAGGAGACACCAGGAATGGTGAACAACACCACAGCATCGAACCCGGAAACGCCGGAATCGGAAGAAGCTGCACAGGACGCAGCGACCGAAACGGCCAAAACGACCGAGGAGCAGGCGCCGGACACGCCCGACGCGACCGCGGCAGAGACGTCGGGGGAGCTGGCGGGGGAGTCGGCCGAGGAGTCGGCGGCCGAGGCTGACGCCGACGCCGCGGCAACGCCGGACGCCGACGCCCAGCCCGCGAAGCCCGAGGGCCCGCAGCTGCTGCTCCCGCTCTCGGAGATGTCGCAGCAGGAGCGCTTCCGCGCGACGACGCGCCTCATCTTCTTGGCGCCTGACGTTCCGCCCGTGCAGCCGCGCCCGCGCCGCAGCGACTTCCGCCGCGCGGAGCACCCGCAGAGCGACTTCCGTCAGCTCGACGAGCTGCTCGACAGCCACATCAACCGCGACCACTCCCACCGCGACGACGATCGCGACGAGCGGGACTCGGGCCAGGGCCAGGGCCAGGGCTCGGGATCTCGCCGTGGCCGCAGGCGCTCTGGCGGCGACAGCCCGCGCGACGAGGTCGAGGAGCCCCGCCGCCAGCAGCGCCAGGCGCCCGTCATCACGGAGCCGCAGAAGGTCAAGGGCTCGACGCGGCTCGAGGCGAAGAAGCAGCGCCGCCGCGACGGCCGCGACGCGGGCCGCCGCCGCATGGTGATCACGGAGTCGGAGTTCCTCGCGCGCCGCGAGGCGGTCGACCGGGAGATGGTCGTGCGCACGACGGCAGACCGCGTGCAGATCGGCGTGCTCGAGGACAAGGTCCTCGTCGAGCACTACGTCGCGCGCTCGAGCGAGAGCTCGCTCATCGGCAACGTGTACCTCGGCCGCGTGCAGAACGTGCTGCCGAGCATGGAGGCCGCATTCGTCGACATCGGGCGCGGCCGCAACGCCGTGCTGTACTCGGGCGAGGTCGACTGGTCCGAGTTCGAGGGCAGCAACACGGCCCGCAAGATCGAGAACGCGCTGAAGCCGGGCGACCAGGTGCTCGTCCAGGTGACGAAGGATCCGGTCGGCCACAAGGGTGCGCGCCTCACGAGCCAGATCTCGCTGCCCGGCCGCTTCCTCGTCTACGTTCCCGGCGGCGCCATGAACGGCATCTCCCGGAAGCTCCCCGACACGGAGCGCGCACGCCTGAAGAAGATCCTGAAGGCCGTCCTGCCCTCCGGCGCCGGCGTGATCGTGCGCACCGCGGCCGAGGGTGCGAGCGAGGATCAGCTGACGCACGACGTGCAGCGCCTGACCAGGCAGTGGGAGTCGATCCAGAAGCGGGTCGAGAAGGGTGGCGCGCCCGCGCTGCTGCACTCCGAGCCCGACATGCTCATCAAGATCGTGCGCGACGTCTTCAACGAGGACTTCCAGAAGCTTCTCATCTCGGGCGCCGACACCTACGCGACGATCAGCGACTACCTCTCGCAGGTGGCGCCGGATCTGCTGCAGCGCGTCGAGCAGTACGAGGGCGACCGCGACGTCTTTGACGAATACCGGATCACCGAGCAGATCGCGAAGGCGCTCGACCGTAAGGTCTGGCTGCCCTCGGGCGGCTCGCTCGTGATCGACCGCACGGAGGCCATGACCGTGGTCGACGTGAACACCGGCAAGTTCGTCGGCTCGGGCGGCAACCTCGAGGAGACCGTCACGAAGAACAACCTCGAGGCCGCCGAGGAGATCGTGCGCCAGCTGCGGCTGCGCGACATCGGCGGGATCATCGTCGTCGACTTCATCGACATGGTGCTCGAGTCGAACCGCGACCTCGTGCTGCGCCGCCTCGTCGAGTGCCTCGGCCGCGACCGCACGAAGCACCAGGTCGCCGAGGTCACCTCGCTCGGCCTCGTCCAGATGACCCGCAAGAAGCTCGGCCTCGGCCTGCTCGAGTCGTTCAGCGAGCCCTGCGAGGTCTGCGCCGGGCGCGGGATCATCGTCCACCACGAGCCCGTCGCGAAGCACCGCGGCGGCGACAGCGGTGGATCGCGCAACCACTCGAAGCGCGGCAAGGGCGGCGGCAACGGCGGCCAGCAGAACCACGGCAACAGCCAGGCCGAGGCGAAGTCGCAGACGCACGCGCTGACCGACGGCGCGAAGAACATGCTCGCGCAGGTCGCGGCCTCCACGATCTCCGGCCTCAAGGAGAATGAGCGCGCCGAGGAGCACGCGGCCGAGGCCGCCGGCTCGGGTGCCCGCGGTGGCCATGGCGGCGCGGAGCGCGGCGGCGAGCAGCCGCAGCGCACCGGCCGCGTGCGCTCGCGCGCGGGCCGCGATCGCGGCGCGAGCGAGCAGGGTCAGTCGAGCCAGGCGGGTCAGTCGGGTCAGCCTCGCCAGCAGGCGCAGCAGTCGCCGTCGGCGCAGCAGGCCCAGCCGGCGCAGCATACGCCGCCGTCGGGGAACCTCCTCGACTCGGTGCTCGACGCGCTCCCCGAGGCTCCGGCAGCCGGCACTGGCCGCGCGAAGAACCGCAGGGTGACCCAGGCTGCTGGCAGCACGGCGGCCAAGGCCGCTCCCGCGGCGGACGCCGGCCACAAGGCCGACGACGCCCAGGCCGCGCAGCTCGCGCTCGCGGAGGCGCTCGACGCGACGGTGAAGCGCCGCGCGACCGGGGAAGAGTGACACGCGGGCGGCCTCATTTGACCGATACCGGTCATTCAAGATATTATTGAGCGTTGGTGCCGCCCTCGTGGGCGGCGAACATCTTAGACTTCGGACGCGGCCGGGCTGCGCTTCGACTCGGAAACGATCCTCGAGAAAAGGGTGACAAGTGGTTTACGCAGTAGTGCGCGCAGGCGGTCGACAGGAGAAGGTCGAGGTCGGCTCGATCATCACCGTGAATCGTGTGGCGGGTGACGCCAAGGGCAAGCTTGAGCTTCCCGCAGTGCTCCTCGTGGACGGCGATCAGGTGACGACCGACGCGGCGAAGCTCGCCAAGGTCAAGGTGACGGCTGAGGTCCTCGATGACCTCCGCGGCCCGAAGATCGTGATCCAGCGGTACAAGAACAAGACCGGTTACAAGAGCCGCCAGGGGCACCGTCAGGATCTGACGCGCCTCAAGGTCACCGGCATCAAGTAATCGCCGTAGAGCAGCACTGAAGGAGTAGAGACTCATGGCACATAAGAAGGGCGCCAGCTCGACCCGCAACGGCCGCGACTCGAACGCACAGCGTCTCGGCGTGAAGCGCTTCGGCGGCCAGCAGGTCAACGCCGGCGAGATCATCGTCCGCCAGCGCGGCACGCACTTCCACCCCGGCTCGAACGTGGGCCGCGGTGGCGACGACACCCTGTTCGCGCTTGCCGCGGGCGAGGTTGCGTTCGGTGTGAAGGGCGGCCGCAAGGTCGTCAACATCGTGACCGCTGCCTAACCAGGCACATCAACGGCGAGGCGGGCTTCGGCTCGCCTTTTGCCGTATCTAGGGAAGGAAACGAGGCATGGCCACGTTCGTAGATCGCGTGCAGGTGCACCTCCAGGCCGGGCGCGGCGGCAACGGCTGCGTCTCGATCCGGCGCGAGAAGTTCAAGCCGCTCGCGGGCCCAGACGGCGGCGCGGGCGGGCACGGCGGTGACATCGTGCTGCTCGCGGATCCGCAGGTCACGACGCTCCTCGACTTCCACAGGCGGCCGCACCGCAGCGCGGAGAACGGCGGCTACGGCGCCGGCGACTACCGCGCGGGCACGAACGGCGAGGAGATGGTCCTCTCGGTTCCCGTCGGCACGGTCGTGAAGGACGAGGCCGGCGAGACGATCATCGATCTCGACGAGCCCGGCCTGCGCTACGTCGCGGCCAAGGGCGGGATCGGCGGCCTCGGCAACCACGCGCTCGCGAGCTCGAAGCGTAAGGCTCCCGGCTTCGCACTGCTCGGCACGGAGGGGTGGGCGGGTTCGCTCACCCTGGAGCTCAAGACGATCGCCGACGTCGCGTTCGTCGGCTACCCCTCCGCGGGCAAGTCGAGCCTGATCGCGGCGATGAGCGCCGCGAAGCCGAAGATCGCCGACTACCCCTTCACCACGCTGCACCCGAACCTGGGCGTCGTGCAGGCGGGGGAGCGGCGCTTCACCGTCGCCGACGTTCCCGGCCTCATCGAGGGCGCGAGCGAGGGCAAGGGACTCGGCCTCGACTTCCTGCGCCACGTCGAGCGCTGCAGCGCGCTGCTGCACGTGCTCGACTGCGCGACCCTCGAGCCGGGCCGCGATCCGCTCTCCGATCTCGAGGTCATCAAGGGCGAGCTCGCGGCGTATCCCGTGCCCGAGGGCCAGATCCCGCTGCTCGAGCGCCCCCAGCTCGTCGCGCTCAACAAGATCGACGTGCCCGAGGCGCGCGAGCTCGCCGACTTCGTGCGGCCCGAGCTCGAGGCGCAGGGCTACCGCGTGTTCGAGATCTCGACCGTCTCCCACGAGGGCCTGCGCGAGCTCGGCTTCGCGCTCGGCCAGCTCGTCGAGGACGAGCGCGAGCGCCGGATCGCCGAGGAGCCCGAGCGCGAGCGTATCGTGCTCACCCCGAAGGCCGTGAACGACGGCGGCTTCCGCGTCGTCACCGAGGGCGGCACCTACGGCACGCTGTATCGCGTGCTGGGGGCGAAGCCCGAGCGCTGGGTCGCGCAGACCGACTTCACGAACGACGAGGCCGTCGGCTACCTGGCCGACCGCCTGCAGAAGGTCGGCGTCGAGGACGCGCTCGTGAAGGCGGGCGCGACGGCCGGCTCCACGGTCGTGATCGGGCCCGGATCCGGAGTCGTCTTCGACTGGGAGCCCACGGTCACGAGCGCCGCCGAGGTCCAGATGGGCGCGCGCGGATCGGATCTGCGCGTCGACCCGAACTCGCGCCGCACCAACAAGGAGCGCCGCGCCGAGTACCACGACCGCATGGACGCGAAGGCCGAGGCCCGCGCGGAGCTCGAGCGCGAGCGTGAGGCCGGCATGTGGGGCGAGGAGCAGTGACCGCGGGCGACGCGGCAGGGGAGTCGATCGGCGCTGAGCTGCTCGCGGCGCGCCGGATCGTCGTCAAGGTCGGCTCGTCGTCGGTGAGCGGGGAGAACGCCGGGAACATCCCGACGCTCGTCTCCGCGCTCGCGCGGCTGCACGTCGCGGGCGCCGAGGTGATCCTCGTCTCCAGCGGCGCGATCGCGACGGGCGTGCCGTTCCTCCGCCTGGACGAGCGCCCCTCGGACCTCGCGACGCAGCAGGCCGCCGCGGCCGTCGGCCAGAACATCCTGGTCAACCGCTACCAGCGCGCACTCACGACCCACGAGATCATCGCGGGCCAGGTGCTCCTGACCGCGAACGACATCGAGAACCCGACCCACCGCGGCAACGCGCGGCGCGCGATCCAGCGCCTGCTGGAGCTCGGGATCCTCCCGATCATCAACGAGAACGACACGGTCGCGACGCACGAGATCCGGTTCGGCGACAACGATCGCCTCGCGGCGCTCGTCGCCCGGCTCATCGGCGCCGATCGTCTCGTGCTGCTCTCCGACGTCGACGCGCTCTACACGGCGCCGCCGAACGTGGTGGGCGCCGAGCGCATCGCGCACGTGCCCCACGGCGATCCGCTCGACGGGATCGAGATCGGCGAGAGCCAGTCGGGCTGGGGGACCGGCGGCGCCTCGACGAAGGTCCAGGCGGCGCGGCTCGCGGCCGACGCGGGCGCGGCGGTGCTGCTCACAGAGACGAAACTCCTGAACGCGGTGCTCGACGGGGCCGACCACGGCACGCGCTTCGATGCGGCGGTGACGGACTAGGCTGGACAGCATGTCTAGCGCCGATCCCTTCCTCGCCAAGCTCGACCGCGCGCGCGTCGCCGCACGCTCGCTCGCGACCGTCACGACGACCCAGAAGAACGAGGCGCTCGAGGCGATCGCCCGCGGCCTCGAGGCCGCCGTGCCGGAGATCGTCGAGGCGAACGCGCTCGACCTCGCGCGCGGCGGGGCGAACGGCATCGGCGACGGCCTGCTCGACCGGCTGCGGCTCGACGAGGCGCGGATCTTCGCGCTCGCGTCCGCCGTGCGCGACATCATCGCGCTGCCGGATCCGGTCGGCGAGATCGTGCGCGGCAGCACGCTCGCGAACGGGATCAAGATCAGCCAGGTCAGGGTGCCCTTCGGTGTCGTCGGCGCGATCTACGAGGCGCGCCCCAACGTGACGGTGGACATCGCGGCCATCGCGCTGAAGAGCGGCAACGGCGCGGTGCTCCGCGGCGGCAGCGCGGCGGAGGATTCGAACCGGGTGCTCGTCTCCGTGATCCAGCGCGCGATCGCGAGCGCCGGTCTCGACGGCGACGCGGTGCAGACGGTCGACGAGTTTGGGCGCGAGGGCGCGGGCCGGCTCATGCGGGCGCGCGGCTACGTCGACGTCCTGATCCCGCGCGGAAGTGCCGGGCTCATCTCGACCGTCGTGCAGGAGTCGACCGTCCCCGTGATCGAGACGGGCGCCGGCATCGTGCACGTCTACGTCGACGCGACGGCCGACGAGGAGATGGCGGTCGCGATCGTCACGAACGCGAAGACCCACCGGCCGAGCGTGTGCAACGCGGCCGAGACGCTGCTCGTGCACCGCGACGCGGCCGAGCGCCTGCTGCCGCGCCTCGTCGGCGCCCTGACCGAGGCGGGCGTCGCCGTCGAGGGCGACGAGCTCGCGCAGCGAGCGGGATCCGGAATCGCGGCCGCATCAGAGGAGACGTGGGCGACCGAGCACCTCGCGCTCGAGATGGGCGTCAAGGTCGTCGACTCGATCGACGAGGCCATCGCCCATATCGACCGCTTCTCGACGCGGCACACAGAGTCGATTGTCACCGAGGACTACCAGAACGCCGAGCGCTTCCTCGCAGAGGTGGACTCCGCGGTCGTCATGGTCAACGCCTCGACCCGTTTCACGGACGGCGGCGAGTTCGGCTTCGGGGCCGAGGTCGGGATCTCGACCCAGAAGCTGCACGCGCGCGGCCCCATGGGCCTGCAGGAACTCACGAGCACGAAGTGGCTCGTGCGGGGCGCCGGTCAGATCCGCTGAGCCAAACCCGGTACACTGGTAAAGATTTCACCTACACGTCACGAATACAGGGGTCTCAATGTCACTTGTCGCCACGATCGTCGCCGCCGCTGAAGAGGGGCACCACGTCGTCAACGAGCTGCCGATCCCCGGCTTCTTCTTCGGCGTCATCGCCTTCGTCGCGTTCACCGCGATGGCCGCGGTCGTCTTCTCCTTCCGTGATGTCGCGAACCGCCACGCAGCCAAGGCCGAGGCGTACGCGCGCGAGCACGGCGCGGGCACGCAGCAGCACTGATCGGGCGCGATTCGAAGGTGGCTACCAAACGCCGCGTCGGGGTGATGGGCGGCACCTTCGACCCGATCCACCACGGCCACCTCGTGGCCGCGAGCGAGGTCGCGCAGAGCTTTGAGCTCGATGAGGTGATCTTCGTTCCGACCGGGCGGCCCTGGCAGAAGGAGCACGTCTCGCCGAGCGAGCACCGCTACCTGATGACCGTGATCGCGACCGCGTCGAACCCGCGCTTCACCGTGAGCCGAGTCGACGTCGATCGCGCGGGGCCCACGTACACGGTCGACACGCTGAAGGATCTGCGCGAGCAGATGCCCGACGCAGAGTTGTTCTTTATCTCGGGGGCCGACGCGGTCGAGCAGATCCTGAGCTGGAAGGACGTGGACCGGCTCTGGGAGCTGGCCCACTTCATCGCGGTTTCGCGTCCTGGCCACGAACTTTCGCTGTCCGGGCTCTCAGGTGAACACGTCAGCCTATTAGAAGTGCCGGCGCTCGCGATCTCATCGACGGACTGCCGGGCACGGGTTGCTCGCGGGTATCCGGTGTGGTATCTCGTGCCGGACGGCGTCGTGCAGTACATTGCGAAGCACGGCTTGTATACCGAGGAAGCGACAAAACATGAGTGAGCAGGACGAACAGCGGCCGCTAACGCGCCGCGAACGCCGCATGCGCGAGATGGGGGAGACGGGTCAGCTCGATCTCTCCGAGGCCCAGGTGACCCCTCCCGCGAAGGCGGAGACCGAGGACGTCACGGCCGAGAGCGCGCCCGCGAGCGACGCCTCGCCGGCCAGCGCCGACGCCGCGGCCCCCGCCGCGCCGGCCGAGATCGAGATTTCCCCGTTCAACGAGGACGGGACGCCGCGCAGCCGGCGAGAGATCCGAGCGCTGCGCGAGGCGGCGGCCGTTGAGCTCGCGGCCGCGCGGGCCGCTGCGGCTCCGGCTGAGGTTGAGGAGTCGGCGGCTGATGCTGCTGCTGAGGATTCCGCTGCCGAGGATTCTGCTGCTGACGAGGCGGCCGAGGTCGCCGCGGCCGAGGAGGCCGCCCCGACCGAGTCGGCCGAGCTGGAGATCGAGGCTGAGGAGCTTGAGTCCTCGGAGATCCGCGAGGTCGAGACCGAAGCATCCGAGGCCGCTGAGGCCGAGGCTGAGGGCGAGGATCTGACCGAGGGCGACGAGGCCCAGGATCAGGACGCCGAGGCTGCCGCGATCGTCGGCGAGGGTGCCGACGCGGTCCCCGCCGAGGAGGCCGCGATGTCGGTCGAGCCCGAGGCAGGCCCCGCGCCGCTCGACGGCGAACCCGACTTCGACTCGCTGATCGCTCCGCCGACCGAGCCGTTCACCGTGCAGGACCTCCGCGACGCGGAGAACGGCGGATCCGCCGCGCAGGCCCAGTCGGACGACGTCGCCGAGCTGCTGGCACAGGGCGAGGCCGCCGCTGAAGTTGACGCTGATGCGGGAGCGCCGGTTGAGGCTGAGGTCGCCGAGGAGCCCGTCGTCGCCGAGGCCGCCGAGGAGGAGGCCGCCGCAAAGCCGAAGCGCCGCTTCTGGAAGCGCAACAAGGGCGAGCAGGCCGCTGAGGCTGAGGCTGCTCCGGTCGAGGTTGAGGCCGAGACCGTGACCGAGACCGAGTCCGCCCCTGTGGTCGCAGAGTCCGTCGATCCGGAGCCCGCTGTCGAGGCCGCGCCCGAGACTGCTGCCGAGGATCCCGCGCAGGAGCAGGCCGAAGAGGCGGCCGAGGTCATCGAGATCCCGGCGGAGCCCGCGGACGTGCTGCCCGAGGCCGCGCCGACGGAGGAGGCGGTGGCCGAGGCTGAGCCGAAGCCCGCCGTGCAGCCGAGCCCGGATCAGAAGGAGTCGTACTCGTTCCCGGATATCGCGCCGCCCGAGGAGTGGCGTTCGGTGTTCGATGATCCGTCGTCGCGCACGATGCCGGGGCCCGCGAAGGCCGACGGCGACTTCGACGACCTGATCTCGCGCGCCGTGGCGCAGGAGGGATCGGGCGGGCAGAACACGTCGGCCCTGATCCTGCCGAACATGCCGGAGGACACCGGCGGGCTGAGCGGCCCGCTCGGCACGACGGGTGACCTGTACGTGACCGGCTCCATGAAGCTCCCGAAGTCGCTCGGCGAGACCGGCGGGCACGCGGCGCTGCACGACTCGATCGAGATGGATCCCATCACGGGGGAGGCCCCCGAGGAGGCGCCGGCGGCGTCCGAGGGGCCGGCTCCCGTGTCGGCGCGCCACGCAGTGAGCGCGCGCGTGCAGACTGACATGCCGGTCGTCGCGAAGCCCGCGAAGGAGAAGAGCAAGCTTCCGCTCGTGCTCTCCCTCACCGGCGGCGGGCTCGTCGTCGCGGTCGCTGGAATCGCCATCTGGGGTGCCAGCAACGGGATGTTCGGATAACCTCATTGAGGTGGGTTGCGCACGCGGCCCCAAGACAGAAGGAAAGACGCTGAGCGCAGAATCGAAGCCCACCCGAGACGTGATCGCAGACCTGGCGACGGCGGTGCGCGCCGCCGACTCCAAGGGGGCCACCGGCCCCGTTGCGCTCGAGGTGACGGAGCAGTTCGGCCTCGCCGATGTGTTCCTCATCGTGAGCGGCTCAGTCGAACGGAACGTGCAGGCCATCTCAGACGAGGTCGAGGACGCGCTCAACGACTCCGGCGTGCGCACGATCCGCCGCGAGGGGCGCGAGAGCGGGCGCTGGGTGCTGCTCGACTTCGGCGACCTCATCGTGCACGTCTTCCACCAGGAAGAGCGGGACTTTTACCAGCTCGAGCGGCTGTGGCAGGACTGCCCGCTGATCGACATCTCGGGCATGATCGACACGCCGAATCCGGCCGACGATTTGCAGGGTTCGGATGTTCCTGGTGTAAAGTAGAAGAGTTGTCGGGGGAGCATTCCTCCGACTTCACCTGGGTCTGTGGCGCAGCTGGTAGCGCACCTGCATGGCATGCAGGGGGTCAGGGGTTCGAGTCCCCTCAGATCCACCACCGAAAGCCCGCCGCTGGCGGGCTTTCTTTGTTTCTCCGGCTGCATTGTCGCGGCAAGGTCGACTGCGGGGAAGCGTGGGCGCGGCGCGGTTCTGAAGCCGAGAAGGCCATGGGTCGCCTGAGGATTGATCAGGCTCGGTCTTGCACGATTTTGCGGTGGCCCACGTGTTTGGAATGCGAGTTCTGCTGACCCTGCTCGTCTGCCTGAGAAGGGCGAGATGTCAATTCCCCGATAGCATCAGTGCTAACGCCTGATCCCGCACCTTGTGCGTCACAGGGTGGCGTGAGCCAGCACAAAGGAGCAATCGAAAAATGGGGAGAAGACCCGCGTCAGGAAAGCCGCAGCGCACCCTCGAACAGACTCTGTGGGACGCGGCGGACAAGCTCCGTGGCAACCAAGAGCCGAGCGAGTACAAGCACGTCGTGCTCGGCCTCGTGTTCCTCAAATACATCTCCGACCGCTTCGAGGAGCGCCGCGCTCAGCTCAAGGACGAGCTGGCAGTCGAGGGAATCAAGCCGGAGCGCATCGAGGGGTTCCTGGAGGACCGCGACGAGTACACGAGCCAGAACGTCTTCTGGGTGCCCGCCGCTGCGCGATGGGGCACCATCCAGGACTCGGCGAAGCAGCCCGAGATCGGCGAGCTCATCGACACCACGATGGACCTCATCGAGAAAGAGAACCCGACACTCAAGGGCGTGCTACCGCGCAACTACGGCCGCGACGGGCTCGACAAGAAGCGCCTCGGTGAGCTCGTCGACCTCATTGGCTCGATCGGCTTCACGGAGACCGATGACCATGGCGCAGACGACGTGTTGGGCCGCGTGTACGAGTACTTCCTGGGCCAGTTCGCGGGCAAGGAGACCGGCAAGGACGCAGGCGCGTTCTACACGCCACGCTCTGTCGTCAAGACGCTGGTCGAGATGCTGGAGCCCTACAAGGGCCGTGTGTACGACCCCGCGGCCGGGTCCGGCGGCATGTTCGTGCAGTCGGCCGAGTTCGTGAAGGCCCACGGCGGAAAGCGCACTGACATCTCCGTCTACGGCCAGGAGTTCACCGACACGACGTGGAAGCTCGCGAAGATGAACCTTGCGCTGCGCGGCATCGAGGCAGACATGGGTGTGCGTTCGGCGGACTCGTTCACTGAGGATCTGCACCCCGACCTGCGCGCTGACTTCGTGATCGCGAACCCGCCGTTCAACGTCTCCGATTGGTGGGACGCGAGCCTCGCGGACGACCCTCGTTGGAAGTACGGCACGCCGCCTCCTGGGAACGCAAACTTCGCCTGGGTGCAGCACTTCGTGTACCACCTGGCACCGAACGGCACGGCCGGCTTCGTGCTCGCGAACGGCTCGCTTTCATCCAAGAGCAGCGGCGAGGGCGAGATCAGACAGAGGCTCGTCGAGGCAGGCCTCGTGGACTGCATCGTGGCGATGCCGGACAAGCTGTTCTTCAACACCGGGATCCCGGTGTCGCTGTGGTTCGTCTCGAAGGGGCGCGACGGTAACGGCCACCGCGCCCGCGCTGGCGAGGTGTTGTTCATCGACGCGCGCAAGCTCGGCGACATGAAGTCACGCCGACTGCGCGTGCTGTCGGACGACGACATCGCGAAAATTGCGAACACCTACCATGAGTGGCGGAACCACGACGGCGAGTACGAGGACGTCCCCGGTTTTGCGAAGTCGGCGACGACCGAAGAGATCGAGAAGCATGACTTTGTGCTCACTCCTGGCCGTTACGTCGGCGCCGAAGAAGCTGAGGTCGACGACGAGCCTATCGACGAGAAGATCGAGCGTTTGACGAGCGAATTGTTCGCTGAGTTCGAGCGTGGACGCGAGCTTGAGGACGAGGTTCGACTTCGACTTGGTGGGCTGCAGCTATGACTATTATGCGTGACCTTGTGTCGCATTCGGTGGGAGGCGGCTGGGGCGACGATCAGCCTACAGAAGGCTCCGAAAACGTGGCTATTATTCGAGGCGCCGACTTTCCGCACGTAACGGTTGGCGACGTGTCGTCCGTGCCTTTGCGATGGGAGTCGTCACGGAAGATCCCCCAGCGCGCTCTTCAGGTAGGCGACATAATCCTCGAAGGCTCGGGTGGCACATCCGACCGCCCAACTGGTCGGACTGTTTTCGTGAGCCAGCGGCTCCTGGATCAGTTCGATGTGCCGGTCATTCCAGCGAGCTTCTGCAGGCTTGTGCGCATAGATCCCGCCAAGGCTTATCCTCACTTGGGCCCGACCCCCGGAAAGTAGACACCGTGGGGTGAACAAAAGTAGGTGTAAGCCTATCAGACCTTAAGCGGCTTGGGACTCGAACTCATCGGGAGTTTGGTACCCGCACCAAGTGTGCCGACGGCACGTGTTGTAGCGCACGCACCACCGGAAGACGTCTCTGCGGCAGATCAGTTGATTGGCGAAGGTCTTCGCATCTTTGAGGACCTCCCGCTTTAAAGCTGCGTTGAACGACTCGGCGAGCGAATTATCCGCGCTGGTTCCCACCGCGCCCATCGACTGGGCAACGCCCAAGCGCTTGCATGTTGCCTGGAACTGCGACGAGGTATACACGCTTCCATGATCCGAGTGGAAAATCGCACCATCAAGACCTCCTCGCAGGTGGGAAGCGTTTTCGAGGGCCTCTTCTACCAGTTCGGTACGCATGTGATTTGCGATAGCAAAGCCGACAAGCTTGCGAGAAAAGCAATCAATCACTGTTGCTAAGTACATGTTCGCCCCGTCTGCGATCGGCAGATACGTAATATCGCCAACCAACACACGATTGGCAGCACAGGCTGTGAAATCACGGTTCACCAAGTCTGCGAACACGCGCCGGCCTTTGTCACGCGCAGTGGTCTTGACCCTGCGCTTCTTTTGAAATCCGAACAGGTTCTGGGCCCGCATCAAACGAGCCACTCTCTTGCGATTGATGCGCTTAGCCGGAGGTGTAGTGCCGTTGTCGCGCTTGCGGTCGTTGAGTTCAGCAGTGATGCGACGAGCGCCCCAGACGCCGTTTTCAGCGTCGAAAATTGCCTGGATCTCCGCGGCCACCACAGCGTCATCTACAAGGCGCGCACGGCGCCGTGGAGCCGAGTTCTTCCACTTGTAATACGAAGACCGATTTAGCCCCAGGACTGTGCACATCCGCTTGACCGAGTAGTCGGCGAGATTGTCGTCAACGAACTGGAAGCGGATCACCAGGTCGTCTCTTCCGCAAAATACTTCGCGGCCTTACGCAGAATATCGCGCTCTTCACGAAGCCTTTTGTTTTCGCGTTCTAGCTGGCGGATTCTTTCCGCATCAGCAAGCTTTTCTACGGGTGACGCTGCATCTTCATCCTTGGCGACGTTAGTGCCGAATTGCTTGTACCAGCATCCCAAAGTCGAGCGATTGATTCCGAGTTCTTCTGCGACCTTGCGCATTGAGGTATCCGGGTTCGACTCGAACATCGCGACGGCGTCGCGCTTGAACTGTTCCGTGTAAACCTTGCGGGGCATGGTGGTAGATTACCTTCCTTCCCAACCACACTGGCTGGAATCAGAGGTGTCTACCTAACGGGGGTCAGGTCCCTTCGTCTATTGGTGGCTGCAAGGCATGTATGCAGACGGTCGGACCTGGGCATATCAGAACAGATCGACGGGTATCGCAAACTTCCAGTTCCAGCACTTCCTGGATGCTGAAAAAGTCGAGCTGCCTAGCTGGGAAGAGCAGCGCGCGATCGCGGCGACGCTCGGCGCACTCGACGACAAGATCGAGTCCAACCGGCGGGCGATCGCGCTCAGTTTTGAGGTTGTGACCACCATGCTGAGCAGCGGGGCCGAGCATATACGTCTTGGCGACATTGCTACCGTGACGAAAGGACTTTCCTACAAGGGGGCTGGTCTTGACGACGGTACTGGGGTCGGGGCACTTCCGATGCTGAACCTAGCAAGTTTCACCACTACCGGTGAGCTGAAGAGTGCGGGGACTAAATGGTACACAGGTGCATTCAAGCCGCAGCATGCGCTTAGCCCCTGGGAAGTTGTACTTGCCAATACTGACCTGACACAGGCCCGAGAACTGCTCGGACGTGGATTCTTGGTTCCTCCGCAATACGAAGGCGCTCTCCATACCCACCACACTTCGGTTGTGAGGTTCTTTGAGAGGAGCGAATACAATCTTCTGTTGTGGGCACAGCTTCAAACCGCGGAATTCCGTGATCGAGCCAAGGGGTTTGCGACAGGCACGACAGTTGCGGCGCTACCACCTGAGGCTGTGCTTGATTTTGAACTTACCATTCCCGCTGACCTGCATGCACTCCTCGATAGGGCTCGTCTCATGATCGAGAAAGCTTGGCAGCTAGAACGCGAAAGCGAAACGCTGAAAGCTACAAGAGATGAGTTGCTCCCAGAACTCCTCTCCGGCCGAATCAGGGCTGCCGACCTAGAGGTCGCCCCATGACCTCCTTCAACGAGAACGTCGTCGAGCAAGCCGCGATGGAGTACTTCGCGGAGCTCGGTTGCGCCGTGCTGCACGGGCCCGACATCGCGCCGGGTGAGCCCGCCAGCGAGCGCGAGTCCTACGAGGATGTGATCCTCTGGGGGCGCCTCCGCGAGGCGATGCGACGTATCAACCCCGACGCGACCCCTGCGCTGATCTCCGAGGCGATCAAGTCATTCCAGCGCGCCGAGTCACAGAGCGCGATCGACGAGAACGCGCGCGTGCACAAGCTGATTGTCGAGGGCGTGCCTGTGGAGCACCGTGACTCTGACGGCTTGCTCCGAACGACCCGGCTTCAGCTCGTCGACTTCGACGTTCCGAGCAATAACGACTGGGTCGCGATCAACCAGTTCACGATCGTGGAGAACGACAAGAAGCGCCGTCCTGACGTGCTCGTCATGCTGAACGGCCTGCCTGTCTCGCTGCTTGAGTTGAAGAACCCTGCATCGGAGAACGCGACGCTGAAGTCAGCGTGGAACCAGGTGCAGACGTATCGGCACGACATCCCGTCGGTGTTCGTGCCGAACGCGGTGACGGTGATCTCGGACGGCATGTCGGCCGCGATGAGCAGCTACTCAGGAGCGTTCGAGCACTACGCGCCGTGGAAGACGATCGAGGGCCGCGAGGTCGTGACCGACCGGCCCGCGCTTGAGGTGCTCGTCAAAGGAGTGTTCGAGCCCGGGCGGTTCCTCGACATCCTGAAGAACTTCGTCGTGTTCAGCGACGAGACGGTGACCGACAAGAGCACCGGTCAGCCGACGCGCACCGTCGTGAAGCGCGTATCGAAGTACCACCAGTACTGGGCTGTGAATGCCGCCGTGGAGTCGACCGTTGTTGCTTCGCGCCCCGACGGCGACCGTCGTGGCGGCGTGGTGTGGCACACGCAGGGCTCGGGCAAGAGCTTCGAGATGGTGTTCTACGCGGCGAAGATCATGCGGGACCCGCGCATGGCGAACCCGACGCTCGTGTTCATCACCGACCGCAACGACCTGGACGACCAGCTGTTCGGCGAGACGTTCGCGCCGGCGCGCATCTTGCCAGAGACACCGGTGCAGGCGTCGACGCGCTCTGATCTCCGCGAGAAACTCAGGCGGGCGTCCGGCGGCATCGTGTTCACCACGCTGCAGAAGTTCGCGCCCGGCGAGGACGGCGACACGAACCCTGTGCTCACTGACCGCAGGAACGTGGTCGTGATCGCCGACGAGGCGCACCGCAGCCAGTACGGCTTCGGCGAGACGCTCGACCGCCATGGCAGGCTGAAGGCGGGCCTCGCGAAGCACATGCGCGATGCGCTGCCCGGGGCGACCTATCTCGGATTCACGGGCACTCCGATCGAGTCGAACGACAAGTCGACCCGTGCCGTGTTCGGCGACTACATCGACGTCTACGACCTCACCAGGGCGGTCGACGATGGCGCGACGGTGAAGATCTTCTACGAGTCCCGGCTCGCTCGGGTGGAGCTCTCAGAAACTGATCTCGCTGCGCTCGACGACCTCGCCGACGAGGTCACTGAGACGGTGGAGGAAGACACCGCGACCGCCGCGAAGTCGCGCTGGTCGCGGCTGGAGGCGATTGTTGGCTCGGAGTCGCGGCTCGATCGTGTGGCGCAGGACATCGTCGACCACTGGGAGAAGCGCCGCGAGGCGATGCTCGGCAAGGGCATGATCGTCGCCATGAGCCGTCGCATCGCCGTGCGCCTCTACGAGAAGATCGTCGCACTCAGGCCCGACTGGCACTCGGACGATCCCGAGAAGGGGAGGATCAAGGTCGTCATGACCGGGTCTGCCGCTGACCCTGCCGAGTTCCAGCCGCACATCCACTCGAAGGACGTGCGTAAGGACTTGAAGCTCCGGGCGAAGAACGCCGACGACCCCCTGGAGCTCGTGATCGTGCGCGACATGTGGCTCACCGGCTTCGATGCGCCCTCGATGCACACGATGTACGTCGACAAGACGATGCAGGGCGCTGGTCTGATGCAGGCGATCGCCCGCGTGAACCGAACGTTCCGCGACAAGCCCGGCGGGCTGATCGTGGACTACATCGGGCTCTTCGCGAATCTGCAGGACGCGCTGCAGGAGTACTCGCCGTCGGACCGGGACCAGGCGGGCGTGCCGATCGAGGAGATCGTCAATGCGATGTTGGAGAAGCACGACGTCGTTCACGGCATCCTGCACGGCGTCCCCTACGACTCCTCGCCCGGGCTGTCGTCGTCTCAGCGCCTCGCGGAGTACGCGAAAGTACTCGACTTCGTGATGGCGGAGCCGGACCGCACAAAGCGCTTCAACGACGAGGTGCTCGCGCTGGCGAAGGCGTTCGCGCTGGCCGGCGCGCGCGACGAGGCCACGGCGATCCGCGACGACGTGCGTCTGTTCACGGACGTGCGCGCGGCGATCCTGAAGATCCTGAACCCCGACTCGGGCCGCGGAGGCTCTGGCGCGGTGGAGATCGATACCGCGCTCGGGCAGCTGCTCAACGAGGCTGTTGCCGCCGAGGACGTCGTGGACGTCTACAAGCTGGCGGGCGTCGAGACGCCGGAGATCTCGATCCTGAGCGACGAGTTCCTGGACTCTCTCGCGGGCAAAGACAAGCCGAACCTCCAGATGGGGCTGCTCCGAAAGATCCTGAACGACCAGATCCGCACGGTGCAGCGCAAGAACATTGTGCAGGGACGGAAGTTCTCGGAGATGCTCGATGAGGCAGTGAAGCGGTACACGAACAGATCTCTGTCTACTGCTGAGATCATCGCCGAGCTCGTGAAGCTCGCGAAGCAGGTCCGCGACGACCAGAGCCGATTCGAGCAGCTGGGCCTGCGTGAGGACGAGGTGGCGTTCTACGACGCGGTGGCGCAGAACGACTCCGCGGTGCTGGAGCTCGGCGACGAGACGCTCAAGGCCATCGCGCGGGACCTCGTGAAGTCGGTGCAGCAGTCGGCGACTATCGACTGGAACCTGAAGGAGTCGGTGCTGGCAGCGATGCGCTCGAAGGTGCGCAGGATACTTGCGCGCTACGACTATCCGCCGGATGCCGAGGAGACCGCGGTCGAGTTCGTGCTGAAGCAGGCGGAAGTGTTCGCTTCGGCGGCATAATGCCGTCAAGCAGTACAGACCTGGAGGAGTGAAGAACAAGGAACGAACCACAGCCGTCCAACGCTGCACGATTCATCGACGCGTACAACCGAGTAGACCGCCAGCTCGAAGGGAAGCAGTCTAACACCGATTACGTCTCTTTTTCGAAGCGGGTCCGAGCCAGCAAGCTCCCGGTCGCTCCGACGCGAGACGTGTTCCTCGACTACGCGGAGCTGCGCAATGCGATCCTTCACACGAGGGGTTCTCACACCGGCGATCCGATCGCGGAACCGAGTGACAAAGTCGTTGAGGAGTTCGAACGGATCGCGGATCAGCTCGAGAACCCTCCCCGAGTCGCTTCGGTGATGCCGAACCGGCAAGTCGGCCTGCTCGACGAGGCAAGCGAATGCGCAGAGTTCCTCGATCTCGTGAGGGAGCACAACTTCTCACAGGCTCCTGTCCGCATGGGCGATGGGAGCCTGGACCTGATCACCACCAACGCTGTGGCACGATGGCTCGCTTCCGAATACAAGGCGTTCTCGGGTACTGCGATCGAGCACGCTTCGTTGGGCGAGGTCCTCAAGTTCTCAGAGGCGGAGGACAAAGTCCTCGTGCGCTCACGCGAGATGACTGTGGTCCAGGCCTGGCGCGTCTTCGCAGGTCTGGAGAACAACACCCCTCCCCAGACACCCGCGATCACCCATTCCGGGAAGGTCAGCAAGAAGCCGCTGGCTCTCGTCGTCCGCTCGGACCTTCCCGCGCTCCTGAAGGTGCTTCTATCGCTTTACGGCGAGCGCCGCTCTCGACGTCTGTGGTATGGTCCCTCCTACGTTCAAGAGTCGTGACCGTAGGTACCTGGCCGGTCGCGCGACAACCCGAATCCATCGATTTCCGGGTGTCCCAGGGGAAGAACGGGCGGCAGGTGAACTCAGGTCGCAAGATTCGATGGGGTGATGCCCCGGAGAGGGGCTGTTCTCATGTCCTTCACAACAAAGCGCCAGCTACCTGATAGTGAGTGGTGGAGCGTTCTCGGGCGGCGAGCCATACCCAGCCGCGTCATGGGCGGGCATGCCGAGCGGATGCTCCGTGAGTACCCGCCCATCAGTTTCGTGTCCAAGGACGATGACGGGCCGCTCAGCCTGATGCAGGTCGCAGCCATGATCGAAGCAGCGGCGCAGGAACACGAGCAGCAGCGTGAACTCGCTGCGATCGAGCGCCGCGAAGCCGATCTGGCCGAGTTCGAGGCGGCGTTCGATCAGCCGAACGCCGGCGACGTCGTGGAACATGGCCGCTGGTCCGGAATGACTCTGGGAGAAGCAACAGCCTGGTGCTGGAATCTGTTCCAGTACGAGCCGCACGGCTTCGTGCACCCTGGTTCCCAGGTGCGCGCAGAAGCTCTGGCGACGATTCGCTCAGGCGGCTTGCCAGAGGTCTTCGGGTATCCCGAGCGGGTGCGAGAGCTCACCGAGAAGGGCATGACGGCTCGACGTTACCGCCAGCTCCGCGAGGAGCTGGGCTCGCCGCTGTTCGATCCAGCAGAGTCTCGGCGCGGCTGAGCGCGGTGCGACGGCAAGTAGCGCAGGGTAACTCGGGCGGACCTAAGAGTCCCCATACCTCTGGCCTACTCGAAGTAGTCCTCGTCGATCTCTACCGCGCTGAACTTCTGCTGCTCCTGCACCCCGACGCGGTAGGCGATCATCAGCTCAACGAGTTTGGCTCCGTCGATGAGGATGATGCGCGATTGCACCTTCTTCGCGTAGTCGATCGCACCAGAGGTGAACGCGCTCGTGGTGAGGAACACGCCGCGTGAGGCTCCGAAGCCGTGGAGAGCCCCAACGAAGGCCTGGATCGGTTCGCGACCGACGTTGTTGCCCTCCTTGTAGCGCTTCGCCTGGATGTAGACCTGGTCGAGGCCGAGGGCGTCCTGGTCGATGAGCCCGTCGATGCCCTCGTCGTTCGAACCGCCGATGCGACGGCCTCGCTGGGCGGCTCCGCCGTATCCCATCTTGAGGAGCAGGTCAACGACTGCCTGCTCGAAGAAGTCGGGGTGGCTGTCGCGGAGGCGGTCGAGCAGGTCGTCGCCGACTCTCGCCTCGATGCGTGCGACGGCATCCTCGATCACCTCGATGGGATCTGAGATCCCGTCTGACGACTGCTGCGCAAGCGCTGCCGACGGGCTGGAAGCCTTGGACTTCTCGGGCCAGAACGGGGCGAAGACCTCGCGGGCCAGGGCATAGTCGAATCCCTGGGGGTACTTCGCGAGCGCTGCCCTGCCGGCATCGTTGATCAAATAATGCCCACGCTCGGGGCGATCGACCCATTGCGCCTTCCCGAGGTGGCTCAGGACCCACCCCATTCGCTGCTCATACCGGGTGCCGCCCGACTTCAGCGTTTCAGCACGGGCGTCATCGCTGATGTCTGCGTGCGCGGCGACGGCGTCAAAGACCTCCCTGCGCTGACGGCTTCGGCCATCGGAGAGGATCTGGAGTGTAGGCACGACGAACTCGGGCCAGATCGGGACGAGCGAGACTTCTTCGGGCATGGAAACATTATCTCAGGCTGGCTCATCCCTCCATGAAGACGACGCGGATTACGGCAAACGAGCCGCACGATGCTCTTGAACATGCCGCTAGTCTTCTTGGTGTCGACGTAGTTGCACTTCAGGTCGGACTTGTCCCAGAGGCCACTACGAGTGTTTTTTCTAGTAGAAGTCCTTGATCAGACCGACGCGCTTGTTGTTGCCAGGCCTCCTCGCCATTGTCGCATCCTGCTCACGGTCAGTATGCAGCTGGGATCGAGGTCGAATAGAATTCGAGGAGTTGCCGCGCGAAGCATCGACGAGGTCGGGTTGGGCGGGAGCCAGTAGTGCAGGCATGAGCAACAGGTCGTATCGGGACAGACTCTGAGTCGTGGTGCAACGCGCTGTACTTTCCCCATGGTCGACGGAGGGGGCTGCTGCACGTTTAGGTCACATTCGATATGGCTGGTTTCTGGTTGCCTGGAAGGATGATTATTATGCCCCCTTGTTTCCCCAAAGAGTCCCGCGATGACGTCGCCTGAGTCGCTCTCGAGCGTGGCCCTGGGGTGACGCTTGTGCAGATCGCGAAAGACTTCGGCATCCATGTCGGAACCCTCGAGAAGTGGATCCGGCAAGAGCTAGTCGAGACCAGGGAAAAGGCCGGCATCACGCGCTGAGAGAGTGAGGAATTCCAAGAATTGCGCCGCCGGAACAAGCTCCTCGAGCAAGAAGGCGAAGTCCTCCGCTGCGCGGCAGCGTATCTCTCCCAGGCTCATCTCCCGGGTACAGGCTCCTACCCGCTCGCGAGAGAGCTCGCCGACGACAAGATCCCCGTCCAGTTGTCGTGCCGGGTATTGAAGCTCTCACGCCAGCCGTACTACCGATGGCCAATCGGACCGCGTGGAGACTCTGCCGAGACCACGGCTGATGGTCAGTGTTTGGGAAGAAGAAAGCACGCGGGAAAGGGCGCAGGCCGGGCCCGCCGGCACATGATGATCTCCTGCAACGCGAGTTCGCAACGGCTGCCCCGAACGAGGTGCGGCTCTCGGACATCACAGAACACTGGACCGAGGAAGGCAAACGGTATCTCTGCGCGGTAGAAGACGTGTTTTCGAACCGGATCGTGGGGTATTCGATCGATTCACGCATGAAGTCATCGCTCGCGGTCAGTGCGCTGAACAATGCGGTGATGCGGCGCGGGAGTGTTGCTGGGTGCGTGCTGCATACGGATCGTGAGTCCGCAGTTCCGAACCCGCAAGCTCCGCCGTCTTCTCGAGCATCACGGCATGCTCGGATCTATGGGTCGAGTCGGGGCTACCGGGGATAACGTGGCGTTGGAATCGTTCTTCACTCTGCTGCAGAAGAACGTCCTGGAACGTCGCGGCTGGGCCACGCGTGACGCGCTGCGGCTCGCGGGTGTGACCTGGATCGAGCGAAACTATCATCGACGTCGCAGACAGGCCCGGCTGGGGCGTTTGACGCCGGTCGAGTATGAGGCCATCATGAACGGGCAGGTCGCACTCGCTGCCCGACACAGCGGTCACCTAAACGTGCAGCAGCCCCATACCATCAACTACGCCGGCCCGGTTCGTTTGCTTCTGCCGATAGGGAGCAAGCCGAGCACCGTGTGCGAAGGAGGAATCATCCCTTCTGCGGCTACCTGCATTCTCGTGGAATCGAGGCCGCCCAGAAACACGGTGCCAAGTGTGTTCTCAGTGACCCAAAGGTAAATGTTTTGGGCAATCAACCCTGCCTCGAACCAGCAGAAGCGTTCACCCCTCCCTGGCCCTTGATCTTCAAACGCATTGTTCGCGGCGGAAAGGTCTGCCGAGAGTATCAACACGACGGGACACTCCGTAAGCCAGTCCGCATCGAGCGTGCTCCCCGCAATGGAAGAGATGCGCTGTCCCTCTGCCGTGCAAACAAGGCTGTGTTCTGTCGGCACGTAGCGATAGACGGCAGGAACGAGCCCATCGACAGCAGCTACGACCACGGTAACCATGACGTCGTACCTTGCGTGTGCCGATCCGTAGGGCCGCCTTTGCTCGGGAACCATTCCGCCCGTAGTGCTCAGGAGCCGACTTAGAGTCACAAGATCGATACGATCACCGCGATACGACTTGCTCGACCTGCGGTGTTGCAGAAGCTCCGCGACTGCGCCGGTGTCCTGCGACAGTGGCAGGGGGACTCGGTGCCAACTTTGATTGCTATCGTTCGGGCGAGGCTCAGGATCTTGTGCCAAGTTTGCTCCGTTCGTCGAAGCCCCATCGTCTCATGCATCCACCTGCAACCGGGAGGCATCGGTTCGCCGCCTCCTTCGACGCGACCGCGATCCTGAGCCGCTGCGCGGACGCGATGGGGGAGGAGAGCCGTCTCCTGATCATCGACGGCATCGGGGGTGATCCCGCGGGGCAGGCCGAGATGGATCTCCGGATGCTGGTGCTTTGCGGAGGACGGGAACGCGGGGAGGACGAGCTCGCGAACCTCGTTGTGGCCGCGGATCGCCAGCACGGACTCAGAACGGATACCCGAACTTCGCGAGGAAGATCCCGCCCGAGACGAGCGCGAACGCGAGGAAGGTGACCCCGATCCAGGGGCAGGCCCAGCGGCTCGTGGGGTAGTCGCCGCGGACGAGCGCGGGGCGCATCGCGAGGAGGCCGATCACCTGGATCGCGGCGAGGCCGAGGTAGCTCCAGTCGGCGAACACCCAGGCCAGCGGCACGAAGTGCAGGGCGACGCAGAGGCCGATCCACCAGCCGAACCAGCGGGTTGCGCGGCGCTTGGCGAGCACGGCGCAGCCGCCGCCGATCAGGATCACCTCGGCCGCGACGACCACGCCGAAGACCCAGTAGCGGCCCTCGAGTGCCGTCTCGGTGCCCCAGTTGCGCCACACGAGCAGGCCGAAGCCGATCGCGACGAGCATGCCGAGGATCGAGCCAGCGCCGAGCCAGCCGCGCAGCCGCGGCGCCGGATCCTCCTGGGACCAGCCGAACCAGGCGCCGGCCATGAGCCCGAGCCAGGCGATCGCGAACGCCTGGTCGCGTAGGAATTCGGTAAACATGAGGCCCCCTCGCCAGTAGCTATGAATCCACTATGTCAAAGCGAGTCACCCGCTCGCTAGTTCGGCGAGGTACAGGGGAGTTCGGGTAGGCGAAGAAAAAAGTTTTAGGGGTATGATCAGGGTGTGAAGGGTCAGGATCGGCGGGCCGAGCGCGGCGGGATTCGCGGCGCGACCCGCGGCGCGAAGCGCAGCGCGCCCGCCTGGCTCCTCGGGCCAGCGCTCGTCGCGGGCGTCGCCTACCTCGATCCGGGCAACGTCGCCGTCAACATGTCGGCGGGCGCGCAGTTCGGCTACCTGCTCGTCTGGGTGCTCATCGTCGCGAACGTCGCAGCCTGGCTCGTTCAGTACCTCTCGGCGAAGCTCGGCCTCGCGACCAACCAGAGCATGGCGGAGCTCCTCGGCGACCGCTTCCGCACCCGCACCTCGCGGCTCCTCTTCGGCCTGCAGGCCCAGTTCGTCGCGATCGCGACTGACATTGCCGAGGTGATCGGGGGCGCCGTCGCGCTCTGGATCCTGTTCGACGTGCCGCTCGTCGCGGGCGCCGTGATCACCGCCGCTGTGTCGACCATTCTGCTGCTCATGCAGGCGAAGCGCGGCGCGAAGACCTTCGAGTTCACGATCATCGGGCTCATGATCGTGATCGTCATGGGGTTCTGCTACGGGCTCGTGCTGCAGCCGCCGGCGGCCGGCGACGTGCTCGGCGGCATGATCCCGCGCTTCGACGGCCCGCAATCGGTGCTCCTCGCCGCGAGCATCATGGGGGCGACCGTGATGCCGCACGCGATCTACGCGCACTCTTCGCTCGCGCGGGATCGCTTCGGCGCCGACGGCGGCGAGCGGATCCCGCTGCCGCGGCTCCTCCCCGCGACGAGGGTTGACGTCACGATCGCGCTTACGATCGCGGGCTCCGTGAACCTCGTGATGCTGCTCGTCGCGGCGACCGTGCTGCCGGGCGTCGAGGGCACCGAGAGCCTCGAGGGGGCGCACGCCGCGATCGGCGCGGCGCTCGGCCCCGTCGCCGCGGCGATGTTCGCGATCGCGCTCCTCGCCTCCGGCCTCGCGTCGACCGCGGTCGGCGCCTACGCCGGCAGCGACATCATGGGCGGGCTCTTCCGCACGAAACTCTCCCTGATCGGGCGGCGGCTCCTCACGATCATCCCGGCCATCGTCGTGCTCGCGATCGGGGTCGATCCGTCGTTCGCGCTCGTTATGAGCCAGGTCGTGCTGTCGTTCGGGATCCCGTTCGCGCTCGTGCCGCTCGTCTGGCTGACCTCGCGGCGCGAGCTCATGGGCCCGGCGACGAACAGGTGGTGGACGGCCGCGGCCGGCTGGCTCGTCGCGGCCGGGATCATCGGGCTGAACGTCGCGCTGCTCGTGCTGCAGTTCGGCGGGGCGTAGCGTCAGCGGGCGCAGGATCCTGGCGCCGCGACTGGCGAACGGCCGGCCTGCGGGCACCAGCGCCGCTACATCTCGCGCAGCTTCCGCACGTCGAAGGTCACGGCGCGCGCGACGCCGGCGCGCTTCCCGCCGTCGGCGAGGATCCCGGGGATGAAGTCCTTCGGTGCGGGGTGCCACGGCAGGTCGGCGAGGTAGGCCTTGTGCGCCGTGAGCGAGGCGACGGCCCGCTCCTCGGCGCGCTCAGAGACCTCGACGAAGCCGTTCGGCTCCGTGCCGGTGAGGAAGAGCTGTGCCGCGCCCCACGGCTCCAGGTCCTCCTCCTTCAGCATCTCGGGGAAGCTCCAGCGGTTGTCGGCGTCGCGCACGGCGTCGATCGCGGCGAGGCCCGCCGCGCGGTGGTCCGGGTGGTCGATGCCCCAGCCGACGAACAGCTCGCCCGTTCCGCAGACCACGGCGTCGGGGCGGAACACCCTGATCTCGTGCGTGATCGCGCGGCGGAGCGGGATCCCGTACTCGAGCATGCCGTCGGGGAAGTCGAGGATCGTGAGGCGCTCGACACCGACGGCGTCCGTCGCGTCGCGCTGCTCGAGCGCGCGGAGCGGCCCGGCCTCCTCCGGCGGGCGCTGCATGCCGGCCTCGCCGGACGTGAGCAGGAGGTATCCCACCTCGATGCCCTGCGAGGTCCACTCGGCGACGGCCGCGGAGGTGCCGTACTCGGCGTCGTCGGGGTGCGCCACGACGACGAGGATCCGCTCGATGCCTGTGGTGTCGATCGGGGTGAGCTTCTGTTGCTGCTGAGCATCATCGGTCATGCCCCCACCCTACGCTGCCCAACCGGCAAGGGGTGTGGGTAGGGTTGCTGCATGACGGTGTCGCGGAGGCAAAGCATTGGGCGCGACGCCCTGCTCGTCGGCGTCGGGGGAGCGGCGGGCGCACTCGCCCGCGCAGGGGTGGGCGCCGTGCTGCCCGGCCCCATCGGCACGCTCGCCGTGAACGTGCTCGGCGCATTCCTCCTCGGCCTCCTGCTCGAGCGCTTCCCCGGCGCCCCGCGCGCCCGCCTGCTGCTCGGCACGGGCGTCATGGGCGGCTTCACCACCTACAGCCTGCTCGCGGTCGACGTCGCGCAGTTCACGCTCGACTCCCAGCTCGCGGCCGCAATCGGCTACGCCGCCGCCACGCTCATCCTCGGCGGGCTCGCGAGCTGGCTCGGGATCCTGGCCGGCCGCGCCGGCCGCGCAGGCCGCACGGAGCCGGCCGCATGACCGCGCTCATGGCCATCGGCATCGCGGTCGCTGGCGGCCTCGGCGCGGCCTCCCGCTTCGCGCTCGATTCCTGGATCAAAGCCCTCACCGGGGGAAAATTCCCGTGGGGCATCGCCGTCGTGAACCTCACCGGCTCGTTCGCGCTCGGGATCCTCGCCGGCCTCGCGCTCGCCGAGCCCGCCGCCGCGATACTCGCGACCGGCTTCCTCGGCGGCTACACGACGTTCAGCACGGCGAGCGTCGACAGCGTCCGGCTGCTCCAGGAGCGCAGATACGGCGCCGCCCTCGCGAACGGCCCGGGGCTCATCGCCGCGGCCGCCGCCGTCGCGCTGCTCGGGATCCTGCTCGGGCGCGGGATCGCCGCCGCCTAGAGTGACGGAGCCCGCAGCGCTCAGCAAGAAATCTGCACCCAACTTCACGTTTTTGGGCAGACGGCCGAGCTGAGCGCAGAACTCGCCGTGGGCGCAGGAGCGAGCGACGCGGGCCTACCGCACGCGCCGCGGGGCGAAGCGCAGCTCCGGATCCGCATACGCGGCCTGCGCCTCGACGAGCTGGAGCTCGCGGTGTCCGTGCCCGAGCGTCAGCTCGAGCAGCGAGAACACGCTCGCGGTCGTTCGCGCGAGCGCAACCGCGGCGTCGCCGGACTCGCGGAAGTGCGCCGTGAACAGGGCCGCGGTCACGTCGCCCGAGCCGCTCACCTTGCCGGGGAGGAGCGGCGTCTCGACGATCCAGGCCCCCGCGGGCGTCGCCGCGAGCATCTCGATCGTGGGGGCGCCGCCCGCTTGCCGCTCGGGCCGCTCGACGCTCGTCACGAGCACCGTCTGGGGGCCGAGCGCCATCGCGGCGTCGACCGACGCGAGCGTCGACTCGAGCGTGTCTGGCGAGGTGCCCGTGATGAAGCCGAGCTCGAACTGGTTCGGCGTGATGAGGTCGGCGCGCGGCACAACTCGGTCCCGGATCAGGTCCTGCACGGCGGGCGCGACGTGGCAGCCGGACTTCGCGTTGCCGAGCACGGGGTCGCAGGCGTAGATCGCGCCGGGGCTCTGCCGCTTCACGCGCTCGACCGCGTCGAGGATCGCGTCGCCGATGTCGTCGCCGCCCTGGTAGCCGGAGAGCACGAAGTCGACGCCCTCGAGCCCGCCGCGCTCCTCGATCCCGAGCACGATCTCGCGCACGTCGTCGCCCGAGAGCATCGGCCCCCGCCAGGCCCCGTAGCCCGTGTGGTTCGAGAAACACACGGTGGAGATCGGCATGACCTCAACGCCGATCCGCTGCAGCGGGAAGACCGCGGCGGAATTGCCGACGTGACCGTAGGAAACGGAGGACTGGATCGAGAGAACACGCATGCGTCGATCCTGCCACTGGTCCAGCAGCTAGACCAGAATCCGCGATCTCGGGTGGACCAATCGGGGCCGACGCCTCAGATGGCCCGATCCGGCGTCAGGATCCCGTTCGGGTCGAGCGCGCGCTTGATCCCGCGCTGCACGTCGAGGGCCACGGCGTCCTGCTGCCACGGCAGCTCGTGCCGCTTGACCGAGCCGATCCCGTGCTCGCCTGAGATCGTGCCGCCGAGCGCGAGCGCGAGCTTCGTGATGTCGTCGATCACGGCGTCGGCGGCCGCGATGCCCGCGGGCGTGTCGGGGGACTCGACCGTGCTGTGCAGGTTGCCGTCGCCGGCGTGCGCGACGCTCGACACCCGCAGCCCGTGCCGGCTCGAGATCGCCTTGATCCCGTGGAAGATCTCGGCGAGCTTCGAGACCGGGACGCCGATGTCGCAGGAGATCTTGAGGCCGCGCGCGTTGAGCGCGGGGTTCGAGAGCCTGCGCGCCTCGAGCAGCTGATCCGAGTCCGAAATGTCCGCGTCATCGGCGCCGTGCTCGACGCAGGTGCGCGCGATCTCCTCGGCCTTCGCGAGGGAGTCGAGCCCCACGGTCTGACCGACGAGCATCGCGCCACCAGGCACCCGGAGCCCGCTCGGGTGGAAGGACTCGATGATCTCGACGCTGAGCGCGTCCATGAGCTCCAGTACCTCGGGATCGGCCGGGCCGTTCACGATCGCGGTCACGGCGCGGCCGGCGTCCTCGACGCGCGCGAAGCTCGCGCGGAACGTGCGGGGCGTGCCCTCCGGCACGGTCTTCAGCCGCACGGTCGCCTCGGTCACGATCCCGAGCGTCCCCTCGGAGCCGACGAAGAGCCTGGTCAGGTCGTATCCGACGACGTTCTTGCGGGTGCGCGCGCCCGTCCGCATGACGCGCCCGTCCGCGAGCACGACCTCGAGGCCAGCGATCCAGTCGCTCGTGACGCCGTGCGCCACGCAGCGCAGGCCGCCGGCGTTCGTCGCGATGTTGCCGCCGACCGAGCAGGTGCGCGCGCTCGCGGGATCCGGCGGGAAGAAGAGTCCCTCCTCCCGGCACGCGGCGTCGAGCTCGGCCGTGATCACGCCCGGCTGCACGACCGCGAGCCGGTCGTCCGCATCGATGCTCAGGATCCGGTTCATCCGCTCGAGTGAGATCACGAGGCCGCCGTCGTAGGCGTTCGCCCCGCCCGTGAGCCCGGTGCCTGCGCCGCGCACGCTCACCCGGGTGCCGGTCTCGTTCGCCCAGGCGAGGGCCGCGGAGACGTCGCCCGTGCACTCCGCCAGCACGACCGCGACGGGGAGGCCCTCCGGGGCCGCGCGCGAGGTGTCCCTCGCGCAGCGCGCGATGACCTCCGGATCGGTCGAGAGCCTGGCTTCCAATCGTGCGGCGAGATCCTGCAGGCCGTCCATCACACCTCCTGGTTGTGCGTACGTCCCGATTGTATTGACTTTCGCGGGGCGGTTGCCGGATCCGGATCCCGCACCTGCGCCGTGGGAGGATGGATCGCATGACCGAACCGCGCGGCGCAGGCCGCTACGCGCCGAGCCCATCGGGGGATCTGCACCTCGGAAACCTCCGCACGGCGCTCCTCGCGTGGCTCTTCGCGCGGTCGAGCCGCCGGCGCTTCCTGATGCGCGTCGAGGACCTCGACCGGGCGCGCGACGCAGGCACCGCCGCGAGTCAGCTCGCCGATCTCGAGCGGCTCGGGATCGACTGGGACGGCGAGGCCGTGCTGCAGACCGAGCTCGGCGCCGGGCACGAGGCCGCGATCGCGCGGCTCGCCGAGGCGGGGCTTGTCTACGAGTGCACCTGCTCGCGGAAGGATATCCTCGCCGCGCCGACCGCCCCGCACGCGCCGCCGGGCGCCTACCCCGGCACCTGTCGTGAGCTGAGCGAGGATGCGCGGGCCGCAGCCCGCGCGGCGATCGCGCCCCGGCTGCCGGCGCTCCGCCTGCGCGTCCCTGAGGGCACGGCCGCCCCCGAGTTCGACGACCTGATCCTCGGCCGCGTGCGCGGCGACATCGACGACCTCGTGCTGAAGCGCGGCGACGGCACGGTCGCCTACAACCTCGCGGTCGTCGTCGACGACGCCGAAATGGGCGTCGACCAGGTGGTGCGCGGCGACGACCTCGCGCCGTCGACCCCCAGGCAGATCCTGCTGCAGCGGCTGCTGGGCTACGAGGAGCGCGGCATGGCCGTCGCCGAGTACGCCCACGCGCCGCTCGTGCTCGGGCCGAGTGGGGCGCGCCTCGCGAAGCGCGACGGCGCCGTCACGCTCGCGCGGCTGCGCGACTCCGGGGTCGCCGACGCGGAGGTGCTTTCCGTGCTCGCGGAATCGCTCGGGCTCGCGGTGCCGGGGGAGCGGGTGACTCCGGCCGGCATGCTTGCGCGCTTCGACCCGGCTGCGCTGCCGCGCGAGCCGTGGACGTGGGATCCGGGGGTGTTCGGCGGGCAGTAGCGGGTTCGCCGCGCGGCCGGGTCCTCGGCGCCTAGCGCTTGAGCACGCGGATGACCCGCGCGAGCGCGCGCCCGGCGACGCAGACGAACGGGATCCCGACAGCGAGGAGCGCGATGAGGTTCGGCTCGAACTTCGTGACGCCGTCGCGCGTGACGTAGGCGCCGATCGGCACGGCGTAGCCGCCGCCCCCGCCGCCCGAGCCCTCGGCGCCGCCGTCGGGGCCGCCGCCCTCACCCGCGCCGAAGCCGTAGCCGGCGCACGCGACGGGCATGACCGTGGTGCCGTCGATCTCGATGGGATCGCCGTAGGCCGTGTTCACGCCGACCTTCGTGACCGTGTCTGCAAGCTGATTCGTGAGATTCGCCATGTCGACAGCCTAACCCTCAGTCCTGATCAGCGGCAGTGCCGTGGCGCGAAACCCTCATCGCGCTCGGCTGCGGGCGCTTCGGCTCGATGTTGTCGCCGGACGAGACGTGCTTGATCCGGCGGATCACCCACGGGACCAGGTGCTCGCGCGCCCACACGACGTCCTCCGTGCGGGCCTTGCGCCAGCCGCGCACGGGGACCGGCGGCGGGTCGAGCGGTGCGAGATCGTGCGGCACGTTCAGGGCGTCGAGGGCGGCGCGCGCGATCGTGTGGTGGCCGAGCGCGTTCAGGTGCAGACGATCGCCCGCCCAGTAGCGGCTGTCCTGCAGCTCCTCGAGCGCCCACTGGTCGACCACGACGGCATCGTGCCGCTTCGCGACCTTGCGCACGTTCTCGTTGAAGATCGCGACCTTGCCCCGGATCGTGCGGAAGACCGGCTGGAACGCCGTGTCGACGCCCGTGAAGATGAGGATCGTCGCGCCGCTCTCCGAGAGGCGCTCGATCACGCGATCGAGCTTCGCCGCGACCTCGTCGGGGTCGGTTCCGGGGCGGATCACGTCGTTGCCGCCCGCGCAGATGCTGATGAGATCCGGCCGCAGATCGAGGGCGGCGGACACCTGCTCCTCGGAGATCTGCTGGATCAGCTTGCCGCGCACCGCGAGATTGGCGTACGCGAACTCGTCGTCATACGAGCTCAGGACCTCGGCGAAGCGATCGGCCCAGCCGCGCAACCCGCCCGGGCTGTCAGCGTCGGGATCCCCAACCCCCTCCGTGAAGGAGTCGCCGATCGCCACGAATCGCGACCACGGAAGTTCGATCTGATCCCGATCCTCTGCCACTGGGTCCCCTTGCCGTCCGTTTGCGGTGTGTCGCCAGCCCCGGCCCCGGACTCGGAGCATGCGTGCGACCTTCAGCGATAGTCTAGAGCGTTGTGACAGATTCGGACCCAGGTCTCCACCTCCCGGGAACGAGTGCCGCCGAACACCTGCCCCCGGCATACCCGGAGCGCGCAGCGCACGGCACCGCCGGCACCCTCCGGGCGTGGCAGGAAGAAGCGATCCGGAAGTACCTCGAGGCAGGGCCCAGGGACTTCCTCGCCTCGGCGACCCCCGGCGCAGGCAAGACAACCTTCGCGCTCAGGCTCGCCTCGATCCTGCGGGCAAACCACACCGTCTCCCAGATCGTCGTCGTCGCGCCGACCGAGCACCTGAAGACCCAGTGGGCCGACGCCGCAATGCGGGCCGGGATCAGGCTGAACCCCTACTACTCCAACAGCGACGGGCTCGGCTACGGCCGGCACTACCACGGGGTCGCCGTGACGTACGCGCAGGTCGCGATGAAGCCGATCCAGCACCGCCTGCTCACCGAGAGCACCGACACGCTCGTGATCCTCGACGAGGTGCACCACGGCGGCGACGCGCTCAGCTGGGGCGACGCGATCCGCGAGGCGTACGGATCCGCCCGCCGCAGGCTCTCCCTCACGGGCACCCCGTTCCGCTCCGACGACGCGCCCATCCCGTTCGTCGAGTACGCCCCGCAGGGCGACGGATCCCGCCTCTCGCTCACCGACTACGACTACGGCTACGGCCGCGCGCTCGCTGACGGCATCGTCCGCCCCGTCATCTTCATGGTCTACGCGGGCAAGATGCGCTGGCAGACCTCGGCCGGCGAGGAGATGGAGGCGAGCCTCGGCGAGGGCAACACGAAGGACATCACCTCGCAGGCGTGGCGCACCGCCCTCGACCCCTCGGGCGAGTGGATCTCGAAGGTGCTGCGCGCCGCCGACCGGCGCCTCACCGAGGTGCGGCAGCAGATCCCGGACGCGGGCGGCCTCGTGATCGCGACGGATCACGCCGCGGCGAAGTCGTACGCGGCGCAGCTGCACGAGATCACTGGGGAGGAGGTCGCGCTCATCCTCTCCGATGACTCGGGCGCCTCGGAGCGCATCGAGGAGTTCTCGAAGGGCGACTCGCGCTGGATGGTCGCCGTGCGCATGGTGTCGGAGGGCGTCGACGTGCCGCGCCTCGCCGTCGGCGTGTACGCGACGAGCTCGTCCACCCCGCTCTTCTTCGCCCAGGCGATCGGGCGCTTCGTGCGATCCCGCCGCCGCGGCGAGGTCGCCTCCGTGTTCATCCCGAACGTGCCGGCCCTCATGCAGCTCGCCGCGGAGCTCGAGAAGGAGCGCAACCACGTGCTCGAGGGGCCGAAGAGCGCCGAGGAGATGTGGGACGCCGAGGCCGCGATGATGGCCGAGGCCGAGCGCGAGGACCGCGCCTCGGAGGAGCTCGCGGACGAGGAACGCTTCGTCTACCAGGCGCTCGGATCCGACGCGCACTTCGACCGGGCCGTGTTCGACGGGGCGGAGTTCGGCGGCTACGCCGAGGTGGAGAGCGAGGAGGAGCTCGACTTCCTCGGCTTCCCCGGGCTGCTCGAGCCGCAGGAGGTGAAGGCGCTGCTGCAGCAGCGGCAGGCCAGGCAGGCCAGGCGGAGCGCGACCCGGCAAGGGATCCTGGAGCACGCCCCCCAGAAGGCCGAAGCGCCCGAGGCGCTGCACCGGACCCTCGGTGAGCAGCGGAAACTCCTGAACAGCCTCGTCGGGATGTACTCGAAGGTGTCGGGGGATCCGCACAAGGACGTCCACACCGAGCTGCGGCGCGTGTGCGGCGGGCCCGCGGTGGCGCAGGCCTCCGTGACGCAGCTGCAGAAGCGGATCGACCTGCTGCGGAGGCGGCTGCAGCCGTAGGTGGGCTCGGCGCGCGCCTTACACTGTGGGGATGAAGCGGAAGGGCGGGGTCGGAGGTGGCGCGACGCCGGCGACGCTGGCGCTTGAGCGCGCCGGGGTGTCCTTCTCTCTGCACGAGTACGCGCACGATCCGTCCGTGACCGAGTTCGGCGCGGAGGCGGCCGCCGTGCTCGGGGTCGATCCCGCGCGGGTGTTCAAGACCCTGCTCGCTTCGGTGTCCGGGGTCGGGCTCGCCGTCGCGATCGTGCCCGTCGCCGGGCAGCTCGACCTGAAGGCGCTCGCCGCAGCGCTCGGCGGCAAGCGGGCGGCGATGGCGGATCCCGCGCTCGCCGAGCGCAAGACCGGGTACGTCGTGGGTGGGATTAGCCCGCTCGGGCAGCGGACGCGGCTGCCGGTCGTCTTGGACTCCGCGGCGCTCGCGTGGCCGACCGTGTACGTGTCGGGTGGGCGGCGCGGGCTCGACGTTTCGCTCGCGCCCGCGGATCTCGCCGCCGTGACCGGGGCCGTGCTCGCGCCGATCGGGCGCGCGACGCGCGCGAGATCCCGAGCCGATTCGCAGGGTGATCCGGATCCGTGCTAAGTTATTCTCTGTTCGGCCGATGCAGGCCGGAACAGCATTCGCGCGGGTGGCGGAATTGGCAGACGCGCTAGCTTGAGGTGCTAGTGCCCGTATTAGGGCGTGGGGGTTCAAGTCCCCCCTCGCGCACGCGAATGAAGAAGCCCCGGCCTTTCGGCCGGGGCTTCTTGCGTTCCCGGGCACCCGGGCCCTCTTGCCGCTGCCTGGCGCTGCTCGCCGGGCCAGGCGCTGAGCCGCGGCCGTCGCTCCGTGATCTGCGCTCGTTCCTAAGGATCACGCCGGATCCTGCTGAGCGAGCGCAGAATTGCGAGCGAGCGTCGCGCGCGGCATGCAGTGCAATTGCTTGTGCGCCCTCGAAGCTCTCGTCTATCGCCTCAGTCGTTCACACTGCACGCCGCAGCTACTCGGGTGATGGAGGAGCAGTAGACGCGTAACTTGGTTCATTCCAGATCAGTCTGTCCGGGGTTCCGCAACCGGCAAGCGTGCAGCACTCCCACGCAAGATTCACCCATGGGCAGTGTTGAAAAGGTGATCTTCCTGCACGGAATCGGAGAAGACCGCGATGCATGGGACTGGCAGATACAAAGACTGCCTGCAGGGTTCGAGGGAGAGGCAGCCGACATTCTTTCGGCCGAGAACCATGGTCGGAAGACGTTTTCAACTTCGGAAGTTGCCGCAAGGATCTGGGATTCTGTCGACGAGCCACATCGTGTGCACCTGTGTGGTCTCTCCCTTGGTGCCATGATCTCGCTCGAAATGATTCGGATCGCACCGGACAGAGTCGCTTCTCTCACACTCGCAGGTGGGCAGGTTCGACCGCCCCGCGGCCTCATGGCGCTACAACGCTCGATCGTGCGACTACTCCCGAGTCGTGGCTTGCAGAAGTCCGGAGTTTCAAAGCAGCTGATTCTTGACGTTCTGCGTGACGTTTCCCGCATGGACTTTCGGAGTCTGCTGCCGGCGATCCAGGTCCCAGCCCTTGTGGTCTGTGGTCAGCGTGATCTCGCGAATATCCCCGCAGCGAGAGAGCTCGCCTCGAGCATCTCGGGTGCGCGCCTCGAATTGTTGGCAGGAGCGGGGCACCAGGCTCAGCTCGATGCGCCTGAAAAGTTCTCCGCGTTGCTGTCAAGCCACCTGCTCGGTATCGAACGCAGCTGAAACGCGCTTCGGAGGGGCCTTGAAGAGCGCGAGCCACCTTCTCACACCTTGCCGCTGCTTGAAGATACTTGCCGCTGCTTGGCGATGCTCGAGCGGGCCTGGCGCTGAACCGCTGCGGTCGCTCCGAATTCTGCGCTCGTTCCTAAGAATTGCGCCGGATCCTACTGAGCGAGTGCAGAATTGCGAGCGAGCGTCGCGCGCCCCGCCTCCCGCGACCCACACCTAGCCGGTTCTGCGCTCGATGTGCGATTTATCGGCGATAAAGGGCGCAGGTAGGCCAGAACCGGCAAGGCGGGGCGGGCGGGGCGCGTAGGATCGGGGGAAACCACGCGAGCCAGGGGGTAGAGCATGCGAATCAAGTGGGCCGGGATCTTTGTCAACGATCAGGAGCGGGCGGCGCGGTTCTACACCGAGGTGCTCGGCTTCGAGATCAAGGCCGACGAGCCCGCCGGCGACTTCCGCTGGCTCACCGTCGGCGAGCCGGGCGAACCGGGCGAGCCGGGCGCCACAGGCACCGGCGTCGAACTCCTCCTCGAGCCGGACGCGCACCCCGCCGCCCAGGCCTACATGGCCGCGATCAAGGCCGACGGCATCCCCGCGACCCAGTTCGCGGTCGCCGACGTCGCCGCCGAGGTCGAGCGGCTGCGCGGCCTCGGCGTCGAGATCGTGCGCGAGCCGACGACCATGGGCCCGCTCACGTTCGCCGTCATCGACGACACCTGCGGCAACCTGATCCAGCTCATCAATCAGGGCGAGCCAGGCGAGCCAGGCGACCCAACGGCATAAATGAATCCGGATCAGGACCAGCTCGCCGCCCGCCTCCGCCGGGCGCTCGCGGGCCGCGGCGCCCTCCGCGAGGTGCGCATGTTCGGCGGCCTCGCCTGCATGCTCGACGACCGCATGGTCGCGAGCGCGCAGCGTGACGGCAGCCTCCTCATCAGGGTCGATGAGGGCCGCCACGAGGAGCTGCTCCGGATCCCTGGCGCGCGCCAGGCTGAAATGGGCACGGGCCGGACGATGGGGCCGGGGTGGATCCTCGTCGCGCCGTCCGAGGTCGCGGGCGACGGCGGCGTCGAGCGCTGGCTTGCGCCGGCCCTGGAGCGTCACGAGGCCGAGTCATTACGGCGGAAGGCTGCCCCAGATCCCACAGTGTCAGTGGCACCGGATAGCCTGGGTGCATGACCAACGAGACGCCTGAGCCGGAGCTCTCTGAGACCGCCAGAATTGCCCGAGACCTCATCCGCTTCGACACCACGAACCGCGGTGGAGGCGACGCCGAGCCGGAGCGGCCCGCGGCAGACTATGTCGCCGCGTTCCTCGCTGAGCTGGGGATCGAGTCCCAGATCATCGAGTCGGCTCCGGGCCGCGCCAACGTGATTGCCCGCGTGGCCGGATCGGATCCGAGCCTTCCCGCACTCGTGCTCCACGGCCACCTCGATGTGGTTCCGGCCGACCCGGCGAACTGGAGCGTCGACCCGTTCGCGGGCGTCGTGAAAGACGGCATGCTGTGGGGCCGCGGCGCGGTCGATATGAAGGACATGGACGCGATGATCCTCACGGCGATCGCGGAGATCGTGCGCGCGGGGGAGCGGCCCCGCCGCGACGTGATCCTGGCGTTCTTTGCCGACGAGGAGAACGGCGGCGTGTACGGCGCCCACTACCTCGTCGAGCACCACCCCGAGCTCTTCGCCGGCGCGGGCACCGCGATCAGCGAGGTCGGCGGCTACTCGATCGACGTCGAGGGCACGCGCGCCTACCTCGTGCAGACGGGCGAGAAGTCGCTCGACTGGATCCGCCTGCGCGCGCGGGGCACGGCCGCCCACGGCTCGCGCGTCTGGCGCGACAACGCGATCACGCGCCTCGCGGAGGCCGTCGCGGCCCTCGGCCGCCACGAGTGGCCGCTCACGCTCTGCGACACGACGCGGGAGCTCATCGACGCCCTCGCCGGCATCCTGGGCGAGGATCCGAAGGAGATCGGCCCCGAGCAGCTCGTGCTCCGCCTCGGCAAGGGCGGCGGCCTCATCCAGGCGAGCCTGCGCAACACGAGCAACCCGACGGTGCTCGCGGCCGGCTACAAGCACAACGTCATCCCGGACACGGCGGAGGCGCTCGTCGACGTGCGCGCGCTGCCCGAAGAGCAGGACGGGATCCTCGACATCGTGCAGCAGATCGTCGGCGACGATATTGAGGTCGAGCAGGTGCACTCGGACATCGGCCTCGAGGTGCCCTTCGAGGGCGAGCTCGTCGACGCGATGCGGGCGAGCCTCCTGCGCGAGGATCCCGAGGCGCGGGTGCTCCCGTATCTGCTTTCGGGCGGCACCGACAACAAGTCGCTCTCGCTGCTCGGGATCACGGGTTACGGCTTCGCGCCGCTCCGTCTCCCCGCTGATCTGGACTTCCCCGGGATGTTCCACGGTGTCGACGAGCGCGTGCCGCTCGACGCCCTCGACTTCGGGCACCGCGTGCTCGTCGACCTGCTGCGCAGCTACTAGCTGGGCGCTCCGGGCCGCAGAAACCCCGCGGCTCGGAGCGGCGGCCCAGCCAGGGGTCGGCTATCCTGGACGGCGGCCCGCGCCTGGTTCCGAGATCCGGGCGAGTCACCGGCTCGCGAAGACGTCGCTCGAATGGCGGCCACGAAAGGAAACGATGGGAATCTTCGAGGCGATCTTCCTCGGCATCATCCAGGGGCTCACGGAGTTCCTGCCGATCTCGTCGAGCGCCCACCTCCGGATCGCGACCGAGCTCATGGGCATCGGCGACGCGGGGGCCGCGTTTACGGCGATCACCCAGATCGGCACCGAGGCCGCCGTCATCGTGTTCTTCTGGCGCGACATCGTGCGCATCATCGGGCGCTGGTTCCAGTCGCTCACGGGCAAGGTGGACCGCAAGGATCCGGACGCGCTTATGGGCTGGTGGATCATCATCGGCACGCTCCCCATCGTCGTGCTCGGCCTCCTGTTCCAGGACCAGATTGAGACGACGCTGCGGTCGCTGTGGTTCGTCGCGATCACCCTCATCGTGTTCGGCATCCTGCTCGGGATCGCGGACCGTGTGGGCAGCAAGGTGCGCCCGCTCGAGAAGCTGACCTGGAAGCACGGCCTGATCTACGGCTTCGCGCAGGCTCTGGCCCTGATCCCGGGCGTCTCGCGCTCCGGCGGCACGATCACCGCCGGCCTCTTTATGGGGTACAAGCGCGAGGCCGCCGCACGGTACTCGTTCCTGCTCGCGATCCCCGCCGTGCTCGGATCCGGCTTCTACCAGCTCTACAAGGCGCTGAAGGCGCCCGCCGGGCAGACGCCGATGGGGCTCACGGCCATCGCGACCGTCGTCGCGTTCCTCGTCGCCCTGCTCGTGATCGGGCTCTTCATGAAGTACATCTCGAAGCGCAGCTTCATGCCGTTCGTGATCTACCGCGTGCTGCTCGGCGTCGTCATCATCGTGCTGCTCGGCACCGGTGTGCTCACCGCCGAGGGCGGCACCGCCGTCGCACAGGGTGCTGCCGGCGCCGCTGCGCTCACCGGGGGTGCGCTGTGAGGACCTGGACACCGCCCGAGCTCCCCGAGCTGCCCGGCCGCGGCACGGCGCCGCGGCTTTACAACACCGCGAAGTCGCGCCTCGAGCACCCCGCGATCCCGGACGACACGGCGCGCCTGTACGTCTGCGGGATCACGCCCTACGACGCGACGCACATCGGCCACGCGTTCACCTATCTCACGTTCGACATCATGCAGCGCGCCTGGATCGACGCGGGCATTGAGACGGTCTACGCGCAGAACATCACCGACGTCGACGATCCGCTCCTCGAGCGGGCCGACGCGACGGGCGTGGACTGGCGCGACCTCGCGGACGAGCAGATCGGGCTCTTCCGCTCCGACATGTTCCGCATGGGCATGATCCCGCCGGCGCACTACGTCGCCGTGACCGAGAGCATCGACGAGATCGCGGGCGCCGTCCGCGGGCTCGTGGAGCGCGGCTTCGGCTACCGCGTCCCCACGGAGGACGCGGAGGGTGACGACATCTACTTCGACGTCGACGCGGCATCACGCGAGTCGCAGTGGCGGCTCGGCGACGTTGCGCCGTACGACCGCGCGACCATGCGCGAGCTGAGCGCCGAGCGCGGGGGAGACCCGGAGCGCCCGGGCAAGCGCGACCCGCTCGACCCGCTGCTCTGGCGCGCGGCGCGCGAGGGCGAGCCCTCTTGGGAGAGCCCCGTCGGCCGAGGCAGGCCCGGCTGGCATGTCGAGTGCTCCGTCATCGCGACGCGCGCACTCGGCGGCGCGTTCACCGTGCAGGGCGGCGGGACCGACCTCATCTTCCCGCACCACGAATTCACGGCGGCGCTCGCGACCGCCCTCTCGGGCACACCGCTCGCGCACGCCTACTGCCACGCGGCGCTCGTCGCCTACCAGGGGCACAAGATGTCGAAATCGCGCGGCAACCTCGTGTTCGTGTCGAAGCTGCTCGACTCCGGCGCGGATCCCGCCGCGATCCGGCTCGCGCTCCTCACGCACCACTACCGCTCGGAGTGGGAGTGGTTCGACGGCGACCTCGCGACCGGAACGCGCCGCCTCGCCGCCTGGCGCGAGGGCCTCGAGCGTGTGAGCGACGATCCCGCATCGTCGGCCGCCGTGCTCGCGCAGCTGCGCGCGGCACTCGCGAACGACCTCGACACGCCCGTGATGCTCGCGACGCTCGACGCCGCGCTCGACCGCGGAGTTGACGACCCCGAGCTCCTGAGGGACGCCGTGCTCTCGCTGCTCGGGGTGAAGCTCTAGCCGCGACGCGCCGCGCCGCGCTCCCATACTGCAGCGCTCAGCGGGAGATCTGCCTTCATCTTCACTTTTTTCGGCAGACAGTGCCGCTGGGCGCAGAACTCTAGCTTGGCGCAGACGCCCCACCGGGCTCGTCGGCGTCCGGATCCTCGGCGTCCGGATCCTCGGTGTCCGGATCATCGGACTCGCCACCCTCGTTCTTGCCCTCCGGCCCCGTCCCGGTGCCGACCTCGCGCGCCTGCGCGGCGTCGCGCCGCATCCCGCCCTCGAGGAACTTCTCGAACTCGAGCGCGATCGCGTCGCCCGTGGCCTCGGCGGCCATGGCGTCGTCGCGCGACTCCTCGAGGCGCCTGATGTAGCGCGACATCTCCTCGTCGGCCGAGGCGATCCGGTTGATGTTCGCCTCCCACTCGTTCGCCTGGGCGAAGAGCTCGCCGCGCGGGATCACGATGTCGAGCAGCTCCTCGAGCTTGTCGAGCAGCGCAAGCGTCGCCTTGGGTGACGGCGTGCTGTGCACGTAGTGGGGCACCTGCGCCCAGAGTGAGATCGGGGCGATCCCGGCCTGCGTGAGCGCCATGTCGATCACGGTCGTGATGCCGGCCGGGCCCTCGTAGTTGCTCTTCTTCGCGCCGAACTCCTCGCGGAGCGCGGGGTTCTCCGACGAGATCGTCGTCGCGATCGGGCGGGAGTGCGGCGAGTCTGAGTACATCGAGCCGATGAGAATGACGCGGTCGAACTCCCACGACTCGACGAGCTCGACGATCTCGTCGGCGAAGTTCTGCCAGTCGCGGGCAGGCTCGACGCCGGCGAGCAGAAAGAGATCCGTCACCGGGGTGCCGTCGATGCGGCGGAGCGTCTCGGAGACATCGGAGGCCTCGGCGTCATCGGCGCGCTCGCCCGCCTCGCCGGCAACGTCAGAGCCATCGGCGCCAGACTCGCCGGCCCCGCCAGCACCCCCGGCTGCCGGATCCGACCCCTCACCCTCCGACGCGCCCGGGCGCTGCACGGAGCCGTAGAGGCGCGTGTCCGGCCACTCGATGTCGCGCTCGCCATTCTCGTCGAAGAACACCTTCGGGCGGTGCACCTGCAGGTCGACGTAGCCTTCCGAGCTGATCACGTGCATGACCTCGGATCCGAGGAGGCCGCCGAGGTGCTGGAGCACCTCCGTGGTCGCGTCGCCAGCATCGCTCCAACCCTGGAATGCGGCGATGAGCACGCGGGGCTGCGAGGTGGGATTCGACACGAAACGGTTCTCCTCTGATCGGTGCGAAGATTGCTGGCCGGCGCCGCGAAATCGCGGCGAGGCGTGCCCTCAAGGATAGCCCCCGGCGCTCGCTAGAATGTTCCGGATGAGTGCGAACGCGATCCCCAGCGCCCCTGCCGCCGTCTTGTGGGACATGGACGGCACCCTGATCGACTCCGAACCGCTGTGGCTGCGCGCCGAGGAGGCGATGCTCGGCCGCTACGGCCTCGAGCTCACGCCCGAGCTCAGCGAGCAGCTCGTGGGCTCCGGCCTGCGCGCCGCGGCCGGCCTCTTCCAGGCGCTCGGCGTCCCGCTCTCGGTCGACGAGATCATCGACGAGTGGCGCGACGCGGTGATCGCGGGCCTTGGCGAGGTCGGCCCCGAGTGGCGCCCGGGCGCGGTCGAGCTGATCGCGTCGCTCGGCGAGGCCGGGGTCCCGTGCGCGCTCGTCACGATGGCCGTGCGCTCGATCGCCGACGAGGTCGTCGCGCTGCTGCCCGAGGGCAGCTTCGCGTTCGTGATCGGGGGCGACGAGGTCGAGCACGAGAAGCCGCACCCGGATCCCTACCTGCGCGGCGCGGCCGCCCTCGGCGTCTCCGCGTCCGATTGCCTCGCCCTCGAGGACTCGCCGACGGGCCTCCGCTCGGCGCGCGCCGCCGGCACGGTCGCGATCGGGATCCCGAACCTGCTTCCGCTCGAGGGCGGCGCGGCCCACGAACTCTGGACCACCCTCGCTGGCGTCGACGCGGCGGGGCTCTCCGAGCGCTTCGCCGCCCTGCGCGCGAGCGACGAGGCGCGAAACGAACCCACCACCGCAACCACCACCGAAGGAGCCGCTGAGTGAGCGAGACCGAGCCGATGCACGGAACCCCCGAGGTCAGAGGGCCTTTCGTCTACGGCGACCGCGTCCAGCTGACCGGCCCGAAGGCGCGCATCAACACGATCACGCTGATCGAGGGCGGCGAGTTCCACAGCCACCGCGGCATCATCCCGCACGCGGACATCGTCGGCCTGCCTGACGCCTCCGTCGTCACGAACAGCAGCGGCGAGGAGTACCTCGCGCTGCGCCCGCTGCTCTCGGACTTCGTCATGTCGATGCCGCGCGGCGCCGCGATCGTCTACCCGAAGGACGCGGCCCAGATCCTGTCGCTCGCCGACATCTTCCCCGGGGCGCGCGTCGTCGAGGCGGGCGTCGGATCCGGCGCCCTCTCGCTCCACCTGCTGCGCGGGATCGGCGAGGCCGGCGAGCTCTTCTCCTTCGAGCGCCGCGACGAGTTCGCGGACGTCGCCCGCGGTAACGTCGCGGCCTTCGCGGGATCGCTGCCCGCCAACTGGACGGTGACCGTCGGCGACCTCCAGGAGACGCTCCCCGGCACCTGCGCGGCCGGCACGATCGACCGCGTCGTGCTCGACATGCTCGTGCCCTGGGAGTGCGTGGACGTCGCCGCCGACGCCCTCGCGCCCGGCGGGGTGCTCATCTGCTACGTCGCGACCGTCACGCAGCTCTCCCGGACCGCCGAGCAGATCCGGCGCAGCGGCCGCTTCACGCACCCGCAGTCGAACGAGACGATGGTGCGCGGCTGGCACGTCGAGGGGCTCGCCGTGCGCCCGGATCACCGCATGGTCGCGCACACGGGCTTCCTGATCACGGCGCGCAGGCTCGCCGACGGTACCGTGCTTCCCGAGCTCAAGCGCCGCGCCTCGAAGGGCGAGTTCACGGACGAGGATCTCGGCACCTGGCTGCCGGATCTCGCGCCCGACGGCGCGCCGAGCGAGGAGGTCTGGACCCCCGAGGTGGTCGGCGAGCGCGGCAAGAGCGACAAGGTGCTGCGGAAGAAGGTGCGGGAGGCCAGGCGCTTCGCGCGCGAGCGCGGCGCCGAGCTCGGCGACGGCTCCAACGCGGACGCGGCAAACTGACGGGATCCGGAGCTGGGATTCGATAGGATAGCCGGGTCCCACAGGCTTCCGCGAGAGGTGCATATGCTTCGTCGACTCGTCCCCGCAAGCGCAGCTGCAGCGCTGCTGATCGCCGGGGTGACCGGCTGCAGCGCGCAGGTCAGCGCGGCCGACTCGTGCACGCCGGAGCTGTCGCCCGGCGCGCTCAGCAACGCGGTCACGGTGCTCGGCGAGTTCGGCAAGGCGCCGGAGGTGTCGATCCCGAGCGACGTGTCGATCAAGTCGACGCAGCGCACGGTCATCACCGAGGCCGAGGATCGCAGCGTCGTCGCCGACGAGCAGTCGCTCGTGTCGGTCAACATGGCGTTCTTCGACTCCGCGACGGGGAAGCAGCTCTACGCGAGCCCCGACTTCAACAACCCGGGCCAGCCCCCTGAGTTCCTCCTGATCGACAAGGAGAACCCCAACCCGCTGAGCGAGGCGGCCCGCTGCGGCGCCGCAGGCGACCGGATCGTGGTCGCGATGGCCGCGAAGGACAGCGAGATGTTCGCGGCCCAGCTCGGCGGCGCGCCCGGATCCGCCGTCGTCGGCGTGATCGACGTGGTGCGCACCACGCCGCTCTCGGCCCAGGGGCGCACCCTCGGCCTGCCGAACGGCTTCCCCGCGGTCGTGACGAACGATGAGGGTCAGCCCGGCGTCGTGCTGCCGCCGCGCGAGGCTCCCGAGGGCCTCACGGCCGCGACCCGCATCGAGGGCACGGGCGACGAGGTCAAGGCGAGCGACGGGATCGTCGGCCAGGTGCTCACCGTCGGCTGGGACGGCACCGTGAAGACCAACACCTGGGAGTCCGGGATCACGCAGCTCGGCAGCGAGGACCAGATCGCGCAGTCCGGCTTCGAGTTCCGCAAGGGCCTCACCGGCAAGAAGGTCGGCTCGCAGGTCGTCGTCATCGAGAACGAGGGTGGCGCCGCGCAGGTCTCGGTCATCGACATCCTCGGGGTCAACTGAGGCGAGCCGTGGCAGGCCGCTCAGCGGTGCCGGGGGAGCAGCGCGTATTCAGCCTGATCCTCGCGCTCGTCGTGAGCCCCGAGGGGCTCACGAAGCGTGAGCTGCTCTCGTCGGTCTACGGTTACGCCGACCGCTTCGATCCGGGTAAGCCGAGTGCGGCGCTCGACCGGCAGTTCGAGCGCGACAAGGACCAGCTGCGCGCGCTCGGGATCCAGATCGACACGCTCGATTCGCCGCTCGAACCGGGAAACAACCAGCTCACGCGGTACCGGATCTCGAAGGAGCGGCTGGAATTCCCCGCCGACCTCCGCTTCGACGCGCGCGAGCTCATGCTGCTGCGCCTGGCTGCGCTCGCCTGGAGCGAGGGCAGCCTGAGCGCCGAGGCGCGGCGGGCCGCGATGAAGCTCGAGGCGCTCGGCGCCGGCCTCGACGTGCAGCAGCTGGGCGTCGCGCCCAGGCTCGGCACGGCGGAGGCCGCGGCCCTGCCGCTGCAGCGCGCGGTGGACGAGGGGCGCGTCGCGCGCTTCGGCTACACGCTGCCCGGGCGCGATGAGCCGCTCGACCGGCGCGTCGCGCCGCTCAGGCTGCACCGGCTCGACGGCCGCTGGCACCTCATCGCCTGGGACCTCGAGCGGGACGCCGCGCGCGTCTTCCTGCTGTCGCGGATCGACGGCGCGGTCACGGTCGGCCCCGAGCGCTTCGATCCGGAGCTGCGCGGGCACGCCGACGAGGCGCTGCGCGAGCTCATCGCGCTGCGCGAGGAGCGCGTCGCGACCATCAGGGTGCGCCGGGGCAGCGTCGCCGAGGCGCGGCTCTCCGCGCGCGCGGGATCCGCCGCGGCAGCAGAGGGCGAGGGTGACTTCGTGACCCGCGAGTTCGGCGTGCTCGACTGGCACATCCTCGCGGACGAGCTGCTCGGCTACGGAGCCGAGGTCTCGGTCGTCGGCCCGCCCGTGCTGCACGAGCTCGTGATCGACGGCCTGCGCAGGGTCGCGGCGGCCCACGCGCAGGGGGATCCCGCGCCCGCTGCCGGGGAGGCGACCGATGCATAAGACCGTCATCGCACCCGACCGGGTGCTGCTGCTGCTCTCGCTCGTCGCGTTCCTGCGCGAGCAGGAATCCCCGGTCAGCGTCGCGTCCCTCGCCGAGCGCTTCGACGCGAGCCCCGCCCTGATCCGGAACCTCGTGAGCTTCCTCGGCACGGCGGGCGTGCCCGGCGAGACGATGAGCTACCAGCACGAGGATCTCTTCGACATCGACTGGGAGCTGCTTGAGCGCGAGGACGCCGTGTGGCTCACCCAGACGGTCGCGGTCGACGAGGCGCCGCGCTTCGCGCCCGCCGAGACCGCGGCGCTCCTCGCGGGGCTCCACGCGCTCACGCCCGTGCTGCCCGCCGAGCACGCGGAGCTCGCGCGCGCGACCGCTGCGAAGCTCGCCGGCGCCCTCGGCGTGGGGGAGCAGCCCGCGCTCACGGTGACCGCAGACACCGCAGACCCGCGGATCCCCGCGATCGTCGAGGCCATCGAGGCCGGGCGGCGGCTCGCGTTCTCGTACCGGGACACGGCCGGGCGGGCGTCCTCCCGCCGCGTCGCCCCGATCGCCCTGTCGCAGGGGCAGGGTGCCTGGTACCTGCGGGCGTACTGCCTCGACCGCGAGGCCGAGCGCACCTTCCGGGTCGATCAGATGTCGGATCCGCGGGTGCTGCCGGGCGACGCGCCCGGGCGGGCGTCGAACCCCGATCCGGAGCGTCTCGGGGGTGCCGACCCGGCGCGCCCCGGCGCCACGCGCGGCGTCGATCCGGTGCCAGCGCTCGTCGCCCGCGTGTCGGCGCGCGCCCTGCCCCGGCTGCGCGGATTCGCGCCCGAGGTCGTCGAGGAGGCCGCGGAGGGCGCGTTCCGCGTGCGCGTCGCCGCGTGGCACGAGGGCGCCGCGGTGCAGCTCGTGCAGGCGGCGCCCGGCGAGGTCGTCATCGAGGAGCCGGCGGCCGCCCGCGAGGCGGTCCGCGAGTGGGCCGAGCGCGGCCTCGCGGCTTACGGGGAGTAGGGGACCGGGCGATTCGGCCGGGTCCGCTGGGATAGACTGAACGAATGGCGACAGGAGCGCGTAATTCGCAGGCGCGCGATGAACAGGCGCGGGGGAAGCCGGCTCGCGGGCGGCGCAACCCCGAGGGTCGCATGAGCCTCGGCGACCACCTCGTCGAGTTCCGCAAGCGCCTCATGATCTCGGCCGCCGCGATCGTCGTTGCGCTCGTCGCCGGCTGGTTCCTCTCCGCCTGGGTGTGGGAGATGCTCCGCAAGCCGATCAACGATCTCGAGCTGCAGGGCCGGGACGCGATCATCGCCTACGGCGACATCTCGAGCGGCTTCGACACGAAGGTGCAGATCTCGCTCTTCATCGCGATCCTCATCGCGTCGCCCATCTGGCTCTACCAGATCTGGGCATTCCTCGCTCCCGGCCTCACGCGCCGGGAGAAGCTCTACGGCGTCGGCTTCCTCGCCGCGGCGGTGCCGCTCTTCCTCGGCGGCGCGTTCGCCGGCTGGATGGTGCTGCCCAACATCGTCCGGCTGCTCGCGAGCTTCCAGCCGGCCGAGGACGCGTTCTACCTGCAGGCGCGCAGCTACCTGGACTTCGCGATCAAGCTGCTGCTCGCGGTCGGTGTCGGCTTCGTCATGCCGGCCTTCCTCGTGATGCTGAACTTCATCGGCGTCGTGCGCGGCAAGTCGATCCTGAAGAGCTGGCGGATCGCGATCCTCGTCATCATCCTGTTCGCCGGCATCACGACGCCCGCGGCGGATCTCATGAGCATGTTCCTGCTCGCGGCGCCCATGGTGCTCCTCTACTTCGGGGCGGCCGGCATCGCGATCCTGCACGATAAACGGGTCGACAAGAAGCGGGCGGCCGAGTTCGCCGAGTACGACATCGACCTCGATCCAGACGGCACGAACGCGAAGGCGGACGAGTGAGCGAACGCGAGGACGCTGAGATCGGATCCGGATCCGGATCCGGGCCCATCACCGGCGCCGCCCCGGGCGATGCGCCAGAGACGGCCCTCGACGCGTTCTCGCGCAGGCTTCGCTACCCGCTCGACGCCTTCCAGCGCACCGCGTGCGAGCGGCTCGAGGCCGGCCGCTCGGTGCTCGTCGCCGCGCCGACGGGCTCGGGCAAGACGACGGTCGCCGAGTTCGCCGTCTACCTCGCGCGCCGTGAGCGCGACGCCCGCATCTTCTACACGGCGCCCATCAAGGCGCTCTCGAATCAGAAGTTCCACGAGCTCTGCGCCGCCTACGGCGAGGAGGAGGTCGGCCTCCTCACGGGCGACGTGAACCTCCGCGGCGACGCGCCGATCGTCGTCATGACGACCGAGGTGCTCCGCAACATGATCTACGCCGAGTCGCGGGCGCTGGTCGATCTGGCCTTCGTGGTGCTCGACGAGGTGCACTACCTGGGCGACCGCTTCCGCGGCGCCGTGTGGGAGGAGATCATCCTGCACCTGCCGGAGAGCGTGCAGCTCGTCGCGCTGTCCGCGACCGTGTCGAACACCGAAGAGTTCGGCGACTGGATGCACGCGGTGCGCGGCGACACCGACGTGATCCTCTCGGAGCATCGCCCCGTGCCGCTCTACCAGCACGTGCTCACCTCGCGGGAGCTCATGCCGCTGTACGTCGGCCGCGACGGCGAACTCGCCTCGGGCGGGCGGCTGAACCCCGAGCTTCGGATGCTCGCGGGCGGCGGACGGGGCGGCGGCCGCGACGGTGACCGCGACGGTGGCAGCGACGGCCGGTCGGGATCCGGATCCGGCGGCTCGCGCGGCCGCGATCGCCGCGACCGCTCGCGCGGCCGCCCGCCGCACCGGCGCACGCGGCGGGTCTCCCGCGCCGACATCGCGCGCGCCCTCGACGAGACGAAACTCTTGCCCGCGATCGTCTTCATCTTCAGCAGAAACGGCTGCGATCAGGCCGTCCGACAGTGCCTCTTCGAGGGCGTCTCGCTCACGAACCGCGAGGAGCGGGAGGAGATCCGCCGGATCGCGAAGGCGCACGTCGCCGGGATGAGCGACGCGGAGCAGCGCGTGCTCGGGGTGCGCGAGTGGATGGCCGGGCTCGAGCGCGGCATCGCCGCCCACCACGCGGGCCTGCTGCCGAGCTTCAAAGCCGTCGTCGAGCAGCTCTTCCAGCGCAGGCTCGTGAAGCTCGTCTTCGCGACCGAGACCCTCGCGCTCGGCATCAACATGCCGGCGCGGGCCGTCGTGATCGAACGCCTCGACAAGTTCAACGGGGAGGAGCGCGTGCCGCTCACCTCGGGGGAGTACACCCAGCTCACGGGCCGGGCGGGCAGGCGCGGGATCGACGTCGAGGGGCACTCCGTCGTCGTCTGGAGCGACAGCGTCGACCTGGAGGCGCTCGCCCACCTCGCCGGGGCGCGATCCTTCCCCGTGAAGTCGAGCTTCCGGCCGACCGCGAACATGGCCGTGAACCTGCTGCAGCGCCTCGACATGGAGCGCGCACGCGACACCCTCGAGCTCTCCTTCGCGCAGTTCCAGGCCGACCGGGCCGTCGTCGACCAGGCCCAGGAACTCCGCTCCGAGCAGGAATCGCTCGCGGGCTACGACGCCGCGGCCGCGAAGGCGACGGGGAGCGACCGGAAGCGCTGGGAAGACCGCGCCCGCAAGCTCCGCCGCAGGATCGAGCGCGGCAGGCGCCAGATCGCCTCACGCACGGGCACGATCGCGCGCACCTTCGACCGCGTCGTCGACGAGCTCCTCGAGCTCGGCTACCTCGAACTCGAGCACGGCGAGCCCATGGTCACGGGGTGGGGCGAGCTGCTGCGCAGGATCTACGGCGAGCGGGACCTGCTCGTCGCCGAGTGCCTGAGGCACGACCTCTTCCGCGGGCTCGATGCGCCCGGGCTCGCCGCAATGTGCTGCGTGCTGAGCTACGAGCCGCGGCGCGACGACGAGGGCGAGCCCAGGCTGCCGGGCGGGCGGTCGTTTGCCGCGGCGCTCGACCGCGTGCTCGACGCGTGGGTCGAGCTCGACGACCTCGCCGAGCGGCACCGGCTGCCCCGCAGCGAGATGCCGCACGCCGGCCTCGCCGCCACCATGTTCAGCTGGGCCTCCGGCTTCGACTTCGAGCGCGTGCTCGCCGACGCCGGTATCGGCGCGGGCGACTTCGTGCGCTGGGCGAAGCAGACGATCGACATGCTCGACCAGATCGCGCAGGCCTGCGAGACCGCGGCGACGAACGGGCTCGATGAGGATCGCCTGTTCGAGCTCGCCCAGCTCGCGCGGGAGGCGAAGCGCGGTGTGCGGCGCGGCATCGTCGCCGAGGCGAGCTCCTCGTGAGCGCGGGGTCTGATCCGGCGCAAGGGTCTGCGTCTTTCGCGGCGCCCTCCGTAGCGCCGTCCGTGGGGCCCCACGCCGCGCCCGGGCGCCTGCCGTGGTGGGCCGCGCTCCCCGCGGCCGCGCTCGGGGGATTCCTCCTCGACGTCGCCTCGCCCGCGCTCGCCTGGTGGCCGGCCGCGTTCTTCGGCGTCGCGCTCGTGCTCCTCGCCGTGTGGCAGCAGCGGCCCGGGATCGCGGCCGGGCTCGGCGCGGTCGCTGGCGCCGCGTTCTGGGGGCCGCACATCTTCTGGCTGACGCTCTACCTCGGGCCCGTGCCGTGGCTCGGGCTGTGCGCGATCATGGTCGCGTGGTTCGCGCTATTCGGGCTCCTCGCGGGGATCACCACGCGCGGGCTCGCGCGGATCCGGGGCCTCGCCTCGCGACCGCTCGCCCTGATCGCGGCGCAGTCGCTCGGGGCGGCTGGCCTCTGGGTGGCGCGCGAGCAGCTGCAGAGCTCGTGGCCGTACGGCGGCTTCGCGTGGGGGCGGCTCGCGCACACCCAGTCGGGCGGGCCGCTCGAGCAGGCCGTGTCGTGGCTCGGCTTCGCCGGGCTGAGCGGGGCGATCGCGTTCGCGTGCGCGCTGCCGGTGGCGACGTGGTTCGTTGGGCGAGGGGCTTCCCGTGGATCTTCCCTTGGATCTTCCCGGGGCTCGACCCGCGGGTCTTCCCGTGGGTCCTCCCGTGCGCTGGCCGGGCTCGCTGGCGGGGTCGCGGTGGCGCTGCTCGCGCTGCTCGCGGTCGTGCCTGCGGCACCGCTGCAGCAGACGGGGACGCTGCGGGTCGCCGCGGTGCAGGGCAACTCGAAGTCGGGCATCTTCGACGACCGGGAGAACGGCGACGTGATCCGGGCCCATTTCAAGGCGACCGACGCCCTGCTCGACGAACTCGAGGCTCGCGGCGAGCGCGTCGACGTGATCATCTGGCCCGAGAACAGCGCGGAGTTCGAGATCCGCGAGGACACGCTGAACGACTTCCGGCTGCAGGACCTCGCGGAGCGCGCCGACGCGCCGATCGTGGTCGGCTCGGTGCTGCACAACCCCGACGGCACCTACACGAACAGCTCGCTCGTCTGGACCGCCGAGGGGGAGGCGCCGCTGCGCTACGACAAGCGCTACCCGGTTCCCTTCGCCGAATACATGCCCAATCGGGACTTCTTCCACGCGCTCGCGCCGGAGCTCGTCGACCTCGTGCAGCTCGAATACGAGCACGGATCCCGCCCGCCGGTGTTCTCGCTCGAGACGCCCGCCGGCACGATGCAGGCCGGGCTCGCGATCTGCTTCGACATCATCTTCGACCAGCAGGCGACCGCGATGGTCGGCGGCGGGGCCGAGGCGATCTTCGCGCAGACGAACAACGCGGACTTCGGCCGCACCGACGAGAGCGCGCAGCAGCTCGCGATCGCCCGGCTGCGCGGCATCGAGACGGGCCGCGCGCTCGTGAACATCTCCACAGTGGGCACGAGCGCGGTGGTCGCGCCCGACGGCCGCACCCTCGACGCCCTCACCCCCTTCACCGCGGACGCCCTCGTCGCCGAGATCCCGCTCGTGACCGGGGAAACCCCCGCGCTCCGCTTCGGCGCGGCGATCGCCGCCGCCTGGCTCCTCCTCGCCGCGGCGTCGGCGGCCGCCGCTGTCGCGGCGCACCTCTTCCGCCGCCGCTGATCCGCCGCCCCCACCCTTGAGTTGACCCAAACTCTCCCCTGGAGCGCAGAATGCGTCACTTTCGGTCAACTCAAGCGGCGGCCCGCCCGCGCCGCCCCCTTGAGTTGACCCAAAGTGTGCCCTGGAGCGCAGATTGCGTCACTTTCGGTCAACTCAACTGTGCGGGGCGGGGATCCGACGCCGGAGCAGACGCGGCGCCACCCTTGAGTTGACGCAAAGTGTGCCCTGGAGCGCAGAATGCGTCACTTTGGGTCAACTCAGATCCGGGGACTGGGCGGCCAGCGGGGCCGAGGCGGGGAGCGGAGCGGCAGAGGCACCCACGCAGAACCGGCCCCCAACGCAGAACCGGCTCCCGCGCTGAGCGCGGGACCCGGTGGAGCGGCAGCGGCCGGAAACCTACCCCTTGAAGGTCTCGAAGATCTTCGTGTAGTTGGTGAGTTCCTCGTTGTTGCACGGGGCGACGGGCTTCGCGAGGTCGTAGTCCTCGGGGATCATGATCGCCGAGCTGGACTTCAGCTCCTCGCTCATGAGCTCGTCGGTGCCCTTCACGCCGGATCCGTAGGCCTGGTAGTTCACGGCGACGGCCATGTTCTCCGGGTCAAGCATCCAGTTCAGGAACGTCTTCGCCTGGTCGACGTTCTCAGCGCCCTTCGGGATCGTGAAGTTGTCCTGCCAGAGCGCGATGCCCTCCTTCGGGTAGACGTACTTCAGCGAGGGGCGATCCTGGATCGCGCGGTGCGCGGCGCCGTTCCAGATCATCGCCATGGTCTGCTCACCGTTCGCGAGCCGCTCGAGGATGCCGTCGCTGTTGATGGTTCCGACGCGCGGTTTGAACCCGTTGAGCAGGTCCTGCGCGGCCTGCAGCTGCGCGCCGTCGGTCGTGCAGAACTCGCCGCCCGTCGCGCGGAGCGCCGCGTTCACGACCTCGACCTGGTCGTTCATCGTGCCGACCTTGCCCGCGGACTCGGGCGGGTTGAAGTAGTCGTTCCAGGAGGTGAGGTCCTCCGTGATGACGTCGGTGTCGTAGGCGAAGGAGGTGGTGCCGTAGAGGTACGGGGTGGACACCTTGCGGCCCTTGTCGAAGTAGACGTCGAGGAAGTCGTCCTTGATGTTCTTCCCGTTCGGCAAGCTCGTCGCGTCGAACTCGAGGAGCAGGCCGTCCTTGTTCAGGATCTCGACCATGTAGTCGCTCGGCACGACGACGTCGTAGCCTGCGCCGTCCGACGCGCGCAGCTTTGCTTCAAGGCTCTCGTTGCTGTCGAAGTAGTCGACGTTGAGCGTGATCCCGGTGTCCTTCTTGAACTTCTTGACGAGTTCCTCCGGGTAGTAGTCGCTCCACGTGTAGAGGTTCACGGTGCCGCTCGTCGCCTCCTTGTACTCGGTGGAGGCGACTTTATCGCCGCCGCCCGAGTCGGAGACTCCGCCGCCGCAGCCGGTGAGGGCGAGCGCCCCCGCGGCGGTGAACGCGAGCGCCGCGGCGATGCGGCCTCGGGTGAATCGCTTAGTCATTCTGCTTGCTCCTTCGTTGTGACTGCAGGAATGTGATGGTGGTGACGACGATGGCGAGGATCAGCAGCAGCGTCGCGACGACGTTGACCGCGGGGCTCGCGCCGCGCCGGATCAGGCTGAACAGGAACACGGGGAGCGGCGTGGCCCCCGCGGCCGACAGGAAGTTGGAGATGATGAAGTCGTCGAGCGAGATGACGAACGCGAGGATCGCGCCCGAGATGATGCCCGGTGTGAGGAGCGGCAGCGTGATCCGGCGGAACACCTGCCAGTTGCTCGCCCCGAGGTCGGTGGCGGCCTCGAAGTAGGTCGGCCCGAGCCCCTTCAGGCGGGCCCGGATCGGCATGAGCGCGAACGGGATGCAGAAGGACGTGTGGGCGAGGATCAGCGCGAGCATGCCGGGCTGCAGCCCGATCATGCGGATGAAGCCGAGGGTCGCGACCGCGAGCACGATCTCGGGGATCACGAGCGGTGCCGACAGGATCGCGGTCGCGATGGCGCTCCCGCGTGCCCGGAGCCGCTCGACCGAGAGCGCGAAGAGGATCGAGAACACGGTCGAGACGACCGTCGCGACGACGGCGATCTGCAGCGACACCCAGACCGAGTTCATGAGGTTCGCGTTCTGCGCGACCTCCCCGAACCAGCGCACGCTGAAGCCTTTCCAGACGAGCGCGGAGCTGCCGTCGTTGAACGCGTACACGGTCGTCACGGCGATCGGGATGTAGAGGAACACGAGCGCGAAGATCGAGATCGCCGCGACGCCGGGGAAGTCGCGCAGGCGGAGGGCCCGTGCGGGCTTCCGGCTCTTCGCCCTCGGCCCGGATGGTGTGTGGGTGCGGATGATGTCGGTCATAGTGCGATCTCCACCTTTCGGCCGGACTTCCGCGAGTAGAAGGCGATCGCCATGAGCGCGATCAGGAGCATCACGAGGATGATGACCGAGAGCGCCGCGCCGAACGGCCAGTTGCGCGCGTCGCCGAACTGGGAGGCGATGAGGTTACCGATGAGGAGCACCTTGCCCCCGCCGAGGAGGACGGGCTGCACGTAGGAGCCGAAGGCCGGCATGAACACGAGCAGCACGCCGGAGATGATGCCGGGCGTCGCAAGCGGCAGGATGATCCTGCGCAGCACGGTCATCTTCTTCGCGCCGAGGTCGTAGGCGGCCTCCGCGAGCCGGAAGTCGAAGCCGGCGAGCGACGAGTAGATCGGCAGCACCATGAACGGCAGGAAGGTGTAGATCAGGCCGAGCTGGGAGGCGAAGTGCGTGTAGAGCAGTTCGTGCTTGCCGAGGCCGAGCGCCTGGGAGATCGTGTTCACGATGCCGCCGTCGTTCAGGATCAGCATCCACGCGTACGTGCGCACGAGAAGGTTCGTCCAGAACGGGATCGTGACGATGAGCACGAGGAAGTTCTGCAGCTTCTCCGAGCGGGTCGCCATCCAGAGCGCGAGCGGGAACGACAGCACGAGGCAGACGACGGTCGTCACGACGGCCTGCCAGAGCGAGTCGCCGAAGACGGTCAGGTAGCGCGGGTCGAATGCCGTGTTGCCCAGGAAGTCGGTCTGGAAGAGGAAGCTCGTGTACGGCTCGAGGGAGAACTCGTAGACGATGCCGCCGCCCTGCGGAGGGCGCGACATGAACGAGAACATGACGATGATCACGAGGGGGCCGACCGTGAAGAGCAGGCCGATGATGATCGCGGGCACGCTCGCGAGCCAGCCGAGCTGGCCGGGGCGCTTCGGCGTGCGGGTGCTCGTGCGGCCGGGCTTCGGATCCGGGATCGCGGGCGGCGGATCGGCGTGCGCGGGCGCCGGCGCCGCGGCAGGAGCGGTCATCGCGAGCTCGCAACCGGCTCGGGCAGGAGGGGCCTGAGTGCCACGGCCTCGGCGTGGAGCGGCACGATGGAGTCGGGCCGCAGCGCCTCGTCGAAGGGCGGTGGCACGCGCACGGCGATCTCGGTGCCGTCCTCAAGCTCGACGGTGCAGCGCAGGTCCGTGCCCATGTAGACGAGCTTCGAAACTCGCCCGCTTGCGAAGCGCGGGCCGTGGCCGGCGAAGTTGATGCGTTCGGGCCGCACCGTGAAGGTGACCGTGCCGTCCGGCGTCGGAACCGACTTCGGCAGGGTGACGGGCTCGCCGCCCGGGAGCTGGACCCGGATCTCGTCGGCCGCTCCGCCCAGCCGCTCGGCCGGGGCCGTGAAGAAATTGGTCTCGCCGATGAAGTCCGCGACGAAGCGGCTGACGGGCTTCTCGTAGATCTCCTCCGGGGTGCCGATCTGTTCGGGCCGCCCGCTGTTGAAGACCGCGATCCGGTCGCCCATGCTGAGCGCTTCCTCCTGGTCGTGGGTCACGAAGACGAAGGTGATGCCGGTCGTGCGCTGCAGCCGCTTGAGCTCGCTCTGCATGCCGCGGCGGAGCTTCAGATCGAGGGCCGCGAGCGGCTCGTCGAGCAGCAGCACCTCGGGCTGCTTCGCGAGCGCGCGCGCGAGCGCGACGCGCTGCTGCTGGCCGCCGGAGAGCTGCGCGGGCTTGCGGTTCGCCATCTCGGACAGCTTCACGAGGTCGAGCATCTCCCGGACCCGCTCCTTGACCTGGGCCTTCGGCATGCGGTCCATTTCGAGGCCGAACGCAATATTCTCGGCGATCGTGAGGTGCGGGAAGAGCGCGTACGACTGGAACACGGTGTTCACGGGGCGCGCGTGCGGGGCGAGCTGGTCGATCCGGCGCGAGCCGAGCAGGATCTGGCCGTCGTCGAGGGTCTCGAGGCCTGCGATGCTGCGCAGCAGGGTCGTCTTGCCGCAGCCGGAGGGGCCGAGCATGACGAAGAACTCGCCCTGTTTGATCGTGAAGGAGACGTCGTCGATCGCATTGACGACCGCCTTCTCGGGGGTCGTGAAGGTCTTGCGTGCCCCGGAGATGATGAGCTCGCGCGACGGGGAGTCCTCGGGGTCGACCCGGTCGAAACCGCTGATTGTGGGGATTGGCGTGGTCATAGGCGCCTACTCTCTGGCCATCATCAGCTTGCGCCTGTGCAAGCCGTGGTGTTGCATAAAACTAATGCTGTTAGATTTCTGACGCAAGTGACGTCATGATCTTCTGACGGATACGTAACGAAACTGAGACACACGGCCGCGGCGACACGCGGCAGCATCGGGAGGAACCGGTGCACGACTCGACGAGGAGGCGCGATGGCGGAGACACTCGACGCGCCGCAGGCAGCGAGCCCGTCCCGCCGCCGTTCCGGTCGACCCAGCAGCCCGAAAATTGACGAGTCCAGGATCGCCGAGGCCGCTCTCGCGATCATCGACGAGCGCGGATGGCCGAGCCTCACGATGGCCGCCCTTGCCGCGCGGCTCGGCGTGCGCGCGCCCTCCCTGTACCACCACATCGGCGGGCAGGACCACCTCGTCGACCTCGTCCGCGGCCTCGTGGTGCAGCAGATCGTCGTGCCGGAGGATCCGGCGCTCGACTGGCGCGACGCGTTCTACCGCTTCGGCGTGTCCTACTACCGCGCCTTCGCCAAGCACCCCAACACGATCCAGACCCTGAGCACGACCCCGATCCGGGACTCACTCACGCTCCACATGTACGAAAGCGTGCTGCGCCTGCTGCACGGCGCGGGGTGGGATCTCACGCGCGCCTTCGAGGCGATGCTCGGGGTCGAGCACCTCGCGCTCGGCTTCGCCTACGAGTGGAACGCCGAGGACCTGATGCTCGACTCGCACCTCGCCGCCGGCTCCGAGGCCCCGCTCCTCGCCGAGATCACGCGGGACCGCACGGAGCAGCCCGTCGTCGCTGAGAGCACCTTCCTCAGCCTGCTGCGCCGGTACATCGCGATGTTCGACTCGGATCCGGATGCCGAGCCGAGCTTCCAGCCCACCCCAGAAGAACCGGATCCACAGCCACCGAAAGGCACACCATGACGGTACCCAGCACGCGCGAGCCAGCCGACCTCCTCGTCCACTCGGCCAGGATCTGGTCGGGGGAGCGGCTCCTCGATGAGACCGCGCTCGCCGCGGACGGCGGGCGCATCGTCGCGCTCGGCGGCCCTGAGCTGCTCGAACGCTTCGACGCCTCCCGCGTTGTCGATGCGGCGGGCGGCCTGCTCACGCCGGGATTCGCCGACGCGCACGTGCACGCAGGCATCGGCGGGGTCGAGCTCACCCGCTGCGAGCTGAGCGAGGCGGCCGACGCCGAGGAGACGCTCGCGCTCGTCGCGGCGTACGCGGCGGAGCACCCGGACGCCGAGTGGATCCTGGGCGGCGGCTGGCACATGCCGCACTTCGCGGGCGGCACGCCCCGCAGGGAGCTGCTTGACGCGATCGTGCCCGATCGGCCCGTGTTTCTGATCAACGCGGATCATCACGGCGCGTGGGCGAACACGCGGGCGCTCGAGCTCGCGGGCATCACTGCCTCGACCCCGGATCCCGCCGACGGCCGCATCGAGCGGGATGCGGACGGCAGCCCGAGCGGCACGCTCCACGAGGGTGCGGCCGAGCTTTTGGCGCCGGTGCTGCCCGAGACGACGCCTGAAGAGGTGCGCGCGGGCATCCTCGCGGGCCAGGACCGGCTCTTCTCCTTCGGCGTGATCGGCTGGCAGGAGGCGATCCTCGGCTCCTACGCGGGGTATCCGGACTTCACGCCCGAGTACCGCGCCCTGCTCGACTCGGGCGAGCTGCGGGGCCGGGCGAGCGGCGCGCTCTGGGTGTCGCGCGACTTCGACGGCCGCGACATTCCGGGCTTCGTCGCCGATCTCGAGGCGCGCCGCGAGCGTTACGCCGCGCCCGGCTTCCCCCTCGACACCGCGAAAATCATGGTCGACGGCGTTGCCGAGAGCGAGACGGCGGCGATGCAGGAACCGTATCTCACCGAGTGCGAGTGCGCGCGCGGCAACGGGCTCGCCTACTTCTCGCCCGAGCAGCTGGACGAGCTCGTCCCGCTCCTCAACGAGCGCGGCTTCTCGGCGCACTTCCACGCGATCGGGGATCGTGCGGCGCGCACGGCGCTCGACGCGGTCGAGCGGGTGCCAGCGGAGTCGCGGGCCGGGGTGCGCAACCACATCGCGCACCTCCAGGTCGTGAACCCGGCCGACGTCCCGCGCTTCGCGCAGCTCGGGGTCACCGCGAACCTGCAGGCGCTGTGGGCCGCCGTCGACCAGCAGATGCTCGAGCTCACGCTGCCGCTCCTCGGTGCGGAACGGGCGGCCTGGCAGTACCCGTTCGGCTCGTTCGAGCGCGCGGGCACGGCGCTCGGGTGCGGGTCCGACTGGCCCGTCTCGACCCCGGACCCCTGGCAGGCGATCCACGTCGCGGTGAACCGGCGGGAGCCCGAGGATCCGCTCGGTGAGCCGCTGAACCCGGGGGAGGAACTGCCGCTCGGCACGATCCTGCGCGCGTACACGCTCGGCTCGAACGAACTGCTCGGTCTCCCCGGCGGCCGGATCGAGCTCGGCGGCGTCTGTGACCTGGCGCTCGCCGACCGGGATCCGTTCGCGGGCGACCCCGCGGAGATCCACCGGACGACGAACGTGCTCACCGCGATCGCCGGCGAGGTCGTATTCGAGCGGGTCTGAGCCCGGGGCGCAGCCCTACTTCGAGCCGCGGCGCGCGCGGAGCAACTGAAGGCGCTCCTCGAGCAGCTCCTCGAGCTCCTCGCGCGTCCGCCGCTCGATGAGCATGTCCCACGGCGTGCGCTGGGAGGATTCCTTCTCCTCGAACTCGGCCCGCGCAGCGCGCCCGGCCTCGTCGTCGAGGAAGCCGATCTCCCCGCTCTTCTGATCCACCCATTCGGCCGGCGGCTCCGCGTCGAGGTCGAAGAGCACGGAAAAGCGATTGCCGCGGTCGGTGAGGTATTCGACCGTGCGGCGTGGAGAGAGCTCGACGCCCTCCTCGCCCTGCAGGCTCGTCGCGCCGATGCGCGTGCCGCGTAGTGTTCGATCGGCCATGTCGGACCTCCTGACCGGGGCCCCACGGGTCGGTAGCGCCCCTGCTGATTACCTCGCAGCCTAGCCCCTTTGCCTCAGACGCCGCACCACGTTCCCTGGAATTCACTGAACCGTCTACTACGCTGGACGGAGGCAATTCCGACGATTTGAGGAGTACTTGTGACCCAGATTCTCACCCCTGGCAGCCTGGCCGGGCGCCGCGCGCTCGTGACCGGCTCGTCCCGCGGCATCGGCGCGGACACGGTCCGGTACCTCGCCGAGGCGGGTGCGGATGTCGTCGTGAACTTCCGCAACAAGGCGCCGCGCGCCGAGAAGCTCGCGGCCGAGCTCCGCGAGCTGGGCGTGCGCGCCCTCGTGCAGGGCGCAGATCTCACGGATCCCGCGTCGCTCGCGGACATGATGACCGCGATCTCGGAGGAGTACGGCGGGCTCGACATCCTCGTGCTCAACGCTTCCGGAGGCATGGAGGGGGGCATGGCCGAGGACTACGCGCTGAAGCTCAACCGTGACGCGCAGCTCGCCGTGCTCGACGCCGCGCTGCCGCTCATGAGTGAGGGCTCCCGAGTCGTGTTCGTGACGAGCCACCAGGCGCACTTCATTCGCTCGACGCCGACCATGCCCGAGTACGAGGCCGTCGCGCTCTCCAAGCGCGCGGGTGAGGACGCGCTGCGCGAGCGGATCCCCGAGCTCACGGAGCGCGGGATCGGCTTCACCGTCGTGTCGGGTGACATGATCGAGGGCACCGTGACCGCGACCCTGCTGAATCGCCTGAGCCCCGGCGCGATCGAGGAGCGCCGCGCGCAGGCCGGCCGCCTCTATAACGTCTCGGAGTTCGCGGCCGAGGTCGCGCGGGCGGCGGTGGATCCCGTGCCGGCGGATCACACGCGGCTCGTGGGGGACACGGAGAGCTTCGGCGGCGAGGCATAGCGCGCCCACCGGCGCACGGGCGCATGCGGCCGGAGTTCGATAGTTGAACACCTTGTGGGGGTGAAATCGACTATCGAACTCCGGCCGTTTGCGTGTCGATTTCACGCGCGAGAAGCGCGTGTTTCGGGAATGTTACGGCGCGGCCCGGTCTGCGGCGAAATTCTCATTGCGCCGAAGATTATGTGTCAAGCGTGGCCTATGGCCCGCAAGATCAGCAGAAACTTCGTTCATCAATTCGTTTCACCGAAGAAACGAGCGGTAAACTTGGGGGACGAGCCACCGCGCTTCACCGCGACGAAGACGTCTTGAAGCCACCCGAGTGAGTGTGGCGCCGCCCGGGCCGCCGACGTCCCGCCAACCGAGAGGACGTCGATGAACGACCGAGTGACCCCGAAACACCGCGAGCAGCCCCGGCGGCAGGGCGCGGCTGCTCCCGGCCGCGTCGGCCTGTACGACCCGGCCGACGAGCGCGACGCCTGCGGCCTCGCGTCGGTCGTGAATCTCCGCGGCGAGGCGAGCCACGAGATCGTGCTGCTCGCGCTCGAGGCGCTCGAGAACCTGGAACACCGCGGCGCGGTCGGCTCCGACGCCGGCACGGGCGACGGCGCGGGGATCCTGTGCGACATCCCGGACCGGCTGCTCCGCGCACAGCTCGCGGACCAGGATCCGGAGCTCGCGCTGCCGGATCCCGGGGGCTACGCGACCGGGCTCGCGTTCCTGCCGCGCCCGAGCACGGAGCGGGGCGCCGCGAAGTACCGGATCGAGGCGATCGCCAAGGAGGAGGGGCTGAGGGTGCTCGCGTGGCGCCCCGTCGGCGTGCGCCTCGACGTGCTCGGAGTCTCGGCGCGCGACGCGAGCCCGCGCATCGAGCAGCTCGTGCTCGCGCCGAGCGGCCGCGGCCGCGCCGACGCCGAGGAGCTCGAGCGGCGCGCGTTCCGCGCGCGCAAGCGGATCCAGCACGAGACGGGGTGCTACCTGCCCTCGCTCTCGGCGCGGACGATCGTCTACAAGGGCATGGTCACGACGCTGCAGCTGCCGGAGTTCTATCTCGACCTCGCCGACGAGCGCTTCGAGTCGCGCTTCGCGATCGTGCACTCCCGCTACTCGACGAACACGTTCCCCTCGTGGCACCTGGCGCAGCCGCTCCGGCTCGTCGCGCACAACGGCGAGATCAACACGGTGCGCGGTAACCGAAACTGGATGCGCGCCAGGGAAGCGCAGCTCGCCTCCGAGCAGCTCGGCGACGTGCGGCAGCTCCTGCCGATCTGTTCGCCAGGCGGCAGCGACTCGGCGAGCTTCGACGAGGTGCTCGAGCTGCTCGTGCGCGCGGGCCGCCCCCTGCCGCACGCGCTCGCCATGATGGTGCCTGAGGCGTGGGAGTCCGAGCGCGGGCTCCATCCCAAGCTCGTCGACTTTCTCGAGTATCACTCGCTCGTGATGGAGCCGTGGGACGGGCCTGCGGCCATGATCGCGACGGACGGCAACGAGCTCGTTGCGCTGCTCGATCGCAACGGTCTCCGCCCCGGACGCTACCTCGTCACCGATGACGGGCTGCTCGTCATCGCGAGCGAGACGGGCGTGCTCGACTTCGCGCCCGAGCGGGTCGTGCGGCGCGGCAGGATGCAGCCGGGCCGCATGCTCGCGGTCGACCTCGCGAGCGGCCGGATCCGCGAGGATGCCGAGGTCAAGGAGGAGCTCGCGGCGAGCGCGCCGTGGGGCGAGTGGCTCGCCGAGGGCCGGATCCGGCTCTCGGAGCAGCCGGAGCGGGAGCACCTCGTGCACCCGCCGGCCTCGATCAGCCGCCGCCAGCGGACCTTCGGCTACACGGAGGAGGAGCTGCGGCTGCTCCTCACCCCGATGGCGCGCGACGGGATCGAGCCGATCGCGGCGATGGGCACGGACACCCCGATCGCGGCGCTCTCCACGCGCCCGCGCCTCGTCTTCGACTACTTCGTGCAGCAGTTCGCCCAGGTGACGAACCCGCCGCTCGACGCGCTCCGGGAGGAGCTCGTGACGAGCCTGCGGGCCGGCATGGGGCCGCAGGAGAACCTGCTGGCGCAGTCGGCGAGCCACGCGCGGCAGGTGATCCTCGACTTCCCGGTGATCGACAACGGCTCGCTCGCCAGGATCCAGCACTTCGGCGACGATCCGGAGCGGGAGCGCGCGGTCACGATCCGGGGCCTGTATCCCGTGGACTACGAGGCGAAGGGGCTCGCCGACCGGCTCGAAGAGATGTGCCTCGAGGCGAGCGCGGCCGTTGATGCCGGCGCCGAGTTCCTCATCATCTCGGATCGCGACTCGAACAAGGACCTCGCGCCCGTGCCGACCCTGCTCGCGGTCTCCGCCGTGCACCACCACCTGATCCGCTCGGGCCAGCGCATGCGCGTGGCGCTCATCGCCGAGGCGGGCGACGTGCGCGAGGTGCACCACGTCGCCGCACTCATCGGCTACGGCGCGGCCGCCGTGAACCCGTACCTCGCGATGGAGACCGTCGGCCTCCTCGTGCGACAGGGGATCATCACGGGCGTCACCGAGGAGGAGGGCGTGCAGCGCTTCATCAAGGCGCTCGGCAAGGGCATGCTCAAGGTGATGAGCAAGATGGGGATCTCGACGGTCGCCTCCTACTGCGGCGCGCAGACCTTCGAGGCCATCGGGCTCTCCCAGCAGCTCGTCGACCGCTACTTCACGGGCACCGCGTCGAAGCTCGGCGGCGTCGGCCTCGACGTGCTCGCGGCCGAGGTCGCCGCGCGCCACCGAGCGGCCTACCCGGACGACCCAGCAACGCTCGCGCACAAGCGGCTCGAGACGGGCGGCGAGTACCGCTGGCGGCGCGGCGAGGAGCCGCACCTCTTCGACCCGCAGACGGTGTACAAGCTGCAGCACGCCACGCGATCCGGCAAGCGCGAGATCTTCGCCGAGTACACGGCGCGCGTAAATGAGCAGCAGGAGCGGCTCATGACCCTCAGGGGGCTCTTCCGCTTCGCGCCCCAGCGGCCGCCCGTGCCGCTCGGCGAGGTGGAGCCGGTGAGCGCGATCGTGCGGCGCTTCGCCACGGGCGCCATGAGCTACGGCTCGATCTCGCCCGAGGCGCACGAGACGCTCGCGATCGCGATGAACCGGCTCGGCGGCCGATCCAACACGGGGGAGGGCGGCGAGGCCGAGGACCGGCTCCTCGATCCCGAGCGCCGCAGCGCGATCAAGCAGGTCGCCTCGGGTCGCTTCGGGGTCACGAGCATGTACCTCACGCACGCCGACGAGATCCAGATCAAGCTCGCGCAGGGCGCGAAGCCGGGCGAGGGCGGCCAGCTGCCCCCGGGCAAGATGTACCCGTGGATCGCGCGCACGCGGCACGCGACGCCGGGCGTCGGCCTGATTTCGCCGCCGCCGCACCACGACATCTACTCGATCGAGGATCTGAAGCAGCTCATCTTCGATCTCAAGCGGGCGAACCCCTCGGCCAGGATCAGCACGAAGCTCGTCGCGCAGAGCGGCATCGGCCCCGTCGCGGCCGGAGTCGCGAAGGCGCTCTCGGACGTGATCCTCGTGTCCGGGCACGACGGCGGCACGGGCGCGAGCCCGATGAACTCGCTGAAGCACGCGGGCTCGCCGTGGGAGCTCGGGCTCGCGGAGGCGCAGCAGACGCTCATGCTGAACGGGCTGCGCGACCGCGTGGTGCTCCAGGCGGACGGGCAGCTGAAGACGGGGCGAGACGTCGTCATCGCGGCGCTTCTCGGCGCCGAGGAGTTCGGCTTCGCGACGGCCCCGCTCGTCGTGTCCGGCTGCATCATGATGCGCGTCTGCCACCTCGACACCTGCCCCGTGGGCGTCGCGACGCAGAACCCGGAGCTGCGCGAGCGCTTCACGGGCAAGGCCGAGCACGTCGTCAACTTCTTCCGCTTCATCGCCGAGGAGGTGCGCGAGATCCTGGCGGGGCTCGGCTACCGCAGCCTCGAGGAGGCGATCGGAGACTCGGCGGCCCTCGACGTCGACGCCGCGATCCGGCACTGGAAGGCCTCCGGCCTCGACCTCACGCCGATCCTGCGCGGCCCGGAGTTCCCGGCCGAGGAGCCGCGGCGCTCAGGCCGCACGCAGGATCACGAGCTCGAGCTGCACTTCGACGCAGGTCTCATCGAGCTCTCGGCCGACGCGCTGCGCGTCGGCGACCCCGCCGTGATCGACCTGCCGATCCGGAACGTCGACCGGGCCGTCGGCACGATGCTCGGGCACGAAGTGACGCGCCGCTTCGGCGCGGCGGGCCTGCCGAAGGGCACGATCGACATCTCGCTCGCCGGCTCTGCCGGCCAGTCGCTCGGCGCGTTCCTGCCGAGCGGGATCACGATCCGTCTCTCCGGCGACGCGAACGACTACGTCGGCAAGGGGCTCTCGGGCGGCAGCATCACGATCCGGCCGCATCAGGACTCCGGCCACCCGGCGTTCGGCAACGTGATCGCCGGCAACGTCATCGGCTACGGCGCGACCGCGGGGGAAATCTTCATCGCTGGCACGGTCGGCGAGCGCTTCCTCGTGCGCGGATCGGGGGCGACCGCGGTCGTGGAGGGCACGGGCGACCACGCGCTCGAGTACTTCACGGGCGGCTTCGCGCTCATCCTCGGGCCGACCGGGCGCAACATCGGCGCGGGCATGTCGGGCGGCGAGGCCGTGATCCTCGACCTCGATCCGCGCGACGTCAACTCGGCCGAGCTCGGCTCGGGCGCGCTCATGCTGCAGCGGCTCGGCGGCGCGGCGGACCCCGCCGAGGGAGAGGCGCAGGAGGATCCCGAGGAGCCCGCGCTCCGGGAAAAGATCGTCGAGCTCCTCGGCAGGCACCGTGAGGAGACGGGATCCCTCGTCGCGGAGGAGCTCCTCGCTGAGATCGAGCGGGATCCGGATCGCGCCTTCGCCCGCTTCACACGGCTCATCCCGCGCGGCTACTCGCGGGTGCTCGAAATCCGCGTGCGCGCGGATCAGAACGGCATCGATCCCGACGGCGACCACGTCTGGTCGGAGATTCTGGAGGCTACTCATGGCTGATCCGAAAGGGTTTCTCAAGATCCGCGAGCGCGAGCTCGCGCCGAAGCGGCCCGTCGCCCTCCGGCTCATGGACTGGCGCGAGGTCGTCGACCCGGCCGATCCGACGCTCGTGGCGCGGCAGGCGTCGCGCTGCATGGACTGCGGCGTCGCGTTCTGCCACCAGGGCTGCCCCCTCGGCAACCTGATCCCCGAGTGGAACGACCTCGTGCACCGCGGGCGCGGGCGCGAGGCGATCGAGCGGCTGCACGAGACGAACAACTTCCCAGAATTCACGGGCCGCGCCTGCCCGGCGCCGTGCGAGTCGGCGTGCGTGCTCGGGATCAACCAGCCCGCCGTCACGATCAAGCAGATCGAGAACAGCATCATCGACCGGGCCTTCGAGGAGGGCTGGGTCGAGCCGCAGCCGCCGTCCCGCCTCACTGGCAAGACGGTCGCGGTCGTGGGATCCGGCCCGGCGGGCCTCGCCGCCGCGCAGCAGCTCACGCGCGCGGGCCACACGGTCGCGGTGTACGAGCGGGACGAGGAGCCCGGCGGGCTGCTCCGCTACGGGATCCCCGATTTCAAACTCGAGAAGGTCCTGGTCGCGCGCCGGATCGAGCAGCTCAAGGCCGAGGGCACCCGCTTCCGGTGCGGGATCGAGATCGGGCGCGACATGAGCTGGGGCGAGCTGCGGCGGCGCTTCGATGCGGTCGTCGTCGCGACGGGCGCGACCGTGCCGCGGGAGCTCGCCCTGCCCGGGCGCGATCTCGCGGGGATCATGCCGGCGATGGACTACCTGACCGTGTCGAACCGGGTGCAGGACGGCACGCTCGACGGTGGCGCACCCGACGCTGCGCCCTTCGACGCGGCGGGCAAGCACGTGATCGTGATCGGCGGCGGCGACACGGGCGCCGACTGCGTCGGCACCGCGAACCGGCAGGGGGCGCGCTCGATCACGAACCTCGCGATCGGCAAGCGGCCCTCAGAGTCGCGGCCGGATCACCAGCCGTGGCCCGTGCACCCGACCGTGTTCGAGGTGTCGAGCTCGCACGAGGAGGGCAGCGACCGCCAGTACCTCGCCTCGACCGTCGAGTTCGTGAGCGACGGGGACGGAAGCGTGCAGGCGCTCCGCGTCGCCGAGACGGGGTTCACCGAGAAGGGCCGCGTGCCGATCCCCGGCACCGAGCGCCTCCTCGACGCCGACCTCGTGCTCATCGCGATGGGATTCACCGGGCCCGAGGAGATCGACGACGCCGCGGCGGCGCTCCCGCGCGACGGGCGCGGCGCGTTCGCGCGCGCCGACGACTACTCGACCTCGGTGCCAGGCATCTTCGTCGCGGGCGACGCCGGCCGCGGCCAGTCGCTCATCGTGTGGGCCATCGCCGAGGGCCGCTCGGTCGCGGCGGCCGTCGACCGCCACCTCATGGGGGAGTCGGTGCTGCCGAGCCCCGTGTCGCCGCGGGAGCGCGCGATGGCCTGATCGGGTACCACTCCGGAATAGTGCGGCCCGCTTCGCGGTTGCGGGAAGTGGAGCCGCGCAACTGGGCGCGGTCCCGCACGAGACGGAAGGAACACCATGACTGTACTGACTGTGATCGGCGGAAGCGGATACGCGGGCTCGCACATCGCGGAGGCCGCGGCGGTGCGGGGCCTCGCCGTGCGCAGCGTCTCGCGGAGCGAGACCGCGGAGCAGATCGCCGGGGTCGGGTACGAGACGGGCTCGATCCTGGAGTCCGCGGATCGGGCCCGTGCGCTCGACGGCAGCGACGTCGTCATCGTCGCCGTGTCGCCCCGCGGCAACATGGCCGGAAAGGTGCGCGGCGCGGTCGCGGAGCTCGCGGCCGACGCGGCGGCGAAGGGCGTGCGGCTCGGCGTCATCGGGGGAGCGGGCTCGCTCCTCGCGAGCGAGGGCGGGAAACGGCTCGCCGACCTCCCGGACTTCGCCGAGGAGTTCCGCGCCGAGGCGCTCGAGATGGGCGGCGTGCTCGACGACCTGCGCGAGAACGCGCCGGCCGAGCTCGACTGGTTCCTCGTAAGCCCGCCCGCGGAGTTCGGCCCGTGGGCCGCCGGCGAGTACACCGGCAACTACCGCGTCGGCGGCGACGTGCTCCTGAGCGACGACGCCGGGAAGTCGGCCATTTCGGGCGCCGACTTCGGCGTGGCCGTCGTGGACGAGGTCGAGGACCCGAAGCACCGCCGCGCGCGCTTCACCGTCGCGTACTGATCCGGTGACGCGGGCCGGCTCCCGATGCCGGCCCCGACGCCGGCCCGACGGCTCGGCCCGGCTACTCCGAGTCATTCGGCTCGGAGGCCCGCGCGAAAGGTCGGTGCTCTGGGGTGAGAGGCACGCATTCAATTCATCCCTGATCAGGGAGTTCTTCTCTTGACGTGCGGACTCAGCGAGTCGTGACGTGCCGGCGGGTGACTCGCGCTGTGGCCTCGTTCACAATCGGTGACGAAGACGGTCACGCACCAGGAGCGAGGGAGACACCATGCGTCGGAGGCCCGGTCTCGGGATCATGCTCACCCTGACTTTCTTGCTGCTCGCCGGATGCAGCGCGGGCGGGAAACGCGTAGGCATCAGTATCGATGTTGAAAGTTATGGCAGTCCCGCCGTGCTGTACAGCGAGGCGGACCTTGTTGTCGAGATCGATGGCTTGCCGAGCGAGGTCGAGCGGATCGTTAGGTTCCCGGTGGCACCCCTTGAAGTGCAAGGTACAGAACTCCACCGCGACAAGATCCTGGAGCTCCCGGTGTTTGAGGTGCGTGTGCGGCACGTTCTCAAAGGCAACGCCAACCCGGGAGACACCCTCCTCGTCATCGCGGCCGTCCACCCGCAGGCAGTGACGGCCGAGACGGGCCAGACGTGGCTGCTCAGGAACTCGCCTGATTCGACCCTCTACTTGCGTCAGCTGGCCGATGAATACACGGAGAAGGACGGAGTCGTGTGGGCCACCATGAGCCACGACGAGGGAATCGAGCCCGCGGAGGAGTGAGCCCCGCACCCCCTACGCTGTGAGGGTGGATCCTGCTCTCATCGAACGCCTGCGCTCAGACCTGCTCGCCGCCGACTACTCGCTCGCCTCCGTGCGCTCCCTGCTCGGCGAGGAGGCCGACGACGCGCGCCTGCGCGGCGTCTTCGCGCCCGCGCGGCGGAGCCTCGCGGCGCGGGGCGAAGGCGGTCGCGGCGCCGGTCGACTCGGCACGCTCGTGTCCGCGCTACTGCTCGGGGCCGAGCTCACGGCGGCGGAGCTCGACGCCGCGTTTCCCGAGCTCGGCGCCGCTGGCTGCACCGCGCTCGGGCTGTTCGCCGCGGTGCCCACCGGCCGGGACGCGTTCCGGGTTGCGCTCTCCCTGAACCCGGTCGAGCTCGTCGACGCCGAGTCTCCCGCGCCCGTCTCGTGGTGGATCCTGTCGGACCTCGACGACCAGCTGCGGGGCGGGCCCGCGGCCCCGGAACACGTCATGGGCGTCGGCGGTGCGACGCGCTCGCTCATCGCCCAGCTGCCGCCCGGCGCGACGGAGCGCGCCCTCGACCTCGGCACGGGCTGCGGAATCGTGGCGCTGCACCTCGCGCTGCGCGGGCCCGTCGTCGCGACGGACCTCTCGGCGCGCGCGATCGAGCTGGCCCGCGCGAACGCGGCCCTGAACGGGGTGTCCGGCATCGATTTTCGGGTCGGGGACCTCTTCGTGCCAGTCGCGGGGGAGCGCTTCTCGCTCATCGCCTCGAACCCGCCGTTCGTCGTCACGCCGCGCGGCGGCGACGAGCCCGCGTACGTCTACCGCGACGGCGGACTCGTCGGCGATGCGCTCGTCGCCCGGGTGATCCGCGAGGGTGCCGCGTTCCTCGCGGACGGCGGCACGCTCCTGTGCCTCGCGAACTGGGAGTGCCCGTGGGGCGTCGACGGGCTCGAGCGCGTGCGCGGCTGGATCCTCGAGGCCGCAGATGCATGTGGCGTCGGATCGAGCGGCGCCGGATCCCTCGGCACGGAATCCCTCGGCGCCTGGATCATGGAGCGGGATCGCGTGTCGCCCGTCCGCTACGCGGAGACCTGGGCGCGCGACGGCGGCGCACGGCCCGGCGACGCCGAGTTCGAGCGGCTCGTCGAGGCGTGGCTCGCGGACTTCGCCGCCCGCAACATCGTGGCCATCGGGCTCGGAGCGATCCGGATCCGGCGCCTCGAGGCTCCGCAGCCGATTGTCCACGCCGAGCGCGCCGCCGGCGCATTCGATCCCGCGCCGGGCGTCGCGCTCGAGCGCGCGTTTGCGGCGGGCCTCGCGGCCGCGGGCATGAGCGACGCCGAGGCGCTTGCGGCGCGCTGGATCCTGGACCCTGCGGTCGTCGAGGAGCGCGAGCACACGCCCGGTGCGGAGGCGCCGCGCGCGATTTCGCTCGTGACCGGGAGCGGGATCGCGCGCCGGGTGACGGCAGACACGCTGCTCGCCGCGGCCGTCGGCGCCTGCGACGGCGAGCTCTCGCTCGGGCAGATCGCCGACGCGCTCGCCACGATCCTCGAGGTTGACGCCGGTGCGGCGAGCGAGGCGCTCGTCGCCGGAGTGCGTGAGCTCGCCTGGCTCGGGATGATCGCGCCCGCGACCGCCGCGTGATCACGGGTTCCGGCGGTCCAGTCGGCCGGACAGGGGAGTGTCGGTGCGGCTCGATAGAATGGTGCGCGTGATGCGAACCATTGACCTCCGCGGCCGTGATCTGATTCGGGCGGAGCTTCTGCAGCTCGTGCCCCGCGCAGCTCTGAGCGCCGACGAGGCGGTAGAGCGGGTGCGACCGCTCGTCGCCGACGTCGCGGCGCGCGGCGAGGCGGCGCTCCGCGAGCAGGCGAGGGACTTCGACGGGGTGGAGGGGCACGCGCTGCGCGTGCCGGCCGACCGGATCGCGTCCTCGCTCGCGGACTGTCCGGAGGAGGTCGAGGCTGCGCTCCGCGAGCTCATCTCCCGGCTGCGGCTCGGATCCGCGGCCCAGGTCCCCGATGAGCGGGTGACCCAGGTCGCTGCGGGCGCCGTGATCCGGCAGCGCTGGCAGCCCGTCTCGCGCGTGGGGCTCTACGCGCCGGGCGGCAAGGCCGCCTACCCGTCTTCCGTCATCATGAACGCGGTGTCCGCGCAGACGGCCGGCGTGCCGAGCCTCGCGCTCGCCTCGCCCGCGCAGCGGGACAACGACGGCCTGCCGCACCCCGCGGTGCTCTGGGCCGCGGCGCTCTGCGGGATCGAGGAGGTCTACGCGATCGGCGGGGCGGGCGCGATCGCCGCGTTCGCGCACGGCGTGCCCGAGATCGGGCTCGACCCGGTCGACGTCGTCACGGGCCCCGGCAACGTGTTCGTCGCCGCGGCCAAGCGCGTCGTGAGCGGGCTCGTCGGCATCGACTCCGAGGCAGGCACGACCGAGATCCTGATCATCGCAGACGACTCGGCGGATCCCGGCTTCGTCGCCGCCGACCTCATCAGCCAGGCCGAGCACGACGAGGCGGCCGCCTCGGTGCTCGTCACCGACTCGGCCGAGTTCGCCGGCCGCGTCGCCGCGGAGGTCTCGGCGCGCGCCGCGGGCACGCGGCACGCCGAGCGCGTGGCCACCGCCCTCGGCGGCCAGCAGTCGGCCGTGATCCTCGTCGACGACCTCGCGGTCGCGGCCCGCGTGAGCAACGCCTACGGCCCCGAGCACCTCGAGATCCAGACCCGCGACGACGACGCGGTGCTCGCGTCGATCAGCGACGCTGGCGCGATCTTCCTCGGCGGGTACACGCCCGTGAGCCTCGGGGACTACCTCGCGGGATCCAACCACGTGCTGCCGACGGGTGGCACCGCCCGCTTCGCCGCTGGCCTCGGCGCCCACACCTTCCTGCGCCCCCAGCAGGTCATCAGCTACGATCGCTCGGCGCTCGCCCTCGTCGAGGAGCCGCTCGTCGCGCTCGCCGGCGCGGAGGGGCTGCCCGCGCACGGCGAGGCCGTGAGCGCTCGATTCGAGGAGGGGAACGCCTGATGCACTGCCCATTCTGCCGCCACCCGGATTCGCGGGTCATCGACTCGCGCACGGCCGACGACGGCCTGTCGATCCGGCGCCGCCGCCAGTGCCCCTCGTGCGGGCGGCGCTTCACGACGACCGAGACCGCGAGCCTCACGGTGATCAAGCGCTCGGGCGTGGTCGAGCCGTTCAGCCGCGAGAAGGTCATGAGCGGGGTGCGCAAGGCGTGCCAGGGGAGGCCCGTCACCGAGGCCGACCTCGCCGTGCTCGCGCAGCAGGTCGAGGAGTCCGTGCGCTCGAGCGGCATCGCCCAGTTCGACGCGAACGAGATCGGACTCGCGATCCTGCCGCATCTGCGCGCGCTCGACGAGGTCGCGTACCTCCGCTTCGCGAGTGTCTACCAGGCGTTCGACTCGCTCGCCGACTTCGAATCCGCGATCGAAGAGCTGCGCACGCACCCGAGCACCGGCCCAGATTCCGAGGGCCAGCCCGAGGCCGCGCCCGCCACGACCGAGGAGTAGTCGCGCATGCGCCTGTACCCCCTGCTGTTCTCCACCGTGCTCCGCCGGATGGACCCCGAAACCGCGCACCACCTGGCCTTCCGGGTGATCCGCTCGGTGCCGCTCCTCGGCCGCGCCGCGCGGGCCTTCTCGGCTCCGCATCCCTCGCTGCGCGTGCGCGCGCTCGGCCAGGAGTTCCCGAGCCCGTTCGGGCTCGCGGCCGGCTTCGACAAGGACGCCTCCGGCATCCTCGGGCTCGGCGCGCTCGGCTTCGGGCACGTCGAGGTCGGCACCCTCACGAAGCACGCGCAGCCGGGCAACCCGAAGCCGCGCATGTTCCGGCTCGTCGGCGACCGTGGGCTCATCAACCGGATGGGCTTCAACAACGGCGGATCCGCGACGGCCGTGCCGCGGGTCGAGCGCGCGAGGCTTTCCCGCCACCGCCCCGTGATCGGCGTCAACATCGGCAAGAGCCGCGTCACCGAGGTCGAGGACGCGGTGCAGGACTACGTCTGGAGCACGGAACGGCTCGCGCCGCTCGCCGACTACCTCGCCGTCAACGTGAGCTCCCCGAACACGCCCGGGCTGCGTGGACTGCAGGAACTCGAAATGCTCGAACCCCTGCTCGCGGCGGTCCGCGACGCGGCAGCCGGGACGCCGCTCCTCGTGAAGATCGCGCCCGACATGGGCGACGATCAGATCGACGGCATCGTCGCTCTCGCCGTCCGCCTCGGACTCGACGGCATCATCGCCACGAACACGACGATCTCCCGCGAGGGGCTGCAGGCCTCGGCCGCCGAGGTCGAGCGGATGGGGGCGGGCGGGCTCTCCGGCGCGCCGCTGCGCGAGCGCTCGCTCGAGGTGCTGCGCCGGATCCGGGCCGCGGCGCCCGACCCCGAGTTCTGCGTCATCTCGGTCGGCGGGGTGACGACGGCGGAGGACGTCCACGAGCGGCTGCGGCTGGGCGCGACCCTCGTGCAGGGCTTCACCGCGTTTATCTACGAGGGGCCGCTGTGGGCCCGCGACATCAACCGCGGGCTCGTGCGCGCCGGGTTCCGGGGGAGCGCGGCGCGCTGATCCGGAGCTGACTCCCTGAGGTTCACCACGGGGTTCGAGATCATTCCGAGTCGTGAAGCAGTCTGGGTTACGGATCTTGCTGGCGTAGGCAAGCCGCGAGTACCGGAAGATGCATCTGAATGACGTCGCGAACGATATCCACATCGACGCCGAAATACCGGTGCACGAGGATATTTCGGAAGCCTCGGATCTGCGGCCAGGCAATCTCTGGCGCTTGCAGGATGTCCGCGATGCGCTGTTCTATGTTTCGGCTCACAACGCAACCGCATCAGCGATTGCTGATTCTGAGATCGAGCGCTTGAGTAGCTGGACAGGGAAGATATCGATGTCGTCGCGCCCGAACAGCAGGCGAGTTTCCTCCATCAGGCCGGATGCCCGCATGAGAAGGTTGCCGTCTGCGGGGTCCATCTCGACGAGGATGTCGATGTCGCTGCCTGTATGCGCGGTGCCGCGGGCGATCGATCCGAAGAGCTTGGGGTTCGTCGCCGAGTACTTCTCCAGGAGACTGTCGAACTCGCGGCGACGCGCATCGAGTAACTCGCGGAGGGCGAGTGTCTCGGCAGTTGCAGCGGGTGTCGACATGCCTTCAGGATACCCGGGGAGGATGCTCACTCGCGAGGGTGCTCGCTGGTCAGGGTCGTGAGAGTACTCATCGAATGTCTTCGGCCGTCGCTTGGGACTGAGGGTTGTAGCGAGGTCCGAAAGAGGTCGCATCAACCAGCGACAACCCGTAGCCGGAGAACCAGAGCCCCTCAGTTGTTCTTGGGCCGAATTACGCCGGGAAGCTGCCGCGCTTGTTCTGCGGCTTGGGGACGCGCAGGGGGCGGAACTGGAATGCCCGCATCGCGGCGTACCAACGGAAGCCCGGCTGCACCTTGTCCGCGCCGAACCGCTCGGCGAGGCGCTTCTTGAGGCGCATGCCGAGGAACACCGCGTCGAGCACGGCGAGCGCCACGAAGCCCCAGATCACGAACAGGCTGACGACCTGGATGATGCCGGGGATGAAGGTCATGACGAGCACGACGAGCATCATCGGGATGAGCATCTCGCCAATGTTCCAGCGGGCGTCGACGTACTCGCGGACGTAGCGACGCTGCGGCCCTTTATCGCGGGCCGTGAGGTAGCGCTCGTCGCCCTCCATCATGCCGATCCGGGCGCGCTCGCGGGCGTCCGCCTGCTGCTTGCGCAGCTCCTTCTGGACCGTCTTATCCTTGGAGCCGACGATGGGGCGCACGTTCGCCGCCTCCGCCTGCTTGCGCGAGGGGGTCGGGCGGCCCTTGCCCACCGTGGACGATGCCTCCGGCACAGCCTCGTTCTTCTCGGGCTCTGCGGCACCCTTCTTAGCCACGCGTGTCCTCTTCTCGTCGCTGCTCATGTCACTGCGCGCGATTCGCGCCTGATCCGCGCCGGAGTCGATCCGGCAACCCTGCCAGGATACCGTGCCGGATCGAGCAACTCGTGACCGGAGGCGACCGTGCGTTGTCAGTGGAAGCCGGTAGACTGAGACCGGCGTATCCACACTCGAGTGAAGGAGTTGCACATGAGTACGGAGACAATCGAATCAGCCGCACCTGAGGCCTCGGAGGCCGCCCACGGCGTGCAGCTCAGCGAGGCCGCGCGCGAGAAGGTGCGAAGCCTGCTGATGCAGGAGGGGCGCGATGACCTGCGCCTCCGGATCGCGGTGCAGCCCGGCGGCTGCTCCGGCCTGATCTATCAGCTGTTCTTCGACGAGCGAGAGCTCGAGAACGACGCGATCGTGGACTTCGACGGGGTCGAGGTCGCGGTCGATCAGATGAGCATTCCGTACCTGAGCGGGGCCACGATCGACTTCGAGGACACGATCCAGAAGCAGGGATTCACCATCGACAATCCCAACGCGCAGGGCAGCTGCGCCTGCGGCGACAGCTTCAGCTGAGCCGCATCTCGCGAATCAGGTTCCGCGACACCCGTGATTGGTTCGGGGAACGCTCAGGTTCGCGCTAAGCTAACAGGGAGTCATCAGCTTCGCCTGCTTGTTGTGCCGGCGAGAAACGTTTCGAAAGGTATGCGGTGCGTTCCAATCGTCGAATGAAATGGGTCGCGGCCCCAGTGGCGCTGTCGGCAGCGCTTCTGCTTGCCGGCTGCACGCCCGAGCAGCAGCGGGGGTTCCTCCCCGCGGGCTCGGAGGGGGCAACGAACCACACGGACGGGATCACCGGCCTGTGGGTGACCTCCTGGATCGTGCTGCTCGCCGTCGGCGTGATCACGTGGGCCCTCATCATCTGGGCCACGATCGCCTACCGCCGTCGCAAGGGTCAGACGGGCCTGCCGGTCCAGCTGCGGTACAACATGCCGATCGAGACCTTCTTCACGGTCGTTCCCGTGATCCTCGTCCTCGGGTTCTTCGCCTTCACGGCGCAGGAGCAGTCGAAGATCGAGTCGCGCTACGACGCGAACGAGGTCGAGAACGTCGTCGAGGTCATCGGCAAGCGCTGGGCGTGGGACTTCAACTACGTTGACGAAGACGTGTTCTTCCAGGGCGTGCAGGTGCAGACGGACGAGGCCGGCGACCCGGTCGAGTCGACCATGCCGACGCTGTACCTCCCGGTCAACAAGAAGACCGAGGTCCGCCTCGAGACCCGCGACGTGATCCACTCCTTCTGGATCGTGGAGTTCCTCTACAAGAAGGACATGATCCCGGGCCAGACGAACTACATGAGCTTCGAGCCGACCAAGACCGGCACCTTCATGGGCAAGTGCGCCGAGCTCTGCGGCGAGTCGCACTCGATGATGCTCTTCGAGGTCAAGGTCGTTGAGCAGGACGAGTACGACGCCTACATCGACTCGCTGCGCGAGGCAGGCAACACGGGCCAGGTTGGCCTGGAATTCAACCCGAACCACGATCGCTTCCACGGCGACGGGGCCAAGGCTGAGAACGAGTAACAGAGGGATCTGAATAATGATGAAGAAGGGCAATGTCATTGTCTCGTGGCTGACGTCCACGGACCACAAGGTGATTGGGTACATGTACCTGATCAGCTCCTTCGTGTGGTTCCTGGTTGGCGGCCTCATGGCGCTCCTCATCCGCGCGCAGCTGTTTGCTCCGGGCCTTGAGGTCATCCCGACCAAGGAGCAGTACAACCAGCTGTTCACGATGCACGGCACGATCATGCTGCTGATGTTCGCCACCCCGCTCTTCGCGGGCTTCGCGAACGTCATCATGCCGCTCCAGATCGGTGCCCCCGACGTCGCGTTCCCCCGCCTCAACGCGTTCGCGTTCTGGCTCTACACCTTCGGCTCGCTCATCGCGGTCGGCGGCTTCCTCACCCCGCAGGGTGCGGCCTCGTTCGGATGGTTCGCGTACGCGCCACTCTCGGATATGACGTACTCGCCGGGAGTCGGAGGAAACCTCTGGGTACTCGGCCTGGGCGTCAGCGGCTTCGGCACGATCATGGGTGGCGTGAACTTCATCACGACGATCATCACGATGCGCGCCCCGGGTATGACCATGTGGCGTATGTCTGTGTTCACCTGGAACACGCTCATCACCTCGATCCTCGTGCTCCTCGTCTTCCCGGTGCTCGCCGCCGCGATGTTCGGCCTTGCAGCCGACCGAATCTTCGGCGCGCAAATCTACAGCGGTGAGGGCGGAGCGATCCTCTGGCAGCACCTCTTCTGGTTCTTCGGCCACCCCGAGGTGTACGTCATCGCGCTGCCGTTCTTCGGTATCGTCTCCGAGATCTTCCCGGTCTTCAGCCGCAAGCCGATCTTCGGATACAAGACGCTCATCTACGCCACCATCTCGATCGCCGCACTGTCGATGACCGTGTGGGCGCACCACATGTACGTCACCGGCTCCGTGCTGCTGCCGTTCTTCGCGCTCATGACGATGCTCATCGCGGTCCCGACCGGCGTGAAGATCTTCAACTGGCTCGGCACGATGTGGCGCGGCTCGATCACCTTCGAGACCCCGATGCTCTGGTCGCTCGGCTTCCTCGTGACCTTCGTCTTCGGTGGCCTCACCGGTGTCATCCTCGCGTCGCCCGCGCTCGACTTCCACCTCTCCGACACGTACTTCGTCGTGGCTCACTTCCACTACGTGGTCTTCGGAACGGTCGTCTTCGCGATGTTCGCTGGCTTCTACTTCTGGTGGCCCAAGTGGACGGGCAAGATGCTCGACGAGCGCCTCGGCAAGATCCACTTCTGGGTCCTGTTCTTCGGCTTCCACACGACCTTCCTCGTGCAGCACTGGCTCGGCGTCATGGCGATGCCCCGCCGCTACTACACGTACCTCCCGTCGGACGGCGTGACCTGGGGCAACCAGCTCTCGACGATCGGTGCGATGGTGCTCGGCGCCTCGATGATCCCGTTCCTCCTGAACGTGTACATCACCTCGCGCCGCGCGCCCAAGGTCGAGATCAACGATCCGTGGGGCTACGGCCGCTCGCTCGAGTGGGCGACCTCCTGCCCGCCGCCGCGCCACAACTTCACCTCGATCCCGCGCATCCGCTCCGAGTCGCCCGCATTCGACCTCAACCACCCCGAGGTCAGCGGCGTCGAGCAGCCCCCCGTGCGCGAGCTGGCACAGAAGTAACGATCGTTAGGAGAATCTGAGTATGAAATCCAACATCGTCATCTTCACGGTGCTGACGGCCTACTTCGCGCTCCTCGCGAGCGTGTACACGGCCTGGAACGTGATCGAGCACGGCCGCCCCGAGTGGGCCGGCACCGTCACGATCCTGCTCTCGGGTGGTCTCACCGGCTTCATCGCCTTCTACCTGGGCCTCGTGAAGCGCAAGCAGGGCGGCGTCCTCGTCGAGGATCGCCAGGACTCGGACATCGACGACGGGGATCCGGAGCTCGGCGAGTTCAGCCCCTGGAGCTGGTGGCCGATCATGCTGGCCTTCGGCTGCTCGATCGTGATCCTCGGCCTCTGCGTCGGGTTCAACTTCTGGCTCTCGTTCCTCACTGTCCCCCTCGTCCTGATCGGCGTTGTGGGCTGGGTGTACGAGTACTACCGCGGCAACTTCGCCCGCTAGTCAGGATCCGCTCTTGAGCATCAACATCCGCCGGGCTCAGAGCGAAGACGGGAATGCCGTCTTCGCTCTGGCCCGGCAGTTTACTACCGGGCGCGAGCCGATCGGGCGCGACGAGTTCCTCGTCGCCTACGACAACGTGCTGCGCCACCGCGACCAGGAGACGAACGTGCTGTTCGTCGCTGAGCTCGACGGCAAGGTCGTGGGCTACTCGCTCATGACCGTGTCGCGCCTGCTCCACGCGCCTGGCCTCACGGCCCACCTGCAGGAGATCGTCGTCGACAATTCGGCCAGGGGCCACGGCGTCGGCGACCGCCTGATGCAGGCGAACGAGCATTACTGCATGGGCCGAGGGGTGCGCCAGCTCTCCGCCTCGACCGCGCGCATCGGTTCGTTCTACAACCACCGCGGCTTCGAGCCCGTCGGCGAGCACTACCGTAAGATTCTCGATCTCAGCTAGTCATGAGTGAACGGCGTCCCCGGAGGAGGCCCGGCGAGAATCGTGATCGTCTCCTGAAGGCCGGACTCATCGAGTTCGGCCTTCACGGCTTCTACGGCGCGTCGACGTCGGCGATCGCGCTGCGCGCAGAGGTGCCGCAGCCCCACGTCTACGCGAGCTTCACGACGAAGCGGGAGCTCTTTCTCGCGTGCCTCGACGAGGCCCTCGCGATGACGGGCCGTGCGGGCGCCGATCCGGACGCTGAACTCATGATCTTCCAGGCCTTCGCCGCGGCCCGCGCAGAACCGCTCGCGGCGGACATTGCGGGTCGCCTCTCGCGATTCCCGCCGCCGCTCCTGCGCAGGACCCTCGCGTCGGCAGCCCCGCGCCTCCTGACCCAGCTGCCGCCCCCGCCCTCGACGGAGCCCTAGCCCCGCTCGGCCTTGCCGGTTCTGCCCTCCACGCGTGGTGTATCGCGGATAACAGGCACATGGATGGCAGAAATGGCAAGGCAGAGGGAGGTCTGGCATGTGCCCGGGCTTCGGGTGGTAATGTGTGTGGTCCGTGCATGCGAGTGAGGAGGTGGTATCCGTGAGTCACGTCACGTCGGTGCTCCTCCCTCGGAACACGGTCTGGGAGCTATTCGGACGATAGCTCGTTCGGGAGCGCCGCTACTCTGCGCACCCGAAAGGTACGACCATGCAATTCACTGCACACTCTGACGGTCCGAGCACCCGTGCACGCCGTTTCCAGCACGACGGCGTCGATGGCGTCCTCTGGACGCCTCTCCAGACGACGCCACAGTCGCCCGCCCCGCTCGTCTTTGCCGGGCAGCCCGGGGGAGCGGCGGGGCTCGAAGCGAGTATGCCGCGCCTCGAGCAGCGCGCGTCCGCCGCGGCGTCCGCCGGTCTCGCAACCTTCACGCTCGAACTGCCGGGCGCTGGCGCCCGGCCTCCGCTGCCCGGTGTAGATCAGGCGCGGCGAGAGCTCCATGGGGAGTTCGCCGCAGGCCGGAAGCCTCGGGGAGATCTCGTCGATAGGCTCATCCTGCCCCTCGTGGATCAGGCGGTGCCCGAGACTTTGGGCGCCCTTGATGCGCTCCTCGAGTTGCCCGAGCTGAAGGGCCCGGTCGGTTACTCGGGCGGCGTGATCGCGATCGCCGTGCGAGCGCTGACGCGTGATCCGCGGTTCGCGGCCGCGATCCTGTTCGCCGGCAGTCTCATTCCCGAGCGGACGATGGAGGAGGCTAGAGCGCTCGAGATTCCCGTCACGATGCTCCTGCAATGGGATGACACGGGGAACGATCGCGAGCGGTCGCTCGCGCTCTTTGACGCCTTCGCGGCGGGGGAGAAGACTCTCATCGCGAACATGGGAGGCCACCTGGGTGTCCCGGCCGGAGCCGGTGCCCAGGCGCGCCAGTTCCTGGCGTCCCACCTCCAGCCCTAGACCTGGGGGAGAGGGCTTGTCGAAGGGGAGAGCGAAAGGGGGTGGGGCCGCAGGTGTTCCTGCGGCCCCACCCCCTTTCGCGGGTGAGGGCTAGTGGCCCTCGTGGTGTGCCTGCTCGATCTCGCCCTTGGTCGGCGGGGCGATCCGGTCCTCGAAGAACCAGCGGCTGAAGCCGGCGCGGAGGCGCTTCGAGAAGGGGATGCGGCCGTCGTCGTTCGGACGGAGCATGAGCGGAGCGTAGTCCTGGTAGCTCACGAGCTGCCACTGCTCGTACTCGTCGAGCGGCTTGTGCACCTCGATGAACTCACCACCGGGCATCCGGACGATGCGACCGGACTCGTAGCCGTGCAGCGCGATCGTGCGGTCCTTCTTCTGCAGCGCCAGGCAGATGCGCTTCGCGAGGAAGTAGGCGATGATCGGGCCGAGGATGAGCAGTGCCTGGAGCGCGTGGATCACGCCCTCCATGGACAGCTGGAAGTGCGTCGCCATGAGGTCCGAGCTCGCGCCCGCCCACATGACCGCGTAGAACGTGACGCCGGCGGCGCCGATCGCGGTGCGGGTGGGGGCGTTGCGGGGGCGGTCAAGCAGGTGGTGCTCGCGCTTGTCGCCGGTGACCCAGGCCTCGATGAACGGGTAGATCATGACGAGGACGATGAAGACGCCGATGATGATGAGCGGCAGCAGCATGTTCCACGACCAGGTGAAGCCGAACCACTCGGTCTCAAGCCCCGGCGGCACGAGTCGCAGCATGCCGTCCGCGAAGCCGATGTACCAGTCAGGCTGGGTACCGGCAGACACGGGGGAGGGATCGTACGGGCCGTAGTTCCAGATCGGGTTGATTCCGACCATGGAGGCGATCAGAACGATGACGCCGAACACGATGAAGAAGAAGCCACCGGCCTTCGCGGCGTACACCGGGAGAACGGGGAAGCCGACGACGTTCTGCTGCGTCTTGCCCGGGCCAGGGTACTGCGTGTGCTTGTGGATGACCACGAACGCGAGGTGCAGCGCCACGAACAGGATCACGAGTGCGGGGAGCACCATGATGTGCAGCATGTACAGGCGGCCAACGATATCGGTGCCGGGGAACTCGCCTCCGAAGAAGAAGTACGAGAGGTAGGTGCCGATGACCGGGATCGCCTTGATGATGCCATCGATGATGCGGAGGCCGTTGCCCGAGAGCACGTCGTCGGGGAGCGAGTAGCCGGTGAAGCCCTCAGCCATCGCGAGGATGAAGAGGACGAAGCCGATGACCCAGTTGAGCTCGCGCGGCTTGCGGAACGCACCCGTGAAGAAGATGCGCAGCATGTGCAGGCCGATCGAGGCGACGAACAGCAGCGCTGCCCAGTGGTGCACGTGGCGCATCAGCAGGCCGCCGCGGACCGAGAACGAGATGTCGAGGGTCGACGCCATCGCGCCGGACATCTCGACGCCCTTCATCGGAACGTAGGGTCCGGTGTAGTGCGTCTCGATCATGGTGGCCTGGAAGAACAGCGTCAGGAACGTTCCCGAGATCAGGATCACGACGAAGCTGTAGAGCGCGACCTCGCCGAGGAGGAACGACCAGTGGTCGGGGAAGACCTTGCGGCCGAACTCCTTGACGGCGACGCCAATCTTGGTGCGCTCGTCGATGTAGTTCGCCGCGGCTGCGGTGAAGCGGCTGGATCCGCTCTGCGTGGAGGTTTCAGTCACGGTGCTGCTCACTTGAGACGCTCCCAGTAGCTCGGGCCGACGGGTTCATGGAAATCGCTCTGCGCGACGAGGTAGCCCTCGTCGTCGACCGTGATCGGCAGCTGGGGCAGCGGTCGCTTTGCCGGGCCGAAGACGACCTCCGCGTGGTTCGCGACATCGAACTGCGACTGGTGGCAGGGGCAGAGCAGGTGGTGGGTGTGCTGCTCGTACAGCGCCACGGGGCAGCCGACGTGCGTGCAGACCTTCGAGTACGCGACGATGCCGTTGTATGACCAGTCCTTGCGCTCGGGAAGCTCGTTGAGCTCCGACTGATCGAGGCGCATAAGGAGCACGATCGCCTTCGCCTTGGCGTCGAGGAAGTTCTCGCTGCCGCCGCGCTCGTCGAGGCTCATCTTCGCGAAGTCCTCGTGGTTCAGCGTCTCGGGGATGACGTGGAACGCCGAGCCGATCGTGACCTCGCTGGCCTTGATCGGGACACCGGAGGGATCGCGGGAGAGGCGGATGCCCTTGTCCCACATCGTGTGCTTCAGCAGCTGCACGGCGTCGCGATCCTGCGGGGCGAGGCCGCGGAGGAGGGTGATGCCGGGAAGCGGGAACGCGATGAGGGCGCCGATCAGGCTGTTGCGCACGAGCGCGCGGCGTGAGAAGCCCGACTCCTCGTCGGCGAGCTTGAAGACCTCGGCCGAAGCCTCGCGGGTCTCCGTGTCGCTCGGGACCGGGTGGCGGACGTCGATCGACTCGTGGTCGGCCATGAGGGCCTTGCCCCAGTGGACCGCGCCGATGCCGATCGCGAGGAGGGAGAGTGCCATGCCCAGGCCCACGAAGAGCGTGTGCAGGCGGATCGCCATCAGGTCTCCCGTTTCGATCGGGAGGAACATGTAGGCGAGGACCGCACCGAGGCTGCCCGCGATCGAGATGTAGAAGAGCGCGTACACGATGCGCTCGGCCCGCTTCGCCTTCTTCGGATCAAGATCCGTGACGCGCTTGCGGTGCGGGGGAAGGCCCGGGTTCTGCACTGCGTCGGCTGCGATGACGGCGGTTCCCGCCGACACCCCGTCCGCGCCGTGGCCCTGGGCGTCGACAACGGCGTTGTTTCCGCCGTTGTTCATCGCTTCCTCTGCCATGTTGCTCCTTGACTCCTGACTCATGAACTCGTTGCGCCCGTCGAAACTAGTTCGACTTGGCGGTGACCCAGACGGTGAGGCCGATAATCGCGCCCAGACCGATCACCCAGATGAACAGACCCTCGGCCACGGGGCCGATCGAGCCCAGCGAGATGCCGCCGACCGCGGGCTTCTCCTCGATGTACTTGAGGTAGGAGATGATGTCGGCCTTCTCCTGGGGGGTGATGTTGGCATCGCTGAAGACGGGCATGTTCTGCGGGCCGGTGACCATGGCCTCGTAGATGTGCGTCGGAGCGACCCCGGTGAGCTTCGGCGCGAACTTGCCCTGGGTCAGGGCGCCGCCGGCTGCCGCGACGTTGTGGCACATCGCACAGTTGATGCGGAAGAGCTCGCCGCCCTTCGCGATCCCCTCGGCGTCGCTGTCGGCCTTGAGGTACTGCGAATCGGGCAGCCCCGGTCCCGGTGCGAGCGAGGCGACGTACGCCGCCATCTGGAGCGTCTGCTCCTCGGTGAACTGCTTCGGCTTCACCATGCCCTGCGGGCCCTGGAAGGCGAGCGGCATGCGGCCGGTTCCGACCTGGAAGTTCACGGAGGCAGCGCCGACACCGATCAGGGTCGGACCCTCGGGCGTGCCCTCAGCGTTGGCACCGTGGCAGGTGGCGCAGTTGGCGCCGAACAGCTTTTCGCCGGCCTCGATGGTCGCGGGCGACTCGAGGTCGATCTCGGCGGTTGCGGAGGTCTGGCTGAACCCGGCGTATGCGGCCCCGGTGACAAGCAGACCGACCGCCACGAGGGCAGCGGTCGCGAGCGGATGCCGGCGGCCGGACTTGCGTACGTTCTTCTTGGCGCGAGCCATGATGTCGTGTTCTCCTGACCCTTACTTGAGGACGTAGATGACGATGAAGAGGATGATCCAGACGATGTCGACGAAGTGCCAGTAGTACGACACGACGACCGCTGTCGTCTCCTCCTTGTGAGTGAAGTTCTTGACGGCGTAGATCCGGCCGATCACGAGCAGGAAGGCCACGAGGCCCAGCGTGACGTGGATGCCGTGGAAGCCGGTGGTCATGTAGAAGGCGGAGCCGTAGGGATCCGAGGCGAGCGTGATGCCCTCGGATACGAACGTCGCGTACTCCCAGACCTGGCCCGAAACGAAGACCGCACCCATGAAGAAGGTGAGGTAGAACCACTCAACGGTTCCCCACTTCGCAGGGCTCGCACCGGTTGCGCGCGGCTGCATCCGCTCCGCGGCGAAGACGCCGGCCTGAGCGGTGAAGGAGGACGCAACCAGGATCAGCGTGTTGATCAGCGCGAAGGTGAAGTTGTGCTTCGAGGTCTGCTCGGCCCAAAGCTCGGGGTTCATGGCCCGCAGGGTGAAGTAAATCGCGAAGAGGCCCGCGAAGAACATGACCTCGCTGCCGAGCCACACGATCGTGCCGACGGCGACGATATTCGGTCGCTTCACCGAGGGCACGGCTGACTTGGTATTCATAGTGGTCGTTGTCACCCCTCCATTATGGCTGAAAGTTTGGTGTGCGTTTTCACCCAGGGTCGGCGCGCCGAACTTTCTGCGAGTTTCCTGCCAAGCCTATCGCCTCCGGGGACTCGCTGCGACACGGCACCCGGGGTGTCACGCGCCTTCCGGAGGGGGAGTCCCGCGCGGATAGAATCGAGTTCATGATCGACGAACGCACCTGGCCCATCGTCCTTTCCACGCTCCTCGAGGGTGAGGATCTCAGCGTGTCTCAGGCCGAATGGGCGATGTCGAGTTTCATGACGGGCGAGGCAACTGGCGCTCAGATCGGGGCATTTCTCGTGGCGCTCCGGTCCAAGGGGGTGACCGTCGACGAGGTGATCGGCTTCCGCGACGCGATCCTCGCCGAGGCCGTGCCGCTCCCGCTCCCCGCGATGTCGCTCGACATCGTCGGCACGGGAGGCGACCGTTTCGGGACGGTGAATATTTCGACAATGGCTTCCATCACCGCGGCGGCCGCGGGCGCGCCGGTCGTGAAGCACGGCAATCGAGCAGCGAGCAGCCTGTCCGGCTCCTCGGATGTGCTGAGTGCCCTCGACGTCGATCTCTCCCTTGACGCCGAGGCGCTCGTGCGGGCGTTCGAGCGCAGTGGCATCGCTTTCGTGCACGCCTCGCGCTTCCTGCCCGGCTTCCGCCACGTCGCCGCAGCGCGCGGTGAGCTCGGGATCCCGACGGTGTTCAACTTCCTCGGCCCGCTGTGCAACCCGGTGCGCCCCGAGGCCTCCGCCGTGGGTGTCGCCGACCTGGATCGCGTGCCCATCTTTGTCGGCGTGTTCCGGCTTCGGGGCGCGTCGGCGCTGGTGTTTCGGGGGGATGACGGGCTGGATGAGCTCACGACGACGGGGCACTCGCGGCTCTGGGAGGTGTCGCGTGGCGGCCTCACCGAGCACGATATCGATCCGCGGGAGCTCGGCATCCCGCGGGCATCGATTCAGGATCTCGCAGGCGGGACCCCCGACGAGAACGCCGCAGTGGTCAGGCGCGTGCTGGCTGGGGAAAGCGGGCCGGTGCGCGACATCGTGCTGCTCAATGCTGCGGCGGGCCTCGTCGCGTTCGACCTCGCCCAGCGCCCTGAGACGGCCGAGCGGGCGCTGCTCGAGCGCCTCGACGAGAAAATGAAGATCGCCGCCGAGGCCATCGACTCGGGGCGTGCCGCGCGGAAGCTTGAGGACTGGGCGAGCGCCACCTCGGAGGCGGCCGGTGCGGGGGAGAGCGCCGGATCCTGATCCGGATCCTGATCCGCTCTCGAACGCGGCTCCGGATCCTGATCTGGGGCAAGTGACGACGAACACGAAGCGGGGCGGCAACCTGACTGGTTGCCGCCCCGCTTGGCGTCTGCGGGACCCGAGCTAGGGCGCCGTCGTCGGGCTCGCCGGGGTGCCGGCCTCGCCCGCGGCGACCGTGCCGTCGCCCGGGGGAGCGGCCTCGACGGTCGGGGGATTCTGCTTCTTCTTCGCGAGTTGCTCGCGCGTCATGCGATGGTATTTCGAGATGAAGGGCATGGGGTCGACCGGCTTGTCCTCCACCCGCATTGCGAGGTGGAGGTGCGCCCCGAAGGCGAGCCCGGTCGCGCCGACCTTGCCGACCGGATCGCCCATGGCGACGCTGTCGCCCTGCTTGAGCTGGTGCGAGTCGCTCTGCATGTGGCAGTAGCGGCTCGTGACCTCCTGGCCGTCGATCTCGTGCTCGAGCTTCAGCCCGAAGCCGCAGCCGTCGTTCGCGTAGCCCGCCTCGACGACCTTGCCCTCCGCGATCGCGAAGATCTGGGTGCCCTCGGATGCCGCGAAGTCCTGCGCGTCGTGGAACTGCTCGACCGGGGCCGTACGGTAGCCGAACGGGTCCGTGAGCATGACCTTCTGCTTGAACGGGTAGTTCACGACCGAGTCCGCGCGATACTCGAAGCTCGCGGGTGCTGCGGCCTCGGAGTCCACTGCGGAGATGTCGGCGAAGGAGGCGGGCATCGCGTCGGCCGACACCTCTGAGAAGAGCTTCTGCTGCGCGGCCGCGCCTCGCTCGGTGGACTCCGCCTGCTGCGTGAGCGGGATCGCCATCGTGAGCACGAGGCCGCCGACGCTCGCCGCCGCCGCGAGGCCCGCGATCCTGCGCCGAACACTCGGCTTCTCGGCGGGTGGCGGGCTCTGGGCGACCGTCGCATCCGGCACGTGCTGGGTGCGCGGCACCTGCACGTACTGGGCGCGGGCGATCTCGGGAACGCGATTGCGCTCGCGGCGGTGCGGCGGGGCCGCGGCGACTCCGGCAGGAGCTTCCGAGTGGGGTCCGTTCTGCGCCGCGCGTAGGCTGCGCCTCGACGGATACGGTGATTGCTCCGACTGGGGGGTCTCGGTCATGCGCTCTCTCGGTTGGCGGCACGCGGTCGATGGATCCGCGCAGAAATATAACGAACAGGTTACAGCGACATCCTGAAAAGGTCTAGTGATGAACGCTGTTCATATCCTCAGTGGGCTTCGATGCGCCCGGTCGCCCCGTCGTCGCGAATGGGCGCCGCGGCGGCAGCCGCCGCGAGCGCCGCGACGATGAAGCGCTCGATGAGTTCCGGGTTCTTCTCGCCGCGGATCGATTCCACGCCGCTCGAGACGTCGACGCCGGCGGGATGCGCGGCGCGCACCGCCGCACCGACGTTATCGGGGGAGAGGCCGCCCGCAAGCAGCCAGTTCGAGCCGAGCCGCTCAGGATCCGCGGTGCTGAGATCCCACGTTTCGCCGGACCCGGGAACCGCGCCGTCGATGAGGAGACGCTCCTCGCCGTGATCCCCGGCGTGCACCTCCCGATCGCGGGCGAGCGAGGTCGCGCGCCAGACCCGCGGGTGGATCGTCTCGGCGAGCTCGAAGTCGGACCTCTCGTAGCCCCCGTGCAGTTGCAGCACGTCGAAGCCCAGATCCCGCGCCATTCGCGCGGCCTGCTCTGCCGGCATCTGGTCCACGACGAGTACGGTCTCGACCGTGGGGGAGGCCGCCCGAGCCGCCTGGATCACGAGGGAGGCGGTCTCGGGCGACGCATCGCGCGGGCTGCCCGGACTCATCACGACGCCGATCGCCCGCGCGCCGAGGCGCGCGGCCAGTGCCGCATGCTCCGGTTCCCGGATGCCGCAGATCTTCACGTACACGCTGATGCACACCTCCTGAGGGTCCCACCAGCGTAGCGGCTTGTGCGCGCGGGCGCAGATCCCCGGCTACGTGGTGAAGAGCAGGATCCCGTAGACCGCGAAGACGGCGAGGTGCATCGCGCCGTGGGTCGAGGTGAGTTTCGGCGCAGCCGTGGTCACGGCCGTCAGACCGATCGTGGCGATCAGGATCGCGAGCATCGCGGGCGTCTCGGCGAGGAGCACGGGGCTGCCCGTGATCGCTCCGATCGCGAGCACCGCGGGGATCGTGAGGCCGACGGTGGAGACGAGCGCGCCGAGGCAGAGATTGATGACCCGCTGGATCTCCCCGCCGCGCGCCGCGCGCACCGAGGTGATGGCCTCCGGCGCGAAGACGATGCTTGCGATGAGCGCGCCCGACAGTGCGGTGGGGGCGCCGATCCTGGCGATCCCGTCGTCGAGGAAGGTCGCCAGGTCGTGGGAGAGCAGCACGATCGGCACCATCGTCGCGACGAGGAGCAGGATCCGGGTCAGGATCTCGCTGCGATGCTCGCGGAGTACCTCGCCGACGGGGGTGCGCTCCTCGGCGTCGGCCTGCGGCGCGCCCGCGGCTCGCGCGCCCGCACCGGAGGAGGAGCCGACGGATGCGGACGCGGTCGCGGTCGCGGTCGCGATCGCGCGGACCTCGCGGAAGTCGCCGGCCTGCGCGCCGAGCTGCCGCCAGAGGAAGAAGACGTAGACGACAGCGGTGAGCCCCGCGACCGGGACAATCTGGGCGGGGCGGAGCGAACCATCCGCACCGGCCACTGCTGGGAGCACGAAGGCAAGCACGGACAGGATCCCGATCATCGCGACGTACTGACTTGTGCCGACGCGGTTGTGCGCGAGCCCGCCGCGGCGGCCGCCAACGAGCATCGACAGGCCGAGGACGAAACCCATGATGATGAGGGAAACCGCGGAGACGGAATCGCGGGCGATGGTCGCGTGCTCGCCCGGCCCGAGCATGACCGCGGCGATCAGGACGACCTCGATGATGACGATGGACAGGGTGAGCACAAGGCTGCCGTACGGGTCGCCCAGACGGTGGGCGAGCTGCTCGGCCTGCTCGACGACGCCGAACGCCGCGATGAGGATGACCACGATAATGCTGGCGAGGGCGATCCCCAGCACGGGGCCGGAAAGCGGGCCGGCCAGGACGTCATGGAGCAGGACGAGTGCAACGACTCCCGCCCAAGGAATGATGAGGCGGATGAGTGCGGCTGGCCCCAGGATCGAGCGAATCGAGGTGGCTGGTGTCGATGAGGTCACGATGAGAGTCGTTTCCGCGCGGCCGTCCGCGCCCTGTCGAATCGCCGGGGTGGCCGTCCAATCCCCGGTGTGCCGTAGAGCAGCGTGGTCCATCGTATCGAGCGAGCGTGATCATCGCATGTGCAGTCCCTCGGCGGTTGGACGAGATGTACAACAGTTCACGCATCGTTCACGCTGAGGTGCGCGAATGCGCAGTCCGGGCGGGCCCGTCGGCCTAGTGTGGTGGGTGACGCGCGGACCGTGAGGTGCTGCGCACGATGGGGATCCGGATCCGGATCCGGATCCGGATCCCGATCCCGATGCCGGACGACGAGCGAGGCGGGCGACATGGACCACGGCGAGCGGCCTTCCGCGCCGGGATCGGCTGTGCGGGGGAGCGCGGCCGAGGTGCTGCGGGTCTTTTTCCTGCTCGGGCTCACCTCGTTTGGCGGCCCCATCGCCCACCTCGGCTACTTCCGCAGGGAGCTCGTCGAACGGCGACGCTGGATCGGGGAGGAGCGGTACGCCGAACTCGTCGCGCTCTGCCAGTTCATCCCCGGGCCCGCGTCGAGCCAGCTCGGCTTCGCGCTCGGTCTCGGCCGCGCCGGCTGGCGAGGAGCCCTCGCGGCCTGGCTCGGATTCACACTCCCATCGGCCGTCGTCATGGGGCTTGCCGGGCTCGGGATCGCGCGGCTCGACGGCCCCATCGCGCGCGGTGCGCTCGCTGGGCTCGTCGCGGTGGCCGCGGCGGTCGTCGCGCACGCCGTCTGGAGCATGGCCCGCACCCTCACCCCCGATCTGCGCCGGATCCTGATCGCGATCCTGGCGGGGGCGATCGCGGTGCTGCTCCCGCTCCTCGCCGGGCCAGGGCTCCCAATCGCGTTCGGCCAGCCCGTCGCGATCGCGCTCGGGGCCGGGCTCGGGATCCTGCTCTGCAGGGCGGTCGCCGGGCCGGATCCTGCCGCAACGTCGCGGCGGTGCCGCGCGGACCTCGGCGCTGGCGACGGGCCCAGTTCTGGCAGCGGTCGGGTCGCCGTCCTCGCCCTCGCGATCCTGGCGCTCGTCGCTGTCGCGCTCCCGCTCGCGGCGCGGAGCACCGGTCTCAGCTGGGTCGCCATCGCCGACGCGTGCTTCCGCGCCGGGGCGCTGGTATTCGGCGGCGGCCACGTCGTGCTGCCGCTCCTCCAGGCGGAGCCGGCGATCGCGAACGCCGTTTCGCCCGGCGACTTCCTTGCGGGGTACGGCCTCGCACAGGCGATGCCTGGCCCGCTCTTCACCTTCGGCGCCTTCCTCGGTGCGTCGGGTGACGGCGGCTCGGCGACCCACTTCGTGCCGGGCATGCTCTCCGCGGCGGCGGCGCTTGTCGCGATCTTCCTGCCTGGCCTGCTGCTCCTCCTCGCTGCGCTGCCACTCTGGGAGCGGCTGCGGCGAAACGCCGTCGCCCGCGCGGCACTCGCGGGCGCGAACGCGGCGGTCGTCGGGATCCTCGCGGCGGCGCTCATCACCCCGATCATCTCGGAGGGGATCACGGGGCCCTGGGCCGCGCTCCTGGCCGCTGTCTGCCTCGGCCTGCTGCTCGCGCGCAGGGTGCCGGTGTGGCTCGTCGTGCTCCTCGGGGCGGGAGCCGGCGCCGCACTCGGCGCCTTCGGCCTGATCGGCTGAAGATTCGGCGAGACGGCTCCGCCTTCGGTGGCGCGACGCCAGCGTCGTTCGACGTGCCGCGGGGGAGTCGCTAGGCTGAGCTTCGTTGACATCTGTAGCGAAAAGGGGTGGGGAGATGGGCCGCGACCCGGCTCGGCATCCTGGCGCGCTCGGCGCCCTCCGCTCGCTGCTGCCTACGGCCGCCGACTATCGGGGGTTCCCGCGAACGCTGCGGTCCGACCTCCTCGCGGGCGTCACGGTCGGGATCGTGGCGCTGCCGCTCGCGCTCGCGTTCGGCGTGAGCTCTGGGGTGGGCGCTGAGGCCGGACTCGTCACCGCAATCGTCGCCGGCCTCATCGCGGCGGTGTTCGGGGGATCGAATGTCCAGGTCTCGGGGCCGACGGGGGCGATGGTCGTCGTGCTCGCACCGATCGTCGCGGCGCACGGCGTCGGTGCGGTCGCGATCCTGAGCCTCATGGCGGGCGCGCTCGTCGCGGTCGCGGGGCTTCTGCGCCTCGGCCGAGCGGTCGGCTTCATCCCGTGGCCCGTGATCGAAGGTTTCACCGCCGGGATCGGGGTCATCATCTTCCTGCAGCAGGTGCCGGCGGCGCTCGGCGATCCTGGCGGGGGAGCGGGGGAGCGCTCGACGAGCGCCGCCGTCGCGGCGTGGCAGACCCTGCTCGCGACCGACTGGGCGGCCGCGATCCTGCCGCTCGCAGTGGTGCTCGCGGTCGCGCTCGTGATGATCCTGCTGCCTCGGATCGCGCCCGCGATCCCGGCGTCCTTTGTCGCGATCCTGCTCGTCTCGATCGTGTCGGTCGTGGCGGGCCTGCCGCTCGCAACGATCGGGGAGCTGCCGCGCTCCTTGCCGCTGCCCGCGCTGCCCGAGTTCTCCCCGGGCGCGCTCGCGAGCCTCGCGGGTCCCGCCGTGGCCGTGGCCGCGCTCGCGGCGATCGAGTCCCTGCTCTCGGCCCGGGTCGCCGCGACGATGCGCGACACGGGGCGTTTCGACCCGGATCGGGAACTCCTCGGCCAGGGGCTCGCCTCGATCGCGTCCGGGCTCTTCGGCGGGATGCCCGCGACCGGAGCCATCGCCCGCACCGCGGTCAACGTGCGCAGCGGCGCGCGCACCCGCCTCGCGGCCATCGTGCACTCCGTCTTCCTGCTCCTCATCGTGCTGCTGCTCGGAAACCTGGTCTCCCGGATCCCGCTCGCCGCACTCGCCGGGGTGCTCGTCGTGACGGCGCTGCGCATGGTCGCTCCCTCAACGATCCGCCGCGTGCTGCGCGCGGGCCGCGCGAGCACGCTGCTCTTCTTCCTGACCCTCGGGGTCACGGTCGCGTTTGACCTGGTCGTGGCCGTGGTCGCGGGGCTCGCCGTCGCCGCCGTGCTCGCGCTGCGCGCGCTCAGCCTCGCGAGCGGTGCCGAACGTCAGCCGCTACCGGGGGAGCCCGCGCCCGGCGACGAGCGCATCGCCCTCTTCCAGCTGCGGGGCTCGCTCTACTTCGGCGCGGCCGAGCGGCTCGTCGACGACATCCTTACCGAACCGGGCGTCGACGTCGTAATCCTGCGCCTCTCCGGACTCCAACTCGTCGACGCGACCGGGGCAAACGCGCTCGCGGGCCTCGTCTCAGACCTCGAGCGCCGCGGCGCGACAGTGTTGATCAAGGGCATCCGCCCGGAGCACCGGCTCCTGCTCGAGCGCGTCGGCGTGATCTCCTCGCTCCGCCACCCGAACCACCTGTTCGCGGAGCTGGATCCCGCGCTCGCGCACGCCCGCTCGCACGTCGCGCGGGGGGAGTAGGTCACGGCGGCGCGGGGCGCGGCGCGGCGCTCCGCCGCGCCCCGCCCGCCGAGTCGGCCGTAAAGCCCCTTTCGTGGCGCTGATTGGGGCCTTTCGGCCGACTCGACCGCGGGAATGGGGCCTTTCGGCCGACTCGGGAGGAAATTTCCTGGGTTGTGGGTCTCGCGCCCGCGCTGCGGGCTCTCGGGCTGCTGCACCCGGGATCGCCGTCGAGTCGGCCGTAAAGCCCCATTCGTGGAGCTGATTGGGGCCTTTCGGCCGACTCGATCGCGGGAATGGGGCCTTTCGGCCGACTCGGCGCGCGGTGCAGGGGAGGAGCGGTGTAGATTCCGAATGTGCTGGGCGCTTGTGGGGCTCGGGCCAGCTGCGGGGCCGCGAGCGGCGAGCTGAACATGGGTGTCGCGGCGGCAATTCCTCTCGGCGGGATCATGCTGTCATCGGCGCTGGATCCGTGGTGCCTGCGCACGAGCTGGCGAAACGACCTGATCAGGCGCCGACCTGCAACACCGAAAGGCGCTGGGCCGGCGCGGGAAACCGCGCCGGGAGAGTGCCCGCATCCCTCTAAGCTGACATAATATAGATTATCAACCAACCCACACGCTCAGGCTGGCTCCGTGAGCAGCCGCGCATAGTTCCTCACCGAGCGGTTGTACTGCGGGAGCGTCGGCTCCAGCGCCTCGATGGCGACGCGCAGCGCCTCGTCCGGGCGGCCCGCGCTGTGGAGCGCGAGCGCGAGGAACACCGCGGGCGCCGCGCCCGTCGCGGGATGCTCGGGCGCCGCCCGCAGCATCGCGATCGCCTCGTCGGCGCGGCCGAGATTGCGGAGCGTTGAGGCGTGCTGGATCGCGAGACTCGCCGCGCGCGCCGGGTCGAGCGTTGCGAGTCCCGCGGCCGTCGCTGCAGCGTAGTGCACATCGGCCTGGGCCTCATAGCCAGCGGAGTCGTAGGCTCCCCCGAGCTCAAACTCGCCGAGCGCCGGGTGCGGCGCCTCGGCAGCGAGCTCACGGAATCGCGCGATGCGCTGCTCCGGATCCGAGTCCGGATCGGCCCATGCCTCGTCGACCGCGCGGTCCCATTCCTTTTGGTGCATGCGTCCCACCCTACGCGCAGGCCAAGGCAGCGGCGCCGAAAGCGCCCCGACTCCCCCGACACCCGGCCCGAAACGCACGATGCGGCGCGCAGCCGAGGCTGCGCGCCGCATCAGAGTGTCGCCGGGATTACCCGAAGAGGAACCAGTACGGATCCATGTAGGGCACATAGTAGGCGTTGCTGAAGCCCGGGATGACCTCGAAGTGGAGGTGGCAACCCGTGCTCGCGCCGGTCGTGCCGACGTAGCCGATGACCTGGCCCTGGCCCACGCGCTGGCCGAGCCCGACTGGCGGCCAACCGTTCAGGTGCGCGTAACGCGTCTGGTACCCGTCGTCCTGGTTCAGGTAGACCATGTTGCCGCCGAAGCTGTCGGCCCAACCGGAGAACGAGACCGTCCCGGAAACCGGGGCCACGACCGGAGTGCCACAGCCCGTGGCGAGGTCGATACCGGTGTGGTCAGGTCGTCCCGGCGGGCGGAATCCCTCGGAGATGTAGAAGCCGGAGGTGGGCAGCACCCAGCCACGGGAGCCGCTCGGCGTTCCGCCACCGCCGCCGCCGCCGCCACCGCCGCCGCCAGCGCCGCCACCACCGCCGCCGCCTCCTCCGCCACCGCCACCGGAGTTGGCAAGCTGCTCCTGGCGCTCGCGCTCGAGGCGCTCGCGCTCGGCCTGCTCCTGGCGGAGGCGCTCCTGGTAGCCCTCGACGGTCTTCGCCGTCGTGTCCTTCAGCGCGTCGAGCTTCACCTCGAGGTCGCGCTGCTGCGCCTCCTGCTCGCGCACCTTCGTGGCCTGCTGGTCGGCCGCAACGGCCGCGGCCTGCTCCTTCTCCTGCGCCACGCCGAAGAGGCGCTCGCGCTCGGCCTTCGCGGCGTCGGCCTGCTTGCCGAGCGACGCGGCGTTGTTTGCGGCCTGCTCGGCCTCGGAAGAGATCGCGGTGTTGCGCTCAGTCGCCTTAGACATCGAGGCCATGCGGTCGAGCAGCGCGTCCGCCGTGTCGGCGTCTGACTCGAGCATGAACTCCATGCTGCGGTCCACTCCCCCGGAGCGGTACATCTGCGCGACGACACTCGCGGCCTGCTCGGCAGCCGCGTCGGCCTCGTCCTGGCTCTTCGTCGCCTCCTTGTCGAGCGTGTCGGCTCGCCAGGCGGCGTCCTCGAACTCCTTCTGCGCCTTCTGCATGTCCTCGATCGCGGCGGAGTGCGCGTTGCGGAGCCTGGTCAGCTCGACCTGCCCGTCAGCGAGGAGCTGCTCGATCTCCTTGACCTTCGTTGCCGTCGCGGCCTCGTTGTTCTTCGCTGCCTGGACGTCGTCCCACGTGGGGAGATCCGCGGCGTACGCGGGGCTCATACCACCGATGAGGATCGCCCCGGTCATCGCGGCAACCGTCAGTGCAGCTAGGGTGCGCCGGCGCGGTGCGGCGTTTCGGCGGTGCATCTTCCTCCCAGGGGATTTCTGCTCAAGACGTACCCTGGCAGACTATCCCGCCCAGGAGAATCTCGCAGAGTACCTGGTCGGAGTGGCGTGTCTTCGGTGGAGTGCGCCCGAATGTGTCACGCAGCGTATCCATGACGCGACTCGACGGAGGCTACGCGCGGTCCGAACAGAGCAGCAGGAGCGCTCGCGCCGCAAGGATCCCCGCGGCGATGCTGCCGAACTGCCCGGCGCTCAGCATCATGCTCGCGTCGCCGTTCGCGGCCGCGACCGCGGCGAGCACGAGCGCCGCCGCCACCATCACCCAGCCGATGATCGCGAGGCCGACGGAGATGCTCCAACCCCCGATCGCGGATCCGCGCGAGTTCGCCGGCCGGATCAGGCACGCGAAGGCGAAGGCGATCGTACCGAGCGCGATCCCGCCCAGCACATCGCTCGGCCGGTGCCAGCCGTAGGCGAGCAACTGCCAGCCGACGGCGGAGAGCAGCACGGCGCCAGCGAGCGTCGCGAAGCCCCGGATCTTCGCGGGAACGGCCCAGATCAGGGCAGCCGTGAGCACCGTGAACACGGTCATATGCCCGCTCGGGAACGTATTGGGCGCGTCGAGCTCGAAGAGCTCCGGCCGCGTCAGCACGTGCAGCTTCAGCAGCTGCGACGCCGCGATCGCGAGCGCGGGAACGACCGTGACCACGATCGCGCGCTTGACCCCGTGCACCGCGAGGGCGATGAGCCCGATGACGAGCAGCGCGACCGCGACGCTCGGGATCGAGACGAGGTTCAGTGGCGGCGGCGGGCTCGTCGTGAACTCGGCCGCGTCCAGCACGCTGTCCTCGGCGCGCTGCCCCATCGCGTTCTGCACCCCGAGCAGGTACGAGCCTCCCCCGACCGCCAGCCAGAAGATCAAGAACCAGAGTGCCCGTGCGCGCCCCCCGCGCCTCCGCGTCACCGCTCGACGGCCTTCCGGTCGGCCGTTCGCACGGCCCACAGGGCGAGCGCGGCGGCGGTGGAGACGTTGAGCGAGTCGACGCCGTGCTCCATCGGGATCACGACCGAGCGGGCCGCCGAGGCGAGCGCGCGCCGGCTGAGCCCCTGGCCCTCGGTGCCGAAGAGCAGGGCCAGGCGCTCGGGCACGTCGTCGACGAAGTCGGCGAGATCCTGGGCATCATCTCGCAGCGCGAAGGCGGTGAGCTCGTAGCCCTCCTCGCGGAAGAGCGGGCCGGCCTCGCGCCAGTCCGGGATCCGGGCGTACGGCACCTGGAGCACGGCGCCCATGCTCACGCGCACGGCCCTCCGGTAGAGCGGATCGGCGCAGGCCGGCGATAGCAGCACGGCGTCCGCGCCGAGCGCGGCGACGGAGCGGAAGATCGCGCCGACGTTCGTGTGGTCCGCGAGGTCCTCGAGCACGACGACCCTGCGCGACGCGCGCAGCAGCTCGACGGGGTCGAGCGGATCCGGCCGGTGCATGGAGGCGAGCGCGCCGCGGTGCAGGTGGAAGCCCGTGAGCTCGGCGAGCTGGGCCGACTCCCCCACGTAGACGGGCACCTCGGGGTGCGCCTCGAGCAGGGGTTCGACCTTCGGCAGCCACTCCTCGAGGATCAGGACCGAGCGCGGCCGGTGCCCCGCGCGGAGCGCGCGCTCGATCACCTTCGGCGACTCGGCGAGGTAGAGGCCCTCCTCGGGCTCCCGCACGCGCCTGAGGGCGACGTCGGTCAGCTGCGTGTAGTCGGCGAGCTCGGGGATCCCCAGGTCGTCGATGCGTTCGATCCTCACGCGGCGGGACCGCCGCCCGCGTGCGCCGCCAGGAACTCCGCGATGGTCGCCCCCGCGTCGTCCGCGGCCTCGTAGTGCACGAGATGGCCCGTTCCCGGGATGATCCAGAGCTCGGAGCCCGCGATCCTGCGCTGCAGCTCGAGTTGCTTCGCGAGCGGGGTGATGTCGTCCCGCTCCCCCGCGATGAGCAGCACGGGCGCCGTGAAGGTGCCGGCGTACTCGAGCACGGTGTGCGACACGGAGGCGCGGAACGCCTGGAGCAGGGTTCCCGGATCGGAGAACACGCTGAAGTACTCGGCGTGCTGCCCGTGGATCCAGGATCGCAGCTCCCGGTCGCCCGTCTTGGCCATGACCTCGCTCATGACCCGCACGATGAGCGGGTTGCCGAGGAGGCCGCGCGCGGCGCGCTCCGGCAGCAGCTCGGCGCCCCGGTAGTAGGCGATCGCGAGCTGCGTGAGCAGGGCCTGCGGCCCCTCGAGGGCCGGCGCCGAGATCGGGTTCACGAGCAAGATGCTGTGCGCCCGCAGCCCGCCCGCGAGAGCGTTCGCGACGACGAGCGAGCCGAACGAGTGGCCCAGGATCCCGAAGCCATCAGGGGCAACGGCGGCCGCGAAGGCGCGCAGCCACTCGCCGTAGAGATCCAGGTCGTGCTCGCGGCCCGGGATCGCCGCGGACGCGCCGAAGCCCGGCAGATCCGGCACGATCGCGCGCACACTCGGCAGCCGCCGCACGACATCGCGGGCGAGGAGCTCGAGGCCGTGGTGGTCGCCCCGGAAGCCGTGCACGAGAATGAGCGGCGCCCCAGCGGGGTCGCCGTACTCCCAGAAGCGGGTCGTAGCGCCGAGAATCGGGGTCTCGGACGCGCGCGCCGCGGCGGGAACTTTCACGTGTTCAGGGGCAGAAGTCACGCGAAAAGTTTAGCCGCGACCCCTGGCAGAGACCTGCGACGCCCCGCCGTCGGCGCCCGACCCCGATAGCATTCTGGGAAAGGGAAAGGACCGCCGTGACCGACACTCTGCCCCTCTGGGCCGCGAACCTCGCCGTCTTCGACACCGAGACCACCGGGATCGACACTTCCGAGGCCAGGATCGTGAGCGCCACCGTCGCGCTGCTCGGCCCGGGCGGAGAGGTGCAGGAGCGCTACGACTGGCTGCTCGACCCCGGCGTCGAGATCCCGGAGGCCGCGGCACGCGTCCACGGCATCACGACCGAGGTCGCCCGCTCGAGCGGGATCGACGCCGCCGTCGGCGTGCGTCAGATCGTCGAGCAGCTGCTCGAGATGATCGAGCGCGGCTTCCCAGTCGTGGCCTACAACGCGCCCTTCGACCTCACGCTCGTCGCCGCCGAGGCCGCGCGACACGGCGTGCCCTGGCCCGCCGACCCCTCCCCGATCATCGACCCGCTCATCCTCGACAAGCAGTTCGACCGCTACCGCAAGGGCAAGCGCACGCTCGAGGCCGTGGCCGCGCACCACGGCGTCGAGATCGGGAACGCGCACGACGCCGGCGACGACGCGATCGCCGCCGGGCGCGTGCTGCAGCGGATCGCCGCGAAGTACGCCGACGTGATCCCGGGCGAGCTCGATCAGCTGCACACCGCGCAGATCGCCTGGGCGGCGGCGCAGGCCGAGAGCTTCCAGGAGTACATGCGCCGCGTGCGCGACCCATCCTTCATCGCGGACGGCCGCTGGCCGGTGCGCGGGCGCTGACGCCGCGGCACGCGAAAGGGGCCCGGATCCTGTGCGGATCCGGGCCCCTGTATGAGTCCCAGCAGGGACTGCAGCTGCTTAGGCGCCGAAGCCCTTGAAGCGCTGGTTGAACTTCTCGACGCGACCGGCCGAGTCCATGATGCGCTGCTTGCCCGTGTAGAACGGGTGCGAGGCGCTCGAGATCTCGACGTCGATGACCGGGTAGGTCTCGCCGTCGAGCTCGATGGTCTTGTCGCTGGTCATGGTCGAGCGCGTGAGGAACGTCTCGCCCGACGCCAGGTCGCGGAACACGATTGCGTTGTACTCGGGGTGGATGTCGGTCTTCATGAGTGTCCTTATATTCGCGTGTCGATGGTGCAATGAGCGCACCGAAGTCTTGCGGCATAACCGCGCCAAGGTTCTACTTTAGCAGAATCTCGGCCGGATTCGAACGCGGGCGCGTCGGCGATTCGCGACGCGGGCCGCTTACGGCCGCGCGATGGCGGCGTAGCGCCCGTCCGTCTCCGAGAGTTCGAAGCGCATGCCGAAGGTCGACTCGAGGTTCTCGGCCGTGAGCGTCTCGGCGATCGGGCCCTGGGCCGCGATCCGGCCGTCGCGCACCATGAGCACGTGGGTGAACCCGGGCGGGATCTCCTCGACGTGGTGGGTGACCATGATCATCGCGGGCGAGCTCGGCGACTGCGCAAAGCCCGAGAGCATCTGCAGGAGGCGCTCGCGGGCCCCGAGGTCGAGGCTCGCGCTCGGCTCGTCGAGCAGCAGGAGCTCGGGATCCGTCATGACGGCGCGCGCGATCATAGCTCGCTTCCGCTCGCCGTCGCTCAGCGTGCCGAACTTGTGGTCCGCGAAGTCGGCGAGGTCCCACTCGGCGAGGATGCGCTCGGCCTGGCGCACGTCGACGGCGTCGTACTCCTCGTTCCAGCGGCCCTCGACGGAGTACGCGGCGGTGAGCACCAGATCCCGCACCGTCTCGGTCGGCGGGATCCGGCGCGCGGTCGCCGAGGACACGAAGCCGATCCGGTTCCGCAGCTCGAACACGTCGACCGCGCCGAGCCGCTCGTCGAGCACCTCGACCTTGCCCTTCGACGGGTGGTCGCTCGCGCTCACGAGCTTCAGGAGCGTGCTCTTGCCCGCACCATTCGGCCCGAGGATGACCCAGCGCTGATCCTCGTCGACTGACCAGGAGACGTCGTCCAGGATCGGACGGCGGTCGCGCACGAATGAGACGTCGGTGAGGCGCAGCACGTTGACCATGAGGACCAGCCTAGCCACTCGCGGGCCGCTTCGGGTGCGGCACGCTGAGGCTGTGGAGGGCGGATCGGGGCGCGGCACTGCCTAGAATTGGGGGCATGACTGCCACTCCCCTCGTCGTGCTCGACTGTGACTCCACCACGATCCAGGACGAGGTGATCGAGCTCCTCGCCGACGCGGCGGGCAGCCGCGAGCTCGTCGCCGAGATCACGGAGCGTGCGATGCGCGGTGAGCTGGACTTTTCCTCGAGCCTGGCGGAGCGCGTCGCGACGCTCGCCGGCACCGACGAGTCGGTGTTCGGTGAGGCGTATGCGCGGGTGCGCCGCTCCCCCGGCATCGAGGCGCTCATCGCCGAGGTGCACCGCCGCGGGGGCAAGGTCGGGGTCGTCTCCGGAGGCTTCCACGAGGTGCTCGACCCGCTCGCGAAGGACCTCGGGCTCGACTTCTGGCGGGCGAACCGGCTCGAGGTGATCGACGGGAAGCTGAGCGGGCGCACGGTCGGGCCCGTGATCGACGCCGACGCGAAGGCCGCCGCGCTGCGCGAGTGGGCCGACGAGGCGGGGATCCCGCTCTCCGCGACCGTCGCGATCGGCGACGGCGCGAACGATCTGCGCATGATGGAAGTCGCGGGGATCAGCGTCTCCTACAACGGCAAGCCGCTCGTGCGGGAGCGCGCCGACGTCGCGATCGAGGACGACCTCGCGCTCGCGATCCCCCTCCTCGACCGCCTGACGCAGTAGCGCTGGCGCCGTTGGTGGGGCTGTTGTTAGCGATTTCGGGGCTTCGCGGCGCCCGCAACCCCCGAAATCGCTAACAACGAACGCGCACGCGCCCGCGCCGCAGCGGGCCGCGGGACAGGGCGGTTGTTAGCGATTTCGGTTCGTAAGACGCGGTATACGAACCGAAATCGCTAACAACCTCCGGCCTAGTGGCCCATGCCGAGGCCGCCGTCGACCGGGATCACGGCGCCCGAGATGTAGGCGGCGTCGTCGCCCGCGAGGAAGCTCGCGGCGCCCGCGATCTCCGCGACCTGGCCGAAGCGCCCGGCCGGGATCGTCGACAGGTACTGCTTCTGCTGCTCCTCGGGTAGCGCTGCCGTCATGTCGGTCTCGATGAAGCCGGGCGCGATCACGTTCGCCGTGATCCCGCGCGCCCCGAGCTCGCGCGTGAGCGAGCGGGCGAAGCCGACGAGCGCAGCCTTCGACGAGGAGTAGTTGATCTGCCCGGGCGAGCCGTACAGCGCGACGACGCTCGAGATCAAGATCACGCGCCCGAAACGCCCCTTGAGCAGCCCCTTGGCCGCGCGCTTCACGACGCGGAAGGTGCCGGTGAGGTTCGTGTCGATGACGCTCGAGAACTCCTCCTCCGACATGCGCAGCAGGAGGGTGTCCTTCGTGATCCCGGCATTTGCGACGACGACCTCGACGGGCCCGAGCTGCGCCTCGATCTCGGAGAATGCCGCGTCGATCGACGCGGAGTCGGTCATCTCGGCGCGCACGGTGAGCGAGCCCTCGGGGCCCTCGCCGGAGCGGGCGGTGACGGCGACGCGGTGGCCGTCCGCGATCATGCGCTCGGCGATCGCGTAGCCGATGCCGCGGTTGCCGCCGGTGACGAGCACGGTGCGGGAGGTGGTCATGTGGATCCTTCCATCGAACGGTCGCTGACCAGCCTAGGCGACGGCGCATTCCGACTGCTCCCCGCCGCGCGACGTTGTGGGCGTCGGCACAGCGAAACGGCATAGGCTTGTACGGACGAAAAGGGAGCGCATGCAGAAGAGTTTCAGCGTGACTTCGGCCGGGGTGAATCCAGCCGAGGATCGCGCGCACCGCATGCGCATGTACTTCATCGCGATGACTCTGCGCGTGGCCTGTGTCGCCTCCCTGTTCTGGCTGCGCGGTTGGTGGGTGCTGCTCGCTGCGGCCGGTGCGGTGCTCCTCCCCTGGTTCGCGGTCATGGTGGGCAACGCCGTCGCGCACAACCCGGGAGAGGCGCCTGACGCGCCGGCGCCGCAGCAGCTCGAGGGCGGGGCCCCGGCTCCGGAGCCCGTGGCCCGTCCCGCCGACGCGGTCATCGTCGTCGACGCCGAGCCGGTGCGCCGCGGCGCGGACCCCGGATCAGGATCCGGAGCAGCCCCCGGATCAGGATCCGGCGCGGGATCGGGCCCCGGATCAGGATCCGGCGCGCGCTTCGAGGCGCCCGCGGGCGGCGACCCCGCGCGCGACCTGGGCGACGACGCCACCGGGGGCGCGCCGTGAGCATCTCTTCGCTCGGGGCCATGCTCGGCGGGCCGACGCATCGTTTCGAGTGCTCGCGCGCGGGCTGCCGCGAGGCGGCCGTCTGGGCGATAGAGTGGCGAAACCCGAAGATCCATGCCGAGGATCGCCGGAAGACCTGGCTCGCCTGCGCCGAGCACCGCGAGGTGCTCGAGGAATTTCTTGCGGCCAGGAGTTTTCCACTCGAAGTGAAGAGCGTGAAGGATCTCGATGACTGACACCCGGACCGAGGAGGCGGCGCCCGCTCAGGCGGCGGCCGGCGCCGCGGGCCGCGCCGCGCGCCCTGAGGTCGGCTGGTCGTTCCTGCGCTCCCCGCGCTGGATCGGCTACTTCGCGATGCTGCTCGTCTTCTCGATCGCGTGCGTGTTCCTCGGCAACTGGCAGTTCGAGCGCCGCGCCGAGGCGCGCGCCGAGATCGCGAGGATCGACGCGAACTACGACGCGACCCCTGCCCCCCTCGCCGACGAGCTCACGACGCGCGACGCCTTCAAGCTCGACGCGCACAAGTGGCGCACCGTGTGGGTCGAGGGCGAGTACGAGGGAGACCCGTATCTCGCGCGCAACCGCCCGGGGCCGGCCGGCGTCGGGTCGGACCTGATCCAGGCGTTCCGCACGCAGGCGGGCGACGTGTTCTTCGTCGACCGCGGCTGGGTTCCCTTCGACGGCGCCGACGCCGAGAACGTGGACCTCAGCGCCCTCCCCCAGGCGCCGACGGGCGAGGTGCGGGTGGAGGCGCGGCTGCGGGCGTCCGAGCCCGCGATCCCGGGCCGCACGAGCGCGGGGCACTCGGTCGCGAGCATCGAGCTGCCTGAGCTGGCCGCGCTCACCGGCACCTCCGGCGAGGCCTACACCGGCGCCTACGGCATGCTCATTTCGGAGACACCAGCGGGCGAGCACGGCGTGCTGCCCGAGCGGCCGGCCCGCGACGAGGGGCCGCACCTGTCGTACGCGCTGCAGTGGTACGTGTTCATCATCATCGCCGGGATCGGCGTCGCGTATGCGGCGCGTCGCGAGTACCGCGGGCTCAACGCGGGCACCGAGGCCGTGCGCGAACTGGACCGGAAGTCGGCCGAACGGCGCAAGCGCCGCGGACCGAGCGACGCCGACGAAGAGGACGCCCTGCTCGATGCGTGACCGACGACTGGCCCGGTTGCTCGGGGCCCTCGCGATTGTTCCTGTGGTGATCGGGCTCGCTGCCTGCGCCTCGCCGCCGGATCCCGAGGAGACGAAGGACTCCCTCACCGAGGTGACGGCGGATCCGACGGCTCCCGAGGCCGCTGACGAATACTCGGCCGAGGCGAACCCCGAGCCGATCGTCGACCCGCTCGAGTGCTCGAACGAGCTCGTGATCACGGTGCGCGGCACCGCCGAGCCGCGCAAGAAGCAGCTGCTCGCGCCCGTCGCGAAGGAGATCACGGGGAAGCTCGCCGATGCGACCTCGACCGACATCGACTACCCGGCTGACACCGACATCAAGGAGGGTGGCACGATCGGGGTGCGCACCCTCGTCGACACGCTCAATGTGCAGAACGAGGAGTGCCCGGATCAGCGGTTTGTGCTGCTCGGCTACTCGCAGGGCGCGCTCGTGATCGGCGATGCGCTCGCGGATCCGGAGGCGCGCCTCGTGGGGGCGACCGTCGGCGAGGTCGACGAGTCGGCAGCCGACCGCGTCGCGGCGGTCGTACTGTACGGCAACCCGCGCTTCGTCGGAAGCGAGCCGTACGACGCTGGGAGCTTCGACCCGGCGCTGAACGGGATCCTGCCGCGCCCCGTGGGGGCCCTCGAAGAGTATGCGGGGCGGATCCGGGATTATTGCGTCGACCAGGACTTTGTGTGCCAGTCGTCGTTTGAGCTCAACGAGGAGGGGCACGTCTCGTACTACTCCAACGGGATGACCGAGGAGGGTGCCGAGTATGCGCTCGCGACGCTCCGCGCCCTCACCCCGAAGTCGGCGCAGCCGACGGAGTAGCGCCCGGCGCCCGCCTAGGCCAGCTCGATGAGCTCGAGGTACTCCTTGGACCAGTGATCCTCGGTCGCCTCCGGCATGATGAGCACGCGCTCCGGATTCAGCGCCTCAACCGCGCCAGCATCGTGCGACACGAGCACGACCGCGCCCGTGAAGTGCGCGAGCGCGTCCAGAATCTCCTCGCGGCTCGCCGGATCCAGGTTGTTCGTCGGCTCGTCGAGCAGCAGCACGTTCGCCGACGACACCACAAGCATCGCGAGCGCGAGCCGCGTCTTCTCGCCGCCCGACAGCACCCCGGCCGGCTTCAGCACGTCGTCCCCCGTGAACAGGAACGAGCCCAGCACCTTGCGCGCCTCGGTCTCCGTCAAGTGCTGCGACACCGACACCATGTTCTGCAGCACGCTCGCCTTCACGTCGAGCGTCTCGTGCTCCTGCGCGTAATATCCGACCTTCAGGCCGTGACCGGCCACAATCTCGCCCGTATCCGGCTTGTCCACCTGCGCGAGCAGGCGCAGCAGTGTCGTCTTGCCCGCGCCGTTCAGGCCGAGCACCACGACCTTCGAACCCCGGTCGATCGCGAGATCAACGCCGGCGAAAATCTCGAGCGAACCATACGACTTCGAGAGCCCCTGCGCCATGAGCGGGGTCTTCCCGCACGGCGCCGGCTCCGGGAAGCGCAGCTTCGCCACGCGATCCACCTGGCGCACATCGTCAAGCCCGGACAGCATGCGCTCAGCGCGCGCCACCATCTGGTGCGCCGCCGCAGCCTTCGACGCCTTCGCCCCGAAACGCGCCGCCTGATCCTTCAGCGCGGAAGCCTTCTTCTCAATGTTGCTGCGCTCCTTGCGGCGCCGCTCCTCGTCGGCCGCCCGCTGCCGCAGATACAGCTTCCACGTCATGTTGTAAATGTCGATGACCTGGCGATTCGCGTCCAGATAGAAGACCCGGTTCACGGTCTCCCCCACCAGATCGATATCGTGGCTGATCACGATCAGCCCGCCCTTGTAGCTCTTCAGGAACTCGCGCAGCCACACGATCGAGTCAGCGTCCAAGTGGTTCGTCGGCTCATCCAGGATCATCGTCCCCGCATCCGAGAACAGGATCCGCGCAAGCTCAATCCTGCGCCGCTGACCGCCGGACAGCGTCTTCAATGGCTGATCCAGGATCCGATCCGGCAACCCCAGATTGTGCGAGATCGACGCCGCCTCAGACTCCGCGGCATAGCCACCCAGCGCGTGAAAACGATCCGTCAGATTGCCGAAGCGCTTCATCGCCTTATCAGCAACCGCCGGATCCTCCGACGCCATATCCTCCGTCGCCTGCGCAATATTCTTGGTCAGTGTGCCCAGCCCGCGCGCATCAAGGATCCGGTGCCGAGCCAGCTGCTCCGGATCCCCCGTGCGCGGATCCTGCGGCAAAAACCCCAGCTCACCAGACACCGTGATGTGTCCCTCAGCGGGCTGTAACTCCCCCGACAGCGTGCGTGTCAACGTCGTCTTGCCGGCGCCATTGCGCCCGACCAGGCCGATCTTGTCGCCCGGATTCACGCGGAACGTGACATCCGACATGAGGCGGCGGGCGCCGACATCAATCGCGAGGCCCTCGACCGTGATCATTGTTGGTTCCTTTGGTGTTGTGAGTGGGAAGTGGGGACGTGAGTCGGGGATCCCCTCTGGTGGAGTGGATCCCCGGTGCATCGTTTTGGTTTTGCGTTGGCGCCGCGACCGCTTCGCGGCGCGGCTTTCGTGCGACGGGCGTGACAGGCGGCAACCCGCCTCGACCGCTTCGCGGCGAGGCTTTACGCCGACGGGCGTGAGAGGCCGAAAAAGCCCGCCTCGACCGCTTCGCGGCGAGGCTCGGCGCGACGAGCCTGACAGGCCTCAAACCCCGCCTCGACCGCTTCGCGGCGAGGCTCGGCGTGAAATTGGCGGGAACCGCCGTAGATCCTTTGCGCACTGCAGCTGCCTTCGGCAGCGCGCTCGGTTGGGGAGAGCCCACTGGGCTCTCCCCTGGCTCGAGTGTTAGATCGCGAAACCGAGCGCGCGCATCATATCGCGGCCGTCGTCGGTGATGCGCTCCGGCGTCCACGGCGGCATCCACACCCAATTGATGCGGAACGCCGCGACGAGGCCGTCAAGCGCCTCCGCGATGTCATTCTCGATCACGTCGGTGAGCGGGCACCCCGCGCTCGTCAGCGTCATGCTGATCACGAGCGCGTCGTGCTCCTCATCGAAGGCCAGATCATAAATCAGGCCCAGATCGACAATGTTGACGCCGAGCTCGGGATCCGACACATTCTTGAGCGCCTCAGTGGCCTGCTCGCGAAACTCCGGATCGATCGACTGCGGAACGTGGACGGTTTCCTCGGACATGCGCCTAGCCTACGCCTTGGTGAGGAAGCGGTCGTAGCCCTCTTCCTCGAGGCGGTCAGCGAGCTCACGGCCGCCCTCCTCCGCGACGCGTCCATCAACGAAGACGTGCACGAAGTCCGGCTTGATGTAGCGAAGGATGCGCGTGTAGTGCGTGATCAGCAGAACACCCAGGTCGGTGGTCTCCTTCGCGCGGTTCACGCCCTCCGAGACGACCTTCAGCGCGTCAACGTCGAGACCCGAATCGGTCTCGTCGAGCACCGCAAACTTCGGCTTCAGCAGCTCGAGCTGCAGGATCTCATTGCGCTTCTTCTCGCCGCCCGAGAAGCCCTCGTTGACGTTACGCGCCGCGAACGACTCGTCCATGCGCAGGTTCGCCATGGCCTCCTTGACGTCCTTCATCCACGTCCGGATCGCCGGCGCCTCGCCGTCGATCGCGGTCTTCGCGGTGCGCAGGAAGTTCGCGTTCGTCACGCCCGGGATCTCGACCGGGTACTGCATGGCGAGGAAGAGGCCGGCCTGGGCGCGCTCGTCCACCTCCATGTCGAGCACCTCTTCGCCGTCGAGCAGGATCGATCCGCTCGTGACCTCGTAGCGCGGGTGCCCCGCGACGGCGTAGGCGAGGGTCGACTTGCCCGAACCGTTCGGGCCCATGATCGCGTGGGTTTCACCCTGCTTGATCGTGAGGTCGACACCCTTCAGGATCTTCTTCGCACCCTGATCAGTCTCGACGCTGACGTGCAGGTCCTTGATTTCAAGAACGGAGCTCATTGTTCAATCTCTTTCGTAACGTTGGGATCGATGTACACGTCGCCGTCTTCGATTTCGACGACGTACACGGGGACCGGCTCATACGCCGGCAGATTCTGTGGGATGCCGGTGCACAACGAGAAGGCCGAGCCGTGGGCCCAGCACTCCAGCGTGTCGCCCTCGACGAACCCCTCGGACAGGCTGATCTGCCCGTGACTGCAGGTATCGCCAATGGCGTGCACCGTGCCGCTTGAGTCGAGGACGACCGCGATGGGGACGTCCTCGACCACGACGCGCGTCGCCTGATCCTGAACCAGATCAGCGAGCGCGAGCACCTGATGTCGAGCCACTCACGCGCCCTTCGACGCGACCATGACGCTCTCGGCGAGCTCGGCCTCGACGGCGGCCTGGAGCCGCTCCTCGGTCGCCTCGTCACCAATCTGCGCGATGACCTCAAGCAGGAAGCCGCGCACGACGAGCTTGCGGGCCTCCTCCTCCGAGATGCCGCGGCTCTGCAGGTAGAAGATGTGCTCGTCGTCGAAGCGGCCCGTCGCTGAGGCGTGACCCGCGCCAGCGATGTCGCCGGTCTCGATCTCGAGGTTCGGGATCGAATCCGCGCGGGTGCCCTCCGAGAGCACGAGGTTGCGGTTCTGCTCGTAGCTGTCCGTGCCGTTCGCGCTGTTGCGGATCAGCACGTCGCCGATCCACACCGTGTGCGCGCCCTCGCCCTGCAGCGCACCCTTGTACGTGACGCGGCTGCGGGTGTGGGGAGCATCGTGGTCCATGTAGACCTGGTGCTCCAGGTGCTGGCCGGCGTCAGCAAAGTAGGCGCCGAGTGCCTCGCCGTTCGCGCCCTCGGTGTCGAGGTGGATCGACGGGTTGAGACGCACGATCTCGCCGCCGAGCGAGACGACGATGTGGGTGAGCGACGCGTCGCGCCCCACGGTCGCGTAGTGGCTCGCGAGGTGGATCGCGTCGTCCGCCCACTGCTGCACGCTCACGAGCGTGAGCTTCGCGCCCTCGCCCACGACGATCTCGACGTTCTCCGAGAGCTGGGCCGAGCCCGAGTTCTCGAGGATCACGAGGCCGCGGCTGTTCGGGGCAGCCTCGATGACCGTGTGCGCGGCGCGGGGAGCCGCGTCAAGCGAATCGCGCGTGATCACCGCGGTGACCTGCTTCTCCGCCGTGACGGTGACGAGATGGGCCTCCTGGAACGAGCCCCAGGCCGCGGCAGCGCCGCGCTCCTCTGGGATCCCAGCGCGCCCGATGCGGGCGTCGTCGCGGGCGATCCACTCGGATGCGACCCCCGCGACCTCGGTCACGGAGACCGGGAGGCGCGAGCCGTCGAGCTCGCCGTTCAGCAGCGCGTCGAGCTTTGCCACGGGCGTGAACTTCCACACGGCCTCGCGGCCGGTTACGACCGGGAAGTCGGCGACGTCGGTCGACTTCGGGCGATCCGAGCGGGTCTGCACCGGGGCGCGGTTCGCCCAGTCGCCGTCCGAGTGCGCCTTCATCCCGTGCTGGGCGGTGTCCTGGGTAGCAACAGCTTCGGTCATTATCCGACGGATCCTTCCATGCCCATCTCAATGAGCTTGTTCAGTTCGAGGGCGTACTCCATGGGCAGCTCGCGCGCGATCGGCTCGATGAAGCCGCGCACGATCATCGCCATGGCCTCTTCCTCCGCAAGTCCGCGGCTCATCAGGTAGAAGAGCTGGTCCTCGCTGACGCGCGAGACCGTGGCCTCGTGGCCGAGCTCGGCGTCATCGGTGCGAATGTCGATCGCGGGGTACGTGTCGCTGCGAGAGATCGTGTCGACGAGCAGCGCGTCGCAGACGACCGAGTTGGCGGCGTGGTGCGCCCCGGCGTCGACGCGGACCTCGCCGCGGTAGCCGGTGCGGCCGCCGCCGCGGGCGATCGACTTCGAGAGGATCGACGACTTCGTGTGCGGTGCGAGGTGGATCATCTTCGCGCCGGCGTCCTGGTGCTGGCCGGGGCCTGCGAACGCGACGGAGAGGGTCTCGCCCTTGGCGTGCTCGCCCGTGAGGTAGATCGAGGGGTACTTCATGGTGACCTTCGAGCCGATGTTGCCGTCGACCCACTCCATGGTGGCACCCTCTTCGGCGATCGCACGCTTGGTGACGAGGTTGTAGACGTTCGTCGACCAGTTCTGAATCGTGGTGTAGCGAACGCGCGCGTTCTTCTTCACGATGATCTCGACGACGGCCGAGTGCAGCGAGTCCGACTTGTAGATCGGCGCCGTGCAGCCCTCGATGTAGTGGACGTAGCTGTCCTCGTCGGCGATGATGAGCGTGCGCTCGAACTGGCCCATGTTCTCCGTGTTGATGCGGAAGTAGGCCTGGAGCGGGATCTCGACGTGGACGCCCTTCGGGACGTACACGAACGAGCCGCCCGACCAGACGGCCGTGTTGAGCGCGGCGAACTTGTTGTCGCCCGACGGGATCACGGTGCCGAAGTACTGCTCGAAGATCTCCGGGTGCTCCTTGAGCGCCGTGTCGGTGTCGAGGAACAGGACGCCCTGCGACTCGAGATCCTCGCGGATCTGGTGGTACACAACCTCCGACTCGTACTGGGCCGCGACACCAGCGACGAGGCGCTGACGCTCAGCCTCGGGGATCCCGAGCTTCTCGTACGTCTCCTTGATGTCGTCCGGAAGCTCTTCCCAGGTGGTGGCCTGCTTCTCGGTCGAGCGAACGAAGTACTTGATGTTGTCGAAGTCGATCTCCGTGAGATCGGCGCCCCACGTCGGCATGGGCTTGCGGCCGAAGATCTGCAGTGCCTTCAGGCGTCGCTGCAGCATCCACTCGGGCTCGCTTTTCAGTGCTGAGATCTCACGCACGACCTGCTCACTGAGGCCCCGCTTGGCAGCGGCTCCGGCCTCATCGCTGTCGTGCCAGCCGAATTCGTACTGACCCAAGCCTTCGAGCTCGGGTCGGTCGATCAGAACCTCTGGCATGATCCCTCCATAATTTTCGTCTTGCGAGAAACCCGGCGAGTCCGACAGAATCGAAAATTGCATCCTGCCGCGCGCACGCGTGGGCTCCCTGCAGCGGTGCAGTAGTCTGGGCTTCGGACGGAATCGCCATGGACGGGTGCTCGCACTCCGTCGCGGATGGCCGATTCGCCGTACGCAACCACAGCTTCCTATCTTACAGCCTTCGCGGAGTTTCCGGGAGGGGCGCGCCACAGCCGTGGGCATGGGAAGAAGTCCTGAGAGGAGCCACGTTGGCCAGCCCGAGCATCGCAGAATCCGCGCCTCGAAAGAGCAGGCTCTCGGCCTGGACGCCGGATCGGGTGACGTCGCGCGTGCGCGGCTTGGCCTGGTGGGTGTTCGTGACCCAGGTCCTCATCGTCGCGACCGGCGGCGCGGTGCGCCTCACCGGCTCTGGCCTCGGCTGCAACACGTGGCCCAAGTGCACCGCCGACTCCTTCGTCCACAACCCCGCGATGGGGATCCACTCGTACATCGAATTCGGCAACCGCACGCTCTTCTTCCTGCTTGAGGTCGTCGCGATCCTCGCGTTCATCGCCGTGTGGCGCTTCCGCAAGCAGCGCCGCGACCTGTTCTGGCTCACCTTCGTGCCGGCGCTCAGCGTCTTCATCCAGGCGATCCTGGGCGGGATCACGGTGCTGACCGGGCTGAACCCCTACGTCGTCGGCCTGCACTTCCTGGTCAGCGCCGTGCTCGTGATGCTCGCGGCGCTCCTGGTGCTGCGGGTCTACAGCGGGCCAGGCCCGCGCCGGGTCAACGTCTCCGCGCCGCTCCTCCAGAACGTCTGGATCGCGTTCGTGTTCGGCATGATCGCCGTCTCGCTCGGGATCCTGACCACGGGATCCGGCCCGCACGCCGGCGACGGCGGCGCGGCCCGCAACGGCCTCGACTCGGAGATGCTCCAGACGATCCACGCCGTGTCCGCCTACGCGACGCTCCTGTTCACAGGCGTTTCCTGGTTCCTGGCGCGCGGAGAGCGCTCGCACCGGGTCGAGCTCTGGGCCGGCTCAACGATCGGCGTGATCGTGATCCAGATCTTCGTGGGCGTCGCGCAGGCGAGGCTGTCGCTGCCGCCCGTGCTCGTGGGGATCCACATGGTGCTCGCCTGCCTGCTCGCGGCCGGGCTCTTCCTGATGCTCGTGGAGACGCGCCAGCGCGTGGGCGGTGCGCGAGCTGCGCTCGCTCGGTAATCTGCGCTTCCGGGCGCGGGCGTGCGAGCGACTGCAGGTTTTCGCGCGCCCGGCCCCGGCCGGGCCTCCGCGATCTGCCGTCGTTCGCAAGTTTTCGGCGTGGATCGTGCGAGCGACTGCAGAATTGCGATCGAGCGCAGGGCTGGGTGCCCGCGCTGCGCTGCCGCGGGGTTGATCCGGCGCTCCCCCACGCTCGTTCCGAGATCTGCGCTCGTTCGCAAGTTTTTAGGGTGCGAATGACTGCAGAATTGCGAGCGAGTGCAGGGGTGGGTGCCCACGCCGCGCGCTGCCCCGGCACTGATCCGGGGCAGCGTCTCGCGTTCGCTCAGAAATCTGCGGTCGTTCGCAAGATTCTGGGCGCGAACGTGCGAGCGACTGCAGAATTGCGAGCGAGTGCAGGGGTGGGTGCCCGCGCTGCGCGCTGCCGCGGCGTTGGTCCGGCGCTCGCCCCCCTCGTCTGACGCTCGCTCAGTAATCTGCGCTCGTTCGCAAGTTTTCGGGCGCGAACGTGCGAGCGACTGCAGTATTGCGAGGGAGTGCAGGGGTGAGTGCAGGCGCTGCGTGCTCGCGGAGGCGTTGATCCGGCGCCGCGCCCCACGCTCGCTCAGTAATCTGCGCTCGTTCGCAAGCTTTCGGGCGCGAACGTGCGAGCGACTGCAGAATTGCGAGCGAGCGCAGGTGTGCGGGCCCCCGCAGGGCGCCAGGACGCCCCGAAACCCTAGAAGGGCAGCAGCGGGTCGATCGCGATCGCGAGCGACAGCACCGAGAGGTACGTGATCGAGGCGTGGAAGACGCGCATCGGCTTGCCCTCTTCGCCGCGGATCGCGCTCGAGTACAGCTTGTGCGCCTCGATCAGGAAGTAGGCGCCAGTCGCGAGCGCGCCGACCGTGTAGACGATACCCATGTTCGCGATGGGGATCAGGAGCAGGCTCGACGCGACGGTCGCCCACGTGTAGAGGATCGTCTGTAGGCCGACCGTGACACGCCCGCGCACGACGCCGAGCATCGGCACGCCGGCGTTCGCGTAGTCGTCGCGGTACCGCATGGAGAGCGGCCAGTAGTGGGCCGGGGTCCAGAGGAAGATGATCAGGAAGAACACCCATGCCGGCCAGTCGAGGCTGCCCGTGACGGCCGCCCAGCCGATGAGCACGGGGAAGCAGCCCGCGATGCCGCCCCAGATGATGTTCTGCTCGCTGTAGCGCTTGAGCACGAGCGTGTAGATGACCACGTAGAAGAAGTTGGCGGCGGCCGAGAGCGCGGCGGCGAGCCAGTTCGTCGTGAGCAGCAGCCAGCCGACCGAGACGATCCCGAGCACCCAGGCGAAGATGAGGGCGTTGCGATCCGAGATCTCCCCCGTGACGAGGGGCCGGTTGGCGGTGCGCTTCATCCGGCGATCCATGTCGCGGTCGATGTAGCAGTTGAACGCCCCGGCGGATCCTGCGCTGAGGGCGCCGCCCACGAGCGTCGCGAGCACGAGCCAGAGGTTCGGCATGCCGCCGGCCGCGAGGATCATCGCGGGCACCGTGACGACGAGCAGCAACTCCATCACGCGGGGCTTCGTGAGGGAGATGTAGTTCTTGACCGTGCGGCCGAACGACGGTCGCGGCCGGTCTGAACGGGCCTGGGTCTGGGCTGAGATCTGGGTGGACATCACCTCTCATGGTACCCCTCCTGCGACTAGGATTGTGAGGGGTGCGCCGCGAGGCCTCCGGAATCTAGCTTCCCGTGTGAAAGGTGTGTCTTGGGAAACGAATTGCAGTGGGATGTTCTCGACGATCGGGCGGTTGACACCGCGCGCGTCCTCGCGGCTGACGCCGTCGAGAAGGTCGGCAACGGCCACCCAGGAACGGCGATCAGTCTCGCGCCGGTCTCCTACCTCCTGCACCAGAAGGTGATGCGTCATGATCCCGCGGACACGAAGTGGATCGGCCGCGACCGGTTCATTCTTTCGGTCGGCCACTCCTCGCTGACGCAGTACGTGCAGCTGTACCTCGGCGGCTACGGCCTCGAGCTCGAGGATCTGGAATCGCTGCGCACCTGGGGATCCAAGACTCCCGGTCACCCAGAGTACGGGCACACGGACGGCGTCGAGATCACGACCGGCCCGCTCGGCCAGGGTCTCGCCTCGGCCGTCGGCTTTGCCTACGCGGCCCGCTACGAGCGCGGGCTTTTCGATCCCGAGGCTGCTCCCGGATCGAGCCCCTTCGATCACTTCATCTACGTCGTCGCCGGTGACGGCGATCTTCAGGAGGGCGTGACGAGCGAGGCCTCCTCGCTCGCGGGCCACCAGGAGCTGGGCAACCTCATCGCGATCTACGATTCGAATCAGATCTCGATCGAGGACGACACCGACATTTCGTTCTCGGAGGACGTGGCGAAGCGCTACGAGTCCTACGGCTGGCAGGTCATCGAGGTCGACTGGAAGCGCACGGGCGCCTACGTCGAGGACGTTGCCGAGCTGAACGCCGCGATCGAGGCCGCGCAGGCCGAGACGACGAAGCCGTCGCTCATCATCCTCAAGACCATCATCGGCTGGCCCTCCCCCGGCAAGCAGAACACCGGCGGGATCCACGGATCGAAGCTCGGCGCGGAGGAGCTCGCCGGGCTCAAGCGCGAGCTCGGCTTCGATCCCGAGCAGCACTTCGTCGTTGCCCCCGAGGTGATCGAGCACACCCGTAAGGCCCTCGAGCGGGGCGCCGAGAAGCGCGCCGAGTGGCAGCGCTCCTTCGACGAGTGGGCCGCCGCGAACCCTGAGCGCAAGGCGCTGTTCGATCGCGTCGAAGCGCAGGAGCTGCCCGAGGGCGCGCTCGAGGCGCTGCCGACGTTCGAGCCGGGCGAGAGCGTCGCGACGCGCGCGGCGAGCGGCAAGGCCCTCGCGGCCCTCGGACCGATCATGCCGGAGTTGTGGGGCGGATCCGCGGACCTCGCTGGCTCGAACAACACCACGATTCCGGGAGTCCCCTCCTTCGTGCCGGTCGGCCACTCGACCTCGAGCTGGAGTGGCGACCCCTACGGGCGGGTGCTCCACTTCGGGATCCGCGAGCACGCGATGGGTGCGATCATCAACGGGATCCAGCTGCACGGCAAGACCCGCAGCTACGGCGGCACCTTCCTGATCTTCAGCGATTACATGCGCCCCGCGGTGCGCCTCGCCGCGCTCATGAACGTGCCGAGCATCTTCGTCTGGACGCACGACTCCATCGCGCTCGGCGAGGACGGGCCGACGCACCAGCCGATCGAGCAACTCGCGACCCTGCGCGCGATCCCGAACCTCGCGATGGTGCGGCCCGCGGACGCGAACGAGGTGTCGATCGCGTGGCACGAGCTGCTGCTTCGCCACGAGGGCCCCGCGGGCCTCGCGCTGACCAGGCAGAATGTGCCCGTGCTTCCGCGCGGCGGCGACTTCGCCGACGCGGAGGGCGTGCGCAAGGGCGCCTACGTGCTCGCGGACTCCCCCACCGACTCGCTCGACGTAATCCTGATCGCGACCGGATCCGAGGTGCAGCTCGCCGTCGAGGCGCGCGAGCGACTCGCGGCGGACGGGATCGGCGCCCGCGTCGTCTCGGCGCCGTGCCTCGAGTGGTTCGCGGAGCAGACGCCCGAGTACCGCGAGAGCGTGCTGCCCGCGGCCGTGACGGCGCGGGTGAGCGTCGAGGCCGGCCTCGCGCTCGGCTGGGAGCGCTACGTGGGCGACCGAGGTCGCTCGGTCTCGATCGAGCACTTCGGCGCCTCAGCCGACTACCAGACGCTCTTCGAGAAGTTCGGCATCACCACCGACGCAGTCATCGCAGCGGCGCAGGACACGCTCGCCGCGAACGAGAAGTAGGGATCTATGACCTCCTCCCCCACCACAGCGCTCAGCAAGGCCGGGATCAGCATCTGGCTTGACGACCTGTCCCGCACACGCATCGAGTCGGGCGACCTCGCCCGGCTCGTGCGCGAGCGCGACGTCGTCGGCGTCACCACGAACCCGACGATCTTCGCGGGCGCCCTCGCGGGGGGCGAGGGCTACGCCGACCGGATCGCGGCGTGCGCCGCGGCCGGCCGCAGTGTCGACGAGACGATCGTCGACCTCACCACCGCCGACGTCGCAGACGCCTGTGACATCCTCGCCGACGTCTTCGCGGATTCGGACGGCCGCGACGGCCGCGTCTCCATCGAGGTGGAGCCCGGCCTCGCGCGCGACGCCGACGGCACGATCGCCCAGGCCCGCGAGCTGTGGGCGCGGGTCGACCGCCCGAACGCCATGATCAAGATCCCGGCCACCGAGGAGGGGCTCGTCGCGATCACCGCGGTGACTGCCGCGGGGATCAGCGTCAACGTCACGCTGATCTTCAGCCTCGAGCGCTACCGCCAGGTCATCAACGCCTACCTCACGGGGCTCGAGCAGGCCCGCGCGGCAGGCCGCGACCTCTCAGCGATCCACTCGGTCGCCTCCTTCTTCGTCTCACGCGTGGACTCGGAGATCGACGGGCGGCTCACCGCGATCGGCTCCGAGGAGGCGCTCGCTCTCAAGGGGCAGGCCGGCATCGCGAACGCGCGCCTCGCCTACGAGGTGTTCGAGGAATCGTTCGACAGCGAGCGCGCGCGCTTCCTGCTGTCGCTCGGCGCGAACGCGCAGCGGCCGCTCTGGGCGTCGACCGGGGTGAAGGATCCGGCGCTGCCGGACACGCTGTACGTGTCGGAACTCGTCGCCCCGCTCGCGGTGAACACGATGCCGGAGGCGACGCTCGAGGCGTTCGCCGATCACGGCGTCGTGCGTGGCGACACGGTGACGAGCGAGTACCTCGAGTCGAATCAGCTGCTCAACGCGATCGACCGGCTCGGGATCGACTACGTCGACGTCGTGGAGAAGCTCGAGGTCGAGGGGCTCGCGAAGTTCGATGCCTCGTGGGAGGAACTGTGCGCGACCGTGCAGCGGGCGCTCGCGGAGGTCGATGCTGCGTGACGCTGCATTTGACGATCTCAGAGGACATCGCCGCGGCGCCCGGCTTCCACGAGGCGCTCGGGCGGCTCGTCGAGGATCGCGTCGCGAGCAGGATCTTCGCGCTCGACGCGGGGCTCTGGGGCGAGGCGGCAGAGGCGGAGGCAGCTGCGCGGCTCGGTTGGACCGACTTCTCCGAGGGCGCGCGCGCCGCAGTCACGAGCGCCGAGTCGCTGCGGGCTGCCCTCGCGGATGAGGGCGTCGACCGGATCGTGCTGTGCGGCATGGGCGGATCGAGCCTCGCGCCTGCCGTGATCAGCCGGTGGTCTGGCGTGGAGCTCGTCGTCATCGACTCGACGCACCCGACGGTGGTGCGCCGCGCAGTGACCTCGGAGCTGGCCAGGACGGCCGTCGTGATCAGCTCGAAGTCGGGCGGCACGATCGAAACCCTGAGCCACAGGGCCACCTTCGCTCGCGCGTTCGCTGACGCCGGGATCGATCCCGCGTCGCGGATCATCGTGGTGACGGATCCGGGTTCGCCGCTCGAGGCGTCCGCGCTCGAGGCCGGCCAGCGGGTCTGCAACGCGGATCCCGACGTGGGCGGTCGATTCTCGGCGCTGACCGCGTTCGGGCTCGTGCCCGCGGGGCTCGCCGGTGCCGACATTCGCACGCTCGTCGGCGACGCGGAGTCGATCCGCGGCTCGCTCACGATTGACGACGCCGACAACCCCGCGCTGCGGCTCGCGGCCGCGCTGGCCGCCGGGCTGCCGGGCCGTTACGTGCTCGGCATCGACTCGAACGCCGACGCGCGCTGGGGGCTCGGCGCCTGGATCGAGCAGCTCGTCGCGGAATCAACGGGCAAGGAGGGGCTCGGGGTGCTCCCGATCTCCCTGCCCGAGGGCGCGCCGGAGCTCTCCGAACACGCCGACAGCCTGCTGCTCGTGCGGCTGGGCGGCGGCGCGGCCGCGCTGTCCATCGACGACGGCGTCGCGGTGTCGGCCCCGCTCGGCGCGCAGTTCCTGTTGTGGTCGGTCGCGACAGCGGCACTCGGGCGGCTCATGGGCATCGACCCGTTCAACCAGCCCGACGTGGAGTCGGCGAAGGTCGCCGCGCGCGAGGTGCTCGCCGATCCGGCGGCGCATCCCGAGGCGGCAGGCTCCGCGATCGCCGGGCTACCCGGGGCTGCGCTCCTCGCCTCCCCCGCTGATGCGACGATCGATTCGCTCGACTCGCTCGCGGCGGCGCTCGAGTCGATGGTGCCAGCCGGCGGATACCTGGCGATCCAGGCCTATCTGGATCCGGAATCCCCCGCCCGCGATGAGGTGATTGCGTTGCGGGATCGGCTTGCCGCGCGGCTGGGTGTGCCCGTGTCGCTCGGCTGGGGTCCCAGCTACCTGCACTCGGTGGGGCAGCTCCACAAGGGCGGGCCGAGGCTCGGCGCGTTCCTGCAGCTGTGCGATGCAGAGCTCGAGCCGCTGTCGATCCCGGGATCCGACGCCGACTTCGCGACCCTTATCGCGGCGCAGGCGCGCGGCGATCGCGCGATCCTCAGGGAGCGGGGCCGCCCGGTGATCGCGATCTCGAGCGAGGACCCCGGCCAGACCGCAGCCGCCCTCTAGCCACACCTTGCCGGTTCTGCCCTCGCTGCGTGGTTTATCGCGGATAATTCGCACATCGAGCGCAGAACCGGCAAGGGGGGCGGCATCCTGGTGGATGCCGCCCCCCTTGTAGTGGAAGGTTAGGACTTGGCGCGGGCCGTTCCCCTGCGCGTGCGCAGCTTCACGAGCGCCTGCTCGAGGAGCTCCTTCGCCTCTTCCTCCGTGCGACGCTCCTTCACGTAGGCGAGGTGCGTCTTGTAGGGCTCGTTCTTCGGGAGCATCGGCGGGTTCGCCTTGTCGCGACCGGCGGGCAGCCCCGAGGTCGGGCAGTCGATCTGCTCCGGGATGTCCTCACTCGGGACATCCGCTGCAAAGTACCTGATGGTCTCATTGCCGAGCGCATCCCAGTATGAGATCTGCACTCGGTCGGCGCGCGCACCGTGATCCATTTCCCCCATGGGGCCGGATCCGACGCGGGCACCACGAATGGCGTTACTGCCAGCCATGGCTTCCTTTCTGCGGTGTACTGCTGGTGCGCAGACTCGGTCAGACGACCGAGAAGCGGGCGACGAGGCCGAGGCCTACGATCGAGGCCACCCAGACCAGCGACACGATGACGGTGATGCGGTTGAGGTTCCGCTCGGCGACTCCGGAGGACCCGAGGCTCGAGGTGACGCCGCCGCCGAACATGTCGGAGAGGCCGCCACCGCGTCCCTTGTGCAGCAGGATGAACAGCGTGAGCAGGAGGCTCGTGATCACGAGGATGACGATCAGAGCGATCTTAAGGATGAGCACGCGTTCACCTTTCTGGGGTCGAATGCACGGAGGGCCAAGGACCAGTATACCGCCTGAGGCTGACGGATCGCTCCGCCGCGCACAGATCCGGCTACGCGCCCGTGACGTGCTTCTTGAACTGGACGATCTTCGCGAACTCGTCGGACTTGAGGCTCGCCCCGCCGACGAGCGCGCCGTCGACGTTCGGCTGCCGCAGGAATCCGGCGACGTTCTGGCTCGCGACCGAGCCGCCGTAGAGGATCCGGGTGGCGGCGGCGCGCTCGTCGCCGCACAGGTCACGCAGCGACTCGCGGATTGCCTTCGCGACCTCCTCGGCCTGCTCGGGCGTCGCGGCCTGGCCGCTCCCGATCGCCCACACGGGCTCGTATGCGATGACGAACTCGGCGTCCTTCGGCAGCGACGACACGGCCGCGGCGAGCTGCGCGAGCGGGATCGCCGCTGCTCCGTGCTCCTCAAGGTCCTCGGCGGTCTCGCCGACGCAGATCATGGGGACGAGCCCTGCCCGGTGCGCCGCGAGGGCCTTCTGGCCCACGAGCTCGTCGCTCTCGCCGTGCCCGTGCCGGCGCTCGGAGTGCCCGACGAGCACATAGCGCGCCTCGAGCTTCGCGAGCATCGCCGCGGAGATGTCACCCGTGTACGCGCCGGACTCGTGCGGCGACACGTCCTGCGCGCCGAGCACGAGCGAGAGCTTGTCCGCGGCGAGCAGGGTCTGCACGGAGCGCAGGTCGGTGAACGGCGGGAACACCGCGACCTCGGTCTCGCCGTAGTCGTGCCGCGCGTCCTTGAGCGCCCACGAGAGCTTCTGGACGAGCGCGATCGCCTGCAGGTGATCGAGGTTCATCTTCCAGTTGCCCGCGATGAGCGGCACGCGGTCGGTCTGCAGGAGCGGCTCGCGCAGCTCCGGGATCTGCTCGTTCACGCGAGTACCTCCAGGCCGGGCAGCTGCTTCCCCTCGAGGAACTCGAGGCTCGCGCCGCCACCGGTTGAAATGTGGCCGAACTGGTCGTCGGAGAAGCCGAGCGCGCGGACCGCGGCGGCGGAGTCGCCGCCGCCGACGACCGTGAAGCCCTCGGTCTCGGTGAGTGCCTTCGCGACGACGCGGGTGCCGTTCGCGAAGGCCTCCATCTCGAACACGCCCATCGGGCCGTTCCAGAAGACGGTGCGGGATCCCGCGATCACCTCGGCGAACGCGCGGGCCGACTCGGGCCCGATGTCGAGCCCGATCCCCTGCGCGCCGAAGCTGGACGACTCGATGGCGTCGGCCGCGACGACCTCGTGCGCGGCGTCGGCCGCGAAGGCTTCGGCCACGACCACGTCGGTCGGGAGCACGATCCGGACGCCGCGGTCCTCCGCGGTCTTCAGGTAGCCGCGCACGGTGTCGAGCTGGTCCTCCTCGAGGAGGCTCGAGGCGACCTGGTAGCCCTGGGCCGCGAGGAAGGTGAAGAGCATGCCGCCGCCGATGAGCAGTGTGTCGACGCGCTCGATCAGGTGCGAGATGACGCCGAGCTTGTCGGAGACCTTGGATCCCCCGAGCACGACCGTGTAGGGGCGCTCGGGTGATTCGGTGAGGCGCTGCAGCACGTCGAGCTCGGCGGCGACGAGCCGACCGGCTGCGCTCGGCAGCAGCTGGGCGAGGTCGTACACGCTCGCCTGGCGCCGGTGCACGACGCCGAAGCCGTCGGAGACGAACGCGTCGCCGAGCTGTGCGAGCTCGCGCGCGAACGCCTCGCGCTCGGCGTCGTCCTTGCTCGTCTCTCCCGCGTTGAAGCGGAGGTTCTCGAGGAGCAGGACGTCGCCGTCGCCGAGCGCGTCGACGGCGGCCGAGGCGTCTGCCCCGACCGTCTCGCCGACGAACCCGACGGGTGCATCGAGGAGCTCCGACATGCGTTCAGCCACGGGCTTCAGCGAGAAGCGGGCCTCCGGCTCGCCCTTGGGGCGGCCGAGGTGGCTGATGAGGACGATCTTGGCGCCGGCCTCGCGCAGTTCGCGGATCGTGGTGAGCGATGCGCGGATCCGGCCGTCGTCGGTGATCACGCCGTCCGCCAGTGGGACGTTGAGATCGCAGCGGACGATCACGGTGCGCGAGCGCAGCGGACCCAGGGAATCGATGGTTCGCATGTGTGCGGTGAACTCCTCGGTGAGGGGGATGGACTAGATCAGGCCGGGGGTCTGCGTGCGCGCAGCCTCGAAGCGCTTCGCGACATCCTGCCAGTTGGCGATGTTCCAGAAGGCCTTGACGTAGTCGGCGCGGACGTTGAGGTAGTCCAGGTAGTAGGCGTGCTCCCACACGTCGAGCATGAGGAGCGGCACGGTGCCCGCGGGGAGGTTGCCCTGCTGGTCGAAGAGCTGCACGATGTTCGGGCGCTGACCGAGCGCGTCCCATGCGAGCACGGCCCAGCCGGAGCCCTGCACGCCGAGAGCGGTCGCGGTGAAGTGCTTCTGGAACTTCTCGAAGCTGCCGAAGAACTCGTCGATCGCGGCCGCGAGCTCACCCTCGGGGCGCTCGCCGCCCTCGGGCGACAGGTTGTTCCAGAAGATGGAGTGGTTCACGTGACCGCCGAGGTTGAACGCGAGATCCTTCTCGAGCTTGTTCACCGCGCCGAGATCGTCCGCATCGCGCGCCGCGGCGAGCTGCTCCAGCGCGGTGTTCGCGCCCGTGACGTACGCCTGGTGGTGCTTGTCGTGGTGCAGCTGCATGATCTTGCCGCTGATGTGCGGCTCGAGCGCAGCGTAATCGTAAGGAAGTTCGGGAAGTGAGTAAGCAGCCATGGGGCGCTCCAATCTCTAGCGTTCTACCGGTGTTTCACGGCTCAGTCTATCGCCGGGCGTCACCGATTCCGAGGGGGTTGCGCTCCCCCATCCGGGATTTCGCCCGCGGCGGAAATTCGGGTGAATCGGCCCGCATCGAACCCGCGTCGCGGGCGCCGCGGGCGCTAGATTGCGTCGAGTTCCTCGGGCAGGTTCGCTTCCGTGCCCGGGATCCCGCGCGCCTCGGCGTCCTTGTCCGCCATGGCGAGGAGGCGCCGGATCCGGCCCGCGACCGCGTCCTTCGTGAGCGGCGGCTCGGCGCGCGCGCCGAGGTCGTCGAGGCTCGCCTCGCGGTGCTTCAGGCGGAGCTCGCCCGCGTAGCGCAGGTGCTCCGGGATCTCGTCGCCCAGGATCTCGAGCGCCCGCTCCACCCGCGCGCACGCCGCGACGGAGGCCTGCGCCGAGCGGCGGAGGTTCGCGTCGTCGAAGTTGACCAGGCGGTTCGCGGTCGCGCGGGTCTCGCGCGCGCGGCGCAGCTCGTCCCACTTGGCGCGCGCCTCGGTCGCGCCGATCGCGCCGAGCATCGCGCCGATCGCCTCGCCGTCGCGGATGATGACCTTGTTCTGGCCGCGGATCTCGCGGCTCTTCGCCTCGATCCTGAGCCGGCTCGCAGCACCCACGAGCGCCATCGCCACCTCGTTGCTCGGGCAGACGACCTCGAGGCTCGCGGAGCGGCCGGGCGCGGTGATCCCGCCCCGCGCCATGAACGCGCCGCGCCAGATGGCGGCGAGCTCGGGCTGCGCGCCCGTCGTGAGGCGGTTCGGCAGGCCCCGGATCTGGCGCCTGCGCTGGTCGAGGAGGCCGAGCTGGCGCGCGAGGGTCTCGCCATCGATCACGCGGACGAGGAACTGGGGCGCGCCGGGGCGGGTGCTCGACGGGGGCAGCTGCTTCGCGTCCGAGCGGACGCCGTAGAGCTCCGCGAGGTCCTTGCGCACGCGCTGCACGATCTGCGGCGTGTGGAGCTCCGCCTCGAGGGCGATCCGGCCCGAGATGGTGTGGAGTCCGCCAGCGAGGCGCAGGATCGTGGCGACCTCCGCGACCCGTTCCCCGGTGCGCTGCACCGGGAAACGAACAAGCTCACTCTTTACCTCGGGGGTCGACAGCACGAAGGGGTCCTTTCGGAAACTGAGAATGTGAAAAAGTGTGGCGTCGTGTCCGCGCGCGGGGCGCTGGACTACTCGCGACCGAGGTCGCGGTGACGCAGGGAGACGCTCACTCCCGGGAGACCGGCCAGGCGATCCGCGAGCTCTCTCGCGGTCGCAACCGAGCGGTGTTTTCCGCCGGTGCATCCTACCGCGAGAGAAGCATGACGCTTGTTCTCGCGCTGGAAGCCGGCGAGCACGGGGGTGAGCGCGGCGACGTAGTTGTCGAGGAACTCGGCCGCCCCTTCGCGGCTGAGCACGTAGTCCTTCACTTCGGAGTCCACGCCTGACAGGGCGCGGAGTTCCGGCTCCCAGAACGGGTTCGGGAGGAAGCGCATGTCGACCATCAGATCGACGTCGGTCGGGGCGCCGTACTTGAAGCCGAAGCTCAGCACCGACAGCTGGAGGCCGGGCGTGTCTTCGTCCGAGAAGAGCTCGCGCGTCGCGGTCGACAGCTCGTGCACGTTGTAGCGCGAGGTGTCGATGACGACGTCGCTCGACGCGCGCAGCTCCTGCAGGCGATCGCGCTCGAGGCGGATCCCCTCGAGCAGGCTGCCCGCCTCGCCCTGGAGCGGGTGCGGCCTCCGCACCGACTCGTAGCGGCGGACCAGGATCTCGTCGGTCGCGTCGAGGAACACGACGCGCACCGTCGCGGTGGCGCGGAGCTCGTCGACCGTCTCTTGGATGTCCGCGAAGAGGTCGCGGCCGCGCACGTCGACGACGGCGACGATCCGCGGGAGCGCCCCTCCTGAACGATCCGCCATGTCCGCGAGCGTCTTCAGCATCGCGAGCGGAAGGTTGTCGACGACGTACCAGCCGAGATCCTCGAGCGTGTTCGCGACCGTGCTCCGGCCCGCGCCCGACATTCCCGTGACGATGAGGATTTCCTGCAGGGACACAGCCTCGCTCATTCGACGCCCTCCATATCCCGCGTGCGATCATCCGACGCATCAAGCTTAGCGTCAGTGGCGGTGTCGTCTCTGAGATGCGCGGCGATCTGCTCAGCCAGCTTGGGCCCGAGGCCCGGCGCCGCGGCGAGTTCCTCGAGCGAGGCCGCCTTCAGCCTGGTGACCGATCCGAAGTGCCTGAGCAGGCCCTTCACCCGTTTCGGACCGAGGCCCGGGATCTCCGAGAGCCGGCTCGCGATCGACGTGCTGCGGCGCTGCCGCTGGAACGTGATCGCGAAGCGGTGCGCCTCGTCGCGGATCCGCTGCACGAGGAAGAGCGCCTCGCTCGTGCGCGGCAGGATCACCGGGAACGGGTCGTCCGGCAGCCAGATCTCCTCGAGCCGCTTCGCGATCCCGCACAGCGCCACGTCGTCGATCCCCGCCTCGTCGAGCGCGCGTTTCGCGGCCTTGACCTGGGGTTCGCCGCCGTCGACGATGAGCAGCTGCGGGCGGTCGCGGTACACGCCGCTCGGCGCCTCGCCGCTCTCGCGCGCCAGGTTCAGCTGCGCCGCCCGACGGCTCACGACCTGGTGGATCGAGTCGGTGTCGTCGCGCGTCTCCTCGATCCGGTAGCGCCGATAGGCGCCCTTGGCCGGGAGCCCGTCCTCGAAGACGACGAGCGAGGCGACGACGTCGGTGCCCTGGAGGTGCGAGACGTCGATGCATTCGATCCGGAGCGGGGCCTCGGTCATGCCGAGCGAGCGCTGGATCTCGGCGAGCGCGTCAGTGCGCGCGGTGAGATCCGCGGCCCGCTTGAGCTTGTGCCTGATCAGGTGCTCCCCCGCGTTCAGTACGGCGCGCTCCATGAGCTGCACCTTGTCGCCGCGCTCGGGGACGCGCACGCGCACGCGCCCGCGCCTCGGCCGCTGCGCGCTCAGCGCGTTCTGCAGCGCCTCAGTGTCGCCCGGCATCACGGGGACGAGGATCTCCGGCGGCGGCTCCCGCTCCCCCTCGTAAGCCGACTGGATGACCTGCTCCAGCAGCGTTTCCGGGGAATCGTCGAGCTCCACGTCGACGACCCAGCTGCGCTCGCCCCGGATCCGGCCGCCGCGGATAATGAACTGGTGGGCGGCCGCGGCGAGCTCGTCTGCGCGGAGGCCGAAGACGTCGACGTTCACGTCCATGCCGAGCACGACCGCGTTCTTCTCCATGACGTGCTCGACGGCCTGCACCTGATCCCGCAGCCGCGCCGCGTCCTCGTAGCGCTGCTCGGCTGCGGCGTCGCGCATTCGGCGCTGCAGGGCGCGCAGGTGGCTCGTGTCGCCGCCGGCGAGGAAGGAGACGAGCTCCTCGACGCGCTCGCGGTGCTCCTCGATCGTGAGCCGGCCCGAGCAGGGGCCGTTGCAGCGGCCGATCTGGCCGGCGAGGCAGGGGCGGCCGCTCGTCATCGCGCGCTTGTAGTCCGCGTCGTTGCACGTGCGGATCGGAAACGCCTGCTGCAGGAGGCCCGTCGTCTCGCGGAGCGCCCACACCTTCGGATAGGGGCCGAAGTAGCGCGCGCCGCGGATGCGCTCGTTGCGCGTGATGATGAGCCTCGGCGACTCCTCGCGCAGAGTCACCGCGAGGTACGGATACGTCTTGTCGTCCTTGAACTGGACGTTGAACGGGGGCTTGAACTCCGTGATCCAGGTGTGCTCGAGCACGAGCGACTCGGTGTCGGTCGCGACGACCGTCCAGTCGACCCGGGCCGCGAGCGCGAGCATGCGGCGCGTGCGCGGCATGAGCGAGTGCAGCGGCTGGAAGTAGTTCGAGAGCCGCGACCGGAGGTTCTTCGCCTTGCCGATGTAGAGGACCCGGCCGTGCTTGTCGCTGAAGCGGTAGACGCCCGGCGACGTCGGGATCTCGCCCTGGGCCGGGCGGAAGGCGGCGCGGTGGTCCGTCTCCGCCATCACGGGAGGAACCGGCCCGTCACTACGCGCTCACCCGCTGGGCCTCGGCGGCCCGCGCCGACTTCGCCGTCCTCGCCGACTCGGCCGACTTCGCAGCCTTCGCCGACTTCGCGGCCCAGCCATCGAGCACCTCCGCGAGGAAGCGGCCCGTGTGGCTCTCCGGGTGCTTGGCGAGCTGCTCCGGCGTGCCCTCCGCGATGATCTGCCCGCCGCCGGATCCGCCCTCGGGGCCGAGGTCGATCACCCAGTCCGCGCTCCTGATCACATCGAGGTTGTGCTCGATCGTGATGACCGTGTTGCCCTTGTCGACGAGGCCGTTCAGCACGAGCAGGAGCTTGCGCACGTCCTCGAAGTGGAGGCCCGTCGTCGGCTCGTCGAGCACGTAGATGCTGCGGCCGTTCGAGCGCTTCTGCAGCTCGGTCGCGAGCTTCACGCGCTGCGCCTCGCCGCCGGAGAGGGTCGTAGCGCTCTGCCCGAGGCGCACGTAGCCGAGACCCACGTCGACCAGGGTCTTCATGTAGCGGTGGATGCTCGAGATCGGCTCGAAGAACTCCTCCGCCTCCGCGATCGGCATCTCGAGGACCTCCGAGATGTTCTTGCCCTTGTAGCGGACCTGCAGGGTCTCGCGGTTGTAGCGGGATCCGCCGCACACCTCGCACGCGACGTAGACGTCGGGGAGGAAGTTCATCTCGATCTTCAGCGTGCCGTCGCCGGAGCACGCCTCGCAGCGGCCGCCCTTGACGTTGAAGCTGAAGCGCCCGGGCAGGTAGCCGCGGGTCTTCGCCTCGGGGGTCTCGGCAAAGAGGTTGCGGATCTTGTCGAAGACGCCCGTGTAGGTCGCCGGGTTTGAGCGCGGGGTGCGCCCGATCGGCGCCTGATCCACGTGCACGACCTTGTCGAGGTGCTCGAGACCCGTGACGCGGGTGTGCTTGCCCGGCACGAGGCGCGCGCCGTTGAGCTGGTTCGCGAGCACCCGGTACAGGATGTCGTTGACGAGCGTCGACTTCCCCGAGCCGGAGACGCCCGTCACTGCCGTCATGACGCCGAGCGGGAAGGTCGCGTCGACGTTCTGCAGGTTGTTCGAACGGGCGCCGACCACCTTGAGCTCGCGCTTCTTGTCGCGCTTGCGGCGCTTCTTCGGGGTTTCGATTCCGCGCCGGCCCGCGAGGTAATCCCCCGTGATGGAGCGGGGGTTGTCGATCAGCCCCGAGTAGCTGCCCGAGTGCACGACCGTGCCGCCCTCGACGCCCGCGCCCGGCCCGATGTCGACGACCCAGTCGGCCGACTCGATCGTCTCCTCGTCGTGCTCGACCACGATGAGGGTGTTGCCGAGATCCCGCAGCTTGAGGAGCGTTTCGATGAGCCTGCGATTGTCGCGCTGATGCAGGCCGATGCTCGGCTCGTCGAGCACGTAGAGCACGCCGGTGAGGCCTGAACCGATCTGCGTCGCGAGCCGGATCCGCTGCGCCTCGCCGCCCGACAGGGTGCCGGCGGCGCGCGCGAGCGTGAGGTAGCCGAGGCCGACCTCGATGAGGAAGTCGAAGCGGAGCCGGATCTCGCGTAGCACCTGGGCGGCGATCTTCGCCTCGCGCTCCGTGAGCACGACGTCGTCGAAGAAGCGCTTCGCGTTGGTGAGGCTGAACTCGCCCACGCCGGCGATCGACTGGCCGTCGACCGTGACCGCGAGGACCTCGGGCTTCAGGCGCTGGCCGTTACACGCGTGGCACGGCACCTCGCGCAGGAACTCCGACCAGCGATCCCGCTTCGCATCGGACTCCGCCTCGGCGTACTGCCGTTCGATGAACGGGATCACGCCCTCGAAGCCCGACGAATACTTCACCTCCCGGCCGAAGCGGTTCTTCCACCGCACGCTGACCTTGAAGTTGTTGCCGTAGAGGACGGCCTGCGTGACCTCCTCCGGCAGATCCTGCCACGGGGTGTCGAGCGAGAAGTCCAGATCCCGAGCAAGACCGCGGAGCAGCTTGTCGTAGTACTGGTAGAGGCTCTTGCCCTGGCTCGTCCACGGCACGATGACGCCCTCGGTGATCGAGAGCTCGGGATCGCCGAGCACGAGATCCTCGTCGACCGACATGCTCGTGCCGAGGCCGGAGCACGTGGGGCACGCGCCGAAGGGCGCGTTGAACGAGAAGGTGCGCGGCTCGATCTCGGTGAGCTGCACCGGGTGCTGATTCGGGCACGAGAGGTTCTCGGAGAATCGCCTGGTCCGCTCCGGATCGTCGGCGTCGAGGTCGACGAAATCGATCGTGACGACGCCGCCCGCGAGGCGGAGCGCGGTCTCGAGCGAGTCGGTCAGCCGACCGAGCACGTCTGGGCCGGCGACGAGGCGATCCACCACGACCGAGATGTCGTGCTTGATCTGCTTCTTCAGCTTCGGCGGATCCGATAGCTGGATGAGCTCGCCGTCGACGAGCGCGCGCGAGTAGCCGCCCGCCGCGAGGTCCTGGAAGAGGTCGACGAACTCGCCCTTCTTCTTCGAGACCACGGGTGCGAGCACCTGATAGCGCGTGCGTTCGGGGAGCTCCATGAGGCGATCGGCGATCTGCTGGACCGTCTGCGACGCGATCCGCTCGCCGCAGACCGCGCAGTGCGGGATCCCGACGCGGGCCCAGAGGAGGCGCATGTAGTCGTAGATCTCGGTGATCGTGCCGACGGTCGAGCGCGGGTTTCGGTTCGTGGACTTCTGGTCGATCGAGACCGCGGGGCTGAGGCCCTCGATGAAGTCCACGTCGGGGCGATCCACCTGGCCGAGAAACTGGCGCGCGTAGGCGCTGAGCGACTCGACATAGCGCCGCTGCCCCTCGGCGAAGATCGTGTCGAACGCGAGGCTCGACTTGCCGCTGCCCGAGAGCCCGGTGAAGACGACCATCGAGTCGCGCGGGATCGCGAGATCCACGTTCTGCAGGTTGTGGACCCGTGCTCCCTGGATGCTGATCTGAGCGTGAGCAGCGGACGAGCGGATCGGTGCGGTGGTCTTCGAAGTCACTGCTCCATCCTATGCGCCCGAGCCTGGAAATTCGAACATATGTGCGAGTGATTTCGCTGTGGGCAAGCTTCCCATCTGGGGAGCTTTCGCGTATTATCGAGGTAAGCAAACGAAAGGAGTGCGAGATGTCGATCGCGCACCTCTCCCCCGCCGCCGGACGGCGTCGATCCGAGCGGGTTGCCGGGGCTGCCGCCGTTGGTTCGCCGGCCCCCGGTGCCGATCCGGAGCGGGATCGGCTGCTCGCGCTTGTCACCCAGATCGACGGCGACCGGCTCGAGCTCGCCGAGGAGATGCTCGGCGAGATCCTCGCGCACCAGCGGGCCGACGCCCGCCGGATGACGGCGCCGGAGATGTCGGCGCTCGCGCGCCTCGGGGTCGCCGAGGAGGCGCTCATGGAGCCGTCGGCGCTGCCTGCGACCATGCGGGGCAAGCTGTGGGAGCGGGAGATGGCGGCGCGCACCCACACGGTGGCCGAGGTCGCGGAGATGCTCGGGGTGACGGCGGCGCGCGTGCGCCAGCGCTGCGCGGCCGGCACGCTCATCGCGCACCGCAGGAGCGACGGATGGGCGCTTCCCGCGTTCCAGTTCCCCGAGGGGCGCGAGCTGCCGGGCTGGGGCCAGGTCGCCCGCGTGATCGGGGCCGGGACCCCGCTGCTCCTCGCCGAGCGCGTGCTCACGTCGCCCGCGCCGCGGCTCACCGCGGGCGACGAGGCGCTCGCGCCGTTCGAGTGGCTCGCACAGGGCGGCGATCCCGAGGCGGCGGCTGCCGCCGTCGACGACGCGCTGAACCGGCTGCCGTAGGGGCCAGCTCGGTGAGTGAGTCGCTGCCCGCGCCCGATCCGGGGCGGTTCCCGGAGCTCTCGGGCGACCCGACGTGGGTGCGTGCCGTGCCCGCGGGGGCGCTGCTCGCGCGGATCTACCGCTCGGGCGGCGCGCACCCGACCGAGTGGCACGCGTTTCGCACGTACGGGCCGCTCGACGGGCGCTTCGACCCGCACCCGGAGCCCGTCGGCGAGCATGACGGCGTCGGGGTGATGTACGCGGTGCTCGAGGGGCCCGTGGGGGCCGAGGACAGTCTTGACGGGCCGTTCGCGGCTGCGCTCCTCGAGGTCTTCCAGGAACAGCGTATGATCAGGCGTTCCGCCGGTGCGCCCGTGCTCGCGGCGTTCGAGGCCGCGCGTCCGCTCCGGCTCCTCGACCTCGCCGACAGCGACTGGATCGCGGTCGCGGGAGGCAACGCGGCGATCGCCTCGGGCGAGCGGGCGCGCTCCCGCGCCTGGGCGCGGGCGATCGCGGCGCGCTATCCGGAGCTCGACGGGGTGGTGTCTGCGTCGTCCCTGGTCCCGAGCGCGCGCGTCGTGGCGCTCTGGGCGCCGGCCGCCTCAGCGCTGCCGGAGCACCCGCTCGCGCTCATCCCGCTCGACCGCCCGGAGCTCACGGCGCTGATCGACCGCGTGGCGACCCGCTACGCCTACACCCTCCTCTAGCTCGCCTCTACCTTGCCGGTTCTGCCCTCGCTGTGTGGTTTATCAGCGATAATTCGCACATGGAGGGCAGAACCGGCAAGGTGGATCTGAAGCGGGTGGTTTCCGGGTACCGGGGGCGGGTCGGCTCGTTCGAGCGACTGCGGATCCCGGAACGGAGCTATCTCGCGCTCGAAGGATCCGGCGATCCGAACACCTCCGAGGAGTTCGCGTCGGCGCTCGGCGCCCTGTACCCGCTCGCCTACAAGCTGAAGTTTCTGAGCAAGAACGAGCTCGGCCGCGACTACGTCGTGCCCCCGCTCGAGGCGCTCTGGTGGGCGGATGACATGGCGTCCTTCACGAGCGGCCGGGACAAGAACCTCTGGCACTGGACCGCGATGCTACTCGTGCCCGAGTGGCTCGGCGCGGCCGAGGTCGAGGCGGCGCGGGCCGCCGCGCTCGCGAAGGGCGCCCCGGATCTCGTCGGGCAGGTCCGGCTCTTCAGGCTCGACGAGGGCGAGTGCGTGCAGACGCTGCACGTCGGATCCTTCGACGATGAGGGGCCCGTGCTCGAGCGCATGCACGAGGAGTTCATTGCTGATCAGGGGCTCTCGCTCGCCGGCCGCCACCACGAGATTTACCTGAGCGACTTCCGGCGGGTGCCGGCCGAGCGCTGCCGCACGATCCTGCGCCAGCCGGTCGCGGTGCAGGCAGAGCTCGGCGTCAGCTGAGCGGGGCGTAGATGTCGATTCCGTTCCCGTCGGGATCGAGCACGCTCGCGTAGCGCTGGCCCCACGGGGCGTCCCACGGCTTGGCCTTCGACTCGTGCCCCGCGGCGACGATGGCGGCGTGCGCCGCGTCGACCTCCTCGGCCGATCCGGCCTGGAATGCGAAGCCGATTCCGGATCCGGTCGCGCCGGGATCGAAGTCGGGGTCGAAGCTCTGGATGGTGGCGACGGGGTCCCACGCGAGCTTCATCCCGCTCGGGAGCACGTGTTCGACGTGCGGCGCGTCGGCGGGGTGCTCGGGGATGTCGAGGCCGAGGAGGCGGTAGAAGGCGAGGGACGCGGCGAGGTCGCGGGTCACGATGCCGATGAAGTCGAATTGCAGGCTCATGTGGCCACACTATTCGGTTCAGGTCAGTTAGAGGTGGCCTGCGGCCTCCATGCTGCGGAGCTCGCGCTTGAGCTCCGACACCTCGTCGCGGAGCCGTGCCGCCAGCTCGAACTTGAGCTCCTCGGCCGCCGCGAGCATTTGCTCCGTGAGGTCGGAGATGAGCTCCTCGAGCTTCGCCGAGCCCTCCTCCGCGATTGCGCCGGCGCGCGCCGCGGCCTTGCCCTTGGCTCGCTGCGGCGAGCCGCCCTTGCGCTGCGCGTGCGCGCCCGTGCGGGAGAGCACGTCCTCCGTGTCGGCGGCCTCGCGCGCCAGCATCTCCGTGATGTCGCCGATCTTCTTGCGGAGCGGCTGCGGGTCGATCCCGTGCTCCTCGTTGTACGCGACCTGGATCTCGCGGCGGCGGTTCGTCTCGTCGATCGCCTCGCGCATCGAGCGCGTGATCGTGTCGGCGTACATGTGCACCTGGCCCGACACGTTGCGCGCGGCGCGACCGATCGTCTGGATGAGCGAGGTGCTCGAGCGAAGGAAGCCCTCCTTGTCTGCGTCGAGGATCGCGACGAGCGACACCTCGGGTAGGTCGAGGCCCTCGCGGAGCAGGTTGATGCCCACGAGCACGTCGAAGACGCCGGCCCGCAGCTCGGTGAGGAGCTCGACGCGGCGCAGCGTATCGACGTCGGAGTGCAGATACCTGACCCGGATCCCCGCCTCTTCCATGAACGTGGTGAGCTGCTCGGCCATCTTCTTCGTGAGCGTCGTGACGAGCACCCGCTCGTCACGCTCGGCGCGGGCCCGCACCTCCTCGAGCAGGTCGTCGATCTGGCCCTTCGTGGGCTTCACGACGATCTCCGGATCGACGAGGCCGGTGGGGCGGATGATCTGCTCCACGACCCCGTCCGCGAGCTCCATCTCGTACTTGCCCGGCGTCGCCGAGAGGTACACGGTCTGCCCCACACGATCCTTGAACTCCGAGAACTTGAGCGGCCGGTTATCGAGCGCGCTCGGCAGGCGGAAGCCGTGGTCGACGAGCGTGCGCTTGCGCGAGGAATCGCCCTCGAACATCGCCCCGATCTGCGGAACCGTGACGTGCGACTCGTCGATCACGACGAGGAAATCGTCGGGGAAGTAATCGAGGAGGCAGTGCGGCGCCTCCCCCGGCTCGCGGCCGTCGATGTGCCGCGAATAGTTTTCAATGCCCGAGCAGAAGCCGATCTGCTCCATCATCTCGAGGTCGAAGGTGGTGCGCATGCGCAGACGCTGCTCCTCGACGAGCTTGTTCTGCTGCTTGAGCTCGCGCGTGCGCTGGTCGAGCTCCGCAGAGATCTGGCCCATCGCCCGATTCATCACCTGGCGGCTCGCGACGTAGTGCGAGCCGGGGAACACCGACACCGTCTCGACCTGCTTGATGACCTCGCCCGTGACCGGGTGCAGGTAGTAGAGCGCCTCGATCTCGTCGCCGAAGAATTCGATCCGGACCGCCAACTCCTCGTACATCGGGATGATCTCGACCGTGTCGCCCCGGACCCGGAAGTTGCCGCGCACGAACTCGATGTCGTTGCGCTGGTACTGCATGTCGACGAAGCGGCGCAGCAGCACGTCGCGATTCAGCACGTCGCCCACCGCGAGCGGCACCATCGCCTCGTAGTACTCCTCGGGCTTGCCGAGGCCGTAGATGCACGACACGGTCGAAACGACCACCGTGTCTCGCCTGCTCAGCAGCGCATTCGTGGTCGAGTGGCGGAGCCGCTCCACCTCCGCGTTTACCGACGAATCCTTTTCAATGAAGGTGTCGGTCTGCGGGACGTAGGCCTCCGGCTGGTAATAGTCGTAGTAACTGACGAAGTACTCCACCGAGTTGTTCGGCAGCAGCTGCCGGAACTCACTCGCGAGCTGCGCCGCGAGGGTCTTGTTGTGGGCGAGCACGAGCGTGGGCCGCTGCACCGCCTCGATGAGCCAGGCCGTGGTCGCAGACTTGCCCGTGCCCGTGGCGCCGAGCAGCACCACATCGGTCTCGCCCGCGTTGATGCGGCTCGCGAGCTCCTCGATCGCCTTCGGCTGATCGCCGCTCGGCTCGTACTCGCTGACCACTTCGAAGGGCCTGACGCTGCGCGTGGGTTCCATGTCTTCGACACTACTCGGGACCACTGACATTCACGGATCCGGTTCGCGCGGGGCGGATCCGGATCCTGATCCGGCGCCGAATCTGGGGCCTCGCGGCCCGTGAGAATCTAGGTACATGATGTAATCAAGTGATACTGTACCGACATGGACCCCACGATCCTGGACCGCCTGCTCGCGATCAGTGAGCTCTTCGCGCGCGACACGCAGCGGGCCTTCGCGGGCACGAGCCTCACGCAGCCCCGGATCCACGCACTCTGGGTCCTCCATCACACGGGCCCGCAGACGCAGCGCGCCCTCTCCCGCGTGCTCGGGATCACGCCGCGCAGCGTCTCCTCGCTCGTCGACGGGCTCGAAAGCACGGGGTACGTCGTGCGCAAGCCGCACCCGAGTGACCGGCGGGCCACGCTCGTGACCCTCACCGAACAGGCGGAGTCCCTGATGAGCGGCATGTCCGAGTCGCATTCCCGTCTCAACGCGACGCTCATCTCCGCGGTCGCTGAGCCGGATCGGGAGGCCTTCGAACGCGGCGTCGACGCCGTCTTTTGGCGCCTGAGCGAGCTCGTGCGCGGGCCGGCCGAACGCTTCGACGCGGTTGAGCGCGACCGCGGCGAAACCGGCTCGGAGCAGGGGAAAGCGTGATGATCCCCGGCGCCGGCTCCCGTCCGGGGCTGCCGCAGCGGGCGTGGAGCCTTGCGAAGCGGGCCGTCATCATGGAGCTCCGGATCACCGAGAGCCTCTGGCGCGTGATCGCGCGCCGCCCCAAGCTTTCGCCCGGCGATCGGGGATTTCGCTACCACCGCCCCGTGCTCACGGTGCTCATCGTGCTCATGGTGGTCTCCGCGGTGGAGATCCCGATCCTGGACTTCATCGTGCACCGCTGGCTGCCCGTGCGCATCTTCTTCCTCGTGCTCGGGATCTGGGGTGTGACCTGGATGATCGGCCTGCTCTGCGGGTACCTCACGCGGCCGCACACGGTGGGGCCGCGCGGGATCCGGGTGCGCGAGGGGCTTGAGCTGGACATCGCGATCCCCTGGGAGAACTTCGCTGAAATCAGGCTGTTTGAGACGAAGAGCGACCCGAACGATCCCGACAACAAGCCCAAGCGCCTCTTCGACGAGGACGGCGCCCGCGTCTGCGCGATCCGGATCGCCTCCGAGACCAACCTTGAGTTGCGCCTCGAGGGGCCGACTCGGGTGCGCCTCCCCGGGCTGCCGCCCAAGGGCGGTGACCAGGAGATTGAGGTGCTGCGCTTCTGGTCCGACGACCCGAAAGGGATGCTGCGGGCGGTCGCCGAGGAGCTGGAGGGGCGGGGCGTGCCCGGGGCGTGAGGCGCGCTCGGCCCGGCGGTCGCTCCGAGATCTGCGCTCGTTCCGTTGATTTGGGGGTGGATCGTATGAGCGACTGCAGAGTTCGGAGCTACGGCAGGGGCGGGCGCGGGCGCGGCGAGGGCGGGGCTCGCCGGAGTAGGTGCGGCGGGCGCAGGCGCGGCGGTCGCTCCGAGATCTGCGCTCGCTCCGTTGCTTTGGGGGCGGATCGTAGGAGCGACTGCAGAATTCGGAGCTACGGCAGGGGCGGGCGCGGCGAGGGCGGGGCTCGCCGGAGTCGGTGCGGCGGGCGCGGGCGCGGTGGTCGCTCCGAGATCTGCGCTCGCTCCGTTGATTTGGGGGTGGATCGTAGGAGCGACTGCAGATTTCGGAGCTACTGCAGGGGCGGGCGCGGGCGGGCGCCGCGCTACGGCGCGGCGTCGAACGCGGCCGGGAGCGGCAGGTTGCCGACGCCGCTCACCGCGACCGCGTCGAGCCCCTGCCACGCGGCGGCCTGCGCGAGCAGCGCCTGCGCCGCCGCGGCGGTGCGCGCCGGCGCGCCCGGCTCCTGCCACGCGGCCTGCACGAGGAGCTGGCGCCCGGCGCGGTCGGCCTTCAGGTCGATGCGGCCCGCGAGCCGCCCGCCGACCATGAGGGGCAGGCAGTAGTAGCCGAACTGGCGTTTTTCCTTCGGCGTGTAGATCTCGATGCGGTAGTGGAAGTCGAACATGCGCTCCGCCCGCGGCCGGAACCACACCACGGGGTCGAACGGCGTGAGGAGTGCGTCGGGGGCGAGGCGGCTCGGGATCCGCGCGTCGCGGTGCAGCCAGGCGCGTTCCGGGCGGGATCCACCCCAGCCGGCCACGCGCACGGGCAGGAGCTCGCCGGACTCCTCGAGATCGCGCACGGCGGCGCGCGCGTCCGCCGCGGACAGGCGGTGGTAGTCGGCGAGGTCCGCGAGCGTGCCGACGCCGAGCGAGCGGGCGGCGCGCGAGATGAGCTCGCGGTGCGCCTCCTCGCGCGGGATCGCGCTCAGCGCCGAGGGCGGAAGCACCTGTTCGGCGAGCGCGTAGCGGCGCTGGAAGCCCTCGCGCCCCGCCGTCACGACCTCGCCCCAGGCGAAGAGCATCTCGACGGCGCGCTTCGTGTCGCTCCAGTCCCACCAGGGGCCTCGGCGCTCGCGCGGGCCGTCCTCGAGCTCGCGCACGAACTGCGGGCCGCCGTCCGCGAGCCGCGCGCGCACTGCATCGAGCACGGGCGCGAGCTGGGAGGTGCGGCCGTCGGCCGCGTAGCGCTCTCGGAAGCGGTCCATGCGCCAGCCGAAGAGCGGCCGGTCGCCGACCGGGATGAAGGCCGCCTCGTGTGCCCAGTACTCGGTGAACTCGCCGCTCCCCCAGAGATGGCGGTCGAGCGCCGCGGCGTCGTACCCGCCGTGCCGCGAGAACACGGGCAGGTAGTGGCTGCGCGCGAACACGTTGACCGAGTCGATCTGCAGCACGTGCAGGGACTCGAGCGCCGGGTCAAACGGGCGGCGCTTGCGCAGCCGCGCCGAGCCGGAAAAGCCCTGCGCGGCGAGGGCGACGCGGCGCGCCTCGGCGGCCGAGAGGGGCTCGACGGAGCGATCCGCCGAGCCCGAAAGAGCCGAGCCCGTCAACGCTCCCCCAGCCCCGGATCCGAGCTCAGGCGAACCAGAGCGCGAGCTCGCGCGCGGCCGACTCGGGCGAGTCGGAGCCGTGGACGAGGTTCTGCTGCACGGCGAGGCCCCAGTCGCGGCCGAGGTCGCCGCGGATCGTGCCGGGCGCCGCCGTCGTGGGGTCGGTCGTGCCGGCGAGCGAACGGAAGCCCTCGATCACGCGATTGCCCTCGGCGCGCACGGCGACCGTCGGACCCGACGACATGAACTCGATGAGCGGCTCGTAGAAGGGCTTGCCCTCGTGCTCGGCGTAGTGCGCGGCGAGCAGCTCCCGGTCGGCCGACAGCATGCGCAGGCCGGTGATCCGGTATCCCTTCGCCTCCACGCGGCGCAGGATTTCGCCGGTGAGGCCCCGGGCAACGCCATCGGGCTTAACCAGGATCAGGGTCTCTTCTGCGGACATGCACGCTCCTTCGGTGAGAAATCTGCGGGGCGCTCGCCCCGTCATCCAGTGTAGTGGCGGGCACTGACATCCAAGCTGGCACCGGATCAGTGCACCGGATCAGTGCCCCGCGAGCCAGGCCTCCCGGTCGCGGTCGATCTGCGCGCCCTTCACCATGCAGTAGATCCAGAGCGCGGTGAACAGCAGCCCCACGACGACGGCCATCGGCAGCAGGAACCCGGTCGCGAGCATGAGCCCGTGCACGACCCAGCCGAGCACGATCCCGATCCGGCCCCGGCGCATGAGGGCGAGCGCGACCACGATGATCACGGCGAGCCCGCCGCCGAGATAGAGGCCGAGCTCGCGCGGCTCCAGGGTGCCGAGCCCGAAGAGGGTGAGGCCGATGAGCACGACAATTATGAGCTCGAAGCCGAGCACGATCGAGGCGAGCGCGCGCTGCGTAGACTGCTTGCCCTTGCGGGCGCCGGCGATCCGCATTGCGGAGTTGTGCGCCATCGTCTCGGAGGGCGAGAGCTTCAGCTCCTCGTCGTCGCCGGATCGCCCGTCGCCGGAGTGATCGCCGAGCCCGCCCGGCACCCCGGCGCTCATGCGGTCCCCCAGCCCTCGGCGCGCGCGAAGGCGATCGCCTCGCCCGCGAGCACGACGGAGCCGACGACGAGCACGGCCCGCCCCTCGGAGCGGCCGGCCCACGCCCGCGCCTCGTCGAGTGCCTCGGGGAGGGAGCCCGCGAGCTCGATGGGCGTGTCGGGGATCGCGCGCTCCGCGACCTCGAGCAGCGCCTCCGGATCGAGGGTGCGCGGCGAGTCTACGGGCGTCAGGATGACGCGGTGCGCGATCGGCGCGAGCTCCGCCAGGAGCCCCTCGGCGTCCTTCTCGGCGAGCACGCCCACGACGAGCGCGAGCTCGTCGAACGAGAACGACTCCGTGACGGCCCGCGTGAGGGCCGCCGCGCCGTGCGGATTGTGCGCGGCGTCGACGTAGACGATCGGGTCGCTGCCGATGAGCTGCAGCCGGCCCGGCGAGGTGAGCTGGCCGAGGCCCTCGTCGAGCACCTCCTCCGGGATCGGGCGTTCCGCCCCGAAGAACGCCTCGACGGCGGCCATCGCGAGCGCGACGTTCTCGGCCTGGTGGCGCCCGAAGAGCGGCACGAACGCCGGGTCGTAGCCCGCGCCCGTGATGCCGACGACGTCGATCTGGCGGCCGCCGACCGCGAGGCGGTCCTCGGCGAGCCGGAAGTCGCGGCCCTGCACCACGATGCGGGATCCGTGCTCGGCCGCGGCGGCCTCGAGCTCGGCGAGGGCGGCGGGATCCTGCTCCGCGGAGACGACGGTCGAGCCGTCCTTCACGATCCCGGCCTTCGTGCGCGCGATCGTCTCGATGTCGGGCCCGAGGATCGCCGTGTGGTCGAGGTCGATGGGCGTGAAGACGGCGACCTGGGCGTCGGCGATGTTCGTCGCGTCCCACTCGCCACCCATGCCGACCTCGACGACCGCGACCTCGACGGGCGCGTCCGCGAACGCCGTGAAGGCGAGCACCGCGAGCGCCTCGAAGAACGTGATGGGGCCCTGGCCCGCGGCCTCGAGCTCGGCGTCGACGACCGCGAGCGGCGCCGACAGCTCCTCCCACGCCTCGGCGAGCGCCGAGCCTGCGATGGGCGCCCCGTCGATCTGGAAGCGCTCGGTGAAGTCGACGAGGTGCGGGCTCGTGAAGAGCCCGGTGCGCAGGCCGTGGGCCCGCATCAGCGACTCGATCGCGCGGCTCGTCGAGGTCTTGCCGTTCGTGCCGGCGACCTGGATCACGGGGTACGACAGCTGCGGGCTGCCCGCGAGCTCGGCCAGCCTGCGCACGGGCTCGATCCGGGGCCGCGGGTTCGCCTCGCCGACGCGCTCGAGCAGCTGCTCGTAGACGGCCTCGGCCGGCGTGGCCCCGGATCCGGATCCCGCCGCGCCGGATCCGGATCCGGATCCCGCCGCCCCGGCTCCGCCAGGAATGATCGGGCTCATCGCGCACCAGCTCCCGTCGCGTCGATCGTGATGATGAGCGGGGCCTTGTCGGCGCCGAGCGCCTTTTCGGCCGCGCTGCGGAAGACGCCGTCGCCCGCGGGCTCGAGCTCCTTCGCGAGCTGCGCCACGCCCTCGGTCGGCTGCACGGCGAAGCCCTCGGCGAGGGTCTCGGCGGCGATGAGCTCGCGGTGCGCCTCGAGGGCGCGCGCGAGCTCGGGCTCGGCGTTCAGCGCGAGCACGATGCGGTCGCTGACGTCGAGGCCGGCCTGCTTGCGGGCCTCCTGGACGGCGCGGATCGCGTCGCGCGCGATTCCCTCGGCCTCGAGCTCGGGGGTCGTCTCCGTCTCGAGCAGCACGAAGCCGCCGCCCGCGATGAGCGCGAGCGCGGGCGCCTCGGCGTCGTTCTCAGGCGATCCGCCCCCGACGCTGAGAGTCAGCTCGTACTCGTGCGGCTCGAGCGCGATCCCGCCCGCCGTCACGACGCCGTCCGCCTCGGACCAGTCGCCCGACTTCGCGGCCTTGATCGCGAGCTGCACCTGCTTGCCGAGGCGCGGGCCGGCGGCGCGCGCGTTCACGGCGAGCGTGTGCACGATGCCGTGGTCGGCGGCGCTCGTCTCGGTCTGCTGCACGAGCTGCACGGTCTTGACGTTGAGCTCCTCGCGCAGGATGTCGACGAAGGGCGCGAGGGCCTCGGCGCGCGGCGTCACGACCGTGAGCTCCGCGAGCGGGAGCCGCACGCGCAGGCGCTTCGCCTTGCGCAGCGCGAGCGCCTGCGAGGTGATCTGGCGGATCTCGTCCATCGCGGCAACGAGCTCCGGATCGGCCGGGAACTCGGCCGCCGAGGGGAAGTCCTCGAGGTGCACGGATCGGCCGCCCGTGAGCCCGCGCCACAGCTCCTCAGTGACGAGGGGTGCGAGCGGGGCCGCGACGCGCGCGACCGTCTCGAGCACGGTGTAGAGCGTGTCGAAGGCTTGGCGGTTCGCGGGGTCGCCGTGCTCCCCCGTCGTGCCGGCCCAGAAGCGGTCGCGGGATCGCCGCACGTACCAGTTCGTGAGGGTTTCGGCGAAGGCGCGCAGCGCCTCGGCGGCCGAGGTCGTGTCGAGCCCGTCGAGGTGCGCCTGCACCTCGCGCACGAGATCCCCCGTCTTCGCGAGGATGTACCGGTCGAGCGGGTCGCTCGAATCGGTGCGCCACTCCCCCATGACGCCGTCGGCGTTCGCGTACAGGCTGAAGAAGTACCAGGAGTTCCAGAGCGGCAGGATGAACTGGCGCACGCCCTCGCGGATCCCCTCCTCGGTCACGATCAGGTTGCCGCCGCGCACGACGGGCGAGGCCATGAGGAACCAGCGCATCGCGTCGGAGCCGTCGCGGTGGAAGACCTCGTTCACGTCCGGGTAGTTCCGCAGCGACTTCGACATCTTGTTGCCGTCGGAGCCGAGCACGATCCCGTGGCTGATCACGTTCTTGAACGCGGGCCGGTCGAAGAGCGCCGTCGCGAGGACGTGCTGCACGTAGAACCAGCCGCGCGTCTGCCCGATGTACTCGACGATGAAGTCGGCGGGCTGGTGCGTGTCGAACCACTCCTGGTTCTCGAATGGGTAGTGCGCCTGCGCGAACGGCATCGAGGCCGAGTCGAACCAGACGTCGAGCACGTCCTCGATCCGGCGCATCGTGGATCGGCCCGTGGGGTCGTCCGGGTTCGGGCGCGTGAGCCCGTCGATGTAGGGGCGGTGCAGGTCGACCTCGCCGGCCGCGTTCCGCGGCAGCTCGCCGAAGTCGCGCTCGAGCTCGGCGATGGATCCGTAGACGTCGATCCGCGGGAACTCGGGATCGTCGCTCTTCCACACCGGGATCGGGCTGCCCCAGAAGCGGTTGCGGCTGATCGACCAGTCGCGCGCGCCCTCGAGCCACTTGCCGAACTGGCCGTGCTTGACGTTCTCCGGCACCCAGTTGATCTGCTCGTTGACCTCGAGCAGGCGCTCCTTGATCTCGGTGACGCGCACGAACCAGCTCGAGACGGCCTTGTAGATGAGCGGGTTGCGGCAGCGCCAGCAGTGCGGGTACGAGTGCTCGTAGCTCTGCTCGCGCAGGAGCCGGCCGCGCTCGCGGAGGAGCCTGATGAGCGGGCGATTCGCGTCCATCCAGAGCTCGCCGGCGACGTCGGTCACGGCGGCGACGAAGCGGCCGCCGTCGTCGACGCTCACGATCGTCGGCATGCCCGCTGCGGTCGCGAGGCGGTGGTCGTCCTCGCCGTAGGCGGGCGCCTGGTGCACGATGCCCGTGCCGTCCGTCGTCGTGACGTAGCCGTCGACGAGGATCTGCCAGCAGTTCTCCGTGCCCCACGTCTCGGCGTCGGCGAAGTAGTCGAAGAGGCGCTCGTAGCGGACCCCGGCGAGCTCGGATCCGGCGATCGTGCGGGTGACCCCCGCGACCGCGTCCGCTGCCGATTCGTAGCCGAGATCCTTCGCGTGATTGCCCACGAGATCGGCCGCGAGCAGGTAGTCCTGCGCGCCGGCCGCGCCCCCGTCCGAGGCGCCGTTCGGGCCAGCGGGAACGACGGCGTAGGAGATCTCGGGGCCCACCGCGAGGGCCTCGTTCGTCGGCAGCGTCCAGGGCGTCGTGGTCCAGGCGAGGGCGCGCGCGCCCGCGATCCCGAGCTCCGCCGCGATCGAGCCGGTGAGCGGGAAGGTGACCGTGACCGAGGGATCCTGGCGCATCTGGTACACGTCGTCGTCCATGCGCAGCTCGTGGTTCGAGAGCGGGGTCTCGTCGCGCCAGCAGTACGGCAGGATCCGCGAGCCCTCGTAGGCGAGGCCCTTGTCGTAGAGCTGCTTGAACGCCCAGATGACGCTCTCCATGTAGCTGAGGTCGAGCGTCTTGTAGCCGTGCTCGAAGTCGACCCAGCGCGCCTGCCGGGTGACGTAGTCCTTCCACTCCTCCGTGTACTGCAGCACGGAGGCGCGGGCCTTCTCGTTGAAGGCGGCGACGCCCATCTCCTCGATCTCGGACTTCTCGGTGATCCCGAGCTGCTTCATTGCCTCGAGCTCTGCCGGGAGGCCGTGCGTGTCCCAGCCAAAGCGGCGCTCGACCTTGCAGCCGCGCATCGTCTGGAAGCGCGGGAAGACGTCCTTCGCGTAGCCCGTGAGGAGGTGCCCGTAGTGGGGCAGGCCGTTCGCGAAGGGCGGGCCGTCGTTGAAGACCCACTCGGGTGCGTTCTCACGCCTGCGGATCGACTCCTGGAAGGTGTCGTCCGACTCCCAGAACGCGAGCACGCGCTCCTCGATCTCGGGGAACCTGGGCGACGGCGAGACGCCCGCCTGCGGCGCGGCGTGCTTCGCGCGGGCCGCGGGATCCTGGTGGTCGCTGTGGTCGCGGTTCTCGCTGCGAGCTTCGCCCGTTGACTGCTGGGGGTACGGCATGCGTTCCTTCTCGATTCCGGCTGCTGACACTTCTTCTGCTGCGCCGGGACGAGTTCGGGATCCAGATCCCACCCGCGGTACCACCCGCTTTGCCGCGTATCCAGGAGATTCTCGGCCACTTCATTCCGGCTGTGACGGGCCGACCCCGTTCGGTTCTACTGACCGGGTGCCGCGAGGCGCCTGGCGTTCTTCCGAAGACTCCCCGGTGATGGCCGGATCGCAGTCGTATGGCTCCAGTCTAGCGCAGGGTCGCCGCGGGGGTTCCAAGCCGCAAGGTGGCCCATTTCGGGCATCGCTAGTAACGAAACTGTAACGAAGTGTTCCGATATAAATGCCTGATCAGCGCTGTGCTTTGTGGTTCCTATGCGTAGTGTGCGATACCCTCTGACCTTGCATCCGCGACACGCCCTTGTTAGCGTCGAAGACAGCGATGTGCGCGGAACCGCTTCCGCCTGCCGCCCGTTTTTGCCCAGTCCTCTCGCCGAGAGCCGGCGACCTGGTGCCCTGTATTGGCAGCCGCGGCGTTCCGCCCCGCAATACGAATTTCTGGCCTATCGAGAGGCCGCCAAGGGGTCGTGCGCCCGCGGTTCGCCGTGCGCAGCGCACGCTCCAGGCGTGCCCTCTTCTCTACTTCCTATGAGGGGAAAGTGTGAATCTGAATACAGAGTCCGGCGCGGCCCACGAGGCCGCGGCAACGGACGACCCCGCGATCGCGGTGACGAACGCCTACAAGGTGTTTGGCAGGCGACCCAAGGAGGTCGTCAAGCGACTGCGGAACGGCGCCGGTCGCGACGAGCTCAAGTCGCTCGGGACCGCGGCCGTCATCGACGCCAGCTTCGACGTGCAGCACGGGGAAATCTTCGTCGTGATGGGGCTCTCCGGCTCCGGCAAGTCGACGCTCATCCGCATGCTCAACGGCCTCGGCGAGACGACCGACGGCTCGATCAAGGTGTTCGGCAGCGAGATCGCAGGCGCGGCCCCGGCCGAGCTCCGCGCGATCCGGCGCGATCGCCTCTCCATGGTCTTCCAGCACTTCGCCCTGCTCCCCCACCGCACGGTGCTCGACAACGCCGCGTACGGGCTCGAGCTCCAGGGCGTGCCGCTCGAGAAGCGGCGCGAGCGCGCCCGCGCCTGGCTCGAGCGCGTCGGCCTCGCCGGCTGGGAGAACCAGCTGCCGGGCGAGCTCTCCGGCGGCATGCAGCAGCGCGTCGGCCTCGCCCGCGCCTTCGCCGCCGACACCGACATCCTGCTCATGGACGAGGCGTTCTCCGCGCTCGACCCCCTGATCCGGCGCGAGATGCAGGAGCTGCTCGTCGAGCTGCAGCAGGAGCTGCAGAAGACGATCGTGTTTATCACGCACGACCTCAACGAGGCGATGTTCCTCGGCGACCGGATCGCGGTCATGCGCGACGGCCGGATCGTGCAGGTCGGCTCCCCCAACGACATCCTCACGGATCCGGCGAACGACTACGTCGCGCAGTTCGTGCAGGATGTCGACCGCGCCCGCGTGCTCACGGCGGGCGACGTCATGGAGCCGCCGCGCGCCGTCGTGCCGGCCTCGGCCGGCCCCCGCACGGCGCTCCGCACGATGCGGGATTTGCAGACCTCCGCGTGCTTCGTCACCACGGGCTCGCGCAAGCTGCTCGGCGTCGTGCGCGACAAGGACGTGCTCAGGCAGGTCCGCGAGGGCGGCACCGACATCACCGAGCGCCTGCGGCCGACGCCCTCGATCGTGAAGCCCGACCAATTCATCTCCGAACTCTTCGAGCTCGCGGTCGAGAGCCCACTGCCGGTCGCCGTGATTGACGAGGAGGACCGCCTCATTGGCGTCGTGCCGCGCGTCACGCTGCTCGCGGCGCTCACCGACCTCCCGGCCGTCACGACCGAGATCCCGATCATCGAACCGACGCCGACGATCCCGGCCGACATGATCACGGCGACGCTCGATGCGAGCGAAGCGCAGGCCGCCGAAACCGAGGAGGTGAAGTGATGGACGGGTTCCGCATCCCCATCGGAGACTGGGCCGAGGCCGCACTCGACTGGTTCAACGACGCGTTCAAGATCGTGCTCGACGTGATCGGCTTCGTCATGAGCTGGCTCGTCGAGTCGCTGAGCGACCTGCTCATCGCCGTGCCCTTCCCGCTGCTCATCGTCGTGCTCGCCCTCATCGGCTGGCTCGTGCGCTCCTGGAAGGTCGCCCTCGGAACGGTCATCACGTTCCTCCTGATCGTCGCGATGGACCAGTGGGAGAACGCGATGTACACGCTCTCCCTCGTGATCATTGCGACCCTCATCGCGGTGCTCATCGCGGTGCCGCTCGGGATCCTCGCCGCCCGCAACGATCGCGCGAGCGCGGTGATCAAGCCGATCCTCGACTTCATGCAGACCATGCCCGCGTTCGTCTACCTGATCCCCGCGGTCATCTTCTTCACGATCGGCTTCGCGCCAGGCGTCTTCGCGACGATCATCTTCGCGCTGCCGCCCGGCGTGCGCTTCACGGAGCTCGGGATCCGCGGAGTCGACTCGGAGACCGTCGAGGCGGGCTACGCCTTCGGCGCCACCCCCGGCTCGATCCTGCGCGGGATCCAGCTCCCCCTCGCCATGCCGACCATCATGGCCGGGATCAACCAGGTCATCATGCTCGCCCTGTCGATGGCGGTCGTCGCTGGTATGGCGGGCGCCGACGGCCTCGGCAAGGAGGTCATCTCGGCCATCTCCACGCTCAACGTCAGCAAGGGCGTCGAGGCGGGCCTGAGCGTCGTGATCCTCGCGGTCTTCCTGGACCGCGTCACGGCGGCGCTCGGCGCGCGCGGCGAGTACAAGTCCTCGCTGCTCGGGCTCATCCAGAAGCGGAAGGCCGCGGCGCGCGTCGCCGCAAACGCCTGATCCGCGGTGCGCGATCCGCGGTGCGCGATTCGCGCTCCGCGATCCGCGCGAAGAAATCTCACCAATCACCACCCGCTCTGCGGGGGACGAAAGGAACAGAATGAACAAGCGACACCTCTCCGGCATCATCGCGCTCGGCGCGGCCGCCGCGATTGCGCTCACGGGCTGCTCGTCGGCGGGATCCGGTGGATCCGGTAACGGCGGCGGCGAGAAGGGCGAGATCACGCTCGGTTACCTCCCCTCCTGGACCGACGGCCTGAGCACCGCCTACCTGCTCGAGAACCAGCTCGAGGATCTCGGCTACGACGTGAAGATGGAGGAGCTCACCGAGGCGGCCGTGCTCTACACGGGCCTCGCATCGGGCGACATCGACATCTACCCCTCGGCGTGGCCCGAGAAGACCCACGCCCAGTACATGGAGAAGTACGGCGACGACATCGAAGACCTCGGCGCGTACTACGACAACGCGGTGCTCACGATCGCGGTGCCCGACTACGTCGACATCGACTCGATCGAGGACCTCAAGGGCAACGCCGACCGCTTCGACGGCAAGATCGTCGGCATCGAGCCGAGCGCCGGCCTCACGGAGCAGACCGAGAAGACGATGATGCCCGAGTACGGCCTCGACAGCGAGTACAAGCTCGTCACCTCGTCGACCGCGACCATGCTCGCGACCCTGAAGGACTCCATCAAGAACGAGGAGGACATCGTCGTGACGCTGTGGCGTCCCTTCTGGGCCAACGACGCCTTCCCGCTCAAGGATCTGAAGGACCCGAAGGGCGCCATGGGCGAGCCCGAGAAGCTGCACTTCCTCGGCACGAAGGGCTTCTCGGAGAAGTACCCCGACGCCGCTGAGCTCATCAAGGGCATCAAGCTCGACGACGCCCAGTACGGCTCGCTCGAGGACCTCGTCGTGAACGAGTTCGGCGAGGGCAAGGAGCCCGAGGCGATCGAGAAGTGGATCTCGGAGAACCCCGACGCCTACGAGACGCTGATCTCGGAGAAGTAAGCAGTCGCCGCGCTTGACGCGGTGCGCTCTGGCGGCCGGTCCCCTCCCCTGGGGGCCGGCCGCTTTTGCGTTATACCCTGGGGGTAGGGATTGTCTTGGGCAAAGGAGCCGCTGATGGATGCACCATTCGATACGCCGGTCGTGCAGGATCGCGAGGAGCAGCAGCTCGCCGTGGTGCGGGCCACGGTCGCCGCCGCGGACATGCCGGCGCTCTACGACCGGGCCTTTCCGCTGCTGTTCGGGGCGCTCGGCGCCGCCGGGGTGGCGCCCGCCGCCGCGCCCATGGGGGTCGTGCACGGCGCGCCCGGCGAGACGTTCGACCTGTCGGTCGCGGTGCCGGTGGGGTCTTGTGCGGGCGCTGAGGCGGGCTCTGACGCCTCGTTCGCCTCTGGCGAGGTGACCGCGGAGACGCTGCCGGCGGGGCGCGCCGCGACGCTCCTGGTGCGCGGCGGCTACGACCGCCTCGGCGCAGCCTACGAACACCTGTTCAGCTGGGTATCTGCGCAGGGGCTCACGCCGGCCGGCCTGAGCTTCGAGCAGTACCTCACGGAGCCCGAGCCGGGCGGCGATCCGGCGCTCAACGAGACCCTGATCGGCACCTACCTCGAGGGGTAGGCCTGGCGCCCCACGCTCGCTCCAAGTTCTGCGTTCGTTCCTACGTTTTCGTGGGAAAGGTTGCGAGCGAGCGCAGTTTGCGGAGGGATCGCAGGTGTTGGGGTGCGCGCTGCGCGGGCGCCCGGGGTGCTCCGGCGCCCGCCGCCTGCGCTCGCTCCGAGTTCTGCGTTCGTTCCTATGTTTTCGTGGGGAAGTTCGCGAGCGAGTGCAGTTTGCGGAGGGATCGCAGGTGTTGGGGTGCGCGCTGCGCGGGCGCCCGGGGTGGTCGGGTGCCCGCCGCCTGCGCTCGCTCCGAGTTCTGCGTTCGTTCCTATGTTTTCGTGGGGAAGCTTGCGAGCGAGCGCAGTTTGCGGAGGGATCGCAGGTGTTGGGGTGCGCGCTGCGCGGGCGCCCGGTGTGATCCGGTGCCCGGCGCCTGCGTTCGTTCCGAGTTCTGCGTTCGTTCCTACGTTTTGGTGGGAAAGCTTGTGAGCGAGTGCAGTTTGCGGAGGGAGCGCAGGGTTGGGGTGCGCGCGGCCCGGGCGCCCGGGGTGGTCGGGCGCCCGGCGCCTGCGGTCGCTCCGAGTTCTGCGTTCGTTCCTACGTTTTTGTGGGAAAGCTTGCGAGCGAGTGCAGATTACGGAGGGAGCGTCAGTGTGCGGAGTAAGGGGCGCGGCGGGATCGCCTGCGGTCGCTCCGAATTCTGCGCTCCCTCCTATGTTTTCTTCGGAAAGTTTGCGAGGGAGTGCAGTTTGCGGAGGGGCGGCGCGGGTGGCGCGGCGTCACGGGGCTGGATCGAGGGTGACGAGGCGGACGTCGTCGTTGTGGAAGTAGCAGGTCTGCAGCATCACGCTGGCCGAGAGTCCGGCGGTAGCGACCCTCGCGGACTGGCCAGGGTAGCCGTCGCGGCTCCCGGTCACGACGAAGTTTCCGGTGAGGCCCTGGCCTGAGAGCTCGACGCGGTCGCCCGGCACCAAGTCGAGCACGAAGGCCGCGCCGCACGTGTTGTGCGCCCCGACGATGGGGGCGATCGAGCCCTCGAGGTTCATGCGCACCCACTCGCAGCGGTCGATCTCGGCCTGGTGTCCCGTCGAGGCGATGTCGATGCGGTGGGTGCGCGGCTGCGGGGCGGGGGGCTGGGTCGCGGCGAGTGCGGCGCCGGATCCCGCGGCCCCGGATCCCGAGGCCGGCGCAGCGGCGCCCGGCGCCGCGGCCACCGGCACCGCGCCACCCGGCCCCGAGGCGGCGGGCGCGGCGGGCGCGGCCGCCGCATCGCCCGCCGAGCTCGCCGAGCCAGCCGAGCCCGAAGGCCCCGGCGCCGGCCCAGGCCCCGGCCCCGGCCCGGGCGCCGAAGCCCCAGCCGCGGGCATCGGGAGGGAGCTTCCCGTGAAATCCCCGGTGACGGCGCTCGGCAGGATCCAGGCGATGCCCGCGAGGAGCGCCACGCACGCCGCCCGCAGCAGCCAGCCGAGCGCGCCGCGGGTGAGATGGGCCGCGGCCGCGCGGCTCAGGCGGGCCCGCGCCACGCCCCTACCCATCGGCCGCCGCCCTGATGCGGTTCGCGGCGGCGGCGACGCTGTCGACGTAGGAGTCCAGGTGGTTGTAGCTGAACACCGCGGCCCGCCAGCCCGCGGCGTCCGTCATGGCGCCCGCCGCGCAGAGGTAGCGGCCCGCCGCGAGCGCGGCGTCGTCGATCTGGTTGGGGTCGGCGGCGCCGTCGCCGTTGCCGTCCGCGCCCCAGCGCGCCCACGTGCTCGGGATGAACTGCATGGGGCCGACCGCCCGGTCCCAGCGGGTGTCGCCGTCCCAGGCGCCGCCATCGGTGTCCGGGATCGCGGCGAAGCCGTTGCCGTCGAGCGCCGGGCCGCGGATCGCGGGGACCGGGTACCCCGCGCCGTCGAGGGCGCCGCCGCCGAGCCTGCCGTGGTCGGACTCGATCGCTCCGATGCCGGCGAGCGTGTTCCAGCCGATGCCGCAGCCCGGCGCCTCCTGGGCGAGCGCGAGCGACGCGCCGGCGTAGGCCGCGAGCGCCCGCGCCGGGACGCCCGTCGCGCGCGACGTCGACTCGAGCCAGTCCGGGTCGATGACGGCGAGCCGCGTGTTGGGGTCGGCCGCCGCGGGGCGGGACAGCGCCGGATCTCCGCTCACCCGCACCCCGGCGCCCCCTGGATCGGCGCCGACGCCCGCGGCCTCGGCGGTGACGGGCGCCGAGCGCGGCACCCTGGCGTAGTCCGTCTCGGGCGGGCGGAGGCTCGCGACGTGCACGGCGCTCGCCGCAGCGGCGGCGATCACGCAGACGCACGCGGCGAGGCCGGCGCGGCGGAGCGCCCGCAGCGCCCAGTGCCTGCGGCCGCGCTCATCGCGCTCAACGCGCTCATCGCGCTCGATGGGCCCAACCCCCTCACCCGCATCGCTCATCGCGCGCCACTCCTCCCCCGGCGATCCGGCGAGCCTGCAGACCGGCGAGCCCGCAGACCCGCAGCCCGGCGAGCCCGCAGACCCGCGTTCCGGCGAGCCCGCGATCCTGCGGCCGCGCGGACGGGACTCGGGCTCGGCGTCGGCCCGGGTGTCGGCCCGGTCGTGGGCCCGGGCGTCGGATCCGGCCCGGGATCCGGCCCCGGCCCCGTCGCCTGGAGCCGCAGGGAGATCGTCACCCCGACCCGGAGCAGCGAACCGGCCCCGGGATCGCTGCCCGCGACGAGGGCGTGGGGGTCGGGCCGCGAGCCGCCCCCGATCCCGACCTGGAACCCTGCCGTTTGGAGCACGGCCGTCGCGGCGGAGACCGTGAGCCCGGCGGTGTCCGGCACGAGGTTGAGGCCGGAGGCGACCGTCAGGTCGACGCGCCCGCCCGACTCGATCGGCGTGCCGGCCGCCGGGAACTGGCTGATCACGCGGTGCTTCGGCTCGGCCGATGGCGACTCGGAGACGGCGCCGAGCGTGAGCCCGAGCGCGCGCAGCTGCGCGTCCGCCTCGTCGACGCTTCCGCGAAGTGCCGGCGCGGTGAGGAGTGCGACCGGTCCGGTGGTCGTCGAGGGGGTGGTGGGCGCGGTCGTCGGCGAGGGGCCGGCGCTCCGGCTCGGCGGCGGGCCGCTCGTGGCAGAGGGCGCCGCGTTCGTTCCGGGGCCGGGGGTGCCGGGATCGCCGTGCCACGCGGTCCCGTTCAGCACCGCGACGAAGGCGAGCACCGCGAGCGCGCCGGCCGAGACCACCCCCACGATCACGGCCGGGAGGGCGCTGCGGCCCTGACTCGCCGCGGGGTGGAGCGCGGACACGGCCCCGGATCCGGAACCGACCCCGGAACCGACCCCGGAACCGACCCCGGCCCCACCCCCAGTCCCACCCCCGGCCCCCGGCCCGCCGTCGAGGTAGGCGAGCTCGTCCGCGGGGAGGGCGCCGAGGATCCGGGTGGCGCTCGTCGCCGCGGCGCCCGGCGGCGGGGCCGCGAGCGCGGCGGTCGGAAGGCGGGGTGGCCTCGCGAGGCCCGAGGCGGCGGTCACGAGGGCGGCGCGAAATTCCGCGGCGGTCCGGAAGCGGTGCGCCGGGGTCTTCGCCATCGCGCGCGTCACGACGCGGTCGAGGGGCGCCGCCTCCGGACGGGTCGCGGAGACGACGGGCGGCGGCGCGACGAGGTGCGCCCGCAGCACCTGGCGGGTCGAGTCGCGCGGGAACGGCGGTGCCCCGGTCACGGCGAACGCGAGCAGGGCTCCCACCTGGTAGAGGTCGCTCACGGGGCGGAGCGGCCGGCCGCTCGCTTGTTCCGGGGACATGAAGTGAGTGCTGCCGACGACCTGGTCGCCGGATCCGGAGCGCGCGAGCAGCACGTCTCCCCCGATCGTGGTGCGCCCGCTCGCGTCGGCGAGGCCGAAGTCGAGGATGCGCACCATCTCGGGGCGGAGCTCGTCTGGGGATCCGGCGCCCTCGAGCACGATGTTCTGCGGCGAGAGGTCGCGGTGGACGAGCCCCGCATCGTGCACGGCCTCGAGCCCGCGGAGCACCCCGTCGGCGACCGCGGCCGCCGCGAGCGGGGCGAGCGCGCCGTGCCGCTGCACGAGCTCCCTGAGCGTCGGGCCCGCGACGCGGTCGAGCACGATCCACGGCGTCTCGACCCCCGCGACGTCGTGCGTGCCCGCGGCGTGCACGCGCACGACGTTTCGGTGATCGAGTTCCCCCGCCCGCTCGGCCTCCCGCAGGAACGCGCGCCGCGACGCCGCGTCGGAGCACAGGTGCGGGTGCAGGAGCTTCACGGCGAGCGGCTCCGCGACAGCGCCAGGATCCGGATCCAGCTCCTGATCCGGATCCTGATCCGGAACCAGCCCCGGATCCAGCCCCGGATCACCCCCGCCCCGCAGGTCCCGCGCAGCGAACACGCTCGCGGAGCCGCCGACGCCGAGCAGCTCCCCCAGCAGAAAGCGCCCGCCGAGCAGCACCCCGAACTGCGACATGATCAGCCGAACCGCCCGTTCACGTAGTCGAAGGTGCGTTGGTCCTGGGGCTCGCTGAACATCGCGTCCGTGTCGCCGTGCTCAACGATCGAACCGGGCGTGCCCTGCGAGGCGAGGAAGAACGCGCACTGCTGCGAGACGCGCTGCGCCTGCTGCATGTTGTGCGTCACGATGACGATCGTGACCTCCTTCTGCAGTTCGGCCATCGTCTCCTCGATGACCCTGGTCGAGGTGGGGTCGAGCGCGGAGCACGGCTCGTCCATGAGGAGCACCTTCGGCTTCACCGCGAGCGAGCGGGCGATGCAGAGCCGCTGCTGCTGCCCGCCCGAGAGGCCGCCGCCCGGCTGCCTCAGGCGATCCCGCACCTCCTGCCACAGGCCGGACGCCGTGAGCGAGTGCTCGACGATCTCGTCCTTCTCGTCCCGGCTCGCGTGCACGCCCGTGAGCTTGAGCCCGGCGACCACGTTGTCGTAGATCGACATCGCGGGGAACGGGTTCGGCTTCTGGAACACCATCCCGATGTGCTTGCGCGCGTCCTGCAGACGCATGCCCCGGTCGTAGATGTCAGCTCCGTCGAGCCGCACCTCCCCCGCGAGCGATGCGATCGGCACGAGCTCGTGCATGCGGTTCAGGATCCGCAGAAACGTCGACTTGCCGCAGCCAGAGGGGCCGATGAGCGCGGTGACGAGCCCCGCGTGCATCGTGAGCGACACCCGTTCGAGCACCTTGTGCGAGCCGAACCACGCCGAGACCTCGCGCGCCTCGAGCGTCGAGAGGACCGCGGGGGGCGCGTCGCCCGCGGGGGGCAGCCCAGCGCCGGTGCCCGGATCGCCCCCCGGATCCGGCGCGGTCGCGTGCGCGGGAAGCACGCTCGTAGGATCGTGCTCCCCGGCGAGGACCGAGCCAGCGTCGCCGCTCGCTGGCACGGCGGCACGCGGGTCGCCCGTGCCGAGCGATGCGTGCGCGGTCGTGAGGTCTGGGGTCGAAGTCATCGGGTCTGCTTTCTCTCTGTTCGTGTGGTGCTCACCGGCGCGACGCCGGATCATAGGAGGTTCGGCATCGCGTTCATGACGAGGTCCGACGTGGCGGCGCCGAGCGCGACGAGCAGGGGCACCCCGATCACCCAGGCGTGCCACCGGCCCCAGCTCCGCCACAGCCAGGCGACGGCGATCGCCGCGGCGGTCAGGAATACGAACGCGAAGAACGCGATGAACCACGCGCCCCGATCCGCCCCCATCGCGCGCTCCATGCTCGGGAGCGCGGGATACGAGAGCACCCGGCTCGGGTTCGGCTGCGGCTCGCTCACGAGCTCGGCGTCGACGTACAGGACCCCGGAGGGGAACAGGGCGAGCCCGTCCGCGGTCTGCAACTCGAGCCGGCCCTGCTTCGCGCGGAGCGGCTCGGGCAGCGGGTCGCCGCCGCGCCGGAGCCCGAACACGCGGTACACGTGCTCCCCCTGGCCGGTCATGATGGAGACCTCGTCGCCCGGCTGCAGGCGGTGCAGCTTCGCGAAGGGGCCGCCGTAGGTGAGCTGCCTGCCCAGGATCACGCTCGTGCCGGCCTGCCCCGGCATCACGGAGTCGCGGCGGTGGCCGATCCCGGATCGCAGCGTGTTCGCGTCGCTCCCCTGGAGCACGACCTCGCGCAGTCCGATCGCGGCCGACTCGAGGTAGGCGACGGGGGTGCCGAGGGGGGTGAGCTCGTTGTCGCTCACGAGCTGGCCCGTGGGGGCGCGGCCCTCGGCGAGGCTCGTGCGCAGCTCGGTGTAGGCGAGGGACTGGTCGCGGTGGTGCTGCAGGGCAGTGAGCAGGACGGTGTGCGCCATGAACCCGAGGATCACGAGCGAGATGGTGAGGATCACCGCCCCCGCCCACCACCTGCCGCCCCGTGGCTCGAGCTCCCGCGGCCCCGCGGGCGGCAGCAGGGGGCGCCGCGTCCGCGCGGGCGCCGGCTTCCGGCGCTCGCCGCGGGGCCCCGGGCGCCCGAGCGGGAGCCGCCTGCGCGCCGGTTGCGGCGCGGGCGCGGGGCCCTGCGCCGGTCCCTGCTCGGTGCCTGGCGGTGTCGTCGCGGTCATGCCGCCGCCCCCTCGGGAAGGGCCGGCCTGCGCCCGGGATCTTCGCTGAGCGCGCGAAGCACCCGCCAGGCCGCGATCCCGGCGAGGACGAGGAGCAGGAAGCCGCCCGCCCACCAGGTCCACATCGGGATCAGCGGGCCGCCCGTGGCCGCAGCGGCCCCCGGCGAGCCGATGAGGAGCTCCGCCGTTGCCACGCCGGCGCACCACCCGGTGAACTGGAGCACGTGCGTGCCGGTCTTCGTCTCGGCCGGCACCTCGAAGCTCGCGCGCACCGAACCGTCGGCGTCGGCGGCGAAGTTGCCGATCGCGGTGCCCTCGCTGAACATGGCGAGCTGCACCTGCTCGGCGGCGCCGTATCCCTCCGCGGTGACGACGACCCGGTCCCCGACCAGATACACGGCCTTGTCGAGCTTCGCCGGGCTTCCCGAGGTCGCCGGCTTGTCCGGGATCGCCGGCTCCTTCGGCGTACACGCCGCGCCGGCATCCGGGGCTGCGGGGGCGACGGCCGGGACCGCGGGCGGCGGCGCCGGCCTCGCGGGGATCACGGTGCGGGCCCCGCCGCGGCCCGCCGGGGCCGGTGCCGGTGCCGGCGGGGCAGGCGGGCGCACGATCGGGCCAGGCCCGGGCGGGGGCGCCGGTTTCTCCGCCGCGGGCGGCACGTCGACCCGCACCTCGGGGGGCGTTGGGGCGGCAGGGGCAGCAGGGCCGGCGTGTGCGGACCAGGGAGGGGCGCCGAACGTCAGCGCCGTCGCAATGGTCGCGACGGCGGCGAGGGTGCCGAGCGTTCGACCGAGGCCGGGCGCCCACCCGGCACGGGGTGGACCGCTCATCTGGCGGATCGTCCTCACGGGTGACTCCTTTGGGTGTGGGTGAAGGTGGGGGTGCGCGCCGCGTCGGGGCCGGGTGTCGGCGCTGGATCGCGTGCGGTGTCGCGCTCCTCGCGGATCCGGTCGGCGAAGCTCGCAAGCTCCTCCGCGAGCCGGGCGCGCACGTAGCGCCGCCGCCAGACCGTTGCGGCGATGCCGAGTGCGAGCACCAGGACCGCGAGGAGTGCGGGCCAGGGCAACGCCCAGGCCGTGACCTCGGCGGTCGCGGGGGCCGGCAACGGGTCGGTCGCCGCGAGCCCGGACGCGGGTATCGGCGTCACGGTGATCTCAGCGAACAGCAGGAGAAGGGGCGGCACACCCGGGAACTCGGGCGAGACTCGGGTGACCGCGCCGGGCACGAGGTCCTCGATGGGTGGCAGCTGCAGGGTGCCGAGTTCGATCCCGAACGGCCCGCTCAGCCGCACGCTGGGCAGGGCCGAGACGCGCGTGTTGCCGCGGTTGGCCACCTCGAAGGCGACACGCCCTGTGCCGCCCGCAAACGGGTTCACGGCCGCGTCGAAGCCCGCGACGGGGCCGACGATCCCGATGCCGGGCGAGAGCGGGCCGTCGACCCGCACGTGGACCCGGGTGCCCACGCGGTCTTCGCGGCGGACGATTCCGCCCTCGGCAGGCTCGGAGGCGAAGGAAGCCACGATGCCTGCGGCGTGGTCCCCCGGCGGGGCGTCGGCTGGCACCGAAATGGTGAACGGGATGTCGGCCCGTTCCCCCGGTCCCAGGTCGACCGTGACGCCGAGCCCGGCCGCGCAGACCGCCTCGGCCTCACGCGCCGCGTCATCGCCCGCCGCTGAGCCGCCATCCGGCGCCTCGCTCGGCGGCGGGCAACTCGACGGCGCGCCGTCGAGCGCCGTCCATGAGCCGAGGTCGCGGGAGGCGCGATCCGACCCAATCAAGGTGAACGCCCCAGTGCCGTAGTCGACGGTCGCGTCAGCGGCGTAGACGCGGAAGCTGCCGGGGTTGGCGCCAAGATTCGAGACGCTCACCCAGTCGGTGATGACCGTGCCGGGAGCAACCTGGAAGGAGAACTCGCCGCGGCCGTCAGGGCCCTCAGGTGTCGATGGCAGGACGCCCCACTCAATTGCCGCCGGGTCGACGGGGGGTGAGTCGCCGAGTGCCGGGGCGTGGGGTGCCGCGAGCAGCACCGACGCCAGTGCGACGACGGCGCTGCTCGCGAGCGCGATTCGGGTGAAACTCATGTGGCCCTTTGCGTGGGTGTGGTGGTGCTAGATGAGGGTGAGGGTGAGGGTTGAGGTGTAGTTGCCTGCTGGGATGCCTGCGGCGACTTCGAGGGCGAGGTCGGCGTTGACGGTGGTGGTGACGTTGGGGGTGGTGGTGCCTTCGCCGGTGGCGAGGACTCGGGCGCGGCCGTCGGCGTTGCTGCTGCCGGGTGGGATGGCTTTGCCTGGGGTGCCGGCGCCGCTGACCTTGGTGGGGGTCCAGCCGAAGGAGAGGATGGGGATCTGTTGCTGACCGGAGGCGAAGGGGGTGGAGGTGCCCGTGAGGGTCCAGGGCTTTTTGTCGGTTGCGCGTCGGTCGTCGTTCACGGTGACGTTGCCGAGTGTGCCGGTGGCCTTCCAGAGTGCGCCTTGTTCGCGGGTGGTGGGGCCGGTGAGTGTGGTGGTTTTGGGGACGACTGTGAGGGTGAGTCCGCTTGCGGCGGTCGTGGTCTGGGTGGGCACGATCACGGTGAGTTGGGTGGCTTCGGTGACGGGGGTGACGGGGGGTGCTGTGGTGGTGGCGCGGATGGTGCCTTCGGAGGGTTCGTGTTTGGTGTCGCCTGAGTACTTTGCCCCGAGGGTGTATTCGGTGCCGGGGGTGAGGTCGGGAATGTTGGTGGTGACGGTGCCGCCGGTGATGGGGAGTGGTCCGCCGACGTTTGCCCCGTTGCTGGTGAATTGGACGGTGCCGGTGGCGGCTGCGGGGGCGACGGTTGCGGTGATGGTTGCGTAGTCGGGGCCGACCCCGGAGACAGTGACCGCGGTGGTGGTCGGTGCGAGTTTCGCCGACTCGGGCGGCAGGATCGTGATCACCCCGTCCTTGGAAAAGTGGAAGAGGGCCGAGAAGTAGCGAAAATTTGTCGGATCGTAGGGGTAGACCTCGCAGGTCACGATGACCATCACCTTGCGATCTGGGCCGAACCGGCTCTCATATGTTCCCGTCAGATCTCGACTATGGAGCCAGAAGGGCTTCATCGCGAGTGGCTTGCCGTCAAGCCCGCCCCCGGGCACCTTGCGATTCGATACCGTAATAAGCTCCCTTTCGCCTCCCTTACCGATACCGAAGTCCCAATAAGTAACGCCTCTGTCCCGGAACCCCGCGGGGCATCCCACCTCGGTCGTTGCGGTCTCAAAGGGCAACCGGGTGCTCCCGGTCGCGCCCTCCTTCAGCTTCAGCGTGAGCTCGCCGATCTTGTGCGCCGGATTGAGCTCCTCGGCCGGCTCGAACGCCTGGGCGGGCGATGCGGGAAACAGGCTGAGCGCGACGACGGCTGCGGCCACGAACGCGACGATTGTCCTCGCGCCCCGGCGACGCCGCGCCGGCGGAACTGAGGGCTGCTGGGCGGACTGTGAATACATCGGAAAATCCCTTCGGTCAACGTATGAACGGGCGGGCACCGGAACGGGGCCGGCACGCGGCCGACCCCGTCCGTAATGCGGTTGATGCTGGGTACTGCGGGTGTGCTGCTGGTGCGGTGCTGGGGCGCCCCGCGCTACTTGTCCGCGAGCTTGTCGACCGCTCCCGGCGAGTAGAGCACCTTCGTGATCGGATCCTCCCAGTTCTGCTCCAGCTCGCCGAAGCCGAAGTCGGCGATCACCGTGCTGCCGGCGTTGATCTTCGACTCGGCCGTGAAGATCGCCGAGTCTGCCCCGACGAAGAGCTCCTTCAGCTGCTTGTTGTACCCCGGCGCCTCCGTATTGATGGCGTTCGTCTCAACGACGTTGAACACCGGGCGGAGCACCGGGAAATGGGTGTTCATCGCGCGTCCGCCAATGAGCGACGGCTGTCCGTTGATTTTGATGAGCTCCGCAGACCCGTTCCGGTTCTGCATGTTGATCCCGTAGGCCGAGCTGATCCGGTCAGCGTCCTTCTGCGCGATGAACGACGCAATGGAGTAGGGCATCACGTCGGTCGGGCGCTTCAGGTGGGTGCCGTCGTTCTCCTGCACGGAGAGGCCGTCGGCGTCCACATCGCTGGCGTGGCCCGTCACCTGTGCCTCGGTGAGGCCCAGCGCATCGATCCAGAACGCGCGGCTGCCCGAGCCCTTCTGCGGCAGGAGCGGGGTGAGCTCGTGCGAGGCCCCGTCAACCGTGATGGACGTGACCGTCCCTGCGTAGATGTTCCGCAGGGTGAGGGCGTCCTTCGGATCATCCTCGCTGCCCAGGGGCAGGTCCGCGGGGAGCACGCTTTCCCCTTCGGCGACGGCCGCCGACACGCCGTCGATCGCGAACGGAATGTAGGTGAGCTTACCCGTTGTCCCCCATACCCCCGCGCTCGAGGAGCGGGCGTACTCGGCGTCGTCCCGCTGGAGCTTTTCCGGAACGCGCTTGCCGTCCACCTCGATGTACGAGGAGCGGTCACCGATCGTCATCACCTGGTTGTCGATTGCCGCGAGCAGGATCTGCTTGCCCTGCGTGGAGCCGTTGCCGCGCGGCACGAAGGCACGCGGCTCGGACTCGCCCGACTGGACGTAGCCGGTGCCGGCGTCGTAGGAGGCGAGGCGGTTCGCGCCACCCTCGTTGAGCACGGTCGCGATGCCGTTCATGACGTGCTGCGTGGTGTCGGAGCCGTAGCCGTCGATCACGGGATTCGTGTTCGCGGGCGGATCAGCGAGTGCTGCCTGACCGCCCGTCAGGGTGAGTGCGACGGCTGCCGCACCCGCGAGGAGGCCGAGTGTCTTGCGCTTTACAGGGTTGAACACTTCATTTCCTTCCAATGGTGTCCCCTTGAGTGGTGCACCGGTGAGGTGCCCGCCCCCGACGATCCCGCACAGACTCGGCGGGGGCTCCTCGTTCTGCGCGGGAACGCATCGCTGAACGAGTGGTCTGGGCCGCGACCCGCGGGCGCCGGCATCACAGGCCGATTCCGCGTCGTCGCAACAGGAATGGTGCCGTGGCCGCGCCCGCGAGGCCAGCGAGGAGGGTGAGGCCGAGCGCGGTCTGCGTGGCCGCCTCCGGGGTAGCGTCGCGCGCATCGTCCGCGCCCGTGAAGGAGGTGGCCGTGGCCGGGCCGTCCCCGATGCCGTCGGTGCTCGGGGCCGGCGCCTGCGCAGGCGAGGGGGCGGCCCCGCCGCGGCCCCCGGCTGCGGGAGGCGGCGCGCCGCCCCCGCCGGTGGCCCCTCCTCGGGGCAGGAGGAGCTGCGCAGCGAGCCGCTCCGTTGACGCTCGCTGCACCGCCGAGAGCGGCACATATCCGCCTGGGAGTTCACCCTGCCCCTCGCCCGGGATCTGCCCCGGCCCCGCGGCGTGGCGGAGGAGCGCCGCATAGTCGGCGCTGGCCCGGGCGTCGAGCTTCGGCGCCGCGAGGTCGACGGCGGCGTTGACCGAGAGGGTCAGCGGATAGCCCGTCGCCGGAATCTTGTCGAGCGGTATCCGCGAGTGCCCGGTCGCGGCGTCGACGACGGCGACCCCCGCCGCAGCGGACATCGCCTCCGGCGTTGGCGCCACGAAGGTCCTCGCATCGCCCACGTCCTCCTTGCCCGTGGTCCGCGCGAGCGGGGCGGCGAGCTGTGCGTTGGGAAGCAGGTAGTTGACGGCGTCCGGCAGCGCCACGGGGCCGAGCAGCTCGCGGAAACTGCCCGGGAGGGGCGGGCCATCGCCCTTAAACATCAGGGTGTCGGGGTCCCACTGGTTGAGGCTTCCGTCATCGGCGCGGAACACCCGGGCCGCGGACTGCGCGAAGCTCCCGAGATACGGCATGTAGGAGGTTGAGTCGATGGTCTTGCCCCGGGTCTCGCTCGTGTTCGCGGGGTTCGTCGCGCGATCCGCGCGGAAGAACGCGTCGACGCGGTCGCGGCTGAGGTCGATGGGGATACCGCCGTCGAGCGCGCGCGCGTGGGTCGATGGTAGGTAGCTGGGGTTGATGGTCATGCCCCACGGGTCCGCCTCTCCCCGGAGGAACTGGGCGGCGTCCGCGTCCGCCTGAATGTAGGCCCAGAGGGCGGCAATGGAGTCGTCGCCCTGCGGGCCGATGGTCACCACGTAGGGGGCAAGCAGGCATAGGGCACTGCCCCGAGGGTTCTTCAGGGCCTCCCACTCCGGGTCGTCGAAGACGCACTGCGGCACGTCCCTGCCCTCGAGCGACTTCGCAAGCCCGTCCCGGCCGAGCCCGTAGGTGGGCACCTGGTACCTGTAGCTCTGCGTGAAGAGCTTCGCCAGCAGCCTCGGGGTCAGCTTGACGTCCCGGAACACATCGCCGCGTGACGACTCGATGGTGAAGCTTATGGCGAGTGCCGTGTTCACGAGCGGGGCATAGCGGAGCTGGGCGGCGTCGAGTTGGGAAGGGGGCGCCGCGCCGATGCGCCCCGGAGCGAGCGTGTCGACGATCGTCGCGAAGCTTGCGTCGCCCGTGAGGAGGCGGCCGCGCACGTTGTCACCGGCCGCCGTGTTCATCGAGTAGGTGGCCGGCCCCGAGCCGCAGAGCTCGGGTTGCCACGCGCTCAGCGCGGGTGCGACGAGCTCGGTGCCGATCACGGGGCGCTCCGCGACACCCGCGCGGCACGCGGGGGTGACGTTTGTGAAGTGCAGCGGGATAGCGATGCGGTTGTTGAAGTTCGCGCAGTCGGGGGTGATCGCGGGGCCCCAGGCGGTGTCCACCGCCTCACCGAAGGGCGGCGCACTGCCGAGGACCCCGCTGCAGGGGAAACCGGTCGACCGCTCCTCCGGCCACGTGGGCGAGTGGCCGCCGCGGGGCACCACGACCAGCCAGCACGGCTTTCCCTCCCGGGCGGCGCCACCGCACCCGAGATAGGGTTGGGTCACCGCGGACTGCGTTTCGAAGCCGACCCTGGCTTTCCCCTCCCGGTCAAACCGCACGAACAGATTCTCATTGGAGTTCGCGGTGGTGAAGAAGTTGCTGAGGCCGTCGACCGGATACTTGTTGCCGCCGCCCCCCTGCACCCATCCCTGCTCGCTCATCTTGCCGTCTACTGCCCGGAACCGCGGGAAGTAGGTGAAACGTTGGCCGCTCGGTTCGTGGGGAACGTTCCGGACTCCGCGAACCCCGACGTTTCTGGGGCCCATCAGGCTGTAGACGTCGATACCGGAGCCAAAGACGCACGTCTCCTCGAAGCCGGGATCGAGCGGGCTGTCGCCCCAGCACTGCATGAGCTGGAGGAAATTTTTTGCTTGTTGACGGCCAGTTGACGTCCGCGCCATGCCGCTCGCGGAGACCGTGATCACCTCGTCGGCGAGTCCCGCCGTCTTCGACACGGTCACCTCGAGATCCTTGAAGTCGCCCCAGTGCCCAGACTTCGCCCAGAATCCCTCCGGGTCTCCGTCGCGCGCCACCTGGAAGCGCTGGATCTCCTCCGGGTTGCCACCCGCCCACTTCACCGTCATGGAGGAGCCGTCGGTCGGAGCGGCACCCCCTGGCGACGTCGCATCGGCGGTGCCCTCGGCCGGCTGGGCCTGCTGCGGCGGATCGCCGATGGCCTGGGCCGGCGCGGCGAGCATGACCCCGCTGAGCGCGATCGCCAGCGCGGCCCCCGATGCGGCGAGCCTGCCACTCAGGCGTGTGAAGAACCGGTTCACCTTACGCTTCCCTTCGGCTATTGCTGCTGTGGTTCGGTGAGGGCCGCGTCCGTAGCGCTACGCCGCCCCGGAGCCGCCGACCCAGGAGCGGCGGGAGCACCGCGGCCGCGAGCATTCCCGCGCCGGCCCCCGCGAGCCCGAGAGCGCGCAGGGCCCCGGGGTGCGACGCCGGGATGTCCTGGGGCGAGCCGCTGACGAGCGCCGGGGCGGCATCGGCCGACAGCACGTCCCCGTCGACCGCCGCGCCCGCTCCGAGGGCACCCGCCCCACCCGCTTCGCCCGCGGCCCCGCTCCCGGCGCCGTCGGCTCCCCCGGCTCCCGCGCCGGCGGTCGGCCGTGTCTCCGTGCCGCGGGTGCCTCCCGTGCCGGTCGTGCACTGGACCGGCCCGCGCCGATCGCAGTCTGGCGGGTAGGGCGCCTCGTTTGCGAGTCGGTTCGTGCCGTCTGGCGAGAACGTGGGGTTGTTGCAGGCGGTGATGTCCTTGATCACCGGGTCGCCGCCAGGGATCTTCCTGATCTGCTCCTGCCCGGCCGCGACCAGGTTGATGGGGAGAGGTGAGTAGCCGAGCGCGTCGGCCTGTTGCTGGCCCTCGCACAGGAAGTACGAGCCGAAGTCGGCGAGCGTGCGGCCCTTGTCCTCCGTGAAGCCCCGGTCGAGTTGCGTCGGCATGATGATGTAGCTGTAGCTCGAGAGCGGATAGGTGCGGATGTCGGGTGAGGTGAACACCTGCGTGAGATCCTGGGTGAGGTAGTTCTGCGAGCCCCGATCCTGGTTGATCTGCGCGGAGAGGAGCGCGACCGCGACATTGGGCGCCGTCGGCTCGGTGAAGTATCCACCCTCGTTGAGCAGCTTGACCACGGGAAAGCGCGAGTTGAGTGCGTACGAGTACTCGACGTAGGTGATCGACCCGACCGCGTGGGCCTGCGCGACGGCCCCGGCGACACCCTGCCCGCCCGAGCGGCCGATGAAGCCGGATCCCGGAATCGTCGGATAGTTGCTCGTGACGCCGCAGTGCCCGCCGACGAGATGCCGGCCGACCGCGCCGCAATACGCGTCCCAGATCGGGGCGTGCCGCTGCCGCATCCACGTCGTGAACTGCGCAGAAGTTCCCGAGCCGTCGGAGCGTACGATCGGGACGATGGGCGTGGCGGGCAGCGCGAGGCCCGGGTTGTCCGCCTGGATCTCCGGATGGTTCCAGACCTTGATCTGATTGGTGAAGATCTTCGCCACGGCCTCGCCCGAGAGACGCAGGTTGGTGACCCGCTGACCACCGATCTCGAGGTTGTACATGAACACCGTGCCGCCCGCGACGATCGGCATGTAGACGAACGCGCGTTCAGGCATGTTGTCGTTCTCGAACGACGCCGGGTTCAGGTAGGGGATCTCGGAAACGCCGAAGTCGACGGTGCCTGCGGCGAAACCGTTCCGCCCAACGGTTGATCCCGTCTCTTCGTAGCGGATGGTCCACTGGTAATTGGCGTAGACGTTCCTGATCCACTGCTGGAGCGCGTTCGCAGACCAGGTCGAGCCGCCCCCCGTGATGGGCGCGTGAATCGTGCCGACCGCCTGAGCGGGCGTCAGCTGCCCATAGAACCCGAGCGCGATGAGGAAGAGGCCGAGGCCCGCGGCGATGAGGCGGTGTGCCCCCCAGCGCCGAGCGGAGCGGCACCGCTCCTCGGCCCGCGACTTGAGCGCGCGGGCGCTCATTGCTCGCTCCGCTCAAGGACGAGCGTGCCTGCCGGCTCGGCGCCACGATCTTTCCGCTCGGCGAACCGCTCGGCATCGCGCTTGCTCGCCGCGCGGGCGCGGGCGAGACCCCCTCGCGACAGCTCGCCTGCCCCCTTGCCGCCGATCACACGCGCAAGGAGGAACAGTAGGAAGACGATCACCATGAGCACGGCGGCCGCGCCGAAGCCGCGGGCAATCTGGCTCGCCTCCGGCGATCGAACGAGCGTGAACGTCGCAAGCGGCAGGCTCACCATGGGGCCGGAGAAGGGGTTCCAGTTCGTGAACGTGGTGTAGCCGGCGGTCAGGAGCACGGGACTCGTCTCGCCGATCCCGCGCGCCGTGCCCAAGACGATCGCGGTCATGAGCCCCGACTTGCTCGTGGGGATCACGACGTGCCAGATCGTACGCCAGTGGCTCGCGCCCGTGGCGAACGAGGCCTCCTTGAGCGTCTGCGGCACGAGCCTGAGCACGACGTCGGCGGACCGGATGATGATCGGGAGGATCATAATCGTCACCGCGAGTGCTGCGGCGAAGCCGGACTTGTCGAACCCGAACAGCAGGATGTAGGTGGCGTAGATGAACAGGCCGCAGATGATGGACGGCAGCGCCGTCATCGCCTCGACAACGGTGCGAACGATCCGGGCGAACGGGCTGGGAAACTCGGCGAGAAACACCGCGCACAGGAGACCGAGCGGAATCGAGATGCTGAGGGCGATGGCGATCATGATCAGGGTGCCGATCGCAGCGTGCAGCATCCCGCCCGTGGTGAGCGGGTCGAGCGGCCCCGCAAGGGCGAGGTCCTGCGACCAGAAGTTCGCGCGGAGAAACGCTTCCGAGCCCCGCAACAGCGTGAACACGATGACGACCGCGAGGGCCGCGACGAGCAGGGCCGCGGACGAGTGAATCACCACGGCCCACACGCGATCCCGCACCGTCTCCCGGTGCTCGTCGAAGCCGATGAGCACGACGAAGAACCCCATGAAGAGGAGGTATGCCGTGGCCGCGTAGGCGACCGGTCCCTCCCACGGCAGCACCTGCGTCACCAGCCAGGCCGCGCCCGCGAGCGCGGCCACCGCAGCGCCGAGCACCCGCAGCACGTCCTCCCGCCGGATCCGCGCAAGGTTGCGGCGCGTCTCCGGGCGAGTCGCGTGGCTCTGCCCCTCTTGTGCCGGCAGCCGGGTGCGCGTCACGCGTCCGGGCGGCGCGGCGCGGCGCTGATCCCGCGCCGAGATGATTTGCTGCGTCATGCTGGTGCCTTTCTTCCGTTCTTTCGTGACCGCACCCCGGCGGTCAGCTCGCCGCCCCGGAGCGGGAGCGCTGGATGATGAAGCCGGCAACGAAGTTGACGGCCATCGTGATGAGGAACAGCACGAGGCCTGCCGCCATGAGTGCCGACAGCTCGAACGCCGATGCCTCTCCGTAGCGCAGTGCGATCAGGGAACTGATCGAGTTGGTACCGGTCGCGAGTACGTGCCAGTTGATGATCGTGATCGGGGAGATGACGAGGTACACGGCGATCGTCTCGCCGAGCGCGCGGCCGAGCCCGAGCATCGTGCCGCCGATGATGCCGCCGACGCCGAACGGGTACACGACGCTGCGGATCATGCCCCACTTGGTTGAGCCGAGCGCGAGCGCGCCCTCCCGCTCCCCCGCCGGCGCCTGGGCGAACACCTCGCGCATGATTGACGCGGCGATCGGCGCGACCATCATCGAGACGACGAGCCCCGCGAGCATCGCCGATGCAGTGAACAGGGTCGGCGTCGCGAGCGGGTTGTCCGGGTCGAAGTCCGGCACCGCGAAGATCGGGATCCACCCGAACGTCGCACTGATCCACTGCGATACGGGGAGCAGCGCCGCCTCGAGCCAGAACATGCCCCACAGCCCGTAGACGACCGAGGGGATCGCGGCCATGAGGTCCACCACGTTCGTGAGGAACCGCTTGATGCCCTCGGGAGCGTACTCCGAGATGTACGTGGCGATCCCGAGCGCGAGCGGAAGCGCCACCGCGATCGCGATGAACGCGATGACGACCGTGCCGAAGAGCACCGCCGCGATCCCGAACCTGCCGCTGTTCGGCTCCCAGGCCTGCTCCGTGAGGAAGCCGAGACCAGCGACGCCGATCGCATCCCAGCCGCGCACGAGCAGGAACACCCCGACCAGGGTCATGATCGCGAGCACCAGCACGCCGCCGCCGTGGGCGCCCACCTTGAACACCCGGTCGGACGGGCCGCGCGCGCCGAGAAGCGGCCGCGGGGCGTCGAAGTCGACGTGGGTGGTGCGGCGCGACGGCAGACCGCCGCGTCGTGGCTTGCCCTCCTCCGGCTCCGGATCCGGATCCGCGAGTGCGGTCGCGTGCTGCCGGGCCGGGCCGGCAGCGCCGACGACCGTGCCGCCGAGGACCGTGCCGCCCGCGCCGGCCAGCGACGGAGTGCGGGGCGCCGTGCCGCTCACCGCGTCGCTGCGCGCACCGGTGCGACCGGCCGTCCTGCCGCTCGACCGGTCGAAGCCGAGATCGAGCAGCGCCCGCCGGGTGGCGTCGGTGCGCTCCTGCTCAGCGGGCCGCTCCCCTGAGCCTCCAGAGGCCCCATGGGCTTCCGGGGCCGCTCCGGCCCCGGCTCTGCGATATTGCGGATTTCCGTTCTCGTCGTTCGAATCGCCGCTCGAATCATCGCGCGTCATGCACTGCCTCCGCCTGCCTCGTCTGGTTCAGGAAGAGCGGCCCCCCAGCCCACTCCACCGGCCTCCCCCGCCGGTTCGTGCTGCAACGCGACTACCCTGGCACGGCGCTGTGAACGGGGGCAAGGGTGTCGAGGGGCCCGTTCGCGGGGTGATCGGCGCAAGCGTTTCCGCGGGGTGAACGCTTGCCGGCTCTCGGCGATTTCGGGCGCGTCACGGGCATAATCCGGAACGCGGAGCGACCTGCGGATCCTGCGCAGATGGCTCGTTCGCGCCGGCCAAGCGGGTTCAGCCGACGTTCATCTCTCCCGCAGGCTCCCCGCTCCGGGGCGTGCCAAGTGCCCCGGGTCGAAGGGAACGAAGGTCGGATGAACTGTTCCGAATGGCTCTGGCGCGTCGCGAGCGAAACCGGATGGAATGAAACGGTCGGGGCGCGGGCTCATCAGTCGTGCCCGGCGACCCGATTCGTGACCCGCGGGGATCCCGTCAGCCCAGCGGTCGCGATCAATCGTCCGCCCTGACAACGGAGGTGCAGTGATCAGAGTGCTGATCGTCGATGCCGAGAGGTATGCGCGGAGCGGCTTGCGGGTGCTGCTCGAGGGCCACGGTGACCTTGCCGTGGTCGGAGAGGCGTCCTCGGCGCCTGAGGCGTTCGCGGCGGCGAGGGCGAAGGCCCCCGACGTCGTGCTCATGGATGTGACCCTGCCCGATCGCTCGGCGTTCGGGGCAACCCGGGCGTTCGCGGGCGCCGTGCGCCCGGTCCCCGTCGTGCTCGTCACGGCCGCGGAGAGCGACGACTTCATATTCGGTGCCATCGACGCCGGCGCCTCGGGGGTCCTGCCGAAGAGCGCAGGCCCCGGCGAGATCGTCGCGGCGATCCGCGCCGCCGTCGCGGGCAGGGCCATCATCTCTCCCGAGATCGCGCCGCGCGTGCTCGCCGAGTTCGCGCGCAGGCGCCCCGCGACGCCGCGCGTGCCCAGCCACACGCTCACCGGCAGGGAGGTCGAGGTGATCCGGGCCCTCGTCTCGGGGGACGGATCCAACGCCGACGTCGCGGGGCGGCTCGGACTCACCCCCGGCTCCGTGAAGGGGCACATCGGGAGGATCCTGCCGAAACTCGGGCTGCGCACGCGCACCGAGCTCGGTGTGTGGGCCGTGCGAGGAGGAATCGCCGAGTGAGCCCGGCCGCGCGTGTGGGCCAGCCGGCCCGCAGCGCGGCCGGGTAAGCTGGAAGGGTTGACCTTCAGGCACCAGCGCGGAGCAGCTCGCCGCGCGCCCACGCGGTGCCGCCCACATTGAACCCGACCACAGTGTCGAGACACGGAGTACCCGCATGACCGCGATCCCTGACAAGCCGGCACTCGAAGGCCTCGAAGAGAAGTGGGGCGCGGTATGGGAGGAGCAGGGCACCTACGCCTTCGACCGTGAGGGCGCGGCCCGCGACGACGTCTACAGCATCGACACGCCGCCCCCGACGGCCTCGGGCTCGCTGCACGTCGGCCACGTCTTCTCCTACACCCACACCGACACGGTCGCCCGCTTCCAGCGCATGCGCGGCAAGCGGGTCTTCTACCCGATGGGGTGGGACGACAACGGACTGCCCACCGAGCGCCGCGTGCAGAACTACTACGGCGTGCGCTGCGATCCGACCCTCCCCTACGTCCACGGATTCGTGCCGCCGCACGAGGGCGGCGACGGGAAGAGCATCAAGGCGGCCGACCAGCAGCCGATCTCGCGACGCAACTTCATCGAGCTGTGCGAGCGCCTCACCGTCGAGGACGAGAAGCAGTTCGAGGATCTGTGGCGTACGCTCGGGCTCTCCGTCGACTGGACGCAGAGCTACCGCACGATCGGCGAGGAGTCGCTGCGGGCCTCCCAGCTCGCGTTCCTCCGCAACGTCGCCCGCGGCGAGGCATACCAGGCGCAGGCGCCGACCCTGTGGGACGTGACGTTCCGCACCGCGGTCGCGCAGGCCGAGCTCGAGGACCGCGAGCAGCCGAGCGCCTACCACACGCTCGCCTTCCACCGGAACGACGGCGAGGGCGACATCCTCATCGACACGACGCGCCCCGAACTGCTCGCGGCCTGCGTCGCGCTCGTCGCGCACCCGGACGACGAGCGCTACCAGCCGCTCTTCGGCACGACCGTGCGCACCCCCCTGTTCGACGTCGAGGTGCCGATCCTCGCCCACCACCTCGCGCAGCGCGACAAGGGCACCGGCATCGCCATGATCTGCACCTTCGGCGACGTCACCGACGTCGTCTGGTGGCGCGAGCTCGACCTGCCCAACCGCGCGATCCTCGGCTTCGACGGCCGCGTCATCGCGGAGACCCCCGAGGCCATCACCTCGGAGCGGGGCCGCGAGATGTACGCGCAGCTCGCCGGCAAGACCGTGTTCAGCGCGAAGCAGCTGATGGTCGATGCGCTCACCGAGTCGGGAGAGCTGCGGGGCGAGATCCGCAAGATCACGCATCCCGTCAAGTTCTTCGAGAAGGGCGACAAGCCGCTCGAGATCGTGTCGACGCGCCAGTGGTACATCGCGAACGGCGCCCGCGACGAGGCGCTGCGCGAGCGGCTCCTCGCGCACGGCCGCGAGCTCGACTGGCACCCCGAGTTCATGCGCGTGCGCTACGAGAACTGGGTCGAGGGACTCTCGGGCGACTGGCTCATCTCGCGCCAGCGCTTCTTCGGCGTGCCGATCCCCGTCTGGTACCCGCTCGACGCCGAGGGCAACCCCGTCTTCGACGAGCCGATCCTGCCCACAGAGGAGCAGCTCCCGGTCGATCCGTCCTCCGACCTGCCCACGGGGTACACCGAGGAGCAGCGCGGCCAGGCCGGCGGCTTCGTCGGCGAGGTCGACGTCATGGACACCTGGGCGACCTCCTCGCTCACCCCGCAGCTCGCGGGCGGCTGGGAGCGGGATCCGGAGCTCTACGACCTCGTCTTCCCGTTCAGCCTGCGCCCCCAGGGTCAGGACATCATCCGCACCTGGCTGTTCTCCACGCTGCTGCGCTCCGAGCTCGAATCCGGCACACTGCCGTGGCAGCACGCCGGCATCTCGGGCTGGATCCTGGACCCCGACCGTAAGAAGATGTCCAAGTCGAAGGGCAACGTCGTCACCCCGGCCGGCATGCTCGCGCAGCACGGATCCGACGCGGTCCGCTACTGGGCGGCCTCCGCGAAGCTCGGCACCGACGCGGCCTTCGACCCGCAGAACCCCACCCAGATCAAGATCGGCCGTCGCCTCGCGATCAAGCTCCTGAACGCGGCGAAGTTCACGCTCGGCTTCGACGCGTCCGGGGCGGGTCAGGTGAGCGAGCCGCTCGACCGCTCCATGCTCGCGGGCCTCGCGACCGTGGTCGAGGGCGCGACCCGCGCCTTCGAGGCGTACGACCACGCCCGCGCGCTCGAACTCACCGAGTCGTACTTCTGGACCTTCTGCGACGACTACCTCGAGCTCGTCAAGGAGCGCGCCCACAACGGCACCGGCCAGACGCAGGCCTCCGCCGTGACCGCGCTGCGCGCCGCGCTCTCCGTGTTCGTGCGCCTGCTCGCGCCGTTCCTGCCGTACGCGACTGAGGAGGTCTGGTCCTGGTTCGGCGAGGGCTCCGTGCACCGTGCCGAGTGGCCGACGCCCGCCCCCCTCACCGAGCTCGCGGGCGACGACGCCGATCCGGGTCTCCTCGCCCTCGTCGGCGGCGCGCTCATCGGGATCCGCGGCGCCAAGACCGCCGCAAAGGCCTCGCAGCGCACCCCCGTGATCCGGGCCGTCGTGCACGCGCCGGCCGCCGACCGGGATCGCCTCGCCCTCGCCGCCTCCGACCTCGCCGACGTGGGCCGCATCGCCTCGCTCGAAATCGTCGCCCCCTCGGCGGATGGATCCGGATCCGGAGCCGGATCCGAGGTCGCCGCCGTGACCGTCGCCGAGATCGAGCTCGAGCAGGCGGAGGGCTAAGCATGCGGATGGGGGCACGCTGGGCCGCGGGATCTCCCCCGCACCCCGGCGTGCCCGCCGCCCTGCACCCGGCGATCGCCGCGCAGGAGGCCAGCCACCCCGGCGCCTCCTCCTGGACCCTCACCTGGCTCGAGAACCGCCCGCGCTGCGCGCTCGACGAACTCGTCATCGTGGCGCTGCTCGCCGATGGTCGGGTTGGGGTGGAGGTTGTTGGTGGTGGTTTGGCTTCTGCGGGTGGCCACCTTGCCGGTTCTGCCCTCGATGTGCGATGTATCGCGGAGAGCGGCAGTGACGAAGACGATGACGACGACTGGTTGAGCTGAGGAGCCGAATGACCGAGATCCGTAGGAACCGTACCGTGACCGGGAAATTCACCGTGCTCGCGCTCGCCCTCGCGCTGGGCGTCACCGGCGGGCTCGCGGGCTGTGCGCCCGAACCGGGCGACGGCCCGGCGCCTGGCGCAGGCGCGGAGAACGAAAAGGGCTCGACCGAGGCGCCGGACAGCTGGCCGGAGCAGGCGACAGAGGAGCAGACGAAGAAGAACGTCGAGCTCCCGGAGTCGTTCCCGAAGGAGCAGTTCCCGATCCCGGCGGGCGCCGCGATCGACGACACGGGCGAGCGGGCCGCGGGCCAGTGGTTCCTCGTGCTGCGCGCCGACTCCCCCGAGGCTGCGGCGACGCTCTGGGATCAGGTGGTTTCGGGCGGCGGCTTCGAGGTGGTCGATCCCGCGGAGACGGGCGACGGCGGGCGCACCGCGACCCTCGCGAAGCAGGGCGTCGAGGTGAGCGCGCTCACGCTGCCACAGTCGGACGGCTCGGTCCTGCTGAGCTACGACATCGTGGCGGCGGCAGGGTCTGCGGGTGCTGCGGGGTCTTCGGGCGCCGCGGGGTCTTCGGGATCTGAGGGCTAGGCGCATGCACATCGCGTTCGTGCGGCACGGCCTCACCGACTGGAATCTTGCCCGGCGCATGCAGGGCCGCACCGACATCCCGCTGAACGAGGAGGGGCGGGCGCAGGCCCGCGCGGTCGCGGAGACGCTCGCCAACGAGCTCGCAGCCCCCGGCGCCGCCGGCTGGGACTCGATCGTGTCGAGCCCGCTGCAGCGCGCCCGCGAGACGGCAGAGCTGATCGGCACCCGCCTCGCGCTCCCGCCGGTCACAGAGGAACCCCTGTTCACTGAGCGTTCCTTCGGCATTGCGGAGGGTCTCGCGGTCGCGGACGCCCAGCAGCGCTGGCCCGAGTTCGACGGCGAGGACATGGAGCCGGACGCCGAGGTCGCGCTCCGCGGGCGGCTGGGCCTCACGGCGCTCGCGGAACGCCTGCCGGGGTCGCGCGTGCTCGTGGTCTCGCATGGGGCTTTCATCAGGCATTTGCTCGCTGAGATTGCGGGCGTGCCGCGGGCGACGATCCCGCGCATCGAGAACGTGGCGGTGTCGCGGGTGGGGCTCGATCCGGAGCGCGCGGAGTGGCGCGTCCACGACGTGGCGGGCGTCCCCCTCGCAGACCTCCTCCCCCCGCGGTAGCCCTGGGCTCCCGCTGGCGCGGCGTTCCCTCCGCATTCTGCGTTCGTTCCTACGTTTTCGCACCAAACTCGCTGAGCGAGCGCATTTCGCGGAGCGACCGCCGCGCTCCGCGCCTGTTGTTAGCGATTTCGGGGCTTCGCGGCCGCTGGAAGCCCCGAAATCGCTAACAACCTCCGCCGGGTGGGGCGTGGGGGTGCCGCTGGCGCGGCGGTCCCTCCGCATTATGCGCTCGTTCCTACGTTTTCGCGGGCGAGTTCAGGGGATCGTGTGAACACGCGTGTTTTATTCGATCTGCAGTAGTTTACTGAGGGCTTCTGTTGGGGTGTGCCAGTTGAGGGTTTTCCGGGGGCGGCCGTTGAGTTCTGCGGCGACGGCGTTGAGGTAGTCCTGACTGTACCCATTGAGTTTGGTCCCTTTGGGGAAGTATTGGCGGAGGAGTCCGTTCGTGTTCTCGTTCGTGCCTCGTTGCCAGGGTGAGTGCGGGTCGCAGAAGAACACGCCATCTCGTAACTCGAGTTCTCGTGCGATCCGGGCGTGGTCTGAGAGTTCTTTGCCTTGGTCCCAGGTGACGGAGAGTCGGAGATGATCGGGGAGGTGGCCCATTTGTCGGATCATTTCGTTCGCGACCGTGACCGCGTCTCGCCGCTTGGGCAGGTGGAGCAGGATCACGAACCGGGTCGACCGTTCCACGAGGGTGCCGATCTGACTGCGGCCATCCTTTCCGAGGATCAGGTCCCCTTCCCAATGCCCCGGAACCGCACGGTCTTCCACTTCGGCGGGCCGTTCGGAGATCATGACCATGCCCGGGATCTTCCCGGGGCCATGACCCTCATGCTGTTGGCGGGTACGCTCCCGGGGCACCCGTTGTGCCCGGCCACTGCGCAAGCATCCAGCCAGCTCACGACGAAGCTCACCCTTGCCCTGCACATAAATCGACCGGTAGATCGCTTCGTGTGAGATCTGCATCGATGGATCGTCAGGAAAGTCCATACGCAATCGTTGCATTATCTGGGCCGGGGAATGCCCAAGCTTAAGGCGCGAGGCCACCAGAAACTCAAGCCGGGGATGCTGCTGCAGTTTCCCTGGCTTCGGGCGCGCGAGCCGGCGCTCGGCTTGTCGTTGGGCCAAAGAGGGCGAGTACCAGTCCGTCGATGTTGGTGGGCGGGTGGTGCGCTTGGGCCGATACATGGGGGCCCTGCCACGATTACGTCGCAGCTCGTTCCACACCGTCGAGGGAGACCTCCCCAGATCGCGTGCGATCTGCCGAATCGAGTCGCCCCGAGAAACTCCCCCGAGAATGCGTTCGCGTTCCCGGAGCGAGAGATACCTGGAATGAATCACGGGGGTCTGCCTTGGCACCATCCCACCAGCATGCCGGAACAAGAAGTCACCATGCGCCGGGCGGAAACCCGCCGCCAGTGACGCCTGCTGCCGAGTATCCCCGGCCCGGATCCGCCCCCAAAAAATGATCTCTTGCGACCGGAACACCTTCCGCGTACGCCGCTTCTGAACCATCCAGTTCCACCTAACCCATCAAGGTGTTCACACGACCCCCTGAATTCGCAGCGCCAAACTCGCTGAGCGAGCGCAGATCCCGGAGCGACCGCCGCGCTCCGCGCCTGTTGTTAGCGATTTCGGTTCGTATACGGCGTGATACGAACCGAAATCGCTAACAACCTCCGCCGGGTGGGGCGTGGGGGTGCCGCTGACGCGGCGGTCCCTCCGCATTATGCGCTCGTTCCTACGTTTTCGCGCCAAACTCGCTGAGCGAGCGCAGATCCCGGAGCGACCGCCGCGCTCCGCGCCTGTTGTTAGCGATTTCGGTTCGTATACGGCGTGATACGAACCGAAATCGCTAACAACGACCCGACCCAGGGCCCCAGAGACGGAGAAAGCCCGCCGGCGACGCCGGCGGGCTTTCGCTGCAAAACCTATATCAGGCGCTCTCGCGAGCGCCGCCGTGGGCCTCGAGCACGCGCACGGGCGCGTCGCCCGCGACGGCCTCCCGCGTCACGATCACCTTCGCCACGTCGGCGTCAGAGGGGACCTCGAACATCACCGGCCCGAGCACGCTCTCGAGGATCGCGCGCAGCCCGCGCGCGCCCGTCTTGCGCTCGACCGCGAGCTCGGCGATCGCCTCGAGCGCCGAGTCCTCGAATTCGAGCCCGACGCCGTCGAGCTCGAACATGCGCTGGTACTGCTTCACGAGCGCGTTGCGCGGCTCAGTCAGGATGCGGGTGAGAGCCTCAACGTCGAGCGGGTCGACTGTGGCGACCACGGGCAGGCGGCCGATGAACTCGGGGATCAGCCCAAACTTGTGCAGGTCTTCCGGCTGCACCTCAGAGAAGAGCTCGTCGTCATCGCGGCGGCTCGAGACGGGCGAGCCGAAGCCGATCCCGCCCTTGCCGAGGCGTGAGCCGATGATCTCCTCGAGCCCGGCGAAGGCGCCGGCCACGATGAACAGCACGTTCGTCGTGTCGAGCTGGATGAACTCCTGGTTGGGATGCTTGCGCCCGCCCTGCGGCGGGATCGACGCGACCGTGCCCTCGAGGATCTTCAGAAGTGCCTGCTGCACGCCCTCGCCCGAGACGTCGCGCGTGATCGACGGGTTCTCCGCCTTGCGCGAGATCTTGTCGATCTCGTCGATGTAGATGATGCCGGTCTCGGCGCGCTGCACGTCGAAGTCTGCGGCCTGCAGGAGCTTGAGGAGGATGTTCTCCACGTCCTCGCCCACGTAGCCGGCCTCCGTGAGCGCCGTCGCGTCGGCGACGGCGAACGGCACGCCGAGCTGGCGCGCGAGCGACTGCGCGAGGTAGGTCTTGCCGCAGCCCGTCGGCCCGATGAGCAGGATGTTCGACTTGGCGATCTCGACCTGCTCCGAGGCGACCTCGGCGCTCGTGAGCGCCTGCGCGGCGCGCACCCGCTTGTAGTGGTTGTAGACGGCGACGGCGAGGGACTGCTTGGCGCGATCCTGCCCGATGACGTACTCGTCGAGGAATTCGGCGATCTCGCGCGGCTTGTGCAGCGTGAAGTCGCTCGACTCGCTCGTCTGGTGCTCGGCGAGCCGCTCCTCGATGATCTCGTTGCAGAGCGCAACGCACTCATCGCAGATGTAGATCTGCGGGCCCGCAATGAGCTGCTGTACTTGCTTCTGCGATTTGCCGCAGAACGAGCACTTCAGCAGCTCACTGCTCTCGCCGATCTTCGCCATGCAGAGGCTCCTTCACACTCGGACAGGTTGACGCAATCGAGAATACCGGGCGCCGCTGACATTCACGGACGGCACGCCGCGGGCCCCGGGGCGTACCCCGGGGCCCGACGCACTACTGGGGAAGCACCGCCTGGGGGTTCTTCCTGCTCGTGAGCACCTGATCGACGAGGCCGTAATCGAGCGCCTCGTCCGCGCTCAGGATCTTGTCGCGGTCGATGTCGCGGTGCACCTCTTCGATGCTCCGCTTCGAGTGCTTCGACAGCGTCTCCTCGAGCCACTCGCGCATCCGCATGATCTCCTTGGCCTGGATCTCGATGTCGGAGGCCTGGCCGTGGCCGGCCTGTCCCGTCGAGGGCTGGTGGATCAGCACGCGCGCGTTCGGCAGGGCGAGGCGCTTGCCCGGGGTGCCGCCCGCGAGCAGCACGGCCGCGGCGGAGGCCGCCTGGCCGAGGCACACGGTCTGCACGTGCGGGCGGATGTACTGCATCGTGTCGTAGATGGCGGTCATCGCGGTGAAGGATCCGCCGGGCGAGTTGATGTACATCGTGATGTCACGCTCGGGATCCTGGCTCTCGAGCACGAGGAGCTGCGCCATCACGTCGTCGGCCGACGCGTCGTCGACCTGCACGCCGAGGAAGATGATGCGGTCCTCGAACAGCTTCGCGTAGGGATCCTGACGCTTGAAGCCGTACGCGGTGCGCTCCTCGAACGACGGGAGAACGTAGCGGGCACTCGGCATCTGCAGCGAGGAGCCGCCGGCCTGGGGCATCTGTGGGGTCATCATAGAATCGCTTACTTCCTGTCCCTTGCCTACTTGCTCGTGCCGCCGCCGCCGACGACGTCGGAGGCAGAATCGCGGATGAAGTCGACGAAGCCGTACTCGAGCGCCTCCTCGGCCGTGAACCAGCGATCCCGGTCCCCGTCCTCGTTGATCTGCTCGACCGTCTTGCCGGTCTGCGCCGCGGTGATCTCGGCGAGGCGGTTCTTCATCGAGATGATGAGCTGTGCCTGCGTCTGGATATCGCTCGCGGTGCCGCCGAAGCCGCCGTGCGGCTGGTGAAGCAGCACGCGGGCGTTCGGCGTGATGTAGCGCTTGCCCTTCGTGCCGGCCGTGAGCAGGAACTGCCCCATCGAGGCCGCCATGCCCATGCCGACCGTGACGATGTCGTTCGGCACGAAGGACATGGTGTCATAGATCGCCATGCCGGCCGTGATCGAGCCGCCGGGCGAGTTGATGTAGAGGTAGATGTCGGCCTTCGGATCCTCTGCTGCGAGCAGCAGGATCTTCGCGCAGATCTCGTTCGCGTTGTCGTCGCGGACCTCGGACCCGAGCCAGATGATGCGATCCTTCAGCAGGCGGTCGAACACGCTGTTCGGTGGCGTCTGTTCTGCCATTCGGCGCTCCATTCGTTGTTGCTTGTTTCGAGCGTATCGACTCGCGGGCCGCGAGGCGGGCCTGTTCGCCGTGGGCGCATGTCCCGCGGGGCGGGCGGCGCCATGCGGTCCGTGGGGTGTCCGATATACGGCAGGATCCCCCGCCCGGAGCGGGCGAGGGATCCTGGTGGCGATGAGGCGCGGGATCCGGATCCGGAACCTCGGCCTCATCAGCGGCGAAAGCTACTTACTCCGCGGCCTTCTCGGCCTCGGCGGCTGCCTTCTTGGCGGCGCGGGTCGCGGCCGCCTTCTTGGCAGCGGCGGAGCGGGCGGCCTTCTTGGCTGCCTCGTCGTCGCCCTCGGCTGCGGCCGCGTCGTCGGCGTGCTTCGCAGCGGCCTTCTTCGCGGGAGCCTTCTTGGCGGCGGGCTTCTCGGCCTCGTCGGCCTCGTCAGCCTTCTTGGCAGCGGCCTTCTTGGCCGGCGCCTTCTTGGCGGGCTTCTCGGCGGCCTCGTCGGCTGCGCCCTCGGTCGCGGCCTCGTCGGCTGCACCCTCGGCGTCGTTCTCGCTGTCGTCGACGGCGGTGAACTCGCTGAGATCCACGGCCTTGCCGTTCTGATCCACGACCTTCGCCTTTGCGAGCGCGATGGCGAGCGCCTTGTTGCGGGTCACCTCGCCGATGATGACGCCCATCTGGTTGCCCTGGCTGATCGCCTGGAGGAACTGGGTGGGCTCCATGCCGTACTGCTGCGCCGACTGGAAGATGTACTGCGAGAGCTCGTTCTGGGTCGGGGTGACCTTCTCGGCCTCGACGATCGCGTCGAGCAGGAGCTGGAGCTGGATCTGCTCCTCGGCCTGCTTGCGGACCTCGGCGCGGTGCTCGTCGTCCTCGAGCCGACCCTCGCTCTCGAGGTGACGGTGCACCTCCTCCTCGACGAGCTCCTCGGAGACCGGGATCCCGGCCTTCTCGATGAGGGTCGAGGTGAAGAGGTCGCGGGCCTGCTGGCCCTGCGCGAAGACCGAGCCGCGGGCGACCTGGTCCTTGAGGCTCTCGCGGAGCTCGGCGATCGTGTCGAACTCGCTCGCGAGCTGGGCGAACTCGTCGTCGGCCTCGGGGAGCTCGCGCTCCTTGACCGCGGTGAGCGTGAGCTCGACCTCGGCGTCGCGGCCCTCGTGCTCGCCGCCCAGGAGCTGCGAGGTGAAGTTCGTGGACTCACCGGCGGTGAGGGTCTCGACGGCCTCGTCGGTGCCGGCGAGCAGGTTGCCCGCGCCGACCTCGTAGGAGACGCCGCTCGCCTGGTCGACCTCTTCGCCGTCGATCTTGGCGGTGAGGTCGAGCTCGACGAAATCGCCCTGCTTGGCGGGGCGATCCACCGTCACGAGGGTGCCGAAGCGCTCGCGCAGCTTGGTGAGCTCAGCCTCAACGGCCTCGTCGTCGATCTCGGCGTTGTCGACCGTGAGCTTCAGGCCGTCGTACTTGGGGAGCTTGAACTCGGGGCGGACCTCGACCTCGAAGACGAGGGTGAGGACGCTCTTCGGGTCCTTGGCGTCGGGCCATGCGGCGACGTCGGCGGACGGGCGGCCCATGGGGCGCTCGTCGGACTCGGCGAGGGCCGCCTGGTAGAAGTCGTCGAGGGAGGCGTTGACGGCCTCCTGGATCACGGCCTCGCGGCCGATCCGCTGGTCGATGATCGGAGCCGGAACCTTGCCCTTGCGGAAGCCGGGGATCGAGACCTGCTCGGAGATCGTCTGGTACGCCTGCTTCAGGTACGGCTCGAGTTCGTCGAGCGTGACGTCGACGCTCAGCTTGGCGCGGGTCGGAGTGAGCTTCTCAGCGGTCGTCTTCGGCAATTTGGCCTCTCATCATTGTCTATCGCGTGCTGCCTGGTCGGGGCCCGTGGGGCCCTGGTCGGGGCGACAGGATTCGAACCTGCGACCTCCCGCTCCCAAAGCGGGCGCTCTAGCCAAGCTGAGCTACGCCCCGAAACCCGCAGGTTCCACAGTCGAAACGCGCCGGAAGCGCGCAACCTGAGCAAGTCTAGCCGAAACCCGCCGAATGCTCGCACACCCGCGCCGCGCCCCACCGCGCCGTACCTTGCCGTACCTTGCCGGTTCTGCGCTCCATGTGTGTTTTATCCGTGATAAATCGCACAGCGAGCGCAGAACCGGCAAGGTGGGTTGCGGTTGAGGGGGGCGTCGGGGGTTTAGTGCTGGGGGTCGGGGTTGCGGCGGGCCGGATCCAGGGTGCGGGTGAGGATCCAGCGCTCCGCGAACGTCCATGTCGTCGACACCGCGAGGTAGATTGCGGCCGCGAGCGGGACGAACGCCGCGATCACCGCGGTGAGGAACGGGAGGAAACTCAGGGCGCGGATCGCGCCCTGAGGAATCGCCGGGGCGTTCGGGGCTGTTTTGGCGCGCGGATCCGGATCCGGGGCCGGCTCCGACTGCGCGGCGAGCAGCCGCCGCGAGCCCTGCGCGACGACCGCGATCACGAGCATGAGCGCGCCGAACACCGCGGCGGCGACCCAGCCGGCCGCGCCCGCGCCCACGAGCCCCGCGAGGCTCTCGCCGAGCCCAATCCCGAACAGCTCGTGCCCGAGCAGCAGATTGGGGTCTCCCCCGATCCGGGGCAAAATGAAGACGCCGTAGATCGCCATCAGCACGGGCGCCTGGGCGAGGAGCGGCAGGCAGCCGGCGAACGGCGAGCTGCCCTCCTCCCGGTAGAGCTCCGCCATGCGGCGCTGGAGCTGCTGCGGGTCGGTGCGGTATCTGCGCTGCAGCTCGGCGAGGCGCGGCGCGAGTCGCTTGCGCGCGAAGCTGGCCTTGATTTGGGATCTTCCGACCGGGATCAGTGCGATGCGGACGAGGATCGTGAGGAGCGCGACCGCGAGGGCCGCGCTCGCTCCCCCGGCCAGGCCCGCGAGCAGGTCGCTGAGCTCGGTGACGGCCCAGTGGGCCGCCCAGATCAGGGCGTGGATCGGAGGGAAGTCGTAGAGGTTCATCGCGCCGCCCCGTTCGTGAGCTGGGCGGGCGTCTGCGCGGTCGTGAGGGGCGGTGCTGCGTGCCTGAATGTGGCGTTCATCTGGGTCTCCGTCGTGAAGCGTGCGTGCGTGCGTGCAGAGCGCCTACGCGGGACGGGCTCGTGCGACGGGTTGGGCTGTCTGCGTGCGGGAATGCCGCAAGGCGGGAGTGCCGCAAGGCGGCAGTACCGCAGGACCGCACAGCGGCCGGTCAGTCGACGGGTGTCAGGCGTGGGCGCGCGCGGCGCGAGACGGGGCGCGTGCGAGGGCGGATCCGGGAACGCCGGGATCATCAGGGAGAACGAAGATGCGCGCAGCGCGGAGCGGCCCGCCGGGTGTGGGCCGCGGATCCCGCGCCTGACCGGCTGCGGCCGCGGCAGCGGCGGCCGCGCGCAGCACGACGCGGCGCATTGCCGCGGCAGCGCGCGGGGCGGCCGGGATGATGATTGCCGCGCCGAGCAGGAGGAAGAGCGTCGCGGCCGAGGGCGGCTCCGGCAGCAGCGGGAGCGCGCCGGCGAGCGTCATCACGAGGAAGAACTGCGCGAGGAACACGGCCTGAGCGATCACGTGCACCTCCCGCGGGATCCGGGGCCGGGCCCCTCCGTCCCTAACGACGATACAACCCACCTTGCCGGTTCTGCGCTCACTGCGTGGTGTATCACGGATAAATCGCACATCGAGCGCAGAACCGGCAAGGGGACAGAGAGGGGCTGACGGGAATCGAACCCGCGTAACCAGTTTGGAAGACTGGGGCTCTACCATTGAGCTACAGCCCCGAGGCCGTCGCTGCGCGCGGCCCGGGCGTGCCGAAGCACCTCACCGATCATAGTGCATGAGCGCCGCGTCACGCAGAATCCGCGCCGGGCGCGCGCGTCGCGGCCCGATGCCGCTCCGTGTACCCGGCGTAGTATTCCGCGTTCCGCCGCACGGCCTCGCGATCCTCCTCGCGGAGCTCCCGCACCACGCGCCCCGGCACCCCGGCGACGAGCGACCGCGGCGGGATCCGGACCCCCTGCGCCACGAGCGCACCGGCCGCGATCAGGCTTCCTTCCCCGATCACGGCGCCGCTCAGGATCGTCGACGCCATTCCGATCAGGCAGCCGCGCTCGATCGTCGCGCCGTGCACCACGGCGTTGTGCCCGATCGAGACGTCGTCGCCGATGTCGGCCGCGTCCCCGCGCTGCGTGTGCACGACGACGCCGTCCTGCACGTTCGTGCGGGCGCCGATGCGCACGGCGTCCGAGTCGCCGCGCACGACCGCGTTGTACCAGATGCTGCTGCCCTCGCCGATCGTCACGTCGCCCACGACGACGGATCCCGGCGCGAGCCACACCGTCGGGTGGATCTCGGGCGTGCCGTCCGCGTCGAGCGCGATCACGGTGCCGCCGCCGAAAGTGCCGCCGCCGAAGCCGCCGCCTGCCTGCTCATCCATCGTCACTCCTTCGTGCTCGTGCCGAACCGCCCGCGCAGCCGCCCGGCGGATAGCGAAAAGCCCCCACCTTGCGGTGAGGGCCTGGTCGCTCCCCCGGCTGGGCTCGAACCAGCGACATCCTGATTAACAGTCAAGCGCTCTGCCAACTGAGCTACAGGGGATCATTGCCGAAGCAACCCGACTATCGTATCAAGCGGCGCGGGCGGCCTGCAAATCAGGCCCCGGATCGCGGGCGCCCGGGCGGTTCGCCGCCCCACGCCCCGCTGCCCGGGCGCCCGCCGCCTACTCCTCGGCGATCTCGTCGTAGGCGGTCGCCCGCAGCGCCTGCGCGAGCAGCTGCACGTAGCCGTGATCCGCGTTGCGGAAGATCTCGTTGATGTCGCCGTGCCCGACGAGCCGGCCCTGCTGCATCACGAGCACGTCCTGCACGAGCGCCTCGAGCATCCCGATGTCATGGCTGATCAGGAGCATGGAGGCGTTCGTCCGCTCCCGGTACCACTTCAGCAGCTCGACGATCTTCGGCCGGTTGTTCGCGTCGACGCCGAGCGTCGGCTCGTCGGCGATGAGGAGCGCGGGATCCAGCATGAGCGAGCGCATCACCGCGACCCGCTGCCGCTGCCCCTTGGAGAGCTCGTACGGGTACTCCTGGAGCTTCGCGAGCGGCAGCGCGACGATGTCCATCATCTCGGCGATCCGCTCGCCGAGCGCGTCGCGGTCGAAGTGCTTGCTGCGCTCGACGATCGGCTCGAACAGGATGTCCCCGACGTTGAGCTCGGGCTGCAGCGTCGCCCCGGCGTCCTGCGCGAGGTGCCCGACGTAGGCGGTGAGCCGCGTGCGCACCCGGCGGCTGAGCCGCCGCATCGGCACGTCCATCACGGTCGCGGCGCCGCCGGTGAGCTTGATCCGCGCGGCCTTGTCGCCCGCGTCGTTCGCGCGCCCGGCCAGGAACTTCGCGAGCGTCGACTTGCCTGATCCGCTCTCCCCCAGCAGTGCGACGATCTCGCCGCGTCCGACCCCGAAGCTGACCCCCTCGACCGCCTCGAACTCTCGCCCGCCCGCGTGCGCGGGGTACGAGAGCGATAGGTCGGAGACGCTGATCGTGGGATCCGCGTCCACTACGGGGTGTGCCATGCTGAAACTCCTCGGCTGTCGCAGTTTTCTATCCGGCTGCGTTGAAAAAGCCTAGAGCATGGCATGAGTCTCATGCATGGGAAAGACCGGCCCGTCGCGCTTTCCCAGCTCATTCTTCGCGCAGCCCCCGGCGGGCGGCCTCGAGAGCGACGAGCTGCTCCTGGATGCGCCGGGATCCCTCCGCCTCGGTGCCCCCGGTCCGCTGCAGGCGCGCGAGCAGCTCGCGCTTCAGCGAGACGAGATCGCGGTCGAGCAGCGAGATCACGACGTCGCGCGTGTACGCGTCGAGGTGCTCGGCGCGCCGCTCGGGCATGGGCGCCATCGCAAGCTCCCGCACCAGGTCGCGATGCGTTTCGGGCGCCGCTTCGAGCACGGCCTCGAGCCAGCCAAGCGTGCCGAGCGCTGGCATCGCGGCCGCGACGGCGTCGCGCACCACCCGCAGGTGCTGCTCCTCGACCTGCGCGGTCACCGCCTGCTGCATGAGCGAGCCGCCCACGCGGTCGCCCTGCTGCAGCATCGCCATGAGCGCGTCCCGCTCGAGCAGCGTGGTCGGCGCGTACCGGATGCTCGACAGCCCGATCCGGGGCGCCTCCTTCGGCTCCGGATCCCCGTACGGGTCGCCGCCCGCGTACGGGTCGCCGCCCGCGTAGGGGTCGCCGTCGCGGCCGCCAGCGGCCGGGTGCTGCTGCGGCGCCCGGTTCTGGGGTCCGCGGTCCTGGGGGCCGCGGTCCTGGGGGCCGCGATTCTGGGGCCCCCGATTCTGAGCAGCCCGGTGCTGGCCTCCCCCGTACTGGCTGCCCCCGTGCTGGTCTCCCCGGTACTGGCCGCCCCGCGGCCCCGATCCCGGACCGGATCCGGATCCGGCGCCCGCGCCGCCACCGCGCGAGCCCGCGGCCCGCACCGCCTGTTGCACCTCGCCGAGCTCGACGCCGAGCATGCGGGCGAGCTCGCGCGCGTAGCCCGGGCGCAGCGAGGGGTCCTTGATCTCTGCGATGATCGGGGCGGCCTCGCGGAGCGCGTTGACGCGGCCCTCGACGCTGTTGAGGTCGAAGCGGGAGACGGCCTGGCGCAGCGCGAACTCGAAGAGCGGCACCTTCCGCGTGAAGAGCTCGCGCACGGCCTCGTCGCCGCGGTGGAGCCTGAGGTCGCTCGGGTCGAGGCCGTCTGGGGCGACCGCGACGTAGGTCTGAGCGGTGAAGCGGCGCTCCTCGCTGAACGCCCGGAGCGCAGCCTTCTGGCCGGCCTCATCGGGGTCGAAGGTGAAGACGACCTCGGCCGCCGAGTCGTCGCCCATGATCCGGCGCAGGATCGCGATGTGGTCCTTGCCGAAGGCCGTGCCGCAGGTCGCGACCGCGGTCTCGACGCCCGCGAGGTGGCACGCCATCACGTCGGTGTAGCCCTCGACCACGACGGCCCGCTTGCCGCGCGAGATCGCCTTCTTCGCGAGGTCGAGCCCGTAGAGCACCTGCGCCTTGTGGTAGACGGGAGACTCCGGCGTGTTCAGGTATTTCGGCCCCTGGTCATCGTCGTAGAGGCGGCGGGCGCCGAAGCCGAGCGTCTGCCCGCTCGTGTCGCGGATCGGCCACACGATCCGGCCCCTGAACCGGTCGTAGACGCCCCGCTGGCCCTCGGAGACGATCCCGGACTGCGCGAGCTCCTGCGGCGTAAAGCCCTGGCCGCGCAGGTGTTTCGTGGCGTTGTCCCAGCCGCGCGGGGCGTAGCCGACGCCGAAGCGCTCGCAGGCGGCGGCGTCGAAGCCGCGCTGATCGAGGAACGCGCGCGCGGTCGCAGCCTCCTCGCTCGCGAGCTGCTCGATGAAGTACGCCGCGGCGGCCTGATTCGCGGCGAGCAGGCGCGCCCGGTTCGGGCCGTCCTCGCGCTGGAACCCGCCCTCCTCGTAGGTGAGCACGTAGTGGATGCGGGCCGCGAGCCGCTCGACCGACTCGGCGAAGGTGAGGTGGTCCATGCGCTGCAGGAACGTGAACGCGTCGCCCGACTCGCCGCAGCCGAAGCAGTGGTAGTAGCCGAGGGCCGGCCGCACGTGGAAGCTCGGGCTGCGCTCGTCGTGGAACGGGCAGAGACCCTTCATCGAGTCGATGCCCGCGTTCTTCAGCGTGACGTAGTCGCCGACGAGATCGGCAAGGTTGGTGCGGCGCTTGACCTCCTCGATGTCACTCGCGCGAATCCGACCTGCCATACCGGTCGAGTCTAGTCCTTCCCGCTCTGCGGTGCGGGATCCGGCGGCGGCGGATCCGGATCCACCGACTAGACCAGCGGAACGTCGCAGTGCTGCTTATGCCAGGCGATCGCGGACTGATCCGTGAGCGAGGCGACCTGATCGACGACGGCGCGGCGCGCGCCCGACTCGTCGGCCGCGGCCCGGAAGTCTGCGGCGTACGCGGGATCGAGCGCCCCGGGGCCAGCGTCCCAGAGCGCGTCGAGCAACTCGAGCAGCAGGTCGCGCTGGCGCCGATACGTCGGCTGCCGGTGCCCGCTCGCCATGACGAACGCCGCGACGATCCCCTTCAGCACGGCGATCTCCGCCCGGATCTCGCGCGGCACGACGATGTCGGCGCCGTAGCGGGCGAGCGTCGCGGCGCCCGCTGCGCCCGCGGTGCTCGTACCTCCCGCGGCCTCGCGCGTCGAGCGGATCGAGGCGCGCGCGAAACGGCCGATCATGTCGCTCGTGAAGTTCTTGAGCTGGGCCTGATGGGAGCGGGATCCGTCCCACTTCACGAGCCAGGTCGGCGTCTCGGCGATGCGGTCGTAGGCCGCCCCGAGCTCGTCGCCGGTGAAGGATCCGCCCGCCCACTCGGAGACGGCGTTGATCAGGCTGTCGTGGCCCGAGCGTGACGTCAGGATCTCGGGGTCGATGTACTCGCTCACGATCGCGTCCTCGAAGTCGTGCACCGAGTAGGCGATGTCGTCGGACAGGTCCATGACCTGGGCCTCCGCGCACTTGCGCCGCGCGGGCGCGCCGGCGCGGAGCCACTCGAAGACGGGCGCGTCATCGGCGAAGTAGCCGAACTTCTGGCTGCCCGCAGGCGCCTCCTCGCGGTTCCACGGATACTTGCAGCTCGCGTCGAGCGTCGCCCGCGTGAGGTTGAGACCGATGCTCGTGCCGTCGGGCGCGAAGCGCTTCGGTTCGAGCCGGGTCAGGATCCGGAGCGTCTGCGCGTTGCCCTCGAAGCCGCCGGCGTCCGCGGCCCACTCGTTGAGTGCCCGCTCGCCGTTGTGCCCGAACGGGGGGTGGCCGAGGTCGTGGGCGAGGCACGCCGTGTCGACGACGTCCTGCGCGAGGCCGAGCGCGACCGCGAGCTCGCGGCCGACCTGCGCGACCTCGAGCGAGTGCGTGAGCCGGTTTCGAGCGAAGTCGATCCCCGCGGTCGGGCTCAGGACCTGGGTTTTCGCCGCGAGCCTGCGCCAGCCGCTCGAGTGGAGCACGCGTGCGCGATCCCGCGCAAAATCACTGCGCGCGCCGCCGTGGATCTCGGGGACGAAGCGCTCGGCGTCCTCCGGCGCGTACCCCGCGGGCAGCCCGTGCTGCGCGGGCTCAGCCACCGGAATCGTCCCGCTCGGCCTCCGCCAGCTCGGCGTAGTCGATGCTTGCGCTCTCGCGGCTCTCGAGCCAGCCGTCGGGCAGGTGCACGCGCTTCGGGCTGCCGGCGCGGCCTCGCTGCCCCTCGGCGCCCTCACCCGGATACGGCAGATCGGCGTCCATCGTCGCGAAAATCTCGTCCATCTGCTCGAGGGACTCGACCGCGGCGAGGGCGCGGCGGGTGTCGCCGCCGACGCCGTAGCCCTTGAAGTACCAGGCGACGTGCTTGCGGATGTCGCGGCACGCGCGATCCTCCTCGCCGTCGAAGAACTCGACGAGGAGCTCGGTGTGGCGGCGCATCGCGGCCATCACGAAGCCGAGGCCGGGGCGCGCGATCCGGGACTCAGCCTCCGCGTGCGAGATTTCTCCCTGTTCGGCGCGGAACGCCGCGGCGAGATCGCCGAACAGCCACGGCCTGCCGAGGCAGCCGCGGCCCACGACCACGCCGTCGCAGCCCGTCTCGCGCACCATGCGGATCGCGTCGTCCGCCGACCAGATGTCGCCGTTGCCGAGGATCGGCACGCTCGAGATGGTCTCCTTGAGCGTCGCGATCGCCGACCAGTCGGCCTGGCCCGAATAGAACTCGTTCGCGGTGCGCCCGTGCAGGGCGATCGCGGCGACGCCCGCGCCCTCGGCGGCGCGCGCGGCGTCGAGATACGTGAGGTGATCCTGATCGATGCCCTTGCGCATCTTGATCGTGAGCGGGATCTCCCCCGCGGCGCGCACGGCACCCTCGACGATCGCGCGGAACAGATCACTCTTCCACGGCAGCGCCGAGCCGCCGCCCTTGCGCGTCACCTTCGGCACCGGGCACCCAAAGTTGAGGTCGATGTGGTCGGCGAGATCCTGATCCACCAGGAATTTCACGGCCTCGGACACGGTCTTCGGGTCGACCCCGTAGAGCTGGATCGAGCGCGGCGTCTCGCTCTCGTGATGCTTGATGAGGCGCAGCGAGGCGGGCGTGCGCTCGACGAGGGCGCGGCTCGTGATCATCTCGCTGACGTACAGGCCTGCGCCGTACTCGCGGCACAGGCGGCGGAACGCCGTGTTCGTGATGCCCGCCATCGGGGCCAGCACGACGGGCACGTCGAGCGCGAGCGGCCCGATGCGCAGGCGCGAGTCGGTGAGGGTCTGGGAGTTCATAACCCCCCTATTCTCGCAGACCCGGCGGTGGGTGTGGGTTGGGTGTGGGGCTGGGTGGGATCCGGGGCCGTGTGCTTGCCGCGTGCCGAGTCGGCCGAAAGGCCCCATTCCCGGGGTCGAGTCGGCCGTAAGGACCCTTTCCCTGGCGTGAATGGCCCTTATGGGCCGACTCGATCTGGCAGAGCGGGTGCGGGCGCGGGTAGGGAGCTCGGGTCGGGATCCCGGGGTTAGGGCCTGCGAGGTGGCGAGACCTGCCGCCCCTTGTGCCGAGTGGGCCGTAAGGCCCCATTCCCTGGGTCGAGTGGGCCGAAAAGCCCCTTTCCCGGGCGTGAATGGGGCCCAAGGGCCGACTCGACTCGTGGGCGCGGGTGCGTGCAGCTTGGGTCGGGATCCGGAGCCTGGGGTCTGCGAAGGCCCGGGGCGCGCTGCGCCGGGCGCCGAGTCGGCCGTAAGGCCCCATTCCCGCGGTCGAGTGGGCCGTAAGGCCCCTTTCGCGGGGCTGAATGGGGCCTTCCGGCCGACTCGACCTGCGGGCGCGGGTGAGGGTGCAAGCGCGGGCGTGGATGCGAGCGTGGGCGCGGGCGTGGGCGCGGAAGCTCGCGGGCGCGGGCGCGGGCGCGGGCGCGGGCGCGGGCAGCTTGGGCCGGGATCCGGAGCCTGGGGTCTGCGAAGGCCCGGGGCGCGCTGCGCAGCGCGTCGAGTCGGCCGTAAGGCCCCATTCCCGGGGTCGAGTTGGCCGTAAGGCCCCTTTCGCGGGGCTGAATGGGGCCTTCCGGCCGACTCGACCTGCGGGTGCGGGCGCGGGCGCGGGCCCGGGCGCAAGTGGAAGAGCAGGGCAACGGAGCGGCGCCGCGGCGCCGCGCGTCCTAGTCCTCGTCGGGGCGGTCGACCGCCCCGCCGAAGCGGCGGTCGCGGTCCTGGTAGATTTGGATCGCGCGCCAGAGCTCTTGGCGGCTGAAGTCGGGCCAGAGGGTGTCGAGGAAGACCATCTCGGCGTACGCCGACTGCCACAGCATGAAGTTGCTCGTGCGCTGCTCCCCCGAGCTGCGCAGAAACAGGTCGACATCTGGGAGTTCGGGCACGTAGAGGTGGCGGGCGATGGTGCGTTCGGAGACCCCGTTCGGCGAGAGCCGACCGGCCTGGACCTCCCAGGCGATCGCGCGCACCGCGTCGGTGAGCTCGTTGCGTCCGCCATAGTTGACGCACATCGTGAGGGTGAGGCCCGTGTTGTGGGCGGTCTCGCGCTCCGAGGCCTTGAGCTCCGAGATGACGGATCCCCAGAGGCGGGGGCGGCGGCCGGCCCAGCGCATGCGCACGTTCCAGGCGTCGAGCTGGGCGCGCCTGCGCCGCAGCACGTCGCGGTTGAAGCCCATGAGGAAGCGCACCTCATCAGGGGATCTGCGCCAGTTCTCCGTGGAGAAGGCGTAGACGCTCAGGTGTTTGACGCCCGCCTGGATCGCGCCGGCGACAACGTCGAGGAGCGCCTGCTCCCCCATCCGGTGCCCCTCGACGCGGGGCAGCCCGCGCTTGTTCGCCCAGCGCCCGTTGCCGTCCATCACGATCGCGACGTGCTCCGGCGCCGGCGCGGCGAAGCGGGGCGGGTGCTCGCCGGTCCAGTCGACGGGTACGAGTGAGGCGGGGGCGGATCGCATACCCCCAAGTTTATTGGGCGGCGCCGCAAGCCCGCGCCGGATCAGTCCCGCCGCGCGCCGAAGGAGCGGAGCCCGCGCTCCAGATGCCACTGCGCGTAGGCCGCCGCGATGCCGGCCGCCTGGCCGCGCTCGCGTTCCGAGGAGGCGACGGCCGTCTCCCAGTCCCCCGCGAGCAGCGCCCGAAGCAGGGCAATGCTGCCCGGATCGAGCCGCGGCGAGCCCGGCGTGCGGCAGTTCTCGCAGAGGACCCCGCCGAGCTGCACGACCACGTAGGTGTGCGGGCCCGCGGCCCCGCAGCGCACGCACTCGTCGAAGCCGGGCGTCCACCCGGCGATGGCGAACGCGCGCAGGAGGTAGCCGTCGCGCACGAGATCCGGGTCGATGCGGGCGGCCGCGAGCGTGCGGAGCGCCCCCACGAGCAGGGCGTAGAGCTCGGGCGACGGCCCGCCCTCGGCGAGCCGCTCCGCCGTCTCCACGATCACGTTGCCCGCCCGGTAGCGGTCGTAGTCGGAGCTGATCGCGGGCCCGTACGCGCCGAGCGTCTCGGCCTGCGTGATCGTGTCGAGGGTGCGGCCCTCGTAGCACTGCAGGTCAGCGACCATGAACGGTTCGAGCCTCGCCCCGAACTTCGAGGACGTGCGCCGCACACCCTTCGCGACGGCGCGCAGGAGCCCGCGGCCGCGCGTCAGCAGCGTGACGATACGGTCGGCTTCTCCGAGCTTGTGCGTGCGGAGCACGACGCCGGTTTCGCGATACAGGGGCACGGATCAAGTATCCCGCAGACCACCGACACGCTCGGCACCAGGGGGCGGGCAGGCCGCGGTGCATGGAGGACAGCGCATACGAGACAATGGACGGGTGCTCGACGAGACCTTCACTACTCCCCTCGCGGCCGACCTCGTCGCGGTCGGCGTCGGCAGCATGCAGGGCGCCCTGTTCGCCGCCGGATTCAAGCGCATCGACCTGCTCGGCGTCGCGATCATCGGCGTCGCCTCGGGCATCGGCGGCGGCTTCCTCCGCGACATGCTGCTCGGCGTGACGCCCGCGTCGTTCGCGAACAACTGGTACCTGCTCGTCGCCACGTTCGCCGCCTTCATCGGCATGGCGGTCCCGCGCCTCTTCGAGCGGGTCGACCCCGTCGTCACGGCCCTCGACGCGCTCAGCATCGGCATGTTCGGCGCGATCGGCACGACGAAGGCCCTCGCGATGGATCTCCCGGTCGTGCCCGCGGTGTTCATCGGCGTCGTGTCGGCGGTCGGGGGCGGCGTGCTCCGCGACGTCATGCTGAACATCCCGATCGCGCTCATGCACGTCGGCTCGCTCTACGCGGTCGCTGCGCTCGTCGGCTCCGGGATCCTCGTGGTGCTGCTCGCGTTCGGCGTACCGGTCGTGTGGGCCGGGGTCGCGTGCGTGGTCGTCACGACCGTGCTGCGCCTCCTCGCGGTCCGCTTCGGCTGGAGCCTCCCCGAGCAGCGCGCCCTCAGCCGCATCCGACTGCGCCGCCAGCGCCAGGTGGAGCAGGTCATCGACGAAGCGCTGCAGACCGGCGCGATCACGGTGCCGATCGACCTCACGCTGCTCCAGGAGTGGAGTGGCGAGGATCCGGATCGGGATCCGGATCAGGATCCGAAGCCCAAGCCGAGGCCCGAGCCGCCCCGCACATGAGCTCGCGAGACCCGGTGCGCCGGCGTTAGCTGTGTGTTTGCAATGCGTATAGTTGCTCGAAAGAGTCGTTGACGCGAAGGGGTGGGAGCAGGATGCGACGGAGGATTGCGCCGCTGGCGCTGGTGGGGGCCGCGGCGATGCTGCTCTCGGGCTGCGGAGCGCTCGGAGGCGCGGGCGGAAGCGGTGCGGATCTGAACGCCGAGACGCTGCAGCAGCGCGTCGAGGAGATCGCACAGAAGAATGGGGCGGACGGGATCATCGGGCTCGATCTCTATCTCTCCGGAGGCGAAGGCTGCGTCGACATTTCGACGGACAAAGGCCTGATCGGTAAGTCTCTCGACACGGGCGAGGATCGCTACGCCGAGCCGATGAGTCCCCGCCCGAGCGGCACCATCGCGCCAGCTGACTACCCGTACGCCGAACTCGTCGAGCGCGCGAAAGAGCCCGGCTGCCCCAAGGGCAACGATCCGGTTCAGCTGCGCAGCACGGTGACGCCCGTGGGCTCGGTGTTCATGCAGGCGCAGTGCGACGAGGGCACCGGAAACGCGTGGCTTAACGGCGAACAGGTTCCGAAGCTCACGGACCCCTACGCGGAGAAGTCTCTCGAGACCGTGCTCGCGGAAGCAGAGCAGACGGTCGGTCCCGAGCTCCTCGAGTTGAGCATCATGGGACCGGATGGGCCACTGGGCGAGGAAGGAACGGGATACACCATCATCGCGTCAGAGCAGCAATTCTTCGGGAAGCCCTGCCGGCCGATGGCGATCCGCCCGCTGGCCCCCTCCGGCGACTTGTACCTGATGATGGGCTGTGACGAGGGGGCGAAGGGCGCGCCCTTCGCGATCGCAGACTATCCGGCGGCCGATCTCCGCGCCGCGATCGAGTTCGGCATGGAGCACCTCGGGATGCAGAGCAGCGACGAGATCGCCTCGGTGCGCGCCTACGCAGCGGCAGACGGGAAACGGTATCTCGAGATCATCGGCACCGATATGACGAAGATGTCGACCGTGTCGCTCGACGAGGGATAGCGGGCGCTACGAGCGCGGCCCGCGCCTGCGCCCGGACTTCGCCTCGGCCTCGCGCCACGCACGCTGGGCCGGGGTCTCCCCCGCGGAGGGCGCCGAGGAGGCGCGCCGGTCGGCCGCGCCGCCCCGCCCGAGATGCCAGGCGTGCGTGATCGCGAGCGCGAGCGCGTCAGCCGCGTCGGCCGGCCTCGGCGGCTGCGCGAGCCCGAGCAGCCTCGTGACCATCGTGGTGACCTGCGCCTTGTCGGCGCTGCCGTATCCCGTGACCTGGGCCTTCACCTCGTTCGGGGTGTAGAGCGCGACGGGGATCCCGCGCTCGGCGGCGAGAAACATGACGACGCCGCTGATCTGCGCGACGCCCATGACGCTCGGCAGGTTCTGCTGCGCGAAGACGCGCTCGAGGGCGATCGCCGCGGGCTTTTCGCCGTCGAGGAGGCGCTCGATCCCGGCGCCAAGATGGTGGAGTCGCGCCGGCAGCTCGGCGTCGGCCGGGCTCCGCATCACCTCGACGTGTTCGAAGGTGACGCGGCGCCCGGCGCCGGCCGTGACGATCCCGATCCCGCACCTCGTGAGGCCGGGGTCGATCCCGATGACTCTCGTCATCCGAGCCTCCTCGGGTGCGATCTCAGTGGAGCGTGGTGTAGGGCGGCGACTCAGTCGTCCTGCGCGAGTTCGGCCTGCACGTCGGCGCTCAGGTCGAAGTTCGAGAAGACGTTCTGCACGTCGTCCGAGTCCTCGAGCGCGTCGATCAGGCGGAAGATCTTGCGCGCCGTGTCGGCGTCGATCTCGACCTTGAGATTCGGCACGAATTCGGCGTCGGCCGAGTCGTAGTCGATCCCCGCGTCGACGAGCGCGCTGCGCGCCGCGACGAGGTCGCTCGCCTCGGTGATGACCTCGAAGGACTCGCCGTTGGGGGTCGGGGTGACCTCCTCGGCGCCGGCCTCGAGGACCGCCATCAGCACATCGTCCTCGGTCGTGCCCTCGGCCGGGACCGTGATGACGCCCTTGCGCGCGAAGTTGTAGGCGACGCTGCCGGGATCCGCGAGCGTGCCGCCGTTGCGGCTGAGGGCGGTGCGCACCTCGGCCGCCGCACGGTTCTTGTTGTCGGTGAGGCACTCGATCATGAGGGCGACGCCGTTCGGGCCGTAGCCTTCGTACATGATGGTCGTGTACTCGACGGCGTCGCCCGTGAGGCCCGCGCCGCGCTTGATCGCGCGGTCGATGTTGTCGCCGGGGACCGAGTTCTTCTTGGCCTTGTGGACCGCGTCCGCGAGCGCGGGGTTGCCCGAGAGGTCTGCCCCGCCGATGCGGGCCGCGACCTCGATGACCTTGATGTACTTGGCGAAGGCCTTCGCGCGGCGCGAATCGATGATGGCCTTCTTGTGCTTCGTGGTTGCCCACTTGGAGTGTCCGGACACGGGAGCTCCTTCGTTGTTGCGTCTGACTTCAGGATAGCCGCGGCTGGGGTGCCGCGCGGGGTGCGCCGCTCAGGCGGTCGCGTCGCCCGCGTCGGGAGGATCCGCCCACGCGTTCGCGATGAGCTCGCGGACCTCGCCGAGGAGCTGCGGAAGCGCCTTCGTCTTCGCGATGATCGGGAAGAAGTTCGCGTCCGACGCCCACCGCGGCACGATGTGCTGGTGCAGGTGCGCAGCGACGCCCGCGCCCGCAATGGCGCCCTGGTTCATCCCAAGGTTGAAGCCGTCGCAGCCCATCACCTCGCGGGCCACGCGCATCGCGCGCTGGGTGAGCGCGCCGATCTCGGCGACCTCCTCGGGGGTCGCCTCGTCGTAGGACGCGATGTGCCGGTACGGGCACACGAGCATGTGCCCGTTGTTGTACGGGAACAGGTTCAGCAGCACGTAGGCCGACTCGCCGCGCGCCACGATGAGCGCGTCCTCGTCGGTCTTCGACGGCGCCTCGCAGAATGGGCAGTCGTGCCGCTCGGGCTGGTGGTGATCCGACACGTACACCATCCGGTGCGGGACCCAGAGCCGCTGCAGCTCGTCGGGCTCCCCCACCGCGGAGGTGTTCGAGAGATCTTCTACTCGGTCCACGCCGTGGACACCTGCTCATGGGTCTTGATCGCGCGGACGATCCGCTCGACGGCCTCATCGACCGGCACGCCGTTCATCTGGGTGCCGTCGCGGAAGCGGAAGCTCACGGCGCCCGCGTTCTGATCCTCCTCGCCAGCGATGAGCTGGAAGGGGATCTTCGCCTTCGTGTGCGTGCGGATCTTCTTCGGCATGCGGTCGTCGCCGTGGTCGACCTCGGCGCGCACGCCCTGCTCGCGCAGCTTCGCGATGACGCCGTCGAGATACTCGCCGTAGTGCTCGGCGACCGGGATCCCGACCACCTGCACCGGCGAGAGCCAGACGGGGAACGCGCCGGCGTAGTGCTCCAGCAGGATCGCGAAGAAGCGCTCGACCGAGCCGAGGAGGGCGCGGTGGATCATGACGGGGCGCTTGCGCGTGCCGTCCGCGGCCGCGTACTCGAGCTCGAAAAGCTCGGGCTGGTTGAAGTCGAGCTGCACGGTCGAGAGCTGCCAGGTGCGGCCGATCGCGTCGCGTGCCTGGACGGAGATCTTCGGCCCGTAGAAGGCCGCGCCGCCCGGATCGGCGACGAGCTCGAGGCCCGATTCCTCGCCGACCTCGCGAAGCGTCTGCTCGGCGACGGCCCACTGCTCGTCCGTGCCGACGGACTTCTCGGGATCCCGCGTCGACAGCTCCAGATAGAAGTCGTCGAGGCCGTACGCCCGCAGCGTCGCGAAGACGAAGTCGAGCTGGCGCTTGATCTCCTCCTTCACCTGCTCATCGGTGACGTAGATGTGCGCGTCGTCCTGCGTGAGGCCGCGCACGCGGGTGAGGCCGGAGAGGGTGCCGCTCTTCTCGTAGCGGTACACCGTGCCGAACTCGGCGAGGCGGAGCGGGAGCTCGCGGTAGCTTCGCGCGCGTGCGCGGAAGATGAGGTTGTGGAACGGGCAGTTCATGGGCTTCAGGTAGTAGTCCTGGCCCTGCTTCGTGACGTTGCCCTCCGCGTCCTTCACCTCGTCGAGGTGCATGGCCGGGAACATCCCGTCCTTGTACCAGTTGAGGTGCTGGCTCGTCTCGAAGAGCGTGCCCTTCGTGATGTGCGGGCTGTTCACGACCTCGTAGCCGTTCTTCAGCAGCTCCTCGCGCATGAAGGACTCGATCTCGTGCCGGATGATCCCGCCCTTGGGGTGGAACACGGCAAGGCCCGAGCCGATTTCGTCGGGGAAGCTGAAGAGGTCGAGCTCGACGCCGAGCTTGCGGTGATCCCGCTTCGCCGCCTCCTCGAGGCGCGTCTGGTAGGCGCGCAGCTCGTCCTTCGTGGGCCAGGCGGTGCCGTAGATGCGCTGCAGCATCGGGTTCGCCTCGCTGCCGCGCCAGTAGGCGCCGGCGCTGCGCATGAGCGCCCAGCCGTTGCCGATCATGCGGGTGTTCGGCAGGTGCGGGCCGCGGCAGAGATCCTTCCAGCAGACCTCGCCCGTTTTCGGATCGACGTTGTCGTAGATCGTGAGCTCGGCGCCGCCGACCTCGACGCTCTCGTTGTCGTCGCCCGTGCTGCCGCCCTTCAGGCCGATCAGCTCAAGCTTGTAGGGCTCGTTCGCGAGCTCGGCGCGCGCCTCCTCCTCAGAGACGACGCGGCGCTGGAAGCGCTGCCCCTGCTTCACGATCTTCTGCATCTCCGCGGAGATCGCCTTCAGGTCCTCGGGTGTGAAGGGCTCGGCCGGATCGAAGTCGTAGTAGAAGCCGTCGGTGATGGGCGGGCCGATCCCGAGCTTCGTCTCGGGGTTGATCCGCTGCACGGCCTGCGCGAGGACGTGGGCCGCCGAGTGGCGGAGGATGTTCAGCCCGTCCTCGGAATCGATCGCGACGGGCTCGACCGTGTCCGTCTCCGTGACCTCGGCTGCGAGGTCGCGCAGCTCGCCGTTGACGCGCATGGCGACGATCGAACGATCGGTGAACAGGGAGAACCCATCGGCCACAGGGGCACACTCCTTCGGAACGGAAGCAACAACCCCACGATTCTATCGTTCGCGGCGGCGGCCCGCCTCGCAGGCGGCGGGGCGCGGCGCGGAGCGCGTCCGGGGCGCTGCTTCGGCGCTGCGGCAGAAACGAAATCGCCCCCGACGCAGATCGGGGGCGATTTCTCGTGGTGGGCGATACCAGACTCGAACTGATGACCTCTTCCGTGTGAAGGAAGCGCGCTACCAACTGCGCCAATCGCCCGTGCGCGGGATCCGTGAACCTCGCAACCTGATCGATCATACATGCTCTCGGTCACGGAGCGTGCCGAGACGGCGCCTGCGGCCGGTTTCCGCGGATCTCCGCTGCCCCGCGGCTATTCGCTCGGGCGTGTCGTCACGGGCGCGAGGTCGCTGTTCAGCTGCTCGTCGAGTTCGGTGCTGAGTTCGCTCAGCTCGACGAGTCGACCGCGCAGCTCGTTGTAGTGATCAATGTCCCCCTGCAGGGTGTCGAGGCGCACCTGCAGTTCGTCGCGGCGCGTCTCGAGCTCGCCCCGGATCCGGTTGAACTCGTCGGGATCCTTCGCGAACTCGCGACGCTGATTGCGCGCGTTGAACGCGGCCGTGTCGTCGTTGTAGGCCTGGACGTCGGCGTCGTAGGCGACCTTACGGGCCTCGATGTCCTCGCGCAGGCTGGTCATCTGCTCGCTCAGTGCGGTGGCCTCGTTCTGGAGGTCGGTGAACACCGTGTGGTACGCGTCGAAGCGGTCGACGAGCGCGGCGCGGTTCGTAAACCAGCGCGCATAGTGCTCCTCGAGCCACTCCGGCAGGATCCTGACCTCCGTGCCAAGCACCGAGTGCAGCTCGTTCGCGAACGATGCCTCGGAGAGGTGCGTGTACACCGACATGCGTTCCTTCAGCGCCGGATCCGCGGCGCTCAGGCGCTCGTACTCCTTGCGCAACTTCTCGCTGAGCTCCAGGCGGTCGCCCTCACCCAATCGCGAATAGCCGGCGTGCAGCAGCTCATGCGCCGCCGTGACCTCGACGACGCCGCTCACCCGCTCGTCGGTGACGTCGTAGAGGTGGATCCGGCGCTGCGTGTAGCAGCCGAGCACGTGGCCCTGCTCGGAGTGGTCGACCTCGGCGCACTGCTCCTTGAAGTGCAGGCTACCGTCGACCGTGGGGTGAGAGGCGCGAAACACGCGCTCCCCCTCGGGGGTGAGCTGCAGATCCGCCATGACCTTCGCTTCGCGCACGCTCGGTTCGTAGCCGATGGCGGCAAAGGTGTCCTGAATGGCCTGGCGGTTCATGACGCAGTACACCGCGCCGGCCGCGAGCGCCAGCAGGATGATCGCGGTGAGGACCCGCTTCCCCACTCTTCGTGCCGACACCGCCATGCCTCCACAGTATCCGGCTCCGGCCTGCAAAGACGGCCCGAACGGCAACGATTCCCTGCGAACATCAGGGCGTCCGCGGGCGGCGCGCCCGGGATGCCCGGCCCAATTTGCGCGGGGCCGCACACCTCCCCTATAGTCATTCAGGTACACGGCAACGTGAACATGCGGATGTAGCGCAGTTGGTAGCGCATCACCTTGCCAAGGTGAGGGTCGCGAGTTCGAGTCTCGTCATCCGCTCCAGTGATCGGGGCAACCCGATCGCTTTGTGGTGGCAACCACTACGGTGGCGTGGCCGAGAGGCGAGGCAGCGGCCTGCAAAGCCGTATACACGGGTTCGAATCCCGTCGCCACCTCGCCTGACAATTGAATAGCCTGAATAGGCGCGATTGGCGCAGCGGTAGCGCGCTTCCCTGACACGGAAGAGGTCACTGGTTCGATCCCAGTATCGCGCACAAGGAAAAACCCCTGGTCAGCCGGGGGTTTTCTCGTTTCTTAGGGCACGATGTCCCCAAAATGGGGACCCAGCGGGGACTCGTGTGGCTTACCCTTGGAGCGTGGCCAATAAACGCTCGCGCAAGAGAACGGCGGTCACCATCGCCATCATTGCGGGAGCTCTGGCAATCGCTGCTCTCTTGGTGTGGGTGGGTTTCAAGCCTTTCGCGGGAGACGTCTTGCAGTGCTCCATGCCGGATGATGGCCGGTCTTTCACACCGATCTGCCCGTGAAGGTCAGTAGTTGGTGTTGTCCATGACTGCCATCGCTGGGTAGATCGGATGATGGATGCGGGGCGTTCGGAACCGCCTTGGTGACGGATCCGGATCCGGATCCGGCCGCGCTCGCTCTGAGATCTGCGCTCACTCCTACGATTCGGCCCGGGATCGTAGGAGCGACTGCAGAATGCGGAGCGAGTGCAGAGGTGGAGGCACAAGGCGGGAAGGCAGGCAGCGGCGGCACACGAAAGGGCGGCGCCCCAAGGGAAGAGCGCCGCCCGGCTCGGTGCCGCGGGCCGGGGCCCGCCGCGAAAACTGCTACTCGTTGCCGATCTGGCGGTCGGCGGCGTCGCGCGCCTCCTCGACCTTGTCGGCGAACTTGCCGCCGGTGACCTTGTTCGCGAGGTTTGCGACGCCGTCGAGCACTCGATCGCTCACGCCCTCGGCCTGCTCGCTGTGGATCGCGCCGTCGATCTTCTCTGCGTTCTCCTTCGCGAAGTCGCCGGCCTTTTTGCCCAGATCCTCGATGCCCATGCTCAACGTCCTTCCGGTTGGCCGCCGAACTCTTCGGCGAGCTGTGCTCATTATGACCCGTTGAGTGCTTACGGCGAAAGGCCAGATCAACAGTATTCTCACGGGGTTGTGGCGCCGTTCACCCCTCGACGGAATCGCCGCCCCGGGAGAGTATGGATACGCACCGTCGCACAAGGAGGTCACTGATGATCGGAACACTGCATGCAATCGCCCTCGAGACCCGGGATCCGGTGCGGCTCGCCGAGTTCTACCAGAAGCTGCTCGGCGGGCGAATCGAGAAGGACGACGACGAGGACTGGGTCGAGCTCATCATCGAGGACGAACTCACACCAAAGGGGCGCCCCCATCTCGCCTTTCAGCTGAGCCCTGGCCACGAGCCGCCTGAGTGGCCCGGGGAACACGGGGAGCAGCAGGCCCACCTCGATATCGCGGTCGACGACCTCGATAGGGCCGAGGCGGTGCTGCTCGAGAGCGGGGCGAGGTACGTCACGCGCGAGGACACCTGGCGCGTGTATCTCGACCCCGCGGGCCATCCGTTCTGCACGGTGGTGTAGCTGGCATCGCCGTCTCGCTCCGGCCCGCCAATTCAGGGCCAGCGAGACTCGAAACCCTGAGAAAACGCAAGAACAGCTCCGGGATCCCGATCCGGTACGACGACGGATTTCGGGCCGGGATCGCGAGCGTGATCCCGATCTTCCTTGTTGTGGACGCAGCGGCTCTGGACGCGCACGCCGCGGGACGAGTCGACCCGGACCGCGGCCGCGCAGCTCCGGCGCGGGCCTGGGGCCGTCGCGGGTTTCATCACGAGCGCGCGGTAGGCGCGGCGCCGGCTCAGGATCCGGACAGCCCCTGCTCGCGCAGCACCGCCTGCACCGCGCGGAGGAAGCGCTCGCGGTCGAGCACGTGCCCCTCGCGACGCATGCCCTCGTCGCTGATCCGGAGCACCCGCTCGGGCGAGACGAAGCTCTCGCGCCCCTGCGAATCCCACGGGCCCGTGCCGATCGAGACGAAGCCGTCGTGGTGCTTCGTGCTGAGGTAGCAGCCGGCCGTGAAGCCGCCGTCGAGGCGCGCGATGATGAGCACGGGGCGGTCCTTGCCGCGGCCGTCGTTCTCGACGTACGGCACCCAGGTCCAGACGATCTCGCCGGGATCGGGATCTCCGTCGGGCTTCGGCGCGTAGCTCGGCCTCAGGCCGCGGAGCTCCGCCGCGCTCAGGTCGCGCGTCGCTCCCGCTCCGAACTGGCCGGGGCTCTCCTCGCCGTCGAAGCGGTCGCGGCGGTCACTGCGGACCGTGCGATCCACCTGCGGCGCGTGCGTGCGGAGGGTCGGCTTGGGTCCGGATCCGGAGCCGCGCGAGCGCTGGGACGCCTTCAGAAACGCCTGCGCGAAGGAGCGCAGGAACTCCCCCAGGCCTCCCCCGGCGCCCCGCCCGCTCACTGCTCGATCTCGCTCGCGGTCAGGGCGTTCAGGCGGGACATGCAGCGCAGGTACTTCTTGCGGTAGCCGCCGTCGAGCATGCCGCCGCCGAAGATCGAGGTGAGCGGGATCCCGGTCGCACGGATCGGGATCTGCGCGTCGTACACGCGGTCGATGAACGCGACGAAGCGGAGCGCGGCCGACTGGTCGGTGAGCTCGTGCACGTCGCGGAGGCCGATGCACTGGACGCCCGCGAGGAGCCCGGCGTAGCTCGAGGGGTGGACGGTCGCGAGGTGCTCGATGAGCGTCGAGAAGTCGTCGTCGGTCATGCGCTCGCCCGAGGCCGCGACGTCCGCGAGCGCGAAGCGGTACGCGTCGTCCGAGAGCGCAATCGCGTCGCCCGTGATGTCGCGCTGGCGGTAGTCGACGCCGTCGATCCGGATCGTGAGGAAGCGATCCGACATCGCCTGGATCTCGCGCATGAAGTCGGCCGCGGCGAAGCGGCCCTCGCCGAGCGCATTCGGCGGGGTGTTCGAGGTCGCGACGATGCGGGTGCCGCCCGCCGTGAGATCCCCGATCAGACGCGTCATGAGCATCGTGTCGCCCGGATCGTCGAGCTCGAACTCGTCGATGCAGATGAGGCGGGCGCCCTGAAGCACGCCGAGGGCGCCGGTGTAGCCGAGCGCGCCGACGAGCGCCGTGTACTCGATGAACGTGCCGAAGTACTTGCGGCCGGCGGTCGCATGCCAGGTCGCCGCGAGCAGGTGCGTCTTCCCGACGCCGAAGCCGCCGTCGAGGTAGATTCCGGGCTTCGCGGGGGCAGAGGGCTTCGCCTCGACCTGCTTCTTGCGGCCGAAGCCGAAGAAGCCGCCGCCGCCGCGAGACTGGGGAGCCTCGGGAGCGGCGAACGCGCGCAGCAGCTCGCGCGCCTCCTCCTGCGAGGGGTAGTCGGGATCCGGGCGGTACGACTCGAACGACGCGGTGTCGAACTGGGGCGGCGGCACGAGCCCCGAGACGAGCTCGGCCCCCGAAAAACTGGGTCGCCGATCGACCAGGCGGGCTGAGCTGTGCTGTTTGTCAGTGGACATCGGGAACCAGTGTAGACCGCGCGCCCGCCCGGCGCGGTGTGCCGGCGAATCAGCCGCGCCAGGCCGGCCGCGGCAGCGCGCGCACGAACTGCTCCGTGCGGGCCTCCCAGCTTTCCGGATCCACGTTCCAGATCTTCACGTGCTCCCCGCGGTCGGCGAGGCTGAGCTGTACGAGCTCAGGGGCCGCCGCCGCGAGGCGCTCGGCGCCCGTCGGCGGCACGAAGGTGTCGCCGCGGCTCGCGTGGATCAGCGCGGGCACGCGCAGCGCCCGGGCGAACGCGTCTGCGTCGAGCTCGTCGAAGGCGATCCCGCCCGGCTCCCCGCCCTTCACGAGCCCGCGGCCGAGCAGCCCGATCCCGAGGTCGGCGATGAGGCGCGGCGCGCGCAGCGTACGCGCGTGGTAGCGAAGCAGGTCGGCCCAGTCGATCGCTGGCGAGTCGAGCACGAGACCGTCGATGAGCGCCGCGTCCGAGCCCGCGTGCTCGGGGGCGGCGGTCGCGGCGAGGAGGCAGGCCGTGCCTCCCATCGACCATCCGACGAGCGTCACCCGCTCGGCACCGCGGCGCACCGCCTCAGACACGGCGGCGTCGACGTCCCTGCGCTCGGCGACCCCGATCCCGTAGCGGCCATTGCGGCCCGCCGGCGCGCCCGGGTCATTGCGGTAGCTGATCACGAGGCTCGTGATGCCCGCGCGCGCGAGCGGGGCGAGGCCCCGGATCGTCTCCTCGGGCAGCGCGCCGCGGCCGTGCACGTGTACGGCCCAGCGCTTGCCCTTGGCCCGCCGCGGGTGGACGAGCCAGGCGTCGGCCGGCCCGAGCTCGGTCTGATAGGTGATGCGCTCGGTGCGGAGGCCGAGCGCCGCGGGATCCGTGTACCACCAGCCCGTGATCCGGCCCCGGATCTCCGGGCGGAGATCACCGCGGTCGATCCCGAGGATCGGGCGGGCGACGCCGGGGCCTCCGAGCTCCTCGATGATGTCGCCGAGCCGCGCGTGCCCGGCGTTCCCGTCGAAGAGCAGCGAGTACTTGCCCGGCAGCTCGGCGTCCGTGCCGGAGATCCGCGCGATCGCGAGGTCTCCTGCTCGGGTGATGTCGAGCACGGTCACGGGCGACTCCGGCTCGGCGACCGGGGTCACCGCGCGGCGCGCGAGGGCGACTCCCCCGATCCCGACGGCGGTCGCTGCGGCCGCGAGGACCCCAGCGCCAACGCCGGCCCCGATGCCGAGCGCACGCCCGAGGCGCCCGGCGGCCCCAGACGGGCCTCGGCGCTGATCTGAGTTCGGCATGGTGGGTGCTCCTCTCGCGGCGATCCGACCGTCCCCGGCGTGGCACACTCGGATCCCTTACAGGAAACTCTAGTGTTCCCCGTGTGATGGCAAGGATCGCGGGACGCCCCGCCGAGTTCGCCGCAGCGGCCGAGCAGATTCGCGGCGCGCGGCTGCGGAGTGAGCTCGTCGTGCAGGAGATTCCCGCCCCCGAGCGGATCGCTCCCGACTCGATCGCGCTCGCGGCCGGCGTCATGCGCGGCCCGCGGCGAGAGAACGGCGAGGGCGGCAGCATCGACTCGGCGGACGGCGCAGGCCGGCTCGTGCTCATGCACGACCCCGCATCCGCGCCCGAGTGGGGCTCCCCATTCCGGATCGTGTGCTTCGCGCAGGCCCCCCTCGAGGTGGAGATCGGCGTCGACCCGTTCATCTCGGACGTCGCATGGTCCTGGCTCGTCGACGCGCTGTCCGAGCGCGGGGCGCAGTACACCTATCTTTCCGGCACCGCGACGAAGACGCTCTCGAGCGGCTTCGGCACGCTCGAGGCTCAGGGCGACGCCGCCCAGATCGAGCTGCGCGCGTCGTGGACGCCGCTTGGACACGATTTCGCGGCGCACGCCGAAGCATGGTCGGAGCTCCTCTGCCTGCTCTCGGGGCTGCCGCATCAGGGCGCGGGTGACGGGGCCCGTGCCGCAGCACGCAAGGAGCACGCACCCGGCGAGGAGTCCTAACGATGGTGGATCAGTCCGAGCTCGATCCCACGTGGACGCTCGTCACGGACGGCGCCCAGCTCGCCGACGCCGCTGACGCGCTCGCCGAGGGGCACGGCCCCGTCGGCGTCGACGCCGAGCGCGCCTCCGGCTTCCGCTACGGCTCAGAGGCCTACCTCGTGCAGCTGCACCGCCGCGGATCCGGCACCTTCCTCTTCGACCCGACGACGGTCGGCAGCTTCGAGCCCATCGCCGACGCGATCCGCGAGGAGGAGTGGATCCTGCACGCCGCCTCGCAGGACATCCCGTGCCTCGACGAGCTCGGCATGCACCCCGAGCGGATCTTCGACACGGAGCTCGCCGCGCGGCTGCTCGGCATGGAGCGGGTCGGCCTCGGCGCGATCGTCGAGTCGCTGCTCGGGATCAAACTCGAGAAGGCGCACTCCGCCGCCGACTGGTCGCAGCGGCCGCTGCCCGGATCCTGGCTCGAGTACGCCGCTCTCGACGTCGCCCTGCTGCCCGATCTGCGCGACGCCGTCGAGGCGAACCTCGAGGAGCAGGGCAAGACCGAGTTCGCGCGCCAGGAGTTCGAGGCCGTGCGCACGCGGGAGTTCCGCCCGAAGGTGGGCGAGCCGTGGCGCCGCCTCTCCGGGGGCCACGCCCTGAAGTCGCCGCGCGCGCTCGCGCTCGCCCGCGAGCTGTGGGTCGCGCGCGACGCGCTCGCCCGGGCTCGCGACGTTGCGCCCGGCCGGCTCGTGCCCGACGCCTCGCTCGTGGCCGCCGCCGCGGCGAACCCGCGCTCGAAGGGCGACCTCGCGAAGCTGCAGACGTTCCGCGGGCGGGCGAGCCGATCCGAGATCGACCTCTGGTGGGAGGCGATCATGCGCGGCAAGACGACCGAGGATCTGCCGGGGCCGAAGCCCCGGGATCCTGACTCGATCCCGCACCATCGCGGCTGGGCGCAGCGCCACCCGGAGGCCGCCGCGCGGCTCGCGGCGGCGCGCGCCGGCGTCGAGGCGGAGGCCGAGCGGCAGGGCATGCCGATCGAGAATCTGCTGACCCCCGAGCACCTTCGCCGGGTGGCCTGGCAGCCGCCTCAGCCGGCGACGCCCGAGGCGATTGCACTCCGTCTCAAAGAGCTCGGAGCGCGCGACTGGCAGCTTGGCATAACCGCACCAATTATCAGTGCTGCTTTTGTAGACCTCGCATAAGTGGAACTGCGTCTCTGCGGGATTTTCCCGTGAACCGGCACTTTATGCTTCGCCTTTGAGACTCAGTCTCTACACTGGTGTGTGACGCAAGATCACATACCTGTATGGAGGCGAAGTGGCCGCAATGAGAGACGTCGTGTTCGTTGACGGGGTGCGCACCCCGTTCGGACGCGCCGGAGACAAAGGCATGTACGCGGGGACGCGCGCCGACGACCTGGCGGTCAAGGCGCTGCAGGGGCTCATCGAACGCAACCCCTCGCTCCCCCTCGACCGGATCGACGACGTCGGAGTCGCAGCAACGACGCAGCAGGGCGACCAAGGCCTGACCCTCGGCCGCACCGTGTCGATGCTCGCTGGCGTGCCCGTGACGGTCCCCGGCTTCGCCCTCGACCGCATGTGCGCCGGCGCCCTCACGGTCGCCTCGTTCATGGGCGCGGCGATCGGATCCGGCCAGTACGACATCGCCGTCGCAGGCGGCGTCGAGCACATGGGCCGCCACCCGATCGGACTCGACGCGGATCCGAACCCCCGCTTCGTCGCCGAGAAGCTCGTGAGCCCCGACGCCCTCAACATGGGCATCACGGCCGAGCGCCTCCACGATCGCTTCCCCGAGCTCACGAAGGAGCGCGCCGACCGCTTCGGCATGCTGAGCCAGCACAAGGTGCAGGCGGCATACGATCGCGGCGACATCCAGGCCGACCTCGTGCCCGTCGCGACCCGATCCGAGTCCGGCTGGGGTCTCGCGACCGAGGACGAGGGCCGCCGCCCCGAAACCACGATGGAGGGCCTCGCGGGCCTCAAGACCCCGTTCCGGCCGCACGGCCGCGTGACCGCGGGCAACGCGTCGCCGCTCACCGACGGCGCGACCATGTCGTTTATGGCCGGCGCAGACACCGCGCGCGAGCTCGGCCTCAGCGCCAAGATGCGCCTCGTGAGCTTCGCCTTCGCGGGCGTCGAGCCCGAGGTCATGGGCCTCGGCCCCGTCCCCTCGACCGAGAAGGCGCTCAAGCGCGCCGGGCTCAAGATCTCCGACATCGGGCTCTTCGAGCTCAACGAGGCGTTCGCCGTGCAGGTGCTCTCGTTCACGGACCACTTCGGGATCGCCGACGAGGATCCGCGGGTCAACCCGTGGGGCGGCGCGATCGCGCTCGGCCACCCGCTCGCCGCCTCCGGCGTGCGCCTCATGATCCAGCTCGCTCGCCAGTTCGAGCAGCGCCCGGACGTGCGCTTCGGCGTCACCGCGATGTGCGTCGGCCTCGGCCAGGGCGGCACCGCGATCTGGGAGAACCCCCACTTCGACGGCAAGAAGGGCAAGTAAGCCATGACCGACTACTCACGCATCGACTTCACGCCGCTCATCGAGGCCTCGGCCGATGAGGTCGTGACCGAGAGCTTCGTCCGCGACGTCGCGCTCCCCTCGGGCGGCACGCTCGCGCTCATCACGCTCGACAACGGGCGCGACTACACCCGCCCGAACACGCTCGGGCCGCGCACGCTCGAACAGCTCGGCAAGGTGCTCGACGAGCAGCGGACCCGCGCCGCCCGCGGCGAGATCCAGGCCGTCGCGATCACGGGCAAGCCGTTCATCTTCGCCGCGGGCGCCGACCTCTCGAAGGTGGGCACGCTCGCGACACCGGAGAACGCGCGCCTCATGGCGCAGATGGGCCACTTTGTGCTCGGCAAGCTCGGCACGCTCGGCGTGCCGTCCTTCTCCTTCGTCAACGGGCTCGCGCTCGGCGGCGCCATGGAGATCGCGCTGAACAGCGACTATCGCACGCTCGACTCCTCGGCCGCCGCGCTCGCCTTCCCCGAGGTCTTCCTCGGCATCATCCCCGGCTGGGGCGGCGCGACGATCGTGCCGAACCTGATCGGGATCGAGAAGGCGCTCGAGATCATCGTCTCGAACCCGCTCAAGAACAACCGCATGCTGAAGCCGGCGCAGGCGTTCGAGCTCGGGCTCTTCGACGCGATGTTCGGGCCCGCCTCGTTCCTCGAGCAGTCCGTGCTGTGGGCCGACGGCGTGATCACGGGCAAGATCAAGGTGGAGCGCAAGCACGAGCCGGGCAAGCTCGAGCGGCTCACCAAGTGGCCGGCCGCGATCAAGATCGCGCGCGATACGCTGCGCGCCCGCATCGGCACCGCGGCGAAGTCGCCCTACGTCGCGCTCGACCTGCTCAGCGCAGCGAAGGACAACGACCGCGAGCGCGGCTTCGAGCGCGAGGACGACGCCCTCGCCGAGCTCATCTCTGGCGACCAGTTCGCGGCGTCCATCTACGCGTTCGACCTCGTGCAGAAGCGCGCGAAGCGCCCGGCTGGCGCGCCCGACAAGGAGCTCGCGAAGCCCGTCAAGAAGGTCGGCGTCATCGGCGCAGGCCTGATGGCAAGCCAGTTCGCGCTGCTCTTCGCGCGCAAGCTCCGCGTCCCCGTACTCATCACCGACCTCGACCAGGCGCGCGTCGACAAGGGCCTCGAGTACATCCGCGGCGAGATCGACAAGATGCAGGAGAAGGGTCGCCTGTCGTCTGACGACGCGAACCAGGTCAAGGCGCTCGTGAGCGGCACGACCGACAAGGCGCTCTACGCCGACTGCGACTGGGTCATCGAGGCCGTCTTCGAGGAGCTCTCGGTCAAGCAGCAGGTGTTCGCGGAGATCGAGCCGATCATCTCGGAGACCGCGGTGCTCGCGACGAACACCTCCTCGCTCTCGGTCGAGGAGATCGGCGCGAAGCTCGCGCACCCGGAGCGCCTCGTCGGCTTCCACTTCTTCAACCCCGTCGCGGTGATGCCGCTCATCGAGGTCGTGAAGACCCCGGCGACCGACGATCCGACGCTGTCGACCGCGATGGTGGTCGCGCGCAAGCTCGGCAAGAGCGCCGTGATCACGGCCGACCGCCCCGGCTTCGTCGTAAACCGCCTGCTCGCCAAGGTCATGGGCGAGGCGGCGCGCGCGCTCGACGAGGGCACGCCGCTTCCCGTGGTCGAGCGGGCGCTCGCCCCGATTGGCCTGCCGATGGGCCCGTTCGAGCTCATCGACCTCGTGGGCTGGAAGGTCGCGGCGCACGTGCAGGACACGATGGTCGGCGCGTTCCCGGAGCGCTTCTACGCCTCGGACAACCTGCACCGCCTCGCCGAAGTCGACTCGCCGCTCGTGAAGTCGAAGCTCGGAAAGGTCGAGGACCTGTCGAAGGCGGGCAAGAAGGCCGTGAGGCTCGGCAACACCGCCGTGAGCGAGGAGGAGATCCTCCGCCGCGTCGAGGACGAGCTCGCCGGCGAGATCAAGATCATGCTCGACGAGGGCGTGGTCGCGGCCGCCGAGGACATCGACCTCTGCCTGATCCTGGGCGCCGGCTGGCCGTTCCAGGCGGGTGGCGCGACCCCGTACCTCGACCGCGTCGGTGCGAGCGAGCGCGTGTTCGGCGCGACGTTCCACGACCCGCGAGTGGCGGGTCAGGCCTAGCGATCCGCACGAGGGCCCGGCGCTTCGGCGCCGGGCCCTCCGCTGTGCCCGGGTGGCGGTTGTTAGCGATTTCGGGGCTTGGGCCCCCCGCGAACCCCCGAAATCGCTAACAACCGCGCGGGGCTAGTTGGGGAGGCGGATCGCCTCCGTGGGGACGCCCGCCGGGCGGGCGATCGGGATCCGGGTGCCGCGCACCTGCTCGGCCACGTCGGCGGCGATCTGCGCCGGCGTGAGGCCGGCCTGCTCCAGGAGCTCCGTGCGGGAGGCGTGCTCCGGGAACTCGTCGGGCGTCCCGAGCTCGGCCACGGCCGTGTCGACGCCCGCGTCGCGGAGCGCCTGCCGGATCCGCGTGCCGACTCCCCCGACCCGGATCCCGTCCTCGAGGCTGATCAGCAGGCGGTGGGCGCGCGCGAGCGACACGACCGAGTCGGCCACGGGAACGACCCAGCGCGGGTCGATCACGGTCGAGGTGATCCCCTGTTCAGCAAGGAGTGAAGCGGCGTCGAGCGCGACCCGCGTCATGGGCCCGACCCCCACGAAGAGCACGTCGGCCTGCGCCGGGCCGATCGGCATGTCCTCGCGCAGCACGTCGACGCCGTCGAGCGTGCGGCGGAGCGCCGGGAGCGGCGAGCCGACCGGGCCCTTCGGGTACCGGATCACGGTCGGCCCGTCGTCGATCGCGACTGCCTCCGTGAGGAGCTCCTCGAGGGTCGCCTCGTCGCGCGGGGCCGCGATCCGGATCCCAGGCACGACCTGGAGCGTCGCGAGGTCCCAGACGCCGTTGTGGCTCGGCCCGTCCGGCCCGGTGATACCGGAGCGATCCAGCACGAACGTGACACCGGCGCGGTGCAGGGCGACGTCCATGAGGAGCTGGTCGAAGGCCCGGTTCATGAAGGTCGCGTAGATAGCGACGACCGGGTGCAGGCCGCCGTAGGCGAGGCCAGCCGCGGTCGTGACCGCGTGCTGCTCGGCGATGCCGACGTCGTAGACGCGGCCCGGGTGCCGCTCGGCGAGCTTGTCGAGGCCCGTCGGCGCGAGCATCGCCGCGGTGATCGCGACGATGCGCTCGTTCTCGTCGGCGAGCTCCGTGATGCGATCCCGGAACACCGAGGTCCAGCTGCGGCCGGATCCCGCCGAGATCGGCTCCCCGGTCTCCGGATCGATCTGCCCCACCGAGTGGAACTGGTCGGCGACGTCGTTCTCGGCCGGCGCGTAGCCGCGCCCCTTCTCCGTGATGACGTGCACGAGCGTCGGGCGGCCGTAGTCCTTTGCCTGCTGCAGCGTCTCCTCGAGCGCGCGCAGGTCGTGCCCGTCGATGGGCCCCAGGTACTTGATGTCGAGGTTCGAGTACAGGTGGTCGTTGTTGCTCGCGCGGCTGAGAAAGCCATGCAGGGCGCCGCGGGTGCCGCGGTAGAGGGTGCGGCCGGGGCGGCCCAGGCGGGAGAAGAGCTTCTCGCTGCCCTCTTGGAGGTCGCGGTAGGCGCCCTTCGAGCGCACGCCATTCAGGAAGCGCGCCATGCCGCCGATCGTCGGGGCGTAGCTGCGGCCGTTGTCGTTCACGACGATCACGAGGTTGCGGTCGTTGTCGTCCGTGATGTTGTTCAGGGCCTCCCACGTCATCCCGCCCGTGAGCGCGCCGTCGCCCACGATCGCGACGACGTTGCGGTCGGCCTGGCCCGTGCGGGAGAACGCGCGCGAGATGCCGTCCGCCCAGCTCAGCGAGCTGGACGCGTGCGAGCTCTCGACGATGTCGTGCTCCGACTCCGAGCGCTGCGGGTAGCCGGCGAGGCCGCCGCGCTGGCGCAGCCCCGAGAAGTCCTTGCGACCGGTGAGCAGCTTGTGCACGTAGCTCTGGTGGCCCGTGTCGAAGACGATCGGATCCCGCGGCGACTCGAACACGCGGTGCAGGGCGATCGTGAGCTCGACCACGCCGAGGTTCGGCCCCAGGTGCCCGCCCGTCTTCGCGACCTCCGCGATCAGGAACTCCCGGATCTCGGCCGCGAGCTTCGCGCACTCCTCGAGGCTCAGCGCGTCGAGGTCGCGTGGGCCCTCGATTCGATCCAGGATCGTCACCCGTCAACCTCCGTTCGCACGCTCCGCCGCGGGGCGGAAGCATCCCATCAGTCTACCCGGATCACCCGGTGGGCCCCATTCAGCCGGGGTCAAACTGGACTGAATGTGCGTGGAAACGGGATCGGCCCGGGTGCCGAAGCACCCGGGCCGTAGCCGCAATCCGAGGATCAGACGAGCGAGCGCAGCACGTACTGCAGGATGCCCTGGAGCACGAGGCGCACGGCAGCTGTCGTCCCGCCCAGCCAGAGACCAGGGCTCGATCTCAGATCTTTCTCAGCGACTCCTGAGGAACGCAAAACCAGAGCCCCACGTAGAAGGGATGTGGAAAAAATTTAGGTCCCGCTTGGAAGACCAGGCGAATTCACCGATCAGGGTGGCCGAGCGTTGGCTGCCTGCCGAGCTGACGAATGGAGGGCGAGGTTCACCGTGAGTGCGGTGCGCGAAGACCTCCGGTGAAGCAGTTGAGGTGTGGCGAACCCTCCACTGTCGAAGGGCTTGCGGTGCCGCAAACTTTCACAAGGTCACAGGTAACAACACCAGGGCGACAGACGGGACGCAAATCAGCCGTGTCTCAGCCCAGTGAAGCAAGAATCGTTTTCTGTCTGAGCAGTCCGCCCAACGCCTCGAGCCGTGCAGTCTTCTGCTGGCCCCGCGGGGTGGCCAGAACCACCTCATTTGGTGTGATCGGGTCGGAGATCGGCAAGTAGCGCACCCTGCCTCCGTCCAAGCTTTCGTCCAGGGCGGGGCGCCCACTGAACACCGAGTATCCGAGGCCACGCGCAACCATGGCCCGAACCGTCTCAGGGTTCGAGAATGCCCAGCCGCGCAGAGGCTCGATGCCGGCCTCGTCGAACAGTCGTTCAATCACGCTACGTGATCCTTTGGGATTCACGATGATCAGTGGTTCGTGCGCGAGTTCCCGTAGCGACACGCTTTCCCGAATGGCGAGCGGGTGCTGCGCAGCGATCACTGCGTACGGCTGGATCATCCGGATCGAGACGGCTTCGAGGTCGGACTCGAGCTGTCTCCGGTAAAGCAGGCACGCGTCGGACTCGCCTCGCAACACCATATTTTGGACTTGGGTGGCAAGGCCGTCGACCAGGTCGAGATCGATGAACGGGTGCTCGACGCGGAAGGCGGCGGCAAGCGCGGGCAACAATCGCGTGGAGAGTGCGCTCGTGCATGCTAGTCGGAGGGGCCCGGCCACCGCTCCTGCCTCGGCCGCCGCGAGTTGACCGAGCTCGCGAGCGTCCCCGAGCATACGGCGAGCCACCGGAAGTGCGCGCTCCCCACCCCGCGTGAGTCGTACGCCCTTGGCTGTGCGGCGGACGAAGAGCTGAATGCCTAGGCCGCGTTCCAACTCACCGAGGGCCGTCGACACGGCGGCCTGCGAGGCCGAGCAGCGTCGAGCTGCTGCGCTCACGGTGCCGCTCTCGGCGGCGGCAACAAAATATTCGAGCTGACGCAGTGTCGCGGTGATCATAAATGCAGTTTATGCTCCAATTCAGTTTTATCCGTTTTACAAAGGTAATGAAGCTCCTCAGACTAGTGACTGCTTACGCAACACCTGTCGTTCCAAAGGAGGAGCACCGTGGCAGACAGCCCCCGGATCGTAACGCTCGGCACCGCGGGCGGCCCCCGCTGGTGGACACCGATCACCTCAACCTCGCGGTTCGGTATTTCGACGGCGGTGGTGGTCGGAGATCGGAGCTATCTCGTCGACACTGGCCTCGGCGCAGGCCGGCAGTTCGCGCGCGCGGGCCTTGAGATGGACTCGCTCGGCGGCATCTTCCTGACCCATCTGCATTCCGATCACACCACTGACCTCGTCAACCTTGCCTTATTTGGCATGTTCGGGCTCGTCGGAGACCGCGCTCCGGTCCCGATCATCGGTCCGGGTGACCGCGGCATGCTCCCGAGAGTTTCCCCGCGCGCGGAGGGTGAAGTGCGGCCAGTCTCGCCCGCGCGTCCCACCCCCGGCACCGTCGACATGTTCCGGTTGCTGATGGAGGCGCACGCCACCGACCTCAACGATCGGGTGCTTGATGCCCTCCGCCCTTCCCCCCTCGATCTTTTCGCCGCCCAAGACATCGAGTTGCCCCCCGGCATCGGCTTCCACCCCAACGACCACCAGACTCCCGAAATGATGCCATTCACCGTCTTCGAAGATGACCGTGTCCGCGTCGAGGCGATCCTCGTCGAGCATCCACCCATCGCCCCTGCGTTCGGCTTTCGTTTCACAACCGAGGAGGGTTCGGTGGCCATTTCCGGGGACACGGCCAGAACGGACAACATGGTCCGCCTCGCCGAAGGCGTCGACCTGCTATTGCACGAGGCCATCAGCTTCGACTGGGTTGAGGAACGCTACGGTGGTCGCACCGAAAGCACGGCCCGCGCCTCGAGGGATCACCACTACAAATCCCATACTTCAGTTGCCGAGGCCGCGGGCATCGCAGCTGAAGCGGGTGCACGGCAGCTCGCGATCCACCACCTCGTGCCAGGCAGCCTCCCCAAAGCGGACTGGCGACGAGCGGCTGCTGCCGCGCCCGGTAAGGTCCTCATCCCCGACGACCTCGACGTCCTCGAGTTTTCCCGCCGACCGGCGCCGAGTACCTTGTGACCCCCTCCCCACCCCCCTCTAGAAAGGTCGATGATGACCACACCGCGCACGTCGCACTCCACGGCCAGCACCCCCGAACCCGAGGCCTATGGTGTCGGCACGAGTACCGAAGCCGATGGGACCCAGCGTTCAATGACCACACGCGACATGCGTCGTGTGATCGCCTCGAGCTTCATGGGTTCGATGATCGAGTTCTACGATTTCATTCTTTACGCGACGGCCTCGAGCATCGTGTTTAGCAAAGTATTCTTTTCGAATCTGCCGCCGGGCTTCGCGATCTTCGCCTCGTTCGCTACATTCGCTGTGGGCTATCTTGCCCGACCTCTGGGCGGTATCGTATTCGGTCACTTCGGCGACAAGTACGGACGTAAGAACGTGCTGATCCTCTCGATGGTCTTGATGGGCACGGCATCGATCATCATGGGTCTACTCCCCTCAACGTCGACCATCGGTATCGCCGCACCGATTGCGCTCGTGGTGCTGCGCATCGTTCAGGGGGTCTCAGTCGGGGGCGAGTGGGGAGGCGCCGTGCTAATCGCGCTGGAACACGCGCCTAAGAAGAGCCGCGGTCTCGCCGCCGGCCTCGCGAACGCCGGAGGCCCGGTGGGTGCCGTGTTGGCAACCCTCATGCTCGGGCTGTTCTCGAATTTGCCCGAAGATAAGTTTCTGTCGTGGGGCTGGCGGGTGCCGTTCCTCCTGAGCGTTGTGCTGCTCGCGGTAGGACTGGTGATCCGTCTTCGCGTGGCGGAAACGCCCATGTTCGTGCGGCTCGATCAGCAGAGTGAGAAGAAGCGTGTGCCCATTCTCGAGGTTCTGCGTCTCCACTGGCGCACGGTTGTGGTTGCACTCGTGGCCGTGCTCGCCTTCACCGTCACACAGGGGCTCATGACCGTGTGGGGCGTCTCAGAGGCTGTGGGTCACGGCGCCAACGCAACTGGCGTTCTCAACTGGAAGGCAGTTGGCGCAGTGAGCACAGTCGTCATTGCGATCGCAGCGGCAAAGGTGAGCGACCGGCTCGGGCGTCGCGCCGTGATTGTTGCCGGCTGCGTATTGGGCGCGATACTCGCCTTCCCTATCATCGCTCTCTTGCAGACCGGCACAGTGTGGGGCTTCGCCATCGCAATCATCGTTGGCAATGGGATCGTGCAGGGTATTGTTTATGGCCCGATGGCCGCATTCGTGGCCGAGCAATTCCCTACGGCGCTTCGCTTTACCGGCGCGTCGGCCGCCTACCAGACCGCCTCCACGCTCGGAGCTGGCTTCTCGCCGCTCATCGCCACGAGCCTCGTGCTCGGATTCTCGGCAGCCTGGCCTGTCGCGGTGTTCTGGATTGGAATCTTCGCGCTGGCGGCAGTCGCGGTACTCGTGACGCCGGAGGGCAGGGACCGCCGCATCGACTAGTCGCACTCGGTTCCCTCGGGTCCCGGGACAGAGGCCCGCGGGCGCACGGCTACGGCTCGGGTGCCGAAGCACCCGGGCCGAAGCCGCGATCCGAGGATCAGACGAGCGAGCGCAGCACGTACTGCAGGATGCCGCCGTTGCGGTAGTAGTCCGCCTCGCCCGGCGTGTCGATGCGCACGACCGCATCGAACTCGACGACGCCGCCGTCAGCCTTCGTCGCGGTGACCTTCACGGTCTTCGGAGTGACGCCCTCGTTGAGCGCGGTGACGCCCGAGATGTCGAACGTCTCCGTGCCGTCGAGGCCGAGCGAATCGGCGCTCTCCCCCGCGGGGAACTGCAGCGGCAGCACGCCCATGCCGATCAGGTTCGAGCGGTGGATCCGCTCGAAGCTCTCGGCGATGACGGCCTTGACGCCGAGGAGGCGCGTGCCCTTCGCCGCCCAGTCGCGCGACGAGCCCGAGCCGTACTCCTTGCCGCCGAGCACCACGAGCGGGATACCCGCTGCCTGGTAGTTCTGCGACGCGTCGTAGATCGTGCTCTGCGGGCCGTCGGCCTGCGTGAAGTCGCGCGTGAACCCGCCCTCGACGTTGTCGAGGAGCTGGTTGCGGAGGCGGATGTTCGCGAAGGTGCCGCGGATCATGACCTCGTGGTTGCCTCGGCGCGAGCCGTAGGTGTTGAAGTCCTTCGGCGAGATCCCGTTCGCGACCAGGTACTGGCCGGCCGGGGTCTCGGCGCGGAAGCTACCGGCCGGGCTGATGTGGTCGGTCGTGACCGAGTCGCCGAGCTTCGCGAGGACGCGCGCACCCGAGACGTCGGTGACGGCCTCCGGTTCGAGCTTCATGTCGTCGAAGTAGGGCGCCTTGCGCACGTAGGTCGACTTCTCGTCCCACTCGAAGGTGTTGCCGGCCGGGGTCGGCAGCGACTTCCAGTGCTCGTCGCCGTCGAAGACGGTCGCGTACTTCGAGTTGAACATGTCGGAGTCGATCGACGCGTCGGCGATCTTCTGCACCTCGACCGGATCCGGCCAGATGTCGCGCAGGAACACGTCGTTGCCGTCCGCATCCTCGCCGAGCGCCTCGTTCTCGAAGTCGAAGTCCATCGTGCCCGCGAGCGAGTACGCCACGACGAGCGGCGGGCTCGCGAGGTAGTTCATCTTGATGTCGGGGTTGATGCGACCCTCGAAGTTGCGGTTGCCCGAGAGCACCGCGGTGACCGCGAGATCGTTGTCGTTGACCGCCGCCGAGATCTCCTCGTTCAGCGGGCCCGAGTTGCCGATGCAGGTCATGCAGCCGTAGCCGACGAGGAAGAAGCCGAGCGCCTCGAGGTCGTCGCGGAGGCCCGACTTCTCGTAGTAGTCGGTGACGACCTTCGAGCCCGGCGCGAGCGTGGTCTTGACCCACGGCTTCGCCTTCAGGCCCTTCGCGACCGCGTTGCGGGCGAGCACGCCTGCGGCGAGCATGACCGACGGGTTCGAGGTGTTCGTGCACGAGGTGATCGAGGCGAGGGTGACCGCGCCGTGATCGATCTCGAATTCGCGACCGTGCTCGTCCTTCACCTTGGCGGGGTTCGCCGCCTCGGCGTAGTTCTTGAGGTCGGTCTCGAACTGATCCTTCGCCGCGGTGAGCTCGATGCGATCCTGCGGGCGCTTCGGGCCAGCGATCGAGGAGACGACCGTGCCGAGATCGAGCTCGAGGTACTCGCTGAACTCGGGCTCGTGCGCCGGATCGTGCCACATGCCCTGTGCCTGCGTGTACGCCTTGATGAGCTCGATCTGCTCCTCCGGGCGGCCCGTGAGGCGCAGGTAGTCGAGCGTGACGTCGTCGACCGGGAACATCGCGGCCGTCGAGCCGAACTCGGGGCTCATGTTGCCGATGGTCGCGCGGTTCGCGAGCGGCACCGAGCCGACGCCCTCGCCGTAGAACTCGACGAACTTGCCCACGACACCGTGCTTGCGCAGCATCTGGGTGATCGTGAGCACGACGTCGGTCGCGGTCACGCCGGCCGGGATCTGGCCCGACAGCTTGAAGCCGACGACGCGCGGGATCAGCATGGAGATCGGCTGGCCGAGCATGGCGGCCTCCGCCTCGATGCCGCCGACGCCCCAGCCGAGCACGCCGAGGCCGTTCTGCATCGTCGTGTGCGAGTCGGTGCCGACGCAGGTGTCGGGGTACGCGAGGGTCTTGCCGTCCGCGTCGCGCGTGAAGGTGACGCGCGCCAGGTACTCGATGTTGACCTGGTGGACGATGCCCGTCCCGGGCGGAACGACCTTGAAGTCGTCGAAGGCGCCCTGGCCCCAGCGGAGGAACTGGTACCGCTCGCCGTTGCGCTGGTATTCGATCTCGACGTTCTTCTTGAACGCGTCCGGGCTGCCGTAGACGTCGGAGATGACCGAGTGGTCGATCACGAGCTCGGCGGGAGCGAGCGGGTTGATCTTGTCGGGATCGCCGCCCAGGTCGGTGACGGCCTCGCGCATGGTGGCGAGGTCGACGACGCAGGGCACGCCCGTGAAGTCCTGCATGATCACGCGCGCGGGCGTGAACTGGATCTCGGTGTCGGGCTGGGCGTTGGGATCCCAGCCGCCGAGGGCCTCAATGTGGGCCTTCGTGACGTTCGCGCCATCCTCGGTGCGGAGCAGGTTCTCGAGGAGCACCTTCAGGCTGTAGGGCAGCCGCTCGTGACCGGCCACCCGGTCGATCCGATAGATGTCGTATTCCTTGGTGCCGACGGCGAGTGTACTCTTCGCGTCGAAGCTGTTGACGGCTGCCATGAGACTCCTCCAAATCTCTCGATGTCGAGATAATTCTACACCGAAACGGAGACCCGAAAGTGCACGCCTACGGGGTGTTCTCCCCTGTGCTGGCAACGGAATCCGGATCCGGATCATCAGATGAAGGTGCCAGGCGGTTCAGCACCATCCACGTAAACACGACCACGAGCGCGAAGAGCGGCACACCCATCACGAGGCGCGCGATCCCGAGGGCGTCCGTCGCCGAGGGATCTCCCCCGTCCTTCGCTGCGAGGTAGAGCGGAACCTGCACGGCGAGTCGCGCGATGAAGAGCCCGCACCACACGAGCGTGAGCCAGGTCGCGGCGCGCCTGAGCGGCTTCTCCCGCCGCCACGCGGTGAGGCTGCCGCGGAACGCGCCGAGCGCGATCCCGAGCAGCGGCCAGCCAACGAGCACCGAGATGAGGAGGCCCGCCGCCCACACGATGTTCGTGATGAAGCCGGGCAGGTAGTAGTCCTCGCCGCGGCCCGTGAGCATCGTCGCGGCGACCGCGATCCCGACGCCGATCGCGCCGGAGAACACCGAAGCGAGCGGCTCGCGCCGGATCAGCCGCACGGCGATCGCGCCGAGCGCGAGCGCCGCCGGGGCGATCGCGGAGACGCGCGCGTCGCGGGTGAAGGTGAAGATGATGAGGAAGAGGAGGCCGGGGACCAGGGTCTCCGCGATCCCGCGCCAGCCGCCGATCGCGTCGAGCACGCCGCGGCCGCTCAGCGACTCGCCGCCGAGGCCGGCGCGCACCGTTCGGCCGAGGGAGCCGCCGAGGGCGCCCTCGAGGGGTGAGGCCGGGGCGGCGGTTGGCGGTTCGAGGGGCGTCGTCGCCTCGGGCGCAGGATCGCCGGGCTGTGCCGGGCCTCCGGGCCGCGTTGGGCCGCCGGGCAGCGCCGGATCGCCGGGCAGCGCCGGATCCTCGGGTCGCGCGTCGGCTCCGCTCACGCGGGCTGGGCCCCGCCCTGCTGCTCGGCCTGGCCCTGCGCCTGGCCCTGCGCGCCCGCGGGGACGCGCAGCGGAAGCAGCTCGCTCGGGGGCATCGGCTGGTCGCCGCGCACCACGACGAGCTCGCGGAAGAGCTCGAGGATCCCGTCGCGGGCCCCGGTGTCGACCGCGGCCTGCCCCATGATCACGCCGCGCAGCATCCAGCGCGGGCCGTCGACCGCGACGAAGCGCACGACACGCTCGCCGCCGCCCTGCTCTGCGGGGGCCTGCGTCCGCACGAGGAGCTCGGGGCCGAGCTGGCCCTCCTCCTCGGTGACGCTCGCGCCCTGCGCTGCCATCTGCTGCGTGACCTCGGCGCGGACGCGGTTCCAGAGGCCCGTCGACTTGGGGGCGGAGAACGCCTGCACCTGGAGCAGCGAGCCCTGGTATTCGAGCGAGACGGCCAGCACGCGGCCGGCGCGCTCGTCGACCTCCAGGCGGAGCTGCAGGCCCTCGCGCGGAGCGACCTTGATGCCGCCCAGGTCGACGTACGGCCGCATGGCCGGGACCTCGGTCACGTCGAAGGGGCCCGCGATCGCGCGATCCTCCGGCGCCGACTTCGACTCGTCGATCTCGACCTGGTCGCTCTCGTGAAGCTCGACCTCGTCGGCCGCGCCCTGCTGCTCTTCGCTCATGCCTGCATACTCCTCAACATCTCTGCCCTGATCTGGACGACTCTACTCCGCGCGCGGTCGGATCAGCCGGAAACGCCGGTCGATCCGAAGCCGCCCTCGCCGCGCTCGCTCTCGGGGAGCTCCGCGACGGGCTGAAACACGGCGCGCGACACCGGCATCACAATGATCTGCGCGATCCGGTCTCCCCGCTCGATCGCGAACGGTCGTTCGCGATCCGTGTTGAGCAGGGTGACCTTGATTTCGCCGCGATAGCCGGCGTCGACCGTTCCCGGTGAATTGACGACCGTGATGCCGTGCTTCGCCGCGAGGCCGCTCCGGGGCACCACGAACGCGGCGTACCCGGTGGGCAGTGCGATCGACACCCCCGTTCCGACGAGCGCGCGCTCGCCCGGGCCGAGCTCGAGCGACTCGCTCGAGCGGAGATCCGCCCCGGCGTCGTCCCAGTGCGCGTAGCCCGGGATCTGCTCGGCGTTGTCGGCCTTCATGGGAATGTTCACGACATCAGTCACCCGGACAGGTTATCGGATCAGCTCTGGGAGGGGCCCAGGCCGCGAACGCCTCGGCTCGCCGGGAACCCGGATCGCCAGGGACACAGGGCGGCGGGGGATAATGGGGGCATGACGAGCAACGCTTCGGCGGCGGCCGCGCCCGCCCGCCCCTACCGTGAACGACTTCTCCCCGGACCTGGCCTGTTTCTCGCGTTGCTGCTGCTGATCCCGGGCGTCACGCTCGTGCTCATGCCGATCAACAGCGGGATCGCGCTGCCCGTCGGGATCGCGGTGTTCCTGCTCGTCCTGCTCGCGCTCTTCCTCATGAGCCCCGTGATCGCGATCAGTGGCGGCAACCTCACCGCAGGACGCGCGACGATCCCCCTCACGGAACTCGGGCGCGTCGAGCTGCTCGGAGCCGAGGGGCTTCGCGCCGCGATCGGTCCCGGGCTCGACGCCCGCAGCTACCTGCTCGTGCGGGGCTGGATCCACCGCGGCGTCCGGATCGAGAACATCGACGCAGCGGATCCCGCGCCGTACTGGATCCTGACCACGAGGCACCCGCAGCGCCTCGCAGACGCAATCGAGGCCGCCCGCTAGAAAAAGCGGGCGGCCTCGGCCGTGTGGTGCTGCGGGCGCTCGCCTGCGCATTCCCGGCGCGGTGGCGCCGGCGCGGAATGCGCTAGAAAGCGATGCTTTCTAGGCTGAGCATTCCGCGCAGACCGGCCCCAGGTCGGTCTGGTGGTCCATCTGTGAGCGGTGCCGGACGAGGAAGCAGCTCACGCACGTGAACTCGTCGTCCTGCTGCGGGAGCACGACGACGTCGAGCTCGACATCGGAAAGGTCGGAACCACCCAGGTCGAAGCTCGGGTTGTCCGCATCCTCCGAATCGAGTCCCGAAGCGCCCTTCGCAGGCCCCCGTTCCTTCAAGGCTTCGATCGACTCGGCGTCTTCTTCAGTCTTGCGCGGTGCGTCGTAGTCGGTTGCCATTCTCTCCCTGCACTCCCGTGCCAGTTGCGGCACTTCATCCTTCGAGCGGCCATAGTCTGCCCCACGAAGGGCCCATTGCGCAAACTTCGGCGCTCCGAGTTCACTGAGCGCGTATTGCGTGCGACCTGAACTTTCGACCCCGCCCGGGTCAATACCGCGGAACTTCAATGGACTATGGCACGCTGGTGCACGACCCGGAAGGAATGCGCCGATGGATGAACTGCGCTTTGTGCGACGTGACGACCGCTCGTTGATCCTCGCGAACGAAGCGGACGAGGAGTTCCGCCTCGTCGTCGACGACGCCGTACTGGCCGAGCTCAAGCACCTGAACCGCCGCGAGCCCGCGGTCGGCAAGGTCAGGCCCCGCGAGATCCAGGCGCTCATCCGCGCCGGAAAGACCCGCGCCGAGGTGATGGAAGAGACCGGAACCGAAGAGGCCGACGTCGAACGCTACGAGGAGCCCGTGCTGGCCGAGCGCAGGTACATCCTCGAGCGCGCGCACGCCGTGCCCGTGCGCACCGATGCGACCGAGGAGAGTGAGGAGAAGTTCGGCGAGGTCATCGCGGAGCGCCTCGTCAGCCTCGGCGCCGACGCGAGCGAGTGGTCCTCCTGGAAGGACGAGACCACCGGCTGGATGGTCGCCCTCGAGTTCATCTCCCGCGACGTCGCGCACCGCGCCGTCTGGGCGTTCGAGCACCGCACCGGCGTGCTCTCCCCCGAGAACCCCGACGCCGTCAGCCTCTCGAAGCAGGGCGACGTCGGCGACCGGCTCATCCCGAAGCTGCGCGCCGTCGACGACCGCGAGAAGTCCGGCCGCTTCGACTCCGGCGCGTTCGACACGAACGAGCTGGGCGGCGCGGACGGCGCGGCCGACGGCGGCCAGTCCGCCGGCGCCGCTGACGCCACCGGGGCCTCCGCCGATTCGGGTTCCGGATCCGGATCCGGCCGCTCCGACGCCGGCAGCCGCACTGACGCCGGTGGCCGCTCCGACGCCGGCAGCCGTTCCGAGCAGGACGACGCCGCCGCGGAGTACGAGCGCCGCCGCGAGATCGACCAGCGCGCGATCAAGACGAGCGACGACTCCCCCGAGGACCTCAGCCAGACGGCCGACCTCCTCGACGCCCTGCGCAAGCGCCGCGGCGAGCGTGACCAGCGCGGTGCGCGCCCCAGCGAGCCCGTGGGCAACCACCCCGCGGGCACGCAGCAGCCCGAGCGCGAGCACCCGACCGCCGAGCAGCCGACGCTCGACGTCCCGATGCCCGAGGATGAGGCGCCGCGCCCGAAGCCCCGCAGCATCTGGGGCGGAGCCGGCGTGTCGAGCGACGCAGGCCCCTCCGCGGGCCCCGGCGCCGGCCGCGACGCGAACCCAGGCGCGCCGCAGGTGCCCCGACTCGTCGAGCGCCCGAGCCCCGCCGACCGCGGGTCCGAGGCTGGGCCCAACGGCGGGCAGCCCGCCGAGACGGAGCGCTCGCCCCGCAAGGGCCGCGCCTCGATCCCGAGTTGGGACGACATCCTCTTCGGCACCCGCAGCGACGAGGATCCCGCGGACTAGATTTGGCTCGGTTCGGCTCGGCACCCGGCCGCGGCCGGATCCGGCCGGCTCAGGCCGCCGCGAGCTTTGCGACGGCCGAGGCGAAGCCAGAGCCGGCGAATGCTCCGGCGAGCGCGAGCGGCACGCCCCGCTCCTCCTCGGTGAGCGCGCCGTGCTGCCCGACCATGTCGAGCGCCTGCGGGCTGTCCGAGGCCGCGTAGTAGGCGACCTGCTTCTTCGCCCCGATGAGCACGTCGCCGAGGCGCTCCGCGACGCCCGGCGCGAGCGGGCCGAACATGCCCGAGGCGATCGCCTCGTCGCGGGTCGCGACCCAGGCGCGCTGCCCCTCGGCGGCGGCGAGCTCCGCGGCGAAGGATCCGGGATCGACGCCGTCCGCGAGGAACAGCGAGCGGAACCGGGGCTCCCCGCCGAAGTCGCGCACGCCCGCGGCGACGAACGGGTGGTCGTCGAGCATGAGCCGCTGGTGCTCCGCGACGTCGACCATGCCGTGGTCCGCGGTGAGCACGACGCCGACGTCGCCCGGGAGCGAGCGCAGGAAGTCGCCGAGGGCCTCGTCGAGCTGCTCCAGGCGGCGCACCCAGGCATCGCTCTGCCAGCCCTCCTTGTGGGCCGCGCGGTCGAGCTCGTCGACGTACACGTACGCGAGCAGGGGTTCTCCGACGCGGACGGCCGCCGAGGCCGCCGCGAAGCGGTCGGCGATCCGCTGCCCGGAAACGTACTCCGCCCCCGCGAGGATCGCCTCCGTGAGGCCCCCGGACGCGTGCGCCGGCCGGCCGATCGCGACGGCGCGGGCGCCGAGATCCTGAGCGGCGAGATCCCGTACGGCGCCGAACAGCGGCGGGCAGAGCTGCCACTCGCGGCGGTTCGGGATCCCTTCCCAGTCGGTGAGCGTCGTGAGGAGGCCGTGCTCCGGGTGCATGATCCGGTACCCGATGAGGCCGTGGGCGCCGGGGAGCCGGCCCGTCGTGAGCGTCGTGAGGGCCGCGCCCGTGGTCGACGGGCAGACCGTCTCGATGCGCTTGCGCTGCATCGCGGCGATGTTCGGCGCGTGGCCGATGCGCGCGCCGAGGTTCGCGTGGCCGAGGCCGTCGACGACGACCATCACAAAGGAGCGCACGGGCGGGAGCTGGGCGGCGTCGAGCGCTGAGGCAGCCGCCGCGCGCGGCGCGCCGATCCAGCCGGACAGCGCCTCGGCGGGGTCGATCCCGATCCCGCGAGCCATCGCGGAGAGCCCGCTTGGCAGAATCGCGGCCAGCCTCGCGCCGTTGTCGCCGGTCGTCGGTACCATGAGCCCATTATGACCGAATCGCCCAGAGCACCCCACGAGATCGCCGGCGAACGGATCGAGGACATCGACATCTCCCAGGAGATGGAGGGTTCGTTCCTCGAGTACGCCTACTCCGTGATCTACTCGCGCGCCCTGCCGGACGCGCGCGACGGATTGAAGCCCGTTCAGCGCCGGATCCTGTTCATGATGATGGACATGGGGCTGCGGCCCGAGAAGGGGCATGTGAAGTCGGCGCGCGTCGTCGGCGAGGTCATGGGCAAGCTACACCCGCACGGCGACTCGTCGATCTACGACGCGCTCGTGCGGCTCTCGCAGGACTTCGCGATGCGGCTGCCGCTCGTCGACGGGCACGGCAACTTCGGCTCGCTCGACGACGGCCCGGCCGCCTCGCGATACACGGAGGCGAGGCTCGCTGGCGCCGCGCTCGCGATGACGCAGTCGATCGACGAGGACGTCGTCGACTTCGTGCCGAACTACGACAACCAGATCATGCAGCCCGACGTGCTGCCCTCCGCCGTGCCGAACCTGCTGGTCAACGGCGCGAGCGGCATCGCCGTCGGCATGGCGACGAACCTCGCGCCGCACAACCTCGTCGAGGTCGTCGACGGTGCGAAGCACCTGCTCGCGCACCCGCAGGCCACGGTCGAGGAGCTCATGGAGTTCATTCCGGGGCCGGATCTGCCTGGTGGCGGCACGATCGTCGGGCTCGACGGGGTCAAGGACGCGTACCGCACGGGCCGCGGGGCGTTCCGCACGCGCGCGAAGGTGTCGGTCGAGCAGATCGGCCCGCGCCGCACGGGTCTCGTCGTGACCGAGCTCCCCTACCTGGTCGGGCCCGAGCGCGTGATCGAGAAGATCAAGCAGGGCGTCGAGGCGAAGAAGCTCTCCGGGATCTCGGACGTCGCGGATCTCACCGACCGCAAGAACGGCCTCCGCCTCGTCATCACCCTGAAGACGGGCTTCTCCCCCGAGGCCGTGCTCGAGCAGCTCTACCGCTACACCCCGCTCGAGGACTCCTTCAGCATCAACTCCGTCGCGCTCGTGAAGGGGCAGCCGCAGACCCTCGGACTGCGCGAGATGCTGCGCGTCTTCCTCGACCACCGGATCCAGGTCATCAGGCGGCGCTCCGAATATCGGCTGCGCAAGCGCCGCGAGCGGCTGCACCTCGTCGAGGGCCTGCTCATCGCGATCCTGGACATTGACGAGGTCATCCAGCTCATCCGCACGAGCGACGACGCAGAGTCGGCGCGCGCGCGACTCATGCAGGTCTTCGACCTCTCCGAGCTGCAGGCCGAGTACATCCTCGAGCTGCGGCTGCGCCGGCTGACGAAGTTTTCGCGCGTGGAGCTCGAGGGCGAGCGCGACGAGCTGAACGCGGAGATCGAGCGGCTGCTCGAGATACTCGGCAGCGAGGCCCGGCTACACGGGGTCGTCGCGCAGGAGCTCGACGAGGCCGCCGAGGCGTTCGGTACGCCGCGGCGCACAGTGCTGACGGGCGCGGTCGTGCGGCCGACTCGAGCCGCGGCGTCCGCCGCGTCGCTCGAGGTCGCCGACTCCCCCTGCACCGTGCTGTTCTCGGTGACGGGGCGCGCAATCCGAATCGACCGGGATCCGGAGGCGCTCGACTCGCCGCGCAACGCGTCGCGGGCGACGAAGCACGGCGCGGTCCGATCCGCCGTCGAGGGCACGGTGCGCGGCGAGTTCGGCGCCGTCCTCTCGAACGGCACGCTGCACCGCTTCACGCCGGTCGACCTGCCGCTCATGCCCGCCGCGAGCATCGCGTTCTCCGGCGGCACGAAGCTGCTCGACTACATCGGTGTGACCGACAAGAAGCTCCGGGTCGTCGGCGTCGTGCCGATCGACACCGAGACGCCCATCGGCATGTTTACGCGCCAGGGCGTCGTGAAGCGGGTCGTGCTCACGGACCTGCCGGCGAAGCCCGACTTCGAGGTGATCGGGCTGAAGGCCGGCGACGAGCTCGTGGACGTGTTCCCTGCGCCCGACGACACCGAGTTCGCGGCGGTGACGAGCGACGCGCAGCTGCTGCGCTTCTCGGCCGCCGCGGTGCGGCCGCAGGGCCGGCCGGCGTCCGGCATGGCCGGGATCAGGCTTTCCAGCGAGGCGCGTGTCGTGTTCGCCGGGGCCGTGCCGGAGGGCGCCGCCGCGCGCGTTGTCACGATCGCCGACAGCTCGATCACGCTGCCCGGCACCGACGTCGCGACGGCGAAGGTCTCGGACTGGGCGGAGTTCCCCGCGAAGGGCCGCGCGACGGGCGGCGTGCGCGCGCAGCGCTTCCTCAAGTGGGAGGACCAGATCGCGTGCGCCTGGGTCGGCGTCGGTGAGCCGCGCGCCCTCGCGACGGACGGTACCGCCCGCAAGCTGCCCACCGAGCTCGGCAAGCGCGACGGCTCGGGCCAGCCCATCGACGGCTCCGCCGCCTACGTCGGCACCGCGCCGTAGGCGGGGCGCGGTTGGGGCCGGGCGGCGCCCGGCCGCCGGCGCCCGCCGCCCGCCGCCCGCCGTCCGGTGCCTGCCGGCCGGTGCCTGCCGGCCGGTGCCTGGCGCCCGGCGCCCTGTGCCTGGGCCCTGCGCCCTGCGCTTGAGTTGACCCAAACTCTCCCTTGGAACGCAGATCCCGACACTTTCGGTCAACTCAATCGGCCCGCGCCTTCCCCTCTCGCCCCTCTCGCTCTCCTCAAGGCTTGAGTTGACCCAAACTCTCTCCTGGAGCGCAGAATGCGTCACTTTGGGTCAACTCAACCGGCCCGCGACCGCCGCTCTCGCCCCTCGGGCCCTCCCCGCGGCTTGAGTTGACCCAAACTCTCTCCTGGAGCGCAGAATGCGTCACTTTGGGTCAACTCAACCCGGCGCTGGTCTACCCGGCGCTCGTCAACCCGGCGCTGCTCAGCTCAGGCCGCGAGCGGCGGCACGGGCGTGGCTCGCGGCAGTGGCCAGCCGGGACAGCGTCGCCTCAACATTCGCGCGGAGGGTGTGCGGGGCGCCGTACAGGTGCTCGGCGGTGACCCGCAGCACCTCCCAACCGGCCTCAGCGTAGTCCCGGTACTTCTCGATGTCGCGGTTCCACTGCGCCGGATCGGTGAGGTGGTGCCTGCCCTCGTACTCGAGCGCGAGTCGAATCTCGGGGTACGCGAACTCGCTGCACCCCAGCAGGCGCCCCTCCTCGTCATAGACATCGAAATCCAGCTCCGGATCAGGAAGTCTCCACGCCTTGAGGCAGAGGCGCAGGTGCGACTCAGGAGGCGAAGCGCTCGTCGTCGCGATCCAGGGCAGCGCGCGCTGCAGCAGGAGTGCACCAGGGCGTCGCTGGGTATAGGCCACTTCGCGCAGTTCGTCGGGGTCGGCGAGAGGCGGCCTGGCGAGTGTTTGCCCGCCGGGGATCCGCTTCCGATGCACGGTCGCGTCCCCGAGCGCGACCGCCCAAGCGGTGTCGTAGCGCCGAGCGAGTTCGCCCCAGGTTGTCGCGGGATCCGTCAGCCGGACGCCCCCAAGCTCGGTGATCCGGACCAAACGGGGGCGCACCTGCCTGCTCCGGATCCCCATGACGCGCATCGCACGCGCCGGGGCGAGCGAGGCGACTTCAACGGGCAGCGGCTGATCGGGTGCCGGGCCGGGAATCGGCAGCCCCCACAAAATCGCGGCCGACACCCCGGCGACGATGGCGTAGTCGGGAAGCGACGCCGCGACATCCTGGACGCGCGAAATGTGCGCCGCCCGCCAGTCGGAGTGGACACGCGCCTCGCCGCGCCGATAGGTGGCGCGGTGCACGCGCTCCACGTCGGGACGCCGGAGTCGCGAGGGTGGGACAGCGCTTCCTGCCGCCTCGGCCCAGGTGAAGCGCTCACCGAGCGACGCGGGTAGCGGTTGCGGTTGGGGGTTCATGTCGCAAGTGTGCGGCATTCTCCCCGGCCGTGGTCCGCCAAACCCAAAGCTGTGGAAAACTCGCCGCCGCCCGCCAACTTGAGTTGACCCAAAGTGACGCATTCTGCGTTCCAGGGCACACTTTGAGTCAACTCAGGGGTCGGCGCAGGGTTGCGCGAGGGCGCGCGGCCGCGGGTGGGCGGCGGTGCCGGGTTGAGTTGACCGAAAGTGTCGGGATCTGCGTTCCAAGGGAGAGTTTGGGTCAACTCAAGAGAGGGGGGGCGCGGGACGCGAGGCCGGACCGGTTGGTTGAGTTGACCGAAAGTGACGCATTCTGCGTTCCAAGGGAGAGTTTGGGTCAACTCAACCGGGGGGGGCGCGAAGCGGCCTACGCGTCGATGCGCTCGCGGTCGAGGTCGTCGGCGTTTTCGATGATGAACTCCTTGCGGGGGGCGACGTCGTTGCCCATCAGGAGTTCGAACACCTGGGATGCGGCGTGCGCGTCCTCGACGCGGACGCGGCGGAGGGTGCGGTGCTCGCGGTCCATCGTCGTCTCTGCGAGCTGGTCGGCGTCCATCTCGCCGAGGCCTTTGTAGCGCTGGATCGGCTCCTGGTGTTTCTTACCGCGGCGGCGCAGGTCCGTGAGCAGGGTATTCAGCTCGCGCTCGCTGTAGGTGTAGATGATGTCGTTCGGCTTGCGCCCCGAGTTCAGCACGACGACGCGGTGCAGCGGCGGCACGGCGGCGTACACGCGCCCGGCCTCGAGCATCGGCCGCATGTAGCGGAAGAAGAGGGTGAGCAGGAGGGTCCGGATGTGCGCGCCGTCGACGTCGGCGTCGCTCATGAGGATCACCTTGCCGTAGCGCGCCGACTCGAGGTCGAAGTCGCGGCCGGATCCCGCCCCAATGACCTTGATGATCGCTCCGCACTCGACGTTGTTCAGCATCTCCGCGACCGACGCCTTCTGCACGTTCAGGATCTTGCCCCGGATCGGGAGGAGCGCCTGGAACTCGCTGTCGCGCGCGGGGCGCGCGGTGCCGAGCGCGCTGTCGCCCTCCACGATGAAGAGTTCGGTTTCGTCGACGTTCTTCGAGCGGCAGTCGATGAGCTTTGCCGGCAGTGAGGAGCTCTCGAGCGAGCTCTTGCGCCGCGCGGTGTCGCGCTGCGCGCGGAGCGCGATCCTGGCCTTCATCTCCGAGACCATCTTCTCGAGCAGCGCGCCGGTTTGGGCGCGGTCCTGCTTCTTCGCCGACTCGTAGCGCTCGGTGAGGCCGCCGACGATCGCCCGAGACACGATCGCGCGCACCGCGGCCGTGCCGAGCACCTCCTTGGTCTGCCCCTCGAACTGCGGCTCGGGCACGCGCACCGTGACGACGGCCGTGAGGCCGGTCAGGATGTCGTCCTTGTCGGGCTTGTCGGAGCCCGCCTTCAGCTTCCGCGCGTTCACCTCGATCTGCTTGCGGAAGAACTTCGTGAGGCCCTGCTCGAAACCGCTCAGGTGCGTGCCGCCCTTGGGCGTCGCGATGATGTTGACGAAGCTCTGGATCTCGGTGTCGTATCCCGTGCCCCAGCGCAGGGCGATGTCGACCTCGCAGCTGCGCTCGACCTCGCGAGACACGAGGTGCCCCGTCGCCTCGTCCATGACGGGGACCGTCTCCGTGAAGGTGCCGGTGTCGGAGACCCGCCAGGTCTCAGTGAGGGGCGCGTCAATCGCAAGGAAGTCGACGAACTCGGAGATGCCGCCCTCGTAGGCGAAGGTGTGGACGGCCGGATTGCCCGCCTCGTCGAGCGACTCTGCGCGCTGATCCGTGATCTCGATCTTGAGACCCGGCACGAGGAACGCGGTCTGTCGGGCTCGCGCGACGAGCGACTCCGGCTCGAACTTCGCGGTCGCGAGGAAGATCTGCGGGTCGGCCCAGTACCGCACGCGCGTGCCGGTGACGCCCTTGCGCACCTTGCCGACGACGCGCAGCTCGCTGGCCTCCTCGAACGGGGTGAACGGGCTGTCGGGGCCGTCGCCCGAGAACACGCCCGGCTCGCCGTGGCGGAAGGACATCGCCCACGTCTTGCCGTCGCGATCCACCTCGACGTCGAGGCGTGAGGAGAGCGCGTTCACGACCGACGCGCCGACACCGTGCAGGCCGCCGGAGGACGCGTAGCCGCCGCCGCCGAACTTGCCGCCCGCGTGCAGCTTCGTGAAAACGAGCTCGACGCCCGAGAGGCCGCTCTTCGGCTCGATGTCGACCGGGATGCCGCGGCCGTTGTCGGTCACGGTGACGCTGCCGTCGGCGTGCAGCGTGATCCCGATCGCGTCGCCGTGGCCGGCGAGCGACTCGTCGACCGAATTGTCGATGATCTCCCAGAGGCAGTGCATGAGGCCGCGGCTATCGGTCGTACCGATGTACATGCCCGGACGCTTGCGCACCGCCTCAAGCCCCTCGAGGACCGTGAGGTGGCGTGCGGAATAGCTCGACTCTGCCAAGGCTTGGGACTCCACTCTCTAGATGACGAATCCACCCTAGGGCAGACCACCGACACTGACGGTTCATCGCCCCGGCGATTGGGGAACAAGGCCGCGAACGCTACGCGGTCAGCGAACCGGCGGGCTCCCTCCGGGTGAACTCAGCGCGGGCGTGCTTGGATAGAGGTGTATCGGATCAGGAAAAGGAGGCTGCCATGACGACGATCGAACAGGATCGCGCCGAGGAGGCCGTCGCCGCGGATCGCCCGCTGAGTGCGCTCGATCGCTGCGACAGCTGCGGCGCGCAGGCGTACGTCCGAGTGATGCTGGGGGGCAGCGAGCTCCTCTTCTGCGCGCACCACGCGACCAAGCACGAGGCCAAGCTTCGCCCGATGGCGGAGGTCTGGCACGACGAGAGCCACCGGCTCAACGCATAAGCGCGCTCGCCGCTCGCGCGGCGAAGCACAGACGGAACGAGGGCCCCGGGAGAATCTCCCGGGGCCCTCGTATCATTTCCGGGCCGCGACCAGGTCGCGACCGGATCGCACCCTAGTCGAGGTAGTCGCGCAGCTGCTGGCTCCGCGAGGGGTGGCGCAGCTTCGCCATCGTCTTCGACTCGATCTGACGGATCCGCTCGCGGGTGACGCCGAAGGTGTCGCCGATCTGATCGAGCGTCTTCGGCATGCCGTCGCCGAGGCCGAAGCGCATCCGGATCACGCCAGCCTCGCGCTCCGACAGCGAGTCGAGCAGTTGCTCGAGCTGCTGCTGCAGCATCGTGAAGCCGACCGCGTCGGCCGGCACGACCGCCTCGGTGTCCTCGATGAGGTCGCCGAACTCGCTGTCGCCGTCCTCACCGAGCGGCGTGTGCAGCGAAATGGGCTCGCGGCCGTACTTCTGGACCTCGACGACCTTCTCGGGCGTCATGTCGAGCTCGCGGCTCAGCTCCTCGGGGGTGGGCTCGCGGCCCAGATCCTGGAGCATCTGGCGCTGCACGCGGGCGAGCTTGTTGATGACCTCGACCATGTGGACCGGGATGCGGATCGTGCGCGCCTGGTCGGCCATGGCGCGGGTGATCGCCTGCCGGATCCACCAGGTCGCGTACGTCGAGAACTTGAAGCCCTTGGTATAGTCGAACTTCTCGACGGCGCGGATGAGACCGAGGTTGCCCTCCTGGATCAGATCCAGGAACTGCATGCCGCGGCCCGTGTAGCGCTTCGCGAGCGAGACGACGAGGCGGAGGTTCGCGCCGAGAAGGTGGCTCTTCGCGCGCTGGCCGTCGCGGGCGACCCACTTGAGCTCTCGCTCGAGCTTCTTCGGGAGGCCCTTCTCGGTGCCGAGCTTCTCCTCGGCGAAGAGACCGGCCTCGATCCGCATCGCGAGCTCGACCTCCTCGGCCGCGTTCAGGAGCGCGACCTTGCCGATCTGCTTCAGGTAATCCTTGACCGGATCGGCCGTGGCGCCGGGGATCGCGGTCGTGACCGTCGGCACGTCCTCCTCGTCGCCAGCCTTCAGCACGATGGCACCGGTCGGGAGCGGGACCGCGGGCGCGGTGGGCGTCGGGCGCTCCTCGGCGGCCTCGGCCTCCTCCTCGGTTCCAAGCTCCGGATCCTCGACCTCGGCCTCAGCCGCCTTCTTTGCGGCGGCGCGCTTGGTCGTGGTCTTCTTCGCCGCAGTGCTCTTCGCCGCAGTGCTCTTGGCAGCGGTGCTCTTGGCCGCAGTGCTCTTCGTCGCGGTCGCCTTCTTGGCTGTCGTCTTCTTCGCGGCCGCGGGCTTCGTCTCCCCCTCGCCCTCGGCCCCCGCTGCGGTCGCCTTCTTCGCCGCCGCAGTCGTCTTCTTCGTGGCGGTCTTGCTGGCCGCCGCCTTCTTCGTCGCCGGTGCCTTCTTGGCAGCAGCCGACTCCGTGCTCTCGGTCTGATCCGCGGTTTCGGCCGCCTCAGCCGTGGCCTTCGCCGCAGAGTTCGCACGGGACTTGGTCGTGGATGCAGTTGCCACGCAGCCGCCTCTCTGTATCGCAATCGACACTGTGCACTCGGCCTGTCGACCGAAAAGTGCTCACAGCATGAAAACCCATGTCAAGCCCGGACTATTCCCGCGAGCGGGTCAAGGTACCGGATTGAATGGGTTCGGACCTCCATTATTGCACGTTCTCGTGCCGGATCTGACCACACCCTGACAGCGTGCTCACAACCGCCGTCTCCGAGATGGGCACGAGATTTTGGGAGCTACTGCGCGGGGTCTTCGCCGGGTTCGGGATCCGGGTTGTCTCGCCCGTTCGCACCGCCGTCGCCCTTCGGGAACTGCTGGCGCTCTGCCAGGAAGCGCTCGAGCTCGCTCGCGAGCTGATCCGCCGTGGGGATCGTGCCGTCCTCGCTGATCAGCGGGGACCGCGAGGCCTGGCCTCCCTGCTCCTCGTGATCCTCCATGTACGCGTCGTACCGGTGCTCGAGGGTCTCGACCATCTCCGTCGATTCGTGGTTTTCGCGGATCTGGCTGTCGACCTGCAAGTTGAACTGCCGCGCAGACTCAAGCACCTCGTCGGTCGAGAGAATGAGGCCGGTCGCGGCCATGATCCCGTCGAGCGAGGCATAGAGTGCATCCGGGTATTCGGTGTTCGCGAGGTAGTGCGGGACGAGCAGCGCGAGGCCGACAACCTCCTCCCCCATGCTGTGCAGCCGATACTCGAGCACATGCGCGGCGGATGCCGAGAGCTTCGTCGTGGGGCGCCAGACGGACCGGGCCTCAATGAGGTCGTCCCTCGTGCCGCTCACGGTCATCGCGATGGGCCGAGTGTGCGGGACCGGCATCGGGATCGCGTGGCTCCAGACCGTTACCGAAACCTCGAACTCGTGCACCAGGAGCAGGACGCTGTCGATGAACGCATCCCACCTGAAGTCAGGCTCATACCCGCTTAGGAGCAGGAAGGGATGGCCCAGCTCGTCGTGCAGGAGGCTGAGTGTGAGCTCGTCCGGGAGGTACTCGGTGAGGTGGTCCTCCTCGAACGTAATGACCGGACGGCGCGCCCGGTAATCGAGCAGGAGGTCGGCGTTGAAGCGTACGAGCTCCTCCGGCTCGTATCGATCCCAGAAGAATTCCTCGAGCTGCGAGACCGCACCGCCCGCGTCGCTCAGCCCCTGCATCGCGACGATGAGGGGAAGCCCGCGCGGGACGCGAGCACGGCGTTCTGCGTAGTCAGCGGAGAAGATGGGATTGGTCACGTCTCCATCCTACGAAGGGCGTCTGACATGCGGCGCAGTATCGTCACGCCCACAGCGAACCCGGGTTCCGGATCTCAGCGATTCCCCGGGTGTAGTCTTGAGGCGGTGCGTCCTGGAAACCAACGGACAGCCAAAACGTGCGAGCAATCCGAGGGAGATCCACTTGGCCGATCAGCAGTTTGACATCGTTGTTCTTGGCGGCGGCAGCGCCGGATACGCTGCGGCGATCCGCGCGACCCAGCTGGGCTTCAGCGCCGCCGTGATCGAGAAGGACAAGCTCGGGGGCACCTGCCTGCACCGCGGCTGCGTCCCGACCAAGGCCCTCCTGCACTCCGCAGAGATCGCCGACGTCGCGCGCGACGGCGAGGCGTACGGTGTCCTCTCCAGTGTCTCCGGCGTCGATATCGCGAAGGTCAACGCGTTTCGCGAGAACCTGGTCGCGGGCAAGTTCAAGGGCCTCCAGGGGCTGCTGAAGGCCAACGGCATCACGGTCATCGAGGGCGAGGGGCGACTGACCTCCCCCACGACCGTGCAAGTGGGTGACGACACGATCACCGGCAAGAACGTCGTGCTCGCGACGGGATCCTACTCCCGCTCGCTGCCCGGCCTCGAGATCGGCGGCCGCGTGATCACGAGCGAGCAGGCGCTCGAACTCCAGGAGGTGCCGAAGAAGGTCATCATCCTGGGCGGAGGCGTCATCGGCGTCGAGTTCGCCAGCGTGTGGCGCTCCTTCGGGGCCGAGGTGACGATCGTTGAGGGCCTGCCCCACCTCGTCCCGAACGAGGAGGAGTCCGTCTCGAAGCAGCTTGAGCGCGCCTTCCGCAAGCGGAAGATCGACTTCAAAATCGGCGTCCGCTTCCAGAGCGTGACGCAGGACGACTCGGGAGTCACCGTGACGCTCGAGGATGGCACGACGCTGCAGGCGGACTACCTGCTCGTCGCCGTCGGACGTGGTCCCTCGACGCAGGGTCTCGGTTTCGAGGAGGTCGGGATCGAGATGGATCGCGGCTTCGTGCTCACGAACGAGCGCCTCGCCACGAACGTCCCCGGCGTCTACGCGATCGGCGACATCGTCCCCGGTCTGCAGCTCGCGCACCGCGGCTACCAGCAGGGCATCTTCGTGGCCGAGGAGATCGCGGGCCTCTCCCCCGTCGTCGTCGCCGACGTCAACATCCCGAAGGTCACCTACTGCGATCCCGAGATCGCATCTGTAGGCCTCACCGAGGCGAAGGCTAAGGAGAAGTACGGCGACGACAAGGTCACGAGCTACGAGTACAACCTCGCGGGCAACGCGAAGAGCTCGATCCTCGGCACGGCCGGCACGGTCAAGGCCGTGCGCGTCAACGACGGCCCCGTGGTGGGCGTGCACATGATCGGCGCGCGCGTCGGCGAGCTCGTCGGCGAGGCGCAGCTGATCGTGAACTGGGAGGCGTACCCCGAGGACGTCGCGCCCTTCATCCACGGCCACCCCACCCAGAACGAGACGATCGGCGAGACCATGCTGAAGCTCGCCGGCAAGCCGCTCCACGCGATCTAGCAGCGGCCGCATACTTTTTAAGCAACGAACGGAGAAATGCACGATGAGTGAATCGGTGGTCCTCCCCGCACTGGGTGAGAGCGTGACTGAGGGCACGGTCACCCGCTGGCTGAAGAACGTCGGCGACACGGTCGAGGTCGACGAGCCGCTGCTCGAGGTGTCGACCGACAAGGTCGATACCGAGATCCCCTCGCCCGTGTCGGGCGTGCTCGAGGAGATCCTCGTCCAGGAGGACGAGACGGCAGAGGTCGGCGCCGTGCTCGCGCGCGTCGGCGACGGCAGCGGCGGATCCGACTCCGCGGCGCCCGCGGCTCCGGCAGAGTCCGAGCCTGCACAGGCACCCGCCGAGGAAGCCCCCGCACAGGCGGCACCTGCGGCAGAGGCCCCGGCAGCCGAGGCTCCCGCGGCCGCTCCGGCCGCCGCGCCCGCGCAGGAGGCGCCCGCTGCCCCCGCAGCCCCGGCCGCTGGCGCCGGCGACGCGCAGGACGTCGTGCTTCCCTCGCTCGGTGAGAGCATCACCGAGGGCACCGTGACGCGCTGGCTCAAGAGCGTCGGCGACGCCGTCGAGGTCGACGAGCCGCTGCTCGAGGTCTCCACGGATAAGGTCGACACCGAGGTGCCCTCCCCGATCGCCGGTGTGCTGACCGAGATCGTCGTGGCCGAGGACGACACCGTCGAGGTTGGCGGTGTGCTCGCGCGCATCGGCTCCGAGGCGCCCGCGGCCCAGGAAGCGCCCGCTCAGGAGGCCCCGGCCCAGGAAGCGCCCGCTCAGGCGGCCCCGGCTCAGGAGGCCCCCGTCCAGGAAGCACCTGCGCAGCCCGCACAGCAGGCGCAGCAGGCTCCTGCCGCCGCGGATGCCCCCGCTCAGGAGGCGCCGGCACAGCAGCAGGCTCCCGCACAGCAGGCCCCCGCGCAGGAGGCCCCCGCAGCGCACGCCGCGCCTGAGGTGCAGGCCCAGACTGAGCCGGGATCCGGCTACGTCACGCCCATCGTCCGCAAGCTCGCGAACGAGCGCGGAGTCGACCTCGCGAACGTGAAGGGCACGGGCGTCGGCGGTCGGATCCGCAAGGAGGACGTGCTCGCGGCCGCTGAGCAGGCCGCGCCTGCCGCCCAGACGCCCGCGGCCGAGGCCGCCCCGGCGCGCGCAGAGGTGCAGGTGTCCGAGCTTCGCGGCACGACCCAGAAGATGAGCCGCCTGCGCAAGGTCATCGCCGAGCGCGCGGTCGCCTCGCTCCAGGGCACGGCACAGCTCACGACGGTCGTCGAGGTCGACGTGACGAAGGTCGCGAAGTTCCGCCAGGCGCACAAGGACGAGTTCCTCGAGAAGACGGGCAACAAGCTCTCCTTCCTGCCGTTCTTCGCGCTGGCCGCCGCCGAGGCGCTGCGCACCTACCCGATCATCAACGCCACGGTCGAGGGCGACACCATCAACTACCCGGCGCACGAGAACATCAGCATCGCGGTCGACACCGAGCGCGGGCTGCTCACGCCCGTGCTGCGCGACGCTGGCGACAAGAACCTCGCCCAGATCGCCGGGGAGATCGCCGACCTCGCGGCGCGCACGCGCGAGAACAAGCTCACCCCGGATGAGCTGAGCGGCGGCACCTTCACCCTGACGAACACGGGTTCGCGCGGCGCGCTCTTCGACACGCCGCTCGTCTTCCTGCCGCAGACGGCGATCCTTGGGACCGGCGCGGTCGTGAAGAAGCCCGCGGTCGTCTCGGGCCCCGAGGGCGACGCCATCGCGATCCGCTCCACGGTGTACCTCGCGCTGTCGTACGATCACCGCGTGATCGACGGCGCCGACGCCGCTCGCTTCCTCACGCAGGTGCGCGAGCGCCTCGAGGGCGGCGACTTCGCGGACGCGCTCGGGTACTAACCGGACGCGGGTTCCGGATCCGGATCAGGATCCGGAACCGCGGTTCAGGGCCGCGGCCCCCGTCAGGGGCCGCGGCCCTCTTCCGTTTCGGGCGCCGGCGTCAGCCGCGACTGCACCGCGTAGAGCACGGCCTCGAAGTCCCGCTCGGGATCGATCCCGCGGCTCGGGTCCGCGTGCGCCGCCGCGATCTCGCGCGCGGCCTCCCCAAGCGCCTCGCACAGGAGGCCTGCGGCGCCGACCGTGTTCCAACGGGTGAGCGCCGGCTCGAGCGAGTACAGCGGGATCCCGAGCGTCTCGCAGCCGACGTCGTGCCCGAGCCTCCGGTGCCGCCGCTCGCCCCCGTCCGCGGCCGCGCAGCGCCCGGAGACGCGCAGCAGCAGCCCCGCCCGGCAGAGCCGGACCGCGAGCCGCGCCAGCTCGCGCGCCCCGCGGCGCGGCACCTCCTTCCCACGGCGCCTCCAGGCCATCGTCATCACCTCCCGCCGACAGCGTCCCACGCGGGCCTCCGCGCGACCCCGCAATCGCGCGCCACTGCCCACATATGTGGACACTGCGCGGGCGCGGGGCGCTGTGAGCGAACACCCCGTCGAGTGCAGACGCCGCGGTCACGCGTGACGCCGGGACGCGATACTCTAGGTGTCATGGCAGCAGAGAAGGCAAAGCGGTCCGGACGCATCCGGCAGATGATTGAGATCTACAAGACCACGAAGGTTCACGATCGCAATCTGACACTCGCGCTGCTGCTTTCCTTCATTGGCCCGCTCGCGGTCGCGCTCATCCTCGCGTGGCTGCTCCCCGGCGGCTGGTTCGGCTGGGTCATCTGGCCGCTCACGGGCGTGCTCGTCGGCATCCTGCTCGTCATGATCGTGCTCGGCCGCCGCGCCGAGACGGTCGCGTACCGTCAGATCGAGGGTCGCCCCGGCGCCGTCGGCGCCGTCGTGCAGAGCGCGCTGCGCCGCTCCTGGCGCGGCTCGGAGGTCCCCGTCGCCATCAACCGCAACCAGGACGCGGTCTACCGCGTCGTGGGCCGCGGCGGCGTCGTGCTCATCTCCGAGGGCTCGCGCCAGCGCACCCAGCGCATGGCCGCCGACGAGGAGCGCAAGGTCCGCCGCGCGCTGCGCAACGTCGAGGTCGTGCACCTCTACGTCGGCGAGGAGGAGGGCGGGATCCCGCTCCCGAAGCTCTCGAAGGCCCTCGTCAAGCTGAAGCCGGCCCTCAACCGCAACGAGGTCGCCGCGGTCTACAACCGCCTGTCCTCGCTGCAAGGCACCCCGATCGGGATCCCGAAGGGCATGGACCCGAACAAGATCCGCTCGCAGCGCCCGCGCTGATCCGGACCAGCTACTGGCATGGCAACCTCCTCCCCTCAGCGCTTCGGGGACCTCGAGCCGAGCAAGTGGCCGGGCGAACGCCTCGGCCTGCCCGAAACGGGCCCCGGATCCGTCGGACGCATCGGCCGCCGCTTCATCGCGATCTTCATCGACTGGTGGCTCGCCGCGCTTCCCGCGTACTTCCTCATCGGCGGCGACGCCGCTGCCTGGTGGAACTTCCTGATCTTCGCCGCCCTGCAGATCGTCTTCATCCCGACGATCGGCGGCTCGATCGGGCACCGCCTCGTCGGGCTGCGCGTCGTGCCGCTCGTCGGCGGCTGGGTCGGCGTGTGGCGCCCGCTCGTCCGCACGGTGCTCCTGTGCCTCGTGATCCCGGTACTCGTCTGGGACTCGGATCAGCGCGGCTTCCACGACAAGATCGCCGGCACCGTCCTCGTGCGGGCCTGAGCCGGACCAGTTTCGGCCCGATCACCCGCTCGCGACACGTAACATTCGCGAAACACTGGTCACACGTTACTGAAATCTAGCTCGCGTAGGGTGGATACCAAGCCGACGCCACCGAAGGCGCATCAGCACCAAGGAGCAGCATGTTCACCACCCCTCAGGAAGTCATCGAGTTCATTAAGGAGACGGACGTCAAGTTCGTCGACATCCGGTTCACCGACATGCCGGGGGTGCAGCAGCACTTCAACATCCCGGCTTCGGCGGCAGATGAGGACTTCTTCGAGGTCGGGCAGATGTTCGACGGCTCTTCGATCGCCGGCTTCGCTGGCATCGCCGAGTCCGATATGCAGCTCATCCCCGACGTGACGACCGCGTACCTCGACCAGTTCCGCGCCGAGCGCACGCTCATCGTCGTGTGCGACATCTTCAACCCGCGCACGGGCGAGATCTACTCGAAGGATCCCCGCCAGGTCGCGAAGAAGGCGGAGCAGTACCTCGCCTCGACCGGCATCGCCGACACCGCGTTCTTCGCCCCCGAGGCCGAGTTCTACATCCTCGACTCGGTGCGCTACGAGACGACGCCGCGCCGCACCTTCTACGAGATCGACTCGGAGGAGGCGCACTGGAACTCGGGCCGCAAGATCGAGGGCGGCAACCTCGGCAACACGACGCGCGAGAAGGGCGGCTACTTCCCCGTCTCCCCCGTCGACAAGCAGGCCGACCTCCGCGACGACATTTCGCTGCGGCTGATCGAGGCCGGGCTCATCCTCGAGCGCGCGCACCACGAGGTCGGCGCCCCCGGCCAGGCGGAGATCAACTACCGCTTCGACACGATGGTCCGCGCGGCCGACGACGTCCTCAAGTTCAAGTACGTCGTGAAGAACACGGCCGAGCTGTGGGGCAAGACCGCGACGTTCATGCCGAAGCCCGTCTTCGGCGACAACGGCTCGGGCATGCACACCCACATGTCGCTCTGGCAGGACGGCGAGCCGCTGTTTTACGACGAGAACGGCTACGCCGGCCTCTCGGACATCGCGCGCTGGTACATCGGCGGCATCCTGCACCACGCCCCCGCGCTGCTCGCGTTCACGAACCCCACGATCAACAGCTACCGCCGCCTCGTGAAGGGCTACGAGGCGCCCGTGAACCTCGCGTACTCGGCCGGCAACCGTTCCGCGGCCGTGCGGATCCCGCTCACGGGCTCGAACCCGAAGGCGAAGCGCATCGAGTTCCGCGCCCCCGACGCCTCGGGCAACCCCTACCTCGCCTTCGCCGCGCAGCTCATGGCCGGTATCGACGGGATCCGGAACCGGATTGAGCCGATGGAGCCGATCGACAAGGATCTCTACGAGCTGCCCCCCGAGGAGGCGAAGAACATCCCGCAGGTGCCCGGCTCGCTTGAGGAGGCGCTCGACGCGCTCGAGGCCGACCACCAGTTCCTGCTCGAGGGCGGCGTCTTCACCGAGGAACTCGTCGAGACCTGGATCGAGCTGAAGCGCGAGACCGAGATCGCCCCGATGGCGCTCCGCCCGCACCCGTACGAGTTCGAGCTGTACTACGGGGTGTAAGGATCAGATTGTCGGGACTTTCGCCCTGACCGGGTAGTCCCCTGCGGCTTCCTCCGCATTCGCCCCTCACCGCATGCCGCGGTGAGGGGCGTAGTGCTGCTCGCCCGCGTATCGGCGGGGCCGATCGCAGCGGAACGCGAGCCGTGGGCTGTGGGCGCCACGATGTTGCTCACCCCACGGTCACACCTGCACCGAGCGTCTCGGCTTCTGCGACGTGGATCCCCGTGAGGGTGCCGTTTCTGACGAGGAGCCCGCGGCCGGGCGGGTAGTTCGCGCGCTTTTCGTGGGTGAACGGCGTGGTGAACAGGCTCGGGGTGTCGTTGGCGTCGGGTTGGAGTGCGATGGCCCAGCGCGCGCCGCGGAGCGGGGCCGCGAGCTCCCAGACCGTGCTGAGTGTTGCATTCTCGCCCTCGATGATCACGGTGTGATCGCTGCGGCGCAGGAGCTTGAGGAGTGCCGCGAGTGCGGCCTCGTTGCCGGAGCCATCGAAGCCGCCGATGTCTTCGATGACGACGAGGCCCTGGGCACCGGGCGCGGGGAACGTGCTCGGGGCCGCGCCGAGCTCGTCCTGCTCGGGTGCGTCCTCAAGTGGCATGCTGCCGATGAGCGGAAGGAGCGTGAGGCCGGATGCGGCGTGGGGCTTGCCGCCGAGCGCGAGGGTGAGCCGTTCGATCTCGTGCTCCCGGGAGGACGGACTGTCTGCGATCTCGGTCCAGTAGTGCAGCGCTCGCAGGCTCGATCGGCGCGGAGACAGGAGCACGGCATCGAGGCGCTCGTTCTGGTTCTGTGCTCGTTCGGAGATGGCGTCGATGAGTGAGGCGACTGCTGTGGTGCGGCCGGAGCCTGCGGGGCCGGTGACGAGCAGCATGCCGCCCTCGGGCACATCGACGGGCTGCAGGTCTACGGTTTCAATGGCAAAGGCTGCCGGGCTGCCGGCCTCGGAAAGTGCCGTACGGCTGACATGAGTGGGGACTTCCGGCACCCCGGGCACCTGGGCGACGCCGGCCTCGCGCTGGGACACGGCGAGCGCCGCGATCGCGGCGTCCAGGTCGGACGGGTCGTTGCCGACGGCCGGGACAGCGATGTGGATTTCTTCGTCGGTGCCGATTCTGACCGCTCGTCCCGGCGGCGCGTCCTCGAGTGCGCTCGCGGGGATGCCGAGGAGCTGGTAGTCGGATTCGGCCGTGAGTCTGAGCGCGAGTCGTTCGGGGATGCTTGCGGCAAGTGCCGCAGGAAAGTTTGCCGCACGCTCGGAGGCGAACACCACGTGGACCCCAACATTGCGACCAGCCCGTGCGACCTCGACGAGGTGCTGGAAGGCGTTCGTGCCCCCACCGAGGTGTTCATAGGCGTCGCGGAATGCCGCGAAGCCGTCCACCAGCAGGAGCACCGGCGGGCGGTCCCCCGCGGGAGACGACCCGCGCGTCGCGACGACCCGGGTGAGCATGCCGAGAAGTCTCGTCGTGCGGTCCTTGTCGTCGGCTGGCACGACATCCCCCGTGTTGGGAAGCTGCGTGAGGAGCGAGAGTCTGCCGCCCGCGGAGTCGATTCCGAAGACCTGCGCGGCGGGGTGCTCGCGTATGGCGGCAACCGCGAAGCTGATGAGGGCGGTGGTCTTCCCGGATCCGGATCCCCCGTAGATCGCCACGTTGCCCATCTCGGTGAGGTGAATGCGGTACGGCGACTGTCGCTGGAGGCTCGGCTCGTCGATAAGGCCAACGGAGACAGCGCACCCGCCCGCTGCTGCCCTGGATCGAGGCGCACCGAAGTCTTGCAGCTGGTCGAGGAGCAGCGTCGAGGGGAGCTGGTCAACCCAGGGCCTGCGCGGGGCGCGCACCCCCGACGCCTGCGCCGCATCTCGGATGTTCTGCGCGAGGACCTCGATATCGCGGGGGCCCTTGCGGGATCGCTCGGTGCCGCGCTGGCGCACCTCCGGGTGCAGGGGCCAGGGAGCGTGCTCACCAAAGGTGAGATCTCGGATCTCGACCGCGTCGCGCTGCTCGGTCTCGGACCGACCGCCGAGGTAGCCGGTCTGGAAGTGGGTCAACCTGCCGGCCCCGACCTTCACCGCGGCACGACCCGGCGTTTCCGGGGCGAAGCCCGCGGCGTCGGCCACCCCGAGCACGTCGGTGCTGTCTGCCGGGTCAGACATGCGCAGGCCGATTCGGAGGTTGGTGTTGGCGCGCAGATTGTCCTTGATGACGCCCGCCGGGCGCTGCGTGGCCAAGACCAGGTGCAGACCGAGTGACCTGCCCCGCTGGGCGACATCGATCACGCCGTCGACGAACTCCGGGATCTCATTCACGAGCGCCGCAAACTCGTCGATGACGATGACGAGGGTTGGCGGTGCGTCAGGATCCCCCCGACGCTCGAGTGCGATGAGATCCTTCGCACCCTTCTCAGCGAGCAGTTCTTCGCGATATCTCAGCTCAGCTCGAAGTGAGGTGAGCGCGCGGCGAACGAGGTGCGTGTTGAGGTCCGTGACGAGGCCCACCGTGTGCGGGAGGTCGACACAGTCCGCAAATGCTGCGCCGCCCTTGTAGTCCACGAGGAGAAAGGTGAGGCGATCCGGGGCGTACTGGGCGGCGAGCGACAGAATCCAAGTCTGCAGGAACTCGGACTTTCCGGATCCCGTGGTGCCGCCGACGAGCGCGTGCGGGCCGTGGGTGCGCAGGTCGAGCTCGACGGGGCCGTCGCTCCCCTGGCCGACGACCGCCGAGAGCGGACCGGGCTCGCGTTCAACGCCGATCGACCAGCCCGAGGTGAGGCTGTCGTTTGCGTGCCACGCCTGTGCCACCGCCTCACCCGATCCGAGAATGTCGGTGTCGACGATCTGCCCGAGAGCGACGCTTCGGGGGAAGTCGCTCTCATCGAGCACGCGAGCGCCGGCATCGACGACCGGGGCGAGGGCGCGACCGAACGTGTGTGCCTGAGGTGTGTCGATGAAGTCCAGGCCAGAGAGGGGAATGATCTCTCCCTGCCGAACGAAGTGCGCGCGCCACGCCCCCTCGGTGACCTCGATGACGGTGCGGCATGCTGCAGGGGTCGCCCCCAAGTGGGAGGCGAGCCAGATGAGATGCACGCCAACGTCGGCCCCATCCTCGGCGAGGCCGACGAGTCGCGTGCGGTCCACGATGACGTCGGAGAGTACGAGTACCACGATGGCCGGGGCCGGAGCGAGGTCGGATGCGGGTGCGAGGCGCTCGCCAGCATCAGCGGCGCTCCCCTCGATGCGGGACCTGATCGTGCTGGCCCGCGCGGAATCTGAGCGGGTCTGGATCAGGCCTTCGAGTGCGGTGAGGAGCGAGTTTGCGCTGCGTGGATCAGACACGAGGTGGGAGACGCCAAGCGGGCTGTACGCCGAGTCTGCGTGGGGCACCCATTTCAGCCAGGCCCAGTCTCCGTCGGCCTGGTAGGCGCAGGCGAAGGCGGTGAATACCAGATCTGCAGGGGAATGGAGTGCGAAGAGCTGCACCAGGAGCGCCCGGGCCGCTGCGCTTGCCCAGAGCGCGGGTCCGGCGACGCCGAGCGATCCGCAGCGATCAAGGCGTTCAAGCACCGGGACATCGGGAACGGCGGCGAACTCCTCGTGCAGTTGCGAGAGTTCTGCCCAGTTTTCGGCCGGAATCTTGCCGCGCGGCGGCAGCTCAATGCGCTTGCGACTGGGTAGCTGGGCCTTGCCGAGTCGCAGTTCGAGGAAGGCGCGATGCTCCGGGCGCCGGGTCCAGAGCCGAAGATCCTGATCGGTGGGGTACCGCAAGAGATCTGCCGGGTGCGGGGTCTCGGCGTTTCGAGCCAGGAGCTCGATGTCGCGATTCTCGGTCAGTTCCGTGCGTGCGAGTGCCAGGCCTGCGACATACTCACGCTGCTTCGTCGCTGTCGTTTTCCGCCGTGTGAGCCGAGTGTCGACCCACGAACCGATCATGATTAACGGGGAAAGCGCGACAAAGATCAGGCTCATCATTGACTGCGTTGTGAGGTACAACACCGCCCCCATGAGCAGGGGCGCCACCATCGCGATCAGGGGGGAAGCGGGTGGGCTCAGGGGTATCCGGTGGGCTCGGCAGTTCGATCGGATCGGGAGTGAACACCGGATCGACGTGAGGCGACTGCAAGTGCGGGATCGAACTCGCCAGAGACTGGTCGCGCTGAGCCGGAGGACCGACTTCAATTCGCGCCCTCACGGCACCGATCTCAACCGTCGACGTGCCCGTGAGGTGAATGGAGTGCGCCGGTTCAGCACGTCCGGTCTGATCAATTCGCGCGATGCCGTTCGCCGAACCCAGATCCTCCAGGACGACGTGGCCGTCCCGCAGGGCAAGGACCGCGTGTCGGCGTGAAACACTACGATCGTGGAGCTCGACACGACTCCCCCGCTCACGCCCGATCAGATTCTCGCCCTGCACCGCGAGAAACGAGACGCCCGCTTGTGACCCGTCAAGGACGGTGAGTTGCGCGATCGGCGTGCGGGATCGTCGCCCTTCGCCTGGCGCGGCCTCGAGCACCGGTTCAACGCTGCTCCCAGAGCTGAGTCCAGATGTGCCGATCGGATCGCCTGCGTCGAGAATGAGCGTCGGCTTGTCGGGGAACTCGGCGCGAAGGGTCAACGGCGCCTCGCGATGGGTCGCATACGGGAGAAGCCGCGGATCACCCGCACCAGCCCGCACCAGTGTCCGCGCGATTTCGCCGACCGTTGCCGTCACATCGGTGGTGAGGGTCACGTCGCGGGCTTGAAGCCGGGAAGCGCTGCTGCGCTGGACCAGGGTGACGCGGAGCTTCATGCGGAGAAATCCTTAGGGGCCGAGAACGGTCAACAACCCTGACCCCCCTGCGGCACCGACCACCCATCTCGTGGTTATCGCAGGTGCCGCGCGACACAGGGCGAAATGCGGCACGACCCCAGCCTAGAGGCAATCTCTGCCGCATGCGAAGTCCTGCAAGTTGGACGAAGTATCTGCATTGGTGGGGGTAATCCTGGCATTTGCAATGAGATTTGCATTTGTTAACAGTTGTCGTCTATCTTGAGGGGGTCGGAACGGGATCACGGTCTTGTTTTGACTCATGTGGCGTGTGCAGTGATGTTGGGGCTCTCGCACTCACGCGTCTTGGGGGAAGTACACGTCCGTCAGTGAAGGTAAGGGTGCCCCGTATGTCGAATATCAAGGTCAGCTACGCAGAGATCGAGACCGCTGCATCACAGCTCGGATCTGGTCGTGAAGAGATTACGACGAAGTTGCAGGGAATGCAGACCCAGATTCAGAACCTGGTGTCTTCGGGGTTCGTGACTGATCAGGCGTCGGGGAAGTTCAACGACGCGTACACGAAGTACACGACGAGCGCGAACACGCTGATTGCGCAGTTGAATGAGATCCAGGCGTTCCTGACGAGTACCGCGACCGCGATGCGTGATCTCGACTCCCAGATCGCATCCAAGATCAACTAGCTCCGCGCCGGCATGTCCGTCAGGGACGAAGTATTTCGTGGACCCGACTCCGGCGAGGCCTCGGCAGTGGATCTCGAAGCAGACGGTGATCTGCTGACCGAGCTTGCCAGGCTGTGGGGCCGGGGGCTTGCTGACGAGCGGAAGCTGTGGCAGCTTTTCGACGCCTGCGAGATGTTTATGTACCGTCCCGATTACTTCGGGGCGCCGGTCTTCGACGTCGAAGGCACCCTCGTGACACCCGTGTTCTCTCGAGTTGAGCTTCTCACCGAATTCGTCACGGCATCACCGCTCGGACCCGAGCACGGTGCCGACGGGTTTGACTGGGTACGAATCACTGGTGCGCAACTGTTCGGGTTGCCGGTTCGAGCGAGGTACCTCGCGATCGATCCCGGGCAGGAGCACACCGCACTCATTGATCTCGCGTCCCGTGAGGACCCGCCGCCACTTGCCGGTGGGGCCGCTCCCGTCGCGGTCAATCTTGAATCAACACAGGACGGGATCATAGTCGCCGGGTATGAATCCTTGGCGGCAGGCACGATCGCAGCAGAAACCTAGCCCATGAGTTCTTTCCAGAGTTCTTCGCAAGACCTCCGAACCACCGCGGCCAATGCCGCGACCGTGTGTTCAGCGCTCTCGAAGCACCCGGTGCATCAGCTCGCAGCTGGTGAGTTCGGGCATGCCGGGGTTGCGGCCGCCGTCAGTGCATTTCAGCAGGCCTGGGCCGGGGAATTTGGGCTTCGCCAACGCGCAGCCCAAAACGGTTCGCAACTTCTCCGAAACGCAGCAAGTGACACCGACCGGGTTGACGCCCTTCTCGCACGCGCAGCATCGAAAATGGCTGGTGGCTGATGCTTTCAGGATCCGCGTCGGTCGAGACCTTGATCCCGGGGAACCCGGCTACGATCTCTGGAGCACTTGAAATCGTCGGTTCCGGGGTAGGCGCATCACGCCAAGTGAGCCATGCGTGGCCGAAGCTACAGATTCCGTCCTGGGCCGGGCAAGCCGCTACCAGTTGGGCTTCGGTTGTGCCGCGCGAAGCGAACCGTATGGCTCAAGCCTCCGCTGCCTTTACTCGCGTCGCGGCCGCGCTACTCCGGTATCAGACCGCGTTTCTGACGGCGCGGACAGAAGCGCAGGCGGCGATTGCGGATGCAGCCGCCGCCGAACAAGCGACCGTGCTGGCCCGAACGAAGCATCAGCAGGCAGCGAAGGCCGCAGCGCAGGCTGATCCCGGAACCCCGGCCGCGACCCCTCCGGTCTATTCCGATCCGGGCGCCATGGGGCTCCTGATGGCGCAGTCCCGGCTGGCAACAGCGCAGATGACGCTTCTCGCCATTGGGAATGAAGTCACGGCTGAAATCCATGCGGCAGCCGGCACCACCAGCAACGCTCCGCCCGAGATCACTGAGGACGGGTGGGACGTCTTCTGGAATTCACCCTTCGGGCGCGGCCCGCTCCTTCACGCCTTCCCGCAACTGGATCCCATCGTGAGCGGGTTCTTCAAGGGGTTCACGAGCGCCGCCTGGGACACCATTGTGGGCCTGAATGAGCTCATCCAGGCGATGGACCCCGCTCAGAGACTCATCCGGGACCTCCGCAACTTCCTCACGGGAGGCCCTGACGCACTTTTCAAGCAGTACATGGATGATACCCATACACTCATCGCGATCGGCTCAGACCCGCTCGGGGCGCTGCGAGAAGTGTGGCGGCAGATCAGCGCAGAGGACTTGTGGGCAACACACCCAGCCGAAGCCACCGGACGGGTCACCTTCGAAATCCTCAGTTTGGTTGTCCCTGCCGCAAAGGCCGGCGCGGTCAGCAAACTCGGAAATGCCGCAGAAGCTGCCGCTCAAGCTGCCGCGAGGATGTCAAGAATGACCAACTTGCTTCGGAACAGCAAGGGCATCACGGTATCTGGGGAAAGAGTGCTGGTCAATGGCGTAGACAAGATGTCCCTGGGAGAACTCTCTGCCCTCTACGACAAAAGCACCCACAATATGGGCGCGGGTCAAGCAACGCTTGGCCGGTTCATTCCAGGGAATTCAAAAAGCTATGAGCAGATCGCGCAACAGAATGGCGACGCGCATTTCAATCTTAAAAATCCAGGCTGGCAAGAGACCAGAAACACCTACAACCTTTCAGATGAAGCGCTCTACGAACTCCTGAACAAGCCATTCTTGGACGAGATCGTCGCCAAGGGGATGCCAGTTCGATTTACAGACAACCCAGCTGCCAGACCGGGCAGCGCAGTGGACAAGGAACTCAAGTATCTTGAAATGAACGGTTATGAATACAACCCAAGAACAGGCTTTGCGACTTACGAGGGGAGGTAAACACGTTGAAGATTCAGAAGCTATTCGACTACCGCGAGGTCGTTGGAGACCACTTTGGTCCTAAGGCCCGGTACATCGACACTGTCCGCTACGGTCCTGAAAGGGATCAGGAGGACGGACATGTGCGATTTCTCTTATACGAAACATTCATCTTCGGGTTTGGATTTCCTGGCGCCCAGTACTCTTCGGTGAGTTGTTTTTTCCAGGCGAGTGATTCGGTATCCATGACTGAATTCAGTGGTAGGGATCACACGTTCATCGAGAACAATCTTGATGCGCTGAAAGAAGCGTTTTTTGATGTGGACACCTTCTGTCGGCTTCGTCTTCCTGAGAAGTTCTTGTCGGATCTGGATTCTCGCGCCAGAATAATCTGATCGCAACTCTCGTGAATGTGCGCAAGGTTGGGTCTGATGCGCGTTGAGGTGACAGTTTGACTTTTACGTGCATCAGACCCAGCTCTGAAGCGCCCGGGGAGCGGTGGAGGCTTGAAACCTGTGAGGCATGAGCGTAAGGCAGCATCGAGGAAGTACAGCGAGGAAGTGAAGGAGTGGCGACGCGGCTTGCATTGGACGCATGTCGCGATCCGGCGAGCAGGATAGGGGCGATCAAGCGGATCGCGGCCCAGCTCGAGATCCATCTGGAGGCGTTGCGTACCTGAGATAGGAACTGGTGCAAAAATGAGCAAGACCGAACCTTACTTCGGGGTGTTCTGGGGAGCACGCGAACAGACCTTCGGGCAATTTGTACACCAGACACGCGAGTTCCTGTTGTTGCTACGGAAACTGCACCCGACCTTCGGAGCTCTCTACGTACTTGGTGATCGTGTAGACAATGAACGGCCCCTAGGTCCGAACCTAGAGAATCTCGAGAAGCTCGCTCTAGAGCGAGCTTGGAGCAACGAGACCCCAAGCTCGCTCTAGAGCGAGCTTGGAGCAACGAGACCCCAAGCAGCTGGTTCACGCATCTTGACAGTGAAGGGCGTCCAACCTGCGATACAACGGTTGATGTTGGTTGGGGTCTCGGGTTCGCGAACGAACCCGAGACTCAACGCACGAGCGAACACCTGTCCATCTCGATACACACAGGTTCACTTGCTGAAAGAAAGAGCGCTAATCGCGTGTTGTTGAACCTGGGGGAATCTGTCTCTCGGCTATTAGACCCAATTGTGTCGGAGCACGTATTCAGATTCATGATCGATTACTGGTCACCTGATCGAGCCTGGGCCACCGAAGAGCGCTATCGGGATGCTGTCTGGGATGACCGCACGCATGAACAGTTGGGGTGGTTGAACTATCGTGCTGATCCGGGTTTCTCGCGATTCTTGCCCCACACTGTCACAAAAGAGTCATTTGGCGGTGGCGTTCTGTTCCGCATTGGTGACGGTCGCGTTCTGAACGAGTGTGACAAGCGAGAGGTCGATGCTGGTCTCCATATTCAATCTGCGATCCGAGCGACGATGCGGTGAATGGAGGAGCTCCTTGATGCCCTGCAAGCGAGCTCGCCCTGGTGGGAGCAGCATGTCAAGGACATGACATTTCTGAGACCTACAGTTCAAGCACAACTGAATGATAGTGAAGGAGCCGTGCTTCCCTACCCAGCATTGGCAGACCTTGTGCACGAGGTCGCCTACGGTGAAGTGGAGGAAATTGCGCTGGGTTTCGTGGATGGCCGGCAAAAGCTTCGGCAAATGGTGACAGCGATGTTCAGGACCTTTTCGTCACTCGTACACGAGTGGCCGTTCCGTGTTCTGAAAATGGTGGCCCCTGCGCTACAGAAATCCTGCCGTATTTGGTGGCGATACATTGTCGATTCGAGAATTGAAACCGCCAGTTTTCCGCGTTACTGCCGTAGGTCCGTACCGGCATTTCCGCCTGCGAGCGGCGTGATCGTCATCCATAGTGATCGTAGAAGACTCCGCGCTCTGCTGGGCAGGATCCGTGAAACCCATGAGGAACTATCTGGCGGCGCGACGTTAAGGACCGTTGATAGTTGCGCGTACTTCCTTGAGCATTTCCTTGAGCATTTGGAGTGAGAAGAATGCGCTTAATATCCTTTGCTTCGACCAGTTTCCCTACAGCTCTCGAGAAGCACCTTTCGAGAGAGGCTGTGACGAGTGATGAAGTTGTATTCATCGCTGACCGCACGAGTATTCGTGCTTTGTTGGATAGCATTCGGGAAACCCATGAGGAACTACGTGATGGTTCATTCCTGTCTCGCATTGGCATATCGGCCGAGCAAGCCGTCGAACTCAGGATCCCGATCCGAGAATTCTATCGAGCCTCCGCCTGTGATGCTTCGAGCACCCGGGATTCGGCGGAGGTGCCCCGCCTGGGTTTTCACAGAATTTTCCGTTCGGAGTCAGCTGAAAACGAGCGGGGTGAACTCAAACTGGGTGCTTCGCTTCAAGCGGGGACTTTGGTATTTGCCGCATCACGGGAAGAGATCGCTGCACACATTGAGATGTGTGCTGCGACCATGGAAGTGCTTGATGACTGGGACTATTCGATTCGAATGGGCTTTACCCGCGAGGAGATTCAAGTCATCATCGATGAACTGCGTCAGCTGATCTGAAGACTGGGGCCTCCGCCACATGAGTGACTTGACTATTGAGTTCGAGGTTGAAGACCCGAGCGCGCCGCCTGCAGTAGACGTGCACTATGAGTGGACTCAGTACGCCTTGTGGATGTCGGGAAAATATGGGTTGGCTAATATTGATGGTCATGAGATCGGGCTGAGTGACGAGCTTGTGCGCGACTTACTAGCTTGGGGTGACAGCGCTGACGCAATTTTCCCAGCCGACGATCCCGCCAGTTACGAGCTTCCAGACAATTTTCTGGAGGATGGCTATGAACTTGCTCGGCGAGTTCGCGCCGAGCTTCCCGATGAATGGGTGGTGACGACTCGGCATCCGATCCGGGGACTCCGAGTTGTCGTCCCGTTGGAAGGCTAATGCGCTGTATTTCTCGACCATAAGGATTCTCGCTTTGCTTGTTGGTTGACGAGTAGTTTTCTCGTGCACCGGGTCTGATGCAAGAACAGTTGACATCTAACGTGGCTAGCTGAGAGGGCTGGCCTCGAAGGGTGCCATCATGTCTGAGCGGTTCCCCCCAAGGAGTTCCGTGAGGATGTAGTTCGTGTTGCGGAGAACCGTGACCCGGAAGTGATTCTCGCGCAGTTCGCGAATGGCTTCTGCGTGCATGTCGGGACCCTCGACAAGTGGATGCGACAAGCGTGTGTCGAGGCCGGCGAGAAGCCGGGTGAGATGAAGCAGGATGCTGCGGAAGTGCGTGAGCTGCGTAGGCGGCTCCTCGAGTACGCGACCTCTCCCCCAGGACACAACCATCTCCTTCTCCGGCGTGACCTTCGCGTACCCGGACGCGTCACGCGGCTCCCGGGAATCCGATCGCTCCACCGTCGCCGAGGTGACGTTCCAGGTAGCTCCAGGCGAGAAGGTCGGCATCGTCGGCCCCAGCGGTGCGGGAAAGTCGACGCTGCTGAGCCTATTGGAGCGCTTCTATGACGTCGACGCCGGAGCGATCGCACTGGGCGGTATCGACATCCAGAGCCTCAATGTCGACGGCCTGCGCGAGATGTTTTCCTACGTCCAGCAAGATGCGCCCGTACTGGCCGGGTCAATCTTCGAGAATCTACGACTGGGTGCCCGCGATGCCAGCGATGTCGAATGCCGCAATGCGCTCGAACGTGTCAACCTGGCTTATCTGCTGAGCCAGGGCGCAGACGGTAACGAGACGCGCCTGGGCGACCAAGGAGCGAACCTCTCGGGTGGAGAACGTCAGCGTCTCGCGATCGGACGCGCACTCCTCGCGCAGAGGCCGGTGCTGCTGCTCGATGAAGCAACGTCGCAGATCGATAGCCCGAACGACTCGCTCATGCAGAAGGCCTTGTCCGAGATGACTCCTGGAACCACGCAGCTGATCGTTGCGCATCGACTTTCGACCATCGTCGATAGCGACCAGATCATCGTCATGCGCGACGGGTCGATCGAGGACAACGGCACGCACAGGGAGCTTCTCGAGCGCAACGAGTTCTATCTCATGACCGCTCAACAACAGATGCTCGTTGCGAGAGAATGGGAACAAGACGTCGACCTGGAGGTGCAGCCATCGTGACAGCGAACGAGGAGCAGATCACGGTCCTGATCGTCGACGATCACGAGCTGTCGCGCCTCGGCAACCCTCTCGTGCTCGACAGCGCCGACGACATCACCGTCGTCGGCGAGGCCGCCTCCGGCGAGGAAGCCGTCGCCCAGGTCGAGGCATTGAAGCCCGACGTCGTGCTGATGGACGTGCGGATGCCCGGCATGGGCGGCATCGAGGCAACCAGGCTGATTACCAGTGCCTCGATCGACGTCCGGGTCGTCGTGCTCACCACGTTCGATCTGGACAGGTACGCTTTCGGTAGCTTGCAGGCCGGAGCCAGCGCGTTCCTGCTGAAGAGCGCCACCCCCGACATGCTGATCAACGCCGTGCGCGTGGTCTCACAGGGGGACGCCGTCGTCGAGCCGCGGATCACGCGCCGGCTCATCGACGCGTTCGTCACACCCGACGAGTCGGCAGGAGCGCTGCATCCCAGCGACGAGCGTCTAGGCCTTCTGAGCCCGCGGGAGCTCGAGGTGCTCGCCAGTATCGGCCGGGGCCTGTCGAATCAGGAAATCAGCGAGCTGTTCTTCCTCTCGACGGCCACCGTGAAGACGCACGTGAACCGGATCTTCGCGAAGCTCGACCTGCGTGATCGCGTGCAGGCGGTGATCTTCGCTCGAGAGCAGTCGCTGCACCGGGACATCGACCCCGCACTGTAGGGCATGCCGCCGCGATCAGCATGTCTCCGCTGATCGGCTGAGAGCCCTCGCAAATCAACCCCAGGGTGGTCGTTGTGCCTGTGCGATCTGCCTAGCGTCGAAGTACTGGCCCGCTCTTCTGGGCCCGGTCGAGCAGCACACGACGACAGGACGGCGGCAAGAACTATGGAGGCAGCAGCGCAGGCAGCAAGCAACGGAGCGCCTCTGGTGCTGCAGGCCTTCGGTGTGGTGAAACACTACGGCGAGACGGTGGCGCTGCATAGCGTGACGCTCGCCGTCCTCGCCGGCGAGTCGCTGGCGGTGATGGGTCCCTCGGGCTGCGGCAAGTCCACGCTGCTGCAGATCCTCTCCGGGATCACCCGCCCGGACTCCGGCGACGTGCTGTACTCGGGCCCGGCCGGCGGACAGAACCTCGGAGCGCTCGACGACGATGCCCGTGCGGCGCTGCGAGCCCGCGATTTCGGCTTCGTCTTCCAGCAGGGGCTGCTTCTCAGCGAGCTCACCGCGGCGGAGAACGTTGCGGTGCCGCTCATGCTGACCGGCACCTCATCCCGTGATGCCGTGGCACGGGCCGGGCAGCTCCTGGCGCAGGTCGGACTCGGCGGGCTCGATGCTCGACGGCTGGGCCAGCTCTCCGGCGGCCAGGCGCAGCGGGTCGCCATCGCTCGGGCGATCGCCTCGGACGCCCGTGTGGTCTTCGCCGACGAGCCCACCGGCGCGCTGGATTCACGAACGGCCACAGAGGTTCTGGAATTGCTTCTTGTGCACACTGCCGGCCAGCAGCGCGCGCTCGTGATCGTCACCCACGACGAGTCCGTCGCCGCGCGCTGCGGCCGCATCATCCGCATGAGCGACGGACGCGTGGTGTCGGACGTCCAGGTCGCGTCATGAGCACTGGGAACGCCGCGCTCGTCCGGATGCTACTGCGCCCGTCGCGGCTCGGCATCGACGCGGTGCTCTTGCCCGCGGTGGCCTTCACCGTCGTCACCGTGGTGACTTTCGGGGCTGTGGCTCTGGCTCTACGGCTCTGGGCGGTGCGCGACAACGCGTTCAGCGCCTACGCGCTCCTTGGCGGGGCGCTGATGGTGTTCCTGCTGGCGCCCGTAATCTCCCTCGTGAGCGCCGCGACCCGACTCTCAACCCGGCGACGCGACGACCGGCTCTCAACCCTTCGGCTATTCGGTGCGAGCGGCCGGTTCCTGCGCCGGGTCGCCGTCGGCGAGATGGCGATCGACTCCGCTCTCGGCATCGTCGCGGGCACGGCAACCTACCTGGCCGTCGCGCCGCTCGTGGCGCTGATCCCGGTCCAAGGCCTGGCCACCCAGCCAGAAGACACCTGGCTGCCCTGGCCTGTGATGGTCGGCGTGGCGGTGCTCATCGAGCTGCTTGTCGTGGCGATCGTCGTCGCAGGCCTCCGGCGCATCGAGGTGAGCCCGCTCGCGGTGCGGGTCCGAGCTGTCCCTCGGGGCGCGCGGGCCCGAGCGCTGCTAATTGGTGTCGCGGTCATCGTGGTAGGTCTCGTGGTCATGCAGCTGGCCGGGCAGAACTGGGGCGTGACGGGTATCGCTATCGGCTACATCGTCGCCCTCGCCACGATCATGACCGCCGTGAATCTCGTCGGCCCAGTGCTCACCCGCTGGATCGCTCAACTGCGCCGGCGGCGCGCGAAGGACCTCTCAGGGCTCCTATCTACGCGCAGCGTACTCGAGGACCCGAAAGCAGCGTGGCGGCAGGTCGCACCGGTCGGCATCGCCACGTTCATCGTCGTGCCCGCCGGCTCCGTGCTTGGATACCTGAACACCATCGCGACGAGCTCCAACGCCGTGGGGTCCGCGGCCCTGATGCTCTTCGCCGACTTCCGCACCGTGGCGATCGTCGCCGTGGTCGTCGCGTTCCTCATCGTCGGCTGCTCGGTCGGCATCACCCAGGCCGCCGAGATCCTCGACCGACGCGCGACCTACGTGGCACTCGACCGGGTCGGCGTGCCCCGCTCGCTCATGCAGCGGGCGAGGCGGCGCGCCGTGTGGATCCCGCTCGGCATCGCCACTGTGGGAGCCGCCCTGCTCAGCACGGCGCTGGACTTCCTCGTCTTGGTGATCTCCCTGGCCTCCTCGCCCCTGTTCCTGCTCGGCGTCGTCGCACTGCTGATCCTTGGCGTGCTGTTGGTGCTCGCCGCCGTCCAGGCGACCCGGCCAGTACTACAGGGCGTCCTCGCGACACCCGAGCGCGCGCTGTAGCGACGGCGATATCCACCTGCGGTGCCACCTCACACTCAACCCTGGGGTGGCATCGGGTGACAAGCGCTCCTTCCTAGCGTGGTGAACGTGGCGGATCTCGCCGCATCCACCACCAGTGAAGGAGAGTGCCCGATGACGATCGTCGCCGATAGACTGACCAAGCGATACGGGAGCAAGTACGCCATTCAGGACGTTACGTTCGAGATCCGCCCCGGAGCCGTCACCGGGTTCCTCGGACCCAACGGCGCAGGCAAGTCAACCACAATGCGGTCTCTGGTCGGCCTCGACCACCCCACCAGCGGCCGCGGGCTCATCGGCGGGAAGCCGTACCGTGAGCTGAAGGCTCCGCTGTGTCACGTCGGCACGCTGTTGGACGCAAAGTCGGCGCACCGCTCGCGCACCGCTTACCAGCACCTGCGCTGGATCGCCGCGACGCACCGGCTACCGAAGGCGCGCGTCGAGGAGGTCATGGGCATCGCGGGGCTCTCCAGCGTCGCCGGCAAAAAGGTCGGCGGATTCTCCCTCGGTATGGGCCAGCGACTTGGCCTGGCCGTCGCACTCCTCGGCGACCCGCACACGCTGATCCTAGACGAGCCGGTGAACGGACTCGACCCGGACGGCGTGATCTGGATCCGGAACCTGCTGAAGCAGCTCGGCCGCGAAGGCCGCACCGTCCTACTGTCCTCGCATCTGCTGAGCGAGCTGTCGCTCGTCGCCGATCACGTCGTGATCATCGGCAAGGGACACATCATCGCCGACAAGCCGCTCGCGGAGCTCGTCGACCAGCCGGACCGGATCCGGGTGCGCAGTGCCCGTCCCGCGAAGCTCATGGACGTCCTCGCCGGCGAGAATGTCACGCGTACGTTGATCACCGACGGCACGGTCGAAGTCTCGGGTCTCACAGCCGATGACATCGCAGCGCGGGCCGCTCGCAACGGCATTGTGCTGACCGAGCTCAGCGTCGTAAACGCCAGTCTTGAGGACGTCTACCGCGAGCTGACGCGCGACCAGGTCGAGTACAGCTCCGAAGCACCAGGGACGGGGCAATGACCATGGCTGAGCCTCTGGCGCGACCGCTCGCAGCGCGCGAGACGCTGCGACGACGCGCCGCCCCAGTGACGGTGCTCACGGTGCTGCACGCCGAGTGGATCAAGTACCGCACGCTGGTGTCGTACCCGATCACCACGGCGGCCGTGCTGGCGCTCATCGTCGGCATGGGGCTGCTCAGCGCGTTCTCGCTGGTCTGGAACGCCGACGCGGGTCAGGCGGCAGGGACAGGCGCTGTTCCTGCGCTTCCGCCCGGACAGTTCCTCGACGGCATGCAGTACGCGTACGTCGTGCTCGGCATCCTGGCCGCGGTGTTCACCGCCTCGGAGTACACGCAGGCGACCATGCAGCCGTCCTTGCTCGCGGCACCGAAGCGAATCCCTGTCCTGGCGGCGAAGGCCGGGCTGATGGGCATCGCCGGCCTCGTCGTCGGAGCCCTTGGCAGCGCGATCGTGCTGCTCGTGGCTCCCGGGCTCCTCGCTGGCGTGGACCTCGCCGTCGGCGGCGCCCCCGACGGTATCGCGCGCATCATCGTCGGCAGCGGCGTCTCCCTCGCGCTAATGGGTGTGCTCGCCGTCGGCCTCGCCGCGCTGATCCGTTCGCTGGTCGCCGGCTTCATCACCGTCGTCGTGCTGCTCACCGTCGCACCAATTGTGTTGTCCGCCGTGCCGGTGGAGTGGGTCGCGAAGCTCATGGTCTACCTGCCGACCGTTGTCGGCTCCCAGTACCTGTCACCCGACCCGACTGCGACGATCGTCGATCCGTGTTGGGGACTCGTCATCCTGGCCGGCTGGGCGCTTGCGTTCCTCGTCGCCGGTGGCCTGACCCTGCGTTACCGCGACGCCTGACCTCTTGTTCCTCTCATGAGAAAGCACATCGCATACCCCATGACTACGACTCAGACCCAAGGCGCGCCTCCGCCCTCCTCACTCGTTGGTGTCCCGGTTCGCTCGGGAGGCTTCCTGGCGACGATTAATGCCGAGATCACCAAGTTCTTTACCCTCAAGACCGGACCCATCACGACCGCGGTGCTGGGTGTATTCATTGTGCTCGCGGCGCTGCTGTCGTCGCTCTCACTGCTGTCGCCGTCGGGGAATCAGAACCCGAACGCGGAGCCGATCACGAGCGTGACGGAACTCCGTTTCGTGGACACGGTGCTCTGGATGGCGATCGTTTTCGCCGTTGTTGCGGTGCTGTTCGCGACCACTGAGTTTAGCTCCGGGCAGATCCAGCTCTCCTTCCTCGCCACGCCGAAGCGGGTGCCCGTAGTGCTCGCCAAAAGCGTCGTGATCGGCGTGCTTGGCCTCCTCGTCGGGGCGACCGCATCGACGCTTGCCATGTTCGTGGCCTTCGCCGTGCTGTACACGAGCGATGTGACGTACGAGATCGACCTGCCCGAGGTGGCGACGCTCGCCGCGGCGTCCGGGCTGTTCATGGGGCTGATCGGGATCATCTCGCTCGCGTTCGGGCTGCTGGTGAAGAACGTCATCGCCGGCATCGCCGTCCCGGTGTTACTGTTCAGCATCCTGCCGTCGATCCTGGAATCGATCGGCAATGACGTCGTCACGACGATCGTCGGTTACCTGCCTTCGGTGGCAGGGCGCGTGGTCCTCACGACATTCCCGAACCCCGCCGATCTCGAAGCCTGGCCCGGCATGGCGGTCCTCAGCGGCTGGGCGGTCGTCATGGTGGCACTGGCGAGCATCGTGCTTCGCCGGCGCGACGCCTGAGTCGGTTCTTCCTCATGTGACAGAGTTGAGGCACGTCGGAAGGGAGAGCTGTTGACTACGAAGGGCCTCATCACACGCATTCGGGCGAGCGACATCGACCCGGACGTGTGGCCGCCCGCGCGCTGGCTGCTCTCCCGCCCTCGCCTCGTCGACGGCCTGATCATCGCGGTGAGCGTGCTCCCGCAGCTGATCGCACTCTCGTTCAGCGGTGGTGAGCAGCCCATCACGGCCTGGGCCGCGGTGATCCTCGCAGGCGTCGCTCTCTGGTGGCGCAGAGACCACGCCTTCTGGGTGATGATTGCCCTGGCCCTGGTGTCCTGCATCCACCCGGCGATGAGCCTGACGGCGGCGTTTGCCTTCACCGGATACGCCCTCGCCAGCAGCGGGCCATTCGTGCGGACGATCGTCGGGGTCGCCGCCGTGTTCGGGATCACGGCGGCCGGGACGGGCGTCCGCTGGCTGATCACAGGCCACGCGTTCTTTCCCACCACGGTGATCGACGCATTCGCACTCATCGCCGTCGGACTGGGACTCGCCACACGAGGCCGGAGAGACCGTCGAGCCGCAGTCGGCGAGCTGATCGCGCAGCGCATCGAGAACGCGCGACAGCTCGAGCGCACTCGCATCGCCGCCGAGATGCACGACGTCGTCGCGCACTCGCTCTCCGTCATGATCGCCCTGGCCGACGGCGCGGCCGCATCACGAGAACGCGACCCGGAGCAGTCCGCGCGGGCTATCGTCCACCTCGCGGCGACGAGCCGCCACGCGCTCATCGAGATGCAGACCATCATCGGCGTGCTGCGGACATCCGATGAGAAGCTCGACGATGCGCTGGACAACTCCGGCTACAACGTACCGTCGCTGGAGGAGCTCGTCGAAGTCTTCCGCACTGCGCACCTGCCGGTCGTGCTGGTGCGCGACGGCACGGAGACAGGGCTGTCGCCGAACCTGCGCACTGCCATCTACCGGATCGCGCAGGAGGCGCTGACGAACGCGCTCCGCTACGCGAACGACGCCACGAGGGTCGAGCTCCGGCTTGCAGTCACCGCCGACGAAGTGTATCTGCAAGTCAGCGACGACGGACGTAGCGAGAGCACCTTCACGCACGGCTCCGGCCAGGGGATCGTCGGCATCGGAGAGCGGGCTCGGCTCCTCGGCGGCTCTGCGGAGGCCGGGCCGAGAGCAGAGGGTGGCTGGTTGTTTGATGTGAGGATCCCGCTGCAGCGAGGCGAGGACGTCTGACACCTCTGGCGTCACACGCGCGTGATCGAGAGGATCTGGTTGCCCTCCTGTAGGCCGGTGCGTAGTTCATCGAGGTCCTCGGCCTCCACACTCATGGCACCGCGTGTGCCAGGGGCGTCAGAGATTGCATGTGGCATTCGCTGCAATTCACCCTACATTGTGGACCTGAGCGGCGTGGAGTTTCGAAGTCGCACTGACCAGGTGATCGTGGCATCGTGTCGAGCGGGTCTGATCCACGGATAGGTCAAACTGTCACCTCAACGTGCATCAGACCCACCTCTGAAGCGCCCTGGGCCTGCGTCCGAACGATACCCGGCTGCCAGGCTCACGCCGGTAGTGCGCACACCGCCCCCGCTCAGATTCGAGCGGGGGCGTTGTTCTTGGTTGGGCAACGGCACTGTTGCTACGGCAAGATGCGCTGCTGGCGGTCAGGATTCCAGTTCGTCCTCGAACTCTGCCCCGTCCTCAGCGAGAAGGGCCTCGAGGAATGTTTGTAAGTACTGCATAACGATGAGATTACGCTTCGATAACGGATTTGGGAAGGGATTGCCGGTGAACGTGGCTGTCTGTTGCGTTACCTTCCGGTGAACGGCAAGGCCGCGGTCAAAACAGCGGGTAGATCCCGTCGTCGACGAATCCGTAGAAGCGGTGTTCGAACACGGCCCGCGCGCGGCGCGAGAGCCCGAGCCAGCGCTCCTCGATCTCCGAGGTGCGCCCCCTCGGCAGGTCCAGAACGCCAGCGACGCCCTCGAGGTCACCCCGGTCGCGCGGGAGCGAGTCCGAGGAGCGCCCGGTCCACAGCTTCAGCGCCGAGCGCACCTCGCTCGCGAATCGCCAGGAATCGCGCAGGTGCTCCGCCTCGTCGGGGTCGAGGAACTCCAGCTCGACCGCGGCGTCGAGCGCCTGAAGCGTCGACACCGTGCGCAGCGAGGGGTGCTCGTGGCCGTTCCTGAGCTGGAGCAGCTGGACGAGCCACTCGACGTCGCTCAGCCCGCCAGGGCCGAGCTTCAGGTGGCGCGACGGATCCTCGCCCCGCGGCAGCCGCTCCGCCTCGACGCGGGCCTTCAGGCGCCGCACCTCGCGCGTCTCGTTCTCGCCGAACTTCTCCGGGAACCGGATCCGGTCGGCGAGTTCCGTGAACGCCGTGCCCAGCCACGCGTCGCCCGCGACCGGGCGGGCGCGCAGAAGGGCCTGCGCTTCCCAGGTGAGCGACCAGCGCTCGTAGTACTTACGGTAGGCCTCGAGGCTGCGCACGATCGGGCCGTTCTTGCCCTCGGGGCGCAGGTCGAAGTCGAGGTCGACCTTGAAGCGCGGGTCCGAGACGAGGCGGCGCAGCTCGGCGACCTGCCTGGCCGCCTCGCGCGAGGCGCGATCCGGCGCCACCTCCTCCGGCGCGCGGAACACCGCGATGACGTCGAGATCCGAGGCGAAGCCGAGCTCGCCGCCGCCGTAGCGGCCCATGCCGATGAGCGCGATCTCGACGGGGCAGGGATCCGGAGCAGCCGCGGCCGCGGTCTGCACGACCCGCAGCAGCGCGTCGAGGAGCGCCGTGTGGGCCGCGTCGAGGCCCGCAGCGACGTCGGCCTCGCTCAGGACGCCGGCGACGCGGCCCATCGCGAGGCGCAGGATCTCCCTGCGGTGCACCGCACGGAGCGCGGCGGCCGCCTCGTCGAGCGTCGAGCGCCGCGAGGCGAGCGCGCGCATCTCGTCGAAGAGCTGCTGCAGTCCGGCAGGCCGGAGCGTCTCGTCGCGCTCGAGCCACGCGACCGCGTCGGGAAGCGACTCGAGCAGCTCGGCCGTGAAACGGGAGCAGGAGAGCACGCGCATGAGCCGCTCCCCCGCGTCCGTGCCGTCGCGGAGCAGCCGCAGATACCAGGGGTTCTCCTGGTTCGCCTCGCTGATCCTGCGGAAGGCGAGAAGCCCGTAGTCTGGATCCGTGCCGTCGGCCAGCCAGCGCAGGATCACGGGCATGAGATTGCGCCGGATCCGCGCCCGCCTCGACGTGCCGCGGGTGAGCGCGCCGAGGTGCCGGATCGCGCCGTCCGGGTCCTTGAAGCCGATGCTCGCGAGTCGGGCGCGCGCCTCGTCGCTGCCGAGGATGAGCTCCTCCTCCGGCAGCTCGGCGACGGCGCTCAGGAGCGGCGCGTAGAAGATCTTGAGGTGGAGCTCGCGGACCTCGCGCTTCGTGCGCTCCCACGCGCGCAGGAGTTCCTGCCCGTTCGCGGCGAGGCGGCTCGCGCGGGCAAGGACCCGCAGGCCCTCGTCGTCGGTCGGCATGAGCGCCGTGCGCCTGAGGTCGCGCAGCTGCAGGCGGTGCTCGAGCACCCGGAGGAAGCGGTAGTCGGCGATGAGCCGGTCGCCGTCGCTGCGCGCCACGTAGCCGCCCTCGACGAGGGCGCGGAGCGCGGGCAGCGTGCCGCGCAGGTGCAGGCGCTCGTCGTAGTAGCCGTGCACGAGCTGGAGGAGCTGCACGCTGAACTCGATGTCGCGCAGGCCGCCTGGCCCGAGCTTCAGCTGCACCTCGAGTTCGTCATCGTCGATGTGCTCAGTGACCCGCTCGCGCATGCGCTGCACTGAGCCCACGAAGTCCTCGCGCGACGAGGAGCTCCAGACGGCCTCGCGGGTGCGCGCGACGAACTCGGCGCCGAGCTCCTGGTCGCCCGCCTGCGGCCGCGCCTTCAGGAGCGCCTGGAACTCCCAGCCCTTCGCCCAGCGGTCGTAGTAGTTCATCATGGAGCCGAGGGTCCGCACGAGCGGACCGTGGCGCCCCTCGGGGCGCAGGTTCGCGTCGAGCTGCCAGAGCGGCGGCTCGATGAGCGGATCGTGGATCCCGCGCATCGTCTCCGTCGCGAGGCGCGTGCCGACCCTGATGAGCGCGTCGCCGTCGATCACGTCGTCGTCGGCCGAGTCCACGATGAATACGACGTCGACGTCGGAGACGACGTTCAGCTCCTGGGCGCCGCACTTGCCCATCGCGACGATCGCGAGCCGGGTCGCGGCGAGGCGCTCCGCCGGGACCGCGGGCCCCGAGACGCCCGCCGCGAGCGTGTGCCGCGCGACCGCGAGCGAGGCCTCGATCGCGGCGTCAGCGAGGATCGCGAGCGAGTCGGCCACGGCCTCGAAGCACTCGGCCGCGAGCCCCTCGGCCCCGCGCTCGAGGTCGTGCAGCATGAGCGTCGCGAGCAGCTCGCGGTACCGGATCCGGAGCGCGTTCCATCCCTCCTCCGCGATGAGCGGCGCGCCGCCGGGCGCCTCCTCGACCGCAGCGAGGAGCTCGCCCCGCGCCGTCTCGGCGTCGATCAGACGGCCGCCTGCGGCCAGGATCTCGCGGAGGCGCTCCGGGCGCCGCTCGAAGAAGTCGCCGAGCGCCGGCGAGGCTCCGACGAGCAGGCAGAGCCGCACCCAGCAGGCCTCGTCGAGGCCGTCGAGCGCGTCGGGATGGCGGTCGTGGATGCCCCGGATCCGGATCAGCGCCGCGTCGGGATCCGCCGCCTGCGTGAACGCGTCGAGCAGGCACTCGACCCCGACCCCGATGCTCGTGCTGAGCGCGTGAATCTCATCCCGGGCCTCCGAGAGGTCCTGGAAGCCTGCCCGCGCGACCTCCGCGAGCTTCGGAACCGGCCGAGTGCCCTGCACGTCGCTTGCGTCAGATCGTGTCGAGCATCGACGCGAGCTCGTACGGGGTGACCTGCGAGTGATACTCGGCCACCTCGCGCCGCTTGTCGCGCAGATAGTAGGCGAAGACCTGCTCGCCGAGCGTCTCGGCAACGAGCTCAGAGCGCTCCATCACGGCGAGCGCGTGGTCGAGGCTCGCCGGCAGCGGGTCGAAGCCCATCGCGCGCCGCTCGCCGTCGCTGAGCGCCCACACGTTGTTCTCCGCCTCGGGCGGCAGCTCGTACTCGTCGCGGATCCCGCGTAGGCCGGCCGCGAGCAGCACGGAGTACGCGAGGTAGGGGTTCGCCGCGCTGTCGAGGCCGCGGTACTCGACGCGCGCCGCGCCGCCCTTGCCCGGCTTGTACATGGGCACGCGCACGAGCGCCGAGCGGTTGTTGTGGCCCCAGCTCACGAACGAGGGGGCCTCGTCGCCGCCCCAGATCCGCTTGTAGGAGTTGATGTACTGGTTCGTGACCGCCGTGATCTCCGGGGCGTGCCGCAGGAGACCCGCGACGAAGCGCCTGCCGGTCTGCGAGAGCTGGTACTTCGCGGCCGGATCGTAGAAGGCGTTCGTGTCTCCCTCGAAGAGCGAGAGGTGGGTGTGCATGCCGGATCCCGGCTGCCCCGCGAGCGGCTTCGGCATGAATGTCGCGTGCACGCCCTGCGAGATCGCGACCTCTTTCACCACCGTGCGGAAGGTCATGAGGTTGTCCGCCGTCGTGAGCGCGTCGGCGTAGCGCAGGTCGATCTCGTTCTGGCCGGGGCCTGCCTCGTGGTGGCTGAACTCGACCGAGATCCCGAGCTCCTCGAGCATCGAGACGCTCTCGCGGCGGAAGTCGTGCGCCGTGCCCCCCGGCACGTTGTCGAAGTAGCCCGCGCGGTCGACCGGCACGGGGCCCTCGGGCCCGAACTCCTTCGACTTCAGCAGGTAGAACTCGATCTCGGGGTGCGTGTAGAAGGTGAAGCCCTGATCGGCCGCGTGCGCGAGCGTGCGCTTGAGCACGTTGCGGGGGTCGGCCACGGCGGGCTCGCCGTTCGGCGTGCGGATGTCGCAGAACATGCGGGCGGTCGGCGCCTCGATGCTCCGCCACGGGAGCAGCTGGAACGTCGAGGGATCCGGGATCGCGAGCAGGTCCGACTCGTAGGCGCGCGTGAGCCCCTCGATCGCGGAGCCGTCGAAGCCGATGCCCTCGGTGAACGCCCCCTCGACCTCGGCCGGCGCGAGAGCGACCGACTTCAGCGTGCCGGAGACGTCGCTGAACCACAGCCTCACGAACTTGACTCCGCGCTCCTCGATCGTGCGAAGAACGAAATCCCTCTGCTTGCTCACTCCCGCCTCCATTCGCTGATTGCGCGTGCCGCGCGGTGGGCGCGGCTCGTCGTCGCCACTCGGCTTCAGACTACATCGGGCCTGTGTCGGGCGTGTTACGGCGGCGGGATCCTGCACCCCGCCGCCGCACGCCGCGGATCAGTCCTCCGCCGCGTCCTCGTCGGCCCACGCCTTGGCGCGCTCCGCCACGATCTCGTTCGCCCGCTCGGCCTCCTCGCGCGTGGCGAACGGCCCGAGGCGGTCGACGGCCAGCGACTGCGGCCCCACCTCCACCTGTCCGGTGTGCGTGTTGAACCAATAGGTCTCCTGGGGATCGTCGATCCCCCAGTCCTTCTTGCTCATAGCGAGCGCTCCTTCCCCGCCCGAACACTGTCAGGCGTACTTCATAGACTATTGGCATGCCCTTCGATGCACACGGACATCTTGTCCCCGGATCCCTTCCCCCCGTCCGCACCGTGCCCGCGAGTATCGCGCGCCCGCCCTACGTCGGCCTCCAGGCGCCGCCGGAGTACACGGGCGACAACACGTACACGGCGGAGGAGATCGAGAAGATCAGGGCGGCCGGCCGGATCGCGTCCCGCGCGCTCGACGCGGTCGGCGAGGCCGTGCGGCCGGGCGTCACGACGGCCGAGCTCGACCGCGTGGCCCACGAGTCGGTCGTGGCGGCGGGCGCCTACCCGTCGACGCTCGGGTACCGCGGCTACCGGGCGTCCTCCTGCACCTCGGTGAACGAGGTCATTTGCCACGGGATCCCGGACGACACGGTGCTCCGCGAGGGCGACCTCGTGAACGTCGACGTGACGGCCTTTCTCGACGGCTTCCACGGCGACACGAACCGGACGTACCGGGTCGGCGCCGTCTCCGAGGAGGTCGACCTCCTCATCGAGCGCACCCACGAGGCGATGATGCGCGGGATCAAGGCGGCGAAGCCGGGCCGGCAGGTCAACGTGATCGGCCGCGTCATCGAGACCTACGCGAAGCGCTTCGGCTACGGCGTCGTTCGCGACTTCACGGGCCACGGCGTTGGCGCCGCGTTCCACACCGGCCTCATCATCCCGCACTACGACTCGGCGCCGAGCTACTCGGACGTGATCGTGCCCGGAATGGTGTTCACGGTCGAGCCCATGCTCACGCTCGGCACCCACACCTGGGATCAGTGGGACGACGACTGGACCGTGACGACGAAGGACAAGAGCCTCACGGCGCAGTTCGAGCACACGGTGCTGATCCGCGACGACGGCTTCGAGATCTTGACGCTCTCGGAGTAGGGCGCGAGACCGCCCGGCGGGATGGAATGGGCCGGATCATACGCCGGGTTCTGTCCCGCCCGGCGAACCGGGCGGTGACGGCCATCTCTCTCGGATCACTGTCGCCAGTGCTCTCTAGCGGCCTACCCGAGGACTCGGCGGGGCGCGTCGTCATCCTCTGTCTGGCCTTGCTCCGAACGAGGTTTACCTGGCCGCCCGTGTCACCACGGGCGCCGGTGGTCTCTTACACCACCCTTTCAGCCTTACCCCTCGGCGCGAGCCGAGTGGCGGTCTACTCTCTGTTGCACTTTCTCGCGGGTTTCCCCGGGTGGGCGTTACCCACCGTTCTCCCCTGCGGAGCCCGGACGTTCCTCGGCGCGCCACCGCACGCGGCGACGCGACGCGACCGTCTCACCGGCCCATTCCGCCTTCGATTCTAGCGGCTACTCGCCCTCGACCCTGACCAGGATCGCGCCGGTGCCCGGGCAGAAGATGAGTTCGTCGTCCGCGGTCGCGCGGATCGTGCTGAGCTCGGCCGGCGTGAGGGACATGTTGCTCGCCTCGGAAACGTTGCCGCGCAGCCTGGCCGCGCCGATCCCGATCCTGCCGCGCAGGTCCTCGTAGATCTCCACGAGGTCGCGCTGGATCTCCGCGGAGAGTCCCCCGCGCTCGTCCGCCTGCCTCGCGAGCTGCGCGTCGATCTCGGCCTCGGCGGCCGCGATCTGCTCGCGCAGCGCCGTGCGCTTCGCCTCGACGCCCGAGAGCACGGCCTCGGCCGCGTCGAACCCGGCCTGGGCGGCCTCCTGGGCCTCCATGATCTCGAGCTCGCGGTCCTCGAGCTCGCCCGTGCGGCGGGTGAGGGTGTCGAGCTCCGACTGCAGTGCCTGCGCCTCCTTGGGCGAGGTGCTCACGGCGAGGAGCTGCTCGTCGCGGGTCCTGCGCTGCCTGACCATCTCGACGTCGGCCTCGATCCGGGCGAGCTCGGCGCCGTGGCCGTCGAGCTCGCGCTGCGCCTCCATGAAGCTCGCCTTCGCGGACTCGGCCTCCCCGGAGAGGGCCGCGAGCTCCGAGCGCTCGGGGATCCCGGCTCGCTTGCGCTTGAGCCGCGCGGTCGCGGTGTCAAGGTCCTGGAGATCGAGGAGGAGTCGCTGCTGGCGGGGGCTGGCCTTCATGCTGCACAGCATAGCGGCGATCCGGGCCGCCGTCCCGGAGCGTGGTCCCCCGGCCGCGTCGCGTCAGTCTCCGGCCGTCTCCGCGCCGACCGCGAACGTCCACGGGTCGGTCCGGATCCCGCTCACGCGGAACTCGGCGCCCGGCAGCCGCTCAGCGAGCCGCTCGGCCGCGCCTTCGAGCCAGAGCGACTCGCTCGCCCAGTGGGCGACGTCGACGAGCGCCGGCCCGCCGGCCGCCGCCGCGAGCTCGAGCGCGTCCTGCGCGGGGTGGTGGCGAAGATCCGAGGTCAGGTAGACATCCGCGCCCCGCACGAGCGGGTGGTCGAGGAGGCTGTCGCCCGCGCCGCCGAGGAGCGCGACGCGCTCCACCCCGCGGCCGGGATCGCCCGCGACGCGGACGCCCTGCACCGTGCGCGGCATGACGCCCGCGACGTGCGCGGCGAACTCGGCGAGGGTGAGCGGCGCGGGAAGCTGGCCGACCCTGCCGATGCCGGCGCCGGGCAGCGCGCCCGGTCCTCCCGGCACGAGCGGCTCGGCGCCGACGAGCCCGAGGCGCTCCGCGATGACGTCGGAGACGCCGCCCGCGGGCGCGTCGGCGTTCGTGTGCGCCGCGAGCAGCGCGCACTCGCCCCGGATCAGGCGCGCGAGCAGCGCTCCCTTGCCCGTGTCCTCGGCGATCGTGTGTACGCCGCGCAGCAGCAGCGGGTGGTGGGTGAGGAGCGCATCGGCGTCCCACGCGACCGCCTCGTCGACGGTCGCCGCGACCGCGTCGACCGCGAGCAGCACACGGCGCAGCGGCTGGTCGTCGCGGCCCGTGACGAGTCCGACGCGATCCCAGCCCTCGGCGGTCTCCTCCGGCCAGAACTCCTGCGCGACGCGCCTGAGATCGGCGAGCTTCCACGCTGCTTCCTGGACCACGAGCTACCTCCTGAGAAGTTTGCGGGCGATGACGTTGCCGAGCACCTGCACGAGCTGCACGATGACGATGATGACGAGCACGGCACCCCAGGTGACCCACGGGTTGAACTGGCGATATCCGTACTGCAAGGCCAGGTTACCGAGTCCGCCGCCGCCGATCACACCGGCCATCGCCGTCATGTCGACGACCGCGATGAACGCGAAGGTGTAGCCGAGCACGAGCGGGCCGAGACCCTCGGGGATCAGCACCGTGAGGATGGTCCGGATCGGCCCGGCGCCCATGGCGCGCGCGGCCTCGATGACCCCGGGCGGCACCGTGAGCAGGTTCTGCTCGACGAGGCGCGCGATGCCGAAGGTCGCGGCGAACGAGAGCGTGAACATGAGCGCGCGGTCGCCGATGCCCGTCTGCATGATCAGCCTCGACAGCGGCTGGATAGCCGCGATCAGGATCACGAACGGGATCGGGCGGAAGAAGTTCACGAGGAAGTTCAGGATGAAGAACGCGGGGCGGTTCTGCATGATCCCGCCCTGCCGCGTCACGGTCAGGAAGACGCCGACGATCAGGCCGAGCACGCCGCCGACGCCCATCGCGACGACGACGTAGCTCAGGGTCTGGAATGTCGCCTCGAGGAATTTTCCGTTCGAGAGGAGCTCGATCAGCTTGTCCATCAGGCGAGCACCTCCAGATCGGCTTCCTGGCCGAGCGCCGCGACGGCGTGCTCGACCTTCAGGTCGTCGCCGATGAGTTCGAGGGTGAGGCGGCCGAAGCTGCGGCCGCCGACGTCGGTGATCCCGCCGTGCACGATGCTGACGCCGACGCCGCGCTCCGCGAGGGTGCGGAACACGACCGGCTGGTCCACGTCGCCGTCGCGGAACGTGAGCGAGACGAGCCTGCCGCGGTGCCGCTGGCGGAGCTCGTCGAGGTGCTCGGGATCCGGCGCCGTGGGAAGCGCCGTCGCGACGAAGCGCCGGGTCGTGTCGGTCTGCGGCGCCGAGAACACGTCGAACACCTCGCCCTGCTCGACGGCGCGGCCTCTGTCCATGACGGTGACGCGGCTCGCGATCTCGCGCACGACCTCCATCTCGTGGGTGATCAGGATGATCGTGATCCCGAGCTCCGCGTTGATGCGCTTGAGCAGCGCGAGCACCTCCTGCGAGGTCTCGGGGTCGAGGGCGCTCGTCGCCTCGTCCGCGAGGAGGAGGCCGGGGTTCGTCGCGAGCGCGCGGGCGATGCCGACGCGCTGCTTCTGGCCGCCGGAGAGCTGATCCGTGTACGCGTCGGCCTTATCGGCGAGGCCGACGAAGTCGAGGAGCTCGGCCACGCGCGCCTTGCGCTCGGCCGGGGGCATGCCCGCGACGATGAGCGGGTACTCGACGTTCTTCGCGACCTTCTTCGAGTGGAAGAGGTTGAACTGCTGGAAGATCATGCCGATGCCGGCGCGCACGCCGCGCAGCTTCGACTCGCTGAGCGCCGTGATCTCGTGGTCGCCGACGAGGATCCGGCCCGAGCTCGCGCGCTCGAGGCCGTTGACGAGCCTGAGCAGCGTGCTCTTGCCCGCGCCCGAGTAGCCGATGATCGCGTGGATCTCGCCGGATGCGACGTCGATCGTGACGTCGTCGACGGCCACGACCTCCGCGGCGTCCCTTCCTCTGCCCGGATAGCGCTTCGATACGCCGAGTATCTGGACGCGTGCCATGGGCGTCTCCCTTCCTCGGCTGTGCCGAGCGTGGTGTCGTGCAGGTCGTGTTCGTTGTCGCGCAGCCGCGCGGCGCGCGGACCGCGGGGAGCAGAAACGCGAGCGGGGCGCCCGGTGAAATTCCGGACGCCCCGATCCTATGCGGTGCGTGGGCCTTAGCCCTTGTTCTCCTTGACCTGCTTCTCGGAGTCGGCGAGGATCTCGGCGAGCTCGGAGACCGGGGTCTGCAGGAGAATGGCGCTGTCGCCCGAGTTCTCCTTGACGCCCTTCTGGACGTCCGCGTTCGTCTGGTAGATCTCCACCAGCTTCTTGAACGTCTTGTTGTCCTTGTCCTCGGCGCGGGCGGCGAAGATGTTGATGAAGTACTTCGCGCCCTCGTCCTCGGGGTCGTCCTGGTACAGGGCGTCGGAGAACTCGAGGCCCGCGTCGGTCACGAAGTCGTTGTTCACGACGGCCGCGTCGACGTCGGCGAGCGACGTCGCGGTGAACGCGGCATCCATCTCGGTGACGGTGACCTTGGATCCGGACGCCTCGATGTCATCGGGGGTCGAGAAAAGCGATCCGCCGCCCTTCAGCTTTACGAGGCCGGCGCTCTGCAGCACGTTGAGCGCGCGCGCACGGTTCGTCGGGTCGGACGGGATCGCGACGACGCCGTCCTTCGGGATCTCGTCGAGCGACTTGTGCTTCGTCGAGAAGATCGCGAGCGGGTAGATCGCCGTCGAGCCGATCGCGACGAGGTCGTCGTCGTTCGCGACGTTGTAGTCGGCGAGGTACACGATGTGCTGGAACTGGTTCAGGTCGAGCTCGCCCTCGCTGAGCGCGGGGTTCAGCTGGTTGTAGTCGGTGAAGTCCTGGATCTCGACGTCGATCCCCTCGGCCTTCGCCGCTTCGGTGAACGTGGCCCAGTACGGATCGCTCGCGCCAACGACGCCGAGCTTCACGGTGGCAGACTCGTCGGAGCCGCCGTCGCCGCCGGGCGCGCACCCGACGAGCGAGGCCGCGAGGACGAACGCCGCTGTGGAGGCGGCGAGGATGCCGCGCTTCTTGAAGGACATGTGTGATCCCGTTTCGTTTCGAAAGGTGTGCGGCGCTCGTGGCGCACGCGGGTGACGGGTTCAAGCCTGGTCGATAGGCCCGTTGCGCGGGAAATCCCGGTGTCATACGGCGTCATCCGCATGGGATACTAGAGGTGACGAAGAAGCGTCGCCGGCGGGCAGGCCGACCCCCTTCAGGATCCCGAAAGGAACTCTCCGTTCATATGAACAAGCGTGCTGATGCTCATCTCGAGGACTGGAAGGCGAAGCAGGAACTCGCCGAGCGGATGATCCCGCTCATCGGACAGCTCTACCGCGATCACGACGTGGTCATGTCGGTCCACGGCCGCAGCCTCATCGGGCGCTCGCCGATCGACATCATCCGGGCCCACAGCTACGCCCGCAAAATCGACCTCGTCGAGCTGCCGCTCGAGGAGACCTCGGCCATCGTCGAGGCGCTCGCGAAGATCCAGCCCGGCCCCGTGTCGGTCGACCTCGCGCTGCTCGCGAAGGGCTTCCGCGAGTCGGGCGCAGCGGATCTCGAGGCGTACCTCCGCGAGGCGCTCGCCCCCGCGATCGGCGCGGAGCGCGGCGAGGGCACCGACGTGGTGCTCTACGGCTTCGGCCGGATCGGCCGCCTCCTGGCCCGCATCATCATCGACCACTCCGGCAGCGGCAAGGGCCTGAACCTCCGCGCGATCGTCGTGCGCAAGGGCTCGGAGAACGACCTCGTGAAGCGCGCGAACCTGCTCCGCCGCGACTCGGTGCACGGCCCGTTCAACGGCACGATCAAGGTGCTCGAGGACGAGAACGTCATCCTCGCGAACGGCGTCCGGATCCAGGTCATCTACTCGAACGACCCGGCCTCGGTCGACTACACGCAGTACGGCATCGAGAACGCGATCCTCGTGGACAACACGGGCCGCTGGCGCGACGCCGAGGGCCTCGGGCAGCACCTGCAGAACCAGGGCATCTCGCGCGTCCTGCTCACGGCGCCAGGCAAGGGCGACATGCTGAACATCGTGTTCGGCGTGAACAGCGACAAGATCACCGACGAGCACACGATCGTGAGCGCGGCGTCCTGCACCACGAACGCGATCACGCCCGTGCTCAAGGTCATCAACGATCGCTACGGGGTGAAGCGCGGTCACGTCGAGACCGTGCACTCGTACACGAACGACCAGAACCTCATCGACAACTTCCACAAGGGCGACCGCCGCGGCCGCTCGGCGGCGCTCAACATGGTGCTCACCGAGACGGGCGCCGCGAAGGCCGTGTCGAAGGCGCTGCCGGAGTTCGAGGGCAAGCTCACGGGCAACGCGATCCGCGTTCCCACCCCCGACGTGTCGATGGCCGTGCTGAACCTGCAGCTCGAGCAGGAGACCGACCGCGACGAGCTGAACGCCTTCCTCGAGCAGGTCTCGCTCACGGGCGCGCTCCGCACTCAGATCGACTACGTCGAGTCCCCCGAGATCGTCTCGACCGACTTCGTCGGCTCGAACCGCGCGGGCGTCGTCGACGGCCTCGCGACCATCGTGACGGGCGACAGCGCCGTGCTGTACGTCTGGTACGACAACGAGTACGGCTACAGCTGCCAGGTGGTCCGCATCATCGAGCAGCTCGCGGGCAGCCACCCCGCGCACCTTCCGGCTCTCGACGCCTAGCGCCGAGAACAGGCACCATCCCGAGGAAAGGATCGCAATGTCGGAGAAGTACCTCATCGGAGTCGACGGTTCCGAGCAGAGCAGGGTCGCGCTGGCCTGGGGCCTCGCGCGGGCGACCGAGCGCGGCGCGAGCGTGGAGCTTCTCCACGTCGCCGACGACTCGTTCCTGTCGGAGAGCGTCGCGTTCCTCTCGGAGGCCCAGCAGGCCTCTGAGCAGATGCTGCAGGCCGAGATCGAGTACGCCCGCAGCCTCGGCTACAAGGGCGAGATCTCGGGCACCGCGGTCGTCGGCCACCCGATCGCCGAGGTGGAGGAGGCGTCGAAGCGCGCCGATCTCCTGGTCCTCGGCGCGCACGAGGGCAGCCGATTCGCCGGTTCCTTCTTCGGCACGCGCGCGGTCAAGGTCGCGGCGACGGCGCACTGCCCCGTCGCCGTGATCCCGAAGACGTCGCCCGCCCCCGGCGGCAGCGTCGTCGTGGGCGTCGACGGCTCGGAGGCCTCGAAGAAGGCCATCGCGTTCGCGGCAGAGGAGGCCTCGACGCGCGGCCTCGCGCTCACCGCCGTCTACGCGTGGATGCCGCCGCTCACCCCGGGCCTCGAGTACCTCTGGAGCGAGGAGCTCGTCGAGTCGCAGCGCTCGGCGGCCGAGGAGGCGATCGCGATCGGCGTCGCCGGTCTCGCGAGCCGCTACCCCGACCTCGAGATCCGACGCGAGATCGTGCAGTCGCCGCCCGTGGCGGCGCTCGTCGACACCGCGCAGGGCGCCGAGCTGCTCGTCGTGGGCAGCCGCGGCCGCGGCGGGATCACGCGCCTGCTGCTCGGCTCCGTGAGCCACGGCGTGCTGCAGGCGCTGCCGTGCCCGGTCGTGGTGACGCGCGCCTAGCGGCCGCACACGCGCACGCACGCGCGCACGCACGCCGAAGCGGGGCGGGATCCGGAGCACCGGGCCCCGCCCCGCTGTGCGTGTGCCCCCTTCGCGTGTGCCCCCTTCGCGTGTGCCCGGCCCGCGCCGATTCGGGATAGCGTTGAGGCATGAGCGAAGCCGCAGGACCACGCATCGACCGGGTCATCACCCAGGGATACATCGGCGCAGGCCGCGAGGGGGCCCCGCCCGAGGGATTCCTGCTCGAGAACAACGTCTGGCTGCTCGGCGACGAGGAGTCCGTGCTCGTCGTCGACGCTGGGCACGACGCCGAGGCGATCATCCGCGGCGTCGGTGACCGCGAGGCGCTCGGCATCCTCCTCACCCACGGCCACGAGGACCACATCAGCGTGGCGCTCGACACCGCGCGGGCGCTCGACACCCACATCTACCTGCACCCGGCCGACCTCTTCCTGTGGCAGGAGGTCTACGGCGAACGGCTCCCCGACTTCGAGCTCGCCGACGGCGCGAGCTTCCTCGTCGCCGGGGCCGAGGTCGTGACGCTGCACACGCCCGGTCACACGCCCGGCTCGGTGTGCTTCGCGATCCCGTCGCTCGGCACCGTACTGACGGGCGACACGCTGTTCGAGGGCGGCCCGGGCGCCACGCGCTGGGACTACTCGAGCTTTCCCCAGATCGTCCAGTCGATCCAGGATCGCCTCTTCACGCTCCCCGGCGAGACCGTGGCGCGGCCGGGGCACGGTGCGAGCACCACGATCGAGCGCGAGGAGCCGCAGCTGCAGGAGTGGCTCTCGCGGGGCTGGTAACACGCCGTTCATCTGCGGGCCTGTATCGTAGGCACGTCCTTCCACCGGGCGGAGTAGTCGGGTGACCAGCCACGACTCCGAGGAGCCCCATGCCCACCCTCACGCCAGCACGCCGCGGCATCGCGCTCTTCGCGCTCGCGCTCGGCGGCTTCGGGATCGGGGTCACCGAGTTCGCGACGATGGGCCTTCTGCCCGACATCGCGGGTGAGCTCCTCCCCGGCTTCGAGCAGGATCCGACCCGCGTCATCGCGCAGGCCGGGATCCTCATCACCGCCTACGCGCTCGGGGTGATCGTCGGCGCGCCGACCTTCGCGGTGCTCGGCGCGCGCGCCTCGATGTCGACGCTCACCTTCTGGCTCCTCGGCCTCTTCGTCGTCGGCTCGCTCGCCTCGGCGATCATGCCGAGCTTCGGCACGCTCGCGGTCTTCCGCTTCATCGCTGCGCTCCCCCACGGCGCCTACTTCGGCGTCGCGTCGCTCCTCGCGGCGCGCATCATGGGGCCGGGGATGCAGGGGCGCGGGATCGCCCTCGCGCTCTCGGGGCTCACGATCGCGAACGTCGTCGGCGTGCCGCTCGCGACCTGGCTCGGCCAGCTCGCCGGCTGGCGCTGGGCCTACGTGCTCGTCGCCGTCATCTTCGCCGTGACGCTGCTGCTCACCCTGCTCTTCCTGCCGCGCGTGCCCGGCCGGCCGGATCGCAGCCCGCTCGGCGAGCTCGGCGCCTTCACGAACTTCCGGGTCTGGATCATGATCGCCGTCGGCGCGATCGGCTTCGGCGGCTTCTTCGCCGTCTACAGCTACATCGCCGAGGTCACGACCCGCGAGACGGGGCTCTCCCCCGCGGCCGTCCCCTGGGTGCTCGCGGTGCTCGGGATCGGCATGACGATCGGCAACCTCATCGGCGGCTGGGCGAGCGACAAGGACCTCACGAAGACGATCCTGATCGGCTTCTCGAGCTTCATCGCGGTGCTCGCGGGCTACGGCTTCGTCGCCTCGCACCCTGTCGGCCTCTTCGCCGCGGCGTTCCTCCTCGGCGTCACCTCATCGGCGCTCATCCCCTCGATCCAGGCGCGCCTCATCCGCGTCTCCCACGAGGCCGCGCTGCTCGGGGCGGCCGTGAACCACGCCGCGTTCAACATCGGCAACAGCCTCGGCGCCTGGCTCGGCGGGCTCGTCATCGCGGGCGGGCTCGGCTACCTCGCGCCCGGCTGGGTCGGCGCCGTGCTCGCGGCGCTCGGGCTCGTGCTCGCGCTCATCGGGGTCGCCGTGGAGCGGCGCGACAAGGCGCGCAACCGCAACACGGTCGGGATCCCCGTCGTGGGCGAGGACTGATCCGGGACCGGATCCGGAGCCGGATTCCGGGCCGGATCCCGTCAGCGCTGCGGGTGCAGCGGCGTGTGCGCCGCGGGCACCTGCTCATCGGGTCGCACGGGCCCGGGAGGCGTGCCGTCACCGAACGGTGAGCCGCCGAGGCGCTCCCTGCCGTGCGGCTCGAGCCAGACCGAGAGATCCGGGCCGTCGGGCACGATCCGCGTCGGGTTGATGTCCGTGTGCGTCTCGTAGTAGTGCCGCTTGATCTGCACGAAGTCGATCGTGTCGCCGAAGCCCGGCGTCTGGAAGAGATCCCGCGCATAGGCCCAGAGATGGTCCATCTCGGCGAGCTTGTTGCGGTTCGTCTTGAAGTGCCCGTGGTAGACGGGATCGAAGCGGGCGAGCGTCGTGAAGAGGCGCACGTCGGCCTCGGTGATCGTGCCGCCCATCAGGTACCGGCGCGTCGAGAGCCGCTCTTCGAGCCAGTCCATCGCCTCCCAGAGCCGCTCGTAGGCCGAGTCGTAGGCCTCCTGGCCGCCGGCGAAGCCGCAGCGGTAGACGCCGTTGTTCACCTCCGTGAAGACGCGCTTGATGACGGGCCACATCTCCTCGAGCTCGCCCTCGGGAAGCAGGTTCGGCGCACCCTCGCGGTGGAACTCGCGCCACTGCGTCGAGAAATCCAGCGTGATCTGCGGGTAGTCGTTCGTCACGACGCCCCCGCTCGGGATGTCGACGATCGCGGGCACCGTGATCCCGCGCGGGTAGCCGGGGAAGCGCGTGAAGTAGTTCTCCTGCAGTCGCTCGGTGCCGAGCACCGGATCGCGGCCGTCAGGGTCGAGGTCGAAGGTCCAGGAGCGCGCGTCGTGCACGGGGCCAGGGCGGCCGAGCGAGATCGCGTCCTCGAGGCCGAGGAGACGCCGCACGATGATCGTGCGGTTCGCCCAGGGGCACGCCGCCGCGGCGACGAGCCGGTAGCGGCCGGGCTCGACGGGCCACGCCTCTGCGCCCTCGCTCAGACCGTAGCCGAGCGATCCGACCTTGGACGGCGGGGGCGCCGGAAGCTCCCTGACCGCCGCCGGATCCGCGACGATCCGATCCTCGATGTAGTTGGTGTCGCGCTCGAAGGCCTCGCCAGCCTTGACGTAGCTGCCCTGCTCGGTCTCACTCATCGTTGCCCCTCCCCAGGACGTCGGAGGCCCTGGCGCGGACGCGCCGGACCGCGTGCGCTCAGCCGATGATCGGCGTGTTCTCGAGCGCGTGGAATGCGCGGTCGACGTAGACCATGTGCGTGTGCTCCTCGCCGAAGAGCGCCTCGAGCACCTCCGCGACGACGACGACCGAGGAACCGACACCCAGCGTGTGCAGCGCGCGGCAGCGGAGGGCGGCGCGGGTGCCAGGCAGGTATGGCTCGCCCGTCGGCAGCGCCGTCCAGCCCTGCTCGGCCGTGAAGCGCTCGGCGCCGGAGACCGCGAATGACTTCGCGACCTCCACGTGGCGCGCGTCGATGAGGTGCACGAGGAAGCCGTTTGCGTTCAGGATCCCGCCAGCGCTGCCCGTGGCGCGCGTGACGGAGAAGGCGAGGGCCGGCGGGTCGATCCCGACCGAGGCGACGCTCGACGCGGTGAGCCCCACGGGGCCCTCGGGCGTCTCCGCCGTGATGACGGCGATCCCTGCCGGGTGCTCGCGGAACGCGCGCTTCAGCGCCTCCGCGCCGTCGCTCACCTGTTCGACTGCGGTGAGCGCGTCGACGTTTTCCTGAGCCTCGTCCTGCTGCCTCATCACGGGTGCCGTCCTCTCGTTCGCCATCGCGGGTCCGCACCGGGAATAACCACGTCCGGCCGCTGAACATTCCGCACGCTTCGCATGCTAGCGGTCTAACCTTGGCGTATGGACCCCCGCGACATTCCCTTCACCCTCCCCGACGGCAGCGAAACGACGCTCAGGCAGCTGGGCGGTCGCGCGTTTCTCGTGGTGAATGTGGCCTCGAAGTGCGGCTTCACGCCGCAGTACGCGGGGCTCGAGGAGCTGAACGAGCGCTACGGAGAGGCGGGGCTCACGGTCGTCGGCTTCCCCTGCAACCAGTTCCTCGGGCAGGAGCCCGGGAGCGCGGCGGAGATCCAGGAGTTCTGCTCCCTGAACTACGGCGTCACGTTCCCGCTCGCGGCGAAGCTGCGCGTGAACGGTGCCCGCAAGCACCCGCTCTACGCCGAGCTGCGCTCCGCCAAGGACGCCGATGGCAAGGCGGGGCTCGTCAAGTGGAACTTCGAGAAGTTCCTGGTCGCCGCCGACGGCTCGGTGCGGCGCTTCCGCTCCAAGACGGAACCGCAGGATCCGGAGCTGATCGCGGCCGTTGAGGCGGCGCTCGCGGCGGAGTGAACTGCGTGTGGTGCGCCCTGAGGGACTCGAACCCCCGACCCTCTGGGTGTAAACCAGATGCTCTAACCAACTGAGCTAAAGGCGCGCATCCGCGAAGCGGACCCCCATAGCCTAGGACAATCTCGCGCCCCCACCCAATCCCCGGGCTGGTTGTTAGCGATTTCGGGGCTTCCGGCCCGCGGGAAGCCCCGAAATCGCTAACAACCGACGCCTGGCGGCGGGTGCCCGGTTAGGCGATGGTGGCGAGGGCCTCCTGGTAGGCGGCGAAGTCGCGGGGCTCGCCGGGCGAGGTCTCGAACGAGGCGATGACCTTGCGATCCTGCCCGATGAGGAGCGTCGCGCGCGTCGCAATACCCGCCTCCTCGATGAAGACGCCGTACTCCTTCGCGACCGCGCCGTGCGGCCAGAAGTCGGAGAGGAAGGTGAAGTCGTACCCCTCCTTCTCGGTGAAGGCCTTGAGCGTATAGACGGAGTCGATGGAGATCCCGATCAGTCGCACCTTGCTGTCCGCAAAGACGGAGAGGTTGTCGCGCAGCTCGCAGAGCTCGTCGGTGCAGATGCCCGAGAACGCGAGCGGGAAGAAGACGAGGGCGACCGGGCCCTCGGCGACGAGCTCCGAGAGCGTGAGCTCCTCGCCGTTCTGGTCGGACAGGGTGAAATCGGGCGCCTCGGCGCCAGCGGCGATGACCATGTGTCTCCCCTTTTCCGGAGCGTGCGCTCCTGTAGCTTTCTGACAAGATCAGCGTAGCGAAAGCCGCTCCGCGAGGACAGGGTGAGGCGCCGCCGAATGTTGTTCGGTAAGAACACCCCGGACCGCAGTTTCCGTTAAATCCTCGTGGATATTCGATAGTGTGGGGGTAACCCGCGTACCTGCGGGACCGCTTGTGCCGCGCGCGTCGCACCACCACGCGATCGCAGACAGCACGTCTCATGGTGAATGGAGCACAATCTTGGCTGTGAACACGCAGGATCCGTACGCGCCCGACAGCGACGACCTGGATCCCCAGGAGACTGCTGAGTGGCGCGAGTCGCTCGACGCGGTTGTCGAGGAGCGCGGCGCCGGCCGCGGCCGGGAGATCATGACGAGCCTGCTCGATCGCTCCCGCCAGCTGCACCTTAACGTCCCGCAGGTGCCCACCACGGACTACGTCAACACGATCGCATCCGAGGACGAGCCTGAGTTCCCCGGTAACGAGGAGCTCGAACGCCAGTACCGCTCGTGGATCCGCTGGAACGCGGCCATGACCGTGCACCGGGCGCAGCGGCCCGGGATCGGAGTCGGCGGCCACATCTCGACGTACGCGTCGGCAGCCTCGCTCTACGAGGTCGGCTTCAACCACTTCTTCCGCGGCCAGGATCACCCGGGCGGCGGCGACCAGATCTTCGTGCAGGGCCACGCCTCCCCCGGCATGTACGCGCGCGCCTTCCTCGAGGGACGTCTGACCGAGGATCAGCTCGACGGCTTCCGCCAGGAGAAGTCGCACCAGGGCGGCGGCCTGCCGTCGTATCCGCACCCGCGGCTCCTGCCCGACTTCTGGCAGTTCCCGACGGTGTCGATGGGCATCGGCCCGATCAATGCGATCTACCAGGCGCAGTACAACAAGTACCTCACGAACCGCGGCATTAAGGACGCGTCGGATCAGCACGTCTGGGCGTTCCTTGGCGACGGCGAGATGGACGAGGTCGAGAGCCGTGGCCAGCTGCAGGTCGCGGCGAACGAGGGCCTCGACAACCTCACCTTCGTCATCAACTGCAACCTGCAGCGCCTCGACGGCCCGGTCCGCGGCAACGGCAAAATCATCCAGGAGCTCGAGAGCTACTTCCGCGGCGCCGGCTGGAACGTGATCAAGGTGATCTGGGGCCGCGAATGGGACGACCTGCTCGATCGCGACACCGACGGCGCGCTGCTCAACCTCATGAACACGACGCCAGACGGCGACTACCAGACCTATAAGGCGGAGAACGGCGGCTTCGTCCGCGACCACTTCTTCGGCCGCGACGAGCGCGCCCTCCGCCTCGTCGAGGACTACACCGACGACCAGATCTGGGGCCTCCGCCGCGGCGGCCACGACTACCGGAAGGTCTACGCTGCGTACGCCGCAGCGCTCGCGCACAAGGGCCGCCCGACGGTGATTCTCGCGAAGACCATCAAGGGCTACGGGCTCGGCCCGCACTTCGAGGGCCGCAACGCGACCCACCAGATGAAGAAGATGACGCTCGACGATCTGAAGCTCTTCCGCGACACGATGCACATCCCGATCACGGACGCGCAGCTCGAGGCGGATCCGTATCGCCCGCCGTACTACTTCCCCGGCAAGGACGACGACGCGATCCAGTACATCCATGAGCGCCGCCGCGCACTCGGAGGCTACCTGCCCGAGCGCCGCACGACGCACGCGGAGATCGCGGTGCCCGAGGCGAAGTCGTACGCGATCGCCGCGAAGGGCACGGGCACGCAGGAGGCCGCGACCACGATGGTCTTCGTGCGCATGCTCAAGGACCTCATGCGCGACAAGAACATGGGCGGCCGCTTCGTGCCGATCATCCCGGACGAAGCGCGCACCTTCGGCATGGACTCGTACTTCCCGACCTCGAAGATCTACAACCCGCACGGCCAGAACTACGTCTCGGTCGACCGCGAGCTGCTGCTTGCCTACAAGGAGAGCCCGCAGGGCGTGCTGCTCCACGTCGGCATCAACGAGGCGGGCGCGGCCGCCGCGTTCACGGCCGTCGGCACCTCGTATTCGACGCAGGGCGAGGTGCTGATCCCCGTCTACATCTTCTACTCGATGTTCGGCTTCCAGCGCACGGGCGACGCGCTCTGGGCCGCCGGCGACCAGATGGCCCGCGGCTTCATCATCGGCGCGACCGCCGGCCGCACCACGCTCACGGGCGAGGGCCTGCAGCACGCCGACGGCCACTCGCTCGCGCTCGCGGCGACGAACCCCGCCGTCGTCTCCTACGATCCCGCGTACGGGTATGAGCTCGGACACATCGTGCGATCCGGCATCGAGCGGATGTACGGCGGCGAGCACGAGGATCCGAACGTGATGTACTACCTCACGGTATACAACGAGCCCTACGTGCACCCGGCCGAGCCGGAGGGCGTCGACGTCGAGGGCATCGTGCGCGGCATCCACAAGATCTCGCCCGCCCAGGGCGGCACGCACGCGGCACAGATCTTCGCCTCGGGCGTCGCGGTGCCGTGGGCGATCGAGGCGCAGGAGATCCTGGCCCGCGACTGGGACGTCGCCGCGAACGTGTGGAGCGTCACGAGCTGGGGCGAGCTCGCCCGCGACGGCGTCGCCGCAGAGCGCGAGGCGTTCCGCGACGTGGCGTCTGAGCCGCGCGTGCCGTATCTTACGCAGAAGCTCGAGGGTGCCGAGGGGCCGGTGGTCGCCGTCAGCGACTGGGCAACGCAGGTGCCCGAGCAGATCCGCGCGTTCGTGCCTGGCGACTACTCGGTGCTCGGGGCCGACGGCTTCGGCTTCTCCGACACGCGCGCGGCCGCCCGCCGCTACTTCGGCATCGACCGCGAGTCGGTCGTCGTGAAGGTACTGCAGCGGCTTGCCGCGCAGGGCAAGATCGACGCCGATGCCCCGCGGAAGGCCGCCGAACTGTACCGACTGAACGACGTGAACGCCGGCACGACCGGCGGCGCGGGCGGAGAATCCTAGGACGGGGAGACCCATTGGATCGCACTAAGGAGCAGGAGCTCGCCTGGCTTCGCACGATCACGGGCGAGCTCTCCACCCAGACCATCACTCGCCTGGATGAGACTCTCCCCTGGTACGGCAACATGCCGCCGAGCCGCAGGTCCGCGGTCGGCCTCGTGGCGCAGACCGGGATCAGCTCCTTCATCCAGTGGTACGAGGATCCGTCGTCCACACCGTGGATCGCGTCCGACGTGTTTAGTTCCGCGCCCCGCGAGCTGCTGCGCTCGATCAGCCTGCAGGAGACCCTGCAGCTGATTCGCGTGGTCGTCTCCGTGGTCGAGGACCGGGTCGCGCCGAAGAGCGAGGCGTTGCGCGAGGCCGTGCTGCACTACTCGCGTGACGTCGCCTTCGCCGCCGCGGACGTGTACGCCCGGGCGGCCGAGGCCCGCGGGCTGTGGGACGCACGGCTCGAGGCGCTCGTCGTGGACTCGATCCTCACGGGCGAAAGCGACGATGAGCTCCCGAGCCGGATCGCGGCCCTCGGCTGGCACGGCGAGGGCGAGGCGGCCGTGCTCGTGGGCACGGCGGAGCGCTTCGTCGACGTTGATCAGCTGCGGCGCTCGGCGCGGCACGCCGGCGCCGACGTCCTGATCGGGTTGCAGGGGACGCGCCTCGTGCTCGTCCTTGGACGGGTGGAGACCGCGCCGCGGGATCCGGGCCAGCAGACTCCCGAGCCGCTCAGCTTCCTCGAGATCGCGAGCCGGCTCGCCGACGGTTTCTCCGACGGCCCGCTCGTGCTGGGGCCAGCCGTCGAGAACCTCGTCGACGCCTCGCGGAGCGCGCGGGCCGCGCTCGCGGGCGTCGCGGTCGCGCGGTCCTGGCGCAACGCCCCTCGGCCAGTGGCCGCCGACGACCTGCTGCCCGAGCGCGCGCTCGCGGGCGACGGCCTCGCACGACGCACGCTCATCGAGCAGATTTACGAGCCCCTTGCAGCGCACTCGGGAGAACTGCTCGAGACGCTCTGGTGCTATCTCGACAACGGCCGCTCACTCGAGGCGACCGCGCGTGAGCTGTTCGTGCACCCGAACACGGTCCGGTATCGCCTCAAGAAGGTGTCGGACGTGATCGGCTGGAACGCGACGGGTGCGCGCGAGGCGCTGATCCTGCAGTCGGCGCTCATTGCCGGCTCGATCGCGCAACACGGCGGAAGGCGCGCCGGTTCCCCCCGAAAATGAAGCTGATCCACAACGATTTCCGGAATCTTTCGTTGGAAATATGCATGGATCGCTGTCCTCATCTGAGAAACTGGATCACGTGATCGTTATCGCCTGCCCTGGACAGGGCTCACAGACCCCCGGCTTTCTGAACGACTGGCTTGAACTGCCGGGCAGCCGCGAATTCCTCGCCACCGCCTCCGAGCGTGCCGGCGTCGACCTCCTGGCGCACGGCACCGAGAGCGACGCCGACACGATCCGCGACACCGCGATCGCGCAGCCGCTCATTGTGGCGGCGAGCCTCCTCGCGTGGCAGCAGCTCGGCGCGCTCACCGGCCTCTCGGGCGCCGGGATCGCCGGGCACTCGGTCGGCGAGTTCGCTGCTGCGGCCGCCGCTGGCGTGCTCACCGAGGCGGACGCGCTCGCGCTCGTCGGCGTGCGCGGCCGGGCGATGGCGGAGGCTGCGACCGCGGCCGAGACCGGCATGGCTGCCGTCGTCGGCGGCGTCGAGGCAGACGTGCTCGCGAAGATCGAGGAGCACGGGCTCACCCCCGCGAATCGCAACGGCGGCGGCCAGATCGTCGCCGCAGGGGCGAAGGACCAGCTCGCCGCACTCGCCGAGGACGCGCCGCGCGGCGCCAGGGTCATCGCGCTGCAGGTCGCAGGCGCCTTCCACACGGACTACATGGCCTCGGCGATCCCGGTGCTCGCGGAGGCGGCGACCGGCGTGCAGGCCGCGGATCCCACGCACCCGCTGTGGACAAACGCGGACGGCTCCCGCGTCACGAGCGGCCAGGCCTTCCTTGACTCGCTCGTCTCGCAGATCGCGAGCCCAGTGCGCTGGGACGCGTGCATGGCCGGCTTCCAGGAGGCCGGGATCACGGGCCTCATCGAGCTCACCCCCGCGGGTGCGCTCACGGGCATCGCCAAGCGTGCCCTCAAGGGCGTCCCGAGCGTCGCCATCAAGTCCCCCGCAGATCTCGAGGCCGCCGTCGCGCTCCTGCGCGAGGCCGCCTGACCGAAAGGACCAGCAATGGCACCGCTCGTTCAGCCCACCGGGCCGGCTCACTCCCGCATTCTCTCCGTCGGCGCGGCGCGCGGCGACCTCGACGTCCCGAACGACGACCTCGTCGGCCCGATCGACTCCTCCGATGAGTGGATCCGCCAGCGCACCGGGATCATCCAGCGCCGTCGCGCGAGCCGCGACGTGGCCGCGGTCGACCTCGCGGTTGCCGCAGGCGAGGAGGCGATCACGCGATCCGGCCTCGCCCGCGAGGAGATCGACGGGGTCATCATCTCGACGATCTCGAACGTCGCGGTGACGCCCTCGATGGCCGCGCTCGCAGCCCATCGGCTCGGGCTCACCCCCGCGGCGGCCTTCGACATCTCGGCCGCGTGCGCGGGCTACGTCTACGGCGTCGCGCAGGCAGACGCGCTCGTGCGCGCTGGCATCTGCAAGAACGTGCTCGTGATCGGCGCGGAGAAGCTCTCCGACATCGTCGATCCGAGCGACCGCAGCATCTCCTTCCTCCTCGCTGACGGTGCAGGCGCCGTCGTCGTCGGCCCGAGCGACCACACAGGCATCGGCCCGACGGTCTGGGGATCCGACGGCGAGAAGTGGGACACGATCCGCGTGACCTCGACCTTCGAGGAGTACCGGAACAACCCGACCGAGGTGCCCTGGCCGACGCTCCGGCAGGACGGGCAGACGGTCTTCCGCTGGGCCGTCTGGGAGATGGCGAAGGTTGCGCGCCGCACGCTCGAGGTTTCGGGCGTCGAGGCGGCCGACCTCGCCGCCTTCATTCCGCACCAGGCCAACATGCGGATCGTCGACGAGTTCGCGAAGCAGCTGAAGCTGCCGGAGTCCGTCGTCGTCGCCCACGACATCGAGATGCAGGGCAACACCTCTGCCGCCTCGATCCCACTCGCGATGCACGCGCTCCTCGAGGAGCACCCCGAACTCTCGGGCGGCCTCGCGCTCACGATCGGCTTCGGCGCCGGGCTCGTCTACGGCGCCCAGATCGTCGAGATCCCGTAACCGGCGCGCCACGGACCCCCGGTCGCGCGGCACGAACGTAAACTTCTACAACCACCATCCATTGAACGGAGAAATACACATGGCATTCAGCAACGAAGAGGTCCTCGCAGGTCTTGCAGAGCTCATCAACGACGAGACCGGGATCGCGGCTGACGTCGTCGCTCTCGACAAGTCCTTCACGGACGACCTCGACATCGACTCGATCTCGATGATGACGATTGTCGTCAACGCCGAGGAGAAGTTCGACGTGAAGATCCCCGACGAGGAGGTCAAGAACCTCAAGACCGTCGGCGACGCCGTCGATTTCATCGTCAAGGCTCAGGCCTAAGTCGCCACAGCGGGGAGGCGCGCGCCGCCTCCCCGCGGGCAGCGCCCCTGCGCGCGCACCCTCCGTCCCTCCGGTTCGAGACCACCACGTGGAGCAGCTACACATGACCAAGAAGATCGTCGTCACCGGCATCGGCGCGACCTCGCCCATCGGCGGGACCGCCGGCGACAGCTGGAACGCCCTCCTCGCGGGCGAGTCCGGCGTCCGAACCCTCGAGCAGGAGTGGGTCGCCAAGTACGAACTGCCCGTCACCTTCGCCGGCAAGGCGAAGGTTCCCGCGACCGAGGTGCTCGAGCGCCCCGTCGCGAAGCGCCTCGACCCCTCAAGCCAGTTCGCCCTGGTCGCGGCCAAGGAGGCGTTCGCAGACGCGGGCAGCCCCGAGGTCGATCCCGAGCGCCTCGGCGTCGACTGGGCCACCGGCATCGGTGGCGTCTGGTCACTGCTCGACGCCTGGGACACCCTGCGTGAGAAGGGGCCGCGCCGCGTCATGCCGCTCACGGTTCCCATGCTCATGCCGAACGCGCCGTCCGCGGCCGTTTCCATGCACTTCGAGGCACGCGCCTACGCGCGCACCGTTGCCTCAGCCTGCGCCTCGAGCACCGAGTCGCTCGCGAATGCCTACGAGCACCTGCAGTCGGGGCTCGCCGACGTCGTGATCGCCGGCGGATCCGAGGCCGCGATCCACCCCATCACGATCGCCTCGTTCGCGTCGATGCAGGCGCTCTCGCGCCGCAACGACGATCCGGCGACCGCCTCGCGCCCGTACAACACGGACCGCGACGGCTTCGTCATGGGCGAGGGCGCCGCCGCGCTCGTGCTCGAGACCGAGGAGCACGCGCTCGCGCGCGGCGCGAAGATCTACGCGGAACTCGCGGGCGGCGGCGTGACCGCCGACTCGTACCACATCACCGCGAACGACCCGGAGGGCCGCGGCGCCGCCCGCGCGATGCGCCTCGCTCTCGAGCAGGCGGGCGCCACGCCCGACGAGGTCACGCACATCAACGCCCACGCCACGTCGACCCCCGTCGGCGACATCAACGAGTACACGGCCCTGCAGTCCGTGTTCGGCGACCGCGCCAAGGAGATCCCGGTCTCCGCGACGAAGGCGGCCACAGGCCACCTGCTCGGCGGCACCGGCGCGCTCGAGGCGATGTTCACGGTCCTCGCGATCCAGAACCGCCTCGCTCCCCCGACGATCAACCTCGTGTCGCCGGATCCCGAGATCCCGCTGACGGTGTCGAGCGAGGCGCAGCCCCTCGGCGACGGCCCGCAGCTCGCGATCTCGAACTCCTTCGGCTTCGGCGGCCACAACGCCGTCGTCGCGTTCCGCTCGCACGACTGATCCCGCGTCGGCCTGGCCCCCTCCCCGTGACGGATCGTGACGGAGCGGGGGCCGCTTTTCGTCGACTGCAGCTACGGTAGAGGATATGAAGCCTTTTCTCCTCATCACCACGCGTGATGAAGACGACGTCGCCGCCGAGGAGCACGCGCTCTTCTGCCGGCTGACGGGGCTCCTCCCCGAGGATCTCGAGTGGCGGCGGGCGGATCGCGCCCCCATCGGGCACGTCGACTTCGGGCGCTACTCGGGCATCATCCTGGCCGGCAGCCCGTTCACCGTGAGCGAGCCGGTCGAGAAGAAGACGGCGACGGAGCTGCGCGTTGAGCGCGAGCTCGCCGAGCTGCTCGACGAGGTCGTGCGCCGCGACGCGCCGTTCCTCGGGATTTGCTACGGGATCGGGACCATTGGCGCGCACCAGGGCGCCAGGGTCGACCGCCAGTACGGCGAGACCTCGCAGGCGGTGCGCATCAGCCTGAGTGACGAGGGCAAGGCCGATCCGCTGTTCCGGGAGCTGCCCGGCTCGTTCGACGCCTTCGTGGGACACAAGGAGGCCATCTCGGAGGTGCCCGACTCGATTGCGGTGCTCGCGAGCTCCCCCACGTGCCCCGTGCAGGCGTTTCGGGTGGGCCGCAACGTGTACGCGACGCAGTTCCACCCGGAGCTCGACGCGGCGGCCTTCACCTCGCGCGTGCGCGCCTACGCGAACCACGGGTATTTCGAGCCGCACGAGCTCGACCAGATCATCGCCAGAGTTGACGCCGCGGACGTCGGCGCCGCGCACATGGTGCTCGGCCGATTCGTCGAGGAATACCTCTCCTCGTACACGAGGCGCCCGGCTGTCGAGTCGGTCTAGCGCCGCTCGCTGGGCTGGAGCCAGTGGGGTCAGGCTTGTGGGCCTCGCTTGGGTTGGCGTGCCGCACTCACAGGGAGATCTGCACCCAACTCGGCCTTCTGCCCAAATTCTTGAAATTGACTGCAGAAAGCTCGGCGAGCGCAGGGCTACTCGAAGAGCGACTGCGCCACGTACTCTCCGCGCCGAATCCCGCGCGGGACCGCCCAGAGGCCCGAGCCGATGTGCCGGATGTACTCGTTCAGGAGGTCGGGCTTCAGCGATCGCTGCACCGTGACGAAGGTCGCCGGATCGCGCTGGAAGCAGATGAAGAAGAGGCCCGCGCCGAGCTGCCCCAGCCCGTTCGTGCCGTCGACATAGTTGTAGCCGCGCCGGAGCATCCGCACGCCGCCGTTCGTCGTCGGGTGCGCGAGCCGCACGTGCGCCGCGACGTCGATACGCGGGGCGTTCTGGTCCCCGGCCGCGAAGTCAGGGTCCTCGAATTCGCCGCCGCCGGAGAGCGGGCCCCCCTCGCGCTTCGTCCGCCCGATGATGCGCTCCTGCTCGTCGAGCGAGGCGCGATCCCAGGTCTCGATGGTCATCTGGATTTTCCGTGCGACGAGGTAGCTGCCGCCGCGCAGCCACTCCGGCCCCTCCTCGCCAACCCAGACGTGCTCGGCGAGCTCGGCCTGCTCCTCCGCCATGATGTTCGCCGTGCCGTCCTTAAAGCCGAAGAGGTTGCGCGGGGTGTCCTGCGCGCGGCTCGTCGACGCGGTCCTGCCGAACCCAAGCTGGCTCCAGCTCAGGTGGGCGCGGCCGGCCGCGATGCGTGAGAGGTTCCGGATCGCGTGCACCGCGATCTGCGGGTCGTCGGCGCACGCCTGCACGCAGAGATCTCCGCCCGATTGCGTCGCGTCGAGCAGGTCGAACGCGAACGAGGGCAGCGGCTCGAAAGCCTCCGGGAGGCGGCTCCGGATCCCGAACGGATCCTCGTCGCCGGCCCCGACGAAGAGCGAGCGCCCGAGCCCGAACGTGAGCGTGAGGTTGCCCGCGCCGAGGCCCTGGGCCTCCCCCGTGTCGTCGGGCGGCAGCAGGCCGTTGCCGGGCTCGGCGCCCTCGCCCACCTCGGCGCCGCTGGTGAGCGCCTCGGCGGCCCGGGTCCAGTCGGTGAGGAGGGCGATGAGCTCGTCGCGACCCGTCCCCTTCAGCATCGTGAACGCGGCAAAGTGCAGTCGGTCCTGGGCGGGCGTCGCGATGCCAGCCTGGTGCTCCCCCGTGAACGGCACGACTCCCGCGCCGCCCCCGGATCCGGATCCGTTCGGCGCAAGCGGGCCGTGGCCCCCCGCGAGACCGGCCGCGAGGGCTACCCCGCCGCCGCCGAGCGCGGCCCCCGTGACGCCCGCGCCGACGAGGCCCAAGAGCCCACGCCGGGACGGCCGTGGCCGGGGCGACGGCTCCGGCCGCTCCGCCTCCTGCGCCTGTTCCTCCTGCACGGCGGTCCCGTCGTTTACTTCACGACCGTGGCGGTCAGCTTCGACATGGGCTCGCTGAGCGCCGTGAGCGCGGCGGCGAGTTCGGCCCGCTTCGCCTCGTCCACCGTCTCGTAGGAGGGGAACCCAGTCTCGTAGTCGCCGTAGCTCGCAAGCAGCTTCAGCATGGCCGCGAATCGTTCGTCGATCTCCTTCGTGAGCTTCTCGCCGCCGTTCGCCTCCGCTGTGGCCCGCACGGTGTCGAAGGCGACCTGTGCGCCCTCGACGTTCGCCGTGAAATCGTAGAGGTCGGTGTGCGCGAACTCGTTCTCCTCGCCCGGCAGCTTGCCGTCGGGGGCGGCGACCTCGTCGAGGAGGCCCTTCGCGCCCTCGGTGATGTCGGCGAGAGTGAGCGTGAAGTCGGGGCTCGAGACCTTCTCCTTCAGCTCCGTCACGTCCGCGACGAGCTGCTCGCCGATCTTCGTGCGCTCCTCGGTGCTGAGTGGCACGAGGTCGTCCTTCGGATAGTGCGCCTTGTCGGGCTCGCTGTAGTTCGAGATCGCCTCATCGAGCCACAGGTCCTGCTCGATGCGGTGGAACCCGGTGAACGGGATCCCCTCCTCGATGGCGCCCGGCTTGCGGTAGTCGATCTTCGGATCCAGATCGCCAAACTGCTCCGCGGTCGGCTCGATCCGCTCGTAGTTGATGCGCGCGATCGGGAAGAGCTGCCTGGCCTGCTCGTCATCGCCCGCGACGTAGGCCGCGACGAACTTCTCGACCTGCGGCACGAGCTCCTCGGCCTGCGACTTCACGTAGGAGACGTACTGGGCGACGACCTTCTCGTCCTCGGGGCTCGCCTCAACCGCATCGCCCGCGACCGTGAAGGCGGCCTGCCCGACCCCCGCTCCGATCATCCCCGGCTTACAGCTCGTGAAGTACTCCCCCGGCCCAACCTGCACCGTGAGCTCGCGGGTCGCCCCCGGAGCGATGTTCTCGACCTCGCCCACGATCGTGAGCTGGTTCGATCCGAGCACATAGAACTCGTTCACCTTGCTGCCCTCGTTCGTCACCGCGAAGGTGACGGTGCCGCTCTGCGCCTGGTTCTCCGCTACTCCGCACGAATCGTCGCCGGCCGTGACGGCGATCGCTTCCGCTGGGGCAGCATTCGGCACGCAACCGCTCAGCAGTAGGGCGCCAGCCGCAGCGGCGCCGAGCGCCCCCGCGAACCTGCGACGCGCCACGCGTCGGGCCGCGACCCCGCGGGCGGTACGCACGCGGGGCTCGGTGTCGCGTCCAGTCAATTCGGTGAGTGCTGGCACTTCGTTCCTCTCTAGACGGCTGCCGCGCGGCCGGCGGATCCGGCGCGCAGTTCCTGCTGCTTCCTCGACTGCGCGAAGGAGCCGCGCAGGAAGATCGTGAGGGTCGGGATCACATACGCGAACCAGGCGACTACCTCGAGCCAGGTCATCTCGGGCGAAAACCCGAGAGTGCCCTTCGCCACCGAGCCCACCAGTCCGTCCGGCGCAATGATGTGCGGGATCCGGAACGCCCAGGCGCTCTCGCCGTACAGGACCGCGAGCGGTCCGGCGCCCGCTGGCGCTTCGGCGAACGGGCCGGGAAGGAGCGCAGCCTCCTGGAGGTCGTGAATCCCGTAGGCGAGCACGCCCGCGGCGAAGACGATGAGGAGCGCCCCAGACCAGCGGAAAAAGACCGTGAGGTTGATCCGGAGCATGCCACGATACAGGGCCCAGCCAAGCGCCACCGCCACGAGGATGCCCGAGACCGCAGAGAGGAAGCCAAGGAGCGGGCTCACCGAGCTCGCCCGCGTTGTGGCCCAGATGAAGAGGGCGGTCTCGATCCCCTCACGGCCGACGGAGACGAAGCCGATCGCGGCGATGCCCCAGCCGTTGCCCAGGAGTGCACGGTCAAAGCGGCCACGCAACTCGGCGCTCAGCCCGGCCGACGCCCTGAGCATCCAGAACACCATCCAGGTGACCATCGCAACGGCGAGGATCGACAGTGAGCCTCCAATCGCCTCCTGCGCCTGGAACGACAGGCCGTACGCGCCGAAGGTGAGGACCGCGCCGAGGCCGAGTGAGAGTAGCACCGCGGCGCCCACACCGAGCCAGATCTTCCGGACCGCGTCAGGGCGGCCGGCCTTCCGTGCTGCGGCGAGGAGGATGCTCACGACGAGCGCTGCCTCGAGGCCTTCCCGCAGACCGATCATGAGGGTGCCGAACACAGACGGGACCTCCCTCGCATCATACGATCAATGTAAGGGAACCCTTACGGAGCGACGCTACCACAGCGTCATCGGACGTTGACACTCCGTTTTCTGAAAACATGACAGTGGGGGCGCAGATCCTTCACGAATCTGCGCCCCCACTGTACATTTCTCTCACCGCGCCAGCGCGGACGACCGCCTACTCCGCGTAATGGGAGAACAGGAACCAGCGGTCCTTGTCCAACTCCTGCGCAACGGCGATCACGATGTCCTGGCTCACGAGGTCGATGTCATCGAGCCCCTTCACCGCGGCGTAGACGGTTTCAAGGGTGGCGTCGAGCTGCGCGACCATCTCACGGACCGTCACCTCGGACTTCTGGAACCCGTCGCTCAGCTCGGGGGTCGTGGTGCGAGCCGCGACCGTCCCGATCCGTCCGTCGATGGGCAGGCCCAGGGCCACGACACGCTCCGCGACCGTGTCGGCCGCATCCTGCGCGTGCGCGATCACCTGGTCGAGGAACTCGTGCACGCCGATGAAGTTCTCTCCGCGCACGTGCCAGTGCGCCTGCTTGCCGTTCACCGCAAGGGCCACGAGGTCGTGGAGCACCGGGGTGAGATACTGCGCAACTCCTGTGGGCCGGTGAAGGTCTCCCTGCGCCGCCGGAACTGTGATCTGCTTGGTGGCCATCAGTCTGGTCCCCTTTCGTTGTTCAGTGCTTACTGAGTACAACGCTACGCTGCGCTCAGAATTCCGCAAGGAAGGTAAGGCTGCACTGGGTTTTCAAAGAACTCCAGATCAAGGCCCTTTCGCGCGCTGAGAAAGCTGTGTGGAAGATGAAAGTTCCGGCCCGGGAACACGAGGAGGCGGGAGGAGGCACCTGAGTGCTCCCGTCCCGCCTCACTTCGCCCTGAGTCTCCGCGGGCTACTTCACGTCGTCGTCGACCCAGTCCATCGACTTCGTCACGGCCTTCTTCCAGAGGCGCATCTGGCGGTCGCGCTCCTCATCCGCCATCTGCGACGTCCACCGCTTGTCCTCCTGCCAGTTCGCGCGCAGGTCGTCGAGACCCTGCCAGAACCCGACCGCGAGGCCCGCAGCGTAGGCGGCCCCGAGCGCAGTGGTCTCGGTGATCATGGGCCGAACAACCGGCACCCCGAGCAGATCCGCCTGGAACTGCATGAGCGCGTCATTCGCCGTCATTCCGCCGTCGACCTTCAGCTCCTCGAGGTTCACGCCCGAGTCCGCGTTCACGGCGTCGAGCACCTCGCGCGTCTGGAAGGCGGTCGCTTCGAGCGCCGCCCGGGCGATGTGCGACTTGTTCACGAAGCGCGTCATGCCGACGATCGCGCCGCGGGCATCCGGGCGCCAGTACGGCGCGTACAGGCCCGAGAAGGCCGGCACGAAGTAGACGCCGCCGTTGTCCTCCACCGAGGCGGCAAGGCGCTCGACCTCGGGCGCGCTGCTGATAATCCCGAGCGAGTCACGCAGCCACTGGATCAGCGAGCCCGTGACCGCGATCGAACCCTCGAGCGCGTAGTGCGCCGGCTCGTCGCCGATCTTGTATCCGACGGTCGTGAGCAGGCCGTTCTTCGAGTGAACGATCTCGGTGCCCGTCTGGAAGATCAGGAAGTTGCCGGTGCCGTACGTGTTCTTGCTCTCGCCCGCGTCGAACGCCGCCTGCCCGAAGGTCGCGGCCTGCTGGTCACCCAGGATGCCCGAGACGGGGGTCTCGCGCAGCAGGGACGAGTTCTCGGCGACGCCGTAGACCTCGCTCGAGGAACAGATCTTCGGCAGCATCGAGCGCGGCACGTCGAAGGCCTCGAGGATGTCGTCGCGCCACTCGAGCGTCTCGAGATCCATGAACAGGGTGCGGGACGCGTTCGTCACGTCGGTCGCGTGCACGCCGCCCTCCGGGCCGCCCGTCAGGTTCCAGAGCACCCAGCTGTCGGTCGTGCCGAAGAGCAGGTCGCCCGCCTCGGCGCGCTCGCGCGCGCCCTCGACGTTCTCCAGGATCCAGACGATCTTCGTGCCGGAGAAGTAGGTCGCGAGCGGCAGGCCGACGATCGACTTGAAGCGGTCGACGCCCTCGTCGCCGGCGAGCCGGTCGACGATCGCCTGCGTGCGCGTATCCTGCCAGACGATCGCGTTGTAGACCGGCTTGCCGGTCTTACGATCCCACACGACCGCGGTCTCGCGCTGGTTCGTGATCCCGATCGACGCGATGTCGTGCCGCGTGAGATCCGCCTTCGCGAGCGCGACGCCGATCACCTCCTGCACGTTCCGCCAGATCTCGTTCGCGTCGTGCTCGACCCAGCCCGGCTTCGGGAAGATCTGTTCGTGCTCCCGCTGCCCCACCGAAACGATGTTGCCCTTGCGGTCGAAGATGATGGCGCGGCTCGATGTCGTGCCCTGGTCAATTGCGATTACGTAGTCAGCCATGGTTCGGACTCCTTCGTCTGATTGCGTGTTCAAATCTGCGGCGTTCACGAGAGGTTGAGCGCGAAGCTCGCCACCCCAGCGGCAATTGCGCCGCCGATGAGCGGGCCAACGACTGGCACCCAAGCGTATCCCCAGTCGCTGGATCCCTTCCCCTTGATCGGGAGAATCGCGTGTGCGATGCGGGGACCGAGGTCACGCGCCGGGTTGATCGCGTAGCCCGTCGGACCACCGAGGGAGGCGCCGATGCCGACGACGAGGAGCGCGACCGGGATCGCCGTGAGCGGCCCGAGCCCGCCGGGGGTGCCGACCTCGATGTCGCCGTAATCCGCGAAGGCGAAGATGACGAACACGAGCACGAACGTGCCGATGATCTCGGTCACGAGGTTGGCGCCGTACGAACGGATCGCGGGCCCGGTGGAAAAGACGCCGAGCTTTGCTGCCGGATCCTCCTCCGCGTCGAAGTGCTGGCGGTACGCGGCCCAGCACAGGATCGCGCCGAGAATGGCGCCGACGAGCTGCGCGGCAATGGCCACGAGGAACTGCATGATCACGATCTTGCCCGCGAGCAGGAGCCCGAGGGAGACCGCGGGGTTGAGCTGCGCGCCCGAGTAGGCCGAGACGAGCACACCGGCGAACACCGCGAGGCCCCAGCCCCAGTTCACCATGAGGAAGCCGCCGGAGTTGCCCTTCGTCTTCGTGAGCGCCACGTTTGCGACGACGCCGCAACCGAGGAGCACGAGCATGCCTGTTCCGACGACTTCTGAGAGGAAGTACAGGCCGAGATTCACATCAGTCATGTCTGCCATTCACCTTTCTGTGGATGCCCGGCGGCTCCGTCTCCGCAGCCCCGGGGATGTGCGGCGTACGCCGCGCGGCCGTCAACCATTGACGCCCGTCGTTTCTCACACACGTTCTGTCACGAACTGTGCCGCCTCCTTTGCGGTCACGTCGATGAGATGGTGTTCGAGCAGGATCGCCGCGGCGCGACGCACCTCAGCGTCGACCGTGTCGGGATCCCACCCGAGCGAGTCTGCGACCGCTTCCGCGACCTCGCGGAGCGCCGTCGTCGTGAGCCCGCCGACGAAGGCGAGCGAGGTGCGCCGCATGAGCACGTCGTCGAGGTGCACGACCTGCTCCTCAGCGGCGAGGTGCGCGAGCTCGGCCTGGAAGTAGCCGGGCGCGTGGACGAGCGGGCTCGCTCCCGCAGGAATGACCTCCAGCACCTCCTCGGCGCGCGTACCGTAGCGTTCGAGCATCGTCTCAACGAGCGCGGCGGGGTGCTCCCCCGCGCGCGTCAGGATCCAGTTGCCGCGATCGCGCTCCGTGCGCGGGAAACCCGCTCCGCCGCCGATGGGCCTGCCGCTCGTCGACACCTTGCGGGCGGAACCGAGAGCGGCAAGCGCGCGATCCGTCACGTGCTCGGCGAGCGCGCGGAACGTGGTCCACTTGCCGCCGACGACGGTGAGAACGGTGGACCCGTCGCGCTTTGCCTCCTCAATCCGGTAGTCGCGCGACACGAAGCCGGGCGCGAGCTGATCCTGATTCGGGAGCGGGCGGATCCCGGAAAAGGTGTAGACGATCTGGTCGCGACGCACCGGGATCGACGGGAACACCTGGGCGGCGAGCTCGATGAAGTAGTCGACCTCCTCCTCGGTGCAGACGGTGCGCTCGCGCGGATCCGCCTTGATGTCGGTCGTGCCGATGAGCACGCGGTCCTTGAGCGGGTAGATCAGCACGATTCGGCCGTCGGAGTGCTCGAAGAACATCTCGCGGCCGCGCGTCGCCTCGAGGAGCTCGGGGCTGTCGACCACGATGTGGGAGCCCTTCGTGCCGCCCATGAACCGGGTGGCGTCGCCGAGCGCGTCGTTGGTGAGGTCGGCCCAGGATCCCGTCGCGTTGATCACGACCGGGGCGCTGAAGTCGAACTCCTCGCCCGTCGTCTCGTCGCGCAGGCGCACGCCGCCCTTGCTGAGACCGACCGCGGCGGTATAGCTCGCAGCGCGGGCGCGGTCGCCGCCGGCGCGGAGTCCGTCGAAGAGCACGTCGAGGGCGAGCCGCTCCGGATCGTGCATGGAGGCGTCGAAGTAGGTCGCCGTGTAGCGGAACTCCGGGTTCAGGGCCGGCTGCTGGGCGAGCGAGGCCTTACGGCCGCGGAAGCGGTGGCGCGGCACGCTGCCGCCGTCGCGCGAGAAGGTGTCGTAGATCATGAGGCCGACCTTGATGAGCAGCGCCCCGCGCTCGCGCGGCTTGCCGCGGCCGTGGGTGACGAGCAGCCTGAAGGGGGCCGAGAGCACGCCAGAGATCGTGCGGTGGATCGGGATCGTCGTCTGCAGCGGACGAACGTAGTGCGGCGCCGTGCGCAACAGCTCGTTCCGCTCGGCGACCGACTCCTGCACGAGCCGGAACTCGCCATTCTCGAGATACCTGATCCCGCCATGGATCATGTGGCTTGACGCCGAGGAAGCCCCGCTCACGAAGTCGCCGCGCTCGACGAGCGCGACGTCGATGCCCTGCAGCGCGAGGTCACGCAGGATGGCGATGCCGTTGATACCGCCGCCCACCACCAGCACATCTGCTCGCGGATTCTCACGAAGAGCAGTTACGGTATTGCGGTGAAGGTACGACACGGGGAACCACTCTCTTCGTCAATTCGGTCTGTCGTCCACCCAGCGTGAGACCGGCGAAGAGCAAAGGCAACCAGACTGCACATATGTGCAGAAACCCAACCAGGAGAGGCCCTATCGATGTGCGCTGAGTCCCGCACTTCTCGAGAACAGGACGCGCTGCGCGCGGCCCAGCTCTACTACCTGCAAGACCTCACGATGGACGCGATCGCGAGCGAGATGCACGTCTCGCGATCCTCCGTCTCACGGCTCCTCTCAAGGGCACGCGAGACCGGGCTCGTCGAGATCACGGTGCGCTCGTCGCACGAGTCCGGCAGCCGGGTGCAGCGCAGGATCGCCGAGGAGTACGGCGTGAACGTGCACCTGGTGCCGACGCCGAGCGGCGCGAGCGAGGTCGACCGTCTCGAGCGCACCGCCAAGTCGGCTGCACGAATTCTCGCGTCCTACGTCGACCTCAATATGACCATCGGGGTGGCCTGGGGCGCGACGCTCTCGGCCGTCGGCAGGCACCTCCCCGAGAAGCGCACGCACTACACCTCGGTCGTGCAGATGAACGGGGCGGCCAACGTGCGCACGACCGGGATCCCCTACACGAACGAGATCCTGGCGCGCTTCGGATCGGCCTTCAACGCCGACGTGCACCACTTCCCCGTGCCAGCACTCTTCGACAGCCCCGAGACGAAGCAGGCGATGTGGCGCGAGCGCTCGGTCGCCCGCATCGTCGAAATGCAGCGCTCCGTCGACCTCTTCGCCTTCGGGCTCGGCGCCTCCCGGGCCGGCGTGCCGTCGCACGTCTACGCCGGCGGCTACTTCGACGCCGCGGACCTCGAGGAGCTTCAGCGCGAGCGCATCGTCGGCGACTGCGCGACCCTGTTCTACCGCATCGACGGCTCGACCGAGGGGATCACGCTCAACCAGCGCTCAAGCGGCCCTGATCCGGAGGCCGTTCGCGCGATCCCGAAGCGCGTTTGCGTCGTCTCAGGTGTCTCGAAGCTCGCGAGCCTGCGCGGCGCCCTTGCCGCTGGGCTCATCACGGAGCTCGTCATCGACGAGACGGTGGCGCGGCGGCTGCTGGCGTAGGGGCGCGCCCGGGCCAGCTCCGCGCCCGACCCGCGCCCGCTCTTACCCGCCTCTGAGCCGCCGTCGAGTGGGCCCGAAGGCCCCATTCGCGGGCCTGAAAGGGGCGTTAGGGCCGACTCGACCGCGGGAATGGGGCCTTACGGGCGACGCGGGGGCGGCCGCGGGAGTATGGGGGCCCGCATTCCCGCAGGGCCCGTGCTGTGCGCCCGGATCCCCGGCCGCAGCGGGTCGAGTGGGCCCGAAGGCCCCATTCATGGGCCTGAAAGGGGCTTTGCGGCCGACTCGACGGCGCGAATGGGGCGTTAGGGCCAACTCGACGGCGCGAATGGGGCCTTACGGCCGACTCGGGGGCGGCCGCGGGAGGCTGAGGCCCGCACTCCCGCAGGGCCCGGGCGTTGCTCCCGGATCCCCGGCCGCAGCGGGCCGAGTGGGCCCGAAGGCCCCATTGATGGGCCTGAAAGGGGCCTTACGGCCGACTCGACCGCGGGAATGGGGCCTTTCGGCCGACTCGGGGGCGGCCGCGGGAGGATGGGGGCCCGCACTCTCGCAGGGCCCCTGCGTTGCGCCCGGATCCCCGGCCGCAACGGGCCGAGTGGGCTTGAAGGCCCCATTCATGGGCCTGAAAGGGGCCTTACGGCCGACTCGACCGCGGGAATGGGGCCTTACGGCCGACTCGGGCGACTCGGGCGACTCGGGCGCTAGGGGCGGAGCGTGCGGCGCGGGCGCAGCGCGCCGCGCGCGGCGACCAGCGCACCCAGGGCCGCGAGTGCGGCGCCAGCGGCCGCGGCGGGCGGGGGCGCGAGCGGCAGCGAGACAGCGGTCGCGCCCGTGCGGGCGAGTTCCGTCACGCTGTGAGCTGCGGGCGGCCGCGGGGCGGGGTCAGTGCGAGTCACAGGGTCCGGATCCTGATCAGGATCCGGGCCCGGCGGCGGCCCGCTCTCCGCGAGGGTGCCGCTCAGCAGGTAGTTGCCGAGGCTGCCGAAGGAGGCGTAGGCGTTCGCGAGCCAGGATTCGACCGTGCCGGGGTCTCCCTGGCCGACGCCTTCGACAGTGAGCGTGTAGGTGTCGGCGGGCAGCGTCGCGGAGACGGACGCCGCGAGTCCGACCGCCTCGTTGCCCTGCCGGGTCGTCTCCGGCGTGTCGCTCGCGAGCACGCGCCCGGACGCGTCGCTGAGGGTGAGCCGCGTGTCGAGGTTCGGCGCGATGCTCGCCGCGTCGACGCGCGTCGAGAGGCGGCCGCCGGTCGTCGTGAAGGTGTGGGCGTCGCGATCCGCGCTCGTCGAGATCACGCCGGCGACCGAGAAGCTGCCGCCAGCCGGCGAAGGTGCGGCCGGCTCCCCCGGGCCCGGGCCTCCCGGTGCATCCGGGAAGTCGTCGGCGCGGAGCTCGGCCCGGTCGAGGTACTCGAAGCGGAGTGTGAGCGGCACGCCAGTGCCGTCGCACTCGCCGCCCACGCCCACGGAGAGGAAGGAGTCCCCCGGCTGCGGATCCATCTCCTGAGCGCCGCCGAGCGGGCAGAGCGTGCCGGCGTAGCGGGAGCCGTTCGGGAGCGTGCTCCACAGGTAGAAGTGCAGGGCCGCGGAGCGATCGGTGATCACCGCGAGGTCGTCCTCGGTGTTGCTCGCGTTCGCGTACTCACCCTTGGACCACTGGCTCAGCGGAACTGTGTACGCCGCCCCCATGGTGGGGGCCCAGATCCCGCAGCACGGCCAGTAATACTCCTGATCCGCGTAGCCATCGTGAGCGAGGCCGAAGTTGTGTCCCGCCTCGTGCGCTGCGCGCTCCGCCACGGTCTTCACCCACTCGGCGGGCGGCGTATCCGCCTCGTACGCGTTGCCGAAGACATACGCGGGCGACTGGTAGAGGGAGCCCGTACCACCGAGCATCGCGATCCCGCCTTTGTCGCGCGCATCGGGATACACGTCCTCGCCCGAGGACGTGATGACGATGTGAGATCCGTAGCGCTCGTCGTCATCCGAGCTCTTCACCAGGTCGCCCGGGGCAGGCTTGGCGGTCGTCACGTTCACGTCGAACGGCGCGAAGTCTTCCGCGACGCTCGCCCACAGCAGCCATTCGAGCTCGGGATCCCGGTGGAGCGCCGGGGCGAAGTCAAGCACGTCGATGCCCGCGAGCTCGTTCCAGATCGATTCGACGACCCGTTCGCCGTCGAAGTCGAGGAAGATCGTGACGGGCGCCCCAGGCCTGGACCCGCCAACGGGGTCGCCCGGGATCGCGGCTCCCTCGGGCGCGGCGGCCGGATCCTGACCGGGGCCTGGCTCGGCCCCAGACTCCTCGAGCGCGACGATGCCCGTGCTCGGCGGCTCAGGATCGATCACCACGAGGAATCCGCCGTCGACCACCCGGAGCTCGCCGCGTGTCTCCGCCTCGCGGATCGCCTCCGGCGTCCTCCCGGACCGCTGCGCGTCGAGCTCGGAGAGATCCGACGCCGCAATTGGCGCAGGATCAGGACCGCCCTCGACCGCCGCCGCGGCGCCCGGCGAGGCGATGAGCAGTACCGCGCCGAGCGCGGCGGCGCACGCGAGTGCTGCTCCTTTTCCCCGTGCTGCCCCTTTTCCCCGTGCAGCCCAGCGCGTGCCCTGTCCCATGCGTCCCCCGGTTTCAGCATCGCGCAGAGCGACACCCTGAGAAAACTAGCATTCCGACCAACATTGATCAATGTCTATGCTGAAAGAAGTAATCCCGGATCGGTCGCAGAAACGGCCGTGCCCCGATCCTCTCGAGGAGGACCGGGGCACGGCCGTTCGTGACGCGCTAGGCCTTAGAGAGCGGCCTTGCTGCGACGGAGTGCCAGCGCACCAGCGCCAGCGCCCGCTGCGAGGAGCGCGATCGCGCCGAGCGCGAGGCCCGCCATCGAATCGCCACCCGTAGTCGGGAGCTCGCCGTCGCCACCGCCGCCGTTGCCGCCGCCGTTACCGCCGCCACCGCCGCCGCCTGCGCCGACGACCGCGAAGGTCACGTGGTTCGACTCGCCGGAGACCTGGCCGTCGAGGGCCTGCGTCGCGAGCACGGTGTACTCGCCGACCGGCAGGACGCCGAGGTCGAGGCTCCAGGTACCGTCTGCGGCCACGGTGGCCTCGCCGACGACCGCGGTGCCGCCTGCGCGGGTGTAGGTGACGGTGACCGTAGCACCAGCGACGCCCTTACCGGTGACCGTGACAGCCTTGCCCTCGTCCACGTTCGCGACGGGGTTCACGACCGGCGCCGGGATGTTGACGTTGATCTTGACCGCCGCGGAGCTGCCGTCGACATCCTGCGTTGCCTTGATGTCGAAGGTGCCGTAGTTCGAGACGGGCACGTCCGCGGTCCAGTTGCCATCGGCACCGACGAGCACGTCGCCGACGCCGTCGGGGCCCGCAACCGTGATGGTCGCGCCGGGCTCGCCCTTACCGGTGACCTTGAGCGTGCCGGCCGGAACCGTCGCGCCGTCGGCCGGCGAGGTGATGGTCACGGGAGCGATTGCCGCCTCGGCCGGAGCCGCGGTGCCGGAGAGCGTGTAGTTGCCCAGGCTGCCGTAGTCGCTGTAGCCGTCGGATCCCGCGGGGGTCGCCGAGCCCGGATCGCCCGCGCCGACACCGTCAACCGTGAGGTAGTACGCACCAGCTGCGAGGCCCGTGGCCGAGAGAGAAGCGTCAAGGCCGGTGGCCTTCGTGTCGCTGTCGCGCGTCGCGGCCGGATCGTTCTCGGCCACCGTGGCGCCGCTCGAGTCGGTCAGCGTGAGCTTCGCGTCGAGGTTCGGGCTGATCTCAGCGACATCCACCTGGGCCGTGAGCTCGCCACCGGCGGTGTTCACGCGGAACACGTCGACGTCTGCGCGGTTGATGATGACACCCTCCGCCTCGAAGCTGCCGGACGCGTTGTCAACGACCGTGGCCGATGCGGCATCGTTGCCCACCGAGTCGGCACGCGCGTCGGCGCGGTCCGTGTACTCGAAGTTCAGCGTGATCATGGCACCCGTGCCGTCGCACCTGTTTTCAGCGTTGGGCACCTGCCACTGGTCGCCCGGCTTCGGGTTCTGCGGGTCGGCATCGCCGAGCGGGCAGACGGATTTGCCCGTGTAGGGCTGGCCGTCAAGCGTCGCACCGGTAAAGACGTAGCTGGCCGCGCTTCGATCGGTGATGACCGCAAGATCGTCTTGCTTGTTCGTGGCTCCTGCATAGTCGCCGATCGACCACTGAGACACGGGAGCGTGGTACACCGCGCCCATGACGGGGCCCCAGAGGCCACCCTCAGGGTTGAAGTACTCCTTGCTCCCGATCCCGTCGTGCTCGAGGCCGAAGTTGTGGCCGGCCTCGTGCGAGGCGGCCTCTGCGACGGACTTCGCGGGCGCCTGCGAGGGGTCGCCCGCCATCGCCGAGGCGAAGACGAATGCCGGGGAAAGGTAGTGCGAGCCCGCTCCGCTGAGGAAGGCGATGCCACCGGAGCCCTCGGCCTGTCCGAGAACGTCGGAGTAGGAATCGGTGATGACCACGTGCGAGCCGAAGACCGCGTCGTCGGCCGACGACTTGAAGAGGCCCTCGGGGCCGGGGTTCGTCGTCGTCACGTTGACGTTGAAGGGAGCGTAGTCCTCGGCGACTGCTGCCCAGACCTCCTTCTGGTACGCGGCGTCCGCGGCGCTCGCGGCCGCAAACGTCATCGACGCCTTGTCCTCTGTGCGGTTCCACTCGGTGCCCTCGACGGTCTCGCCGTCGAAGTCGAGGTAGATCGTGACCGGGGCGCCCGGCAGCGAGCCCGCAGCGGGATCGCCGGGGATCGGCGCGGCCTTCGACGCGGTGCGCAGCTCCACGCTGTTGGCCCGCTGCGCGAGCTCTTCGTCAAGATGAATGACGTGCCCACCGTCGGTCACCTTGATGTACCGCTTGGCTTCCTCGCTCCTCAGGAGCGCCTCAGTCTTGCCCGTGAGGGCTTCGGCAGCTTCGTACTTATTAACAGCGACGAGTTCCGTGGGCGCCTCAGCCGCGGGCTCGGTCGCGTTGGCGGCGAGGCCAGCACCTCCGAGCGTCATGGCGCCGATACCGACGGTTGCTGCGGTCACTGCTGACCATGTGCGGAGTTGTCTCTTCATTAGTCCCCAATGTGTTGCTGGCTTGAGTACCAGTTGGCATTCCTATGAGAACGTAACATCTTCATAGACTTCTCGCAGCTTTCAGATTGGTTAACTACGATATTTGTATAAATAAACAACGGCCGATGCCGATGTGACCCTCTCGTCGCACGGCCGGAAGGGGGCCACAATGACCGCGCAAAATGATGGGCAGACCAGGAAGAATCGCACCGCACTCATCGTCATTGGGGCGCTGGTGCTGGCCGCGGCGGCGGTCTTCGTCACATTTCAACTTCTGTCCACCGCCGCGGACAATAGTGGTGCAGATGGTCACGCGAGCGCGGGTGATCAGACGACGACCACCCCCGATTCCGGCGGCGACCAGTCCAAGGAGGACGACGTGACCCAGAGCCCGACCCCCACTCCCGCTCCCGGCGGCGGCTTCCTGCCGGAGAAAATGAACGGCCAGGAGGCCATCGACGCGCTCGGCGACAACATCGACGCCGTCGCCAAGAAGAACGGCAAGACCACCGAGGAGCTGAAAGACCTGCTCCTGCGAAACAAGACGGCGTTCGTCACGCCGAGCGGCCACCTCGTCTACCTCGACAACGCGAAGCCGTAGACCGCCCGAGCGACGGGAGTAGGGCGTGCGGGACTTGAACCCGCGACCGACGGATTATGAGTCCGCTGCTCTAACCGACTGAGCTAACGCCCCGCGCAACCGCTCCAGCATAGCGAATCCGGGCGCTCAGCCGCGGCGAGACCGCCGCACGCTGATGATCCGGGCAAGCCGGCGCGCCGGACCCGTGAGGAAGAGGATGAGCAGCGCCCAGTAGCCGACGCTCGGGAAGAGCGCCGCGATCACGCCTGCGATCAGGAAGAACAGCGCGTTGACGGCCGCACCGATGATACCCTCGCGCGAGGTGGCACGAGAGATCCGGTGCAGATCGGGGTGCCTGAGCAGATACCACCTGATGAACAACCAGATCAGCTGCGTCGCGAACATGCTGCCGACGTAGATCCTCACCATGACGGAATCGTGCGCCGAGCCCTGGCCCGTGAGCGCCGTCGCGACGGGGAGCCACACGATCGAAAGCAGCCAGAGCAGCGTGAGCCAGAGCAGGCCGTTGCTCATGCGGTCGACCTGGTCGAAGACGCGGTGGTGTCCGAGCCAGAAGAAGCCGATAATCGTGAAGCTCAGCACGAAGGTGAAGAGCTGCGACGCGTGCGCGTCGAACCACTCCACGGTCGAGAGCCCCTCGGCGTCGAGTTCCGTCGCCGACTCCATGAGCGGCAGGATCAGGAGCGTCATCGCGATCGCGATGACGGCGTCCGTGAACGCCTTAGCCCGCTCCGCGGGGAAGGCGCGCTCGAGCGCCCGCAAGCCCGGATCCTGCTCGCTCGCCTCACGCTCAGTCACGGCGCGACCTCCACTCAGTCGATGATGATCGTGGTGCGCTCGGGCGGCGGGCCCTTGCGGAGGCGGAGCGACGCGCGCACGATAAGCACGCCGACGAACAGCATCACGAGGCCGGCGATGACGGCGATGATGCTGAGCGCGACATCGGGCCAGATCAGGGCGACGACGCCCGCGAGCAGCAGCAGGACGCCCGGGATCAGCACGACGGGGCTCCCGCCCGCGACGCGGGCGCCGATCCCGACCCACGCAACGCCGATCACGAGCAGGAGGCCGCCGAGCAGCGTCACGAGCACGCTCGCCGTGACGGGCGCGAACGCCATGGCCACGACGCCGGCGACGATGAGGATCACTCCCCCGAGCACGGAGCCCGGGCCGCCGCGCACGAGCACGGCCAGGCCGTTCGCGATGATCGCGCCGCCGAAAATGACGACGAGCAGCCAGCTTGCGGCGAAGAACGGCCAGATCAAAAGCCCGATGCCCGCGATGATGACGAGGGCGCCGGTTGCGAGCAGCGGCACCCAGGGCGCGCGCGCCACGCCGGCCTCTCGGCTTCGTGAAATGCTCACTCGGACCCCTCCCTGCGCTTGCCGGGGCCGGATCAACCGCCCCCGCGCAGTTCCCAGAGTATGGCACCGCCCTTAGACGAGCCCGCTTTTCGGCGGCTGTTCGCGCAGGGCGTGCGGGCGGCGTGCAGGCGGCGCGCGGTCAGTCGGAGGGATCCGTGCTCTGGAGCGGCTCCGGATCCTTCGCCGCAATCGCCGAGAGCCCCGTCTGCGGGTGGAACTTCGCGAGCCCGACCACCCCGGCGATGGCGACCGCCCCCGAAACGATGAACACGGATACCGCCCAGAGCGGTGCGCCGGCGGCCTCGTCGAGCACCACGATGCCGATGAGGACCGCGACGATCGGATCGATCACGGTGAGCCCGGCGACCACGAGGTCTGGCGGTCCCGAGGAGTACGCGTTCTGCACGAACACCATGCCGAGCAGGGCGCCAGCGATGAGCGCGAGCACGCACGCCCACGTGAGCCACTCGAACTCCCCCTGCATGAGGCGACCGATGACCGACTTCGCGAACGTCGCGACAAAGCCGTACAGCGTGCCCGCACCCACGATGTAGATGATCGCGACCCCACGGTGTCGGAACAGGAGGAACAGCACGATCGCTGCCGTGAACACGACGGCGAAGGTGACCAGGATGACGATGAGCTTACGATCCGTGACCGGCCGGTCTGCCGCCGTGAACGCCGCGATGGTGACGAACGCGACGATGCCGAGCACGGCGATGGCGATCGAGCTCTGCACCCGTTTGCCGAGTTTCACCCCACTCACGCGGGAGTTCAGGATCGACGTGATGATGAGCCCCACGACACCGATCGGTTGCACGATGATGAGCGGCGAGAGCGAGAGCGAGCCGATCTGAAACGCGACCGCGAGGCCGAGGAGCAGTGTGCCGATGACCCACGACGGCCGGCACAGAAGCTTCCTGATGTGCCCGAATGAGAGCCCGGCGCCGGCGCTCGTGCCGACAATGCGCTCGACCTTGTTGAGGCCGCGCGACTGATACTGCGCCCCGAAGGCGAGGAGGGCCGCTCCCACGAGCGCGAGCGGGATTCCGAGGAACTGCTTGGGGTCGAGGGAGGTGACCGCGTCGACCCCCTCGGCGGCCCAGGGGGCCAGAAGACGCAAACTCGCGTCGATCAGGCTCGGTTGCACGAACCCAGACTATCGCTTTGCGCTTCTGTGCCCCCGGACCGCGCGGGCGCGGCGGCTAGTTGCCCCCGCGCATGAGCTCGACGAGGCGGGCGGCCGCGCGCGGGACCTCGTCGTTCACGATGATCTCGTCGAACTCGTCCGCTGCGGCGAGCTCGACCTTCGCGGTCTCGAGCCGGCGCTCGCGCTCGGCCTCGTCCTCGGTGCCGCGGCCGACGAGGCGGTCGACGAGCTCGTCCCAGCTGGGCGGGGCGAGGAACACGAGGCGCGCCTCGGGCATCGAGGCACGCACCTGGCGCGCACCCTGCAGGTCGATCTCGAGGAGCATGATCTCACCGCGCTCCGAGGCCTCCACGACGGGGCCGCGGGGCGTGCCGTAGCGGTGCTGGTTATGCACCGTCGCCCACTCGAGCAGCTCGTCGCCCGCGAGCATGCGGTCGAAGCCCTCGTCGTCGACGAAGAAGTAGTGCGAGCCGTGCACCTCGCCTGGGCGCGGAGCCCGCGTGGTTGCCGAGACTGAAAGCTTCACCTCGGGGTAGTGCTCACGAACGAACGCGGCCACGGTGCCCTTGCCGACCGCGGTCGGGCCTGCAAGCACCGTGAGCGGCGGGCGTGAGCCCGCGCGGCCCGAACCCGTACGCTCGCGCACGAAGCGCTCCAGCCGATCGCGCTGCAACTTTCCGAGGCCCCCCAGCCGCTTGCGATCCGAAATCTCCAGATCCGTGCGGATCCGCTCCGCCTTCACCGCGCCAATGGCGGGGAAGGACAGCAGGAAATCGGTGATCCTCAACGAGGCTTCAGGCGTGCCAGGCACCCTCGATTGCTCGAGAACGCGCAACGGCGAGACCTCCCCCGAGCGGAGTTTCCGCTTGAGCTCGGCCCTGGCCTGTCGAGCAGCGATCGCCGCGCGGTTCGCGGCGATCCTGTCGACCTCGGGCATCGTACGTTCGGTCGTTTCCCCACTACCGTTCATCGTGCTCATCCCTTTACATGAATTGACTACGCCCGACGGTCGTCGAGCGCAGCGGCGATTGCCGCGGCTCGGTCCCCGATCCTCGCCGCCAGCCCCTGCGGGCCGCCACCGAGAATGCTGCGGGACTCATTAGCGAGCAACGCGTGCCCAATCCCCCCGAAGAGCTCGCGTGCGTCCTCCACGCGCCCGCCCTGATGGCCGAAACCGGGGGCGAGCACGGGGAGCGAAGGACCGTCCGGCTGGCTGCCGGTGTCGATCCCAAAGTCCTGCAAGTCGAGTGTCGCCCCCAACACGACACCGACGGATCCTACGGCCTCCCCCCAGGCCACGGAAGCATTCCATGCAACCGCGTCATCAACAATAGTCGCTGCAACCGTGCGCCCGTCAGGAGTTTTGGCACGCTGTATATCGCGCGCTTCCGGATTTGACGTCGCTGCCAGCACGAACAGGCCTTTTCCGTCGTTCTGCACGCGATCGAGGGCACCTGCGAGTGTGCCGAATCCCTGATAAGCGGCCACGGTCATGGCGTCAGACTCGAGCGGAGACCCCGGCGCGAGCCACGCGTCGGCGTACGCGGCAAAGCTCGTGCCGATATCGCCGCGCTTCACATCGGCGACGACGAGCACGCCGGCCGAGCGCGCCTCGGCGAGCACTCGCTCGAGCGCGACATAGCCGGCGGAGCCGAAACGCTCGAAGAAGGCGATCTGCGGCTTGACGCACGCGGCGACCCCCGCAGCCGCGGCAACGACCTCCCGGCCCATCCGCTCGGCGCCGTCGGCGTCGTCCGCGAGGCCCCAGTCAGCGAGAAGCTGGGCGTGCGGGTCGATGCCCGCACACAGGTGCCGGCCCGCGGCGAACTCCGCCGCGAGCCGGGAACCGAACGTCGAGGACGTCATCGTGCGGCAGCCTCCCGGGCCGCAACCCGATCCGCCTCGTACTCCTGCAGGGACTTCACGTCGAAGCCGCCGCGCTGGGCGGACACGGCGCCGACCGCCGCCGAGAGCTCTGACACGGTCGTGAAGATCGGCTTGTCCGCCGCGACAGCCGCCGCGCGGATCTCGTAGCCGTCCGCGCGGGCCGAGCTGCCCGACGGGGTGTTCACGATCATGTCCACCTCTCCCCGATTGATGAGATCAACGATCGTATCGCCCTCAACTTGGAGCGAGTGCTTGCGCACGACCTCGGACTCGATTCCATTGCGGCCGAGCACGACCTGAGTGCCCTGAGTCGCAAGGATCCGGTAGCCCAGCTCCTGCAGGCGGAGCGCAGGCAGCACGATCGAGCGCTTGTCGCGATCCGCCACCGAGAGGAACACGGTGCCCGACTTCGGCAGCTCGCTGCCCGCGGCCGACTGGCTCTTCGCGAAGGCCGTCGGGAAGTCCCGATCCATGCCCATGACCTCGCCCGTCGAGCGCATCTCCGGCCCGAGCAGCGAGTCGACCACGAGGCCCTCGTGCGTGCGGAAGCGCTTGAACGGGAGCACCGCCTCCTTGACCGCGATGGGGGCGTCGATCGGGGCGCGCGAACCGTCGCGCTCCGGCAGGAAGCCCTGATCGATAAGTTGCTGGATCGACTCCCCCGCCATGATCCGCGAGGCGGCCTTCGCGAGCGGGATCCCGAGCGCCTTCGAAACGAACGGCACCGTGCGCGAGGCGCGCGGGTTGGCCTCGAGCACGTAGAGCACGCCCTGGCCGATCGCGAACTGGACATTCAGGAGACCGCGCACGCCGAGACCCGCGGCGATCCCGAGCGTCGCCTCGCGCACCTCGGCGATCTGGTCGTGGCCGAGCGTGACGGGCGGCAGAGTGCAGCTCGAGTCACCCGAGTGCACGCCGGCCTCCTCGATGTGCTCCATGACGCCGCCGACGTAGAGCTGCTCGCCGTCGTAGAGGGCGTCGACGTCGATCTCGATCGCGTCGTCGAGGAAGCGATCGACGAGGAGCGGGTGGCCCGGGCCGACGAGCGCGTGGCCCTCGATCCGCTCGAAGTAGCCGTGCAGGCTCGCCGTGTCGTACACGATCTCCATGCCGCGGCCGCCGAGCACGAACGACGGGCGGACGAGCACGGGGTAGCCGATCTCCTCGGCGATCCGGATCGCGCCTTCCTCGTCGATCGCCGTGCCGTTGCGCGGGGCGACGAGGCCTGCGCGCTCGAGGATGCCGGCGAACGCGCCGCGCTCCTCCGCGAGGTCGATCGCCTCGGGCGTCGTGCCGAGGATCGGCACGCCAGCGTCCTTGAGCGGCTGCGCGAGGCCGAGGGCCGTCTGCCCGCCGAGCTGCACGACCACGCCGAGGAGTTCGCCCGATGCGCGCTCCGCGTGGATGACCTCGAGCACGTCCTCGAGCGTGAGCGGCTCGAAGTAGAGGCGATCCGAGGTGTCGTAGTCGGTCGAGACGGTCTCGGGATTGCAGTTGATCATGATCGTCTCGTAGCCCGCCTCGGAGAGCGCGAACGAGGCGTGCACGCACGAGTAGTCGAACTCGACACCCTGGCCGATGCGGTTGGGACCGGATCCCAGGATCACGACCTTCTTGCGGTCGGACGGGGTGACCTCGGTCTCGAGGTCGTACGAGGAGTAGTGGTACGGCGTGAGCGCGGGGAACTCGCCGGCGCACGTGTCGACCGTCTTGTAGACGGGGCGCAGGCCGAGCCCGTGGCGGAGGCCGCGGATCTCCGACTCTGAGACGCCGCGGATCGCCGCGATCTGGGCGTCGGAGAAGCCGTGATCCTTCGCCTCGCGCAGCACGTCGAGCGTGAGCTGATCCGCCGTGCGCACCTGCTCGGCGACCTCGTTGATGAGCTGGATCTGATCGAGGAACCAGGGATCGATCGCGGTCGACTCGAACACCTGCTCGATCGTCGCGCCGAGGCGGAGCGCTTGCTGCACGTCGACGATCCGGCCGTCCGTGGGGCGCTTGATCGTCTCGAGCAGCTCCGCGACCGGGCGGTTCTCCTCGCCCCAGTGGAACGAGGTGCCGCGCTTCTCGAGCGAGCGCAGCGACTTCTGCAGCGCGGTCGTGAAGTTGCGGCCGATCGCCATCGCCTCACCGACCGACTTCATGGTCGTCGTCAGCGTGTCGTCGGCAGCGGGGAACTTCTCGAACGCGAAGCGCGGCGCCTTCACGACGACGTAGTCGATCGTGGGCTCGAAGCTCGCGGGCGTCTTCTGCGTGATGTCGTTCGGGATCTCGTCGAGGCGGTAGCCGATCGCGAGCTTCGCGGCGATCTTCGCGATCGGGAAGCCCGTGGCCTTCGACGCGAGCGCCGAGGAGCGCGAGACGCGGGGGTTCATCTCGATGACGATGATCCGGCCGGTCCGGGGGTCGACCGCGAACTGGATGTTGCAGCCGCCCGTATCGACGCCCACCGAGCGGATGATCTCGATGCCGATGTCGCGGAGCTTCTGGAACTCGCGGTCCGTGAGGGTGAGCGCCGGCGCGACCGTGATCGAGTCGCCCGTGTGCACGCCCACGGCGTCGACGTTCTCGATCGAGCAGACGACGACCGTGTTGTCGGACTGGTCGCGCATGAGCTCGAGCTCATACTCCTTCCAGCCGAGGATCGACTCCTCGAGGAGCACCTCGGTGGTCGGGCTGTAGTGGAGGCCGTCGCCCGCGATGCGCACGAGCTCCTCCTCCGTGTACGCGAAGCCGGAGCCGAGGCCGCCCATCGTGAAGGAGGGGCGCACCACGAGCGGGTAGCCGAGATCCTTCGCGAACTCCTTCGCCTCCTCGAGCGTGTGCGCGATGTGCGAGCGCGCGACGTCGGCGCCGGCCTCGATCACGAGCTCCTTGAAGATCTGGCGATCCTCGCCGCGCTGGATCGCGTCGACCTTCGCGCCGATCAGCTCGACGCCGTGGCGCTCCAGGATCCCCTGCTCGTGCAGCGCCATGGCCGCGTTGAGCGCGGTCTGGCCGCCGAGGGTCGGGAGGATCGCGTCGGGGCGCTCCTTGATGATGATCGACTCGATCACCTCGGGGGTGATCGGCTCGACGTAGGTCGCGTCGGCGAAGTCGGGGTCGGTCATGATCGTCGCGGGGTTCGAGTTCACGAGGATGACGCGGACGCCCTCCTCGCGGAGCACGCGGCACGCCTGGGTGCCCGAGTAGTCGAACTCGCAGGCCTGGCCGATGACGATCGGGCCGGAGCCGATGACGAGGACGGAATTGATGTCTGAACGCTTGGGCATGTGGCTTTAGGCTCCCTGGACCTTGGAGGCGGCGGCGCGATCCTTGACCAGCGCGCGGAAACGATCGAAGAGGTAGAAGGCGTCGTGCGGACCCGCAGCGGCCTCGGGGTGGTACTGGACCGAGAAGGCCGGGATGTCGAGGCACTCGAGCCCCTCGACGACCTGGTCGTTCAGGCTGTAGTGGCTGACCTGCACGCGGCCGAAGCCCTCGGGTGCGTCGAACTCGCCCTCGATCGGCGCCTCGACGGCGAAGCCGTGATTCTGCGCCGTGATCTCGACCCGACCCGTGCGCTTGTCGAGCACCGGCTGGTTGATGCCGCGGTGACCGAAGGGCAGCTTGTAGGTGGTGAAGCCGAGCGCGCGGCCGAGCAGCTGGTTGCCGAAGCAGATCCCGAAGTACGGCACCCCGTCGCGGAGCAGCTCGCGCAGCACGAGCACCTGCGCGTCGCTCGCCGCAGGATCGCCGGGGCCGTTCGAGAAGAACAGCGCGTCGGGGGCGATTTCGCGGATCTCCTCGAGCGTCGTCGACGCCGGCAGCACGATCACGTCGAAGCCGTGCTCCGAGAGGTAGGTGACGGTCGCGCGCTTGATCCCGAGGTCGAGCACCGCGATCGAGCCGACGCGCTCGACGCCGTCGGCGACGGGGACGTCGTAGCGCTCAGGGGTCGTGACCTCGTCGGAGAGGTTCTTGCCGGCCATGCCGGCCTGCTCGCGGACGAGCGTGAGCTGCTCCTCATCGGAGAGCCCCAGATCCGCGCCCGAGAACACGCCTGCGCGCATCGCGCCGGCCGAGCGGATGTGGCGGGTGATCGCGCGGGTGTCGACGCCCGAGATCCCGACGACGCCATCGGCGACGAGATCCTCGTCGAGCGAGCGCTCGGCGCGGAAGTTCGAGACGCGGCGAGCGGGGTCGCGCACGATGAAGCCCGAGACCCAGATCTTGCGGCTCTCCATGTCGGTGTCGTTCACGCCCGTGTTGCCGATGTGCGGCGCGGTCATGAGGACGATCTGCCCCGCGTAGGACGGGTCGGTCAGCGTCTCCTGGTAGCCGGTCATGCCGGTGGAGAACACGACCTCGCCGAGCGTGCGCCCGGTCGCGCCGTAGGCGCGGCCGACGTATCGTGCGCCGTCCTCGAGCACCAGCACGGCTGCCCCCTCGGGCACTGCCGATGCCGGCGGCACCGTTACTTCGGTCGTATTCGTGGTCACGCATCCTCCTGGGTCGTGGTGTCGGGTTCGTTCATGTGCGGGGCGGCCGCGATGCTCGCGATCGCCTCGGCGAAGCGGCGCTGCACGGCCGGCTCCGCGAGTCGGAAGCTCGATTCGAGCTCCCGTGGTCCTTCAGGGGTGTCGGCCTGCCAGAGCAGGAGGGAGAGCCCGTCCCGCTCGACGGCCTTGCCGATTCGGCCGTTCGTCGTCGCCGTGCCGAGCACGCGGGCCGCCGCGATCTCGACGGGGGTCTCTCCCGTCACCGCGATCGTGACGCCGCCGCGGCGCACCTCGACGTCTGCGAAGCCCTTGTATGTGAGGCCCGGGATCGCGACGCGCTCGAGCGGCGCGCCCGCGGGGGTCGTCGAGACGTAGCTGACGTCGCGGAACTCGGCGACGAACTCGCCGCCGAGCGGGGCCTCAGACCCGGCCTCTTCCGCGGTCTCCGGCGTGGCCTCGGCCCCGGCCTGGGGGCCGAACATCGCGGCGGCGCGCTTGCCACGCGCGCGCCAGGCGATGAGCATGGCGATCAGCATGATCCCGGCGATCGAGATCATGAAGATCGTGAAGGCGGTGCGGCTCACTGGGCGGTGCTCCCGTTCGCGGCGGTGTGAGCCGCAGCCGCGTGTGCTGCCGCCGCAACCGTCTCCGGGGCGACGAGCTCGCCGCCGTCGAGCGTGAGGTAGCCGCGGCGGATCGTGTAGGCGACGCGGCCCGGCAGCGCCATGCCGAGGAACGGGGAGTTGACGCTCTGACCGCGGAGGCGGCCGAGGTCGAACTCGCTCGTGCCGCTCGGGTCGACGAGCGCGATGTCGGCCGGCTGACCCTCGGCGAGCGCCTCGGGGTGCCCGTCGAGGCGGCCGATCGCCGCGGGCGTCTCGGAGAGCATGCGCTCGAGCTCGGCCCAGCTGAGGTGCCCCTCGCCGATCAGGGTCAGGATCGCAATCGGCAGCGCCGACTCGAGCCCGACCATGCCGAACGCCGCGGCGTCCCACTCGCACTCCTTCGCCTCGACGGGGTGCGGGGCGTGATCCGTCGCGATGATGTCGATGACCCCGTCGGCGACCGCGCGACGCAGCGCCTGCACGTCCTCCTCGCGGCGGAGCGGCGGGTTCACCTTGTAGCGGGGATCGTAGCTGCGCACGAGCTCCTCGGTCAGGATCAGGTGGTGCGGGGCGACCTCGGCCGTGATCTGCACGCCGCGGGCCTTCGCCCAGCGCACGACCTCGACCGAGCCGGCTGTCGACAGGTGGCAGACGTGCAGCCGCGCGCCGATGTGCTCGGCGAGCAGGGCGTCGCGCGCGATGATCGACTCCTCGGCGACCGCGGGCCAGCCCTTCAGGCCCAGCTCGCTCGAGAGCGCGCCCTCGTTCATCTGCGCGCCCTCCGTGAGGCGCGGATCCTGCGCGTGCTGCGCGATGACACCGTCGAAGGTCTTCACGTACTCGAGCGCGCGGCGCATGAGCAGCGGGTCGTGGACGCACTTGCCGTCGTCAGAGAAGACCCGCACGCCGGCGCGGGACTCGGCCATCGCGCCGATCTCGCTCAGTCGCTCGCCCGCGAGATCTTCGGTGACGGCGCCGATCGGGCGCACGGTCGCGTAGCCGGCCGCGTCGCCGAGCGCCTGCACCTGCTCGACCACGCCGGCCGTGTCCTGCACGGGCATAGTGTTCGCCATCGCGAAGACGCTCGTGAAGCCGCCAGCCGCGGCGGCGCGGGTGCCCGTGAGCACCGTCTCGGACTGCTCGAAGCCGGGCTCGCGCAGGTGCGTGTGGAGGTCGACGAGGCCGGTCAGCGCGACGAGGCCCGTGGCGTCGATCACGCGCTCGCCGTCCCGTGCCTCCAGGCCGGATCCGCGCTCGACGATCCGGCCGCCCGCGATCCGGAGATCGGTGGGCGCCGCGCCCTCGATCGCCTGGCCGCGCTCGGTGAGCTCGGCCGCGATGCGGGCGTTGCGGATCAGGATGCCGGGGTTCTTCATGCGGTTGCTCCTCGTTCTCCGGACAGCAGCAGGTACAGGGCGGCCATGCGGACAGAGACGCCGTTGGCGACCTGCTCCAGCACGGTCGAGCGCGGCGAATCCGCCGCGCCCGAGGAAATCTCGAGGCCGCGGTTCATCGGGCCGGGGTGCATGATGATCGTGCGCTCCGCGAGCCCCGCGACGCGCGGATCGTCGAGCCCCCAGTTCCGAGCGTACTCCCGCTCGTTCGGGAAGAACGCGGCGTGCATGCGCTCGCTCTGGATCCGGAGCATCATGACGACGTCGGGCTTCTCCTCGGCCAGCGCCCGGTCGAGCGAGTGATGCACCGTGACGGGCCACGTGCGCGAGCCGAACGGGATGAGCGTCTCGGGCGCGACGAAGCTGACCTTCGCGCCGAGCGTCGTGAGTAGCCACAGGTTCGAGCGGGCGACGCGCGAGTGGGCGATGTCGCCGACGATCACAACGGAGACGCCGTCGAGATCCCGGCCCCGGCCCGCGTCGCCGAAGAGGCGACGGCGCATCGTGAACGCGTCGAGGAGCGCCTGCGTCGGGTGCTCGTGCGTGCCATCGCCGGCGTTCAGCACGCCGGCGTCGATCCAGCCGCTGCTCGCGAGGCGCGCCGGGGCTCCGGACGCCGGGTGCCGGATCACGACACCGTCCGCGCCGATCGCCTGCAGCGTCTGGGCCGTGTCCTTCAGCGACTCGCCCTTCGACACCGAGGAGCCCTTGGCGCTGAAATTGATGACGTCGGCCGAGAGGCGCTTCGCCGCGGCCTCGAAGGAGATCCTCGTCCGGGTCGAATCCTCGAAGAAGAGGTTCACGACTGTCTTGCCGCGGAGCGTCGGGAGCTTACGCACCTCCCGCTGCTGCGTCGCCGCCATCTCCTCTGCCGTGTCGAGGATCAGGATCGCCTCGTCGCGGGTGAGCGTCTTCGTGTCGAGCAGGTGCCTCACTCGGCGGCCTCGCTTTCGGCTGCGGGGCTCACTTCGGCTGCAGGGCCCGACGAGATTGTGACCTCGTCGGCTCCGTCGTGCTCCTGCAGCCGGACGGAGATCCGTTCGTGCTTCGCGCTCGGCAGGTTCTTGCCGATGTAGTCGGCCCTGATCGGGAGTTCCCGGTGGCCGCGGTCGATGAGCGCCGCGAGGCGCACCGCGCGGGGCCTGCCGTGGTCGTTCAGCGCGTCGAGGGCCGCCCGCACCGTGCGGCCGGAGTAGAGCACATCGTCGACGAGCACGACGGTCGCGCCGTCGACGCCCGCCACGGGCATCTCGGTCGGCCGCGGCGCCCGAGTTGGGTGCTTCGAGAGATCATCGCGGTACATCGTGACGTCGAGGCTGCCGACCGGGACGTCGACGCCCTCGATCCGCGAGATGATCGCGGCGATGCGCTGCGCCAGGGTAGTGCCACGGGTCGGGATACCCACCAGGACCAGGCCTTCAACACCCTTGTTCGCTTCGATGATTTCGTGCGAGATTCGAGTCAGCGCGCGCGAGATGTCAGCGCTTTCCAGCACAGTTCGCGTACCCATATTCGAGCCCCCCTTCTCCGCCTCACTGGACGGGAGTTAAAGAAAAGCTGCAACTGCTCCATCCTAGCGCATTGATCGGGGGCGTTTGGGCTGGCTGGCGCTCCACCCGGCGCTCGTTCGCAAATCTGCGTTCCCTCCCACGATCCGGCGCCAAACCTTGCGAACGAGCGCAGATTACAGAGCGAGCGCCGCGCGGCCGCGCCTCCCGGCCCGCACCGCGCTCGCCGCCCGGTCGCAGGCCTCCCCTGCCCCGGCGCTCGTTCCCAATTCTGCGCTCCCTCCCACGATCCGGCGCCAAACCTTGCGAACGAGCGCAGATCACTGAGCGAGCGCCGCGCTGCCGCGCCTCCCGGCCCGCAACATGCTCGCCGCCCGGTCGCCTGCGCCCCCTTCCCCGACACTCGCTCGCAAATCTGCGCTCCCTCCCACAATCCGGCGCCAAACCTTGCGAACGAGCGCAGATCACGGAGCGAGCGCCGCGCGCCCGCGCGTGCCCCCCTCCCGAGTGCACTGGACGCCTCACCGCACGCGCCTACCGGGCGCACTCCCGGGGGGCTCTGGTCCCCGGCGCTCGCTCCCAATTCTGCGCTCCCTCCTACGATCCGGCACCAAACCTTGCGAACAAGCGCAGATTACGGAGCGAGCGCGGCCCGCGCAGCGAGCGCAGATCACGGAGCGAGCGCCGCGCGGCCGCGCCTCCCGGCCCGTGATTCTCGCTCACAATCGAGCTCCGGATCGGGGAATCCACAGATTGCGGCCAAACAGGCGGTCTCCCCAGCGCAGCAAAGTCCAAGCGCACATCCTTGAGGCATGTCAGTTTCACTCATCCAACGCCGGGGCGTCATGCGCACGGCGGACCTCCTCGCCGCGGGGGTCAGCAGGCGCTCGATCGCGCGGGCGCTCGAGCGCGGCGAGCTCACGAGGCCGCGGCGCGGCTGGATCGCACACCCGCGCGCGGACCCGGAACTTCTGTTCGCCGCTGGGCACGGCCTGACCATCGGGTGCATCAGCCAGGCCCGGCGCTTGGGCCTCTGGGTGCGGGCGCACCCCGAGCGCCACTTCGTGGTGCCGCGCGTTGGGAAGCCGGTGCGGCCCGAGGGCGCGGTCCTGCACTGGTACCGGCCGGTAGTGCCGCGCGAGCCGCGGGCGCTCGAGGACGGGGTCGAGAACGTGCTCGTCTGCGTCGCCCGCTGCCGGCCGCGGGAGGACGCGGTCGCGATCTGGGATTCCGCGCTCCAGAAGCGGCTCGTGGATCGCCAAGTGCTTGCGCGGCTCACACTCGGATCGGCGGCGGAACAGGTGCTCGCCGAGAGCAACATGTTCGCCGACTCCGGGCTGGAAAGCCTGGTGCGGCAGCGTCTCCGCTGGCTCGGGATCCGGATCATCGCGCAGGCGATGGTGTGCGGTCGCCGCGTCGACTTCCTCCTGGGCGAGCGGCTCGTGCTGCAGATCGACGGCGGACACCACGTCGACGGGCAGCGGGCGGACGACAACGCGCATGATGGCCAGCTGCGATTACATGGGTTCTCGGTGATCCGCATGGGCTACGACCAGGTGACTGCGGAGTGGCCGGCCACGCAGCAGCTCATCATGCGGGCGGTCGCGGAGGGGCTGCACAACGCAAGCGATCCGCGAGGGTCCAGCTCGATCCGATGCTCATCGAAAGGAGGTGAACCCGCGCGGATCGCGGGAGCGGTGCGGCCGGGTGGCCGCGCCGCGGCGGGCTAGGCCCGTGCGTGGTCGGCGATCTTGCCGAGGACGCCGTTGACGAAGCGGCCGGAGTCCTCCGTGGAGTACTCCTTTGCGAGTTCAACGGCCTCGTCGATCGCGACGGCCGCGGGGACCTCGTCGTTGAAGAGGATCTCCCAGGCGGCGAGCCGGAGCAGGGCGCGGTCGACGTTGGGCATGCGCTCGAGCGACCAGCCCTGGGCGTAGCTCATGAGGAGCTCGTCGATCTCGTCGCGGTGGTCGGTGACCCCGTCGACGATCTCGCGGGCGTAGAGCCAGGAGGCGGCGCGGTCAGGCTCGCCTGCGGCGCGCTTGGCCTCGGCCTGCACGACGGTGATGATCGACTCCTGGCGGACGTCCGCCTGGAACAGCATGTCGAGCGCGCGCTTGCGCGCCTTCGTACGGGCCGACACTAGTCGTTGACGCGACCGAGGTAGTCGCCCGTGCGGGTGTCGACCTTGACCTTCGTGCCGGTCTCGAGGAACAGCGGGACCTGGATCTCGGCGCCAGTCTCGACGGTCGCCGGCTTGGTGCCGCCGGTGGAGCGGTCGCCCTGGAGGCCGGGCTCGGTGTAGGTGATCTCGAGCACCACCGAGGCGGGCATCTCGAGGTACAGGGGCTCACCCTCGTGGAGCGCGATCTGGACCTGCTGATTCTCGAGCATGAACTTCGCGGCGTCGCCGACGACGGTGCTGGAGACGGTGAGCTGGTCGTAGTCGCTCTGATCCATGAAGACGAAGTCGACGCCGTCCTGGTAGAGGTACTGGTAGTCGCGGCGATCGACCGTGGCGGTCTCGATCTTCGCGCCGGCGTTGTAGGTCTTGTCGATGATCTTGCCCGAGACGACGTTCTTCTGCTTCGTGCGCACGAACGCGCCGCCCTTGCCCGGCTTGACGTGCTGGAACTCAACTACGCTCCACAGCTGGCCGTTGTCCTTGATGACGGTGCCGTTCTTGATGTCGTTCGAGGTTGCCATGCAGTGTTTCTCCGGGTTCTGTGAGGTTCGGGCGCCAATGAGCGCCGAACCATGTTACAACGTTCACCTCCACGCCACGCCCAGCGCTTGCGCGGGTCCCACAAACGATACGGGCTGGCACGGGGGCGAGCCCTACGATTCAGGCATGCACATGATCTTCCGCACGCTCTGGCACATGTGGTTCATCGGTCCCCGCGGCAGGAAGCGCGGCTTCACCGATATCTCGCGCTCCCGCTTCAGGGTGTGGCCAACCGACCTCGACCTGCTCGGCCACATGAACAACGGCAAGTACCTGTCGATCATGGACGTCGGGCGCTTCGACCTGATTCAGCGAAATGGCGTCATGGATCTCTTCCGTCGCGAGGGCTGGTACCCCGTGGTCGTCGGCCAGACCATCTCCTACCGGAAGTCGCTCAACCCCTGGAAGCGCTTCTGGATCGAGTCGAGGATTCTCGGCTTCGACGAGCAGGCCGTCTACATGGAGCAGCGCTTCGTGCGCCGCCCGGACGGCCGCACCCCTGAGATCTACGCGCGCGCCTTCGTGCGGGCCCGGATCCTGCGCCGGAGCGGCGGCGTGGTGCCGATCACCGAGGTGATCGAGAAGTCCGGCGCGGCAGACACCGAGTTCCACGTGCCCGAGGAGGTCCTCGCCTGGGGCCACGCGACGCGCCTCCCCTCGACCCGCGACGACGCGACCAGCGTCTGGGAGTAACCCCTACGCAACGGGCGGGCGCGCCCCGAGGTGGGGGCCCTGGCTGCCGACCTCGCGAGCGCTGATGCGCACCGCGCGCTCGCCCGCGTCGTAGACGTGGCGGCCGGCGAGTTTGCCGTCACCGAGCTCGCCGTCGAGCCACGTGAACGACGAGCCGTCGACCGGCGCCTCCCCCGCCCGGATGCGCGCGACCTGCAAAGCGAGCATCTCGGGAAGGCTCGCGTGCGGGCCGTGCGCGTGCGAAAGCCCCCGCTGTGGCGCGGCGGGCGAGGCCGGGATCAGGCGAATCGTCCAGGACACGCGCCCACCCCTGGGCTGCGTCTGCGTGACGCCCTGCGGCGGGAGGTCGAGCCACGCGAACTCGCGCTGAATCTCCCCGGCGAGGATCAGCGGCTCGCCAGCGGCAGCGGCAGGATCCGCCAGCACGGCCGGGTGTTCGGAGGCGAGCTCCGCGTACGCCTCACGCCAGGCAGCCGCCCCCGCACCGTAGGGGGCGACGACGGGCACGAGCTCCGCGGAGCCTGCCTCGGCGCGCCGCGCGAGCGCGCCCAGCTCAACCCCCGCGAGCTCGAACTCCTCGGGCTCCGGCGCGTCAACCCCGAGCGCGCGAGCGAGCGAACGGGCCGCATCGAACGCCGCCTCGAAGAGCGCGCGCGGCTCCGGATCCGTGATCCCCGCGAGGCCCGTGCCAGCGAGCAGTTCCTCGCCCGCGGCGTCGAGGCGAGCGTCGAGTTCGGCTTCGGCCCGGGCGTCGGCTCCCCCGTTGCCGAGGTAGGCCGCATCAACCTCGGCCACGATGTCCGGAAACAGCGCGCGGAGCAGGGACAATTCCGACCGCCCACCTGACGGGGCAGGCTCCTGGCGCTCCAGCATGCACCGCTCCTCACCGCGTTTGCGTCGCTCGTTCACTTCCCTGCTTACGCTATCTCACGCCCGGCACCTCTCGCTCCACGAGGGAGAGCACGGCGGCGGGAAGCGCCCGCGGGTCGTCGACCCGCTGCGCGGACGGCGCGAAGCGCTCGACGAGGTCGTTCGCGCCGATCCCGATCCCGAAAACGCGCACGCCGGCGGCCCGCAACCGGGACAGCTCGCGGGCGGCGGCGGCGGGGTCGTTCGAGCCGCCGTCGCTCACCAGGATGACGATGCGCTTCCGCTCGATCGCGGCGGAGTCCGCTCCGGCTCCGGATCCAGAACCGCCGGATCCGCGGACCCCGAGCGTCTGCCCGGCGAGGGCGAGCGCCGCCGCGTCGTTGCTCGCGCCCCTCGGCGAGCGCGTCGCGGCGTGCAACCGCCTGCGGGTGCCGTCGTCGAGGGCGCTCGAGAGCGGCTTCACGAGGTGGGCCTCCGCGTCGTAGACGATGAGCGCCGTGCGGAGCTCGAGCTCGAGGCCGACACCGCTCGAGAGCTCCGCGTGCTCGACGTCACGCATCACGGCCGCGAGCGACTCGCCGAGCACGAGCATCGCGTCGGCCGCGGCTGCCGACGGCGGCCCCTGCATGGACGCCGAGCGGTCGACCACGAGCACGTAGTCGGTGCTGCCCGCGCGCCGCGAGCGCCGGGGCAGCGCGACCCGGTGCCGGTAGGCCGCCGGACGCCTGACCCCCGCGAGGGACTGGGCCACCGCGGACGTGAGCGACTCCGGATCGAGCTCCTCGCCCTCCGGACCAGGGCGTCTGCTGAGCCGCGGGCGCGGCGCGATGCGCTCCGCGATCACCCGCCCCCAGACCTCGCGCATGCGCTCGATCGGCTCCGCGAGCGCGGCGACGCGCCCCCGATAGCTCGCGAGCGCCGTGGCTGCGGCGAGTGACCCGGCTCCGCCAGAACTGCCCTCGGCGGGGCGCTCGGCGCTCGCGCGTTCGGCGCGGGACTTCGCCGGCAACTCCAGCGCGGCCTCGAGCAGGGCCCCTCCGGCAGGCATCGGGGTCTCCAGCATCTCGCTGACGAAGCCGGCCTGCTCGGCGGCGAAGAGGTCTGCGCCCTCGGCGAGCTGGCGCCCCTCGCCCTTGCGCGCGCGCTCCGAGTCGTTCTCCGCAGGAGACTCGTCCTCCGCGGAGCTGCCCTCGCCACCGGCCTCCTCGGCGTCGCTGCCGCCGCCCGCGCCAGCCGCAGGATCGGGACCTTCGGCGGCGAACGGGTCCTCCCCCTCGGCGCGCTCGGATCCGTCGCCGCCAGCGCCTTCGAGCCCGCGATCGCGGAGGTCGAGCGCGAGCAGGCGCTCGGTGGGCGGCAGCAACAGGGCGAGGGCCCTGCCGAAACGCAGGAGCGGATCCCGATCCGGATCCGGGGCGAGGGCGCGGCGCACGGGGTCGATGGTTCCCCCGCCCGTGGCCAACGCCCGCACCTCCGCGGCGACCGCCGGATCGAGCCCCACCGCAGGCAGCTCCGCGCCGATCCCGCGCAGGAGGGCGCCGAGAAACTGCAGGTGCCGGGGCTGATCTGCGAGCGAGGCCGACGTGCTTCGCGCGAGCGCCGCGCAGAGGTCGGCGTGGAGTCCCGGCATGGCCGCAAGCAGCTCCGCGCGGGCCGCGAGCCGGGAGATGACGCTGACGAGGGGCGCGATCTCCGGCCGCGCGGCCCGGATCGCGGCCGCTCGCCGCTCGCGGACGGGTGCGAGCCGCCCCGCGCGCGGCCCCTCCCACAGCTGCAGCAGCGCGAGTGCGGACGCCTCGCGCTCGCTGTGGCCCCGGATCGCATACCACGACAGGCCGACGACGAGCGCGCCGTCCGTGATGCGCCAGTCCTCACCGTCGTCCACGAGGACGGGGATGCCCGCGAGCGCGCCCACGGCGCGCAGTTGCTCGGCGAGCGGCGCGCCGAGCGGCCGCGGCGCCTGCGGCAGCTCCGGGGGCGTGAACGACATGCGACCACACTATCCCCGCGGGTGCGGCCGGGTCGCCGCGCGGGCGCGGTGGTAGCGTGACGGGATGGAGCAATTCGATCCCGCGCCCGCCGTCGCCGAGGCGACCGCGCTGCTGCACGAGCGCGCTGAGCTCGTCCGAGCGATCCGCCTCGATTCCGGCTTGGGCGCGGACACCTCGGCGCTCACGCGGGAGCGCGAGGCGGCCGACGCGCGCCTCGCTGAACTCTGGGACGGCGAGCGTACTGGACCGGCGCTCTCCGACGCGGCGACCGAGCGCGCAGTGGCCCTCCGCTCCGCCGTGTCAGCGCGCCGTGCCCTCCGGGGGCGCGCCGAGGCAGCCGCCCGCGCGGAGTCGATCACCGCCCAGGCAGCGCGCAGCGGGCGCTCGCTGAGCCGGGGCGAGCGCGAGCTCGTTGCAGCCCTCACTCGCGCCGGCGCCGGGACGCCACATGCCCCGGCGGGCTCCGCACCAGACTGGACCGCGGTCGTCACCACGGCGGTGCGGCGCGACGTCGTGGTTGAGGCCCTCGCCCGCCAGGAGCTCGCGACGGCGCGCGCGCAGCTCAGGGACGGACTGCTGCTCACGGGGCAGATGCGCGGGATCATCCGCGAGGCACTGCCCGGACTCCTGCGGGGCGATCCGGTGCTGCTCGTCGGCGAGACGGGCGGCGCAAAGACCGCGCTCGCCGAGCACCTCTCCCGGGCGGGCGTCGGGCACGAGCCCGAACTCGTCTCCGGCTTCGGCGACATCACGAGCGCGCAGCTCCTCGGCACGCACGAGCTGCGCGCCGAGGGCGGCGCGACCGTGAGCGCGTTCGTGCCAGGCCCGCTGCACCGCGCCATGACGGAGGGTCGCCCCGTGATCCTCGACGAGGTCAATGCGATGCCGCCGGAGTTCCTCAAGCGACTCAACCGGATCCTGCAGCTGCGCCCCGGCGACCGGATCGGGATCCAGGAGAACGGCGGCAGGGAGATCCGGATCGCCCAGGGCTTCGCGATCCTCGCGACCGCCAACGAGCAGACCCCGCACCGCTACCGCGGGCTCGACCGGCTGAGCGCCGAGCTCGTGAACCGCTTCGGCGCGAACGCCTACCGCGTGCACTACCCGGACACGGGGATGGCCTACGAGGGCTTCCCGCGGGAGAACACCCTGCTCGCGGCCGCCGCGGTCGCGGATCGCCACGGCCGGCTGCCCGCCGATATCCCCGCCGCGGATCTCGCGCGCGTGGCGCGCGCGGCCTTCATCAGCCAGCAGGTCTTCGCGGGCGAGCACGGCGAGGGCTTCGCCGAGTACGTCAGCACCGAGCGCGACATCGACGGCAGGCCGGGGCTCGAGGAGTCCGTGCTCGCGCCCCGCACGCTCGTCGCGATCCTGCAGAAGGTCGCCGGGAGCGCCGGCGCCGTGAGCCTCGACCGTGCGCTCACGCGATTCGTCGAGGGCATCATGCACGCGGAGGACCGCAGGGTCCTCGCGCTCATCCTCACCGGCCAGGGGTTCCGGATCGGCTGAGCCCACCTGCACCCGCTGGGAATTCTGCACTCAACAACACTGGATGCCGAAAAACGTGAAGTTGAACGCCGATCTCCCGCTGAGCGCAGCGGGTGGCGACCTGAGGCTAGTTCGCGATCTCCTGGTAGGCGAACTGCAGCACCGACTCGTCGACGCCCGCGAGCACGCGCGGCTTCGCGATGTCGTCGAGGACGATGAAGCGGAGCATGCCGGCGCGCGCCTTCTTGTCGCGCTGCATCGCGGCGAGGAGCCCGGGCCAGCGGCCCGCCGGGTACGAGAGCGGCAGCGTCAGCGAGGACAGGATCCTGCGGTGCCGGTCGACCGCCTCGTCCGACAGCGAGCCCGCCATGCGGCCGAGCTCGGCGGCGTACATCATGCCGATCGAGATCGCGACGCCGTGGCGCCACTGGTAACGCTCCGCGTGCTCGATCGCGTGGCCGAGCGTGTGCCCGTAGTTCAGGATCTCGCGCAGCCCGCCCTCACGGAAGTCCTCCGAGACGACGCGCGCCTTCACCCCGATCGCGAGCTCAACGAGGCGCCGGAACTCGTCGGTCGCGGGATCGGTCGCGCGGGCGACGTCGGCCTCGAGGATGTCGAGGATTTCTGGCTCGGCGATGAAGCCGCACTTCGCGACCTCCGCCATGCCCGCAAGCAGTTCGTTCTTCGGCAGCGTCTCCAGCAGATCGATGTCGCAGAACACGGCGCTCGGCGCGTAAAACGCCCCGACCAGGTTCTTCCCCTCGGAGGTGTTGATCCCTGTCTTGCCGCCGACGGCCGCGTCGACCATGCCGAGCACGGTCGTCGGGATCTGGATGAGTTTCACGCCGCGCAGCCAGGTGGCCGCGACGAAGCCCGCGAGATCCGTGACTGCGCCGCCGCCGAGGCCGATCACCGCGTCGGTGCGGGTGAAATCGGCCTGGCCCATGACCTGCCAGCAGAAGGCCGCGACCTCGACGCGCTTCGCCGCCTCCGCGTCGGGCACCTCGGCGAGGAGCACCTGCCCGTAGCGCTCCGCAAGCTGCTCGCGCAGCTCGTTCGCCACGCGGCCCACGGTCGGGGTGTGCACGATGAGCACCTTCGCGACGCGGTCGCCGAGCGCCTCCGGAACGAGCCCGAGCACCCCGCGGCCCACGGTCACGGTGTACTCCGCGTCCCCCGTGACCCGGATCTCGGTCGCCTGCTCGTCGCTCATGCTCACTCCTTCTCGTCGCGTGCGGCCGCGACGTCACTGCCTCGCGCGGGATCCCCCGCGGTCTTCTTCGTATAACTCCTGGCCCACTGCGCCACCCTGCGCGCGAGCTGCTCCTTGGTCGCACGATCGGTGCGGTAGGTCACGTCGGCCACCTCCTCGTACAGGGGCCTGCGCTCCTCGAGGATCCTGCCCCACGCGTTCGGGTCGTCGCGCAGGAGCGGCCGCCTCGCAATATTCGCGGTCCGCAGCACGGCGGCTTGAGTCGTCATGAGGAGCACGACCGGGTGGCTGGCGAGCAGCCGCCGCGTGCTCTCCGTGAGTACGGCTCCCCCGCCGAGGGCGACGATGCGGCCGCCTGGCACCGCGAGCTCGTCCGCGATGACTTCCGCCTCGATGCGACGGAACTCCGGCTCCCCGTGTGCGGCGAAGAAGTCGGTGATGGCGCCGTGCTGGCGCACGAAGACTGCGTCCGTGTCGACGAACGGGATCCCGAGCTCGCGTGCGACGCGTTTGCCGAGACTCGTCTTTCCCGCGGCCATGGGGCCGACGAACACGACCGCACGATCCGGCAGCCTGCCGCGGCCGCGGCGACGACGCCTGCGCCTCGGGCGACCCTTTGCCGGCTGCGCGGATTCCCCGCGCTGCTTCGACTGCGGTGCGGGATCCTGAGCTGCTGACTCCCGGATCGGCGTCGGCGAGGTGGGCGGCGTCGGCTTCGGACGCGCCGCCGGGGGCCCGGCATCTCGCGCCGACCGACGCTGCTCGCTCACGACTCGATGACCGTCGTCAGCCGCTCGGGGATCGCGGCCAGATACGCCTCGAGGTTGCGCTTCGTCTCGGCCACGCTGTCGCCGCCGAACTTCTCCGTCACCGCGTCCGCGAGGATGAGCGCGGTCATCGCCTCGGCGACGACGCCCGCGGCCGGAACCGCGGAGACGTCGCTGCGCTGGTGGTGCGCCTTCGCCTCCTCGCCGGTCGCGGTGTCGATCGTGGGGAGCGCGTGCGGCACGGTCGCGATCGGCTTCATGCCCGCACGGACGCGGAGCACCTGCCCCGTCGTCATGCCGCCCTCGATGCCGCCGGCCCGGCCCGTCTCGCGGGTGATGCGGCCGCCGTCGATGTGCAGCTCGTCGTGCGCGGCCGAGCCGCGCCGGCGCGTCGTCTCGAAGCCGTCGCCGACCTCGACGGCCTTGATTGCCTGGATGCCCATGAGCGCGCCGGCGAGGCGCGAGTCGAGGCGGCGGTCCCAGTGCACGTAGGAGCCGAGCCCCGGCGGCAGGCCGTAGGCGAGCACCTCGACGATGCCGCCGATCGTGTCGCCCGACTTCTTCGTGTCGTCGACCTCAGCGACCATCCGAGCGCTCGTCTCGGCGTCGAAGCAGCGCAGCGGGTCGGCGTCGAGCGCGTCGACGTCGGAGGGCCGCGGCAGCGGCGATCCGGCGGGCACGGCGATGTCGCCGAGCGACACCGTGTGGCTCACGAGCGTGATCCCGAGCTCACCGAGGAAGTTGCGGGCGACGGCGCCGAGGGCGACGCGCGCCGCGGTCTCGCGGGCGCTCGCGCGCTCGAGCACGGGGCGCGACTCCTCGAAGCCGTACTTCTGCATGCCGGTGAGGTCGGCGTGTCCGGGGCGCGGGCGCGTGAGCGGGGCGCCGCGGCCGCGCGACTTCTCCGATAGCTCGGTCTTCTCGGCCGACATCACCTCGGTCCACTTGGGCCACTCGGTATTGCCGATGCGGATCGCGACGGGGCCGCCGATCGAGACGCCCTGGACCACGCCGCCCGAGATGTTCAGCTCGTCCTGCTCGAACTTCATGCGCGAGCCGCGGCCATAACCGAGCTTGCGGCGCTCGAGATCAGCCCTGATCCCGGCGAGCGAAACGGGCACGCCTGCGGGCAGGCCCTCGAGGACAGCGATCAGTTCAGGGCCGTGAGATTCTCCGGCGGTCAGCCAACGCAGCATACCCACTATCCTCCCACACCGGCGGAGGCCGTCGCGCGCGCCACGGCGCCACGAACGCGCTCCTCATCGGGGAACGGCTCCCCGGGATCCCCGCCCAGGAAGATCCTGATCTGCACGATCGCCTGCTCGACGAGCATCGCGATCCCGGGGGTGGCGGATCCGCCCGCGGCGCGCCAGCGCTCGGCGAGCGGCGACGGCCAGGGGTCGTAGGCGACGTCGAAGAGCGGGATCGCGGTGAACCCCGTGGGAAGTTCGAGCGCCGCCCCGGCCGTGCCCGGGAGCGTCGACACGACGAGCGTCGGGCGCGGCTCCGTCCCCTCATCAGCGAATGCAGTCACGCCGAACCGATCGACGAGCTCCGCGACCGCCGCGGCGTTCCGCGCCCGGACGGCGACGTGCTCCGCACCGAGCGAGCGCGCCGCGAGCACGGCGGACACCGCGGTGGCCCCGGATCCGAGCACCACGGTGCGCCTCGCGTCGAGGCCAGCGCCCCTGATCGCGGCGGCGAGACCGGCGACGTCCGTGTTGAAGCCGTCCCAGCCGCCGTCGGCGCGCCGACGCAGCGTGTTCACCACGCCGCTCTCGCCCGCAACCGGATCGAGGCTCGCCGCGAGGCGGTGAGCCTCCTCCTTCAGCGGCATCGTGAGCGACAGCCCACGCCACTCGCTCCCCCGAGATCGGAGGAAGCCCGCGAGGCCCGCCTCGCCGCAGCGGATCGCGTCGTAGCGCCAGTCGATCCCGAGCGCAGCGTAGGCGGCCCGGTGGATGAGCGGCGACCTCGAGTGCGCGATCGGCGAGCCGAGCACCGCGAGCCTGGCAGTCATTAGCAGCCCTTGCCCGGGTTCGCGTCGCACCATTCGCGAAGCTTGGCGGTCGCGGCCTCGTGCTCCTCGACCGTGTTCGTGAACACGGATTCCCCCGTGTCGAGGTTGATGGCGACAAAGTAGAGCCAGTCGCCGGCCGCGGGGCTCCCCGCGGCCTGAATCGCGTCTTTGCCCGGGTTCGCGATCGGCCCCTTCGGCAGGCCCTTGTGCACGTAGGTGTTCCACGGGTTGTCGTCGGCGAGTGCCTCGTCGGTCGACCACACGTTGCCGTCCTCGTGCTGCCCCATGCCGTACTGAGCGGTCGAGTCCATCTGCAGCTTCATGTCCTGCGCGAGGCGGTTGTCGATGACGCGCGCGACCTTCGGGAAGTCCTCGATCCGGCCACCCTCGCGCTGCACGATCGACGCGATCGTGAGGATGCGCTCGCGCTGATCCGGGGCGACACCGGCACCCTCGAGCACCGAGATCTGCTCGCTCACCAGGCGCTGGATCGCCTCCGCCCCCGTCGTGTTCTCCTCGAACTCGTAGGTCGCGGGGAAGAGCCAGCCCTCGAGGCTGTCGATGCCCTCGGGTACGCCATACGTGCTCGGCGGCGCCGCCGCGGCCTGCTGAAGTTCCTCGAGGGGGATGTCAGCGCCGGCCGAGACGATTTCGAGCGTCTGCGCGACGGTCTTCCCCTCGGGAATCATGGCGGTGAACGCCATCCGGTTCGCCGGATCCTGCAGCGCGTCGAGCGCGGCCTGCGAGCTCATCTGGAGCTTCACCCGATACGAGCCCGGCATGAACTCGACCGCTGGATCCTGTTCGAGCAGCAACTCGTAGAAGGCCTCCGACGTCTTCACCACATCGGCGTCGGCGAGCGTCTTCGCGATGTCCTCGCCGATCTCGCCCTCGGTGATGACGATGACCGTCTCGCCCTTGCCCTCACCCTCGTAGTCGTTCGTCGTCCAGCCCAGCGCCTGCGAAATGGCCGGGCCGTAGTGCGACCACAGGGACACCCCAGCGACGCCGAGCCCTCCCAGCAAGACGATCGCGACCGCGAGCGAGATGATGACCCGCCTCGCCGTGTTCCGGGATTCTCCTGCGTTGCGTGCGTTCATCAAACCTGCCCCTTCAGTGAGATGTTCCTTCGGTGGTGACCGCAGAGCCAGGCTCTTCCCCTCGCGATCGTTCAAGGTCCAGTGCGTGCTGCAGGATCACGACGGCCGCGGCCTGGTCGATGATGCTGCGCGTCTGCTTCGTCCGCTTGCCAGCCTGCCTCAGCTGGCCCTGCGCGGAGACGGTCGAGAGTCGCTCGTCGACCAGCCGAACGGCGACGTCCGCCGGCGCGAGCCGCGCCGCGAGGCGCTCGGCGAACGCGACGGCGTCATCGGTCGACGGCGTTCGCTCGCCCCGCAGGTTCAACGGCATGCCGACGACCGCCTCGAACGCCTCGAGCTCCGCCGCGATCTGGGCAATCCGCGCGAGATCGGCGTCGCCGTCCGCCGCGCGCGGCACGGTCTCGACCGGGGTCGCGAGCATGCCGTGAAGGTCGCTTCGGGCGACACCGATGCGGGCCTTGCCCACATCGATGCCGAGCCGGACGCCGACCCGCATCCGCTAGCCTCCCAGGCTCCGGCGGATCTCCGCCAGAGCCTCGTCGATCTTCGCGGGATCGGCGCCGCCGCCCTGCGCGAGGTCGTCCTTGCCGCCTCCTCCGCCGCCGAGCACCTGCGCGCCGAGGCGGGCGAGCTGGCCGGCCTTGGCTCCGGCCTCGCGGCCCGCCGGGGTCGTCGCGGCGATCACGACGGGTTTGCCGCCCGCGTCACCCGCGAGCACGACCGCGGCCGCCTGGTCGCCGAGGCGCTCGCGCACCTTGAGGGCGAGTCCGCGGACGTCGTCTGCCGAGCCGACCGCGCCGAGCGAACCGAGCACGACCGTGAGGCCGCCGAGTTGCTCCGCGCCCGCGACGAGCTCGGGCACGCGCTGGCCGAGGCGCTCGGCCTCGAGCGCGGCGATCTTCTTTTCGGCCGCGCGCAGCTGCGAGCCGAGATCCTGCACCTTCGTGATGAGCTCGGCGCGCGGCACCTTGAGGCCGCTCGTGAGCTGCTGCACGATGGCGCGCTCGGCCGCGAAGTTGCGGAACGCCTCGATGCCGACGAGCGACTCGACCCGCCGGTTCGTGCTGCCGACCGAGCTCTCGGAGACGAGGCTGATCATGCCGACCTCGGAGGAGCTGTCGACGTGCGTGCCCGCGCACAGCTCGCGCGACCACTCGCCGCCGATGTCGACGACGCGCACGCGGTCGCCGTACTTCTCGCCGAACAGCGCCATCGCGCCGAGGGCCTTCGCCTCGTCGAGCGCCATCTCGCGGGTCACGACCTCGTAGTCCGAGCGGATCGCGAGGTTCGAGATCTCCTCGATCTCGCTCTTCGTCTCGGTCGACAGCGCGTCGCTGTGCGTGAAGTCCAGGCGCATGTAGCCGGCCTTGTTGTAGGAGCCGGCCTGGTGCGCGTTCGGGCCGAGCACGTCGCGGAGTGCGGCGTGCACGATATGCGTCGCCGAGTGGGCCTGGGTCGCGCCGCGGCGGTAGTCCGCGTCGACTCGGGTCTCGGCGCGCTGGTCGATCCCGATCGTCCCGATCGTCACCTTGACCGTGTGCACCACGAGTCCGGGCACCGGCTTCTGCACGTCGAGCACCTCGGCCTCGAAGCCGTCGCCGACGATGACGCCCTGATCCGAGTCCTGTCCGCCCGACTCGGCCCAGAGGCTCGTCTCGGCGAGCACGACCTCGGCGATCTCGCCCTCGCGGGCCTCGCTCGTCGGGGCGCCGTAGACGACGATCCCGAGCACGCGGCTCTCGCCGACGAGCTGATCGTAGCCCGTGAACACCGTCTCGCCGAGCCCACGCAGCTCCTTGTAGACGGAGAGGTCGGCCATCTGGCCCTTCTTCGCCTTCGCGTCGGCCTTCGCGCGGTCGCGCTGCTCCTGCATGAGCTCGCCGAAGACCTTGCGGTCGACGTCGATCCCCGCCTCCTCCGCGACCTCGAGGGTGAGCTCGATCGGGAAGCCATAGGTGTCGTGCAGCAGAAACGCCGTGTCGCCAGGAACCGCCTGGCCGGCGGACTTCGCGGACTCGACCGCAGCGTCAAGGATCTGGCTGCCCGAGGCGAGCGTGCGCAGGAAGGTGCGCTCCTCCGCGTAGGCGGCGCGCGAAATGAAGTCGAAGTCGCGCTCGACCTCGGGGTACGCCGCCTTCATGGCGTCGCGGGAAACCGGGAAAAGCTCGCCGAAGCTCGCGCCCTCGAAGCCGAGCAGGCGCATCGAGCGGATCACGCGGCGCAGCAGGCGGCGCAGGATGTAGCCGCGGCCCTCGTTCGACGGGGTCACCCCGTCGGCCATCAGCATGAGGCCGCTGCGCACGTGGTCGGCGATGACGCGCAGCCGCACGTCGTCCTCGTGGTTCTCTCCGTAGGTCTTGCCTGAGAGCTCGGCGGCGCGATCGAGTACGGGGCGCACCTGGTCGATCTCGTACATGTTCTGCACGCCCTGCTTGATGAACGCGACGCGCTCGAGCCCGAGGCCCGTGTCGATGTTCTTCTTCGGCAGCTCGCCCAGGATCGTGAAATCAGTCTTCGATTTCACGTCGGCCACCTGGTACTGCATGAAGACGAGGTTCCAGATCTCCACGTAGCGGTCGTCGTCGGTCGCGGGGCCGCCGTCGATGCCGTACTCGGGGCCCATGTCGTAGAAGATTTCCGAGCAGGGGCCCGCGGGGCCGGGCTGGCCGGTCGACCAGTAGTTCGTGTCCTTGCCGAGTCGCTGGATCCGCTCGTCGGGCAGCGTCGAGTGCTTGCGCCACAGCTCGATCGCCTCGTCGTCCTCCTCGTAGACCGTCACCCAGAGATCCTCGGGCTTGAAGCCGAGGCCGCCGTCCTCCTCGCTCGTCGTCAGGAGCTCCCAGGCGAAGCTGATGGCCCCCTCCTTGAAGTAGTCGCCGAAGGAGAAGTTGCCGGCCATCTGGAAGAAGGTGCCGTGCCGGGGGGTCTTGCCGACCTCCTCGATGTCGTTCGTGCGGATGCACTTCTGCACGCTCGTCGCGCGGTCGAAGGGCGCGGGTACGAGACCGGAGAGATACGGGACGAAGGGGACCATGCCTGCCACCGTGAACATGAGGCTCGGATCGTCGCTCACGAGGGAGGCGGAGGGCACCACGGTGTGGCCCCGCCGTTCGAAGAAGTCGAGCCAGCGGCGGTGGATTTCGGCGGTCTGCATCCGGAGAGCGTCCTTCGTGTCTCGGTGGGTTTCCCGGCGACCGCGCCAGCTTCGGGCTGCGGGCGACTCAGGCCGGTCCAGCGCGCGCGGCCCGCAGGGGCCGTGCGCGCTGCGTTGTTCGTTGTCTAGCGGTCCTCGCGCGCGGCGCGAAGGGCCTGCTCGAGGTCGTCCGCGAGCTTGTCGTCCTCGGCCTCGGCCTCGTGGTAGCCGGTGGCGAAGGCGCGGCCGAACTCGTCGAGCCCGCGGTTCACCTGGGCGAAGAAGCGCCTGCCCTCGGGGCTGCGGTTCACGAAGTGGGCCGCGACGAACCCCAGCACCACTCCCCAGAGCAGCCACATCAGCTTTCGCATGTCCTCGTCCTCTCTGCCGCCCTGCGCGCGGCTCCACCCCCGGGAGGGCGTGTTCACCCGTAAAGCTTAGCGCGGGCGCTGTTGCCCGCGCTGGATACTTCCGTGAACTGGCCGGCTGGAACGCCGAAGGGGGCGCCGGATCTCTCCGACGCCCCCTTCGTGCTGAGCGAGTTGCTTAGCGGCCCGAGTAGTACTCGACGACCAGCTGAACTTCACAGGTCACGGGGACCTCAGCGCGCTTCGGGCGGCGCACGAGGCGCGCCTGGAGCTTGTCGAGCTCAACCTCGAGGTAGCCCGGAACCTGCGGGAGCACCTCGGCGTGGCCACCTGCGGCAGCGACCTGGAAGGGCTCGAGGCCCTCCGAGCGCTCCTTGACGTGGATGAGCTGGCCCGGCTTCACGCGGAAGGAGGGGCGGTCGACGATCTTGCCGTCGACGAGGATGTGGCGGTGCACGACGAGCTGGCGAGCCTGCGCGGTGGTGCGGGCGAAGCCGGCACGGAGCACGAGCGCGTCGAGACGCATCTCGAGGAGCTCGACCAGGTTCTCACCGGTCAGGCCGTCCTGGCGACGCGCCTCCTTGAAAGCGATCTGGAGCTGCTTCTCGCGGATGCCGTACTGGGCCCGGAGACGCTGCTTCTCGCGGAGACGGACGGCGTAGTCGCTGTCGCTCTTGCGCTTGGTGCGGCCGTGCTGGCCGGGGCCGTAGGGGCGCTTCTCGAGGTAGCGCGCGGCCTTCGGGGTGAGGGCGATCCCGAGCGAGCGGGACAGGCGGGTCTGTGAACGGGTACGCGACGTAGTCGACACGTGGTTCCTTTCGGGTTTCATGCACACGGCTCGGGTTCGAGCCGCACTGTTCTCTCGGCCACGCTGCGCCCGCATTCACGAGCCTGGGCACGCAATGCACGCGACGCAGCACACCGTCATCGGTGAGGGAACGACCAGTGCAGAAACCCGGCTACAGGGCGCCTGCCACCACCTCCCGCCTGCAGCCGGCGCACGGGAGCGATGTTGGCCAACGATCAGCTTAGCAGATCCGGGGCGCGGGCTCAGCGCTCGCCGCGCGTAATCCGGCGGATCTTCTCGAGCCGGTCGGATATCTCGCGCTCCGTGCCGTGGCGCGTCGGTGCGTAGTAGACCTTGCCCACGAGCTCGTCCGGGAGATACTGCTGCTCCGAGACGCCACGCGGGTCGCTGTGCGGGTACCGGTAGCCCTTGCCGTGCCCGAGCTTCTTCGCGCCCGGGTAGTGCGCGTCGCGCAGGTGCTTGGGGACGAGCCCGAAGCGGCCCGCCTTCACATCCGCGATCGCGCTGTCGATGGCCGTAATGACCGCGTTCGACTTCGGCGCCGTCGCAATGTAGATCGTGGCCTCAGCGAGCGGGATCCTGGCCTCGGGCAGCCCGATGAGCTGCGTCGCCTCGGCCGCGGCCACCGCGACCTGCAGCGCCTGCGGGTCGGCCATGCCGACGTCCTCCGCCGCGTGCACCATGAGCCGGCGCGCGATGAACCGCGGATCCTCCCCCGCCTCGATCATGCGGGCGAGATAGTGGATCGCCGCGTCCGGATCCGAGCCGCGCAGCGACTTGATGAACGCGCTCGTCACGTCGTAGTGCTGGTCGCCGTTGCGGTCGTAGCGGAGGAGCGCCCGGTCGACTGCGGTCGCGACCGTCTCTGCGGTTACGCTCGGCCGAGTTGCATCCGCTCCGGGATCCGGATCCGGGGTCCCCTCTTCGCCCGCGGGCTCCTCCGTGCCGGAAGACGGCTCGACGCGCGCCGCGAGCGCGGAGGCCGCTGCGGCCTCGAGCCCGGTGAGCGCGCGCCTCGCGTCGCCCGAGGCGAGCTGCACCAGGGCGTCGAGCGCATCCGGCTCGACGACCACGGCGTCGGCGATCCCGCGCGGATCCGCGATCGCGCGCTCGAGCAGGGCGCGCAGATCCTCGTCGGAGAGCGGCTCGAGCGTGAGCAGCAGCGAGCGGGACAGCAGCGGGCTGATCACGGAGAAGGACGGGTTCTCGGTCGTGGCGGCGACCAGGGTGACCCAGCCGTTCTCGACGCCAGGGAGCAGCGCATCCTGCTGCGCCTTGGTGAAGCGGTGGATCTCGTCGAGGAAGAGCACGGTCGCCGTGCCGTAGAGATCGCGGTCGTTGAGCGCGCGCTCCATGACCGTGCGCACGTCCTTGATACCCGCGGTGATCGCGGAGAGTTCGACGAAGCGGCGCCCGCTCGAGTGCGCAATCGCCTGGGCGAGCGTGGTCTTGCCCGTGCCGGGCGGGCCCCAGAGGATCACCGAGACGGCGTTCCCCGATCCGTCGCCGTCTGCCGCGAGCGTGCGCAGCGGCGAGCCCGGACGCAGCAGGTGCTGCTGCCCCACGACCTCATCGAGCGAACGGGGCCGCATGCGCACCGCGAGCGGCGCCGTTGGCCCTGGCACTCCGATTGATTCCACGCCCCAATGCTATCCAGGGCCACTGACATTCTCGCCGCCCGCAGAATCGCGCTCGATCCAGCGCGGAACGGTAATCGCTGAACAGAGCTCGTGTGGCATAGTGGAGGGGTCTATCCGTACGGCCGGCGAGCCGGCCCACACCCGACAAGTGAGCAGAACCGTGAGCGAAGCCAGCAACGAAACGCCCTGGGGCCGAGTCGACGACGACCGGACCGTGTACGTGCGCGAGGGTGATGGTGAACGCGTCGTCGGTTCCTTCCCCGACGGCACCCCCGAGGAGGCGCTCGCCTACTTCGAGCGCAAGTTCGCGGACCTTGAGGGGCAGGTCACGCTGCTCGAGGCCCGCGTGGCCCGCGGCACCGCTGACGCGTCGGCGGCAGACACCGTCGCGAAGCTCCGCGAGCAGCTCACCGAGCCGGCGGCAGTCGGCGACATCGCCGCACTCCGCGAGCGCGTCGAGAAGCTCGGTGGCCGCACCGCCGAGCTGAGCGAGAAGCAGCAGGCCGAGCGTGACGCCGCGAAGAAGGAGGCGCTCGAGCGCCGCGAGGCGATCGTCGCCGAGGCCGAGCGCCTCGCCGCCCAGCCCGAAGCCTCGATCCGGTGGAAGGACACGAGCCAGGCATTCGAGCAGCTCTTCACCGACTGGCAGTCGTCGCAGCGGAGCGGCCCGCAGATCCCGAAGGGTCAGGCCGACGCGCTGTGGAAGCGCTTCCGCACCGCCCGCCAGACCTTCGACTCTGCGCGCCGCTCGCACTTCGCGCAGATGGACGCGAACAATAAGGAAGTGAAGCACCGCAAGGAGCGGATCATTGCCGACGCCGAGGCCCTCGCGCCCCGGGGCACGGAGGGCATCCCCGCGTACCGCAACCTCCTCGAGGACTGGAAGGCGGCCGGGCGCGCGAGCCGGAAGCTCGACGACCAGCTGTGGGCCCGCTTCAAGGCGGCCGGCGACGTGCTTTACGAGGCGAAGGCCGCCGAGGCGGCCCAGACGAACGAGGAGTACTCGGCAAACCTCGTGGCGAAGCAGGCCGTGCTCGCCGAGGCTGAGCCGATCCTCAAGGAGCAGAAGCACGACGCGGCCCGCAAGGCGCTCACGGCGATCCAGCTGAAGTGGGATGAGATCGGCCGCGTGCCGCGCGAGGCCCTGCGCGACGTCGAGGGCAAGCTCCGCAAGATCGAGGATCACGTGAAGCACCTCGAGGATGAGCACTGGAAGAAGACGAACCCCGAGACGAAGGCGCGCAGCGAGGGCCTCAGGGGTCAGCTTGAGGCCTCCATCGCGGAGCTCACGGCTGAGGCAGAGGCTGCTCGCGCCGCCGGCGACGCCAAGGCCCAGGCTGCCGCCGAAGAGAAGCTCGCGACCCAGCAGTCGTGGCTCGCGGCGATCGGCGACTGATCGGCTGGGCTCTCCGCTCTCCGCTCTCCGCTCTCCGCTCTCCGCGCTTCGCTCTTCGCGAAGCTCGCTCACAGGCCGCGGCCCTTCGGGGTCGCGGCCTGATTCATCCACAGATCTGCCCTGAGCCACCACGGCGCCCCCGTGGGGGTTCAACATGGGTGCATGATCCCGTTTCGCACCCGCTGCCGCTCGTCACCCTGCCCCGTCGCCTACGAACGATGGCCCGTCGCCGTGCAATCCGCCGAGGCGCTGCGCGGAAGCCTGCTGCGTTGCGGGCCGGGGTATCGCCCCCTCGGCTGCCCCGAAACACCAGAGGCGCGAGCCGCGGCGCTCACGCAGTTCCTGAGATCAGTCGGGGTTCGCGAGCCGCTCATCGCCCACGCGCGCACCGCGGCGTGGGTGTGGGGCGCGTGCCGGGGTGCGCCGCCCAGACTGCAACTCGCAACCGGAACGGGCGTGCGGGCCAGGTCCCCGGCGTTCCACGAGTGCCTCGAGGTCAGGCAACTGAGTTTCGAGCCCGCCGACCTCGTGCGGATCGGCACGCTCCGGGTCACTGGGCCCCTGCGCACGGCGGCCGACCTCCTGCGCTCCCCCGCAGGCTTTCCTCGGGAGTCCCGGATCGCCTGCCGCATGCTCACCTGCGCGCTGCCGGGCGGCACGCGGCAACTCACCGCTGAGTTGCGGCAGGGGCCGCGCCACTTCCGCAGGCTCGCGCTCGCCCGGATCGGAGCGGCGAAATGAGGGTGGCTGCGCGACCGGCGCTAGTTGGTAATGCGGTACACGTCGTACACGCCGTCGATGCGCCGCACCGCGTTCAGCACGTGATCGAGGTGCGTCGCGTTTGCCATCTCGAAGACGAAGCGGCTGATCGCGAGCCGGGAGCTCGAGGTGTTCACCGAGGCAGAAAGGATATTGACGTGGTTGTCGGAGAGCGTGCGGGTCACGTCGGAGAGCAACGCCGAGCGGTCAAGAGCTTCGACCTGGATCTGTACGAGGAACACGCTCTTGGTCGTCGGCGCCCACTCGACGTCGACGATGCGATCCGGCTGCTGCTTGAGGTTCTGGAAGTTGTGGCAGTCCGTCCGGTGCACGGAGACGCCCTGGCCCTTTGTCACGAAGCCTCGGATCTCGTCGCCCGGAACCGGCGTGCAGCACTTGGCGAGCTTGGCGAGGATGTCGCTCGAGCCCTTGACCACGACGCCGCTCGAGTCCGTCGAGGTGGTCGTGCGCGGTGCCTCGATGATCGGCATCGTTGCGAGCGCCGGCTCGCTCGACGTCTGCTCGTCGAGGACCAGCGCCGTCACCTTTTCGACGACCGACTGCGCGGACACCTGATTCTCGCCCACCGCGGCATAGAGCGCCGTCACGTCCGCGTAGCGGAGCTGGAGGGCGACCTGCTGGAGCGTCTCGGAGTTCATCACGCGGTGGAGCGGGAGGCGCTGCTTGCGCAGCTCCTGCGTGATCTCCACCTTGCCGGTCTCCGCGGCCTCCTCGCGCCGCTCCTTCGTGAACCACTGCCGGATCTTGTTCTGCGCCCGCTTGCTCTTGACGAAACTGAGCCAGTCCTTGTTGGGGCCGGAGTTCGGGTCCTTCGAGGTGAACACCTCGACCACGTCGCCGTTCGTCAGCGGCGTCTCGAGCGGCACGAGTCGCCCGTTGACGCGCGCGCCCATCGTCCGGTGGCCGACCTCCGTGTGCACGGCGTAGGCGAAGTCGACGGTCGTGCCGCCCGCTGGCAGGCCGATCACCCGCCCCTTCGGCGTGAAGACGTAGACCTCCTTCGCGCCGATCTCGTAGCGCAGCGCATCGAGGAACTCACTCGGGTCCTCGGTTTCGGCCTGCCAATCCGAGATGTGGGCGAGCCAGGCCATGTCGTTCGAAGAGGGACCCTGCTGGCCCTGCTGCCGCTGCTTATACTTCCAGTGCGCCGCAACACCGTACTCGGCGCGCTGGTGCATCTCGACGGTGCGGATCTGGATCTCGACGGCGCGCCCGTCTGGCCCGATCACGGTCGTGTGCAGCGACTGATAGAGGTTGAACTTTGGGGTGGCGATGTAGTCCTTGAAGCGGCCAGGAATCGGGGTCCACCTGGCGTGGACCGCGCCGAGCACCGCATAGCAGTCGCGGATCGACTGGACGAGCACCCGGATGCCGACCAGGTCATAGATGTCGTCGAAGTCGCGGCCCCGCACGATCATCTTCTGATAGATCGAGTAGAGCTCCTTCGGGCGGCCCGTCACTTCGCCCTTGATCTTCGCGTCTCGCAGGTCGGTGTCGATGGACCGGATCACGTCGCCCACCAGCTCGTCGCGCTGCGGGTTGCGCTGCGTGACGAGGTTCTGGATCTCCGCGTACAGCTTCGGCTTCAACACCGCAAAGGAAAGGTCCTCGAGCTCCGACTTGATCGACTGGATGCCCAAGCGGTGCGCCAGCGGAGCGTAGATCTCGAGGGTCTCCTGCGCCTTCCGCTTCGCGGAGTCGCCCGAGACGAAGCCCCAGGTGCGGGCGTTGTGCAGCCGGTCCGCGAGCTTGATCACGAGCACCCGGATGTCCTTCGCCATCGCGACAACCATCTTGCGCACGGTCTCGGCCTGCGCCGAGTCGCCGTACTTCACCTTGTCGAGCTTGGTGACCCCGTCGACGAGCATGGCGATCTCCTCGCCAAACTCCGCCGTGAGCTGGTCAAGGGCGTACTCGGTGTCCTCAACCGTGTCGTGCAGGAGAGCGGCCGCGATCGCAACCGGCGCAATTCCAAGTTCGGCAAGAATCTGCGCCACCGCGATCGGATGGGTGATGTAGGGCTCACCGCTTCGACGCTTCTGCCCCCGGTGGGCGCGCTCCGCCACCGTGTAGGCGCGCTCGATCACCGATAGGTCGGCGCGGGGGTAGTTGCCGCGCACCGTCCGGACCAGTTGGTCGACGGCGCCCGGAGCACTGCCGCGGGAGAAAATGCGGGGCACGAGGCGGCGCAGAGCCGTTGATCCGGCATGCGCTACCTCGTTCGTGACCACCGTCGACCTCCCTCGAATGATTGAACGCTACACCACCGCCGGTCATTCCGACGAACCGGCGGCGGAGCAGTGGAAACCGATCAGATCACGCCCGAGACGAGGTCGCTTCGGAGGGCTCGTCGTTCGCCTCGCCCGCGGCGTCCGCACCCGTTTCCCGCGCGCGGATCCGCAGCACCTTCTCGTCGTGACGCTTGATCGCGGGCTCGCCCGCGCGGAGGTGTGCGTATGCGGGGGCCGCGATGAAGATCGTCGAGTAGGCACCAACGAGGATGCCGATGAAGAGCGCGAGCGAGATGTCGCGCAGCGTCCCTGCGCCGAGCACGAAGGCACCGATGAAGAGAATCGAGCCGACGGGCAGGAGCGCGACGATTGAGGTGTTGATCGAACGCACGAGCGTCTGGTTGACACCGAGGTTGACCGCCTCGGCGAAGGTCCGTCGCTCTGTGAGCTCGCCCGGGCTCGTGTTCTCACGAATCTTGTCGAACACCACGACCGTGTCGTAGAGCGAGTAGCCGAGGATCGTGAGGAAGCCGATCATCGCGGCCGGGGTGATCTCGAAGCCGGAAATGCCATAGACGCCGGCCGTGATGACCAGGTCGTGCAAGAGCGCAATGATCGCCGCAAGCGACATTTTCCAGGTGCGGAAGTAGATCGCCATCACGAGGGCCGCGAAGATCACGAAGACGACGAGCGCGATAATCGCCTGTTTCGTGATGTCCTGCCCCCAGGCCGGGCCGATATAGGAATAGGTGACGTCGTCCGGATTGACCCCGTAGGCCTTCGCGAGCGCGTCGGTCACCTCGCGGTTCTCCGACTCGGTCAGAGCCTCGGTCTGCACGCGAATATCGGTCGGGCCCAGCTCGGTGACGCGCGGTGCGCTCTCGGGGAGCACCTCGGCAACGGCACGCTCCGCCGGCTGCAGATCCCGCTCCTGACCCTGGGTGAGGTGCACCTGGAACTGGCTGCCACCGGTGAATTCGATGCCGAAGGTGAAGCCGCCTCGGACGATGGGACCGAGGATCGAGAGAATGATGAGGACGAGGGAAATCGCGTACCAGGTCTTGCGACGGCCGATAAAGTTGATCGACTTCTCGCCAGTGTAGAGAGCGTTACCGAACTCGGCGAATGAGCGAGCCATGATCAGCTCTCCTTTCCGGCGGCCGCCTCAGCGGCCTTCCGCTCTGCAATGGTCTGGCGGCGCTCCGCCTCGCGCTGGCTGCGCTGGTTCTTCTTCCCTGCGCTGCCCGCGGTCACCACCGGCGCCCGGAACTGCGCTCGGCCCCGGTAGACGGCGCCGAGGCCCTGCGGGTCGAGGCCAGAGAAACGGTGGCCGCTCTGGTAGAAGCGGGTGCGGGCGAGGAGGGTCATCATCGGGTGCGTGAAAAGGGCCACGACGAGGACGTCCACGAGGGTCGTGAGCCCGAGCGTGAACGCGAAGCCCTTGACGTTGCCGACCGCGAGGATGAACAGGATGAGTGCTGCGAGGAAGTTCACCCCGTCAGAGGCGAGCACGGTGCGGAACGCACGCTTCCATCCGTGTTCGACCGCGGATTCGATCCCGAACCCGTCTCGCAGCGCGTCCCTGATGCGCTCGAAGTACACGATGAACGAGTCGGCGGTGAAGCCGACCGCGACAATGATGCCGGCCACGCCGGCGAGAGACAATCGATAGCCCTGGCGCCACGAGAAGAACACCAGCAGCAGGTAGGTGAGCACTCCCGCGATCGCGAGCGAGGCAATCGTGAGTGAGCCGAGCGCTCGATACTGGAAGATGGAGTACACGACGACGAGCAACAGCCCGATGAGCCCGGCGAGGAGGCCAGCGCCGAGCTGGCTCGTGCCGAGCGTCGCAGAGATGTCCTCCTGGCTCTGCACGGTGAAGTCGATCGGCAGCGCGCCAAACTTCAGCTGGTCAGCGAGCGCCTGTGACGACTCCTGGGTGAACTGTCCCGAGATGGACGGCCTGCCATCCATGATCTGGCCCTGCATCTCAGGCGCAGAGAGCACGCGTCCGTCGAGCACGAATGCGAACTGGTTCTGGGGCGGCTGCGCCCCGAAGAGCCGGGTGCTGATCTTGCCGAACTCCTCAGCGCCCTTCTTGTTCATCGTGATCTGCACGACCCACTTGCCGGTCGTCGCACCGGTCTGCGTCGTCTCGGCCTGGCCCACGGCGTCGGTGATGACGGCGCCCGTAAGCTCAACCGGCCCGAGGATGTATTTCAGCATCCCATCCTCGTCGCAGGTGATGAGGGGGCGATCGGACTTCGAATCACGCGCGTCGAGCGCAGCGTCCGAGTCGCACGAGAAGGACTCGAACTTCGCCTGCAGCGCCGGCGTGATCCAGGCGAGGTCACCAGCGCTCTCGGGGATCTTCTCGGGATCGAGATTCTCTTCGGGAGCCTGCGTGGCGTCCTTCGAGGCGTCCTTCGACTCCGCATCCTTCCCTGCGGCGTCCTTCGACTCCGCATCCTTGGTCTTCGCGTTGGAGTCGGCACCGCCTGCGGCGCCTTCCTCCGTCACGGCAGTCCCGTCGGGATTGGTCTCCCCCTGCTGCGGCTGCTGCTCATTCATGCCGACCGCGAGCACCGGCCTGAAGTCGAGATTCGCGGAGGCCTCGATGCGCTTGATCGTCGCCTCGTCAGCCTTGCCGGGGATTGAGACCGAGATGTGCTGGTTGCCCTGCGTTGTGATCTCGGCCTCGGACACGCCTGCGGCGTCCACTCGCTGGCGGATGATGGAAACGGCCTGCTGCAGTTGTTCACCGGCGACGGCTTTGCCGTCGTTCTGTTCGGCCGCGAGTAGAATCTGCGTGCCGCCCTGCAGGTCGAGGGCCAGCTTTGGCGTCCAGGTCGCGTTGCTCCGGAGGACGCCAAGGGCGATGATCCCGGCGAGTCCAACGATGAAAACGAGGAGGAGGATGAGAGAGCGACGCGCTCTCCGAACAGCGGGTGTGGACGCCAAAACGGGCTGCTTTCTCTTGGTGCGTCAGGGGAGGGTGCCGCGCCAAGGCGCGGCGAGGCGCTATGCCTTGGGCGTGCCGCCCTGGTCTTCAGTCCCCCGGTCGTCAGAGTCGATGTCGTTCTGCACCTCGTCGACCTCGCTCGCAGCGTCAGCGGCGGGCGTCTCCCCCTCAGTCTTCGCGATGCGCTCCCCAAACTCGGGATCGTCGTCGGGCGCGAGGCCGACCATCGGCGCCTCCTCGACCGGAGCGTCGACCGGCGTGACGATCTGCGAAACCGCGTTGCGGTGCACGTCGAAGGTCGAGGTGCCGCTGCGCAGGGTCACCCGGTTCTCGGCCTCGTCAATCGCCTCGATCGTGCCGAAGATGCCGGACTGCAGCATCACCTCGGCGCCCGGGCGGAGGCCGTTCTGAAGCTCCTGCATCGCGGCCTGGCGCTTCTTCCCGTTTCGGAACATGAAGAAGATGAGCACCGCAATCAGTGCGAACATCAGAATGGTGATCGGGTCCAGAGCCACAATGGTCCTTTCGGTGGGCGTGCGCGTGCGAATGCGTTGGGCACAGTTCACAAAAGTCTACTGCCCTCTGACTGAGAGCCTGGTACAGACTACAACAGCGTCGGCGCGGCGGGATCCTGCCCGGGCGGCGCGATCCCGACGTGCTCGAAACCCAGCCGCGTGGCGACCCTGCCCCGCGGCGTTCGCGTGAGGAGGCCGGCCCGCACGAGGAAGGGTTCGACGACCGCCTCGATCGTCTCAGCCTCCTCGCCGACGGACACCGCAAGCGTCGACAACCCCACCGGTCCGCCGTTGAAGCGCTCGACCACGGCGCGCAGCACCTCGCGGTCGAGCCGGTCGAGACCGTGCGCGTCGACGTCGTAGAGCGCGAGCGCCGCGCGCACGCTCTCCGTGTCACCCGGGGTCTCGTGCACGAGGCTATAGTCACGCACCCGGCGCAGCAGCCGGTTCGCGATCCGGGGAGTGCCGCGCGAGCGCCCCGCGATCTCGTCGACGCCGCGCTCGGAGAGCTCGAAGTCGAGCAGTCTGGCCGCGCGCCGCACGACGCTTGCGAGCTCATCCTCTGCGTAGAACTCGAGGTGGGCGGTGAAGCCGAAGCGGTCGCGCAGCGGGTTCGGCAGGAGCCCCGCGCGGGTGGTTGCTCCCACCAGCGTGAACGGCGCGAGGTCGAGCGGCACCGAGGTCGCTCCGGCGCCCTTTCCGACCATGATGTCGACCTTGAAGTCCTCCATCGCGAGGTACAGCATCTCCTCGGCGCTTCGCGCCATGCGGTGGATCTCATCGACGAACAGGACCTCCCCCGGCGTGAGCGCCGAGAGCACCGCCGCGAGGTCGCCGGCGTGCTGGATCGCGGGGCCGGAGGTCTGGTGCAGAGGCTTGCCAAGCTCGGTCGCGACGATCATGGAGAGCGTCGTCTTGCCGAGACCGGGAGGGCCAGCCAGAAGGATGTGGTCGGGCGTGTGGTTGCGCATGGTGGCTGCGTCGAGCAGCAGCCCGAGCTGGCGGCGCACCTTCGACTGGCCGACGAACTCGGAGAGCGAGGACGGCCTCAGTGCGCCCTCGTATCCCTGCTCAGAAGGCGTGGCCTGCGGGGACAGCTCGCCGCTCACCTGCCGCTCCCCCGCGCCCCGCCGCGCGCGGCGTTGAGCAGCGCGAGCGTCGCCCGGAGCAGCCCGGCGTGATCCGCGGGCGCGCCCGCCTCACGCGCGTCGCGGACGGCCTCCTCGGCTTCGGACTCCCGCCAGCCGAGTCCCACGAGCCCGCTCGCGACCGCGGCGGCGACCGTGTCGGCGGGATCCTCGGGATCCTGAGCGGTGGCGGATCCGCCGGCCGATGCGAACTCGGCGAGCTTGCCCTGGAGCGAGACGGCGATGAGCTTCGCGGTCTTCGGGCCGATGCCCGAGACCTTGCGGAACGGCTTCTCGTCCTCTGCGTCGACCGCGGCCGCGATCTCGGCGGGCGAGAGCGCGGAGAGCACGCCGAGCGCGCTGCGCGGGCCGACGCCCGACACGGCGATGAGGTGGCCGAACACGGCGAGCTCCTCGGGGGTCTCGAAGCCGAACAGCGTGAGCGAGTCCTCGCGGACGATGAGCGAGGTGTGGAACGAGACCTCCTCGCCTGGCGTCTTCTGCGAGGTGCGCCCGCTCGGCAGCTCGACACGCATGCCGACCCCGCCGACCGCGACGACGGCCCAGCCTGCGCCAGAACTCAGCACTTCTCCACGAATAGCAGCGATCACACGCCCCACCCTAGGGCCTGCCACCGACACCGCGACGCCGCCACACCGATCCATTCGAACAAAACTACGAATAGCAGAGAGAGGGGCGCGCCAGCCGAAGCCCGCGCGCCCCTCCCAGGCGGCTTGAAGCGCTAGACCTCGACGGTCTCCCGGACCTCCTCGACCCGCGTGTTGCGGATCGCGCGATTCACGGAGCTCACGATCGCCTTGAGCGTGGCGCGGGAGGTGTCGGGATCGATCCCCACGCCCCACAGGCGCTGGCCGTCGACCTCGAGGTCGACGTAGGACGCGGCGACCGCGTCGCCGCCCGAGCTCATGGCGTGCTCGACGTAATCGAAGAGCGTGACCTCGTGCCCGCCCTCGTTCAGCGCGTTCAGGAACGCGTCGACCGGGCCGTTGCCGCGCGACGTGACCTGCTTGCGCTCGTCCTCAGTGCGGAAGTCGACCGTGAGCTCGGTCACCCCGTCGCCAGCGCTCGAGGTCGCGGTGCTGAACAGTTCGTAGCGCCCCCAGCGCTCGGCCTCGTCGCCGGCGCTCGGCAGGTATTCGTCCTGGAAGATTCGCCAGATCTCCTCGCTGGAGACCTCTCCCCCCTCGGTGTCGGTCACGCTCTGCACGACCGCGCTGAACTCGATCTGCAGCCTGCGCGGCAGATCCAGGTTGTGATCCGTCTTCAGCAGGTAGGCGACGCCGCCCTTACCCGACTGGGAGTTGACGCGAATGACCGCCTCGTAGGAGCGGCCCAGATCCTTCGGATCGACCGGCAGGTACGGCACGGCCCACTCGAGATCGTCGACTGCCAGGCCAGCGGCCTCCGCGTCGCGCGACATCCGCTCGAAGCCCTTCTTGATCGCATCCTGGTGGGAGCCGGAAAAGGCCGTGTAGACGAGGTCGCCCGCCCACGGGCTGCGCTCCGGCACCCGCAGCTGATTGCAGTACTCGGCGGTGCGGCGCACCTCGTCCAGGCGCGAGAAGTCGATCTGCGGATCGACCCCCTGCGTGAACAGGTTGATTCCCAGCGCGACAAGGTCGACGTTGCCCGTGCGCTCGCCGTTGCCGAAGAGGCAGCCCTCGATCCGGTCAGCGCCGGCCATGTAGCCGAGCTCGGCCGCGGCGACCGCGGTGCCACGGTCGTTGTGCGGGTGCAGCGACAGGATGATGTTCTCGCGCGGGATCAGGTGGCGGCCCATCCACTCGATCGAGTCGGCGTAGACGTTCGGGCTCGCCATCTCGACCGTCGCCGGCAGGTTGATGATCACCTTGCGCTCGGGCGTCGGCTCGAACACCTCGAGCACGGCGTTGCAGACCTCCACGGCGTAGTCGAGCTCGGTCCCCGTGTAGGACTCGGGCGAGTACTCGTAGTAGATGTCGGTGCCCTCGCAGATGTGCTCGCTCGCCTTGCACAGCTTCGCGCCCTCGACGGCGATCTCCTTGATCCCCTCGCGGTCCGAGCGGAACACGACGTCGCGCTGCAGGATGCTCGTCGAGTTGTAGAGGTGGACGATCGCCTGCTTCGCGCCGATCAGCGACTCGTAAGTGCGGGTGATCAGGTGCTCGCGCGCCTGCGTGAGGACCTGGATCGTGACGTCGTCCGGGATCGCGTTCTCTTCGATCAGCTGGCGCACGAAGTCGAAGTCGGTCTGGCTGGCCGACGGGAAGCCGACCTCGATCTCCTTGTAGCCCATCTTCACGAGCAGATCGAACATGATCCGCTTGCGCTCGGGGCTCATAGGATCGATGAGCGCCTGATTGCCGTCTCGCAGGTCGACCGCGCACCAGCGCGGGGCCTCGGTGATCTTCGCGTCGGGCCAGGTGCGATCCGGGAGATCCACGGCGATGATCTCGTGGAAGGGCCGGTAGCGATGGATCGGCATACCGGAGGGCTGTTGCATGTTCTTCATGGCTTCGTCTTTCTCATCTCGTGTTCATTGCCCAGCCAACACAAACGCCGCGACGAGGGAGGCCAGAGATTAGGACTCGTCGCGGCAGCTAAGAAGGAGCGAACCGAACAGCACGGGTTCACTATAGCACTGCACTGGCACTCCCCCCGCCGCACCCGCCTTCGCTTCGCCCATCAGGGCTTCCCGGGCCGGCTCCGTCTAGTGTGGAAGACATGACGGACACCGCCGCCGCTGCCCGGCCGACCTCGATCGCGCACGCGCGCCGCAGCGGCCGGAGGTTCGCGGCGCTCGCCGCGCTCGGGATCCTGCTTGCGCTCCTCACTGGCGCGGCTGGCGCGGTCGGCGCGGTCGGGTCACAGCCCGCCCACGCGAGCGTCGAGAACTTCACCTACGACTCCTGGCACGTCGACTATCGACTCGGGGTCGATGCCAACGGCCGCGCGACGGCGCGGGTGACCGAGACGATCGAGCCGCGCTTCCCCGACTTCGACCAGAACCGCGGGATCGTGCTCGGCAAGCCGATCGACTACCAGGGCTCCTCGACGGATCCCTCCGACTTCACCGTGACGGACGCCCAGGGCAACGACGTGCCGTTCGAGCTCGAGCGCAGAGAGGGCTTCATCGTCGTGCTCGTCGGCGACGACAGCTACGTGCACGGGCTCCAGCACTATGTGATCAGCTATACCCTCCGCGACGTCGTGCTCGCCCGCGACGACGGCACCGCCGACGAGTTCTACTGGGACCTGCTCGACTCCGAGCACCCGCAGACGATCGATCGCTTCAGCGCGTCGATCGCCTTCGACGAGCCCCTCGCCGCCCACCTCACGGGCGCCGTCACCTGCTACGGCGGAATCGCCGAGAGCACCGGGACCTGCGAGACGGGCGGCACGGGCACCGTGGCCGATCCCATCACGATCCCGAGCGGCGAGGTCGGCGCCTATCAGGGCGTCACCATCGCGATCGGGCTCGAGCCCGGCAGCGTCGCGCAGCCGGGCGCCAGGCTCCCGAACGTCGCCCTCGACGTCGTTCCAGGGATTGTCGGAGGGCTCGGGGCCGCGCTCGGCATCGGCGGCGCGATCGTCGCGATAGTGGACGTGACGCGGCGGCGGAAGCATCGGGGCACGATCATCGCACAGTACGACGTGCCGGCCTATCTTCCCCCGCTCATTGCCGGCCCGATCGCTGGAGCCGGAGGGAACTCCGCCGCCGCCGAAATCGTTCACCTCGCGGTCTCGGGAGCCCTCCGCATCGAGGAGGGCGAGAAGACCCAGGGGTTCTTCGGGATGAAGGAGGGACGCCCCGTGCTGCGCCTCCTCGACCGCGACCGCGCCGGCGACCCGCTCGACACGCAGATGCTGCACACGCTGTTCGCGAACTCGCCGCGGCTCGCCCCCTTCACGCTTCCCAAGTCGGACCAGAAGTTTAGCTCGAAGATGTCGAGTCTGCAGGCTGCCGGAACGAGCGCGGCCCAGGCCCGGGGATACTTCGAGAAGGTCAGAAGTCCGCGCGCGAGGCTGCTCGGCTTCATCGCGCTCGGCGTCGGCCTGCTTGCCCTCGTGCTCGGGATCCTGAGCATCGTTTTCCGCCACGGTGAGGGCGCGATACTCGCGCTGCCGCTCGGGATCATCTCGATCATGGCCGGATTCGTGTCGATCTCGCGCCACCGCGCACACACCCCGGCCGGGGCGGAGACGCGCGAGTATCTGCTCGGGGTGAAACTCTTCATCAGCGTCGCCGAGGCCGAGCGGCTGAAGGTGCTGCAGTCCTACAGCGGCGCAGAGCGCCGGGCCGACGGACCGGCGGACATCATCCATCTGTATGAGAGGCTGCTGCCCTACGCCGTGCTTTTCGGCCTCGAGAAAGAGTGGGCGCGCACCCTCGCGGTGAAGGTCGAGGAGTCGCCGGGCTACGCTCCCGCCTGGTACCCGGCCGCGGCTGGCGCGGGCCTCGCGAACTTCAGTAGCACCGTGAACGACTTCACGTCGACGCTCCGGTCATCCGTCTCCTACACGTCGAGCAGTTCGGGCGGTTCGAGCGGCGGCGGATCCGTCGGCGGGGGCGGAGGAGGCGGCTTCTCCGGTGGTCGCTGAACCGGTGCTGCACGGGCAAGGGACTCGCGGCATCCGGCTCCGCAGCCTCGTGTAGAGTCGGAAGCGCAGTCGAAGTACCAGAAGTGACAACTGAGCGGAGCCGCGGGGGGCGCGGCGAGGCAACTGGTTGGGGGACGGTTCTGAATCCGCTGAAGAAGCGAAGGATGTTCCATGCACGCCGTCCCGGCGCCTACCGGTTTAGAGCACTCGATCTCGGCGGAGGAGCTCTTCTTCTCAACCACGGATCTGCGCGGGGTGATCACAAGCGCCAACTCGGTGTTCGTCCGGATCTCCGGATACTCCGCCGGCGAGCTCGTCGGATCTCCCCACAGCATCGTGCGGCATCCCGACATGCCAGGCGGAATCTTCGCCGCAATGTGGGACACCCTTGAGCGGAATGAACCATTCTGCGGGTACATCAGCAATCTCGCCGCAGATGGCGGGAGATACGACGTGTTTGCGACCGTCACTCCCCTGCGGGAGGGCTATCTCTCGGTCCGCATCGCCCCCCGCGTCGAACGATTCCGTGAGCTCGGCGCGCGGATCGCCCGGTCGCTGACCCAGATCGAGCAGGAGGCGCGGGCCACGGGCGCGAACCGCCGGGAGGTGGCTCGAACCGCAGCCTCGCGGATCGACGAAGTCACGCTCGCCTCCTGCGGCCTGAGCCAACGCGAGTTTCAGCGACACGCCCTGCCGGAGGAGATTCAGCAGCACATCGCCAACAATTCACCGCTTCCCGTGCGCCAGGCGGGTGGCCGCCTCGGAGCAACGCTGTCGCGAACAGCCGAGCTTGCCGCCGCCCTCGACGAATGGCGGAATGAACAGGACGCGAAGCAGCGTATCGCGGGCGGCCTCCTCGACGTCGCCGGATCCCTCAGGGCCGAAACCGAGACGCTTCGCGACATCGGCGAGGAGATCCTCGCCGACCCGGAGGCCGGCGGCTCGCTCGGCGGCCTCGTGCAGCCCCTGCGGTTCTGGGCACTGATGCAGGGCATCGTCGAGCTCCACCTGATCGACCTCAGTGAACTCGTAGACGAGCTCATCGAGCTCGGCACCGACGCTCGCTTCGGGGTCGCGCTCGCCCAGCTGCACGCCCTGTCGCTGCACCGCTTCACCATTGCGCTCGTTGATGATGCCGGCGCGCAGGGTGAGCCCGTCGGAGCGATTCACGACCTCGTGTGGGCACTGAACGAGGGGGTGTCGGTCATGGTGTCGAGCGCAGACGACTACCGCGCGCAGATCGGATACGCCGCCCGCCGCACAGCGAGCGTGCGCGCCATAACCGATCTCCCGATCCGGCTGCTCCGACTCTGGAGCGACGACTTCAACTCGCACCGGATCACCCCGCGCGCCGCGCAGCTGGCGCGCCGGCTCGCGGCGTCGATCGAGGTCATCGAGGAGGCCCTGAAAGAACTCGCGTCGCTCACCTCCCACCTCGCGAGCCTCGTGAAGACCCCCGACGCCGACCGGCTGCGCGAGTTGCTCAGCCGGATCGACGCGGCGACAGCCCCGCGCTACGCCAGCGCCGCCAGCACGAGGCGCTACGCGCTCCGGTAACGCGCCGAACCGAACCCGATGATGAAGTATCCGATCACGGAGAACAGCCAGAGCAGGAAGAACGAGAATGCCCCGCCCTTGCCGAAGCGCTGACCGAGCCGGACCGCCACGAAGATCGAGAAGACGATGTTCACGATCGGAATCAGGTAGAGAAGCGTCATCCAGGCCGAATAGCCCGCGACCTTCACGAGGATGAACACGTTCACGATCGGGATGATCGCGAGGATTCCCGGGTAACCGGCCTTCGAGAATACGCGCCACAGCGCGATCGCGATGAGGATGTACAGGATGAGACCCGGCAGGCTGTAATCCTGCGCCAGGTTCGTGATCGACGCGTCGTCGGTGATGGAGTCCATGTCGCCGTTCCTTTCTCAGGTCGTGCCTAGAAGCCGAGCCGGCCGAGCGCCTTCGGGTCACGCTGCCACTCCTTCAGCACTTTGACGCGCATGGAGAGGTAGACGCGGCGCCCGAGGAGCGCCTCGATCTCGTGGCGCGCCCGCTCGCCGACGTCGCGGAGGCGCGAGCCACCCTTGCCGATCACGATGCCCTTTTGGCTGTCGCGCTCGACGTAGAGCGACGCGTAGATCTCGAGCAGCCCGTCCTCGCGTTCCTCGCGGTCGTCGACCGTCGCGGCGAGCGAGTGGGGTAGTTCGTCGCGCACGCCGTCGAGGGCGGCCTCGCGGATCAGCTCGGCGATCCGGTCGTCCTCGACCTCGTCGGTTGTCGCCTCATCGTCGTAGAGCGGCGGGGACAGCGGCATGAGCGCGAGCAGTTCGTCGGAGAGGATGTCGAGCTGGTCGCGGGTCACCGAGGAGACCGGGATGACCGCGTCCCACTCGCGGAGCGCGCCGAGGCGCGTGAGCTGCTCGAAGATCTCCTCCTTGGAGGCGCGGTCGGTCTTCGTCAGGATCGCGACCTTCTTCGCCCGCGGGAAGTCCTCGAGTCGCTCGCTGATGAAGCGGTCGCCCGGGCCGAGCTTTTCGTTCGCCGGAACGCAGAACCCGATCACGTCGACGTCGCCGAGCGTGGCCTCGACGAGCGCGTTGAGCCGCTCGCCGAGCAGGGTGCGCGGGCGATGGATGCCCGGCGTGTCCACGACGATGAGCTGCCCGTCTGGGCGATGGACGATGCCGCGGATCGCTCGCCGCGTCGTCTGCGGCTTGGGGCTCGTGATCGCGATCTTCTCCCCGACGAGCGCGTTCGTGAGCGTCGACTTGCCCGCGTTCGGGCGGCCGACGAACGAGACGAAACCTGCGCGGAAGCCGTCTTCGTTGTGCTGCTGCTCGGTCATTCCGTGTCCTCCTCGATCGGCAGGCCGACCCATCGTGCGCCGACCGTGATGAGGCGCTGCCTGCGCCGCTCGATCTCGACTGCTGTCAGTTCAATCCCTGCGACGTCGACCGTATCGCCCGTGTCGGGGAGACGGCCGAACTCCTTGGCCATCAGCCCGCCGACCGTGTCCACGTCGTCGTCGTCGAGCTCGATCTCGAAGAGCTCGCCGAGGCGCTCGACCGAGAGCCGCGCGCTCACGAGGAACGAACCGTCGAGGTGGGCGACGACCTCGGGGGCGTCGCGGTCGTGCTCGTCCGTGATCTCGCCGAGGAGCTCCTCGATCAGGTCCTCGAGCGTCACGAGCCCGGAGATCCCGCCGTACTCGTCCACGACGAGCGCGATGTGCGTCGACTCGCGCTGCATCTGCCTGAGCAGGTCGTCGGCGCGCTGCTGCTCGGGGGCGAAGAGCGCGGGCTTCATGATGCGCGCGACGTGGGCCGTCTCTGCCTCCTCGGCGCGGCGATGGGTGAACCCGCTCGCGTCGCGCAGGTGCACGATGCCGACGACGTTGTCGACCTCGCCGGCGATCACGGGCAGCCGCGAGTGGCGGGAGGCGAGCAACTGCTCGAGTGCCTCGCGCACGCTCGTCTCCGCGTCGGTCGTGATCATGTCGATCCGGGGCACCATGACCTCGCGCACGATCGTCTCGCCGAACTCGACGATCGAGTGGATGTACTCGCGGTCGTCCGCCTCGAGCAGCGACTGCTCAGTGGCCTGATCGACCATCGAGAGCAGTTGCTGCTCGTCGCGGATCCGGGCGCGGCCCGCGCCGCGGCCCGGGGTCACCCGGTCACCGAAGCGCATGAGGCCCGTCGCGATGGGCCCGAGGATCACGCGGATGGCCCGGATCGTGGGCGCCGCGAAGCGGATCATCGCCTCGGGGTGGTGCGCCCCGACCGTGCGCGGGCTCGACCCGACGAGCACGAACGAGGTCGCGGTCATCACGAGCGTCGCGATGAGGAGCACGAGCCAGAGCTGGTCGAGCGAGTAGGCCAGCACGAGCGTGATGAGCACGGCGGCGAGCGTCTCCGCGAAGACGCGCGCGAAGCCGAGCGCGTCCACGTGGCGCGGCTCGTCCTCGGCGATCGCGCGGATCGCCTTCCCGGTGCGCGGCGACTCGTCCGCGAGCGCGAGAAGCTCCGCCTTCGACGACACGCCGAGCGCTGCGTCCGCAGCGGCCAGCAGGCCGCCGATCGCGAGCAGTGCGATCGCCGCCGCCAGCAGGAGCAGTGCGAGGGGCAGGCTCATCGGCCGCGCTCGCGCACGCTGAACGACAGGATCAGGTCGCGCTGCAGGCCAAACATCTCGGCCTCCTCATCAGGGGTCGCGTGGTCGAAGCCGAGCAGGTGCAGCATGCCGTGCGTGAGCAGCACCGAGACCTCCTGCTGCAGATCGTGTCCGGCGGCCTCGGCCTGCGCCTCGGCGACCTGCGGGCAGATCACGACGTCGCCGAGGAGCCCCGCGGGGGTTTGCGAGTCGACCCGGCCGGGACGCAGCTCGTCCATCGGAAAGCTGAGCACGTCCGTGGGCCCAGGCTCGTCCATCCACTGCACGTGGAGCTGCTCGATGGCCGCCTCGTCGACGAGCATGATTCCGAGCTCGGTGTCGGGGTGCACGTGCAGCGACTCGAGCACGAAGGCCGCGAGCCGGAGCATGCGCGACTCGTCGACCTCGATCCCCGACTCGTTGTTGATCTCGACGCTCATCGCGCGTTCCCCTCTGTTCGTTCGTTCGTCGCCTGCCCGGATCCCGCCTCGCGGTTCGCGCGCTCGGCCTGCCGCCGCTCGTCGTACGACGCGTAGGCGTCGACGATGCGGCCGACGAGGGAGTGGCGCACGATGTCGTCTGCCGTGAGATCGGCGAAGTGGATGTCGTCGACGCCGCGCAGGATCCGGTTCACGACCCGCAGCCCACTCGTCGCGAGCGGCAGGTCGACCTGGGTGATGTCGCCCGTGACCACCATCTTCGAGCCGTAGCCGAGGCGGGTCAGAAACATCTTCATCTGCTCCGGTGTCGTGTTCTGCGCCTCGTCGAGGATCACGAACGACTCGTTGAGCGTGCGCCCGCGCATGTAGGCGAGGGGCGCGACCTCGATCGTGCCGTTCGCGAGCAGCTTCGGCACCAGATCCGGATCCATCATCGCGCCGACCGCGTCAAAGAGCGGCCGCAGGTACGGGTCGATCTTGTCCTCGAGCGTGCCGGGCAGGTAGCCGAGCCGCTCCCCCGCCTCGACGGCAGGCCTGGTCAGGATGATCTTCGCGACCTCGCGACGCTGCAGGGCCTGCACGGCCTTCGCCATCGCGAGGTACGTCTTGCCCGTGCCTGCCGGCCCGATCCCGAACACGATCGTGTGGTTGTCGATCGCGTCGACGTACTGCCGCTGGCCCTGGGTCTGCGGCCGCACCGCGTGGCCCCTGACCGAGAGGATCGGCTCGCTCAGCATCTGCGCCGCGCTCGGGCCGTTGCCCTCCAACACCATCCTGGTGACCTCTTTCACATCGTGGCGCGATACCGCGCCGCTGCGTCTCGCGAGCTCGAGCACCTCGAGCACGACCGCCTCCGCAGCGCGCACCTCGCGCGCTGGCCCCCTGAGCGTCAGGATCTGGTCCCTGGAGTGGAACACCACCTCGGGGTGCTGCTGCTCCAGGTCTGAGATGAGCTGGTCCCTGTGGCCCAGGAACGAGGCGATGTCGACGCCCGAGAGCATGAGCGTGCGCTGCAACTGCGGTTCGGCGTTCGCATCGGCGCCCGGTTCGGCAGCGGCCACCGTCGCGCCGTCTGGTTCAGGATCCAACGAGCGACCGCTCCTCAAGCCCGCCCGCGAGCACGTGCGCGTGGACGTGGAACACCGTCTGTCCGGCGCTCTCGCCCGAGTTGAAGATGAGACGGAACTCCCCGTTCGCGTGCTCCTCGGCGAGCTGCTTCGCGACCGTGACCATCTCGGCGAGGGTCTCCGGATCGCCCGCGGCGAGCTCCACGACATTCGCGTACTCCGTCGACTTCGGAATCACGAGGAAATGGATCGGGGCCTGCGGGTGCATGTCGCGGAACGCGATCACGCGGTCGGTCTCAGCGAGGAGGTCGACCGGGATCTCGCCCGACACAATCTTTCCGAACACCGTCTCTTCTGCCATGCTCCCAGTCTACGGCAGACCGGGGACACTACGGAGTGGGAGAGCTCTTCGCGGCCGCGGCCTTCTCGGTCACGACGAAGCGCTCCCGGTAGGCGCCGACGAGCAGCCTCAGCTGCGAGGAGATCGCGCTCATCGAGGTGTAGCAGAAGAGCGTGATCGGGAGGAGGACCCACTGCAGCAGCATCCCGACCCAGCGCCGCGCCCGCACCCCGGCGGGGCGTTCCGGGGTGAGCAGGATCGTGAGCAGCACGGTCGCGACGAGCGCGACGAGCGCGACCCGCTGGCTCGTCGTCGCGACGTCGGGGAGCGCCTCGATGAAGCGGCGGGTCTCGAACGCACCGATCCCCCGCGGAACGATGAACTGCGCGGCGATCACGGGCAGCCAGACCCCGAAGGCGAGCATCGGCGCGAGGATCGCGAGCGTGACGTGCGATTCGAGCAGCGCGAAGAACCGGACCGCCGTGGGGAAGAACGGTGCCGGGCGGTGCCCGGAGAAGAGGCGGACCCCGACGTAGGGCACATCGGAGGCGCCGTACGCCCAGCGGCAGAGCTGCCGGAACTGCGCGCGCAGGGTTTTCGGCAGCGTGTCGGCGAGTACAGCGTCCTGCGAGATCGCGAGGTGGATTGGGACCACACCGTACCGCCCGCGGAAGTGGAAGTAGCTGCGCCAGTACTGGTGGCCATCCTCGACGATCGTGCGCCGGCTCCAGAAGCCCATCTCGGCGAGCGCCGCGAGGGGCTGCGTGTGCGAGGCGAAGTTCCGCAGCGACAGCGGCCGCACGGTTGCGATGAGGTTCCACACGGAGTTGCCTGCCGCGATCACCCGCGTGGGGGCCGGCGCGTGCCAGATGTTGTTGATGAAGAGGGAGATCGGCTGGAACGAGACCCGCTGCGGATCCTCGGCGCGGACGAACTCGAAGGTCACGGCGTCGAAGTAGTGGGGGTCGACCCGGTTGTCGCAGTCGAGTGAGGTGACGAGCACGCGCTCGGGGTCGAGCCCGTGCGCCACGACCCAGTCGAGCAGCAGTCTGCCCGCGTAGCTGATGTTCCCGCCCTTGCCCTGGATCTCGTCGGAGAGCCCGGCAGGGTGCTCCACGGGGATGAAGGCCCGGAAGTGGCGGCCGAAGTCCCGTTCGAGCCTGGCCGTCGTCTCGCGCATCGCGTCGCCGCCGCGCTCCTCGTGCGCGAAGACGACGACGAGCCGCTCGGCGCCGTGGTGAGACGCGATCAGGGAGCGCAGGCTCGGTGCGATGACGTCATACGGCTCGTTGTAGGCGGCCACGATCACCGCGTGGACGGTCTCCGAGGGCAGCGTGAAGAGCCAGGGCCCGCGCGAGACGCGCTCCCTGAGCCGGTCGAGCCGCGGCCCGTAGATGCCGGGGAGACGCGAGCGGCCGAACTCGGGAACGGTGCCGGCGCGCGCGCCCAGGATCAGCTCCTCGAGGTGCTCGTTGACCCGCGCCCAGTCGACCGTTTCGGCGGTGCGCAGCCTCCGGTAGCCGCGCACGGAGTCGACGCCGCCGCGGAACGCGCGAAAGAGCCCGAGCGCGAGGAAGCTGAGCACGAAGTAGGCGCCCCAGTTGAGGTTCACGAGCGACAGCACGATCGCGGTGACGGGGACCCCAATCGTGATGAGCGCAGGAATCATCTCGAGCGCACGGTACAGCGGTGTGCGCTGCCCGAGGGGAATTTCAATGTTGTGCACGCCCAGTTCCCAGTTCTCTGCCGAGGCCGGTACGGCGAGAAGGTCATCCGCCGCGCATTCGTCACAACGCTATGGTTGCGAAACGACGAGTCGGTGAACGCAGGGTGTCGGCTGGCTGTGAATGGGGTGCCCTCGGAGCCGACTCACAACGAAGTCGAGGCGAGTCCCGAGCTTCGTGTCACCAGCGACCGAGCGCCGCGTTGAGCACGGCGATGCCGGCGGGGCCGGCCGACGACGTCCGCAGCACCGTGTCCCCGAGCAGGAGTATTACCGCTCCGGCCGCGGAGAGCCGCTCGAGTTCGGGATCCGAGAGGCCGCCCTCCGGCCCCACGACCAGGGTCACGTCGCTCACTTCGGTGGCGCGCAGGCCCGCCGCCCACTCCGACAGGCGGCGCTCCCCCCGCGGGTGCAGCACGACGACCGCGTGATCGCTGTTCGCCGCGAACTCGCAGAGCTCGGCGAGGTCCACGGGCGTGCCGACCTCGGGCACCCGGGCGCGGAGCGACTGTTTGGAGGCCTCGCGCGCGATCCGGCGCCACTTCTCGACGCCCTTCTCGGCCTTCTCGGGCCCGGATCCCCTGCCACTCCAGCGCGAGACGGAGCGCTCCGCCTCCCACGGCAGGATGCGGTCGATGCCAAACTCGGTCGCCTGCTCGACCGCCCGCTCGTCGCGGTCGCCCTTCGCGAGCGCCTGCACGAGCGTCAGCGTGAGCGCGGGCGCGGTCGCGTGCGTCGCCCCGTCGAGGCGCACGGCGAAGCGATCCTTCGCCGCGGATTCGACCACGCCCTCGCCGAGCGCCCCCTCGCCGTTTCCCACGAGGATCCGCTCGCCCGCGCGCAGCCGCGCGACTCTGAGCGCGTGCCGCGCCTCCTCCCCGGCGATCTCCACCAGGGCGCCCGGCGCGAAGGCCTCGGGGGCAAGCCCCTCGCCGTAGTAGAGATTCGCCACGGCGGTTAGCCCTGCCGGAAGAAGCGGTCGCGGATCTTGCCGAAGAAGCCCTGATGGAACTCACCGAGGTGCGGCGGATCGTCCTTCCGCAGCGCCGCGAGCTGGCGCACGAGATCCTTCTCGCGGCCGGAGAGCTTCGTGGGCGTCGTCACCTGCACGGCGATCTTCAGGTCGCCGCGCATGGTGCTGCGGAGCCCCTGGATCCCGCGCCCGCGGAGCGTCACGATGTCGCCGGACTGGGTGCCGGGCTCGACCTGCACCGTGATGTCGCCGTCGAGCACCGTGAGGCGCGTCTCGGCCCCCAGGATCGCGTCGGCCATCGACACCTGCATCGTCGCGAGCAGGTCGTTGCCGTCGCGGCTGAAAGTGTCGTGGTGCATGACCCGGAACTCGATGAAGAGGTCTCCGTTCGGTCCGCCGCCCGGGCCGACCTCGCCGCCGCCGCGCATCTGCAGGCGCGTGCCCGTGTCGATGCCGGAGGGGATGTCGATGTTGATCGTGCGGCGCTCGCGCACGCGCCCCTTGCCCGCGCACTCGACGCAGGGGTGCTCGATGATCGTGCCGTACCCCTGGCAGCTGCCGCACGGGTGCATCGTGACGACGTTGCCGAAGAGCGAGCGCACCTGGCGCTGCACCTGGCCCTGGCCGTGGCAGACGTCGCAGGTCACGGGGTGCGTCCCCGGCTGGCAGCAGCTGCCCTCGCAGACGGAGCACAGCACGGCCGTGTTGACCGTGATCTCGCGCTGCACGCCGAAGATGACCTCCTTGAGCTCGACGTCGACGTGGATCATCGCGTCGTCGCCCCGCTCGGTGCGCGAGCGCGGGCCGCGCTGCCCGCCGCCGCCGAAGCCGCCGCCGAAGAAGGTCTCGAAGATGTCGCCGAAGCCCTGGGCGCCGCCCTGGCCGCCGCCCATGTCGTAGCGCTGGCGCTGCTCGGGGTCGCTCAGCACGTCGTAGGCGTGCGTCACGTTCTTGAAGCGCTCGGCGGCCTCCTCGCTCGGGTTCACGTCGGGATGCAGCTGACGCGCGAGGCGTCGATACGCCTTCTTGATCTCCTCCGGCGACGCTTCGCGCGATACTCCAAGGGTGTCGTAGTGATCGGCCACCTGGCTGCTCCTCATGTGCTTACTCGTGAATTCGTGTGTGATGCGCCGGATCCGGATCCGCGCGGGCCCGGCGGCCTAGCGCGACTCTTCGAGAATCCGGCTGAGGTAACGCGCTACCGCGCGCACCGATGCGATGTTGCCCGCGTAGTCCATGCGGATCGGGCCGAGCACGCCGACCTTCGCCGCGATCCCCGCGTCCTCCTCGTAACTCGACGCGAGCACCGTGGCGGTGGACAGGCCGTACGGAGCGTTCTCCCGACCGATCGACGCTGCGACCTCGCGGCCGTCCTGCACGAGCTCGTCAAAGAGGCGAAGCAGCGTGACCTGCTCCTCGATGGCCTCGAGAACCACCGGGAGGGAACCGGCGAACTCCCCCGGGCGTGAGAGGTTCGCTGCGCCAGCGACCGCAATGCGATCCGTTCGATTTGCCTGCAGCTGGTCGCGCACGATCTCGAGCACCCGGCTCACGAGGTCGCCCTCGTCGGCGGTCGTCCAGTCGGCGAGGGAGTCGCGGAGCTCGCCGATCGCCGTCACGGCCGCCTCGACGTCGATCCCGATCGTGGCGTCGGCGATCCGCTGCTTGAGCCCGTGCACCCACGCCTCGGTGACCCGGGCCGACGGCAGCTGGGCGATCTGCTGCTCGACGACCCCGTTGCCGAGGATCAGCACGCAGAGCACCCGCTCCTCGGAGATCGGCACGAGCTCGATGCTCCGCACGATCGTGCGCCTGAGCGAGGGGTACTGCGCCACGGCGACCTGGTTCGTGAGCTGCGAGAGCAGCCGGACCGTGCGCGCCATGACGTCGTCAAGATCGCTCGACTCGCCGAGGAAGCGCTCGATGGCCGTGCGCTGCGCCGAGGTGAGCGGTCGGATCTTCGCGAGCGTGTCGACATACAGGCGGTAGCCCTTGTCGGTCGGCACGCGCCCCGAGGAGGTGTGCGGCTGAGCGATCAGCTCGTCCTCCTCGAGGAGGGCCATGTCGTTGCGGATCGTCGCCGCGGACACGCCGAAGCTGTGGCGATCGACGATCGCCTTCGAACCGACCGGCTCGTTCGAGGAGACGTAGTCGCTGACGATCGCGTGCAGCACCGCAAGGCTGCGCTCGGAGACCATCGCTCCTCCTCTCTCTCGCACGAACGGGCGATCGCTGCCGCGCCGGACGCCAGCGACCTGACCGGCCATTGGCACTCAAAGTGGACGACTGCTAAGTCTAGCGCAGGCCGCGCCCCCGAGTAACAGAAACGGGCGGCTCGCTCACAGGGTGGTTCGGCCGGCAGCGAACAGGGGGCGCTAGGAAAGCAAGCGGTGCACGACCGTGTCCGCGAGGAGGCGCCCGCGGCGCGTCGGCACGATCCTGCCGCCGATCGCGGCGCGCCCGTCGACGAGCCCGTCCGCGATGAGCTGCGGAACACCCCGTCGCTGCTCCGGCGAGAGCACGTCGGCGGGCAGGCCGTCCGCGATCCGCGTCTCGAGCAGGATCCGCTCCTCTCGTCGCGTCTCGGCGCCGAGGGTCTCCCGCGCGTGGGCCGGCGAGACGCCAGCCGCCATGCGCTGGGCGTAGGCCCCGGGATGCTTCACGTTCCACCAGCGCACGCCGCCGACATGGCTGTGTGCGCCCGGGCCTGCGCCCCACCAGTCCTCGCCCGTCCAATAGGACAGGTTGTGCCGCGAGCGGGTCTCGCGGGACCTCGACCAGTTGCTGATCTCGTACCACTCGTAGCCCGCTGCGGCGAGCCGGTCGTCGACGAGCTCGTACATCTCCGCGTGCAGGTCCTCGTCCGGCTCCGCGACCTCGCCCCGCCTGATCTGGGCGGCGAGCTTCGTTCCCGTCTCGACGATGAGCGCGTACGCCGAGACGTGATCCGGCGCGTTCTCCAGCACGGCGTCGACCGAGCGCTCCCAGTCGGCGAGCGACTCCCCCGGTGTGCCGTAGATCAGGTCGAGGCTCACCTGCAGGCCCGCGTCGCGGGCCCACTCGACGACGAGCGGCACGCGCTCGGGCGCGTGAGTGCGGTCGAGCGTGCGCAGCACGTGCGGCACGGCCGACTGCATGCCGAAGCTCACTCTGGTGAAGCCGGCGTCCGCGAGCACGCGGAGGTCGTAGGCGTCGACCGAGTCGGGGTTCGCCTCCGTGGTGACCTCGGCGCCCTCGGCGATGCCCCAGTTCTCGCGGATCCCCGCGAGCATCGACGCGAGATCGCTCGCCGGCAGCAGCGTGGGCGTACCGCCGCCGAAGAACACCGTGCTGACCGGGCGCTCAGGTAGCCCAGCCGCGCGCATGACCCCGGCGCCGAGCGCGAGCTCCCGCCGCACCTGGCCGGCGAAGTCCTCCCGGCGCGTTCCGCCGAGCTCGCTCGCCGTGTAGGTGTTGAAGTCGCAGTAGCCGCAGCGGACGCGGCAGTACGGCACGTGCACGTAGACGCCGAAGGCGCGGTCCTCCGCGCCCGCAAGCACGCTCTCGGGGAGCGCGCCGTCCTCCGGGGCCGGGTCGCCGTCAGGCAGGACGCTCGGCACGCGGCACCCCCCTCGATCCGGCGCTCACTGCTGCGGCTTCGATGGGCGGCGCTTATGGGCCTTCGGGGCCGCGGGGGCTTCCTCAGCGGGGGTTTCGGGCTCGGGATCGGGCTCGGGTTCTGCGGCGGGCTCGGGATCCGGCTCCGGTTCTGGTTCTGGTTCTGGGGCGGGCTCGGACTCGGGCTCGGGCTCCTCAGTTTCCGGCTCCGGATCCTGATCGGATTCCGGCTCGGGCTGCGCGGTGTGCTCGAGCTCAGGCTCAGGCTCGTCAGCGGGCTCGGACTCCTCCGCGGCGGGCTCGTCAGCGGGCTCAGACTCCCCCGCGATTGGCTCCTCCGCGGGCTCCTCGGCAGCGGGCTCGGCGTCCGTTTCCTCCGCGAGGGTCGCGGTCTCGATGTCCTCGGCGGGCTCCGGCTGCGGGGCGGCGGCCTCGGCGGCCTCCTCCTGCGAAACCCCAACCCGCACGGTCGGCTCGGCGGCGGGCTGCGGGGCCTCGACGGCGGGCGCGGCGTCAACCGGCTCCGCCGCGACGGCCTCGGCCTGATCCTGCGCCTGACCCGTGAGCACGCCGGGAGCGAGCGCAGCGACCTGCTGCTTCACGGCCTCGAGCGCCGTGCGCAGATCCGAGCGCCCGCGCAGGCCGAGGAGGCCGCTCTTCGGCGCGCTCAGGAAGCCGCGGGCGATCGCCCACACCGTGTCGTCCTCGCGGTGCTCGACCGTGAAGAGCTGCTCGCCGACGGCGCCCTCCTCATCTGAGGTGCCCCACGCGAAGCCCACGCGGCGCTCCTCGTCGATCGTGTAGATGACGAGAATCCCGCGATCCGGGTCGCCGTTGTAGCGGAGCACGGCGGTCGTGCCGGCCGTGACGTAGGGCTCGCCGTCCGGCCCGAAGTGATCCTCGACGGGGGCGGCGGACTGCGCCTGGCCGTCGTCGTCGAACTCGAGCCCCGCGTAGCGCGCGCCCGATCCGCGCACGATGTCGACGACCTCGGCGCCGCCGCCGCGCTGCGCACCCCAGGTCATGAGCAAGCTCGACGCCAGCAGAAAGCGATCCGAGCCGCTGCCGAGACGCAGGGTCTCTTCGTAGGGCGTCGTGCCCTCCGGCGGGTACTTAAGCAGGTCGAACGCGCGCGATGCGCCGACCGCGGCATACGAAACCGGCATCTCCACGTGACTGCTGCGTCGCACTGCGGGGCCCTCGCTCACTTCTTGCCCGATTCCTTGCCCTCGACGTCGCCGGAGAGCGCCGCGATGAACGCCTCCTGCGGGACCTCGACCCGGCCGACCATCTTCATGCGCTTCTTGCCCTCCTTCTGCTTCTCGAGGAGCTTGCGCTTGCGGCTGATGTCGCCGCCGTAGCACTTGGCGAGCACGTCCTTGCGGATCGCGCGGATCGTCTCGCGGGCGATGACGCGCGCGCCGATCGCTGCCTGGATCGGGACCTCGAACTGCTGGCGCGGGATCAGCTTGCGCAGGCGCTCGGCCATCATCGTGCCGTAGTGGTACGCGTTGTCGCGGTGAACGATCGCGCTGAACGCGTCGACCTTGTCGCCCTGCAGCAGGATGTCGACCTTCACGAGGTCGGCCTCCTGATCCCCCATCGGCTCGTAGTCGAGGCTCGCGTAGCCCTGCGTGCGGCTCTTCAGGTGGTCGAAGAAGTCGAAGACGATCTCGCCAAGCGGCATGCTGTAGCGGAGCTCGACGCGCTCGCCGAGGTACTCCATGCCGAGCAGGCTGCCGCGGCGGCTCTGGCAGAGCTCCATGATCGCACCCACGTAGTCCTTGGGCGCGAGGATCGCCGTCTTCACGACGGGCTCGCGCACGCTCGCGATCTTGCCGTCGGGGTACTCGGACGGGTTCGTGACCGTGACCTCCTTGCCGTCGTCGGTCGTGACCTCGTAGATCACGCTCGGCGCGGTGGCGATGAGGTCGAGGTCGAACTCGCGGCGCAGGCGCTCCGAGATGATCTCGAGGTGGAGGAGCCCGAGGAAGCCGCAGCGGAAGCCGAAGCCGAGCGCGACGGAGGTCTCTGGCTCGTACTGCAGGGCTGCGTCCGAGAGCTTCAGCTTGTCGAGCGCCTCACGCAGGATCGGGTAGTCGCTGCCGTCGAGCGGGTACAGGCCCGAGAACACCATGGGCTTCGGATCCGTGTAGCCGGGGAGCGCCTCGCTCGCCGCGTTCATCTTGCCCGTGACGGTGTCGCCGACCTTCGACTGGCGCACGTCCTTCACGCCCGTGATCAGGTAGCCGACCTCGCCGACCGCGAGCCCCTTCGTGGGCACCGGCTCGGGCGAGGAGACGCCGATCTCGAGTGCCTCGTGCTCGGCGCCCGTCGACATCATCTTGATCTTCTCGCGCGGGGTGAGCTTGCCGTCGACCATGCGAACGTAGGTGACGACGCCCCGGTACGAGTCGTAGACCGAGTCGAAGATCATGGCGCGGGCCGGTGCGTTCGCGTCGCCCACCGGTGCTGGGATCCGGGCGACGACGCGATCGAGGAGCTCCTCAACGCCGGCGCCCGTCTTGCCCGACACCTTCAGGATGTCGTCCGGATCCCCGCCGATGAGGTCGGCGATCTCGCGGCTCACGCGCTCCGGATCCGCCGCGGGCAGATCGATCTTGTTCAGGACCGGGATAATCTCCAGGTCGTTCTCCATCGCGAGGTACAGGTTCGCGAGCGTCTGCGCCTCGATGCCCTGCGCCGCGTCGACGAGCAGGATCGCGCCCTCGCACGCGGCGAGCGAGCGAGACACCTCGTAGCTGAAGTCGACGTGACCGGGGGTGTCGATCATGTTGAGCGCGAAGGACTCGCCGTCGACGTCCCACGGCATGCGCACGGCCTGCGACTTGATCGTGATCCCGCGCTCGCGCTCGATGTCCATGCGGTCGAGATACTGGGCCCGCATCTCGCGGTCGGGCACGGTCCCCGTGACCTGCAGCATGCGGTCGGCGAGGGTCGACTTACCGTGGTCGATGTGCGCGATGATGCAGAAGTTGCGGATCTTCGCGGGGTCGGTCGACGCCGGTACGGGTGGGTTCACGCTGCGTGGAGACATTGCCAGCCATTATTCCATAGCGCGGGCGCTCGGAAGACCTTACTGGTCGACCGTCTCGTGCCACCCTCGCCCCGGGTTGACGGGCGTGCAAGTATTGACGAATGGCACAGGTCGTCGCGCTCTACCGCTTCCCCGTCAAAGGTTTCACGCAGGAGTCCGTCTCCGAGCTGCGGGTGCAGCCCGACGGACGCATCGAGGGTGACCGGGCCTTCTCCTTCCGCTATGCGAGCGGCGTCGCTCCGCGCGAGCGCGCCGGCATGCAGCTGTGGTCGAAGTCGAAGGGCCTCACGCGCATGGAGTTCCCGAGCCTCGCGGCGCTCCGGCTCACCCTGTTGCCCGACGGCGGCGGGATCCGGATCCTGCGCGGCGACGACGGTCCCGAGCTCGTCTCCGGCCCGCTCGACGAGGCGGGCCGCCGCGCGATCGCGGACGCCGTGACGGAATACCTGCTCGCGGGGCCAGAGGCCGCGCACCTTTCGGCGCCGGGGCGGCTGCCGCTCACCCTCATGGGGACGACGGGCGAGTCCCGCTTCCAGGACAACCCCGAGGGCTTCATCTCCATGCACTCCCGCGAGAGCTTGGCCGCGCTCGGCGACGCGCTCGGGCAGGAGATCTCGGACGACCGCTTCCGCTCGAACATCGCAATCTCGGGGGTCTCGGCCTGGGAAGAGATCTCCGAGCTCTCCGCCGTGCGCATCGGCGACGTGCACTTCGCCCCGCAGGAGCCCATCGGCCGCTGCCTCAACACCCACGCGAACCCCGAAACCGGCGTGCGCGACGCCGAGGTGCTCACGACACTCACCCGCGTGATCGGGCAATCTCAGCCGACGTTCGGCCGCTTCCTCCTCCCCGTCGGCCTCGGCGCCCCGGACGCCGGCGGCGTGATCCGCGTCGGCGACGAGGTCGAGCTGGTTTCGTAGGGGGTTCGGGGGTCCGGGGGTTCTGGGGGTTCTGGGGTTCTGGAGTTCCCGGGGCGTGGTGGACCCCGCACCACCTCGAGTCGGCCGAAAGGCCCCATTCCCGCGCCCGAGTCGGCCGTAAAGCCCCTTTCAACCCCGCGAAAGGGGCTTTACGGCCCACTCGACGAGCGCGCAGCGCACCGCACCCCCGCGGAGGCGCACCCGCGCGGAGGCGCACCCGCGCGCCCGTTCGCACCGCGCGTGCCGCGCCCCGCGCCCCGCACCCCCCACTCGCCATCCGCGCCCCGCACGCCCACTCACTATCCGCGGGCCTCACCCCCACCCCCCGGCGCGCCGCACCTGGAGACTGCGACTGTCCACCCGCGCCACCTCGAGTCGGCCGAAAGGCCCCATTCCCGCGCCCGAGTGGGCCGTAAAGCCCCTTTCAACCCCGCGAATGGGGCTTTACGGCCGACTCGGCTGCGGAACCGGGGGCAAACGGGCCTACGGGGCCGAGCCGGCCCGACTAGGCCGAGTCGCGCGACGCGCCTCGCGGCGCTCGGGTTCCGGGGCGCGAAGTCTGCTATTCTTGATTCTTGGCTTGCGTGTGGATCACACCACACACCCGCGGGGTGCCCTCTCTCGCCGCGCGGAACACCACCGTCAAACCTTTTACGTCGTTAGGAACAACCACACGTGGCAAACATCAAGTCGCAGATCAAGCGCATCAAGACCAACGCGAAGGCGACCGAGCGCAACCGCGCGTACAAGAGCGAGCTCCGCACCGCCGTGCGTGCGACCCGCCGCGCCATCGCCGCTGGCGACAAGGACACCGCCCTCACCACGCTGAAGACCGCGAGCCGCAAGCTCGACAAGGCCGTGTCGAAGGGTGTCATCCACAAGAACCAGGCCGCGAACCGCAAGTCGAAGCTTGCCGTTCAGGTCGCGGCGCTCTAAGCGTTCCGCAGCAGTACTCGAGGCCCCGCTCCGGCGGGGCCTCAGTCGTTTCTGGGTCCGGATCAGGATCCAGACCCGGATCCGCCTCGCCTGCTAGCGACTCCGGCCGCGCCTCGCCACGAAGAGCAGGTACTTCTCGAGCGCGTACTCGGGTGCGCGCGAGCCGCCCTTGAGCAGCCACTCGGTTTCGGCGCCGAGGTCGATGCAGCGGGCGAGGTCTTCCTCGCGCCAGGCCGTGACCTCCTTGCGCGCCCGGTCGACCTGCCAGGGGGCCATGCCGAGCTCACCGGCGAGCTTGCCACTCGGGCCCGTCGCGCCGTAGACGCGGGCCATGCCGCGCACCTTCATGTTGATGGCGGCGAGGAGCGGGATCGGATCCGTGCCCGTGGAGAGCGCCTGGCGCAGGAGCACGAGCGCCTCGGCGGCCCTGCCAGCGGTTGCGGCATCGGCCACGCGGAACGCGTTGGTCTCGACGCGGCCCTCGGTCGCCCGGGTGACCTCGTCCTCGGTAATGCGGTTGCCCACGTCTGAGACCAGCTGGTTGACCGCGCCCGCGACCTCGCCGATGCCGCCCGAGTAGGCCGCCGCGAGCATGCGGACCGCCCCGGGCGTCGCCTGCGCGCCCAGCCGCCGGAACTCGGCCTGCAGGAAGGCGAGGCGATCCTGGTCCTTCTTCATTTCGGGGCAGACGACCTCGATCGCTCCCCCGGCACCCGAGCGCACGAGGTCGAGCAGGGCCTTGCCGCGGTTGCCGCCTGCGTGGCGCAGCACGAGCGTGGTGTCTTCGGCGGGCTCCGTGGCGTAGCGCTTCGCATCCTCCAGGAACGCGTCGGAACATTTCTCGACCGCCGTCACGCGAATCAGCCTCGGCTCTGCGAAGAGCGACGGGCTCGCGATCGTGAAGAGCTCGCCCGCCGTGTAGGAGGCGGCGTCGACGTCATGGATCTCGAGCTCGGGGCTCGCCTCGAGGAGCGCGGCGCGCACCGACTGTATCGCGCGATCCGCCAAGAAGTCTTCGGGCCCGCTCACGAGCACGACCGGGGCGGGCTGCGCCTGCGTCCAGTCGAGCTGCGGGATTTTGGTCTTCGAACCTCGTGCTGCTGCCACGCATCAAGACTACTGGGGACCACCGACACGGACGGACCGGGCCTGCGGCTGCGGCAGCTACTCGCAGGCGAGCCCGTCGCCGTCGCCGTCGCCTCGATGCCCCGTGCCGAACTGGAACCACTGATAGGCCGCTGCCTCGTCCGGCGCGTCGCGGTTGAACGGCCCGACCGGATGTCCGACCGTGTTCCGCTTGAGCGCCGCGCACGACGGATACTGCCGCCACCAGTCATCGCCAGAAGTGCCCGGCGCGGTCGGCGGTTCGGCAGGCGGCGCGGTCGGCACCGCCGCAGCGGCCGCCTCTGCGGCGGCCGCGCACGCCGGTGTCAGCACGCGCCCTTCGGCGTCGAGCGACGCAATCTGGGCGGAATGGTAGGCGTCCTCGAGCGGGTGCCGGGGGTAGCCGTCACGCGAGTCGTATCGCGCGACCGCGTGACCGGCCTCGAGCTGCGCGAGCCCGAGGTCGGCGATCCCACCGCCCGCGACGGAACGGAGTAGACGGCCGTGACGATCCTGCGCGTTCTGCCCGGCGGGCAGCGCAAGCGTCAACGTCTCCCCCGGCGCGAGCGCAGCGCTCAGCGCGCCCGCCGCCTCACCGCTCCCGCACTCGCCCCGCTCGGGACTGTCGATGCCGATGATCCGGACGGTTCCGGCGGACGTCGCGAGGGTGTCTCCGTCGATCACGCTGCGCAGCGTCGCGCTCGTCGTCCCGGGGGCGGCCGGCTCAGCGTCGCTCGATGGCGTCGTGCCCGTACGTTCCGACTGCTCGACCAGCTGCGCGGACAACTCATCCGTCTCACCCGAGCCAGCCCCGCCGATAGCCGATAGGACGCCGCCGATGAGGACGACCCCCGCGATCGCAATTCCCGCCGTGGCGAGGCACCCGATCCCCTTCCGGGAACGGCTCTTGAGCTGGGGTTTTCTGGGCCGTTGCTGCACTCGCTCAGCCTATCGTCGGCGCAGACCTGCGACGGTCGCTCAGCCCACACAGTGAGGTGTCCGGGTGCGCCCGAGATCGCGATCGATCCGAGAAGGTCCGTGCGTAGCGCCGCGGTTCCGGCTGCGGCGACCGAGCGCAGCGTCTCGGGCGCCGGATGACCATAGCTGTTGCCTGCTCCGGCCGAGATAAGTCCGAGCTCCGCGGCGGCGAGCTGCAGCAGCTCCGGATCGTGATCTTTCGAGCCGTGGTGCGCGACCTTCACCACGTCGACGTCGAGCGAGCCCGGTGCTGCGCTCGATTGCCAGCGCAGCGAACGCTGTTGCTCGGATCCACTGTCGCCGAGCATGAGCGCGCTGATGCCGCCCGCGTCGACGATCATGATGACGCTGGCGCTGTTGGTGTCCTGCGGGCGAGCGCCATCACGGGGCGCGAGCACCCTCCAGGAGAGTTCGCCGTGCTCCTCATGCATCCCTTCGGCCCCGATTCGGTACGGGATCCCGAGCCCCTCAAGCCGCCGCAGGAGCGGCCGGCCCTCCCCCTGGTCGGCAGAGGGCGGGGCGATGAGCGCCTCGTCAACCATGCCTGCGACGGCGCCGACGGCGCCGACATGGTCCTTATCGTCGTGGCTGAGCGCGAGAAGGGCGATGCGGTCGACCGAAAACAGACGGAGGCAGGCGGTCAGCAGTTCTTCGTCGTCTCCCGTGTCGACGAGCATCACGGGCGAAGCGCCCCCGCCCGTGCTCGATCCGCGCAGCAACAGGGCGTCTCCCTGCCCGATGTCGCACGCCACAATCCGCCAGTCCGCCGGTACGGCGCCGAGCCGCACGGCCGGCGCCACAAGAGTCGGGCCAGCCGCGATCCCGCACGCGGCCGCAGTGCACGCGGCAACCACGGCCCCGCGCCGGACGCCGAGGCGCACCCGTCCACCCCACGGCACCCACCGCGCGCCGCCTCTCGCGACTGCCCAGCCAGCGACGAACAGGGCCTCGCAGAACGCCAGCAGCAGCGCCCCTCCCCAGCCGTCCGGCCACGGCGCGCGCCCGAACGGGAGCCCCGCGCACACCGCCGCCGTCGCGGCGATCCACCGTGCGGGCAGACTCGCGAGCCACACCGCCAGCTCGCAGAGCCAGGTCATCGCGCCGGCATCGAGGGGCGCGAGCAGCAGCGCGATGAGTCCGAGCGCCGTGCCGACCGGCGCCGCGGGCGCGGCGAGCACGTTTGCAACGACGCCGACGACCGGCACGCCGGGCTCGAGCAGCAGCAGGAGCGGGCCGCAGGCGAGCTGCGCCGAGATCGCTACAGCGAAGGAGAGCGCGAGCCACCGCGGCAGCGGAAGCGCGCGAAGCACGGCCGACTGCAACGGAGTCGCGAGCAGCAGGATCCCCGCCGTTGCCGCGACCGAGAGACCGAACCCGGCCTCGCGGGACTGCCAGGGATCAACGAGGAGCATGCCGAGCATCGCCAGCGCGAGTGCTGGCAGCGCGTGCGAACGCTTGCCGCCGAAGCCGGAGACCAGCACCACTCCGGCCATGATGGCGGCGCGCTGCACGCTCGCGTCGGGCCCGACGACGAGCACGAAGCCAGCGAGAGCCACTGCGCCGAGCAGGATCCGGAGGCGCCGGCCTGCGCCCAGTCGGGCGGTCGCAGCAATGATCGCCCCCGTGATGAGCGCGCAGTTCGAACCGGAGACCGCGACGAGGTGCGTGAGCGAGCTCTCACGCATCGCTTGTGCGAGCTCCGGCGTCAGGAGCGACGTATCCCCCACCGCGAGGCCCGGGACCAGCTCGGCTCCCGGCACGCGCGACGACGCGTCGACAAGGGCACGTCGGAGCTCGACGACCGGCGCCAGTGCCCCCGGCGTCGCGCTCCCTTCACGCACTCCGAGGCCGAAGGCGGCCGAGGAACCAGGTTCGAGTAGCACCGGCTCGGCCCTGATTCGGACCGAGGTGCCGGGGCCCCAGCCGTGCGCGTCCACGGTGGCGCCGTCGAGCCAGAGTACGAGCGGCACCCCCTTAATCTCGGCCAGGCCACTCGCCCGGACCCAGAGGCGTTCCGGCTGCTGAGGCCCCGATACCGGCCCGGTCGCCGCATCCGACGCCGCATCCGACGCCGCATCCGACGCCACAGCCGTGATCCGACGTGGAAAGCCCTCGAGCTCGGCGCCCAGCTCGACGGTCGTACCAGCCGCTGCCGCCTGCTCGAGCACGGGCGCGTCCCGCGCCTGCTCCGCCGGCAGAATCCGCGCCCCGAGGAGCAGCACGACCGCGACAGGCAGCGCCGCGAGCGCGAGGGCGGCTTCGGGGAGGGTGGTGCGTGATGAAAACCGGACATGCAGGATCGCGAGCACCAGCAGCACCGCCGTTCCCGCACCGCCAGCGACAACGAGCCAGACCCCGCTTCCTGGCACGCCCACCGCGACGGCGGCGACGGCCCAGGCGATCCCCGCCGGCAGGAGCAGACGGGTCGACCCGGGCGGCGCCGCCTGCCGCGATCCGCTCACACGCCCACCAGCGGGAGCAGCCGTTCGAGGAGTTTCGGTCCGATTCCCGACACCTCATCGAGTTGCTCGGCGCTCAGAAATTTCCCGTTGGCGGTGCGCCACTCCACGATTCGGCTCGCGAGTGCGGGGCCGATGCCGGGGAGCGCGTCGAGCTCCGCCTCGGTCGCGGCGTTGAGGTTGAGGGGACCTCCGGGCGAACCATTCGCGATACCGCCCGTCGATGCGCCAGGCACGGACGGCGCGGCCCCGGGCGGCGGCGGCTCGCCGATCGCCGGAATCCGGAGCTGTTCCCCGTCGACGACGGCCCGGGCGAGGTTCACCCCCGAGAGGTCAGCCGAATCGCTCGCGCCCCCGGCCCGGGCGACCGCTTCCTCGACCCGCGAGCCGCTCGGCAACGCCACGACCCCCGGCGTAGCGACGGCGCCGACGACGTGCACGAAGACCTCTTGCGATTGGGGCGCCGCGGCCGCTCCGCCGGACGCAGTCTGACCCTGCGCCCCGGAGACTCCGGCCTCCCCGTGGCCGGACTCGCCGTGGCCGGAGGCGCTCTGACTGGCGTCGCCGTGACTGGCCTCGCCCGTCACCGCCACAGCGCCGCCGCTCGAGAACGCCACGACCGCGATCGTCACCCCTGCCGCGAGCAGCAGCACGACCACCGCGACGGCAAGCGGCACCCCCGCAGAGCCGCGCAGCCGCTCCCACAGAGACCCGGGGGCAACCGGTTCGAGCGTGCGGGGCCCCGCGCGCGAGCCCGCGGGACGCCCGCACTCGGGCGTTACCGGTCCACGCTCCCGCCGCCCGTGCCGGTGCGCATCGGGCGCACGGCTCCGCCATTCCACGCCCGAGAGCAGCGCCTCGCTGCTCCACGGTGCATGCGAGGAAGGACGTGAGGCCTCCGATGGGAGCGCCGCGGAGAGAGGAGCGGGGGTGCGTGTCTGCTCAGTCATGCCCCGAGGCTAGGGGCGGAAGCGCGTCCGCGATCCGGCGCCGGGAGATCTGTGGAGAACGGGCCGGAGAACGGCCCAAACGCACGCCTGTGAGCGAACTTCCTCATACAGCGCGAAACCGCCAACAACCCCAGAAACGCCAACGGCCCGCCAGCGCGCAAATCCACGCTGACGGGCCGGAAGCGACGCGCTAGGAGGCGGGCTTCGTCGCGATGCTCACGATCTTCGGCACGCGCACGACCACGTTCACGACCTGGCGATCCCCGATCGCGCGCTGCACGCCCGCCGAGGCGCGCGCCGCGGCCTCGGCCTCGGCCTCGCTCACGGAGGCGGGCAGGGTGAGGCGATCCCGCACCTTGCCGTCGACCTGCACGACCATCGTCACCTCGTCCTCGACGAGCAGGGCGGGATCGGCCGCGGGCCACTCGACGAGCGCGACCGTCGGCTCGTGGCCGAGCTTCGCCCACATGTCCTCGGCCGCGTAGGGCGCGAAGAGCGAGAGGATCACCGCGATCGCCTCGGCCGACTCGCGCACCGCGGGATCCGCGACGCCGCAGCCGGAATCGATCGCCTTGCGCGTCACGTTGACCTGCTCCATGAGGCGGGCGACGACGACGTTGAACTTGTACGCCTCGACGAGCCCCGGCGCCTCCGCGAGCAGGTGGTGCGTCGCGCGGCGGAGGCCGGCGTCGCCGCCGTCGAACGAGGCGCCGACGGGCGCCCCGCCCCGCTCCACGTCGTCCGCCACGCGCCAGGCGCGGGCCAGGAACTTCGCCGAGCCCTGCACCGAAACGTCGGCCCAGTCGATGTCGTCCTCGGGCGGGCCGGCGAACGCGAGCGTCACGCGCAGCGCGTCCGCGCCGTGCTCGGAAAGCTCGCTCGCGAACTCGACGAGGTTGCCCTTCGACTTCGACATCTTCGCGCCGTCCTGCAGCACCATGCCCTGGTTGAGCAGCGCCGTGAACGGCTCGTCGAAGTCGAGATACCCCAGATCGTGCAGCACCTTCGTGATGAAGCGCGAGTAGAGCAGGTGCAGGATCGCGTGCTCAACGCCGCCCGCGTACTGGTCGACGGGGCCCCACGCGTTGATGAGCTCGGGATCGAACGCCTGCGTGTCATCCTGCGACGAGACGTAGCGGAGGAAGTACCAGGAGCTGTCCACGAAGGTGTCCATCGTGTCCGGATCCCGCGTCCAGGTTTCGCCCGTCTCGGGATCCTGCACCGTCGCCCACTCCGTCGCCGCGCCGAGCGGCGAGGAGCCCTTCGGCTTCAGATCGAGGCCCTCGGAGGCCGGCAGCTCGACCGGGAGCTGCGCCTGGTCGACCGGCTTCATCTCGCCGTTCTCGCCGTGCAGGATCGGGATCGGGGTGCCCCAGTAGCGCTGGCGGGAGATCAGCCAGTCGCGCAGACGGTAGGTCGTGGCGGCGCGGCCGGTGCCGCGCGCCTCGAGCACCTCGATGGCCTTCGCGATGGCGTCGGCCTTCGCGAGCCCGTCGAGCTCGCCCGAGTTGACGAGCACGCCGTCGCCAGCCGTCGCGACGCCGCTCTCGAGCGGGTCGGGCAGCGAGTTGCCGTCCTCGTCGCGCACGTCGACGACCACCCGCACGGGCAGCTCGAACTTGCGCGCGAAGTCGAGGTCACGCTGGTCGTGCGCGGGGACCGCCATGATCGCGCCGTGACCGTAGTCCGCGAGCACGTAGTCGGATGCCCAGACGGGAATACGCTCACCGTTGGCGGGGTTCACGGCGAAGTGGTCGAGGAAGACGCCGGTCTTCTCCCGCTCGGTGCTCTGCCGCTCGATTTCCGTCTGCTTCTGGGTTTCTTCAAGGTATGCCTGGAAGCGCATGCGGACCTCAGAAGAGGCGCCGGCTGCGAGCTCAGCGGCGAGATCCGAGTCCGGGGCGACGACCATGAAGGTCGCGCCGTGCAGCGTGTCGGGCCGGGTCGTGAAGACCGGCACTCTCTCCTCGCGGCCCTCGATCTCGAACTCGACCTCGGCGCCGCGCGAGCGGCCGATCCAGTTCCGCTGCATGTTGAGTACCTTCGACGGCCAGGCGCCCTCGAGCTTGTCGAGGTCGTCGAGCAGGCGATCCGCGTAGTCCGTGATCCGGAAGTACCACTGCGTCAGCTTCTTCTTCACGACGAGCGCGCCCGAGCGCTCCGAGGTGCCGTCGGCGAGCACCTGCTCGTTCGCGAGCACCGTCTGATCCACCGGATCCCAGTTCACCCAGCTCGCCTTGCGATAGGCGAGGCCCTTCTCGTAGAACTTGAGGAAGAGCCACTGGTTCCAGCGGTAGTACTCGGGGTCGCTCGTGTGCAGCACGCGGCTCCAGTCGAACGACGGCGCGTACTGACGGAAGCTCGTCTTCTGCTGCGCGATGTTCGCGTAGGTCCACTCGCGCGGGTCGACGCCGCGCTTGATCGCCGCGTTCTCCGCGGGCAGGCCGAAGGAGTCCCAGCCGATCGGGTGCAGCACCTCGTAGCCGCGGCCGCGCCAGTAGCGCGCGAGCACGTCGCCGAAGCAGAACGCCTCGGCGTGGCCCATGTGCAGATCGCCCGAGGGATACGGGAACATGTCGAGCACGTACTTGCGGGGCTTGCCGCTGCCGGCCCCTTCGACCTCGAACGGCTTCAGCTCGTCCCACACCGGGAGCCACCGCTCCTGAATGGCGCGGAAGTCGTAGCCCTCTGCGTCACGCCCCTGCTGCTCGGTCACACACACCTCGATCTCGTTCCGGATCGCCCGCAGCGAGTGCGGGCACACCCGACTAGTTTACCGGGTCGCAGGCTGCGGCGATGAGCGCCGCAGCCTTGAGATCCCGCTCGGCCAGTTCCCGCTCCGGATCCGAATCCGCGGTGATCCCGCCGCCGGCCCCGATGAGCATGTGCGCGGGATCGCAGGAGGCGCTCGCGCCCCGGAACTCGACGCCGCGAATACTCATTGCGAGCTCGAGGTCGCCGCCGTCGTCGACCCAGCCGAAGCAGCCCGAGTAGAGCCCGCGCGGGCCACCCTCGAGCGACGCCAGGATCTCGACGGCGCTCCGCTTCGGCGCGCCCGTCATCGACCCGCCGGGAAAGCACGAGATCAGCGCATCGATTCCGGACAGTCCGGGGGCGAGTGTGCCGCGCACCGTGCTCACGAGCTGGTGCACGTGCGGGTGGCTCTCGACCCGCAGGAAGCCCTCGACGCCGACCGTGCCCGGCACGCAGACCCGGCTCAGGTCGTTGCGCATGAGGTCGACGATCATGAGGTTCTCCGCGCGCTCCTTGGGGTCGCCCGCGAGCCGGTCGGCAAGGTCTCGCTCCCTGGCGGGATCAGGATCCCTTCGCCGCGTCCCCTTGATCGGGTCGGTGCGCACCCCGCGCCCGCGGACCGAGAGGAAGCGCTCTGGGCTCGCAGAGACGAGGGCGCGGCCGCCCGCGACGATCACAGCGCCGCGCGCGCCGGCCCCCGCGGCGCGGAGCCTGGCATACACGTCGATCGGATCAGGGGATCCGTCGATCCGCGCCGTGTCGGTGAGGCAGAGCACGTAGGCGTCGCCCTCCCGGATCGACTCGACGCTGGCCTCGACGTGCGCGCGGTAGCGCTCGTCGCTCGTGCGCCAGGCGTGCGTTGGCCGCTCGCGGTGTCCACTTGCCTCAGTGACTTGCGTCGCAAGTCTGCGAGCGATTCTCGCGAGCGAAGCCTCGCTACGACCCGTGAGCTCGGCCTCGCCCGTCTCGTGGTCGAGCGTGAGCACGGTCTCCGCGCGGAGCGCGAAGCCGGGCGGCTGCTCGTCTGCGGCGGGCCGCACGCCGAGGAGTGCCACCCCGAACTCGTAGGACAGGGCGACGACCCACCCGCACCGGAGCGATCCGCCGACCGCGCCGCCTGCGCCGCCGCGCGGGTGTAGCTCGGGCCGAAGCTGCTCGAGAAACTCCCGTTCGCGACCCCGCTCGGCCGTAATCACCGCGCTCGCGATGACGAAGGTGCTCACGCGCGGCTCGCCCGCGGGCGCGCCCTCGCCGTCGAGCCAGGCCCAGGCGCCCCCGAGGGCGGCGACGCGGCGCGCGATCGCGAGCGGATCGCGCCCGAGCCGGATCGGCAGGCGCGCGGCCGCGCGCTCTCGTCTCGGCTCTACCACGCACTCAGCGTAGCGCTCGCAAGGGGGTGGGCGGGTGCAGGGGTGCGCGGGTGCAGGGCTGCGCGGGTGCTAGCCTCCTGGCATGGTGGAAGACGCCGAGTCGGCCCAAGAGCCCCAATCAGCCGCGGGAAAGGGGCCTTTCGGCCGACTCGACGGCGACGCGGGGGCGCCTGCGCTCCTCGTGGCGGACTCCTTCAGGGTGCGGGTGCGGGTGCGGGGCGGGATCGCCGAGGCGCGCGCGCCCGAGGCGCACCTTCGGCGATTCGCGCGGGGCGTGCGCGCCGCCACGGCCCACCGCGGCGCCGCGCAGCGGCCCGGCGAACTGGACGCTTTCCTCGCGGACGCAATGCGGCGGATCGCCGACTTCGGCGCGGGCTTCCCCCGCCTCGAGTTGTGGGCGGCCAGCAAGACGAGCACAGGAGCGGCCCAAGACCCCGCGCGGCTCGCGCTATCCCTGCGCCCGCTCCCCCAGCTGGGCACGGAGATCCGCCTCCGCACGACGACGCTCGCGGCCCCCGAGCACGCCGACGTCAAGGGACCGAACATCGCGGAGTACGCCGCGCTCAACCGCGAGCTCGGCGCGGAGACCCTGCTCCTCGATCCGCGCACCGCGCGCGTGCGCGAGGGTGCGACCACGAGCATCATCCTCTGGGAGGGCGACCGCGCGTTCGTCTCCGACGCGCCGGATCGCGTGGCCTCCGTCACCGAGGCGCTCCTCGCTCAGGCCGAGAACGAGCCACCACCGCCCGCCCAGCTCACCCGCGAGCGCCTCACGGCGCCAGGCGCGGAGGTCTGGGCAGTCAACGCCCTGCACGGGATTCGCCCGGTCACGAGCATCGACGGCGTGCCGACCGCGGCCCCGGATCCGGCGCGCCTCGCGGCGTTCCGTGCCATTCTCGACGGGGCCTGGCGGCCCATCGCACCCCAGCACTAGCGACGCAAGCGGCACAGGAAAGTCTGGGATCAGGCTCCTACCGCACCACGGGCGCCGGCAGTTCCAGCGAGCTGGCCCGCACCCCCGCCGGGAGCTCCGTGTGGGTGATGAGGAGCACGGCGCGGTCCTCGGGGACCGCCGCGAGCAGGTCGCTGAGCAGCGAGTCCGCGCGGGCGCGGTCGACGCCGGCGGTCGGCTCGTCGAGCACCAGGATCGGGAAGTCCGCGAGCAGCACGCGCGCGAGGCCGATGCGCTGCGCCTGCCCGCCCGAGACGAGGGCGCCGTGCTCGCCGACCGGGGCGTCGAGCCCGCCCCGCTCGGCCGCCCACTCGGCGAGGCCGACGCGGGCGAGCGCGGCGAGCAGTTCATCGTCGCTCGCGGTATCGCGGGCGAACTTCAGGTTCTGCCTGAGGTCCGCGTCGAAGAGGTGCGGCGTCTGCTCGCAGAGGCCCACCGTCTCGCGCACGGTGCGGATCGGGAGTTCCGACACCTCGCGCCCGCCGAGTTCGTAGCTACCCCCGTAGTCGAGGAAGCGCACGAGCGCGAGCGCGAGCGTGCTCTTGCCCGCGCCACTCTCGCCCGTGATCACGAGGGTCTCGCCCGGTGCCACCTCGAAGTCGAGGCCGGTCACGGCGTCGCGCGCCGCTCCCGGATGCCGCACCGAGAGCCCGCGGACACGCAGCAGCGGGGCGCCAGGCACAGGTGCAGGAACCTCCGAGGAACCGGTCGCCGGATCTGGATCTTCGACGGGGATTTCCGCGGGAAGCGGCGTCTCAGTGAGCGCCGCGACGCGGTCGGCGCTCGCCTGCACGGCGCGCCGGGCCGCAAGCGCGGCCGGCACCTGGGCAAAGATCTCGAACACCGCGGCGGGCACGATCACGGCGGCCGAGAAGAGGGGCGCGGAGATGCCAGTACCGAGCGCCGGCAGCAGCACGACGAGCGTGCCGAGCGAGGCGATCCCGGCCGCGAGCGTCAGGATCGCGCCCGTGAGTCCAGCGGAGCGCGCCCGGCGCAGCTGGACCTCGGCGAGCCGCGCCTCGGCGCGGTCGATGCGGGACCGTTGCATCCCGACGGCGCCGAAGGCGGCGAGCACCTCGGCCGAGGCGAAGCGCTCGAGCAGCGCGTCGATGAGTCCGGCCCGCGCCGCGCTCAGCTCCCGGTCGTACCTCCCGGCCATGCGGGCGGACAGCCACACCGCGAGCGCACCCGAGGCGAGCAGCGCGACGAGCAGCACGAGCGCGGCGAGCGGCGAGATCAGGGTGATCGTGATGAGGCTCAGGATCACGACGGCGCCGCTCACGATCAGGGGCTGGCGCACTCGCAGGGGCTCGTCCTGGAGCTGGTCGACGTCGTCGACGAAGGCGGCGAGCACCTCGCCGCGGCGGTGCGACTCGATGGCCCCGGGGATCCGGGGCACGAGCGCCTCGAACGTTGAGGCGCGGAGCACGGCGAGCTGCGCGAGGGCCGCGTCGTGGCTCGAGATGCGCTCGACGTAGCGGAACGCGGCGCGCCCGATCGCGAGCGCGCGCACGCCCACGATCGCGAACGTCAGGTGCAGGATCGGGGGCTGCTCGCCCGCGCGCACGATGAGCCACATGCTGAGCCCGAGCAGGCCGACGACGCAACCGTCGGCGAGGATCCCGAGCAGCGCTCCGGGCAGGGCACGGCGGCGCGCGGGCAGCGCGCGAGCGAGCACGCGGCCGCGCGCGGCGAGCCTCGCCTCGCGGGCATCCAGCGCGCTCATGCCGCCTCCCCGATCGTCACGACGCGGTCGGCGGCCGCGAGCACGGCCTCCCGGTGACTCACGACGAGCACCGCCCGCCCGCTCGTGGCCTCGCGGCGCATCGCCGCGCACACGGCGGCCTCGCTCGCGGCGTCGAGCGCCGAGGTCGGCTCGTCGAGGAGGAGCGCAGCCCCCTCGTGCCGCCAGGCGCGGTAGAGGGCCCGCGCGACCGCGATGCGCTGCGCCTGGCCGCCGGAGACGCCGGCGCCCGAGGCGCCGAGTTCGAGGTCGGAGCGGAGATCCGGGAGCCCGGCACGGTCGAGCGCGAGCGACACGAGCTCGGGATCCGGGGCCGGATCGCCGAGCGCGACGTTCTCCGCAACGGTGCCCTGCAGGAGCCCGGGGCGCTGACCCGCCCACGCGAGCTCGGGCGTGCGCTCGAGCGACCCGGCCGAGACGCCGATGAAGCCGAGCAGCGCGGCGAGGAGCGTCGACTTGCCCGCCCCCGATGGCCCCGCGAGGGCCACGACCTCCCCCGGCGAGACCGTGAGCGACACGGGGCCGACGACCTCGCGGCCGCCCCGCTCGACGCGGACGCCGTCGAGCGCGATCCCGGTGCCGGGCGCGGCCGCGACCGAGGCAGCGACCGAGGCAGCGGCTGAGGCAGCGACGCCGGATCCGGATCCGTCCCCCTCGATGAGCTCGAAGACCTCGTTCGAGGCGGAGAGACCCTCGGTCGAGGCGTGGAACGCGGCCCCGACCTGGCGGATCGGGATGAAGACCTCGGGCAGGAGCAGCAGCACGAAGAGCCCCAGCCCGAGCGGGAATTCGCCCGCGACGAGCCGGGTGCCGACCGTCACCGCGACGAGCGCGATCGAGAAGGTGCCCGCGAGGTCGAGCACGAAGCCAGAGAGGAACGTGACGCGCAGCACCTTCATGGTGCGTGAGCGATACTCGTCGGTCTCGCGCGCGATCCGCGCGGACTGGCGCTCCTCGCGCCCGAAGATCTTGAGCGTCGCAAGCCCCGAAACCGCGTCGAGGAACGATGAGGAGAGCCGCTGCAGCTGGTCCCACTGGCGGTCCTGCACCGCCTGGGTGGCGAGCCCGATCAGGATCATGAACACCGGGATGATCGGGAAGACGACGAGCACGGTGATCCCGCTCACGGGGTCCGCCAGCAGCACGGCGATGAGCAGGATGGGGGTCGCGACGGCCGTGAGGATGAGCTGCGGGACGTAGCCGGAGAAGTAGCCGTCGAGCGCGTCGAGCCCCCGCCCGAGCACGGTCGTGAACTCCGCGTCTGAGCGGGCCGCGGCCTCGCCCTCGAGCCTGGCTGGCGAGCGCTGGTCGAGCGCGTCGAGCGCCGCCCCCCGCAGCTGGCTCTTGACCTTGATCGCGCCGCGGGCAGCGACCGTATCCATGCCCCACGTCGCGGCGGAACGCACGATGAGTGCGAGTGCGGCCATACCGACGAGGAACGGGATCTCCGCAGGCTCGTGTGCTCCCTCCGCGACGCGGCCGGAGGCGCCGCCAGCACCCCCGAGCACGGGGATCGCCACCGCCGTGATCGCCTGCGCGACGAACCAGCTCCAGGCGATGATCGCGAGCGTGCGGGCGAGGCCGAGGAGGCCCCCGAGGGACAGTACTCCGCGGGCCGCTCGCGCAGTGCGGAGCAGTCTCGGATCGAAGGGTTTCACGGCATTCCAGGGTGTTCGACGGCGGTCACGGATTCGGACCACCGAATTCTATGGGAACTCGAAGGTTCAGATCTGATGAAGTCCGGGGAGCCCGGATCAGGTCGAGCCTCCGGCGGGGAAACGACGGGGCCCCGCCGCGCGCCGCAGCGCATCGTCGAGGCCCCATCGTGTGTTTCCCAGCGGATCAGTGCGCCGCGACAGCGATGGCGTCCCGGGTGAGCCGCCTGCGGAACACCCAGTACGTCCACGCCTGGTAGGCGATCACGAGCGGCATCACGATGATGGCCACCCACGACATGAGCTCGAGCGTCATCTGGGAGCTGGCAGCACCCTTGATCGACATCGAGTAGGCCGGATCGATGCTCGAGTGCATGAGGTTCGGGAAGAGCGACATGAACACGGCGAGCAGCGCGAACACGATCGCGATCGCGTTCGCCGTGAACGCCCAGCCCTCGCGGCCGGCGAGGTTCGCCACCCAGCCGCCGATGAGAGCGACCGCGGCGAGTGCCGAGCACAGGATGATCGCCCACAGCATCTCGCTGTCGAGGTGCTGGAAGATCGTCCAGACGAGGAACGCGGCCCCCGCGACGATCGCCGCGATCCCGACCTTCGTCGCGAGCGCCCGCGCCCGATCCCGCATCTCACCCGCGGTCTTGAGCGACACGAACACGAGCCCGTGCGTGAAGCTGATGAGCAGCAGCGTGAGCCCGCCCAGGAGCCCGTACGGGTTCAGGAGCGTGAGGAGCGTGCCCTCGTACATCCAGCCGCCGTTCTCCATCGGGACGATGGGCAGCCCCTGCGCGAGGTTCGCGAACGCGACGCCCCAGAGCAGCGGGGGCAGCACGGAGCCCCAGAAGATGAACTGGTCGAACCAGCGCGTCCACTTCTGCCCCTTGCCCTGGTGCCGGTACTCGAAGGAGACACCGCGCAGAATCAGGGCGACGAGGATGAGCAGCAGCGCGAGGTAGAAGCCGGAGAACATCGTCGCGTACCACTCGGGGAACGCCGCGAAGAGGCAGGCGCCCGCGACGATGAGCCAGGTCTCATTGAGATCCCAGACCGGGCCGATCGTGTTGATGAGCAGCCGCCGGTCGGTGTTATCGCGGCCGAGGAACGGGAGGGCCATGCCCACGCCGAAGTCGAACCCGTCGAGCACGAAGTACCCGATGAGGAAGACGCCGACGATCAAGAACCAGAGTATTGAGAGTTCCATTGCGTGATCCTCCTAGTAGACAGCCGTCAGGTGCTGCTGGTCGGGTTCGCCGGTCTCGCTGTGTTCCTCGATCTCGGGCGGCCCCTCCTTGGCGGCCTTCGTGATGAGCTTGAACTCGACCACGGCGAGGGCGCCGTACACGATCGTGAAGACCGCAAGCGAGACCGCGACGGCCCAGCCAGGCACGCCGGGCGAGACGCCCTGCTCGGTCGTCATCACGCCGAACACGATCCAGGGCTGGCGGCCCATCTCGGTGAAGACCCAGCCGACAAGCGAGGCGAGCATCGGGATCGGGGCCGTCCAGATCGCGACCTTCCAGACCCACTTGGGCAGCTCCTGGTTCTTGCGCGTGATCCAGAGGCCGACCGCGGAGACGAGCGCCGCGAACGCGCCGAGGCCGATCATCCAGCGGAACGACCAGTAGGTCACCCAGATGATGGGGGCGAACGCACCGTCGCTCGGGCAGGTCAGGAGCGCGTCTGCGCCGCAGTACTGCGCCGTGTATTCGGCCTGCAGGTCGCGGATGCCCTCGACGGTGCCGTCGAAGGTGCCGTTCGACAGGAAGTTCAGCAGATACGGGATCCGGATCGAGAAGATCTCGTGCGCCCCGTCCGGCGTGCCGAGGCTGAACACCGAGAACGAGGCGTCCGCTCCGCTCGCCGTGTTGTAGAGGGCCTCGGCTGCGGCCATCTTCATGGGCTGCGTCTCGGTCATGACCATGCCGAGCGAGTGGCCGGTCAGGCCGACGCCCAGGAAGGACAGGATGTTCGTCCAGGCGCCGAAGCGCAGCGTCGTGCGCATCTCGTCGACGAACTGCCCCCGCTGCAGGTGCCAGGCCGCGACCGCGACCATGACGACGCCGGCAAACATGATCGAGGCGAAGATCGTGTGCGGGAACTGGGTGATCGCAACCGGGTTCGTGAGCACCGCCATGATGTCGGTGAGCTCGGCGCGGCCGCGCTCCGCGTTCAGTTCGTAGCCGACCGGGTTCTGCATGAAGGCGTTCGCGGCGAGGATGAAGTACGCCGAGAGCACGGTGCCGATCCAGGTGAACCAGATCGTGAGCAGGTGGATCTTCTTGGGGAGCTTGTCCCAGCCGAAGATCCAGAGCCCGATGAACGTGGCCTCGAAGAAGAAGGCGATGAGCCCCTCCATCGCGAGCGGCGCGCCAAAGATGTCACCGACGAAGCGGGAGTAGTTCGACCAGTTCATGCCGAACTGGAACTCCTGCACGATTCCGGTGACGACGCCCATCGCGAAGTTGATGAGGAACATCTTGCCGAAGAGCCTCGTCAGGCGCAGGTACTTGACCTTGCCCGTGCGCACCCACACCGTCTGCAGGATCGCGACGAGCAGGCTCAGTCCGATCGTCAGCGGCACGAAAATGAAGTGGTACAGCGTGGTCAGCCCGAATTGCCACCGAGCCAACGCGAGTGGATCGAAAAACTCGTTCATGTATCGCTCCTGAACGAAGGAGCTGCACCCCACAACTAAGGGGCTGCACTCCCTTAGTGAGGTCCGTATACGAGATGTCATTCTCGCCGAAGCTACCGGTCGGCGACCGGCTGTTTCAATTCTAACGATTCTGGGAGTTGCCTGCGAATACAGTTCGATATCGAACGATATTTCTCTCGGCGTCAAAGCAACACCTGTCGGCTCTCGCCCACGATCCGGCGGCCGCGCGCGTGCTGCGCCCGCCGAGAGTTCTGCGTTCACCTGCACTGGAAGCCGAAAATCTTGCACGTGGGTGCAGATTCCTGGCTGAGCGCCGCGCGCCCCGGGCACGGGCTGCGCCGCCCTGCGGCTCCACCCCGCAAGCCGGGCTCGAGTCACCGATGCTCAATGCGCCGTGTGAATTTTGGGCGAGCTCGAATCCGAACCCTGCGAGGTCTCGCATAAAATCGGCACGTGACCGAGCTGCTCCAGAGCCTCATCGATGCGATTCGCGAGCTCGATCCTGCCCTCCGCACCGTCATCGCCGGGATCGGCATGATGCTCGAGACCTCGGTCTTCGTCGGCCTCATCGTGCCGGGCGACACGGTGGCGCTCGTCGCCGCGGTCGGCGTCGCGAGCGGCCCCGAGTTCGCCTGGCTCGTCGCCGCCCTCGTCACCGGCGCGCTGTGCGGCGAGAGTATCGGTTTCTTCCTCGGCCACTGGATCGGCCCCAAACTGCGTGCCAGCCGGGCCGGGCGGCGACTCGGCGAACGCAACTGGCGGATCGCCGAGCACTACCTGGGCGAGCGCGGCGGCGCCGCGGTCTTCCTGTCCAGGTTTCTGCCCGTCCTGCACTCCCTGATCCCGTTGACCGCAGGCATGGCGGGCATGCGGTATCGCCGCTTCATCGCCTGGACCGCGCCGGCGAGCCTCATCTGGGCCCTCATCGTCGTTTCGCTCGGCGCTGGCACCGCTGCGGGCTTCGAGCACCTTGCGAGCCGCGTGAAGGGCGCCGGCTTCATCGTGGTCGGTATCTTCGCCGTGGTCTTGCTCGGCCTCTGGCTCCTCAAGCGCGCGTTCCTGCGGCGCGAGCAGCGTCACCTCGGCGAGCACAGCTAGCCCGCCGCTCACCGCCCCTGCTGCCGGCGCACTCGTCCGATGTGTACCTGAGTACTGGGTGCCCGTCCGGATCCCGACCTGCGTCCGATGCGCAAGGCGCACCCCCCTCCCTACCGTCGAATGCAGACGAAAGGGGAACACATGATCCAGGCGCACTCTCTCACCAAGCGCTACGGCGACAAGATCGCCGTCGACGGGCTCGACTTCACGGTCGAGCCGGGCCGGGTCACGGGCTTCCTCGGGCCGAACGGCGCGGGCAAGTCGACGACCATGCGGATGATCACGGGGCTCGACCGGCCGAGCTCCGGGATCGCGACCGTCAACGGCCGCAGGTATCGCGACATCGCGGCCCCGCTGCACGAGGTCGGCGTGCTCCTCGACGCCCGCTCGGCCCACCCGCGACGCACCGCAGTCAAGCACTTGCTCGCGATCGCCGCGACCCATCGGATCGGCCGCGACCGGGTCGAGGAGGTCATGGGCCTCACCGGCCTCGAGAGCGTCGCGAACAAGCGGGTCGGCAGCTTCTCCCTCGGCATGGGCCAGCGGCTCGGGATCGCCTCCGCGCTGCTCGGCGACCCGGAGACGATCATCCTCGACGAACCCGTCAACGGGCTCGACCCTGAGGGCATCCTCTGGATCCGGAACCTCATGCGACGCCTCGCCGCGGAGGGCCGCACCGTCCTCCTCTCCTCGCACCTCATGGGCGAGATGGCGCAGACGGCGGATCACCTCATCGTGCTCGGGCGTGGCGCGATCCTCGCGGATGGCCCCATCGAGGACGTCATGCGGGGCGTCACCCGCACCGCGGTGCGGGTGCGCACCCGCGAGCCGGAGCGCCTCGCGCGGGCAATCGCCGCCCCCGAGGTGACGGTCGCCTCGCTCCCCGATGGCGCGATGGAGATCACCGGCCCGAGCGCAGAGCACGTCGCCGAGGCGGCGGCCGCCGCGGGCATCGTCCTCACCGAGGTGTCCACCATCGCCGGCTCGCTCGAGGACGCCTACCTGGCGCTCACCGAGGGCGCCGTCGAGTACCGCTCGTCGGGCGCACCGACCCCCGCACACACGATTCAGAACGGAGCACGCTCATGACCACGATGACCGCGCACAAGCGCCGCACCACCCACAGCGCGATGCCGCGCTTCGTCGACCTGCTCCGCTCGGAGTGGATCAAGCTCCAGAGCCTGCCGAGCACCTGGCTGAGCCTCGGCGGGATCGTCGCCTTCGGCCTCGGCGGCGCGCTCTTCCTCGGCCTCACGCTGGAGTCCTCCGGGGTGCCGTCCGAGCCAGACATCGCGCGCACGCTCGGCGAGGTCACGATGAGTCTCGTCATCATGGGCCAGATCATCGCGGGTATCCTGGGCGTCATGTGCATGGGGGCGGAGTATTCTTCTGGCACGATTCAGTCGACGTTCCTCGCGGTGCCGACGCGCCTGCGTCCGCTCCTCGCGAAGGCGACCGTACTCTTCGCCGTCGTCACGGCGACCTCGCTCCTCACGGTGTTCGCCGCGTGGGCGACGACCAGGCCGATGTACGCGAAGTACGGCCTCGAGGCCCCACTCGGCGCCCACGGGGTGCTCGGCGCGCTCGTCGGCTCGGCCGTGTACCTGGGGCTCTGCGCCGTCTTCGGGCTCGGCATCGGGGCCATCGTCAAGTCGACGACGGCCGGCGCCATCCTCGTCTTCTTCGCGACGCTGCTCGGCCCGATCCTGAGCTCGCTCCTCCCCTACGGCCTGCTGTCCCGCGTCCTGCGGCTCATGCTGATCGGGAACGCCGGCGACGCGATGAGCAGGCCTACGATCCCGGGCGAGCCGTTCATCACGCTGTGGGGCGGGCACATCAGCCCGGGCGCCGGCGCCCTGCTCGTCACGGGCTGGGCCGTACTCGCGCTCGTCGCGGGGGCGATCGCCCTGCTCAGGAGGGACGCGTGAACGCGAATTCCGCCGCCGCCGGCGCCGCGGGCGTCGAGGGGGCCGCCGGCCGGCGGCTCCTCCTCGACGTCTGCGTCATCGGCGGCTACCTGGCGCTCGCGCTGTTCCTCGCGCTGCTCTCCCTCGAGCCCCCGCACACGACGCCGCCCGGGTATCTGCTCGCGCTCACCGTCGCGGGGACCGCCGTGCTCGCGCTACGCCGCGCAGTCCCCTGGGCCGCCTTCATCGGGGCGCTCGCGCTGTTGCCGCTCACCTTCCTCGTCGGTTCGGGCGCGGAGGTCGTGATCCTGATCCCGCTTCTGTATCGCGCGGGCCTCGACGGCCCGGCGATGACCACCTGGCTGCGCTTCGGCCTTGCGGTCTTCGCGAGCCTGCCTGCCGGCTTTGCGTTCGTCGCGAGGATGCGCGGCGACATTCCGTTCCTCGGACTCGCCCGCGAGGGCACGAGCGACTGGTTCTGGGACTGGATGAACCCGGTCATCATGATCGCCGCGGGCGCCCTCATCGCGACGCTGATCGGCGTCGTCGTCGGGAACCGGCGGCGGCTCGTCGCGGCGCTCGTCGAGCGCGCGGATCAGCTCCGGCGCGAGCGCGACCAGCAGGCGAGCATCGCCCGGGCCGCGGAGCGCGAGCGGATCGCGCGCGAGATGCACGACGTCATCGCGCACAGCCTCGCCGTGATCATCGCGCTCGCCGACGGCGCGCAGGCGGCCGCACCCCGCAGGCCCGAGGAGGCGGAGCGCGCCGTCGCACGCATCGGCGAGACGGGACGCCGCACGCTCGGCGAGGTGCAGCGTCTGCTCGCGGGCGTGCGCGCCGACGATTCGAGCGGCGCGGATGCCGCCGCGCAGCAGCCCGGCCACCCGCAGCCCGGCTTCCCCGAGCTCCCCGCGCTCGTCGAGGAGTTCAGGGCGGCGGGCCTCCCCGTCCGCCTCGAGCTCGCGGGCGAGCCCGTCACCGACCGCGTGCTCGGCTTCACGGTGTATCGCATCGCGCAGGAGTCGCTGACGAACGTGCTGCGGCACAGCACCGGGGTGCGCGACGTGCTCGTCCGCATCGCCAGCACTGCCGACGGGATCCGGATCCTCGTCGAGGATGCGTCCGAGCCCGCTGCCGAGCCCGAGGATCCCGGCCGCGGCCTCACCGGCATCCGCGAGCGCGCGGCCTTCTACGATGGAGCGGTGGAGGCCGGTCCCCGCCCGGGCGGCGGCTGGCGCGTGAGCGTCGACCTGCCCTCGCAGGCGGAGGGGTGACCATGGCGGAGAAGACGCGAGTGCTGCTCGTCGACGATCAAGAACTCGTGCGCTACGGGTTCCGGCTCGTGCTCGAGGCCGAGGATGACATGCTCGTCGTCGGCGACGCGAGCGACGGCGAGGAGGCGGTGCACGCCGCTCGGCGACTGCGCCCGGATGTCGTGCTCATGGACGTCCGGATGCCGGGGACCGACGGCATCGAGGCGACACGGCAGATCATCTCCGAGCTGCCACAGACCCGCGTCCTCGTGCTCACGACCTACGACCAGGACGAGTTCGCATTCGGCGCCCTGCAGGCCGGCGCCGCGGGCTTCCTCCTCAAGAACACCCGACCGGCCGAGCTCGTCGCCGCGGTGCGCACCGTGCAGTCGGGTGAGTCCATCGTGTCGCCGCGGATCACCGCGAAGCTCATCGAATTCGCTGTCCCCCACCTGCCTGGCGGCGGGGCGGATCGCGATCCGGGCGCGCTCGCCGAGCTAACTGAGCGCGAACGCGAAGTCTTCCTCCTGGTGGGGCGTGGCCTCTCCAACGGTGAGATCGCGAACACTTTGTTCCTCAGCGAATCCACGGTCAAGGCGCACTTCGGTCGGATCCTCGGCAAACTCGGGCTGAACAGTCGGGTACAGGCCGTGATCCTCGCCTACGAGCTGGGTGTCGTCGGATGAACCGCGGAACGCAACCGCCTAGACTGGTTGGGTGAGCTTGCAGCCCCCACCCGACAGTCGTCCGCGCCTCGCCGCACGCATCGAGGACTGGGTGCACCGGAGACGGTCGAGGCGGGCGATCAAGCACGGCAAGTCGCCCTCGGTGATCCCGTACATCGGATACGGTACGACCGAGCGCGTGCGCGTGCTCGGCCGAGTGCTGTACCTGAAGCCGCAGTCCCGCGAGCACACGCGCTTCCGGCCCGACGTCGCCGCGCTCTCCCGGGTGCGCGGCTGGCGCACCTTCACGAGCCTGTACGTGCCGCACCAGCAGGTGCGCGTCTCCATCGACGGCGTGCACGTGACCGAGGTCACGGCGGACCGGGGCGGCGTCATCGACGCCATGGTGCCCGTCTCCCTCACGCCCGGCTGGCACACGGTCACGTTGCAGGCCGGCGACAGCGAGGCGGCCGACGCACCCGTGAACGTGGTCGATCCCGCCGCGCGACTCGGTGTCGTGTCCGACGTCGACGACACCATTCTCATTACCGCGCTCCCCAAGCCGTTCGTTGCGGCCTGGAATAGCTTCGTGCTCGACGAGCACGCACGCTCGGCCACGCCGGGCATGGCCGTGATGCTCGACCACCTGATGGCGAAGCACCCCGGCTCCCCCGTGATTTACCTCTCCACGGGCGCCTGGAACGCGGCCCCGGCGCTCAGCCGCTTCCTCGCGAGGAATCTGTACCCGATGGGCCCGCTCCTCCTCACCGACTGGGGGCCCACCCACGACCGCTGGTTCCGCAGCGGTCAGGAACACAAGCGCACCGAACTGCGCCGGATCGCCCACGATTTCCCCGACGTGAAGTGGCTGCTCATCGGGGACGACGGCCAGCATGACGAGGATCTCTATCGGGAGTTTGCGACCGCGCACCCCGAGAACGTCGCCGCGGTCGCGATCCGGCAGCTCTCGGTCGGCGAGGCCGTGCTCGCGGGCGGCCGCTCGAAGGCTCGCCTGAACCGCAGCACGAGCGGCGTGCCCTGGGTGTACGGGCCGGACGGCGCGACACTTCGCGAGGAACTGCGCAAGCTGGGGCTGCTGTGACGAGTCCCGTGACCCGCCCCTGGCGCCGCTTCGAGCGGGACCTGACCGGGCGCTTCACGGTTTCGGTTCGGCCGTCCTGGCTGCAACTCGCGAAGGCCGCGGTCGCGGCAATCGCCACCTGGTTCGTGTGCGCCGCGATCTTCCCCGAACAGCTCCCGATCTTCGGCGCCATCGCCGCCCTGCTCGTGATGCAGGACAACGTCGACCAGTCGCTCACCCGCGGGCTCGAGCGCGTGGTCGGCGTGTTCGTCGGCGTCTCCGTCGCGATCGGGGCCGGCGCTCTCTTCGGGCAGCAGTCCTGGTTGTTCATCGCGGCGATCGTGGTGGCGATGGCGGTCGGCTGGCTGCTCCGGATGACGCCGTCCTCGGCGAACCAGGTTGCGATCAGCGCGCTCCTCATGATCGCGCTCGGCGGGCTCGACATCCACTACGGGGTCGAGCGGCTCATCGAGACCGCCATCGGCGCGCTCATCGGGGTGCTCATCAACGCGCTCATCGTGGCACCCGTGCGCACCTCCTCCGTGCACGCGGCAATCGTGGAGTTGACACAGCACTCGGCCGCGGCGCTCACGACCGTCGCCGACGCCCTCGCCGAGCCACGCGACGCGCCCTGGCTCGCGGTGATGTACACCGACGCGCGCAAGCTCCAGGACGATCGCTCCCGCGTGCACAAGCTGCTCCGCCAAGCGCGCGAGAGCCTGCGCTTCAACCCGCGCAGCAGGCGCTACCGCGAGGGCCTCGCCGACGACGACGAGCTCTTCCAGCGCCTCCAGCGCATCGTCACGCAGATCATCGGCATGTCGCGGGCGCTGCACGACAACTACGACCCCTCGCTGGTGAGCGATCCCTCCGTCATCGGCATGGTGGAGGAGATGCGTCGCGCCGCCCACGATCTGGAACGGCTCGTAACCGACGGGGAGGCCCCCGAGGAGCGCGCGGTGCCGGCGCTCACGACGCCGTACACGATCCCGAGCCCGCACCCGGAGCACTGGGTGCTCATCGGCTCCCTCATGGAGGACCTCCGCCGCCTCCGCGGCCGGATCACGGGCGAGCTCGACTAGCTGGAGCTCAGTGGGGTGTGGGGCGCGTCCCCACGTTTCTGGCCCGCGCTCACCGAGATTTCTGCGCTCAGCGGCACTGGATGCCCAAAATCCTGAAATTGTGCGCAGATCCCTGGCTGAGCGCTGCGGCCCCGAGACACAGAAACGGGGCCGGGATCGCAGTGATCCCGGCCCCGTTGTCAGCTGAGTTAGGCCTGGAGCGAAGCCTGCACGTCGAGCGTGATCGTCACGTCGGAGCCGAGCAGCACGCCGCCCTTCTCGAGCGGGGCGTTCCAGGTGAGCCCGAAGTCCTCGCGCTTCACGACGGTCTTCGCGGTGAAGCCAGCCTTGTAGTTGCCGTACGCGTCCTCGCCAAAGCCACCGAACTCGAAGTCAAAGGTGACGGGCTTCGTAACGCCGCGCATCGTGAGGTCGCCGTCGACCTTGAACTCGCCGTCGACCTCGCGGACGCCCGTGGAGACGAAGGTGAGCTGCGGGAACTCCTCTGCCGCGAAGAAGTCGCCGGTGCGCAGGTGCGCGTCGCGGTTCTTCTCATTCGTGGTGACCGATGCGACGTCGGCGCTCGCGGTCACCGTCGAGTCGAGGGGGTTCTCGGCGGTGACGAACGTCGCCTCGAAGGTCTCGAACTTGCCCTTGACCTTGCTGATCGCGAGGTGGCGGACCGAGAAGCCAACCTCACTGTGCGTGGGGTCGAGCACCCAGGTGCCAACGCGGTAGCCGGGGATCTGATCTGCGGTGATGGTCATGCGGAGCCTTTCTTCGAGTTTCGCTTGCAGAAAAGGAGAACCGATATATGCAAACGAATATTCCCGGATGGCCGGAAAAAACTTACGCGACGGCTGTAGTGGGGGCTCGAGCGCCTAGCGCGGGCGCCGCTTTGCGCTCGCCCGCGCGCGGGCCACAGTCTCAGGGATCTCCTCGGCCGCGCCAAGCTCGGAGCGGAACGAGCCGTAGCGCCGCTCGGCGGCCGTCTTGATCAGGAAGTCGCTGATCGCCGGGTTCTTCGGCAGCAGCGAGCCGTGGAGGTAGCTGCCGAGCACGTTGCCCGTGCGCGCACCCTCAACGCCGTCGCTCGGGTTGTTGCCCGCCCCCTGCACAACGCGGCCGAGCGGCTGGGAGCCCGGGCCGAGCGTCGTGTTGCCGCTGTGGTTCTCGTAGCCGATGATCTCACCGAACTCGGGCGACTCGAGCACGATGTTGCCGATCATACGCTCGGTGCCGCCGCGGGTCTCCACGTCGAGCACGCCGATCCCCGTGAGCTCGTCGCCCGTGTGCGTCACGAAGCGATGCCCGAAGAGCTGGTAGAGGCCGCAGATCATGAGCATGGGCGTGCCCGCGGTCGCGAGCCCGCGGAACTCGTCCGCGCGCGCCTGCAGGTCGAGCGCCACGCGGCCCTGACCGGAGTCCTGTCCCCCGCCGCCGATGACGATGTCGACCCGCTCGGGGAGAGCGTCCCCCGGGTTGACCTCGACGACGACCGGATCGTAGCCGTGCGCCCGGGCGCGCCGCGAGAGCGAGAGCACGTTGCCGCGGTCGCCGTAGATGTTCATGTCGCGCGGGTAGAGCGAGACGATGACGAGCTCCGGGCGATCCGCGCCGTCCCGATCCGCGCCGTCCCGATCCGGCGTCTCCTGCTGGGCCGATCCGTTCACCAGATGTCCTCCACGTCCGTGAGTTCCGCGAGCGATTTCCGCAGCTCGAGCATCGCCGTGTACGTGCAGAAGATGCGCCGCGGACGCCCGGCTGTGCGTGCCCGGAACGCCGCGAGCGCCGCGCCGAGGTTCTCCTCGACGTGGCCCACGGCAACGTCGTCGTGCTCGAGCCTGAGCGCCATGTCCCACGCCCTCGTGCCGCTCACGGTGTCGACGCCGTCGCCCGCGAGGGATCCGAAGTCGACGTCCCACAGCCAGGACATGTCGCGGCCGTCCGCGTACTGGTCGTTGATCGCAATCATGGCCGCTACCCCGTCGGCCGCGAAGGAGGCGAGGCCGAGCCGGAAGCCGGCCGGGTTCTTCACAAGCACGAGCTCGAGCGGCTGGCCGTCGAGTTCGAGCTGCTCGCCGCGGCCGAACGCCGGCCGCACCTCGGCGAGCGCGGCGACGAGGGCGGCCGTCGTGGGCCGCGGGCGGCGCTCCGCGTCGAGGCCGGCGAGGGGGCCCGCCGAGAGCACCATCCGCACCGTCGCGAGCGCGGCGGCCGCGTTGAAGGTGTTGTAGAGGCCCTCGAGCTTGAGGCTCGTGTCGAAGCGCTCCCCGTCGATCTCGAACGTTGCGGCGTGGTCGCCGAGGCCGACGAGCGTCACGTCCGAGTCGCCGCGCGTCTCGAGCACGGCGGCGGGCCCCGCGTGGAAGTCGTCGTCGCTCGGGAACGTCGCGAGCAGGTCGTCGGACAGGCCGAAGGAGATGACCTGGGGACCACCCGTCCGCGCCGCGGTGCGCTCGCCGATGGCGGCGACGAGCCGGTCCTCCCGGTTCACGACGAGCCCCTCGGTCGTCGCGTCAGCGATCCGCTGCAGGAGCTTCGCGGTCGTGTCGATCTCGCCGAAGCGATCGAGCTGATCCCGCAGCACATTGAGGAGCAGGGTGAAGCGCGGCGGCACTCGATCGATGAAGTACATCGCGTGCGCCTCGTCGAGCTCGAGCACGGCGATGTCCGCCGCGAGCCTGCCGCCGATCGAGCACTCCTGGATCGCCGCGGCGACGACGCCGCGCGAGAAGTTCGAGCCGGTCTTGTTCGTGAAGACGCGAAGGCCCTCGGCCTCGAGCATCTCAACGACCATTTTCGTGGTGGTCGTCTTGCCGTTCGTGCCGCTCACCGCGATCACGCCGTAGGGCAGGCGCCCGAGCACGCGGCCGAGGAAGCCGGGGTCGAACTTCTCGACGACGAGCCCAGGGAGGGCGGATCCGCCGCCCCGCAGCCGCGCCACGGCCCGCACCGATTTGCCGACGAGGGCGGAGAACAGATCACGCATGCGACAAGCCTAGCGGCGCGCTACTCGGCCGCGTGCCGCCCGCGCGCCTCGCCGCGCAGTTCGCGCGGCAGGAGCTCGGGGCGCCCGGCGCGGGTTCGCTCGATGCTCTGCTCGCGCCGCCACTCGGCGATCGCCGCGTGGTTGCCGCTGAGGAGGACCGGGGGCACGGCGCGGCCGCGCCACTCGGCCGGCTTCGTGTAGCTCGGGTACTCGAGGAGCCCGTCCTCCTCGTGCGACTCCTCGACAAGGCTTTCGGGGTTGCCGACGACGCCGGGAATGAGGCGCGCGATCGCCTCGATCATCGCGATCGTCGCGACCTCTCCCCCGTTCAGCACGTAATCGCCGATGCTCACGAGCTTCACGCGGGCACGGGAGCCGTACTCCTCGAAGACGCGCTGGTCGATCCCCTCGTAGCGGCCGCAGCCGAAGACGAGGTGGCGTTCGCCGGCGAGCTCGCGCGCCATGCGCTGCGTGAACACCTCGCCGGCGGGAGACGGGAAGATGATGAGCGGATCCGGATCCGCCCCCTCCGCCTCGAGGATGCCGTCGAGCGCCTCGCCCCACGGCTCGGGCTTCATGACCATGCCGGCGCCGCCACCCGTCGGGGTGTCGTCGACCGTGCGGTGGCGATCGTGCGCGGCGTCGCGCAGGTCGTGCACGCCCACCTCGATGAGCCCGCGCTGCTTGGCCTTGCCGAGCAGCGAGAGCTCGAGCACGTCGAAGTAGCCGGGGAAGATCGAGACGATGTCGATCCTCATCAGGCGTCGTCCCCGCTCTCGAAGAGCCCGTCAGGCGGGGTGATCGTCACGATGCCGGCCTCGAGATCGACGCTCGGCACGATGGCCTCGACGAACGGCACGAGCACGGGCCCGGCCGGGGTCGCGACCGTGAGGAGATCCTGCGCCGGGAAGTGCTGCACCTCGGAGACCTTGCCGACGACCTCGCCGTCGCGCACGACGTCGAGCCCGACGAGCTGGTGGTCGTACCAGGCGTTCTCCTCCTCGCCGGCCTCGACGGCGTCCTCGTCGATCCACAGGATCGCGCGGACGATACTCTCGGCGGCGGTGCGGTCCTCAACCTCGGCGAAGAAGCCGACGGGCGCCTCGTTGAACCAGCGCAGTTCGCGCATCGTGATCGTGCGGCCGAACCACTCGGAGTCCTCGGGGACCTGCAGGTGGAACACCGCGCCGGGCACGAAGCGCAGCTCGGGGTTGTCCGTGAAGAGTTCGAGCTTGATGCCACCCTTCAGCCCGTGGGGCTTCGTGAGGCGGCCAACACGCAAACTCCCCGCCCCGCTTGCGGGACGGGGAGCTCTCACGCGATCGCGAGGATCCGCCATCAGGCGTCGCCCTCCTGGCCGGGGGCGCTGCTCTCGGTCGCGCCGCCGGCGTCGTCCGTGTCGACGACGTCGACGCGGACGCGCTCACCGTCGGAGAGCGCGGAGACGACCGTGCGGAGCGAGGAGGCGGTGCGCCCGCCGCGCCCGATCACGCGGCCGAGGTCGCCCGGGTGCACGCGCACCTCGAGGACCTCGCCGCGCGCGGTGCCGCGAGCGTCGACGCGCACGTCTTCAGGACGGTCGACGATCCCCTTGACGAGGTGCTCGAGCGCCTCGGAGAGCATGTGCTCGGCCAAGGTGATTAGGCCTCGGTGTTCTCGGCTGCCGCGTCCTCGGCGGGAGCCTCGGCCTCAGCGGCCTCCTCGGCGGGAGCCTCTGCGGGCTTCTCCGCCTTGGGGCGCAGGACGGTCTTCTTCGAGGAGTCTGCCTCGAAGGCGGCCTTGGCCTCGGGGGCCTTGACCTGCGACTCGGTCGAGCCCTCGCCCGTGAACTTGCCCCAGTCGCCCGTGAGCTTGAGGATCGCGGCGACCTGCTCGGTCGGCTGCGCGCCGACGCTCAGCCAGTACTGCGCGCGATCCGAGTCGACCTCGATGAAGGAGGGGTTCTCGGTCGGGTGGTACTTGCCGATCTCCTCGATCACGCGGCCGTCGCGCTTGGTGCGCGAGTCGGCGACGACGATGCGGTAGAAGGGGGCGCGGATCTTGCCGAGGCGCTTGAGGCGAATCTTGACAGCCATGGATGACTCCTTGGATCGTGAGTGAATGTCACCGCCGCTCAGCACCCCTCGTGAGGGGCGAGCGCGGAAGCACGGGCGCGCGGAAGTGCGCGAACAGATCAAGTGTGCCACAGCGACACCTGTTTTGCAAACTTCGTTGGGATCAGGGGTTTTTCCCAAAATGGGTGATCGGCGGCAGGTCAGCGGGCCGCCCGCGTGCCCCCGATCCGGCGTTCGAGCGCCGTGAACAGCCGCTCCGCGACGCCGTCGTGGTGCACGCCGTCGTGCTCGTACTCGTTCGTGACCCAGGCGTTCAGCCCCGCGACCCGGGCCGCCGTGTCGAGCGAGAGCTCGGCGTCGACGTACATGTCGTCGAAGTAGACGGCGGCCTCGACCGGCACCTCGTTCTGCGCGAGCCGCGCCGCGTCGTACATCTCGATCGGCCACTCGCGGCCAGCGAGGAGCTCGACGCCCGCGCGGAAGCCGCGCAGGGCCCGGATCTCCTCGAACATCCACGGGAACACCATTTCCCCCGTGAAGTTCAGCGGTCTCGCGGTCTCTGCGAACTCGGGGCGGCGATCCCGCTCGGCCTGCGCGGCCCACCCTGACGGCCCGGGGCCGTAGATGCTCTCCTGGAGCGCGATAAAGAGCGGGTTCGTCGCGAAGCCCGTCTCCGCGGCGACGGACTCGATGAAGCTGTCGCTCAGCCGCGTCTCCCCCGCATCAGCAAACGCCTCGTCCAGGATCCAGTGCACCCGGTCGTAGCCCGGCGCCATACCGAAGTCGAGGCCGAGGGTCTGGAGCCTGCGCACGGTGAGCCGATCCCCGTCGGGCAGCTCGACGCGCTCGGCGTCCAGCAGCTCGGCGATCCGCGCGACGCGGCCGGCGAGGTGGGGCGCCCGCTCCCGGAAGACCCGGTTCTTCGCGGCGACCCGCGGGAACGTGCGGCGATACACCTCCGCGGGATCCGGATCGAGCCCCGCGAGCCCGCCCGTCACGGCGGAGGCGACGAGCGCCTCGGGCGCGACCGAGAGGTAGTGCAGCGTGAGGAAGCCGCCGTAGCTCTGCCCAATGGACCACCACTGGCGGCCGTCGTAGTGCCTCGCGCGGATCGCCTCGAGATCCTGCACGATCGAATCGGCCCGGTGTAGCGAGAGCCGCCGCGCCGATTCCTCCGCTGGCATCTCGGCGTGATCGCGCCCGGACAGCGGGGTCGAGCGGCCGGTGCCCCGCTGATCCGGTATCACGAGCCGGAAGCGCTCGAGCGCGGCCGCCACCCACGCGGAGCGCGAGAGCGGCCGCGTGCCCTTTCCGCCCGGACCGCCCTGCAGGTGCACGAGGAGCGGAAGATCGTCATGCCGCTTCTCGGCCGCCACGAGCTCGCGCGCGAACACGCGGATCGTCTCCCCCTCGGGATCCGACCAGTCGAGCGGCACCTCCGTCCAGACGTCGCGCGCCACGATGTCGGTTCCGATCAGGTATTCGCCGCTCGCCAAGTGCTCGCCTTCCGGTCAGGGGCGCATCGTCGCCCGGGTGTGGGGCTCGGGGAGGCCGCTAGCGCAGGCCCTTGCCGAGCATCTGCTGCAGCTTCGCGAGCTCTTCCTCGCTCGGCGCGGCGGCACCGCCCCCGCCGAGCCCGAAGCCCGAGCCTGTGGGTGCCTCCGCCTGCTTCGCGGCGATGCCCGCCTCCTGCTGCGCGCGCTTCGCGGGGTTGCCCGAGCGCTTCGCGCCCTTGCCCTTGCCCTGCACCTTCTTCTTGCCGCCGTGCCCACCCATTCCGGGCATCGGTCCCATGCCGGGGATCTGCGGGACGCCGCCGCGCGCGACCGTCTTCATCATCTTCGCGGCCTGCTCGAAGCGCTGCACGAGCGAGTTCACGTCGGTCACGGTCATGCCGGAGCCGCGCGCGATGCGCAGGCGGCGGGAGCCGTTCAGGATCTTCGGGTCGCGGCGCTCGTCCTTCGTCATCGACTGGATGATGGCCTCGGTGCGCAGGATCTCGCGCTCGTCGAAGTTGTCGAGCTGCTCCTTCATCTTCCCCATGCCGGGGAGCATGCCCATCATCTTCTTCAGGGAGCCGGCGCCGCGCAGCTGCTGCATCTGGCCGAGGAAGTCGTCGAGGGTGAACTCGTCCTTCGCGATCTTCTCGGCGACCTTGCGGGCCTCCTCCTCGTCGAACGCGGTCTGCGCCTGCTCGATGAGGGTGAGGATGTCGCCGAGATCAAGGATCCGGCTCGCCATGCGGTCGGGGTGGAAGGGCTCGAAGTCGCCGAGGCCCTCGCCCGTCGACGCGAAGAGGATCGGGCGGCCCGTGACGCTCCGGATCGAGAGCGCGGCGCCGCCGCGGGCGTCGCCGTCGAGCTTCGTGAGGACGACGCCCGTGAAGTCGACGCCCTCCTGGAAGGCCTGCGCCGTCGCGACCGCGTCCTGGCCGATCATGGCGTCGATGACGAACAGCACCTCGTCGGGGTCGATCGCCTTGCGGATGTTCGCGGCCTGCTGCATGAGCTCCTGGTCGACGCCCAGGCGGCCGGCCGTATCGACGATGACGAAGTCGTACTGCTTCGACTTCGCCTCGGCGACGCCGTTCTTCGCGACCTTGACCGGATCACCGACGCCGTTGCCCGGCTCGGGGGCATAGATCGCGACGCCGGCCTGCTCGGCGACGACGCCGAGCTGCGTGACGGCGTTCGGGCGCTGCAGGTCACAGGCGACGAGGAGCGGGGTGTGGCCCTGCTCGCGCAGCCACTTCGCGAGCTTGCCCGCGAGCGTCGTCTTACCCGCGCCCTGAAGGCCGGCGAGCATGATGATCGTCGGCGGGTTCTTCGCGAACTGGAGCCTGCGCTGCTCGCCGCCCAGGATCTCGACGAGCTCCTCGTTGACGATCTGGACGACCTGCTGGGCAGGGTTCAGCGCCTGGTTGACCTCGTCGCCGAGGGCGCGCTCGCGCACCTTCCCGGTGAACGACTTGACGACGTCGAGCGAGACGTCGGCCTCGAGCAGGGCGCGCCGGATCTCGCGGACCGTGCTGTCGACGTCCGACGCCGAGAGCTTGCCCTTCGCGCGGAGGTTCTTGAAAGTGTCCGTGAGCCGTGCGGACAGGTTTCCGAAAGTAGCCATGATGCTCCGATTCTAGCCGCCCCGGAGCCGCTCATTCACTGCGGGCGGATTCCTGCCGCATGCGTTCGAGCGCGCGCACGCGGCCGACCGTGTGCGGATGGCTGTTCCCGAGTACGCGCGCGGAGAGCTCCGCCGCCCGTTCCGCGAGCGGAAGCGCCGCGCGCACGTCGCCAGCGCGTCGAATCGACGCCGCGAGGCTCGCGAGTGAGGAGATCGCGTCCGGATCCTCCGCTCCGAGCGCGTCGACGCGTCGATCGAGCACGCGCTCGAGCAACCGCGCGGCGCGCTCAGGCCTGCCGAGGTGCAGCTCCTCGAGGGCACGCCGGTGCATGGTGGCGAGGGTCTGCCTGTGGTCCACACCGAGGAGCAGGATCTGCCTCGCGAGGAGTGTGTCGTAGACCTGGGCCGCTTCCTCGTCCCGATCCTGGCCGCACAGCGCGATCGCGAGGTTGCCGAGCGCCGTGACCATGCGCGGCCCCTCACCCTCACCCGCCTCGCCGAGGCGATCAAGCGCCTGCCGCACGACGCGCTCAGCCTCGGCCGGGCGGTCGACTGCGAGGTAGAGGTTCGAGAGGTCGAGCAGGTAGCCGATCTCGCCCGAATCCTCGGCGAGGCCCGCGAGCTCCTCAGCGGCCTCGTCGACGCGGCCGAGTTCCTGCAGGCCGAGCGCCCTGACGTCGCGCAGCCGCGCAATCATCTCCGGGCGCACCTGGCGCCGCACGGCCTCGCCGATCGCGGCCTCGAGCCCCTCGACGGCCTCGCCCGCGCGCCCCAGCCTGCGGCGCGCGAGTGCGACCATCAGCTCGGAGCGGGCGACGCGCTCCGCGGGCCCTTCGCCGCCGGGCACGTTGCCGAGGGCGCGCTCGAGCTCGAGCGACCGCTCCCCCTCTCGCAGCGAGTCGTCGGCGCGCTCGGCCGCGAGCAACTCCTCCGACAAACGGCCCCGGATCAGGATCTCGGCGTCAAGGCCTGCGGCCCCGTCCGTGTCGCTCGCGAGCGCCTCGGCGCCCGCCGCGAGCTCGGAGTGCCGTTCCTCGGTGCCCGCCGAGTACCAGTCGGCGCTCGCCTCAATGGTCCAGCGGAGTTCGTCGATGAAGCGGTCGCAGTTCTCAACGTCCTCGGCGGATGCGCCGTCGACGGCCAGGTTGCGCAGGCGGCGGAGCGCCTGGAGGCCCTCGGCGCGCGCGCCCTCGGCCTGGCCGGGGAGCTCGGCGCAGCGCCGCAGCACGCGCTGCCGGAGCCGGCCGAGCGAGAATCCGAGCGAGGAGTAGCCCCCGAACGCGTGGTCCAGGTCCTCGGCAAGGATCGCGGCCTGCAGGCGCGCGTCCTCGGGAAGGTCGAGCTCGTCGAGCAGGTCGACGATCATGATCCGGGAGCCGAGCGCTTCGGTGCTTTCCTCGCCGTAGCGCGCCGTCTCGAGCAGCGCGATCCTGCGCACGAGCTCGAGCGCGTCCTCCCTGAGGCTCCGCCCCGCGTCGCCGGCCTCGGCACCGATGCGCTGCAGTGTGCGCACCTTGAAGCGGGCCGCCATGAGCGACGGCTCGGAGTCCTCGCCGTACACCGCGATGTATACGGGGAGAAGCCTTGTCAGCTCGGCGTCGGCGCGCGCCACCTGATCGGCCCAGTACAGTGCCCGAATCTGCCACCACCAGGCGTCGAGGGCATCCTGCGAATCCGGCCCGAAGAGTTCGCTGCGCCCCTCGTGCACGCGCTCCCACAGCATCGCGGCCTCGCCGTCCCGGTCGAGCATCGAGAGCGCCGCAGCCTTCTCGCCGAGCGCGTGGAGATGCAGCGCGCCGCCCTCCTCCGCGCCAGCGGCGCGCGCGATGAGCGTGTCGAACACGGCGAGCGCGTGCTCGTCGTTCGTCGTCACCAGGCGTCGGCCCCGCTGCTCCATAAGCCAGAACGTCCGGGGATGATCGGAGCCGAGGTCTGCCTCGGCGACCGAGATGAGCTCGACGAGGGCCTCGTCGCAACGGGTCGCCGCGGCGACCTCGACGCCGTCCGCGCTCTCCTTCGCGTCGCCGGAAAGCAGGCACAGGTTCGCGCGCGCCTCGAGCAGGTCGTCGAGCACGTCAGCGGCGCCCGCGGTGAGTTCCTGTTCTGCAAGCTGGGCGAGTTCTCCGAAGAGTTCCGCGGCGCGCGCACGGTCGCCCGAGACCCTGGCGCACTCGGCAAGCACGCGCAGGCCACGGCGGTGTTCTCCGCTCCCCGCCCCGAGTTCGCCGATCACCTCCGGCATGAGGCTGCGCACTCGTGCGCCCGCCTTCGCCGCGCCCGTGCCAGCGCCGAGCCGCACGGCCTCCTCAGCGGCCTCGAGCGCACGCTCGAACACGATCAGCCCTTTCCCCACCCACGGCTCCCCTCGCGAAACGTGGCGCGCGCCTTCGCGCACCGGCTGGTTTCAGCCTAGCCGAGCATAACGCCGCTGGCGGACGCGTCAACCGACGAGCTGCTGCGCGAAGACATGCGGCGTAAAGCCCGTGAGATCGCCGATCCCCTCACCCTGTCCGACCAGCTTGATCGGCAGATCCGTTTTCTCCTGCACAGACAGCACAAATCCGCCCTTGGCCGAGCCGTCGAGCTTGGTCAGCACGAGCCCGGAGACCCCGGCATGTTGAATAAAGGCCTCCGCCTGCGCCAGGCCATTCTGTCCAGTTGTTGCATCCAGGACAAGAAGTACCTCGGACACGGGCGCGAGCTTTTCGATCACGCGGCGGACCTTGCCGAGCTCGTCCATCAGCCCGCCCTTCGTCTGCAGGCGACCCGCGGTGTCGATGATGGCGATGTCGCAGGACTCGTCGATCGCCCGCTGCACCGTCTGGAACGCCACCGAGGCGGGGTCCTGGCCCTGCTGCTGCGGGCGCACGATCTCCACGCCGGCGCGCTCCGCCCAGGTGGCCAGCTGCTCGACCGCCGCGGCACGGAACGTGTCCGCAGCGCCGACGATGATCCGCTTGTCGAATGCCTTCAGATAGTTCGCGAACTTGCCGATCGTGGTGGTCTTCCCGACCCCGTTCACGCCGACCACAAGGATCACGGCGGGGCGCTCCGAGAGCCGAAGCGTGGGATCGTACACGGCGAGTCGCTCCTCGATGGCGTCTCTCAGCATCCGGCGCATCTCCTTCACTTCCGTCACGCGGTGGCGCTCGACGTCGGTGCGCAGCTGATCCAGGATCGAGTCGGTCACATCCGGGCCGAAATCGGCTGTGATCAGTGCGGTCTCGAGGTCATCCCACGTCTCCTCCGTGATGAGTTCGGGGCCGCTGAATATGTTGCGGAACGCTTTCGAGAAGGACCAGGATCGCTCAGCCATGCCCTCGATCCTAGTCGCCGCGCCACGCCCTTTCGTTTTGGGGGCGAGCACGGGCATTGGATTCCGCTACGATCTTCCCTGAAAGCTCTGAGATCAGCGTCGAGGGGAGCATCGGCGCACAGGTGACCCCCGGAGGCACAGTGACCCGCAAGAAGTTCCCGACGCACGTCGTCGGGCCCAGGCGACGGCTTGTGGGCATTGCCCTGCTCGTCGCCGCCCTCGCAATGACCATCGCCACGGCGCTCATTCCAGCGCCAGCGCAGGCCGCAGAGTCGTGCGTGCCCGACGCGAGCACCGCGTGCATCCAGGGCATCATCAAGACGAGCGCGGGCGAACCCGCGGCCGGCATCGGCCTCGACCTCACGGGCGCGGGCGATCCGGCCTCGACGCAGACCGACGCCGAGGGCCGCTGGGTCTTCGCGGTCACGAAGGCCGGCGAGTACACGGTCAAGCTCGACCAGGCGACCCTCCCCGAGGGGCAGTTCCCGAAGAACGCCGACTCGCGCACGGTCAACGTCGAGCTCTACAACAGCGCGAGCGCCCTGTTCCCGCTCACCGACGACCAGGCGGCAGCTGGCGGCTCGGGATCCGGGTCCGGATCCGGATCCGGAACCGACGGGGGCGGCTCGGACTCGGCGAGCGGCTCAGATTCGGCCTCCGGCTCGGATTCGACGCAGGGGCCCGCGAGCACGAACCAGCAGGGCGGCGGCGACACCGCGGCGGGAACCGGCACGAGCATCGACGGCGGCGGCTTCTCCTGGCCGCGGTTCTGGCAGCAGTTCGCCTCGGGCATCCGCATGGGCCTCCTGCTCTCGCTCGCGGCGCTCGGCCTCTCGCTCGTCTTCGGCACCACGGGCCTCAGCAACTTCGCGCAGGGCGAGATGCTCTCCCTCGGCGGCATCCTGGCCTGGGCGATCATGTCCCTCACCCACAACATCTGGCTCGCCGGCCTCGCGGTCGTCGTGCTCATGGCCGCCTTCGGCTGGGTGCAAGACGCAGCGCTCTGGAAACCCCTGCGCAAACGCAGACTCAGCCTCATGCAGATGATGATCGTCTCCATCGGCCTCTCGATCGCGCTGCAGAACCTGATCCAGTTCTTCGTCGGCGCGCGGGTGCTCCGGATCGACAACTCGACGCCGAAGACGGTCACGATCCTCGGTGTGACCCTCACGGTCCAGTCCTACGTCGCGATGGGCATCGCGCTCGCCGCGGTCATCGCTGTCGGCCTCGCGCTCAAGTACACGCGCTTCGGTCGCGCGACCCGCGCCGTCTCCGACAACCCGGCGCTCGCCGAGGCGTCGGGCATCGACGTGAACCGCGTGATCCGGCTCGTCTGGACCGTCGGCACGGCGCTCGCCGGCCTCTCCGGCGTGCTGCTCGGCCTCGTGCTCAACGGCGTCGCGTGGAACACCGGCTGGTCCTTCCTGCTGCTGCTCTTCGCCGCGGTCGTGCTCGGCGGCATCGGCACCGCGTTCGGCGCGTTCATCGGGGCCATGATCATCGGGCTCATCGTCGAGATGGCGAACATCTGGCTGCCGGGCGACCTCAAGCACGCCGCGGCCCTCTTCATTCTCATCGTCGTCCTGCTCGTCAGGCCGCAGGGCATCTTCGGACGCCGCGAACGGATCGGGTAAGGGATCACCATGGACTTTCTCGTCAGCCTGCTGGAGTCGATGCTCCAGACCGCGCTCTCCCCGATCACCGCGGCGTTCGTGATCGCCGCAATCGGCCTCAACATCCACTTCGGCTTCACCGGCCTCATGAACATGGGCCAGGCGGGCTTCATGCTCGTCGGCGGCTACGGCTTCGTGATCTCCGTCATGAACGGCCTCGGCTTCTTCCCCGCGATCATCATCTCGATCCTCGCCTCGGCGCTCTTCGCGCTCCTGCTCGGGATCCCGACGCTGAAGCTCCGCGGCGACTACCTCGCGATCGTCACGATCGGCGCGGCGGAGATCCTGCGCATGGTCGCGAGGCTCGCGAACCTCACCCCCATCACGGGCGGCCCGTCCGGGATCCAGAGCCCGCAGTTCCGCGAGCAGCTGAACGCGCTGTCGCCGCTTCCCGAGGGACGCACCTCGATCCTGGGGCTCGACTACATCAACACGGGCGTCGACGACTGGTGGTCTCGGATCGTGGCCTGGGGGCTCGTCGCACTCTTCCTGCTCGTGACCTGGCTCCTGATCCGGAGCCCGTGGGGCCGCGTGCTCAAGGGCATCCGCGAGGACGAGGACGCCGTGCGCAGCCTCGGCAAGAGCACCTTCTCCTACAAGATGCAGGCGCTCATGATCGGCGGCGTGATGGGCGGCTTCGGCGGCATCATCATGTCGCTCCCCGCGGCGATCAACCCCGACGGCATGGGCCGCGCGACCACATTCAACCTGTGGATGATCATGCTGCTCGGCGGCGCCGCGACGATCCTCGGCCCGCTGCTCGGCTCGATCCTCTTCTTCGTCGTCCGCCTCGTGATCACGAGCGTCGCCACCGAGTTCGTGCCGAGCTCGATCCTGAACGCGCAGCAGACGGAACTCGTGTCCTGGATCCTGATCGGCGCGCTGCTCATGATCCTCGTGATATTCAGGCCACAGGGCATCCTCGGGAACAAGAAGGAGCTGTCGTTCAATGTCTGACGCTCAGAACTACCCTTACGACCGCGCCGCCCTGCGCGCGGAGCTCGCGACGCTCGAGCAGACGCCGGGCGTCTCGAAGCCCGACCCGATCCTCACGGTCGACCGCATGGAGCGCCGCTTCGGCGGCATGACCGCGGTCGACGTCGAGCACCTCGAGGTGCAGCGCGGCGCGATCACCGCGCTCATCGGCCCGAACGGTGCGGGCAAGACGACCTTCTTCAACCTGCTCACGGGCTTCGACCGGCCGTCGAACGGCGCGGGCGGGGGCGCGGGCAAGGCCGGCTGGTCGTTCGAGGGCCGCGCCCTCGGCCGCACGAACGCGACGAAGGTCGCGCGGGCGGGCATGATCCGCACATTCCAGCTGACGAAGGCGCTCGGCCGCATGACCGTGCTCGAGAACATGCTGATCGGCGCGAACAACCAGCCGGGCGAGAACCTCTTCGTCGGGCTCGTGAAGCCGCTCTGGGCGAAGCGCGAGCAGGAGAACATCGAGCGCGCGGACGAGCTCCTCAAGCGCTTCAAGCTCGACGCGAAGCGCGACGACCTGGCCGGCGGCCTCTCCGGCGGCCAGAAGAAGCTCCTCGAGATGGCGCGGGCGCTCATGGCGAACCCGTCGATGATCATGCTCGACGAGCCCATGGCCGGCGTGAACCCCGCGCTCACGCAGAGCCTGCTCGAGCACATCCAGACCCTCCGCGACGAGGGCACGACCGTGCTCTTTGTCGAGCACGACATGCACATGGTGCGCCACATCTCCGACTGGGTCGTCGTCATGGCCCAGGGCAAGGTGATCGCCGAGGGGCTGCCCGAGGAGGTCATGACGAGCCAGGCCGTCGTCGACGCCTACCTCGGCGCGCACCACGACCGCGACCTCGGCGACGACGACGTGCTCACCACAGGGGTCATCAACGCGATCGCGGCCGAGGTCGCCGAAGAGGTCGCCGACGAGAAGGAGGACGCGCGATGAGCGAGACCGCGATCCCGAACAGCGCCGAAATTCCGAGCGAGCAGGTGATCCCGAGCGAGCCCGTGATCCTCCGGGCCGACGGACTCGACGCCGGCTACCTCCCGGGCATCAACATCCTGAACAACTGCTCGCTCGAGGCGCGCGAGGGCGAGCTCGTCGGCATCATCGGCCCGAACGGCGCCGGCAAGTCGACGCTCCTCAAGTCGCTCTTCGGACTCGTGAACATCCGCAAGGGCACCGTCACGCTGAACGGCAAGGACGTGACAGGGCACCGCACGAACCAGCTCGTGCGCGAGGGCGTCGGCTTCGTGCCGCAGACGAACAACGTCTTCCCCTCGCTCAGCATCGAGGAGAACCTGCAGATGGGCCTCTTCCTGAAGCCCAAGGAGTTCGCCGCGCGCTCCGCAGAGATGTGGGAGCTCTTCCCCATGCTCGCCGACCGCCGAAAGCAGCTCGCCGGCTCGCTCTCCGGCGGCGAGCGGCAGTCCGTCGCCATGGCGCGCGCGCTCATGATGAACCCGAGCGTGCTGCTCCTCGACGAGCCGAGCGCCGGCCTCTCCCCCGTGCGCCAGGACGAGACCTTCATCCGCACGCGCCAGATCAACCGCACGGGCGTCACGATCGTGATGGTTGAGCAGAACGCGCGGCGCTGCCTGCAGATCTGCGACCGCGCCTACGTGCTCGACCAGGGCACGAACGCCTACGAGGGCACGGGGCGCGAGCTCGCGAACGACCCGCGCGTCATCGAGCTCTACCTCGGCACGCTCGCGACCGACGTCGAGGCGAAGGCGGCCGGATCCGGATCCTGATCCGGATCCTGATCCTGCCCCGCACACACTGAGGCGGGCGGCCCGGATTGCTCCGGACCGCCCGCCTTCGTGTGTTGTGTGATCGGGGGTTATCCCTCGATCTCGCCCACTGCCTCAGGCTCGTTCTGGGCGTTGAACTTGTAGATGCCGACGAGCGCGCTCGACGGATCGTTCTTGTCGTTCAACGGCCCGATGCCCGCCTTGCCCTTGTACTGGATGTCCTTTCCATCCTTCACGAGGGCGACGCAGTCCTTGAACGTCGTGCACTCTTCGCCGCCGTCGGCGCCGGAGACCGCGAGCAGGTTCGCGCGGATCGTCTCGGAGTCGGCCGAGCCGCCCTTCTCCGCGGCGAGAGCCGCGAGCACGACGGCGTCGTACGCCTCGGGCGAGAAGTTCAGGCTCTTGCTCGCGTCGGGCGACACGCTGACGAGCTCCTTCTCGAAGCCGTCGTCGACCGTGCGGCCGGGGGTCGTGCCCTGGGCGCCCTCAAGGAGGCCCGGATCGAAGTCGGGGTACGGGACCGTGTTGCCGTCGACCAGGTACAGCTTCGAGAGGTCGAAGCCCTGCGCCGCGAGCTCGGGGATGATCTGCGTGGCCTCGATGTAGCTGAGGATCGCGATCGCGTCGGGCTTCGTCGCGAGGACGGCCGAGACCTCCGAGGAGAACGCGGTCTGGCCCTCAGGGAACTCCTGGCCCTTGCCCTCTGCGCCGTAGCTGACCTCGGCGCCGCTGTCCTCGAGCGTCTTCTGGAGGTTGTCGCGCAGGCCCTTGCCGTAGTCGTTGTTGAGGGCGAGGATGCCGACCGACGCGTGCCCGTCCTTCAGGATCAGGTTGCCGAGCGCGCTGCCCTGCACCGTGTCCGGGGCGATCGTGCGGAAGTAGAGGGGGTTGACGCCCGAGAGCGCGATGCCCGTGTTGGAGGGCGAACCCATGAGGATCCCGGCCTCGGTGAGCTTCGGCATGGCCGCGTTCGTGTTGCTCGTGCCCATGGCGCCGAGCACGAAGGCCGGCTTCGCCTTGATGATCTCGTCGACGCTCTTCGCGATCACGGTCGGATCGTTCGTGTCGCCCTCGTTGCCCTCGACCACGAGCTCAACGTCGTTACCGAGCACGCCGCCCGCGTCATTGATGTCCTTCATGGCGAGCTTGAGCGCAGCCTGGGGGCCGTAGATCAGGTGTTCGAGCGAGCCCGTCTGCGGGAGGAGCGAGCCGATCTTGAGCGTGTCGGCCTTCGCCGAGTCTCCGCCGCCCTCCGATCCGCCGCCTCCGCCGGAGCCGCCGGAGCAGCCCGTCAGCACGAGCGCCGCGCTCGCAACGAGTGCGAGCCCGCCCAGGGTACGTTGTGCGTTCTTCTTCATGAAGGCCGCCTTTCTGCGCTTCTCGATACCGCTCCACTGCGGCATACACGCACGAGCATAGCGAAGCGCGCGATCCCGGCTCGCGAGTTTCCACACGCTCGCGCCGTTCGTTAGCGTCCTGTGACCCGCGCCGCCGGTTGTTAGCGATTTCGGGGCTTCGCGGGCGTCCGAAGCCCCGAAATCGCTAACAAACTGCGCTGTGGGGGCGGTTAGGCGCCGGGCGCCCGGCGCTCGCTCCGCATTCTGCGCTCCCTCCTACGATCCGGGGTCTTTTCTACAGAACGAGCGCAGATCCCGGATCGAGCGCCGCCCGCCCGCGGCGCGGCGGGCTATGGCTGCTCGGGGCCGATGCGCTGGCCGACAACGGCCGAGATGCCGTCCTGGCGCATGGAGACGCCGTAGAGCGCGTCGGCAATCTCCATCGTGCGCTTCTGGTGCGTGATCACGATGAGCTGCGAGCTCTCACGCAGCCGCTCGAACACCTGCAGCAGGCGCCCGAGGTTCGCGTCGTCGAGCGCGGCCTCCACCTCGTCCATGATGTAGAACGGGCTCGGCCGGGCCTGGAATATCGCGATGAGCCACGCGACCGCGGCGAGCGAGCGCTCCCCGCCCGATAGCAGCGACAGCCGCTCGACCTTCTTGCCCGCGGGCTTGACCGCCATGTCGATTCCCGTGTTGAGCAGGTCTTCGGGATTACTCAGCGCGATCTCCCCCGAGCCGCCGGGGAACAGGATCGGGAACACCTCAGCGAACGCGGCCCGCGTATCCTCGAAGGCCGCCGCGAAGATCCCCTGCATCTTCTCGTCGAGCTCGCCGATGATCGCGAGCAGGTCGGCGCGCGTCTTCGTGAGGTCCTGCAACTGCTCCGACAGGAACGAGTGCCGCTGCTCGAGCGCCGCGAACTCCTCGAGCGCGAGCGGGTTGATCCGCCCGAGCTCGGCGAGGCGCTTCTCCGCGCGCGCGAGGCGTTTCTCCTGCTCGGCGCGCACAAACGGGCGGGTCTCGGGTGCGACGGCAGGCACAGCGGCGGGCGCAGCCGCCGCATCATTCTCCGGTTCGGGATCCGGATCCGGATCGCCGCCCGCAAGCCCGAGCTCGGCCGCAAGCTCCGCCTCGAGCCGGTTCGCGAAGCCGTCGTGGTTCTCCTCGCCGGGCGCCTCAGGTGGCTCCGCAGCGACAACCTCCACGGGAATCCCCTGCTCCGGCCCGTACTCGGCGATGAGCACGTCCTCGACGAGCCCGAGCTCGCTGCCCGAGCGCTCGAGCAGGGCGGAGAGCTGCAGCTTCCGCTCGTAGCTCTTCAGCTCGGCGCCGTGCACGAGGTCGGTGAGCCCCTGCAGCTTCCGCCGCAGCTCGGACTCCTCGGAGCGCAGCAGCGTGAGCTCCTGGCTGTGCCGCGCCCGCTCCTGCTCGGCGCGCTGCTGCGAGAGCCGCGCCTCCGCGAGCGAGCGGTCGCAGGCGTCAAGAATCGCGGGCAGCACGTCGGCGACGCGCTCGGCCTGCGCCACCTGCCTGGCGCGCAGCACGGCGCGGCGCGCGGCCTCCTCGGCGGCCCGGCGCTCCGCCGCGAACTGCTCGGCGAGCGTCTCGCGGTGCGCGTTGCCCGCGCGGGCCCGCTCGCGCGCCGTCTCGAGCGCGAGCCGCGCCTCCATCTCGGCGGCGCGCGCCTGGTCGACGTCGGCGAGCAGCCCGTCGCGCTGGCTCGCGTCGAGGATCGGCCGGGGCTCGGCCTCTGCATCCGCGAGCACTCGCGCGGCCTGCTCCACACCCTTCGTGGCCTCGGCGACGGAGTCGGCGACGCCCGCGAGCGCGTGCCGCGCGCGCTCGGCCTCCGCCTGCGACGCCTCGGCCCGCGTCGAGAGCCGGTTGGCCTCCTTCGCGACCTCGGCGAGGCGCGCGTCGGCTGAGCGCAGCTCAGTGTATGCCTCCTGCGCCGAGGACTTCGCGGCGGCAGCCGCGGCCCGCGACTCCGCGAGCTCGGCCTCGGTCTCCTCGATGCCCGCGAGCACGACGGCGAGCTCGCGCTCAGCCGTCTCGAGCTCGGCGGCGAGCTCGATCCGGGACGGCGCGAGGCCGGATCCGCCGCTCATCGTGTGCTGCGTCAGCACGTCGCCCGCGGCCGTCACGACCGCGAAGCCGCCCTCCGGCCAGTGCGCGCTGAGCGCCTCGACCGCATCGAGCGCGGCGGCGAGATCGTCGACGATGTAGCTCCGCGAGAGCAGCCCGCGCACCCCGTCCGGGGCCTTCACGAGCGCGTCGATCACCCTGGTCGCACCGTGAATCGAGGGCCCATCAGCTGCGCCAGCCTCGCCGCCAGAGCCAGCCCCACCACCGGCGATCACCGCGTTCAGCCGCCCGAGATCGCGATCGTGCGCGGCCGCGACGGCGCGGCCTGCGTCGGCTCCGGATCCGGCGAGCAGCGCGTCGGCGTAGGAGCCGAGCGCGGCGGCGACCGCCGCCTCGAAGCCCTCGCGTACGCGCACGTGGTCGGAGACGCGGCCGTCGATCCCCTCGGCCGACTCGGAGAGCAGCGCCCCGGACGCGTCGCGCAGTTCGAGCGAGCGCGTCAGCGCCGTGATCCTGGCGTCGAGCCCCGCGCGCTCCTGCTCGAAGCCGTGCACCCGATCGCGCGCCTCGTCGCGCGCCTGCTCGGCGGCGTTCTGGCGGTCCTGGGCCGCGCGATACGCGTCGTCGAGCCCCTCCTCGGGGGTCTCCTCGACCTGTTCGCGCTCCTGAAACGAGGCGAGCTCGCGGGCCGCCTCGGCCGCGCGCTCCTCGGCCTGCGCGAGGGCGTGCTCGCGCCGCGCAAGCTCCTGCGCGACGGCGTCGCGCTTCTGCGTTGCGGCCTCGGCGCGCCCGCGCAGCTGCGAGAGTTCGAGGTCGTGCCGCGACACGAGCTCGCTCTGGGCGGCGATGTGCTCGTCGATGGCGTCGAGTGCGCGCTGCGCGTCGCGGGTCCGGGATCCCGCGAGCTCCCAGGCGCGCTCGGCGTCCGGGATCAGGGCCTCGAGCCGCCGCGCCTCTTCGGCGGCCTCGTCGACCGCGGAGCGCGTCACGCCGCCGGCGCTCTCGGGCGCCTCCGCCTGGGTCGCGAGGAACGTGAGCCGCTGCTGCGTCTGCGAGAACAGCCCGCGCAGTTTCGACTGCACCGACTCCAGCCCCATCGTGACCCGGCGCGCGGTGTCGAGCTCGTCGCCCTGCTGCTCCTGCTCGAGCCGCGAGATCCGCAGCTGCTTCTGCTCCGCCTGCTCCTGCAGCACGATGCGCTCGGAGTGGCGCTCTTGCTCGTCCTTCGAGAGCTCGTTGAGCTCGCGCCGCAGCCGGGAGACGTCGTCGGCGAGCAGCCTGGCCTTGGCGTCGCGCACCTCTGCAGCGATGCCCTGGGCCGCCCGCGCGACCTCGGCCTGGCGACCGAGCGGCTTCAGCTGGCGCCGGATCTCGCCCGCGAGGTCGTTGAGACGAGTGAGGTTCGTCTCCATCGCCTCGAGCTTCCGGATCGTGCGCTCCTTGCGGCGCCGGTGCTTCAGGATCCCGGCGGCCTCCTCGATGAAGCCTCGCCGGTCCTCGGGCGTCGCGCGGAGCACCGCGTCGAGCTGGCCCTGGCCCACGATGACGTGCATCTCACGGCCGAGGCCCGAGTCGCTCAGGAGCTCCTGCACGTCGAGCAGGCGGCAGGCGTCGCCGTTGATCGCGTACTCGCTCGATCCGTTGCGGAAGAGCGTGCGGCTGATCGTGACCTCGGTGTACTCGATCGGCAGCGCTCCGTCGGAGTTGTCGATCGTGAGCTTCACCTCGGCGCGGCCGAGCGGCCCGCGCGTCGAGGTGCCCGCGAAGATGACGTCCTCCATCTTGCCGCCGCGGAGGGTCTTCGCGCCCTGCTCCCCCATGACCCACGCGAGCGCGTCGACAACATTCGACTTGCCCGAACCGTTGGGGCCGACGATCGCCGTGACCCCCGGCTCGAACTGGAAGGTGGTCGGCTGCGCGAAGGACTTGAAGCCCTTGAGGGTGAGGCTCTTGAGATGCACCCCGCCTCCCTTCCGGCTCGTCGTCGGGCGCGCCGCGGCCTCGTGGCGGCCGCGTCATCCCTAGAACATTACCGCCGGGCAGGCCCCGCGCCCCGCAAACACGGCGCTGAGCGGCAGGAAAGGCGGCCGCGGCGGGTGAGTGAGCCCGTTTGCTAGCCTGCGTGCATGCGAATCCCCCTGACGCGCCTCACGCTCCGGGAGCTCCGCCAGGAGGACTTCCCCGCGCTCTGCGCGATCATGCAGGACCCCGAGGCGATGCACGCCTACGAGGGGGCGTTCGACGACGGCATGGTGCGCGAGTGGCTCGGGCGCATGATCCGGGGCCAGGAGCAAGACGGCTACTCGCTGTGGGCCGTGATGCTCACGGAGACCGGGGAGCTGATCGGGCAGTGCGGGATCACGTGCCAGCCGGTCGGGAGCGCGGAGGTGCTCGAGGTCGGCTACCTCTTCAACCGGGCCCACTGGGGTCACGGCTACGCGGGCGAGGCAGCCGCCGCGTGCGTCGAGTTCGCGTTCGCGCGGCTCGGCGCGGAGCGGGTGTGGGCGATCATCCGCGACACGAACCTCGCGTCGATGAACGTCGCGATCCGGCTCGGGATGACCGTGCGAGAGCGCATCATCAAGCACTATCGCGGGATCGACATGCCTCACCTCGCGTTCGCGGTCGACCGTGACGTCTGGCGCGCCCGCACGTAGGCTGGCCGCATGGGACGGATCGCCAGGCTTCTCCGGGTCGCACGCGGTGCGGCCGCCGCAACCGCGACGCTCGGCCTCGCCGGCGTGAGCGCGCTGCACCTCGTGTGGGCGAGCGGGTCGCACTGGCCCGCGCGCAGCGAGCGGGCGCTCGCCGACGCGGTCGCCGGATCCCGACGCATGCCGCCGCCGGCTGCGTCCGCGGTCGTCGGCGTCGGGGCCGCCGTCGCCGCGGCCTGGGTGCCGGCCGCCCGCGGCCGTCTCGGGGCGCTCGGCACGGGGCTCATCGGCGCGGGCCTCCTCGCGCGCGGCGTGGCCGGCGGAGCCGTCGCGGCCCGCGCACTCGGAATGCCCGAGACGAGCAGGCGCTTCCGCAGGCTCGACGAACGCTGGTACAGCCCGCTCTGCCTCGTGCTCGGCACGGCCGCGATGAGCGCGGCCGCGATAAGTGCGGCGCTCACGAACGCGGCCGCACAGAGCGCAGCGATCACCCGTGATCCGGCGTGAGCGCCCCGCGATGAGCGCGGCCGCGCGGCCACCGCTCCCCGTCCGGCGCGTCGAGGAGCACGGGCTCGCACCGATGCCGCGCGAGGCCTGGCCCGCGACGGTCCCGGCCGTGCGCCAGCTCCTCGACGACGGCCTCGACCTCGCCCCGCTCACGATCCTCGTCGGCGAGAACGGCTCGGGAAAATCCACGATCGTCGAGGCAATCGCCGAGGAGTTCGGGCTCAACCCGGAGGGCGGCACCCGCAACGCCAACCACCGCACACAGCGCACCGAGTCGGGCCTCGCCGCGCACCTCCAGCTGGTGCGCGGCGGCGGCGCGTCGAAGCGGGGCGTATTCCTGCGGGCGGAGACCATGCACGGCCACTTCGCCTACCTGAGCGAGACCGGCCTGCCCGGCCGCCTGAACTTCCAGAGCCACGGCGAATCCTTCATCGAGTTCTTCACCGAGCGCTCGAGGATCCAGGGGCTCTGGATCCTCGACGAGGCGGAGTCGGCGCTCTCCTTCTCGGGCTGCCTCGCCCTCGTGGCCCACATCTCGGACATCCTCGCGGCCGGATCCCAGGTCGTCCTCTCCACGCACTCCCCGATCCTCGCCGCGATCCCGGGCGCGACGATCTACGAGCTCGGCGAGTGGGGCATGCGGCCCGCCTCCTACGACGAGCTCGAGATGGTGCAGAGCTGGCGCCTCTTTCTCGACGGGCCGGGCAGGTTTCTGCGGCATTTGTCCTGATCCGGGGCCTTCTCCTCCGCGCCGCGCGTAGGATCGAGCGGGTGAGCAGCGTCGACGTCGAAAAGATCCGCGCCGAGTACACGGCACCGTTCTATTTGGAACTGCCTGACCTCGATGAGGCGCAGCGTGAGCTGCTGGCTTGCACCGCGCGGGGCGCCAGGTTCGACGAGGTGCTCTGGATGCTCGAGACCGAGGAGTGGCGGTGCCGACGCATGGGTGCGTGGTTTGCCCTGATGCGCGACGAACCCGGGGCCGTGGAGGCCATCTTCGCGAGCCTCGCCACCTCGCGCGGTGAGTACACGGCCCCGGATCTCGGCGTCGCACTCGCCCAGCGCGTCGGGTCGTCCGCGCTGCCTGCGATCTTCGCGTGCCACCGCCGCGGGGTCGAGGAGCAGCGCGGGCCGCAAGGGCTGCTCTCGGCGCTGGTCCGCGAGCTCGGCGGCGATCCGGAACCGGACGACGCCACGGAGGTTCATCGCGCGCGCGTGACGCGAATGCGAGAGACCGCGGCACGCCTCGCCGCGCTGCGCCCCTGGGTGTAGACTCCGGTCTCGGTTTTCCACTAGCTTGGAGCAAGCTATTGCTTTCTCATGAAGGGCACATCGTGACCGAAAACACTTCCCCGGCCGGCGCCGTTGCGTCTCCCGACATCGACCTCACCCCGGCGGGCGTGAAGCTCGGCGACGCCCTCATAGCCGAGGTCTCGCTCGCCGCGCTGACGGAAGCGCTCGGCGATCCGCGCATCATCGAGCCGAGCGAACCGTCCGACTCCGTCGTCACATGGTACGTCTGGGACGACGCGGGTATCTTCACGCTGGCAAAGCCCGGCGCCGAGCCGACGGAGATCCGGATCGCTCTCGCCGACGACACCGTCAAGGCGGAGCGCAGGGGACGCGGCCGCGAGGCACACAAACCCGCGCGCAACTTCAGCGGCTCGCTCACGATCCGCGGCAAGGACCCCCGCGAGGCGGTCGCGGCGAAGGACCGGCGCATGGTGCACGCCATGATGGGGGCCAAGGCCGGCGACTGGCGCTGCGAGTTGATGACCAACAAGACCGAGCTGGGCTTCGTGGACGACATGAGCTTCTCCGAGCGATTCGCGAAGGCGGAGTCGGGCGAGCTCGCCGAGGCGGTACTCGCCGCGGAGGCGCCGTTCTCCCAGGCCTACATCTTCGTCGACACGAAGCCGAAGCCCGCGAAGCCCTCGGGACGCTGGAAGCTGCCCGAGGCCACGGAGCCCGTCCTCGAGATCAAGTCGTTCCCCTTCAGGCTCGCGATCATCGAGGAGCTCATGTATAACCAGGGCATCCTCGAGCCCCGCTTCGACGTGCACCATTTCGCGCAGGATCGGGGAGCCCGCAACTTCGATCCGAACGAGTACTACACCGAGATGATCCCGGCCGTCCGCACCTGGTTCCGCAAGCTCCCGATCCCGGCCAGGCTCGCCGAGAAGGTCGAGTCGCTCGTGCTCGACGGCGGCAACGAGGTGAACCTCCAGCTCATCCCGCAGTGGGACGGCGAGGACGGCGCCTTCGACATCCCCTCGCTCACGCCGGCAGATCTGGACCTCTTCCCCAATCTGCGCACCGTCGACGACATCGGCGGCATGCTCGGCCCCCGCGCCCGCAAGGCGCTCGAGGCGCGCGGGATCGAGATTCAGTAGGGGTCGGGAGCGGCCGCTGGCGTTTGCCGGGACGCATGGCAGGCCGTCGCCGAATGACGCACTCTACTTTGCCTTGGTTGTGGCGCCCGGAATGAGAGCAACATAGAATCAACGACATCACGATCAGCCCGTTGCCGCTAGGCGCGGGCTGATTTTCATTCGCGCCGGGTGGGCGCCGGATCGGGCATTCTGCAGACAGCCTGCCAGCTCGATCCGGCGGCGCTCCCGGCACCCCCTAGACTCGGCACCACACTCCGACCGCGAGGACCGGGTCGGCGCCACCACCCAGGTTGAAGCGCACGCAGGAAGGAGCACGCTGATGTTCGGTTTCGGGAAGAAGGTCGACGACCTCGTGGGCCAGCTGCGCCCCGAGCTGAGCCGGGAGCCGCTCGGCGTCGGCCCGGCGTTCCCCGGCATCGCGCCGAACCCGCTCCTGAGCAAGGCCGCGCGCCAGCGCGGCGCCGAGCTGCGCGAGGGTGCGCTCGCGATCGGCACGCTCGTGGACTGGCGCGAGATCAGCAGCGACGGCAGTCCGCGCGTCGCCCTCATCTTCGACGTCGAGACGGCCGAGGGCGTCGCCTTCCGCGGCATCGCCGATGAGTCGATCTCGATCACCGAGCTCACTCGCCTGGCCCTCGGCCAGCGCATCGCCGTGCGCTACCGACCCACGATTATTGACCACTACGTCGCGCTGGCCACCGATGTGGATCCTACCCAGGTGCAAGACCTGATCGACCGGATCCAGCGCCGCTCCGAGGGGTGACGGGGACTACCGCCGCACCGCAGTGACCGCCGCGTGCGCGCGGGATCCCGGATCCGTGCGAGTCTCCGTGTGGCTCGTGTCAAACCCGGCCGCGTCGAGCTCCCGGATCATGCGCGCGAGCGGCCAGAAGTACGCCGTCACGACCGCGTGATCGAACACCTCGAGCCTCGGCCCCTCGAAGAAGCCGAGCGCGAGCTGTCCCCCGGGCGCGAGGATCCGACGGAACTCGGCGAGCGCCTCCCCCACGCGATCCGGTTCCGTGTGGATCAGGGAGTACCAGGAAAGCACCCCGCCGAACTCCGCGTCGCCGAACCCCGTCGCCTCCGCCGCGCCCGCCCGGAACCGGCACTCGGGGAACGCCGCCCGCGCAAGCTCGATGAACTCGGGCACGGGATCAATGCCGATCGCGGGAACGCCGAGCTCGCCGAGCAGCCGCGTCCACTGCCCCGGCCCGCAGCCCACGTCGAGCACCCCGCCGTCGACACCGCGCGCCCATCGCTCGACCAGCGCGCGGTCCTCTGGCGCGATCCGATCCGCCGCGCCGAACAGCTCGGCGTACTCGCGGGCGCGGGATCCGTACGCGCTCCGCACTGCCGAGATCGGCGGATCCTGGTGTGGTGCGTGCACCTGACCACGATAATGCAGCGCCGAGCAACCCCACAGCGGGTGCTCTGCACGCGGGCGGGAACTTCACGAAGCTCGCGCCGGCGGCACCGGTGCTGGTGCTGGTCTTTTACAGCGTGCGCTCCCGATCCCGAACGCGTTCCCGGCCGACCGGCCGGAACAGTTCGAAGATCGCGATGACTGCGGCGATCCCGACCACGATGTACACAATCTTGGATCCCATTGACCCAGCTCCAAAGATCGCGTCAACGAGGTTGAAATCGAATGCACCCACGAGCCCCCAATTGAGGGCCCCGATGATGACGAGAATCTTGACCAGGGTGAAGAGCGCGTTCATCGCTTCTCCTCCTCAAGCTTGAGGCCAACACCGAGCGCGAACAGCGTGGGCGCCCATTCGCCGATGAACAGACCCCACCGGTCCGACTGCGCCTTGCCGTCGTCCTTCCCGCGCGACACGAGCCAGGACAGGAGCGAGACGGCCACAGAAGCGAGCGCCGCGGTGTAGACGTGGTTGCTGCGAATTCCCCAGCTACCGACCAACCGCATCGGGTTCCAAGACACCTTGCCGGCAGCCTTGCGGACTTCTTTTTTCGGATCAATACTCATGATTCTTCCTGTCTCCGGTCATGTGCGCAGGGGTGCCTGAACAACGTGATGTGACTCAGGTAGTCTGCGAGGATCGGCGTACTCACCTGCAAACCACCTGATCCGCAATGCAATCGTGGTTGACTCATCCGAACAACCCCCTTGCGCCAGGCGCGGAAGTATGAAGAAGGAAGTGACCGGCAGGACGAGCGCGCACGCTCATCGACGCGAGGCATTGCCCGCGGATCACCTGCCTCGACGGCACGGCGGAGGGGTGACCCGTTGATCCAGCAACACGGGGATTGAGAAGATGAGGTGTGCGAGCAGATACTTCGGCGCTGGCGGCGGGGCGTCGCCATTCAGTGGCCGTCCGACCAGACGGCACCGTGGCTGCGGTCGGCAACAACCGAGCCGGAGAGTGCGACGTCGCCATGTGGGGCGGCGTGGTGTCGGTTGCGGCCGGCAACGTCCACACCGCGAGGAACACGGGCAAGTCGCACACTGTCGCGCTCCGCTCGGACGGCACCGTGCTCGCGACGGGCTGGAACGCCGACGATCAGTGCGAGGTCGGGGCCTGGCGAGACGTCATCGCGGTCGCCGCGGGCTGGCGGCGCACCCTCGCGCTGCACTCCGATGGCTCTGTGAGCGCGGCTGGCCGCGCGGCGGAGGGAGCATGCGAGGTGCAAACCTGGCGGGACATCGTCGCAATCTCCTGCGGCGATTGGCACTCGGTGGGGCTGCGCGCTGATGGCACCGCCGTAGCCGTGGGCAACAATCATCGCGGTCAGTGCGACGTTTCCCGCTGGCAGGACGTCACGTCGATCGCCGCCGGGTACCTGCACACCGTCGCCCTCAGAAGCGACGGCAGGGTGCTTGCCGCTGGCACGTCAGAGGCCGGCGCGTGCAACCTCGAAGACTGGAGCGACATCGTGGCGGTCGCCGCCGGGAGCCACCACACCGTCGGCGTCACCGCGGACGGGCGCGTCCTCGCCGCTGGCGAGAACCGCGACGGGCAGTGCGACGTCGAGGGTTGGGACGGCATCATTGCGGTGGCCGCGGGATCGGCGCACACGCTTGGCCTACGTGCCGACGGCAGCGTCGTCAGCGCAGGAAGCAGCGCGGACGGCAGGCGGGACGTCTCGGGCTGGACGGTGCTGCGCTGAGGTGGGGTCAAGCGAGCTGTCTGTGCCCTCCGAGCTGTTGGGCCGATACGTCAGTGACAGTGGAAGCCTGTCAAGCGAGACACTGTTGAGCAGCGTCGGGGAGAGCATTCGTTTTTCCCGCCCGTTGAGCTGGCGCTCTTAACCCCGGTCCCGTATTCGTTTTCGTCGGCGAAAGGGAACGAGGCCTGATGCAAAGATCCGCAACGCTCATTCACGCGACCGCGATGAGCATCACACTCATCCGTGTTCCGGGATCGGCCCACGATATTCCGTTCACGAACCCTCAGTTGTTGGCGGCGCTCATTACCTCGACGCTCCGGTTCACCTTGTCGAGGCTGTGTTCACGTCTTCCTCGCGGCGGCGATCACCGCGTTCATCCGAGGCTCGATCGACTCGGCCATCATCGTGATCTCCTGCTCACGGGCGCCGTTCTTCCGCGCGGCGTCGCGCCACCCGGTGACCGCTTCGGCTACGCGTGCGATTCGCTCGCGCGCCTGGGTGGGCGAGAGGCTGCACTCCTCTGCCAGGGCGAGCAGTGCCTCGGCCTCGTCGGGCGGGGCGTCGGCCCCCATGATCGTGGTCGAGCGGGCCCGCTGCGGGTCGGGGTTCGGGTTGACGTCGAATGCGGGGCTCATCGTCCATGAACCGCGATCGGCGAGGAAGCCATGGTTGCGCAGATGGTCGTCGGTGTTACCGAGCGCGACTCCTGCGACGACGCGATCGAAGAGCTCGTGGTGGTCGGTCCGAGGCGAGAGCGACAGATCCCGCATCGCCTCGGCGATCTCGGCGTAGTCGCGGTGCTCTCCGTCGTCGGCGCCCAGCGCCGTCATCGCGCTGATGTAGCCGATCCGGCGCCCCTCCCCCGTCCGGTCGAACCGGCGCAGGATCAGCACGCTGCGCTCGCCCACCCGGGCGAGCCGTCGCTGCGGCACCCGGATGCCCGCGGCCTCCATTACATCGAGCGCCGTCGCTTCCCAGGCCATGACCTCCCACCGGTCGCTGGAATGCGGGAACTTCGCAATCGCCAGCGAGCCGTCCTCGAGGCGCACGGACGCCTTGGGCCGCGCGCCGCCCAGGCCGGTCGTGCCCGTGTCGAGCAGTTGCTTGAGGGCCCGGCTCGGATCCTCGTCCGAGACGAGCTCGTCCGAGGCGCGCAGCAACTCCGGCAGCGAGACGAGACGAGGGACAGTCGCGGGCTTCCCGAGGAACTCCTCGCTGCCTGGCAATCGGTAGCGCAGCGCTCCCTGCCGCGTGTCGTCGCTGACGCCCAGGAGGAAGTCGAGGTCGTCCAGCCGGCGCGGCACGCGGCCCTCGTCGCGGGCACGCGCGCGCTCCGCCTTCTCGACGAGGTTGCGACCCCAGCGATCCGGAGCGCTGTCGGCGAAGGCGCGCACCAGCCCGGGCTGGTGCTGCGCGCCCGAGACCAGCGGCAGGGCGGGGTCGATGCTCGTTCCGTCGCTCGACAGGTAGCCCGGGTCGTAGAGAAACGTGGTGGAGATCTGGTCGCGCTGCCTGGTGAAATGCGCCTGGCCCACCACGCGCGCGCCATCCGCCTCGTCGACGAGGACTTCGACGGTGGTCATCGCGCACGCTTCTTCGCAAGGTTCCCCGCGCGCAGGCGGCCGATGTCGCTCTTGAGCGGGTCGACGGCCTCGACCACCTGGTCGAGTACGCCGAGGGCGCGCAGCACCTGCGCGACGTTGCCGAAGCCCGCACTCGGGTCGCCCGCCTCGATCTTGCGCAGGGTGTCCCGGGTGATCCCGGCGCGCTCGGACACCTGCTGCGCCGTCAGCCCCAGCACCATGCGCCAACCCCGCACGTGCTCGCCGAACTCGGCGAGCTGTCGATCGATCTTGTACCCGGCCATGGCGCATGCTCCTTTCCTACTATGGCTACCATAATAGCCGGATAGCCATGATATGGCGAGCATCGTCGTCACAATCAAAACAATGCACGCCGCGGGATCGACGCGCACGCTTGGCCTCCGTGCAGTCTGTGGAGCGCGAGCCATGAACGAGCACTGGCGACTCCGACCTCACTGCGCGGTGCCGCGCCGGAAGCTTCAACGCCACCCGGTCGCGCTCACAACGCTCGCACCCAGCACCTCTGGCAGCATTCGATCCAGCGCCCGGAGAAACGTTTCCCAGTCTCTCCGCACTCGCCTCGAATTCTGCACTCAGCGAGGCTGGATGCGCAAATTCTTGAAGTTGAATGCAGAAATCGCGCTGGGCGCTGCGGACGGGAGCCCCGACCAGCGCACCCGACACCCGTTGCGATGCCCCCAGCGCTTGGTGCGGCGCGCCTCGAGCACACTCACTTCCAGCCCGATCACCCACAACAACGTGAGCAACAGGAACGCGCCGCAGTTCCCCGCAGACCGCGCCCACGAGCTCACGAGGAACGCAGCTAGGCTCTGGGCATGGACCACGCACCTGCGAGCACCAACGCAGAGCGCAAAATCGCAACCACGGCGTTCTGGACGTGCACCGGCGCGGGCGTTCTCGCTATGGCCGTCGCCTGGCTCTGGCTCGGACTCTCGATCGTCGAGGAGGCGTCCGAACAAGGCAAGGCCGAGGCTGCGGGGACGAGCATGGCGGGCTTTGCCGCAACCGTGGGGGGCACCCCCTTAGCCATTGCCCACCTGCTGGGGTTCGCGCTGCTCTCGAGGATCGCCTGGCGCATCCGGCACGACCCAGGCCTCGCGTATGCGTTGCTCGGCTGCGTGGCCGCGAGCCTCGCGGGCCTCGGTGTGGCCCAGCTCCTCCTCTGGGGCCAACTTTTCTCCGCTGAACCCGCGTACGTCCCCTAATCTCGTCGAGCCGCTTCCGGCAGCGATAGCCGGCATTCAAGAACTCTGACCTCGGTCATCCCCGCATGGGGTCGCCGTTCGGGCCGCGCGGCACGGATCTCGCGGCGACCCTGGAGCGAAGCTCGACAGGCGGTTGCGGTCCCTGCAGCGTTCCCTCACCGCCGCCGCTGACACCTCGGACAGTAGTGCGAAGACCGCCCACCAAACGGAACCCGCCTGATGACCCCGCCGCACCGCCGGCACGCCTCCCCCGTGCGCCCGTACGCATTCAACGAGTGCGCAAAATACCCCGCCTGCCCATTCACGTTCACGTACTGCTCGTCGAAGCTCGTGCCGCCCTCGGCGAGGGCGTGGGCGAAGACGTCACGCAGGTGGGCAAGAAGTTCGGTGAGGCGGCGGGCCGCGATCCGGCGCCCGGGGGTCTCCGGGTGCAGGCGCGCGCGCCAGAGTGCCTCGTCGGCGTAGATGTTGCCGACGCCACTCAGGGCGGCCTGGTCGAGCAGGATCGCCTTGATCGCCGTCCCCCGCAGCCGTGCGGCGCGCACGAAGGCCGCGTCGTCGAACGCGGGGTCGAGCGGGTCTCGCGCAATGTGGAGGGCCTGGCGCGGGATCAGCGCGGCGCCGCCCCAGCCGGGCTCGGGCGCAGCTCCAACAACGGCCGCGCCGCGCAGGAGGCCGGCGCCCGCGTAGCCGCCCGCGAAGCCGTCAGGCGTCGGTGCGAGTCCGTCGAGCGCGAGCGAGCCGAAGAGGCGCTGATCGGCGAAGTCGAGGCGCAGCTCGCCGTGCTCCTCGTGCTCGATCCAGAGCCGGATCCGCACGTGCCGGTCATCCGCGGCGCCGGGCGCGCGCAGCAGCAGCTGGCCGCTCATGCCGAGGTGCGCGAGCAGCGCCTCCGGCCGGCCGGCCGGCGACGCGACCGGGATCCACATGAACTTGCCGCGGCGCACGGGCGCCGAGAGCGTGAGCCCCGTCACGCGGCGCTCGAAGTCGGCCGCGCGCCCGGCGCCAGCCGCGGCAGACAGCGTGACGCCGTGGCCGCCGAGCCCGTCGTCGCCCGAGAGCGGCACGTGGCGCTTCAGCGCGCGCGGGTCCAGCACCTCCGCACCGGAGACGCGCGCGCCGGGCAGCGCGGCCGCGAGGCCGGCGCGCACCACCTCAACCTCGGGAAGCTCAGGCATGAAAACCGCGGGCGATCAACGGGAAGCGGCCGCGCGGAGGCGGGCGACCGCATCGCGCGCTGCCGCGAGCTCCGCGGCCTTCTTGCTCGTGCCCTCGCCCGTGCCCGTGACCCCGGCGAGCGTCACGCGCGACGCGTAGCGGCGATCGTGATCCGGCCCCGTGCCCGTCGTGTCGTACGGCGGGTGCGGCAGGCCCCGGCGCGAGGCCTCCTTCTGGAGCGACGTCTTCGGGTCGAGCGACACCGTGAAGCGTTCGGGATCCTCAAGCAGAGGCGCTACGAGCTCGAGCACGAAGCGATCCGCCGTCGCAGGATCCGTCGACAGGAACACCGCGCCGATCACGGCCTCCATCGTGTCCGCGAGGATCGAGTCCTTGTCGCGGCCGCCCGTCAGCTCCTCGCCCCGCCCGAGGCGCAGCGAATCGCCGACGCCGAGGCCGCGCGCGATCTCCGCGAGCGCGACCGTCGACACGAGCGCGGCGCGGCGCTTCGCGAGCTCGCCCTCGTCGAGGTCGGGGAACTCGCGGAAGAGCTTCACCGTGACGGCCTGCCCGAGGATCGAGTCCCCGAGGAACTCGAGGCGCTCGTTGTGCGGCGCACCCCCGTGCTCATACGCCCACGAACGGTGCGTGAGCGCGAGCTCGAGGAGATCCTGCTCGACCGCCACGCCGAAGGCGACAAGAAAGCCGCCGGGCTCGCCATGTGGCGACCCCGGCGGCACTTGACCCTCGATGGGCGGGAGCGATGCATCGTTCCCGGTCACGAGCGACAACTTACGCGTCGGCGACCTTACGACCCTTGTACTCGAGGAAGAGGGCGTTGCCCTGCGAATCCTCGACCACGCGGGCGCGGTGCGGGAGGCTGTAGACCGTGCGGCCGTTCTCAACGGTCTTCACGAGCTTCGGGGCCTCGGCCTTCCACGCCGAGCGGCGGTGACGGGTGTTCGAGCGCGACATCTTCCGCTTGGGAACAGCCATGATGTTCTCTTTCCTACTTGCTTACGGATCCGGACTCATCGTCCGTATCTGGTTCTTCTTCAGCCTTGAAACCGGCCAGCGCAGCCCAGCGCGGATCAATATCCGCATCGGGCGACCCTGCAGCCTCGGTCTCGCGCAGCTCACCGGACTCGGGATCGAGTCCCGGGCAGTCCGGGCGACACACAGGCTGGAACGGCAGTGCAAGCACTACCGCGTCTCGGAGCGGGGGTTCAAGATCCACGTGATCACCGTGAACCCCGTACTCGTCGGCCTCCGTAGGAGTATACGCGAAAAGCTCCTGGAACTCGACTTGAAACGGCGCGTCGAATTCTTTGAGGCAGCGACCGCACTCCGCGTGCAGCGTCGTGGCGACGTCCGCGGAGACGAGAATCCCCTCGTGAACAGACTCGAGTCGCACGTCGAGGTCGATGTTCTCGCCCTCGCGCACCTGCGCGAGCCCCTCGCCGAACTTCTCGGGCGCCGCGAACGACCGGGAGCGCTCGCGCATCTCCCCCGGGCGCCCCATGAGCTCCCGGACATTCTCCTCATACACGCGCGGGCTGGCCATCAGGCGGGCCTCGTCTTGTCGAGGAACCGGCCGACGGCCGCCGGCACGTACGGGCTCACGTCGCCGCCGAGCGAGGCGACCTGACGCACGAGCGTGCTCGAGACGTGCGCGTGCTGCGGATCCGGCAGCATGAACACGGTCTCGACGTTCGCGAGGCTCCGGTTCATGAGCACCATCGGCGTCTCGTACGCGACGTCGATCTGCGAACGGATGCCCTTCACCAGCACCGATGCGCCGACCTCGGTGCAGTAGTCGACGAGCAGTCCCACCGACCACGAGGCGACGAGGATGTTCTTCGGCATCTCCGGATCCTCGTCGAGCGACTTCTGGATCAGCGCGAGGCGCTCGGAGATCGGCAGCATGGCCTGCTTGCCCGGGTTGTGCACGACGAGCACGTGGACCTCGTCGAATACGGCGGCGGCGCGCCGGATCACGTCCAGGTGCCCGAGAGTCACCGGGTCGAAGGACCCGGGAACGACAGCAATGTTGGTCATGCCTCTAGCCTATTCGGTGCGGTCAGGTGTTTGCTGCACATACAACACGTCGTTCGCAGGATGAGCGGGTGTTTCGGCGCGCCGGATCGCTGCAGGATCAGAGCCCGTGCTGCTTCGCGAAGATGACGGCGTGCACGCGGTCGCGCAGCTGCAGCTTCGCGAGCACTCGGCCGACGTGCGTCTTCACGGTCGACTCCGAGAGGAAGAGCTCGCCGCTGATCTCGGCGTTGTTCTTGCCCTCCGAGATGAGGCGGAGCACGTCGTGCTCGCGCTCGGTCAGCACGTCGAGTGCGGGATCCTGAGCCGGAGCGGCCGCGAAGCCGCGAGCCATGAACGGGGCCGACTCCCCCGGCGCCTCGCGCAGCTGCTCCATGAGCCGCTTCGTGACGCTCGGCGCCATCGTCGCGTCGCCCGCGGCGACCCGGCGCATGGCGTCGACGAGCTCGGTCGGGCGAGCGTCCTTCAGGAGGAAGCCGCTCGCGCCGGCCTGGATCGCGCCCGCCGCGTACTCGTCGAGGTCAAAGGTCGTGAGCACGACGACGCGCACCCCCGGGAAGCGCGCGACGATCGCCGCCGTCGCGTCGATCCCGTTCATGCCGGGCATGCGCACGTCCATGAGCACGATGTCGCAGCCGGATCCCGCGGCATCGAGGCGCGCGAGCTCGGCGAGGGCGGCCTCGCCGTCGCTCGCCTCGGCCACCACGTCGATCCCGGGCTCGCCGAGCAGCACAAGCTTGAATCCCGTGCGGATCAGCTCCTGGTCATCGACGAGCATCACCCTGATGGTCTGGTCGTTCATCGTCTCTCCCCTCGTTCGCTGCCCCCATCGGGCGAGCCTGCCCCGGTTCCGGATCCGGATCCCGCCCCGGACTCGCCCACCGCGCCGTGCGGCGCCGCGCCCCCGACGCGCGCGTCCGTGCTCACGGGGATCTCCGCCCACAGCCGCCATCCGCCGCCATCCTGCGGCGGGACCGGCCCGGACTCGATCCTGCCCCCGAACACCCGGGCGCGCTCCGCGAGGCCCGCGAGTCCGCGCCCGGATCCGACGCCCGTGACGGGGAGCGCGCCGCCCTCGGGCCGGCCGAAATCCCTGACCTCGACGGTCGCGCGGCGGTCCTCGCGCCACACGCGCACCTCGGAGCGGGATCCCGTGCCCGCGTAGCGGAGCACGTTCGTGAGCCCCTCCTGCACGATGCGGTACACCGCGAGCTCCTGGCCGCGGTCCCCGGATCCGTCGCCCGAGATCGAGAGGCCGACCTGGAGCCCGGCGTCGCGAAAGCTGTCCACGAGCCCGGGCAGCTCGGACATGCCGGGCTGCGGCACGAGCTCGGCGCCGTCGCCGGGCGCGTGCAGCGCGCCGAGCAGCCTGCGCATCTCCGCGAGGGCCGTGCGCCCGGTCTCCGCGCTCCGCCGCATCGCGTCCGCGGCAGCATCCGGCGCCGCGTCGACCGCGCGCGAGGCGCCCTCCGAGAGGGCGATCATGACCGAGACGGAGTGCGCCACGATGTCGTGCATCTCACGGGCGATGCGCGAGCGCTCCTCGGCGACGGCGAGCTGCGCAAGCTGATCCCGCTCGCGGGCGAGCTGGTGGGCACGGTCGATGATCGCCTCGACGTAGCGGCGCCGATTGCCGAGGTTGATCCCGAGCATCAGGATCGCGAGGTACCAGACGGCGGTCATGAGGCTCGCGAGGAACGCGGCGCCGACCCCCTGATCGGGGTCGCTGCCGGCGACGAGCGCGCCCGGCCCCGTCTCGACCGTGAGCACACCGGTCGCCTCCATCACGACCTGCGCGATCGAGACGAGGAGCGCCACGGCGTAGCCGAGCCAGCCCGCGCGGACGCTGCGGTAGACCGGCACGGCATAGAGCATGAAGAGGATCGCGACGCCGTTCGCGAGCGCCATGCCGCCGTCGATCCCGAACGACACGGCGAGCGTGACGAAGAGACCCGTGAGCGGGTATTTCCGCCGGAACAGGAGCGCCACGCCGACGGCGATGACGAGCAGCGCCGTGACGGGCCACCACGGCCACTGCAGGTGGATCGAGAGCGGCGGCTGATCGGTCTGCCCCGGGAAGATCTCGACGCTCGTGATGACGTCGATCAGGATCCCGATCCCGATCCCGATGAAGTACCAAGACACGATGAAGACGTCGACCGCGAGCGGGTGCGCCGCCAGCGCCCGCCGGATCACTCCTGGCGGGCGCGGGAGGCGCACCTCTGCTTCGGTCATCATCATCGTTCCAGCCTAGTGTTCGGGCGCGTGGCCGGGACGTTCGGGGGGTGCTTGGGGCCGCGGCTTACTTGGCGTCGCGGCGCTTGAACGCGATCGCGGCGGGGATCACCGCGATCGCCGCCCAGATCACCATCGCGAGGAGCGCGACCCAGAAGGTCGGGCCCTCGGCTGGCATGCCCTGCGTCATCGGCCCCTCGGCCGCGATCCCGAGCGACAGCGTGCTGCCCAGGCTGCTCGGCAGATACGGGCCGACCGCGGGCACCCAATCCCAATTGGTGAGGGCGAGCATCTGCAGTGCGATGGGGAGCACGAAGATGATGCCGGTGATGACCGAGATGCCGCCCGCGGTCGAGCGCAGGAGGCCAGACACCCCGTAGGCGAGCAGCGCGATGAGCACCAGGTAGGCGACCCCGCCGAGCATGCCCGAGACCACCGTCAGGCTGCCGAGCTGCGCCGCGGTCTGCGGCGCGAGCAGCACGGCGATGCCCGCACCGCCCACCATCAGGAGGAGCGCCGTGACCCCCGAGATGAGTGCGAGCACGAGGCCCTTCGCGACGAACACGGGCGTGCGCTTGGGCACCGCGGAGAGCGTCGAGAGGATCATGCCGCTCGAGTACTCGCTCGAGATCGCGAATACACCGAGCACGCCGAACACGAGCGCGAGGAACGGGGTCGTGAACGCGGTCACCGTGAGGATGTAGAACTGAGCGCCCTGCGGATCGCCGAGCTGCGCCGCCATGCCTGGGTCGACCGTGAACACGAGCGCGATCAGGGCGCTGAGGCCTAGGCCCATGATCAGCGTGATGAGAAGCGTCACCCGGATGCTGCGGAGGGAGGTGAGCTTGATCCGCTCCGAGCGGAGGATCCCGGCGAAGCTGAGGCCGGAGGGGCCGGCGTCTGCGCCCGGGGTTCGCTGGGTGCCCTGGGCCGCGGATCCCGTACTCCGGGCGGAAGCCGCGCCGGAGCGACGCGCGGTCTGCGCTTCGGTGGGGCCGGTCGCGACCCCGCCGTCGATGACGATGGTCGAGCGGCCGGGCTGCTCGCCGGCCGACGCGTCGAGCGGCATGTTGTGCGCGGGAACCGCGCCTGCTGCGTTCTGCATGATGTTCTCCTGGAAAGTCAGTGCTGCGTGTTCGGCTGGCTGGCGTCAGGCGGCGTGGGTGCCGGCTGCGACGGGACCTACGGAGTCGGTCGGCGACACGTACTCGACCTCGTCGCGGCTGAGCGCGAGGTAGGCGTCTTCGAGGCTGTCGGCGAGGGGGCTGAGCTCGTGGAGCTCGATCTGGTGGTGGGCCGCCGCGCGACCGATCTCGGGCGCGGTGATCCCGGTCGCCGTGAAGCCGTCGCCGTCGATCGGCTCGAGCGTGACCCCGGTCTCGCCGTCGCCGAGGAGCACTGAGGCAAGCTTCGCCGCGTGCGGGGTGCGGACCGTGACGCGGGATCCGCCCTCACGAGCGACGAACTCGGCGATCGGGGCGTCGGCGATCACCCTGCCGCGGCCGAGCACGATCACGTGGTCCGCGGTCTGCGCCATCTCGCTCATGAGGTGGCTCGAGAGGAGCACCGTGCGGCCCTCCGCCGCGAGCGCGCGGAGGAGTTTGCGCACCCAGAGCACGCCGTCGGGGTCGAGGCCGTTCACGGGCTCGTCCAGGATCAGGGTCTGCGGGTCGCCGAGCAGCGCGGCCGCGATCCCGAGCCGCTGACCCATGCCGAGCGAGAAGCCCTTGACGCGCTTGTTCGCGACCTCGGTGAGGCCCGCGAGGCGGAGCACCTCGTCGACGCGGGCGTCGGAGATGCGGTGCGTCGCGGCGAGGGCACGGAGGTGGCCGCGCGCGGTGCGGCCGGGGTGCACGCCCTTCGCGTCGAGGAGGATACCGACCTCGCGGAGGGGCGCGTCCGAGTCCGCGTAGCGCTTGCCGTTCACCGTGACGGTGCCGGCCGAGGGGCGGTCGAGGCCGACCATGAGGCGCATGCTCGTCGACTTGCCCGCGCCGTTCGGGCCGAGGAAGCCGGTGACGGTGCCCGGCTTGGCGGTGAAGCTGGCGTCGTGCACGGCGGTCTTGCTGCCGTAGTGCTTGGTCAGGCCACGTGCCTCGATCATGGAGTCCTCCTCAGGAGCGTGGCGCCGGATCTCGGCGACACTCCCAAGCTAGGCGCCGCCCCCGCCGAGCGGATCCCCCCACAGGCTGGTGGACGTAGTACCCAGGTACCGTCCCCCGCCCCCGCACCTTGCCGGTTCTGCTAGGACTTGGCGAGGTTTTCCAGGTGACCGCGCTCCTCGTCGGCCGCGATGAGGCGCGCGAGCGCCGGGGACTCCGCGAGGTCCGGATCCCGGTCGAGAAGCGCGCCGGCCACCTCGCGCGCGTGCGCGATGAGCTCGCCGTGCTCGGCGACGCGCAGCAACTTCAGCGTGGATCGCCCGCCCGACTGCGCGGTCCCGAGGATGTCCCCCTCGCGGCGGAGCTCAAGGTCGACCTCGGCGAGCGCGAACCCGTCCGAGGTCGCGGCGATCGCGTCGATCCGCTCGCGCGCGACCGAGCCCTGCTCGGCCGTCGTCATGAGGAGGCAGAGGCCGGCGTGCTCGCCGCGGCCGACCCGGCCGCGGAGCTGGTGCAGCTGCGAGATCCCGAAGCGATCGGCGTCGCGCACGATCATGGTCGATGCGTTCGGCACGTTCACGCCGACCTCGATCACGGTCGTCGCGACGAGGATCTGGATCTCCCCCGCCGCGAACTTCGTCATGATCTCGTCCTTCTCGGCACCCGGCATGCCGCCGTGCAGGCCAGCGATAGTGGCACTCGCGAACTCGGGGCGCCCCCTGAGCTCCGCAACGGTCTCCTCGACATTCGCGAGCGGGCGGGCAGCGGCGTCAGCCTCGTCGGGCCCGAGGTCCTCCTCGTCGGCCCCCGCCTCCCGCTCGCCCGGCGCGATCGCAGGGCACACGACGTAGACCTGCCGGCCGCGCTGAATCTCCTCCGCGGCGCGCGCCCACACCCGCGCGGCGCGATTCGGCATCTCGATCTCCGGCACGGCGAACGTCTCGATCCCCTGCCGACCAGGGGGAAGCTCCCGGATCGTCGTCACCTCGAGGTCTCCGAACGCCGTGAGCGCGACCGTGCGCGGGATCGGCGTCGCGGTCATCGCGAGCACGTGCGGCTGCGTGCCCTTGCGCCGCAGCGCCTCACGCTGCTCGACGCCGAAGCGGTGCTGCTCGTCGACGACGATGAGCCCGAGGTCGAAGAAGGTGACGGCCTCAGCGATGAGCGCGTGGGTGCCGACCGCGATCTGCGCCATGCCCGAGGCGATGGCGAGCAGGGCGCGCTTGCGCTCGGCCGCGGGCATCCGACCAGTCAGGAGGACGGGGTTCAGGTCCGCGGCGAGATCCGGGCCCAGCGCCTCGACGACCGAACGGAAGTGCTGCGCCGCGAGCACCTCGGTCGGGGCGAGCATCGCGCTCTGGCCTCCGGAGCCCGCGACCTGCAGCATCGCCCGCAGCGCGACCAGGGTCTTTCCGGATCCGACCTCGCCCTGCAGCAGCCGGTGCATGGGGTGCGGCTGCGCGAGCTCCGCGGCGATCGTGGCGCCCGCCCGCCGCTGATCACCCGTGAGCTCGAAGGGCAGCGCCGCGTCGAAGCGCTCGAGCGGGATCGACTCGATCTTCCGCGGCGTGCTCGGCTCGGACGCCGCGCGGCGGCGACGGTCGAGGAGCGCGAGCTGCAGCTCGAAGGCCTCCCTGAACAGGAGGCTCTGGCGCGCACCGCGCCAGTCGGCGTCGGTCTGCGGCCGGTGCACAAGCTCGAGCGCGCGGGCGAGCGGCATGATGCCCTCGGCCGCGCGGATCTGATCCGGGATCGGATCGTCCACTGGTTCGAGCGCGTCGAGCACGAGCTCGATCGCACGCTGGACGGTCCAGCTCGGCATCTGCGCGGTCGCCGGATAGATCGGCACGGGCGTCTCTGACCAGGCCTTTGCCGCCGCCTCGTCGAGGGTTTCGGCGCCCGGCGCCTCGTCGCGGTTCTCGAACAGCTCGTACTCGGGGTGCTGCAGCTGCAGCTGGCCGCGGTACTCGCTGACCTTGCCGGCGAAGATGCCGCGCTTGCCCGGCAGAAGATCCCTGGCGCGCCACCCCTGGTTGAAGAACGTGAGCGAGAGCGTGCCGGTGCCATCGGTGATCCGGGCCTCAAGCAGGCTGCCGCGGCGGCGCTGCATGGTGCGCTCGCGCACGTCGAGGACCTGGGCGACGACCGTGATCTGCTCGCCGACCGGGAGCCCCGCGAGCGGGGTGAGCTCGCCGCGGCGCGAGTAGCGGCGCGGGATGTGGGCGAGGAGCTCGCCCACGGTGTGCACGTCGAAGGCCTTGGCCAGGGGCTTCGCGGTGCGCGCTCCGACGAGGCCGTCAAGCTTCGTGTCGAGGTTCGCGCGCGTCATGCACCCAGGCTATCGCTGCCCACCCCCGCCCCAAGTTCCCAGCCCTTGCCGATTCCGCGCTCGATGTGCGTTTTATCCGCGATAAAAGGCTCGGGTAGCGCAGAATCGGCAAGGGCTGAGAGAGGTTAGGCTCTTGTGGTGACCAGAATCATTGCCGGGACCGCCGGATCGCTGCGCCTCGCCGTGCCGAAGTCGGGCACCCGGCCGACGAGCGATCGCGTGCGCGAGGCGATCTTCTCCTCGCTGGAATCGTGGGGGCTCGTGGAGGGCGCCCGGGTGCTCGACCTTTACGCGGGATCCGGAGCCCTCGGCCTCGAGGCCGCGAGCCGCGGCGCCGCGCGCGTCGTGCTCGTGGAGAAACACCCGGCCGCCGCGAAGATCGTGGCCGACAACGCACGAGTGGTGCTCGGCGCGTTCGCGAAGCAGGATCCGGAGTCGACCCCCGAGGTGAGCGCGGTGCGGCAGTCCGTGCAGGGCTACCTGGACGAGGCCGCGGCCGATCCGCGACCCGAGTGGGACGTCGCCCTGCTGGATCCGCCCTATGAGCTGGGCAACGAAGAGTTGACAGCCAACCTCACGACGCTGCTTCCCCTGCTCGCCGCCGACGCGGTGGTGCTCGTTGAGCGCAGCACGCGCTCCGGCTCGCCGGTGTGGCCCGAAGGGTACGCGCCCATCAGGGAAAAGCGTTACGGCGAGACCGCGCTCTGGTGGGCGGAGCGCGCCGACCGCCCCGAGTAGGGGCCCGATCCGGAGCGCGGGTCGCTGCGTTCCCAGGGAAAACTGCATTCAGCAAGGCTGGATGCCCAAATTCTTGAAGTTGAGCGCAGAAAGCTCAGTGAGCGCAGCGCCGCTGCGCCGGCAGCCGCGAAGCACGCGCCCACGGACCCCACAAACAGCACAGGGCGCCAGGATCCAAGACCCCGACGCCCTGCGGTGCAACCGCTATTAGCGCGGCAGCAGCGTGTACTTCGACGAGAGGAACTCGTGGATCCCCTCGAAGCCGCCCTCGCGGCCGATGCCCGACTGCTTGACGCCGCCGAACGGCGCCGCCGCATTCGACACGAGGCCCGTGTTGAGGCCCATCATGCCGGTCTCGAGCTTCTCGATCATGCGGTGTCCGCGCCCGATGTTCTCGGTGAACACGTAGCTGATCAGGCCGTACTCGGTGTTGTTCGCGATCTCGACGGCCTCCTCCTCGGTGGAGAAGCGGATGATCCCGAGCACGGGCCCGAAGATCTCCTCGCGCATGATCGCGGCCTGCGGGCTGATGTGATCGATGACGGTCGGCTGGAAGAAGTGGCCGGGGCCGTCGACGGCCTCGCCGCCGGTGACGATCTTGCCACCGGTCTCCACCGCGTCCTCGACGAGGCGTGCCGTGTTGGTCACGGCCTTCTCCTCGACGAGGGCACCGATGTCGTTGCCCTCCTCGGCGCCGCGGCCGATGGTGAGCGCGGCGACCCGCTCGCCCACGCGGCGCGAGAACTCATCCGCGATCGACTCGTGCACGATGATGCGGTTCGCCGCCGTGCAGGCCTGGCCGATGTTGCGGAACTTCGCGAGCATCGCGCCCTCGACCGCCTTATCGAGATCCGCGTCCTCGAACACGATGAACGGCGCGTTGCCGCCCAGCTCCATCGAGGTGCGGAGCACGTTCTGCGCGGCCGCCTCGAGCAGCTTCACGCCCACCGGCGTGGAGCCCGTGAACGAGAGCTTGCGCAGGCGCGGATCCGAGAGCAGCGCGCTCGACTGTGCGCTCGACTTCGAGGTCGGGACCACGTTCACGACGCCTGCCGGAAGCCCGGCCTCCTCGAGCAGCTGCGCGAAGAAGATGGTCGTGAGCGGCGTGAGCGCCGCCGGCTTGATGACGACGGTGCAGCCTGCCGCGAGTGCGGGGGCGATCTTGCGGGTCGCCATCGCGAGCGGGAAGTTCCACGGCGTGATGAAGTAGCAGGGGCCCACGGGCATCTGCGAGACGATCATCGTGCCGGTGCCCTCGGGGTTCTGGCGGTAGTCGCCGGGAACCCGGACGGCCTCCTCCGAGAACCAGCGGAGGAACTCGCCGCCGTAGTTGACCTCGCCGCGAGCCTCGGCGATGGGCTTGCCCATCTCCATGCTCATGAGCAGCGCGAAGTCTTCCTTGCGCTCCATGAGGAGGTCAAAGGTGCGGCGCAGGATGTTCGAGCGCTCGCGGCTGGACGTCGCCGCCCAGGCCTCCTGCGCGGCGACGGCCGCGTCGAGCGCGCGGACCGCGTCCTCAACGGTCGCATCCGCGATCGACTTGATGACCTCGCCGGTTGCGGGATCGTGCACGTCCATCGTCGCACCGGAGGTCGAGGCCTCCCAGGTGCCGCCGATGCCGAGGCCGGCCTGGACGCTGTCGAGCAGTGCCTGCTCGTTCTGCTGTAGTGCCATGTTCATTCGTCCTTTCGGGATCGAATCGCTGACTGGATCTATCGCTGACTGGGTCGGGAGCGAACGCTTAGGCGTTCGCCTTGAGGGCCTCGGCGACCACGTTGAGGCCGTCGCGGAGCAGCTCGTCGGAGATCGAGAGCGGCGGGAGGAAGCGGATCACGTTGCCGAAGGTGCCGCAGGTGAGGAGGATGACACCCTGCTCGCCGGCGTACTTCGCGACGGCGCCGGTGAGGGCGGCGTTCGCCTGCTTACTGCCCGACTCGACGAGCTCGATCGCCTTCATGGCGCCGCGGCCGCGGATGTCGCCGATGCGGTCGTCCGACTTCTGCAGCTCGGCGAAGAACTCGTCGATGATCGCGCCGATCTCACGGGCGCGCTCCGTCAGGTTCTCCTTCTGGTAGGTCTCGATCGTCGCGAGTGCCGCGGCGCAGGAGATGGGGCTGCCCGTGTAGGTGCCGCCGAGGCCGCCGGCGTGAGCCGAGTCCATGATCTCGGCGCGGCCGGTGACCGCCGAGAGCGGCAGGCCGCCGGCGATGCCCTTCGCCGTGGTGACGAGATCCGGGACGACGCCCTCGAAGTTCGCAGCGAACAGGTCGCCCGTACGAGCGAAGCCGGTCTGCACCTCGTCGAGGATGAAGACGACCTTGTTCGCGGTCGCCCACTCCTGGAGCGCGGGGAGGAAGCCCTCGGCCGGCTCGATGAAGCCGCCCTCGCCCTGGATGGGCTCGATGATCATCGCGGCGAGGTTGTCTGCGCCGACCTGCTTCTCGATCTGGGTGATCGTGAGGGCGGCCGCCTCTGCGCCGGTCAGGCCGTCGCGGTAGGGGTACGACGCGGGCACGCGGTAGACCTCGGGGGCGAACGGACCGAAGCCGTCCTTGTAGGGCATGTTCTTCGCGGTCATGCCCATCGTGAGGTTGGTGCGGCCGTGGTAGGCGTGGTCGAAGACGACGACGGCGTTCTTCTTGGTGTAGTGACGCGCGATCTTGATCGCGTTCTCGACGGCCTCGGCGCCCGAGTTGAAGAGGGCGGAGCGCTTCTCGTGGTCGCCCGGGACGAGCTCGTTGAGCTTCTCGGCGACGGCGACGTACCCCTCGTAGGGGGTCACGGTGAAGCAGGTGTGCGTGAAGTGCTGGACCTGGTTGGTCACGGCCTCGACGACGGCGGGCGCCGCGTTGCCGACACCGGTCACGGCGATGCCGGATCCGAGGTCGATGAGCGAGTTGCCGTCGGCGTCGACCATGACGCCGCCACCGGCCGCGACGATCGAGACGGGGAGGGCCACGCCGACGCCAGCGGCGACCGCAGCGTTCTTGCGCGCGAGCAGCTCCTGCGACTTCGGGCCGGGGATGCTGGTAACGAGCTTGCGCTCCTGCGGAAGCGAGGGGCCGCCGATGACATCGACCATGAGGTGATTCTCCTTGCGTGGTTCTGAGCGGGCGCGACGGGTGTGCGTGCGTCCTGGGTGATTCGGGATCAGCCTACTCCCCGGGGCCCACCCCGTTTGCTGCCACAGTGGTTAAGATGGGTGAATAGTTTCACCAGAGTGGCAAAGCACGACGGAGGCCCCGTGGCAGACACACACCACCCTCACAGCGACACGCCGCTGGGCGCCAGGAGCTCGCACTCCCCCACGATCGAGCTCGGCACGCTGCTCCACGACTATCAGCTCGGCCTCGTGCTGATCGCGGGCGCCGCAGAGGACCCGGGCAGCCGCCCCGTCCAGTGGGTCCACGTCAGCGAGCTCGGCGATCCGACCCCGTTCCTCCCGGCCCGCACGGTGCTCCTCACGACCGGCGCCCGCTTCACCGACGTGCCGACGCAGCGCGCCGCAGACGAGTTCGTCGAGCGCCTGATCGAGGCCGACGTCACGGCGCTCGGCGTCGCGGTCGGCCTGCACTGGGACCGTGTGCCGGATCGCTTCGTCTCCGCCTGCGACCGCCTCGGCCTCCCCCTCTTCCGCGTGCCCTACGACACGGCGTTCATCGAGATCGTGCAGACCGCGGCTCGGCTCCTCGAAGCGGGCACCAGGGCCCGGGATCTCTGGGCGCTCGAGGCCCAGCGCGCCGTGACGAACGCCTCGCTGCACCGAGACGGCCTCGCCGCGGTCGTGCGCGAGGCGACCGCGCGACTCGGCCACTGGCTCTGCGTCACGGACCGCACCGGCCGCATCGTCGAGTCGGCGGGCGGCGCCGGCCCCGCCCCGGTCTCCAGCGAGTGGCTGCGCCGCGAGGCGCGGCGGCTCGTCGATCGCGGCGTGAGCGCCGCACGGATCGAGGACGACCGAGGGCACGGGATCCGGCTCCAGACGCTCGGCCGCCAGCGCCAGATCCTCGGCGTGCTCGCCGTCGAGGATTCAGGGGCACCCGACACTGCGGAGCGCACCCTGCTCGGACTGGTGGCGGCCCTCGCCACGGTCCAGCTCGAGCATCGCAGCGGCCTCGACGCGGCGCAGGCCGCGCTCCGATCCGGCATCGTCCGCCTGCTCATCGAGGGGAACGAGGCCCTCGCCGAGCGGCTCGCGGCCGACACGCTCGTGCGGATCCCGCGGGGAGCCGTCGTCGTCGCGCGCTACGGCGACCCGAGCGCGTCATCCGATTTCTCCCAGGACCTCGGCTCGCTCGATGCGGGCAGCCCCGGCCTGTTCGCGGCGGTGATCGAGGACCGGCCCGTGCTCATCGCCGAGACGCGGCACCTGCCCGCGATCCGGCGCCTCTTCCTCACGCACGGGGTGCCGTGCGGGATCTCCGAGCGCGGGGCCGTGTCCGCGCTCGGAGAACTCCTCGGGCAGGCCGACCGCGCGCTCGACTACGCGCTCGCGAGCGACGCGCAGGGCCCGGTCGACTATCTCCCCGCGCTCCACGACGGCGTGCTCCACCTGCTCGCGGGCAGCACGGAGGCGCGGCGCCGCGCGAAGACGCTCCTCGCCCCCATCCGCCACCACGATCGCCGACACGAGGACGTCATCGAGGAGAGCCTCACGACCTGGCTCACTCACCACGGGCAGACAAGCCCGGCCGCAGCCGAGCTCGGGATCCACCGGCATACACTGAAGGCGCGGGTCCAGACCGCCGCGGGCCTCCTGCAGGCGGACCTCGACTCCCCCGACACCCGCGCCGAGCTCTGGGCAGCGCTCCGGATCCTGGCCGAGCACCGTCCGAAGGACGCAGCATGACCCTCGTCACCGTCGCCCACGGCCTGCCTCACTGCCCCGATCAGGGCCCCGCTCACTCCCCCGGCCAGCGCACCTCGTAGGGATCCCAGCCGCGCGGCTCGCTCGGGGCGCCGTCGACGAGGAACTCGGCCCCGTCAGCGGGCCCGTCCTCGACCCGGCCGATCTCGACGAAGCCGGGCGGCAGCGCGGCGCCCGGAGGGAATGTCGCGAGGAGGCCGTGGTCCTCGCCGCCCGTGAGCATCGCCGCGAGCGGCACCTCGACGCCGCCCTGGCGCCCGAAGCCCGCGACCAGCGCGTCTGAGGAGAGCGCCACAGCCACCCCGCTCGCCCGCGCGAGCCTCGCGGCGTCGATCGAGAGCGAGTCGGAGACGTCCATCATCGCCGTCGCCCCCGCCTCAGCCGCAGCGACGCCGAGCCCAATGGGCGGGGTCGGCGCCAGCTGCGCCTCGATTGCTGCGCCAAACTCGGCTTTCAGCACATCCAGCGTGCGGTCGTGAGCCGTACCGTCCGCTTCGGCCGCGCGCTCGAAGAGCAGCGAGAGCCCGAGACCCGCGAGCCCGAGCTGACCGGCGTAGGCGACCGTGTCACCCGCGGAAGCACCCGATCGCGTCACCGGATCCCGCCCCGCGAGCTCGCCGAGCGCCGTGACGGCCGCGACGATCACGGGCGCCGTGCCGAGATCGCCCCCAACCACGCCGCACCCGGGGGCGAGCTCGCGGCAGGCCGCGTCGAGCCCGCCCGCGATCTCCTCGAGCAGCCGCACCGGGGTGTCGCGCGGCACCGCGAGCGACACCGTGAGCCCGGTCGGGCGCGCGCCCATCGCGGCGACGTCCGAGAGGTTCGTCGCCGCGAGCTTCCAGCCGAGCTCGAAGCCGCTGTGCCACGCCGCGCGAAAGTCGGGGCCCTCGATCATCGTGTCGCTCGTGACGACGGTGTCGCCGGCGCTCCGCAGCACGGCGCAGTCGTCGCCGGGCCCCACGACCGCGGCACTCGCCGCCCCGAGCTGCGCGATCACGCGCGCGAGCACGCCGCGCTCACCGAGTTCCGAGACCGTCAGCTCCATGCTCCCAATGTAGTGGGAGCCGGTGGGGCGGCCTCCCATCCGGACGCGGCTAGGCTTGAGGTGTGACTCAGTTCGGGATCCGGCGCTTCGCCTCCACCGCGGCCCTCACGCTGCTGGCCGCTTCGCTCGTCGGCTGCGCCGGGCAGGTACCCATGGATCCGGCCGTCAACGCCGGGGATCCGGAGTGCGCGAACGTGATCGTGCGGCTCCCGCAGACGGTCGGGGGCTTCGAGAAGCGCTCGACGAACGCCCAATCGACGGGCGCGTGGGGCGATCCCGCGAGCGTGCTGCTCTACTGCGGGATCGAGCCGAGCGGACCGACGACCGACACGTGCGTCAACGTCAACGGGGTCGACTGGATCATCGACGAGAGCCGCGCCCCGCTCTACAGCTTCGAGGCCTACGGCAGGAGCCCCGGGCTCGAGGTCGTCGTCGACTCGCGCAAGGCGAGCGGCACCGAGGCGATCGTTGACCTGAGCGCGGTCGCGAAGATCCTGCCGCAGGAGCGGCAGTGCACGAGCCTCTCCGACACCTTCGACATCAAGAAGCAATGACGCCGGTGCGCCGCCGCACCGGGCGCCGGCCCCCTATCTGCGCCAGCCCTAGTAGGCCGGGCGCTTCTCGATCGCGAGCTCGATGAGCTCCGTGATGAGTTCCGTGTAGCCGAGCCCGGATTCCTCCCAGAGCCGCGGGTACATCGAGATCGGCGTGAAACCGGGCAGCGTGTTGATCTCGTTCAGGATCGGGCCGTCCGCGGTCAGGAAGAAGTCGATGCGCGAGAGCGTCGCACACTGCGCCACCTCGAACGCACGCACGGCCGCGTCCCGGATCGCCGCGAACTCGGCGTCCGTCACCCGCGCTGGCAGCTCGAGGTCGACACCCGACGCGCCGAGATACTTGGCCTCGAAGTCGTAGAAGTCGCGCCCGGAGAACACGATTTCCCCGATCACGCTGCTCGTGCGGGTCGGCTCGCCGCGGCGTCCCTCGAGCACGGCGATCTCGACCTCGCGGCCCGTCACCCCGGTCTCGATGAGCACGGTGCGGTCCTCCGCGAAGGCGATGTCGAGGGCGGCGGGGAGCCCGGCGGCCTCCGTCACGCGGCTCACGCCGACGCTCGATCCGGCGCGGGCCGGCTTCACGAACAGCGGGTACGCGAGCCCCTCGTCGAGGCGCTCCACGAGATACGCATCCCGGGCCAGCTCGTCCTGCGTGACGGTTCGCCACGGGGCGACGGGAATCCCGGCCTCGGCGAGCACCGTCTTCACGACGTGCTTGTCCATGCAGAGCGACGAGCCGAGCACGCCGCTGCCGACGTAGGGCAGGCCGACGAGGTCGAGCATGCCCTGCACCGTACCGTCTTCGCCGTAGGGTCCGTGCAGCATCGGCAGCACCGCATCCGCGCGGCCGAGCGAGCGCAGGACGCCCGATTCCTCGATGACCGTGAGCGAGCGCGTCGCCGTGGACGCAGGCCAGAGGACGCGCGTGCCGTTGTCGTGCACCTCGGGCAGGGAGCCCGCCTCGAGCCGGTAACCCGCGAGGTCCTCCTCGCTCATGAGCACGGTCGCGCCCTGCTTCGTCATGCCGACGAGGATCACGTCGAAGAGGCTGCGGTCGATCGCGCGCAGCACCCCCGCCGCGGTGACGCAGCTGATCCCGTGCTCGCTCGAACGGCCGCCGAACAGGATGACGACCGTGCGCTTGACGGCGCCGTTCGCGCTGGTGATCCCGTTATCCTGGGTGTCCTCGGTCACGACTGGTGTCCTTTCAAGCGATCGATGAACCGGCGCCAGCGGCCCGGCTCCTTGCCCCCGAGGGTGAGCTCGGGCTGCGGCACGTCGTCCTCGGTCGCGAGGTGCGGGCCCAGATTCTTCGGGGCCATCCGGCCGCTCAGCACCATCTGCACCTGCTCGACGATGGGCATCGTGATCCCGCGCTCGCGCGCGAGCTCGAGCACGGGCGGCACCGAGGTGATGCCCTCCGCGACCTGCTGCATCTGCTCCTTCGTCTCCTCCTGGGTGTACCCCTGGCCGATGAGGCGGCCGGCGGTGTTGTTGCGGGAGAGGGGCGACTGGCAGGTCGCGATGAGGTCGCCGAGCCCAGCGAGGCCGGAGAGGGTCGCGGCGTCCGCGCCCGAAGCGACCGCGAACTCGGTCATCTCGGCGAGCCCGCGCGTAATGATCGCGGCCTTCGTGTTCTCGCCGTATCCGACGCCGTCGACGATGCCGATCGCGAGCGCGATCAGGTTCTTCAGCACGCCGCCGAGCTCCGTGCCCACAACGTCGGTGTTGACGTACATCCGGAAGTACGGCGCCGAGGCGGCCGTGGCGATCTCCTGCGCGACCGAGAGGTCAGCGCACGAGGCGACGGCGCCCGTCGGCTGCTCCTTCGCGATCTCGAGCGCGATGTTCGGGCCGGAAATCACCCCGATGCGCTCCGGATCGAGGTCGAGCGTGTCGGAGATCACCTCCGACATCCGCATCGTCGTCGTCTTCTCGACGCCCTTCACGAGGCTCACGAGCACGCTGCGGCGATCCAGATACGGCTCGAGATCAAGCAGGTTCTGCCTGAGCGTCTGGCTCGGCACCGCGAGGAACACGAGCCGCGCGCCGCGGAGCGCCGTCTGCAGATCGCTCGTCGCCTTCAGCTTCTTCGGCAGGTTGATGCCCGGGAGGTACTGGCTATTGCGGCGTCCGACCTGAATCTCGCTCGCGACCTCGGGCCGGCGCGCCCACAGGGTCACGTCGCAGCCCGCGTCGCTCAAGATCTTGGCGAACGTGGTCCCCCAGCTCCCCGCGCCGATGACGGCGACCTTTCGGCCCCGATTGCGCGAGTTTCCGCCCGTCACCACGGGAATCGGCCGTGTGCTCAAAAGCGCCCCGTCTCGCTCTGCTGGTGCTTGCTCGGATCCCATCGCTCTGGCGGCGCCTGCTCGCCCCGCAGCTCCTCGAGGAGCGCGGTGATCGCGTCCATGAGCTGCTTCGTCGCCTCGCCGACGACCTTCTGATCCACCGTCCGGTCGGCGAAGCGGCTGAGATCGAGCGGCTCGCCCACCGACACCCTGATCGTCTTGCGCGGGAACGGGTGAATCTTCTTGCCGTAGCGGGGCATGAGCTCCTGCGTGCCCCAGTGCGCCACCGGGATGAGCGGGATCCCGGACACGAGCGCCAGGCGCACCGCGCCGCTCTTGCCGCGCATGGGCCAGAGATCGGGATCCCGGGTCAGCGTGCCCTCCGGGTACACGATCACGCCGGCCTCCCGCTCGATGAGCTCGGCAGCCGCGCCGATCGGGTTGCCCGAGCGGACGGAGGCGCGGGTCGCTCCCTCGCGCTCGACGGGAATCTGACCCGATCCGCGCAACATCCAGCCAAGCACGGGCACCTTGAAGAGGCTCGCCTTCGCCATGAAGCGGGGCAGCCGGCCGAGGTGCCAGACCGCGGCGCCCATCGCGATGGGGTCGATCTCGCTGTAGTGGTTCGGCGCCAGGATGAACGGCCCGCTCTTCGGCAGCTTGGACTGCGGCGTGAAGCGGTAGCGGACCATGGCCGACCACAGCGGCAGGATCAGTGCCGCGAGGAGCCAGAACATCGAGGGTCGACGCTTTTCCGCCGAGGGGCGGCTGCGGAGCTTTACCGTGTCAACCATGTCTCACATTATCCCGAATCCGGGGTCGCCGAGGCGCATACCGCCCCGGCGGACCGAAGAATACGTGGCTTAGCTCTCGTAGACGAAGTCTGCGCCGAGCAGGCGAAGCTTCTCGATGAAATTCTCGTAGCCGCGGGAGATGATCCCGATGTTCGTCACCTTCGAGGTGCCCTCGGCCGTGAGCGCCGCGATGAGGTGGCTGAAGCCGCCGCGAAGATCCGGAACCTCGACGTCGGCGCCCGTGAGCGGAGTCGGCCCGGTGATGACCGCGGCCTGCTCGAACTCGCGCCGCTTCACGCGGCGGTTATCGGCGGCGAGCCCCTCCGGGTGCACGACGATATTCGCGCCCATCTGGTTGAGCGCGTCGGTGAAACCGAAGCGGTTCTCGTAGACGGTCTCGTGGATCGTGGAGACGCCCTGCGCCTGCGTGAGCGCCACGACGAGCGGCTGCTGCCAGTCCGTCATGAAGCCAGGGTGCACGTCGGTCTCGATCGTCACGGGCTTGAGCTCACCGCCCGGGTGCCAGAAGCGCATGCCGTCGTCGTGGACCTCGAAGTCGCCTCCGACCTTCCGGAAGATGTTCAGGAAGGTCATCATCTCCTCCTGCTTCGCTCCCCCGACGAACACGTCGCCCCTGGTCGCGAGCGCGGCAGCAGCCCAGCTCGCCACCTCGTTGCGGTCGAAGATCGCCTTGTGGTCGTAGCCGCGAAGCTCCTCGACGCCCTCGATGAAGATGACGCGATTCGGCTCGACCGTGATGATCGCGCCCATCTTCTGCAGGATGCAGATGAGGTCGATGATCTCGGGCTCGATCGCCGCGTTGCGCAGCTCCGTCTGCCCCTTCGCGAGCACGCTCGTGAGCAGCACCTGCTCGGTCGCGCCGACCGAGGGGTAGGGCAGCTCGATGTTCGCGCCCGTCAGGCCGTTCGGCGCCGTCAGGCTGATCCCGCTCGGCAGCTTCTCCACGACCGCGCCGAACTCGCGCAGCGCGTCCAGGTGGAAGTCGATCGGCCGATCGCCGATCCGGCAGCCGCCCAGGTCGGGGATGAACGCCTCGCCGAGCCGGTGCAGCAGCGGGCCGCAGAACAGGATCGGGATCCGCGAGGATCCCGCGTGCGCGTCGATGTCGGCCTGATGCGCGACCTCGACGTTCGACGGGTCGAGGCGCCACTCGCCCTGATCCTCGCCGCGCGTGATGAGCACGCCGTGGAGGGCCAGGAGCCCCGCCACGACGCGCACATCGGAAATGTTCGGGACGTTGCGCAGCACGCTCGGCGTCTTGCCGAGGAGCGCCGCGACCATCGCCTTGGTCGCGAGGTTCTTCGCCCCCCGGACCTCGACACGACCCTGCAGCGGTCGCCCGCCGTTGATGATGATCTCATCCGAGGTGAGGCCGACACGGGCACCCGCCTTCTGGGCGTCCTTCTTGCGGCCGGCGGCGTCGGCATCCTCAGCGGGCGCCGCAGCCTTCGGCTCCGAGGTCACTTCCGTGCCCTCAGTGAGCTCATCATCAATTGCGTCGTTCACGCGGCCTCCACAGGTGTTGTCGTGGGCATCCAGCTCGGCCTGCGCGACTCGTAGTCGCTGATGGCGGCCTCGTTTCGCAGGGTGAGCGAAATGTCGTCGAGGCCCTCCTTCAGGCGCCAGCTGGTGTAGTCGTCGATCTCAAAATCTACCGTGAGGTCGCCGACCGAGACTGTGCGGTCGTCCAGGCTCACGGTGAGCTCGACGCCCGGCTCGGCGTCCATCGCCGCCCACAGCTTCTCGACGTCCTTCTCCGCGACCTGGGCCGCAAGGAGCCCCTGCTTGCCCGAGTTGCCGCGGAAGATGTCGGCGAAGCGCGCCGAGATCACGACGCGGAAGCCGTAGTCGCGCAGCGCCCACACGGCGTGCTCGCGGGAGGATCCGGTGCCGAAGTCAGGCCCGGCGACGAGGATTCGCGCCTCGCGGTAGGGATCCTGATTCAGGATGAACTCCGGATCCTGGCGCCAGTGATAGAAGAGCGCGTCGTCAAAGCCCGTCTTGGTGACGCGCTTCAGGAAGACGGCCGGGATGATCTGGTCGGTGTCGACGTTCGAGCGCTTGAGCGGCGCGGCGACACCCGTGAACGTGGTGAACTTCTCCATGGCTCAGGCCCCAACCTTCTCGTCGATTGCGATCGTCTGTGCTGTCGGCTGCGCTTCGGTCTGCGCACCGGGCTCCGCGTCGTGCGTGATGCCCTTCGCCGCGTCCTCCTGCAGGTCCCAGGGGCTCGACAGCGTGCCGCGGATCGCGGTCGCTGCGGCGACGAGCGGCGAGACGAGGTGGGTGCGGCCGCCCTTGCCCTGGCGGCCCTCGAAGTTACGGTTCGAGGTCGACGCGCAGCGCTCGCCAGGCGCGAGCTGATCAGGGTTCATGCCGAGGCACATGGAGCAGCCCGCGAAGCGCCACTCGCCGCCGAACTCCTCGATGATCTTGTCGAGGCCCTCGGCCTCCGCGTCGAGGCGCACCCGCGCGGAACCGGGAACGACCATCAGCCGCACGCCGTCGGCCTTCTTCTTGCCCTTGATCAGGTTCGTGAAGGAGCGCAGATCGTCGAGGCGGCTGTTCGTGCAGGAGCCCATGAAGACGGCGTCGACCGCGATCTCCTTCATCGGGGTGCCAGCCTCGATGTCCATGTAATCGAGGGCGCGCTCGGCGGCGGCCCGCTCGTTCGGATCCGAGAAGTCGTCCGGATTCGGCACGGCGTCGCTCAGCAGCACGCCCTGGCCCGGGTTCGTGCCCCAGGTGACGAACGGCTCGAGCGAGCTCGCGTCGATGTTTACCTCGGCGTCGAATACGGCGCCCTCGTCGGTCGGCAGCGTGCGCCAGTACTCGACGGCGCGATCCCAGTCCTCGCCCTTCGGCGCGTGCTCCCGGCCCTTGACATATTCGAAGGTCGTCTCATCGGGCGCGACCATGCCTGCGCGGGCGCCGGCCTCGATCGACATGTTGCAGATCGTCATGCGGCCGTCCATCGACAGGTTCCGGATCGCCGAGCCGCGGTACTCGAGCACGTAGCCCTGGCCGCCGCCCGTGCCGATCTTCGCGATGACGGCGAGGATGATATCCTTCGCCGTGACGCCCGGGCGGAGCTCGCCCTCGACGTTGATCGCCATCGTCTTGAACGGCTTCAGCGGGAGCGTCTGCGTCGCCATGACGTGCTCGACCTCGCTCGTGCCGATCCCGAACGCGAGCGCGCCGAAGGCGCCGTGCGTCGAGGTGTGGCTGTCGCCGCAGACGACCGTGATGCCCGGCATCGTGAGGCCGAGCTGCGGGCCCATGACGTGCACGATGCCCTGCTCCTTGTCACCGAGCGGGTGGGCGCGGACGCCGAACGCCTCGACGTTCTTGCGCAGCGTGTCGATCTGCAGGCGGCTCGTGAGATCCGCGATCTGACGCGTGATGTTCAGGGTCGGGGTGTTGTGATCCTCGGTCGCGATCATGAGGTCGACGCGGCGCAGCGGGCGATTTGCGGCGCGGAGGCCGTCGAAGGCCTGCGGGCTCGTCACCTCGTGGATCAGGTGGAGGTCGATGTAGATGAGATCCGGCTCGCCGTTCTCGCCCTTGACGACGACGTGGTCGTCCCAGAGCTTCTCGGCCAGGGTGCGGGGCCGGGGTGCTGATGCGGTTGCCTGTGCGCGATCATCGCTCATGTTGTGCTTCTCTTCTCGGTCTCTGGGTAATCAACACCGCGCCTAGCGAATCTATTTCGCCGCTGTGTCTCATCTATTTCGGCACTGCGCGCGGTGAATCGGCCATGCGAGGACTCCGCGACGGGTGGCCGATGGGCTAGACCCCGTCGCGGCGGTGAAGAAGAAGCACACGCCACGAACGCATAACCGGCAGTCTAGCACCGGCCACGGGCTTTGCGCGGCAGCAAGCGGTCGTGCCGCCGCGCCCCCTCTCATTTGGGGGTGCGGCGGCACGCATGCGCTCGGGATCCGGAGCCTACTGCTCCTCGCGGTGCTCCGCGGCGCCGAGGTGCAGGTGCTCGCCGCGCGACCGCGCCTCGCGGTTCGCCTTCACGAGGCTCAGGATCGTGGCGACCGCCATCGCGGCGACGATGAAGCCGAGCGAGAACCAGATGTCGATCTCGGGCACCGGCACATGCTCGCCGCCGTTGATGAACGGCAGCTCGTTCTCGTGCAGGGCGTGCAGGATCAGCTTCACACCGATGAAGGCGAGGATCGCCGCGATCCCGTACTTGAGGTACTCGAGCCGCTCGAGCAGACCGCCGAGGAGGAAGTACAGCTGGCGGAGGCCCATGAGCGCGAACACGTTCGCCGTGAACACGATGAACGGGCTCTTCGTGATGCCGAAGATCGCGGGGATCGAGTCGAGCGCGAAGAGCAGATCCGTCGTGCCGAGCGAAATGAGCACGAGCATGAAGGGGGTCCACATGCGCTTGCCGTCGACCGTGGTGCGGAGCTTGCCGCCGTCGTACTCATCGCTGATCGGCATGACCTTCTTCGCCTGGCGGACCACCCAGCTGTCGCCGCCATGATCCTCCTGGCCCGGCTTGATCTGCTGCCAGGCGGTCCAGATCAGCCAAGCGCCGAAGATGAAGAACACGGCGATGAAGCGCTCGATGATAGCGGCACCCGCGAGGATGAAGAGCCCGCGGAAGACGAGCGCGAGCACGATGCCGATCATGAGCGCGCGCTGCTGGTAGGCGCTCGGCACCTTGAAGCTCGCGAGGATCAGGACGAACACGAAGAGGTTGTCGATTGACAGGCTGTACTCGGTGAGCCAGCCCGCGAGAAACTCGGTGCCGTGCTGCACGTCGCCGAGCAGATAGATCGATCCGGCAAAGATCAGGGCGAGCAGGACGTAGAACCCGACCCACAGGCTCGCCTCGCGCATCGAGGGCACGTGAGGCCTGCGGACAATGAGCAGAAGATCGATCACGAGGATCGCGACGAGCACGATCATCGAGCCGATCTCGAACCAGAGCGGGAGGACGGATGTCACAGGAAGAACTTCTCCTTCGGCAGGCGCAGGGTGCGCGGAACGGCCGAAAGTCTCTTCCCGGCGCATTGCTGCGCCGCCCCCGCACCGGTCGCACGATGGCGTGCGGCGTACTGACGACACGGGCGAAAACCGGAATACTCCCTTTCGCGCTGACCACTATATCCCCTCAGACGCCGAGAGCAACGCTGCGATACGATGTGTCCCAGTTTTCACGAGACGATCCGGGAGCCCCACGTGAACCCACCCCACTCGCTGCCCATCGAACGCAGAATCGAGCGAGGCCCCAGCGCGGCGTCCCGCACGCTCGCAGGATTCATCTTCGCGAGCCGCTGGCTCCAGGCCCCCCTCTACCTCGGCCTCATCATCGCCCAGGCCGTCTACGTCGTCCTTTTCTTCGTCGAGCTCTGGCACCTCATCGAGCACTCCATCGTCGAGGGCAACTTCAGCGAGACCGACGTCATGCTCAGCGTCCTCGCCCTCATCGACATCGTCATGATCGCGAACCTGCTCATCATGGTCATCATCGGCGGGTACGAGACCTTCGTCTCGAAGATCCGCGTGCAGGGGCACCACGACGAGCCCGACTGGCTCTCCCACGTCAACGCGAACCTCCTCAAGGTGAAGCTCGCGATCTCGATCATCTCGATCTCGTCGATCCACCTACTCAAGACCTTCATCGAGGTCGGGCGAATGAAGGACGGTCTGGTCCTCGACGCGAAGGGCGAGCCGATCTACTCGTACGACGGCGTGTTCTGGGAGGTTGTGATCCACCTCGCCTTCATCGTCTCGGCGCTCGCCCTCGCCTGGATCGACAAGATGAGCCAGCACTCCCCCTCGAAGCACACGGACCAGCTCACGGCCGGCGCGGTCGAGGCCGAGCTGAAGGAGGCGCCGCGGGGGCCGGTTGTCGCAGCTGGTGGCACCCAAGAATTCGTGACCGTGCGGCTCCCGGCCGGGACGCCGCTCCCCGAGGGTGCGAGCGTGGTGCCGCCGCGGGGGTAGGCGTCCTTAGGGTTGTTTCCCGCGGTTGAGTCGGCCGTAAGGCCTCATTCCCGCAGTCGAGTCGGCCGGAAGGCCCCATTCGCGCGGTCGAGTCGGCCGTAAGGCCCCATTCCCGCAGTCGAGTCGGCCGGAAGGCCCCATTCACGGGCTTGAAAGGGGCCTTACGGCCGACTCGGCACGCGGCGACACCCCGAGGGCGATAGAGTGGTCGGCGGCGTCGGGATCCCGACAGCCCACGCGCGAGTGGCGGAATTGGCAGACGCGCTGGATTTAGGTTCCAGTGTCCTCGGACGTGGGGGTTCAAGTCCCCCCTCGCGCACGCATTCACCCTGGTCGCTGCATTCTCAGCGCCGGATCATCCCTCGTTTCGAGGACTTTGACCCCCGGGGTTCAGCGGCGCCCCCAGCGCCACGTGCCCCTCGCGCACCACAGTGCAATCGGTTCAGACCCGAGATTCCGCCGTCCCCTGATCAGCGGGCCGCAGGCTGCTCACCCCGCTGATCGCCGCCTCCACTGCGTAGTCGTAGTAGTGCGCGAAGGCGGCCTCGGCTCCTCCGGTCTCGGCGAAGCGCGCCATGAATCCATCGCCAAGCTCGCGGGCCTCGGGTGAATCGTCGGCAACCGCCCGAAACTCGGCCATCATGCTCTCGTGGTCGCGCGGCCCGTCGCCCTGCTCTACGCTCCGCTCATCACGCATCGCGAGCGTCGTCACAGCGGTGTTCAGGAGAAATGAGTAGGCGATCCCGCTTTGCTCCCCGAATCCGCCGGCCCGCAGGCGCCGGATCCCGCCCTCGACGATCGGGATCATGACAGGGATGGTCGGCCCGTGCATGAGCGTCCACTTCGCAACCCCGGGAAACTCCCCCGTGAGCGGGCCGAACTGCGTGAGCAGCTCGCGGAACCAACTCTCCCAGGCGAGTGTTTCGCTCGGGATCGCGACACGCTCGAGCACCCGCTCGACCACGCCCCTGCAGAGCAGATCCTTGCCCCCGACATGGTGGTAGATGGCCGACTGCTTGACGCCGAGCGCGCCGGCGAGATCCCGAATCGACCAGGAGAACAGGTGGGAGGAGCGGGTGAGATCGAGGGCCGCGTCGATGACGCGCTCCGGCGTGAGTCCCACGTGAAATCGCTCCGCCTGCATGCGTTTCATGCTACCCGGCGATGCCCGGCGGATCGCAGACGCGCGACGGGCGTCAACAAACATCCGATTGAAGTAAGGCCCGCCTAACACTATGCTGAAGCCGCTTGATTAGAACGCTGTTACACGCTATCTTGATAATTATTCTCAACAAGGAAGGGCGTGCCCTCGGTGAGCAAGTTGACACCACCCGAGACCCACAGCCCGCCAACGGCTCCCCCGCGGACCGCTGGCGAAGCCTCATTCTTCGCGCCCGTGCGCGGATCGTTCGCCGGCATCGTGGCGCTCAGCGCGCTCGGTGCGGCGGCAGGCGTGGTCCCGTTCATCGCGATTGTCGAGCTCGCGCGCACGCTGCTTCCGGCGCTCTCCGGCACCCCAGTCGACGGCGGGCGCGTCTGGGCGATCGTCGGGATCGCGGTCGCGGCGCTCCTCGTGAGTTTCGCGGGCTCGTTCTCCTCGGGTGTCGTCAGCCACTTCGCTGACGCAGAGTTGCAGGTCTCGGTGCAGCGCAGGATCGTCGATCACCTACGGAGGCTCCCCCTCGGCTGGTTCGACCAGCGCTCCTCCGGCACCGTGCGCAAGCTCATCGAGAACGATGTCAGCGCACTGCACCACCTGGTCGCGCACGCGATCCACGACATCGTGACGGGCGCGCTCGTGCCCGCCATCAGCCTCGCATACCTCTTCGCAGTGAACTGGCGGCTCGGGCTCGCCGCCCTCGTGCCGCTCGTGCTCACGGCGATCATCTACCCCATCATGATGCGGGATGCGGCGGAGAAGTATCGGCGCTACGACGAAGCAACAGCCTCGCTCGCGGGCGCAACGGTCGAGTTCGTGCACGGCATCGCCGTGGTCAAGCGCTTCGGCCAGCTGGGCCGGAGTCACCGCCGCTATCGAGACGCGACGGGCGATTACTCCCGCTTCGTCGCCGAGTGGACCAGGGAAACCTCGGTCCTCTTCACCCTTGCAGAGATCATCACCTCCCCCATCGTCGCGCTCGTCTGGCTCACGGGCGTCGGCACCTGGCTCGTCGCCCAGGGAATCGCCGGGCCGCTGGACATACTTCCCGGCCTGCTGCTCGGCCTCGGCCTCACGGGTCCGCTCCTGAAGCTCGGCTCCACCGCCCAGTTCATGCGGAACGCGCGGAACGCTCAGCGCTCCCTCGCCGAATTCCTCGCGGTTCCCGCAATGCCCCTGGCCACTGAGCCCGTCGAACCGTCGGGGCATCGCGTGGAGTTCTCCGGCGTCGGATTCGGGTACGAGTCGGATCGCAGGGTGCTGCGCGACATCTCCGCCGCCTGCGCGCCCGGCACCGTCACGGCCCTGGTCGGGGCCTCCGGATCGGGCAAGTCCACCCTCGCGAAGCTCGTGCCGCGCTTCTACGACGTGAGCGCTGGCGAGGTCGAGATCGGCGGCGCCGACGTTCGTGCCCTCAGGCAGTCGGCACTGTACGAGAGCGTCGGGTTTGTGTTCCAGGAGGTGCAGTTGCTGCGCGCGAGCATTCGCGACAACATCAGGCTCGCGCGCCCGGACGCGGACGACGCCGCGGTCGAAAGCGCGGCTCGATCCGCTCAGATCCATGACCGCATTCTCGAGTTCCCCCGCGGCTACGACGCGGTCATCGGCTCCGACGCGAACCTCTCGGGTGGAGAGGCCCAGCGGGTGACGATCGCACGCGCGCTGCTCTCGGACGCGCCGATTCTGGTGCTCGACGAGGCGACCGCCTTCGCAGACCCGGACTCTGAGGCCGCGATCCAGCGCGCCCTCGGCGCGCTCGCCCGCGGCAGGAGCGTGCTCGTCGTCGCTCACAGGCTCCACACCATCACGGGAGCGGATCAGATCCTCGTCCTTGGCGACGGCGAGATCATGGAGCGCGGCACACACGACGAGCTGCTCCTGCGGGGTGGCCACTACGCAGGAATGTGGGCGGACTACGAGCGCAATCATGCGCGCTCGCTTCCCACCGAAGCACGGCAGTCGGTTGTGCAGCAGTCCGTGGCGCACTCGGAGGTGCAGCAGTGATCCGGCAGCTTTTCCGCCTCATCTCGCCCACCGCCAGGCGGCTGCTCGTGCTCGAGCTCGCGCTCGTTACGGCCTCCGCGATCCTGCAGGGCATCGTCTTCCTCATGCTCGTTCCCCTGCTCAGGGCCCTCTTCGACGGCGACATGGCGCTCGTCACGAGGTGGCTCGGGGTCTCGGCGGCGACGGGCGTCCTCTACGTCGTCGCACACTGGTGCGGGAGTCAGGTCGGCATGCGGGCAAGCACCGAGCTCATCGAGTCGCTGCTTGCCCGGCTGGGCGCCATCCTCGTCAAGATGCCCATCTCCTGGTTCGACCGGGATCGCAGCGGCATGGTCGCGGGGATCGCCTCGCAGGGCATCATGTTTGTGTCGAACGCGCCCTACAACAACGTTCGCCCCGTCATCACCGGCTTCGCCACGCCGCTCGTCGTGCTGATCGGCATGTTCTTCTTCGACTGGCGCCTCGCGCTCGCGATGGTCGCCGTCGTCCCCCTCATCGTCCTCAGCTACCGTGCGATCGGCAGCAGGGTGTCGCGGGGGGATGCGGAGCACTCCGAGGCCGTCTCCGCGGCATCCGCGCGCGTCATCGAGTTCTCCCGGGCGCAGCCCGCACTCCGCACCGCGGCGAACGATTCCATCGCGGATCGCCTGGTCGCCGAGGCGCTCAGCGAGCAGCACCGCGCCTACCGCGGGCTGCTCGCGAGCGGCGGGCTCGGGCTCGGGGTGTTCACCGGAGTGGTGCAGCTCTCGCTCACCGTGATCCTGGTCGTAGGTGCCACGCTCGCGCTCGGCGGATCGATCGACCCGGCGACGCTCATCGCCCTCCTCGTGCTCGGGGCGCGGTTCAACGAGCCGATCGCCGCGGCGGGCGATACCGGCGGCGGAGTCGCAGTCGCGCGCACCACGCTCAACCAGCTCGAATCCCTCGCCGACGTCCCCGGACTTCCTGAGCCTGCGCGCCCGCGCGACCCCGCGGGCTGGGACATCGAGTTCCGGGACGTCACCTTCGGGTACGGCGGCTCCCCCGTCGTCGAATCGCTCACCTTCGAGGCCCGGGAGAACTCGATGACGGCGATCATCGGCCCCTCCGGATCGGGCAAGACGACGATCACGAAGCTCATGGCGCGCTTCCACGACCCCGAGTCCGGCCAGGTGCGCATCGGGGGCGTGCCGCTCACCGAGCTCGGCTCGGCCGCGGTCGAGGCCGCCGTCGCCCCCGTGTTCCAAGACGTGTACCTGTTCAACGATTCCGTGATCAACAACGTGTGGGTCGGCAACCCGGATCTCCCCCGCGAGCAGGTCATCGCGGCGGCCGAGCGCGCCGGCGTCGCGGAGATCGTCGAGCGCCTGCCGGGCGGCTGGGACGCTCAGGTTGGCGAGGCCGGATCGCGACTCTCGGGCGGCGAGCGGCAGCGCGTCTCCATCGCGCGTGCCCTCTTGAAGGACGCGCCCATCGTGCTCCTGGACGAGGCCACCTCGGCACTCGACATCGGCAACGAGATGGCCATCGGAGCCACGATCGAGGCGATTCGCCCCGGCCGCACGCTCGTGGTCGTGGCCCATCGCCTGCAAACGATCAAGACCGCCGACCGCATCATCATGCTCGACTCGCGCGGCAGGATCCGGGAGCAGGGCAGCCACGACGAGCTCATCGCCGCCAATGGCGCGTATGCCCGCTACTGGGGCGAGCGTGTCGACGCGGCCGGCTGGCAACTCGCCGCGCCCGAGTAACCCGCTGAACCGCAAGAGATCCCGCTCCACCACACCACCATCAGATTGGACTCCCCTATGAGTGACCCCACACGCACCGCGGCCCCCACCGCCGATGGCCGATCGGCGTCGGCGCCGGCGCTGGCACCCGCACGGGCCTTCTCCATGAAATTCAGCGCCCGCGACCTCATGAACATCGGCATCTTCGTCGCCCTGTACATCGTGATCGTGTACGCCATCGGAATGCTCGGGATCATCGGACCCGTCGCCATGCTCGTCTCGCTGCCCGTCTCAGCGGCCATCGGGGGCATCCCCTTCATGCTCTTCACGACTAGGATCAGGCACGCGGGGATGCTCACCGTCTTCGGGCTCGTCTTCTCGCTGCTGTTCATGCTCACGGGGCACCCCTGGGAGAGCGTCGCGTTGACCGTGACGCTCGCGGTCGTGGGCGAGGTCATCCTTGCCGCCGGCAAGTACCGCTCCAAGTGGGCGGCGATCCTGAGCTACACCGTCTTCTCGCTCTGGTACTTCGGCCCGTTCATCCCAATGTTCCGCAACCGCGAGGAGTACCTGAATGCGCCGGGCATGGCCGCGATGGGGCCCGACTACATCGCCCAGTTCGACCAGATCGTCTCGACGCCTGCGGTGCTCGGCATGACCGCGGCCGCCCTCGTGTGCGGATTCCTCGGCGCGCTCCTCGGCACCTCTCTCCTCCGCAAGCACTTCCGCAAGGCCGGTCTTGCCTGAGCGTCCGCCGCTGCTCGACCCTCGGTCCAAGATCCTCGTCGTTGCGCTGTCGAGCTTCGCGGTCATGGGCCCGCAAGGGCTCCGCTTCGTGCCGCTCGTGCTCGCCCTCGGCGTCGGCTTCGCGCTGCTCGAGCGAGCGTGGACTCGCGGGGCCATGATCGTTGCGGTGGCGGGGGCCTTCCTCTTCTGCGGCTGGGAGCTGCCGGTGCTGTGGCCGAACGGATTCACCGCGGTGCTGTCGATCGGCAGTGTGTACGGGATCCGGTTCCTTGCCGCGATCGGCGTGGGAATGCACCTCGTCAGCACGACCTCGCCGACGGCCCTGGGCGCCGCGCTGCGAGCCTGGCGGGTACCGCGCCCCGTCGCGGTGCCGTTCGCGGTGCTCCTCAGGTTCTTCCCCGTGGTGCGCGCTGAGTCGGCCGCGGTGCTCGACGCCATGCGGCTGCGCGGCCTCGCGGGCGCGCGCGGGATGTTCAGGCATCCGGTGCTCGCGGTCGAGCGTTTCACCGTGCCGATGATCGCGGCGAGCCTGCGCGCGAGCGAGGATCTCGCCGCCTCGGCGATCGTGCGCGGCATGGGCTCGGCGCGACGCCCGACCTCGGTCCTCGCGCCCCACTTCACCGCACGGGACCTGGTGTTCTGGATCTGCATCGCCGCCGCAGCGGCAACGACGCTGATGATCGGAGGCACGCGATGATCCGGCTGGAGCGGGTCAGCTGGACGTATCCGCACGCGGAGGCACCCAGCCTCGTCGACCTCGACCTCGCAATCCAGCCAGGAGAGTGCGTGGTGCTCTGCGGGGCGAGCGGCTCTGGCAAGTCGACCGTGCTCCGGGCGATCAACGGCCTGATCCCGCACTTCCACGAGGAGGGCGTCCTGAGCGGGGAGGTCACGGTCGACGGCCGCGACACACGCGCGTCAACACTCGACGAGCTCGGGATCGGCATCGGAACCGTGCTGCAGCACCCGCGCCGCCAGTTCTTCACCGACAGCGCCGCGACCGAGGTCGCGTTCGCGATGGAGAACTTCGGCTTCGAGCCCGCGGAGATCCGCGCGCGCCGCGACGAGCTCCTCACGGAGCTCTCGGAGACCGTACCCATCGGGCAGCGACTGCGAGACCTCTCGGGCGGCCAGCAGCAGCAGGTGGCGATCGCCGCCGCGACCGCGCATGGGCCGGCGATCCTGCTCCTCGACGAGCCGAGCTCGAACCTGTCCCGCGACGCCGTCGAGCGCCTGGCCGAACGGCTGCGCGCGCTCAAGGAGACCGGCACCACGATCGTCGTCGCCGAGCACAGGCTCCGGTACCTCGACGGAGTTGCCGACCGCTTCGTCGTGATGAGCCAGGGCCGGATCGCCGCCGAGTGGTCCGCCGAGGAGCTTCGCGCGCTCCCCGACGATGTGCTCGCCGAGGAGGGCCTGCGCGGCGCGCCCCGCGACTCGACGCTGCCGCTCGCGAGCGCGGCGGGCCGCCTCGTCGCGGACACGCTCGCGCCGGTCGGCGGCACGAGCGCGGGCCTCCAACTCAAGGGTGTGCGGTGCACGCTCGGCGGGCGCAGAGTCGTCGAGGTCGAACGCGCCTGGCTCCCGGCAGGCACGGTGACGGCGTTCCGCGGAGTGAACGGGGCGGGCAAGTCGACGCTCGCCCGGATCGTGGTCGGGCTGCAGCGGGCGTCCGGCACGGTGAAGCTCGACGGGGTCGCGCTCAGCCGGTCCCGGCGGCAGCGGACGAGCGCGATCGTCATGCAGGACGTCCAGCGCCAGCTCTTCACCGAGAGCGTGAGCGAGGAGGTCAAGCTCGCGGCGCCCAGAGGCCTCGCAGCCGACGCTCACGCAGGGCTCCTTGGCGCGCTCGACCTGGAGGAGCTCAGCGAGCGGCACCCGCTGTCCCTCTCGGGAGGGCAGCAGCAGCGGCTCGTCGTCGCCACGGCACGCCTCTCGGAACGGCGCATCGTCGTCTTCGACGAACCGAGCTCGGGCGTCGACCGCAGGCACCTCGACTCCATCGCCGAGCAGATCCGCGCGGTCACCTGCGACGGCGCGGTCGTGATCCTGATCAGCCACGACGAGGATCTCCTCCTGCTCGCGGCGGACCAGGAACTCACGCTGCTCCCGCCCGAGCCCGATCGTGTCGCGGGCGCCCCACGCGAGGAGCTAACAGCCTCCTCGCCGCGGGCGCGGCCCCGGCTGAGGTTGCGGCGATGACCTAGACCAGATCCTGAATCGAGTGGGCCGTAAGGCCCCATTCAGGCCCGTGAATGGGGCCTTACGGCCCACTCGACGCGCGCGCGGAGGTGAGCGCGGCGCGCGCGGCGCGGCGCGGCGCGCGGCTAGCTTCGCGGCGCCGGGCCGAGGATGCCGCTCAGCACCCGGTCCACGTCGGCGCGCGCGGGCTCGTCGAGGCCCCGGATCGGGAGCGGCAGCGAGCCGAGCTGCGCGAGCCCGAGCGACTCCGCGATCGCGGCCGTCACGCGCAGGCTCCCGTGCTGGGCGAAAAGCTCCCAGAGCGGTGCGAGCTCTGCCGAGCGCGCGAGCGCTGCCGCCGGATCACCCGAGCGCGCGGGATCCGAGATGCCGAGCGCCAGCTCGGGCAGGGTGCCCCCGATCACCGAATACCAGGCGTCGCAGCCCGCGGCGAGACCGCGAGCGGCGAAGGCGTCGCCCGAGACGCCGACCGTGACGCGATCCGGCACCGCAGCGCGGATCTCGGCGACCCGCTCGCGCGCCGCGCCCGCCTCGGCCGGGACACCCGGGATCTTGATCGACGCGACGCTCGGGATCTCGGCGATGCGGGCGTACAGCTCGAGGTCGAATTCGAAGTGCGTGGTCCCCGGGTTGTCGTAGACGACGATCGGCAGCTCGCTCGCCGCCGCGAGATCCGCGTAGAGCCCGAACACGTCGTCCCCGGTGAGCCGCTGATAGCTCATGGGCGCGAGGAGCAGGCCAGCCGCGCCGGCGGCCTCGACGTCACGCGCGTGCCTCATCGCGTCCGAGGTGCGCAGCGCGGAGACACCGACGAGCACCGGCACGGAGCCGGCGCCCGCGACCGCGAGCTCGGCCACCCGCGCGCGCTCGTCACGGCTCAAATACGCGGCGCAGCCGGTCGAGCCGAGTGCCGTAATCGAGTCGACGCCGGCCGCCGCGAGCCGGGTCACGATCCGGGTGAACGCCGCCTGGTCGACGGTGTCATCGACGAGCGGGGTCAGCGGAAACGCACTCAACCCCGAGAACGCCGCGCGGACCGCTCCCGGGCTCACGAGGCGTCCCCGAGACCGCCCCGCCCACGCAGCCAGGCGAGCACCTCCTCGGCGTGCTCGTTCGGCGGGAACACGGGGTAGAACACCTGCTCGATTCGGCCGTCCGTCACGACGAGCGTGCACCTCGCATACAGGCGCTCGTGCCCGGGCGCCGAGAAAGTCGGGAGCCGCATGGCGTCGGCGAGGGCGAGCGACTCGTCCGAGAGCATCGCGAAGGGCAGATCGAGCCGCTCGGCGAGCTCGCCCTGGTACTCGGGATCCTGACTCGACACGCCGTACACGTCGGCGGCCCCGGCCTCGATGAGCTCAGCGAAATGATCGCGGAACGAGCACGCCTCGGTCGCGCAGCCGCGCGCGCCGGGGATCGCGTCCCAGCCCTCGGGCAGATCCTCCCCCGGGCGCCCCGACAGCGGGTAGAAGTACAGGATCGTGCGCCCCTCGCCGAGCTCCGAGAGGTTCACGAGCGCGCCCTCCGTCGAGGGCAGCAGGATCGGGGGCATTGCTTTTCTGATCAGGTGGTCCGTGGCGCCGTCGTCGGCCGGAACTGGCAAGCCCTCCGGGAGGGTCGTGTAGTCGCTCACCGTCGTACCTCCTGGTCACAGCTGGGATCCCGCGCCGGGCAGCCCCGGCGCGCGCATGATCTCAGCGTAATCCCCGACTCAGGAATCCGCCCCATCGCGCCCCGCGGCGACCCGCACCCCGGAGGACTCGACGACCACGACGAGCAGCAGCATCACGACCGCCGCCGCGATGAGCGGCATCGGCACGAGGGCGCAGGCCGCGATCCCGAGCGCGCCAATCGGGAGGATCACGGTGCGCACCCCGCTGAGGCAGTGGCGCAGGATCAGGATCCACACCCCGAACACGTACACGGCGACGGGCACCGTCAGAGTCGCGGCCGCGGCGACGGGGCCGAGCCGCGTCTCCCCCGTCTCGAGCCCCAGGATCACCGCGATCCCCGCCGAGAACGCCCCGGCGGAGGCGAAGATCGCGTAGTGCCCGTAGCCGAACGGGAGCGCCCTGCGGAGGGACGAGAGGTGCTGCGCGATGTCGCCGGAGAAGTAGAGCCACCACATGCAGGCCGCCATCACGAAGCCTCCGATCCCGATCTCGATGATCCCGGCGACGTGGACGTGGTCCTCGAGCGCGCTCGAGAGGGTCGAGGTCGCGGCGAGCACCGACTCGCCGAGCACGATTAGGGTGAAGAGCCCGTAGCGCTCGGCGATGTGGCCCGGATGCCACGGCGTCATGCGTTTGCGCTCCGCGATCACCGGGACGAGCAGCTCCGCACAGGCAAGCAGCACGAAAAGCCCGGGCGAGGGCCCGCCTGGCGCGAGCGGAAAGCAAAGCCAGAGCACCTGCACCGTGGCGATCCCGACCGCGTACCGGATCGCGGTCCCCCGCAGCTCCGGCGCGCTGCGCGAGGCGCGCACCCACTGCGCGACCATCGCGAGCCGCATGATGACGTAGCCCCAGATCATGATCCAGTAGTCGGCGCGCGCCATCGCCGGCGTCGCGCCCACGGCGAGCACGATCACCCCGCCCATCTGCACGAGCACGAGCGCCCGATAGGGCCAGTCGTCCGTGTCGAAGGCGCTTGCGAACCAGGTGAAGTTCATCCACGCCCACCAGATGCCGAAGAAGGTCAGCAAGTAGGCGGTGACCCCCTGGCCGACGTGGCCCTCGATCTCGAACAGGTGCAGCTGCCCGGAGGCGAGCGACACCGCGACGACGAAGCTCAGGTCGAAGAAGAGCTCGAGCGGGCTCGACGCGCGGAACAGCTCGAGCGGATCCCGCGGGCGCATGCGGCGGATCCCGAATCGCGCTTGAGCCGCCTCGGACTCGGATTGTTTGGTCATGCGGAACCCCTCCCACCGGACGAGCTGATCGTAGCGGATCCCGCGGCGATCCGGCTTTGCCGCGCCACAGCACTCTGCTAGGGTGCAGGCGGACGGTCTCTCCGACCGACTGGCCTGCGCGTGCGCCGCGACAGACCCAGAACCCGAACGAGCGAGGTGATCCCGTGCAGAGCGACAGTTGCTCTCCCCAGCCGGGCCCCGCTCGCGCCGCAGCCTAGTCACCGACTAGCGCCGCCAGCTCCCGCCTCGCCCGGCTCCCTCCTGCGGGCCATCGCGCCAGAAGCGCGGTGATCGGCCGAGCCCTCGCCAGCTGCGAGGCCGTTCCGCCGCCCGCTCTCCGCGCCGGCCGACCCCGCCGTGCGCCCATGCCGCCCGGCCCTGCGCCAGGCGCCCTCTCCGGCGAAGGAGCAGACATGACCACACAGCCCATCATCACCATCGAGGACCGCTTCGACGAGCTCGACGACCAGCTCGCCGCGAACGACCTCCCCGGCATCACCGAAACGCTCGCGACGCTCGACGCGAACGACCTCGTGCTCGTCATCGAGCGGCTGGGGCACAAGCAGCGCGCCGTCGTCACGCGGCTCCTGCCGAAGGACCGCGCGATCGACGTCTTCGAGGCGCTCGACCCCTCGCTCCAGAGCGACCTCCTGCACGACATGCAGGACACCGAGGTCGCCCGCCTCTTCGAGGAGCTGGATCCCGACGACCGCCTGTGGCTCCTCGACGAGGTGCCGGCCGCGCTCGCGACCCGCCTGCTGCGGGGGCTCTCCGAGGAGGAGCGCGCGCTCACCGCCGCCCTGCTCGGCTACCCGCAGGGCAGCGTGGGGCGTCGCATGACACCCGAGTACGTCTCGACGCGCGCGACGCTCACGGTCGCCGAGTCGCTCGAGCGGGTGCGCGCGAGGCTCGACGATGCCGAGACCGTGTACACGATCCCCGTGCTCGACGATTCACGCCGCGTCATCGGCGTCGTGAGCCTGCGGGAGCTCCTCGGGGCGGATCCCGCCGCGCCGGTCTCCACGCTCGCGAGCCCGGCCCAGACCGCGACCGCCCAGGAGGAGGCGGAGGTCGTCGCTCGCCGCTGCGCCGACCTCACGCTCCTCGCGATGCCGATCGTGGATCGGGAGGGCCGACTCGTCGGCATGTTCACGATCGACGACGCGGTCCGGATCCTGGAGCACGAGGAGAGCGAGGACGCGGCACGCCAGGGCGGATCCGAGCCACTGCGCCGCCCCTACCTGTCGACGCCGGTCCTGAAGATCGTGCGGTCACGCGTCGTGTGGCTGCTCGTGCTCGCGGTCGGCGCGACGCTCACCGTGCAGGTGCTCTCGGTCTTCGAGTCGACGATCGACAAGGTGACCGTGCTCGCGCTCTTCGTGCCGCTCCTCATCGGCACGGGCGGCAACACCGGCAATCAGGCCGCGACGACCGTGACGCGCGCGCTCGCCCTCGGCGACGTGCGGCCCCGCGACATCCTGAAGGTGCTCTCGCGCGAGCTTCGCACGGGCGCGCTGCTCGGGCTCCTCCTCGGCGGGCTCGGCTTCACCATCGCGAGCTTCACGTACTCCGTGCAGATCGGGCTCGTGATCGGGCTCACGCTGCTCGCCGTGTGTACGGTCGCCGCCGCCGTCGGCGGGTGCATGCCGCTCCTCGCGCGCGCCGTCAAGGTGGACCCCGCGGTCTTCTCGAACCCGTTCATCTCGACGTTCGTCGACGCGACCGGGCTCGTGATCTACTTCGTGATCGCACGCACGATCCTGGGGCTGTAGCGCGGCCTTCTCCGCTTCGCGGATCTGGCAGAATCGATCCGTGCACCAGGCCGCTCGCGTTCCCGACTTCCGCCCTCTCTGTGCGGGGGCCTGGGCGTGAGCGCCGCCGCCTGGGGCGGGCTGCTCATCGCGTGGCTCGCCGCGATCGCGCTCCCGGGCCCCGACGTATTTCTCCTGCTCAGGCTCGGGATCCGGGAGCGCCGTGCGGCGGTGCTCGCCGCGCTCGGGATCATGACAGGCAATGCGGTCTGGATCCTGGTCTCCGTGCTCGGCCTGAGCGCGCTCTTCGCGGCGCTCCCGTTCCTGCTGCCGTTCATGCAGGTCGCGGGCGCTTTCGTGCTCGGCTACCTCGGTGTGCAGAGCATCCGGGGCGGGATCGCGGGGCTGCGATCCCGAGCCGAGCAGAGCACCGCCGGCAGCGTGCGGCGCCCCTGGCTCCTCGGGCTCACGACAAACCTCGCGAACCCGAAGGCGCTCATCTTCTTCACGGCGCTGCTCTCGCAGTTTCTCCCGGTCGGCGCGGGTTGGGAGGTGCGCGCCGCGATCATCGCCGTGATGATCGCGACGGGGGTCGCCTGGTTCGTGGCGGTGGCGCTCGCGTCGTCGGCCGCGGCGTTCCGGCGCTGGTTCGGGGGCGCGGCGCCCTGGTTCGACATCGTCGCGGGCGCGCTCTTCGTGCTCGTCGCCCTGGCGATCCTCGCGGAGGTCGCCGTCGCGCTGGCTGCCGCGCCCTAGGCCCTGCCGCGCCCGCCCCCGCCTGGCCCCGGGTTGACCCGCCACGCCACGGGTTGAGTTGACCCAAACTCTCCCCTGGAACGCAGAATGCGTCACTTTGGGTCAACTCAAGGGTGGGAGGGGCGCGCTGGGTCGCCGCAGGGCACTCGCCCCGAGTTGAGTTGACGCAAAGTGTCTGCTGGAGCGCAGAAAGCGTCACTTTGGGTCAACTCAAGCTCCCGGGCTCGGGCCCGGGCCCGGGTCCGGGAGGGAGCGGGCGGGGCGGCAGCCGCGGGCTACCAGCCCTCGGTGAGGGTGCGGTCGAGGGCCGCCACCACGAAGTCGGCGCTTTCCGCCGTGAGGCAGAGCGGCGGCTTCACTTTCAGCACGTTAGAGCGCTCGGATGTCGTGAGCACGACCACCCCGAGCTCCCGCATCCGCTCGCAGATCGCGGCGGCCTCCGCGGTCGCGGGCTCCATGGTGTCCCGGTCCCGCACGAGTTCGACCCCGAGGTACAGGCCCTCGCCGTGGACCGGCCCGACGAGCGCGTGCTTCGACGCGAGCGCCCGGAAGCCGTCTGCGAGGCGGGCGCCCACGGCGCGCGCGTTCTCCTGCAGGCCCTCGGCCTCCATGGCGTCGAGGACCGCGATCCCGACCCGGCAGCTCAGCGGATTGCCGCCTGCCGAGGAGAAGAACTGGCCCTGCGTCGCGAGCGCGTCGGCGATGCGCTTCGACGTGATCACGCCTCCGATCGGGAATCCGTTGCCCATCGGCTTCGCGATCGTGATGAGGTCGGGCGAGACGCCGGACTGCTCGAAGCCCCAGAAGCTCGAGCCCATGCGCCCGAAGCCGACCTGCACCTCGTCGGCGATGCAGAGCCCGCCGGCGGCCCGCACACGTGCGTAGACGTCGGCGAGGTATCCCTCGGGCAGCACGACGCCGCCGGCGTTGCCGAGCACGGACTCGCAGATGAACGCCGCAACGTCGCGGCCCGCAGCGGCGAGCGAGGCGAGGTCGGCCCCGAGGTCGGCGGCGTACCGCCCCCCGGTGTCGTCGCCGCGGTACGTGCCGCGGAAGCGGTTCGGCACGTCGGCGACGTGCACCCAGTCGGGCCGCGTGGCGATCGCGTACGGGTTGTCGTAGGCGCTCGTCGTCACGGCGTCTGAGGCCATCGTCCAGCCGTGGTAGGCCTCCCGCAGCGACACGACGGTCTTCCGACCCGTCGCGGCCTGCGCCAGGCGCAGCGCGAGATCCACCGCCTCGGAACCGCTGTTCACGAGCAACACCGTGTCGAGCTCGCTGCCCTCGGGAAGCAGCGCGAGCAGCCGCTCGCTGTACTCCGCGAGCTCGCGATACAGGAAGCGAGAGTTCGTGTTCAGGATCCGGATCTGGCGGTTCACCGCATCCGCGACGCCCGGGTGGCCGTGGCCGAGCCCCGTGACGTTGTTCACCATGTCGACGTAGGAGCGCCCGGTCGTGTCGACGAGGTGGTGGCGCCACCCGCGCTCCACCTGCATGGGCCGCTCGTAGTAGCGCTCCTGCGCGCTCGCGAAGATCTGCTCGCGCCGCAGCTGTTCGTTCGCGGCCTCGTCGCGCTCGGCGCGGCTCTCGATGCCGAGGATCGCGGCGGGGTCGCTCGTGAAGCGCGACCAGGCCGCCACCCGCTCGGGCGCGACGAGCTGAGCGCGGCCGGGCTCGGGCACGTCGACCGCGAGGATCGGCGGCGCCGCGCCGTCGATCGCGTCGGCGCGGCAGAGCGTGAGGGCGATGGAGCGGGGCGCCGCGTCGCCGGCGCCCACCGCGGGCAGGGCGCCGGTGCCCACCGCGGGCAGGGCGTCGGCGCCCACCGCGGGCAGGGCGCCGGTGCCAGCGCCGGATCCGGATCCCGCACCCACCGCGCCGAGCGACCCGATGCCGGCTCCGGCCGCAAGCTCAGCCCCCTCGGCGACCGACGGCGAGAATCCGTCGATCGACAGGAACCAGCCGTCGCGCAGGTCGAGCAGGATGCCGCGCTCGCTCGCCGCGACGACCTCGCCGCCGAGCGGCGCGGTGAGCGCGAGCTCGTCGCCCGCCGGCAGCCAGACCTCCGTGCCGATCGGCCACGTCTCGGCGGCATCGCCCGCGTCGACCGCGGTGCGGGTGAGTCGGTACACTCCGTACGGCATCACCGCTGCATCGGCGCCACCACCGAGCGCCGCGGCGACGAGCCGTTCCTCGGCGTCGGCCGCGAGCCAGGCGCCCGAGTCGAGCTCCTCGGACTCGACGCCGGGGTCCAGGATCGTCACGGTGCCGGTGAGACCGGGGATCAACGAGCGAAGAGGCGCCGCGGACGAAGCAGCGGCGGGAACCGCCTGCAGCGCGAGCCCCGTGCCGGAGGCCGCGCCGACGAAGCCGAGGCGCGCCAGCACTTGCTCGGTCGCCTCGACGAGCGGCAGCGCGGTCGCGGCGTCGAAGATCGCCTGCTCCCCCGCGACTCGCTCCCTCGCGTAGTCGTTGTCGCCGTCGATCGCGAGCTGGTACCAGCCGCTCGCGACGAGCACGGCAGCGCGCAGCACGATGAGCGGCCACAGCGCCCGCGCCTCGGCCGCGGAGAGGGGCGCGGCTGCGTGGAATGCGCCGATCGTATCAAGCAAGCGGAGCGGCCGCTCCGGCTCGTGGTGCAGCATCGAGGATGCGGTCACCGCGAGCTCAGCGACGCGCCAGCCTGTGGCGAGATCGCCGAGGTCGAGCACGGTCACGGGGTGCACGCGGGCGTCGGATCCGAGGGCGCCCATCACGTTGTCGTCGGTGAGGTCGCCGTGGATCGCCTGCCGTGGGAGCGCGCCGGAGACGAGCAGCAGCGCCGCCTGCGCCTCGTCGGCCGCCGCGAGCACGCGCTCGCGCAGCTCCTCGTCGGCGATCGAGCCGGCGAGCTTCACGGTCTCCGCGTGCGCGACGTCCATGAGCCACATGTGGTCGCGCTCGAGCCCCTCGTGGGCGAGCTCCGAGAGCGCGTTCACTGAGGCGGCGGCAAGCGCGCCGAACTCCTGAAGCACGACGGGCGCGAAGTAGCCGAGGTCGACCATGGGCTCCCCCGCCGCGAACTCGCTGCGGCGCACCGCGAAGCCGCCCCAGCGCTGCGTCAGCTCCCCGTCGGGCCCGGGGATGACTGCGGCGACGGGGACGCCCGCGGCGCGGTACGCCTCGATCGCGGCGTGCTGCGCCGCGCGCTCGCGATCCTCGAACACGGGGTGGTCGATCCGGAGCACGCTGCGCGCGCCGCCCGGCTCCTCGAGCAGGAAGTTACGGTCCTGGTTGCTGCCGAGCTCGGTCGCGCTGGCCTCGATCCCGTAGCACTCGCGCGCGATCCGGACCGCGTCGGCCTCCGTGACGGCGGGACGCACGAGCCCGCCCTGCTGCTGCTCAATCATGGCGCTGTGCCCTCTCTCCCCTTCGAGTGTCCGCCCGCGCGGGCGGCCCGAGTCAGATGCTGATGCCGTCCGCGGTGATCCCGCCCTGGATCACCTCGGCCAGCGCGCTGAACGCGCGCGTCCGGTGCGAGAGCGCGTCCTTCTCGGCCGCGCTGAGCTCGGCCGCCGAACGGGTCTCGCCCTCCGGCCTGAAGATCGGGTCGTAGCCGAAGCCGCCCTCGCCCGCTGGCGCGCGCAGGATCGAGCCGGGCCAGACTCCGAGCCGGTGCGTCTCGGCGCCGCTCGGCAGCGCGAGCGCCGCGGCGCAGACGAAGCCGGCCGCGCGGTGCTCGTCAGCGATGTCGCTGAGCTGCCAGAGCAGGAGCTCGACGTTGCCCGTATCGCTGCGGGACGGCCCGCCCCAGCGCGCCGAGAAGATGCCGGGGCAGCCGCCGAGCACGTCGACGACGATGCCCGAGTCGTCCGCGATCGCGGGGAGGCCCGCGTGCGCGGCCGCGGCGCGCGCCTTGATCAGGGCGTTCTCCTCGAAGCTGAGCCCGTTCTCGACGGGCTCTGGCCCGTCGTAGCCGACGAGCTCGATCCCGGGCGCGAGCGGCGCGATGATGCGGCCCAGCTCCTCGAGCTTGTGCGCGTTGTGCGAGGCGAGGACGACCTGGACGCCCACGGTCACAGCTCCTCGGCGAGCACGGCGCGCTGGAGCTCCGCGAGCTCCGCCGCGCTGCCGAGCGCGAGGTCGAGGAGCGTGTCGAGCTCCGCGCGGTTGAAGGGCACGCCCTCCGCGGTGCCCTGCACCTCGACGAAGTCTCCGGATCCGGTCACGACGACGTTCATGTCGGTGCCGGCCTTCGAGTCCTCGACGTAGGCGAGGTCGCTCATCGGGACGCCCCCGACGATGCCGACCGACACTGCTGCGACGCTGTCCGTGAGCGGCGTCGCGCGCCTCGAAATGTGGCCCTGGGCGCGCGCCCAGCTGATCGCGTCCGCGAGCGCCACGTAGGCGCCCGTGATGGAGGCGGTGCGGGTGCCGCCGTCGGCCTGGAGCACGTCGCAGTCGAGCACGATCGTGTTCTCGCCGAGCGCCTTCGTGTCGATGACGGCGCGCAGGCTGCGGCCGATCAGGCGCGAGATCTCGTGCGTGCGGCCGCCGATCTTGCCCTTCACCGACTCGCGCTGCATGCGGTCGTTCGTCGAGCGCGGCAGCATCGAGTACTCGGCGGTGACCCAGCCCGTGCCCTTGCCGGTGAGCCAGCGCGGGACGCCGGGCGTGAAGGACGCGGTGCAGAGCACGCGGGTGCGGCCGAACGAGATGAGGGCGCTGCCCTCGGCCTGCTCGCTCCAGCCCCGCTCAATCGTGACGGTGCGCATCTGCGCGGGCGTGCGGCCGTCGACTCGGGTGTTCTCGGTCATGGTCTGTGTCCCTCTCTTCGGAACTGCCGGTCGGATGTGTGCGGTGCCCGGTCGCCCCGGCGCCTGGTTTCTCGGGCGCCGGATCGCACGGGCGCCTGGTCTCTAGGGCGCGCGGAAGGCGCCTGGCGGGATCGCGATCGTGCCCGTCTGCACGCGGTCGACGGCGTCGATGCCGATCCCGAGCATTCGCTTTGCGAGCGCCTTGAACTCAGCGGTGTCGGGCCCCGTCGCCTCGTAGCGCAGCACCGGGTCACCCGAGTCCGCCGGGCGGAGCATGCCGCGCGCGGTGAGCACCTCGTAGACGGCGTTCGCCGTCTCGATGTCGCTCGAGACGAGCGCGACGTCTGGCCCCACCACCTGGCGCAGCGCGCCGCGCAGGAACGGATAATGCGTGCAGCCGAGCACGAGCGTGTCAATGCCGGCCGCGACGAGCGGCGCGAGGTACCCCTCCGCCACGTCGATGACGACGGGCCCCGAGGTCTCGCCGGCCTCGACGAGCTCGACGAAGCGAGGGCACGCGGCCGAGGTCAGCTCGATGTCGCTGCGCATCGAGAAGAGATCGTCGTAGGCGCGCGACTGGATCGTGCCCTGGGTGCCGATGAGGCCGACGCGGCCGTTGCGCGTGATCGACATGGCGCTCCGCACGGTCGGGCCGATGACCTCGATCACGGGCACGTCATAGCGCTCGCGGGCGTCGCGCAGCACCGCGGCCGAGGCAGTGTTGCAGGCGATCACGAGCATCTTGACGCCCTGCGCGACGAGATCGTCGAGGATCTCGAGCGCGAAGCGCCGCACCTCGGCGATGGGCCGCGGCCCATACGGGGTGCGTGCCGTATCGCCGACGTAGATCATGGACTCACCCGGCAGCTGGTCCCGGATCGCCCTCGCGACCGTCAACCCGCCGACGCCCGAGTCGAATACGCCGATCGGCGCCTCGGGCGAGACTTCACGCGTACTCACCGCTCCAGCTTATCTGAGCGTATCCAGGACTTGCGGTGGAGCTCGGTGAGCCCGTGGGCTTCGATGCCGTCGTAGTGGGCGCGCGAACCATAGCCCTTGTTCGACGCCCACGCGTACTCGGGGTGGGCGTCGTGGGCCTCGCGCATGAGGGCGTCGCGCTCGACCTTCGCCCGCACCGAGGCGGCGGCGACGCTCGCGCAGCCGCGGTCGGCTCCCACCCTGGTGCGCACGTCGAGGGGCTTCCGGAGCGCCGCAGAGAGCCAGTCGTGCGAGCCGTCCAGAATGATCGCGGCGGCATCGACGGGGATGCCAGCGCGATGCAGCTCGAGCAGCGCGCGGCGGCCCGCAGCGCCGAGGCAGGCGCCGATCCCGAGCTCGTCGATCTCCTCGGCGCTCGCGAAGCCGACGGCGCCGGATCCCCACCCGGCGACGAGCGGGGCGAGCGCCTCGCGCCGCTTCTCGCTCAGCAGCTTCGAGTCGCGCAGCCCCTCGGGGAACGCGCCGATGCCGAGCGGGATCGCGTGCGCGCCCACGGCGACGGGCCCGGCGATCGCGCCGCGCCCCACCTCGTCGATGCCGATCACGAAGCGAGATCCCGCGGCGAAGAGCGCCGCCTCGACCTCGAGCGTCGGATCCTTCGACGGATCGCTCGCCCGGGCCACGTTACTCGCTCGTCGCCTTGGCCTGCTCGACGCCCGTGAAGGTCGATTCCGGCCGGTCGAGCCAGGTGAGGCGGTCGAGCGGCCAGTTACGCACGAACGCGCGGCCGACGATCTCGTCCTCAGGGACGAAGCCCTTGCCAGGCTGCTCCTGGTTGTACCGGGAATCCTTGCTCTGGTAGCGGTTGTCGCCCATGACCCAGACGGAGCCCTCGGGCACCGTCACGTCGAAGTCGATCCCGGAGGCGCGGGTCTCGCCCTCCTGGATCACGATGTAGGGCTCGTCGAGCGGCACGCCGTTCACGGTCACGCGCCCCTCGGCGTCGCAGCATGCGACGCGGTCGCCGCCGACGCCGATTACGCGCTTGACCACGTACTCGTGGCTCGTGTCAGCGGCGAGGCCGACCGACTGCAGGAAGGACTCGAACGAGGTCGGCGGGTTCGTGGAGGTCGGCAGCAGCCAGCCGCCCGGATCCTTGAACACGACGATGTCGCCGCGCTTCACGCTCACGACCTTGGGGACGAGCTGGTTCACGAGGATCCGGTCGTCGACCTTGAGCGTCTGCTCCATCGACTGCGAGGGGATGTAGAAGCTCCGCACGAGGAACGTCTTGAGGAGGAACGAGACCAGGAAGGCGACGACCACGATGATGACGAGATCGCGCAGGAATCCGAGGATCCCGGATCGCGCCCCGCGACGCGGCGCGTCGCTCGCTGCTTCTCTCATTCCAGTTCCTGTCCGTTCGGTCCCGGTGGGACCGGGAGCAGGGAAGACACCTCAGGCTCCCATACCCTTGCGGGAGGGAGCCTGAGAGCGTCTGGGCGAGTCGCCCGAAAAAGGCTGAGGTTAGACCTCGCGCTTCTCCTTGATCTTGGCCTTCTTGCCGGTGAGGCCGCGCAGGTAGTAGAGCTTCGCACGGCGGACGTCACCGCGGGAGACGACCTCGATCTTGTCGATCGCGGGCGAGTGCAGCGGGAACTTACGCTCGACGCCGACCTGGAAGCTGATCTTGCGGACCGTGAAGGTCTCGCGGACGCCCTCGCCGTGGCGGGCGATCACGATGCCCTGGAACACCTGGACACGCGAGCGGTTGCCCTCGACGATGTTGACGTGCACCTTGACGGTGTCGCCGGCACGGAACTCGGGAATGTCGCTCTTCAGCGACGCGGCATCGACGTGGTCGAGCTTCTGCATCTTGATCTCTCTCTGCGCCCGCCGCAAGTCGGTTCGCGGAATATCGAAAAGTACTGAGGTTGGGCTCACGGTTCGTGCGGACCCTCGCGGCAGTGCCGCACCGTGGCACAAGGATCAATTATGCCACATCCGAGGGCCAGGCCGCGCCACTCGCGGCGCACGCGCGTGTCCCGGGTGCCGAAGGCCCCGGATCAGGTCTGGCAGCCGGGGCACCAGTAGAGCTTGCGCGCCCCGAACTCCTCGAGCTGGATGTCGGCGCCGCACCGCTTGCACGGGGTGCCCTCGAGCTTGTAGACCCAGTGCCGCTCGTCGCGCTCGACGAGGGCGCGGCGGTAGTCCTCCCCCTCGAGGCCGTCGATCGTGATCATCTGGCCGACCGTGATCCCGATCTCGAGGAGCTCCGCCCAGTCGTCCCAGAGCGCCTCGAGCACCGTGCGGTCGAGGGTATTCGCGGGGGTGTGCGGATCGAGGCCCGCGCGGAAGAGCATCTCGGCGCGGTACACGTTGCCGATCCCGGCGACGACGGACTGATCCATGAGCACGAGGCCGATGGGAGTCCGCTTCTTGTGCGCGCGCTCGACGAAGCGCTCGCGCTCGGCCGGGGTGTTCGCGTTCGCCGGATCAGGGCCGAGCTTCTGGATCACGGCGTCGACCTCGGCCGGGGTGAGCACCTCGCAGGCCGTCGGGCCGCGCAGGTCGGCGCAGACGGCCTCGTTCAGCAGCCTGACCCGGACCTGGCCGACGGGATCCGGCGGGAATGCCCCGCTCACCTCGGTCTCGCGATCCGTCTCCGCCATGCGCACACGGGCGCGCCGCGGCGCGCCGATCGACGTGACCGAGTCCTCGGCGTCGCGGTCGAGCGGGAGCGACCCCCGCGCCTGGCCGGGCCTCGCGCCGCCGGGCCCCGCGTTCTCCCCGGTCTGCCCGAGCTTCGAGTGGCCGGGCGTCACCCCGTGGATCTGTATCGACGGGTCGACCTTCACATCGCCCGCGAAGTCCCAGGCACCGTAGATGCCGAGGTGCACCCTGAGCCAGCGGTCGCCCGCGAACTCGAGAAACATCTGCTTGCCGACCGCGCGCGCGTCCGTCATCTCGCGGCCCGTCAGCTGCTCGGCCCCGAGGGCGAAGCGCCCCTGCGGGCTCGTGACCTCGGGCGCAGTGCCGACGAAGTTCGCGCCGAACTGCCGCGCGATCCGGTGTACGGAGTGACCCTCAGGCATTACAGGGCGTCGACCTGCTTGCCCGCGATGCGGCCCGTGCGCTCGTACTCGCCGAGCTGCCCGATCCGACGCACGTGGCGCTCATCACCGGGGAACGGGGTCGCCACGAACAGGTCGATGAAGCGGATCGCGTCCTCCACGGGGTGCTGGCGCGCGCCGATCGAGATCACGTTGGCGTTGTTGTGCTCGCGGGCGAGCGTCGCGGTCGAGTCGTTCCACACGAGCGCGGCGCGGATACCCTCGACCTTGTTCGCGGCCATCTGCTCGCCGTTGCCCGAACCGCCGAAGACGACGCCGAGCGCCTCGACCCCGTCGCGCTCGTCGCGCGCGACGCCGAGCGCCGCGTTGATGCAGAAAGAGGGGTAGTCGTCGAGCGCGTCGTACTCGGCCGGGCCGTGGTCGATCACCTCGTGCCCCTGGTCGCGCAGGTGCTGCTGCAGCTGCTGGCTGAATTCGAGGCCGGCGTGGTCTGTGGCGACGTGGATGCGCATGGGGGCCAGTCTATCGGTCCCCGCGCGCACCCGAACCGCCGGTCAGGCCCGCGAGAACCGCGGCGTTAGAACCGCGGCGCTAGAACTGCGGCCCGGCGCTGCGGCCGCGCTTCAGTTCGTAGAAGCCCGGCACGCTCGCGGCGGCGTAGATCCCGTCCCACAGACGGAGCGCCTGCTCCCCCGTCGGCGCCGGGGTGACGACCGGGCCGAAGAACGCGACGCCGTCGATCGAGATGATCGGCACACCGACGTCGGGGCCCGCAATGTCGAGCGCGTGCTTCGTGTTCTCGCGCAGCTGGGCGTCGGACTCCTCGGTGTCCGCCGCCTTCGCGAGCTCGGGATCGAGGCCCAGCGCGGCGAGCGCCTCGGCGATGACCTCGTCGACGTCCCTGCGTCCACCCGGGTGCACGCGGGTGCCGAGCTCCGTGTAGAGCTTGCCGACGATCCCCTCGCCAGCGGCCTTGCGCGCGGCCTCCACGACGCGGCCCATGCGGTGACCCTGGCTGTGCAGGCCCGCGTGGGCGTTGTCGTCGTTGTCCTCGTTGATGATCGCGAGGCTGATCGGGTGCCAGGCGATCTCGAAGCCGCGGGCCTCGGAGACCTCGGTGGCCCAGCGGCTCGTCATCCAGCACCAGGGGCAGCTGGGGTCGAACCAGAACTCAACGGACGGGGTCGCAGCAGTGGGGCTCGCATCGCTCATGCGGTCAGCCTAACTCAGGCCGTCGGGCATAGGCTGGTCTGGTCACAGATTCAACTCGTCAGGAGCACACGTGCCAGGAACGAACCTTACCCGCGTCGAGGCCCAGGAGCGGGCCGCAATCGTTGATCTCGAGAGCTACCGCGTAGCGCTCGACCTCACGACCGGTCCCGAGACCTTCTCCGCGGACACGACCGTCGCCTTCGCCGCGAAGGCCGGAGCCTCAACCTTCATCGATATCATCGCCGACTCGGTCGAGTCGGTCGAGCTGAACGGCAAGAGCCTCGATCCCGCGGAGGTCTTCGCGGACTCCAGGATCCAGTTGCCGGATCTCGCCGAGCAGAACGAGCTCCGGATCCGCTCGACGCAGCGCTACACCAACACCGGCGAGGGGCTCCACCGCTTCGTCGACCCCGTCGACGGCGAGGTCTACCTCTACTCGCAGTTCGAGGTGCCCGACTCGCGCCGGATGTTCCCGGTGTTCGAGCAGCCCGACCTGAAGGCCACCTTCCAGTTCACGATCACGGCGCCCGCGCGCTGGCAGGTCGTGAGCAACCAGCCGACGCCCGAGCCGGTCGACGCCGGCGAGCAGGCGGCCGCGCGCGCCGGTGAGCCCGCCTCGACCTGGGAGTTCGGCCCCACACCGATCATGTCGAGCTACATCACGGCCCTCATCGCCGGCCCGTACCGCGTCGTGCGCTCCGAGCTCACGAGCCGCGACGGCCGCACGATCCCGCTCGGTGTCTTCTGCCGCGACTCGCTCGGCCAGTATCTCGACGCCGACTACATCTTCGAGAAGACGCGCGAGGGTTTCGCCTTCTTCGAGGAGCAGTTCGACTACCCGTACCCGTTCGACAAGTACGACCAGCTCTTCGTCCCCGAGTACAACATGGGCGCGATGGAGAACATCGGCGCCGTCACGTTCACGGAGGCCTACGTCTTCCGCAGCCAGGTGACCGACGCGATGCGCGAGCGCCGCGTCGTCACGATCCTGCACGAGCTCGCCCACATGTGGTTCGGTGACCTCGTGACCATGCGCTGGTGGAACGACCTGTGGCTCAACGAGTCGTTCGCCGAGTACATGTCGACGCTCGGCGTCGCCGAGGCGACCGAGTGGAGCGAGTGCTGGACGACGTTCGCCGCCTCGGAGAAGTCGTGGGCCTACCGCCAGGACCAGCTCCCCTCGACGCACCCGATCGTGGCCCCGATCCGGGATCTCGAGGACGTGCTCGTCAACTTCGACGGCATCACCTACGCCAAGGGCGCGTCCGTGCTGAAGCAGCTCGTCGCCTGGGTCGGCCGCGAGCCGTTCATGCGCGGCGTGCACGACTACTTCGTGAAGCACCACTACTCGAACACCGAGCTCCCCGACCTGCTCGTCGAGCTCGAGGCGCAGAGCGGCCGGGACCTGTCGGAGTGGTCGAAGCTGTGGCTCGAGACGGCCGGCGTGAACACGCTGCGCCCCGTCTTCGAGCTCGACGCCGAGGGCCGCTACGCGAGCTTCGCGATCGAGCAGACGGCGATCGCCGACTACCCGACGCTGCGCCCTCACCGCATCGCGGTCGGTCTCTACGCGGCTGAGGGCGACGCCGTGCGCCGCACCCAGCGGATCGAGCTCGACGTCGACGGCGCCCGCACCGAGGTGCCCGAGCTCGTCGGCGTGGCGCAGCCGGATCTGCTGCTGCTCAACGACGACGACCTGAGCTACGCGAAGATCCGCCTCGACGAGCGCTCGCTCGAGACGGCCGCGGCGAAGCTCGGCGAGGTCGAGGACTCGCTCGCCCGCGCGCTCCTCTGGGGCACGCTCTGGGACGCGACCCGCGACGCCGAGTTCCCCGCGAGCCGCTTCATCGACATCGTGCTCGCCCACGTCGCGAAGGAGACGGGCTCGACGACGCTCCGCACCCTGCTGAACCAGCTGCTCCTCGCGGCCGGCAGCTACGTCGCCCCCGAGCGCCGCGCCGCGAGCCTCGAGCGCGTCGGCGACGCCCTCTGGCGCCTCGCCGTCGACGCCGAGCCGGGCAGCGACACCCAGTTCCAGTTCGTGAAGGCGTTCGGCCAGCTCGCGGCGAGCCCCGAACAGCTCGACACGGTGCAGGGCCTCTTCGACGGCTCGCTCCCCCTCGAGGGCCTCGACATCGACACCGACCTCGGCTGGGAGCTGCTCATCGCGCTCGCGGCCGGCGGCCGCGCCACGGCGGAGCAGATCGAGGCGCGCCTCGCCGAGGATCGCACCGCCTCGGGCAATCAGTCGGCGGCGCACGCCCGCGCCGCGCTCCCGACCGCGGAGGACAAGGCGCGCGCCTGGGCCTCCGTCTTCGAGGAGAGCGACAAGCCGAACGCGATCGTGCGTGCCACGGGCCTCGGCTTCACCCGAGCGCACGACCTCACGCTGCTCGACACGTACGTCGACCGGTTCTTCTCGGAGCTCCTCCCCGTCTGGGAGTCGCGCAGCTACGCGATCGTCGAGGAGCTCGTCGACGGCTTCTACCCGTCGCCGCTCGCGAACCGCGCGCTCGCGGACGCCACGAGCGCCTGGCTCGACGCGAACCCGGAGGCGCCGGCCGCCCTCCGCCGCATGATCACCGAGCACCTCTCCGGCATCGAGCGCGCGCTGCGCGCACAGGCGGCCGACCAGGAGAGCTAGATGGACGGCGCTGAAGAGGTCGAGAAGGTGGTGGGGAACGCCTTCCAGGAGTTCCTCACCATCTACCAGACCCCGCTCGTGATCCTCGGCATCATCGTCGCGGCGGTCCTCCTCAACTGGATCCTGCGCCGGATGCTGATCCGGACCGTCACGGGCATCGTGAAGGGCGTGAAGCGCGCCCAGGACGTCGACACGACCTCCGAGATGCAGGCCGCGCCGTACGTGAACGCGCGCGCGGTCCAGCGCACCCGGACCCTCGGCACGGTCGGGCGCGTGCTCATCACCTGGATCATCGTGATCATCGCGATGATCCTGATCCTGGCGCAGCTCGGCGTGAACCTCGGCGCCGTGCTGACCTCGGCCGGCATCGTGGCCGCGGGCCTCGCCTTCGGCGCGCAGAACGTCGTGAAGGACATCCTGAACGGGATCTTCATGGTGTTCGAGGACCAGCTCGGGATCGGCGACCACGTCACGATCGGCACCGTCAGCGGCACGGTCGAGGACGTGGGGATCCGGGTCACCCAGGTGCGCGCGATGGACGGCACGCTGTGGTTCGTCCGCAACGGCGAGATCCTCACCCTCGGCAACTCCTCGCAGGGCTGGGGCCGGGCGCTCATCGACGTCACGGTCGACGCGCACCAGGATCTCGCCCACGTCTCCGAGGTGACGCTCGACGCCGCGCGGATGCTCCTGAAGTCGGAGCGCTACGCGCGGAAGGTCACGGGCGAGCCCGAGCTGCTCGGCCTCGAGAGCGTCTTCGGCGATCGGGCCACGCTCCGCCTCGCGGTGCGCACCCGCCCCGAGGCGCAGTGGGAGGTGCAGCGCGGGATCCGGGCGGAGATCCGCCGCAAATTCCGTGAGGAAGACATCAAGATGGCCGACGAGCTGCCGAGGCAGCCGGGAGGTGGACCAGCATGAGCGACCCCCAGAGCGCAGCACCGGGACTCGGGTCGGGATCCGGAGCCGACGCAGGATCCGGATCCGGCCCCGTGCAGCCCGCGCAACCCGCGCGGCTCACGCTCCGCGCGGGCGAGGTGGGCGACGCCGTCACCGAGACCCTCTGGTCGCAGGTCGGCGGCACGGCGACGTTCGAGCGCATCGTGAGCACCTTCTACCGGGGCGTGCGTGAGGATCCCCTGCTCGCGCCGATGTACCCGGAGGCCGACTGGGAGGGGGCCGAGTGGCGCCTGCGCACCTTCCTCGAGCAGTACTGGGGCGGGCCCGCAACGTACTCGGAGCAGCGCGGCCACCCGCGCCTGCGCATGCGGCACGCGGCCTTCCCGGTCACGCCGGCCGCGAAGGAACGCTGGCTCGTCCACATGCACGCCGCCCTCGACGAGGCGGCGCTGCCGCCCATGCACGACGCCGCGTTCCGCGACTACATCGAGCGCGCGGCGCTCGCCCTCGTCAACCGCTTCGAGTAACCCGCGCGCGCCGGTCCTGATCCGGCGCCGCACATCGGCCCGGCCCTCCTCCGCCCCGCGCGGACCGAGCGTCGGGCCTTTTCGCGTCTCCGGTGCATGAAAACTTCCCCGGAGCAGAAGAACTGCGAATCTTCACCCCCCGAAACGCCGGTGCGGCCCCTTCTCGATGCCCCAGAGTGGAACTAGTCCACCTGGACCACAGCGCATGTGGTCGAGTCACCACCAGGCAGAAGGAAACATCATGGGCGCGTTCCAAAATGACATCGAGGCCATTGAGACGCTGAAGGAGCAGAACGGCTCCAGCTGGGATGCGATCAATCCCGAGTACGTCGCTCGCATGCGGGCGCAGAACCGCTTCAAGACGGGGCTCGAGATCGCTCAGTACACCGCGGACATCATGCGCCGCGACATGGAGGAGTACGACGCAGACTCCTCCGTCTACACGCAGTCGCTCGGCGTGTGGCACGGCTTCATCGGCCAGCAGAAGCTGATCTCGATCAAGAAGCACCTGAAGACCACGAACAAGCGCTACCTCTACCTCTCCGGCTGGATGGTCGCGGCCCTCCGCTCCGAGTTCGGCCCGCTGCCGGATCAGTCGATGCACGAGAAGACCTCGGTCCCCGCGCTCATCGAGGAGCTCTACACCTTCCTCCGCCAGGCCGACGCCCGCGAGCTCGACCTGCTCTTCACGCAGCTCGACGACGCACGCGTCGCGGGTGACGAGACCGCGGTCGAATTCCTGCAGTCGCAGATCGACAACTTCGAGACGCACGTCGTCCCGATCATCGCCGACATCGACGCCGGCTTCGGCAACCCCGAGGCGACCTACCTGCTCGCGAAGAAGATGATCGAGGCCGGTGCCTGCGCGATCCAGATCGAGAACCAGGTCTCGGACGAGAAGCAGTGCGGCCACCAGGACGGCAAGGTCACGGTCCCCCACGAGGACTTCATCGCGAAGCTCAACGCGGTGCGCTACGCGTTCCTCGAGCTCGGGATCGACAACGGCGTGATCGTCGCCCGTACCGACTCGCTCGGCGCAGGCCTCACGCAGAAGCTCGCCGTCACGAACGAGCCGGGCGACCTGGGCGACCAGTACAACTCGTTCCTCGACGTCGAGGAGATCTCCGAGGCCGAGCTCGGCAACGGTGACGTCGTCATCAAGCGCGACGGCAAGCTGCTGCGCCCGAAGCGCCTCGCCTCGAACCTCTACCAGTTCCGCAAGGGCACGGGCGAGGACCGCTGCGTGCTCGACTGCATCACCTCGCTGCGCAACGGCGCCGATCTGCTCTGGATCGAGACCGAGAAGCCGCACGTCGAGCAGATCGCCGGCATGGTCGACCGCATTCGCGAGGAGATCCCGAACGCGAAGCTCGTCTACAACAACAGCCCGTCGTTCAACTGGACGCTCAACTTCCGCCAGCAGGCCTTCGACCAACTCGAGGCCGAGGGCAAGGACGTCTCGGCGTACGACCGCGAGAAGCTCATGAGCGTCGAATACGACGGCACCGAGCTCGCGCAGCTCGCCGACGAGAAGATCCGCACCTTCCAGCGCGACGGCTCGGCCCGGGCCGGCATCTTCCACCACCTCATCACCCTGCCGACCTACCACACGGCGGCGCTCTCGACCGACAACCTCGCCAAGGGCTACTTCGGTGACGAGGGCATGCTCACCTACGTCCGCGACGTGCAGCGCCGCGAGATCCGCGAGGGCATCGCCACCGTCAAGCACCAGAACATGGCCGGCAGCGACATCGGCGACAACCACAAGGAGTACTTCGCCGGAGACGCGGCCCTCAAGGCGGGCGGCAAGGACAACACCATGAACCAGTTCAGCTAGTCTGCGTGGTCTGCGCCGCGTGTCTGCGCGACGCGGGAGGGGGAGCCCCGGTTTCGGCCGGGGCTCCCCCTTTGTGTTGGGGTGTTGTTAGCGATTTCGGGGCTTGCGGCCCGCTTCAAGCCCCGAAATCGCTAACAACAACCGGAGGCGGGGTGCGGCGGGGCGCGGGGTTTGGCAGACTGTGGGCATGGACCTCGACCTGCACCTCACCGACGACGCCGCGGCCGACCGGCTACTGAGTGACAACCCGTTCGCCCTGCTCGTGGGCATGCTCCTCGACCAGCAGGTCGCCATGGAGGTCGCGTTCGCCGGGCCCCTCAAGATCGAGGAGCGGACCGGCTCGATCTCCCCCGCGGCGATCGCGGACATGGATCCCGACGCGCTCGAGGCCGCGTTCCGCGAGACCCCTGCCGTGCACCGCTACCCGGGCTCGATGGCGGGCCGCGTGCAGACCCTCGCCCGAACCATCCGCGACGACTGGGGCGGCGACGCGAGCGCGCTCTGGACCGAGGGCGATCCCGACGGCAAGACCGTGCTCAAGCGACTGAAGGCCCTCCCCGGGTTCGGCGAGCAGAAGGCCAGGATCTTCCTCGCGCTGCTCGGCAAGCAGTGCGGCTTCGACGGCGCCGGCTGGCGGGAGGCCGCAGGCGCCTACGGCGAGGATGGCTCCTACCGCAGCGTCGCCGACATCGTCTCCCCCGAGTCGCTCGCGAAGGTCAGGGAGACGAAGCGCGCCGCGAAGGCGGCGGCCAAGGCCGCCAAGCAGTAGCCCGCCCGCCACGAGCCCGCCCGCCCCGAGGCGGCCCGGCGATCCGCCGTCCCGCAGTGTCATCGGCGGCATCCACAACGGTGTACGCTCGATTCGTCGCCTCCGTAGCTCAGTGGATAGAGCAACGGCCTTCTAATCCGTTGGTCGCAGGTTCGAATCCTGCCGGGGGCACCAGATTCGCCGTCGCGAGATCGGCCTGGCTCGGCGCGGGCCCCGCGGTCTCCGGCGGCCCGAGCGGGGCAGGCCTGCTGCCCTCCTCAGACACGGGATCGCCGTTCTTGCACGGTGAACCATGCGATGGAGGCGATGATGCACACCCCGAATGCGATGCTCACCGGGATCGTGCCGAGCCCCAGCCCGCCGTGCTTCACGGGCTGCGAGAGGAAGTCACCGAGGGAGGCACCGAGCGGGCGAGTGAGAATGTATGCGACCCAGAACGAGAACACCGCGCCGAGCTTGAACGCGAAATGGGCGAACGCGATCAGCAACACTCCGCTGAGGAATACGAGCGCGGCAAGGGGGTAGCCCAGGTGCAAGGCTTCGCCGAGAAGGTCACCTCCTGCAGTTCCCAGGGCGAACGTCACGAGAATTGCTGCCCAATAGAACATCTCGCGGCGCCCCGTATTGATCGTGTGAATGGACAGCGTGCGCTCTTCCCTCCACCAGATCACGAATACGGCTGCGAGCAGGATCGAGAATGCGGCCGTCGTGACTGACAACGGCACCCCGAGCATGTCGACGAGGAGGTCACTGACGAGGGTGCCCGCGATGGACACGAGTAGGACGACGGTCCAGTATCGGATCGGCTCGTAGGAACGAGCTCGGAACTGCAGCACGAGCGCAAGGGCAAGGAGGGCAGACACGAGCGCCGCGGTGACGGGCATGCCCCATCCCAGGGTGCCCGAGAGCAGATCCGCGCCGGTCTCACCGACCGTGGTCGACATCATTTTGACGATCCAGAACAGCAGCGTGATCTCGGGAACCTTGTTCGCTAGCTGTCTGACGTCGATTGCCGCGGCATGCCCGCTGGCCGTCCTTCCCTGGAGCGCCGTGGCGGGGAGGGCCTCCCCCGCCACCGAGGTCGTCATTTCCCCGCTCCGGTGTCGTCGGCGGTCTCGCCGTCGTGCGCGCCGTCTTCATGACCAGCTGGTTGCGTGCTGTCGGCTGCCTCAGTGCCAGCCTGCTCTGTTCCCTCGTTCTGATCATCGGCGGTTTCACCGTCGTTCGTGCCGTCCTCGTGTCCGGCGGGTGTGGGCGAAACCGCGGCGTGCGTCGGCTGAGCGGCATTGTTCTCGGCGAACGCCGGACCGGCCAGGAGCGCGGCGCCGCCGAGGGAGACGAGAAGGGCCGCCCCGGATGCGATTGCATAGGACTTGCGCTTGGAGATCATGATGGAGTTCCTTTCTCACCCCTCCGCCGAATGCGAAGGCCTGTGATTGCACGCTATTTCGCGCATCGTGACGAGAGGATGACAGCGCTCTGCGAACCCGCTCAGCTTCGCCCTGCTCGGTTGCGGACACTGCACCCTGCCCGGTCCGAGCAAGACGGGTCGCGCGCGGGACTACGGGCGTGCGGGAAGCTCCAGGATGGCTTGTGTGCCGCGGCCGGGCTTGCTCCTGAGCATGGCGCTTCCGCCGTGGAGCTCCGCAATTCTCCGCACGATGGAGAGCCCGATGCCGTGTCCAGGCAGCGTGCGGGAGGAATCGGCGCGCCAGAACCGATCGAACGCGGCGGCGGCCTGTTCCGCGGCCATGCCGGGCCCCTCATCACTCACCACGACCCGGACTTCGTCTCCGGATCGTTCGACGACGACGGCGATGGGCGTGCCTGCAGGGGAGAATTTGCCCGCGTTTTCGACGAGGTTGGCGATCGCGCGCACCAGCAGCTCCGCCGCTCCGGTGATTTCCGCCCTGCCGGTCACTTCGAGATGTACGCGCTCTCGAATCTCCTGGGGCATCGCCAGCATCGCCCGCTCGGCGGCGTCGCGCACGTCAACTGGCGAGCCTATCGCGGCGGCTCGCTCCGTGCTCGTCAACAGCAGAAGGCCCGATGTCAGACTGCCGAGTTCCCCGAGCGCCGCGAGAGCCCGGGCGATCGCTGCCCGGTATTCGACGGGTTCCCGGGGGTTCAGGAGCGCCAATTCGAGCTCGCCCTGCGCCACCGCGATCGGGGTGCGCAACTCATGGGAGGCATCGTCGATGAACTGTTGTTGCGCCTCCATGTTTCGCCGTACCGGCGCGAGCGTGCTCCTCGCCAGGACGTAGCTGATGAAAGGCACGAAGAGCAGAAGGACGCTGAAGCACACGAGCAGTCCGGTGCGCAGCGTCGCGTTTGCGCGATCGATCGCTTCCTCGGACAGCGACGATTCGGGAAGCTCAAGATCAAACGCCGCAGCGGCGTACCAGGCGACTCCGATCCCGAACAGGGCCACGACCAGGAGGAGGAGGAGCGAGTAGATGACGGTGAGCCGCATCGTGGCGCGCCTAATGATCACGAGACTCCCCCGTCGAGCAGGTAGCCGCGCCCCCGCACGGTGACGATGGGGTCGACACCGCCCGTGCTGGTGAGCTTGCCGCGCAGGTGCCGGATCGCTGAGGCGACGACGTTGCTGTAGCCGTCGTACTGGGCATCCCACGCGTGTTCGATGAACTCGCTCGCGGTCAGCACGCGACCGGGGTGGCGCAGGAACAATTCGAGCACGGCGAACTCTCGCGCAGTGACCTCGAGCGCGCGCCCGTCACGGGTGACCGTGTGCGCGGCCGGGTCCATGCGCAGCCCTCCCACCTGCAGTACTGGCGCCGCGGCGAGGGGGGCTCTCCTGAGCAGCGCCCGGACCCGTGCCAGCAGCTCACCCAGGTGGAACGGCTTCACGAGGTAGTCGTCCGCTCCTGAGTCGAGGCCTCGCACCCGATGCTGTGGCCCGTCGAGCGCGGTCAGGATCAGGATCGGCACCCCCGCCGTTGTGGCGCGTACCCGCTTGCACACCTCGATGCCGTCGAGGTCTCCCGGCATCATGATGTCCAGGATCAAGAGATCGAATGAGTCGGTCTCCGCGGCGAACAGGGCCGACTCACCGTCGGGGAAGGCGTCGACCGCATACCCGGATTCTCGCAGCGCGCGCTCGATGAGCGAGCGCAGTCGCGCCTCGTCTTCAGCAACGAGAATCCTCATGCGAACAGCATACGGAGGGACTCTCTCGCCAGGACACACCCGGAAGCCGACCGTGAGGTTGCGCTCCCGCCTGCGCGGGCCACGGCTCGAGGCGATCCGGCGCTAACCGGCCGGGTTCCTGCTCGGTCCTGAGCGGGCGGCGCGAGTGACGACGACCACCCATCCCACGGTTCCGGCCCCGAGCCCGAGAGCCCACCAGGGGAACGGCATGGGTGATCCGGCCGCGTCCGCGTCCGCGTCGGCTGGACTCGCGGTCCGTTCCGCATGGACGAGAAGCCGGTGGCTGTTGACGCCGATCGGGGTGCAGGTGACGAGCGTCAGCAGGTCCTCCCCCGGCACGACCACGAGGTTCTGGATGTCCGTCGGCTCCACCACCTCGGTGCCCGTCACCCGGTAGCTGAGTTCCCGGCCAAGCGTCGACACCGAGACGAGGTCGCCCCGCCCCAGCCGGTCGAGGCGGGTGAACAGTTCGGCCTCCGGGATCCCGGAGTGCGCGGTGAGGACCGCATGACTGCTTGGCCCCCCGACGGGCAAGGACGAGCCGTAGATGTGGCCGACCCCCTCCGCGAGGACCTGATCGGTCGCGCCGTGGAACACGGGCAGCTCGAGGTCCAGCTCGGCAATGCGGAGCGTCGCCATGACACCGTCGTCCGTGAGGTCGAGTTCGGCGAGATAGCCCTGGGCGTCCTCGTCGAGGGCGCCCTGCTGATCCGCCGTCCCGAACGGGTCCACGATCAGGCCGTGCGTCGTCCGCCGGTTGTACGCCTCGGCCGAGGCGAGTTCGGCGGCGACCTCCGAGGGGTCGAGCTTCGCGACCTCCTCGGTGTGCGCCGCGACGATGCCGCGCTCGCGCAGCGCGAAGAGCCAGCTCGAAGCACTCGGATACAACATGAGGGCGAGCCCCGCGAGCACGAGGCTCGCGAGGCTCACCGACAGCCACCGCGGGAGCGGGGCCGCCAGGCGTGCAGGATGCGGTTCGTCAGCCAGTGGGGGCCTGCCGACTCCTGCATCCCGCAGCACCTTCTCGTTCACGAGCGGATCCCGCTCGTGCTGGCGCGCCGAGCCCAGCGCCGGAGTGGGGGCACCGAAACGCTGGCTCGACGCACCGGCCTATCACTCCCCAGCAACCGCCGCTCCCGAGCGCCGGCGCGCGGCCACCAGGAGTCCGGCTGCGAGCACGAGCAGCGCGCCGCCGCCGAGGATGAACATGCCGCTTCCCGCGCCACCCGTGAGCGGCAGGGTGAAGGGCGGAACCTGGGTATTCGGCACCTGCACGACCACGGCCTCAGCGACCGAGCCAACGGTCACGGTGAACGGGATGGGTGAGGTGAGGAGCTCGTAGCCCGTCGGAGCCACGGTCTCAACGAGCCAGTAGTCGCCGACCTTGAGCCCGTCGATGAGGGCGGTGCCGTCCGAACCCGTGGTGATTCCCGTGCGCACCGGCTGTGCGCCCGCGCTCGCGGGGTCGACCGCGTAGAGGTCGAACTCTGCGCCCGCGAGGGTCTTCGAGGTGTCGTCCTTCGCGTACTTCAGGATCTTGGCCGCGCCCCAGTGGGACTCGACGACGTTACTCTCGAACCCGCTGTCGGGATCGTTGATGAACACGATCGCCTGGTTCTCGATCACGCCGTTCCCGAGTGAGAGCACCTCGGTGACGAGCTCGACCTGGACCTTCGCGTTCGCGCCGGCCTGGTCGAAGAGGGTGAGCGCCTCCTGCGTGAAGAGAATCTCGACCAGCCCGCTCGCACTCGTGGTGAGTCCGTAGTGGTCCGGGGTCACGAGCACCGACTCGCCACCGCCGCTCAGCAGCTTCACGGTCGCGGAGGTGAATCCCAGCCGATCATCGAGCTGATCCGTGATCCGGTAGTGCTCGTACTGGGTGCCCTCGGGGAGCACCGGCACGTCGGAGGTGATGGTCCACGTGATCGTGTCGCCGATGAGGGTGGCCCCCGAGTCGTCGACATCCTTGGTCACGGTGTTCAGCGCGTTCTTCGGGTAGACGTGAACGTTCGTGTTCCAATCGCCGCTGCCCGTCTGGCTGGGCATCGGAAGGGTCACGAGGAACGGAACCGAGGGCTGGACGATCGGGTTCGGGCCGGGGGCGGTCTCCCGCACCAGGTACACGCCGATCTGCACGTCCGGCGTCGCGAGCTCGATCTTGCCGCCGCCCGCGGTCGTGCGCACGATGGGTGTCCCGAGGGGGTAGGACGCCGGATCGCCCATCACCGTCGCCGCGGTGAGCCCGTCGGCCTTCGCCCACCCGTCATTGGTGAGGAGATCGATGTTCTCGACGCGTTCGAAGGTGAACTCCACGCCGTCGAGGGCGGTCCCCTGCGGGTTCGGGATCTCCGTGCCGTCGTTCTCGCCGAGGGTCCCGCCGTCGGGCTGCACGTACTTGTGGAGCGTGAGCGACACGGGCGCATCGGGGTCGATGTTTCCGGCACCGGGAGCGGCCTGCGCTGGGAGCGCGATCGCGGTGATCGCGAGCCCGGCCGCGAGGACCGATGCGCCGAGACGCTTGAGCCGTCTCGAGAGTTGCGGTTGCATGTGTGTTTCCTTTCTCGGCAACGTGGGGGTCAGTGAAGGTCTGCAGCGGCGCCTGATCCGGCTCTCGCGCGCTGGCGCACGGTGCGGGTCATCAGCCAGGTCGCCCCGGCGAGCGCGGCGATGGCGGCCCCGCCCAGGGCCCAGTACCCGGGCCCGGATCCGCCGGCGGTTGGCAGCGCAACGGCGCGGGAGTCGTAGACGTGGATCGCCTTACCATCGGGCGCGAGCGCCACCAGTGGGTCGTCGGGGTCTGTGAGCGCGAGCGCCCCGTCGGGGTGCGCGGCGTCGTGCGTGACGGTGAACTCGATGGGCTCAACGAGTGCCGCGTAACCATCCGGACTTGCTGTCTCGACGAGCCAGTAGGTGCCAGGGGTGAGCCCCGTGAGGGTGAAGACTCCGGCCTCGACGTCGCCCACGGCTCCCGGGATCACGGCGCCGGGCGCGCCACCGTCATCGGCCCGCACCTCGAATGCCGCCCCGTCGAGCAGTTCTGGCTGGGCTTGCGAGGCCGTCGCGAGCGAGAACTTCTTGACGCCGAACTCGAGCAGGAGGCGGTTCGGAACGCTGGGAAGCCGCACCTCGAGGTCTTCGGCAGCGACGGTGAACGCGATGGGGTCCGGGTTCGCAATCTCGTAGCCCTCAGGGGCTACCGTCTCGACCAGCTCGTAGTCGCCGTGGGCGAGCTCCGCCACGGTGAAGCTGCCCGGGCGTTCGTCGGTGTCGCGCCCGGCGTATCCCTCCTGCCCCGTGTTGTCGGTCACCTCGATCTCGCCCTGGGGTCCGGTCAGGAGCCACTGCGCACCGGCAAGCCGGTCCCCCGTGAACTCGTCGACCTTGCTCCAGGAGACGCTTCCCGGCAGGTCGGCATTCGTGAGCACGCACGCGACGTTCTCCCCTCCGCCGATGTCGATCCGGTGGTCCGCGTCAACTGGGACCGCTCCCGCGTCAGTGCTGCACTCGACCGCCCGCAGCTCGTAGCCGGGCCTCGGCGCCTCACCGATCGTGAAGCCTCCGGCGCCCACCACGTGTGTCTCCCCCGAGGCAAACGAGATCGGGTCGCCCCCGTCCGGGGTTGCGTGCAGATCCCACACCGCGGGATCGTCGGAGGCGCCGTAGGAGTTGTCGAAGGCCTTGGTCAGGGTGAGCGTCGATCGCGCGGCGTTGCTGATATCGCACACGATGCTCGCCCCGGACGACGGCTGGGGATCCGGGATCGAGACCTCGCCTGAGGTCCCGGTGCCACTCGCGAGGGTCGCGCCGGTCGAAGCATCCGTGCAGGTCCACTCCGAGGTGTAGGCGGACAGCTCGGCGCCCTCCGCGCCGGCCTCGGAGAACGCGTAGGTCTTGCCCGAGCGCACCGGGAACGGGCCGACCTGCTCCGGGCGGATGCCGAGACCCGAGCCCGTGGTGGTGGCCGAGCCGATGGTCGCGGCCCCCTCGGCCATGCTGATGGTGAACTGGTCTGAAGCCTGCGCGCGAGAGACGATGTTCTTGCGCAAGGTGAGGCTCGAGGGAGAGGAACAACTCGCGAGGTCGGAGCTCGTCTTTAGCCCGGTGGCGTGAGTGCCCAGGTGCTGCCAGGTGATGGGGTCGTACCGCTCGACCCGCTCATAGTCGCCGAGATACACGGTGCCATCGGAGTCGAAGGCGATCCCGTTCACGTTCTTCAGCGCCCCTTGGGAGACCGGCGTTGCCGAGGCGCGCAGATCGCCTCCGCTCGCGTTCTCCAGCTCCGCGGCCGACACCGAGAAGATGTTCAGGTCCTTCTCGCCGCTCCGCACGAAGTAGAGGTTGCCCTGGCTGTCGAACGCCATGTCGCCGTTGCGTGCGGGCTTCGTCGCTTCGGTCCTGAACCGCTCTCCGGTCCGGATCACACCGACCTTCGAGAAGCCACCCGTGGCGGCCTCCGCCGGGACGAACTCGTAGATCACGAAGACGACCTCGTACAGCCGCCAGCCCACGAGCTCCGAGGCAAAGCCTCCGATCATGAACGTTCCGGTTTTCAGATCGGCGGCGCCGGCGACGATGCTCCCGCGAGTCGTGGAGTCGCCGCCCGTGAGTTCGGGGAGCGACTGCGCGGGGCCCAGCGTCGTGAAGGTGCCCGTCGCCGCGTCGTAGCCGCGTGCGGCCACCGTGTTCGCGTTGTTGTAGGAGTCTGAGTAGCGCTCGACCGCGTAGGCGTGCGCTCCGCCCTGGTCGATGGCGATCGAGTTGAGGTTTCCACCCGCCCAAGCACCGGATCCGACCCGGGTGATGCTGCCATCTGGTCCGATCTCGCGGATCGTTCCGTCCGTCTGGCTCACCGTGTAGACGTACCCCGGTTCACACACGAAGTCGGTGCCAGCACGGGCCACGGAGGCCTCCGGTTGCGCGGCGGTCTCGGGTTGGTCTACGGCAAGCGCCGACGGGGCGAAGGCGGGGAGTGCGAGCAGTGAGCAAGCCACGACCGCGAGACTGCGGATGATCCGCTTCCCTACGGCTGATTGCTTCGGCTTCGTCACTGCGCTCTCCATTCGTCGTTCCACCGGCGGTCGCCGGCCCCGTCGTCCCTGCCCTGCTCTGCGTTGCTCTGCTCTGATTTCCGTTGCCCTGCCCGCCCACGGGCGCACGCCAACGACCTCCTGGGGGCGATGCCACGAGCAGTCTCGGATCGGCTACACGCCCGTTTCCCGTGCGCGCTGCCTGTGTTCATCGCCCGAGCCCATTGCCCGTGCTCCGTGCCCTCAGGCTGTGCTTCAGGAGCTCAGCGGGGGCCGCCGTGCCGACCGGTGCGGCTACGGTTCACACTCCCACAGCGCGTTCAGCCGCCCCTCGGTTTCTCGCGCATATCATCCCTTTCTCCTCCGCAGGGTGAGGAATAGTTCGGCTGGGGTGAAGCCGACGGGGGCCAAACCGAGGTTCACCGTTTCCGCGGACGCGTCCCTTCCCGCCCGCCAGCTATGGTGAAGATGGGGCCACACGAGCCGGAAGGGGGCAAGGGTGGGAAGGGGACAGCGTGCGTCGGATCGGCGATCCTCACATTGAGGGGAGAAGCTGGCCTGCTGAGCGCGCCGCAGAAACCCTCCCCCGGCTGCGCCGGGCGAACGACGCCGAGGGGATCAGAGCCTTCGTCGAGGCCAACCCGCTGGCCACCTGGTACGGCTGTGTTCCGGCGAGCCTTCGGGTGATTCTCGACGGGGTGGGGCCGAGCGCCCAGGGACCGGCCACCGTGACGAGCGCGTTGCGCGCTTTTGTGAACGGGCGGGACCCCTTGCTCCGCGCGGTGCCGGGTGAGCCCCTCGCGCAGCCTCCGAGCGCTGATCCCCCGCGCTCCCCCCACTCCGCGCTCGAACGGCCGGAGTCGCCGGCCGGGGCCGAGCGAGGCGCTGACGCCGACGGCTTCGCTCCCGAACTCGTCTGGCCCGAACTCCTCTCGGCGATCCGGAGGCGGCTGCTCGGGCACCCCCGTGACGCAGCCGCGCGCCTCACCGCGCTCCACCACCGCTTCCCCGCGCTCACGGCCGCCTTCGATCTCACGGGCGGGGTCGCCGCCTTCGCCGCCCTCGAGCAGGGCAACGCTCAGATGCTGGCGGGAGACTTCACGGGGGCGCTCGTCACCTTCCATCGGGTCTTCGGCACGCCCCTCAGCGCGCACCCCTACCTGCTCCGGGATGCCCGCGCGAAGGCGGCGCTCCTGCATGCGCTGTATGGCGATGTCGAGCAGGCGGCGAGCCACCTGGACATTGCTCGGCAGATCCCGCGGACGGAGAGCTGGGCCGAGAGCTTCATCGATGCGATCACCGCGACCGTCGAGGCACTTCTCGGGCCAGCAGAGGAGTCGCTCGACTGGCTTAACCGGATCCCGGCACACCACCTCGGCGCCATGTGGCCGTTTCACGCCGCAGCACTCTTCAACGTCTACAGTCGCGCGGGACGATTCCACGAGATGGCAGTGCGTCTCGCCGTGAAGACGGCCGCACGAACCGTCGCCGAGCAGCCGGAGGGGATCGCGGGGAGCGCGATGCCGCTCACGATGGCGCGCCTCATGCTGGCCTCGGGAGAGATGGCCGTCGCCCGAACGCACCTGGAGCGGGCCGACCCCGAGCTCGTACTGACGCGCCTCACCTCGGCGCAGCTCTCGGTGGCGGCCGGGCAACCCCGCGAAGCCCTCCGCGAGCTGTCGCGGTTGCGCGCGGACACGCTGAACTTCCGCAGGCTCGACGTGGCACGCGCCGCGGCACTCGCGGCGAGCCTGATCCAGCTCGGCGAGTTTGCGCAGGCGCGACGGGAGGCGACGCGCGCAGACCAGGATTGGGGCGGCCTCTCGGAGGCGGAGATCGCCGGTTTCCCTCCCGCGATCCAGGAGTTTCTGAGCACTGCGCGCGCGGAGGTTTCTCGGGGAGGGGGTTTCGGCGCCCTCCCCGGCACGGGACCAGACATTCCTCCCAAGCTGACGAAGCGGGAGCGCGAGGTGCTCGTGCACCTGACCACCGGCTCGTCCCGCAAACTCATTGCCAACGCGCTCTACGTCTCGGAGAACACCGTGAAGACCCATCAGCGCTCCCTCTTCAAGAAGCTCGGCGTCGCCACGCGCTCCGAAGCGATCGCCGTCGCGGCTCGGATGGGGCTCATCGCGCCCGCCTCGGAGGGTTCGCCGGAGGCCGATCGGTGACCGTGGGCCCGCGCCAACCGCAGCCTCCGCCCCTGCACTAGGCTGGATCGGTGTCACGAAGCTCCCGATCCCGCCTCCCGTTCGAGGTGTGGGCGCTCGTCGCCGGCGGCTTCACGGTGGCGCTCGGCTACGGCGTGGTCGCGCCCGCCATCCCGCAGTTCGCCCTCGAGTTCGGGGTGACGAGCTTCGCCGCGTCGGCGATCGTGAGCGCCTTCGCGCTCATGCGCCTCGTTTCCGCGCCGCTCGCGGGCTGGGCGGTCGGCCGCTTCGGAGAGCGCGCGACCTACACGACGGGCATCCTCATCGTCGCGCTGTCGACGGGGGCGGCCGCCATCGCCGGGAACTACACGCAGTTCCTGCTCCTGCGCGGGATCGGAGGCGTCGGCTCCGCGATGTTCACGGTCGCGGCGACGGCTCTCCTCATCAAGGTGAGCCCGCCCGACGCCCGCGGCCGCGTCGCGAGCCTGAACTCGGCCGGCTTCCTGCTCGGAGGGCTGCTCGGGCCCGTGTTCGGCGGCATCGTCGCGGGCTTCGGGCTGCGCGCCCCCTTCGTGTTCTACTTCTTCACCCTCGTCGCCGCCGCGACCGTCGTCGCCGTCGCGCTGCGCACCTCGGCGGCGGCGCGGCGCGCCGAGCCGGGTGTCCTCCCCCTCCCCGCGATGCCGCTCGGCGAGGCCCTCCGCGTCTCCCAGTACCGCTCGCTCCTGCTCTCCGTCTTCGCGTTCGGCTGGTCATCGTTCGGCGTGCGGGTGTCGGTCATCCCGATCCTCGTGGCGGTCAGCTTCGGCGGCGACGCGGCCACGGCGGCCTGGGTGCTCGCAGCCTACGCAGCGGGCAACGCGGTCCTGATCCTGCCCTCGGGCCGCTGGAACGACACGATGGGCCGGAAACCCATGCTCGTCGTCGGCCTCGCCGTGCTCGCCGCGAGCTACGCCGCGATGCCGGCCTCACCCAACGTGTGGGTCGCCGCCGTCGCCATGTTGGTCGCGGGGGCCGGTTCGGCTCTCGTCAACCCGGGCCAACAGGCCGTCCTCGCGGACGTTCTCGCCCAGCGCCGCGGCGGCAACGTGGTCGCCGCCTACTCCATGACCTCGGACCTCGGCGGCGTGCTCGGCCCGCTCATCGCCGGCGCGCTCGTCGACCTCGCGGGATTCGGGTGGGCCTTCGGCGTCACCGCCGCGCTGCTCCTCTTCGCGTGCGTCGCCTGGGCGGTGCTGCCCGACTCCCGGCAGCTCGCGCGCGCGGGCGATCCGGCACCGGGCGACCCGGCATCGGGCGATCCGGAACCGGGCAGCGCGGCGTAGCCGGCGCGGCGCGGATTCCGGATCCGGATCCGGACCCGCGCTCAGCCCTCGAGGTCGTCGCGGCCGGGCAGCCAGCTCAGGCCGGGCTTCCCCCAGCCGTTGCGCCGCTCCGCCTTCTGCGCGCCGCGGTTCTCCGGGTGCACGAGGCGGTCCACGTAGAGGAGCCCCTCGAGGTGGTCGTACTCGTGCTGCAGGATCCGGGCGAACCAGCCGCTCGCCGTGATCTCGAACGGCTTGCCGTCGATGTCCTGCGCGCGCAGCAGGGCGCGGGAGGAGCGGCGGAGCGCGAAGCGCTCGCCCGGGAACGAGAGGCAGCCCTCGACCTCTTCCTCGCCCGGGAGGCCGGGCTCGAGCGGCGCGATCCAGAGCTCGGGGTTGATCGCGACCCCCTGGGGGGCCGCCTCGTCCTGGTCCTCGTACATCCACACGAACAGGCGCTTGCCGACGCCGACCTGCGGCGCCGCGAGGCCCACGCCGGGCGCCTCGACGGTGGTCTCGAACATGTCGTCGACGAGCGTGCGGAGCTCCGCATCGAACTCGGTCACGGGGGCCGCGGGGCGGTGCAGAACGGGCTCGCCGGAGATCGTGATGGGAAGAACAGCCATGGAGACCAGTTTAGGGTCAGCGGCGGCCCTCCCGAGTTCGGCCTGGTGGCGCGACGGTAGACTGAGCATTCGCGGGCGGCAGGATCCCCGCGAGTCGAAGGAATCGAGGAATCACCGTGTCGAACGCACCCGCAGATCAGATCGTCTGGATCGATTGCGAGATGACCGGGCTCGACGTCGACCGGGACGGCCTGTGCGAGATCGCCGTCATCGTTACGGACTTCGACCTCACCCCGCTGGACCCCGGCTTCGAGATCGTCATCAACCCCGGCGCCGAGGCGCTCGCGAACATGAACGACTTCGTGCGCGGTATGCACGAGACCTCGGGCCTCCTCCCCCGCATCGAGGCGGGCGTGTCGCTCGAGGAGGCCGAGGAGCAGGTGCTCGCCTACCTCAAGCGATTCGTCACGGCGGGCCGGCGGCCGCTCGTCGCGGGCAACACGATCGGCATGGATCGCCGCTTCATCTCGAAGTACCTGCCGAAACTCGACGAGCGCCTGCACTACCGCAGCATCGACGTCTCCACGATCAAGGAGCTCAGCCGCCGCTGGTACCCGGCCGCCTACTTCGGCTCCCCCGAGAAGCGCGGCGGACACCGCGCCCTCGCCGACATCGCCGAGTCGATCCAGGAGCTCTCGTACTTCCAGGCCGCGGTCATGATCCCGCAGCCGGGCCCGGATAAGAAGGCCGCTGCGGAGCTCGCGACGACGGCCTCGGAGCGCTTCGCCTCGCTCATCGACGGGCCGGAGGCACCCGACTCGGATTCACACGCCGCCGAGGAGCGGGCGGAGCGGGCGTAGCACGAGTCGCGTCAGTCGCTCGCGAGCTCGCGCCTGCGCATGAACCCCAGCGCGAGGCCCGCTGAGAGCACGGCGGCCGCCAGCAGCCACCATGCGCCGCGAGCGTCGATGCCGCCGCCATCAGCGATCGGCGCAACCGCGAACGGCGAGAGGCGGGAGACCCAGTCGGGCGCCCTGAATAGCGGCGCGAACAGCCCGGCCCCGAGTGCCACGAGGACGAGAGACCAGCTGAGCGGTATCGTCGCGCGCGGGATCAGCACGAACACGATGCCGGTCACCCCAATGAACACGAGCGCGGCGAGAATCTGCCCGAGCGCTGCCACGGCGGCGTCCGGGATCAGCCGCGTCGCGTCGGCGGAGAGCGCTCCTGCCACGGATCCGAGCAGCGCGGCCGCGCAGACGAGCACGACCCCCGCTGCCGCGTTCACCGCGAACGCGCCGAGCCACGCGACGCGGTCGAGCGGCGGTGCGGCGACGAGCTCGCGAGTGCCGTGCACCTCTTCCTGCCGCGCGCGGCACATGCTCTGCACGGCCCAGCACGCGGCGAGCACGCCGACGACCACGTAGAAGATCACGACCATTCCCGCCTCGACGTCGGCGCGGCCGACGAGCGAGCGCAGCAGCTCCTGCACCGCGGGGATCTCGTTTCCGGCGGCCCGCACCGCGGCGCCCATGCCGGTGGAGAGTAGCCCGGTCAGGAACCCCCCGATCATCCACCCGAGGAGCGAACCTCGTGAGAGCCGCCAGGCGAGCCCGGGCATCGAGCTGAGGCTCGCTGGCGCGTGGGATCGGCCCGGCAGCTGGGGAAGCATGCCCTCGTCCTGATCCCGCGCCTGCCTGAGGGCGAGCGCGAGAGCCACAAGCACCGTAGACACCAGTAGGCAGAGCAGCAGCGGGCCGCTGGCGTCGGCATCGAACGGTCGGGTCTGCTCCGCCCAGCCGAACGGGCTCGCCCAGACGAGTCCGCTGCTCTCGATCCGTGTGAGGTCTTTGCTCGGCACGCCGAGCGCGTTGCCGATCCCCGAGATCACGAACGTGATGAGCATGAGCCAGACCGCGATCGAACGGGCCCCGCGCGCCGAGCGGGCGAGCTGCGCCGAGCAGAGCCCGACCGCGAGGAACACGATCCCGACCCCAGACGTCGCGGCGCCCGCGACCCACGAGCCTCGCGGCGGGAGGCCGCAGACCATAAACACCCCGGCGACCGCGAGCCCGACGGCCGCCTGAACGATGCACCCTGCGATCAGCGTCGCCGTCACCTCGGACAGACGACCGACGGGGGCCGCGCCGATGAGAAGCCCCCGGCCCGACTCCTCCTCCGCGCGCGTGTGCCGCACCGCGAGGAGGAGGCCTGCGAGCGCCGCCAGCATCGTGAGCCACGGCAGGATCAGGAAGAGCGCGAACGCCGCCGACTCGGCGCCCGACGGCAGCCCCCTGAACAGGAGGATCACGGGGTTCACGGCGACCGTCTGCAGGAGCGCTGCGCGCTGCGCATCTGAGCCGTAGCTCTGCTCGACGCCGATGACCGCCGACCAGGCAAGGATCGCGGTGGCCGCCACCCAGATCGGCGCCTGGATCCGGTCCCGCCTGAGCTGATGCGCGACGAGGACCCCGATCGTGCCCCGCCTCCCGCTCATGACCCGCCGTGCTTTCCTGCGACAGTCGCCGGATCCTTCCCGTAGTGGTGGAGGAACAACGACTCGAGTGTCGGCGGTGCGACCCTGAGGTCCCGCGCCCCGATGCGTGCGATCTCGGGCAGGAGCAGCGCAACCCGGTCGGCGGGCAGGGTGAGACTCGTGCGGCCCGCGCTCTCGGCGTAGTCGGAGACGCCGTCGAGGCCGCGCAGCGACTCCCCTGAGCCACTGAACGACACCTCCGTCATCCTGAAGTGGCCGAGCTCGGCGAGCGTGCCCGACTCGACCGTGCGGCCGTCCTTGATGATGCTGATCCGGTCACACAACTGCTCAACCTCGGAGAGGATATGGCTCGAGAGCAGCACCGCGGCGCCCCGCTCCCGCAGCCTCACGACCTCCTCGCGGAACACGCTTTCCATGAGCGGGTCGAGCCCACTCGTCGGCTCATCGAAGACATACAGCTCCGCGGGGACCGCGAGCGCCGCTACCAGCGCAACCTTCTGCCGGTTGCCCTTCGAATACGAGCGGCCTTTCTTGCGCGGGTCGAGGAGGAAGGCCGAGCAGAGCCGCTCCCGCTCGGCGAGGTACTGCTGGTCACGATGCGTCACTCCGCGCAGTCGCGCGATCAGGTCGATGGCTTCGCCACCCGTGAGGTTCGGCCAGATGCTGACGTCGCCAGGCACCGAGGCGATCCGGCGATGGATCTCCACGGCGTCCTCCCACGGGTCCAGACCAAAGACCGTGGCGGTGCCGCCGCTGCGCCGCGCGAGGCCCAACAGGATCCGGATCGTCGTCGACTTGCCCGCACCGTTTGGCCCGAGGAAGCCGTGCACCTCGCCGAAGCGCACGCTGAGATCGAGGCCGTCAAGCGCCCGCACTCTGCCGAAGCGCTTCTCCAGCCCCTCGGCCAGCACTGCGAAATTTTCGCTCATGCCGTCATGCTACGCCCGTAGCCGAGTCGTGACGCCGCAACTTTTCCGCAGCTCATAGCGGAGTTTCAGGATCCGATGTCAGGCGGCAGGGTCGTCCTCGCGCGACCAGGCGATCGCGATCAAGCGGCGCAGCACGCCGAGGTCGATTTCCTCGAGCTTGCGCACGTACACGCAGCCGGCGCCCTCGGTGAACTTGCCGAGTTCGGGGAGGAGCGCGGCCCCCTCAGGCAGGTCCTTGATGCCGTAGATCGAAAGCTGCGCCTTGCGCGGGGAGAACCCCGTCTTCGGCCAGTCGCCACGGCGCTTCGGATCCGACGGGGAGACGTAGCGGTAGCTCCCGTAACCGACCATCGTCGGCCCCCACATGACAGGATCCGCCCCGGTCACCTCTGCAAAAATGGTGGCGAGCGCGAGCCCGTCCTCCCGCCGCTTGGCGGGCGTCGCCGCCTCGAGGAAGTCCTGCACACTCGCGTCGGTCGGCTTGGTCTTGGGTTCGCTGGCCATGCGCCCATTCTGCCCCCTCGGGGCGCCCCTTGCACTCCCCTGCGACAAGCCGTTGAATATTGGCATGACCAGCACAAACTACGCGAACACCTTCATCCGCGTCGCGCCGGATTGCCCGGCGGCAACGGGCGAGATCCCCCCGGAGCGCGCGGGCGGCCCGTCGGTCGCGCGGCTGCAGTTCGAGCTCGCCTCCGAACGCCCGCACGAGCTGACCTCCGACGATCTGCTGTTCACCGTGCACGCGCTCCGCAACGCCGTGCCCGACGCGGATCGCGACGCGGCCCGCTCGGCATTCTTTGCGAAGTCGCAGGCCTGCCTGCGGGCGAGCCCGCTCCCCAAGCGCTACGGCTGGGGCGTGCACCACGACGCGGAGGGCCGGATCGCGCTCGTCGCGCGCGGCACCGCCGAGTACGAGCGGCTCGCGGCGGATCCGGAGCTGAAGCAGCTCGACGCGATGCGATCGAGCAGGAAGTAGCTGGCCTTTCATTCTGTGGCACCCGGCCTAGAAATGCGAAGAGGCCCCGACGGATCGGGGCCTCTTCGGATTGGGGTGGCTAACGGGACTTGAACCCGCGACCACCGGCACCACAAGCCGGTGCTCTACCGACTGAGCTATAGCCACCATGCTGTCCCTGCGCGCCGTGGCGTGCGAGGCAACCCTACGATCATAGCCCATAATCGGCGGAAGTTGCCAACCGGCCGCAGCCCGCGCGATCCGCGCACGCGGAGTGTGGGGAGCACACAGGATCCCACGCTTTTCCGGCCGGCACTGTGTAGGGTGAAAGCATGCTCGAGATGTCGCACGAGGAGTTCGAGTCGATGGTCGCGGACGGCCTCGATTCGCTTTCCGACGACATGATGGAGAAGCTCGACAACGTCATCTTCCTCGTCGAGGATCGACCCCAGGACGGCGGCGATTTGCTCGCCGTCTACGAGGGGTTTTCCCTCGCCGAACGGGGCGTCTACGGTTACGGCGAGGAGCCCGACCGGATCATCCTCTTCCGCGAGAATCTCCTCGCGATCTGCGAAACCGTGGAGGAACTCGCGGCGGAGATCCGGATCTCACTCATCCACGAGATCGCCCACTTCTACGGGATCTCGGAGGAACGCATCCACGAGCTCGGGTGGGGTTGATGATGGCGACCGAGACGTCAGCGCGCAGTCACGAACAGACCGGGATCGCCCCCGAGCGGCCCTGGCAGACCGTGGTCTGGGATGACCCCGTGAACCTGATGTCGTATGTCTCGTACGTGTTCCGCAGCTACTTCGGGTTCGACAAGGAGCGCGCCGACTCGCTCATGCTCAAGGTGCACCACCGCGGGAGCGCGGTCGTCGCGGAGGGCGGGCTCGAGGCGATGGAGATGCACGTCGAGGCGCTCCACGGCTTCGGGCTGTGGGCGACGGTGCAGAAGGCGGACGAGGGATGAGGCTCAAGCCGACCGAGGGAGGCAGCCTCGCGCTCCTGCTCGAGCGCGACGAGGCGGGGATGCTGGACCAGCTGATCACCCAGTTGATCCAGCTGCTGCAGAGCCACAGCGGCACGTCGCTCGATCCTGACCCACTGTTTGCGAGCCTCGAGGTCGGCGGCACCGACGAGCCGCCCGAGGATCCCGCGCTCGCCCGGCTCTTCCCTGACGCGTTCTCCGACCGTGACGATGCGTCGAAGTTCCGCCGCGTCACCGAGCAGGGGCTGCTCAACCGCAAGCTGCAGGACGCCCTCGAGGTAACGAGCGCGGTGGGCATCGACGGGATGCCCGAAGAGGTCAAGGTCGTCGAGGTGCTCATCACGCCGCCCATGCTGGGCGCCTGGGTGCGCACGCTCACGTCGCTCAGGCTCGCGATCGCCGCCCGGATCGGGCTCGACGAGGCGGAGGACCACGACCGGCTGCTCGCCGACGACGAGACCCGCGGCACCGTGCTCGTGTTCGACTGGCTTGCCGCGATCCTGGAGTCGATTCTCGCGATCATGGTGGGGCCGGAAGACACTGGCGACGCGGGCGGCGCCCCCTCCCCCTCGTGACCCTGCGGGACGATTAGGCCGGCGGCTGGAGCGACCGCGGGTCGACGACGTTCTCGCGCTCCACGAGCAGGCTCGCGGGCTTCACTCCGACCGCGCCGAAGCGCCCGCGCACCCGGTCGACCGCCTCGTCGACGGCGCGCCAACCGTCGTCGTCGCTCCACAGCGCCGCGGGATCCGTGCCGGCGGGGAGCAGCTGCTCCGCGCGCACGCCGATGAGCCGGACGGGGCGGCCTGCCGCGCCGAGGCTTTCGAAGAGCTCCTTCGCGGTGCGGTAGATGCGGTTGCTCGCGTTCGTCGCCTCGCCGAGGGTGCGCGAGCGCGTGATCGTCTCGAAGCTGCTCCAGCGCACCTTGATCGCGATCGTGCGCGCCTCGAGGTCAGCGGCGCGCAGCCGCTCCCCCGTGCGCGTCGCGAGCCGCAGGAGCTCCCGCTCGAGCAGCGCCGGATCCCCGACGTCGTGCGCGAACGTCTCCTCGTGCCCGATGCTCTTCTCCACCCGCGTCGTCTCCACGCCGCGTGCGTCACGCCCGTTCGCGAGCTCGTGCAGCTTTCGCGCGCTCGCGTCGCCCACGATCCTGATCAGCGAGGGCAGCGGCTCGCGAGCGAGATCCTGTACCGAGTGGATCGCCCGCGCCTTGAGCGCGGTCGCGGTCGCCTTGCCGACGCCCCACATCGCCTCGATCGGCAGCGTGTGCAGGAACTCGAGCGCCCGCTCCGGCGGGATCTCGAGAATCCCGTCAGGCTTCGCCCGCTGCGACGCGAGCTTCGCCACGAACTTGGTGCCGGCGAGGCCGACCGAGGCGGGCAGTCCCGTGCGCTTCCGGATCCGCTCGCGGAGGGCGCGCGCGATCTCGACGGGGCTGCCGAACAGCCGCAGCGAGCCCTCGACGTCGAGAAACGCCTCGTCGATGCTCAACGGCTCGACGAGCGGCGTAAACTCTTCGAAGATCGCCATGACCTGCTTCGACGCTCGCCTGTACTTCTCGAACGTCGGCGGGATCAGTATTAACTGCGGGCACAGCTGCTTGGCCCTGCCAACCGGCATCGCGGAGCGCACCCCGAATCTGCGCGCCTCGTAGCTCGCGCTCGAAACGACCGAGCGCCCCGTGTCGTGCGCCGCGGCCACGGGCTTGCCCACGAGATCCGGCCGATCGAGCAGTTCGACCGAGACGAAGAAGGAGTCCATGTCGACGTGCAGGATCGACGCGACCTCCCTCTGCGTTTCCGGCATGCACCCATTGCACCACAGACCACTGACATTCACGGCGCTGACATTCACGGACGGCGCCGCGAATTGATCCCGCTCGGAGCCTGATCTTGTACCGTGGAGGGAAGCAGCACAGCTTGACGCCGACAGAGAGGCGAGGGGCGAATGGCCAGCAAGACGGCAGGTACAACGGCACACACAGCCGAGGGGCAGACGAGCGGCAGGGGGTCGGTCGCCCGACTCCGGGAGCGGCCGAGCGCCGATGTGCTCGTGATCGGCGGCGGCATCAACGGCATCGCGACGTTCCGGGAGCTCGCGCTCCAGGGCGTCGACGTCGCACTCGTGGAGCGCGGGGACTTCGTGTCCGGCGCGTCGTCCGCGTCGAGCCACATGGTGCACGGCGGGATCCGGTATCTCGAGAACGGCGAGTTCAGGCTCGTGAAAGAGGCAGTGCAGGAGCGGAACCGCCTGATCCGAAACGCCCCGCACTACGTCGCGCCGCTGCGCACGACGATCCCGATCTTCTCAACGTTCTCGGGCATTCTCACGGCGCCGTTCCGGCTGCTCGTGACCCACGGCCGCGGGAAGCCGCGCGAGCGCGGCGCCCTCCTCATCAAGGTCGGGCTCGTGATCTACGACACGTTCTCGCGCGGCGGCGGCCGAGTGCCGCGGCACCGATTCCACGGCCGTGATCGCTCGCTGCGCGAACTGCCGCGATTGAATCCCCAGATCAAGTACACGGCGACCTACTTCGACGCGTCGATGCACGATCCCGAGCGGCTCGCGCTCGACGTGCTCTCGGACGGGCTCGCCGCCGGCGCCGTGCGCTCCGGGCGGCGCGATTCCGATGCGACCGCGCGCGCGGCGAACTACGTCGCCGCCACGGGCTTCAGCGACGGCGAGGTACTCCTCACCGACGAGACGACGGGCGAAGAGTTCCCGTTCAAGGCGCAGGTCGTGGTGAACGCGAGCGGGCCGTGGACGGACCTCACGAACGCGGCGCTCGGCAAGCCGACGCGCTTCATGGGCGGCACGAAGGGCTCGCACATCGTCCTCGACAATCCCGAGCTCCTCGACGCGACGGGCGGGCGCGAGATGTTCTTCGAGCACTCGGACGGCCGGATCGTGCTCATCTACCCCCTGAAGGGCCGCGTCATGGTCGGCACGACCGACATCGACGCTGACCCGAGCGACCCGTCGGTCTGCACGGACGACGAGATCGACTACTTCTTCGACCTGATCCCACACGTATTTCCGAGTGTGCAGGTCGACCGGTCGCAGATCGTCTACTCCTTCTCGGGGATCCGGCCGCTCCCCCGCCACGACGACACCGCGCCCGGCTTCGTCTCCCGTGACTACCGGATCGAGCACGGCTGGCTCAAGGGCGTGCGCTCGCTCAGCCTCGTCGGGGGCAAGTGGACGACGTTCCGCGCCCTCGCCGAGCACCTCGCCGACGAGACGCTCGGGATCCTGGGCGTGCGCCGCACCGCGAGCACCCGCGCGACCGCAATCGGCGGCGGCGCCGGCTTCCCCAGAGACCCGGCCTCGCGCCGGATCTGGATCGCGCGCAACGGCAGCGGACACGATCCCGCGCTCGTGGAGCAAATGCTGGAGCGGTACGGGACGCGGGCGACGGACGTGCTCGCCGCCCTGCCGGCCGCGCCACGCGAACTCGAGCACGTGCCCGGCTACTACGCCGAGGAGCTCGCGCACCTCGCCGCCACCGAGGACGCGGTGCACCTCGACGACCTGCTGCTCCGCCGCACGTCGATCGCGTTCGTCGGAGGGCTCTCCGAGGAGTCGCTCGCCGAGGTCGCCGGGGCGGTCGCCGAGGCACTCGGCTGGGACGGCAAGCGCACCGAGGCCGAGATCGAGCGCGCGCGCCGGATCCTGCGCGACGCGCACCGCGTGGAGCTCGGTCGGGGCGGGATCGCGCCGCTCGCCTAGGGGTTCGGGGTGGGGCGGGCGAGGCGCGCACCGGCGCTCGCTCCGCAAACTGCAGTCGCTCACAAGCTTTCGCGCCAAATCGTAGGAACGAGCGCAGAACGCGGAACGAGCGCAGGGCCTGCCGTACCGGCGCAGCGCCGCAGCGCCGCTCCAACCCACCTCAAACGCAGCGACCCGCGCCGTCACCCGAGGGCGGCGGCGCGGATCGCTGCGCGGGGACGGAGAGCTACGCCTGGGCGCGCTCCAGCACGAGCTCGCGCACGCGGGCGGCGTCGGCCTGGCCGCGCATCGCCTTCATGACGGCGCCGATGATGGCGCCGGCCGCCTGGACCTTGCCGTCGCGGATCTTCTCGAGCACGTCGGGCTGCTCCGCGAGCGCTGCGTCGACCGCGGCGATGAGGGCGCCGTCGTCGGAGACGATCGCGAGGCCGCGGGCCTCGACGATCTCCGCGGCCGTGCCTTCTCCCGCGATGATGCCCTGGATCACCTGGCGCGCGAGCTTGTCGTTGAGGGTGCCCTCGTCGACGAGCGCCACGACCGAAGCGAGCTGCTCGGGGGTGATGAGCTCGGGGGCGGAGGCGCCCTGCTCGTTTGCGATGCGGGCGATCTCGCCGGTCCACCACTTGCGGGCGGTCTGGGCGGGGACGCCTGCGGCGACTGTCGCCTCGACGGTGTCGAGCAGGCCGGAGTTCACGACGTCCTGGAACTCGAGCGCCGTGAAGCCCCAGTCGGCGCGCAGCCGGCGGCGGCGCAGCGTCGGGTGCTCGGGCAGCTCGGCCCGCAGCTCCTCCACGAGCTCGCGCGACGGCGTGAGCGGCGCGAGGTCGGGCTCGGGGAAGTAACGGTAGTCGTCCGCGTCGCTCTTCGGGCGACCCGGCGACGTCTCGCCCGTGTCCTCGTGCCAGTGGCGGGTCTCCTGTGTGATGGAGCCGCCATCTGCCAGTATCTGCGCCTGGCGCTGGATCTCGAAGCGCACGGCGCGCTCGATCGAGCGCAGCGAGTTCACGTTCTTCGTCTCGGTCCGGATCCCGAGCTTCTCCGCGCCGCGGGGCCGCAGCGACACGTTCGCGTCGCAGCGGAGGTTGCCGCGCTCCATGCGCGCGTCGGAGATGCCGAGCGCGATGACAATGTCCCGGATCGTGGAGACGTAGGCCGCCGCGATCTCGGGGGTGTCGGCCTCGCCGCCGAAGACGGGGCGGGTCACGATCTCGACGAGCGGGACGCCGGCGCGGTTGTAGTCGACGAGCGAGTACTCCGCGCCCTGGATGCGGCCCGTGGAGCCGCCGACGTGGTTCAGCTTGCCCGCGTCCTCCTCCATGTGGGCGCGCTCGATCGGCACGTGCACGACGCGGCCCGAGGCGATCTCGATCTCGACGGAGCCGTCGAAGGCGATCGGATCGTCGTACTGCGAGATCTGGTAGTTCTTCGCCATGTCCGGGTAGAAGTAGTTCTTCCGCGCGAAGCCGGAGACCTCGGCGATCTCGCAGCCGAGCGCGAGCCCGAGGCTGATCGACGACCGCACGGCCTTCTCGTTCACGACGGGAAGCGCGCCGGGCAGGCCGAGGCACACGGGCGTCAGGTTCGTGTTCGGGTCGGAGCCGAACACGTTCGGCGCCGACGAGAACATCTTCGTCGCAGTGTTGAGCTCGACGTGCACCTCGAGCCCGATCACGGGCTCGAACAGCTCGAGCGCCTTCTCGAAGTCCATGAGCTTCGTCTTCGCGATCACTCGGCCGCCTTTCCGGTCGCGGTGCCTGCAAGGGACGGGGCCTGGGCCCAGAAGGGCGAGCCGTCGCGCTCCGAGATGAGGTTCTCGATCGCGGCACCCGCGCGGTAGAGGCGCGCGTCCTCGAACGCCGGCGCCATGAGCTGCAGGCCGACCGGCAGGCCGTCCTCGCTCGCGGTGCCGATGGGCAGGCTGAGGCCCGGGATCCCGGCGAGGTTCGCGGGGATCGTCGTGGCGTCGTTCAGGTAGTCCTGCATCGGGTCACCCGAGTGCTCGCCGAGCTTCCACGCCGTGGTGGGCGCGGTGGGCGAGGCGATCACGTCGACCTGCTCGAACGCGGCCGCAAAGTCGCGCTGGATCAGGGTGCGCACCTTCTGGGCGCTGCCGTAGTAGGCGTCGTAGTAGCCGGCCGAGAGCGCGTAGGTGCCGAGGATGATCCGTCGCTTCACCTCTGCGCCGAAGCCGGCGGCGCGGGTCTCGCTCATGACGCTCTCGACCGTGCCGCCGCCGTCGGGCGTGACGCGCAGGCCGAAGCGCACGGAGTCGTACTTCGCGAGGTTGCTCGAGGCCTCGGCGGGGAGGATGAGGTAGTAGGCGGCGACCGCGTACTCGAAGTGCGGTGCGTCGATCTCGACGATCTCGGCGCCCTGTGCGGCGAGCAGCGCGAGCGACTCCTCGAAGCGAGCGCGCACACCGGGCTGCACCCCGTCGATCATCAGCTGCTTCACGACGCCGACGCGCAGGCCCTTGAGGGAGGCCGGATCGGCGCCACCGCGGGCGGCGGCGGCCATCGAGGGCCAGGCGAAGTCGAGCGAGGTCGAGTCGTGGCGATCGTGCCCGGCGATGACGTCGTGGAGCAGCGCCGTGTCGAGCACTGTGCGCGCGCACGGCCCGATCTGGTCGAGCGAGGAGGCGAGCGCGATCGCGCCGTAGCGGCTCACGCCGCCGTACGTCGGCTTCGCGCCGACCGTGCCGGTGAGTGCGGCGGGCTGCCGGATCGAGCCGCCCGTGTCCGAGCCGAGCGCGAGCGGGGCCTCGAAGGCGCCGACCGCCACCGCGGAGCCGCCGCCCGAGCCGCCGGGCACGCGCCCCGCGTCCCACTGGTTGCTCGTGGGGCCGTAGGCCGAGTTCTCGGTCGAGGAGCCCATCGCGAACTCGTCCATGTTCGTCTTGCCGATGTTGACGAGCCCGGCAGCGCGCGCCTTCGCGACCGCGGTTGCGTCGTAGGGCGAGCGGTAGCCCTCGAGGATCCGGGAACCCGAGGTCGCGGGCATGTCGGTCGTGACGAGCACGTCCTTGATCGCGAGCGGGACGCCGGCGAGCTCGCCGAGCTGCTCCCCGGCCGCGCGGCGCTCGTCGATCGCGCGCGCCTGCGCGATCGAGGTCTCGCGGTCGGTCGCGAGGAAGGCGTGGAGCCCGCCATCGACGGCGTCGATCCGGTCGAGGTGGGCGGTCGCGGCGTCGACGGCCGAAACTTCGCCGCTCGCGAGCTTCGCGGAGAGCTCCGCCGCGGTCAGTCGGATGATGTCGCTCACTACTGCTCCTCCCCCAGGATCGACGAGACGCGGAACATGCCATCGGTGGTCTCCGGCGCGTTGCGCAGGGCCTCCTCGCGGGTGAGCACGTCGGCGACCTCGTCGCGGCGCGTCACGTTGTTGATCGGGATGGGGTGGCTCGTCGCGGGAACCTCCGGTCCGGCCACCTCGCTCACCTTGGCAATGTTCGTGAGGATCGAGTCGAGCTCGTGCGAGAGCGAATCGATCTCGGCGTCGGTCAGTGCGATCCGGGCGAGTCCGGCGAGATGCTGCACGGTCTCCGCCGTGATCTCACCGCTCGCCGCGGCCGGCTCGGCCGCAGGGGTGTCAGACATGCTGCTCCATCGTGACGTGGGCGTTCGGGAACCCTCCTATCCTAGCGAGCGAGGAGCGCCCCTTGCTTCGAGAACGGGGCGTCGCCGCTCCGCGTTCCGTCGGCGTTCCAGAGCCCTGAGCAGCCCCTCCTGTGGCTGCTGACGAGGTGGACGTCGACGATCCCGATCGCGGTCATGAGCGCGTACGCCGTCGTCGGCCCGACGAACGAGAAGCCGCGGCGCTTCAGCTCCTTCGCGAGCGCCTTGGACTCGGCCGAGCTCGCCGGCACCTCGCCGTCGTGCCGGGGCGCCGGCGAGCGCTCGGGCATGAACGACCACACGACGCGCGCGAGCGAATCCCCTGCCGCCGCGAGCGCGAGCGTCGCTCGGGCGTTGCCGATCGTCGACTCGATTTTCCTGCGGTTGCGGATGATCCCCGCGTTGGCGAGCAGCGCCTCGATCTCGGCCTCCCCGAAGGCCGCGACCCGCTCCGGATCGAAACCGGCGAAAGCCTCACGGAAGGCCTCGCGCTTGCGCAGGATCGTGAGCCAGGACAACCCCGACTGAAACGCCTCGAGGCTCAGCCGCTCGAACACCCCGGCGTCGTCGGTCACGGGCATGCCCCACTCCTCGTCGTAGTACGCCGTGAGCAGCGGGTCCTGTTCCGCCCAGTTCGACCGTGTGGGAGGGGGCGCCTCGTCCATGTTGCTCCTTCGCTGGGTGAGTCATCGGCGGCGAGTGTTCGTCCGGCCTGAATCTCAGGCTACGCGCCCGAGGGTGGCAGGAGCGGCTCGGGGCGCGATCTGTGGATAGTTCTCGCAGCCACGTGCTTTTCCACAGCCACGCTGACGCGAACAAGCTGGGCGCCCCCAGCCGAGCCCGCGCGACCGGCCCGCATGGGGCTTATCCAGCAATCACGGGGTAGCGCACTGCTGCGAGGCCCACTCCTTTGCTGCCTGAAGCGGAGCGTCGTAGGATCCAGTGACGGCCTGATCAGGCTCCAACGGGCCCTCGGGGAATGACTCGCTGCGGTCGCCCATCAGCGCGAACGAGAGCGTGATCGTTGAGCCGTCGGAGAGATAAACGCCTTTGTTGGCCGTGGTGTAGCCGCTTGTCACTTCGCCAAAGGTCTCGACCCCATCTTGGCCGCGGAACGCGAGGATCAACGCCTCACCCGCGCTCGCAGTGGCAGAAGACTGTACGAGCGCAATCGGTTTGCCGGAAAACCCGGGCGTCGGCTCCGCGAGTTCGCCCCAACGATCTCCGTTCCAGGTGATGCTTCGGTTCTCGTTGACCACGTGGGTCTTCGTTCCGTCACGATCGCGGAACGTCATGACGGTGCCTTCATCCAGGAGCGGGCTCATTGACACGAGCATCGTCCGCATATCCCCGCCGGTGGTTGCTCTGAGATCGATCACCCACCCACAGGCAGACTCCGCGACATCGTCAGAGAACACCTGCTCTGATGCATGCAAGAAGTGCCGGACTTCTTCCTGGTGGGTTGAAGAAAAGGCTGGTATGGCGAGCACCGCAAGCTCGCCGTCATAAGCGACTGTGGGCACGGGCACTGCGCCGCCTGGGTAGCGTTTCGTCCATCCCGCGATTTCCTCAGGGTTCGAGAAGAAGCTGTGATCACCGCCAGCGACCTTCGTGAGCCTCACCAGGATCGGATAGGCCGCCTCGACGCTCTGTGCCGCCTGCAATGCGGGCTTCTCCCGCTCAACCGCAGCCTCCCATTCTGGAGTGTTCGCATAGTAGCCCTGTTCGAGCCCAGCCAACGCCTCGTCAACGAAGTCTGAGACCTCAGCGTGTGGCTGCGCGCTGCATCCGAGCACCGCGCACAGGCCGAGAACCGCAAGCGTCGCTGAGAACCCACGCGAGCGGCGCGCAGCCACCACCCCGGGCGCAGGCACCGGCGGCATCAGCGAAGCAGCAGAACGGACCACGGTGCGGCCCTCATAGGTTCGCGTGCTCTTCGCGTCCATCGCGCCACCCCTTCCAGCTCGTGCGAAGGTCAGGACCAGCGACCGGACAGCGGTCGCATCATTGTCGACTCATGCAGCACGATAGCAATCGCCCTCGCATGGCGCCGCTGCGATGTCCTCTACGCAATGCTCAGAACCGGCAGCCTCTACCCCTCGGCGTTAGGAGGAAGCCCCGTCGACCTCCGCGCCCGCGCCAGCAAGACCGAGCCCGAGCGCCCCGGGCCCCTCGCTCACGAGCACGGCGAACTGCGCAGCGTCGAGCACCGGGATCCCGAGTTCCTCCGCCTTCGCGAGCTTCGAGCCGGCGCCTGGGCCCGCAGCGACGTAGTCGGTCTTCTTCGACACGCTCGAGGCGGCCTTGCCACCAGCCTGGATGATGGCCTCCTTCGCGCCGTCGCGGGTGAAGCCGTCCAGCGAGCCGGTCGCGACGACCGTGAGCCCCGCGAGCACGCCGCCCTCCGCGACCGCGGCACCGGGGCCCGGGTGGCCTGGCGTCGCCCACTGCACGCCCGCCGCGGTCCACCGCTCGACGATGTCGAGGTGCCAATCGACGCCGAACCAGTCGACGAGCGACTCGGCGATGATCCCGCCGACGCCGTCGACCTGGGCGAGCTCCTCGACCGAGGCCGCGCGGATCGCGTCGAGCGAGCCGAACCAGTCGGCGAGGGCGCGCGCCGCGACCGGCCCGACGTGCCGGATGTTGAGCGACACGAGCAGGCGCCAGAGCGGCTTCGTCTTCGCCTTCTCGAGCTCTGCGAGGAACGTCTCGGCGTCCTTCGAGGGCCTCACCACCCGGTGATCCTTCTTCACCTTCGCCGCGCGCCGCTCGGCCGGCGTCGCGTCCTCCCAGCCGGGCGGGTACGTGAGCTCGACCTTCTGGAACGGCGTGCGCCGCACGAACTCGCCCGTCTCCGGGTCGACGCGCTCCTCGCCCGTCTCCGCGTCTCGCACGATGACCTCGATCGGGACGAGCTCCTCGAGCGTGAGGTCGAAGAGGCCCGCCTCGGTCTCGAGCGGCGGGGCCGAGGGGACCTCGGGCTGCGTGAGCGCTGCCGCCGTGATCTCGCCGAGCACCTCGACGTCGAGCGCGCCGCGCGAGCCGATGTGCTCGACGCGCCCGCGCACCTGCGCAGGGCACGCCCGCGCGTTCGGGCACCGGAGGTCGATGTCGCCCTCCTTCATGGCGCGAAGCTCGGTGCCGCACTCGGGGCACTCCGTCGGCATGAACCACTCGACCTCGGTGCCGTCGCGCAGCTCGACGACCGCGCCCAGCACCTCCGGGATCACGTCGCCGGCCTTCCGGAGCACGACCATGTCCCCGATCAGCACGCCCTTCGCCTTCACGACCTGCTGGTTGTGCAGCGTCGCCTGGCGCACGGTGGAGCCCGCGACCTTGACGGGTTCCATCACGGCGTACGGCGTGGCCCGGCCGGTGCGCCCCACCCCGACCCTGATGTCGATGAGCCGGGTGTGCACCTCCTCGGGCGGGTACTTGTAGGCGATCGCCCAGCGTGGCGCGCGGCTCGTCTCGCCGAGCTCGGCGTGCAGCTCCAGCTCGTCGATCTTCACGACGATCCCGTCGATCTCGTGCTCGACGTCGTGCCGGTGCTCGCCCTGCTCCTCGATGAAGTCGACGACCTCCTCGACGCGCTCGAGCACCCGCGAGTGCGGCGAGACGGGCAGCCCCCAGGAGCCGAGCAGGCGGTACGCGTCGGACTGGTTCGCGAAGTCCGGGTGCTCCCACGCGCCGATGCCGTGTACGTAGAGCGAGAGCCTCGCGAGCCGGTCGCGCATGAGCGCGAGCTCCGCCTCGGTCTTGTTCTCGGTGCGCTGCCGCAGGCTGCCCGCGGCCGCGTTGCGCGCGTTCGCGAATTCCGGATACCGGACCGGGATCTGGTCCTCCGCCTTGCCGCGGGCGAGCTGCTCGGCGACGAATTCCGCCTGCAGCGCGTGCTGGCGCTCGTTCAGCGCCTCGAAGTTCTCGCCCGTGAGGAAGACCTCGCCCCGCGCCTCGAAGAACTCGGGGATACCCTCACCCGAGAGCACGCGCGGGATCACGGGGATGAGCTCGACGTTCTCCGTGATGTCCTCGCCGACCCGGCCGTCGCCTCGCGTGGTCGCCGTCTCGAGCACGCCGTCTCGGTAGGCGAGGCTGATCGCGAGGCCGTCGATCTTCAGCTCCGTGAGCCACTGGACCCTGCGGCCGGCCGCGCGCTCGGCCTTCTCGGCCCACTCGCGGAACTCCTCGATCGAGAAGACGTTGTCGAGGCTCAGCATCCGCTCCGCGTGCTCGTGCTCGGGGAACCCGGCCGAGACGACCGCGGCGCCGACCTCGCGCGTGGGGCTGTCCTGCCCCGCGAGCTCGGGAAACTCCCGCTCAATCGCCTCGAGCCTGTGGAACATCTCGTCGTACTGCGCGTCCGAGACGAGGCTCGTGCCCTCCGAGTAGTAGGCGAGGCGCAGCCGTTCGATCTCGGCGGCGAGCCGCTCCGCCTCGGCGCGCGCCTCATCGAAATCTGCGGGGATCTCCGAGCTGTTCGTGTTCACACAACCAGTCTATGGAGTGCCACCGACATTGATCCCGGATCGGGATCGACCCGCGTGTGTCAGCCGGTCACGCCCTCCGCGACGGGCACGGCGCGGTCGATCGTGAACTGGCCGAGCACGCGCGTGCCGACATAGAGAACGGCGGTCTGACCGGGCGCAACCCCGAGCAGCGGCTCCGCGATCTCGAGGTCGATGTCGACGACGACCTCGTGCGTCGCGCCCTCGCGGTGGAGCTCGGTGCGCTCCTCCTCGCGGATCTCCACGAGGCTCGCGCGCGCCGGCACGGGGTCGGCGTGGGCCCGGATCTGTACCTCGCAGTCGAAGGGTTCCGCGAGGTCAAAGCCGGGCTCCCCCGCCCAGCTGAAGCGCCCGCCCGCGATCCGGGAGATGGCGAGCCGCTCCTTCGGGCCGACGACGACCTGGTTCGAGACCGGCCGGATCGAGAGCACGTAGCGGGGCTTGCCGTCGGCGGCAGGCCTGCCGAGCTGCAGCCCGCGGCGCTGGCCCACGGTGTAGCCGTGAGCGCCGTCGTGCACGCCCACGACCTCGCCCTCCTCGTCGAGGATCTCCCCCGGCGTGCGGTCGACGTGGCCCGAGAGCCAGCCGCGTGTATCCCCATCGGGGATGAAGCAGATGTCATGGCTGTCCGGCTTCTGCGCGACCTGGATGCCGCGATCCGCGGCCTCCGCCCGGATCAGGTCCTTCGAGGGGGTGTCCCCGAGCGGGAAGTAGCAGTGCGCGAGCTGGTGCTCCGTGAGCACCCCGAGCACGTAGGACTGATCCTTCGCCCACGCGCTCGCGCGGTGCAGCTCCCGGCCGCCCGGCCCGTCCGTGAGCGTCGCGTAGTGGCCCGTGGCCACGGCATCGAAGCCGAGGGCGATCGCCTTGTCGAGCAGCGCCGCGAACTTGATCTTCTCGTTGCAGCGCATGCACGGGTTCGGCGTGCGGCCGGCCGCGTACTCGGCGATGAAGTCGTCGACGACGTCCTCCTTGAACCGCTCGCTCAGGTCCCAGACGTAGAACGGGATCCCGAGCAGATTCGCGGCCCGGCGCGCGTCCATGGCGTCCTCGATCGTGCAGCAGCCGCGGGAGCCTGTGCGGAGCGTCCCCGGCATCCGGCTGAGCGCGAGGTGCACGCCGACGACGTCGTGCCCGGCCTCGACCGCGCGCGCCGCGGCGACCGCCGAGTCGACGCCGCCGCTCATCGCCGCAAGGATTCTCATCCGCCCCATTCTACGCGAGCCCAGCCGCTCGGGCGCGGGCCACCGCGGCCGGGAGCGCGTCGATCAGCGCAGCAATCTCGCGGGGCTCCGTGTCGATGCCGAGCGTGAAGCGGAGCGCCCCCGCGGCTTCCTCCTCGGGCACGCCCATCGCGAGCAGCACGTGCGAGGTTTCGGCGACGCCCGCCTGGCACGCGGAGCCGACGGAGGCCGAGATCCCCGCGGCGTCCAGCAGGAAGAGCAGTGAGTCCCCCTGGCAGCCGGGAAACGTGAAGTGGGCGTTGCCAGGGAGCCGCGACGCCGGATCGGCCGGGCCGCGCAGCACGGCCTCGGGTACGGCGGCGCGCACGCCGTCGACGAGGGCGTCTCGGAGCCCCTGCAATGTCGCAACGAGCAGCGGATCCGGATCCGGACCCGCGCCGGAACCCAGCTGGCGGTCGAGCGCGGCCGCAAACGCGACGGCCCCGGCGACGTCCTGCGTGCCGGACCTGGCCCGCTGCTGCGATCCGCCGTGGATCAGGGAGTCCGCGGTGCTGTGGCGGCCGAGCACGAGGGCGCCCACCCCGACCGGTCCGCCGATCTTGTGGGCCGAGACGCTGAGCGCGGCGGCCCCGCTCCCCGCGAAGTCCACCGGGAGCTGGCCGAGGGCAGACACCGCGTCGACGTGGCTCGGGATCCCGAACGACGCCGCGATCCCGCACAGCTCCGCGGCGGGCTGCACGCTGCCGACCTCGTTGTTCGCCCAGAGGAAGGTCGCGAGCGCGATGCGCTCGGCGCCGATGCGCTCGATCACGGCGCGCAGGGCGTCCGGCCGGATACGTCCCTCGCCGTCGATCGGGATCGCGGCGAGGGTCGCTCTCTGCGCGTCGCGGAGCCACTCCGCCGCCTCGATCGTGGCGTGGTGCTCGCCGTCCGCGACGAGGATCACGTCGCCGGATCCCGCGCGCCTGCGCGCCCAGAACATCCCCTTGATCGCGAGGTTCACCGACTCCGTGCCGCCGCTCGTGAGCGTCACCTCCGCGCGGTCGGCGCCGAGCGCCGCCGCGATCCGGTCTCGCGCCGTCTCGAGCAGCTCGCTCGCGCGCTGCCCGTCGCCGTGCATCGACGCGGGGTTGCCGACCGCGCGGAGCGCCTCGGCGTACGCCGCGATGACCTCCTCCGGCATCGGGGAGGTCGCGGCATGGTCTAGATAGGCTCGCCGCTCGGTCATGCGGCCCCGATCAGTACAGCAGGTTCGCGAGGCGGCCGCGGGCCGCGATCACGCGGGGATCGGCGACGCCCACGACCTCGAAGAGCTCGAGCAGGCGCTCGCGGATCTTCGCGCGGCCGTCCTCGTCGGCCTCGGGGAACAGCTCGAGCAGACGGAGGAACGCGTCCTCGACGTGTCCGCCCGAAACATCGAGATCCGCGACCCTGAGCTGCGCATCCACGTCGGCGGGCGCGTTGCCCGCGGCGCTCCGGATCTCGTCGACCGTGAGGCCGTCGAGTCGCTGGAGCAGTTTGACCTGCACGAGCGCGGCGCGCGCCTCGTGATCCGCCGGGGCCTTCTGCAGCACGGCCTCCCACTCGGCGACCGCCTTCGCGTAGTCCCCGCTCTCGGCGGCCTCGACGGCCGCGAGGTGCGCAGCCGGGATCTGCGGCTCCGCGGGCTCGGCCGGCGCGTCGGACGACTCACCCATGTCGGGGGCGTTCACGCGGCCGGTCACGCCGTGCTGCTCGGCGAGCTGCAGCAGCTGCCCGAACACCTCGCGCACCTGCGCCTCCGGCACGGCCCCCTGGAAGAGCGGCACCGGGCGGCCGCCGACGAGGGCGACGACGGTCGGGATCGACTGCGCCTGGAAGGCCTGCGCGAGACCCGGGTTCGCGTCGACGTCGACCTTCGCGAGCAGCACTTGGCCGCCGAACTCGGCGGTGACCTTCTCGAGCACGGGGCCGAGCGTCTTGCACGGCTGGCACCACTCGGCCCACAGGTCGATGACGACGGGGACGATCGCCGAGAGCTGCGCGGCCTGCTCGAAGGTGTCGTCAGTGACGTCGATCACGAGCGAGGGCACGTCGACCACCTGGCCGGGCGCCGGCGCTCCCCCTGCCGAGGGCTGACCGGGCTGGCCCTGCTGGCCCGCCTGCGCCGCGGCCTGCCTGCTGGCGGCGAGGTGGCTGAGGTCGATGCCTCCGCCGGGGATACGATCCGGGATCTGCTGGTTCATCGAGATTAGTTCCTCACTCCGACGAGCTCGCTCGTGACACCGAGGAGCTGGATCTTCGCGTTCTCACTCTTACTGGGGACGTAGAAAAGCATCTGGTGGGCGACCTCCTGGACGAGCTTGTCCTGCTCCCCCTCGAGTCCGGAGAGCGCCGTGACCGCGTCCTTCGCCTGCGGCTTGTAGCGTCCGCCGGCCGAATCGACGACCTGCTCCTCGATCACGGTCGTGGCGACGAGCGCACCGCCCGCGCCGGTCGACAGCGCGATGGGCGCCGTGTCGCCCTGCTTGGTCGCGACCGAGAACTTCATGGTCTGACCCTTCTCGTCCGACTGCTTCTGCGCGGCGGCCGCGCGGGCCTTGCCGTAGTTCTGGAGCAGCGAGTCGGCCGTGAGGTCGAAGGCCTCGGCCTCCGGGATCTCGGTGCCGTCCTGGAGCAGCTTCGCGTAGGCGGCCCCGACCTCACCGGGCGCCATCGCGAGCGTCGCTGCCTCGTTGGAGAGCACCGCCGTACCCTCCTCCGCGGGAGCCGCGTCGGGCATCGAGATTCCTCCACGCAGCGAGATCACACGGGAGACCAGGTAGTTCTCATGGGGATTCTGCTGCGTGAGCACGAGTGCGAGCGAGGGAGACGACTCCTCAGCCGGGGTGTCGGCGCCCTCGGCTGGCGCGTCGCCCGCCGTCGCGTCGCCCGCCGTCGCATCGCCCGCGGCCTGGTCGCCCGCGGCCTTGTCGCCGCCGGGCTTCGAGGCGACCGTCACGAAGATGGTGCGCGGCCAGGACTCGGTGCTCTGCACGAGCTCGTAGTCGAGTTCCTGGTCGGTGATTCGGGGCGGGACCACGGCGTAGTCCGGCATCGCCTCGCGGATCTTGAAGTTCGCGGTGCGCTGCGCCAGCGCGTCGCCGGAGAAGCGCTCCTCGAGCTTCGTGGCGTCGAGCTCGTCGTCCGAGGTATTCGCAACGGCCGCGACGCGCTTGACGATGTTGCTCAGCTGGCCGTCGGTGACGGGCACGGGGGCAACCGACGACGGCTGCTCGGTGGGCGTCGCCTGAGTTTCGGTCGGGCCGGTCTGCGGCCAGTAGTTCGCCGAGCAGCCGCTCAGGCCGAGGCCGACCGCGAGGCCGATCGCGGGAAGCGCCAGCCTGCGCGCGCGGCGCACCGTGCTCGCCTCGAAGGCAGATCCGGAGCCCGATTCCTGCACCTTCGCGCCGTTCCCTTCCGAGCGACCGGTCTTCCCGCCGCTCCGTCGTCCTCCGAACATATTCCTGATGCCCTGCAGCGGGCCCCTGCGTCCGCGGCGCGGCCCGAGGCCGCGTCGGTCGTGGTCGACGGCGAGCAGGTAGAGCACGCCGCCCACGAGTGCGAGAACCGCTCCCGCAACGAGCAGCGGCCCCGCCCACGGCGTCTGGCGATCCTGCGCCCACACGAGGGAAACCTTCTCGGGCACCGGATCCGCGCCGTTGGAGGCGATCAGGACCGACTGATCCTTCGCGAGCGCGACGGGGAATCGCAGCGTTTCCGCTTCGACGCCGGTCCCCGAGTCATCGATCGAGCGCTCTTCGAGCCACAGGTCGCTTCCGCGCGGATCCTCGCCAAGGACGGCGTCCTTCTCATCGCTCGCCTGTGCGGCGCCGTCCGTCGTGCCCTCGGCTGTGGCGTCACCCTCGTCCGTCACCGACGGGGCCACGAGCGCCGAGAGCAGCCGCTTGCCCGTCGGGTCGACCGTGAGCTGCGAGTGCGAGTACGGCTCGACCCAGGCGTGGACATCGCGGGTCATTCCGGTGGCGACAAAGGCCTGTGCTCCCTGGACGACGACGTTCGCCTGCCCGGGCACCTTCGCGAACTCCGCACCATCGACAACGGCGTATCCCGTCTCCGTCTGGGTGTCCACGGGAAAGCTGATCTCAGCCGGCCCGGCGAGAAAGGTGCGCTGTCCGAGTCCCAGTAGCAGCAGGACGCCGGAGAGCACGAGCGTTGCGATCGCAAGGAAAAATCGCACAGGAGCTCCTCTACATATGCAGTGGTCCGTGCCGCCCCGAGAGCCTCTAGGGCGCGCGGACACGAAACCTCAGCGTTCTACGCTACCCGACCTTCCCTGAATTGCGCTCGGAACTCCCGCTCCCAGGCACACTCGGGGAACGGACCATAGCGAATTGAACTATCATGTTCCAAGATATGCCCGCGCGGGTTTCGCCGGCGCGGAACCCGCAGCCTCGTCGAATGTCCGGAGGGCCATTGTCCGAATCAGCCCAGCAGTTCTCCCCCGCCTTCCGCGGCTACAACCGCGAGGAAGTCGACGAAAGAATCGGCTCGCTCACCGGCCACATCGCTACGCTGCAGTCGCACCTCGAGTCGATCGAGGCGGCCCACAAGCAGTCGGTGCAGGCCGGCCAGGAGCAGCAGCAGCTGATCGCGGAACTGCAGGAGCAGGTCGCCGAGCTGGGGGCGACCGGTTACTCCGGCCTCGGCCTGCGGGTCGAAAAGAGCCTCAAGGTGGCCGAGGATCACGCGCAGCGGCTCATGGCGCAGGCCGACCTCGACGCCGACAAGATCCGGCGCGCCAGTGAGAACGAGTGCGCCCGGGTGCTCTCGCAGGCGCAGCGCACGGCAGACGAGCTCCTCGCCTCCGCCAACGAGCAGGCCGAGATCATCATCTCGGGCGCGCGCAATGACATCGCCGAGCAGTCGGCCGCAGCGAACGCCGAGCGCGAGCGGCTGCTCGATGAGGCTCGCCGCACGGCAGAGCTCGAGCGCAGCTCAGCCGAGCGTGAGGCGATCGCTGCGCGGGAAACCGCGCACCGCGAGGCAGAGGCTGCGCTCGCCGAGGCCAAGGCAGAGGCCGAGCGCCTCTCGAGCGCCGCGCGCGCAGAGGCCGCCGAACTGCAGGCCAAGTCCGAGATCCACGCCGAGTCGCTCGCCCGACAGCAGGCGGAAAGCGAGCGCGAGGCGGAGCTCGAGCGCGCGCGGCTCGTGCGCGAGGGCGAGCGCGCCCGCGCGGAATTCGCGGCGAAGCGGCAGCGCGAGGAGGCTGAACTCGAAGAGCGCTACACGGAGCGCGAGCGCACGCTCGCCGCAGAGATCGACGCACAGCGCCGCGAGCTCACCGCCGAGATCGAGACGCTCCGCGGGCGCATTGCGCAGGAGCGCAGCGAACACGACGCCGCCATCGCGAGCGAGCGCGAGGCGCATGACAAGCGCATCGCCGCGGAGGCGAAGGCGCACGCGGAGCGACTCGCGCAGGAACGGGCCGAGCACGACGCCGAGCTCGCCCGGGCGCGCGAAAGCAGCGCCGCGGAGCTCCTCACCCTCGCCGAGCAGGGGGCACGTGAGCGCGAGCGGGCCGACGCGACCGCGCTCGAGGATCGCACGCTCGCGCGCGAGCGCTTCGATGCCGAGCTCGCTGCCGAACGCGAGGCCCAGACCGCCGAACTCACCTCGGCCCGAGAGGCACACGACGAGCGCATCGCCGAGGAACTGGCATCGCACACGCACCGGATCGCAATGGAGCGCGAGGAGCACGAGGGTGCCCTGCGGGCCGAGCTCGCTGCCCACAAGGGCAAGCTGCACGACGAGGCCGAGGCACAGACGGCACGCCTTGCTGCCGAGCTTGCCGAGCACAGCGATCGGATCGCCGCAGAGCGGGAGACGCACGACGCGACGCTCGCGCTTGAGCGGGAAGAGCACGACAAGCGGCTCGCCAATGAGCTCGCGGCGCACGAATCACGCCTCGCTTCTGAGCGGGAGGTGCACGACGCAGCGCTGCAGGAGGAGCGGGAGGCGCAGGAGCAGGAACTCCTCGACGCTCGTTCCGCGCAGGAGCAGGAACTCGCGAGCGCGCTCGCAAGCCACCAGGCGCGCATCGAATCGGAGCGCTCTGGCCACGAGGCGCGCATCGGTGAGGAACTGGCCGCCCACCAGGATCGTCTCATTGCGGAGTGGGATGACCACCGCGCACGGATCGAGGCGGAGGCCTCCGCACAGGAGACCGAGCTCGCGGAGGCCCGTCGCGCCCAGGAGCACGAGCTCAGCCGGAGCCGCGCTGAGCACGAGGCCCGCATCGCCGACGAGGCGACGATCCACGAGGAGCGGCTCGCAGCGTCGCTCGCCGAGCACGTCCAGCGCATCAAGGACGAGCAGTCCGCCGAGAGCGAGCGGCTCAGGATCCAGCGAGAAGAGGCGGCGGAGTCGCTCGGCATCCAGCGCGAGGAGCTCGAGCTGCGCATGGAGCGCGAGCGCGCGAAGCTGGAGGCCGACACCGCACGGGAGCGCGAGGAACACGATCGCGAGCTCGCCGCGGCGCGCGCCCAGCACGAGGAGGATCTCGCCCGCGAGCGCGCTGAGCACGAGGCAGCGATCGCGCGCGAGGTCGAGGCCAAGCGCGCCGAGGTCACCGAGGAGACCGACCTCCTGCGGGCGGACACCGTGGCGGAGCTTGCCGAGTACCGGGCCGCCGAGGAGGGCAAGATCCACGCGCTCCGCACCGAGACTGAGGACGCTGTGCGCGCCATGCAGGAGCGCATCGAGACCGAGTCGCGTGAGTTCTCAACCTCGACGGCGGAACAGCGAGAGCAGCTCGAGAAGGAGCTCGCGGAGCGCCAGCGCACTGCCGCCGAGACCGCGCAGCAGGAGATCGCAGCGACGAAGGCGGAGCTCGAGGAACTCCGCACGCAGCTCGCGGGCGCGCGCGAGGAGTACGAGCGGATCACCGCTGAGGCGACGCACGACGCCCGCAACGTGCGAGTCGAGGCCGAGCGCCGCGCCGCGGAGATCGTGCTCGAAGCGGAGCGCCGCGCCCACACCACGTTCACCGCCGCCGAGGATCGGGCCACGAAGGTGCTCGCCGCAGCGGAGGACCGCATGACCCAGCTGAAGGTGGAGCGCGGCGCGGTCGCACGCTACTTCGAGAGCCTCGGCGAGGTCATCACCAACGCCCAGAAGATGAGCACCACCGCCGGGCGCCTCGTGGACCAGCCGGTCGCCGCGGCACTCTCGGGCGAGCGCGACGAGGAAGAGGCTGGCCCCGCTCCGGATCCGGATCCGGATCAGGATCAGGCCGAACGCCCGGACGACGCGACGGCGCCAATCGCGCACGTCACGGAAGGTGGGTCGAAGGACTCTTAGGTATTACGCCTGGGGACCTTGGTAACGCTCGAGCGAAAGGAAGTCCTCCGGAAGGGTGGGGTGTTCCGCAACTCACATCCTGTGCCGGAGGTCTTCACACCTGACGCCGACGCCCCTCTCCCCCACCCCGCACAATCGGGCGTCAACAGTTGTCAGTGTTCATCGGCGATGCGGCTGGCTGCCAGGTGGGCCGTTGCGCGTCTCCGCGCGTCCTGCGCTCAGCCAGTGTTCTGCGTTCCAGAGGGCCTGTCTGCCCAAAAACTTGCATGTGAACGCTGATTTCCGGCTGAGCGCTGCGAGTCTCGCCGCAAGACGCCGGGCAGGCGTGACAGCGCCCAGACGAGCGCCCCGGCGAGCAGCAGACAGGTCGCCGCGATGCCCCGGGCCGTCGCGAGCCATGCGGGGTCGCGTCCTCCTCGGAAGGCGAACACGCCCAATGCGATCCAGATCGCCGCAGCGAGCAGGCTGCTCAGGTTCGTGAAGTACCCGAAGTAGTCGAGCGGGCTGCCGTCGCCGGCCGCGATACGCAGGGCGTACGCGTAGCCGAGGACCGCGATGGCCGCGGCGCCCGCGAGCAGCCGCGCCAGGCCGACGCCTCGCGCCTCGGCGCTGCCGCGGGTCACAGTCACGCGGCGGGTCTCAGTCACGCGGCGGGTCTCAGTCACGCCGCGGGTCTCAGTCACGCCGCGGGTCTGAGTCACGCCGCGGGTCTCAGTCACGCCGCGGGCGGCACCGTCGCGAGCCGCTCGTCGGCGACCTCGGTCGGGAGCGGCGTCTCGGCGGTGCCCACGGTCTCGACGATCTCGTCGAGCACCCGTCTGACCTGCTTCTCCCCCACCCACAGGTGCCGGCCGCCCTCGACGGCGACGATGCGCGCACGCGGCACGCTCGCGAAGCGCTCGGCGGCCTCCGCGGGCCGCAGGAAGTCGTCGAGCTCGGGGATCAGCGCGACGAGCGTCGGGCTCGCTGGCTGCCAGGTGGCAACCTCCTCTGGCGTTGCCCGGTGCAGCGGCGGGGAGAGCAGGATCGCGCCCCGGATCGGGTATTCGAGCCCGTACTTCAGGGCAAGCTCGGTGCCGAACGACCAGCCGACGAGCCACGGGTTCGGGAGCCCGCGCTCCGCGACGAAGCGCATGGCGGCCTCGACGTCGAAGCGCTCCTCGATCCCCTCGCCGAACGCGCCGTCGCTCGTGCCGCGTGGCGACTTCGTGCCGCGCGTGTTGAAGCGCAGCACCGCGAGATCCGCGAGCTCCGGGAGCCGGTTCGAGGCCTTCCGCAACACGTGCGAGTCCATGAAGCCGCCGGCGGTCGGCAGCGGGTGAAGGGTCACGAGCGTGGCCTTCGGATCCCGGCCTGCGGGCAGGGCGAGCTCGCCGACGAGCGTCAGCCCGTCCGCCGTCTGCAGCTCGATCTCCTCGCGCCGCGCGCGCAGCACCGTGTTACTCGTGATCTCCGCCATGCCGTTCCTCTCAGTCGCCGCTCCGGACCAGCCTAGCCGCCCGGGCTGCGCCGCTCTGGCAGGATGGAACCCATGACAATCACCGCAGCAGCAGACGGATCCGCCCTCGGCAACCCCGGCCCGGCAGGCTGGGCGTGGGTGGTGGACGAGTCGCAGTGGCGGGCTGGCGGCTGGCCGCGGGCGACGAACAATCAGGGCGAGCTCATGGCCGTGCTGGATCTCCTCCGCGCGACCGCCGACCGCGCCGACGAGGGTCTGCACATCCTGTGCGACAGCCAGTACGTGATCAACTCGGTGACCCAGTGGATGCCGGGCTGGAAGCGCCGCGGCTGGCGCAAGGCCGACGGCAAGCCCGTGCTCAACCGGGAGCTGCTCGAGCAGCTCGACGAGGCCCTCGCGGGGCGCCAGGTGAAGTTCGAGTGGGTGAAGGGTCACGCCGGCCACCCGCTCAACGAGGCCGCCGACGACCGCGCGCGGGCCGCCGCGACCGCCTACCGCGATGCGCGGGATCCGGAGCGCGGGCCGGGTCTTGCCGGCGCCGCTCCCCTGCCGCAGGCAGAGTTCGAGCCCGAGGCGTCGGCCGAGGCGCCGCCCACACTGTTCTGAGCGCGGGCGCGGCGCTCGGCGGGGGTGATCGGCGCCCCGCTGGGCGCGGCGCTCGCTCCGCAATCTGCGCTCGCTCACACGATTCCGCGCCTCAACGTAGGAGCGAGCGCAGAACTCGGAGCGAGCGCGGCGGCAGGGCCTGCTGCGCACGAGCGGCAGCGGCCCAGCCGGGGGCGGGCGGCGGCGCCTAGCCGATCCGCCAGCAGTGCGCGTGGTAGTGCCGGCGATCCCGCACCGCGGCGGCGTCGCCGAAGAAGTTCTCGGCGCTCCACGCGACGATGTGCGCCTGACCGGGCGGAATGTCGGTGCCGCAGGCCGGGCACCGGTACGCCTTCTCCGCGCGGTGCGCGGGGATGTCGCGCACGAACCACTCGGATCCCCGCCGCGTCACCTTCCTGGCGCCGCCATAGGCGAGTCGCGTGACGTCATTCGGTGTCGCGGCTGCGGCGCGACGATGCTTGCGAGGCATGCGTTCTGGCCGCTACCGGCCTACCACCAGTGGTTTGCGGTCCAGAACGAGTACGCGGCCGCCCAGCTGCCGTAGCGGCCGGTCGCGTAGCCGTTCGCCCAGCGCAGGTTGTCGACCGGGTCGTAACCGTTGCCGGGGACCTTGCTGCAGGGCAGCGCCTGGATCAGCCCGCAGGCGCCCGAGCTCGCGTTCGTCGCGTTCGGGTTCCAGCCGCTCTCGCGCGACGCGATGTAGTCGACGTAGGGCCAGTCGCTCTCGGCGATCCCGGCCGCGGCCATCCACTCGGCCGGCGCGCCGCCGCCCGAGTACTTCGGGGGCGCCGTCGGATTCAGCATCGTGGTGCCGCCGGTGTCGCCACCCGTGTCGTCCTTCTTCTCCTCCTCGGCCGGCTTCGGAGCGGGCTTCGGCTTCGGATCGGGAAGCTTCTCGATCGGGATATCCGCGTACACGAGGTCCGCCTCGTCAGACGCGTTGGGCGTGAACTGCTGGTGGATGCGCTCCTGGAAAGCGAACGACTCTGCCTCGGCCGGCGCGCTCGGCATCGCGAACGGCGCGACGACGGCGGTGCCGAAAATGCCCGCTACCGCGACGGCGGCGACGGGTCCTCGAAGACGTGACCAACGGGTGACGGGGGCGCGGTAAGAAGCAGACACAATATAACGATTCTATCTCAGCGATCGAGGTCCTTCAACGACCTCAGGAAAATTCTTTGATGCGGCATGCAGCACACGGCCTGCCCGCTCAGCGCGTCGCGAGGATCAGCTCCACGACGCCGTCGAGCAGGGCGTCGACCTGGTCCTCGTCGTATCCGCGCCACTGCGGGTGGAAGACCACGTCGCGCACGTCGCTCGGCTGGAGCGCGATCTCGCGGCGCTCGAACATCTCGGAGACGCGATCCAGGAACGCGTCGACCTGCGAGCGACGGTAGCCGGTCGCGAAGATCCCGCGCCTGCGGAAGCGCTGGCCCCTGGGTCGCTGCATGCGGCCGCGCACCTCGGAGAGCAGCTGGCGGGTCTCGTCCCACCACGCGTCCTCACCCTCGGAGCGAACGCGGGCGCGGCGCTCTCGCTCGTAGAAGACCTCCTCGAGGCGGTCCATCGCCGCGTCGACGTAGCGTGCGGAGTAGCCGCCGCGCTTCACCGGGAACGCCATCTGGCGCACGCCCTCTGATGTCATGATCGGCCCGTCTTCCGAGGCGCCGTCATAGGTGCTGCGGGCGCGCTCAAGGAACGCGTCGACCTGCTCCTGGCTGTAGCCGAGCTGAGATCCTGTTGCGAGCGGAAATGACGTTTGCACCGGACCATTCTGCCCCGAGCGTCGCCTCCGCCCCTGAGAGTCCGCCGCCATCACACCACTCCCAACGCGAGCGCCACGCCGAACACTCCGACCGCGGAGGGCAGCAGCGAATCGAGCCGGTCGAGGAAGCCACCGTGGCCCGGGATCCACGAGCTCATGTCTTTCACTCCCAGGTTGCGCTTGATCAGTGATTCCGTGAGATCGCCCCCGGTCGCGGTGAAGAGCACCACGATCCCGAGCAGGATCCCGACCCACCAGGGCTGCTGCAGCGCGAGCAGCGACACGCCGACACCCACGCCCATCGCCACGATCGCGGCCCCCGCAAAGCCCTCCCACGTCTTGTTGGGGCTGATCCGGGGCGTCATCTTGTGCTTGCCGAGGGTCACGCCCGCCGCGTACGCCCCGACGTCGACGGAGACGACGATGAGCACGAGGGCGAAGACCCACCACTCGCCGCGCTCGGCCGGGATGAGCAGCACCGTGAAGGAGGCGAGGAAGCCGACGTAGACGAGCGTGAACAGCCCGGAAAACACGTCGCGCACGAGCGTGCGCGGTGGCGTCTCCCACGCCGGCACGAGGCCCTCGACGAGGCGCCAGACCGTGAGCAGCGCGGAGCCGGCGAAGAGCCCGAGGAGCATCCCCTCGGCGCCCCAGAAGTAGGCCCCGGCGACGATCACGAGACCGCCGAGGGCGACGCCCACGCGCGGAACGCGGCGGCCGGCGGTGCGGAACGCGGTCGCGAGCTCGACGAGCGCGACCACGACGATCACCCCGACGAGCGCGACGAACACGTCCTTCACCAGGAACAGGCTCGCCAGGAAGATCCCGCCGAAGACGAGCCCGGAGAGGATGGCGAAGAAGAGGTTTCTCCCCGCCTTCTCCTCGATCCGGGCGTTCGTCGCCTCGAGCTGAGCGCGCCGGTTCTCGAGATGCGCGCGGATCTCGCCGCGCCTCTCTGAGCCGGTCATGCGATTAGACCTCCAGGAGCTCTGCTTCTTTGCGCTTGAGCGCGTCGTCGACCTGGTCGATGAACTGCTTCGTGACGGCCTCGAGCTCCTTCTCGGCGCGCGAGACCTCGTCCTCGCCGATCTCGCTCTTGAGCGCATCGAGGTCGTCCTTGCCGGAGCGGCGGACGTTGCGGATCGCGACCTTCGCGTCCTCCGCACGGCCCTTCACGATCTTCACGAACTCCTTGCGTCGCTCGGCCGTGAGCTCGGGCAGCGTCACGCGGATGACCGTGCCGTCGTTCGTGGGGTTCGCGCCCAGGTTCGGCATGTCGCGGATGGCCTGCTCGATGTCCTTCATCGCGCCCTTGTCGTAGGGCGTGATGAGGAGGCTGCGCGCGTCCTGGTTCTGCACGGAGGCGAGCTGCGACAGCGGGGTCGGCGTGCCGTAGTAGTCGACCTGCACGTTCTGCAGCAGGGCGGGGTTTGCGCGCCCGGTGCGCACGGTGGCGAAGCCGTCCTTCGCGGCATCGACCGCCTTGGTCATGCGGTCCTTGACGTCGGCGAAGACCTCTTCGATCACGGTGTGCTCCTTACTGCTGTTCACGATTCATTCAAGCTTAGCGGGGCGGGGGCCGCTCAGCGGTGCACGAGCGTGCCGAGCTTGCTGCCCTTGATCGCCTCCGTGACGTTCCCGGCGGGCTCCATGCCGAACACGCGCATCGGCATGCCGTTGTCCATGCAGAGGCTGAACGAGGTCGAGTCGACGACCTTGAGGCCGCGCACGAGGGCGTCGTTGTAGGTGATCTCGTCGATCAGGGTGGCGTCGGGATCCTTGTTGGGATCTGCCGTGTAGACGCCGTCGACGCCGTTCTTCGCGACGAGCACCTCGTCGGCGTGGATCTCGAGGGCGCGCTGGGCGGCGACCGTGTCGGTCGAGAAGTACGGGAGGCCTGCGCCGGCGCCGAAGATCACGACGCGGCCCTTCTCCAGGTGCCGGATCGCGCGGAGCGGGATGTAGGTCTCTGCGACCTGCGTCATCGTGATGGCCGACTGGACGCGGCTGGAGACGCCGGCCTGCTCGAGGAAGTCCTGCAGGGCGAGGGCGTTCATGACGGTGCCGAGCATGCCCATGTAGTCGGCGCGTGCGCGATCCATGCCGCGCTGCGAGAGCTCGGCGCCGCGGAAGAAGTTGCCGCCGCCGACGACGACCGCGACCTCGGCGTGCTCCATGGCCGCGGCGATCTCCCGAGCGATCTGGCTCACGACGTCGGGGTTTACGCCGAGGGTGCCACCTCCGAACGCCTCTCCCGAGAGCTTGAGCAGGACGCGGCGCTTGCGGGGGGTCTCGGACATGTGGTGTTCTCCTTCGACGGGTGCTTGGGGAAGTCTCAGACTCGGGATCGGCCCTCGCTCCCCCGTGGCCGCCGTCGGGCGCAGGGGAACGATGTCGGCTCAGGCCATGATAGTGCCGACACAGCACAGGACCCGGGCCGAATCGGCCCGGGTCCTGTGGAAATCGGCTAGGCGCCGACCTTGCTGCGTGCGAAGCCGGTGACGGTGATGCCGGCCGCGTCGGCGACCTTCTTCACGTCGCGCTTCTCGTCGTCGAGCGCGTGGGCCTGCTCGTTGAGCACGACCTGCTTGAAGAACGCGTTCAGGCGTCCCTCGACGATCTTCGGGAGCGCAGCCTCGGGCTTGCCCTCGTTCTTGGAGATCTCGGTGACGATCTCGCGCTCCTTCTCGACGTCAGCCGCGGGGACCTCCTCGCGGGTGACGTAGAGCGGGTCGGCGAACGAGATGTGGCGAGCGATCGAGAGCGCTGCGTCAGCGTCGTCGCCCTCGTAGCCCACGACCACGCCGATCTGCGGGGGCAGATCCTTCGAGGTGCGGTGCAGGTAGACCGAGGTCGAGGGGGCCTCGACGCGGGTCACCTTGCGGAGCACGATGCGCTCGCCGATGATGGCGGCCTCGTCGGTGACGATCTCGCCAACGGTCTTGCCCTCGAGCGGGGCAGCCGAGGCTGCCTCGACGTCGGCGGCGCCCGCGGCCGCGATGGCCTCGAGCACGCGGTCGGCGAGGGCGATGAACTTCTCGTTCTTCGCGACGAAGTCGGTCTCGCAGACGAGCTCGATCATCGTGGCAGCGCCGTCGGTCTGCTTGACCGCGACGAGGCCCTCGCTCGCCTCGCGGTCGCCGCGCTTGGCGACGCCTTTGAGGCCCTTGAGACGCAGGATCTCGATCGCCTTCTCGATGTCGCCTTCCGCCTCGATGAGGGCGTTCTTGCTATCGAGCATGCCGGCGCCGAGACGCTCGCGCAGCTCCTTCACAGCGGCCATGCTTACTGCAGCCATGTGTGACTCCTTAGATAGGTCGTTCGTCGAATTCGATTACTCGGCGGCGGGTGCCTCGGCGGCAACCTCGGCCTCGGCGGGCGCCTCGGCGGCGGCCTCAGCCTCGGCGGGTGCCTCAGCGGCGGGCTCCTCGGCCTTCTCGGCCAGCTCGCCCTTCTCGGCGCCCAGGAGCTCGACCTCCCACTCGGCGAGCGGCTCAGCCGCTGCCTCGCCGGCCTCGGGCTTCTGGTGGCGCTCCATGAGGCCCTCAGCCGCGGCGTCGGCGATCACGCGGGTGAGCAGCGCGACCGAGCGGATCGCGTCGTCGTTGCCCGGGATCGGGTAGGTGACCTCGTCGGGATCGCAGTTGGTGTCGAGGATCGCGATCACGGGGATCCCGAGCTTCTTCGCCTCGTCGATCGCGAGGTGCTCCTTCTTGGTGTCCACAACCCAGATCGCCGAGGGCGTCTTGGTCATGTTGCGGATGCCGCCGAGCGACTTCTGCAGCTTCTCGAGCTCGCGCTTCTTGAGGAGGAGCTCCTTCTTGGTGAAGCCGCTCGTGGTGCCCTCGAAGTCGAGCTGCTCGAGCTCCTTCATGCGCTCCAGGCGGCCGGTGACCGTCTGGAAGTTCGTGAGGAGGCCGCCGAGCCAGCGCTGGTTGACGTAGGGCTGGTTGACGCGGGTCGCCTGCTCGGCGATGGCCTCCTGGGCCTGCTTCTTCGTGCCGACGAAGAGGATGTTGCCGCCGCGTGCGACGGTCTGCTTGACGAACTCGTAGGCAGCGTCGATGTAGCCGAGCGACTGCTGGAGGTCGATGATGTAGATGCCCGAGCGCTCGGTGAAGATGAAGCGCTTCATCTTCGGGTTCCAACGGCGGGTCTGGTGTCCGAAGTGGACGCCGCTGTCGAGCAGCTGGCGCATGGTGACGACGGCCATTGCCGGTCTCCTTCTGATATTGCGCGCCCTCGCGGGCACGCGTTTGCGGTTTGTCATCGGCCGCGGGTGCGGCCAGATCCTGGTGCCCTCGGGTCTCGCCGCCCCAGCCGAGAGGATGGGGACCGGTGGCGTTCTCCGGTGAGTGGGCACGCGAAGTCACCTCTTTCGAGGCGCCGATCCAGTGTAGCACCCGCGGGCGCCTCGTTGGGCACCGCGACTCGCCCAGGATCTTCGTCCACAACCGGGGGTCGCGGGCCGTCTCTCCACAGTCTGCCCCGGATCGCGCCCGGCGTCGGCCGGCGCACGGCCGCGCGCGCCACACTGCTCGCATGAGACCCCGCATCCTCTCCGCGCTTCTGGCCGTCACGCTGGCCCTGCTCGTCGGCCTCGCCTCTGCCTCCGGTGCCGCCGCTGGCGGGACCGCCGCCCGCGCTGCCGCGGACTCCCCCGGCGCGTGGTCCTGGCTGCCGCCGACCGGCTTCCCCATCGAGGTGCTGCGCCCCTTCGTCGCTCCCGCGCACGAGTACGGCCCGGGGCACCGCGGTATCGACCTGCGCGCGCTGCCCCGTGAGCCGGTGCTCGCGCCAGTGGGCGGCACCGTCCACTTCTCCGGCCAGGTCGCGGGGCGGGCCGTCGTGACGATCCGGATCGACGACCGCACCCTGCTCTCGATGCACCCGGTGGCCGGCGCGCACCCGGAGGGCGCGCGGGTCGAGGCGGGCGAGCTCCTCGGCGAGGTGTCGCGGGGCGGCGACTGCGACGGGCGCTGCGTGCACCTCGGCGTCCGGGTGGACGGCAGCTACGTCGACCCGTTTCCTTTCTACGCGGGGCGCGCGAGGCTGCTGCCCTGGTAGCGGGCGGCGCTCGGAGGCGCGGGTCAGGCGCGTGGGTGCGCCTGCCGGTAGCGCTCGGCGAGTCGCTCGGTGGAGACGTGGGTGTAGACCTGGGTGCTCGCGAGGCTCGAGTGGCCGAGCATCTCCTGGACCACGCGCAGGTCGGCGCCGCCGTCGAGGAGGTGCGTTGCGGCGGTGTGCCTGAGCGTGTGCGGGCCGCGCGGTCCGCCGCCCGGCTCTTGCTCGAGCTCGCGGGCGACGAGCCGGTAGACGGCGTTCGTGGTGAGCTTGCCGCCGCGGTTGCCGAGGAAGAGCGGGGGTTCGGATCCGGATCCCGCGCCCGCCGCGCGCTCGGCTCCACGCTCGGCCGCGCGCTCCGCGAGGGCTTGGCGGCCTGCCGCGAGGTAGTCCTCGAGCGCGCGGGCGGCGGGCGCTCCGAGCGGGACGACCCGCTCCTTACCGCCTTTGCCGAGCACGCGCACGATGCGCTCGCGGCGGTCGAGGCCGGAGAGCGGGAGCGTGCAGAGCTCGGAGACGCGGAGGGCTGAGGCGTAGAGGAGTTCGAGGATCGCGCGGTCGCGGAGGTGGGCCGGGTCGCCGTCTGCGGCCCTGCGCTCGGCGCGGTCGAGGATGCGGGTGATTTGCTCGTCGGCGAGCACGCGCGGGAGTTCGCGCGGTGCTTTCGGCGAGCGCAGCCGTGATGCCGGGTTGCCCGGCACGTGGCCGCCGCGTTCGAGCCATGCCCCGAACGATTTGAGGGTGGCGACGTTGCGGGCGAGGGTGGTCGCGGCGAGTCCCCGCTGCTGCCGGTCCCACAGCCAGCCGCGCATGAGCTCGAGGTCGCACGCCGCGAGTTCGGTGGCGCCCGCGGCCTCCGCGTAGTCGGCGAGGTCGGCGAGGTCGCGGCGGTAGGCGCGCACCGTGTGCTCCGAGTACCCGTACTCGTGCTCCACGGCCGCGAGAAAGCGCGTGGTGGCCTGGTCGATCCGCATGCCCCCCATTCTCTCGCCTCCGCCGCCGCGCGTCGGGCCCCACTCCGTACCCGCACCGATCGGGCGCGTCCACTCCGGCCTACCCGCGCTTCAGCAGCCGCCATCTCGCCTCCCCTTCGGCCGCGGGTTCTGCGCGCTCGACGAAGCCCAGCACTTCGAGTTCGGCGAGGGCTCCCCGTCCGTCCGCGGGCGCGACCCCCGCGAGCTTCACTGCCTCCTCCTCGGCCCGCGATCCGGTGAGCGGCAGCGCGTCGAGAACGCGTCGATGCAGCTCTGGCTGTCGGTCCTCACCCTCTCCGAGCACCCCGAACTCGTCTGCGCCGAGGAACTCCCGCAGCTCCGCCGCGTTCGAGACGAGGGTCGCCCCGTACTCCCGGATGAGGCGGTGGCAGCCCGCCGACGCGGCGCTCGTGATCGGCCCGGGCACGGCCCCGAGTTCCCGCCCGAGCGCCGCGCTGTGCCCGGCGGTGTTCAGCGATCCCGATCTGACGCCCGCCTCGGTGACCAGGGTCGCTGCGGCGAGCGCCGCGATCAGCCGGTTGCGTTGCAGGAAGCGCCAACGCGTTGGCGCCGATCCGGGCACCATTTCCGAGCAGACGGCCCCCACCTCGGCGATCCGGGCGAGCAGGGATGTGTGCGAGGCCGGGTAGGGCCGGTCGGCTCCGCCCGCGAGCACGGCGATGGTGGGGCAGCCGACGGCGAGCGCGGTGCGGTGCGCGACCGCGTCGATCCCGTAGGCGGCTCCGGAGACGATTGCTGTCCCTGTTCCGCAGGCGCTGTCGACGAGCTCGGCGGTGACGTTGCTGCCGTAGCCCGTGCAGGCTCGGGCCCCCACGACGGCGAGCGCGTGCCGCCTGAGGTGGCTCGGGTCTCCGCGCACCCACAGCAGCATGGGCGCGTGGTCCCCGAGGTCGTCGAGTGCCTCGGGCCAGTCGTCCAGGCCGGGGGCCACGATCCGGATCCCCGATCGTCTCGCCCGCTCGAGGTCGTTGAGCACGTCGTTTCGGTTGAGGCGTGGCTTCCATCGTTCGACGGCGTGCGCTGTGGCGCGTACGCTCAGCCCTTCGGCGCCCCGCGCCTGAAGCTCGCGGTGCACGTCCGCTGGCGCGGCGTCGTTGAGCAGGAGTTGCAGCGCTTGTTCGACGCCGAGGGATCGCACGAGTGCACCTGCGATCGCGTCGCCTGGCTCGATCAGGCGGGACCAGATCGCTCGGGCGGTGAGTTCGACCAGCTGCTCCGGTGAGTCTCCGAGCGTGGGCCGCGCCTCCTCGTCAACGAGACGCAGCGTGCCCTCGGTCAGCGCGGCGTCGATTCCGCCAGCAACTCGCTGCCCGCTCACGAGAGCCCTCCGCCTCGGTAGGCGAGCGCCGAGGCGATCTCCTTGCGCCCCGGTTTCACCTCATCCGAGAGGTCTGCGATACTCCAGGCCATGCGGAGCACCCGGTCGTAGCCGCGCAGCGTGATGGATCCCCTCTCCAGTGCGCGGTCGAGCACCTGCGTTTCGGTGCGCGCCAGTCGGGCGTCGGAGCTGCGCAGCCAGCTACCCGGCACCTCGGAGTTCACGCGCCAGGGGGTGCCGCGGAGTCGTTTCGCGGCGACGCGCCTGGCCCGCTCAACTCGCGCCCTGAGCGCACGACTGTCCTGTCTTCCCCCGCGCTGATCGTCTCGCAATACTCGGGAGACCCTGGCGAGGCTGAGGCGCAGGTCGATCCGGTCGGCGAGCGGTCCGGAAATGCGTTGCATGTAGCTGTACCGAAGATGCGGGGTGCACCTGCACTTCGCTTCGGTTTCGGGCGCCCCTGCGTTGCCGCACGGGCAGGGGTTCGCGGCGAGCACGAGCTGGACCTTTGCCGGCATGGTTGCGCGCACACGCGCCCGGTGGATCTCCACCCGCCCGGTTTCGAGGGGCTGCCTGAGCGCATCGAGCACGGAGCGGTTGAACTCCGGCGCCTCGTCGATGAACAGCACCCCGTGGCAGGCGCGGGTGATGGCGCCCGGTCGCACCTCGTTGCCGGTTCCGCCACCGACGATCGACGCCGAGGATGCCGTGTGGTGGGGGCTCTCGAACGGCGGGCGCCGCACCAGGGCGGTGAGCGGGTCGCCTCCGAGCGAGGCGATGCTGCTCGCTTCGAGGGCCTCGTCGTCGTCGAGCTCGGGAAGGATCGACGGAAGCCCCGTTGCGAGCAGGGTTTTGCCCGCGCCTGGCGGGCCGACCATCGAGACGTGGTGCTTCCCCGCAGCGGCAACGACGAGCGCCTCGACCGATTCAGGCTGTCCCACGACCTCCGAGAGATCCCGGACCTCCTCGCGCCGCGATCCGGGACCGGGCAGCACGACCGCCCTTCTGAGGTCCAGCGCCCTGCGTTCGCCGCGGTACCAGGCGACCGCGTGCGCGATGCCCTCCACGGCGATGACCTCGATGCCGGGAACGAGGGCGGCCTCGTCGGCGCTGTCCCCCGGCACCATGACCCGGGAGAAGCCGTGGCGGCGTGCCGCGATGACCGCGGAGAGCAAGCCTGCCGGCCGCCTGAGCCCGCCGCTCAGGCTCAGCTCGCCGAGGTGCGCGATCCCGTCGAGCCTGCTCGCGGGGAGCTTTCTGGATGCGGCGAGCGCCGCTAGCGCGATCGCGAGATCGAATCCGGATCCGTGTTTCGGGAGCGACGCGGGGCTGAGGTTCACCGTAATAAAGCGATCGGCTAGTTGGAGCCCGGCCTGTGCCGTCGCGGTGCGCACGCGCTGCTTCGCCTCCGCGAGCGCCGCATCGGGGAGGCCGATGATCGCCATCCCGGGGAGTTGCTGTGAGACGGCGGCCTCGACCGTGACGATCTCGCCCTCGAGCCCGGTGAGCGAAACGGATGCCGCCCGGCAGACGAGGGCGCTCACGAGATGCCCTGCAGGTGGTCGATCCGCGGCGTCTCCCGCGGCCGCATAACGATCCCGATCGCGTCCACCCGGAGCGAAGCGCGGCCGTGATGGTGATCCCGCACCCAGTCGAGCAGGATCCGCCTCAGCCTCGCCGCCTTCCGCGCGGTGATCGCCTCGAGCGGGCTACCGTATCCGGTACCGCTGCGCGTCTTCACCTCGACGGCGACGAGCTCACTGCCATCCCTCACCACGAGGTCGAGTTCGCCGTGACTCGACCTCCAGTTGCGGTCGAGGATCACGTACCCCCTGCCCGCGAGATACCCCGCGGCGATCTCCTCGCCGCGTGCCCCGATCTCCCTGTTGCGCTGCGTGCTCTTGACGGCCCGTTCTTCCATGGCGCACCTCCTGCGCACCATCCTGGGCGCGAGGGAACGGCCGTGGGGTGCGGGCGCCAGAAATGTGGATATCTTGCGCGAGATCCGTGCAAGGCGTGCGCCTGTGAGCGAAGTTCCTCGGGAGCGCGAAGGCTACTCGTCGAGCGCGAGCTCCTGCGGCAGCTTGAACTCGCGCGCCGAGAGCTCCTCGACGTTCACGTCCTTGAAGGTGAGCACGCGCACCGACTTCACGAAGCGGTCGGAGCGGTAGACATCCCACACCCAGACGTCGCTCATCGTGAGCTCGAAGTAGAAGTCGCTGCCGGCATCCTGGCGCTTGAGGTCGACCTCGTTCGCAAGATAGAAGCGCCGCTCGGTCTCCACGACATACCGGAACTGGCTCGCGATATCCCGGTATTCGCGGAACAGCGACAGCTCCGCCTCGCGCTCGTAGTCGTCCAGCTCGTCTTCATCCATCCTCACCATCCTACGCCGTTCCGCTGCGGAACACCCGCCCCGCGAACGGGGCCTCTGAGAGCCTCCTGAAACCCCCTCGCGACAGGCCGGATCCCGGATTGACTTATTCGAACATATGTTCGAATATTGCTCCATGACTTCGACCGCCACCGTCCGCTCGCTACAGCAGCGCATCTCCGAGATGCAGCCGCTGCGGCTGGGCGAGCGGGGCCTGCCCACGCCAGCCGGGCTGCGCGGGCTGCTCCCCGGCGGGGCGCTCAGGCAGGGGGCGAGCTACGCCGTGCACGGCTCGCAACAGCTCGCCCTCGCCTTCCTCGCCGAGGCCTCGGCGTCGGGCGCGTGGTGCGGGATCATCGGCTGCCCCGGCTTCGGCGCCGAGGCGGCGGCCGGGCTCGGGATCGCGCTCGACCGTTGCGTGCTCATCCCGGATCCGGGGGCAGACGCGCTGGGGCTCGCCGGCGCGCTCAGCGAGATCCTCACGGTCGTGCTCCTGTGCACGCGCGAGCAGCCGGGTCTCGGCGATGTGGAGCGGATCTCGGCGCGGCTGCGGGATCACGGCGCCGCGCTCATCGTCGCGGGCGACTGGCCGCGCACCGAAAGCACGCTGCGCGTCACCGCGTCGAGTTGGACGGGGCTGGGCGAGGGCCACGGGCTCCTCGCCGACCGGGTGCTCACGGTCCAGTCGGAGGACCGGAGGGGCACGCGCACCCACACCGTGGAATTCGCGGGCGGCGCGATCGCCGAGCAGGCCGCACCCGCGGTGCGACGATTGGCTCCGCTGTGACCTCCGGGGAGCGCGCGCTCGTCTTCTGGGTGCCCGACTGGCCGATCCATGCCTTCCTTGAGGAGTCGGCGGAGTTCGCAGAGGACCAGGAGAATACCGAGAGGGAGCGCGCCGCCGCACAGGCAGCGCCCGCGTCAGCGTCAGCGTCAGTGCGTGCAGCCGCGCCGCTCGCGCTCGTGGCCGACCACCAGGTGGTCGCCTGCTCAGAGACGGCCCGGGCGGGCGGCGTGCATCCGGGCCTTCGCGAGCGCGAGGCGCAATCGCGCTGCCCCGAGCTTGAGGTGCACCCTCACGACCCCGAGGTCGACGCGCGCCGTTTCGCCCCCGTGCTCGCCGCCATCGAGGGGCTCATCCCGGGGGTCGAGCCGCGTCGGCCCGGGCTCTGCGCGATGCGGGCGAGGGGGCCCGTGCGCTACTACGGCGGCGAGCAGGAGGCGGCAACCGCCCTCTTCGAGCTCGCCGAGGGGCTCGGGATCAGCGGCGCGAGGATCGGCTTCGCTGACGGCCTGTTCGCGGCGGAGCAGGCGGCCCGATCCGCCGCGGGATCCCCCGGCGTCGAGGCTCCGCTCCCCCGCCTCCGGATCGTGCAGCCAGGCGGCTCCCCGGCGTTCCTCAGCCCGCTGCCCATCTCCCGCGCGGCAGCGCCCGCGCTCGCCGAGGTGCTGCACGGCCTCGGGATCCGCACGCTGGGCGCGTTCGCCGCACTCCCCGAGGACGCCGTGCGGCAGCGGTTCGGCGCGGAGGGCGTCGCGGCACACCACGCGGCGAGAGGAACCGTGCCCGTGCGCGGCGCCGAGGTCCGGCCGCGCACCCCGCCGCGCGAGCTCACCGTCGAACTCGAGTTCGAGCCCCCCATTGAAACGGCCGAGCAACTGGCCTTCGCCTGCGCCACTCTCGCCGAGCGCTTCATCGACGGGATCGCCAGGGAGCGGCTCGTCTGCACCGCGCTCCGGCTCGAACTCACCGACGACGTGGGGGCGCGGCACGAGCGCGAGTGGGCGCACCCCCGCCGCTTCACCGCCTCCGACACGCTCGGGCGGATCCGCTGGCAGGCGTCTGGCATCGCCAGGGAAACGGAGCGGGGCGGGGCGGGCATCGCCCGCGTGCGCATCACCCCAACCCACACCGACCGAGCCTCCGCGCACGAGCCAGGGCTCTGGAGCACCGAGCCAGACGAGCGCATCCACCACCACCTGAGCCGCGCACAGAGCAGGCTCGGGCACACCGGCGTCGGCACGGTCTCCCTCGCCGGCGGCAGGCTCCTCGCTGACCGGCAGCGCTTCGTCCCCTGGGGCACCACCCGGCGCGGCAAGCGCGCCCGCGGGGCACGGGACTCGGGCGTCGGCCCCTGGCCGGGCGCACTCCCCGGACCCGCTCCGAGCAGGATCTTCCCCGACCCCCTGCCCGCGGCGCTCGCCGGCCCCCGCGGCGAGGATGTGGGAATCGACGCCGACGACCTGCTCACCGCGCGCCCGGAAAGGCTCAGCGTCGCGGGCAGCGAGCTCGCGGCGGAGGTGAGCGGGTGGTCCAGGCCGTGGCCGATCCGCGAGCGCTGGTGGGCCGGCACCCCGCCACGCTTCCGGCTGCAACTGCAGCTCGCGAACGGCGACGCCTGGCTGCTGCTCCGTGAGCCCGGGCGTTGGCTCGCGGAGGGCAGATACGACTGAGCACGCCCGAGCAACCCGAGCAAGCTGAACCATCGACCCCGCGGAACCCAGAGAGGAGGCACCCATGGGATGGAACAACTCTCCACTACCGTGGCGCGAGTTCGAGCGCAGACTCTCCGGCAGAACACCCGCGGATGAGCCCCTCGAAGGGCTCGCAGAGGCTGGGAGTCCGAAAGCGACGCCGCAGTCGCCAGAGGCCCCGGCGCGCCCACGCCTGCCGCGCGAGCTCGCCGAGGACGTCGTCCCCTACGCGGAGCTCCACGCCCACTCGCACTTCAGCTTCCTCGACGGCGCCTCCTCGCCCGAGGAGCTCGCGCGCGAGGCCTCCCGCCTCGGGCTCGCGGGCCTCGCGCTCACCGACCACGACGGGCTCTACGGCGCCGCGGTGTTCGCCGAGGCGGCCGAGCTCGCGATCCGCGAGAGCGGGCGCGAGCTCCTCACGGTCTACGGTGCCGAGCTCACGCTCGGGCTCGACGCCCCGCAGCTCGGGGCGACCGACCCCGCCGGCACGCACCTCCTCGTCCTCGCGCGCGGCATCTCCGGGTATCACCGGCTCGCAGGCGCGATCACCGAGGGCCAGCTCACCGGGGGCGAGAAAGGCAGACCCGTCTACGAGCTCGAGGAGCTCGCCGCCGCGGCCTGCGGCGAGTGGGCGATCCTCACGGGCTGCCGCAAGGGCGGCGTGCGGCGCGCACTCGAGGGCGCGAGCACGCGGACCGCTGGCGATGCCGCGGCCCGCGCCGAACTCGACCGGCTCACCGCGCTCTTCGGGCGCGACAACGTGCACGTCGAGCTCACGAGCCACGGTCACCCCGGCGACGATCCACGCAACGACCGGCTCGCGGCGCTCGCGCGCGAAGCCAGGCTCCCGACCCTCGTGACCGGGGGCGCGCACTACGCCACCCGTGCGGACGCCCCGCTCGCCGAGGCGATGGCCGCCGTCCGCGCACGGCGCAGCCTCGAAGAGCTCGACCCGCACCTGCCGGCCTCCGGCGCCGCGCACCTGCGCAGCGGGGCCTCCCTGCTCAGGCGCTTCGCGAGCCACTCCGATGCGATCGCGCGCACCGTTCCGCTCGCCCAGGAGCTCGCCTTCCCGCTGAAGGCCGCGAAACCCAAGCTCCCGAAGCTCGCTCCCCCCGGTGGACAGACGCAGATGGAGTGGCTCCGCAGCCTCGTCTGGGCGGGCGCCGAGCGGCGCTACGGCGCTCTCAACGACGCCACCCGCGAGCGCCTCGAACGCGAGCTCGACGTCATCGAGGCGAAGGATTTCCCCGGCTACTTCCTCATCGTGCACGACCTCGTGCAGAAGGCCCGCGAACTCGGGATCCTGTGTCAAGGGCGCGGCTCCGCCGCGAACTCGGCCGTCTGCTACGTGCTCGGGATCACCGCCGTCGACTCCATCTTCTACAACCTCCCCTTCGAACGCTTCCTCTCGAGCATGCGCGACGAGGAGCCAGACATCGACGTCGACTTCGACTCCGAGCGGCGCGAGGAGATCATCCAGTACGTCTACGACACCTACGGCCGCCGCAACGCCGCCCAGGTCGCGAACGTCATCACCTACCGCCCCAAGGCCGCCGTACGCGACGCGGCGAAGGCCCTCGGCTTCGGCGCGGGCCAGCAGCGCGCCTGGACCAAGGGCCTCGAACGGTGGAACTCGCTCCCGGAGGACCCGGAAAGCCCGCTCCCGCGGCAGGTCCACGCGCTCGCCAACCGCTTCCTCACGGCCCCGCGCCACCTCGGGATCCACTCGGGCGGAATGGTGCTCACGGAGCGCCCCGTGGGCGAAGTGTGCCCCATCGAACACGCCCGCATGGACCTGCGCACCGTGCTCCAGTGGGACAAGGACTCGTGCGAGTCGATGGGGCTCGTCAAGTTCGACCTCCTCGGGCTCGGCATGCTGAGCGCACTCCGCAAGTCGATGGACATCGTCGCCGAGCACACGGGTGAGCGGTGGCGGATCGACACGATCCCGCGGGAGGAGCCCGGCGTCTACGACATGCTCTGCCGGGCCGACGCGATCGGCGTGTTCCAGCTCGAAAGCCGCGCCCAACTCAACACCCTTCCCCGGCTGCGCCCCCGCTCCTTCTACGACCTCGTCATCGAAATCGCCCTCATCAGGCCCGGCCCCATCCAGGGCGGCGCCGTCCACCCCTACCTCCGCAGGCGCAACGGGGCCGAAGAAGTCACCTACGCGCACCCCAAGCTCGAGCCCGTGCTGCGGCGCACCCTCGGAGTCCCGCTCTTCCAGGAACAGCTCATGCAGATGGCCATGGCCGTCGGCGGCTGCTCCGCAGAAGACGCAGACCTGCTCCGGCGCGCCATGGGCTCCAAACGCGGCCAGGAACGCATCGAAGCGCTCAAAGAGAAACTCTTCGCCGGCATGGCCGAGAACGGGATCGAAGGCCAGGAAGCCATCCACATGTACGAGCAGATCGAGGCGTTCGCCGGCTTCGGCTTCGCGGAGAGCCACTCGATCAGCTTCGCCCTCCTCGTCTACGTGAGCGCCTGGTTCAAGCTGCACTACCCCGGCGCTTTCCTCGCCGGCCTCCTACGCTCGCAGCCCATGGGCTTCTACTCCCCCCGCACCCTCGTCGAAGACGCGCGCAGGCACGGCGTCGAGGTGCTGCCGCCCGACGTCCAGCACTCCCGAGCGCACTCCGACCTCGAACCGCTCCCCGGCGCGCGCACTCCACAGCGCGGCGGCGCGAGCTGCTCCGCAGACGACCCGCCAAGCGCAGAACCACAGCCCGTCCCCCCGTTCGACCAGCGCTCCCCCGACACCTCCGGGGCTCACCGCAGAGACGGCGCCTTCGCCGTGCGACTCGGCCTCTCCGAGATCCGCGGCATCGAGAGCGCGACCGCCGAACGCATCAAACAGGCGCGCGAACTCGGCGGCCCCTTCCTCGACCTCGCCGACCTCGCGCGCCGCGCCGACCTCGACCGCACGAGACTCGAAGCCCTCGCCTCGGCGGGCGCCTGCGAGGGCCTCGGCCTCGGCAGACGCGAGGCGCTCTGGGCCGCGGCGCCCGCCTCCGACAACCGCGAGCGCTTCCTCCCCGGAATCGCGGTCTCGGTGCAGCCGCCGCTCCTGCCCGTCCTCAGCACGGCGGAGCAGACCGCCCTCGACCTCTGGTCCACGGGCATCGCCACGGGCACCCACCCGCTCGCGCTCCTCCGCGCGGGCCTCGACGCCCGCGGCGTCGTGCGCTCCGACCGGCTCACGAGCCACCGCCCCGGAGCCTCCATCGAGGTCGCGGGGCTCGTCACCCACCGCCAGCGGCCCAGCACCGCGGGTGGCATCACCTTCATCACCCTCGAGGACGAGTCGGGCAGCACCAACATCGTCACCTGGGCCAACGTGTGGGCAGCCAACCGGCTCGTCGCCCGCTCCTCCCCCGCGCTCATCGTCAAGGGAGCGCTCGAGCGCTCCCCCGAGGGCGTCGTCAACGTGATCGCCGAGTCCTTCGAACCCCTCGCCGCCCCAGCCGGCACCGCATCGAGGGATTTCCACTGATGAGCAGGGCCTTCCCCGCCCGCGGCGGCGCTCAAGCCCACCACACGCGGGATCGCGCCCCGCCCGAGCCGCGCAGGCTCGAAACGGGTCCGCTCCGGCTATGCTGACGACGTGGAAACGACAACCGCTCTTCTCACGGATCACTACGAGCTCACGATGGTCGACGCCGCCCTGCAAGCCGGCACCGCCCACCGGCGCAGCGTCTTCGAACTCTTCGCACGCAGGCTCTCCGGCGCGCGCCGCTACGGCGCAGTCGCCGGCACCGGCAGACTCCTCGAAGCCATCCGCGACTTCCGCTTCGGCGAGCCCGAGCTCGAGTTCCTCCGCCGCGAACGCATCGTCAGCGATCAGGCCATCGACTGGCTCGCTGACTTCAACTTCAGCGGCAACATCTGGGGATACCCCGAGGGCGAGGTGTTCTTCCCCGGCTCGCCGCTGATCACGGTCGAGTCCAGCTTCGCCGAGGGCGTGCTGCTCGAAACCATCGCGCTCAGCATCCTAAACGAGGACTCCGCGGTTGCCACCGCCGCCTCCCGGATGGTGCACGCGGCAGGCGGCAAGCCACTCGCCGAGATGGGGTCCCGGCGCACGGGCGAGCGCAGCGCCGTGGCCGCGGCGCGCGCCGCGTTCATCGCGGGCTTCAGCGCCACCTCCAACCTCGAGGCCGGCCGCAGCTACGGGATCCCCACCATGGGCACCGCCGCGCACAGCTTCACGCTGCTGCACGACAGCGAGCGGCAGGCCTTCGAGGCGCAGGTCGCGGCACTCGGCGTCGACACGACGCTGCTCGTCGATACCTACGATATCGACGAGGGTGTCCGCACCGCGATCGAGGTCGCGGGCACCGGTCTCGGTGCCGTCCGCATCGACTCGGGCGACCTCCCGATCGTGGTGGCGCGCGTGCGCCGACTCCTCGACGAGCTCGGAGCTACGAAGACGCGGATCACCGTCACGAACGACCTCGACGAGTACACGGTCGCCGCGCTCGCGGCTTCCCCCGTCGACAGCTTCGGCGTCGGCACCTCCGTGGTCGTCGGATCCGGCACCCCCACCATGGGCATGGTCTACAAGCTCGTCGCGCACGAGGACGGCAACGGCGACTGGGTGTCCGTCGCCAAGAAATCGGCCGACAAGATCTCGGTGGGCGGCCGCAAGAGCGTGCGCCGCGCCTACAACTCCCGCGGCATTGCAACCGCCGAGCGGATCCTGCTCGGCGACGGCCCGGGCGGCGAGGAAGAGGGAGCCGAGAACGACGGCCGCGAGGTGCTCGTGCCGCTCGTGCTCGACGGCGCCGAGCAGCCCGGCCACACCGGCGCCGAGGGCATCGCGGCGGCGCGCGAGCGCCACCAGCTGCGGGTCAAGGAGCTGCCGCCCGTCGCCATGAGCCTCACGCGCGGCGACCCAGCGATCCCGACCGAGTACCGCTAGAGACCTAAGCACCGCTAAACACAGAAAACGGGCCCCGCGCAATTATCTCGTGGGGCCCGTTCTCGAGCACGGCGCCGACGAGTCACCCATCGGCTGCCGGCGCTAGGATCGCGGTTCCCCGAGCCAGCGCAGCATTCGGTAGAAGAGCTGCGTGGCACCGGGCATGAACCCGGATCCGTGATGGAATGCCGCATCCATCGTGCTGACAACGATCTCCGCGACGAACGTCGCGGAGTCGACGTAGAGCAGCGTGTTCGGGTGGTCCGGGAGCGCCCGATACGGCAACCCCCACGGATCAATTGACTGGGGCGGATCCTCGATTTCTTCTAGCCTCACGAGTGGCACAGCAGCAGAGGGATGCGTGAGCACCCCGTGATAGTGCCAGTGCACCGATCGCTCGCTCAACCGGTCCCAGAACGGGTGCGTGCGGTTGACCGAACGCCGTCCTACGTCTTCGCCAACCCGCCAGCCCCAAAAGTTCGTGCCGCGGGGCTCCTCGCCCGTCCCCGGCAGCCACTCGCCCACCGAGTTCTCGCCATCCACGTAGACGCGCCGGCCCTCGCCTGCCAAAAAGTCCAGCACGAGCGGCGCAATCGCAGGGATGACCCCCGGGTGCAGCCTCGCGCTCACGAACAGCGCGTCGAGCCCTTCCAGGTCCTTCGCATCCAGCTCCGGCGCATAACAGTCGACGACGTCGAGTGCGACAACTGCCGGGTCGTTCAGACAGGCAAGCTGGAAGTGGCTCCCCGAATGAATGAAGCCAATCCGTCTCATCGTCCCTCCAGGTAACACATCACTTGTTCCGGCAGCCGTTCGGCTGTCGTACCGCGGTGAGCGAAAACGGCGAGATCGTTTCCGCAGTGGACGATCACCTCACCGCTTCCAAGCGGGTAGCTCACGTCAACCGGAAGCCGGTGTGCTCCGATCCCGGTAATGACGCGGGTCCCCCTGGGGAGTCCGACGAGGTAAGCGTGCGCATAAAACCCCGCGACACCGATCCGTTTCAGCTCCTCAAAGCTGTGAACGCCCGGTACGCCGGTCTTGAAGAGGACATCGCGGCGGTCAATTCCAGACCAGATCGGATGAGGCTCCACCTCCGCGAGCGCGAGCTCGCTCTGCGTGTGAAACTCGAGCTTTCGGGTCCGCGGCAGTTCAGATAAGAAGCCAAGGTGCGGATGACCGTTAATGAGGAGCCGCCCGCCCTCCACGACCCATCGCTCGAGAACCTCACGCTGCTTACACAAGAACCTCTGGTCACAGTGTCCCGAGACGACGACCCCTGTGTACGAACTCAGTTCCATCGAGTCGAGGTCATACACATCACGCAGCTCGGCTCGGCCGGACGGTCCCCCTGCCGCAGCGTTCTCGCGCTGCACGAGGGCAAGCACCTTTGCGTTCAACTCCTCACCTCCGTTTTCTTGTGCCGGATCAGGTCGGGAGCAACGACCGTCCGCCGTCCGCTCCCAAACTCGACCTGGGTGGTCACTACCGGGGTCTGAAACACCCGGCTGAGAGTGTCTGCCGCGAGAAGATCTGCGGTCTTTCCGATCTCAATCTCACGGTCCATAAGGAGGGTGCGCCGAGACACGTGCAACGCGTGTGTCGGGTCGTGCGTAGTGAAAAGCACCCCGATCCCCTCCTCGGAGAGGTCGCGGATGACCGAGAGGACCCTGCGCTGATTCTTCAAGTCGAGGGCCGAGGTCGGCTCGTCGAGCACGATAAGGCCGGGGGCCGACACGAGCGCCCTCGCCATCAGTACGAGCTGGCGTTGTCCGCCGGAGAGTTCCCTGAACGCACGTTCGCTAAGCTTTCCAACACCAACGCGCTCCAGGGCCTCCCCGGCGGCCGCACGGTCGGCCCGCGAGGGGGACGCCCAGGCGCGCACCCGTCTCGCGCGACCCATGACCACTATCTCGTGCGCGGTGAATGGGTGCTCGGCCGCGGCAGCTTGCGGAACGTACCCCACGCCGCGCGGCCTGGTGACCGTACCCTCTCGCGGCGCTCGGACTCCCACGAGGCAGCTCAGGAGCGTGGTCTTTCCCCGCGCGTTCGGACCAATCACCGCGACGATCTCGCCCTCGCGCACGGAGATATCTATGTCTCGGAACAGCCAATCACTGCCACCAAATCGGTGGCCAATGCCGGCCGCCTCGAGGACGACTTCGTTAGGCAAGTGTCCGCCCTCCACGGGTTCTCTTGATCAGGACGGCGACAAAGACCGGAGCGCCGATCACCGCGGTGAGAATGCCGATCGGAACCTCCACCTGCACCACGGTGCGCGCAACCGTGTCCATGAGCAGCACGTACGCTGCACCGAGGAGCGCTGCACCGGGCAGCAACACTCGATGATCAGGCCCGACGAGCAGCCTGACCATGTGCGGGATCACGAGCCCGACCCACCCGATCACTCCAGCGACCGCTACCGATGAGGCGGTGAGGAGCGAGACCGCGACGATGAGCGCACCACGCATAAGGCCCGGGCGCATCCCCAAGGCACTCGCCTCCTCGTCGCCCAGGGACAGAATGTTGACTCGCCATCGCAGGGCAAAGACAAACAGCAGCCCGAGCGCGACCGGTACAGTCAGGAGTGCCAGCTTCTCCCAGCTCGCCGAGGCAAAGGAGCCCATGAGCCAGAACGTGATCGATGGCAGGGTCGTGTACGGATCCGCGAGATATGTCACGAGCGACACGAGCGCATCGAAGAACGCTGAAACGACGATTCCTCCCAGCACGATCGTGAGCACGGGCGAGCCCGTGCGGATTCTGCCGAGCAGCATCACGAGCAACGCGGCGACCAACCCTGCCGCGAACGAACCGCTCATGAGTGCGACTCCGCCGCCACCGATCATGATGACGAGGACTCCTCCGAATGACGCCGCCGAAGAGACACCGATCACATCTGGAGAGACCAGGGGGTTCCGGAAAAGCGCCTGCAGCACTGCTCCGGAAACCGCGAGGGCTGCACCGGCAAGGGCCGCCATGAGCGCCCGCGGCGCTCGGATCATCGCCACGGCAGTGCGCTCCTTCTCCGTCCAGGAACCTTCAAACCCCGGGATCCCGAGTTCGTTGAGCACGATCGAGATCACGTTGAGCGGGGACACCCCCAGCCGGCCAGCTCCAACGGCCAGAACCAGCGCGCACATGAGCAAGAGCCCGAAGAGCGTCAGCTGTACCGCCGCGCGGCCGCGCCGCGCGCCGCGCCCCTCTCCCTCCGCAGAGGACAGCGGGATGTCCGGCGCGCTAGCCGCGTGGGCGAGACCCTCGGAACCGCGCCGATCACGCGCACGCGGCCCCGAAAACGTGGTGTCCTGCCCGCGAACCTCAGCCCTTGACGACGGCATCGTAGTTCGCGCTCTGGCCGTTCAAGTCGATGCGAAGTACCTGCTCAATGTCCTCGTCCGTCATCAAGTAGTTGTAGAGGAACTCGATCTGCTCTCGCATCTTGGCAGGCATGTCCGACTTAAACTGCCCGGGGTAGGTCACGGACGCAACCCAGTTCCAGAAGAGGGGCGACTCCGCGCACGGGACCTGCCAGCGATAGACGCCCTGCGGGGCCCGGTAGACACGCTTCTCCTTCACCGCGCTGACTTCCGCAAAGCGCGGGTCTGCGTACACGTCCTCCGGCGTCGCGGGATCGAACGCGGACAAGAAGATGATTTCGGGATCCCACTCAACGATTTGCTCGGGACTCGCCACCCCGTCAGCAACCTCGGCGTGCTCGGCGACGTTGGTCGCACCCACGAGATCGAACACGTACTGCGCGTAGTCCTTGGCGGTCGACACGCCGAGCCCGGTCTCCTTGTACGACAGGCTGAGCGCACGCGGCGACGGGGCATTGAGCGACTTGATCTGCTTGGAGATCTCATCGGCCTCGGCGTGCATGAGGTCAAGAATGTCCTCAGCCCGGTTTTCCTTGCCGATCGCCTCCCCAAATAGCGTGACCCACTTCTCGAGGTCGTCCTGAGTCCCGTACTTCAGCCCCGTGACCGGGATTCCGACGCTCTCAATCGGAGCGAGGATCTCGTCTCCCATGTGCGCCCACTGGATCACCAGATCGGGGTCCGCCGCGAGAATCTCCTCCATGTTCGGAACGAAGTCGCGCCCCGAGATTACCGGAGTAGTGACGGAGTCGGGGAAGATCTTCGAAATAATACCCTGCTTGTTGGAGTCGAGAAGCGACTGGTTGATCCCCACAATGCGGTCCCAGGATCCGTCGACGGCCGCAATGATCACCGGGGCCGGAATCACTGCTGAGGCGATGCGCTCGGCCGGGGCGTCAAGCTTCACCTCGATATCTCGCTGATCCTTTAGCAGGACGGAGGACTGTGCAGACGACAGCTCGCCAACCTCTCGCTCAGCAGGCACAACACCCGAGCAGCCGACGAGGGCCGCTCCGATCAGAACGCCGACGAGGCTGCCTTGAGCAAGCCGTCGGGTTCGGGTGGACGGTCGACTGGATCGGAACATGCTAAAACTGCCCTCCGCTAGGTTGACAAAAAATGCACATCTGATGTTAATTAGGTGACCCTAATGTGAATTACGCAAGACTAAGAATGGCGATTACGCGCGCTCGATGTCAACAGCTCGGGGAACAATGAACGGACGTGCAGCGATGCACTGACACTCTCGGCATTACACAAAACTGAAACTGGTCAAGAAATAAAAATGCCCCGGCACAATGTGCACGGAGCATCTCGGTCGCGGAGAAAGCGAGCGGCTACTTCTTCATCCGCTCGTATACGCGCTTGCAGTCGGGGCAGACCGGAAACTTCTCCGGGTCGCGCGAGGGCGTCCACTTCTTGCCGCAGAGGGCGCGCACGGGCTTGCCCGTGACGGCCGACTCGAGGATCTTGTCCTTCGGAACGTAGTGCGAGAAGCGCTCGTGGTCGCCATCCTCGATCTGCGCGTCCTCTTCGAGGAGCTTCTCGAGCTCGCGGTCGAGCACGTCGGTTCCACCTGCAGTGCCGCCGCCTGCGGTGTCGGAGTCGCGTCGCGTGAAGATACCCATGCTCAGATTGTAAACCCGCCGGCCCGGCTCAGTCGAAGACCTGCGTGACCGCGATCAGCTCGGGGCCGCTGCGATCGAAAATCTTGCCGCCGATCAGGATCCCGACCCCCAGGACCGCGAGGCCGTAGAGCACGCCGAAGGCGAGCGCCCAGAGGTTCTCGCCGAGCGTGATGTCGAGGATCCCGGCAACCGAGAACCAGACGGGCGGCACGGAGAGCGCGATCGCGACGACCATCGAGAGGGTCTGCGCGAGGCCCGAGCCGGAGCCCGACCACTGCGGCTGCACGAACGGGCTGTCCCCCGGCCTCGTCGTCGGGTAGGGCATCGCCACGGAGAACACGCTCGTCACTCCCGTCGTCACGAGGAGCACCGCAAGGTTCATCCCGATCACGGCGGGAAGCACGCGCCAGTCGCCCAGGATCGTGACCGTCACGCTCGAGCCGATGAGCGCGAGCGGGATCCCGACGAGGAGCACGGGGGCGAGCCGGCCGGCGCGATCCGCGGCGCCCTTCGTGCCGCTCGCGACGTGCGACCAGATCGCGGTCGAATCCATGGCGACGTCATTGTGCTGCGACCAGGCGAGCAGCAGCAGGATCACGGGCAGCGGCACGAGCGCGAGCGCCCACAGGTCCGCACCCGCGACCCAGAAGGCCACGAGCATGACGATCGGCGCGATCGGGATCGCGAAGAGCGCGACGCGGTAGCGCGGATCCCGCGCCCAGTAGGTGAGCTCGCGCGCGGCGATCACCTGCGACGGGCGGGCCGCGAAGCGCTCGAACCAGCCGAGGCCGGTGCGCGCGACGCCGCTCTCGACCGGGCGGTCGATGCGCTGCGAGGCGGCCATCGCGACCGGGAACCACAGCGCGAGCATCAGGAGGAATCCGCCCGCCACGATGCCGAGACGCGCCAGCGCACCGGACATGTCCCCGGCGGCCGCGAGCGTGGGGGCCGCGAAGGCCGCGCCAAACGGGGTCCACGAGAGCACGCCGGAGGCGTCCTTCGCCGCCGCGAAGCCGTCGGGTCCGAATGCCGTCGCCGCGGCGAACACGACGACGGGGAGGAACGCGATGAGCAGCACGAAGCCGACCGTGCGGACGGCTCCGGCGTAGCGCTCCCCCGCGATCAGGCGCGACAGCTCGGAGACCACCCGCGTCGAGATCAGCGCGAAGAGCGCCACGAGAATGAGCGCGACGGGCGTCACCCACGCGGGCGATCGCCACTCGGGCCGGCTGACCGCGAGGGCGGCGAGCCAGACGAGCAGCAGGAAGAATGGCCAGCTCAGGATCCCGGACAGGAAGAGCGCGAGCGCCTTCGAGCCGGCCCCCGCCGGGAGCAGCCCCAGCTGCCTGATCTCGAGCATGCGCCGGTTCTCGAAGAACGGCACGATGAAGACGCCCGCGATCACCAGGCTGCCGATGATGACATCGAGCACGGCGCGCTGGGCCGGATCCTGCACGAGCATGGCGGGAGCGAGAGCGAGCGCCGTCGCGGCGACCGCAAGCAACACAAAGAGCAGGACCGTGCGGAAGCCCTTGCCGAACGAACCCCGGAAGCTGCCGCCGAGCAGCGCTACTCGGAGTCGGAAGAGCCGTGCAACCACTCGAGCCCCTTCCTGGTGTCGCTCATGCCGGTGAGCTGGACGAAGCGCTCCTCGAGGCTGAGCCCGTCGCGCACCTCGTCGACCGTGCCCTGCGCGATAACGCTGCCGTCGACGATGATCGAGACGTGGTCGCAGACCCGCTGGATGAGGTCGAGGCTGTGGCTCGACATCACCACGCTGCCGCCGCCGTTCACGTACTTCTCGAGGATCTCGGTGACGTTCGATGCCGAGACCGGATCAATGGCCTCGAAGGGCTCGTCGAGCACGAGCACCTCGGGCGCATGGATCATGGCGCATGCGAGCGCGATCTTCTTCTGCATGCCGGCCGAATAGTCGGAGACGAGGCGACCGAGGGCCGACTCGAGGCCGAAGGCCTCGGCGAGCTCCGCAGAGCGCTGCGCAACCGCGCTCTCTTCGACCCCGGCGAGGACGCCCGAGTAGTAGAGCAGCTGCGCGCCAGTGAGGCGGTCGAACAACCGCAGACGGTCGGGAAGGGTTCCGATCAGGCGCTTTGCCGCGGGCCCGTCCGTCCACACGTCGACGCCGCCGACGGTGACCCGGCCCGAGGTCGGGCGAAGGAGGCCGCTGATCATGGAGAGGGTCGTCGTCTTACCCGCACCGTTCGGGCCGACGACGCCCGTGAACGAACCGGCGTGAACGTCAATCGAGACCTCGTTCGCCGCCACGACCGAGCCGTACGTCTTCGTCAGCATCTCAGTGCTGAGCACCACGGGGTTCTGGGCCGCGATCCGGCCGCGCTCGCGGGCGCGAACCACCGAGGGCACCGGGACCTGGATCCTGCCCGTGCGCGGCGCCGAGTGTTCGGGCAGGCCGTGCCCGCCGTCGGCCTCGGGCCGATCGTGCTGCTCAGGCTCCGGTTTGGTCTCGACGGCGGGAGCCTCGACGGCTGGAGCCTCGACCGCGGGAGCCTCGACCTGGGGAGCCTCGGCGACGGCCTCCCCCTCAGAAACCTCAGAAACCTCAGAAACCTCTGCAAGCTCAGAAACCTCTGTCGCGACGGCGTCCTCCGGCACATCCTCGGCAGCGTCATCCGACGACGTCGGGAGGTGGTGCTGAGTGAATCGCGAGGCGGGGACCTGCACTCCGGAGGCCCGGCTCGGGCGCACCCGCGGCGCGCCAGATGAGAACGACGACACGTTGCGGGTCACCGGCTCACTCGAGCCCGAGCGGTCCTCTGGATCGGGCACGGACGCGGTGGGCGAGGTTTTTGGCGGCACACGAACTAATTTATCAAACTCCTGATCGACGAGTACACGTACTACTCAGCTTCGCGAAACAGGCAGAATGGTCGTGTGACGAATTCGACGCCGCCGCGCCAGAAACGCGGGAATGCCTGGTCTTCGCTGTGGTTGCTGACCAGGCGCGACCTCAAGGTGCGATACTCGACGTCACTTCTCGGCTACCTCTGGTCCATCCTCGATCCACTGCTGATGAGCCTCATCTACTGGTTCATCTTCACCCAGGTGTTCTCCCGCTCCGTCGGCGAGGAGCCCTATATCGTCTTCCTGCTGACCGCCCTCCTGCCGTGGGTCTGGTTCAACGGTTCGGTGTCCGACTCGACCCGCGCGTTCCTCCGCGACGTGAAGCTCGTGCGCAGCGTCGCGCTCCCCCACTGGATCTGGGTGGGCCGGATCGTGTGCTCGAAGGGGATCGAGTTTCTGCTGAGCCTGCCGGTCCTCATCGCGTTCGCGCTGTTCACCGGCGCGAGCGTGAGCTGGCAGCTCGTGCTGTTCCCGCTCGGCGTCCTCATGCTCGCGGCGCTCACGCTCGGGATCGGCCTGCTCGTCGCCCCGCTCGTGGTGTTCTTCCGGGATCTCGAGCGCGCGGCGAAGCTGATCCTGCGCGTGCTCTTCTACGCGTCCCCCGTGATCTACGGCGCCGCGGACCTCCCGGAGTTCGCGCGCCCGCTCGCCTGGCTCAACCCGCTCTCGGGCATTTTCGCCCTGTTCCGCGCAGGGTTCTTCCCGGATCAGCTCAACTGGGCGCTCGTGGGGGCCTCCGCTGGGATGACCCTCGCGTTCCTCGTCGCTGGTGTTCTCGTCTTCCGCCGCACCATCGGCGGCGTGCTGAAGGAGCTCTGACATGGCAGACGATATGCGGCCAGGCCCGATCATGCAGGCCACCGGCCTCGGCGTGCGCTTCCGCCGCAACCGCGGCTCCCGCAGAAGCTTCAAGGATCTGTTCTCCGGCCGCTCGCGGCGCGGCCGTCCGGGCGAGTTCTGGGCGCTGCGCGACGTCTCCTTCGAGGTCCGCCCGGGCGAGGCCATCGGCGTGGTTGGCCGCAACGGCCAGGGCAAGTCGACGCTGCTGAAGCTCGTCGCCGGGGTGCTCTTCCCCGACGAGGGACGCATCAAGGTCGGCGTCGGCGTGGCCCCGCTCATCGAGATCACGGGCGGCTTCGTCGGCGACCTCACGGTGCGCGACAACGTGCAGCTCACCGCGGGCCTCCACGGCCTCGGCAAGCGCGAGATCGCCGAGCGCTTCGACTCGATCATCGACTTCGCCGGCGCGCACGACGTCATCGACACCCCGTTCAAGCATCTGTCGAGCGGCATGAAGGTGCGGGTCGCGTTCTCCGTCATCTCGCAGCTCGACGAGCCCGTGCTCCTCGTCGACGAGGTGCTCGCCGTGGGCGACCGGGCGTTCCGCGCCAAGTGCTACGAGCGCATCGGCCAGCTCCTCGGAGAGGGGAAGACACTCTTCCTCGTCTCGCACAACGAGCGCGACCTCCGCCGCTTCTGCACGCGGGGGCTCTACCTCGACGGCGGCAAGCTCGTGCTCGACGCCCCGATTGCGGACGTGCTCGAGCGCTACAACGCCGACCACCCAGCCTGAGCGGGGGGATCCGGATCCGGATCCGGATCAGGATCCGGGACCGCTCGATCCGTAACCTCCGACGGCCGCGCTCAGTTCGCGCGCTGCGCGTCGGCCTTCGCGAGCAGGGCGTCGATCGCAGCGTGGAAGCGCTGGGTCGGCGCTCCCGGCGTCGTGTCGCCGAAGTAGTGCCGCGACCAGGTGCCGAGACGTTCGCGCGCCGCGACGTCGCCGATCACACGGTCGAGCACACCGATCGGGTCGGCCGCGTCCTCCGCGTCAAGCCACTCGCACACGCTCAGGTAGCCGCCCTCGTCGACGGCGGCCTCGGGCGCCACGGGCCGCGTGACCATGATCGGCTTGCCGGTCGCGAGCCGGTCGTAGACCATCGCCGAGATGTCGCAGATCGCGATGTCGGGAAGGCTCAGCTGCCACCCCAGTGTCGGGGACTGGTCGTAGACGTGCCCGGCCGCCGGATCCTTCGCGTTCGCCTCAGCGATCGCGGCGATGATCCGCTCGTTCGCGGCACCGAACTCGGGGTCGACCACGCCGCTGCGGGGGTGCGGGCGGTAGACGACGCGGTGGCGGCCCGACGCGAGCAGCGCGGTGACGAGGCCCTCGCCGTGCGTCGCGACGCTCCCGTAGCACGCGGCCGGGCGGTCACCCTCCCAGGTCGGGGCGTAGAAGACGACCGTGCGGTCGTCGGGCGTGTAGGGCGGCTCGCCGCTCAGGTGATCCGTCTGGGGGCGGCCGATCGGCAGGGTGCGCTCCTCGACGTCGTAGTCCCAGAGCGCCTTCGAAAGCCTGGCACGGGCCGCGTCACCCGCGACGAAGGCGTAGTCGTACGCCTTGTGCTGGTTGCTCGTCATGTACATCTTGTCGCTCTCACCGTGATTCACGAAGACGTGCCAGCGCTCGCCGTACCGCATCATCTGGAAGTTCCGCGTGTTCTGGTTCACGTAGAGGATGACCTCGAGGGGCTGCTCCTCGATGAGCCGCTCGATGTCCGTCACCTTCTGCACGAAGGCGACATCGAGGCCGCTCTCGCGCATGAGCTGCCCGGCACCCGCGGCGTTCCGCGCGAGCACCAGCACGGGGTGCGTCTTCGACAGCTCGCGCAGCGGCGCGTACCACTGCCGCATCTGGTAAATGTTCACGTCGCTGTCCGCGAAATATACGCCGACCCGGTACTTTCCTTCTTCGAGCGGGCCGCGCTCCGCGAGCATGGTCCGCAGGTCGAAGTAGGCCTTCCGCCCCTTGAGCACCCGTCGCCCCAGACGTACCGCGCGCTTCATGTCCTTCGCCAACTGCATTGCATCAGGATACCGGCGGAGCCTATGCGCTCAGTGCGCGTGTGGGAGGATCGTGGGATGAAACTCCCCCCGCTTCCCGAGCAGCCGGCCGTCAGTTACGTGATGCCGGTGCTCAATGAGCAGGGATTTCTCGAGGATGCGGTGCACGCGGTCCTCGCCCAGGACTACCCGGGGGAAAAGGAGCTCGTGCTCGCGCTCGGCCCGTCGACGGACCGCACCGACGAGATCGCGGCCGGGCTCGCGGCCGCCGACCCCAGGGTCAGGCTCGTCTCGAACCCGGAGCGCGACATCCCCGTCGGGCTCAACCTCGCGATCGCGGCGAGCCGCCACCCCGTCGTGATCCGGGTCGACGCGCACTCGGAACTCACGCCCGACTACACGACGCTCGGGATCGCGGCCCTGCGCCGCGAGGGCGCCGCGAACGTGGGCGGGATCATGCGGGCGGCTGGGCGCGGCCCGGTGCAGCAGGCCATCGCGCGCGGCTACAACAGCCCGTACGGGCTCGGCGGCGGCGCCTACCACGGCGACGGCGTGCCGGGGCCAGCCGAATCGGCGTACCTCGGTATCTTCCGGCGCGAGGCCCTCGACGCCGTGGGCGGCTACGACCCGGGGATCCTGCGCGGCGAGGACTGGGAGCTGAACCTCCGGATCCGGCGCGCAGGCTTCACCGTGTGGTTCGAGCCCCGCCTCGGCGTCACCTACTGGCCGCGCGCGAGCTTCGGTGATCTCGCCAGGCAGTTCTTCGCGACGGGCACCTGGCGCGCCGTGCTCGTGCGCCGCTACGGCCGCGCGAACCCGTGGCGCTTCTTCGTGCCCGGCACGCTCGTCGTGGCCCTCGCGCTGAGCCTCGTCGGCCTGCTCCTCCTCGTCACCGGGGCGCTGCCGTGGAAGTCCTGGTGGCTGCTCCTCATCTCCCCCGCCGTCGGCTACCTGCTCGGCATCGCCTTCGCGACGCTCCGGATCCCGAAGCAGCGCGGGCTCCGCGACCGCGGGCTCACCGCGGCGACGCTCGTCACCATGCACCTGAGCTGGGGAACCGGCTTCCTGCGCGGGATCCTGTTCGGCGGCGGCCGGGTCGTGGATCGCTCCCGGATCGGCTAATCCCGGATCGGCTCAGCTGGTGCCGCCTCAGCCGAGGTCGCCCAGCCGAGGTCGCCCCGCGCAACGAGCGCGTCGACCACGCGCTCGGCGGCGCGCCCGTCGTCGTGCGGGTTGAACGTCGCCCGCCAGGACTCCGCGGCATCGCGGTGCTCGACCAACCAGGCCGCGGCCTCGCCGTGCTCGGCGAGCTCACGCGCCGAACCCACCACCTGCGAGCGCTCGGTCAGCAACGGGCCGGGCGCCGCGCGCTCGAAGTCGAAGGTGAAGCCGCGCTCCCGGTCCCGATAGGCGGGGAGATCCGGGACGAAGAACGCCAGCGGCACGCGGGCGACCGAGGCGTCGAACATGACCGATGAGTAGTCGGTGACGAGCAGGTCGGCCGCGAGGATCACGTCGTTCACGTCGGGGTGGCGAGAGGCATCGATCACGCGCCCGGCTCCGCCGCGGTAGCTGCCGAATGCGTGGGTGCGGGTGTGGCCGCGCACGACGATGCACCAGTCCTCGCCGAGCTCCTCGCTGAGGCGGGCGACGTCGAGCTCGTCGACGAGCGTGATGCCGCCGTCGCGCCAGGTCGGCGCGTAGGCGAGCACGCGCGCGCCGAGCGGCACTCCGAGCGCCTGGCGGGCGGCGAGCACCTGCACGGGGTTCCTGGTCCCGCCCGCAAGCGACTGGGCGAGGCGGTCGTCGCGCGGATAGCCGAGCTCGAGGATCTCACCGGAGAAGGCGTAGCTCTCGCGGAACTGGGCCGTCGAGTGCGGATTCTGCGAGAGCATGAGGCTCCAGCGCCGGCTCTCGCGCCGGATCGCGAGGCGCGTGCGCAGGCCGACGTTCGGGCGGCCGAGCGCGAGGTGCTTCAGCATCGTGCCGTGCCAGGTCTGGAGCACGACCTGGCCCTTACGCCGCCGGAAGCCGCGCCTAAGCCAGTCGTTCACGATGAGCAGGCGGGCGCGCGAGCGGGCGGCGAACCAGTCGCGGCCGCCCTCGAGCACGGCGATCGCTCCCTCGGGCACCTCCTGAAGCTCGCTCGTGACGCTCCAGAACCTGGGCGCCTCGGGGAAGCGCGCGGCGATCTCCCGGTCGAGCGCGAGCGGGTTGCAGCTGATCTGGCGGCCGTAGAAGCTCTCGAAGAACACTGCGTTGTCGGGCACGAGCTCGCTCGCGGGGAGCGAGAGGCGCCTGATTTCGGCGAGCACGCGACGCGCGGCGCCGCCCTCGGGGTGCGCGTGGAAGCGCCCGGCGAGAGTGCGCGCGTCGGCGATGGCCGCGCGCCGCGGCGCGCCCGGCCGCAGCACAGCGGCGAGCTGCTCCATCGCGCTCGCCCAGTCGGTGTCGATTCGTCCGCCGGCCGTCACCGCGAGCGGCTCGTAGAGCCCACGCGTCGCGGAGTAGTGGCCGAGATCCGGCGCGAACCACACGATCGGGCGCCCGAGCAGCGAGAAGTCCACCGCGATCGAGGAGTAGTCCGTGATCACCGCGTCGAAGCCCGCGAGGAGCGGCGTAATATCCCGCACGATGTCTGCGCCGAGGAAGTGGGTGTTCGGCCCCGCGAGCGAGTCGTAGGCGCCGGCCCCGAGCGGGTGCGAGCGGATCACGAGGTGGGCGCCTGCGGCCTCGAGGGCCGCCCGGATCTCCTGCGCCTCCGCCGCGTCGGGGATCGCGGGGTCGGGCTCGCCGTCGCGCCAGGTCGGCGCGTAGAGCGCGATCGGGGCGCCCTCGGGAATCGTGGCTCCCGCCTCGCCGAGCAGGTCCACGAGCTCGGCGCGCACCCGGGCCGCGGCTTCGGGGTCCGCGGCGTGCTGCGCGAGCAGGTCGTCGCGCGGGTCGCCCAGCACGCGGACCTTGCCCGGCGCGACCCGGAATGCCGAGCGCAGGCGGTCGGCCGAGGTCGGCGATCCGGCGACGAAGAGATCGACCTCGCGGCTACCGGCGAGGTACATGCGCTTGAGGAGCGCGCGGACGGGCGCGGGGCCCTGCACCTGGGTGGTCACTGCAGAGTCGAGGTGCAGGCGCTTGAGGGGCGCGCCGTGCCAGAGCTGGATCACCCTGGCCCCGACCACGCCGAAGCGGTTCGCGTCTCCGAGCCCGTGCGTCACGACGACGGTGCCTGCGCGGAGCGTGGTCCAGAATCCGCGCCAGCCGGTGCGCTCGATGGCTTCGAAGCCCTCTGCCGCGGCTGCGGCGGCCTCCGTCTCGCCCGACACGAGCCAGACGATGCGGGCCTCCGGGTCCTCCGCACGGAGCTCGCGCGCGAGGGGCAGCGCCCCCTCGGCGACGCCCGCGCCGCTGCCGAACACCCAGAGCGCCCGGTTCCGCGGCACGAACCACGAGAAGACGATCGATAGCAGGTATTTGGGAAGCGCCAGGAGCTTCGCCAGATTGCCGCTTGCGAACCCGAATCCTGAGCTACTCATCGGCACTACTGTAGGCCATCCAACGGTGAAGGCCACGGGAGGAGGTCCCTCCCGCGGCCTTCGTTCGGAGCTGCAACTACCGCGTCGCGTGCGGGTCGGCTACCACTTCAACTGGCCGAGGGTGACCTCGGTCTCCCCCGGCTTCCCGTCGCGGGTGTACTCGACCTTCACCGTGGAGCCTCCCTCGTGCATTCGGATGAGCGCTGAGACGGAGGTTCCGTCGACCGCGGGCACCCCGTCAATCGCGGTGATCACGTCGCCGACGCGGAGGCCGGCCTTGTCGCCCGCCCCGCCCTTCGTGACGTCGACGAGCAGGCCGCCAGCGTGGTTCGCGTCGGCGTCCGTGTCCTGCGAGGAGTCCGCGACCGACGCACCGAGGAGGCCGTGCGAGGGCTGGTCGCCCGCGATGATGGCGTCGGCCACACGCGCGGCGAGGTTCGCGGGGATCGCGAAGCCCAGTCCGTCGCTTCCCGCGGTGCCGTTCGCACCGGCCGTCGACGCGATCGCGACGTTGACCCCGATGAGCTCGCCCTTCCCGTTGAGGAGAGCGCCTCCCGAGTTGCCGGGGTTGATCGAGGCGTCCGTCTGGATCACCGGGAGGGTGACGGTCCCGCCGCCCTGCGTCTGCTGCGGGGTCGAGCCGTCGGGCGGCCCGAAGCGGAAGTCCCAGGGGCTCGAGCCGCTGCCGCCGTCGCCCTCGCCGTCCCGCTGCGTTCCCTCCTTCGGGATGAGCGTGCTCGACACGGAGATGCCGCGGTTGAGGGCACTCACGACTCCGCTCGTCACGGTGTTCGACAGGTTCAGCGGGGCGCCGATCGCGACCGTCAAATCGCCGACGTCGACCTTGTCTGAGTTGGCCATCTTGACCGCTGGCAGATCCGTCGCGTCGACCTTCACCACCGCGATGTCGGCGTAGGGGTCGATGCCCTTCACGGATCCGTCAAGGATCCGCCCGTCACTCAGCTTCACTCGCACCGTCTGGCCCTCCGTCGCCGCCCCGTCGAGCGTGACGACGTGCGCGTTCGTGATGATGTACCCGTCCGAGCGGTAGATGACGCCGGATCCTGAGCCGCTCGCGTTCGACGACGCGACCTCGAGGGTGACGACGCTCGGGAGCGCGACCGCTGCGACGCCCGAGATCGCGGTCGCGTTCTCGGCGTTGTTCAGCGTAATCGTGCTGTTGGTGCCGCTGCCCGAGGCGGTCGAGTGCTGGCCGGCGTTTGAGGCGACGACCGCGGCGACTCCGCCGCCGACGACGCCGCCGACGAGCGCCCCGATCGCGAGGCCCGCGAGCAGCGCCCCGGTGCGGCTCTTGGGGTGGGCGCTTGCCGCATCCTGTGCGCGGCCGTCCTCGTGCGCGCGGTGCGGGTCGTGAGCGGTCTGGCCCTGCGTGGGCGCATGGGGGTATCCCGCTGCGCCGTGCTGATCCGGGAGCTGCGGGGCCTGCGGGGCCTGCGGAGCCTGCGGCTGCGAGGGTGCGTGGGACTCGTGCGGCGCGTACGCCGGCCGCTGCTGGCCGAACGCTGCGCCGGGTAGCTCCGTGGTCGGCTGTTCGCTCTGCTCGTTGAGGAACGCGGAGTTCGATGCCGCCGCCGGCTGGTGCCCTGGCTGGTGCCCCGCCTGGTGCCCGAGTGCCGGCCCCGCGACCGCACCGCCCGCATCGGCATCGGTGCTCTCTGGGTTGTGTCGCTGATCGCCTCCGCGCGGGCCGCTGCCCTGCGGAGTGCTTCCCTGCGCGCCAATTCCCAGCTCGTCGAAGCCCGATGGATCGTTGTCGGGGGTGGTGTTCATGGGGGCTCCCTTCTCGTGTGTCCAGCTTGTCGGCAGAGTCTATGAATTTGATTTGCGCCAACTGCAGAAGGTCTGCACGCCGCAGGAAACGCGCAGGCCACGCGACACATTCGGGCTCCCGAGCGGCGGGTCACGGCTGCCGGTCGCCCGGGCTCGCGCCCCTGGTCGCCGTGGGCCCACGCATGCGACCCAGGAGCAGGGCGAGCCCCGCACACGCCGGCAGAAGCGCCATCCGGACAAGCCCGGCGGCCCCGGCCGCGCCTTCGGCCCCGTCGCTTCCGGTGCGAGGGAGCCTCCGCCCAGGTGCTTCGCGAGGAGCCGTCACCGCTGCCTCAGGCACCCGAGACGCCGATGGAACCCGCTCGGCCGCTGCGCCCGCGCCGGGCTCGCCGCCGAGACCGCTCGCCACGACGACAGTGCTCTCTGCCGGGTCACCGCACCGCCCCCGGCTGACCTCGAAGCGCTGGCCTTCGGAGCGCACCCAGAGCGTTGCGACCCAGTGCACCCGCCCCACCCACTCCGGCCTCGCAATCACCGGCGGGGAAGGAATTTCCCCCGGGGCGTGCACGGCAACCGCAACGGTCTCCGCGAGGAGGTTCTCGGGCGCGCACAGGAACTCCGGCGCAGGTCCTCCCGCACCGTTGAGCCGCCGCTCCCGGAACAGCTCGAACCCCAGCTCCCAAGCCACGCCCTCCCGCGCGGGCGGCAAGCCCGCAACGCGAGCGCGGTCGCGCATCGCGTCCCCCACCGCCGCCTCGGCGTCGGCGCTCGTCGAGAGCGAGGGCAACTCGACCGCGGTCGTCTCCGCCGGATCCCCGCAGTCGCCCCGCTGCAACTCGATCCGCCCGCTCGGACCCAAAAAGCTGAGCGTCGCGACCCAGCGCAGCCCCGGCGCGTACTCAAGGTCGACGACGAACCCGGGCGACTTCAGTGGCCCAACCGCGCGCACCGGGATCTCCCCGGTCTCGAAGACGCGCTCGGCGGGTGAGCAGCGCGGAGACGGTGGCGCAGGGCTCGGGCCGTCCGTCAGCACATCCGCAACGACGAATGCCTCGAAGCGAACCGAGTACCCCGCCTCCGGCGACACAGCGCCGGTGAGGAACGCCGTGTCGCTCGCCGTCTCTCCCATCCTGATCGTCGGCGGGGCCGCGGTGTCGAGCCTCGCGCGCGGCACTACGGTCGTCGCCGAGGGTGCACCGCAGATCCCGCGGTGGACCAGGGTTTCGCTCGCCTCGATCTCCTCGACCCAGTGGATGATGCCCGGAGACCCCACACGGACGGCAGGCGAGACGATGGGGCCGGCCCCAGACAGGTCGATGCCCTCGCTCACGAAGACCGGCTGGGCCGTACAGCGCTCCTCGGGCGTCATCTCAGACAGTTCCTCGGCCGTCCAGGTGAGCACCTCGCCCGCTTGACCCACGTCCGAGTCGGCCCGGAGCACCTTCCAGCGCGCACCGTACTTCGGTTCCCCCGCCACGGGAAGCAGATAGGCGGTGAAGATCGCCTGCGCCTCGGGCTGCGGGAGGAGGGACCTGCCGAGCGCAGGGCCGAGCACCATCTCGTCGCGCATGGTTCCTCCGAGCTGCGCCTCGGGCTGCGCCCGTGACACCGCAATCGGGGGCGTGACCGCACGGCCGCCTCCCGCAGCCTCATCGACCCCAGCCGCCGGGACCGCACCCCAGAGCAGCGCTCCGGCAGCCACAGCGACCACCCCAGCGAGGAACGCCGTAACCCGGCTCCTGGCCGGGGCGCGCGACGGGCCGGGTGAGATGCGCGCGCCCCGCCGCGCTCCGCCGCCACGACACTCGCACCTGCGCACTCGTGTGTTCACTTCGCTCGCCTCCGATCCTCGCACCCGGTGGGACCGAGGGATTCGGGATCCGGGCGCTGCTGGCACGATCCTCGCGCCTCCCGACGGGCCCCGAATGAGTTCTCCACACGCCCGGGCGACCTCGATTCGCATTGCGCAGAAGCCCGTGCTAAAGTTAATTCTTGTGCCGCGGGGTGGAGCAGTTCGGTAGCTCGCCGGGCTCATAACCCGGAGGTCGTAGGTTCAAATCCTGCCCCCGCAACCAGTGCGAAAGAGGCCCTCAGCCGAGGGCCTCTTTCTTTTTCCCTGCTTCGCCGTGCGCCGCCCACCCGCGACGCGCCGAACCCGCCGCTCCCGCAGAACGAGAAGCCTGGGAGTTTCTGTCGGCCTGTGAGCGAAGATCCGCGGTTCCGCCAGTCCCCCGCCCCCCTCGCATCCCGAGCGAGATGCGCCCTGACCCGCGGACTCGCGGAGTCCTCCAGCCGCTCGGAACATGAAATCGGAACATGAGAGAGGCCCCGCAGCGCTCTCTCGAGCGCGCGGGGCCTCTCTCGTGGTGTTGCTGCGCGGGCTAGCCTGCGGCCAGCGCCTCCTCGATCGCCTTGCGGAGGCGGTCGTCGGCCTCGCCGTAGGCGGTCCAGTCGCCGCTCTTCATCGCGGCGTCGCGATCCTTCATGGCCTGATCGGCGGCCTTGAGCGAGTCGTTCAAGATCGCGCTTCCGCCGCCCTTCGAACCGCCAGACGAACCGCCCGTGCTCGCGCCGTCGCCCCCGCCCTCCGGAGGCGTTCCCGAGCCCTGGTCACCCGTGGTCACGGCGCCGCCGTCGCCGGCGCTCGCGCCCGAGTTGCCGCCGAACAGGGCGTCGAGCGAGGCGTCGAGCGTGTCCTCGAACGCGATCTTGTCGCCGAAGGCGACGAGCACCTTCTGCAGGATCGGGAAACTCGTGCCCGAGGACGCCTTCACGTAGACGGGCTGCACGTAGAGCAGGCCACCACCGACCGGCAGCGTCAGCAGGTTCCCGCTGATCACCTTGCTCTCGCCCTGACGCAGAATGTTGAGCAGCCTCGACACCTCGGAGTCGGTCGTGAAGCTGTTCTGCACCTGGCCGGGGCCCGGGATCGGGTCGCCCTTCGGGAGCGAGAGCAGCTTGAGCGTGCCGTAGTCCTCCGACACCTTGCCGTCCGTCGTGCCCGCGTTTGAGTTCGCGGCGAGGTAGCCCGTCAGAATGTCACGGGACGCCTCCCCCTCGTCGGCCGGAATGTAGGTCGAGTAAATCGAGTAGTTCGGATCAGCCTTCGCTCCGGCGGCGAGCGTGAGGTAATACGGCGGCTGCGCGAGCTTCTGCGCACCGGCAGCCGAGCTCTTCACCGGGTCGTTCGGCGTGCGCCACTTGTCCTCGGACGAGTAGAACGAGTCGGAGTCGGTCACGTGGTACTCACCGAGCATGGCGCGCTGCACCTTGAACAGATCGGTCGGGTAGCGCACGTGGCTCAGCAGGTCGCCGCTCATCTCCGAGGTGCTCTTGAGCGTGCCCGGGAAGATCTTGCCCCACGACGCGATCAGCGGGTCCTCGGTGTCCCACGCGTAGAGCGTCACCGAACCGTCGTACGCGTCGACGGTCGCCTTCACCGAGTTGCGGATGTAGTTGATCGGCTTGCCGAGCGGGTCGGTGCGCGTGCTGTCGGCATCGACCTTGAGCTCGTTCATGTCCGAGAGCTCCGAGTACGGGTAGTTCGCCGAGGTCGTGTACCCGTCGATGATCCACACGATCTTGCCGTCGACCACGGAGGCGTAGGGCGACTCGTCGATCGTAAGATACGGCGCGACCTTCTTCACACGGTCGACCGGGTTTCGGTCGTAGATGATCTGCGAGCCGTCCACGACGGCGCCGGAGAGCAGCACCTCCATGTCCTGGAACTTCAGTGCGTAGATGAGCTTCGTGAAGAGGTTCGACAGCTTCGGACCACCGTCACCCGAGAACGTCGTCATGTTCTGCTTCGCCGCCGCGTCGGTCTGCGCCGCCGCGTCGTTTGACTCCGCCGTGTCGCCCTCTGCCGAGGCCTCGGCGTTGCTCTCGGCGTCCGCCGGGAAGTCGAGCTCGATCGCCTTGTCGCGCTCCCCACCGACGATCGAGTACTTGGGCGAGTTCATGCCGAAGTACACGCGGGGCTCGAACTTGCCGAGCTTACCGCTCGTCGGGATCCCGTTCTCAAGGAACACCGGTTCGCCGCCGGCCGAGCGCTGGTTGCCATACGCCGCAACGAGGCCGTAGCCGTGCGTGTAGACGAGAGTCTTGTTGTACCAGCTCTTCTGGCCGGAGACGTCGATGTCGCGGATCGCGGAGACCGTGTCCTCCACCTTGCCGTCGATCTCGTAGCGATCGACGTTGAGTGAGTTCGGGAACTTGTAGTACTGGCGGATCTGCTCGAGCTGGGCGAAGGTCGGTGATACGACCTCTGGGTCGATGATCCTGATGTTCGCGGTCGTCGCGGCGTCGTCACGAAGCGCGCCCTGCTCGGCGTCGGTCACAGCGTCGTAGCGCTCGACCTGCACGTCATTGATCCCGTATGCCGCACGCGTGGCGTCGATATTGCGCTTGATGTACTCGGCCTCGAGGCTCTTCTCGTCGGGCTTCACCTGGAACTGCTGCACGGCCCACGGGTATCCCACCCCGATGACGATGCTCGACACGAGGAAGAGCGCCGTGCCGATCACGGGCAGGCGCCACTTGCCGGTGAACGCCGTCACGAGGAACAGGATCGCGACGAGGATCGCGATCCCCGCGAGGATCTGCTTGCCAGGGATCACGGCGTGTACGTCCTGGAACATTGCGCCGGTGCGGAGCCCCGCGTCGCCGGTCAGCGCACGGTACTGATCCAGCCACAGGCTGACGCCCTGGAGCAGCAGGTACAGGGTGGCGAGCACCGCGGCCTGGATGCGCGTCGACTTCGACACGCGAACGTCACGGCCAGAGAAGGAGATCCCACCGTAGAGGTAGCTCGTGGCAACTCCAGCGATCAGGGAGATCAGCGTCACCGCTGAGGCGAAGCCGACAATGCCCTGCAGCACGGGAAGGTCGAACAGGAAGAACGACACGTCGAAGCCGAACTGAGGGTCCGTTGTGCCCGTATCCTCACCGTTGATCCAGAGCAGCGCAGCCTGCCACTGCGTGGCCGCGCTAAAGCCGGCGAAAATGCCGATCGCAGCGGGGAGGCCCCACTTCACGAGCCTGCGGAGCGGCTCGAAGAGCTCCTGATACCGGTCGAGCTGCGCCGTGAGCCGCGCATACACGGGGCGCTTGCGATACGCAATCTCGATGGCAAGGAAGAGCGGGATCGCCATGCCGAAGAAGCCGATCAGGAACATTCCGCCAGCCGCGATCCACTGCGTCGTCAGCACGGGGAGGAAACCGAGCTGCCTGAACCACAGCACCTCGGTCATGACCGCTGACACTCCGAGGAAGGCAAGGATGAGGATCACCACCAGCACGATCGTGATCGCGAGCGGCGAGAGTCGGCGCTGACGAGCGGCCTGAGCAGATGTGTTCTGGTCGGTCACGTCGGTGTACTTTCCTGTCCGTTGTGCGCCCGAGACCGGGCGAGAGACTTACCCCAGACACCCTATCGCCCGCCCCTGACAGAACCGGGTGCCTGGCGGGCGAGGCTCGCCGCTCCCCCTAGCCCGTGGTCGCGCAGCGCTCGAGCCCGGGGGCTGCGCCGCCGGCCGCCACCGTCTCGATCGCCGAGATCGCCTCCTCGAGCGTCGCCACGGGCGCGACCACGAGCCCGTCAGGGATCTGATCCGGAACATCGACGCAGTTCCCGATCGGCATGAGGAACAGATCAGTGTCGGCGCGCGACGCGGCCCACATCTTTTGCGTCAGTCCCCCGATCGGTCCCACCTGCCCTGCGTCATTCATCGTGCCGGTGCCGCTCACCGTGAGCCCGTTCAGCATCGAGCCGGGGGTGAGCTTGTCGACGACGGCGAGCGCGAAGGTCATTCCCGCGCTCGGCCCGCCGATCTTCGACAGGCTGATGTCGACCTCGGCAGGGAGGTCGTAGGCCATCGCGATCGACGCCCCGATGACCGGCCCCGCGTTCCGCTCCCCCTCTTGGGGCGTGATCTCGACCGTGAGCTCGGCCCCGTCACGCACGACGCCGAGCGCGAGGGGCGCGCCCGCCCCCGACGCGATGATGCGTTCTCGGAGCGTCACGAAGTCCGTCGCCTCGACACCGTTCACGCTGATGACCCGGTCCCCCGGTTCGAGGACGCCGTCGGCGGGCCCGTCCTCCGTGACGTCTGCGACCGTGAGCTCGACGCCGACGTCCTGGCCGAGCTCCCGGAACGCTGCGGCGGCCGACTGCAGCTGAGAGGCGTCCATGAGTACGGTGTTCTGCGTGTCGCGGTCGTCCGTCGTCATCCCCTCGGGGAAGAACTCGCTGCGCGGCGCGATGCGCTGCGACGGGTCGAAGAGCGCGGGGAGGAGAGAGAGCCAGCTCGCGGGCCGATCCGGGGTTCCCATGATCGAAACCGTGAGCAGGTTGAGCTTCCCCTCGGTCGGGTACGTCTTCTCATCCTTGATCGAGACGACGCTGTGCTGCTCGTCCTCGATCGTGATCTTTCCCAGCGTGTCCACGACGGGACCTGGGCGTTCGACCGAGTACGGCGAGGGGATGACCGCGGCGAGCAGCACCGCGAGCGCCGCGAGGGCGGCCACGAGCAGCAGCCTCGACCGCCGGCGCTCCCGCTCCAGTTCGCTGATCATGCTGACCGATACACTCCCCTGCATCCCGGCTCGCTCCCCCTGTTCGCAGTGGGCGCAATGGAAAAACGCCTAGCGACCGCAAATGTAGCAGCCCGCGGCAGCGTGTTTGCCGTAGCGTTGATGGCAACGCAGTGAAGAGGGAGCGGCGATGAACGCGAACGGCCACGACGGCGACGAGGATCGGAACCGGAACGAGGATTTTGAGGAACTGCAGCGACTCCTGCGCGACATGCTCTCGGGCGGCCAGCCCCCCGAGGGCGGGATCGATCCCGAACAGTTCGCGAAGGCTGCGGGGATCCCGATCGACCCGAAAGCCATGCAGGGCCTCTTCAGCACGCTCCAGGGAGCGATGCGCAATCCGAGCGACGGCATCGACTGGTCGGTCACGCGCAAGACCGCGATCGAGGTCGCGAACGGGGAGCACCGCCCCGAGGATCCCGCCCCTGCGATGCGCGCCTTCCCGGTTGCCGCGCTGTGGCTCGACGAGGCGACCGAGCTCGGCCCGACCCCGGACGCCCCGCGCACGCTGACGCGGATCGAGTGGATCCAGCAGAGCGTCGACACCTGGGTCGGCCTCGCCGAGCCCGTTGCCGAGTCGATCTCGCGCGCGCTCATGGAGGCGCTGCAGACCCAGATGCCCGAGGAGCTCAGCAGCGCGCTGCAGGGCGCTGCCCCCATGCTCAAGAGCGTGGGCGGCGCGCTCTTCGCGGTGCAGCTCGGCACGATTATCGGCAAGCTCTCGGGCGAGGTCGTCTCCGCGGGAGACGTCGGGATCCCGCTCCTCTCCGGCCCGGGCCGCGAGGGCGGCGCGCTGCTGCCCGGCGGCGTCGCGGCCTTCGCCGAGGGCCTCGACCAGGACGCCGAGGCGGTGACCCTCTTCCTCGCGCTCCGCGAGCTCGCGCACGCGCGCCTGTTCAGGCACACGAAGTGGCTGCGGCTGCACCTCATGAGCGCGATCGGCGACTACGCGCGCGGGATCCGGATCGACACCGACCGCATCTCGGACCTGGCGATCGACATCGACCCGTCCGACCCGAGCAAGATCCAGGAGCTCATCTCGAACGGCGCCCTGATCCCGCCGAAGACTGAGGCGCAGGAGGCCGCGCACGAGCGACTCGAGACCATGCTCGCCCTCGTGGAGGGGTGGGTGGATGTCGTCACCGCCGATGCCGCGCAGCGGATCCCCGGCGCCGACGCGATCGCCGAGATGGTGCGCCGCCGGCGCGCCACTGGCGGGCCGGCCGAGCACGCCTTCGCTGCGCTCGCGGGACTCGAGCTGCGCCCGCGCCGGCTGCGCGACGCCGCGGCGCTGTGGCGACTCGTGGGCGAGCGAAGCGACACCGCGACCCGCGACGGCCTGTGGGCGCACCCGGACCTCCTCCCGAGCGCGGAGGAGCTCGACCACCCCGCCAGGCTGCTCGAGCGGCTCGGGCTCGCAGGGGCCTCACCCGACGCGGAGGTCGACGAGTTCGATGCCGCGCTCGCGCAGCTCCTCGACGGCGGGCTCCCGCCGCACGAGGGCGGCGAGGACGGACGCGACGGTGCGGGCGGGATCGACGGTGCAGGTGGGATCGACGGCGAGGATGGCCCCACTGAGGATCCGGGCGGGCGGCCCTCGAACTAGCGCCTGAGCTGGGGCCTCGGACCCGTTTCATCTTCCAGGGCAAGCTCGCTCACCACGCTGCGTTGCCGGGGTTCCTCCGGGCACCGAGACTTTTTCTGTGGATAACCGGCAGCGGGCCCCGCGACGGGTCAGAATCTTCGCATGAAGAGCCGCCGCATCGTCCTCGACCCGAGCCTCCCCGTCTGTTGGGAAGACGAGGACACCCTCCGTATCGGCTTCGATTCGGCGCTCGCGCGCGTCCGCTCGCCGTCCGCCGGGCATGAGCGGATGCTGGCCGCGCTCCGCTCCGGGATTCAGGAGGAGCTGCTCGAGTTCGAGGCGGAGCGCGCCGGGATCGACATCGACTCGGCGCGGGCGCTCCTCGAGCTGCTCGCTCCCGTCATGCGTGAGGCCCGTGCTGGCGTGGGCGGCGGGCGCGGCCCTGCGCCGCCTCGCCCGCCCGTCGTCGCGCACCTGGATGACGGGGGCGAGACCGTCCCGGGCCTCGCCGAAGCACTCGAGGCGTTGTCGCCCTGCGTGTTCGAGGCGGATCGCCCCGAGCGCAGGGGCGAACCCTGGCGGAACGGCGCACGGGCCCCGGATCTCGTGCTGCACGTCGAGCGTTACTTCGAGCGGCTCGAGCGCGCCCAGCGCTGGCTCATGGCCGGCGTCCCGCACCTGCTCATCCGATTCTCCGACCGTTCGGTGAGCGTCGGGCCGCTCGTGTCGGACGTGCGGGGCCCCTGCCTCACCTGCGCGACGCTCGCCCAGCTCGAGGCCGACCCCGCGTACCCGCTGCTCGCAGCGCAGCTCGCCGGCACGCGCGCGGGGACCGAGACGGTCGAGGTCGCGCGCGTCGCCGCAGTGACGGCCGACCAGTTCATCCTGCGGTGGCGCGCGGGCGAGGGAGAGTACCGCAGGCAGCGCGCCGTTCTGCCGGTGCGCGACGGCGTGGTGAGCGGCCCCGCGACCCTCGAGCGGGTCGAGCCGAACACTGAGTGCGCCTGCGTGGCGCTCGGCGATCCCTCAGCGGCCGTGCGAAGCGCCTCGGGGGGCGAGATCAGACCGCGATCCCGGCCTCGGCCACGAAGCGGGAAGGAAGCCGCTGTGTCCGCGCTCCCCCGGCCGAGCCCGACAGCCTGAGCACGTCGCGGGCGCGGGTGAACGCCACATAGCAGAGCCGGCGCTCCTCTTCGATCGCTTCCTCGTCCTCGGCGTGGATGATCGGGAGAATCCCCTCGCTCAGCCCCACGACGTGCACCATGTCCCACTCGAGGCCCTTGGCCGCGTGGATCGCGCACAGCGTGACCGCGTCGAGGGTTGGCTCGTGCTGGGTGCGTTGCCTCGCGACGAGTTCCTCCGCGAACTCCCTGATCCCGGCCCCCTCCGGCATCTCATCAACGAGGGCGAGCACCGCGCCGAGCGCCTCCCAGCGCTCGAGCTGGGCCGCACCCTCGGGCGCCTTCGCCGACCAGCCGAGCGCGCGCAGCACGTCGCTCACGATCTGGAAGAGCGGACGGTCGTCGGCCACCTTCGCCTCGCCGCGAATGAGCATGACGGCTTGGCGCACGTCGGCGCGCTCGAAGAAGCGCTGCGCGCCGTGGACGCGCGAGCTGATGGCGTGCGCCTGCAGAGCGCTCTCGAATCGCTCGGACTGCGCGTTCGTGCGGTAGAGCACCGCGATCTCCGACGCCGGGACACCGGAGCGCACTGCGGCGGCGATGGATCCCGCGACCGCTTCGGCCTCGTCGTGCTCGTTGGCAAACCACTCGAACGAGGGGGCGGCTAGCTCGGCGGCTGGCTCGGCGGCGTCGCGGCGCGCGGCGCTCAGGGTGAGGGCGCCCGGGCGGTCGCGCATCAGACGGTTCGCGAGGCGAACGACGGGCTCGACGGAGCGATAGTTTCGCTCGAGCCTGATCTGCCTGGCGTGCGGGTACCGAGCACCGAAGCGAAGCAGGTACGAGCTCGAGGCGCCCGCGAACGAGTAGATGGTCTGGCTCGCGTCGCCGACGACGCAGACGTCGTCCCGGTCGCCGAGCCACACGCTGAGCAGGGAGTGCTGGAGCGGGGAGACGTCCTGAAACTCGTCGACTGTGAAGAAGCGGTACTGCTCGCGCACCTGCAGCGCGACGCGCGGCTCGGCCTCGAGCATGCCCGTGAGCAGCACGAGCACGTCCTCGAAGTCGATCTGCCTCCGCTCCTCGAGAATCCCGGCGTAGCGCGCGTGCAGTTCGACGAGTTGCTCGGGGGTGAGACCGCTCGGGATGGGGCGATCGTCGAGCCGCTCCGCGTAGGCGTCAATCCCGAGCATCGAGGTCTTGCGCCACTCGATCTCGGAGGCGACATCTCGCAGCGCCTCGCCGCCGAGCCTGAGCCCCATTCCCTCGACGGCCTGCGACACCACGGAGACCTTGCCGGGCAGCATCTGCGGAGCTGCTCCCCCGACGACCTGCGGCCAGAAGTGCGAGAGCTGGGCGAGGGCGGCGCCGTGAAAGGTGCGGGCGCGCACGCCCTCGGCGCCCAGCGCGCGGAGACGACCCTGGAGCTCTCCGGCTGCCTTCCGCGTGAAGGTCACCGCGAGCACCCGCTCGGGCGCATAGACCCCGCTCCGCACCCCGTAGGCGATCCGGTGCGTGATCGCGCGCGTCTTACCGGTGCCCGCGCCAGCGAGCACGGAGACCGGCCCGCGCAGGCTCTCCGCGATCTCTCGCTGCTCCGGGTCGAGCCCGGCGAGCACCCCCTCGGCGTCACTCGCCACGGGCCGCACCTCCCAGCTCACCGGCGACCCAGCGATCGATGAGCCACCTGGCGATCGAGAGCGACATCGGCAGACGGAGGCCGGGATCCGGATCCCGAAGCTCCTCGCGGGTGAACCAGCGCAGCTCGGAAATCTCCTCAGGATCGGGGTGCAGGGCCTCCGGATCGACGCCGTCGGCGAGCTCGGCGCGGAAGCCCAGCATGAGTGAGCGCGGAAACGGCCACGGTTGCGAGGTGACGTACTCGATCCTGCCGAGGCGCACCCCCGACTCCTCGAACACCTCGCGCGCGACCGCCTGCTCGAGCGACTCGCCGGCCTCGACGAAGCCCGCGAGCAGGGAAAAGCGCCCGGCTTCCCAGAGTGCGTTCGAGCCGAGCAGGATCCGGTCGCCGTGCTCGATGAGCACGATGACCGCGGGGTCGGTGCGCGGGAAGAGCTCGGCGCCGTGCGCGTCCCTGCGCGCCCACCCCGCCTGCATCGGCTCGGTCGCGCCGCCGTCGCGCGGCGAGAACCCGGCGGCCTCGTGCCAGCGCGCGAGCGCCGCGGCGACCGAGACGAGCTCTCGTTCGGTGTCGTCGAGGAGTTCCCCTGCCTCGAAGGGATGAATCCAGGCGGTCGAGTGAGGAAGCTGCGAGCCCTGCGCGACGCTGGCTCCCGCCTCCGCGTCGGCGCCATCCGCGTCGTCGAGCACGGCGAACACCGGCCCCCGCGGCGTTCGCCCGAGATACAGGGTCCGCGCCCGGCCCCGGTCGTCGGCGAGCACGAGCTCCCCCGAGCTCGGCACGAGCGCGAGGGTCCCGTCTTCCGCGCTCGAGCCCGCGAGAACCGGAATCTCCGCACCGCGCACGAGAAGCACCCGCGCGGCAGGATCCTGCCACGCTGCCCGCAGCAGCCCCTCGTCGCCTCGCGTCGCGGCATCCCGGTCGAGTGCGCCTCGCGAGAGTGGTGGCCGCTCCGAATTCACGACTTCTCCTAACTGATTGGGCCTGACTCATCGGTGTGGGAGCCCGCGGATCAGGCAGATCCCCGCGGGACTTCGCCGCCGAGTGCACTCTGGTGCGCGTGGCGCGGCTCCGACGGCCCCGCGGGTGCCTACGCTGAGTGCATGGCCAGCATCCCATTCACTCTAGCCGCGCTCGCGACCTCGGCCGTGCCCGAGCTCATCGTCTTCGGAGTTCGCGCACACGAAGAGGACGACAGCTACGTGTCTGCCGTCGTCATCGGCGAAGAGGAGGAGCTGCTCGTCAGGATCCCGCGCACCCAAGCTGCCGAGGTGCAGCAGTCGGGCGAGCTGCTCGGACTCGCCGCGCTCACCGCAGGACCGAGGAGCGAACTCCCGTTCGCGGTGCCGCTCGCGCTCGGCATGACCCGAGCAGGCGACACCCGCGCCGTCGTCACGACGCATCTCCCCGGAGAGGTCTTCGACGCCGAGGATCTGGAGGAGGACGCGATCCTTATCGAGCCGATCGCGCAGGCGATCGCCGCGATCCACGCGCTCCCGCATTCCGTCGCGCAACAGGGCGGCTTGCCCGTGCGCAGTTCGCAGGATCTGCGCCTCCTCGCGACGCGACTCATCGACCGCGCCGAGTCGACGAGGCTCGTGCCCGAGACCGTGCTGCGGCGCTGGGAACGCATCGTCGAGAGCGCTGAGATCTGGGATTTTGCTCCCACAATGGTGCACGGGTCGCTCGACTCCGAGCAGCTGCGCATCGAGAACGACGAGATCACCGGCGTCGTCGGCTGGTCCGAGCTATCGATCGGCGACCCCGCTTCAGATCTCGCCTGGCTCCTCTCGGCGGGGCAGGACGTGCTCGACTCCGTGCTCGCCCGCTATGCGAAGCATCGCAGCGCCGGATCGATCTCGACGCTCCGCACGAGGGCCGCCCTGTACCACGAGCTGGAGGTGGCCAGGTGGCTGCTGCACGGAACCGAGTCGCACGATCAGACCGTCATCGATGACGCCGTCGGCATGCTTGACCGAATGGTGGGCGGTTCGGGGCCGCTCGGCGCGGCCTTCGCCTCGTCCACGAATCGCGAGCCGCTCTCGGAGAGCGAGGTGAGCGCGCTGCTCGACGAGACCCCCGAGGTCACGGATCTCCTCTCGGACACCGCCGCCTACGAGGCGCTCGACGAGGACCGCATGTTCGGCGTCGACACCGATTTCATCGAACCGCTGCCGAAGAAGGATGCGGGAGACGAGGATGCGGGAGACGAGGATGCCGCGGGCGATGCTGAATCGCCGCATGCCGCGGACACCCCCACGGAGACCGCGGCCGACGAGCAGCTCACCGAGCCGATCGATCCCGACGAGTTGCCCGAGCCGAAGCGCCGCTGACCCTGATCGCCGCGTCGCTCACGCGCTCGGCGGCCTGCTCCCAGATCCGCTCGAGCTCGGCGAGGCTCCGCGGCGTGCCGCCGCGAAGCTCCTCCCCCTCGGCGACGTAGAACAGCGACACGTCGATCCGCTCGGGATCGATCCCGGCCCACTGCGCGTACGCGTGCCGGTAGAGGTCGAGCTGGAAGAAGCGGCTCTCGCGCTCGGCTTCGGTGCGCGGCGGGCGACCGGCCTTCCAATCGATGACCTCGTAGCGGTCCTCCGCGCCGGCTGCGCCCCCGTCGGCACCGGCGCGGCTCTCGGCCGGGATCCGGTAGACGGCGTCGAGCTTGCAGACGAGGGTGCGCCCCGCAAACGGCAGGGTCACCTCCTGCTCGACCGCGATCGGCTGCAGCTCCGCCCAGCGCGAGGCCTCGAAGTTCTCGATGAGCGGTTGCAGCTCGGCCTCGGCGTCGAACGCCGCCCCGTCGGAGTCCCACTCGCCCGCGTCGAGACCGACGAGCGGGAGGGCGCGCCCGGCCGCGGTCGACGACCTGCGCTCCACCCACTCGTGGAAGCGGTTGCCGACGCGGGTCCGCCGGAACGGCCGCGTCGGCACGGGTCGCAGCCGACGCCGCTCCGCCGCGACCGGGTCCTCCACGAACTCGTGGAACGCCGAGGCCGTGATGCGCTCGGCGAGCGCAGGATTCCGCCGCGCGTCGGCCGATCCGGCGGCCGCGGGCCCCCGCGGCTCACCGAGTTGCGCCCGGCGCTCGGCAATGAGGAGTCGCACGACCTCGTCCGGCTCGGCACCCGCGAGGAGACCGGGATCCGCGATGGCCGCCCGCAGCCGGTCAGCTGCCGCGAGCACTCGCTCGGCGCGCGCGCCGAGCGGGTCGAGCGGCCAGCGCAGCGTCAACTCCTCGACCTCGCTCGGGTCCTCGGTGAACTCCGAGTCCTCGGGCACCCCCGCGACGACGCCGGCTGCGGCCAGCTCCCCGAGGAAGGGAGAGGGCGTGCGTGCCTTCACCTGTCCGCCCCAGAACGAGCCGGTGAGCAGCAGCCGTTCCGCGGACCGCGTGATCGCGACGTAGGCGAGGCGCCGTTCCTCCTCCGCGTGACGGTCTTTGAGTTCCCGCGTGTACTCGGTGATTCGGTCGCGCAGCTCCTTCTGGGTGTCGGCGAGCCGCCAGTCGAGCCGCGGCCGCGCCGACGCGTCGCCGCGCAGCTCGTCGGGCAGCGCGCCAGCGCGCAGCCAGCCCGTACCGGACTTCGAGGAGCCGGGGAACTCGCCCGTCACGAGCCGCGGGATCGCGACGAGGTCCCACTCGAGGCCCTTCGACCCGTGCGTCGTGATGAGCTGCACCGTGCCGGGCACGGGTTCGGGGACGTGCTCGGCAGCGGCATCGTCCTCGGTGGCGCGCTCGATCCATTCGAGCAGCGAGGCGAGCGTGCCCCGGGTGTCGATCGCGAGGAATCCCTCGACGAGTTCTCCGAAGCGGTCGAGATTCGCGTGCGCCGCAGCGCCGCCCGCGGGCGAGCGCGCCTCGTTGGCGTCGAGCTCGATGTCGAGCCGGAGTGCCTGCACCGTGGCCGAAATCAGGTCGCTGATGCCGCCTCCCACGTGCTGCCGGAGCTCGGCGAGCATGCGCCCGGCCTCCCGCAGGCGCTCCCTCCCGGTCTCGCTCACGCCGGCGAGGGCGCGGTGGTCGAGGTCGCGCAGCTCGGCGATCCGGTCGAGCGCGTCGATGAGGGTCACCCGGCGATCCGGATCCGGCAGCACGCTGTCAGCCTCGCGGTCCTCCTCGCTGAGGGGACGCATGGTCACGTCACGCTCCGAGAACCAGCGGGCCGCGGAGCGCAGCCCCGCAAGGTCGGCGACTCCGAGCGCGAAGCGCGGGCCGCTCAGGATCCGGATCAGCTCGCCGCCCGCATCCGCGTACCAGACGCACCTCAGCGTCGAGACGAGGTCGGTGACCTCGGGGGTCGAGAGCAGCCCGCCGAGCCCCACAATGCGGTTCGGCACGCCGGCGTCGCTGAGCGCGGCCGAGAACGCCGCCATCGCGGACCTCGTGCGGAAGATCACGGCGGCGGTCGGGAGCTCGCCGTGCTCGGCCAGGTGCTGGGCCCTCGCGTCGCGCATCCACTCGGCCACGGTGAGCCGCTCCTCGTGCACCGTCTCGGGATACGCCCACTCCACCGTGCCCGTTCCCGCGCCCGGTCGCGGGGCGAGCTCTGGCACGGGGACGGCCGAGTCCGCTACGAGCGGCGCCGCGACGGCGTTAGCGGCGCGGAGCACCTCCGAGGGGTTGCGCCAGCTCGTCGACAGCGTCAGCGTCACCTCTGGGGCCCTCTGCCGCCCTCGCCCCCGAAAGTCCTGGTGGAACGACTGCAGGCCCTCTGCGGAGGCCCCGCGCCACCCGTAGATGGACTGGTGCGGGTCGCCGACGGCCATGACCGCGGACCCCGCAAAGATCATCGAGAGGAAACGGGTCTGGCCGACCGAGGTGTCCTGCACCTCGTCGAGCAGGATCGCGCGATGCCTACGCCTGAGCGCGGCGACCGCCTCGGGCGAGGCCTCGAGCGCGCGGGTCGCGAAAGCGAGCTGGTCCGAGAACTCGATCACACCTCGCCGCTGCTTCTCCTCGGCGTAGGCGCGGGCGAGCCGGGTCACGAGCGGGGTCTCCGCGAGCGCCGCGACGGCGTCCCTGACCGCGGCGTAGACCTTGCCGCTCGGCTGCTTGACGCCGTCGCGCTCCTTCGCGTCGTACGGCAGCCGGTCGACCCGCGAGAACTCCCGCACGATCTGGTCGACGCGGTCGAATGAGGTCAGGTTGTCCGCGACCGCGTGGTCGAGGTCGATCACACGCCGGATCAGGGTCGTCAGTGGGGTGTCGTTCGCCGCGAGCTCCGGATCGCGGCTCGCGAGCAGCACCTCGCGAGCAATCCGCCAGGCCGTAGCCTCGTCGATCACGGCGGCGCCGGGCGCGACACCCGCCGCGATCCCGAACTCCTGGAGCACCCCCGAGGCGAACGCGTTGTACGTGCTCACCTCGGGGGTCTCGAGCCCGTCGCCGAGCAGGTCACGCAGCTCGGACGCGCGCGCCAGCTCCGCCTCGGAGAGCTCGCCGCGTTCGGCCGCGAGGCCGAGACGCTCGACGAACACCTCGAGGCGACCGGTGATGCGCTCTCGGAGCTCCCCGGCTGCCTTCCGGGTGAAGGTGAGCCCGAGCACCGCATCGGGTGCGACGAGCCCGTTCGCGACGAGCCACACGACGCGGTTCGCCATGGTCTCAGTCTTTCCGCTGCCCGCCCCGGCGACGACGAGCGTGCTGCCCGCGAGCTCGTGCTCGATCACGGCGCGCTGCTCCCCCGTCGGGACGAGCGCCGGCTTCGGCGGCACCGCCAGGATCTCGGCGATCCGCTCGGCGCTGAACACCGGACTCTGCTGGGCCTGCTCGCTCACGCGTGACTCACCGCCTCGATGATGTGGAGCCTGCATGACCCCGGCTGGTGCGAGTCGGAGCAGTGGTGCTCGACGCGCGCCGTGAATTCACCCGCGGCCATGACCCGTGCAATCTCGGCCACCCGCGCGATCAGCCCGTCGCGCGCCTCGTCCGAGATGGGGGCCTGCCCGAGCTCGAAAAACTCGGCCTTCTTCGTGGCCCCCGGGTGCACGTAGAGGAGGCGGGCGCCTCCGCTCACCGCGGGCTCGGCGCGCTGTGCGTCCTCGGCTCCCCCGGGTTCTTCTTGCCCATCAGGCCCCTCAGGTGGCGAAAACGCCCCCATGAGCACGCCGAGCTGGTAGGCCTGCAGCTGCGCGTGGGCCTCCACCTTCGGCATGCTCGGCGGCGTCTTCCCCGTCTTCAGATCCAGCACCGTCACCTCTTCCCTGCCGTCGGCCATGCGCCGGCTCTCCAGCCGGTCCGCGACGCCGCGCAGCACGGCCCGCTCGATCGGGATCCGGAACGCCGCCTCCCGCCCGACGAGCGTTCGATCCGACGCCTCGAACTCGCGCAGGTAGGCGGCGAGCCCCCGGGTCATGGACTCGGCGAGCCGCCTCGCGCGCTCGGACTCCCACTCCGCCTCGAACGGCAGCTTCTCCCACTCGGCCATGACGGCGGCGAGCAGCCGCTCCGGATCCGCGTCCTCTGCCGTCTCGAGCGCGTGGTGCACGAGCGTGCCGAGGCTGGCCTGCACGCTTCCCGTGCCGCCACCGAGGCTCGAGATTGCCCAGTTGAGCGGGCAGTCCTCAGCGGTTTCGAGCTGCGAGGGGCTCACCGATACCGTCGCCTCCGGATCGCCGTCGAGATCGACGAGCGGCGCGACGGTGCTCGGCGGGCGCACGCCGTACCAGTCGTCGGGGGCAGCGCCGGGCACGCCCTCCGCGGCGAGCGCGACGAGCGCGGCGAGCGCCTGCGCAGTCGCGGCGGTCTCGGCGGTCTCGGCGCCGCCGTGCTCACCTGTGCTGCCCTGCCCACCGGCACCGACGAGCTCGCGGCGGGCCGCCGCGGTCGCCCCGCGCAGCGTTAGCCGGGCGCTCGGCAGCCCCTCGCGCCGAAACTCCCTGCCGAGGCCGAAGAAGGAGCTCGGGTGCTCGTCGTCGTCCGCGACGGCGACGGCGAGCAGCTCGCTGCGCGCACGCGACGCGCTCTGCACGAGCAGGCGCAGCTCGTCGTGGAGCGTGTCCCGGCGCGACGGCGGGAGCGCCTCTCCGCCCTGCAGCCAGCGTTCCAGGGCCGCCGTGCCGAGCAGGGATCCGCGCGCGCGGAGGTTCGGCCAGCCGCCGTCCTGCAGGCCGGTGATGGCCACGATCCCGAACTCGCGGCCGATCGTGCCCTGCGGCGTCGTCACCGTCACGGCCGAGCCGCCGCCGCGCTGCGCGAGCGTGTCCTCGGGGACCGTGCTCGTGAGCAGCTCGTCGAGGAGCTCCGCGATGGGTTGCTCGCTGTCCTGTTCCTCGTGCCTCTGCAGCGCGAAGAAGAGCCCGAGCACGGCGTCGAGCGAGCGGTTCGCCTCGTCGGCCCGGGATCCCCTGCCGGCCAGTGCCTCGTCCTGCCAGCGGGAGGCGAGCCCCGTGCGGTCCCAGATCGCCCAGAGCGTCTCGCGCGCGGTGCCGCCCGCGCCGTGCACCTTCAGGCCCTCGCTCGCGACGATCCCGACCCTGCGCAGCGCCCGCCCGCCAGGGCTGTCGATGACGGCCTCCGCCCCCGGGAACGCGAAGGCCTCCGCGATCACCGCGTCGATCGGCGCGGTCTCGCGCGCCTCCGCCCGCGCCTCCCGGCGCTCCTGCAGCAGCAGCGCGCCCCGCAGCCGGCGCACGGCCACCGGGTCAAGCCCGCCGACCACGCCCCCGAGCAGCCTGAGCACTCCGTCGGCGTCGAGCGGCGCGATCCCGAGCGCGTGCCGGAGCAGCGCGATGAGCTCCGAGACGATCTGGTGCTCCCGCAGCACAATGCCGCCCGCTGCGACGCCGCTCGGCACCTGATGCCCGGCGAGGAGGCGCGCGATCCGAGCCGCCTCGCCGCGGCTGCGACAGATCACCGCCATCTCAGACCACTCCACGGGCGTCTCGCCCCCGAGTCCGAGCCTGCGCGCCCGCAGGCGGTGGGCGATCATGCCGATCTGCTCGGCAGAGGAGGAGGCGACCGCGAACTGCACCGGATCCGGCGCCGCGTCCGCGGCGGCCCGTGCGGCGGGCTCGGCGCCGACACCAACTTTCGCGGCACGCTGGGCGCCGACGCCGGCCGAGCCGATGCGCGCCGACAGGGCGGACACGAAACCTCGAATCTCCTCGCCGTGGCGGTGCACCGTCGCGAGCACGAGCGCCTGCTCGTCACCCGCGCTCCCCGCCGCGCGTGCCGACCCTGGGGCCTTGCGGTCGAGCTCGGTCGTAACCCCCGCGAGCACGCGCGTCCGCTCGCCGTGGAAGGCGGCCGTCGCCGTGTCCGGATCGCCAAACACCCAGATCGCGCTGCCCACGCGCGCGCACGCCGCGAGCAGCGCGAGCTCGCCCTCACCCAGCTCCTGCGCGTCGTCGACGAGGACCGTGCGCGGCAAGCGGAGCGCGGCTGCCTCGCCGACGGCGCCCTCGGCGAGCACCGTCTCCGACGCCCTCCGGAGCAGCGCGCTCGAGCTGAGCTCCACGGGTCGCTCTCGCGCAATGCGCGCGGCCACGACCTCGATGAGGCGCAGGCCTGCGAGCCAGCGCTCCGCAAGCTCGGGCGCGGGGCCGCCGCCGTGCCGGTCTCGCTCCGCGGATCCGGGGCCGAGCGAGGCGAGCTCCGCAGCGAGCTCCGCCGGCTCCCTCCCAAAGTCGTCGCAGACCCGCCAAAGCTCGCGTAGCTCGGCTCGGAACGCCTGGCTCATCAGGATCTCCGGGCTGAGTCCCGCGGGTGAGCCAGCTCCCGAGGCGAGGAATTCCTCGACGACGGCGGCGATCGCCTCATCCTGCACCGTTCCCGTGAGCAGCCTCGGAGCTTCTCGACCCGCGAGCGCGCTCGACCGGGCGAGCACCGAGAACGCGAGCGAGGCGGCCGTACGCACCGGCGTGCCGCCGATCGCGCGCCCGGCCGCCCGCTCAACGCGCGCCCGCAGGCTCGCGGACACGAGCCGGCTCGGCGCGAGCACGAGCACATCCTCCTCGCCCCAGCCATCACGCCCAAGAAGCTCCCCGAACAGGGCGGCGATCAGCGTCGTCTTCCCCGTTCCCGGGGCGCCCAGGATCCGCGCGTGGCGGGTCGGATCCAGCCCGAAGGCGAGCTGCTGCGAGGGGTCGAAGGTGAGCATGTGCTCAGCCTAGTGAGGACCACTGACACTGATGCGCTGACGGCGAACGAGGCGCCAAACGCCGCCGCCAGCGCGCGCCGCGGGCCTAGACTCGGAATCAGTTGTTCCCGCGGCGACCGGCCGCGACATTCGAGGAGGCACCCGTGGAAGTTCGCATCGGCATCAAGCATTCGCCCCGAGAGCTCGCGTTCGAGTCGGACGCGTCGGCGGAGGAGCTCCGCACGCTCGTCGAGGACGCGATCGTGAAGGCCACCCCCCTCCTCTCGCTGAGCGACGCGAAGGGCCGGCGCTACCTCGTGAGCACCGAGTCCATCACCTACGTCGAGCTGGGCGGCGAGGGCGAGCGCAAGGTCGGCTTCATCAGCTAGTTCGGCATCGGGGCGGCGGGCGCAGGGCGCTGCGCCCGCCGGGAGATCTGCACTCAGCTCGACCAGCGGCCCAAATTCTTGCAATTACACGCAGAAGTCTCAGGGAGCGCGACCACCCCTAGTGGCTGAGCGAACGGAGCTCGTCGCGCACGGCGTCGAGGAGCCCTGAGGCGGCCTCCTGCTTCGTGCCGGTGATCTGGGCAACCACGCTTCCGTCGGCGTCGAGCACGAGCACCGAGTTCGCGTCTGACTCGAAGCCCTCGCTCCACCCGACCGCGTTCACGGCGAGCAGGTCGACGCCCTTCCGCGCGAGCTTGCGGCGGCCGCGCTCGAGCAGTTCCTCCTGGCTCTCGACCGTCTCGGCGGCGAAGCCCACGATCACCTGGCCGGGCCGGCGCTCGTGCACGAGCCCGACGAGGATGTCGGGGTTCTCGACGAGCGTGAGCGTCGGCGCCGCGCCGTCCTCCTTGCGGATCTTCGCGTCAGACACTTCCGCCACGCGGTAGTCCGCGACGGCGGCCGCCATCACGATCGCCTCGGCGCCGGGCGCGGCCGCGGTCGCGGCCTGCTCGAGCTCCGCGGTCGAGCCGATCGGGATGATTCGGATCCCGGGCAGCCTGCGCGCGAGCGCGAGCACGGACTCGTCGATGTTCGCGGCGAGCAGCACCACCTTCGCCCCGCGCTGCGCGGCGGCGACGGCCACGGCGACCCCCTGCTTGCCACTCGAGCGGTTGCCGATGAAGCGCACGGGGTCGATCGGCTCGCGCGTTCCGCCCGCGGTCACGAGCATCCGGATCCCCGAAAGATCGCTCGCGACCGGGATCTCCTCCGAGTCGGGCGCCCCGGCGTGCCAGTGCTCGGACGCCACCGTGCCGGTCTCGGAGACGGCGGGGTCGTCGGCCCCGATGCCCGAACCCACCACGCCGGAATCCCCGATGCCGGAATCAGCGAGCGGATCCGGATCCGGAGCCGCCCCAGCAAGCTCACCCGCCGGCGCCTCGATCCCGAGCATCTCCCTGATGCGGGCGTGGATCTCGGCGGGCTCGCTCATGCGGCCCGGGCCGCTGTCGTCGCCCGTGAGCCTGCCGCGCTCCGGGCCCTGGAACGCGACGCCGCGGGCGCGCAGGATCGCGACGTTGTCCTGGGTCGCGGGGTGCTCCCACATCTCAGTGTGCATGGCCGGCGCCACGAGCACGGGCGCCTTCGTCGCGAGGAGCGTCGTTCCGAGCAGGTCGTCGGCGAGCCCGGCCGTCATGCGCGCGAGGGTATTCGCGGTCGCCGGGGCGACGACCACGAGGTCGGCGCGCTGCCCGAGCGCGACGTGGCGCACCTCGGGCACGTCCTCGTGCACGGACGTCGTCACCGGGTTCCTGCTGATCGCCTCCCACGTCGGCTTGCCGACGAAGCGCAGCGCGTCCTCGGTGGGCACGACGTGCACCTCGTGCCCCTCCTCGACGAGGGAACGCGCGAGCAGGACGGCCTTGTACGCGGCGATTCCGCCGGTCACTCCCAGAACGATGTTCACGCCCCCATCTTCGCACGGCGCGCATTCCGAACGGGCCCCGGATCACCGCACGAGCAGGACCATGACCTCCAAGTGCTTCGTGTGCGGGAACATGTCGAAGACGCGCGCCGCGAGCACCCGATAGGACGGCATCGCCGCGAGGTCGCGGGCGAGGCTCTCGGGGTTGCAGCTCGAGTAGACGACCGTGTCGATTCCGGATCCCTCGACCCACGCGGAGAGCTCGGCCCCGATCCCGCGCCTCGGCGGGTTCACGATGAGCGCCTCGGGGCGGTCTTCTGCGCGGGATCCGAGGGCGAACGCGGTCGCGTCCGCGGCGAAGAATCGGGCGTCGATCCCGGCCTCGGCCGCGCTCCGCTCGGCCGAGCGCACGGCCTCCTCCGAAACCTCGACGCCGAGCACGCTCACGCCGCCAGCAGCATCGGCACGAGATCCAGCACCGGAAGCACCATCGCCAGCACCGGAAGCGCAGTGCAGCGCGAAGCCGCCGACCCCGCAGTACAGGTCCCACAGCGTGCGGGGCCGCCGCTCGGCGACCCACTCCGCGGCCTGCGCGTAGAGCGCGCGGGCGACCGGGGTGTTCGTCTGGAAGAAGCTCTGCGGGCGCAGGTGCAGCGAGACGGGCCCGAGATCCATGTCGAGGGAGGCCCCGAGCAGGATCTCCTCCCGCTCCCCCTCGAGCACGGCCTTGTGCTCGGGCAGGATGTTGACGGTCACGACGGCGAGCCGCGGGAGCGCCGCGAGCAGCCGGGGCAGCGCCCCGCGCAGCGTCTCGAGCGCGCGCTCGCTCCGCACGACGAAGCGCACCATGAGCTCGCCGTCGGGCGACTCGGTGACGTGCGCGAACTTCAGCTCGCCCCGGCGCCGCGGAACGTCGTACGGCCACAGCCCCGTGCCGTCGAGAAATTCTGCGAGGCGCGGGATCGCGGCCCGGATCCCGGGCTGCTGGATCAGGCAATCGCGTAGGTCGACGCCCGCGCCGTCGGGTCCCAGGATCCCGAGCATCACGGCTCCCCTGCGCCCGCCGACGACGAGCTTCGCCTTGTTCCTGAAGTCGCGCACGCCGCCCTCGACGGCCGGGAGCCAGGCGCCGCCAGGCACGGTCTCGAGGAGTTCGCGGCAGCGCGCCTCCTTGGCGCTCAGCTGCTCGGCGTACGGCGTCTCGATCAGGGCGCAGGATCGGCAGCGCCCCGCCTCGAAGTAGTCGCAGCGCGGGTTGGGCATCTCGGGTTCCAGGATCCGGGTTCCAGGTTCCCTGGTCAGGCCGTGAGCCCGAGGCCGTCCATGCGGCGGATGTGGTCCGCGATCAGCTCGGTGAACACCGGCTCGACCTCGTCGGCGTCGAACTCGCGGCCCTCGCTGAGCGCGAGCACGGCCCGCGACACGAGGAGCGTGTCGCCCACGAGCCTGCGGCCCCACAGCGCGAGCCAGCTCGACAGCTGCTCGTTCGAGGCGAGCTCGCCCTCGAGCAGGGTCTTGAGCTCGGCGTTGCCCGTGTGCTTCTGCAGGATCGAGATCGCCTCGCCGCGGAAGCTGTCGCGCAGGCCGCCCGCGAGGCTCGCGAAGAAGTCGTCAAAGAGGCCGCCGACGAGGTAGAGGGAGAGGACGTGCTGGTGCCAGTCGTCGGTGTCGATCCGCTCGACGTAGTCGTCGATGACCTTCGAGTACGGGCGCATCACGACGTGCGGCTCGGCGCCTCGGCTGTGGATCTCCGCCGTCAGGCGCTGGTGCTTCGAGAGCGTCTGGCCCGCGACCTGCGCGAGCACCTCCTTGGCCTCGAGCGTCGGCGCACCGGAAACCGCGCGTGTCGCGGCCTCGTACAGCTCGAGCTGGAGGTAGGCGGTGAGCCCGAGGAACGGCAGCATTGCGGGCGCGAACTCGGAGAGCTCGACGCGCTCAGTATCCGTCGACTCGCCACGGGAGCGCAGCTTGCGCGCCGGCGCACTTTTTTTCCGAAGCCCACGGATCCACTCGAACACCCTGTCAGCTTACCGCCGAGTTGTCCGTGGCCTGGAATAGACTGGCCCGCGTACGTATTCACCGCCCTGGCCGTTGGAGCCGGGCCGCTGCGCTCTCGGGACTGCGCGCGCAGCACCGCAATCGAAGAGAGACGCACTGTGACGACATTCCACGAACTCGGCGTCGACCCAGACATGGTCGACGAGCTCGCGAAGCGCGGGATCATCGACGCCTTCCCCATCCAGGAGCAGACGATCCCCCTCGCGATCTCCGGCCAGGACATCATCGGCCAGGCCAAGACGGGAACGGGCAAGACCTTCGGCTTCGGCCTGCCGCTGCTGCAGCGCATCGGCACCGATCCGGAGCCCGGCGTGCAGGCGCTCATTGTCGTGCCGACGCGCGAGCTCGCGGTGCAGGTCTACGAGGACCTCGAGCTCGCGTCTGCCGGCCGCGCGGCGACCGTTGTGCCGATCTACGGCGGCAAGGCCTACGAGGGCCAGATCGACCAGCTGAAGGCCGGCGCCCAGGTGGTCGTCGGCACGCCGGGCCGCCTCCTCGACCTCGCGAACCAGCGCCTGCTGAACCTCGGCAACGTGCGCGAGATGGTGCTGGACGAGGCCGACAAGATGCTCGACCTCGGCTTCCTCGCCGACATCGAGAAGCTGTTCTCCCTCACCCCGGCGACCCGCCACACGATGCTCTTCTCGGCGACCATGCCCGGCACGATCGTGACGCTCGCCCGCCGCTTCATGACCCGCCCGATCCACATCCGCGCGACCGATCCCGACGAGGGCGTCGCGCAGGCGAACATCGAGCACATCATCTACCGCGCGCACTCGCTCGACAAGGACGAGGTCATCGGCCGCATCCTGCAGGCCGAGGGGCGCGGGAAGACCGTCATCTTCATGCGCACGAAGCGCGCCGCGGCAAAGCTCCAGGAGGAGCTGACGGATCGCGGCTTCAACGTCGCGGCCGTCCACGGCGACCTGAACCAGGACCAGCGCGAGCGCGCCATGTCCGGGTTCAAGGCGGGCAAGAAGGACATCCTGATCGCGACCGACGTCGCCGCGCGCGGCATCGACGTCGACGACGTGACGCACGTCATCAATCACACGGTCCCCGACGACGACAAGACCTACCTGCACCGCGCCGGCCGCACGGGCCGCGCCGGTCGCACGGGCATCGCCGTGACCTTCGTCGACTGGGACGACCTGCACAAGTGGGCGCTCATCAACAAGGCGCTCGAGTTCGGCGTGCCGGAGCCCGTCGAGACTTACTCCTCCTCGCCGCACCTCTTCAGCGACCTGAACATCCCCGAGGGCTCGAAGGGCCGCCTCAAGGCGACCCCGATCAAGGAGCGCGCACCGCGCGACGGCGGCCGCGGCCGCTCGGACCGCGGCGCTGGCCGCGGCGCCGGTTCGGGATCCGATTCCGGATCCGACTCGGGCTCGGGCTCCGGCTCAGGCGAGGGCCGCACCCGCACCCGCCGCCGCACCCGCAGCGCGAACCCGCAGGGTCGCGGCCGCCACGAAGCGCACGGGCACGAGCAGCACGGCCACGACTCCGAGGGCGGCGGCGAGCCGGGCGCACCGCTCGCCGGCTCGGCAGAGGCCGGCTCGGGCGAGGGCGCACCGCGCCGCCGTCGCCGGCGCCGTGGGGGTCGCGGCGGCGCGAACCGCGACGGCCAGGGCGGCGGCGTTCAGAGCGGCGGTACGCAGGACGGCGGCGAGCAGGGCGGCCAGTCCTCCGAGGGCGCGCCCGCCGCTGCGGCGACCGCCGCGGAGTAAGGCAGCAGAACGCCGCGGAGCAACGCTTCGAGCAGACGCTTTCGAGCGGCTCAGCTGCGGGTGAACAGCCCGGAGCGGAGCCGCTCGACCGTTTCCGGGGCCGTGCGGCGCTCGCCGAGCAGGTTCGGCTTGCCCGCGCCGTGGTAGTCGCTCGATCCGGTCGCAATCAGCCCGTGCTCGGCCGCGGCGGCGATGATCGGCGGCAGCCACTCCTCGCGGTGCTCGGGGTGGTCGAGCTCGACCCCCAGGAGCCCCGCGCGGGCGAGCTCGGAGAGCTCGCGATCCTGCACCGGGGCCTTTTGCCGCGAGGCCGCCGGGTGCGCGAGCACCGCGGCACCACCGGCCGCGCGCACGAGCCGGATCGCCTCGGGCGTGTCAATGGCGTAGGTGCCGAGGTAGTAGGGCGAACCGGGGTGCAGGATCTCCTGGAACGCGGCGCTCCGGTCCGGAAAGTAGCCGGCGGCGACGAGGGCGTCGGCGATGTGCGGGCGCCCGACCGTGCGGGCGTCGCCCTCGCGCACGACGTCGTCCCAGGTGATTGCGTAGTCGCGGGCGACGCGGCGCACCATCTCGCGGGCCCGCTCGAGGCGCGAGACGCGCACCTCACCGAGCGCCGCGAGGAGCTCCTCGGAGCGCGGGTCGATCCCGTAGCCAAGGAGGTGCCGGGAGAACCCCCGGTGCTTCGTCGTGATCTCGATGCCCGGGAGGAAGTCGATCCCGGCAGCGGCGGCGGCCTCGCGCGCCTCGTTCCAGCCGGCGACCGTGTCGTGGTCCGTGAGCGCGAAGCCCTCGAGCCCGATTGCCGCGGCCTCGGCGGCGATCTCCGCAGGCGACGTCGTGCCGTCGGAGTGGAGGGAGTGCGTGTGGAGGTCGTATCCGCCGCGCAGCTCGTTGGTCATCCCCTCATTCTAGGCTCACCGAATGTTCACCGGGCGGCCCCTGGGAGCGACGGCGCGCGCTCGGTGCGAGAATGGAAGCATGACCGAGACCGCGCAGCAGACCACCCACGAGGTGGAGATCGACAACAGTAACCGCAGCACGACGCCGAAGACGGACAACTTCCTCCAGTACATCTCCTCGCACTGGGCGGAGCGCCCCGAGGAGACGCCTGAGGCGTGGCCGGTCGCGCCCTATGCGGCCGAGCGCCGTCGCGTGTTCGCGGCCCAGTTCCCCGGATCCCGCCTCGTGATCCACGCCGGCGCGATGAAGCAGCGCTCGAACGACACCTTCTACCAGTACCGCGCCCACAGCGCGTTCGCGCACCTCACGGGTTGGGGCTCGGAGAGCGAGCCCGGCGCGATCCTCGTGCTCGACCCGGTCGCCGCGGATGACGGAGCCGGATCCGGATCCGGGGCGACCCACGAGGCGACGCTGTTCTTCCGCGAGCGGGCGGGCCGCGATAGCGACGAGTTCTACGCGAACTCCGAGATCGGCGAGTTCTGGATCGGGCCGCGGCCCTCGCTCGGCCAGGTCGCCGCGGCGCTCGGGATCAGGACCGCGCACCTCGACGACTTCGAGGCGGGCGAGGGTGACCTCACGCTCGACGACGAGCGCGTGGCGCAGTCCGCCTCCGAGCTGCGCCTCGTGAAGGACGCGTTCGAGCTCGCCGAGATGCAGGATGCCGTCGACGCGACGGCGCAGGGCTTCACCGAGGTGCTCGCGGCGCTCCCGAGCGCGAGCGCGCACCCGCGCGGCGAGCGGATCGTCGAGGGCGTCTTCAACCAGCGCGCCCGCCTCGACGGCAACACGGTCGGCTACGAGACGATCGCCGCATCCGGCCCGCACGCGTGCACGCTGCACTGGATCCGCAACGACGGCCCCGTGCTCGAGGGCGACCTCCTGCTCCTCGACGTCGGCGTCGAGATGGACAGCCTCTATACGGCCGACATCACGCGCACGATCCCGGTCTCCGGCACGTTCTCCGAGGTGCAGCGCCGGGTGTACGACGCCGTGCTCGAGGCGGCGGACGCCGCCCGCGCGATCGTGCGGCCGGGGATCCGCTTCGGCGACGTCCACGACGCGGCCATGCGCGTGATCGAGCGCCGCACCCGCGAGTGGGGCTTCCTGCCGGAGAACGACGGCACGGCCTACTACCGCCGCTACATGGTGCACGGCACGAGCCACCACCTCGGCATGGACGTGCACGACTGCGCGCAGGCGCGCCGCGACATGTACATGGACGGCGAGCTCGAGGCGGGGATGGTCTTCACGATCGAGCCAGGGCTCTACTTCCAGCCCGACGACCTGACCGTGCCCGAGGAGTACCGCGGCATCGGCGTGCGCATCGAGGACGACATCGTGGTCACGGCCGACGGCTGCCGCAACCTCTCGGCGGGGATCCCGCGCACGGCCGACGAGGTCGAGGCCTGGGTGCGCGCCGCCCGCGCCTAGCCTTCCTCGCTGTTGTTAGCGATTTCGGGGCTTCAGCGGGCCGCGAGCCCCCGAAATCGCTAACAACGACCCGCGGGAGGTTGTTAGCGATTTCGGTTCGTATCACGCCGCTTACGCACCGAAATCGCTAACAACCGCCTCTAGGCGAGGAGTTCGAGAGCGGCATGGGCCGCGTTGTGGCCGCCGATGCCGCTCACCGCGCCGCCGCGGCGGGCCCCGGACCCGCAGACCAGCAGGTTCGGGATCGCCGTCGCGACGCCCCACCTGGCGGCGGGCGTGTCGAGCGCCTCGTCGTCCTCGGCGAACGGCCACGAGAGCGCGCCGTGGAAGATGTCGCCGCCCACCATCCCGAGCGACTCCTCGAGGTCGCGCGTCGTGCGCGCCTCGATGCACGGGGTGCCGTCCGGCGTCCGGTACACGCAGTCCGCGATGGGCTCCGCGAGCACCGAGTCGAGCGACGCCTGGGCCGCCGCGAGCAGCTGCTCGCGCAGCTCGTCGTTGTTCTCCGCGGTGACCAGGCGATCCGGCACGTGCAGGCCGAACAGCGTGAGCGTCTGTGCGCCCTCGGCCCGCAGCTCGGGCCCCAGGATCGACGGGTCGGTCAGCGAGTGGCAGTAGATCTCGGCGGGCAGGGGCGACGGCAGGGCGCCGGCCGCGGCCGCGTCGCGCGCCGCGTCGAGCTGGGTGAGCGTCTCGTTGATGTGGAAGGTGCCAGCGAACGCCGCCCGCGGATCCACGTCGGCGTCCCGCAGCCTCGGCAGGCGCGTAAGCAGCATGTTCACCTTCACCTGCGCGCCCTCGGGCCGCTCGGGCGCCTCGAACACCTCGGCCGCAGGCGCGCCGCCTGCCGTCAGCAGCCGCTCGAGCACCGCGGGCCCGACGCCCGCGAGCACGAGTCGCCCGCGCAGCGATCCCGCGCCGTTCGCCGACGCGTAGCGCACCGTGCCGTCCGCCGCGATCGCCGTGACCTCGGCGCCCGTCACGAGCTCGGCGCCGGCCTCCCGGGCCGCGCGCTCGAGCTCCCCGCTCACGCGCCCCATGCCGCCGACCGGCACGTCCCAGTCGCCCGTGCCGCCGCCGATCACGTGGTACAGGAAGCACTTGTTCTGGCGCAGCGAGGGATCGTCGGCAGCGGAGAACGTGCCGATCAGGCCGTCAGTGAGTGCGATGCCCCGCGCGATGTCCGTCGACAGCGCGTCCCGGATCATGCCGCCGAGCGGCCGCTCGAAGAGGTCGGCCCAGAGCTCGTCGTCGCCGATCTCCTCGCGCACCTCCGAGCGGCGGCGCAGCGGCTCCGTCACGGTCGGGAAGAGCCGCTCCGCCACGGGCGCGATCCGCGCGTAGAACGCGTCGAAGCGTTCCGCCTCGGCGCGGTCACCCGTCACCCGCTCGAACGAGGACGCGGTCGCCTCGGCGTCGCCGTTGTCGACGAGGATGCCGCGCGCCGGATCGGCCGGGTCGGGCGTGTACGACGAGTACCGCCTGCGCGCGAGCTCGATCCTGAGCCCGAGGTCCTCGACGATCCGCTGCGGGAGCAGGCTCACGAGGTAGGAGTAGCGCGAGAGCCGCGCGGCGACGCCGGGCCACGGCTCCTCCGAGACGGCCGCGCCGCCCAGGTGGTCGAGGCGCTCGAGCACCGCGACGCGCTTGCCCGCCTTCGCGAGGTAGGCCGCGGCGACGAGGGCGTTGTGCCCGCCGCCCGCGATGACGACGTCGTGGGTGTGCGCTGCTGCGTCTTCGTTGAGCATGAGCACCACCCTAGCGCCAGCGCGGGCGCCGCGGCCCACGCCCGGCGCACGCCGAATGCGTTACTCGACGACCCCGTCGACGTAGCGCCAGCGGCGCTCCTCCCCCGAGCGGGCGAAGCGGCTGCGCTCGCGCAGCTCGACGCGCCCCTCCGGCCCGCGCGCGATCGCCGTAAAGGTCACGAAGCCCGCCTCGTCGCTCGGCCCGCCCGCCGTCGTGTCGTGCACGACCAGCCGCTGCCAGCGCAGCTCCGGATCGGGATCGAGCTCGGCGCGCTCCGGCCGCGTCGCCCCGTCCCACGTCTCGAACAGGTAGTCGCCGAGCCCCAGCGCGAAGGCCGAAAAGCGCGAGCGCATGAGGCGCTCGGCGGTCGGCGCGGGATCCCCTGCGTGGAGCGGCCCGCAGCACTCGCCGTACGCCGCGCCGCCGCCGCACGGGCAGGGCGCGGACGCCTCGAGCGCGGGTGCCTCGAGGCTCGCCGCGCCGCTCACGCCGCGCCGGATCCGGATCCCGCACCCGCGAACTCGCCCCGCAGCGCCCGCTGCAGCGTGTCGAGCCGCACCCCGCCGATCGCGAGCGCGTCGCGGTGGAAGCCGCGGATGTCGAAGGCGCGCCCCGCGGCCTCGTCGCGGGCGGCCGCCTCGTCGCGGAGCTCCTCCCAGATGCGCTGCCCCACCTTGTAGGAGGGCGCCTGGCCCGCCCAGCCGAGGTAGCGCAGCACTTCGAAGCGCACGAAGCTGTCGTTCATGTTGACGTTGTCGGCCATGAACTCGAAGGCGTAGTCGCCGTCCCACACGCCGCCGCCGTCGGGCCGCTGCTTGCCGAGGTGTACCCCGATGTCGAGCACGACGCGGGCCGCGCGCATACGCTGCCCGTCGAGCATGCCGAGCCGGTCGGCCGGGTCGTCGAGGTAGCCGAGCTGCTCCATGAGGCGCTCGGCGTAGAGCGCCCAGCCCTCCGCGTGCCCGGAGGTGCCCGCGAGCTGCCTGCGCCACTCGTTGAGCTGCCCGCGGTTCACGACCGCCTGCCCGATCTGCAGGTGGTGCCCCGGGACGCCCTCGTGGTAGACCGTCGTGAGCTCGCGCCAGGTGTCGAACTCGGTGACGCCCTCCGGCACGGACCACCACATGCGGCCCGGCCGCGAGAAGTCATCGCTCGGGCCCGTGTAGTAGATCCCGCCCTCCTGCGTCGGCGCGATCAGGCACTCCAGTGCACGGATCTCGGCGGGGATGTCGAACTGGGTCGCGCCGAGCTCGGCGACGGCGCGATCGCTCGTCTCCTGCATCCAGCGCTGCAGCTCGGCCGTGCCGTTGAGCTTCCTGGCGGGGTCGGCCTCGAGCTTCGCGATCGCCTCCGCGACGATCCCGGGCCGGCGCTCGCCGCCCACGATCTCGGCGGCGATCCGCTCCTGCTCGTCGACCATGCGCTCGAGCTCCTCGATTCCCCACTCGTAGGTCTCGTCGAGGTCGACCTTCGCCCCGAGGAAGCCCTCGGAGGCGCGCTCGTAGCGCTCCCGCCCGAACGCGTCCTCGCTCGCGGCGACGGGTGCGATGTCGGTTTCAAGGAAGTCCGCGAGGTCCTGGTAGGCGCTCGACGCCGCGGCTGCGGCGGCCGCGAGCTCGAGCGCGAGCGCGGACGGCGCGCCGGCCGTCGCGGCGAGCTTGCCGAAGAAGCCCGGCTCATCGGGCGTTCCGGCGGTGCGCCTCGACTGCGCGGCGACCTCGGTGACCTGCCGGATCGCGGGCGCCTCGCCGCGGCGGGCGCCCTCTGCGAGCGACGCGCGGTAGCCGGCGAGCGCGCCGGGGATCGCGCGCAGCCGCTCGGCGACGAGCTCCCAGTCGCCGTCGCCCGTCGTGGGCATGAGGTCGAAGACGTCCCTGATCCCCTGCGGCGGCGACTCGATCACGTTGAGGTTGCGGCGCGACTCGCCGGCCTCGTGGTCCGCGAGCACGAGGCGCAGCTCGGCCTCGAGGTCCGCGCGCGTTACGGCGTCGACCTCGTCGGCCGCCGGGGTGCCGAGGAGCTCGGCGAGCGCGTGGCGCGCGGCGTCCGCAAGCGCCGCGGCCCCCTCAGGCGAGTAGTCCGGGAGCCCGGAGGTGCGGCGCCCGATGTAGGTCCCCGTGGTGGGGTCGTGGCTGACGAGCGTTTCGACCCAGGCCTCGGCAACGGCGTCGACTCTGGTGCGTGAGCGTTCTGCGGTCATCCCTCCACAATACGGGGAGTCATCGGGATCCGGATCCAGCTACCGCAGCACGCCGGCCTCGCGCGCCGCGGCGACGGCGGCCGTGCGCGAGGACACGCCGAGCTTCTCGTAGATGTGCACGAGGTGCGACTTCACGGTCGCGTCGCTGATGAAGAGCGCCCGCGCGATCCCCGAGTTCGTCTCCCCCTCGGCGACGAGCGCGAGCACCTCGATCTCGCGCGCACTCAGGCTGAGCTGCGGGGTGCGCAGCCGCGCGAGCAGGCGGCCGGCGATCGCTGGCGCGAGGGCGCTCTCCCCCGCGGCGGCGGCCCGGATCGCCGCGATGAGCTCGGACGGCGGCGTGTCCTTCAGCAGGTAGCCGCTCGCGCCGGACTCGATCGCGCCGAGGATGTCGCCGTCGGTGTCGTAGTTCGTGAGCACGAGCACGGCGGGCGCCGGCTTCTCGGCCCGGATCCGCCGCGTCGCGTCGGCCCCCGTCGTCTCCGCCCCGAACTGCAGGTCCATGAGCACGACGTCGGGCGCGAGCGTCGCGGCGAGCGCGACCGCCTCGTCCGGGGTCGACGCCTCCCCGAGGATCTCGAGCTCCGGGTCGCCCTCGAGGAGGGCGCGGATGCCGGCGCGCACGACGGGGTGGTCGTCGGCGAGGAGTATGCGGATCACTGGTTCCCCCGATCGATCGTGACGACGAGCGAGGTCCCCTCGCCCGGCGCCGAGGTGACGGCGAGGGCGCCGTCGAGCTGTCTGACCCGCTCCTCGATGGCGCGCAGGCCGAAGGAGTCCGGGTGGCTGCCGTGTGCCGCTGCGCGCTCGGGGTCGAAGCCGATCCCGTCGTCGCCGACGGCGAGCGTGACGCGATCCCCGTCCTCCGTCAGCGAGAGCGCGACGTGCTCGGCCTCGGAGTGCCTGACCGCGTTGGAGACGGCGCCCTGGGCGATCCGGAGCAGGGAGGACTGCGCGTCCATGGAGAGGTCGAGCCGCTCGGGCACGGCCGCGGTGAACGCGATGCCGGTGCGCCGCTCCTGTTCGGCGGCGAGGCGGCGGAGCGCCGCGGGCAGGCCGTCGTCGAGCGTCGGCGGGGTGAGCTCCCTGATGAGCCCGCGCGTCTCAGCGAGGCTCTCCGCGGCGGTCTCGCGCGCGAGGCGGATGTACCTGACCTCGGGGCCGTCCGCGGCGTCGCGCTCGGCGGCGTGGAGGAGCATCTGGATACTCGAGAGCCCCTGGGCGACGGTGTCGTGGATCTCGCGGGCGAGGCGGCTGCGCTCGTCGAGGGCGCCCTGCTCGCGCTCCTTGCTCGCGAGAGCCTCGCGGGTGCGGAGGAGCTCGGCGAGGATCGCCTCGCGCTCCGCGTTCTCGCGTTCGAGGGCGCGGTAGCCGAGGCCGATCAGGATCGCAACACCCGCGCCGAGGAGGGGGCCGACGACGACGCCGATCCCGAACCCGAGGTGCATGCCGAGCGCGGTGATCGCGATCGCGGTGGCGATGACGATCGCGAGGTAGCCCGTGCGGCCCGGCATCATGTGGAGGAACAGGAAGAAGAGCGGGAAGACGAGGTAGGAGCCCTCGGGGGCGATCCAGACGAGCGCGGCCCAGAGCACGGTGATGGCGCCGACCCAGGCGAGGCCCCAGATTCCGCCGGCGGCGATCGAAGAGTCGCGGGGCTCGGTGCTGTCTGCGGGCGCCGGATCCTGATCCGGATCCTGCGCCGACTCCCGCTCCCGCTGCCTGAGCGCGGCCATGCGACGCCCCTCAACGGCCCCGCCGAAGTAGAGCACGATGAGCGTCGCGGAGAGGGCGACGGCCCAGGACGCGTGGGGGCGCTGGGCGACCACGGCGACGGCCGCCGTGAAGGCGGCGAGGCCGATGAAGAGCGCGTGGAGCGCGAATCTGAGCACGGCGAACATCGGGGCGAGACTCGCGTGTGGTGCCATGACACCCCCAGCGTACGGCGAAACCCCCCGGTGGCGCATCAATCGAAAGTTCGAGTGGCGCGCGCCGTCCGGTTGAGCGCGAAACCGCGCGAAGCGGCGATGCCCCTCACCCCCTCCCCGCGGGAGCCTGGATATCGACCGCGAAAACGCCGCGGCCGGAAAGGTGCAACGTGTTCGTCGCTTGGAGAGATCTGCGGTTCGCCCGCGGACGATTCCTGCTCATTGGGGCGGTCGTCGCCCTCATCACCCTGCTCGTCGGGTTCCTCTCGGGTCTCACCGGGGGCCTCGCCTCGCAGAACATCTCGGCCGTGCTCGCGCTTCCGGGCGATCGCCTCGTGCTCGCTGAGCCCGAGTCCGGCGAGCCCTCGTTCTCCAGCTCGACCCTCTCGGACGAGGCCGTCGACGCGTGGCAGGGCGCCGCGGGGGTCGACTCGGCGATTCCCGTCGGGATCTCGCAGTCCCGCGCGGAATCCGCCGACTCGGACGGCACGGTCGGCGTCGCGCTGTTCGGGCTGCCCGAGGCGATCGGATTCGGATCCGGATCCGGTCCCGGCACCGGCACCGGCGGCGAGCTCGCGCAGCTGGTGCCCGGCGCGAACGACGAGGTCGGGCTCTCGGCCGGCGCCGCGAAGGACCTGAACGTCGCCGTCGGCGACACCGTGACCATCACGGGAACCGAGTTCACGGTCGCGACCGTCGGGGGCGACTCCTGGTACAGCCACACGCCGGTCGTCGCGCTCACGCCCGACGCCTGGGCCGAGGCCGACACGCGCGTCGGCGGATCCGGCGAGGCCACCGTCATCGCGGCGAGCGGCGACGCCGACTGGGACGCGATCGCGGAGAGCACCGGCACGAGCGCGAAGTCGACCATCGCGAGCCTCACGGCGCTCGAGACGTTCCGCTCGGAGATCGGCTCGCTCGGCCTCATGATCGCCCTCCTGTTCGGGATCTCGGCGCTCGTCGTCGGCGCGTTCTTCACCGTCTGGACGATGCAGCGATCTGCGGACGTCGCCGTGCTGAAGGCGCTGGGCGCCACGACCGGCTCGCTCGTGCGCGACTCCCTCGGTCAGGCGCTCATCGTGCTCGTGCTCGGGATCGGTGTCGGCCTCGGCGCGGTCGTCGGCCTCGGAACGCTCGCCGGCCAGGCCCTCCCCTTCATGCTGAGCCCGCTCACGACGCTCGCCCCCGCGGCGATCATGACCGTGCTCGGCCTCGCGGGCGCCGCCGTCGCGCTCCGCACCGTCACCAAAGCAGACCCCCTCACCGCACTCGGGAGCCACCGTTGATCTCACTCGAAAACGTCACCCTCACCTTCCCCGACGGCGCCGACCGCGTCACCGCGGTCGACAACGTCACTCTCACGGCCCCGGCCGGCGAGGTCACGGGCATCACGGGACCGTCCGGCTCGGGCAAGTCGAGCCTGCTCGCGGTCGCCGCGACGCTGATCCGCCCCGACTCCGGCCGGGTCATGATCGACGGCGTCGACGCGGCGAAGCTCTCCCGCACCGCCGCCGCCACGCTCCGCAGGGAGCGGATCGGGATCGTGTTCCAGCAGTCGAACCTGCTCCCGGCGCTCACCGCGCGCGAGCAGCTGATCGTCATGGGTGAGCTCGGCGGCGCGCGCAAGAGCCGCTCCGAGAAGGAGGCGCTCCGCGCCCGCGCCGATGAGCTGCTCGACGCCGTCGGCCTCTCCGCGCACGCCCGCAAGCGCCCCGCGCAGCTCTCGGGAGGACAGCGGCAGCGGATCGCGATCGCCCGCGCGCTCGTGCACCAGCCGGGCGCCCTGCTCGTCGACGAGCCGACGAGCGCGCTCGACCAGGAGCGCGGCGGCGAGATCATGGCGCTCATCGCGAGGCTCACGCGCGAGCGGAACACGGCGACGCTCCTCGTCACGCACGATCTCGTGCACGAGGGCGCCATCGACGAGCTCGTCACCGTGGTCGACGGCGCCATCGCCGGCACGCGCTCGCGCGCGCACCGGGCGGCCGAGGCGACCGTCGGAGCCGCCTAGGCGCGATCCGGCCCAGTTCCGGGCTAGGATGGACACATCGGCGCTCAGCGCCGCAGCGAGTCAGGCGCGCCGCGCCGCAATGAACACTTCCGAGGAGTCACCGTGAAGATCCGTACCCGCATCGCAGCAGCCGTCGTCGCAGCGCTCACCTCGGTGTTCGTCGCGACTCCCGCGTTCGCCTCGGGCGGCTCTGACGACACGCACTCGATGTTCTCCTCCGCGGGCCAGCCCGTCGACGTCGTCGCGATCTCGATCGTCGGCGTCGTGCTGCTCGCCGTGGTCCTCATCGGCTCGACGCTCGTCGGCAACCTCTTCGAGAAGAAGAAGTAGCCCGAGCGGAAACGACGCGAAAGGGGGCGGTGCCGATTGGCACCGCCCCCTTTCGCGTGTCCCGCGGGCTACTCGACGACGCTGTTACTCGACGACCCTGCTACTCGACGACCACGCGGATCCCGGAGACGCGCTCGTCGACGGCGCCGCGCACGTAGCCGGTCGGCGAGGCGGCGACCGCCGTGAGGAACGCGACCGTCTCGGCCGTCACGAGCTCGCCCGGGAGCAGGTTCGGGATCCCGGGCGGGTAGGCCGCGAGCGTGTCGGCCGAGATCCGACCGATGGCCTCTGCCGCCGGCACAACCTCGCTCGCACCGAAGTAGGCGTCGCGGGGCAGCTTGCGGAGCTCGCCCGCGGCGGGGAGCTCGGGGAACGCCGAGTGCTCCGTGGCCTCCTCGGCTGCGGCCGCGTCGGCCACCGCGGTGAGCGCGGCCATGAAGCGGTCGACGTCGATCTCGCGGAGCGCGCCGATCACGGCGACGACGCTCGTCGCGGTCGACATCTCGAGGTAGATCCCGTGCTGCCACCGCATCTGGCCGCGCACCCAGTGGCCCGACTGGCCTGTCTTCGAGACGTCGATCGGCACGCGCAGGAGGTCGGTCTCGACGATGTCGGGGACGTTGCCGAAGTCGTCGCTGATCACGGAGTAGCGGGGCTCGAGGCGCACGCGCTCGCGGATCTCGCGGCCGGCGGCCACGGCCGCGCCGATCCGGTCCTCGCCGGCGACGAGGGCGCGGCGCGCGGCGTCGAGCGAGCCCATGAGCACGCCGCTCGCCGAGGTCGACGAGGTCATCGAGAACGCGCGGGCGACGAGCGGCTCGAAGCGCTCGGCGAAGGGCCCGTGCCCGAGGTGCAGCATCGCGGACTGCGTGAGCGACGCCGCGAGCTTGTGCGTGCTCGACACGACGAGGTCGGCGCCGAGGCGCACGGGCGACTCGGGCAGATCGGGGTGGAAGCCGAAGTGGGCGCCCCACGCGCCGTCGACGATGAGCGCGGCGCCGTTCGCGTGCGCGACGCGGGCCAGCCCCGCGACGTCGGCCGTCGAGCCGAAGTAGCTGGGCGAGACGACGTACACGCTCGACACCGAGCGGCCCGCCTCGGCCTCGCGCACGAGCGCCTCCTCGAGCGCCTCGGGGGTGAGGCCGTGGGCGATCCCGTGCTCGGTGTCGACGTTCGGGGAGACAAACGCGGGGATCAGGCCGGAAAGCAAGACGCCGTCGGTGAAGCTCGAGTGCATGCTGCGCTGGATGAGCACGCGCTCCCCCAGGCCGCGGGCCGCGATCGCCGCCGTGCGGTTCGCCTGCGAGGCGCCGTTCGTGAGGAACCAGGTGCGCTTCGCGCCCCATGCCTCGGCCGCGAGCTCGAGCGCCTCGGCGAGCGGCGAGTCGTCGCCCAGGTCGATGCCCTCGAGCATGAGCGGAACGTCAAGCTCGACGAGGCGCGGCCCGAAGAGCTCGGCGAGGTGCTGCGCGCCGTTCTCCGGATCGTTCCCGTGGCCCGGCACCATGAGCGAGTGCGGGTTCGAGTCGCCGAAGCCGGCAATCGCCTCTGCGTAGGGCGCCCGGGCCTGCGCCGCCGAAAGGGGGGCGCGGCGCGACTCGCGCTCCAGCGGCTCTGCGCCGGGGAGCGTCTCGCGCTCCTGAATGGGGGCGCCCGCCTGCTCGGCCAGGTGGGCAGGGAAGTTCGAGTCCTCATGCAGCATGAGCCCAGAATGCCCGCTGTGAGAGCCCCCGCGGAACCCCCGACAAGCCTCCCGGGGACCATATACTGTCTGTAACGAAAAGGCCTGTTTGGGGCGTTTCGTTCCAGAAGAACAGGGGTGCTCCATGATAGACCTGCGACAGCTCCAGGCACTCAGCGCGGTCGCCGCGGAGGGCTCGGTCGCGCGAGCGGCATCCCGCCTCGGCTGGAGCCAGCCCACCGTCGACTACCACCTCCGCAACCTCGACCGGCTCGTCGGCACCGACCTCACGACCCGCAGCACCCGCGGCTCCAAGCTCACGGCCGCCGGCACCCTCATGCTCGAGCGCGGCGAGGAGATCCTGGGCCTTGCCGACCGCGCGCTCACCGACGTCCGTGACCTCGCCCAGCTCGGCCGGATCCGGCTCCGCTTCGGCACCTTCCCGACCGCGGCCGCCCGCCTCCTCCCGGGCATCTCGAGCCGCGTCTCAGAGCTCGGGATCGAGCTCGATGCGACGCTCGAGGAACTCGCTCCCCTGGTCACGCGCGTGAACCAGCACACGCTCGACGCGGCGCTCGTGTACGCGGCGAACGGCTACCAGCTGCCGTTCCGGGCCGAGGTGCACACGACGCACCTCTACACCGACCCCATGCTGCTCGCGCTGCCCGAGTCTCACCCGGCGGCGAAGCGCCACAGGACCTTCGACCGCCAGGCGCTCCTCACGCTCTCCGGCGACAGCTGGGTCATGGGCTCGACGCCAGGCGACACGCTCGACGACCTGCTCCGGGAGGTGTTCCAGGCCGAGGGGCACAAGATCGACGTCGCGATCCGCACCGACGACTACTCGGTCGTGCTCGGCCTCATCGCCGCGGGCATGGCCGTCGCGCTCGTGCCGAGCATCGTGGGCAACAACCCGCCGGAGGGCGTCGCGCTCCGCCCCATCGAGGACCCCCGCTTCGCCCGAGAACTCCTGCTCGCGGCGCCCGCCGGGCCCGGCGGCCCCTCGGCCGCCGTGCGCCAGCTCGCCGAGGCGGTGCGCCGCTCGATCAGCGCCCTCGGGTAGGGCGCGGCGCGGCGCGGCGCGGGCGCGGCGCGGATCCCGAACCACCCTTGCACTCCCTCCGAGTTCTGCGCTCGCTCCTACGTATTCCGGGGATTCCGACTGAGCGAGCGCAGAATTGCGAGCGAGCGCAGGGGTGTGAGGCGACACGGTGCTCAGTCGCGGCTCAGGCACGGCGCGGATCCCGAACCGCACCGGCGCTCCCTCCGAAATCTGCACTCGTTCCCACGAAACCCGGGCGTCCAAACTGAGCGAGCGCAGAATTGCGAACGAGCGCAGGGCGCCAGACGCGCAGGCAGGCAGCCAGGCGGCCCGGCGCGCGCCTAGTGCCCGGCGCCGACCGGGGCGCCCTCGGGGCGCACCGGATCCCGCACGAAGAAGGCGAGCAGCACCCCGACGGTCGCGGCGGCGCCGCCGAGGAGGAACGCGGCGCGCGTGCCCGCGGCCAGCGCGTGCGCGTCGATCGCCTCGGGAGCGCCGGCGACGCCGACCGACACGAGCGTCATGACGGTCACGAAGAGCGCCGTGCCCGCGGCACCGGCGACCTGCTGCACCGTCGAGATCATCGCGCTGCCGTGCGACGCGAGCATGGGCGGCAGCGATCCGAGCGACACCGAGAACAGCGGGGTGAACACGCCCGCGAGCCCGAGGCTCAGCAGCAGGTGCGTCGCGAGCACCTGCCAGACCGGGGTGCCGTACTGGAAGAGCCCCATGGCCCACAGCGCCAGCGCGGTCACGATCGTGCCCGGGATCAGGACAAACCTGGCACCTCGCGTGTCGACGAGGCGCCCGACGAACGGCCCGAGGAGCCCCATGAGTAGGCCGCCGGGGAGGAGCAGGAGGCCCGTCTGCAGCGTGTTGTAGCCGAGCACGTTCTGCGCGTAGATGGGCAGCAGGATGAGCGAGCCGAAGAGCGCCATCGAGCTGAACGCGAAGAGGATGACCGAGAGCGCGTAGGGCCGCGACTGGAAGGTGCGCAGGTCGAGCAGCGCGCCGTCGCTGCGCTGCAGCACGAGCTGCCGCCAGACGAACAGGCCGAGCGCGATGACGCCGAGCGCGATCGGGCCCGCCGGCGGCAGGAGCGCCTCGCCATTCGCGAGATCCCCGATGAGGCTCAGCCCGTAGACGAGCCCACCGAACGCGAGGATCGACAGGATCACCGACACCGGATCGACACGCGCGGTGCGCTGTGTGCCGACGTTCGGCATGCGGAGCATCCCCAGCAGGAGCGCGATCGCGGCGATCGGCAGCACGATGATGAACAGCCAGCGCCAGTGCAGCACCTGCAGGATCAGGCCCGAGATCGTCGGCCCGAGCGCGGGCGCGACCGAGATGACGATCGCGATCCGGCCCATGAGCCTGCCGCGCTGACGCTCGGGCACGAGCGTCACGACGGTCGTCATGAGGAGCGGCATCATGATCGCGGTGCCGCCAGCCTGCACTACGCGGCCGACGAGCAGCATCTCGAAGCCGGGCGCCCCCGCGGCGATCGCGGTTCCCGCCGTGAACAGGCTCATCGCCGTGATGAACAGCGGGCGCGTCTTCACGCGCTGGATCAGCATGCCCGTGATCGGGATCACGATGCTCATCGTGAGCAGGAACGCGGTCGTGAGCCACTGCCCCACCGCCGCCGTGATCTTGAGATCGTGCATGAGCTTCGGCAGCGCGACGCCCATGACGGTCTCGTTCAGGATCACGACGAACGCCGAGATGAGGAGCAGCCAGATGGCGAGCTGCTCGCGCGGACCGAACTCGGGTTCGCCTGCCGGGTTCACCTGATCGGCCGGGTGTGCGGGGGAATTCGACATAAGGGATCAATCCTAACCTGACGGGCGGCCCCGCACGGAGCCGTTACTCGAACGGATCCCGCAGTCGGCTCAGGAACTCGCGCGTCTCCTCGCGCTCGGGGTGTTCGAAGATCTGCTCGGGCGGGCCAGACTCGATGATCACGCCGTCCTTCAGGTAGACGACGCGATCGGCGACTCGGCGCGCGAAGGACATTTCGTGCGTGGCCATGACAATGGTGGAGCCCGCGAGCTTCAGCTCGCGCACGAGGTCGAGCACCTCGCCCACGAGCTGCGGGTCGAGCGCGCTCGTGATCTCGTCGAGGAGCAGGAGTTCCGGATCGGTCGCGATCGCGCGGGCGATCGCGACGCGCTGCTGCTGCCCGCCCGAGAGCCGGTCGGGGTACTCCCCCGCTTTGTCGGCGAGGCCGATCCGCTCGAGCAGCTGCCTGCCGCGCGCCTCGGCCTCGGCGCGCGGGGTCTTGAAGACCTTGCGCGCGGCGAGCGTCACGTTGTCGAGCACGTTGAGGTGCGGGAAGAGGTTGTAGTGCTGGAACACGACGCCGATCCGCGCGCGCACGCGGTCGGCGTCTGCGCGCGGGTCGGTGATGTCATCGTCGCCGAGCAGGATCCTGCCGTCGTCGACCTGCTCGAGCAGGTTGATGGTCTTGAGCAGGGTCGACTTGCCCGAGCCGGACGCCCCGATGAGCACGACGACCTCGTGGCGGTCGACCGTGAGGTCGATCCCGCGCAGCACCGGCTGCTCGCCGAAGCGCTTGTGCAGCGCCTCGACGCGGAGCACCGTCTCGGCGATCCCGGTCGCGGTCCCGGATCCGGATCCGTGCGCCGCGGTCATACCGATCCCCCGATCTGCTCGCGCTTCTGGGCGCGGGCCGTCATCCAGTCGGTCAGCCTGATGAAGGGCCACGACAGCAGCACGAAGAGCACGCCGGCGAGCACGTACGGCGTGAAGTTGTAGCTCGACGCGACCTCGATCTGCGCGGCGCGCACGGCGTCGACGGCGCCGAGCACCGAGATGAGGCCGACGTCCTTCTGCATCGAGACGAAGTCGTTCATGAGCGCCGGCGTCACCTTGCGCACGGCCTGCGGCAGCACGACGAGCCGGAGCGTCTTGCCGTGGCTCAGGCCGAGCGAGCGCGCGGCGAGCCGCTGCGACGGGTGCACGGCCTCGATCCCGGCCCGCAGCACCTCGGCGACATAGGCCGAGTAGCAGAGGATGAGCGCGATCGTGCCCCAGAACTGGGCCGGCATGCGCTGCGTGAGCTCGAGGCCCGGGATCCCGAAGCCGACGAGGTACAGCACGAGCAGCACGGGGATCCCGCGGAAGAGGTCGGTGTAGCCGGCAGCGAACAGCCGCAACGGCGTGAACACGGCGCCCTTCAGCGTGCGCGCGATTGCGAGCAGCGTGCCCAGGATCGCGACCCCGATCACGGCGAAGAAGAGCACCTGGATGTTGAGCCAGAGGCCCTTGATGACGCGCGGGAACGCGTCGCCTGCGACGGCGAAGTCGAAGAACGTCTCCCTCACCCGCTCCCAGCCGGGGCTGTTCACGAGCACGAGCACGAGCACGGCAGCGAAGATGAGCGTGCTCGCGACGCTCACGAGCATGGAGCGCCGCTTCCTGGCGCGACGGAACGCGCGCCGCCCGAGCTCGATCTCGCTCGGCTCGAACGGCGCGGTTCCGGTGTTCACTGGTGCAGACACTCTCGCGACGGCTACTTGAGGACGGGCGCGCCCTGGTCGGCGATCCACTCGGTGGCGAGCTCATCGAGCTTGCCGCTCTCGCGGAGCGCGTCGACGGCCTTGCTCGCCTTCGCGGTGAGCGCCGAGTCCTTCGGGAGCACGAACGCGAACTCGTCGCCGCCCTGCTCTGACTCGAGCTGACCCACGATCACGCCGTTGTCGAGCTGCGCGTCACGCACATAGAACGCGCCGGGCAGGTCGGTGACGAGCGCGTCGATCTGGCCGCTCTGGAGTGCCGCCACCGCGTCGTCGAGGCTGTTGAAGACCTGCAGGTCCTTGCTCGGGGCGATGACCTCCTCGGCGACCTTCAGCGAGGTCGTGCCCGATGCGACGCCGATCGCCGCGTCCTTGAGGTCCGCGATGCTCTTCGCCTCGGCGGCCGGGGTGCCGCCCGCCGCGACGACGGCCTGCGTGGTCTCGTAGTAGGGCGAGGAGAAGTCGACGGCCTTCTTGCGGTCCTCGCTCACCGAGAACTGCTGGATGTTCAGGTCGAAGTCCTTCGGGCCCGGCGCGATGGCCGAGTCGAAGCTCGTGCGCACCCAGACCACGTCGCCCTTGGCGTAGCCCATCTCCTCGGCGACGGCGTAGGCGACGGCCGCCTCGAAGCCCTCGCCGCTCTCCGGCTTGTTGTCGATCACCCACGGCGCGTAGGCGGGCTCGCCCGTCGCGATCGTGAGCTTGCCCTCGGTCACGTTGCCGGGCTCGGAGGCGGCGTCTCCGCCGCCGGTGCAGGCGGAGAGGGCGAGAAGTGCTGCGGCTCCTGCTGCGACGGCAGCGAGAAGACGGGGCGTGCGGGACATGATGCTCCTATGGTCGAAATTGGCGCGCCGCTCTTCCCGGGCGCCGGGGTTCATTCTACGAGGTGCCACGGACATTTCGGACGGCGTCCGAAACACTTCGCCTCACCCGCGGTCGGGGTCAGGCGCGGAAGCGCTCCACCCCGCCGACGATCGTGCGCCTGGCGAGGCCGGCGCCGTTCTCCACGAGCTCGGCGAGCGCGACATCCGGATCGCTCGTGCGCACGTCGAAGAAGGCGAGATCCGCCTGCGCGCCGACGCCAAGCTGGCCGATCCGGTCCTTGCCGACGTGCAGGCCCATGGCGCTCGCGCCGCCGAGGGTCGCCGCGACGAAGAGCCGCTGGTGCAGGTCGTCGCCCCGGTAGCCCTGCTCGCGGGCGACCCGGTGCAGCACGGCGACGTCGGCGAGCAGGTCGAGCGAGGGCGACGACGAGAGCGAGTCCGTGCCGACGGCGACGAGGTTGCCCTCGCGCAGGTAGGCGGCGACGGGCGGCATGTCGAGGCCGATGACCGCGTTCGAGCGCGGGCAGAGCGCGACGCTCGTGCCGCGGGCGCGCAGCAGCGCGCGATCCTGCGCGCTCACGTAGACGCCGTGGGCGATGTGGCAGTCGGGCCCGAGCACGCCGAGGTGATCGACGAACTGGGTCGAGGAGACGCCGATGCCGTGCGAGCGGAGCGCGCGGAAGCTGTCGGCGGCGAGCTCCGGCCACTCGCCGTGGCCGCCGGGGCCCGCGTAGCCGTCGATCCCGTCGAACTCGCGCTCCATGTGTGCCTCGGCGAGGTGGATGTGGAGTCGGAGCCCCTCCTCGCGCACGATGTCGGGAATGTCGAGGAGCGGCTGCACCTCGAGCGAGTACGGCGCGTGCGGCGAGACGCCGGCCCCTGGCGGCGTCGGGATCTGCCGGATCTGCTCCCGCACCTCCTCGCGGGCCGCGTGATCCCAGTCGGCGTTGCTCTTGCCGTAGACCTCCCAGTAAGCGATCCCGTGCATGCCCGCGTTGTGGAGCGCGCTGAGCGCCTCCCTGTCCGTGACGACGTCGGCCGCGGCGGTGACGCCGGCCGCGAGGCTCATCGCCGCGCCGTCGGCCGCGGCGGCCGCCCAGTCGCGCGCGCCGCCCTCGTAGACGATGTCGAAGGCGTCGCCCCAGTCGTCGAAGCCGCGGTAGCTGCGCTCGGCGACCTCGGACATGTGCGTGTATTGCAGGTGCGTGTGCGCGTTCACGAGGCCGGGCGCGAGCACGCCGTCCCAGCGCTCCTCGCGGTAGTCGGCGCCGCGCTCGGCGAGCGCCTCGACCACCCAGCGGCGGTCGCCCACGTGCAGGATCCTGCCGTCGCGCACCGCCACGGCGCCGTCCTTGATGCGGGGGCTCGTGACCGGAAAAACGAGGGAGGCGCTGTAGACGACGATCTCGGACTCGGTGGTGCTCATCAGCAAGATTCTAGGCCCGGCGCCCGGTACCGGTGCACTCGCCAGGGCTGTGCCGCGCCGCCCGGGCGAGTCTCCTCGGGCTCCGGATCGAGCCCGCCCCCGAGCGCCCCGAGCGCTGCGGCAGCGACGCGCCGCTCCTCCGCCGCGGAGAGCACGTGCACGCCCGGCGGGAGGCCGCCGGCACGAAGCCTAATGAGCGCCGAGAGCTGCGTCGCGAAGGACAGGTCCATCACCTCGACGGGGTTGCCCTCGCCCGCGGTGTAGTTGATCCCGCCGCCGCCAGCGAGCACGAGCGGCCCGCGCGCACGGCCGGGCGCGACCCACTCATCGGCGGCTGCGCCGCGCGGTGCCGAGAGCCAGCCCGCACGCGCGAGCTCGTCGAGCGCGAGCTCGTCGTCGATGCCGCCGGCGACCGCGACGGCCGCCCCGTCGCGCATGAGCCCGAAGTGGCTAGAAGTGATCGTGTGCCAGACGCCCGTCGCGCTCACCACGACGTCCGCGCCGGGAAGCGCCTCCTCGGCCGACGCCGCCTCGAAGCCGTCGTGGAGGGCCGCGAGCGCCCGCACGGTGTCCCGCTCCACGACCGTGACCCTGGCGCCGAGCGCCGCGGCGAAGCGCGCGACGCCGACACCGACCGGGCCGTAGCCGAACACGGTCCAGCGCTCCCCCGCGACGCCCGCGTAGGCGGCACCCGCGGCCGCCTCGCGCACGTCGCAGATCGCGAACACGCAGGACTGCCCCGTGCCGATGAGGTTGTCGAAGCCCGTCTTCGTGCGGGCGTCGTTCACGGCGATGACCGGGATCTTCAGCTCGCCGGACGCCGCCATCTCGCGCAGCGGCCTGACCCCGCTCGTCGTCTCCTCCGCCGCGGCGCGAAGCGCGGGCGGGAAGCCCTCGCGGCGCGTGTGCGCGAGCCGGATCAGGTGGGCGCCGTCGTCGATGAGCAGCTCGGGATTCCAGTCGAGCACCGCGGCGGCGTGAGCCGCGTCGAGCTTCGCCCCCGCACCGTCCGACGCCAGCTCAGCCCGCGGCGCACACACCTCGATACCGCGCGCGGCGAGCGCTGCCGCCACCTCAGGGTCGGTCTCCGACACCGCCCCGAACACCGCGACCTCGCAGCCCGCGTCGCGGAGCGCGAGCGCGAACGCCGCCGTCTTGGGCTCGAGCACGAGGCTCACCGCGATCCGGGGCGCGCCGCCACCCTCCGCAGCATCGCGCAGCTGCGCCGCGAGCGCGGCGGTCGCGGGCATGCCTGCGGCGGCCCACGCGATGCGCGATTCCGGATCGGCCCCGCGCGACGAGCGCGCGCGGCCGGCCAGGTCGACGACGACCGTGGGAAGGCCGGCCCGCCGCGGTTCGGCCAACTCGGCCGGCTCGCCAGGCTCGTCCTCCGCGCCGCCAGTGAGCTCTGGCCCCTCCGCGCGGTCGACAAACACGAAGTCCGCATGTGCGCCGGGTCGCGCGCGGCGCACCCCCGCCCGCTCAAGCGCGGCCCAGAGCGCGCCCGCCGCCGCGCCGTCGCTCAGCTCCACGCGCGCCGTGCCGGCCGCGAGCAGCCGATTTCCAGCCCGCGCCGCGGCGCGAAGCGCCCGCTCAACGCCGAGCACAATCTCGCGCCCCGGCTCAGCCACCGTTACTCCCGGACTCCGACTTCCCCGACTTCTTCTCCGTCTGTTGCTTGGCCTGTTGCTCCGCCCACTGCGCGCACGCCGACTCCGCGTCGGCCGGCAGCCCGAGCGCCGCGCGCGCCTCCGCCGCCGCCCCGGCAGCCTCATCGGCGCCAGGCCACGCGTAGCCCACGAGATCCTCCGCGTCGAGCTTCGCCGCCTTCGCCGTCTGCTTCTCGTCTGCGATCAGCGACTTCCGCACGCGTTCGACCGGCGCCTCCGCCCCCTTCGGCCACGTGTTCGCCTCGGGATCCAGCTCCTTCGCAGCCTTGCCGCTCGCGGCGCCCAGCCTCTCGAACTCGTCGGCCAGGGCCGCCGTGTCGCCCTCACCGCGACCGACGGCGAGGCGCAGCCGGTCGACCTCCAGGTCGACTCGATCCCACGCCGCATTCACGGGGCACACCGCATCGAGGTAGACGCCCCCGGCCTCGCTCGCCGTGAGCTGCTCCGGCTCCGCGGGAGGCTCGGGGGCGCAGCCAGCGAGCGAGCCCATCGCGGCGAGCGCCGCGAGCGCCGCCGCGCACCGTCGATACCGGGTCCTGATCTGCACCCTCCGAGGATAGCCAACACCTCGGACATTGAAGATGAGCGCGGGCTAAGCTGGCGCCATGGCGAGATACACCGATGTGCAGCAGGCGGCGGCCGACGGCTTCCGATTCGCGTACGAGCCCGATGCGAGCAGGTATGCGGTCTACCGATCCGGAGCGGAGGGCCGCGAGGACCTCGTCGGGGAGGCGCACTTCTCACTGCGCGGCAGCGAGCTCATCGACTTCGACCACACGGTCGTGATCCCGGAGCTGCGCGGCACAGGGATCTCCGGGCTGCTCGCGCGATTCGCGCTGCTCGGCCCGGCGGCGAGCGGGCGCCGGATCGCGGCCTCCTGCTGGTTCATCGACGGCTATCTCGCGAAGCACCCCGAGATCCTCGAGGAGATCGCGGCGCAGAGCGGCCGCGAGGAGTAGCCCGGGCGGACCGGGCGATCAGGCCCGCGCCTCCCGCTACTCGCCCTTCTCGGCGTCGCGATCCTTCCGCAGGAAGCGACGCGTCTTCGCGGGCTTCCCGCCGTGCTGCTGCATGAGCGAGGTGAGATCCTTCTCGATGAGCTGCTGGATCCGCCCCTCGCGGGCGTTCTGGTACTCCTCGCTCGCGCCCCCGCTGTAGTAGGGGTGCGTGGCGCGCTCGGCGAGCGAGTCGCCGATCTCGTGCCAGGCGAGCGCCCGGGAGCGTTCGGCCGTCTCCCTGAGGTAGGTCTCGTCCGCTGCGCGCTTCCGCAGCTCCTCGGCGACGCCCTCGTACACCTCCTGGCGGTGGCGAAGCGTGCGGTTGTCGTCGTTGCCGTAGTCGGATTCGCTCCACGAGCTGCGGCCGGTATCCCGGATCTCGTTGCGTATGCGGGAGATGTGGCGCGCGTCGCGCTCGCGCTCGTCCGCGAGCTCCTCGGTCGCGCGCTGCACCATGTCGGCGATCTGGTCGCCGTCGTAGGCGACGTGCTTCTTGAGTGCGTTCATGATGATGGCGTTCTTGACGGACATGCGCACCGCGACGTCCGCGACGAGGAGGCCCTGCTCGACGATCTCCTCGACGGGCGCGAGCACACGACGGGGCAGCCGGCGTACCGGGCGCGGCTTCTTCTTCGCTCGCCGCCCCTTCTTCAACCAGTCGAACACCGCACTCCCCTCGGGCCCCGAGTCGGACCACTTCGATTATCTCTCATGATGCATGCCTCGTGCGCGACAATTCCACAGCTCAGCGCAGCCCCGGGCGGTTCGCAAGTGAAAGACTGGACTCAGACCCCGCAACCCGGGGTGCGGACGAGGGAGCAGTACCCGCACACTGACGACTGCCAGGAAGACGAAGCGTGTCCATCGCATGGCTCGTGCTCATACTCAGCGGATTCCTCGAGGCGGCCTGGGCGACCGCGCTCGACGCCTCTCACGGCTTCAGACGGCTCTGGCCGAGCGTGCTGTTCGTCGTCTCGTTCGGCGCGAGCATGGCCGGGCTCGCGTTCGCGCTCACCGAGATCCCCGTCGGCACGGCCTACGCCGTGTGGGTCGGGATCGGGGCCGTACTCACCGCGGCGTGGGCGATCTTGAGCGGCGCCGAGCGCCCCTCTGTGCTCCGGATCCTGCTCCTCATCGGCCTCATCGGATGCGTCGTCGGCCTGAAGGTGGTGAGCTGATGGCCGCGCGGGTCGCGAAGGTGCAGCCGACCGCCCTCCACTGGATCGTGCTCATCGCGAGCGCCGGGCTCGAGATGGGCTGGGCAATCGCGCTCGACGAGTCCCACGGCTTCACTCGGCTCGTGCCGTCGCTCCTCTTCGTGGCGGCCGCGGCGCTCAGCATGGTCGGGCTCAGCTGGGCGATGCGGGCGATCCCGATCAGCGTCGCCTACTCCGTCTGGACGGGCCTCGGAGCCGCGCTCACCGTGATCGTGTCGATGCTGCTCGGGCACGAGCAGCCGTCGATCCTGAAGCTGCTCTTCATCGCCGGGATCATCGGCTGCGTGGTCGGCCTGAAGTTCGCGCCTATTCCGCGGCCAGCGACACCCAGATCGCCGACGCCGCCGCCTGCCCGAGGCTGACGGGATCCGGATCCCCCGCGACCCTCACCGTGACCGTCTCGGCGTACGGCTCGGCCGGGAGCACCTCGAGCTCGGCGTCGACCACGAGCCCGCGGCTCGCGAAGTACTGCAGCATCTCGGTGTTCGAGTCGGAGATCCGCTCGATCCGCGCCCTGCACGGGCTCGGCGCGCTCGCGAGCACGACCGCGTCGGGGCGGTGCACGCGGCCGTCCGCGCTCGGGATCGGGTCGCCGTGCGGATCCCGCGTCGGGAAGCCGAGGGCCCTGTCGATCCGGTCCATGAGCTCGTCGGAGACCGCGTGCTCGAGGCGGTCGGCCTCGGCGTGCACCTCGTCCCACTCGTAGTCGAGCTGCCGCACCAGGAAGGTCTCGAGCAGCCGGTGGCGCCGGATCATCGAGACGGCGTGGACGCGGCCAGCGTCCGTGAGGGTCACGGTGCCGTAGCGGACGTGACCGATGAGCTCGAGGTCTGCGAGCTTGCGCAGCGCGTCGGACACGGTCGAGAGGCGGACGCCTGCGGCCTCCGCGATCGCCGAGTTCGAGACGGGCGCGTCTGACCACTCCTGCAGACCCCAGATGACCTTGAGGTAGTTCTGCATTCCCGGGGAGATATCGTCGACGCTCACGACGTCAACCCTAGCCGCCGATCCTTTCGCGCGGGCGGGGTTGGGTGCACACTGGTGAGATGGAACTCCGGATCGCACGCATCTATGACCCCGTCGGCGAGGACGGGGTGCGCGTCCTCGTCGACCGCCTCTGGCCGCGCGGCGTGTCGAAGGAGCGCGCGGACCTCGACCTGTGGGCGAAGGAGGCGACCCCGAGCACGGAGCTGCGCCATCTGTGGCACGCGCCGCACGCGACCGACACGGAGGAGGGACGCGAGCGCCTCGCGGAGGCGTTCGAGGCTGAGCTCTCCGAGGGGGATGCGGCTGAGGCGCTCGAGCAGCTCGTGCTGCTGCTGCGCGGCAAGCCGCTCGCGACGCTGCTGACGGGCGCCAAACACCCCGATCACAGCCACGTTCCGGTGCTGCGCGCGGTGCTGGAGCGTCGACTGAAGTAGGGGTTGGGGGCGCGCTTGGGCGCCCGCGCGCCTGCGCTCGCAGGCAAATCTGCACTCAGCTCGCCCAAATGCCCAAATTCGCAAAGTTGAACGCCGATCCCCCAGCGAACGCGACGCCGCGAGCGCCCGGTGCGCCGCGAGCACCCAACGCACCCAGCGCCGCGGCTACCCCTTGTCCAGGATCGCGCGCAGCTCGGCGAGCGCGGCGCGAAACTCGGCGTCGTCGGCGCCGCCCATCCCGATGACGAGCCCGGTGATGGCGGCCCCCGGCTCCCGCTGCTGCCAGTATCCGCCGAGCGCCTGCACGCCGAGCCCCGCGGCGGCGTCCCTGATCTGGGATTCCCGCGCCCGCCGCGCGGCCGCGTCGCCGCCCGTGAGCTCGAGCACGGCGTGCAGCCCGCCGTCCATGGGGCGCACCCGCACCCCGCGCGCGCCGGCGAGGAGCTCCGAGACCTCATCGCGCCTCGCGGCGTAGCGCCGCAGCATGCGCGCGGTGTGGCGGCGCAGCTCCCCGCTCGCGAGGTAGCGGGCGAGCGCGGCCTGGACCACGCTCGACACCGGGCCGCCGAGCTCCGCCCGCACCGGCTCGATGAGGCCGCGCAGCCCGGCAGGCGCGAGCAGGTAGCCGGCGGAAAGCGCGGGCGACACCGTGCGCGAGAACGTGCCGAGCAGCACGACGCTGCCGGTGGCAGGGTCGTCGAGCGCGGCGAGCGTCGGCAGCGGCGAGCCGGTGTAGCGGAGCTCGGAGTCGAAGTCGTCCTCGACGATGATGACGCCCGTGCGGCGCGCCCACGCGAGCAGCTCGCGCCGGCGCGGCAGCGGCAGCGTCCCGCCGAGCGGGTACTGGTGGCTCGGCGTGACGATGACGACGTCGAGCACCCCGTCGGGCAGCCGGGCCGTGTCGAGGCCCTTGGCGTCGGCGGGGAGCGTCACAATGCGGGCGCCGTATCGCGCCGCCGCCCCGCGCAGCGACGGCAGCCCGGGATCCTCGACCCCGACGACGAGCTCGCGCCCGCGCGTGCCGCCGAGCGCCGTGAGGAGCAGCCCGAGCCCGTCGCGCGTGCCGGCGGTCACGAGCACGTCCGCGGCAGACCGCGCGGTCGCGCGCATCCGGCGGAGGTGCTCGGCGATCTCGGAACGCAGCTCCGGATCCCCGAGCGCCGGGGCGACCGAGCCGAGGCGACCCGCGGCCTCGCGCCAGGCGGCGCGCCACGCGGGGCCGGCCACCGCGTCGGTGATGGGGACGCCGGGGGCGAGCACGCCGGACACGCCGGGGCCCGGCGTCGGATCCGGATCTGGATCCGGGCCCGGATCAGGATCCGGACCCGACTGACTCGCCTCCGCAGGCCCGGTCAGCGCAGGCTCAGCGGCGGCGGACGCTCCGGCGCCGAGCGCAGGGTTCACGAGCGTGCCGCGCCCGCGCGCGGCCGCGAGGTAGCCCTCGGCGATGAGCTGCTCGTAGGCGGCGACGACGACGCCGCGCGCGATCCCGAGCCGCCGCGCGAGCTCACGCGTCGCGGGCACCGCCTCGCCTGGCCGCAGCGTCGCGTCGTCGATCGCTTCGCGAAGCGCGGAGGCGAGCTGCACGGGAAGCGGCACCCCGGCACCGCGATCGAGGGTGACGGGGAAGCCGCCCGTGGCCCGCGCGCCGCTCATCGGAACGCCGCCCCGGTGCTCCGCAGCCGCGAGCGCATGACCGAGATCGCCTCGGCGTTGTCGTCGATCAGCACGAACTTGCGCCCGAGTTCGGCCGCGGCGGCGCCGGCCGTGCCGCTCCCGGCGAAGGCGTCGAGCACCCAGTCGCCCGGGCGGGATGAGGCCTGGATGATCCGGCGCAGCACGCCGAGCGGCTTCTGCGTGGGGTAGCCCGTGCGCTCCTTGCCGGTGGGCGAGACGATCGTGTGCCACCAGGTGTCGGTCGGGAGCTTGCCGAGCGCGGCCTTCTCCGGCGTCACGAGGCCGGGCGCCATGTAGGGCTCGCGGTCGACCGCCTCGGCGTCGAAGAAGTAGCGTGCCGGGTCCTTCGCATAGACGAGGATGTTGTCGTGCTTGGCGGGCCAGCGGCGCTTCGTGCGGCCGCCGAAGTCGTAGGCCCAGATGATCTCGTTGAGGAAGCACTCGGGACCGAAGAGCGCGTCGAGCAGGACTTTCGCGTAGTGCACCTCGCGGTAGTCGAGGTGCAGGTAGAGTGTGCCGTCCGGGGCGAGGAGGCGCCAGGCCTCCTCGATGCGGGGCTCGAGGAAGCCCCAGTAGTCGGCGAAGCGGTCGTCGTAGGCGTGCGTGTATTCGCGGGTCACGGCGTAGCCCTGGCCGCGGAAGCCGAGCCGGCCGCCGTCCTCGGCGCTCCTGCGCACGCCGCGCACGCGCTCGGCCTGCCTGGCGCGGCCCGTGTTGAACGGCGGGTCGAGGTAGACGAGCGAGAAAGACTCCGCGGGCATGCCGCGCAGGATCGGCAGGTTGTCGCCCTCGAACACCACGTCGGGGCCGGACGGATCCCAGCGCTCGCTCACCCCACCAGAATACCCGGGGGTTGTTAGCGATTTCGGTTCGTATGACGCCCGTTACGAACCGAAATCGCTAACAACTGCCTGTCACAGGGAGAGGGGGTGCTCTCCCGGGCGCGGGGTCGGGTCGAGGATCGCGGCGAGCTCTGCGGGGTCGAGGTCCTCGATGCGCGCCGGGCTCCAGCGCGGGTTTCGGTCCTTGTCGATGACCTGCGCCCGCACGCCCTCCGCGAAGTCGGCGCGCGGCCCGAGGCGGCCGAGCACGCGCAGGTCGTCAGTGAGCACGGCGGCGAGGTCGAGGCGGTCGCGCCGCGTGCGGTCGAGCTGGGCGAGGGCGACGGCGATCGAGGTCGGGCACATCTCGCGCACCGTCGCGGCGGTCGTCGCCGCGCGCTCCTGCATCGTCGCGGCGGTCGTCGCCGCGCGCTCCTGCACCGTCGCGGCGGTCGTCGCCGCGCGGTCGCGCGCCGCGGCCGGCACCGTCTGCGGATCCTCGAGCGCCTCGATGAGCCTCAGCGCCCCGGCGGCTGCGGCGTCTCCGAGCGGCCGGAACACGCCGCCTGCGAGCGCCCCCTCCGCGACCGGATCCCACCACTCGCGCTCGGCGAGGAGCGCGGAGGCTGGCGACGGCGAGGCGAGCCGGGCGCACGCGTCCTCGGGATCCTCGCCGGCCACGAGCGCGGCGCGGAGCTCGGGCAGCTTCTCGGACGCGATGAACCAGTCGGCGAAGCCCAGCGCGATGGCGTCTCCCCCGGTCATCTCCCCGGCGGTGACCGCGAGAAGTTCGCCGAGCCGCCCGGGCGCGCGGGCGAGCAGCAGATTTCCCCCGACGTCCGGCGCGATCCCGATCCGGGCCTCGGGCATCGCGAGGCGGCTGCGCTCCGTGACGACGCGCTGCGCCGCGTGTCCGCCGAGGCCGATCCCGCCGCCCATCGCGATGCCGTCCATGACGCACACGACGGGCACGGGCGACTCGGAGATCGCGTAGTTGAGCCGGTACTCGGAGGCGAGGATCGCGCGGGTGTCGCCCGTGGAGAGCTCCTTGATGTCGCCTCCCCCGCAGAAGCCGCGTTCGCCCGCGCCGTCGAGTAGCACGGAGGCGCTGCCGTCCTCAGCCGCGGCGGCGAGCGCCGCGGTGAGCGCGGCGAACATCACGGAGTTCAGGGCGTTGATCGCGCGGGGCCGGTTGAGGGTGACGTGCGTTGTCGCTCCCTCGCGCGCCACGAGGATGAGGTCCTGGGCGGTTCCCGGGTGCTGGGTGCCGTTTGCGCTGCTCTCGGTGCTCATGCCGCCACGCTAGCAGCGCGGTCCGGGATCAGGGCGTCGGCTTGTGCCCGTCGTAGCGCTGGAAGCCCGGCGCGAGCCGCAGCAGCGTGAGCATGATGCCGAGGATCACGATGCCGCCGAAGAGCGGCGGCGCCCACAGCGCCACGAGGGTCGCGATTCCGCCTGCGACGAGGTCGCCGATGCGCGGCCCGCCGGCCACGACGACGTAGAAGAGCCCCTGCATGCGCCCGCGGACGTCGTCTGGCGCGGCCGCCTGCAGGATTGTGGTGCGGAAGACGGCGCTCACGTTGTCGGCCGCTCCCGTGCCGGCGAGTGCGAGCCCGGCGAGCACGATCGCTGGCACGACGGGCGAGGTGGGCGACGCGCCGTGCTCGGCGAGCCCGGTGACGAGCAGCACGACGCCGAAGAGCGCCGTGAACACGCCGAAGGCCGCGATCGCGAGCGTCACGGCCCGGCCCTGCCTGCGGACGTGGCCGAGCGGCCCCGAGAAGAGCCCGCTCAGCAGCGCGCCCACGGCGAACGAGGCGGTCAGGATCCCGACCGTGACGGGTCCCCCGCCCAGGATCAGCGCGCCGGCCGCGGGGAACACGACGCGCGGCGTGCCGAAGATCATCGCCACGAGGTCCCAGATGAACGTTGCGCGAACGTTCGGCGCCGTGCGCAGGAATCTGATGCTCTCGACCACCGAGCCGAGCCCCGGCGCCTTCCGCTCGCCGTCCGGCACCATGGGTGGCAGGCTCAGGATCCCGAGGAACGCGCCCGTGAACAGCACCACGTCGAGCAGGTAGGTCCAGGGCACGCCGACGGTCGCGACGAGCACGCCCGCGACGGCCGGCCCGACCGTGATCGCGAGGCCCATCGTGATCCCGCTGAGCGCCGCCGCCGCGGGGAGGAGCTGCGGGGGCAGCAGCTTCGGCAGGATCGCGCCCCGCGTCGCCCCCATGATCGTGGCTGAGGCCGCGTTGAGCGCGGCGAGCGCGTAGTAGGGCCAGGTCTCCTCGACGCCGAGGAAGGAGATCAGCGTCATCGTGCCGATGCTCAGCCACGCGACGATCGCGGTCGCGAGCGCGACGATGCGCCGGTCGAATGAGTCGGCGAGCGCGCCGCCGACGAAACCTGCGAGGATCATGGGCCCGAGCGCCCAGAGCGCGACGAGCGACACGGCGAGCGTCGAGTGCGTGAGCTCGTAGATGTGCAGCCCGACGGCGACGATCGTGACCTGCGCGCCAATCTGGGCGACCGAGGTGCCGATCCAGAGCCGCGCGAACTCGGGGCTCGCCTTCAGCGGCGTGAGGTCGACGAGGAGCGCGCGCAGATCGCGCCTGCGTCCCTCCCCGGGTCCCAAACTCACGGGCACAGACTATCCGAGACCGCCGACATTTCGGGCACCGCGACGGGCTAGGCTCGGAGGGTGTTCGACGACCGCTACGACAACGATCCGCTCGCCAGGATGAAGCCCCGCCGCGGCCCCGCTCAGCGGCGCGAGGTGCCGCTCGCAAAGGGCCTGGTCATCGAGCATTCCGAGACCGAGTGGTGCGGCGCCGTGGTCGGCGCGCGCGAGGGGCTCGTGCAGCTCGAGGACTTCCGCGGCAAGGTGAGGGCTTTCCCACTGAGTGACGGATTCCTCATCGACGGCGAGCCGATCAGGCTCGTCGCCCCGGTCAGGCAGCCGGCCGCTCGCCGCAGGACGGCCTCGGGATCCTTCGCTGCCCCGCAGGAGCGCGCGCGGGTCGCGATGCCGAGCCGGATCTTCGTCGAGGGCAAGCACGACGCCGAGCTCGTCGAGCAGGTGTGGGGCGACGACCTCCGCGTCGAGGGCGTCGTTGTGGAGCTGCTGCAGGGCGCCGACAACCTGCAGGCCGTGCTCGACGAGTTCGAGCCAGGTCCCCAGCGGCGCGCGGGCGTGCTGCTCGATCACCTGGTCACGGGCAGCAAGGAGACGCGGATCGCCGACGCGATCGCGCGCGGCCCGCACGGGGCGAACGTGCTCATCGTCGGCCACCCCTTCGTGGACATCTGGCAGGCCGTGAAGCCCGAGCGCGTCGGCCTCACGGCGTGGCCCCAGATCCCGCGCAGCATCGAGTGGAAGGCGGGGATCTGCCGCGCGCTCGGCTGGCCGTCGGACGAGCCGGCCGACATCGCCGACGCGTGGGCGCGCATCCGCGGCCGCGTGCGGCACTTCCGCGACCTCGAGCCCGCGCTCGTCGGCAGAGTGGAGCACCTCATCGACTTCGTGACGGTCGGTTGAGGCCGGTCGGAGCGGTCTCCCGCACGCCCGGGGCGAATCCCCCGGCAATTCCGGACCTCCTGGGCGTATTCTTGAGTGCCGAAAGATCCTGATGATTCGGGGAGGTGCTCGTTGTCGAAGGCCGAGTTTCTGGTGATGCCTCAGTGGCAGGGCTCGCCCTCGTCGCGCGCGATGCGCATCGCCGAGGGTGCTGAGCTGATCAGGGAAGATCTGCCGTCCTCCGCCCGCATCGACGTTGAGGTGCCTCTCGAGGCAGGCGACGCCCTCGGCACCCCGATCGCGCGCCTGAGCGGCGTGCTGCGCGCCCGCGATGCCGCTCGCGCAGCGCTCGGGCCGCTGCGCGAGCGCGCGAGCGTGCCGATCATCGTCGGCGGCGACGGCGCGATCTCGCTCGCGGGCCTCGAGTCCGCGGTCTCCACGCACGGCGGGATCGCCGTCCTCTGGTTCGACGCGCACCCCGCACTGCAGGAGCCGACGACCTCCCCGAGCGGCGCGGCCTCGCACATGACGCTCAGGCACGCGCTCGGCGACGGCGCACCGGATCTCGCCTCACCCCACCCGGTCGCGGCCGAGTGGGTCACGCTCGTCGGCACACGCGCGAGCGACCCTGACGAGGCGCTCGAGATAACGCGGCTCGAGCTCACGGTCGTCCAGGGGGCCGTCACCTCGGAGGACGACGCGGACGGCGAGGCGCTCGCCGAGGCGATCCGTGCCCGCCTCGACGGGGTGGGGGGCGTCTACATTCACGTCTCGCTTACGGTTCTCGACCCGGCCGAGTTCTCGTCGGTGCACGCCCCAGAACCCTTCGGTCTCACCGCGAAGCAGCTCGCGGCCGCGATCCGTGCCGCCGTCACTGCGGTGCCGCTCGTCGGCGCGACCGTGTGCGAGTTCGCGCCGGCCGACGCGGCGCAGGCCGCCGACGACCTTCCGACCGTGCTCCGGATCCTCGGCGCCCTCACCTCGGGCCTCGCGGAGCGGCAGGCATGAGCGGCCACTGGCCGCTCGCCCGATTCGGCTACCTCTACGCGACGGCGGTGGGCTTCGTGTGGGGCTCGCTCCTCAGCACGGGCCGGGTCGAACGGCACGACGGGCTCTGGGTCTTCCGCGGGCTCCCGAGGTGGGCGTTCGGGCGGGGCGGGAGCTGCGTGGGCTCCTGCTACCTCACCGACGACAACGTCTCCCCCGCGATCCTCAGGCACGAGCGCGTGCACCGCGAGCAGTGGCGCCGCTACGGACTCGCGCTGCCGATCCTGTACTTCTTCGCGGGCTGCGACCCGCTGCGCAACCGCTTCGAGATCGAGGCCGGGCTCGAAGACGGCGGCTACGTGCGGCGACGGCGATAGGGCTCGCCGCGCGCGGCGCGCGCTACGCTGAGCGCATGCCCACCGACGCCGCGCACGCAGACGACGAGTTCCGCTTCCTTGCCGCTGACGCGGCGCGCGTCGGGCGTGAGGCGGCGCTCCCCCAGGTGCGCCGGATGCGGTTCGAGGCCGCAGGCGGCACCGCCGTCTCGGGGCTGGCCTTCGACCCGGCACGGAAACCCCAGCTCGTGGCCCTGCACGGAGCGGGGCTCAACGCGCACAGCTTCGATCCCGCGCTGCTCGCGCTCGGCCGGCCCGCGCTCGCGCTGGACCTACCCGGGCACGGGCGGAGCGACTGGCGGTCCGACGCCGACTACTCCCCCGCCGCGATCGCGCCGTCGCTCACGGCAGTGCTGCGCCAGGCGGCCGGCAAGCCCGTCACCCTCGTCGGCCACTCGCTCGGCGGGCTCGCAGGAGCACTCGTCGCGGCGGCGGCGCCCGAGCTCGTCTCGGCGTTCGTCGTCGTCGACATCACGCCCAGCGTCGTGCCAGGGGGCGGCGGCGAGCGCGTCATGGAGTTCATCACGGGCAAGCGCGACTTCGGCGGCGTCGACGAGATCATCGACCGCGCGATCGAGTTCGGGATCGGCTCCGACCGCTCCGCACTCGAGCGCGGCATCGCGCTCAATACGCGGCGCAGAGAGGACGGCCGCCTCGAGTGGACGCACCACCTTGCGCATCTCCCGCACCTCGCGCACGTCGCTCCGAGCGCCTCAGCCGATCCGGCGCCGACCGGGCAGCTGTGGGCGGCGCTCGCTGCGATCCCGGCGCCCGTCACCCTGATCCGGGCCTCGCACGGCATGGTCGACGACGCGCTCGAGCGGGAGTGGCGCGAGCGACTTCCTGCGTCGTTCGTCGAGCGGCTGGACGGCCCGCACAACCTGCACGAGGCGGAGCCCCTCGCGCTCGCGGCGGCGATCGATCGCGCGATCGCCCGCGCCGCAGGGCCCTCTGGCAGGATGGGGATATGATCTCCCAGCTCGTCTCCGTCGAGGGCACCTACAACCTCCGTGACCTGGGCGGCATGCGCGCCGACGGCGGCACGATCGCCGCCGGCCGGCTGTTCCGCTCCGATGCCCTCTCGGCGCTCGGCGAGGCCGGCGTGGGGCAGCTCGCCGGGCTCGGGATCACGCGCGTCATCGACCTCCGCGACGACGGTGAGCGCGAGCGCTCACCGGACGCCCTGCCGGCGTCAGCGGCCCTGATCCCGCACCCGATCTTCCCGAGCGCGGCGTCGCACGTCGTGCGCGGCCTCGACATTTTCGGGCTCACGGAGGTCATCTACCTCGAGCACGCGGACACGCTCGCGACGGCGCTCGCCCTGCTCGCGGAGCAGGGCGAAGAGGAGAGCGAGGCGGCTGGCGCGACACTCTTCCACTGCACCGCGGGCAAGGATCGCACGGGCGCCGTCGCGGCCCTCGCCCTCACGGCGGTCGGCGTGAGCCGCGACGACGTGGTCGCCGACTACGCGGCCTCGGAGGCGAATCTGAGGGGCGAGTGGCTCGACACGCACCTCGCCGCGCTCGCGCGGCTCGGCCTCGAGCTCACACCGGAGACCGAGGGGCTCGTCGGCCGCACGCCGCCCGAGGCGCTCGAGCGCACGCTCGTCGAGCTCGACCGCCGCTTCGGTTCGGTGCGCGACTACCTGCGCGCATCAGGCGTGAGCGACGCGACGCTCGAGCGGCTGCACGCCACGCTCGTCGAGTAGGGGCGGGATCCGCCGGGCTAGACGCTCGCGCGCAGGCCGCGCAGGATCGCGTCGCGCAGCTCGCTCGGCGGGCAGTTCGTCACCCGCTCTTCCTCGCACGCGCGCTTCACCACGCTCGTGAGCTGGATGCAGACGTTCTGCTCGTCCTGGCACCCCTCGCACTCGGCGATGTGATCCCGGATCGGGGCCGACTCCTCCGCGCACAGCTCGCCGCGCAGCAGCTCGTAGAGATTGGCCTTCGCCTTGTCGCAACCGCAGTCGCTCATCGCGCGTCTCCCTTCGCAGCCGAGTCTTTCCTGGCCGTTTGCTTATCGTTCTTACCGAGTCCAACGCCCTGCTCGCCGGCGTATTCCCCGAGTGACTTGCGGAGCCGCGCCCTGCCCCGGTGCAGACGGCTCATGACGGTGCCGATCGGGACCTCTGCGATGTCCGCGATCTCCTGGTAGCTGAATCCCTCGACATCGGCGAGGTACACGGCCATGCGGAAGTCCTCCGGCAGCTCGTTGAGCGCCTGCGTGACCACGGTGTCCGGGGTCCGGTCGATCGCCTCGGCCTCGGCGGACTTGGCCGACATCGCGGTCGTCGACTCTGCTCCCCCGAGCTGCCAGTCCTCGAGTTCCTCGACGACGCCGAGGTAGGGCTCGCGCTGCTTCTTGCGATACGTGTTGATGTAGCTGTTCGTCATGATCCGGTACAGCCACGCCTTGAGGTTCGTGCCCTCCTGGAACGAGGAAAACGCCGAGTAGGCCTTGAGGAAGGTCTCCTGGACGAGGTCCTGCGCATCCTGCGGATTTCGCGTCATCTTCATCGCGGCGCCGTACAGCTGATCGAGCATCGGCAACGCCTCATCCGTGAAGCGCTGCTCGAGCTTTTCCTGTTCCGCGGTATCACTCACGCCCTCGATCCTATCCGAGGCCCCTCCCCTCTCCCTGCGATGGCGGTCCGGGATCCGACTCGGTCCGGCGCTCCGGATCCCGACGCGGGCCTGGATGTCAGGGGCTGCCGGTAGACTCGGAGCCGATGCTGATCGCAAAGATGAACTCGGGCAAGGACGACGACGGAATGCGCTCCGAAGAGGGCACCGGAGGCGTCGATGAGCTCTGGCCTGCGCCGACGGCGGCGGCCGCGATCGAGGCGCGCGTCGCGCTCCCCGGCTCGAAGTCACTGACCGGGCGGGAGCTGCTGCTCTCGGCGCTCGCCGAGGGGCCCGGCACGCTGCGCGCACCGCTCCACTCGCGCGACTCGGCACTCATGATCGACGCGTTGCGCGCGCTCGGCACCGGGATCGAGGAGCTTCCCGGCGGCGGCGAGTTCGGCGGCGACCTGCGGATCACGCCAGCGGAGGAGCTCACGGGCTCCACCAGCATCGGCTGCGGCCTCGCCGGCACGGTCATGCGCTTCGTGCCGCCCGTCGCGGCGCTCGCGCTCGGCCCCGTCGCCTTCGACGGCGACCCGTACGCCCGGAAGCGCCCCATGCGCCCCCTGCTCGACGCGCTCCGCGCGCTCGGCGCGGACATCGCCGACGAGGGGCGCGGCGCGCTCCCGTTCACGGTGCACGGCCGCGGCTCGCTGCAGGGCGGGCGCGTGGAGATCGACGCGTCGCTCTCGAGCCAGTTCGTGTCCGCGCTGCTGCTCGCTGGCCCGCGCTTCGACGAGGGCGTCCACGTCGTCCACACGGGCGACCGGCTGCCGAGCGTACCCCACATCGAGATGACCCTCGCGGCGCTGCGGGCGCGCGGCGTCGACGCGACGTCGCCCGCCCCCGGCGAGTGGCGGGTCGCGCCCGGCCCCATCGCGGCGCGCGATGAGACGATCGAGCCGGATCTGTCGAACGCCGCCCCGTTCCTCGCGGCGGCTGTCGCGGCCGGCGGGCGGGTCACGATCCCGAACTGGCCGGCGGAGACGACCCAGGTGGGCGACTCGCTGCGGGCCCTGCTGCCGGAGTTCGGCGCCGAGGTCGCGCTGACGCCGGCCGGCGAGCTCACGGTGTCCGGATCCGGCAGCGTGCGCGGCGTGCGCCTGCACGTGCCCGAGGCGGGCGAGCTCGCGCCGACGCTCGTCGGCCTCGCCGCGATCGCCGCGCTCGGCGGCGAGGCGAGCGAGATCACCGGGATCGGGCACATCAGGCATCACGAGACCGACCGCATCGCGGCGCTCGTCGCCGAGATCCGGGCTCTCGGCGGAGACGCCGAGGAGCTGCCGGACGGGATCGCGATCCGGCCGGCCCAGCTCACGGGCGGCCGCTGGGGCAGCTACGCCGACCACCGCATGGCTACGACTGGCGCGCTCGTCGGGCTGCGCGTGCCCGGCGTCGAGGTCGAGGACATCGCCAGCACCTCGAAGACGCTCCCCCAGTTCCCCGCGCTCTGGCACCGCATGCTCGGGATCGCGCCGCCGCAAGATCCGTCGGCTCAGGATCCCGCCGCCCCGATCGGCGGCTCCATCCAGATTCCCGGTCTGATCGGCGGCTCGGGCCTCACCGGCGGCGCAGGCGAAGGGTTTGGGCTCGCGTGAGCTGGCTCCTCCCCGACGACGACGAAGACGTCCCCTACGGCGAGTACGCCGACCACCAGGTGCGCCAGCGGCCGAACCCGAAGGCGAATCGGCCGCGCACGAAGCGGCGTCCGGAGCACGCAGACGCCGTGATCGGCATGGTCACGGCGGTCGACCGCGGCCGGTACGCCGCGCTGATCGGGGCCGGCGCGGATCCGGACGATCCGGCCGAGCGCCAGGTCACCGCGGCGCGGGCGCGCGAGCTCCGGCGCACCGCGATCGTGATCGGGGACCGGGCGCAGCTCGTCGGCGATACGAGCGGCGACGAGGGCTCGCTCGCCCGCATCGTCGGGATCGAGGAGCGCCGCACACTGCTGAGGAGGAGCGCCGACGACAGTGACCGGGTGGAGCGGGTCATGGTGGCGAACGCCGACCAGATGCTCATCGTCGTCGCTGCGGCGAACCCCGAGCCGCGCGTCCGGCTCGTCGATCGCTACCTCGTCGCCGCGTACGACGCCGGGATCCAGCCGCTCATCTGCATCACGAAGACGGACCTCGAGGATCCAGAGCCGTTCCTCGCGCACTTCTCGGCGCTCGAGGTGCCCGTGTTCCGGTCGGCGCGCGGATCCGAGCCGCTCGCGGAGATCCGTGAGGCGCTCGCGGGCAAGACGACCGTGTTCGTGGGGCACTCGGGCGTCGGCAAGTCGACGCTCATCAACGCGCTCGTTCCCGAGGCGGGGCGCGCGACCGGGCATGTGAACGAGGTGACGGGGCGCGGCAGGCACACCTCGTCGTCGTCGGTCGCGCTGCGCGCGTCGACCCCGGGCTGCGCGGGCGGCGAGACCGGCTGGGTGATCGACACGCCGGGCGTGCGCTCGTTCGGGCTCGGGCACGTCACGGCCGAGGGGATCCTGCGCGGCTTCACCGACCTCGCCGAGATCATCGACGGCTGCCCCCGCGGCTGCACCCATCAGGAGGATTCCCCCGATTGCGAGCTGGATGCCGCGATCGCGGACGGCCGGCTCGACGCGGCGGGCGCCGCACGGGTCGAGTCCCTTCGCCGACTCCTCAAGTAGGCCTCGCTAGGCTGGGAGCATGACTGATCGGATCATTCTCGAAGCTGGCCAGCCCGCCCCCGAATTCGCCCTCCCCGACCAGGATGGCGTCGTGCGAAAGCTCTCGGACTACCGGGGCGAGAAGGTCGTCATCTTCTTCTATCCGCAGGCCATGACCCCGGCCTGCACGAAGGAGGCGTGCGAGTTCCAGGAGTCGACGGCACCGCTCGCGGCGGCCGGCTACCGCGTGCTCGGCATCTCCCGCGACGCGGTAGACAAGCTCAAGCGCTTCGCCGAGAGGGATCACCTCGAGTACCCGCTGCTCAGCGATCCGGACACCGCGGTACACGTCGCCTACGGCGCGTTCGGCGAGAAGAACAGCTACGGCCGCATCGTCGAGGGCGTCATCCGGTCGACCTTCGTCGTCGACGAGGAGGGCCGGATCGCGGAGGCCCTCTACAACATCAAGGCGACGGGGCACGTCGCCCGCGTGCGGAAGCTGCTCGGGATCGGCGCGTAGGCGCGCCTGAGCGCTACGTTCGCGCGCCGGGCCCTGCCGCGTCGTCGGCCTCGTCGTCCTCAGGGGTCTCCTGCAGGTCGGGGCGGGCGACGATCGCCGCGATGAAGCCGATGAGCGAGAGCACGAGGAGTGCGAGGCCGAGCCCGAACAGCGGGCCGAGCAGGCCCTGGAGCACGCCCGTCGCTGCCGCGAACATGAGCACGTGGATCGTGAGCGCGGATCCGCGCACCCAGCTCGCGCGGGAGCGGAAGGCGGCGACGCAGGTGATGAGCAGCCAACCGAACGCGAAGACGACGGCGAGCAGCAGGCTCACCTTCGCGCCGACGGGATCGTCGCCCGCGGCGAAGAATCCCCGCACCACGCTCACCAGGAGATACGCGCCGCCGAGGGTCTCGAGCGCCAACACGAGTCGAAGGATGCGCCACGCGAGCTGCGAGCGCGGATGATCTGCAGGTGTCGAGTCCATTTCCACTATCTTTCCAGAGGATTTCGAAAAACCTATTGATTTGCGACTACAACCGTGAAACTATATAACCCGTCGAGATTCGCGCACACCGACGTGAGCACTCTCAGCCACGTTTCAGGTGATCACGGCGCGAGTTCTAGGCCATCCGGCCTCAGGTTGCTCCGCGTGCGTGCGAAGTAACAAGGAGGACCCCATGGATTGGCGCGAGAAGGCTGCTTGCCTCACCGTTGACCCCGAGCTTTTCTTCCCGGTCGGCAACACCGGCCCGGCGGTTGAGCAGATTGAGCGCGCGAAGGCGGTGTGCGCGCGCTGCACCGTGACCGAGATGTGCCTGCAGTACGCCATGGACACGGGCCAGGATTCGGGCGTCTGGGGCGGCCTCAGCGAGGACGAGCGCCGCGCGCTCAAGCGCCGCGCAGCACGCGCACGCCGCGCGTCCTAAGTAACGCCGAAAGGGGCCCGGGAGAGTAATCTCCCGGGCCCCTTTCGCGTGCTGTACGGGGTTAGTCGGTGCCGGTGTCGAAGGCGGCCGAGAGGCCGAGCTCGTCCGCGTCCTCGTTGATGCCCGTGACCGCCTCGGCGATCTCCTCGGCCCCGCCCTTCTCGAGCTCGCCCACGAGCTCGGCGGTCGCGCCGCCGACGAGGCCGAGCTGCGCGTACTGCTCGAGGCGGGAGCGCGAATCCGCGATGTCCAGGTTGCGCATCGTGAGCTGGCCGATCCGGTCCTCGGGCCCGAAGGCCGCGCCGACCGTGCGCTCCATCGAGAGCTTCTCGGGGTGGTAGCTGAGGTTCGGGCCCTCGGTGTTCAGGATCGTGTAGTCGTCGCCGCGGCGCAGGCGCAGCGTGACCTCGCCGGTGATGGCCGAGCCGACCCAGCGCTGCAGCGCCTCGCGCAGCATGAGCGACTGCGGGTCGAGCCAGCGGCCCTCGTACATGAGGCGGCCGAGGCGGCGGCCGTCGGTGTGGTAGCTCGCGAGCGTGTCCTCGTTGTGGATCGCGTTGACGAGCCGCTCGTAGGTGATGTGGAGGAGCGCCATGCCGGGGGCCTCGTAGATGCCGCGCGACTTCGCCTCGATGATGCGGTTCTCGATCTGGTCGGAGACGCCGAGGCCGTGACGGCCGCCGATCGCGTTCGCCTCGAATACGAGCGCCACCGGATCGTCGAACTCGACGCCGTTGATCGCGACGGGGCGGCCCGCCTCGAAGCGCACAGACACCTCCTCGGTCGCGACCTCGACGTCGTCGCGCCACGCGGCGACTCCCATGATCGGCTCGACGATGTCGAGGCCGGCGTCGAGGAACTCGAGCTTCTTCGCCTCGTGAGTCGCGCCCCAGATGTTCGCGTCGGTCGAGTATGCCTTCTCCGTCGCGTCGCGGTAGGGGTAGCCGTGCTCGACGAGCCACTCGCTCATCTCGTGCCGGCCACCGAGTTCCTCGACGAACTGCTTGTCGAGCCACGGCTTGTAGATCCGCAGCGACGGGTTCGCCATGAGCCCGTAGCGGTAGAACCGCTCGATGTCGTTGCCCTTGTAGGTGGAGCCGTCGCCCCAGATGTCGACGCCGTCCTCCTTCATGGCGCGCACGAGCAGCGTGCCCGTGACGGCACGGCCGAGCGGCGTCGTGTTGAAGTAGGTCTTGCCGCCGGAGCGCACGTTGAAGGCGCCCGTCTGCAGGGCGACGAAGCCCTCCTCGACGAGCGCGCGCTTCGCGTCGACGTGGCGCGCGATCTCGGCGCCGTAGTCCTTGGCGCGGTCGGCGACCCCGTCGATGTCGGGCTCGTCGTACTGGCCGATGTCTGCCGTGTAGGTGCAGGGCACGGCGCCCTTCTCGCGCATCCACGCGACCGCGCAGGAGGTGTCGAGGCCGCCGGAGAAGGCGATGCCGACGCGCTCGCCCACGGGAAGTGATGAAAGAACCTTGGACATGCTTTCTATCCTAGGGCGCGCGCGGCACTCCCCCGTACCGCGGCGGCTCGGATCCCGACCGGATCCCGGCCGGATCCGAGCCGAAGCCCGCCCCGATCGCTACCGGATCAGCCCGAGCTCGCGCACTGCCTCGCGCTCGGCGGCGAGCTCCGCGACGGACGCGTCGATGCGGGATCGCGAGAACGCGTCGACGTCGAGCCCCCCGACGATCTGCCACTGGCCTCCCGCCGAGCGCACCGGGAACGACGAGATCAGCCCCTCGGGCACCCCGTACTCCCCGCACGACACCACGGCCGCGCTCGTCCAGTCGCCTGCGGGATCCGTGCCGAGTAGCCAGTCGCGCACGTGCTCGATCGCCGCGTTCGCGGCCGACGCCACGGACGAGCCGCCGCGCACCTCGATGATTTCGGCGCCGCGCTTCGCGACGCGCTCGGCGAAGGCGCCGCGCGCCCACTCGCGATCGACCACTTCGAACGCCGGACGACCGTCGATCGTCGCGTGGCTGAGATCCGGGACCTGCGTCGCTGAGTGGTTTCCCCAGATCGTGACGCCGGCGATCGCGGAGACCGCGGCGCCGGCCTCGGCGGCCAGGAGGCCCACGGCGCGGTTGTGGTCGAGCCGCGTGAGCGCCGTGAAGCGATTGGCCGGCACGCCCGCGGCGTGCTGCTGCGCGATGAGCGCGTTCGTGTTGGCCGGGTTGCCGACCACCGCGACCCGCACGTCCGCGGCCGCGCTCGCGGCGATCGCCTCGCCCTGCGGCCCGAAGATCGCCCCGTTCGCGGCGAGCAGGTCTCCTCGCTCCATGCCGGGCCCGCGCGGCCGCGAGCCGACGAGCAGCGCGATGTTCGCGCCGTCGAAGCCCACGACCGGGTCGTCGCTCAGTTCCACGCCCGCAAGGAGGGGGAACGCGCAGTCCGTGAGTTCCATCGCCGCACCCTCGGCCGACTTCATCCCCTGCGGGATCTCGAGCAGTCGCAGTTTGACGGGCTGATCAGGCCCGAGCATGTCGCCGGCCGCGATCCGGAACAGCGCGGAGTAGCCGATCTGCCCGCCGGCGCCCGTGAGCGTGATGGTGATCGGTGGTTTCGCCATGCTGAGCCCCCTAGCGAACGTCGAAGGTGCGCGGATCCGGCCCGAGGTTCGTGCCGACCTCGTAGGCGTCGATCGCGGCCATCTCGACGTCCGTCAGCGCGAAGTCGAAGATGTCGGCGTTCTCGGCGAGACGCTCGCGCTTCGTCGTCTTCGGGAAGATGATGCGCCCCTGCTGCACGTGCCAGCGAAGCAGCACCTGCGCGGGCGACTTGCCGTGCGCCTCGGCCGCGGCGATGACCTCGGGCCTGGTCAGCAAGTCGGACTTGCCCTGGGCGAGCGGCCCCCACGCCTCGATCGCGATGCCCTGCTCCCGGCAGAAGCCGGTGAGCTCGCGGCGCTGGTGCAGCGGGTGCAGCTCGATCTGGTTCGCGGCGGGCACGACGCCCGTCTCGTCGATGATCTGCTGCAGGTCCTCGATCTCGAAGTTCGAGACGCCGATCGAGGTCGCGCGGCCGGACTCCCGGATCTTGATGAGCTCGCGCCAGGCGCCGAGCGCCTCGCCGAACATCGCCTGCGGCCAGTGGATGAGGTAGAGGTCGACGCGCTCGAGCCCGAGCTTGTCGAGGCTCTCCGCGAATGCCTCGGGCGCGCGCGTCTGATCCGTGTTCCACAGCTTGGTCGTGACGAAGAGCTCGTCGCGCGGGATCCCGCTCGCGGCGATCGCCTTGCCGACCTCACGCTCGTTCTCGTAGATCATGGCGGTGTCGATGTGGCGGTACCCCGCCTCGAGCGCCTCGGAGACGACCCGCTCGGTGTCGCCGGGCTCCACGAGGTAGACCCCGAGCCCGAGCTGGGGGATCTTGGCCCCGTCGTTGAGTTCGATCGTGGGAATGTCGAGAGCGGTCATGCGCTTCCTTCCGTCGATGGATCGGGGCCAGTGGGCCGCCAGCTGTGCAGTCATTCTATGTCCCAGCTTTGTATGGACATGCCCAAGTCGGAGTGAACTCTCGGGGAACGGTCACGCGATGCCACGGGGACGAGCACCCCCGCGGCTGGAATAATGGTGGAGTTATGTCGACATCGCCACGCATCGAGCTCAACGAGCAGCTTCCCGTCTCCCACATGCGCGGCGAGATCGAGGCCGCGATCAGGGATCATCAGGTCGTGATCGTCGCGGGCGAGACCGGCTCGGGCAAGACGACGCAGCTCCCCAAGATCGCGCTCGGGCTCGGCCGCGAGCGCATCGCGCACACCCAGCCGCGCCGGATCGCCGCGCGCACGATCGCGGAGCGCATCGCCGAGGAGCTCGGCTCGGAGCTCGGCGGTCTCGTGGGCTACCAGGTGCGCTTCACCGACCGCGTCTCCAAGGACACGAAGATCCGGCTCATGACGGACGGCATCCTGCTGAATGCGATCCACCGGGATCGCGACCTCCGCGACTACGACACGATCATCATCGACGAGGCGCACGAGCGCAGCCTCAACATCGACTTCCTGCTCGGCTACCTGAAGACGCTGCTCCCCCGCCGGCCCGACCTCAAGGTCATCATCACCTCGGCCACGATCGATCCCGAGTCGTTCGCGCGGCACTTCGCCGACGTGAAGACCGGCGAGCCCGCGCCCGTGATCGAGGTGTCCGGCCGCACCTACCCGGTCGAGCTCCGCTACCGGCCGCTCGTCACGAAGACCGAGGTGCCGGATCCGAAGGGCGGCCCACCCAAGGTCCGCACGGAGGAGCGGGACCTCTTCGACGCGATCGGCGACGCCGTCGACGAGCTCTCGCGCGAGGAGCCCGGCGACGTGCTCGTGTTCCTCTCCGGCGAGGCAGAGATCCGGGACGCCGCAGACGCGCTCGGCGGCCGCATGCGCTCGGGATCGGCGCGATCCCGAGCCGCGCGCACCGAGATCCTGCCGCTGTACGGCAGGCTCACCGCGGCCGAGCAGCATCGCGTCTTCGAGCGCGGCGCACCCGGCGTGCGGCGCATCGTGCTCGCGACGAACGTCGCCGAGACCTCGCTGACCGTGCCGGGCATCCGCTACGTCGTCGACGCCGGCACCGCGCGGATCTCGCGCTACAGCGCCAGGAGCAAGGTGCAGCGCCTCCCGATCGAGCCCGTCTCGCAGGCGAGCGCCAACCAGCGCTCGGGCCGCTCGGGCCGCACGAGCCCCGGCATCGCGATCCGCCTCTACAGCGAGGAGGACTTCGAGGGCCGCCCCGAGTTCACGGAACCCGAGATCAGGCGCACGGGGCTCGCCTCCGTGATCCTCCAGATGCTCGCACTCGGCCTCGGCGACATCGCCCGCTTCCCGTTCCTCACTCCCCCCGATCAGCGCGGGATCGCCGACGGCCTCGGTCTGCTCTCGGAGCTCGGGGCCGTGCGCACCGAGGGCAAGGGCGCCCGCGCGAACCACCGCATCACGAAGATCGGGCGCGAGCTCTCACGGCTCCCGATCGAGCCGCGCTTCGCCCGCATGGTCGTCGAGGCGCGCAGGCACGGTGTGGTCGACGAGGTGCTCGCGATCGTCGCGGGACTCACGATCCAGGACGTCCGGGAGCGCCCGCAGGCGGAGCGCGGCCGCGCCGACGAGTTGCACGCCCGCTTCGCCGACCCGCAGGGCGACCTCATGACCCTGCTCAACCTCTGGAACTACCTGCAGGAGCAGCAGCGCGAGCGGTCGTCGAGCGCGTTCCGGCGCATGTGCAAGGCCGAGTACCTGAACTTCCTGCGCGTGCGCGAGTGGATGGACCTGTATCGCCAGCTCTCGCGCGCCAAGCGCGGCGACGGGTCACGATCTGGCCCGGCAGCAGGCTCAGGATCCGGATCCGGATCCGGATCCGGATCCGCCGCCGGCTCCGCCTCCGAGCTCATCCACCGCTCGATCCTCGCAGGCCTGCTCTCGCAGCTCGGCGTGCGCGACGACCGCCAGGACCGCCGCGTGCCGCAGGGCAGGAACGTCGCGGGGGCTGGCAAGCGCAAGCCGGCGCAAGAGTTCGTGGGATCCCGCGGCACGCGCTTCGTGCTGTACCCGGGCTCCGTGCTCGCGAAGAAGCCGCCCGAGGTCGTCATGAGCGTCGAGCTCGTCGAGACCTCGCGCCTCTTCGCGCGCTCGAACGCCGTCGTCGATCCGGCGTGGGCCGAGGAGCTCGCAGGTCCGCTCGCGAAACGCCAGATCGGCGAGCCGCACTGGGAGAAGTCGCAGGGCGCCGCCGTCGCGATCGAGCGGGTGACCCTGTTCGGCGTGCCGATCGTGACCGGGCGGCGGGTGCAGCTCTCCCGCACCGATCCCGAGCACGCGCGCGAGCTCTTCATCCGGCACGCGCTCGTCGAGGGCGACTGGGACTCCCCCCAGGCCTTCGACCGCGCCAACCGCCAGCTGCGCCGCGAGCTCGAACAGCTCGAGGAGCGCACGCGCCGCCGCGACATCGTGAGCGACGACGAGACGATCACCGAGTTCTACGACGCGCGGATCCCGGCCGACGTGTTCTCCACCCGCAGCTTCGAGGGCTGGTGGAAGGAGAAGCAGAAGCGGGATCCGAAGTTCCTGCACCTGCGCCGCGAGGACCTCGTCGAGGACGAGGCCGAGCCGGTCGACGAGACGGAGTACCCGCGGGAGTGGCGCCACGGCGACCAGACGCTGCGGCTGCGCTACCGCTTCGACCCCACCGCAGAGGACGACGGCGTCACCGTGAACGTGCCGCTCCCCCTCCTGCCACGCCTCGACAGCACCGACTTCGAAAAGCTCGTGCCCGGCCTCAGGCAGGAGCTCGTGACGGCGCTCATCAAGACGCTGCCGAAGGCGATCCGGAAGCACGTCGTGCCCGCCGCCGACTGGGCGCGCACGCTGCTCGCTGCCGTCGGGCCGAAGCTCGACGCGGCCGGCGCTGCGGGCGCCGGGGGCGCCGCCGAGCCCGCCTCGCTCGCGCAGCTCCTCGCCGACGAGATCCGGCGCCGCACGAGCGTCGTCGTCTCGGCGAGCGACTTCGATCCGGAGCGGCTGCCCGCGCACCTCACGCCGACGTTCCGCGTGGTCGACGGCCGCGGCCGCACGGTCGGCTCGGGGAAGAACCTCGGCGAGCTGCAGCGCGCGCACCGGGAGCAGGCGACCGCGGGCGTGGCCCGCGTCGCCCAGGCCGCGCTGCCGAAGAGCGAGCTGGAGCGTACCGGCGCCACGAGCTGGGACTTCGGCGAGCTGCCCCGGCACGTCGACTCGGCGTACGCGAAGGGCCGCGGCGGCGCGGGGGCCGGCGTCGTGCGCGCCTACCCCGCGATCGTTGACCGTCGCACGGGCGTCGACCTGCGGCTCGTCGCCGACGCCGCCGAGCAGACCAGGCTGTCGCGGCGCGGGATACGGCGCCTCGTCGCGCTGAGCTCCCCCTCGCCCGCGAGCTACGTCAGGGATCACCTCTCCAACCAGGAGAAGCTGCTGCTCGGTGCGGGTCCGTATCGCACCCTCGACCAGGCGATCGCCGACGTCTCGCTCGCCGTGGCCGACCGGGTGATCCGGCGCCACGCGCCCGACGGGCTCGTCTGGAGCGCGGACGTCTTCCAGGCCATCACGGACGACTACGCGCGATCCCTCATCGACGAGATCTACGGCGCGATCGCGCTCACGGCGCGCGTGCTCGACGGCGCCCGCCTCGCCCGCAAGGCAATCGACGCGGCGAAGTCGATCCAGGTGCTCAGCCAGGTCGCCGACGCGGCGAAGCAGCTCGACGGGCTCGTGTTCGAGGGCTTCGTCTCGCGGACCGGGATCGAGCGGCTCGAGCGGCTGCCCGTCTACCTCGAGGCGATCGCCGTGCGGATGCGCGGCCTCGCCGAGCAGCCGGGGCGCGACCGCGCCTGGCAGAACGAGATCGACCGCGCGCTCGCGCTCTACGCCGAGGCCGGCGGCGCGATCCCGCTGCCGGATCCCGCGCCCGAGTTCCTCACGCGGGCGCGCTGGCAGATCGAGGAGCTGCGGGTCAGCCTCTTCGCGCAGCAGCTGCGCGCCGCCGAGTCGGTGTCGCTGCAGCGGATCCAGAAGACGCTGCGCGAGCGCTCGGGCTAGGTTTCGCTCCCAGGCACAGTGTCAACCCTTTGCACTCAGCCAGAGAACTGCACCCAACTTCAAGAATTTGGGCAGACAGCCCCTGTGAGCGCAGAACTCCCAACGAGCGCAGGTAGGCAGCGCTCCCCCACAGCACCCTGCGCCAGCGCACCGTGCCGACCCTTAGCGCTCAGCAGGAAATCTGCACCCAACTTCAAGAATTTGGGCAGACAGCCCCTGTGAGCGCAGAACTCCCAGCGAGCGCAGGCGCAGCCAGGCGCTCGCACCCCAAGTAGCTCGCCTAGTTCGCGCTCTTGTTCGCCGAGTCGACGAGGATCCGGCGCGCCTCGTGCACGAGCTCGGGCTCCGTCACGAGGTCGTAGCGCCCCGCGACCATCTGCATCACCGAGGAGAAGTCGCGGCGGTTGCGGTTGAGCGCGTAGGAGAGCACGCCGAAGAGCATGCCGAAGCCGGCGCCGATCACGACGGCCGCGATGAACACTCCGAGGATCGCCGTGTTGTCCGGCTGGAAGATGAAAAGCAGCAGGCCGAGGAAGAGGCCCAGGTAGGCGCCGGAAAGCGCACCCATGAGTGCGACGCGGCCGTAGGTCAGGCGCCCCGTGACGCGCTCCACGCTGCGGAGCTCGTTGCCGACGATGCTGATCTGCTGCACCGGGTAGCCGGCCCGCGCGAGCACGTCAACGGCGTGCTTCGCGTCCTCGTAGCGGTCGTAGGTGGAGACGATCTCGCCCTTCGGCAGCTCCGGCATCATCGGGGCGCGGTTCGAGGGGACGGGGCCTGGTGTGGTCATGCTTCGATTCTCCCACGTCACGCTGCAAGTTGCGGGCGTTCGCGACACGCGAAGCGCGGGCCGCCGCGATCCGGCGCATCCGGCGCGCCGCAGGGAGCCGGCCGCACCCTGCGCCCCACTTCTCGGGCAAGGGACGGTAGTTTAGGTGCGTGAGCACTTCGAGGGTTTTTGTCGGCCGTCTCGCCGGCCGGGGGGTATTCGATCCGGTCGGCGACCGGATCGGCAAGGTCCGCGACGTACTCGTCGTTTTTCGGGCAGCGAGCGCGCCGCGCGTCGTTGGCCTGATCGTCGAGATCCCGGGCAAACGTCGCGTGTTCGTGCCGATCGGCAGGGTCACCTCGATCGGCTCCGGCCAGGTCATCACGACGGGGCTCATCAATGTCAGGCGCTTCGAGCAGCGCGGCGGCGAGACCCGCATGATTGCCGAGCTGATCGGGCGCGACGTGCAGGTGCTCCCGGAGACCCCGACGGGTCAGCCGCAGTCCGGCCGGATCGAGGACGCCGCGATCGAGCGCGCACGCTCGGGCGAGTGGCTCGTCTCCGAGGTGTTCGTGCGCTTCCCGAAGCCCGCGACCCCGTTCAGCCGGGGCGACTCGCGCATCGTGCGCTGGTCCGAGCTGCGCATGCCGACGACGAGCGAGACCGCGCAGTCGGCGGAGCTCCTGATCCAGACCCTTGTCGACCTGAAGCCAGCCGACCTCGCCGAGGCGCTCCTCGAGCTGCCGCGGCCCCGCATGATCGAGGTCGTCTCCGAGCTCGCCGACGACCGCGTCGCCGACGCGCTCGAGGAGATGAGCGAGTCCGACCAGATGGAGCTGCTCGCCCAGCTGCCCGCGGACCGCACCGCCGACGTGCTCGACCGGATGGAGCCGGACGACGCCGCCGACCTGATCTCGGCGCTCCCCGCAGCCAAGGGCGAGGAGCTCCTGGAACTCATGGAGCCCGAGGAGGCCGAGGACGTGCGGCGCCTGCTCGAGTACGAGAGCGACACCGCCGGCGGCCTCATGAGCCCGGCCCCGATCGTGCTCTCCGGCGAGTCGAGCGTCGCCGAGGGGCTCGCGATGATCCGGCGCGCGGAGATCCCGCCCGCGATGGCCTCGGCCGTCTACATCACGCACCCGCCATACGAGACGCCGACGGGCGAGTACATCGGCATGGCGCACTTCCAGCGCATGCTCCGCTTCCCTCCGCACGAGCGGCTGTCCGCGCTCGTCGACCCCGAGATCGAGCCCGTCGAGGTGACTGCGAGCGCGGCCGAGGTGTCGCGCCGGCTCGCGAGCTACGACCTCGTCGCGATGCCGGTCGTCGACGAGCAGAACCGGCTGGTCGGCGTCGTCACGGTCGACGACGTGCTCGACCACCTGCTGCCCGACGACTGGCGGCACGCGGACGACGAGGTTCCCGGGGGTGTGCGATGAGCTGGTTCAAGCGCAAGGATCCCGGCCTGGACGCGCCGCTCTCGACCGGCGGGCGCGCCCCGAGCGTACGCGCACCGCGCACGATGGGCGATGCCCCGAGCGGCAACGAGCGCTTCGGCAGGTGGACCGAGAGCATCGCCCGCGGCATGGGCACCCCGTGGTTCCTGCTGCTCCTCACCGCCGTGTGTATCGCGTGGCTCGCCTGGAACACCTTCGGGCCCGAGGAGTTCCGCTTCGACTCGGCGGCGCTCGGCTTCACGGCCCTCACCCTCATCCTCTCGCTGCAGGCCTCCTACGCCGCGCCGATGATCCTGCTCGCGCAGAACCGGCAGGACGACCGTGACCGCGTGCAGATCGAGCAGGACCGGCAGCGCGCCGAGCGGAACCTCGCCGACACCGAGTTCCTCGCGCGCGAGGTCGTGGCGCTGCGCCTCGCCCTCAAGGACTTGCCTGACCGGGAGTTCCTGCGCGCCGAGCTGAAGTCGCTGCTCGCCGAGATCGAGGAGGGGCGCGAGGAGGAGGACGAGGATCCGGATTCGGGTCCGGATCCTGAGCCGGCGCGGGCTCCGGATCCTGAGCCGCGCACCGACCGCCCGCGCACCGACAGCCCGCGGGGGCGACAGCAGTGACCGACGCGGATCCGCGCGCGGGGGCGAACGCGCCCGAGCGCGCCGTCTGGGCAGCCCTCGACGGGGTGCGCGACCCCGAGATCATGCGACCCGTGACCGAGCTCGGCATGGTGCGCGAGGTGACCGTCGACGGCGCGGGCGCCGCTCGCGTGTCGATCCTGCTCACGATCGCCGGCTGCCCCGCGGCGCGCCGGATCGAGGCCGACACGCTCGCGGCGGCCGAGTCGGCGGCCGGGGTCACGAGCGCCGAGGTCGAGGTGGGCGTCATGTCCCCCGCCGAGCGCACGGCGTTCATCGAGCGCGTGCGCGGCGAGAAGGGGACGCGGGCGCCGCAGTTCGGGCCCGACACGCTGACGCGCGTCATCACGGTGACGAGCGGCAAGGGCGGGGTCGGGAAGTCCTCGCTCACGGCCGGACTCGCGGTCGCCCTCGCGGCGAAGGGCCTCTCGGTCGGGCTCGTCGACGCCGACGTCTTCGGGTTCTCGATCCCGGGCATCCTGGGGCTCAGTCGCGGCGGCGAGACGGCGCAGCCGACGCGCGTCGGCGACATGATCCTGCCGCCCGTCGCGCACGGCGTGAAGGTGATCTCGATCGGGATGTTCCTCGGCGACGCCGACCCGCGCACGACCGCCGTGTCGTGGCGCGGGCCGATGCTGCACCGCACGATCGAGCAGTTCCTGCGCGACGTCTGGTTCGGCGACCTCGACGTGCTGCTCCTCGACCTGCCGCCGGGCACAGGGGACATCGCGATCAGCGTGGGGCAGCTGCTGCCGAACGCGGAGGTGCTCGTCGTGACGACGCCGCAGGAGGCCGCCGCGGACGTCGCCGTGCGGAGCGCCCTCGTCGCCCGCCAGACCGGCCAGCGCGTGATCGGGGTCGTCGAGAACATGGCCGGGCTCGCGCAGCCCGACGGCTCGGTGCTCGAGCTCTTCGGCACGGGCGGGGGCGCGCTCGTGGCCGCGCGCCTGAGCGACGAGGAGCACGGGGAGGTGCCGCTGCTCGCGAGCGTGCCACTCAGCCCCGCGTTCCGCGAGGGCGGGGACACGGGATCGCCCGCGGTGCTCTCGGCCCCCGCGGATCCCGCGGCCGCCGCCGTGCTCGGGCTTGCCGAGCGCATCGCAACGCAGGGCCGCGGACTCGCGGGCCGCTCCCTCGGCATCGCGCCCCGCTAGGCGGTTGTTAGCGATTTCGGGGCCTCCGGCTGCGCCGAAGCCCCGAAATCGCTAACAACCAGAGCGTCTCCGGGCTAGGTGGCCTCGTCGTCGTAGCGGACGCCCTGCGGGGGCGCGGGATCCGGCGCGGGACCCCCGTCACCGGCCGCCGGATCCGCCGCCGGATCCGCCGCTGCACCCTCCGAGGCGGCGAACGCCGCGGTGCTCGCGCGTCTCGCCTCGGCGGCGTCAGCCTGCCGCTTGCGCCGCGCTTCGAGTCGCGCCTCGCGCTCGTCCTCGACGAGGGCGTCGCGGATGATCCGGCGCGGATCGTACTGGCGCGGGTCGAGCTGCTTCCAGTCGACCTCGTCGAACTCGGGGCCCATCTCGTCTTTGAGGCGATCCTTCGCACCGTCAGCCATGCGCTTGATGTTCCGCACGAGCTCGCCCAGCTTCTTCGCGTAGACGGGTAGGCGCTCAGGACCGAGCAAAAATATGGCGATCACAAGGATCACCAGTATCTTGTCGAAGTTCAGGCCCATGATGCACAATCGTAGCGCTCGCCGGGACCCCAAAGCTCCGCCGGGCCCGCTATTCCCGCCGTGTCGCGCGTGGGAGCAGGGCCAGAGGCCCGGTCGGCCCTACGCTAGGGGGTGCGCGGCGCCCGACCGGTGGCGCACCGCGCGCCCGGATCCGGAGGAGAACGTGAGCAGGCTCGAACGCAACTGGCAGTACGCGGAGCAGTACCCGACCGAGACCGAGGGCATCAACCGCGCCCGCAGGCTCTCGCTCGAGCTCGGCATCGAGCCCGTGAGCCGCTCCGTCGGGGCGATGCTCTCCGGCCTCACCGCACTCTCCAAGGCACAGGCCATCTGCGAGGTCGGCACCGGCGTCGGCGTGAGCGGGCTCTCGCTGCTCCGCCACGTGCCCGAGGCCACGCTCACCTCGATCGAGATCGAGCCCGAGCACCTGCGCGAGGCCAAGTCGATCTTCTCGGAGGCGGGCGTCCCCGCCTCGCGCCTCCGCCTCATCGAGGGAGACGCCCAGCACGTCATGCCCCGCCTCAACACGGGCGCCTACGACCTCGTGCTCCTGCACACCGACCCGGCGAGCGTGCTCGACCACCTCGAGTACGCGCTCTCGATCGTGCGCTCGGGCGGCAGCATCGTGATCCCCGGCGCGCTCGCTGGCGGCCGGGTTCCGGATCCCGCCGCACGCGACGAAGAGACCCGCACGATGCGCGACCTCCTGCACCTCGTCGCCGAGGCGCCCGGGATCGGCCCCGTGCTCTCCCCCGCCGGCGACGGCGTGCTCACGCTCGTGCGCCTCGACGGCTGATCCGGCCCCGAACAGCAGAACACCCCCGCAGGAAAGTTCCTGCGGGGGTGTTTCGTTGATCGGGATCGACTAGCCGTCGAGCACTCCCGCGAGGACGTCACGAAGCTCGGCAGCCTCCTGATCGTTGACCGATACTACGAGGCGCCCACCGCCCTCGAGCGGAACGCGCACGACGATAAGTCGGCTTTCGCGCACCGCCTCCATGGGTCCATCCCCGGTCCTCGGTTTCATCGCAGCCATGACGCCTCCTCGCAGCTTGTATGGTTCCTTTCCATTTTATCGGAACCTGTGAGCCACATGCGAACCGGAAGCAACGCAGTGCGTCATGAATCAATCAATTGTTCACCCTGAGCCACTCGCGGAGGGCCCTCCAGCTCGCCTCGATCTGCGCCACGGGCACCCGCTCGTCATCCGCGTGCGCGAGCAGCGGGTCGCCCGGGCCGAAGTTCACCGCGGGGATCCCGAGGGCCGAGAAGCGAGACACGTCCGTCCAGCCGACCTTCGCGCTCGGCTCGCCGCCGACCGCGGCCGAGAAGGCCTGCGCGATCGGGGCATCGAGGCCGGGGCGCGCCCCGGGGGCCGCGTCGACGATGTCGACGGCGTCCGCGTCGCGGAAGAAGTCGCGCACAAAGTCGGCCGCCTGCTCGACCGACTTGTTCGGGGCGAAGCGGTAGTTCACCTCGATCACGCAGAGATCCGGGATCACGTTGCCTGCGACGCCGCCCTCGATCCGGACCGCATTGAGCCCCTCGCGGAACTCGAGCCCGTCGACGACGACCCGCGCAGGCTCGTATTCCGAGAGCCCGGCGAGCACCATCCCGGCGCGGTGGATCGCGTTCACGCCCATCCAGGACCGCGCAGAGTGGGCGCGTTTGCCGCGCAGCGTCACCCGCGCGCGCAGCGTGCCGTTGCAGCCGCCCTCGATCCGCCCGTTCGTCGGCTCGCCGAGGATCGCAAAGTCGGCCTCGAAGAGTTCGGGGCTGTTTCTGAGCGCCCGGCCGAGCCCGCTGAGATCCGAGGCGACCTCCTCGTGGTCGTACCAGATCCAGGTCACGTCGTGCACGGGCGCGTCGAGCTCGAGCGCGAGCGCGAGCTGCACGGCGACGCCGGCCTTCATGTCGACCGTGCCGCGGCCCCAGATGAGCTCCTCGCCGGTGTCGGGATCCCGCATCTCGCGCACGGGAACGTTGTCGTTGATCGGCACCGTGTCGAGGTGGCCGGCGATCGCGACGCGGCGCGCGCGGCCCAACTCGGTGCGGGCGATGATCGTGTCGCCGTCCCTGACGACGCGGAGGTGCGGTGCACGCGCCGCGAGGACGGCCTCCACCGCGTCTGCGATGGCCTGCTCATCCCCCGAAACCGAGGGAATGTTGCAGAGTTGCCTGGTGAGGTCTGCTGGTCCGGATGCTGGGTCGATGGAGTGCGCTCGGCTGCTCTTCACGCTGACCAGCCTATCTCGGCACGGTTACGATGGTTCCCATGAATTCACCGCGCCTCGCCTGGTCCTCCGGAATTGCCACCGTCGCGAACGACGGCTCCGTGCTCGACGCCTGGTTCCCCTCGCCGTCGCTCGGCGGGCGGCCCGCGGATCAGGATCCCTGGATCGCGCCGGCCGAGCTCGAGGAGCTCACCGGCAGCGACGAGGCGCGCGGCGTGGAGACGCGCTTCGTGAACATCGAGATCGACCTCGACGCGGCGCCCGCGAGCACGGAGGACGCCTATTTGCGCCTGCACCTCCTCTCGCACTGCCTCGTGGCGCCGAACTCGCTGAACCTCGACGGGATCTTCGGCCGGCTGCCGAACGTCGCGTGGACGACCGCTGGGCCCATGCGGCCCGAGGACTACTCGGCCAGGATCCCGCACCTTCGCCGCGCTGGCATCTCGCTCGTCGGCCTCGACAAGTTTCCCCGGCTCACGGACTACGTCGTGCCCGCGGGCGTGCGGATCGCCGACGCCTCGCGCGTGCGCCTCGGCGCGCACCTCGCGCCGGGCACCACGGTCATGCACGAGGGCTTCGTGAACTTCAACGCCGGCACGCTCGGCGCCTCGATGGTCGAGGGCCGGATCTCGCAGGGCGTCGTCGTGGGCGACGGTTCCGACATCGGCGGCGGCGCATCCATCATGGGGACGCTCTCCGGCGGCGGCACGCAGCGGATCGCGATCGGCGAGCGCGCGCTGCTCGGAGCGAACTCGGGGGTCGGGATCTCGATCGGCGACGACAGCGTCGTCGAGGCTGGCCTGTACGTGACCGCGGGCACGAAGGTCGTGCTGCCGAAGGGCACCGACACCTCGGGCGGCGAGCCGGTCGAGGTGAAGGCGCTCGAGCTCTCGGGCGTCGCGCAGCTGCTCTTCCGCCGCAACTCGCGCACGGGAGCCGTCGAGGCGCTCCCCCGCGAGGGCTCGGGCATCACGCTCAACGCGGCGCTCCACGCGTAGCGCGTTCGTTGTTAGCGATTTCGGGCCTTCGCGCGGCGCGGAAGCCCCGAAATCGCTAACAAGGGGGCGCGCGGCCGGCGCTCGCTCCGTATTCTGCGCTCGCTCACACGCTCGCGCCCGGATCCTGCGGAACGAGCGCAGAACGCGGAACGAGCGCACACCGCCCCCAGGCGCGAAGAAGGCGCCGGATCCCGGGCGGGATCCGGCGCCTGCGCGCGGAGGGGCCTGCGCCCTAGCGGTCGAGGTGACGCTCGGGCGAGCCGATGTAGAGCTGCTGCGGGCGACCGATCTTGGTCTGGCGATCCTCGCGCGCCTCGCGCCACTGCGCGATCCAGCCGGGCAGGCGCCCGATCGCGAAGAGCACCGTGAACATCCTGGTCGGGAAGCCCATCGCCTTGTAGATGACGCCGGTGTAGAAGTCGACGTTCGGGTAGAGCTTGCGCTCCTTGAAGTAGTCGTCCTCGAGCGCGATCTGCTCGAGCTCCTGCGCGAGGCCGAGCAGCGGGTCATTGACGCCGAGCTCCTCGAGCACGCGGCCGGCGCTCTCGCGCACGATTCGGGCGCGCGGGTCGTAGTTCTTGTAGACGCGGTGCCCGAAGCCCATGAGCTTCACCCCGTCCTCCTTGCGCTTGACCTTCTCGACGAAGGTCTCGACGCTCTGCCCCGAGTCGCGGATCTGCGCGAGCATGTCGAGCACGGCCTCGTTCGCACCGCCGTGCAGCGGGCCCGAGAGCGCGTTGATGCCGGCCGATACCGAGGAGAACATATTGGCGCCGGTCGAGCCGACGAGGCGCACGGTCGACGTCGACGCGTTCTGCTCGTGGTCGGCGTGCAGGATCAGGAGCTTGTCGAGCGCGTCGACGAGCACGGGGTTCATCACGTACTTCTCAGCCTTGTTGCCGAAGTTCAGGCGCAGGAAGTTCTCGACGAAGCCGAGGTTGTTGTCCGGGTAGAGGAACGCCTGGCCGATCGACTTCTTGTGCGCGTAGGCGGCGAGCACGGGCAGTTTCGCGAGCAGGCGGATCGTATTGACCTCCACGAACTCGGGCACCGCGGTGTCGAGCGAGTCCTCGTAGTAGGTCGACATCGTCTGCAGGCCGCCGGAGAGCACCGCCATCGGGTGCGCCGTGTGCGGCACGCCCTCGAAGTAGTAGCGCATGTCCTCGTGGAGGAGCGTGTGGCGCCGGATCTCGTCGTCGAACGCCGCGAGCTGGTCGGCGGTGGGCAGCTCGCCGTAGATCAGGAGATACGCGACCTCGAGGAACGTCGACTGGCTCGCGAGCTCGTCGATCGGGTAGCCCCGGTAGCGCAGCACGCCCTGTTCACCGTCGATGTAGGTGATCTCCGACTTGGTTGAGGCCGTGTTCACGAAGCCGTAATCGAGGGCCGTGAGCCCGGTCTGCTTCATGAGCGTGCTGACGTCGATCGCCGAGTATCCGTCGACCGAGGGCACGATCGGGAACTCCGCGCTACCCCCTGGGAACGTCAGCTTCGCAGCCGCCTGGGCCTGATCCTGAGTCGAATCGCTCACTTCGTCTCCTCGTGGGGTCTCGTGGTGGCGGGCGTCTGGTGTGACTCGCCATCTCTTACACCTTATCGGCTCCGCGAGGAGCACTTTTGCGCGCGTCGATGCATCGCACTCGCCCTAGAGTATCTCGACGTCGAACGAAATGTCGATTCGGGATCCGGATCAGCGTGCCGCGGACAACCGCTTCGCGGCGGCGGCAATGTCGGCGTCGCTCGCGGTGAGGGCGAGCCGCACGTGCCGCGGCGAGTGGTCCCCGTAGAAGTGCCCGGGACCGGCCACGATCCCGATCTCGGCAAGCGCCGCGATGCTGTCCCACGCGTCCTCGTCGCGGGTCGCCCAGAGGTAGAGCCCCGCCTCGCTGCCCTCGATGCGGAATCCGGCGGCCTCGAGCGCCGGGCGGAGGATCCGCCTGCGTGCGCGGTACAGCTCCCGCTGAGTGTTGACGTGCGACTCGTCGCCGAGCGCCGCGATCATCGCGGCCTGCACTGGCGCCGGCAGCATGAGCCCGGCGTGCTTCCGCACGGTGAGGAGCCGCTCGATGAGCTCCGGATCGCCGGCCACGAACGCGGCACGGTAGCCCGCGAGGTTCGACTGCTTGCTCAGCGAATACGCGCTCAGCACTCCGGTGTGGTCACTTCCCACGACCGCCGGGTCCAGGATCGACGGGATCGGATCCGCATCCCACGGCGCGTCCCAGCCGAACTCCGCGTAGCACTCGTCGCCCGCGATGACCGCGCCGAGCTCGCGCGCCCGCTCGACCGCGCGCCTGAGCGCCGCAGCGTCAAGCACCCGCCCGTCGGGATTCGAGGGCGAGTTGACCCACACGAGGCGGGTGTTCTCCGGCCACTCGGCCGGGTCGTCGGCGGGGACGGCATCGGCGCCCATGAGGGCCGCGCCCATGGCGTAGCTCGGGTAGGCGATCCGCGGGAACACGACCGCGTCGCCCGCGCCGAGGCCGAGGAGCATCGGCAGCAGGGCGACGAGCTCCTTCGAGCCGACGGTCGGGAGGACCGCTTCGGGCGCGACGGCCACGCCGCGGCGCCGCAGGAACCACTCGGCGATCGCCTCGCGGAGCGCGGGGCTGCCGGCGGTCGCCGGGTAGGCGTGCGCGTCGGTCGCTGCCGAGAGCGCCTCGCGCACTCCCGGTGGGCTCGGATCGACGGGCGATCCGACCGAGAGGTTCAGCGCGCCCTCGGGGTGCTGCGCCGCCTTCTCGGAGAAGGGCCGCATCGCGTCCCACGGGTAGTCGGGCAGCGGCCCGCGCACGCTCAGTCGCCCTGCGGCGGCAGGGCCGCGATGATCGGGTGGTCGAAGTCGTAGACGCCGACCTTGGCGGCGCCGCCGGGCGAGCCGATCTCGTCGAAGAATTCGACGTTCGCCTTGTAGTAGTCGGACCACTCGCTCGGCAGGTCGTCCTCGTAGTAGATCGCTTCGACGGGGCACACGGGCTCGCAGGCGCCGCAGTCCACACACTCGTCGGGGTGAATGTAGAGCGAGCGTTCACCCTCGTAGATGCAGTCCACCGGGCATTCGTCGACGCAGGCCCGATCCTTCACGTCGACACATGGAAGTGCAATCACGTAGGTCACGCTGCCCGCCTTTCACTCGGGGTGGAGCCAGGTTCGACTCCGATTCATCCATCCTACTCTCGTGCGCCCCCTCAGCCTGCAGCCGCCCCGAGCGCCGCGAGCGCCGCGTCGCTCACGAGCACGATCCACGCCCCCGCGAAGAGGGCCGGAGCGAACGGAAGGCGGTCGATCCACTCGATCCTGGCCCCGACTCCTGCCCCGGATCTGCGCCCCGACCTGGGTGATGCGCGGGATCGGCTCCCAGGGTCGCCGCGCGCGCCGCGGCGCCGGTACAGGACGAGGAGCATCCCCCAGAGCCCCGCGATGATCGCTGCGGCGAGGAAGCCCACGAGCACACCGGGCCAGCCGCCGACGAAGCCGAGCACCCCGCCCGCGAGCGGCGCGGCCTTGACGTCGCCGCCGCCGAAACCGCCCGGCACGGCGAGCCAGAGCGCGGCTCCGACGCCGAACGCCGCCGCGGCCCCGCCGAGCGTCTCGGCGAGCCACGGCACCGCGGGGATCGGCGCAGGCCAGAACGCGGCTCCCACGCTGCCGGCGCGCGGGTCCGGGTGCCCGAGCGGGCCGGGCGCCTGGAACCACTCGCCGCTCGAGAGGCCGTGCGCGACCGCCGACAGCACGAGCAGCGCGAGCGTTGCGACGAGGCCCGGGATCACGATCCGATTGGGCAGGATCCCGTATCGCAGGTCCCGGCTGACGAGCCAGATCGAGGTGCCCGCGAAGCACAGCAGGGCGAGCGCTGCGAGTCCCTCCGAGGCGCCCACCGCATCGCCCTAGGGGGTGACCTCGGTGCCGATGCCGCGCTCGGTGAAGATCTCGAGCAGCACGGAGTGCGGCTCGCGGCCGTCGATGATCGCGGCCTTCGGCACGCCGCCCTGCACCGCGTCGAGGCAGGCCCGCATCTTCGGGATCATTCCCGACTCGAGCTCGGGCAGCAGCTGCTCGAGATCGGCGGCCGTGATCGAGGAGACGAGCGAGTCGCGGTCGGGCCAGTTCGCGTAGAGGCCCGCGACGTCCGTGAGGATGACGAGCTTCTCGGCGCCGAGCGCGACGGCGAGCGCGGAGGCCGCGGCGTCCGCGTTCACGTTGAGCGAGTCGCCCGGCCGGTCGACGTCGGGGGCGATCGACGAGACGACCGGGATCAGCCCCGCCTCGAGGAGCGCCAGCACGGGCTCGACGCGCACGTCGACGACGTCGCCGACGAGCCCGAGGTCGACCTGCTCGCCGTCGACCACGATGGGGGGCCTCCGGCGCCCGATGAAGAGGCCCGCGTCCTCGCCCGTTGTGCCTGCCGCGAGGGGGCCGTGCGCGTTGATCTCGTCGACGAGCTCGGGGTTGACCTTGCCTGTGAGGACCATGCGCACGACGCTCATTGCCTCGGGCGTCGTGACGCGGTACCCGCCCTTGAACTCGGTCTCGATCCCGAGCCGATTCAGCATGTCGCTGATCTGCGGGCCGCCTCCGTGCACGATCACGGGGCGGATGCCCGTGTGGCGGAGGTAGACGACGTCCTCGGCGAAGGCCGCGAGGAGCGCGTCGTCGACCATGGCGTTGCCGCCGAACTTGATCACCATGATCGCGTCGCGGAACTTCTTCAGCCAGGGCAGCGACTCGATGAGCACCTGCGCCTTCGCCGCGGCCTGCTCGTGGTCGAGCGCGTGCGTGGTCGTGGTCATGTTCACTCCGCCCCTAGCTCGAGTAGGCGCTGTTCTCGTGCACGTAGTCGTGCGTGAGGTCGTTCGTGCGAATGAGCGCCGAGTGCGCGCCGGCGAAGAGGTCGATCTCGACGTGCGTGCGGCGCGGCGTCAGATCGCACTCCTCGACCGGGCGGTCGGGGCCGCCGGCGTGGCACAGGCGCACGCCGTTGAAGGAGACGTCGACCTGGTAGGGGTCGAAGGCCGCGTCGGTCGTGCCGATCGCGGCGAGCACGCGGCCCCAGTTCGGGTCGTTGCCGAAGATCGCCGCCTTGAACAGGTTGTTTCGCGCGACCGAGCGGCCCACCTCGACCGCGTCCTCGACGCTCGCGGCGCCGCGCACCTCGATGTCGATGTCGTGGCTCGCGCCCTCGGCGTCGGCCTGCAGCTGCGCCGCAAGGCTGTCGCAGACCCCGGCGAGGGCCACGGCGAACTCGTTCTCGACCGGGGTGACCCCGGACGCGCCCGAGGCGAGGAGCGTGACCTGGTCGTTCGTCGACATGCAGCCGTCCGAGTCCAGGCGGTCAAAGCTCACGCCCGTCGCACGGCGGAGCGCCGCGTCGAGCGCCGCGTCGCCGAGCAGCGCGTCGGTCGTGATCACGACGAGCATCGTCGCGAGCCCGGGCGCCAGCATGCCGGCGCCCTTGGCCATCGCGCCGATGGTCCAGCCGGCGCCCTCGTGCACGGCCGTCTTCTCGACCGAGTCCGTCGTGAGGATCGCGGCCGGCGCAGTCGTGTCGTCTGCGGCGAGCGCGGCGGCGAGCGCGGGCACGTTGTCCACGATCTTGTCGCGAAAGGCCTGATCGCCGGCGCCGATCAGCCCCGTCGAGCACACGAGGATGCGCTCTGCGTCGGCGGCCTCGCCGCCCTCGGCGGTGAGCGCCGCGGCGACGGCCTCCGCGGTGAGCCGGGTGGTCTCGTAGCCGAAGTCGCCGGTGAAGCAGTTCGCCCCGCCCGAGTTCAGCACGACGGCGCGAGCCGCCCCTTCCTGCGCGACCTTTCGGCTCCACAGGATCGGGTTCGCCTGGGCTCGGTTCGTGGTGAAGACGACGGCGCTCGCGCGCTCCGGCCCGTCGTTGACAACGAGTGCGAGGTCGGGCTTGCCGGTCGACTTCAGGCCGACGGCGATGCCCGCCGAGCGGAATCCGGCTGGGGTCGTGACAGTCACGGTGCGTTGATCCTTTCCAGCCGCCCGCGGGGGCGGCGATAGTGGACGGACGCCGCCCGGGGCGGGCGACGCGAGGGCTCGGCCGCCCCTAGGGGGCGACCCCGTCCACGCTGAGCCCCGTGGCCTCAGGGAGGCCGAGGGCGATGTTCGCCGACTGGATCGCCGCGCCTGCGGTGCCCTTGGCGAGGTTGTCGAGGGCCGCGACGACGACGACGCGGCCGGCGGCCTCGTCGATCGCGAGGCCCATGAGGCAGGTGTTCGCGCCCAGCGTGTCTGCCGTGCGGGGGAACTGCCCCTCGGGGAGCACGTGCACGAACGTCTCCCCGACGTATGCGTCCTCCCAGGCGGAGCGCACCTGCTCTGCGGTGACGCCCGGCGCGAGGCGCGCCGTCGTCGTCGCGAGGATGCCGCGGCTCATGGGGACGAGCACGGGCGTGAAGCTGATGGTCGGCTCGGCGGCCGCCCCCGCACGCCTGAGCGACTGCTTGATCTCGGGGATGTGGCGGTGCGTGCCACCCACGGCGTAGGGGTTCGCCGTGCCCATGAGCTCGGCCCCCAGCAGGTGCGTCTTCGCAGCCTTGCCCGCTCCGGAAGGCCCGACCGCGAGCACCGACACGATGTCCTCGGCCTCGATCACGCCGGCAGCGATGCCGGGGGCGAGCGAGAGCGCCACGGTCGAAGCGTTGCAGCCCGGGGCCGCGATCCGGGTCGCCCCGGCGATCTCCTCGCGCTGCCGGTCCCACGTGCCCGCCGCGCCGGCCCCGGCTGTCGCGACGATGAGCTCCGGCACCCCGTAGGTCCAGGCCTCGTGGTGCTCGCCGCCGTAGAAGGCCGCCCAGTCCTCCGCGCTCTGGAGCCGGTGGTCAGCCCCGCAGTCGACCGCGAGGCGGACGTCGCGCAGCTGCGCCGTCAGCGCGCCCGAGGCCCCGTGCGGCAGCGCGAAGAACACGATGTCGTGCCCGTCGAGCACCTCGGGGGTCGTCTCCCCCAGGGTGAGGTGCGCGAGCGAGCGCAGGTGCGGCTGCGACTCGATGAGCGGCCGGCCCGCCGAGGAGTGCCCCGTCACGGTGCGCACCTCGAACTCGGGGTGCGCCGCGAGGAGACGCAGCAGCTCTCCCCCCGCGTATCCACTGGCCCCGGCAACCGCCACGCTGTACGTCATCGACGCTCCTCCACTGTCGCACGCGAATGCCTCCTATTCTGGCACTTCGCCGCGATCGGGCGGGCATCGGCCGGAAATGGGCGGCAATCTGTGGATGGATCCGCGCCATCCACAGGCCGCGGCCCGTCCCGCGGCGAGCGCAGCAATCAGCGGTGCGTGAATTCGGCTGCGCGCTTCTCAGCGAAGGCGCGCATGCCCTCCTTTTGGTCCTCCGTCGCGAACGCGGCGGCGAATGCCTGGCGTTCGAAGCGGAGCCCCTCGGCGAGCGGCATCTCCTGGGCGGCCTGCATCGCGTCCTTCGCCGCGTACAGCGCAGGCAGCGACTTCGACGCGATCGTCGCCGCGGTCTTCGCGGCGTCCGCGAGCAGCTCGTCGGCGGGCACGACGCGGGCGACGAGCCCCGAGCGCTCCGCCTCCTCGGCACCCATCATGCGACCGGTCAGCACCATCTCGGCGGCCTTCGCCTTGCCAATCGCGCGCGGCAGGCGCTGTGACCCGCCGAAGCCGGGCAGGATCCCGAGGTTGATCTCGGGCTGGCCGAACTTCGCGGTGTCGGCCGCGAGGATGATGTCGCACATCATCGCGAGCTCGCAGCCCCCGCCGAGCGCGAAGCCTGCGACCGCGGCGATCACCGGGGTGCGCATCCGCTCGAAGCCGCCCCAACCGGGGAACGGGCCGCCCGTGAGCATGTCCGCGTAGCTCTGATCCACCATCTCCTTGATGTCCGCCCCGGCGGCGAACGCCTTCGCGGAGCCGGTGATGACGATGCAGCCGATCTCGGGCGACGCGTCGAAGCCGAGCGCGGCGTCGATGAGCTCGGTCACGAGCGTCGAGTTCAGCGCGTTCAGGGCCTCGGGCCGGTTCAGCGTGATCGTGGCGACGCGGCCATCGATCGCGGTCGTGATGCAGGTGTACTCGGTCATCGTCGCTCCTCGTCTCGCGCCCGCACGAATGAGTCGGCCGCGGCTCACCTCAACGCTACAGGTGGGCCGCGGCCGTTCTCCAGTCATCGGAGAGTCGCCGGAGAGTCGCCGGTGTCAGCTCTCGGTCGCCGGATCCCCGACGTGCCTCTCATCAACGCCCGAATAGGCCGAAAGGGGCCGGATCAGGGCGTTCGAAGCGGCCTGCTCCATCACGTGCGCGGTCCAGCCGGTCACGCGCGCCGCGATGAAGAGCGGCGTGAACACCTCGGTGTCGAAGCCGAGCAGGCGGTACGCCGGGCCCGACGGGTAGTCGAGGTTCGGGTAGATCCCCTTCCGCTCGACGAACTCGCGCTCCAGGGTCTCGTAGAGATCCCGCAGCTCGTCGGCCTGCTGCTCGGCGAGCAGCGTGTCGAGCGCCGCGCGCATCGTGGGGACGCGCGAGTCGCCGCGCTTGTAGACGCGATGCCCGAAGCCCATGATCTTGCGCTTCTCGGCGAGCGCCGTGTCGAGCCAGCCGGACACGTTCTCGGCGGATCCGATCTCGTCGAAGATGTGCATGACGGCCTCGTTCGCGCCGCCGTGCAGGGGGCCCTTGAGCGCGCCGATCGCGCCGACGACCGCCGAGTAGAGGTCGGAGGTCGTCGAGGCGATCACGCGCGCCGTGAACGTCGAGGCGTTGAAGGAATGCTCGGCGTAGAGCACCATCGAGACGCGGAAGACGTCGACCGCGGCCTCGGACGGCAGCTCGCCGAACGTCATCCACAGGAAGTTGCTCGCGTAGTCGAGATCCTCGCGGGGCGGGATCGGATCCTTGCCCCAGCGCCGCCGCTGGACGGCGGCGACGATCGTCGGCAGCTGGGCGAACAGCACGGCCGAGCGGGCCAGATCGAGCTCACGGTTCGTCCAGCCGCCCGGCTGGTGCAGCGTCTCGTCGAGCGCGCCGATCTGGCTCACGACCGTGCGCACGAGGTCCATCGGATGCGCGTCGACCGGCATCGTGTCGAGGACCGCCATTGTGCTCTCGCCGACCGCGCGGAGCGAGCGCTCCACCCGCTCGAACTCGGCCAGCTGCTCGGCGTCAGGCAGCTCGCCGTGCCACAGCAGGTAGGCGACCGCCTCGAAGGGCTGCGTCGCCGCGAGCTCCTGCACGGGATAGCCCCGGTAGAGCAGGCTGTTCGTCTCGGGGTTCACCTTCGAGATCGCCGTCTCGTCGACGACGACCCCCGCAAGGCCCTTCCGGATCTCGGTGTCAGTCATTTCGGCTCCTTCACCTGTTGACTCTGCAATTCTTACCTGTTGACCTCGAAGTTGAACACGCTCGTGTCGAAGTGGTTGTAGGCCTCGTAGTCGAGCAGCTCATAGAGGTCGGCGCGGTGCTGCATCTCGTCGAGCTTGCCCGTGAGGTGGCCCTCCTCGTTCAGCGTGTCGAGGGCGCGGCCGGTCGCACCCATCGCGATCCGGAGCATGGAGACGGGCCAGATCACGATGTTGACGCCCACGTCCGCGAGCTGCTGCGACGAGAAGAGGTCGCTCTTGCCGAACTCCGTCATGTTCGCGAGGATCGGCACGTCGAGCGCCGCGCGCATCGCCGCGAACTCCTCGAGCGTGCGCATCGCCTCGGGGAAGATCGCGTCGGCGCCCGCGTCGACGAGCGCCTTCGCGCGGTCGATCGCGGAGTCGAGACCCTCGACGGCGCGGATGTCGGTGCGCGCCATGATCAGGAAGTTCGGATCCCGGCGCGCGTCGGCGGCCGCGCGGATGCGCTTGATCGCCGTCGTCTCGTCGACGACGGCCTTGCCGTCGAGGTGGCCGCAGCGCTTCGGGTTGATCTGGTCCTCGATGTGGGCACCGGCGAGGCCGGCATCCTCGAGGGTCTGGATCGTGCGCGCCACGTTCATCGGCTCCCCGAAGCCGGTGTCGGCGTCGACGATCGCGGGCAGCTCCGTCATGCGGGCGATCTGCTCCGCGCGGCCGGCGACCTCGGTGAGCGTCGTCAGACCGATGTCGGGAAGCCCCAGATCAGCGGAGAGGACCGCGCCCGAGATGTAGACGCCGTCGAAGCCCTTGCGCTCGATGAGGCGCGCGGAGAGGGGGTTGAACGCGCCGGGGAAGCGGAGCAGCTCGCCGCTCGCGAGGCGCTCGCGGAAGAGCCGGCGCTTCTCGGCCGGGGTGGTCTGGGAGTACAGCATTAGAAGAGTCCCTTCGGTGCTGCGGCGAGGTCGATGACCCCGGCGCGGGCGATGAAGTTGAGCTCGCGCACCTCGTCGGCGGTGAGCTCGGGGAGGCGCTCGGCGAGCGCGATGAACCGGTCGATCTCGGCCGGCTCGAGCACGGGCTCGGCGAGGATCCGGAACTTGCGGATGTAGTCGGCGCGGGCGAAGGGCCGCGCGCCGAGCGGGTGGGCGTCTGCGACGGCGATCTCGTCGACGATCGTCTCGCCGTTCGCGAGGCGGATCTCCACGCGGCCGCCGAACGCCTTTTCGTCGGGATCCTCCGAGTGGTAGCGGCGGGTCCACTCGGGATCCTCGGCCGTCGTGACCTTCTGCCAGAGCTCAACCGTGTCGGCGCGGCCCGCGCGCTCCGGGGCGTACGAGTCGACGTGGTGCCAGCCGCCGTCCTGCAACGCGACCGTGAAGATGTACGGGATCGAGTGGTCGAGCGTCTCGCGCGAGGCCTTCGGATCGTACTTCTGCGGGTCGCCTGCGCCCGAGCCGATCACGTAGTGGGTGTGGTGGCTCGTGTGCAGCACGATGCTCTCGACGTTGGCCGGGTCGGCGAGCTCGGGGTGCTCGCCGTGGAGCTTCCTGGCGAGGTCGATCCAGGCCTGCGCCTGGTACTCGGCCGAGTGCTCCTTCGTGTAGGAGTCGAGGATCGCGCGCTTCGGCTCGCCCGGGGCCGGCAGCGGCACCTGGTAGGAGGCCTCGGGGCCGTCGAGCATCCAGGCGATCACACCGTCCTCGCCCTCGTAGATCGGGCTCGGCGAGGTCTGCCCGCGCATCGCACGGTCGACGGCCTCGACGGCCATCTTGCCCGCGAAGGCCGGCGCGTGCGCCTTCCAGGTCGAGATCTCGCCCTTGCGGCTCTGGCGCGTGGCGGTCGTCGTGTGGAGCGCCTGAGCGACGGCCTGCGCGATCGTCTCGGCGTCGAGGCCGAGCATGGTGCCGATGCCCGCCGCGGCCGACGGGCCGAGGTGGGCGACGTGGTCGATCTTGTGGCGGTGCAGGCAGATCGCGCGCACGAGATCCATCTGGATCTCGTAGCCCGTCGCGATGCCGCGCACGAGCGCCGCGCCGTCGGAACCGACGTGCTGGGCGACCGCGAGGATCGGCGGGATGTTGTCGCCGGGGTGCGAGTACTCGGCGGCGAGGAAGGTGTCGTGGTAGTCGAGCTCGCGGACCGCGACGCCGTTCGCCCACGCGGCCCACTCGGGGCTCGTGCGCTCAGCGTCGAGGCCGAAGATCGATGCGCCGGATCCCCCGGTCGAGACGGGGTGCGAGAGCGCCTGGGCGCGCGCCGCGACGATGGGGCCGCGCGTCAGCGACGCCGCGGCGACCGAGGCGTTGTCGATCACGCGGTTGATGATCATGTCGACGACCGCGGGCTCGACCGCGACGGGGTCGGCTGCGACCTCCGCGATCTTCCAGGCGAGCTGGCCCTCGCGGGGCAGCTCCTCTTCGCTCTTGTAGACGCGGACGTTGTGGGTGACGGTCATTTCGTGCCTTCCGTGTGCGACTCCGAGACGGAGCTCAGAATCGAAGCGAGTGCGTTGTGCAGGTGGACGTGTGTGGCGTGCGCCGCGAGCTCCGGATCCCGGGCCGCGATCGCGCTCGCGATGAGGGCGTGCTCCGCGACCGAGGCGAGGAGTCGCTCGGGCTTGTCGCGGGCGAGGCGCCGCGCGCGCACGAGGTGCGTGCGCGCGGCCTTGAGCGCCTGGGTGAGGTAAGTATTGTCCGCCGCCGCGTCGACCGCGGCGTCGTAGCGTGCGATGAGCGCGTAGTAGTCGTCGGCGCCGCTCGCCGTCGCGGGATCCGCGGCCTCGAAGTCCGCCGCGAGCGCCCGGAAGATCTCTCGGTCGCCCCGCGCCGCGGCGATCCGGGCCGCGGCCTCCTCGAGCGCGCGGCGCACCTCGAAGAGGCGGCGGATGTCGTCCGCATCAAATCCCGTCACCACGAGCACGCGCGCCGATTGCTGGCGAACGAGGCCGTCCGCCACGAGGCGGCCGATCGCCTCGCGCATCGGGGTGCGGCTCACGCCGAGACGGGCGGCCTGCTCGACCTCGGCGACGACCGCGCCCGGCGCGAGAACGCCGCTCTGGATCTCGTCGAGGAGCGCGGCGTACGCGCGATCGCTTGCCCGCATGGCGACTCCCTCCGACACCCCTAACGTATACATTAGGACGGAAATTCGCAAGCGTTCACCCGGTGTTCGCCGATTTGTGTATACGCGGCTACCCGATGAGGCTCGGCTGCAGGTCGCGCAGGGTGCGCGAGCGCATCATCCGGGAGACGCCGACCGCCGCGAGCAGCACGGCCGCGACGAGCACGATCCCGAGCCGGATCGCGTCGGCCCCTGCGTGCGCGAGATCGCCCCCGTACATGAGCTGCCGCAGCCCGTCGACGGCGAAGGACATGGGGAGCCAGTGATGGAGCGCCGCGAGCGGCTCAGGCAGCGTCTGCCACGGGAATGTGCCTCCCGCCGTCACGAGCTGGATCACCATCAGCACGAGGCCGAGGAACTGGCCGACGCTGCCGAGCCAGACGTTCAGAGCGAGGATGATCGCCGCGAACGTCGCGGAGGCGAGCGCCATGAGGCCGTACGCGGGCAGGGGGTGCACGATCTTGAAGCCGAGCGTCCCCGCGACGATCCCGAACAGGGCGAGCATCTGAGCGGCACCCAGCAGGGCCGGCGTCGCCCAGCCCGCGATCGTAACCCTGACGGGGGTGTGCAGCGCCGTCATGGCCCGACGCGAGACAGGCTTCAGGATCAGGAAGAGCGCGTAAATCCCGATCCAGGCGGCGAGACTCACGAAGAACGGCGCGAGGCCCGCCCCGTAGGTCCCTGCTGAGGTCACCTGATCGGTGTGCACATCGACCGGGTCGGCGATGTTCGCGGCCTGCTGCTTGCGGAGCTCCGCGCTGCTGTCCGGGATCCGCGTGACGCCGTCGGCCAGGCCGTCACGGAGTTCGTCGGCGCCGGCCACGAGCTGGTCGAGGCCGCCCGCGAGCTTCCCGGCACCGTCGTCGAGCGCCGCGAGGCCCTGGTCTAGCCTCGACGCCCCGTCGGCCGCCGTCGCGATCCCGCCCGCGAGCTGCGGCGACGCGTTGGCGAGCGCGCGAGCGCCGTCAGAGACCTGCTGCGCACCCGACGCGAGCTGATCGAGTTGCGCGCTCGTCTCCTGCACCTTCGAGTTCGCGTTCTGCAGGGTGCCATCCGCTGCGAGGAGGCGCTGCCGCACCCGCTCGACGACCGCGGGGTCGACGCCCGAGGCGGTGAGATCCGCGAGGATCTGCTCCCGGCCGGCCGCGAGGTCGGCGACCGCCTGGTTGCTCGCGCCGGCCACCTCTCGGCCGAGCTGCGCAACCTGAGCGTCGCCCGCGGCGACCTGCGCCGCGCCGTCGGCGAGCCTGGCCGTCTGATCCGGCAGGCTCGCGGTCGCGTCGCGCAGCGTCGAGAGGCCGCCCGCGAGCTCGGTCGAGCCCGCGTGCGCCTGGTGTGCCCCGTCGGCGAGCTGTTTCGCGCCGTCGCGGGCGGTCTCCGCGCCGTCGGCGAGCTGCGTCGCGCCGTCGCGCGCCTCCACGAGGGAGACGCGGATCTCCGCGATCCCGTCGAGCATCGTGCGCGCGGACTCCTCCCCCACTGACCGCACGATCTGCGCCTGCACGCGCTTCACCGCTTGCTCCCCGATCGTCGAGGCGAGGTAGCTGTTCGCGTCGTTCGTGGTGAGGATCACCTCGGCGCGGTGCGGCTCTGTTCCGCTCGAGGACTCGAGCGACTCCGTGAAGTCCCGCGGGATCGTGAGCGCGAAGTCGTAGACGCCGTCGTCGATGCCGCTCGCCGCCTCCTTCGCGCTGACCCGGTGCCAGTCGAAGCTGCCGTCCTTCACGAGTCCGTCCGCGACCTCGTCGCCGATGACCCGCCTGGGGTCGCCCGCGTCCTGCGGCGGCGCCCCAGCATCCTCGACGACGAGCGCCGCCGGCACCTGGTCGAGCTTCGCGTACGGGTCCTGGTTCGCCCACAGGTACAGGCCGCCGTAGAGGAGCGGGACGCACATGAGCGCGACGAACGCGAGGCGCGCCATCGGCGTCGCCCACAGCCTCGCAAACTCGGCCCTGATCAGCTGCAAAATCTTCACGCGCCGCCTCCCTGCCGAGGGAGGACTGCCGTGCGCAGCGGGGAAACCTCGCCCGTGCGCCAGCCGTCCGGGTGCGCCGCAATCGCCTCGCGCGCGGCCATCCCCGCGATCACGAGCACGGCCGGGCCCGGCGCGGCCTCAGGATCCGGCACCGCGTGCTCGCCGTGCCCGCCCGCCGCGAGGGCGCAGGCGATCCGCCACCACTCGGCGGGGTCGCCGCCGTGGCGATCCGGGGACACGAGCACGATCCCCTCCACTCCGGGCCGCTCGAGGGCGAGCTCGCACAGCACGCGCACCCGCTTCCCCGGGTCGAGGTCGGCCATGGGCGTCCGCGCGTCTGGCCCAAGTCCGCGAGTCTCGAGCTCGCGCCTCACCGCGATCGGGCCCCACGGGCGACCGGCGAACATGAGCTCCTCCGCGATGACGTCCGCGAGGCGCACGTCGCCGTGCGGTTCACTCACCTCCGGCGCGTCGACGAGGGCGAGCGCCCGGCGCATCCTGCGGCGATCCGGCTCGCCGTCGATCGTCACCTCGCCCGTGTCCGGGCGCATGCGTCCCGTCACGATGAGGCCCAGGACCGTGGGGCGCTGCGCGGTCTCCGCCTCGACGAACACCGCCGCGCCGGAGCGGAGCTCCACGTCGCATGCGGGAAGGGCACCGCCGTGCGGCCCCTTGCTCACTCCGCGTGCGCGCAATTCCATTCCGACGCCCCTCCCATTGTCACCGGAAACCCGGGAAGTCTATCCCGAACACCTCCTCACCCCGGTCACGGAGCGCTCAGAAACCCGCGCTTAGAAGTCTGCGATGACGAGCTTTTTCATTCCCATCATGTGCTCGTAGGCGTTCGGGCGTTGCATCAGCTCCTCCAGGTTGTCGGGCACGACCTGCCAGCTGACGCCGAAGCGGTCAGCGAGCCAGCCGCACTGCTCGGCCTCCGGCACCGTCGAGAGCGCCGCCCAGAGGCGGTCGATCTCCTGCTGCCCATGGCACTGAACCTCGAGCGACACGCCGCATGAGAAGGTGAAGTCCTGATCAACACCCGAGTCCATCGCCCCGAACCACTGCTCGCCGATCCGGAACTCGCCGAACGCGAGCGACTCGGCCGCCGCCGGCCCCGTCGGCGCGCCGTACGGGGATTGCATGCCCAGCTCGGCATCCTCGAAGACCTCGGTGTAGAAGGCGATCGCCTCCGCGGCACGATTCTGCGCCGCCGCGCCGAAGAGCAGCGTCGGAATCACGAAGGGCCGCGGCTCGCCCGCCGGCCGCGTGAGCATGAACTGCCAGGTCACGCCGAATTTGTCGGCGACCCACCCGTAGCGGGCGCTAAAGGGGTATTCCCCGAGCGGCATGAGCGTCGATCCGCCCTCGGAGAGCGCGGCCCAGGTGCGATCCAGAGCCGCGCGGGCCACCTCCTCGCCTCCGAACAACAGCGGGTCAAAGTTCAGCAGGAACGAGATCGAGGGGTTGGGCGTGAACTCGGGGCCGGCGTTGATGAGCCGAAGCAGCGTTCCATCGACCTCGACCGACACGGTGAGAGCCTTGCCCGCCATGTGCTTCTGGAAATCAAGCAGCCCCTCCTCGGGGTACCGCGCCTCGACTCGGGAGGTCGTGTTCGGCAGCGCGCCCTCGTAGAACGCTCCAGCTTCCTCGGCATTGCCGTTGCACCAAATATTGGGGATGATCTTCTGTTCGGACACGATCCGGCCTCTTCCCTGTCTCCACCCCGATCGAGATGCCGAGGCCCGCCCCCAGTATCCGCCCGGGCACTGACACTGACAATGCGCGCATGAGGTTTTCACCGGCAATTTTCCAGATCCGGGTGGAGATGCATGAGGTTTGAGGCGCACAATAGGGCGAGGTCGCGGTCGCCCAGGCCGCGCGGAAGAGGAGACGCACATGTCGATCGGCCTGAACCCCTACCTGAACTTCCACGGGAACGCGCGCGAGGCGCTCGAGTTCTATCATTCGGCGCTCGGCGGCAGCCTCAACCTCATGCAGTACGACTCGATCCCGGGCATGATGGGCGACGACTCGGAGGCGACCCGCATCATGCACGGGCAGCTCGACACCGAGGATTGGTTGACGCTCATGGCGGCTGACCTCCCCGGCTCGATGGCGGAGGCCCCGGATGCCACCGCCGGCGGCGTCTCCGTCTGCGTGTGGGGCGACGACGACCGGATCGAGGGCGTCTGGAACGCGCTCGCGGAGGGCGCAGAGGTGCAGCAGCCGCTCGGGCAGGCCCCGTGGGGCGACACCTTCGGCATGCTGAAGGACCGCTTCGGGGTCCAGTGGATGTTCAGCATCTCCCCCAAGCCCTAGCCCAACTTGCGCGGGCTTGGGGGGGGTGCTGCTCGGGGCCGGGTGCCTATGCGCGGAGCAGCCAGGCCGCCAGGGTGACCGGGTCTCGCCGTGCCGCAGGGCCGGGCAGGAGGCCGCCGCTCGCGAGCGTCCGGCCGAAGCGTCCGGGCAGTGGGAACTCGATGACGCGCCCGGACTCCCCGCGAAAATCCCTGATCTCGCGAAGGAGCTCAGCCATGCGCACCGCTCGCGGGCCGGCCAGCTCAGTGACGCCGGGGGCCGCGCCCGGCCCCGCCTCCGCGAGGCTCACGAGTTCCCCTGCCACCGATGCCGCCGCGACCGGCTGCGAGCGCATCCTCGGCAGCAGCGCAATCGACCCGATCCGCACGGCATTCTGGAGGGCGAACTCGAAGAACTGCGTCGCCCGCAGGATCGTGCCCGGCACGGGGCCCGCCGCGACGAGTTCCTCCTGCAGCGCCTTCCCCGCATAGTAGCCATGCGGGTGCGCCGCAGCCCCGACGATCGAGAGCGCAACGTGATGCCGCACCCCGGCTCGTTTCTCGGCCGCGAACAGGTGCTCAGTGACTGCGCGGAAGAACTCGCGCGAGGCCTTCGCTGACACGGTAGTCCCTCCGCTCGCGTCGATCACTGCGTCGACCCCGGTGAGATCGAGACCGGATCCGGTCACGAGGTCCACACCCGTGCGCCGCGAGAGCGCCACCGCCTCGTGCCCTCGCTCCCGCGCGATCCGCACGGTGAGCGACCCCACGACGCCGGTTCCCCCGGCCACCGCCACCTTCATGTCACCCTCACCTTGCCGGTTCTGCACGCGATGCGTGAATTATCGCTGATCAAACACACAGCGCGCGCAGAACCGGCAAGATCGGCGCGCGATAGCGGATCCGCGGGCGCCCGGCAAGGGGCTGGCGTCCCCACTATGGCCACGGAAGGCTCGGAGGACACGCGGCACCGACCGCCCACCGCATCGCGAGGAGACCATCAGTGATTCCGCAGTCCCATCTCGAGGGGGCAACGCTCAGCCCCCGCGGGCCCGTGAGCCAGGCCGTACTGGAACGCCTCACAGGCCACACCGACACCCTCGGCACAACCGTGCCGGAGCGACCCAGAGATCCCGCCGACGACATGCTGCACGACGACGACCTGCAGGCGGCCCTGTTTTTCCTCTACGCGTCGTTCACCGGCTCCGTGCCGGGCCTGGATCCGCGCCTGGAATGGGATCCTGAGCTGATCGGGTTCCGGGATACGCTCGAGCGGGCATTCGAGCAGCGGCTGCGGGAGGTCGTCACGCAGCCTGATCATCCGGCGCCCACGCAGGCCGACGTCGCGACCGCCCTCTTCGCCCTGACCGCCGACGACGACGGGCCCTCGACCGCCCGCTTCCTCGCGAAGCGCGCCACGCTCGAGCAAGCCGAAGAGTTCCTGATCCAGAAGTCCATCTACACGCTGCGGGAGGCCGATCCGCATTCCTGGGCCATCCCTCGCCTCACCGGCCGCGCGAAGGCCGCCCTCGTCGAGATTCAGTCCGACGAGTACGGCGGCGGCAGGCCCGACCGCGTGCACGCCGAGATCTACGCGCGCACGATGCAGGGGGCCGGGCTGAGCCGGGAGTACGGCGCGTACTTCGACGACGTGCCCGCCGTTACGCTCGCATCGCTCAACATGATGTCGATGTTCGGGCTCAATCGGCGGCTCCTCGGCGCGATCGTCGGTCACCTCGCAGCGTTCGAGATGACCTCGTCGATCCCGAATCGGCTCACGGCCGAGGGATTTCGCCGGCTCGGATTCGGCGCGGAGGTCACCGACTACTTCGACGAGCATGTCGAGGCGGATGCGGTGCACGAACAGATCGCGGCACGGGATCTCGCGGGATCCCTCGCCGAGGACCACCCGGAGCTGCTCCCGGACATCATGTTTGGGGCAGCAGCCTGCCTCGCGATTGACGGCGCCGTCGCCACGCACATGCTCGACGCCTGGTCCGCGGGGGAAAGCTCGCTTCGCACCGGAGCCCGATCGTGACCGAGGATCGCCCCAGCATCACCCCGTGCCCCGACGGCCCGCTGCTCGTGCGCGGCCGCATCGAGATCCTGACCCCGGAGGGCAAGCCGGTGCCGCGCCGGAGGCGAACGGTTGCGCTCTGCCGCTGCGGGCTGTCGACGATCAAGCCGTACTGCGACGGGACGCACAAGGCGGCTGGGTTTCGCACCGATGACGAGGAACCCGATGAGGATCCTCCGTCCGAGGAGGCGGCAGGGCCATGAGGATCGTCTTCGGCCTGTGGGCCGGGATCGTGGCCGCTGGCCTGATCGCCATGTTCGCGATCGTCGCGCTGGGGAGATAGCCGTGCGCCTCAGGGATCACGGACTGTCCATCGCGTTCGGCGCAGCGTTCCTTGCGACGCTCGGTGCGCAGTCGTTCGCGGGGCTCGCGGCGTTCAACGAGGAGCAGGCGCTGCACGGTGCGGCCCCGCGCGGCTGGATCGCCTTCGTCACCTCGTCGGACTTCGTCGTCGACGTGGCCGAAAACTGGCAGTCAGAGTATCTGCAGTTCTTCCTGTTCATCCTGGCGACGGTGCGGCTCGTCCAGCGGAGCTCGCCGATCACGGCGCCGTGCAGCTTTCGCTCGCCGAATACCTGATGTCGGCCGATTTCTGGAACCGAACACTGTAGAACTGGCAGTTCGAGCTGCTCGCGGTCGGAACGATGGTCGCGTTCTCGATCTTCCTGAGGCAGCGAGGATCTGCCGAGTCGAAGCCCGTGGGCGCGCCCCACCATCTCACCGCGATCGAGTCGGACTCACCGCACACCCGCCCCGCCCAGCTTGCCGGCGGGGTGACGGGAGCGAAGGGGCGGCGGCGGGCTCGAGCTAGGGGTGGCCGAGGAGCCAGCGGACTCCGAAGCGGTCGACGAGCTGGCCGTCCGAGTCGCCCCACTTGCGCTGCTGCAGCGGATCGAGGATCCGGCCCTCCTCCGCGAGCGCGGCAAACCATGCCGCGGTGGTCGAAGCGTCAGCGGCGCCGAGCAGCGCGAAGAACATGCCGCCCATCTGGACCGCGTCTTCGTCCGCCCCCGCGTCGGCGGCGAACAGCGCGACGGGCCCGGAGAGCGTCCCGTGCGCGATCGCGTCGCCCGGCCCGTCGGCGCGGCCGAACTCCCGGTACGTGTGCGCCTCGACCTCGCCGCCGAAGACGCCGCGATAGAACTCGAGCGCCTCCGCGGCGGTGCCGGGGAGCAGCAGGTACGGGATCACGGCCATGAGCGCTCAGTCCCGCAGCTTCGCCCCGAAGGCGAGCTCGGCGGCGGCGACGCCGGCGAGCTTCGACTCGCTCGCCTCCTCCGCCTTGAGCGTCCGGTCGTCGGCGCGGAAGCGCAGCGCGAAGGTCAGCGCCTTCTCGCCCTCGGCGATGCCCTGCCCGCGGTAGTCGTCGACGATGCGCGCATCCTCGAGCAGCTCACCGGCGCCGGCCGCCACGACCGCGAGCACGTCGCCTGCGGGGATCGCGGCGTCGAGCACAAGCGTGAGATCCTGCGTCGCCGCGGGGAAGGTCGACAGCTGGCGGGTCTCGGGCTCGGCGGGTGCGAGCTCGATGAGCCGGCCCAGGTCGAGCTCGAACGCGGCGACCCTGCCCGGCAGGTGGTTCGCGGCCACGAGCTCGGGCAGCAGCTCGCCGGCCACGCCGACGACCTCGAGCCCGTCGTCGACGCGCACGGAGAGCTCCGCGGTGCGGCCGGGATGGAAGGCCCGGTGGGCGCCCTGCGACACGACGAGCTCGACCGATACGGCGCCCGCGATCGTGCGCGCGGCGTCGAGCGCGTCGGCCCAATCGGCTGCGCGAGCGGCCTCGCCGGCCTGCTTGTCGACGACGTCACCGAGCAGGAGGCCGGCGGCGCGCAGCGGCTGCGCCGGGATCGAGGCGTCGAGCGCCGCGAGCGTCTCGGCGCTCGGCCGCTCCGCGAGCGGCGGCACGCTCTCGGTGCCGAGCTCGCCACGCGCCTCGAACACGTTGCCGAACTCGACGAGCGCGAGATCCGTGAGCCCGCGCGACACGTTGCGCTGGCTGGCGGTCACGAGACCGGGCAGCAGCGAGCGGCGCAGGAACGGCGAGCCGGCGTCGAGCGGGTTCGCGAGCTTCACGGGCGTCACGGGCCGCTCCGGATCCGCTCCGGCCTCGGCTGCCTCGGCCGAGGAGGCGGCCGCGGCGGCCTCGGACACGTCGTCCGACACGGGCTCGGCACCGGCGCCGAAGGCGTCAAGCTGCGTCTGCGACACAAAGGGGTAGCTCTGGATCTCGTCGAGGCCTGCGGCCGTGACGATGTTCGCTGCCCGGCGGCGCAGGCGCTGGCCGCGCGTCAGCCCGCGGCCTGCCGGCGCGACGGGAAGCACGGACGGGATCCGGTCGTAGCCGACGATGCGCGCGATCTCCTCGACGAGGTCCGCGGGCCGCGTCAGGTCGCTGCGCCAGCTGGGCGGCGTCACGACGACGACGGCCGAACCCTCTTCGGGCGCCTCCTCGACGATCTCGCAGCCGATCATGGCGAGGGCCGAGAGCGCCTCCTCATCGGTGTAATCGGCACCCATCAGGCCGTTCACCCGCGCAAGCTGGAGCCGGATCGCGACGGGCTGCCAGGGAGCGACGATCTCGGCGCCGAGCGCGTCCTCCGTTCCGCCGCCGAGCGACACGAGCAGGTCGACCATGCGCTGCGCCGCGGCGCGCGCGACGAGCGGGTCGACGCCGCGCTCGAAGCGCTTCGAGGCCTCGCTCGGCAGTCGGTGCCTGCGCGAGGTGCGGGCGATCGACACGGGGTCGAAGGTCGCGGCCTCGACGAGCACGTCGGTCGTCGCGTCGTCCGTCTTCGTGGACTCTCCGCCCATGACGCCCGCGAGCCCGATGGGGCCGGAATCGTCGACGATCAGCAGGTCCTCGGGGTCGAGCTTGCGCTCCTGCTCGTCAAGCGTCACGAGGGTTTCGCCCTGCGCGGCGCGGCGCACCGTGATCCCGCCGGAGACCTTCGCGAGGTCGTAGGCGTGGAGCGGGTTGCCGAGCTCGAGCATGACGTAGTTCGAGATGTCGACGGGCAGCGAGAGCGCGCGGATGCCCGCGAGCTGCAGGCGCGCGACCATCCAGGCGGGCGTCGGGCGCGTCGCATCGATCCCGCGAACGACCCGCGCGATGAACCCGGTCGCGCCGACGCGCCCCCGGATCGGTGCGCGGTCGTCGAGGGCCACCGGGAAGCCCGAGGCCGCGGACGGCGAGCCTGCGAGCGCCGGATCCGAGAACGGGGAGCCGGTCGAGTGGGCGTACTCGCGGGCGACGCCGCGGATCGAGAAGGCGTAGCCGCGATCCGGCGTCACATTGATCTCGACGGCCGTCTGGTCAAGGCCGAGCAGCGCCTTCGCGTCCTCGCCCACCTCGGGATCGAGCCCGAGGCGCGTGAGCACGATGATGCCGTCGTGGTCCTCGCCGAGCGAGAGCTCGCGGGCCGAGGCGATCATGCCGTCCGAGACGTGACCGTAGGTCTTGCGCGCCGCGATCTCGAAGCCGCCGGGCAGCACGGCGCCGGGGAGCGTCACGACGACCTTGTCGCCGGCCTCGAAGTTGTGCGCGCCGCAGACGATGCCGCGCACGTCCTCGCCGCCGTCGGCAGCGCGCTGCCCCTCGGGGGCGACCCGCACCTGGCACCAGTTCACGGTCTTGCCGTTCGAGTGCTCCTCGGGCTCGCGCGAGAGCACCTGGCCGACCACGACGGGGCCGGTCACGTCGAAGCGACGGATGTCCTCCTCCTCGAAGCCGACGCGCACGAGATCGGCGTGCACCGCCTCGGGGGTGACGTCCTCGGGGAGCTCGACGAACTCGCCGAGCCAGCTGAGCGGAACCCGCATTAGACCAGTCCTCCGAACTGACGGTTGAAGCGCACGTCGCCCTCAACCATGTCTCTCATGTCGTTGATGTCGTGGCGGAACTGCAGGGTCCGCTCGATGCCCATGCCGAAGGCGAAGCCCTGGAACTCCTCGGGGTCGATGCCCGCGGCCGCGAGCACGTTCGGGTCGACCATGCCGCAGCCGCCCCACTCGACCCAGCGCGCGCCGCCCTTCGCGTGCGGCTGCCACACGTCCATCTCGGCCGAGGGCTCCGTGAACGGGAAGAAGTTCGGGCGCAGGCGGATCTGCGCCTCCTCGCCGAACATCTGCCGCGCGAAGTGCTCGAGGGTGCCGCGCAGGTGCGCCATCGTGAGGCCGCGGTCGATCGCGAGCCCCTCGATCTGCTGGAACACGGGGGTGTGCGTCGCGTCGAGCTCGTCGGTGCGGTAGACGCGGCCGGGGGCCACAACGTACACGGGGAGCTCGCGCTCGAGCAGGCTCCGGATCTGCACCGGCGAGGTGTGCGTGCGCAGCAGCAGGTGGCGGTCGGCCGGCTCGACGAAGAAGGTGTCCTGCATCGCGCGCGCCGGGTGATCCGGATCGAAGCCGAGGGCGTCGAAGTTGAACCACTCGTGCTCGATCTCGGGCCCCTCCGCGATCTCCCAGCCCATGCCGATGAAGATGTCGGCTGCCTCATCCTGGAGCTGCGCGAGGGGATGGCGGCTGCCCGCCCGGCGGCGCACGGGCGCCTCGGTCACGTCGACCGTCTCGGCGACGAGGCGCTCGCGCGCCTCCTGCTCGGCGAGCTCAGTCTCGCGGCCCTTGTAGGCGCCCTCGATCCGGCCACGGGCCTGGCCCATGAGCTTGCCGGTCGCGGCCTTCTCCTCCTTGGGAACCTCGCGCATGAGCGCGTTGAGCTTCGAGATGGCCGAGGCCTCCCCGGCGTGCTCGGTTCTTGCGGCCTTCAGCTCCGCGAGGGAGCCTGCTGCGGCGTATGCGGCGAGCGCGGCGGCGACGGCCGCATCGGCGGCTTCCTGTGAGATCGGATTGGTGTTCGACACGGTGCTCTATCCTACCGGTTCGAAGTGGCGAGCTCCTCGACGATCGGCCGCAGGAGCGCGAGAAGATCGCGGTCGTTCTCTGCCGCGAGTTGGCGCTCGAGCGCCGCGGCGAGCGCGAAGGGCAGCGCGAGCGCGTGCCTGCGCCCGTCGACCTCGATCGAGAAGCGCACGGTCTCCGGCCGCTCCGGCGCCGCGGCGCGGCGGGCGCGGCGCGGGATCCGCGCCGGATCGACCTCCTCGAATCTGACGGCGTCGCCGGGTCTGAGCTGCCCGGCGAGGTCGAGGTCTGCGTCAACGACGACGCCAATGACGGGGTATCCGCCCGTGACCGGGTGGTCCGCGAGGAAGAGCACGGGCAGCCCGCTCGGAGGCACCTGGAGCGCCCCGCGCACCGTGCCCTCGGTCGCGAGCTCCCCCGCACGCTCGCGCGTGAGGGCCGCGCCGCCCGGCGGGGCGCCGAGCCGGATCCCGATGCGATTGGATTCGGCCGTGACCTCCCACTCCTGGGCGCGCAGCCGCTCGCGGGAGGGCACGTCGAACCAGTCGTCGCGGGGCCCGGCGACGAAGCGCAGCACGGTCGCCTCGCCGGGCGCGGGCAGCGGCTCCGGCTCCGGCAGCGGCTCCGGCCCCGGATCCGGATCCGGCCCCGGCTCCGGATCCGGAGCGGCGGCCGCGTCCCCGGCCGCGATGCCCTGCCCCGCGGCGAGCGGCGGGGCGCCAAGCCCCGAGAGGCTGTCGTGCGCGAGCGAGCCGAGCTCCGCGTTGCCTGCGATGCCGCCGCGCACGGCGATGTAGGCGCGGAGGCCCGCGGTCGCCGGCCCGAGGCGGAGGCGCTCCCCCGGCGCAAGCTCGATGGCCGCGCCGGGCGCGGAGGGCCGCGCGGGCGCGCCCGCCTCGGCGCCGAGCACCGCGATCGCGCACTCGGCCCCCGCGACCGCGACGGTCGTCCGCCGCTCAGCGCGCAGCTCGACGCCCCCGTTCAGGGCCTCGATCGCCGCCGCGCCCTCCGCGTTGCCGACCGCGCGGTTGGCGCGCGCGAGCGCCGCGCGGTCCATCGCGCCAGAGGCGGTCACCCCGACCGCCGCTGCGCCCGGGCGGCCGAGATCCTGGACGAGCGCGCGCATCCCCGGGTGCATCACCGTGAGCGCCGGCTGAGTTGCCTGTGCAGTGTGAGCCGCCGGTGTCGCGGTGCTCCCCGCGCCCGGCGCACCCACACGCACAAATTCGCGCACGGGGACGAAGCGCACGAGATCGCCCGGGGCGATGAGGGCGGCGGGATCCCGCGACGGGTCGAAGAGCCTGGCGTCGGTGCGGCCGAGCAGCCGCCAGCCGCCGGGAGACTCCCCGGGGTACACGGCCGAGAACTCCCCCGCGATCGCGACGGACCCGGCCGGCACCGCGGTGCGCGGTGAGGCGAGCCGCGGCACGCGGAGCACGGGGTCGCCCCCGGTCAGGTACGCAAAGCCCGGCGCGAAGCCGCCGAAGGCCGCGCGCCACTCCGAGCCCGCGTGCGCCGCGACGATTCCCTCGCGCGAGAGGCCCACGATCGCCTCGAGCTCCGCGAGGTCGGGGCCGTCGTAGACCGTCGGGATCTCGATGGGTGTGCGCCCGTCCCGGGCGCCGCCGGAGCTGCTTCGAGGCCCGTCGCCCGCTTCCGCGGTCGAGCGCGCGAGCAGCGACTCGACCGCGCTCTTGCCCGCGCGCACTCCAGCGGCGTCCCGGAACGTGAGGAGCACGGTCCGCGCGGCCGGCACGATGTCGACGACCCCGGCGGGCGGCGCCGACCGGAGCCCTGCGGCGAGCGCGAGCACCGCTTCGAGCCCGGGAAGGTCGACGATGAGCGCGAGATCCCCGACCGGACGGATCGGCTGCCCGGTCACCTAGGCGAAGCTCCGGATCTCAACGCCCGCCGTCTCGAGCCCGTCGCGAATGCTGCGCGCGAGCGCGATCGCCGCTGGGTTGTCGCCGTGCAGGCAGATACTGTCGGGGGCGATCTGGAGCACGGAGCCGTCGACCGCGGTGACCGCGCCCTCGGCCGCGAAACGGATCGCCTGCGCCACCGCGTCGGCGGGCGCGAGGATTGCGCCGGCCGTGCCCCGCTTCACGAGCGTGCCGTCGGGCGCGTAGGCGCGGTCAGCGAACGCCTCAGCGACGGTCTCGATTCCCGCGTCGCGGGCGACGCGCTCGATCACCGAGCCGGGAAGCACCATGAGCGGTAGCTCGGCCGCCACCTCACGCATGGCCTGCGCGACCGCGCCCGCCTGCTCCTCGTGCACGGCGATCGTGTTGTAGAGCCCGCCGTGCGGCTTGACGTAGCGCACCTCGCCCCCGACGCTGCGCGCCAGGGCCTGCAGCGCCCCGATCTGGTAGATCACCTCGTCGGCGAGCTCAGCCGGCGCGACGTCGATGAAGCGCCTGCCGAAGCCCGCGAGGTCGCGGTAGCCGGGGTGCGCGCCGATCGTGACGCCGGCGGCGACTGCTGCCCGGCAGGTCTCCCTGATCCCGCGCGGATCGCCGGCATGGAAGCCGCATGCGACGTTCGCGCTCGTCACGGAGGCGAGCACCGCGGCATCGTCCCCGAAGGAGTAGTTGCCGAACGACTCGCCGAGGTCGCTGTTGAGGTCGATCGCTGTCATGTGGGTCTCCCTTCGCCCCTAGTCTCTCGCGATTCCGCACCGGAAACGGAAACTCGCCTCGAAGCCTCAGCCAATCGCGTGAACCCGGTTGAGGAAGCGCTGGGTTCGGCGCTCCCGCGGTCGCTCGAACACCTCGGCTGCGGGGCCCTCTTCCACGACGACGCCCTGGTCCATGAACACGACCCAGTCGGCGACTTCGCGGGCGAAGCGCATCTCGTGGGTCACGACGACCATCGTGAGGCCGTCGGCCGCGAGCTCCGTCATGACCCGCAGCACCTCGTCGACGAGTTCCGGATCGAGCGCGCTCGTCGGCTCGTCGAAGAGCAGCACCTCGGGATCCATCGCGAGCGCGCGTGCGATCGCGACGCGCTGCTGCTGCCCGCCCGAGAGCTGGTGCGGGTACTTGTCCGCGTGCGCTTCCATGCCGACCTTCGCGAGCAGCACGTCGGCCTCGCTCGCGTTGACGCGCCGGTCAGCGGGGTGCAGGTAGTCGGGGGCGAAGGTCACGTTCTCGCGCACCGTCTTGTGCGGGAACAGGTTGAACTGCTGAAACACCATGCCGATGCGCTGCCGGGTCCGCGCGAGCACCCGATCCGGCACCGGCCTGGCACGCCCATCCTCGCCCCGGGTGTAGCCCACGGGCTCGCCGCGGAACAGCACGTCGCCCTCGTTGATCGTCTCCATCGCGTTGAGGGTGCGGATGAGCGTCGTCTTGCCCGAGCCGGACGGCCCGATGATCGCGACCACCTCGCCCCGGTGCACGTCGAGGTCGATGCCCTTCAGCACCTCGGTTTCGCCGTAGGACTTCCGCTCGTCACGCACGCTCACCACGACCTCGCCCGCGTGCGGGGTGCCCTGACGCTCAGGCGCGGCGGGGATCACGTCGACCGCGGCCGTCTCGGCCCCGAGCCTCGCCCGCTGGCCGCGCCTGCGCACGTCGAGGAACCGCTCGAGCAGTTTGAGTGCCTGATCGAACACGGTCACGATCAAGACGTAGAAGACGCCGACCGCGAGCAAGGTCTCGAGCACCTTGAAGTTCTGCGTGTAGAGCCGCTGGCCGACAAGCAGGATCTCGGTGAGGGAGATCGCGGAGACGAGCGAGGTCAGCTTGATGATCGTGACGAGCTCATTGCCGAGCGCGGGAAGCGCGACCCGGAAGGCCTGCGGGATCACGATGCGGCGCTGCACACCGCCCCACGGGATGCCGAGCGCGCGCCCGGCCTCGCCCTGACCGCCGGACACCGAGGAAAGCCCGCCGCGGTGGATCTCCGAGATGTAGGCCGTCTCCGAGAGCACGAGCGCGATGAGGCCGGCCATGAACGGGGAGCCGACGAGCACGCGGAGCTCCGGGATCACCTGGGGTGCGTTGTACACGAAGATCAGCAGCACGAGGAGCGGGAGCGAGCGGAAGAACCAGACGTAGACGCCGAGGAGCCACCGCACGGCCCCGATCCTGGACTGCCTGCCGAGGGCGACGAGCATGCCGAGCACGGTCGAGATCGTCCAGGCGAGCGCCGAGAGCACGAGCACCGTGACGGTCGCCTCCCAGAAGGCCTTGTGCCCGAAGAGGCTGAAGAAGTACCCCCAGTCAAAGGAGAAGCCGCCGCCAGCCGCCTCGGCGTTGTCCCCCATCGCGGCCTTCACGACGGCGGGGTCAGGCTCGGCGAGGTTGTACTCGGCCAGGAGCTTCTCGTACTCCCCGCTCGCTCGCATCCGCTCGAGGCCGTCACGGAGCTCGCCCGCGAGCTTCGTGTTGTCCTTGGCCACGGCGATGCCGACCGGCACGGGGAAGAGCAGATCTGAGCTCGTAATCGCGAGCCTGCCGTCCGAGCTATCGACCGCGACCTTCGCGACGGCGGCGTCGGTCACCTGAGCGTCGACCTGACCCGCGAGGAGCGCCTGCGTGCCCTCCGTGTCCGCGGTGAAGTCACGCACGTCGATCGCGGACTTTCCGTCCTTCGCGCAGGCGTCGCTGGCCTCGCCGCGGAGCTTCGTCGCGACGTCGGCGCCCTTGATCACGGCGACGCTCTTGCCGCAGAGCGCCGCGGCGTTGGCGAACTGCTCGCCCGACTCGGGCGAAACGATCGAGTTGCCCGTCGTGAAGTACGGGATGAACTGCACCTGCCCGGCGCGTTCCTCGGTGATGTAGAGCGCCGAGGCCACAACGTCGAAGTGGCCGGACTGCAGGCTCGTGATGAGCTGTTCGAAGCGGGTGTCGACGAACTCCGGCTCGCGCCCGAGCTCGCCCGATAGAGCGCGCATGAAGTCTGGATCGAAGCCGGCCGGGGTGTCCCCGTCCAGGTACGCATACGGCGGATAGGTCAGGTCGGAGCCGATCCGGAGCGGTTTTCCGTCGTCGGCGCGGCTCGGCGCCGACGCACCGAGCGGCGAGAGCAGCGCGAGCGCGCCAATGGCGACGGCCGCAATTCCGGCGAAAAGAGCGTGTGCTCGTCGTTGAGTCATGGCCCAGACCCTACGGATTGTTCAACACTTCTGTCAAGAGGCGCCGTCACACAGGCACACAAAACCCGTCACATCCGCGCATATTCCCGCACTTGAGCAGGTTTTTTGCCCTCCTCGACAACTGCGCCCCTCCCGCGACCCAGGGCTTTTGCTCAACAATCCGCGAGTTCGTTGCTATGATGAGCGACATGATCCAGACTCCAGCGCAGGAGCCCATCAGGTCGGCGGCCGAGCAGGTGCGCTCCGCCCTGAGGCAGAGCATCATCGAGGGCGCCCTCACACCGGGCACGAGGCTCATCGACGCGAGCGTCGCCCTGCAGCACAGTGTCTCCCGCAACACCGCCCGCGACGGGCTCCGGCTCCTCGAGGCTGAGGGCCTCGCCGTCTCCACGCGCAACGTCGGGTACTCGGTGCGCGAGCTCACGGTCGAGGACATCAGGGATCTCTACACGGCCCGCCGGATCATCGAGGCCGGCGCCGTGCGCTCGAGCGTCGCCGCCCCCGGGCGACTCCTCGAAGAGCTCGAGCAGGCGGCGGACCATACCGAGGCCTGCGTGCGCCGCGGATCCTGGACCGCGGTGGGCACCGCGAGCCTCGACTTCCACCGCCGAGTCGTGGCGCTCGGCGGATCGGAGAGCCTCAACACCTTCTTCGTGGCGGTCGCGGCGCAGCTCCGCCTCGCCTTCTCCGTGATCGACGACGAGGCCGCATTCCAATTGCAGTGGGTTCCCCGCGACCGGGAGATCGCCGAGCTCATCCTCGGCGGCGCGCGCGAGGACGCCGTCGCGGCGCTCGACCGCTACCTCAGCGACTCGGAGGTGAGTGTGATCGACGCCGTGCGCGCGTCGCTGCGCGCGCGCCGGGCGGATCCCGGGGCGGATCCTGCGGTCGCCGAAGATACTACTGATCCGCCCGTTCCCGCAGAGCTTCGCACCACCGAACCAGACACGAAGGAGCACACCGCATGAGCACCGAATCGACGCGGGTCGCCGCACTCACCGAGGCCGCATACAAGGGCCAGGCCCTCGAGGTCGACCGTGAGTTGTACGGCAGGATCGGCGAGCGCACCGACGGCCGCACCCTCGTCGACTCGTTCGAGATCCCGATCCGCTCGGGCCGCGCCTGGACCGTGCCCGCCGGGCACGTCTGCCGCCTGCTCACCGTGGACGGGCCGCAGGTCGGCGACCTCAACATCTGGAACCTGCACAATCCGCGCGAGCGCTTCTGGGCCGCGCGCACCCGCCAGCTTCAGGCCGCGCACGTGACCCGCTTCGACCGCCTCTGGTCGACGCTCCCCTATCTCAGGCCGCTCGTCACGATCACGGGCGACACGCTCGAGGGCTACGGCGTCGACGCCGAGGGCGGGCGCGTGCACGATACGCTCGGCACGCGCTGTGACCCATACGTCAACCGCATGCTCACGGGCGAGGACTTCGACTACCACTGCCACTCGAACCTCGTGCGGGCCGTGCGCCCTTTCGGGCTCACCGAGTTCGACGTGCACGACGTGCTCAACGTGTTCCAGTGCACGGGGCTGAACGACGAGGACAAGTACTTCATGAAGACGTGCCCCGCACAGGTCGGGGACTACTTCGAGATGTTCGCGGAGATCGACGTGCTCATGGCGCTCTCGACCTGCCCCGGCGGCGACCTCTCGGTCCCGATGTGGGGCGACGGCGCACACGACCCGGTCGAGGTGTGCCGCCCCATCGGCGTCGAGGTCTACCGGATCGACGACGAGCTGCTCGCGGGCTGGGAGGCGCCAGGACTGCCGGAATACGCGGGCGCACACGCACTCCGAGAACAGCCCTGGGCCTGATCCGGAGCTGAATCGATCGCCCGCAGCGATTCCGGATCGCGTCTCGCGCCCGCGGCGCGGCGCGAGACGCCCCCAACCCGTCGTAGACTGGTGGCCATGGAGAGCACCAGGCTGCCCGCTGCCGCTCATCCGGTGATCCGGATGAGCCGCGGAGTGCGCGCCGCCAGAGGCGCGGGCGGCGCGGCGATCGCCACCGTGCTCGCGGCCGCCTCGCACGCGCTCGCCGGCGGCGACATCTCCTGGCTCGCCGTGTTCTCGACCGCGATCCTCGCGCTCCCCGTCTGCACGCTGCTCGCTGGCCGGATCGGCTCGCTCTGGCGGCTCGCCGCCGCCGTCGCGATCGCGCAGTTCCCCTACCACTGGACGCTCGCGGGGCTCGGCGCCGGTGCTTCCGGAACCGGAGCCGCGGGCCCGGGCAGCGACGCCGCGGGGCTCCCGCTCTCGCCGCACGCCGCGCACCTCGACGCGATCCAGAGCTTCGCGCCAGCCGCGACCGCCTCGACCGCCGACACCGTGATGTGGATCGGCCACGCGATCGCGGCCGTTCTGACGATCGCGCTCCTCCACTTCGGCGAGCGCGCATTCCTTGCGCTCGTCTCGCTCGTGCGCCGGGCCCTGCCCGCGCGCGCGCTCGCACTCACCCCGCTGCAGCACCGCTGCACACTGCGGGTGACGCTCGGCGAGTGCGCCGAGACCATCGCCCTGCGGATGCTGGGCACCACCGCGGTGTCCCGTCGCGGGCCTCCGGTTCTCGCCTGATCCTGTTTTCTTCTTTTCAGCATCAGCAGCCGCGTGGCGATTCCATCCCCGCGGTCCCCGGCAACCCCGGGGAAATAAATCCCGGCGCAGCCCGGAGGAACTCGGAGACACCGCATGTCCCGCACGACCCAGACCCCCCGCATCGGACGACTCATCGCCGCCGCCGCGCTCGGCCTCGCCGCCGTGTTCGGCCTCGCCGCCGTGTTCGGCGCAGCATCGCCAGCGCTCGCGCACGACGAGCTCGTCGGCACCGAGATCGTCGCGAACGATGCGGGCGCTACCGAGGGGTTCAAGCTCTCGTTCAGCAATAGCATCATCGAGGTCGGCACGGAGATCGTGGCCACGGGACCCGACGGCGCCGATATCAAGGACGGCGAGCCCGAGGTCGACGGCCCCGACGTGACGCAGCACCTGCAGGCGGGACTCGCCGAGGGTGACTATCGCATCGCGTGGCGCGTGGTCTCGAGTGACGGTCACCCGATCGACGGGTCGTTCGGCATCGCCGTCGGCGCGAACGGCACGGGCGAGATCATCCCCGCAGCCGAGCTCACCGAGGATGCGGAGTCCCACGAGCACGAGGATTCGGGCGACCATGCTGAGGCGGATGACGCCGCGGGGATGCCCTTCGGTGTCGTTGTCGCGATCATCACGGGCGCAGCTGTGCTCGTGATCGGCGGCATCACTGCCGCGGTCGCGCTCTCGCGAAAGAAGAAGGATCAGGCCACTCAGGGCGCGTCGCGCGGCAACTAGCCTGCGCACGCGTTGACGCCCGAGCGGCGTCCCCCTCTCGCCCGAGTGCTGGCGCTCCGCCACGCTCGCGCCCCTGCGCGCGACGTGCGGTGGCCGCCGACGCTCGCGGCACCCACCTCACCACTGAGAAGGACACCTCTTTCAATGAACACCACGCACACCGCACGCCGCGCACGCCTCGCAGTCCTCGCCTCGGGCGCGCTCCTCGCCGCCCCGTTGCTCCTTACGGGTTGCGCGCAGGCCGACGGGCCCGCGGCAGGCTCGGGCAGCTCAAGCGAGACCAGCCAGAAGGCCGAGTCCGGGCTCACGCTCAGCGACAGCTGGGCGAAGGCCAACGCCGGATCCGAGATGGAGAGCATGTCGGCCGTCTTCGGCACGCTGAAGAACAACACTGACAAGGAGGTCACGCTCGAGAGCGCCGAGAGCGCCTCGGCCGGAACCGTCGAGCTCCACGAGACCGATGGCGACGGCAAGATGCGCGAGAAGAAGGGCGGCTTCACGATCCCGGCGGGCGGAGAGCTGCAGCTCGCTCCCGGCGGCGACCACATCATGCTCATGGAGATGCCGAAGCCGATCAAGGCCGGCGAGGAGGTCGAGGCGACGCTCCACTTCAGCGACGGCGCGACCCTCAAGGTGCAGGCGCTCGTGAAGGACTACTCGGGCGGCAACGAGTCCTATGACGGCGGCATGGATCACGGGTCGGAGGACGGCGGAATGGACCATGCGTCCCACTAAGCCCGTCCCGAAAGCGGTCACGGCCGGTGCCGGGGAGCGCAGCTCCCCCGGCATCGGCCGCCGGGCCCTGCTCACCGGCGGTTTCGCCGGGGCAGGGATCGGTGCGGCGCTCGGCGTCGGCGCGACCCTCGGGATCCCCCAGCTCCGCGACGCCACCTCACCGGCGCTGGCCGACGCGGCCGCGCCCTTCGGCGGCGACGTCCTCCCCTGCCACGGCAAGCATCAGGCGGGGGTGACGACGACGCCGACCGCGCACTCGCGCTACGTGTCCTACGCGCTCAAACCGGAGACGGATCGCGAGGCGATCAGCCGCATGTTCCGGATCCTGACCGACGACATCGAGGGCCTGACCTCCGGCGACGCGCCGCTCGCCGACCCGGAGCCGGAGCTCGCCGCGCGGCCCGCGCGCCTCACGGTGACGATCGGGGTCGGCCCTGGGCTCGTCGAGCGCGTGGCGAAGGAGAAGCGTCCCGAGTGGCTCGCGCCGCTCCCCGCGTTCACGCTCGACCAGCTCGATGGCGCGCACGACGGGGGCGACCTGCTCGTGCTCCTGCAGTCGGACGACCAGCTCGCCGTGGCGCACGCCGCGCGCATGTTCGAGCGCGACCTCCGCGGCTTCGCCCGCCGGATCTGGTCGCAGCAGGGGTTCCGGCAGGCGCGCGGCGCAGAGTCCGACGACACCACCATGCGCAACCTCATGGGGCAGGTCGACGGCACCGTGAACCCGAAGCCCGACGAGGAAGACTTCGAGTCGCTCGTCTGGCTCGAGGGGGCAACGGGCGCGGAGGCCTGGCTCGCTGGCGGCAGCGCACTCGTGCTGCGCAGAATCCGGATGGAGCTCGACACCTGGGACCAGATCGACCGGCCCGGTCGCGAGCAGTCGATCGGGCGCACGCTCGACACGGGGGCGCCGCTCACGGGCGGCGACGAGCACACGCCCATGGACTTCGACGCGAAGGACAAGCTGGGTCTGCCCGTGATCCCGAGCTTCTCGCACGCGCGCAGGGCGCACTCGACCGACCCGTCGGAGCGGATCTTCCGCCGCAGCACGAACTACGACGACGGCGACGAGTCGGGTCTGCTGTTCGCCTGCTACCAGCGGAACCCGCTGAAGCAGTTCGTGCCGATCCAGCAGCGCCTCGACGAGCTCGACATGCTCAACGAGTGGGTCACACACACGGGATCCGCGGTCTTCGCGATCCTCCCGGGGTTCACCCCGGACACGCCCCTCGGGGCGTCGCTCCTCGCCTAGCGAGAGCGCAGAGACGGCGTCTGAGAGCCGCGCCCCCCCTGCGGCTCTCAGACGCTTCTAGCCGCGCTGGGCGAAGGCGGTCTCGTAGATCAGCACGCTCGCGGCGGTCGCGAGGTTGAGCGACTCGGCCGCCCCGTAGATCGGGAGTTTGAGCGAGCGGTCGGTGAGTGCCCGCTCGGCGTCGCTGAGCCCGCGCGCCTCGTTGCCGAAGACCCAGGCGACGCGCCCCGCGAGCACGCCCTCGGAGCGCGCCGCGAGGAGGTCGGTGCCGCGCACGTCGGCCGCGAGCGTCGTGAGCCCGGCCGCGCGCGCCGCATCGGTCACATCGGCGAGCTCGCGGGCAACCGCGACGGGCAGGTGGAAGAGGGATCCAGTGGTCGACCGCACGACCTTGGGGTGGAACGGGTCGATGCTCTCCCCCGCGAACACGACGGCGTCGGCTCCCGCGGCGTCCGCGGCGCGCAGCACGGCGCCGGCGTTGCCGGGATCCCGCACCTCATGCATGACGGCGACGAGCCGGGCGTCCGCGAGGGCCTCCGCGAGCGGCGTCTCCCAGCTGCGGGCGATCGCGACGACCCCCTGGGGGGTGACGGTCTCGCTCATGGCGGCGAGCACCTCACCGGTGACGCGCTCGAGCTCGACCCCGCCGTCCGAGGCGAGCCGGTCGATCTCGTGCTGCCACGGCTCCGTGCCGGTCGTCGCAAACACGACCTCGGCGAGCTCGGGGCGGTGGGCGAGCAACTCGCGCACGGCCTGCGGGCCCTCGACGAGGAAGCGGCCCTGCGCGACGCGCTCCTTCTTTCGGACGAGTGCTGCGGCGCGGCGCACGCGCCCGGACTTCGGGTTCTCGATCACCCGTCAAGCCTACTCGGCGGGCGGTCGGGGGCGGGGTACGGGGCGCGATCCTGGTCCGGATCGGGATCCGGATCCTGGGCCGCACCCGGCCCCGCCGGAAACGGCGAGAACCCCCGCGTGCGGTGCACGGCGGGGGTTCTCGTCACTGGGCTCGATGCCCGAGGCGCGAAGCGTGAAGCTTAGGCGGCCTTCGGAGCCGAGGTGTCCTCGGGGAGAGCGGCCTTTGCGACCTCGACGAGGGCGGCGAAGGCGGCGGGCTCGTTGGTCGCGAGCTCGGAGAGCATGCGACGGTCAACCTCGACACCGGCGAGGCCGAGGCCCTGGATGAAGCGGTTGTAGGTCAGGCCGTTGGCGCGTGCACCCGCGTTGATGCGCTGGATCCACAGGCGGCGGAAGTCGCCCTTCTTCTTCCGGCGATCGTTGTACGAGTAGACGAGCGAGTGGATGACCTGCTCTTTTGCCTTGCGGTACAGGCGCGAACGCTGGCCGCGGTAGCCCTCGGCACGCTCGAGGATGACGCGACGCTTCTTGTGGGCGTTGACGGCCCGCTTGACTCTTGCCATTTCAGTTCTTCCTTACAAACTCTTGGTGAACAGCTGGGGTGCTCGCGGGCTTAGTGGCCGAGGAGCTTCATTGCCTGCTTGGCGTCGCCCTTGGCGAGCACCTGCTCGGCGTTCAGGCGGCGCTTGCGCTTCGAGGCCTTGACCTCGAGGTTGTGGCGCATGCCGGCCTGCTGCTTCATGAGCTTGCCGGAGCCGGTGAGCTTGAAGCGCTTCTTGGCCCCCGAGTGGGTCTTCTGCTTGGGCATCGATTTCTCCTTGTTGTGTGCGCGCCTGACAGGCTGCGTTCTGCGCGGCGCCGCTGGTGGCAGCGTGCCGCTGAAATTACTCTCCGGCCGCTGCGCTGCCGGACTTGCGGATCGCCTTCTCCTCGGCGCGGCGAGCGTTCTGCTCGGCCTTCGCCTCGGACTTGTTCTTGAGCGGGGCGATCACCATGACCATGTTGCGGCCGTCGATCCGGGGGTTCGACTCGACGGTGCCGAACTCGGCGATGTCCTCCGCGAACTGCTGAAGGAGGCGCACGCCCATCTCGGGACGCGACTGCTCGCGGCCACGGAACAGGATCATGGCCTTGACCTTATCGCCCTGCGACAAGAAGCCGATCGCGCGCTTGGTCTTGGTTTCGTAGTCGTGCTTGTCGATCTTGAGGCGGAAACGAACCTCCTTGAGGATCGTGTTCGCCTGGTTACGACGAGCTTCCTTCTGCTTCTGGGCGGCCTCGTACTTGAACTTGCCGAAATCCATGATCTTGGCCACGGGCGGCTTCGAGTTCGGGGCTACCTCGACGAGATCGAGATCTGCATCTGCCGCCAGGCGCAGCGCGGTCTCGATCGGCACGACACCGACCTGCTCGCCACTGGGTCCAACCAGGCGCACTTCGGGGACGCGGATTCTGTCATTCGTACGGGGATCGCTGATCGCCGGCTCCTCTGATCTCAGGTGTGAGGCACTCCCGCTCGGGAGCGACGGAGGAGAGGATCCGGGCAGCGCACGCGCTACCCCACACCCTTTGCAATAGCTGCCGTGACCGGCGGGGTGTGAACTACCCGGTAACCTTGAATCGGTGCCGGGTGGGAGAATCTCCTCTTCCGCATCTCGGCAAGACGCCGAGAACCAACGGCAATATTACCACAAAACCGCAGACGAGAGTCAGGACACTATGAGCGACACCACCCCCGAGGCACAGCAGCAGCACGTCGAGGGTGCGGGGAGCACCTCCGGGAGTGGCGCCGAGGGCGTTGCGCAGGCGACGCGCGACATCGCGGACGTCGCCGCCGTCGAGGTCATCACGACAGCGGCAGTTCACCTGCTCAGCGCGGCGGCGGTGAAGGTCGGCCTCGCCGACGATCCCGAGAACCAGATCGACCTCGACGAGGCGCGCAAGCTCATCAACGCACTCGCAGGCCTGATCACGGCCGCCGCGCCCGAGGTGAGCGACATGCACGCCCGCAGCCTCCGCGACGGCCTCCGCTCGGTGCAGCTCGCCTTCCGCGAGGCCTCGACGATCCCCGACGCTCCGGGCCAGGGCCCCGGCGAGAAGTACACGGGCTCGACGATCTAGCGCGGCGCGCGCGTTCGCTCTCGCTCCGCAATCTGCAGTAGCTCACACGAAAGCGCGCCAAAACATAGGAGCGAGCGCAGAACTCGGAGCCAGCGTAGGTGCGCGCTGGGTCGGATCCCGATCCGGCACCACGGCCCGCCCCTGCGCTCGCTCCGCAATCTGCACTCGTTCGCAAGAAAGCGCCCCGAATCGTAGGAACGAGCGCAGAATTCGGAGCCAGTGCAGGCGTCGGGACGTGAGCGCGCGGGCGCGAGTCGTGATCCGGGTCCGGATCCGGATCCGGATCCACTCCAGCGACCGGCGCTCCCTCCGCAATCTGCGCTCGCTCACACGAAAGCGCGCCAGATCATAGGAGCGAGCGCAGAACTCGGAGCGAGCGCAGACAGGCGGGCGGGCGTGCGCGGACGCCCGCGCCCGCGCCCCGCCGCGCCTACCCCTTCAGCGCCTTCATCGAGAAGTGCGAGGTCACGCGGCCGATCGCCGAGAGCGACATGATCTTCTGCGTGAGGAACGCCTCGTAGCTGCCGAGGTCGGCGACCGCGATGCGGAGGAAGTAGTCGGGCCGCCCGAAGAGGCGCTGGCACTCGACCACCTCGTCGAGCGCGACGACGGCCGCCTCGAATCCCGCGACCGCGGCGGCCTCCTGCGTCGAGAGGTCGACGTGCACGATCACCTCGAAGCCTCGCCCCACCGCGTCGGGGTCGACGATCGCGCGGTAGCCGCGGATCACGCCCTCGCTCTCGAGCCGCTGCACGCGGCGGAGGCACGGCCCTGGCGTCAGGCCGATGCGGGCGGCGAGTTCGACGTTGCTCAGCCGGCCGTCCTCGGCGAGCTCGGCAATAATTGCTCGATCTAAGGCATCCACGCACACATTATTCCACGGATCGCGGCGCGAGCCCCCGAAAACGCACCAACATTGCGCCGCTTTTCCGTCACAATGTTGCTATGCAATCCACTCGCGCCCAGCTGCCTCCCCCGGCGACGAAGCGCGACCAGATCCGGGCGGGCATCACCGACTCGTTCGGTGTCGGGATCGGCATCTTCCCGCTCGGGATCGCGCTCGGGATCCTCGTCGCGCAGTCGGGACTGCCGTGGTGGATCGCGCCCGCGCTCTCCGTCGGCATCTTCGCCGGCTCCGTCGAGCTGCTCCTCGTCAGCATGCTCGCGGCGGCGACGCCGCTCCTCACGGTCGCGGTCGCGGTGTTCGCCGTGAACTTCCGGCACGTGTTCTACGCCCTGTCGTTCCCGATCACGAAGGTGCGCAAGGGACTTCCCCGCGCCTACGCGACCTACGCCATGATCGACGAGGCCTACGCGACCTACGTGCTCATGCCGCCCGAGCGCCAGTCCTCGGCGCGCATCGTCACGGGCCAGCTCATGATGCAGAGTTACTGGGTCGTCGGCGGCCTGCTCGGGCTCGGGATCGCGAGCGTGCTCCCTGCACCCATCGAGGGCTTCGAGTTCGCCCTCGTCGCGCTCTTCATCGTGATGACCCTCGACGCGGTGCGCAGCCGCAGGGAGATCCCCTCGGTGCTCCTCGCCGGCGTCTCGGTCGGGATCGCGATGCTCGCAGCACCCGGTCAGACGATGCTCGTCGCCCTCATCCTCTATACGGTGCTGCTCGCGGCGCGCTACGCGCTCGGCCAGCTCCGCGCGAAGGGGGCCGGATCCGATGAGTGAGACGAGCTACCTCCTGCTCGCCGTGCTGATCGGCGGCGCGATCACGCTCGGGTTGCGGGCGCTCCCCTTCGCGATCCTGAAGCCGCTGCGCAGGTCGCGTTTCGTGAAGTCGCTCGGCGCGTGGATGCCCGCCGGCATCCTCTTGATCCTCGCGGTCGTGGTCGTCCGGGACGAGATCGTCGCGCGCCCCGGTCAGCTCTGGATCGTCGCGTCCGCCGTCGTGGTGACGGTGTGCACGCACCTCTTCGCCGGCCGCCGCGCGCTCCTCAGCATCGCAGCGGGCACGACCGTCTACGTCGCGCTGCTCAACCTGCTCTGAGCGGCAGAACCTACTAGGCTCAGGCGCCGCCCGCCGCGACGGGCCGCACGCGCATCGAGTCCACGCGCTCGGCGATGATCTCGCTCGCGGCCCAGCGCGCCTGGAGGCGCTGCAGCAGGCCGTCGAGGTCCTCGCGGGTGAGTCCGCCGGCGAGCCGGATCAGGACGTCCACCTCGGGCGCGAGCAAGCGCGCGTCGATGTCGCCGGGAGCGAGCTCCACGCCGACGATCGCGGGCTCCCCCGACGCCCCGGCGCGAAACGCGCCGATCACTTCGGCGTCCGCCCACGCGGGTACGTACGTCTCGCCGAGCGCGAGCGCCTTGAGCGCGGGCCGGCGGATGCCGTACTCGCGCTCGGCGGTCGCGGCGTCGAGGATCATGAGATCCGTCTCCTCCTGCACGGCGGCGAGCGCCGCCTGCCCGCACGGCACCGGGATCGGCCGCGCCTCCGGGTGCCAGTGGGCGAGGGTCGCCGTCGAGGTGAAGACGGGCAGCACCCGCCGCCCGTCCGGCGCCCCGACCGTCACGATGGAGAGCTCCTGCGTCTTCTCGACCGTCTTGCCCTCGGGCGTCACGCCGAGGTCCCCCGCCTCGGCGAGCATCGGCACGAGCACGCGCGACTCGCGGAGCGCGCAGATGACGACGTCGTGCGCCGCGGCGACGGCCGCGAGCGCACGCTCGCGCGCCGCGTCGGTCTCGGATCCGGATGCGGATCCGGATCCGGCACCCACACCGGCCCGCTTCGCCTCGTCGGCCGCCTCTCGCAGCGCCGCGACGGCGCGCGCGACGAGCTCGGGCGTACTGCCGTCGTCGCCCGCGAAGGCGGTGCCGTGGTGGTCGAACGTGCGCCCCTCCCACGGGAAACCCGCGGAGTCGGCAGCGCCGCCGGGGACGAGGCTCTCGGGCACGCCGGTGTTCCGCGGCGCGTCCCCGGTCGAGGGAAGCTTCTTGATCGCCATCGCCGCGGCTAGTCTCCGGCCCCCGGGCGGCTCGGTGCGCCGGCGACGTCGAACGCCGCGGCGAGCGTGAACGCGCCGTCGTAGAGCGCCTTGCCGATGATCGCGCCCTCGACCCCGAACCGCACGAGCTCGCGCAGCGCTGAGAGGTCGTCGAGGCTCGAGATCCCGCCGGAGGCGACGACGGGGCGCTCAGTCCGCTCGCACACCTTGCGGAGCAGCTCGACGTTCGGGCCGCGCATCGTGCCGTCCTTCGTGACGTCGGTCACGACGTAGCGCGAACACCCGGCCTCCTCGAGGCGCGCGAGCACGTCCCACAGGTTGCCGGCGTCCTCGGTCCAGCCGCGGGAGGCGAGGGTCTCGCCGCGCACGTCGAGGCCGACCGCGATCCGCTCGCCGTAGCGCGCGATGACGGCCTGCGTCCACTCGGGGTTCTCGAGGGCCGCGGTGCCGAGGTTCACCCGGCGCGCGCCCATCTCGAGGGCGGCCTCGAGGCTCTTGTCGTCGCGGATCCCGCCCGAGAACTCGATCTTCACGTTGCCCGCGCGGCGGATGATCTTCTTCGCAACGTCCACGTTGCTGCCACGCCCGAAGGCCGCGTCGAGGTCGACGAGGTGAATCCACTCGGCGCCCTGGTCGATCCAGTCGAGTGCGGCGTCGACGGGGCTGCCGTAGCCCTTCTCCGTTCCCGCTTCCCCCTGCGTGAGGCGCACGGCCTGCCCGTCGACCATGTCGATCGCGGGCAACAGCTGAAGGTTCGGGCCCTGTGCGAGTCCGCTCATACTTCTCAATCTCCTGTCGGGCGTGTGTCTTGCGTGGTGCGTGTGCCAGTGTGACGCGTGATCCTGAGCGGAGCTAGAGCGTCGAGATCCAGTTGCCGAGCAGGCGGATCCCCGCCTCGCCGGACTTCTCCGGGTGGAACTGGGTGGCCGAGAGCGGCCCGTTCTCGACGGCGGCAACGAAGCGCTCGCCGTGCTCGGCCCAGGTGACGAGGGGGCGCGTCGACTCGCCGCGGCCCTCGAGCGTCCAGTCGCAGGCCGCGTAGCTGTGCACGAAGTAGAAGCGCTCGTCCTCGACGCCACGGAAGAGGGTGGATCCCGAGGCCACGTCGACCGTGTTCCAGCCCATGTGCGGCAGCACCGTCGCGTGCAGCTCGCGCACGGTGCCCGGCCACTGGCCGAGGCCCTCCGTCTCGATCCCGCGCTCGACGCCGCGTTCGAACATCACCTGCTCGCCCACGCAGATCCCGAGCACCGGGCGGCCGCCCGCGAGGCGCCGGTCGATGAGCTCGTCGCCGCGCACGGCGCGCAGCTGCTGCATCACGGCGTCGAACGCGCCGACGCCGGGGACGAGCAGGCCGTCCGCTTCCGCGACCGCCTTCGGGTCGCGGGTGAGCTCGACCTCCGCGCCGGCCCTCGCGAGCGCCTTCACGGCGGAGTGCACGTTGCCCGAGCCGTAGTCGAGCACGACGACGCGCTTGGCGCCAGCGCTCACAGCGCGCCCTTCGTGGAGGGCACGCCGGTCTCGAGCGGGTCGAGCGACTTCGCCTGGCGGAACGCGCGTGCGAACGCCTTGAACTCGGCCTCGGCGATGTGGTGCGGATCCCGCCCCTCGACGAGCCTGATGTGCGCGGTGAGGCGCGCGTTCAGGATCAGCGCCTCGAAGAAGTGGCGCACCATGGAGCCTGTGAAGTGCCCGCCGATCAGGTGGTACTCGAAACCGGCCGGCTCGCCGGAGTGCACGAGGTAGGGGCGCCCCGAGATGTCGACGACGGCCTGTGCGAGCGCCTCGTCGAGCGGCACGAGCGCGTCGCCGTAGCGGGTGATCCCGCGCTTGTCGCCGAGCGCCTCGAGGATCGCCTGGCCGAGCAGGATCCCCGTGTCCTCGACCGTGTGGTGCACGTCGATGTGCACGTCGCCGACGGCCTTCACGGTGAGGTCGGTCAGCGAGTGCCGCGCGAACGCCGTGAGCATGTGATCGAAGAACGGGACGCCCGTGTCGATCGTGGATGCTCCGGTTCCATCGAGGTCGATGCTGAGCGAGATCTCGGATTCGCTCGTGGAACGCTCGAGCGCGGCAGTGCGTTGAGGTGCGGTCATGGGGCCAAGTCTAGCCGGGTTCGGTGGCGGAGATCCTGGCCCCGCGGCGGCGCCTCGCCACGATCAGCCAGACCGCCGCGAGCGCGACGCCGACCACGAGCGCCACCCAGTTCGGGATCGCGCTCGACCACGCGAGCACCGCCGATTCGAGGCGCGCCTGATCGGTCGCCCCGAGCACGCTGCCGAGCGCCGTCGTGCCCTGCGTGACGAGGAGCAGGATCCCGATCCCGATCGTGAGCGCCCCGCCGACGACGCTCGTCCAGGTGTTGCGCCAGCGCCCGATCCGGATCTCGCGCGGGCGCACGAGCCTGCGGATCGCCGGCGCCCGGTCCCAGAGGAGCGCGAGGACGAGGAGCGGTAGGGTCATTCCCGCGGCGAAGACGAGGAGCACAAGGCCGCCGAAGAGCGGGTTGCCGCCGAACGCGGCGAAGGCGAGCGCGGCGCCGAGCAGGGGCCCGGCGCACACGCCGGCGAGGCCGTAGACGGTACCGAGCGCGAATACGGCGGCGGCCGACGCGCCGTCGCCCGAGCCGTCTGCGGGGCCCGAGCCGCTGCTGGCCGCGGCGAGGCCCGGGATCCGGATCCCGAGCAGCAGTGCGATCCCGAGCAGGATCACGAGGACGGATGCGGCCGTGACGAGTGCGAAGCGGTGCTGGTTGACCCAGGCGCCGAGCGTGCCCGCGAGGAGGCCGAGCGGCACGAGTGCGGTGGCGAGCCCGCCGAAGAAGACGGCGGTGCGCGCGAGCAGCTGCGAGGGGCTCGAGAACGCGTAGGCGAAGAAGGCGGGGAGCAGCATGACGGAGCACGGGCTCAGCAGCGTGAGCACGCCACCGAGGAACGCGCCCGCGAGAGTCAGCTCCACGCTCGGCTACTTCCCTTTCGCCCCGGCCTCATCGAGCGCCTGGTCGAGGAAAGACCGGAACGCGTCGACCGACTGCGCGCCGCTCACTCCCTTGCCATCGGCGACGAAGAACGGAACGCCGGACACGCCGAGCTGCTGCGCCATCGCCGTGCTCTCGTCGACGGCGGCGCGGTGGGCGGGGTCGTCGATGCCGGCGCGGAAGCGCTCGAGATCCTTCACGCCGGCCTGCTTCGCGAGCTGCACGAGCTGCTCGACGGGGAGCTCGGGGTGGCCGCTCTCGGGCGCGGCCTCGTAGACGGCGGACACGAACTCGACGTACTTGCCCTGCTCGCCGGCCGCCCGCGCGGCGGCGGCGGCGCGCGCCGACTCCTCGCCGAAGAACGCGACGTCGTGGAACTCGACGCGCACCTTGCCGGTCTCGACGTACTCCTCGATCAGCACCGGCATTGTGTCGCGTGAGAACACGGCGCAGAAGGGGCAGCGCAGGTCGACCCACTCGTTCAGCACGACCGGCGCGTCGACGTCGCCGATCGCCATGGGGTCGGCGGGGTCGCGGCGCTCGAGCGCGGGGGCGGCGTTGTTCGCCTGGCCACCATCGGAGGCACCGTTCGCCGCTGCCTGGGCGGATCCGGCACCTGCGCCGGTTTCGCCGCCGGCTCGTGCCTGCTCCGCCTCGTTCCACTGCACACCGCCAAACACGAGGCCGAGCACCGCGACGGCGCCCAGCACGATGTTGACGGTCCGCGAGCGGCGCAGCTTGCGCTCGAGCTCGTGGCGGGGCATGGCTTCGGGGATGTTCACCATGCTTCCAGGCTAGCGGGAGCCGCTGACACTCAACTCCGCGATGGCCTCGATCACGGCAGTCGTCTCCGCCTCGGTGCCCGCCGTGATGCGCAGGTGGCCAGGGATGCTCAGGTTCCGGATCAGGATCCCGCGGGCGCGGAGCGCCTCGAAGGTGCCCTCCGGGTCTGCGAAGCCGCCGACGAGCAGGAAGTTCGATCCGGACTCGTGGACGACGTAGCCGAGCTCGGCGAGGGCCGCGCCGAGGCGGTCGCGCTGCGCACGGATGTCGGCGACGGTCGCGAGCATGGCGTCCGCGTGGCGCACCGCGGCGACCGCTGCGGCCTGCGTGAGCGCCGACAGGTGGTACGGGAGGCGGACGAGGCGCAGCGCGTCGATCACTGCGGGGTCTGCTGCGAGGTAGCCGAGGCGCACGCCCGCGAAGGCGAACGCCTTGCTCATGGTGCGGGAGACGAGCAGGCGGTGCCTGCCGGGGAGGAGCGTGACGGCCGTCTCGGTGTCGGCGTCGAACTCGTGGTACGCCTCGTCCACGATGAGGATGCCGTCGAACGCGTCGTAGGCCGCGAGGATCACGTCGCGGCGCAGCGGGGTGCCCGTCGGGTTGTTCGGGCCGCACAGGATCACGATGTCGGGCTGGTGCTCCGCGATGGCGGCGGCGACGCCCTCGGGCGTGAGCGCGAAGTCGGCCGGGCGCTCGACCGGGATCCACTCGGTGTCGGTGCCCGAGGCGAGGAGCGGGTACATCGAGTACGTCGGGGTGAAGCTGAGGAGCGAACGCCCCGGCCCGCCGAACGCCTGCAGGATCTGCTGCAGCACCTCGTTCGAACCGTTCGCCGCCCAGAGCTGCTCGGGGGTGAGCCCGTGCCCCAGGTATCCAGCGAGCGCCTCGCGGAGCACGGTGAACTCCCGATCCGGGTAGCGATTGACGCCGCGCACGGCCTCAGCGAGCGTCGACACGATGTCTTCGACCACGTCCTCCGGGATCGGATGCGTGTTCTCGTTGACGTTGAGACTCACGGGCACCGGATCCTGCGGAGCGCCATACGGCGCCTTGCCCACGAGGTTCGCGCGGAGGGGAAGATCACTGAGGCTGGTCACCAGACCATCCTATCTTCGAGGCTCGCGAGGCCCGCCCGTGTTGCAAGCGGGCCCCGGGCCCCGCTCCCAGGCGCACTGCCTGGGAACGTTTCGTGTTCGAGAGACCCGTCGACACGAAGCTGCACCCACCTAGAGTTCTGCACTCAGCTCGCCTGTCTGCCGAAAAACGTGAAGTTGAATGCAGATTTCCCGCTGAGCGCTGCGAGTTGACACTGCGCCCAGGCTCAGAGCGAGACCGGTACACACCACCCGCGTGCACCCACCACGAGATCTGCGCTCAACAGGACCACGCGAAGTCGAGTGCAGACCTCTCGCTAAGCGCGGCGGGTTGGGATGGACGCCGAGCGCCGCGCGCGGTGCCCACCGTCGTGGGCAGCCGAGCAGCCGGAAGAGCACCCGCGCCAGGGACGCGAGGCAGACTCCCTCAAGACCGCGCGCACAACCTCGCGAGGTCGTGCAGGCTAGGAATTGAGACCGAGCTCGTCCGCCGAAGCGGTCATCGGGTTGTTCGAGTAGCGCAGCGGCACCGCGAGCGGCTGGCCGGCATCAACACCGGAGCCCTCGAGCTGGTTCAGCTGCACGATCTCGGCCACCAGATCGCGGGGATCGGCCTGCGGATCGAGCTCGGTCGCGAGCGACCAGAGCGAGGAGCCCTGCTGCGCCACGACGTACTGGAACTCCTGCCCGCCCTGGGAATCGCTCGCGAGCGCCTGCGGAGCGGCGAAGGCCGCCACGGCCGCCAGCAGGCCAGCCACCAGGACCGTCGAGAGAGTGCCGAAGACGGCGCGACCACGCTTCGTGAGACGGAGGCGCGCCTCGGGTGCGACCACGGCAAGGGCCTCGTTCGTCTGAATCGCCTGAACGCTCATGATGGCTTCCTTTCTCCGCGACGCCGGCGGAAGAACCGACCGAACATCTGTTTCGAATATATCTTCGAGTAATCGAAACCGCAACCCTCAATTCGAAGATGTATCCCGGAAATTTTCCGCGACACTCGAACACGTGTTTGCCCGCATTCGAACGTACGGACTAGGGTTTCGACAACGGGATCATGGAATCAGGGACCACTGACATTCACGGATCCCGAGCTCCAGATCCATCGCACAGGGTTGGAAAGGACCATGATGAGCGGCGCAGCACCGAAGCCCCTGACTGAGAAGCAGCAGGCGATCCTCGAGTGCATCGCGCGCTCCGTCGAGAGCCGCGGCTATCCGCCGAGCATGCGAGAGATCGGGGACGCGGTTGGCCTCTCGTCGCTCTCGAGCGTCACCCACCAGCTCAGCCGGCTCGAGCTCGGCGGCTATATTCGCCGCGACCCGAACCGCCCGCGCGCCCTCGAGATCCTGATCGAGCTCGCGAGCACGAGCGACGCGGTCGCCGCGGCGCCCAGCCAGCAGGTCGAGGAGGCGGCGTACGTGCCGCTCGTCGGCCAGATCGCGGCCGGCGTTCCGATCACGGCTGATCAGCAGGTCGAGGAGATCGTCCCGCTCCCCCGCCAGCTCGTCGGCGACGGGCAGCTCTTCATGCTCAAGGTCGTGGGCGACTCGATGATCGACGCGGCGATCTGCGACGGCGACTTCGTGGTCGTGCGCCAGCAGCGCGAGGCCGAGAACGGCGACATCGTCGCGGCGATGCTCGACGGCGAGGCGACGGTCAAGGTGTTCCGCCGCCGCGACGGCCACACGTGGCTCCTTCCCCGGAACAGCGCCTTCGAGCCGATCCTGGGCGATCACGCCGAGGTGCTCGGCCGCGTCGTCGCGGTCTTCCGCTCGGTCTAACCCGGCGCCCCGGCCCCAAGCCCGACCCGCCGCCTTGCCGGTAGCGCGGCGGGGCGGCGCGCTACGCCTCCACCGGGTCGGGGGTGAGGAGCTCGAGCTCCCGCAGCACCGCGAGCACCTGCTCGTGACGGTTGAAGGTGTACAGGTGGATCGACGGCGCTCCACCCTCGAGCAGCTCCCGCGCGAGCGCCACCGTGTGCTCGACCCCCAGCTCGGGCGCGTATCCGCCCGACTCCTCGAGCGCGCGCTCGAGCGCCGCAGGCGCCGGCCGACCGGCAAGCGACGCGACCTTCCGCAGCTGCGCGCTCGTCGACACGGGCATGAGCCCGGGCAGCACGGGGATCCTGAGCCCGGCCGCTTCCGCGTCCGCGACGAACGACAGGTACTCCTCGGCACGGAAGAACAGCTGCGTCACCGCGAACTGCGCGCCGGCCTCCTGCTTCGCGATGAGCCAGTCGATGTCCTCGGCGCGGGATCGCGTGAGCGGGTGCCCGTTCGGGTAGGCGGCGACCGCGGTGCGGCCCACGCTCGTGAGCGGCGGCCGCTCGGCGCGCGCCTCCGCGATCAGCTCGACGAGCTCCCGTGAGGAGAGCGATCCGACGACGGCGGGGTTGTCCTCCGAGGAGCCTCGCGGCGGGTCGCCGCGGAGCGCGAGGAAGTCGTGCACGCCAGCGTCCATCGCGGCGTGGATCGTGCGCAGCACCTCGTCGCGATCCTCGCCAACGGTCGTGAGGTGCGCGAGCGGCAGCGCCTCGGTGTGCTCGCGCAGGTAGCGGAGCAGGTCGAGGGAGGCGTCGCGGTTCGAGCCGTTCGCGCCGTAGGTCACCGAGATGAAGTCGGGCCCGGCGGCCGAGAGGTGCTGCACGGCGTGGCCGAGCGCGAGGGCCGCCGCGCCGCTGCGCGCCGGGAACACCTCGAAGGAGAATCGGGCGCGGGTCGGCGCGGATCCGGAGAGGAGGAGCGGGGTCACTGTGCATCACCGCCAACCGAGACGGCAGCGGCGCCAGCGGCGCCAACCGCGCCGGCAGCACCAACCGCGCCAGCAGCCCCGGATCCCACCCCGAGTACGCCCTCCGCGAGCTCGCTCCCCCGCACGCGCGCCGCGATCTTTGCGAAGGCGACGTCGCGGGCGAAGTCGGGCGAGCCGTGCTTCGGCTTCTCATCGACAAGGTAGGGCGAGAATCCGCAGTCGTCGGTCGAGCCGAGCTGCTCGGCAGGGATGAAGCGCGCGGCGCGCACGAGCTGATCCCGCACGCCCTCCGCGGTTTCGAGCCGCGGGCTCCACGGGTTCGTCACGCCGAGGAGCACCCGCGGCGCGCGGCCGGCGCCCGCGAGCGCGCGCAGCTGGGCGCCGACGAGCCGGGCCACCCGGTCCGGCTCCTTCTCGCTCGCGGCCTGCACGAGGAAGTAGCCGGCCTCGATCTGGAAGAGCTCCGGGATCAGCCCCGCGTAGTCGATGTCGGCGCTGTGCGCCGAGTCGTTGTCGTTGCCGGGGCAGGTGTGCACGCCGATGGCCGCGCGGCGCTCGGGCGAGACGCGATCCAGCACCCGGTTGATGAGCTCGATGAAGCCGCCGAGCGCCTCGGGCCCCGCCCACGGCGCGCGCAGATCGCGGCGGAGCGCGAGCCGCCCCTCCGTGAAGTCGATCGTGACGCGGGATGCCCCGGCGTCGAAGGAGCGCTCGATGTCGGCGGCGCAGCCCGCGACGACGTCCTCGATGAACTCCTCGCGCGAGTAGCCGGGAAGCCCCTGCTCGGGCACCATGAGCGAGAGCATCGACGGAGAGATGACCGCCTGCTTGAGCGGCAGCTCCGTGAGCCTGCGCGCCGCCGCGACGTCGTCTGCCGCCCACGCGCGGAACGCGAAGGGCGCGCGTGCGAGGCTCGGGATCACCCGGTGGTGCCCGTCGGCGAACACCGCGAAGACGGGCCCCTCCTCGATGTCGTCCGTGCCGAGCGGGTAGCTCGCGAAGCTCTGCCGGCGCTGCTCGCCGTCGCTGATGATGGGCGAGCCCGTCGCCTCGAGTCGCTCGAGGGTGTCGCGCACCGCGAGCTCCTGCTCCTCGCGGAGTTCAGCCGCGCTGACCTGCCCGATCTCGGCGTCGAGCACCGCGCGCTGCAGCCGCGCCGGGCGCGGCAGGGAGCCCACGGGCTCCGTGGGAAGTCGATCCGGGATCCAGGCGGGGGCCGCGCCCCCGCCCGATCCCGCTGCGGGCTTCGTCACACCCGCGCCTCGGCGTCCGCCCCGCGCACCGCGCGGGCGGCCGTGACCAGGTTCTTCAGGCTCGCGACGGTCTCCTCGTAGCCGCGAGTCTTGAGGCCGCAGTCCGGGTTCACCCAGAGCTGCTCGCCCGGGATCCGCGCCGAGGCGATCCGGATCAGCTCCGTCTGCTCGTCGACGCTCGGGACGCGGGGCGAGTGGATGTCGTAGACGCCGGGGCCGATCCCGCGCGAGTAGCCGTGCTCGCCGAGCGGCTCGACGACGTCCATGCGGCTGCGCGCCGCCTCGATGCTCGTGACGTCGGCGTCGAGGCCGTCGACGGCATCGATGATCTCGCCGAACTCCGAGTAGCACAGGTGCGTGTGGATCTGGACCTCCGGCGCAGCGCCCGAGGTCGCGAGGCGGAACGCGCCGACCGACCAGTCGAGGTAGCCGGCCTGGCGCTCGCGGTCGAGCGGGAGCAGCTCGCGCAGCGCGGGCTCGTCGACCTGGACGATCTTGATCCCGGCCTCGACCAGGTCATCGATCTCGTCGCGGAGCGCGAGGGCGACCTGCGACGCGGTGTCGGCGAGCGGCTGGTCGTCGCGCACGAAGGACCAGGCGAGGATCGTGACGGGGCCCGTCAGCATGCCCTTGACCGGGCGATCCGTGAGCGACTGCGCGTAGGAGGACCAGGCGACCGTCATGGGCGCGGGCCGCGAGACGTCGCCCCACAGGATCGAGGGGCGGGTCGCGCGCGTGCCGTAGGACTGCACCCAGCCGTGCTCGGTCACGGCAAAACCGTCGAGGAGCTCGGCGAAGTACTGCACCATGTCGTTGCGCTCGGCCTCGCCGTGCACGAGGACGTCGAGCCCGATCTCCTCCTGGAGACGGATGACGCGCGCGATCTCCTCGCGGAGGAATCCGTCGTAGTCGGTCGCGTCGATCTCGCCGCGCACGAAGGCGGCACGCGCCTTGCGGATCTCGGGGGTCTGCGGGAAGGACCCGATCGTGGTCGTCGCGAGCTGCGGGATCCCGAGGTCGCGCTGCGCGTCGCGGCGGTCGCCCTCCTCGGCGCGGCTGCGGTCGGCGTCGGTGACGGCGCCGGCGCGGTCACGCACCGCGTCGATGCGCACGCCGGGTGCCGCGGCGCGATCCGCGAGCGCTGCCTCGGTCGCGGCCAGCTCCGCCTCGATCGCCGCGGCGCCCTCGTCGAGCCCGCGCGCGAGCACGACGGCCTGCTCGACCTTCTGGTCGGCGAAGGCGAGCCACGACTTCAGGCGCGCGTCGAGCTTCTCCTCGTCGGCGACGTCGTGCGGCACGTGCTGCAGGTTGTTGGAGGTGCCGATCACGGTCGCGATCCCAGCCTCTGTGATGCGCTCGGCGACCGCGAACGCGGCGCGCAGATCGGTGCGCCAGATGTTGCGGCCGTCGACGACGCCGGCAACGAGCTGCGTGCCCTCGAAGGCGCGCGCGAGCTCGCCCGATGCGAGCGCGTCCTCGGGCAGCGAGCCGCGCACGAGGTCGGCCTGCACCGCCTCGACCGGCAGCGCGCCGAGGCGCACGAGCGCTCGAGACGAGTCGCCGTAGGGCGCCGTGAGCAGGATCCGGGGCCGCTCGCCCGCGGCGATGCCGCCGAGCTCGGCGTAAGCGCGCTCCACGAGAGCGAGGATCTCCTCGCGCGGCACCGAGAGCGAGTCGGAGACGAGCGCGGGCTCGTCGAGCTGCACCCAGCCGGCGCCGGCGGCCGCGAGCGCGCGGAGCAGCTCGCCGTACACCGCGACGACCTCGTCGAGGCGGTCGATCGGGCGGAAGCCCTCGCCCGCCTCGTCGGAGGCCTTGGCGAGCAGCAGGTAAGTGACGGGGCCGACGAGCACGGGACGCGTCTCGATCCCCTGCTCAGCGGCCTCTCCGAGGCTCTCGACGAGGGCGGCCGGGTTCGCGGCGAGCGGGGTCCGCTCGTCGATCTCGGGCACGCTGTAGTGGTAGTTCGTGTCGAACCACTTCGTCATCTCGAGCGGCTGGTGATCGCGGTCGCCGCGGGCGAGCGCAAAGTACTTCACGAGGTCGGTGCCCGCGATGTCGGCGAAGCGGTGCGGGATCGCGCCGAGCGCGAGCGTGGCGTCGAGCACCTGGTCGTAGAAGCTGAAGCTCTCCGGCACGGCGCCGCCTGCCGCGGGCAGGCCGAGCTCGACGAGGCGGGCGCGGGTCGCGGCGCGGAGCTCCTTCGCGGTCTCACGCAGCTGCGCCTCGTCGGAGTTGCCGCGCCAGTAGGACTCGACGGCGCGCTTCAGCTCGCGGCGGCGGCCGATGCGCGGGTAGCCGAGGATCGTTGCGGTCGGCAGAGATGATGCGGGCATGAGTTCCTCTTCGATTCGGTGCTCGGTTCTCGCCCGGACATCCGGGCGCCCGGATCCCCGGGCACCTCACACGCTAATCGGAGCGGCAGCCTCTCCGCCCGCATGTTTCGCAGTGTGACCTCGCGCGGTCACTGCGTCGAAACGCGAGCTCAGCCGAGGAACGGCGCGAGCTTCGCGAGCATCTCCTGCGTCACGAACGCGCGCACCCTCGTGCCGTCCTCGACGTACTCCGTCTCGAGCACGCGGTTGCGCTCGTGCATCTCGGCGACGAGCTCCCCCCGGTCGTAGGGGATCACGACTGTGACCTCCCGATCCGGAACCGGGAGCGCGGCGTCGATCCGGCGCTTCAGCTCCTCGATGCCCTCGCCCGTGCGGGCGGAGGCGAACACGGCGTCGGGCGCGAGCCCGTGCAGCACCATGCGCTGGGAGTCGTCGAGCAGGTCGGCCTTGTTGAATACCACGAGCTCAGGGATCGCCTGCGCCTCGACCTCGGCGATGACCTCGCGCACCGTGCGCAGCTGCGACGCGGGATCCGGGTGCGACCCGTCGACGACGTGCAGGATCACGTCGGCCTCGCCGACCTCTTCGAACGTGGAGCGGAACGCCTCGACGAGCTGGTGCGGGAGGTTGCGCACGAAGCCGACCGTGTCGGCGTAGGTGAAGCTCCGCCCGTCCTCGGTCTCCGAGTGGCGCACGGCCGTATCGAGGGTCGCGAAGAGCTGGTTCTGCACGAGCTCCTGCGTGCCCGTGAGCCGGTTGAGCAGGCTCGACTTGCCCGCGTTCGTGTACCCCGCGATCGCGACCGACGGCACCTCGCCGCGCTTGCGGTTCGCGCGCTTCGCGGCGCGCGCGGGCGCCATCTGCTGAATCTGCTTGCGCAGCTTCGCCATGCGGGTGTGGATCCGGCGCCGGTCGAGCTCGATCTTCGTCTCACCGGGGCCGCGGGATCCCATGCCCGCGCCGCCGGATCCGACCTGGCCGCCGGCCTGCCGAGACATCGACTCGCCCCAGCCGCGCAGGCGCGGGAGCAGGTATTCGAGCTGTGCGAGCTCGACCTGGGCCTTGCCCTCGCGGCTCTTCGCGTGCTGGCTGAAGATGTCGAGGATCACCGCGGTGCGGTCGATCACCTTGACCTTGACGACGTCCTCCAGGGCGCGCCGCTGGCTCGGCGACAGCTCCGTGTCCGCGACGACCGTGTCGGCGCCGACGGCCGCGACGAGCTCGGCGAGCTCCTGCGCCTTGCCCTTGCCGAGGTAGGTCGCGGGATCCGGATGCGGCCTGCGCTGCAGCAGGCCGTCGAGCACCGCGGCGCCCGCGGTCTCGGCGAGCGCGGCAAGCTCGCGCAGCGAGTTCTCGGCGTCGTCGAGCGAGCCCTGCGAGTACACGCCGATGAGCACCGCGTTCTCGAGCCTGAGCTGGCGGTACTCGACCTCGGTGATGTCCTCGAGCTCCGTGGAGAGGCCCGCGACACGCTTGAGCGACGCGCGCTCCTCGCGCTCGAGGCGGATCCCGTCGAGATCCTCTGCAATGGCGTCGTGCGCCTCGTCGCCGAGCGCCTGCGCGCCCGAGAGGTCGCGGATGACCGTCGCGGATCCGCGCTGCGCGGCGCGAGAAAGCACCCGATCAAGCGGGTCCTTCGGGACGCTCCGCTGCGGGGTGTCTGGATCGGCCGGCTGATCGGCCGCTGCGTGGGGCTCTGCCGCGCTCTCGTCCCGCTCGGGATCGACCGCGGCTGCATCTTCAATGAGGCGTTTCGTCATGTGGCCTTCAGTCTACGGCGCGGCCGCGCGCGCGAACAGGGTGTTCACTCACGGCGCAGTGGGCCGCCGTGCGCCGCGGCCTGGAATACTTGAGGGGTGAACCAGCACTACTTCTCGGAGTCCCCCGCGGGCGACTTCACCCCGCGCGAGATCGAGGTCGAGCTCGCCGGCGGCGTCCACAGGGTCGTGACCTCGGGCGGCGTCTTCAGCCCGGAGCACCTCGACCGCGGCACCGAGGTGCTGCTGCGCGCGCTGCCCGCGGCGGATGCGGTGGGAGCAGCGGGCGACGGGGCCGCTCGGGCCGCCGGCCCGCTCCTCGACATCGGCTGCGGCTGGGGGCCGATCGCGCTCGCCGCAGCGCTCGAGACGCCCGATCGCGAGGTCTGGGCGGTCGACGTGAACGAGCGCTCGCGCGAGCTCACGCGGATGAACGCCGAGCGCCTCGGCCTTGGCACGGTCAGGGTCGCGGCGCCTGAGGACGTGCCTGCGGCGCTCGAGTTCACGGAGATCCGCTCGAATCCCCCGATCCGCGTCGGTAAGGAGGCACTGCACGGGATCCTGCGCCAGTGGCTGCCGCGGCTCGCGCCGGGCGGCGTCGCCCACCTCGTCGTCGCGAAGCATCTCGGCGCCGACTCGCTGCAGCGCTGGATCGCGCAGGAGTTCCCCGCGCTCGTGGTGGACCGCGCGGCGAGGTCGAAGGGCTTCCACGTCATCCGCGCCCAGGCCTGACCCCCCACCTTGCCGGTTCTGCGCTGCCTGCACCTGTTATCGCCGATAAAGCGCACATGGAGCGCAGAACCGGCAAGGTGGGTCAGGGGGTGGGGCGCAGGAGCGACCGGAAGAGTAGGAGCGCCCGGGCCCTCAGTGCCTCGACGTCCGCGGGGATGAGCCCCGCCCCCATGTCGTACTCGTAGCCGTCGAAGAACGCGAGGCAGGCCACCACCGTGTCGTCGATCCCCCCGACGGGGTCGAACTCCCCGGCGGCAACCCCGGCCTCGATCGCGCCGCGCACGTAGCGGTCCCACGACTCGTACACCCGCACGAGGTGCGGCCTGAGTTCGGGATGCCCGGCAACCGCCGCCCCAAAGGCCACCCAGAGAAAGCTGTGCTCCTGCAAATCCGGCACCGAACACAGCCGGTCGACGAGGTCCTCGATCCGTTGCCACGCGGTCAGCGGCACACCCGGCGGCCTCGAGAACTCCTCAAGAAGTTCCTCGCTCATGTGCCTGATCGCCTGGGCGAGCAGCTCATCGCGGGTGTCGAAATAGTGCTGGATCAGCCCGACCGACACTCCCGCTCGCCTGCTCACGTCGCGCAGCCGCACGCTGTCGTAGCCCTGCAGCGCGATACACCGCGATGCCGCGGCGAGGATCGTCGCGCGCCGCTCCTCGATGACCTGGTCGCTCGCGGCCTGAGCCGAGTTCAGCGCCCCCGTCTCGGCGGTCGTCGTCATACTTGCACCTCACAGTGGTTCTCCGGCGCGCATCCTCCGCGCACGGGGCGTGACAACTCTACTCATGCAGCCCGGCAAGGCGGGAGCCGATGCTCGCGAACAGCGAGGTGCGCCTCGCGTGGCTCCGCTCCTCGGCCCAGTCGGCGAAGGCGAACAGCCGATACATCGCGTGCACTCCGAGCCAGCGAATCGGCTCGGGCTCCCAGCTGCGCGTCTGTCTGCCCGCCCACGGGAGCGCGGCGTCTCCCCCGCGGCTCCCGACGACGCGCTCCGCGAGCGTCTTCGCCGCGAGATACGAGGAGGTCACCCCATGCCCCGCATAGCCCTGCGCGTGCCCGACTCCGGATCCCGGATCGAACATGACAGAGGCACACCAGTCCCTCGTCACACCGAGGACGCCCGACCACGCGTGCGCGATCCCGTGCCCGTCGGTCGCAGGAAACATTGCCCGAATCCGGGACACGAGCGAGTCAACCGTCGCGCGGTCCACTCGGCCGTCCCCGCCCGTCCCCGAGCCAAATCGGTACGGGTTGCCGCGGCCGCCGAGCAGGATCCTGCCGTCGTCGGTGCGCTGCGAGTAGCTGAACACGTGCGCGGCGTCGCTGAAGAGCTCCTTGCCGCCCCACCCGATCTCCGCCCAGACGCTCTCCGGCAGCGGGTCGGTGATCACGATCGAGCTGTTGATCGGGATGATGCGCCGGGGGTCGCGTGCAACGTCGACCGAGTAGCCCTCGGTGCAGCGCAGCACGGCGCGCGCACGCACTGACCCCGCCGCCGACCTCGCGATCCCGGCCTCGATCGTCTCGACGGGGCTGCCCTCGTGGATGACGACGCCTCGCCGCTCGACCGCCTCGGCGAGGCCCCGCACGAGCCCGCCGGGGTCGATTCGGGCGACCGTCGGGTAGAAGAGGCCGCCGACCGCGCCTGCGACGGCGATCCGCTCGGACACCCCCTCCGCGCTGAGCTCGATGCCCTCGTCGGGTCGGAATCCCCACGCGCGGTCCCCTTCGAGGCGGGATCGCAGCCGGTTCATGGCGGCCTCGTTCCTGGCCACCACGACGTTCCCGCTCCGGATCGCCGCGGCCTCGATCTGCTCAGCCGAGATGATCTCGAGCACCTCGTCGACCGCCTCGAGCATGCGACGCTGCAGGTGGATCCCGGCCTCGCGTCCTCCGCTCGATCGCGAGAACACCCTGCGGTTCCCGGGCACGAGCGGAGAGAGCCATCCGGCGTTCCTGCCCGAGGCGCCGTATCCCGCGAATTCTCGCTCGAGCACGACGATGCGCAAGCTGGGATCGAGCTCCTTCAGGTGGAACGCGGTCCAGAGCCCCGTGAACCCCGCGCCGACGATGCAGACATCGGCTTCGATGTCCGCCGTGAGCGGTGCCCGCATGGAGGGAACACTTCCAAGCCGCGCAGGCAGCCCGCGCGCGTGCATCCAGTAGGAGACTTCACCATTCAGCATTGATCTACCTTCCCGGTGCCAGTATCTGACGTGTCGCCAGTTCACCGCCTACGCCACGCGCTTCTTCCATGTCATCGGGAACAATGACGGCGTTTTCCGGCCTCCAGCTGACGCGCACTCGGTCGCCCCTGCGCACCGCGAGTGCCGCCTCGGAGCGCGGTGTGCGCACTTCGAGCTCGCGGCCATCGCGCGCCTCGACGAGCGAGATCAGCGCCGAGCCGACGTAGATCACATCCGTCACAACTCCCAAGATGCTGTTCGCGCGCTCGGCACCCGCCGCGTCGGCCGCGGCAGCCCCGTCGTCCTCGGGCACGAGCGCGAGGTCCTCGGGGCGGAGCACGAGGACCCCGCGGCCCTCGGGCGTGTACGCCGCGCGCGACGGCGCGTCGCCGCGCCAGCCGGCGCCGCCGCAGGTGCCGTCGCCGAAGTCGGTGCACGGAAGTAGGACCGACTCGCCGATGAAGTCCGCAACGAAGCGGGTCCTGGGCGTCTCGTAGAGGTCCCGGCTAGAGCCGATCTGCTCGATCGAACCGTTGTTGTATACCGCGATCAGGTCGCTCATCACGAGCGCCTCCTCCTGGTCGTGCGTCACGTAGACGACGGTCGACCCGAGGTTCCTACTGATGCGCATGATCTCGATCTGCATCTGGGTGCGCAGCCGCTTGTCGAGCGCTCCGAGCGGCTCGTCCATGAGCAGCAGAGGGGGCTCGAATACGACGGCGCGAGCGAGTGCGACCCGCTGCTGCTGCCCGCCCGAGAGCTGCTTCGGCTGATGCTTCGCCCGGTTGCCGAGCTCGACCATCTCGAGCGCCTCGCGCGCTTTGACGAGCGCCTCGCGCCGCCTCATCCCCTCCATCTCGAGCGGAAATGCGACGTTCTGCTCGACCGTGAGGTGCGGAAAGAGCGCGTAGTTCTGGAACACCACGCCGATCCCCCGCTTGTGGGGCGGGACGGACGAGATGTCGCGGCCCGCGACCGTGATCGATCCGCGATCCTGCGCGGTGAAGCCCGCGATCATGCTGAGCGTCGTCGTCTTCCCGGATCCCGAGGGCCCGAGCATGGTGAGGAACGTGCCGGGCTCGAGCGCGAACGACACATCGTCGACCGCGGCCTGGGACCCGTAATACTTCGAGACGCCGTCGACCCGCAGCGCGAACTGCTCGCCACCCTGGTCATCGCGGTGAGCGGTGGGCTGTGCCTGGTTCATGAGTCATTTCCCTTCTGGAGCCGGCGCATAGAGATGAGTGCGACGACCGAGAGCACGGTGAGGAAGACGCCCACAGCCGCGAGCGTCGGGGTGAGCTGCGTGCGGACCTGGGTCCACATGAAGACGGGAAGGGTCCTGGTCTCCGCATTTGTCAGGAAGATCGAGACGACGACCTCGTCCCAGCTCATCACGAACGCGAAGAGCGCGCCCGCGAGCATCCCCGGAGCGATGAGCGGGAGCGTGATCCGACGGAACCTCGTCCAGGGCGCGGCCCCGAGGCTCGCCGCTGCCCGCTCATAGACGGGGTCGAGCTGCGAGAGCGTCGCGGTAACGGTCACCACGACGAACGGCAGCGCGAGCACGCTGTGCGCGATGATGAGCCCCGGCACCGAGCCGTCGAGGTACCACTTCAGATACAGCACGTAGGTCCCGATGCCGATGATCACGGGCGGGATGATCATCGGGCTCACGATGAGCGCCGTGATGGGCAGCCGCCAGGCCGCTCGCACCCGCTGCAGCCCGAGGGCCGCTGCCGTGCCGATACTCGTGGCGAGGAGGACCGTGCCCACCGCGACCTGCAAGCTCGTGAAGGCCGAACTCCCCCACTTCGGGTCGCTGAAGATCTCCTCGAACCACTTCGTCGTCCAGCCGTCCCCGAACACGCCGAGCACGGAGGAGGCGTTGAGCGACATCGGGATCACGATCAGGGTCGGCAGCATGAGATAGACGCCGACGAGCGCCGCGAAGATCCCAAGCAGGACCCATCTGAGTTGCACCTTGCTCATTGCACTCCCTTTCGTGAGGATCCGATGCGCTGGACCGCGAGGAGGAGCGCAAGCGAGACGAGCGTGCCGACAAGCAGCACGAGGCCGAGCGCGCTCGCCATGACCGGGCCGTAGCGCGTCACTTCCTGCACGATGGTCTCGCCGATCATGGCGTCCTTCGCGTCGCCCAGGAGGGCTGGCGTGATGTAGAAACCGAGCGAGAGCACGAGCACCAGGACGCAGCCCGAGATGATCCCCGGCAGGCTGAGCGGGAGGAAGATGCGGAAGAACCGCTTGAACGGCCCGGCGCCGAGGCTCCCGGCGGCGCGCAGCACCGAGCCATCGATCTGCCCCATCGTCGTCATGAGCGGCAGCACCATGTAGGGCAGCAGCACGTGCACCATACCGATGAGCACCCCGAGCGGGGTGCGGATCAGCTGCAGGGGCTCGTCGATGAGGCCGAGCGTCTGCAGCGCCCCGTTCAGGATTCCCGAGTCCTGCAGCAGCCCGACCCAGGCGAAGCTCCTCACGAGCAGGCTCGTCCAGAACGGCAGCAGCACGACGCCGAGCATGATCAGGCGCAGGCGCGGGCCGACCCGCGTCAGCACATACGTGTACGGGTATGCGAGCAGCAGGCAGAGCAGCGTGGTGAGCGCCGCGGTGCGCAGAGTGTTGCCGAGCACGAGCCCGTAGATCGGCGAGGTGAAGATCTCTTGGTAGGTCTCGATCCCGTTGCGGAAACTCGTCTGGACCATGAGCCCGAGCGGAACCAGGAAAAACACCGCCAGGAGCGCCGCGGCGGGGAGGAGCAGCAGCCACCCTCCCCACCGCGTCGCAGCGGGCTGCTTGATCGCTAGCTGAGCAGCCATTCCTGGAACTTCCGATCGGTGGCCTGCTGGTGCTCGCCCCACCACTCGTCGTCGATCTGCACCTGGGTGTCGAGGTGGTTCGTTGGCCGGTTCGGGTTCTCCTTGACGCTCGGCGCCTCGGCCGCAGCCGCGTTCGCGGGACCGTAGTCAGAGAGCTCGGTGAACGTGACCTGCGGTTCCTCCTGCAGGAGGAACCCGAGGGCCTCCTGCGCATTCTTCGCATTCGGCGCGCCCTTCGGGATCACCCAGTACGCGTCGACCTGCAGCCAGGTATCCCAGTTGATGCCGACGGGAGCTTCCTTACCCGCGTCGACCGCGCGGCCGACCCAGGCGAGCCCGATGCTCGCCTCCCCCGATGCGAGGAGCTGCTGCGACTGGGCCGAGGTCTCCCACCACACGATGTCGTCCTTGATGGTGTCGAGCTTCTTCAGCGCTCGGTCGACGTCGAGCGGGAAGAGGTCCTCGGGCGCCACTCCGTCTGCGAGGAGCGCGGCCTCGAGGGCCCCGCCCGACACGAGCTTGTTGAACATGCGCTTCCCCGGGAACTTCTTCGTGTCGAAGAGGTCCTCCCAGGTCGCGGGTGCGGTCTCGAACTTGTCGCTCCGGTACGCGAGCACCGTCGCCTCGATGTCGGCTGCGACGCGGTACTCCTGGGCGGCGCCCGGGATGAGCGCGTCCTTGTCCACGACCTCGTAGTCGATCGGCTCGAGGTAGTCCGCGTCCGCGGTCGTTCCGAAGTCGTTCGCAACGAGGACGAGGTCCCAGGTGGGTCGCTCCGACTCCACCATGCTGCGCAACTGGGAGTAGTCGGTCGGGCTGTCCTCGGTGACGGTGACCCCCGATTCCTCGGAGAACGGGGCGAAGAAGGCCTTCGACTGCGCCTCCTGGTAGGGGCCGCCGTAGGAGACGACGGTGAGCGACGTGCTGTCCTCGCCCGCCTGTGCTCCGCCGCCGCTGCCGCTGCAGGCCGTCAGCGCGAGGGCGGCCGCCGCGAGGAGCGCGGTCGCCGCGGCAGTCTTTCGAGTGTGTTTCATGGTGTTCTCCTTGTTCACTCCGGTGTGCTGGAGGTCTGTGTGGTGTGGTCCGCCGAGCGGCGGGATTCTGGCGCCGCGTGCTGCGGCGGGGCGGCGTCGGATCGCGATCCGGCACCGATCTCCCCGGCGAGCTGCTGCGCTCGCCGCGAGATGTCAGTGAGCGAGTACTCGGGATCGCCCGCGGCCGTGCCGACGACGAGGGTTCGCGCCGCGAGCGCGGGGGCGTCGCGCAGCACGAGGTCGTGGGAACCCGCGCTCGCGTAGGCCGCGTGCAGGGCCAGCTCCTCGGCCGGCCTCCTCGGTCCGACGATGCAGACGAGGTCTGCCCGGATGCGCGCGGCGCGCGCGGAGCGTGTTCCGCCTTCGACCCCGCCTTCGACTTCGCTGCCGCGCAGCCGGACGCCGGTCGCTCGCGACCATCCCGTGATGCTCGCGACGCTCTTCGCCGGGACCTGGGCGACCACCTCGACCCCGAGGCGCGAGAGCTCTCGCGCGACCTCGCTTGCGCGGGGGTCCGCGTCCACGACGACCGCGCGCCGGCCAGGCGGCACCCCCTCGACCGCCGCGAGCTTCAGCGCCGCGTCGGCGAGCATGGCGCCCGGAAGATCGTGACCGGGCACGAGGATGGGCGTCTCATAGCTGCCCGTGGCGATGATGAGCGCCTCGGGCGAGATCTCGGTCCGCACGCCCTCGCGCTCGGAGACGACCGGCACGAGTCCGTCAATGAGTCCCACCGCGAGTCCCCGGATCAGGCGGATTCGGGGGTGACGCTCCGCGTTGCCAAGCAGCACCGGGAAGACCCGGTCCGGCCGCACCCGGGTCTGGCCATTTCGAATCTGCTCGGTACGGACCTGAGAGCGCCCGCCAAGAAAGTCCCGATCGACGACGACAACCTCGTGACCCGCCTCGGCAGCCGCAAGTGCGGCCGCGAGCCCGCTGACGCCGCCCCCGATCACGAGGACGGGGGCCGCGAGCCGCTCGACGCGGGTGATGGTCCCGCGCGCAACGGCCGCCGCGCTCGGCATGCGCCCACCGCCGGCGAGGACCGCGAGCACGGCGCCCGCTAGCTTGCTGAGCCTGGGCTGCCCGGCGAAGAGCTTGAACTGAAAGCCCGCCTTGAGCAGGGGGCGCATGAGGTCGGCCGTCCTGAGCAGGTCGAAGCCTGCACCGGGGAACGCGCCCTCCCGGCGCACGCGCTCGCCGCCCTCGACCGGCGTCGTGCACGACACGGTCAGCGGCATCCCGTCGATCCGGAGCGGGCAGTCTCCGCACGCGCCGAAGCCGCAGGTGTAGCCGCGCGGCCGGTGATACTTCACACCGCGCGACAGCGTCGAGACGCCGCTCGCGTGCAGCGCCCCGGCGATGCTCTGACCGCGCTTGGCCGGCACCCGCCGCCCCTCAAACGTGAAGCTCAGTTCTTCGCTCCCGGCCCCGTTCATGCCGCCTCCTCGTCGAGATCCATGTCAACGACGAGCGAGCCCTCGCGGATCCAGTCGCCCGTCCTCGTCCGCTCGATTCCGAACGGCGCCATGCGCCGGTCGATCGTCCCCGCCACGATGTGCTCCGCGAGCAGCTCGCCCGCAGCCGGGGCGCCCATGAACCCGTACACCCATCCGACGCTCAGCAGGTAGCCCGGGATCTCGGGCACGGGCCCGAGCACGGGGGCGAGATCCGGGGTCTGGCTGACGGTGCCGGCCCAGTGCCGCAGCAGCCTCGTGCCCGCAAGGACCGGGAATAGCTGCACGAACTTGGTCGCGATGTCCTGCAGCACCGTCCAGGTACCGTTCAGGCTCGTGCTCTCGTCGACCCGCGGCAGTTCGGTTCCGCCGACGAACTCGCCCCGCGCCGTCTGGTGACAGTAGCCGAGCAGCTCGAGCGCCGCGACACCAGGCGTGAGGAATGGCTTCAGGGGCTGAGTGACGATCATCTCGAGGCGCGACGCGACGAGCGGGAACTCGAGCCCGGCGAGTGCGTTGATCTCGAGCGCCTGCCCGCCGGCCGCGTTGACGACCGTCCTCGCCTCGACCCGCCTGCCGCAGGCCGTTGCGATCCCGGTCACGTCGTCGCCGCGGCGCAGGAGCCCCGTCACCGTGACTCCCGAGACGACCTGGACGCCGAGCCGCGCCGCATTCTCCAGGTAGCCGGCGACCACGGAGTCGTGGTGAGCGAAGCCCGCCTGCTCCTGCAGCACCGCCGCCCGGACCAGATCCGGGTTCGCGGCCGGAAGCACCTTCCTCGCCTCGCGCTCGTCGAGCAGCTCGGTCCGGATCCCGAGCCCCGCCTGGAAGTCGTGGTCGACCCGGCACTGCGCGGCCTGCTCCGCGGTCGTCGCGACGACCGCGTAGCCCGTGCGGTTGAACAGGACATTCATGCCGAGCTCCTGGGACAGCCCGAGCCACTTCTGCCTGGACAGTTCGAACAGTTCGCACCACTCGGTCGAGGCGAAGGCGGATCGGATGAGCTCGCCGTTGCGCCCGCTCGCGCCGCCGCCGGGCCAGGAGCGATCGACCACGAGGACGTCGGTCATGCCGCGCTTCGCGAGCTCGTAGGCGATCGCGAGCCCCTGCACGCCGGCACCGATGATGATCGTGTCGTAACCGGACCTGATCGGCTGTGAGGAGACTCCCGGGAGCGCCATCAGCTCGCCCCGTTCTCGGAGCCGCGCTCGCCCGCTTGACCCGGGGCAGGACGAATATCGTCGCCGCCGGGAGGCGCGACGAGCGACCCCAGGGTGACGGGAACGATGGGAAGCCTCGCCGCCGGGCGCCGCTGCTCCCCCGCCGGCTCGATGCCGCGCTCCGCGAGCAGCGCCTGAACGAGCGGCGAGCAGAACTTACCCTGGCACGCTCCCATGTACACCGCGGTGGCGCGCTTGATCGTCTCGGGGTCCGTGTGCCCGTGCGCGATCGCGTCTTCCACGTCGCCGACCGTGACGTCGTGGCACGGGCAGATCACCGCCTTGCGCGCATCATTGCGGGCCATTCGCTCACCTCGTCGTGTCAGATTTCTCGTGCAGCAATCACCATAATACAAACTTATTGTCCTTGCGCAAAGGGGAGCGGAAGCGGATCGCCGCGATCCGCTCCTCGGCCCCGAAGCTACGGCAGCTCGATCGTCCCCCGGTACACGAGCTCCGCCGGCCCGTTGAGCGAGACGTGCTCGCCCTCCTCCGTCGGGAACATGCGCACGGCGAGGCGCCCGCCCGGCACGTCGACGCTCCAGTGATTCGGCATTCCCTCGCCACCCCAGTAGCGGAACGCGAGCGCCGCGGCCGCGGTGCCCGTGCCGCAGGACAGGGTCTCCCCCGAGCCGCGCTCGTGCACGCGCATCCGGATCCGCGCAACGCCGTCCTTCACGAGCGGGTCCTCGGGCACCACGAACTCGACGTTCGCGCCGTTCTCGGACACCGGATCGAGCTCGGGGGCGCGCGTGAGGTCGAGCGCGTCGAGCTCGGCGGGCTCCGCGAGCGCCGTCACAACGTGCGGGTTGCCGAGGTCGATCCCGAGCCCGGGCCGCGCGACGTCGAGGCCGCGCACCGACACGAGGCGCTCCCCCGCGAGCCGCCAGCGCCCGAGATCGACCGTGTAGCCGGAGACGCCCGCGAGCACGTCCTTCACGCCCGCGCGGGTGCCGATGGGGAGCGTGTCGCGCCGCTCAGGCGCCACGAGACCCTCCGTGATCAGGTAGTGCGCGTAGACCCTGATCCCGTTGCCGCACATTTCCGCCGGGGTGCCATCGGCGTTCCAGTAGTCCATGAACCACTCGGCTTCCGGCTCCTCCGCGAGGCTCGCCGCCCCCTCGGGCAGGGCACGCGAGCGCACCGCGCGGATCACGCCGTCGGCGCCGACGCCGAAGCGGCGGTCGCAGATGAAACGAATCTGCTCCGGCGTGAGCGCGAGCTTCCCCTCGGGATCCGTGAACAGGACGAAGTCGTTACCGGTGCCGTGTCCCTTGGTGAAGCTCAGCGCAGTCATGCGCCAATTCTAGGGGTTCAGGATCCGGACACTGGGGGGAAGCGCTTGCCCTGCACCGCCACGTCGGAGCGCTCGTAGCCGAGCGAGTCATAGAAGCCCTGGACCGCCGCGTTGTCGGAGCGGACCATGAGCTGCACCTTCGGGCACCCGGCCGCGGCGAGCCTGCGCTCGGCCTCTGCGACGAGGGCCCGCCCGATCCCGCGCCCGCGGCGCGCGGGATCCGAGGCCAGGTAGTACAGCCAGCCCCGGTGGCCGTCGTAGCCGGCCATGACCGAGCCGACGATGCTGCCGTCGAGCGTCACGGCGACGAGCAGCAGATCCGGCTGCCAGGCGTGCGCGCGTGCGAGGTCGGCGCGGGGGTCGTTCCAGGGGCGAGTGAGGCCGCAGGCCTCCCAGAGCCGGATCACGGGATCGGCGTCGGCGGGCACGTACTCGCGCAGGTGGTACTTCCGGGGGTGCGCGCTTTCGTTCATTCCCCCACGATAGTCGCGGCGACGCGCTGCCCGGGGCCGTCGACCCAGCGCACGTCCGGGTAGCGCTTGAACCAGCTCACCTGGCGCCTGGCGTAGCGCCGCGTGAGCGCCTGGGTCTCCGCGATCGCCTCCTCCTCGCTGAGCGAGCCGGCGAGCTGCGCGAGCGCCTGGGCATAGCCGATCGCGCGGGACGCCGTGGGGCCCGTCTCGATCCCGCGCGGGATCAGGCCGCGCACCTCCGCGAGGAGGCCCCCGCGCCACATCTCGCGCACCCGCTCGTCGAGCCGGGCGACGAGCTCCTCGCGGGGGCAGCTGACGCCGACGATCGTCGTCGGCTCGCGCCACAGGACCGGCTCGGAGGGCAGCACGACCTGGGCGTCGCCGCCGAGCAGTGCCACCTCGAGGGCGCGCACGACGCGGCGGGGGTTGCGCACGTCAACGGCCTCCGCGACGGCGGGGGCGAGCGCCCTGAGCCGCTCGAGCAGCGGGCCGACGCCCGCGGCCTCGCACTCCCGCTCGAGCTCGGCGCGGAGCGCCTCGTCGCGCGGCGGGAACTGGAAGTCGAAGATCACGCTCGAGACGTAGAGCCCGGACCCCCCGACGAGGATCGCGTCGTTGCCGCGGGCGAGCACGGCGTCGATCGTCTCGCGGGCGCGCTCCTGATACCAGGCGACCGTGGCCTCGTCGCGCGGCTCTACCTCGTCGAAGAGGTGGTGCGGGATCCCGCGCCGCTCGGCGACGGGAACCTTGGCCGTGCCGATATCCATGCCGCGGTAGAGCTGCATGGCGTCGGCGTTCACGATCTCGGAGCCGCGGCCGCGTGCGCCGAGCGCCTCGGCGAGGTCGAGCGACAGGGCCGACTTGCCGGTGCCCGTCGCGCCGACGACAGCCCAGAGCCTCGGCGCGCCCAAGTACCCCGAGGGCCCTGCGCTCATCGGGTCCGGATCGTGGGCAGGCCGAGGCTCACGGCGCGCGGCGCCCCGGCGTCGGATCCGGTAGCGGGCGCCGCCGGGACGCCGCAGCTCTCGGCCTGGCGACGGTCCCACGCGTCGCCCGCGCGGGTGCGCCGGATCGCGAAGCCTGAGGTGTCGTCCGCGATGAGGAAGTGCGGGGCGGCCGCGGTGACGCCCACGGTCACGACGTCGCCGGGCCGCGGCTCGTCTGCTCCCTCGGGGACCGCGAAGTGGACGAGCCGGTTGTCCTCGGCCCGGCCCGAGAGCCTGCGGGTGGCCGCGTCCTTCTTGCCCTCGCCGACGGAGACGAGGATGTCGAGGGTGCGGCCGATCTGCGCCTGGTTCTCCTCGAGGGAGATGCGCTCCTGGAGGGCGAGGAGCCGCTCGTAGCGCTCCTGCACGACGGCCTTCGGCAGCTGGTTCTCCATGGTGGCCGCGGGCGTGCCGGGACGGATCGAGTACTGGAACGTGAAGGCGCTCGAGAAGCGCGAGGCCTCGACGACGCGCAGCGTGTCCTCGAAGTCCTCCTCGGTCTCGCCGGGGAAGCCGACGATGATGTCGGTCGTGATCGCCGCGTACGGGATCCGCTCGCGCACGGCGTCGAGGATGCCAAGGAACTTCTTCGAGCGATAGGAGCGGCGCATCGCCTTGAGCACCGCGTCTGAGCCGGACTGCAGCGGCATATGCAGGGACGGCATGACGTTGTGGGTTTCCGCCATGGCGGCGATCACGTCGTCCGTGAAGGCGGCGGGGTGCGGGCTCGTGAATCGCACGCGTTCGAGGCCCTCGATCTCGCCCATCGCCCGCAGCAGCTTGCCGAAGGCCTGCCGGTCGCCGAACTCGACGCCGTACGTGTTGACGTTCTGTCCGAGCAGGGTGATCTCGATTGCGCCGTCGTCGACGAGCGCCTGCACCTCGGCGAGGATGTCGCCGGGTCGGCGGTCCTTCTCCTTGCCGCGGAGTGCGGGCACGATGCAGAACGTGCAGGTGTTGTTGCAGCCGACCGAGATGGAGACCCAGCCGCTCGAGGCCGAATCTCGCTTCGTCGGGAGCGTGGACGGGAACACCTCGAGCGCCTCGAGGATCTCGACCTGCGCCTCTTCGTTGTGTCGTGCCCGCTCGAGGAGGGCGGGGAGGGACCCCATGTTGTGGGTGCCGAAGACGACGTCGACCCACGGCGCCTTCTCCACGATGGCGCCCTGGTCCTTCTGGGCGAGGCAGCCGCCAACGGCAATCTGCATCCCCTCGCGCTCGCGCTTGACGCCGGCGAGGTGGCCGAGGTTGCCGTAGAGCTTGTTCGCCGCGTTCTCACGCACCGCGCAGGTGTTGATGACGATGACGTCGGCCTGCTCGGACTCCTCGGCGGCGACGTATCCCGCCGCCTCGAGTGAGCCCGAGAGCCGCTCCGAGTCGTGCACGTTCATCTGGCACCCGAGGGTGCGGACGGTGTAGCTGCGGGGGCTGCCGTCGGGCCGAAGCGCGGCGGGCGACGGCTCGATCACGGTGGGATCGGCGGTGAGAGTCATGGGCACCAGTGTACCGTCGCGGGATCAGCGGAATCGGACGCCGCCCGAGGGCCGCCCCACCCCGTCGAGCGCCTCACAGGCCGCCCGCATCGCCGGTTCCCCCGACCAGCCGCGCCGCGCAAGGAAGCCGAGCAGGCGACGCTCGGCGGTCTGCCGGTCGAGGTCGCGGAGCTTGCCGGCCCGCTGCTCCGCCGCCGCGCGCAGCAGCGCGAACTCCTCGTCGACGTCGAGCTCGGACAGGGCTTCCTCGATGCAGTGGTCTGGCAGCTTGCGCTCGCGAAGCTTGCGCCGGATCTGGGCTTTGCTCGCCTGTTTCGCGTCGCGGAGCTTCTCGGTCACGGCGCGCGCGAGACCCAGATCGTCGAGGTAGTGGCTCGACTCGAACTCGGCGACGACCTCCTCGACGTCGATCGCGTCGTGCTCGAGCGCCAGGAGCTCCGCGCGCAGCTCCCCGCTCGAGCGGGCGCGCCGCGCGAGCAGTCGCACGCCGTCCTCCTTGCACCGGCCGGGCTCGGCCTGCGCCTCGGGTTCGGCCTCGAGTTCAGGATCGAGTTCAGGCCCGACTGCACTCTCAGTCTCGACCTCGAGCTCAGTCTCGGCCCCCACCTCAGCCTCGACTTCACCCTCCGCCTCGGCCCCGGCGCCGCCTCCGCCCCACGGCCGTTGCCGCAGGGCCGAGCGAAACTCGATGACCTCCGCGAGGTCTTCCCGGTCCGCTCCCGGCGAGCTTTCGCGCTCGCCGGGAGCGGGAAGGAATCGCACTGCCATGACGCTATGCGCTCGCGCGCTGCCCGGGCTCGGCGACGGGAGCGACGGGCGCCTTCGCGTCCTTCGGATCCTTCGCGGCACCCTTCGCCTCGGCCTCGGCCTCTTCCTTGCCACGGCCGTTCACGCCGAGCTTCGTGAGGATCTTCTCCTCAATCTCAGCCGCGATGTCGGGGTGCTGGATGAGGAACCGTCGCGCGTTCTCCATGCCCTGGCCCAGCTGGTCGCCGTCGTACGTGAACCAGGCGCCGCTCTTCTTGATGAGCCCCTGCTCCACGCCGTAGTCGATGAGCGAGCCCTCGCGGGAGATACCGACGCCGTAGAGGATGTCGAACTCGGCCTGCTTGAAGGGCGGCGCCATCTTGTTCTTCACGACCTTCACGCGGGTGCGGTTACCCACCGCGTCTGTGCCGTCCTTCAGCGTCTGGATGCGGCGGATGTCGAGGCGGACCGAGGCGTAGAACTTGAGCGCCTTCCCGCCTGAGGTCGTCTCGGGGCTGCCGAAGAAGACGCCGACCTTCTCGCGGAGCTGGTTGATGAAGATCGCCGTGGTCTTCGTCGCGTTCAGGCTGCCCGTAATCTTACGCAGCGCCTGCGACATGAGACGGGCTTGCAGGCCGACGTGGCTGTCGCCCATTTCGCCGTCGATCTCCGCCTTCGGCACGAGCGCCGCGACCGAGTCGATGACCACCAGGTCGACCGAGCCGGAGCGAATCAGCATGTCCGCGATCTCGAGCGCCTGCTCACCCGTGTCGGGCTGGGCGACGAGCAGCGCGTCAATGTCGACGCCGAGCTTCTGTGCGTACTCCGGGTCGAGCGCGTGCTCCGCGTCGATGAAGGCCGCGATGCCGCCCGCGCGCTGCGCGTTCGCGATGGCGTGCAGCGTGAGCGTCGTCTTGCCCGAAGACTCCGGGCCGTAGATCTCGATGATGCGGCCGCGGGGCAGGCCACCAATTCCCAGCGCAACGTCGAGCGCAACTGAGCCGGTCGGAATCACCTCGACGGGTGCCCGCTCCTGGCTGCCCATGCGCATGATCGCGCCCTTGCCGAAGTTCTTGTCGATCTGAGCCAGCGCTGCTTCGAGCGCCTTCTCGCGATCCTTGGGTGCTGCCATGTCGTGCTCCTCGTGTCGTGCGGGACGTGCCGCTGGGTTGCTGCCTTCATACTGTCTCGGCCCCGGAATTGGGGCAGACAAGGCGTCGGTGACTGACGTGGAATCACTCTAGATTCGACCACTGACACTGACGGATCTTTCGACCGCAGCGAGCGAATCTGGGGACAACTCCCCCGGCACGTCACCTGTGGACGAAAGTAGCACCGTTCGAACACATATTCGAACACGGAGGCGGCGTGTCGCGCGCTACTTCTCCGGGTCCCGGAGACCACGGCCGTGCCGCCGACCCACCGGCACCTGCAGATCTTCGCAGAGCGCATCCCACACCGCCCGCGCCTGCAGGCCGCGCTCGAGAGCCTCCTCGCCCGTCATGCCGAGCTTCGGTAGCCAGTGATCCCGAAGCAGCACGCGGGAGTAGTCCTCGCCAAACTCCTCAGCGCACGCGCGCCGGAACTCACTGAGCCGCATCTCTTCTCCCCCGAATAGTCCTCGGCCCCCGAGAGGCCGGCAATAAACCTCGGCCCCCGAGAGGCCGGCAATAAAAGCGAAGCGCCCGACATCGAAATGCCGGGCGCTTCGGCTGCGCTGCGATGGAATGTGTCCCGCAACGCAGAAGCCAAGTGCAGCAGCCGCTAGGACACGAGCTGCGGCGAGTACCCCGAGACCAGCTCCGCAGGGACCGTATCGGGCACCCGAGTCGGAATCGGAAGCGAGAGCCCCTCGACGACCGCGAGACGCTCACTCACCTCTCCCATGATCACCGAGAGCGGCGTATCGAGTGCGTCGGCGACGGCGGCGAGAATCTCGCTCGACGCCTCCTTCTGCCCGCGCTCCACCTCACTGAGGTAGCCAAGCGCAACGCTCGCCTCCCCCGCGACCTGGCGAAGCGTACGGCCCTTCTGAAGCCGGAAGTCACGCAACACGTCGCCGATCTCTTGACGCATCAGCACCATGTGAGCCCTCCTTTACTTGCACGGTATGCCGTGCTTCCACCCTACCCGCAGGACCTTGGATTCGTCTTGCGAGCCCCGCGATCAGTTTCGATCGCCGTTACAGGGAGTAACTCAGAGACTACACGGCGTATTCCTGAAACTTGTCTGGACTTGAGTCGGGTTGACTCAGGTTTCAGTAATGTCTCAGCTTTTTCCCCGGTCGTGGACAGTTCCGCCCCCCGGTTCCCCGGCTTCGGGGGCCACACCAAGCCGCTCAGCCGCGAGCTCGATAGCCGCGGCGACCGCCGCCGCCCGGATTGCCGAGCGGTCGCCTGCGGCGTGCAGCTCGACGGACCTGGTCGTGTCGCCCACGCTCACTCCAATCCACACCGTCCCGGCCAGCTGACCGGACTGCGGATCCGGATCCGGGCCGGCAACCCCCGTCGTCGCGAGCCCGAGCTCGGCTTCGACGGGCGACCCGGCCGGCAACGGCCCCTCGGACGCGGCACCCGCCTCTCGCGGTGTCGCGCACGCCCGCCTCACGCCGAGGGCCATCTGCCGCGCGACCTCGGGATCGACCGGTCCACGCTGGGCGAGCAACCCGGGGTCGACCCCGAGCAGGCTGTGCTTGAGCGCCGTGTCGTAGGCCACGATCCCGCCCGAGAAGACGCGAGAAGCGCCGGGCACCTGCACGAGCGCGTCCGCGAGGAGACCGCCCGTGAGAGACTCCGCGACGGCGATCCGGATCCCGCGCGCGGCGGCCGCCTCGATCACCCGCGCGGTGAGACTCACTTCTGGGCCTTGCCCGCGCGCACGAAGGCGATGATGTAGTCGATGCCGCTCAGGATCGTGAGCGCGACCGCGATCGACATCGTGATGATATTGAGCCAGATCGCGACGGGGGCCGCGTCACCCATGACGCTCGCGAGCGGCAGCAGCGCGAGCGTGATCGCGACCGATTGGGCGACGGTCTTGAGCTTGCCCATCCACGCCGCTGCGACGACGACGTCGTGCGCGACGATGAGCCGGTGGACCGTGATCCCGACCTCGCGCACAAGCACGACGATCGTGACCCACCACGGCAGCTCAGCGAGGATCGAGAGCCCGACGAGCGCTGCGCCGGTGAGGAACTTGTCGGCGATCGGGTCGAGCAGCTTGCCGAGGTCGGTGATGAGCCCGCGCGAGCGGGCGATGTGCCCGTCCCACGCGTCCGTCGCGATCGCGAGGACGAAGAACACGGCCGAGGCCCAGCGGAGCGCGCCGTTCTCTCCCCCGTCCGCGAGCAGCATCCAGAGGAAGAACGGGGTCGCGATGATCCGGATCCCGGTGATGATGTTGGGGGCGTTCCAGTTGCTCGGCTTGCCCGCCGGCTGCGTCCCCGCGCTCGACTCAGTCACGACCCGTCAACTTCCATGCGTCCTCGTCGTCTTCACCCTCGACCTCTTCGAGGCCAGCCTGGTACTGCGCGATCGGATCGTCGTAGCGGGAATCGCCGTGGCCGTCCTCGCGGAGCGGCTCGATCACGTCGGTCGCCTGGTCCTCGGCGTCGTGGCCGGCAGCCGGCAACGGAGTCGTCGCCGGGGCGGCATCGACCACCGGTGCCGTTACAGGTGCAGGCGCCGGTGCAGGTGCAGGCGCCGGCGCCGGAGCCGCGGCCGCGGCCGCGGGAGCGCCGAACGCCGGAGCGGCCGGGCCGCCCTTGATCCTCGCGATCACCTCGGGGAGCTGCTCCGGGGTCACGAGCACGTCGCGCGCCTTCGACCCCTCGGAGGGCCCCACGATGTCGCGCGACTCCATGAGATCCATAAGCCTGCCCGCCTTCGCGAAGCCGACGCGGAGCTTCCGCTGCAGCATCGAGGTGGAGCCGAACTGCGAGGTCACGACGAGATCGATGGCCGCGAGCAGCACCTCGAGGTCGTCTCCGATGTCCTCGTCGATCTCCTTCTTCTCCGCGGCCTGCTGCACGTCGGCGCGGTACTCGGGCTGCGCCTGCGCCTTCACGTGCGCCACGACCTGCGCGATCTCGGCCTCTCCAACCCACGCGCCCTGCACGCGCATCGGCGTGGACTCGCCGTTCAGGAGCAGCAGGCCGTCGCCCTGGCCGATGAGCCGCTCAGCACCGACCTCGTCGAGGATGACCCGCGAGTCCGTTCCCGACGCCACAGCGAACGCGTAGCGGCTCGGCACGTTCGACTTGATGACGCCCGTGACGACGTTGACCGACGGCCGCTGCGTCGCGAGCACCAGGTGGATGCCTGCCGCGCGGGCGAGCTGCGTGATCCGCTGGATCGAGTCCTCGACGTCGCGCGGCGCGATCAGCATGAGGTCGGCGAGCTCGTCGACGACCACGAGGAGGTACGGGTACGGCTTCAGCACGCGCTGGCTGCCCGGGGGCAGGACGATGCTGCCGGAGCGCACGGCCTCGTTGAAGTCGTCGATGTGGCGGAAGCCGAAGCTCGCCAGATCGTCGTAGCGCATGTCCATCTCCTTCACGACCCACTGCAGCGCCTCCGCCGCCTTCTTGGGGTTCGTGATGATGGGGGTGATCAGGTGCGGAACGCCCTGGTACACCGTGAGCTCGACGCGCTTCGGGTCGACGAGCACCATGCGCACCTCCGCGGGCGTCGCCCGCATGAGGATGCTCGTGATCATCGAGTTGATGAAGCTCGACTTGCCGGAGCCCGTCGCGCCTGCGACGAGCAGGTGTGGCATCTTCGCGAGGTTCGCGACGACGAAGCCGCCCTTCACGTCCTTGCCGACGCCAATCGTCATCGGGTGGACGCTCCGCTGCGCCTTCGCCGAGCGCAGCACGTCGCCGAGCGCGACGTTCTCGCGATCCTTGTTCGGGATCTCGATGCCGATCGCGCTCTTGCCCGGAATCGGCGAGAGGATCCGCACCTCGTTCGACGCGACCGCGTAGGCCAGGTTCTTCGAGAGCGCCGTGACCTTCTCGACCTTCACGCCGGGGCCGAGCTCAACCTCGTACTGCGTGACCGTGGGCCCGCGCGAGAAGCCGGAGACGCGCGCGTCGACCTTGAACTCCTCGAACACCCGGGCGAGCGCGGCCATGATCTGGTCGTTCGCGTCGGTGTGGGCCTTCGGCGGGTCGCCGACAGTGAGCGCGCTCTGATCCGGCAGATGGTACTCGGCGCGCGCCGGATCGTGCGGCGGCGCGACGGCGAACGGCGCCGGCTCGGCCGCGGCAGCGGCGGCAGCAGCATCATCGGCGCCCGAGTCGCCCGCGAAGTCGTCCCAGGAGTCGTCGCCGAGCCCGGACGCGCGCGCCGGCGCGGCCTGCTGCACCGCGCTCTCCGCGCGATCGAGGTCGCTGAAGAGGTCGGAGGGGAACACGTCGGTCGGCTCCCCCGGGGCGAGTGCCGTCTCGAACGCGCCCTTGGCCGCGTCGGAAGCTGCCTCCTCCGCGCCGGATCCGGGCAGCGCCCCCTCGAGCGACGCCTGGTCCCCCGCGTACGCCGGATCCTCCTCGCGGCCCGATGAGTTGCGGCGCCACCAGGGAATCGAGTCCCCGTCGCCCTCCTGCTCCTCGAGATCGAACAGCGCGTCGTCCGAGGCCTTCTTGTCGCGCTTACGGCGCCCGGCAGGCTCCTCCTGCTGTGCCTCCTGCTCCCCCTCGACAACGCCGAACAGGAACGCGTAGGCCTCCTGCAGCCGCTTCACGATCCGCCCGGGGGGCGTCTTCGTGACGATCAGGATCGAGAAGGCGAGCAGGATCGAGAGAATCGGCGTGGCCACCCACACGGTGAGTGCGAGCAGCGGGGCCCCGACCATCCAGCCGAGCAGGCCGCCGGCCTCGGCGAGCGCGGGCATGCCGTCGCTCGGCTTCGGCGTGCCGCCGTACACGTGCGTGAGCCCGGAAATCGCGGTGATCGCGAGGAACAGGCCGACCGCGATCCGCCGGTTGTCGGTGACACTCGACGGATGATTGAAGAGCCAGAGCGCGAAGCCCGCCATGATGATCGGCAGGCCGAAGGCCACACGGCCGAAGATGCCGCCGAAGGTCCACGCGTCGAGCTGCACCGCGACCGGCTGGCCGATGAAGAACCACTCGACCACGACGCCGACAAGCGCGAGCAGTACGAGCAGCAGCGGGATCCCGTCGCGCCGGTCCTCCGGCGCGAGCGGCTCGACGCGGAAGGCGCGCGCGGCGCCGCCGACGGCGTGGGCGAGCCCGTTCCAGGCACGGACGACGACGCCCTCGCTCGGCTCGGGCTCCATGAGCACCTTTGTCTTCGCGCTCGTGCGCGTGCTCGTCGAGCGCGATCCCCTGGACTGGGATCCGCCCGATTTTTCGCGCGACGAAGCTTTACTGGCCATGTGAATACGGTACAGGCCCCCGCTGACACGGACGAGGATCCCAGGCGGCGCGCCAGGAAACGGTCGGGTGAAAACCCGGGATCAGCCGCGCCGAAGGCCCCGCACGATCTTCTTTGCGAGCGGGAGTCCCTCGGTCCAGATCTTGTATCCGGGGCCGGGGCGATCCCAGGTGCCCGAGAGCAGATTCTCGTGCGAGGCGAATCCCGTCTTGAAGGTCGTCACGCCGTCGTTGATGAGGCCGCCGAAGTCGTAGCGCGTGATCCCGAGCCGCTTCATCTCTCGGATCACGTGCCACTTCAGGGCGTAGTTCGCGCGAAGGCGCTGGCCCTCCTCGCTCATGCCGCCGTAGAGCTCGAAGGCCGTGCGATCCGACTTCGCCATGAAGAGGAAGGCGACGGGCTTGCCGTCGACGTAGCTCGCCCACACGGGCGAGTCGTCGCCGAGCATCGTGAACGCGTCGCGGTAGTACGAGTCCTCGTGGAGCCCGAAATCGGCGCGCTCGCTCGTGGCGTGATACACCTCGAGGCACTCGTCGAGCTGCTCGATCGTCTCGACCGGGCGGATCTCGAGCGACTCCTCGCGGCCGGACTTCCGCACGTACTGGCGGTGCTTCTTCGACATGTCCGCCATGAGCTCGTCCTCGGTCCTGGTGAGATCCAGAATGAGCGTGCGGGCGGGCAGCACGGTGGTCTTCGCCTCGCGCCACGGCGATCCGAGGGGGAACTCCCCCGCGTTCTCGTCCGGCTCGATCGACACGGCGACCGCGCGGCGGGATCCGTGCACGTAGTCCGCGATCGCGTCGGCCACCTCGGCGGGCGCGGGCCGCTGCGCGGGGCGCAGCGCGTCCTCCGGATCCCGCGCCAGCACTGGCCCGCGGGGCGCGTACACGAAGCCGCCGAGCGGGCCTGGCAGCGCGCGAGTGAGGAGCTGGGCCGCCCCCACGACCTCGCCGACCTCGTCCGTCACGAGCACGCGCTCGGCGCTCCACCGGTGCGCCGACTTGAGTTCGCCCCAGCCCCAGAGCTGCAGCGGGTGACCGCCAAGGCGCTTGACGGTCTCGTCCCAGCTGGTGCGGTCCGTGCAGGGTGTGACAGTGAGGGTCACGATCGGTTCCTTCCGAGTTTGCGGGAGACGAAGTTGGAGAGCTCGGCGAGCTCAGGCGAGCGGATCAGACGGAGCGTGACGAGGTACACCCCGGTGACGACGAGCGCGTCAATCGCTGCGAAGCCGATCGCCGCGAGGATCCCGTAGTCGGGGAAGATCACGCCGACGGCGAGCGAGAGGCCCCAGCCGATGACGAGCGCCGGAACCGCCGCGATCGTGAACTGCAGCAGGCTCGCGAGGATCCTGGCGCCGTCGATCGAGCCGACCTTCTTGCGCAGCATGAACACCGCGATGAGCGCCTGCACGATGATCGTGAGACTGAAGACGAGCCCGTAGCCCGGGCCCACCCACTCCTTCGGCAGCACGAGCAGGCACAGGGCGAGCACGACGAGCAGGCCGATCTGGATCGACGTGAAGATGAACGGCGACTTCGTGTCCGAGAGTGCGTAGAAGGCGCGCTGGACGACGAACAGGAAGCTGTAGGCCGCGAGCCCCAGCATGTAGCACTGCAGCACGAGCGTGAACTGGTAAACAAGGTGCGGATCCGCGTTGAGATTGAACACCGTGCTGATGAACGGCGAGGCCGAGAACACGGCGACCGCCGCGAGCACCATCACGAGCAGGATCTGCCGCGCGGAGGCCGAGAAATCGGCGCGGAAGTCGACCATGTTGCCGTTCTGTCCCGACTCGGCAAGTCGCGTGAAATAGGCGGTGCCGAGCGACACCGCGAGCACCGAGTGCGGCAGCATGAAGATCAGCCAGGCGTTCTGCATCGCGCTCGCCGAGGCGCCAGCACCCGAGGCCGTGTTCACGACGGCCTGCGTGATGAAGCCGCTCAGCTGCATGACCGTGATCGTCGCGAGGCTCCAGCCCGCGATCCGACCGGTTTGGCCGAGGCCCGTGCCGCGCCAGTGAAAATCGGGGCGGTACCGGATCCCGGCCTTGTGCCAGGAGATGAACAGCACGAGCGCCTGCGCGATGACGCCGAGGGTCGCGCTGCCCGCGAGCACGGCGATCGCCGTGGGATCCCAGTCCGACGGCGAGCGGGTGCCGTTGCGATCCGATCCGTACATCGCGACGAACACGATGATGCCCGCGATCGCGATCACGTTGTTGAGCACCGGCGCCCAGGTGAAAGGCCCGAACACGCTGCGCGCGTTCAACACCTCGCCGAGCACCGTGTACATGCCGTAGAACACGATCTGCGGCAGGCACCAGTAGGCGAACGCGACGGCGAGCGAGCGCTGCGCCTCACCCCACTCCGGGGTGAGGAGCCACATGATCCACGGCGCGAGCAGCATGACGACCGCCGTGCCGACGGCGAGCGTCGTGAGCACGAGGGTCAGGATCTTGTTGATGTAGGCGGCGCCGCCGTCGGGGTTCTTCGCAGCCTTCACGATCTGCGGCACGAGCACCGCGTTGATCATGCCGCCCGCGAGGATCATGTAGAGCGTGTTCGGCAGCAGATTGCCGTTCGCGAACGCGTCTGCCGACTTCGAGGCCACCATGCCGATGGCGTATACGAGGAGCATCGACTTTGCGAAGCCGAGGACGCGCGAAACCATGGTGCCCGATGCCATCACCGCGCTCGCGCGCATGAGTCCAGCGGCCATTAGTAGTAGGGATCCTTCCTGATCGCGAGCGACATCCGCCTCGCGATGCGGTCGCCGAGCTTGACCCAGAAACCATAGGCCCACGGCTTGAGAGGAAGGTCAAAGGCGCCCGCGTAGTCCGTGATGTCCGGGGCGAAGGAGCGCTTGAACTGGCCCACGCCAAAAAGCGGGTGCTCGCGGTCGTCGACGCGCGCCGCCGGCGGGGCGCCGCAGAGGTCGTGGGTGAGCGCGCCGCGCTCGTTCGCCCAGCGGATCACCTCCCACTGCAGCGCGTGCGAGGCGCCGTAGGCGGTCTTCGCGCGCACCGAGGCGCCGTCCTTGTAGGTCGTCTTCTCGCCGAGGCCCATCGCGAACGCGCCAGCGACGAGCTCACCGTCGCGGTGCGCGAAGAACAGCTGGCCAGCGCCCGCCCGCTCGAACTGCTGCCAGAACTCCCGGTAGTAGCGCTCGGAGCGCAGCACGAACCGCCCCTCGGCCGTCTCCTGCAGCAGCCGGTAGAGCGCCGCGCAGTTCTCGGTCGTCGCGGGAACCCGCGTGGCCACGATCCCGTCGCGCTTGGCGCGGTTGATCGAATTGCGCGCCTTCTTGCCGATCCGCTTGAACACCTCGTCCTCGGTACCCGAGACGTCGACCAGGATGGTCGACGGATTCGGGATCACCCTGACCGTGTCGCGGTACCCCGCCGCACGATAGGCGGCAGCCGTCTCGATCCCGGTCCTGGGCTCGATCTTCAGCAGGAACGCGCCGCGGGATCTCGCGAGCGCGGCGACGGCGGCGGCGACCTCGAGCACGTCGGCGGCGGACTCGCCGGCCGGGCCGGCGGGCGCGTGCCACCACTCGCCGACGAGCGGCACGCGCTTCGCGAGCACGCCGACGGCGACGGCGCTGCGGCCGGGCCGCTCGACGACGACGAAGCGCTCGAGGTAGCGGCCCTCCGCGCGCTTGAGCGCGAGGTACTCGGCGCCCTGCCAGACCTCTCCCCCGCCGGGGTTCGCCGCGATGAGCGCGTCCCAGCTGGCGCGCTCATCCGCGGTCGCGAGTCGGGCAGTCGCGCCGCCCGAAGCGGTGGACACGCCCTACACCAACACCACGACGGGCACGATCATCGCCTTGCGGCGGAGCTTCGTGCCGACCCAGCGGCCGATCGTGCGGCGCACGATCTGCTGGAGCTGGTGGTGATCCGTGACGCCATCGGCCATCGCATCCTCGAGCGCCTTCGCAATCTGCGGCTTGATCTTGTCGAAGACGTGCTCGTCCTCGGCGACGCCCTTCGCGTGGATGTCGGGGCCGGAAACGATGTTGCCGAGGGTCGTCTCGACGACCGTGATCACCGAGATGAAGCCCTCCTCGGCGAGCGTGCGGCGATCCCGCAGATCGTCGTCGGTCACGCGGCCGACGCTCTTGCCGTCGACGTAGATGAACTCGGTGTCGAGCTGGCCGACGATGCGAGCAACGCCGTCAGCGAGGTCGACGATCGTGCCGTTCTCCGCGATGACGGTGCGATTCTGCGGCACGCCCGTCTCAATCGCGAGGGCCGCGTTCGCGACGAGCATGCGGTACTCGCCGTGGATCGGCATCACGTTCTTCGGCTTGACGATGTTGTAGCAGTAGAGCAACTCGCCCGCGGCGGCGTGGCCCGAGACGTGCACCTTCGCGTTGCCCTTATGAACGACGTCGGCGCCGAGCTTGATCAGGCCGTCGATGATCCGGTACACCGAGGTCTCGTTGCCCGGGATCAGGCTCGAGGCGAGGATCACGGTGTCGCCCTCGCCGACCTCGACCTGGTGCTCGCGGTTGACCATGCGGCTGAGCACGGCCATCGGCTCGCCCTGCGAACCCGTCGACATGTAGACGATGCGGTGATCCGGGATGTCGCCGCTCTTCTTGAGATCGACGAGCACGCCCTCGGGGACGTCGAGGTAGCCGAGATCCGCCGCGATCTTCATGTTGCGGACCATGGAGCGGCCGAGCAGCACGACGCGGCGCCCGTTTGCGTGCGCGGCGTCGAGCACCTGCTGCACGCGGTGCACGTGGCTCGAGAAGCTCGCGACCACGACCTTGCCGCGGGTCTTCGCGATGACCTGCTCGATGACCGGGCCGATGTTCTTCTCCGCGGGGGTGAAGCCAGGCACGTCAGCGTTCGTCGAGTCCGTCATGAACAGGTCGACGCCCTCCTCGCCCAGGCGGGCGAAGGCGCGCAGATCCGTGATCCGGCGGTCGAGCGGCAGCTGATCCATCTTGAAGTCGCCCGTGCCGATCACGAGGCCGGCATCGGTCCGGATCGCGACCGCGAGCGCGTCGGGGATCGAGTGGTTCACCGCGATGAACTCGAGGTCGAACGGGCCGTACTGGACGCGCTCGCCCTCCCTCACCACGCGGGTGATCGGGCGGATCCGGTGCTCCTTGAGCTTCGCCTCGACGAACGCGAGGGTCAGCTTCGAGCCGACGAGCGGGATGTCCTCGCGCATCTTGAGCAGATACGGGACGCCGCCGATGTGGTCCTCGTGGCCGTGCGTGAGCACGACCGCGACGATGTCGCCGAGGCGATCCTGAATCTTCGTGATGTCGGGCAGGATGAGATCCACGCCCGGGTGCTGCACCTCCGGGAACAGCACGCCGCAGTCCACGATCAGCAGTTTGCCGTCGATCTCGTAGACGGTCATGTTGCGACCGACCTCGCCGAGACCGCCGAGCGGCGTCACGCGGAGAGTACCCGCTTCGAGTGCGGGCGGAGCGTATGAGGGGTTGGGCACGTAGCCTCCTGTTTGTTAGCGGGTGGTGCCTGCGATCTTGGGCAGGGCACCGCCGGCAGCCGCGTTGCGGTCCGGCCTGAAGTTCGAAAGGTCGACGCCCGGGACGTCCGTGACGAGCGCGAGCTCGTCCTCGATGAGGGCGGCCTCCCACTCCTCCGGTCCGACGAGCGGGAGACGCACGCGCGGGCTGCCGATGCGGCCCAGGCCGTGCAGGATGTACTTGGCCGCGACCGTGCCGGGCACGTGCGTCATGACGGCGCGCACGAGCGGCTCGAGGCGCTGATGCGCGTCGCGGGCCGTGTGCAGGTCGCCAGCGTTCACCGCGTCGATGATCGCGCGATACGGCGCTGCAGCGATGTTCGCGGTGACGCCGATGAGCCCCGTCGCGCCGATCGCGAGGTGCGGGAGCACGTTCGCGTCGTCGCCGGAGAAGTACATGAGATCCGTCTGGTTCAGCACGCGGCTGACCTCGCTGAAGTCGCCCTTGGCGTCTTTCACCGCGAGGATGTTCGGGTGCTTCGCGAGGCGCAGGATCGTCTCGTACTTGATCGGGACGCCCGTGCGGCCGGGGATGTCGTACAGGATGACCGGCAGATCGGTCGCGTCCGCGACCATGCGGAAGTGCGTGAGTAGGCCGGCCTGGGTGGGCTTGTTGTAGTACGGGGTGACGATCATGACGCCGTCAGCCCCGGCCTTCTCGCTGGCCTGGTAGAGCTCGATCGCGTGCGCGGTCTCGTTGGATCCGCCGCCCGTGATGATCTTGGCGCGGCCGCCCGAGACGGACTTTGCGACCTCGACGAGCTTGATCTTCTCGGGGTCCGTCAGCGTCGACGTCTCCCCCGTGGTCCCGGTGACGACGATGCCGTCGGCGCCGCTCTGGATGCAGTCGTCGATGTGCTTCTCGGTCGCGGGCCAATCGACCTCGCCGTCCGCCTGGAAGGGCGTGACGAGCGCGACGAGTACCTGACCGAACGGGTTTTCCTGGTTTGCCACCTCACTAGGCTACCGGACACCGCTGACAACGGCGGCCCCGGCGCCGCGTCGCGCGCCTCCCGCGCCCCCGCGGGCCCCTGAGTTGACGCAAAGTATGCCCTGGAACGCAGAATGCGTCACTTTCGGTCAGCTCAAGCCCGGGCGCGGGCGCGGCGGCAGCTGAGTTGACGCAAAGTGTGCCCTGGAGTGCAGAATGCGTCACTTTGGGTCAACTCAACCTCCGGGGCACGGGAGTGGGCACAGGAAGGGGCACGGATCTCGCCCTGCACCCCAGAGTTGACCCAAAGTATGCCCTGGAACGCAGAATGCGTCACTTTCGGTCAACTCAAGCCCGGCACGGCGCGAGGCGGACCCCTGAGTTGACGCAAAGTGTGCCCTGGAGTGCAGAAACCGTCACTTTGGGTCAACTCAACGACCGGCGCGAGCCGGCGCGAGCCGGGCGCCGGCAGTTAGGGCCGGCGGCGCCCGCTACCGCTCCCAGCGCTCGAAGCGGTAGCGGAGGCCGCTGGCGGCCAAAAGCTCAGTTCCCGGATCCGTGAGGCGCCACTCGGGGCCGATCTCGGGCGCGAAGGTGTCCGCGTCGGGGACGTCGAGCTCGATCTTCGTCACCACCAGGACCGAGGCGAGCGGCATGGCGGCGCGGTACAGCTGGCCTCCGCCCATCACCCACGCGGCGGGCGCGCCGGAACCGGCGGCGAGCGACAGGGCGCCATCGAGCGACACCGCCGTCTGCGCGCCATCGGCGGCGAAGCCGGCGTCGCGCGACACCACCACGTTCGTGCGCCCGGGCAGCGGCCGGAAGCGCTCCGGCAGCGACTCCCACGTGCGCCGCCCCATGATGACGGGCGCCCCGAGCGTCTCGCGCTTGAAGTGCGCGAGGTCCTCGGGCAGGTGCCACGGCATGTCGCCGTCGCGGCCGATCGCGCCGCCTCGGGCCTGCGCCCAGATCAGGCCGAGTTCCACGGGCTACACCGCCACCGGGGCCTTGATGCCCGGATGGTGCTGGTAGTCGAGGATCTCGAAGTCCGAGAGTTCGTAGTCGAAGAGCGAGTCGCGCTTCCGGATCGCGATCCGCGGGTACGGGAAGGGCTCGCGCGCGAGCTGGCGCTCCACCTGCTCCACGTGGTTGTCGTAGATGTGGCAGTCGCCGCCCGTCCACACGAACTCGCCGGGCTCGAGCCCCGTCTGCTGCGCGACCATGAGCGTGAGCAGGGCGTAAGAGGCGATGTTGAAGGGCACCCCGAGGAACATGTCGGCGGAGCGCTGGTAGAGCTGGCACGACAGCTTGCCGTCGGCGACGTAGAACTGGAAGAACGCGTGGCACGGCGCAAGCGCCATGTCGCCCAGGTCTGCGACGTTCCACGCCGACACGATGTGGCGCCGCGAGTCCGGGTTCGCGCGGATCTGCTCCACGACCTCCGCGATCTGGTCGATGTGCTCGCCCGCGGGCGTGGGCCAGGATCGCCACTGCACGCCGTAGACGGGACCCAGGTCGCCGTTCTCGTCGGCCCACTCGTCCCAGATCGTGACGTCGTGCTCCTTGAGGAACGCCGTGTTGCCCTCGCCGCGGAGGAACCACAGCAGCTCAATCGCGACCGACTTGAAGTGCACGCGCTTCGTCGTGATGAGCGGGAACGACTCCGCGAGGTCGAAGCGGATCTGCTTGCCGAACAGGCTGCGCGTGCCAGTGCCGGTGCGATCCGACTTCGGCGTGCCGTGCTCGTACACCTCTCGGAGCAGGTCTTCGTACGGGGTCTCGATCCGGTTCTCAGTCACGCAGAGCAGTCTACGCCGGCCCCCCGACAAAACGGCCGAAGGGGCGACCCGGCACGTGCCGAACCGCCCCTCCGGGAGCAAGGAAAAGAACCCGAAGACGCCCCTACGACCCCAGCCCGTCGTCGAACACGTCCATCGCGGAGGTGTCGGTGCTCGCCTCGGCGCGCGCGAGCACGCGCCCCTGGAAGAACTCGGGCGAGACGCGAGACTGCAGGATCATGAGCACGATCCCGAGCCCGAGGACAACCACGCCGATGATGCCGACGAGGCCGATGCCCGCGATGTTGCTGCCGGATCCAAACTCGGGGTCCATGCTGTCGACCGTCGTCTGCACGAAGACGACGAGGAGCAGGATGCCACCGATGCCGGGGAGCACGAACTTCGACATGAACGAGCCGAAGCCCTCCTTGAGCGCGGTCTTGCGGAAGTACCAGGGGCTCGCGAGCGCCGTGATGCCGTAGTAGAAGCAGACCATCATACCGAGCGCCGTGATGGTGTCCCACAGCACGTCCTCGCTGAGGAAGCGCATGACCGCGTAGAAGACCGAGGCAACGATCGAGGACAGCATGAGCGCGACGTACGGCGACTTGAACTTCGGGTGGATCTTCTTGATCGGTGCGGGGAGCGCGCCGTAGTGCGACATCGCGAGCAGGGTGCGCGCGGGCGAGATCGCGGTCGAGTTGATCGACGCCATGGCGCTCACGAGGATCGCGACCGAGAGCAGGATCGCGGCGGGTCCCATGACGGGGTGCGCGAGCGCGGCGAACACGTTCTCTGCGATGGCCGGGTTGTTCAGGCCGGTGCCCGTGTCGCCGAGACCGGCATAGGCAACGGTCGCCGCTGCCGTGCCGACGTAGAGCACGACGAGCATTGCGACGAGGATCATCGCGGCCTTGCTCTCGGTCGAGAGGCGACCCTTCGAGGGCTTCGTCTCCTCGCCCATGGTGAGGACCGTGTCCCAGCCCCAGTACACGAAGATCGAGACCGCGATGCCCGCGGCGAACGCACTGAAGCTGTCGACCTCGAGCGGGTTGAACCAGGAGAGCTCCGGGATCTTGCCCGCCTCGTTGGCGGGATCCGCCGCTCCGATGAACATCGCGACGATGAACCAGATGAGGATCGCCATCTGGAAGATGACGGTGATGTACTGGAAGATCTTCGTCGAGGTCATGCCGCGGTACGAGATGAGGGTCGCGAGTGCCATGAAGCCGAGGCAGACGAGGATATTGATGAACTTGTTGTCGGAAATCTCGGCGATGGCGGGGTTCCCGACCGCGATCGAGATGGACTGGAACAGGAACTCGACCGCGATGCCCGCGAGGTTCGAGAGCACGAGCACGGTGGCCGCGATGAGGCCCCAGCCGGCCATCCAGCCGATCCAGGGGCCGAAGGCGCGGGTCGCCCAGGTGAACGAGGTGCCAGAGTCCGGCATCGCCGAGTTGAGGGCCCGGTAGCCGAGGGCCACGAGCAGCATCGGGAGGAAGCCCATGAGGAAGATCGCGGGCGTCTGGTATCCGACCTCGCTCGCGGCTGGGCCGACCGCGGCGGTCAGTGTGTACGCGGGCGCGCACACCGAAAGCCCGATGACGAGGGCGCCCATGACGCCGACGGTGCCGGACGGGAGCCCCTTCTTGCTCATCCCCGTGACGGAGTCGAGTGTGCGTGTCGCCGGCTCTGGCGTACCCAGGTCGTACTTGGCCATGTCCTAACCGTAGCTTTCTGACGCGGTTTCCGCGACGAATCTCCGGCAGCGGCGGATCCGAAGCGGGGTCATCTGGGCCCCGGCCGCTGTCATTCCGCCGAAGATCTTAGGTCGGGACGGAAGTTTTCCCTAATCGGTCGAGGATCCTCCACGGATTTCGTCGCGTTCTAGGCGGATTGCTTGTCGAATCGCACTTCTTGCGCGCTTCCTGTCTCCGCAGGCGTCGTAGACGATCCCGAGCCGCATCCAGGACTGCCAGGCGCCAGGATTCTGCTCGGCCTCGGCCCGGTACCTCGGGAACGCGGCGTCCGCGTCCTCGCGCACGGGGCGTCCGGAGGGCAGCGCCGCGACGGGCTCCTCCGGCATGAGCCCCTCGGCATCGAGGCGATCAGCAAGCCGCGTCGCCTGGCGCCCGAACGCGAGCTCGCGCCAGAGCGCCCAGAGTCCGAGGAGCGGCAGGAAGAGCATGGCCGCGCCCATGATGATCGGGATCGCCTCCCCCGAGGCGAGGAGCGCGACGGCGCGCACGCCGACAAAGCCGAAGTAGAGCACGAGCAGTGCGCTCATGATCACAACGCCGATGATGGCGCGGGTGCGTGCGCTCACTCGCCGGCCCCGGATCCTGATCCGGCCCCGGATCCCAGCCCGTCGAGCCCCAGCACGCTGTCGAGGCCGACAGTGACCCCCGAGGCGTCGCGCACGGCCGTGAGCGCCGCGACGATGCCCGCGCGGTACGCCTCGTTCGAGGAGGTGTTGTGGGTGAGCGTGAGCGTCTCCCCCGGCCCGCCCAGGTGGACCTCCTGCTTCGCGGAGACGCCCGCGAGCCGCAGGCTGTGCACGGGGATCCCCGCGACGAGCTGGCCGCGGGCCTCCTGCTCGGCGAAGGGCGCGTCAGCGGGCTTGCCGCCGCGCGCCTCGGCCATGATCTCGGCGGTCCGCACGGCGGTGCCGGACGGCGAGTCGACCTTGCGCGGGTGGTGCGTCTCGACGATCTCGATCGAGTCGAAGAAGGGGGCCGCGATGCGCGCGAGCGCCGTGCCGAGCACGGAGCCGAGCGAGAAGTTCGGGACCACGATGACACCGGCGCCCGGCGTCTCCGCGACGAGCTCCTCGAGACCGGCGATCCGCTCGGCCGACCAGCCGCTCGTGCCGACCACGACCTTCTGGCCCGCTCGCACGGCGCGCTCGACGATCGCCGGCGACGCGTCCGGGTGGCTGACGTCCACGAGAATGTCGGCCCCGGATCCCGACGCCGGATCGCTCTGGCTCGTGAGCCGGGCGGCGAGTGCGAACTCGGGGTGCTCCTCGATGACCTGGCAGACCAGGGTGCCGAGGCGGCCCGTGGCTCCGGTGACGGCGACGCTCGTTGACATGCCTCCGATCCTACCGCCGTGCCGATGCCCGAAGATGCGCCGTTACCCGGCCTTTCCGAGGCCCGAGCGCGCGACGTCGCCGACCGCGACGACCGACAGCGGCGACGCCGACAGGTGTGCCGCGACGGCCTGGATCTCCCCCGCCGTGACCGCATTGAAGCGCGCGAGCGAGGCGTCGAGGCCGTAGAGCTCGCCACTGCCGAGTTCGGCCCGCGCGAGTCGGCCCATGCGCGTCTCCGTGTCCTCGAGGGCGAGCGCGGTGGAGCCGGCGATCTGGCCGAGCGCGTCGGCGTGCTCCTCCTCGGTGATCCCCGAGTCCGCGATCTTCTGGAGCTCGAGGCGGCTCAGCTCGACGACCTCCTCGGCCTTCTCCGTGGCCGTGCCCGCGTACATCGCGAAGAGGCCGGCGTCCGAGTAGCTCGCGCCAAAGGAGTACGCCGTGTAGGCGAGGCCCCGCTTCTCCCTGATCTCCTGGAAGAGGCGGCTCGACATGCCGCCGCCGAGCACCGAGTTCATGATGCCGTAGGCGAAGCGGCGGGGATCCGTCGCCGCGAAGCCGCGGGTGCCGATCATGATGTTGATCTGCTCGGAGGGGCGCGAGACGGCGTCGAACTCGGGCTCGCTCCCGGCGGCGGCGGGATCCTGATCCTCCCGCACCACCTGCGCGCGGCGCACGGGGGCGCCGCTGCGCTCCGTGTGCCAGCGCTCCTCCGGCGAGGCGTTGAGCGCCGCGAGCACGAGCTCGACGAGGCGGTCGTGGTCGACGGCGCCGGCCGCGGTGACGACGAGCGTCGTGGGGTCGTAGCGGTCGCGGTAGTGCCGGTCGACGTCGTCGCGGCGCGCCTCCCGGATCGTGCCGGGGTTGCCCCCGATCGGGCGGCCGAGCGGGTGGTCCCCCATCACGACCTCGAAGAAGCGCTCGTTCGCGACGTCCGCGAGATCGTCCGCGGCCATCGCGAGCTCCTCGAGGATCACCCCGCGCTCGAGGTCGAACTCGGAGGCGTCGAGCGTCGAGTTCGTCACCATGTCGGCGAGCACCTGCACCGAGTGCTCCACGTCGGCGTCGCGCACCTTCGCGTAGTAGCAGGTGAACTCCTTCGCAGTGAGTGCGTTGCTCTCCGCGCCGATCCGGTCGAAGCTCGTCGCGATCTCGTAGGCGTCGCGCGAGGGGGTGCCCTTGAAGAGCAGGTGCTCGAGGAAGTGGGTCGAGCCGAGGCTGCCGGGCGCGTCACCGCGCTCGGCCTGCTCGTCGCGGGATCCCACGCCGACCCAGAAGCCGATCGACGCGCTGCGGGATCCCGGCATGCGCTCGGTCAGGATCCGGAGCCCGGAAGGATGCACCGTGCGCCGGATCGTGCCACCCCCCAGCTCAGCGGAGAGTTCGGCCTGGTCGAGCGGGAGCAGCAGAGGGTCGTGCATGGGACAAGCCTAGGGGGCGAGCATGCGAAAACGCCCGCCGCCCCACCGTGTGAACGGCGGGCGACGGGCGTCTTCAGCGGGGCGTTGGACCCGCGGCGCGATTACTCGGCCGCGGCCTCCTCTGCCGGAGCCTCGGCCGCGGGGGCCTCGGCTGCCTGCTCCTCGAGCACGGGCTCGAGCGAGAGCTTGCCGCGGTCGTCGACCTTCGTGATCTTCACGAGGATCTTCTGGCCGATGGACAGCACGTCATCGACGCTCTCGATGCGCTTGCCGCCAGCGAGCTTGCGGACCTCGGAGATGTGCAGCAGGCCGTCCTTGCCCGGGAGCAGGGAGACGAACGCACCGAAGGCGGCGTTCTTCACGACCGTGCCGAGGTACTGCTCGCCGACCTCGGGGTTCTGCGGGTTCGCGATGGCGTTGACCTGGGCGCGGGCCGCCTCAGCGGTCGGGCCGTCGGTCGCACCGATGTAGACGGTGCCGTCGTCGTCGATCGAGATCTCCGCGCCGGTCTCGTCCTGGATGCCGTTGATCGTCTTGCCCTTGGGCCCGATCAGCTCGCCGATCTTGTCGACCGGGATCTGGACGCTGATGACGCGGGGCGCGGTCGGCGCCATCTCGTCGGGGGCGTCGATCGCTTGGTTCAGCACGTCGAGGATCGTCGTGCGGGCCTCCTTCGCCTGCGACAGCGCGCCGGCGAGGACGTCCGACGGGATGCCGTCGAGCTTCGTGTCGAGCTGCAGCGCGGTCACGAACTCCGAGGTGCCTGCCACCTTGAAGTCCATGTCGCCGAGCGCGTCCTCGGCACCGAGGATGTCGGTGAGGGTCGCGTAGCGCGTCTCGCCGTCGACCTCGTCGGAGACGAGGCCCATGGCGATGCCGGCGACGGCGGCGCGGAGCGGGACGCCCGCGTTGAGCAGCGACAGCGTCGAGGCGCAGACGGAGCCCATCGAGGTCGAGCCGTTCGAGCCGAGCGCCTCGGAGACCTGGCGGATCGCGTAGGGGAACTCCTCGCGGCTCGGCAGGACCGGGACGAGCGCGCGCTCGGCCAGGAAGCCGTGGCCGATCTCGCGGCGCTTCGGGCTGCCGACGCGGCCGGTCTCACCGGTCGAGTACGGCGGGAAGTTGTAGTGGTGCATGTAGCGCTTGCTCGTCGTGGGCGAGAGCGAGTCGATCTGCTGCTCCATCTTCAGCATGTTCAGCGTGGAGACGCCCAGGATCTGGGTCTCGCCGCGCTGGAAGATCGCCGAGCCGTGCACGCGCGGGATCACCTGGACCTCGGCGTCGAGCGCGCGGATGTCGCGCAGACCACGGCCGTCGATGCGCGCGCCCTCGGAGAGGATCCGGCCGCGCACGATCTTCTTCGTGACCGACTTGTAGGCGCCGGAGACCTGGCCGTCAGCCTCGGCGGGCAGCTCGCCGGCCTCGACCTTGGCCGCGATGGCCTCCTTGACGCGCGCCTTCAGCGCGTCGTCGGCGTCCTGACGCTCCTGCTTGTCGGCGATCTGGTAGATGCCGGCGAGCTCGCCCTCGGCGAGCGCCTCGACCGCTGCGTAGACCTCGTCGGAGTAGGGCAGGAACACGGGGTACTCCTGCACCTCCTTCGCGGTCTGCGCGGCGAGCTGCTCCTGCGCCTTGACGAGCTGCGAGAGGAACGGCTTCGCGGCCTCGAGGCCCTGCGCGACGATCGCCTCGTCGGGCTTCGTGGCGCCGGCCTTGATCAGGTCCCAGCTGCCCTCGGTCGCCTCGGCCTCGACCATCATGATCGCGACATCCTCGGTGCCGTCGGCCTTCGTCACGACGCGGCCGGCGACCATGAGGTCGAAGACGGCGTCCTTCAGCTGCTCGACGTTCGGGAACGCGACCCACTGGTCGCCGATGAGCGCGAGGCGCACGCCCGCGATCGGGCCGGAGAACGGCAGGCCCGAGATCTGGGTCGAGGCGCTCGCGGCGTTGATCGCGAGCGCGTCGTAGAACTCGCCCGGGGCGATGCTCATGACCGTGATGACGATCTGGACCTCGTTGCGGAGGCCGTCGACGAACGACGGGCGCAGCGGGCGGTCGATCAGGCGGCAGACGAGGATCGCGTCGGTCGAGGGGCGGCCCTCGCGACGGAAGAATGAGCCGGGGATCTTGCCGGCTGCGTACGACCGCTCCTCGACGTCGACCGTCAGCGGGAAGAAGTCGAAGTGATCCTTCGGGTGCTTCGACGCGCTCGTGGCCGAGAGGAGCATCGTCTCCTCGTCGAGGTACGCGGCGACCGCGCCCTGCGCCTGCTGTGCGAGGCGGCCGGCCTCGAAGCGGATGGTGCGCTTGCCGAACTTGCCGTTGTCGAGCACGGCCTCGGCGAACTTGATCTCAGGACCCTCCACGGGCTCTCCTTTACTTCGGATGAGCACGCGGCCAACGGCCCGCAGCCTCTACGACGGCGGGTGCTGATCAACAGTAGAAGGCCACCCTCGCGGCGCCCTGCGCCTCCCGAGAGGGATCCACCACCGAAGACCAGCCGGCCTCGCGCTCGGTTCATCTCTGATGCGGGCAGACGCCCGCTCCCTCAGGATAGCAGCCGGGCCCCTCCCGGGCACGGTGCAAGGGTGAGTGTTTGGTGCGAGAGTGCCTGTTCCCGGGACCGGGATCGCGCCCGGGATCCGGCTAGCGGTAGAAGCCCTCGCGGAGATTGATCCCGTGCTCGAGCCACGCCTTCATGGCGGCGAGCATGCCGGTCCAGCCCATGCAGTTGCCGAAGGCGGCCTCGGCGCCCTTCGGCGTGGGCCGCCAGGAGCGCTCCGCGATCGCGACCCGGGTGCGCGCGCCGTCGTCGGCCGGCTCGAAGGTGAAGATGACGACGGTGCCCGCCGAATCGCTCGTTGCGGCGGGATCGCCCGCCCATCTGACGCGGATGGTGCGCGGGGCCTCGGCCTCGAGCACCTCGACGGGGAACGCCCCGGGGAAGTCCGCGAAGTCCCAGGTCACGGTCGCGCCGGCCGTGAGGCGGCCCACCGCTCCCCCGGTCGTGAAGTAGCGGCTCAGGATCGCGGGATCCGCGACGGCCTCGTACACCTCCGCCGGCGGCCGGGCGATGAACCCGTACACCTCGAACTCGAGCGTGCCCAGTGCGTCGTCGTCACTCATGCCCCGACCCTACCCGCCTCGACGGAGACTGGGTAGGGTCGGCCGTGACTTAGAGGGCGTCGACGTCGATCGTGTGGATGCGGTCCACGTCGATGGCGGCGCGCAGGTTCTCGACGAGCGTGTCCTCGATCGGGGCGTCGACCGAGAGCACCGACAGCGCGGTGCCCTTTTTCTCGTCGCGCGCGATCTGGAGGGCGGCGATGTTGACGCCGGCCTCGCCGAGGATGCTGCCGTAGCTCGCCACGATGCCGGGGCGATCCGTGTAGCTGAAGACGAGCAGGTGCTCCGGGATCGGCAGCTCGATCTCGTAGCCGTTGACCTCGACGAGCTTCTCGATCTGCTTCGGGCCCGTGAGCGTGCCAGAGACCGACACCTGGGTGCCGTCCGTGAGGCCGCCCCGGATCGTGATGACGTTGCGGTAGCTCTCCGAGATCGAGTCGACGCTGAAGCGCACCTCGACGTCGCGCTGCTCCGCGAGGAGCGGCGCGTTCACGTACGAGACCGGATCGCTCACGACCTTCGAGAACACGCCCTTCAGCGCGGCGAGGCGCAGCGCGTCGACGTTGTGCTCGGCGAGCTCGCCGTGCACCTCGACGTCGAGCGACGAGATGGGGCCGGCCGCGAGGCCCGCGAAGACCTGGCCGAGCTTCTCGGTGAGCGGCAGGCCGGGGCGCACGTACTCGTCGATGACGCCGCCCGCGACGTTCACGGCGTCGGGCACGAGGTCGCCGGCGAGCGCGAGGCGCACCGACTTCGCGACCGAGACGCCGGCCTTCTCCTGGGCCTCCTCGGTCGAGGCGCCGAGGTGCGGCGTGACGTTCACGTTCGGGAGGCCCGTCAGCGAGGCGTCGGCCGGCGGCTCCTGCATGAAGACGTCGAGCGCCGCGCCCGCGATCTCGCCGGCGGCGAGGGCGTCCGCGAGCGCCGCCTCGTCGATCAGGCCGCCGCGGGCGACGTTCACGACGTAGGAGGTCGGCTTCATGGCCTTCAGCTGCTCCGCGCCGATCATCCCGAGCGTCTCGGGGGTGCGGGGCATGTGGATCGTGAGGAAGTCAGCGCGCTCGACGAGCTCGTCGAGCGACACGAGCTGCACGCCGAGCTGCTGCGCGCGCACGGGCGTCACGTAGGGGTCGTATGCGATGAGCTCAACGCCGAAGCCGCGCAGGCGCTCGGCGACGAGCGCGCCGATGCGGCCGAGGCCGACGATGCCGACGGTCTTCTCGTAGAGCTCGATGCCCGTGAACGAGGAGCGCTTCCACGCTCCCTCGGAGAGGGAGGCGTGCGCGCGCGGCAGGTGGCGCGCGAGGCCCAGGATGTGCGCGACCGTGAGCTCGGCGGCGCTGATGATGTTCGAGGTCGGCGCGTTGACGACCATGACGCCGGCCTGAGTGGCCGCCTTGATGTCGACGTTGTCAAGGCCGACGCCGGCGCGGGCGATCACCTTGAGCTTCGGGGCCCAGGAGAGCGCCTCGGCGTCGATCTGCGTCGCGGAGCGGACGAGCACGGCGTCCGCGGTCTGGAGCGCCGAGCGGAGTGCGTCGCGGTCGGTGCCGTCGACGTTCACCACCTCGAAGTCCGGGCCGAGAGCGGCGATGGTTGCGGGCGAAAGTTGTTCGGCGATCAGCACGACCGGCGCAGTCATCAAGCGTTTCCTTCGGGTCAGCGGCGAGGAATCTCCATGCGAGGCACGGAGATCACCATCCTACCGCCGCGACCCGCCCGGCCGGGCACGGCTTCGCAACACCGGGAAACGTGAGCCGGATCAGGCCGCGAAGTAGCTCGTCTGCGGCACCATGTGGAGCACCTCGAGCTGCACGGCCGCGACGAGGCAGAGGCCGGCGGCAAGGACCAGGATCCTGGGCCCTGCGCCGCGGCGGCGCGCGACGAGGAGCGCGAGCCCGTAGACGACCACGGGAAGCGCGACGCCGAACACGAGCCAGCCCCAGCCGACCGGGGTGAGCCCGACGCCGAGCGTCTCCGCCATCTGTGGGAGCAGGGTCATGTTGCCGACGGCCGCGACCACCGTGTAGGCGTAGAGCGCGGTGATGAGCACGCCCGCGGTCCAGGCGACAATCTTGCCGGTCACGCGGCACCTCCCCCCGAGAGCACGGGCAGCGGGAAGAGCACGACCGCGCCGATCACGAGCCACAGCGCCATCTTTCCGGTGCCCGCCCTGCGGTGCAGCACGAGCACCGCGAGGAACCACAGCACGGGCGCGAGCGGCGCCGCCCAGAACACGGTCTGCTGGAGCACGGAACCGAGCGAGCCGCTCGTCGCCGCGACCTCCTGGTTCACGCTCGCGTAATACTGCGCCCAGCTCAGCCACACCCATGAGTACAGGAGGTACAGCCCGCCGAGCACGCCGAGCATGACCAGGGCCATGTTCGACAGCTGCGTACGCTCGTCCGCGGGGGCATCGTCGGCGGCCGTCTCGGGATCCGGATCCAGACCCGGATCAGGATCCGGCACCGGGCCGAGGCCTCCGACTGGAGCCTGGGGCGCCTCAAGATCGGCCGCCTCGGCCTCCGCCGTCGACTCGACGGTCCAGCCGCTCGCGAGCGCGCTCTCCCGCGCGCCCCGCGGAGTGTTCTTACGCATCAACCCAGATTATCGATCTCACCCTTTGAGACAGCCGGGAGCTGCAAGCTCCCAGATATGATGCTCATGCATCGTCACGCCGAGAGAGAGCAGCCATGACGGAAACTCCCAAGAAGAAGGTCGTCCGGGTCGAGTCGCCCAAGCCCGCGCAGCGGGCCGGGGGCGGCGCCGAGGGCTCGGAGCGCTCCGAGCCGGTCTGGACCCCGACGCCGGAGGCGAAGGCCAAGGCCACGCGCTTCCGCATCATCGCCGCGGTGCTGTGGGCGGTCGCGATCGGCCTCGAGGCCTTCGCGATCTTCTGGGTGCTGAAGCAGGTGCCGGTCATCATGTGGCTGCTCATCGTGCTCATCGTCGCGACCGGCATCCTCTCCGTCGGCGGATCGCTGCTCTGGAAGCAGGCGAACCGCCTCGATCCCGCGTCGAAGAACGACACTGCGCGCTTCTTCGTGCAGAATCAGCTCGGCGCGATCATCGCGATCATCGCGTTCCTCCCGCTCATCATCCTGATCTTCATGAACAAGAACATGGACGGCAAGCAGAAGGCGCTGGCCGGCGGGATCGGGATCGTCGTCCTGCTCGTCGCCACCCTGTTCGGCATTTCGTGGGATTCGCCCTCGCAGGAGCAGTACGCCGAGGAGACGAACATCATCGAGCAGCTCACGGGCGAGGACAACGTGTTCTGGGTCAAGGGCGGCTCGGTGTTCCACGTCTGCGAGGCGGTTCCGGACGTGAACAAGGAGTCGAAGGACGGCCAGATCTACCAGGGCACGGTCGCCGCGGCGCACGAGGCAGGCAAGGACCGCCTCACGAAGCGTTGGCAGAGCGAGGCGACGAAGTACTGCGGCTACACCGAGGAGCAGGTCGCCGCGGTCGAGGCGAAGCTCGCTGGCGACACCCCCACGGACGAGCAGCAGAGCCAGGATCCCGGCGCCCAGGACCCCGCGCCGACTGAAGATCCCGCGCAGACCGAGGAGCCCGCGAACGCGGGTTGACCCCGGACGCAAGGCCGCAGGGCCGCAAGGCCCCAGAGGCAACGGAAAAGGCCGGCCCCGCAGATGCGGGGGCCGGCCTTTCTCGTTGGTGCCGCTTAGCGGGCGGCCGAGCCGTCCACGTAGTCGGTGTCCTGCTGCTTCCAAGCGAAGAGCTTGCGCAGCTCGCGGCCCGTCGTCTCGATCGGGTGCTTCTCGGCCTTCTCGCGGAGCTCGATGAACTCCTTGCCGCCGTTGTCCTGATCCTCGATGAAACGCGTCGCGAAGGCGCCCGACTGGATGTCGGCGAGCACGGCCTTCATGTTCTCCTTGACGCTCGGGTCGATGACGCGGGGGCCCGAGACGTAGTCGCCGTACTCGGCCGTGTCGGAGACCGACCAGCGCTGCTTGGCGATGCCTCCCTCCCACATGAGGTCGACGATGAGCTTGAGCTCGTGGAGCACCTCGAAGTAGGCGATCTCGGGCTGGTAGCCGGCCTCGGTGAGGACCTCGAAGCCGTACTGCACGAGCTGCGAGGTGCCGCCGCAGAGGACCGCCTGCTCGCCGAAGAGATCCGACTCGGTCTCCTCGGTGAAGGTCGTCTTGATGACGCCGGCGCGGGTGCCGCCGATCGCCTTCGCGTACGACTTCGCGGTCTCCCACGCGGTGCCCGAGGCGTCGACCTCGACGGCGATGATGTCGGGGATACCGCGGCCGGCCTCGAACTCGCGGCGCACGGTGTGGCCGGGAGCCTTCGGGGCAACCAGGATCACGTCGACGCCCTCGGGCGCCTCGATGTAGCCGAAGCGGATGTTGAAGCCGTGCGCGAACGCCAGCGTCTTGCCCGGCGCGAGCTGATCCTTGATCGACTCGGTGTAGATCGCGCGCTGGTGCTGATCCGGAGCCAGGATCATGATGAGATCGGCCCACGCGGCGGCGTCGGCGACGGTCTTCACCTCGAAGCCGGCCTCCTCGGCCTTCTGGATCGACTTCGAGCCCTCCTTGAGGGCGATGACGACCTCGACGCCCGAGTCGCGCAGGTTCATCGCGTGCGCGTGGCCCTGGGAGCCGTAGCCGACGACGGCGACCTTCTTGCCCTGGATGATCGACAGATCGGCGTCTGCGTCGTAGTACATCTCTGCCACTTTGAGACTCTCCTTCGTTTCGTGGTTCGTTCCCGCGCAGCTGCGCGGAATCCGTGTGCCGCGTGCGCGGCTAGTTCTTGAATACCCGCTCGGTGATGGACTTGGAGCCTCGGCCGACGGCGATGAGCCCCGACTGCGCGATCTCCTTGATCCCATACTGCTCGAGCACCTTGAGGAATGCGTCGATCTTCCCGGAATCGCCCGTGACCTCGATCGTGAGCGCGTCGGGGACGACGTCGACGACGCGCGCGCGGAAGAGGTTCACGGCCTCGAGCACGTGCGAGCGGTTCTGGTTGTCGGCGCGCACCTTGATGAGCACGTGCTCCCGCTGGACCGAGCTCGACTCGTCGAGCTCGACGATCTTGATCACGTTGACGAGCTTGTTCAGCTGCTTCGTGACCTGCTCGAGCAGGGTCTCGTCCTCGTCGACCACGACCGTGATCCGGGACAGACCGCGCATCTCCGTGGGGCCGACCGCGAGGGACTCGATGTTGAAGCCACGGCGCGCGAACAGGCCGGCGACGCGGGTGAGCAGGCCGGGCTTGTCCTCGACGAGCAGGCTGAGTACGTGACGGCTCATGGTTACTCGTCCTCCCATTCGGGGCTGTGTTCGAGGGCATACTGCACGTCGCTGTTCGACGTGCCCTGGCGGACCATGGGCCACACCATCGCGTCGGCGCTCACGACGAAGTCGATGAGCACGGGCCGGTCGTTGGTCTCGAGCGCGAGCTTGATCGCGTCGTCGACCTGATCCTCCCGCTCCACGCGGATCGCGAGGCAGCCGTAAGCGTCGCCGAGCTTCACGAAGTCGGGGACGCGCTGCGAACCGTGGCCCGTGTTGAGCTCCGTGTTCGAGTAGCGGCCGTCGTAGATGAGGGTCTGCCACTGGCGCACCATGCCGAGCGAGGAGTTGTTGATGACCGCGACCTTGATCGGGATGTTGTTCACGACGCAGGTCGCGAGCTCCTGGTTCGTCATCTGGAAGCAGCCGTCGCCGTCGATCGCCCAGACCACGCGGTCGGGCTCGGCGACCTTCGCGCCCATGGCCGCGGGGACCGCGTATCCCATGGTGCCCGCGCCGCCCGAGTTCAGCCACGAGTTCGGGCGCTCGTACTTGATGAACTGCGCGGCCCACATCTGGTGCTGGCCCACGCCCGCGGCGAAGACGCCCTCAGGCCCGGTCAGCTCGCCGATGCGCTGCAGCACGTACTGCGGCGCGAGCAGCCCGTCGCTCGTCTCCTGGTAGCCGAGCGGGTACTTCGCGCGCAGCCCGTTGAGGCGCTCCCACCACCCCGAGATGTCCGAGCACTCGCGGCTGATCTTCGACGTCGACACGGCGGCGATGAGGTCGGCGATCACCTCGGCGGCGTCGCCGACGATCGGGACGTCCGCCGGGCGGATCTTGCCGATCTCCGCCGGATCGATGTCGGCGTGGATCACCTTGGCGTCCGGCGCGAAGAACGCGGTCTTGCCCGTGACTCGGTCGTCGAAGCGCGCGCCGAGGGTGATGAGCAGGTCGGACTCCTGGAGCGCGAGCACCGCGGGAACGGTGCCGTGCATCCCCGGCATGCCGAGGTGCTGCGGGTGCGAGTCGGGGAAGACGCCGCGCGCCATGAGCGTCGTGACGACCGGGGCGCCGACGAGCTCGGCGAGCTGCAGCAGTTCCTCCGAGGCACCAGCGCGGCCCACGCCGCCGCCGACGTAGAAGACGGGGCGCTTGGCCTCGGCGATCAGGTCGGCAGCCGCCTGGATCTGCTTGCTGTTCGCCTTTGTGATCGGGCGGTAGCCGGCGAGCTCGACGCGGGGATCCCACACGAAGTCGAGCTCGCCCTCCTGCGCGTCCTTCGTGATGTCCACGAGCACCGGGCCGGGGCGGCCCGTCGAGGCGAGGTGGTAGGCGGCCGCGATCGCCGCGGGGACCTCCTCGGCCGACTTCACGAGGAAGGAGTGCTTCGTGATCGGCATCGTGATGCCCACGATGTCCGCTTCCTGGAACGCGTCGGTTCCCATGAGGTGCGAGAACACCTGGCCGGTGATCGCGAGCAGCGGCACCGAGTCCATGTAGGCGTCGGCGATCGCCGTCACGAGGTTCGTGGCGCCGGGGCCCGAGGTCGCGATGCAGACGCCGACCTCGGCGCCCGCGGCAGCGAAGCCCTCGGCCGCGTGGCCGGCCCCCTGCTCGTGGCGCACGAGGATGTGCCGCAGCTTCTCCGCGTCCATCAGGGCGTCGTAGAGCGGGAGCACAGCGCCGCCTGGGAGCCCGAATACGTCGGTCACGCCGAGCGCCTCAAGGCTCCTGACGACGGCCTGCGCGCCCGTCATGCGCTCACCGCGACCAGGCGCGGGCGTGCGTGGGTGTATTGCACTCGATTCCGAGGTCATGTCTAGCTTTCGTGATCGTAGTATGGACACGGTTTCACGGGTGTTCGGGATCCGCACGACTGATCGCCGCGGGGATCAACCGGTGACGGCTCCCTCGGAGGCCGACCGGACCAGCTTGGCGTACTTCGCCAGAACACCGCGCGTGTACCGCGGCGGAAGCGGGGCCCAGTCTTCTCGGCGGGCCTCAAGCTCAGCGGGATCTACCAGCAGGTCGAGCGTTTTCGCAGCGATGTCGACCCGAATCAGGTCACCGTCACGAACCAGTGCGACCGGACCGCCGTCCGTCGCCTCAGGTGCAATATGGCCGATGCACAGGCCGGTTGTGCCGCCCGAGAATCGTCCGTCCGTCAATAGTAGTACATCTTTTCCGAGCCCCGCGCCCTTGATGGCGCCCGTGATGGCGAGCATCTCGCGCATGCCCGGCCCGCCCTTCGGCCCCTCGTAGCGGATCACCACGATGTCGCCCTTGCCGATCTTGCCCTCGGTGAGCGCGTCCATCGCCGCGCGCTCGCGCTCGAAGACACGTGCGGGGCCCTCGAACACCTCGGCGTCGAAGCCTGCCGTCTTCACGACGGCGCCCTCGGGTGCGAGCGTGCCGTGCAGGATCGTGAGACCGCCCGTCGCGTGGATCGGGTCATCGAGGTGGTGGATGACCTCACCGTCGACCGGATCCGGATTCAGCTCGGCGAGGTTCTCCGCCATCGTCTTCCCCGTGACGGTGAGCGCGTCGCCGTGGATGAGGCCGGCGTCGAGCAGCGCCTTCAGCACGACCGGGACACCGCCGTGGCGGTCGATGTCGGCCATGACGTACTTGCCGAACGGCTTCATGTCCGCGAGGTGGGGCACCTTCGCGCCGATGCGATTGAAGTCCTCGAGCGTGAGGTCCACGTCCGCCTCGCGCGCAATCGCGAGCAGGTGGAGCACCGCGTTCGTCGAGCCACCGTAGGCCATGAGCAGCGTGATCGCGTTCTCGAATGCCTTCTTCGTGAGGATGTCGCGGGCTGTGATGCCCTTGCGGAGCATGTTCACGACGGCCTCGCCCGAGCGGTGGGCGAAGTAGTCGCGACGGCGATCCGCGCTGGGCGGCGCCGCGGAGCCGGGCAGGCTCATGCCGAGCGCCTCAGCGATCGAGGCCATCGTGTTGGCGGTGTACATGCCCCCGCAGGCGCCCTCGCCCGGAGCGATCGCGCACTCGATGCGCTTCAGATCCTCCTCGCTCATGGTGCCGGCCTTGCACGCGCCGACCGCCTCGAAGGCGTCGATGATCGTGACCTCCTTCTCGGTGCCGTCCGAGAGCTTCACCCAGCCGGGCGCGATGGATCCGGCGTAGAGGAACACCGAGGCGAGGTCGAGGCGGGCCGCGGCCATGAGCATGCCGGGGAGCGACTTGTCGCAGCCGGCGAGCAGGACCGTGCCGTCGAGGCGCTCGGCCATGACGACGGTCTCGACCGAGTCGGTGATGACCTCGCGCGAGACGAGCGAGAAGTGCATGCCCTCGTGGCCCATCGAGATGCCGTCCGAGACCGAAATCGTTCCGAACTGCAGCGGGTAGCCGCCGCCGGAGTGGACGCCTTCCTTGGCGCCCTGAGCGAGGCGGTCGAGGCTCAGGTTGCAGGGGGTGATCTCGTTCCACGAGCTCGCGATACCGATCTGGGGCTTGTCCCAGTCCTCGTCTCCCATGCCGACGGCGCGGAGCATGCCCCGGGCTGCGGCCTTTTCGATCCCGTCGGTGACGTCGCGACTGCGCGGCTTCATATCCATCTCTGCCATGCGCCCCAGTCTATGCCCTCACGGATGCCGGAATCGGCCTGCTCTCGGCTCGGGGAAACGGAAGAGGGGCGCCGCGGGAGAGTGTTCTCCAGCGGCGCCCCTCGAGCGCGCGTGCGATGCGTCGGCTACTTGCCGGTCGCCGGCAGGAACGCGAACGGGATCATGAAGCCGATGAAGGTGGCGACGAGGCCGCCCGAGAAGACCCACGGCTCGACGACGCCGAGCGAGATGTTGACGCCGTAGCCCATCGCGATGAAGCCGCCGAGCACGAGCACGAAGGAGAGTACGAACGTGATGGCCGTGACGGCCCCAACGGCACCCTGCGAGCTCTCCTCGAACAGTGCGGTCTCCTGCTTCGCCATGATGGCCACTCCTTCTTCAACGACGTTCCCGGAAACGCGGGCGCAGGCAGCCGTGCCCATCCCGCGGGGATTCCACCTGCAAGCGTATCGCACACGAGGCGCGCCGCGGGCCCGACCCGTTAGGCTTGGGGAGAAGCTGCAATGCCGCAAGGCGCCAGGGAGGAAACCGTGTCGATCGGGAAGTATGTGACGAATCCGGGGATCCTCGGAGCCCTCTTCGGTGCGGTGGGCACCGCGAAGCGCACGCAGAATATGCGGAGGGACTGGCGCAGGTTCCTCGTCTGGGGCGTCTGGATTGCCGGCCTCGCCCTCGCGGTCGCGAGCGTCGCGATGCAGGATCAGGACGACGACTTCAAGGTCGAGCAGAAGTCTCTGAAGTAGGCGTTTCCCGGCGCGCCCGGCCGGGGCCGTTCGCGAATCGCGGCCCCGGAACGACTATTCTGGGACCTGGTGAGTCGGGAAGTCTGGTCGACGCTTCTGCTCGTCGACCCCGAGAGGCACGCCCGTGACTCAGCCCGTACACTCCCCCGACGCTCCGAGCAATCGGCCCCGTCGCCGCCGCATTCTGACCCTCGTCAACCGCAGGGAGGCCGCGCGCGTCAGCCGCCTGCTCCGCGCGGATCTCGTCGGCGGCATCATCGTCATGATTGCCGCGCTCCTCGGCTTCGTCGCGGCAAACTCGCCCGTGGCGGAATCATACTTCGCCCTGCGCGATACGAAACTCGGCCCGGAGTCGCTCGGGCTCCAGCTCAGTGTGGGGCACTGGGCCTCCGACGGCCTGCTCGCCATCTTCTTCTTCATGGTCGGGCTCGAGCTCAAGCGTGAGTTCGTCACGGGCGCGCTCAGGCGCTTCTCGACCGCGATCGTACCCGTCGCCGCCGCGGTCGGCGGCGTCGTGATCCCCGCGCTCATCTACTTCGCGATCAACGCGGGCACCCCCGCGGCCCACGGCTGGGCGATCCCGACCGCGACCGACATCGCCTTCGCCGTCGCGGTGCTCGCGCTCATCGCCCCGCGCATCCCGCCTGCGCTGCGCATGTTCCTGCTGACCCTCGCCGTCGTCGACGACCTCATCGCGATCACCATCATCGCTGCGTTCTACACGAGCGGGATCCAGCTCGTCCCGCTCGCCCTCTCGCTCATCCCGATCGCCGTGTACGCGTTCCTCGTGCGGCGCTTCCCGAGCCAGCTCGCGAGCTCCTCGTGGGCGCCGTGGCTGATCCTGCTCCCGGTCGGCGTCGCCGCGTGGGCGCTGTTCCACGCCTCGGGCATCCACGCGACGATCGCGGGCGTGCTCCTCGCCTTCCTCGTTCCCGTCTCGGGCCGCGGCGGCACGCAGCTCGCCGAGGTGTTCGAGCATCGCTTCCGCCCGCTCTCGACGCTCATCGCCGTGCCGGTCTTCGCGTTCTTCGCCGCCGGGGTCGCCGTCGGGGGCGAGTCGCGCTTCCCCTTCGACCCGATCGCGATCGGCATCATGCTGGGCCTCGTGCTCGGCAAGCCGATCGGGATCACGCTCACGACGTGGCTCATCACGCGGTTCACCCGCGCCGAGCTCGATCCGGCCGTGACCTGGCGCGAGCTCATCGGCGTCGGCGCCCTCGCGGGCGTCGGCTTCACGGTCTCGCTGCTCGTCACCGACCTGAGCTTCGAGACTGCTGCGGATGCCGACACGGCCCGACTCGCCGTGATGGTGGGATCCCTCGCCGCGGTCCTGGTCGCAGCGGCGTTCCTTGTGCGCAGAGCGCGGGCGCGCCGCGTGGAGGTCGACGACGAGGTCGAGACGAACGACTAGGAATCGCTCCCCCTGCGACGGCGCGCGAGCTGCGGGATCCCGCAGCGCCCAGCGAGAGATCTGCAGTCAATGTCAAGATTTTCGGCAGGCGGCCCCGCTGTGCGTGGAACTCTCGGCGAGCGCAGTTGCGAGGCAGCCACCTCCGGGGCGACCCCCACTCGACGCGACACGCGCGGGTTCGGCCGGGGGTCGCCCTCGATTTGGGCGCCCCCCGAGCCCCGTGCTAACGTAGTTCTGTTGCTCGCGAGCAACGAGCACCTCTAGCTCAATTGGCAGAGCAGCTGACTCTTAATCAGCGGGTTCCGGGTTCGAGTCCCGGGGGGTGTACGGATAGGGAAGCCCGGCACGGTGTGTCGGGCTTCATCCGTATCCGGATGCATTGATCCCTTCACGGAAGGCGCACGATGACCACCGCTCCCCCGCAGGCCTCCGAGGATCTCGCGTTCGCACTTGAGCTCGCCGACCTCGCGGACTCGATCTCGCTCGACCGCTTCCGATCCGCCGACCTGCGCGTCGAAACGAAGCCGGATCGCACGTTCGTGACCGACGCCGATCAGGCCGTCGAGCGGGCCCTGCGCGAACGCATCACCGAGCGCTTCCCCGCCGACGGATTCCTCGGCGAGGAGACGGGGCGCGAGGATCGCGGCGCGCGGCGCTGGATCCTCGACCCGATCGACGGCACCTCAAACTTCCTGCGCGGCGTGCCGAACTGGGCGACGCTCATCGCGCTCGAGGTCGAGGGCGCGCCGAGCGTCGGCGTCGTCTCGGCGCCGGCGTTCGACCAGCGCTGGTGGGCCGAGACCGGCTCGGGCGCGTGGGGGCAGAAGACGGGTGAGGCCGCTCGGCGGCTCGGCGTCTCCGGCGTCTCCGAGCTCGAGCACGCCTCGCTCAGTTTCCAGAGCATCGAGCAGTGGGATCTCGCGGGCTACCTCGATCCGCTCATCGCGCTGAGCCGCGCGGTCTGGCGGGATCGCGCCTACGGCGACATGTGGTCGTACATGCTGCTCGCCGAGGGCCTCGTCGACATCGTCGCCGAGTTCGACGTCAAGCCCTACGACCTCGCGGCGCTCGTGCCGATCGTACGGGAGGCCGGCGGCCGCTTCACGGACATCGCGGGCAACGAGACGGCCTGGAACGGCAGCTCGCTCGCCACGAACGGGGCGCTGCACGGCGCGGTGATCGAGCTCGTGCAGGCGAAGCGATGACGGACCGCGAAGCGATGACGAACACAGCACCCCAGAAGACGAGCGTCGGCGCGGCCGTCGTCGCGGTCATCGTCGACGCCGCGCTCGTGCTGCTCTTCGCCGGCCTCGGCCGCGGCAGCCACGCGCGCGCGGCCACCATCGCAGGGCTGTTCGAGACGGCATGGCCCTTCCTCGTCGCGCTCGCGCTCGGCTGGGTCGTGTGCCTCGCCTGGCGCAGGCCGCTCTCCCTCGTGCGCTCCGGGATCCCGATCTGGGTCATCACGGTCGGGCTCGGTATGGTGATCCGTGCGCTCTCCGGCGGCGGCACCGCCGTCGCATTCATCCTGGTCGCGACCGGCACCCTCGGCGTATTCCTGCTCGGCTGGCGCGGGATCGCGCTGCTCGTGCTGCGGCTGCGCCGCCCGGCGCGCGACTAGCGCCGCCAGCCGGCACTCTGTTGTTAGCGATTTCGGGGCTTCGCGGGCCACGAAAGCCCCGAAATCGCTAACAAGCGGGGGGGGCGGCGCCGGATCCGGATCCGGGGCCGGACGGCGCTACTCGGAGAGGCGGGCGAGCAGGCGCGCCGCGCGGTTCGAGAAGCCCCACTCGTTGTCGTACCAGGCGACGACCTTGATGTGCTTGCCATCGACGCGGGTGAGCTGCGAGTCGAAGATCGACGAGTGCGGGTTGCCGATGATGTCGGTCGAGACGAGCGGCTCCTCCGAGTACTCCATGACGCCATCGAGCGGCCCCTCGGAGGCGGCGCGGTAGGCGTTCAGCACCTCGCCGCGCGTCACCTCGCGCTCCACGGTCGCGTTCAGCTCGACGATCGAGCCGACGGGAACGGGCACGCGGATCGAGTCGCCCTGCAGCTTGCCGTCGAGCTGCGGCAGCACGAGGCCGATGGCCTTCGCGGCCCCCGTCGAGGTCGGCACGATGTTGAGCGCGGCCGAGCGCGCGCGCCGCGGATCCTTGTGCGGCGCGTCGACGAGGCGCTGGTCCTGCGTGTACGCGTGCACGGTCGTCATGAATCCGTACTCGATGCCGGCGAGCTCGTCGAGCACCTTCGCGAGGGGGGCGAGCGCGTTCGTCGTGCACGAGGCGTTCGAGATGATGCGGTGCTGCTCGGGGTCGTAGAGATCGTCGTTCACGCCGACGACCACCGTGAGGTCGGCATCCTTCGCTGGCGCGCTCACGAGCACTCGCCCGGCCCCGGCGTCGAGGTGGGCGCGCGCGGCGTCTGCCTCGGTGAAGCGCCCGGTCGACTCGAGCACGGCGTCGACGCCGAGCTCCGCCCAGGGCAGCTTCGCGGGGTCCTGCTCGGCGAGGATCCGGATCCGGCGATCGCCGATCACGAGCTCCTCGCCCTCGACGGTCACCTCCCACGGCAGGCGCCCGTAGATGCTGTCGCGCTGCAGCAGCTGCGCGAGCGTCTTCGCGTCTGTCAGGTCGTTGACGGCGACCACTTCGAGGTCGCTCTCCTGCTCGAGCAGCGCGCGGAGCACGCCGCGTCCGATTCGTCCGAAGCCATTGATTGCAACGCGACCGGTCATGTGATCCCAGTTTCCTTTCGGGTCCAGCGTCCTTGTTCTCACAAACCAGGATGGCGCGGATCCGGATCGCCCTCAAGTGGCCGGAATGCCATCATTCGTCAAGATCCTGCCACTTCTGCGGAGAATGCTCCGGATCACGGGAAAAGGCGCGCCGATAGTCGCTCGGCGTCGTGCCGAGCACGGCGTGGAAGTGCCGCCTGAGGCTCGCCCCCGTTCCGAGGCCGGCGCGGGCGGCGATGTCGTCCACCCCGAGTTCCGTCTCCTCGAGCAGCTCCCTCGCCCGATCGAGGCGGGCGCGCATGATCCACTGCATGGGCGTGTAGCCCGTCTCGTCGCGGAAGCGCCGCGCGAAGGTGCGCGGCGAGACGGAGGCGTGCGCCGCGAGCGCCTCCACCGTGAGCGGGGCGTCGAGCCGCCCGAGCACCCAGGCCCGTGTCGCCCCGAAGCGTTCGCCGTGGGCCTCTGGCACGCTGTGCGGCACGAACTGGGCTTGTCCCCCGCTCCGGTACGGGGCCGCGACGAGCCTGCGTGCCGCGTGGTTCGCGACCGCCATGCCGGCCTCCTTGCGGAGGATGTGCAGGCACAGGTCGATCCCGGAGGCGGCTCCGGCCGAGGTGAGCACCGAGCCCTCGTCCACGAACAGCACCCGCTCGTCGACGCGCACGCGCGGGTACCGCTCGGCGAGCACGCGGGAGTAGTGCCAGTGCGTCGTCGCGCGCTTGCCGTCGAGGAGCCCCGTTGCGGCGAGCGCGAACGCCCCCGTCGAGATGGCGGCGAGCCGCGCCCCACGGGCGTGCGCGGCAAGGAGGGCAGCGACGAGCTCCTCCGCGGGCTCCTCGCGATCCGGCCGCCTGGTGCCCGGCACGAACACGAGGTCGGCGCGCTCGACCGCCTCGAGCCCGTGGTCGACCGCGTAGGACAGGCCCTCGCCGCCCGCGACGAGCCCCTTGCGCACCCCGCACACCTCGACCTCGTAGGGCATGCTCGCGCGGGTGGCGAACACCTGGGCCGGGATCCCGACGTCCAGGGGTTTCGCCCCCTCCTGCACGACGACCGCGACCCGCCTCATGGGGACCAGCCTAGCGAGCGCGCAGCTAGCCGGGCAGCTGCGCCGTGATCTCCGCGGCGCGGGCTTCCTGGCCTGTCTCCCGCAGCAGTTGGATGAGTTCGCCCGCCGCCTCGGCCCGCTCCGAGCGCAGACGCGCGATCGTGAAGCCTTCGAAGGCCGACTCGAACGACCAGATGGCGTCCTCGGTGTTGCCCGCGTCGCGCTGCAGGAGGCCCGCGAGCCAGAACGCATGCGCCGCGTCACCCGCGCGCCCGAGCCGCGCGTACTCCTCCCCCGCGGTCGTGGCCTGGGCCACGGCGAACGCCCGATCGATGCCAGCTGGCAGTTGCTCGGGTCGTGCGCTCGCGATCGACCTGGCCAGGGTGTCGCGGAGGTCGGCGCGGCGCTTCATGAACTCTGCGCGCCTGCGCTCGGCGAGCTTGTCATCGAGGTCTCCCTCGTCACACTCGCCGTGCCCCTCGAGTGCCGCAGCCGCCGCCGCAACGAGCTCCCCGGCTTCGTCGAGCCGTGCCGCGATCGGCGCCCACGCGACGATCACGGCCACCAGCACGTCGGGATCCGCGCCCCCGGCGCGCAGCTCCTGCACCGCGCTCGCGAAGAGCGCGTGCGCCCCCTCTTCGAACTCCTCGGTGGCTGCGCACTGCGCCGCCTCTGCGCGGGCCGCCCCGGCGCGCGCCATCCAGCCGCCCGCTCTGAGCCCGTCTGCTGCGGCCTCGTAGAGCAGACCGGCCGCGAAGAAGTCCGGGCGTCTCACCTCGACCTCGGCGCGCGCGAGCAGATCGTCGGGAGCGAACTCGGCGAGCCGAGCTGATACGGCGGCGGCCTCCTCCGCCGAGCCGGGGAGCTCGCCGGGGAACCCGCCGCCCTCCCCTTCACGGCCCACTGCCCCGGATCCCGACCCAGGATCCGACGCCCTGGCCGGGGCTGGGCGGTCTTCGGCCGCGCCGGCTCTGGGCTCAGGCAGTGGCGCAGCAGCGGGCTCCGCGGCGAGCGCCCGCTCGATGAGCGACTCGTATCGGGCGTTGCCGTTGCGCGCGTCGAGTGCTGCCGCGGTGTCGCGCGCCTCCGCGAGCACCCAGTCGCGCAGCTCCGATACCGTCCCCCAACCGGGTTCGCGCAGCCCCGTCTCGCGCTCAGCTGCCTCGGTGTCGCCGCTCGGCAGGTTCGCGCTGAGCCCCGCGAGCACCCCCAGGAGAAACCTGAGGCGGAACAGCGGGGTCGAACTCTGTGTGAGGAGCCTCACATGGTCGTTGCGCAGGATCCGGAGCGCCTCCGCGAGCCGGCCGCCGCGGGCGAGCATCTCGAATCCCTGTCCGCGGGCGGGGGAAAAGTCGGTCGGTCCGCCGTCATCTCCCGCGCGCGCGCGGCGATGCACGGTGAGCGCCAGCTCCGGCTGCCCCACGAGCAGTGCGGAGAGCGCGACCGCGTAGTTCGTACGCGAGGGTTCCAGGTTGCAGCTCGCGGACTGGGTGAGTCCGAGCTCCACTGCCTCGGCGTGGCGGCCGGACTCGGTGAGGAAGTCGACCTGCTGGCCAATCGTGCAGGCCCGGCAGTCCTCGAACTCGTCGCGGAGGCCAGTGATCCAGCGCAGTCGCTCCTCGTCGGCGTCCTCAAGACCCGAGTGCCAGGACCACCGGAACCGGCTCATCCGCACGGATGAGAGGCCGTGGCCGGCAAGCTCGAAGCGGCGCTCCATGTCAGCGAGGAATGCCTCGGCCTGGGCGCGCGAGATCTGCGGAAAGTCGGGCAGGTCGCCGGCGATCCACTTGAACTCCCAGAACAGGTTGTGCTCGTCACCCGTGTCGAAGAGTTCCGGACTCTCGTCCCACAGCCGGAGCAACCGGGCGAACACCACGAACGACTTCGTGCCCTCGTCGGCGAAGGTGTAGGCCTCGACCAGGTCAAGCAGCGACTCAGCGAGGTGCTCCCGAGGCCCCTCCGCCTCGATCCGGCGCGAGATCGCCTCGGCTGCGGCGATCCTGGCCGTTCCATACGGCATCTTCCGAATCGTGCGCAGTTCATGTTCGACCGAGCGACTCATGATTCCTCCATCCGCGTTCCACCGCCGTCGCGCGCGAGCGCCGCCGTGAGCAGCACGCCGAGCGACTCCGAGAACTGACTCGTCTCCCTCGACCGCAGCCCCTCTCCCGCAAGCATCACCGCGGAGAGGTACATGGATCTGAGCCCCGCGGCAAAGACCTCCCCTGGCGGGGCGGAGACGAGGTCGCGGGCGACGGCGCAGCTGTCATTCAGGACGAGGGTGCGCGATCGTTGCTTTCGATCCGTCGCGAGCGCATCGAGCAGGCCGCCCCACAGGTCCGGCCTCGCGGCCCGCTCCCGGTCGAGCTCGCGCCGGTGCTCGCCCTCGGCGTCGCGCAGCAGGATCGCGGGCACGTCAGCCGGGGCGAAGCTCCGAAGAATCACATCGCAGTCGTCCTCGGCAAGCTCCGCGCGCGCCCGCTCGATCGCGTCGGCAACCGCGACCTCGCGCGCGAGATCCGGGATCCCGAGCACCTGCACGAGATCGTCGCTCTGCAGCTCACGCACGCGCCAACCGGCGCGTGCGCCGAGACGCTCGAGCAGATCGGCGTCGTAGACGTAGCCGGCGTTCACGACGACGAGGCCCTGTGCTCGCGCCACGGCCGCCACCCTGCGGTAGGCCTCGGTCGTCGAGGTGTAGACGATCTCGCCGTCCTCCGCCGCCTCAGCGAGCGTCATGGGTCCATCGCTCGTCTCAAATGGCAGCACCTCTGCGACGAGCTCGAGCATCTCCGCATCGGTCACCGCGAGGGCGCGCAGCGCAAGATGATGCGTCTCGAGCACGCTGCGCGCCAGGGGCGTCGGCGTGCTAAGCGCGCCGGTCACCCAGGTCTTGATCTGGGCGCCGAGCGCCTCGCGGACGGCCATGAGGAGCTCGTCGTCGTGGAGCTGCTCCCGGGAGGCCGTGGGTGAGAGCGCGTCCGTATCGATCACCGCGCGCACGAAGAACGCCCAGTCCGGGAGCACGCGGTCGATCCGGGACCCGAGCAGCATCCGCTTCATGTACACCCGGTGCTGACCGGATCCGGGCGACACCGCCTGCGGGAGCACGAAGGCCACGCCGCTCGCCCCCGCGAGGGGAAGGTCGAGGTCGATGTGCGCGAGGGGCGTGAAGCCGAAGACCTCCTCGCAGTACGCGGCGAGCGAGCGCTCTCGTGCGACGGGGCCGGGGTGAGGGGCGCGCCACGGCAGCTCGGGCTCCGTGATCCTGCGCCAGGCCTGCTCGCCCCCCGTTCCGACCGGCACCCGCACCGCGATGTCGAGCGGCAGCAGCGAACCGTACTCCCGCGCGAGCTCGAGCACCGTCTCGCCGCTCAGCCAGTGCTCCGCGTCGCGCCTCGCGACGAGCAGCACCTCGGTGCCGACCGGGATCTCGGCGAGCTCCGCGAGCCCCTCGCTGAGCCGGAACGTACCGTCGGCCCGCCCCTCCCAGAGGATGGGCTCGGCGCCGTCGTGTGCCGCGCGCGAGCGCACGACGATGCGGTCGGCGACCATGAAGGCGGCAAGGAGCCCGATCCCGAACTGGCCGATGAACTCCATCCTCCCGATGCCGAACTCGTCGTCGCGCTTCGACGAGCGGCCGATCGTTGCGAGCAACTCGGTCGCGTCGGCAGCGGTGAGACCGATGCCCGAGTCGCTGATCCGCAGCCGCGGAGCTGCGCCGCCAGCCTCATCGGTTTCGATCCGGATGCGCGCAGGCGCCTGCGGGTCGAGGCCGCGGCGCGCGGTCACCGCGTCGACGGCGTTCTGCATGAGCTCCCGCAGGTACACCTGGGGGCCCGAATACAGGTGCTTCGACAGCAGGTCGACCATCCCGGCGAGGTCGACTTGGAAACGTTCGGACACGAGTCCCCCAGAGATGATGTGCTTCTTGCGGTGCTACTCAGTCGGCTTGTAGCGCTCCCAAACCTCCGGGAAAACCTCGTTCAGGTGCTCGAAGAAGCCCATGCTCGTGTTGATCGCGCAGATGAGGTGCTGCGTGAGCTGCTCATCGGTGAGGCCATGTTCGTAGTCGACGTTGAGCTCGGCGTTCACGCGACCGTATCCCTCGTCGTCGCGCGCCACGTACACCTTCGGCCAGATCTTCTCCGAGTTCCACGCGTTGCAGGCCTCGAGCGCCCTTGCGTAGTCGGCTTCCTCGAGGCGGCCGCGCCAGAACCCGCGCACGCAGAGCATCTCGTCGCTGTTGCCGTTCAGGAAGAAGTAGAAGGAGCCGTACTCCCACCCGCCGCCGATGTCGCCGTCGGAGTCGACAGTGTACGACCAGCCTTCCCGCTCCAGGCTTGCCTTGATGCGATCCTTCGAGAGCGGGGCGAGCGCGCCGCCGGCGCTCGGCGCAGGGCCTGCGTCCTTCGTGAAAAATCCCATTCGTGCGATCCCTTCAACTGCGTGGTATCGAACGCCGCGCGACGCCGCATCGGCGCTCCCTCGGCAGCAGCCTATCCGTTACCCACGGGAACCGATGAGAAATGTGTAGTGAATGCCCAGAAACCCGCCGCCCCGCGAGATCAACCGAATTACTGATTCGATTGCATTCCCGCTCGGGATGTCCTGATCCGCGGATAGTGTTGGACTGTGATCGCAGGGCGGGGAGCGCGGTCCCCGCAGGATTGGGAGCCGAGATGAGTAACGCTGAGACGGCCCGGGACACGGCTCCCGCGCCGACCAAGAGGGAGTGGATCGCGCTCGCGGTCCTGTCTGTCGGCCTGGGAGTAATCGTCCTCGACGGCACGATTGTCGGCGTCGCCCTTCCCGCGATCATCCAGGACATTCATCTCGATCTCACCGACGCGCAGTGGGTCAACAGCCTCTATGCCGTCGTGCTCGCGGCCCTCCTGCTCTCGACGGGCAAGCTTGCCGACAGCCTCGGCCGCAAGCGCATGTTCATCCTCGGCCTCATCGTGTTCATGGGCGGCAGCCTCATGGCCGCGCTCGCGGAGACCGCCGGGCTCCTCATCGGTGCCCGCGCCGTGCAGGCCGTCGGAGCCGCGTTCATCATGCCCTCGACGCTCTCGACCGTGAACGCCGTGTTCCGCGGTAAGTATCGCGCCGCGGCCTTCGGCGTCTGGGGCGCCGTCATCTCGGGCGCCGCGGCCGTCGGCCCGCTCGCGGGCGGCGCGCTCACCCAGTGGGCGTCGTGGCACTGGATCTTCCTCGTGAACCTCCCGGTCGGGGCGCTCGTCATCGTCGCCGCGCTCCTCACCGTGCCGGCCACCCGCGGCGGCACGGACCGGCCAGGCGCCGACGTCGACGGCGCCCTCCTCAGCGCGATCGGCTTCGGCGCGCTCGTCTTCGCGGTGATCGAGGGGCCGGATCTCGGCTGGTTGACCCCGAAGTCCGACCTCGCGATCTTCGGCTGGACCTGGCCGAAGGACGCCCCGATCTCGGCGGTCCCCGTCGCGTTCGGGATCGCCGCCGTCGCTCTCGTGTTGTTCGTCGTGTGGGAGCGGCACCGTGAACGCGTGCGGCGCTCGGCGCTCCTCGATCTCGACCTCTTCACGCTCCGCACGTTCTCCTGGGGCAACGTGACCGCGGCCGCCGTCGCGATCGGCGAGTTCGCCATCATCTTCGTGCTGCCGCTCTACCTCATCAACGCTGTCGGCCTCGACGTGATGGGCGCCGGCCTCGTGCTCGCCGCGATGGCGATCGGCGCCTTCCTCTCCGGCGCCTCAGCGCGCCACCTCGCCGCGCGCTTCGGCGCACCCGGCACCGTACTCATCGGCCTCGCCCTCGAGGTCGTCGGCGCGCTCGTGCTCGCGCTCATCATCCAGGGCAGCACGCTGGGGTGGCTCGTCGCCATTCCGCTCGTCGTCTACGGCCTCGGGCTCGGGCTCGCCTCTGCGCAGCTCACCGGCACGGTACTCCGGGATGTGCCCGTCGAGGTCTCGGGGCAGGCGTCCGCGACGCAGAGCACCGTGCGCCAGATCGGCTCGGCCCTCGGCACCGCCTTCGCTGGGGCAACGCTCTCCGTCACCCTCGCACTCACGCTCCCGGCCGCGCTCAGCGCCGCGGGAATCACGGGGGCGGAGGCCACGAAGCTCGCCGACGCCACGAGGCAGTCGGCGGGCACCTCAATCCTGCAGCTGCGGGAGCAGGGCGCGGCGGGTCCGCTCGGCGAGCACGCGGGCGCAGCGGTCGACGCGCTCTCGGCGGGCTTCGCCGACGCGACGCGGTGGGCGCTCGTCGTCGCGACGTTGTTCCTTGTGCTCGGGCTCATCGGGGCACTGCGGTTGAAGCGGGCCGCGAGCGCAACCGGACCCCACGCCTGACTCCCGCGAACTAAGGAACACCTTGAGTACCGTCCAGATCCTCCTCGACGTCGCGCTCATGGCCGCGGCGACCGTGGCGCTCATGCTGCTGATCGGGGCCTTCGCCCGCAGACTCCTCGGAACCAGGGTGAGCGCGCCCCGCGTGATCCTCGCGGGCGTCGCCGGGCTCGGCGCGGCGCTCGGCTTCGAGTCGCGCTTCGTGTGGCAGGCCGACGAGTACACGCCGGCGATGATCCCGATCCTGTTCGGGATCATCCTGCTCGTCGCGATCACGGTGCTCGTCGTCGCCGAGTTCCTCGTGCCGCAGGGCTCCGTCGCGCGGCCGGACCGGTGGCTGCCGAACCTGCGCGAGGCGCTCGACCGCAACCGCAGGACGGGCGAGATCCTGCGCATCGCGACGCGGCACCGGCTCCTCCCCTTCAAGATCGAGACGGGCCGCACGGCGAAGGCCCACGCGCAGCGCTTCGCGCAGGCGCGCTCGGTGCGGCTCGCGCTCGAGGAGGCCGGGGGCGCCTTCGTGAAGCTCGGGCAGCTGCTCTCAACGAGGCCCGACGTCGTGCCCGAGGAGTACATCGCGGCGCTCGCCGACCTGCAGCAGCGGGTGCCGCCCGCCCCGTGGCCCGAGATCGCGCCCGCGCTCGACCGGGTGCTCGCCGCCGCGGGCACGGATCGCGCCGGGGCCTTCTCCGCGTTCGACGAGGAGCCCTTCGCGGCCGCCTCGATCGGGCAGGTGTACCGGGCGACGCTCGCCGACGGATCCCCGGTCGCCGTGAAGATCCGGCGTCCCGGCATCGTGCCGCTCATCGAGCGAGACACCGACATCGCGACCCGCTTCGCGCGGCGGCTCGAAAGCTCGGGCGGCTGGGCCGCGCAGATGGGCGTCGAGCGGCTCGTCACGAGCCTCTCCGAGAGCCTCTCCGACGAGGTGCACTATGCCGTCGAAGCGGCGAACCTGCTCGCGATGGCGGGCGCGCAGCACCAGCTCACCGCGGACGCGCGCGTGCGGATCCCGCGCCTGCACGAGGCCCTGAGCTCGGACGACGTGCTCACGATGGAGTTCGTCTCGGGCACGACGCTGAGCGACGGCGCGGCGCTCACCCGGATCCCGGAGGCGCAGCGCGAGGCGCTCGCGCAGCGGCTCCTCCGCTCGACCCTCGCCCAGATCATGGACGCGGGAGTTTTCCACGCCGATCTGCACCCCGGCAACATCGTGGTCACCGCAGAGGGCGAGCTCGCGCTCCTCGACTTCGGCTCGATCGGCCGCCTCGACTCGACCACGCGGGCGCGCCTCGCCGACGTGCTGCTCGCGTTCTCGCGGCGCGACGCCGCGGGCTTCGCCGACGCCCTACTCGAGTTCGTCGAGATCCCGGACGACCTCGACGAGCCCCTGCTCAGGCGCGAGATCGCCGATTTCATGGCGCGGCGGCTCGGCCCCGGTGCCCGGATCGACGCCGCCGTCTTCACCGAGATCGTCGCGGTGCTCTCACGGCACGGGCTGACGCCGCCGCCCGAACTGACGGTCCCGTTCCGCGCGCTGGCCTCGGTCGAGGGCTCGCTCCGGGTGCTCGCCCCCGAGTTCGACCTCGTGGCCGAGGCCGCCCAGTACGCGGAGCGCCGCCTCGCGTCGGCCGCGCGCCCGAGCTCGGTTGCGAAGGCCCTCACCGACGAGTTCTTCTCGGTGCTGCCGCTCGTGCGGCGCCTCCCCCACCGCGTCGACCGCATCACGGGAAACCTCGCCGACGGCAGACTCAGCATGAACATGCGCGTGCTCGCCGACAAGCGCGACCGGGGCTTCCTCCGCGACCTCGTGAACCTCGCCGCCCTGACCTTCCTCGCGGGCGTGTTCGGGATCATGGCCGCGATGCTCCTCGTGAGCGCCTCCGGCCCGCGCCTCACCGAAACACTCACGCTGTTCCAGGTCTTCGGCTACCTGCTGCTCATCGTCTCGGGCGTGCTCACGCTGCGCGCGCTCTTCGACACGCTGCGGCGGCGCGGCGGGCGGGAACGGTAGAGGCGGTTCATTGTGCTTCTCTCCCGTGGGCGCGCAGGAGTTTCCGGGCGACGCGATCAGCGGACCCGATCCGCCGAGCGACGGTGTGTGCGGTGACGATCCGCGTGCCATCGTCGCTGATCCCAAGGTACGCTCCCTGATCACGATTATGGCCGTTGTGCCACCAGATTCCGTCTGCGCGCATCCAGCCGCCGCGCCGAGAGGCGTGCCCGTGGACCCGGGCCGCCTGCGCGTAGTCCTCGAGCGCGTCGAACGTACTCATGATCCCTCCCGCACCGACAAACGGGCCGGTGTCGGTCCACGTGCTACGGGGCCTGCCAGTGAGGGTTGTGAGCTGCGGTGTGCGCTCTCGGATCCGCTCCGTCAGGTGCCCCACGTGGTTCAACGCGACGTCAGCGATCCCCCAGGGCGCCAGCACCCGATCCTGGGCGAGCGCCCACCAGGATTCCCCCGATGCGCTTTCCAGCGCGCGCGTCAGCACCGCATAGCCCAGGTTGGAGTACGAGAACTCGCCTTCCCGCCGCGACTGCATCACATTCAGGCGAGGGATCACGTGCTCATCGAAGTGAGCGGTCGTGTACTTGGCGTAGGGGTCAGCCAGGTCGGCCCACTGAGTCAGCGCGTCCGAGGGCAGAGACGAGAGCCCGGAGGTGTGAGACACGAGCGACCCCATCGTCACAGAGCGCGGCAAGAGGGATCGAGGCAGGTACTTACGCACCGGGTCGTCGAGGCTCAGAAGCTGCTCGCGATCCAGAAGGCTCGCAATCGTCGCGGTCACAGTCTTGGTGATGGAACCCCACTCGAGCAGTGTGTCCGGTGTGTGAAGCTTGCCGATCCGATCTTCAACGACCGTCCCGTGGACGCGCAGTCGCGCAGCGGTGCTCGCGGGCTTGACAAGAATACTCATGCGGCGGGCCCTCGGCGGGGCGGTAGACCGCTCGTACGGGAGCGGTTCACCGAAGAAACGCCAGATCGGACCGTGCGCGCCATGTGACCCCTACACGCCGGACACCGGCCGAACCGGCAGGCCCTCACTCAGCACTTCTTCCACGGAACGGCGAGCCAGGCCCGGCACGAGGGCAGGCAACAGCTGGTCGTCAACGATCATGTCGCTTTCACGCTGATACATCATCTCGCAACTTTCCCTCTTCCGTGCGCTCACAGCCGCCAGCATCGTGACTTGCCACGCACGCAGCGCGCGCAAACGCACTCCGCGTTGAGAGACGCGGCAAGAGCCTCGGCGAACTCCCATCCGTTGACCGGAGGAAGGACTGGGAGGTGGAGCACTGGATAGTCACCACGTTCGCCTCGGCAGCGCGTCTGCCGTATCTTGGGCAGCAGCAATCGAATGTCGGACTGAGGGGTTGCCGAGCCACCGAATCGATTGCCGAGCACCCGACTGGACTGAGCGCAGCATCGCCCACGGCATGACTGTCTGATCGATGCCTCCCCCAGAACGTCCGCGGCGCGACCGATCAGCACGTCCTGGCCATCCGCCTGGGCTTGCGCGACGAGGCGCCACCCGGCGAGCCGCGCCCGGCCCTTCTCACTGCGGGGAGGAAGCGGCGCCTGTTCGGTGAGTGGTGAGCCGGAACGCCCGTACACGTCGGTGTTATCGAGCATCGTCACGGCGCGCCCGACCCGGGCCGCTGCGGTGAGGACGGCACCAATGAGCTTCGGCCATTGCTCCTCCCAGACGCGCGCGCGATACGGCATCCCGAGCATGACAATAACCGAACGCACACGAGAGAGTGCGCGCGTGCTCTCGTCAGCGCCGTACGCCGAGAGCGTCAGATGGCGGGTTGACTTCTGTTGCGGAACAGTTCCGGTGCGGCGCGAGATGCCGAGCGCCTGTGCTCCCTCAGCGCGGAGGCTGCAAACAGCGTATCGACCTCTTTGATCGCTGCACCCGAGCACGGTAATCGCATCGCCCACGGTTCGTCCCTTCACCGAATGGTCGACGCTCCTCGACACCCCCGCGCCGAATCGTGGCCCCGAAAACGGCCCGCGCCGCGCAGCCTACCGCAGGATCCTCAGGGCTCCGCAGGAAACGCCAGTCGAACTAGTCTCCACCGCCCTTGGCGCGCTGCGAGATGCAATCAGAGAACCTCCGTGCTGTGCCAGCCTCGGCGCATTCAAAGCGCCGCCGTCGCCTCCGTCACCTCTTAGATTTCGATCGGCAGGAACTCGGGCTCCTCGTCGCGCCGGAAGACGCCGATCGTGGCGTTGGGGATCTCGTGCCAGGTACGCGGGCTCCAGTGGAGTTCGAGGGGCTCCGAGACGACGAGCTGGGCGTCGTCAGGCAGGCGATCCTCTCCCCCGGCCTCGGTGCGGAGCATCGTCGGGCCCGCCGCAGAGAAGAGGGTCGGGGCCGGGGCCTCGGCGTCCGGGCTGATCCAGCGCAGCGTGACGAGCCGCTCGCCATCGGAAGCGCAGATCGTCGCTTCGAACGGTGCTTCGATGGCCGCGTCTCTGCGGGCGCGCTCGACCCGATCGATCAGGCGGCGGAGGGCGCCCACCGGGTCGCTCTCGAGCCCCAGCGTCAGCGCGAGCGCGAACAGCGTCTCCGTGTCGGAGTTGCCGAGGATCGCGGGGAAGAGATCCGGATCCACCTCCATCATGAGCTGTCTGCGGAGCCGCGCGAACTCGGGCACCACTCCGTTGTGCTGGAACATCCAGCCGCCCATCACAAACGGGTGACAGTTCTGCTCGGCGATGCTTCCGCCGGGAGCCGCACGGACGTGCCCGAGAAAGCATCCCGAGCTGATCTGCGCCGCCAGGTGCCGGAAGTTCTGGCTGTCCCAGACGGGCTCGATCTGCCTGAACTGGCCCAGCCTGCCGTCGCGTCCCCGCCACGCGACGCCGAACCCATCGCCGTTCGTCGGGAACGCCGAGCGCGGGAACTGCCTCGCGATCGGGTCGCCGGGCAGGAACAGATCCCTGGCGAGCAGCCCCTGGTCGAGGAGCGAGTGGTTCGGGCGCACAAGCACGTCCTCCAGCCAGATCGGCGAACCGAGATACGCGAGCCAGCGGCACATGGCGGCCTCCCCTCCGAGGGACTTGTGCCACCACGGTACCCCTGAGCGCACGAAAAAGCCCCCGGACTCAGGGAGTCCGGGGGCCGATCCACTGCGCGTGATGCGAACCCTGGTGGAGCCGCGGGGAATTGAACCCCGGTCCACTTCGACGATTCCGTGCCTTCTACGGGTGTAGTTCGTGGAGGCGTTCTACTCGGCCCCGCTCGTTGTCACGAACACCTCGAGCGACGGGCCCAGCCTCAGGAAAAGTCCCCGCACGCCCTGAGGCGCAGCGTGCGAGCAAGCCTCCTAAATGACGCCAGAAATCCGGGGCGGAGGCCCACCCGGCCTGACGGACTCGGTCTCGTGCTTAGGCAGCGAGAGCGAAGTCGGTGCGCTTTGCGTTGGCACCTATGGTTTGCGAAGGGCGTTTACGAGATAACTTCGCGTCCTCGACCCGCTTCTCACAGTCTCAAACCGACGTGTCGAAACCGATCGGCCCCTGGTCTGGGGCGTTCACATCACGCGCTGTGGAGTTTTCAAGTGCCGGATGATCCGGCGCGATCCGGGGCGAGCCCGGCCTTTGAGTCTACCAGCAGCGGGGTCACTCGTGCAGCGGATCCTGATCGCCTGCAGAGATCACTCCCCCAGCCGGTTCTTCTGCCGCATGGCGCGCTCCGCCTCACGCTTGTCCTGGCGCTCGCGGAGCGTCTGGCGCTTGTCGTACTCCTTCTTGCCCTTGGCGAGCGCGATCTCGACCTTCGCCCGGCCGTCCAGGAAGTAGAGCCTGAGCGGGACAATCGTCATGCCGCCCTCGCGGGTCTTCTGGTACAGCTTGTCGATCTGCTGCCGGTGCAGGAGCAGCTTGCGCTTGCGCCGCGGGGCGTGATTCGTCCACGAGCCGTTCAGGTACTCGGGGATGTAGGCGGCGTCGAGCCAGGCCTCGCCGTTCTCGATGAACACGTAGCCGTCGACGAGCGAGGCGCGTCCCATCCGCAGCGACTTCACCTCGCTGCCGGTGAGCACCATGCCGGCCTCGATCGTGTCGAGGATGAGGTACTCGTGCCGCGCCTTCTTGTTGGAGGCGATCAGCTTCTCGCCTGTCTCCTTGGGCATGGTCACGTCCTCTCTCCCACAACTCCTGGCCCGAAGCTCCTAGTCTATCCCGCGGTCTCGCCGCCGCGCGCCCGGTCCGCCCGTCCGGGTTCCCACAGCTTGAGTTGACCCAAACTATCCCCTGGAGCGCAGAATGCGTCACTTTGGGTCAACTCAACCGGGCGGCCCCTAGCCGAGTTGACGCAAAGTGTCCCCTGGAGCGCAGAATGCAGCACTTTCGGTCAACTCATACAGCGGGCGAGGCTGCTGAGTGCCGGGCGGCAGGCCGGGGGCGGCAGTGCGCCGCGCCGGGGCGCCGACCCGAGTCCGGATCCCGACCCCAATCCCGCAGCTTGAGTTGACCCAAAGTATCTCCTGGAGCGCAGAATGCATCACTTTCGGTCAACTCATACAGCGGGCGAGGCTGCTGAGTGCCGGGCGGCAGGCCGGGGGCGGCAGTGCGCCGCGCCGGGGCGCCGACCCGGGTCCGGATCCCGACCCCAATCCCGCAGCTTGAGTTGACCCAAAGTATCTCCTGGAGCGCAGAATGCATCACTTTGGGTCAACTCAACCGGGCGGCCCCTAGCCGAGTTGACGCAAAGTGTCCCCTGGAGCGCAGAATGCAGCACTTTCGGTCAACTCATACAGCGGGCGAGGCTGCTGAGTGCCGGGCGGCAGGCCGGGGGCGGCAGTGCGCCGCGCCGGGGCGCCGACCCGGGTCCGGATCCCGACCCCGATCCCGATCCCGCAGCTTGAGTTGACCCAAAGTATCTCCTGGAGCGCAGAATGCATCACTTTGGGTCAACTCAACCGGGCGGCGAAGCGGGCGGCGCCGAGGGGCGGCGAAGCGGGCGGCGCCGAGGGGCGGCGCAGCGGCGGGCGGCGCCGACGCGGGCCCGGCGGGCGACGCAGCGGCGGGCGGCGCCGAGGAAGGCCCGGCGCCAGCGCCGCCGCCGCTACACCCGCAGGTACCTCGTGATCGCGATCTTCGCGGCGATCGCCGAGAGGATCACGCCGACCAGGATCAGGATCGGCGGCACGATCAGGGATTGCTCGACCGTGATGTAGCTCGTGAACGGCACCTCCGTCACGAGGAAGCCCTGCACGAAGAATTTCACGATCGCGACGGATGCGGCGCCGGCGAGGACCGCCCCGATGAGCGCGGCCAGGATGCCCTCCAGGATGAAGGGCGTCTGGATAAATCTGTTCGAGGCGCCCACGAGCCGCATGATCCCGATCTCGCGTCTGCGGGAGAACGCGGAGAGCCGGATCGTGGTCGAGATCAGCAGCATGGCCGCGACGAGCATGAGGCCGGCGATCGCGATCGCCGTGTAGCTCGCGACCCCGAGGAACAGGAAGATCCGGTCGAGCAGGCTCCGCTGGTCAGAGACGCTCTGCACGCCGGGGATCCCGGCGAAGGTCTCCTTGATGATGTCGGATCGCGAGGGGTCCTTGAGCTTGATCCAGAACGTCTGGTTCAGCTGCTCGGGCTTCGTGATGTCGACGATCGGGTTGCCCTCGAACTGCTTCGTGAACTCCTCGAATGCCTGCTCATGGCTCACAAAGAAGGAGTTGTCGATGTAGGGGGCGAGCGTGTCGGACTCGAGCGCGGCCTTCACGGCGGCGATCTCCTCCTCGCCCGCGTCCTGCCCGGAGCACGTCGCGCTCTGGTCGTAGTCGGTGCAGAGGTAGACCGCCACCTGGGCGCGGTCGTACCAGAACGTCTTCATCTGCTGGATCTGCAGCTGCATGAGGATCGCGGCGCCCACGAAGGTGAGCGACACGAACGTCACGAGGATCACCGAGATGACCACCGAAAGATTGCGGCGCAGGCCGTTCCAGACCTCGCCGAGAACCAGTCCCACCCTCATCGCACCGGCCCCACATCCGTCTGATCGTCGTCTTTCCTGCGCAGCCCGAGGTGTTCGGCCAGGCTGCCCGTCTCGGACATCTGCACCGGATCCATCGGCCGACCAGGGTCAAGGAACGACGGGATGCGGCGGGCCTGCGGCCCGTCGGCGTGGAGCGTGTCGTCGAGGTCGTCGATCTCCTCGTCGTCCTCCCCGAACGGGTGCGGCTCCTCGAACACGGAGGCCTCGCGGTGCGGCGGCTCGACGCCGGCGTCGCGGGCATCGGCCGCGAGCGCGTCCTCGAGCTCCTGATCACGGCGCGGCGCCGGATCCGGATCCGGGACCTGGCGCTGCACGCCCGCCGGCTCGGCGTCGTCGACCGACACCTCGACGGCCTCGCCGGTCATGCCGGGGGCGAGGGCCGCGCGCACGACGGCCTCCGTCGTGCGGAGCACCTGCACGCCCTCCTCCGAGAGGTCGGCGACCGGGATCGACGCGGTCTCGCCGTAGCCGCCGCCGACCTCGTCGCGCACGACGACGCCCTGCGAGAGCTCGACGACGCGCTGCTGCATGATGTCGACGAACGCGGCCTCGTGCGTCGCCATGACGACCGTGGTTCCGGAGGCGTTGATCGCGCGCAGGAGCTGCATGATGCCGAGACTCGTCGCGGGATCGAGGTTGCCCGTGGGCTCGTCGGCGAGCAGGATCGCGGGCTTGTTGACGATCGCGCGCGCGATCGCGACGCGCTGCTGCTCACCGCCCGAGAGCTCGTGCGGGAAGCGCTTCGCCTTGTTCGCGAGGCCGACCATCTCCAGCGTGTCGGGCACGGCCTCCTGGATGAAGCCGCGCGACTTGCCGATCACCTGCAGCGTGAAGGCGACGTTGTCGTAGACGGTCTTGTTCGTGAGCAGGCGGAAGTCCTGGAACACGGTTCCGAGGTTGCGCCGGAAGTACGGGACCTTGCGCGAGGAGATCTTGCTGAGGTCCTGCCCCAGCACGTGGACCTTCCCGGCACTCGGCTGATCCTCGCGGAGGATCAACCGGAGACAGCTGGACTTGCCAGAACCCGAGGCGCCGACGATGAACACGAACTCGCCGCGGTCGACCTTGAGGTCGACCGCTTCGAGCGCGGGCTTCGCCGTGCCCCGGTATTTCTTGGTGACGTTCTCAAAGAGGATCATGACGCCTCGACAATACGCCCAAGGGCTCCGCGCGACACGCAGGCGCGCTGTGTCTGCGCGCTTATTCAGCTAGCGAGTTCAGTCGTCCTTCTCGAGCGAGCGCCAGCGGATCCCGGCGGCGATGAAGCCGTCGAGGTCGCCGTCGAACACGGCGTCGGGCTGCGAGGCCTCGTGGCCGGTGCGGAGGTCCTTCACGAGCTGCTGTCCGTACAGGAAGTAGGAGCGGATCTGGTCGCCCCAGCTCGCCGTGATGGAGCCCGCGAGCTCCTTCTTCTTCGCGGCCTCCTCCTCGCGCTGCAGCAGGAGCAGGCGCGTCTGGAGGACGCGCATCGCGGCGGCCCGGTTCTGGATCTGGGACTTCTCGTTCTGCATCGAGACGACGATCCCGGTCGGGATGTGCGTGATGCGCACGGCCGAGTCGGTCGTGTTGACCGACTGCCCGCCGGGGCCGGACGAGCGGTAGACGTCGACGCGGATGTCGGTCTCCGGCACCTCGACCTCGGTCGCCTCCTCGAGGAGCGGGATCACCTCGACGCCGGCGAAGCTCGTCTGGCGCTTGTCCGCCGAGCCGAAGGGGCTGATCCGGGCGAGGCGGTGCGTGCCGGCCTCGACCGAGAGCGTACCGAAGGCGTAGGGCGCGTCGACCTCGAAGGTCGCCGACTTGATGCCGGCGCCCTCGGCGTAGGAGGTGTCGAGCATCTTCGTCGTGTAGCCGCGGTGCTCGGCCCAGCGCAGGTACATGCGCAGCAGCATCTCGGCGAAGTCGGTCGCGTCGTCGCCGCCCGCGCCGGAGCGGATCGTGACGACGGCGGATCGCTCGTCGTACTCCCCGGAGAGCATGGTCTGCACCTCGAGGTCCTGCACGACGGCCTCGATCGACTTCAGCTCCTCCTCGGCCTCGGCCGCGGAGTCTTCGTCGTCCATCTCCTGTGCGAGCTCGACGAGCACCTCGAGGTCGTCGATGCGCGCCTCGACGCCGCGCACCCGCTTGACCCTCGCCTGGCGGTGCGACAGCCCGCTCGTGACACGCTGCGCCTCCTCCGGGTCGTCCCAGAGATTCGGCGCGACGGCCCGCTCCTCGAGCTCGGCGATCTCGCGGTCGAGCCTCGGAAGATCGGTGACGGCCGCGATGTCTGCGTAGCTTGCGCGCACGGCCTTGATGCGGGCGTTGAGATCCAGATCGAGCATGATCCCCGATTCTATCGCGCGGCGGCCGGATCCCCGCCGCGCCGCTCGGGATTGCCCAAGCCCGCCGCAGGCCCGGCACCGGCCCGCCGCCGGCCCGCCGCAGACCCGAGCACGGTCAGACGAGCGAGGCCGCCTCCTCCGCGGGAACGGGGGGCGCGGATCCCGCTCCGCGCTCGTCCCAGGCCGCGCGGAGCGCGAGGACCGCGGTGACGAGCTCGTCCTCCGCCGCCGTGAACGGCAGCCGCACGAAGCGCTCGAAGACGCCGGGCGCACCGAAGCGCGGCCCGGGCGCGAGCCGCACGCCGCGTAGGGCGGCCTCGCGGCAGAGCGCGGAGCTGCGTGGCTCCCCCAGGTCGGCCCAGAGGCTCACGCCTCCGCCAGCCTCGGCGGCGCGCCAGCCCGGCAGCTGCGCGGCGAGCTGCTCGCGGAGCACCCGGTGCCTCGCGGTGAGCTGCGTGCTCCGGTCGCGCAGGATCTCGTCGTAGCGCTCGAGCGCGTGGAGCCCGAGCACCTGTTCCCAGGCGCCCGTGCCGAGGTCGCCGATGCGCCGCGCCGCCTCGAGCCTGGCGATGAGCGCCGGGGTCGCCCGGATCCAGCCGATGCGGAGGCCGCCCCACACGGTCTTGCCGAGGGAGCCGATCGTGATGACGGACGCCTCGTGCGCCGCGCTCTCGGCGGCGGCCGCGAACGGCGTGACCCGGCGCGCCCCGCCGAGCGTGAGCTCGGCCGTGGTCTCGTCGGCGATGACGACGGAGCCGCGCTCGGCGAAGGCCGCGATGAGCGCGGCGCGATCCCCCTCCGGGATGCTGGAGCCGGTGGGGTTGTGGTGATCCGGGATCAGGTACGCGAGCCGGGGCGCCACGCGCCCCGCGATGTCGAGCCGCACGGCCGAGGCACCCTCCCCCACGGGCAGTCCGGCCACGAGCGCGCCGGTCGAGGCCAGCGCGGCGCGCGCGTGCGGGTAGCTCGGCGCCTCGATGAGACTCGTGTCGCCCCGGCCGAGGAGGGTGCGGGCGGCGAGGAAGATCGCGTGCTGCGCGCCGAGCGTCACCATGATCTGGCCGGGCGTCGTCGGGAGCCCGCGGGCGGCGTAGCGCGCGGCGATCGCCTCGCGCAGCGCGGGGGCGCCGAGGGTGTCGTAGCCCACGTCGGCGAACACTTCGGGGTGGGCCGCGAAGGCCTCCGCGCCGAGCGCCTGGAGGCCGGCCCACGGCTCTGGGCTCGCGCGGGTGAGGTCGATCCCGCTCCCCTCGCCCTCGCTCCAGGGCCCCGCGGCCTCCCCCGGGCGCGCCCGCAGCACGGTGCCCGAGCCCTGCCGGGAGAGCGCGATCCCGCCCTCGCGCAGCCGCTGGTACGCGGCGCTCACGGTCGTCCGGCTCATCCCGATCGCCTGGGCGAGCTGCCGTTCGGCGGGGAGCACGGTGCCCGGCTGCAGCGCGCCGTCGCGGGCGAGCAGCTCGATCGAGCCGCTGAGCTCCTCGTAGCCCACGCCGCCGTCGCGCCACGAGCCGAGGAGCGCGACGAGCCTGCGGGCGGAGATCCGGTGCGCGATCATGAGGCCACTATATGCAGATTGGCTTCTTGTTCACAGTGCCAATTTGCACTGGACTGGTCGCATGCTGCTTCGACTCACGCGTCTCGTGCCCGGCCTCCTCCTCTACGGGATCGCCGACGCGTTCATGATCCGCGCCGTCATCGGCGTCGACCCCTGGACCGTGCTCGCGCAGGGCACCGCGCTCCAGACGGGGCTCGGGATCGGCCTGCTCACGAACATCATCGGCCTGCTCGTGCTGCTACTCTGGATCCCGCTCAGGCAGCGGCCGGGGCTCGGCACGATCCTGAACATCCTGCTCGTCGGCCCGGGGATCGAGCTCGGACTGTTCCTCATCCCGGAGCTCACGAACCTCTGGCTCCGGATCGCCGCCTTCGCCTTCGGCCTCGTGCTGCTCGCCATCGCGAGCGGGATCTACATCGGCGCGAAGCTCGGGCCGGGCCCGCGCGACGGCCTCATGACCGGGCTAAATTCCCGGTTCGGGATCCCGATCTGGGCGGCGCGCTCCGCCGTCGAGCTCACGGCGCTCGGAATCGGCTGGCTGCTCGGCGGCAACGTCGGCGTCGGCACCGTCGCCTTCGCGCTCCTCATCGGCCCCCTCTGCAACATCACGCTGCCCCTCCTCGATCCCGCGGCGCGACGCGCGCGGGACCGTGAAGGGGCAGCGGGATCTGGAGCGGGATCCGGATCCGGAGCGGAGCTTCGTCAGCGCTCCTCCCCGACCTCCTCAGGCACCTTGTTGAAGCCGGTCACCGGCTGGATCTCGTCGAAGCCGGCGACCTTCTTGCGGAAGCCCTTCGTCAGGAAGATCAGGTAGACGAAACCGATCGCGGTCCAGATCACGCCGCCGATGAGCGCGTCTGCGTGGAGGTTCACCCAGAGCACGCCCGTGAGAAGCGTGCCGATCGCGGGCAGCACGATGAAGTTGAAGATATCCTTCGGGGTCTTCCTGCGGCCCTGGCGGATCGCGAACCACGCGAACACCGAGAGGTTCACGAAGGTGAAGGCGATGAGCGCGCCGTAGTTGATGAACGCCGCGATCATCTCGAGCGTGAACGCCGTAGCGAGCAGGCAGATTGCGCCGGTCAGCACGATGTTGAAGGTGGGGGTGTGCGTTTTCGGGTTGATGTAGCCGAAGAACTTCTTCGGCAGCACGTTGTTGCGGCCCATCACGAGCAGCATGCGCGAGACCGAGGCGTGCGAGGCGAGACCCGAGGCGAGGGTCGCGGCGAAGCCCGCGGCCGTGAGCACGGCCTTCAGCCAGTCGCCGCCGACGGCCTCGCCGACGAGCGGAAGCGTCGAGTCCTCGACGAACTGCATGTCTCCGCCGGGGGCGAAGACGTTCCAGTCGGGGAAGCGCAGCTGCGTGAAGTAACCCGCAATCAGGAAGATCGCGCCGCCGAGTACAACGGTGAGGAGGATCGCGCGCGGCATGATCTTCGGCGTCTTCGCCTCCTCCGCGTACATCGTCACGGCGTCGAAGCCGATGAAGGAGAAGCAGACGATCGTGGCGCCCATGAGGACCGCGCCCATCGTCACGCCGTCGTGGAAGAAGGGCTGCGCGGAGGCGACCGTGCCGACCCCCTCGCCGCCCGCGAGCTGCGCCCACACCATCACGACGAAGACGGTCATGACGATGATCGAGAACACGAGCAGGATCATGTTGACGTTCGAGGTGCCGCGCATCGTGATGTAGATGATGGCGGTCACGAGCACGCAGTAGATGACCACCCAGATCCAGCCGGGGATCCCGGGGAACACGGCCTCGAGGTAGCTGCGGATGATGAGGCAGTTCACCATCGGGAGGAGCATGTAGTCGATGAGGGAGGTCCAGCCCACCATGAAGCCCACGTTCGGGTGCATCGACTCGCGCACGTAGGTGTAGGCGGATCCCGCGCTCGGGATCGCACCCGACATCTTGCCGTAGCTGATCGCCGTGAACACCATGACGATGAGGGCGACGAGGTAGGCGAGCGGCACGACGTTGTTCGTGTCGCGGGCGACCATGCCGAAGGTGTCGAACACCACGGTCGGGGTCATGTAGCCGAGGCCCAGGCCGACGATGGCCCAGAGGCCGAGGCTGCGCTTGAGCGTTGCCCCGCGCGGCGTTGCAGTGGACATGTCTTCTCCTCCTGATGGGAGTTCGCGTCCACCGGGCTGGTGACCCCGGCACGACGCTGGATAGGGGTGGGAGCCATGCTCGCCGGGAATAATCTTGCACCCGCACCGGCCCGCGGCGCAAAACGAGCGCACCGCGCGCCGAACAACCCGAAGGGGACGGGGCAAAAGCCCCGTCCCCTCCGAATATTCAACGGCCGTAACCGACTATTGCCTCGCGAGCCGCTTCTGCTTGTTGATGTTGATCATCTGGACGATGATCACGAGCAGCAGCGCGCCGACGAACACGATCGACGCGAGCACGTTCGCCTGCGCCGGCACGCCCTTGAGCGCCGAGACGTAGATGAACTTCGGGAACGTCGTCGCCGTGCCGGCGTTGAAGTTCGTGATGATGAAGTCGTCGAACGAGAGCGCGAAGCTGAGGAGCGCCGCGCCGATGATGCCGGGCATCAGCATGGGCAGCGTGATCCGCCAGAACACCTGGCCGGGCGACGCGTAGAGATCCCGCCCCGCCTCCTCGATCGCCGGGTCGAGGCTCGCGACGCGCGCCTTCACCGCGACCACCACGTACGAGATGCAGAACATCGTGTGCGCGAGGATGATCGTGCCGATGCCCTTCTCGACGCCCGCGAGCAGGAACTGCGCCGCGAGGCCGGCGCCGAGCACGACCTCGGGGGTCGCCATCGGCGTGAAGAGCAGCAGGCTCACGGTCGAGCGGAACTTGAAGCGGTAGCGCACGAGCGCGATCGCGATCATGGTTCCGAGGGTCGTCGCGATGACGGTCGCGACGGCGCCGATCAGGAGGCTGTTCCCGAATGCCGTGCAGACCTGGGGCGCGCCGCACGGATTCTGCCAGTTGTCGAGCGTGAAGCCGCGCCACATGATGTTGTTGCGGCCGGCGTCGTTAAACGAGAACAGGATGACGTGCGCGATCGGGAGGAGCAGGTAGATGAGCGCGATCGCGCCCACCACCGGCACGAAGGCCTTGCCCAGAGAGAAGTTCTTCACAGCAGATCCTCCGCCCCGCTCTTGCGCACGTAGGTCGCGACGATAATCAGGATGATGACCATGAGCAGGATCGAGAGCGTCGCCGCCATCGGGTAGTTCTGCGTCTGCAGGAAGTTCGACTCGATGACGTTACCGATCATCGTGGTCGACGTCCCGCCGAGGAACTCTCGAGAGGCGTTCACGTAGTCACCCGACATGGGGATGAAGCTCAGCAGCGTTCCCGAGACGATGCCGGGGAGCGACAGCGGGAGCGTCACCTTGCGGAACGTCGTCACGGGCGACGCGTACAGATCCGAGCCCGCCTCGAGCAGTCGCAGATCGAGCGCCTGCAGCGACGAGAACATGGGCAGCACCATGAACGGGATGAAGTTGTACACGAGGCCGAAGATCACCGAGAAGTGGGTGCCGACGAACTCGCTCGGGAGGATCGATTTCCACGCCAGCGTCCGGAGCAGGAAGCTGATGAAGAACGGCGCGACCACGAGGATGAGCAGGATCCCCTGCAGCATCGGCTTGGACCGCACCTTCACCCCGATGAGGTACGCGAGCGGGTAGCTGATGATGAGGCCGACGATCGTGCCGATGATCGCGTAGATGAACGAGCGCAGCAGGTGCGGCCAGTACTCCTGGAGCGCCGCCCAGTAGTTCGAGAACTCGAGCGCTGCGACGTACTGGCCGATCCCGCCGGAGTCGGCGGGGGCCTGCAGCGACGTGATCGCGAGCTGGATGAACGGCGCGACGAAGAAGAGCAGCATGTATGCGATGCCTGGCGCGAGCAGCAGCAGCGCGATCCAGCCGCGCTTCTTCGGCGCCTGCTCAACGACCTTCGCGTTGGCCGAGAAGGCGGTAAATGCCATGATCCGACCCCCTACTCCGCGAGCGCGGCCCGGGTCGCGATGGCCTGGGTCGAGAAGTCGGAGCTGAGCGCGCCCGTGTCGAGCGTGTCGTCGGAGAGGCCGAAGGTGTGCTCCGTGAGCCAGCTCAGCCAGACCTCGTCGCCGAGGCCAGCGACGGGGCCGGCCTGCAGGTTCTGCGCGAACACCTGGAGCGGGCCCGCGCCCGGCACCTCCACCGTGTACTGCGTGCTCACGCCGATGAACGACACGTCGGTGATGCGGCCGGGGCCGATCACGTTGCGCGACGCGTCCTCGACGGGCACCTCCTTCGAGAGGCTGAGCTTCTCGGGGCGCACACCGACCGTGATCGTGCCGCTCGTGCGCTCGCTGCGCGACCGCGGCACCGAGATGCGCGAGCCCTCGAAGTCGGTATGGATCACCTGGTCGGTCTCGCCCACGACGTTCACGTGGAAGAGGTTCGACTGGCCGAGGAAGTTCGCGACGAACACGGTCTTCGGCAGCTCGTAGAGCTCCTCCGGCGCGCCCATCTGCTCGATCCGCCCCTTGTTCATGACGGCGACCGTGTCGGCCATGGTCATGGCCTCCTCCTGGTCGTGCGTCACGTGGAGGAAGGTCAGGCCGACCTCCTGCTGGATCTGCTTCAGCTCCTGCTGCATCTGGCGGCGCAGCTTCAGGTCGAGCGCGCCGAGCGGCTCGTCGAGGAGGAGGAGCGCGGGGCGGTTCACGACGGCGCGGGCGAGCGCGACGCGCTGCTGCTGGCCGCCCGAGAGCTGCGCGGGCTTCCGGTCGGCGACATGATCCAGCTCGACAAGGCGGAGCGCCTCGTGCGCCTTCGCGACCGGATCCCCGATCCGGCGCCGGCGCAGACCGAACGCGACGTTCTCGAGGATCGACATGTGCGGGAACAGTGCGTACGACTGGAACACGGTGTTGACCGGGCGCTTGTGCGGCTTCAGCGCGCTCACGTCCTTGCCACCGATGAGGATCTTGCCCTCGGTCGGATCCTCGAGGCCGGCAACGAGCCGGAGCGTCGTCGTCTTGCCGCAGCCCGAGGGGCCGAGCAGCGCGAAGAACGAGCCTGCGGGGATCGTGAGGTCCAGGTGCTCGATCGCGGTGAACCCCGGGAAGCGCTTCTGGATGCCGACGAGTTCGAGGTCGGCGCCGGACGATGCGAAGTCTGCGTGGTCTGCCATGATCAGAGCCCCAGCACGTTCTGGAACTGCGTCGAGTACTTCTTGTCTTCCTCGGCGGTCAGCGTGCGGAACGAGTGCAGGTGCTCCCAGTCCTTGTCGGTCGGGAAGATGAGCGGGTTGTCGGCGTTCTCCGGGTTCACCTTCTTCATCGCCTCCTGGGTGCCCTTCACCGGGGGAATGAACGTCACGTAGTCCGCGACCTCCGCCATGACCTCGGGGTCGTAGTAGAAGTTGATCATCTCCTCGGCGTTCGCCTTCGCCTCCTCCGAGGTGCCGTTCGGCACGGTGAAGGAGTCCGCCGCGATCATGCCACCCGACTCGGGGATCTCGAGCGTCCACTGGTTGTCGTTCTCGACGTTCAGCATGATCACGTCACCCGTCCACGCCATCGCCGCGAGCGCGTCGCCCGTGATGAGATCCTGCGTGTAGCTGTTGCCCTTGACGTTGCCGATCTGGCCGCTCTTGAGGCCGTCGTCGAGCCAGCCGAGCGCCTCGTCGAACTCCTTGTCGCCCCACTGGCCAGCGGGATCGTAGCCGAGGCCCGCGAGCACCATGCCCATCGTGTCGCGCATCTCGCTCAGCACCACGACCTTGCCCTTGAGCTCGGGGCGGAGGAAGTCGTCGAGGGTCTTAATCCCGTCCGGCACCTCCTTGGTGTTCCACACCCAGCCGGATGCCGGCAGCTGCCACGGCACCGTGAACTTGCGGCCCGGATCGACGTCGAGCGCGTCCCACTGGGCGTCGACGAGGTTCGCCTTCACGTTCGGGAGATTGGCGTAGTCGAACTCCTGGATCTGCTCCGCCTGCACGAGGCGGGCGTTCATCCAGTCCGTCATCGTGATGACGTCGTAGCCCGTGTGCTGGCCGAGCTTCAGCTGATCCTTGATCTTGCCGTAGAAGGTGTTGTTGTCGTCGATGTCCTCGACGTAGTCGACCTTGATGCCCGACTCCTCCATGAAGCGCTCGAGCGAGCCGTACGATCCGGTGCTCTCGTCGAAGTCGAGGTAGTAGGTCCAGTTGCCCCAGATCAGGCTGTCGGCACCCCCGCCGCCGCCTCCTCCCGAGCACGAGGCAAGCCCGAGGGTGCCTGCTCCTGCCGCGCCGACCGCGACGCCGCGGAGCAGCTGACGGCGGTTGAGCTGGGCTCCGCGGATCATTTGGACGATGTTGCGAACGATCGGGTCTTCGGGCATCGGGCCGGCCATGAGAGATCTCCCTTGGTTTCTCATTTACTGCCGGCAGTGCGCAATCGGCCACACTGCCGGGTTGTGATTCTGAATATGTCACAGAGTCTGAACCGATGCAAAGCAAGTCAACGACCGTGACCAATTCTTCACGGAATGGTTATCTTCGAGGCAGTTCGGCGACGAAATATGTGATGAATCCGAAGAAAACCGATGGCTTTCGCAGCACTCCGCGAATTGCGCAAATGTGCTTGGAAGCTCGGGTTTCCTGCTCTATAAAGGGTGTGAGCGCGACGGGCCAGGATCCTGCGTCGCGGTCACCATCGGAGCGCTCGGAGCCTCCTGAGAAACGTGGAGATAGACAGAATTCGAGGTCCGATTCTTCGGATTCCTTTGCCTTTTCGCGATAACACTGCCAGAATCGGTCGTGTGAGCAGCAAACGCACAACGCCAGCGCTCGATTCCACCTCGAAGGCGATCATCGAGCAGCTTCAGCGCGATGGCCGCCGATCGTACGCGGAGATCGGGAAAGCGGTCGGCCTCAGCGAGGCCGCCGTTCGTCAGCGCGTGCAAAAGCTCACGGATGCCGGGGTCATGCAGATCGTTGCAGTGACAGACCCGATGCGACTCGGCTTCAGCCGACAAGCAATGCTCGGCATCCGCGTTTCCGGGGACACCAGGGTCGTCGCCGATCGCCTCGCCGAAATGTCGGAGATCAGTTACGTCGTGCTCAGCGCGGGGTCCTTTGACATCCTCGTCGAGGTCGTCTGCGAGGACGACGAGGGACTCATCGAACTGCTGAACGAGAAGATCCGAGAGATCGACGGCGTGGCATCGACCGAGACCTTCGTCTACCTCCAACTCACCAAACAGAAATACGACTGGGGAACACGATAACCATGTCTTTTGATCCCACTGCAGCGGTCGACACCGCGGCGCTCCAGGCTTCGGCCAAGCGCCACATGTGGCCGCACTTCACCAACCGAAAGGTGCTGGACGACGGCATCCCCGTCATCACCCGCGCCGAGGGTCACCACATCTACGACGCCGCCGGCAAGGGCTACATCGATGGTCTCGCCGGCCTCTTCGTCGTGAACGCCGGTCACGGTCGCGAGCGCATCGTGCAGGCTGCCGCCAAGCAGATGCAGCAGCTCGACTTCATGCCGATCTGGTCCTACGCGCACCCCGCAGCCATCGAGCTGTCGGAGCGCCTCTCCTCCTACGCGCCGGGCGAGATGAACAAGGTGTTCTTCACGACCGGTGGTGGCGAGGCCGTCGAGTCCGCCTTCAAGCTTGCCAAGCACTACTGGAAGATCCAGGGCAAGCCCATGAAGCACAAGGTCATCTCGCGCTCGGTCGCCTACCACGGCACCCCGCAGGGCGCCCTGGCCATCACGGGCATCCCCGACATGAAGAAGTTCTACGAGCCCCTCACGCCGGGTGGCCACCGTGTCCCGAACACGAACTTCTACCGCGCCGACGAGATGGGCGCCCCCTCGAACGACCTCGAGGCCTTCGGCCAGTGGGCCGCGAACCGCATCGAGGAGGCGATCCTCTTCGAGGGCGCCGACACGGTCGCCGCGGTCTTCCTCGAGCCCGTGCAGAACTCGGGTGGCTGCTTCCCGCCTCCCCCCGGCTACTTCAAGCGCGTGCGCGAGATCTGCGACCAGTACGACGTGCTGCTCGTCTCGGATGAGGTCATCTGCGCCTACGGCCGCGTCGGCGACTTCTTCGCCTCGAAGGCCCTCGGCTACGAGCCCGACATCATCACGTCCGCCAAGGGCATCACCTCGGGCTACGTCCCGCTCGGTGCGATGATCGTCTCGGACAAGGTGTCGGAGCCCTTCAACTCGGTCGACAACACCTTCTACCACGGCTTCACGTTCGCGGGTCACCCCGCAGCTGCTGCCGCGGCGCTCGAGAACCTCGACATCTTCGAGGAAGAGGACCTCAACGGCCGCGTGCGCGAGAACAGCCCGCTGTTCCGCGCCGAGCTCGAGAAGCTCCTCGACATCGACATCGTCGGCGACGTCCGCGGCGAGGGCTACTTCTTCGGAATCGAGCTCGTCAAGGACAAGGCCACGAAGGAGACCTTCAACGAGGAGGAGTCGGATCGACTCCTGCGCGACTACCTGTCGCCCGCGCTGTGGGAGGCCGGCCTCTACTGCCGCGCCGACGACCGTGGAGACCCCGTCATCCAGCTCGCTCCCCCGCTGACCATCGGTCCGGCGGAGTTCGCGGAGATCGGCGGCATCCTCCGCAGCGTTCTGAAGGACGCGTCCTCCAAGATCTAGTTCTTGGTACCCGAAGGGGCCCCTCGCTCGCGCGAGGGGCCCCTTCTCGCGTTTGCCGCCCGTCTGCCCGCCGGTGCTCCACCTTGCCGTCGACCTCGCAGAACACGCTCTCAGCGAGCGCGTCGCACCGGGACTCCAGGTGCATGGTCTCGGAGTGCCCACGGAGCTCGACGTCGACACGATAGTTCGCACCGTTCCTCCCGGTCACGGGGACCTGGATCCGGAACGGCAACTGCAACTGCCTGAGACACAGCCGGCTCACGCTCTCAAGCACGGAGTCGGCCCGCGGTACTCGCGCCACCGCTGCTCGGCGATGTGCGCACCCTGCACCACGCCCACGAGATCCCGGCCGTCGACGGCGGCCCTGAGATCGCGGTCGCGGTAGTGGGAGTGAACCTCGTGCCGGCGAAAGCGCAGTTCAGCGGGGATGCGCTGGATGCGGTCGGCGTGCTCGGCGTGCGCTGCGGTCTCGATGGATTCTGTTCTGTGCATGCGTCGAGCATCACGGAAGCGTGTGGGCCGCGGTCCGGACGGAGCGAAATTGTGGATAATTGGTCGAATCCGGCCGCAATGTCAATCCTGTGAGCGAACACTGCGCCATTGCTATGCTGCCGCTATGAGCACACAGGATCCCTCTGCTTCCGCCGGCCAGGGCACGACCCCAGATCCGGCGCGGACCCCGGCCCCCGATCCGGCGCAGCCGCAAGCGGAGGCCTCGCCCCGGCCGCAGTATCAGCAGCCGCTGCCGCCGCATCATCCGTTCGCCGCAGACCAGCCGGGCCTTTCTCAGCAGGAGTATGTGCAGCAGGCGGCCGCGCAGGGGCTCCTCCCCCCACCGAGCTCGATGCACGCCCAGCACCCCGGCGGCGCACTCAACATCTTCGGGATCATTGCGCTCGCACTCCTTGTGCTGCAGATGGTTTTTTCCGCGTTCTCGCCGGTGATCTACCAGGCGGTCATGATCAACGGCATGGTGAACTACACGGCACTGAGCCTGCTCGTGTCGGTGATCCTCGGACTCGTGCTCGTCGTCGCCCTGGTGCTCGCGATCGTCGGCGTGCTCAACAGGAACATGTCGCGGATGCGCTGGACCGCGGTCGGTTCGCTCGTCTCTGCGACGCTTGGCCTCGTCGGCCTCGTCCTTGCCACGGTGATCCCCTGGCTCACGATGGCCTTCTAACCGCCCCCAACAGCGGAGACGCAGAAGCGCCCGCCGGCCCCTGGGGGCGGCGGGCGCTTCGCAGCGGTGTTCCGGCGATCCGGAACCGCAGTGGACTAGCGGCGCAGGCCGAGTCGCTCGATGAGCGAACGGTAGCGCGTGATGTCGACGTCCTGGAGGTAGCCCAGGAGGCGGCGACGCTGGCCGACGAGCAGCAGCAGACCACGACGCGAGTGGTGGTCGTGCTTGTGCGACTTCAGGTGCTCAGTCAGATCCTTGATCCGCTGCGAGAGCATCGCAACCTGGACCTCGGGGGAACCCGTGTCGCCCGGCTTGGTCGCGTACTCATCGATGATCGCCTTCTTGACCTCTGCATTCAGTGCCATAGGGATCCCCTTTCTCCTTGCTGCGCGGCGCCATCAGCGGGGTGCTGGGGCTCTCTTTCTCCGCGGCCGTTCTGACGGCAACCTGTACATCCTAGCACGCACCGCTCCCCCGCCCCGCAACGAACCCGAAACAGGATCGTGACCCCGGGGCAACACCCTCGAGACGGCCCGGAAACGAGGCGCGCGCACACTGAGACCACAGCGACACAAGACCCACCTCATCGGGGAGAAAGGCTGTCACTATGGAAACCCTCACCGCGCACGACGTCTGGGTGCTCACGAGCAGCGCCCTCGTGCTCGTCATGACCCCGGGCCTCGCCCTCTTCTACGGCGGACTCGTCCGCGTCCGCTCCGTCGTCAACATGATGCTCTTCAGTGTGAGCGCCATGGGCGTCGTTGGCGTGCTCTGGATCCTGTTCGGCTACGGCATGAGCTACTTCGCGGCAGGCGAGTCCGGCTGGGCGGGCAACCCGCTCAAGGACTTCGGCCTGATCGAGACGGATCCGGCCAGCTTCATCGGCCTCGGCTTCGGCGTCACCTTCGCGATGATCTCGACCGCACTCATCTCGGGCGCGATCGCCGACCGCGTCGGCCTCGGGTCGTGGGTGCTCTTCTCGGGTCTCTGGGCCACGCTCGTCTACTTCCCCGTCGCCGCGTGGGTGTGGGGCGGCGGCTGGATCCAGCAGCTGGGCGGGATCCTCGGCACGCACGACGTGATCGACTGGGCTGGCGGCACGGCCGTCCACATCAACGCTGGCGCCGCGGCCCTCGCCCTCGCGCTCGTCGCCGGCAAGCGCGTCGGCTTCGCGAAGGGATCGCACCAGCCGCACAGCCTCCCCCTCGTGACGATCGGCGCGGCGCTCCTCTGGTTCGGCTGGATCGGCTTCAATGCCGGCGCCGCGGACGAGCCCGGCCTCGCCGGCCTCATCCTCGTGAACACGATCGGCGCCCCCGCCGCTGGCATCGTCGGCTGGCTCGTGATCGACCGGCTGCGAGGCAGGAAGCCGGGCGTCGTCGGCGCCGCGTCCGGCGCGGTCGCCGGCCTCGTCGCCATCACGCCGGCCTGCGCGGATCTCGCGCCGATCTGGGCACTCCTCCTCGGCCTCCTCGCGGGAGGCCTGTGCGCGTGGGCGATCGACTGGAAGTATCGCCTCGGCTTCGACGACTCCCTCGACGTGGTCGGCCTGCACCTCGTCGCGGGCGTCCTCGGCACCGTCTACCTGGGGTTCTTCGCGAGCGACGCCGGCCTCTTCCTCGGGGGCGACGCCGGGCTCCTGCTCGTGCAGACGATCTCGGTGCTCGCGGTCGCGCTCTACAGCTTCGGTGTCTCGCTCGTCATCGCGCTCGGGATCAAGCTCGTCACGGGCCTGCGGGTGCCGACCGCGGTGGAGGAGGCCGGGATCGACGCCGCCGCGCACGGCGAGGAGGCGTACGCGTACGACGAGCCCGTGTCGGTCGAGCCGGTGCCCGCCGAGCCCGAGCCGGTGCCCGCGGCCGCCCCCAACGCCCGTGTCGGAGGTCGGGGCTAGGCTCGAGGCATGACCTCTGACGCACCGAGCACGCCCGCCCACGAAGCAGATCCCGAGGCCCTCGCCGGCCTCGCGGCCGAGATCGCGAAGTCCACGGGGCTTCTCATCCGGGAGCTTCGTGCGGCGGGCGTCTCCGTCGCCGCGAGCAAGTCGAGCGACGTCGACATCGTGACCGAGGCGGATCGGCGCGCGGAGCAGGCCGTCGTCGAGGCGATCCGCGCCGCGCGCCCGCGCGACGGGGTGCTCGGCGAGGAGGGCGCCGGGATCCCGAGCGAGTCGGGGATCACCTGGGTCGTCGACCCGATCGACGGCACGGTGAACTACCTCTACGGGCTCCCCGCGTACGCGGTGAGCATCGCGGCGACGGTTCCGGATCCCGCTGCCGCGGCGGACGGCCGCCGCGCGATCGCCGGCGCCGTGTACGCCCCGCCGACCGACGAGCTCTTCGAGGCCTGGGAGGGCGGCGGCGCCCGCATGAACGGGACCAGGATCGCGATCTCGGGCGAGACGCGCCTCTCGCACACGCTCGTCGGCACGGGCTTCGGCTACACGGCGGAGCGCCGCGCCGAGCAGGCCGTCATGGTCTCGCGGCTCCTTCCCCGCGCCCGCGACATCCGCCGCCTCGGCTCGGCGGCGTTCGACCTCTGCTCGGTCGCGTGCGGGCGGCTCGATGCCTACTACGAGCGGGGCCTGCAGCCGTGGGACTACGCGGCCGGCTTCCTGATCCTGCGCGAGGCCGGCGGCGCAATCCTCGGCCGCGACGCGGAGACCCCTCCGGGCGAGCCGCTCATCTTCGCGGGTGATCCGGCACTCGTCGAGGAGCTCCGCGGGGTCGTGCTCGGCGCCGAGTAGCCGCGACGCCGGAGAATCTCCGATCGGCAAGAGATCGGCGCAGGTAAATGGGAATGTCAGGCACATTTACTTTTCCGCGCGGCCTGTGCAACGATGGTGGGAAGCAACGGGCGCCTCAGCGCCGTTTCCAAAGGAGGAGACATGCCCAGTCAACCGAGCGATCCCATCGTCCGGAACATCGTCGAATTGCTGCGCTCTGCACCGATGGGCAGGCGCCAGCTGCTCCGCGGGGCTGGGCTCGGAGCCGCTCTCCTCGGCGCAGGATCCCTCGCGGCGTGCTCCGGCCAGAGCGGCCCTGGAGACGGGTCCGGCGGCACGGTCCGCTGGGCGAACTGGACCTACTATCTCGACTACGACGAGGACAAGGGCAACTGGCCCACGCTCGACGCCTTCATGGAAAAGACGAACATCAAGGTCGAGTACTACGAGGACATCGACGACAACAAGACCTTCATCGCGAAGATCAAGGATCAGCTGAAGCTCGGCCAGGACACGGGATACGACGTCTTCGTGCCGTCCGACACCCAGATCGTGCGCCTCTTCGAGCAGGAGCAGCTGAAGCAGTTCGACCGCTCCCTCATGCCGAACGTCGACGCCGAGATGATCGACATGGTGAAGCACGCGAGCTTCGATCCGGATCGCGTCTGGTCGATCCCCTATCAGGCCGGCATGACGGGCCTCGTCTACAACACGAAGCTCTACCCGAAGGGCATCAAGGAGGTCTCCGACCTCTGGGCCCCGGATCTCAAGGGCAAGGTCAATCTCCTCACGGAGCAGGACGACACCCTCGGTCTCATCATGCTCGAGCAGGGGGTCGACATCGCGGGAGACTGGGGCGACGCGGAGTTCGACGCCGCCCTCGAGGTGGTGAAAAAGCAGCTGGCGAGCGGCCAGGTGTTCAACGTCAAGGGCAACTCCTATACCCAGGACCTCGAGACCGAGGACGTCGTCGCCGGCATGTGCTGGTCGGGCGACATCGCGATCCTCAACGAGGAGGCCGGTGAGGAGATCTGGAAGTTCGTGGTGCCGGAATCGGGTGCCTCGGTGTTCATCGACTCCTTCGCCATGCCGAAGGCCGTCAAGTCCTTCGATCAGGTCCACGAGCTCATCGACTACTACTACGAGCCAGAGGTTGCCGCCCAGGTCGCCGAGTACGTGCAGTACGTCACGCCCGTCGCGGGGGCCAAGGAGGCCATGCAGAAGCTGAATCCCGAGCTCGCGGACAACCCGCTCGTCTTCCCCGACGAGGAGATGTCCGGGAAGATCTTCGACATGCGATCGCTCACGGCGCAGGAGGACAACCGCTACGCGCAGGCCTTCCAGAAGGTGCTCGGCAACTAGGCACAGTCCCCCGGGTGGCTGCAAGCTCAGAACTCGGGGTGGCCGCGGCGCTCAGCCGGAATTCTGCGTTCAAACGCACAAATTTGGGCAGGCGGTCCCTCTGAACGTAGAACTCCCGGCGAACGCAAACAGGCAGCGCCCTCCGTCAGGCGGCCGCCAGCCACCCCGCGCCCCGGGGAGCTACACCGGGTCGGCGGCGCCCTCGCGCTCGTCCCAGGCGAGCGCGAGGCGCGTGAGCCGCTCGGCGAGCGACTGCAGCGCCTCCGGATCGCTCGAGCCCGCGACGGCCGCGCCGAGCAGGAACGTCGAGAGCGGGGCAGCCGGCCGCGCCACGTTGTGGGCGACGTCGCGCGCGACGTCGAGGACCGTCCCGATCTGCACGCTGTCGGCGGCGAGCCCGAGCTCAGCGGCCGCGGCGGCGAGCCACTCGTCGAGCGCCTCGGGCGGCAGGTGCGTGTTCTTGCTCATGAGTCCTCCTCGTCGTGCGCGCGGGCGGAATCCCCGGTCGGTGCCGGATCCGGATCCTCGCGCTCACCCCATCCTGCGACCGCGAGCTCGGCCGCCGCAAGGTCGGCTGGCGTGTCGATGTCGTCGACGGCGTCCGCGGGGGCGTCGACGAAGCGGGTCTCGAGCCCGAGGAGCGCACGCCTGAGCGGCGCCCCGTCGACGTCACCCCCGAGCGCCGCGACCGCGGCCTCGAGGCTCGCCACCCGGTAGCGGCCGGCGAGCCACTGCTCGCGCCCGTCCGGGTCGCGCAAGACCACGGCCTCGACGGCCTGCGGCGCCGGACCGTCGGTCGCCGCCGCGCGCGCCTCGGCGCCCGTGAGCAGCGCGACGGCGCCGCGCGGGTCGACGAGGTCGCACGACAGCAGGAGCAGCCACTCGGGGGCGGCACCGGCTCCCGCGGCGGCACCGGCTCCCGCGGCAGCACCGGGCCCATCCGTAGCAACGCGGCGGAGCACGGGCAGCGCCGCGGCGAGCGCGGCGAGTGGCCCGCCGAACGGCGGATCCTCCCGCGCGGCGACGCAGCCGCTCGGCGCCGAGGTGTCCGGCCCGACGACGACGATCGGGGCCGCCCCCGCGGCCCTGGCCGCAGCGGCAACGCGGTCGACGAGCCGCTCGCCGCCGAGCTCGATGGCGGCCTTGTCCCGGCCGCCGAGCCGGGATCCGCGCCCCCCGGCGAGGAAGATCGCGGCCAGGGCGGTCACGATCCGGCCCCCGACAGGATCACGTCGACCGGGTCCCCCGGCGCGATGTCGCCGCGGTCGGGGCCGACGAGGGCGTAGCCGTCGCTGCCGCCGTGCCGGCCGACCGCGTGGGAGACCCCGCGAGGGTCGACGGCGGGCCGGCAGGCGAGCCCGCCCGCGCCCTGGGTGATGCGCACGGGGAGCACCTGCAGGCGCCCGGCGGCGCCGCGCCAGCCGAGCTCCGCCGTCGCCGGGATCCGGAGCTTGGCCGTGTCGCTCCTGCCCTGCAGCGCCCTGAGCGCCGGGCGCACGAAGAGCTCGAAGCTCACGGCCGCGCTCACCGGGTTGCCCGGCAGCGCGAAGATCCAGGCGCCCGCGGCGAGGCGGCCCGTGCACTGCGGCTGGCCGGGCTTCACGGCGACGCGCACCGCGCGCACCTCAGGCTCCTCCTCGAGGGCGATGCGCACGATGTCGTGGCGGCCGGGGCCGACGCCCCCGCTCGTGATGACGACGTCGCAGCTGCCGGCGAGCCGCGCGAGCCGCTCGCGAAGGGACGGAACATCGTCGCTGCAGACCTCGACCGCGACGAGCTCGACGCCCTCCTCCGCGGCGAGCGCGGAGAGCAGCACCGAGTTCGACTCGGGGATCTGCCCGCGCTCGAGCCGCGCGCCGGGCGGTGTGAGCTCGGAGCCCGTCACGACGATCCCGATCCGGGGCCGCGGGCGCACGAGCGCCTCGGTCACGCCGGCCGCGGCGAGCGCCGCGAGCCGCGCCGGCCCGAGCCGCTCGCCAGCCTCAGCGAGCGCCTCACCCGCGCGCACGTCCTCGCCGCTGCGGCGCACGTTCGCGACCGCGGCGAATGGGCGCAGGATCCCGACCCGGCGCTCGGCCCAGGTGCCCCGCGGCTCTGCGCTCGCAGGATCGGCGCCACCGTCCAGCGGCACCGTCTCCTCGACGGGCACGACGGTGTCGGCGTCGCTCGGGAGGGGCGCGCCGGTCATGATCCTGACGGCCTCGCCCGGCCCAATGCGGGGATCCTCGGCGCTCCCTGCGGCGACCTCGCCGACGAGGGCGAGCGCGGCCGGATCCCGCTCCGTCGCTGCCACGATGTCGGCGGCGCGCAGCGCGTAGCCGTCCATTGCCGAGTTGTCCCAAATGGGCAGTTCAGAGGGCGATTCCACGGTCCGGGCGAGCGTCAGCCCCGAAGCCTTGCCGAGTGGGAGCAGGGCCGGGTCGAGCCGCCCGATGCGCCCGAGGATCCAATCGAGATGCTCAGCATCTGAAATACGCATCACGTGTCCGCTCCTCCGGCGGGTGCGCCACCTTGCCCTCGCCTGTTTTCGATGCTATCCAAGAAGTGTGTCACGCATTACCGCCCGGAGAAGGGTCACTCGCCTGACCGCAGGTGGGGGCGCGAATCGGCGCGCCGATTTCCTCGCGGTCGAAGAGCCGCTCGAGATCCGGGTCCTCGGAAAGCCACTCGCCGTGACGATGCGCACCCCGGGGCACGACGTCGAGCTCGCGGCCGGCTTCCTCGTCTCTGAGGGCGTTATCCACGCGGCCGAGCACTTCAGCACGGCGCGCTACTGCGCCGGCGCGACATACGGCGACGTTCCCGAGGAACTGCCGAAGCCCGGGCGCATGATCACGCTCGGCCAGGCGAGCGACGCGGGCGGCGGGCTCTTCGCGCCGCTCCCGGAGGCGGAGCAGGGCAACACCTACAACGTGCTCGACGTCACCCTCGGCCCGGGCGTCGCTCCCCCGGATCCCTCGCTCGAGCGTTCCTTCACCACGACGAGTTCCTGCGGGCTGTGCGGCAAGGCGAGCATCGACGCGGTGCACACGCAGACGCACTTCGCGGTCGACGAGGATCCGCTGTCGATCGACGCGTCCACGATCGTCGGGTTCCCGGATCGCCTCCGCGCCGAGCAGGCGGCCTTTGAGCGCACCGGCGGGCTACACGCCGCGGCCCTGTTCGACGGCGTGACCGGCGAGATGCTCGTGCTGCGCGAGGACGTCGGCCGCCACAACGCCGTCGACAAGGTCGTGGGCTGGGCGCTCATGAACGAACGGATCCCGGCGCGATCCTGCGTGCTCATGGTCTCCGGCCGCGCGAGCTTCGAGCTCACCCAGAAGGCACTCATGGCCGGGATCCCGATGCTCACGGCCGTCTCCGCGCCGTCCTCGCTCGCCGCCGAGCTCGCGAGCGACGCCGGGCTCACCCTCGTCGGCTTCCTCCGCGGCGACTCCATGGTCGTGTACTCGCGGCCCGATCGGATCACGAACGACGCGGCGGCAGAAGGGCCGGCCGACGCCGGATCCGGTTCCGGATCCGGAGCAGGATCCGACGCTCCCGACGCACCCTCCGAACCAGACCTCGCGCGGGAGGATACCGATCCGCGCACCCTCCAGAAAGCGAGAATCTCATGACCCCGAAGGCACCCAGGGAGGACTTCTCCGACGCCGATATCGAGATTTCGGAGCCGAAGGACTACGCCGCCGGATTCGGTGGCGTCTACCACTCGATGGAGCCCGCCCTCCTCGACATGGGGCTCGCGCGCACCGCGAAGCTCATGACGAAGATCAACCACAAGGACGGCTTCGACTGCATGAGCTGCGCGTGGCCCGACCCCGCGAAGCGCAAGGTCGCCGAGTTCTGCGAGAACGGCGGCAAGGCCGTGACCTGGGAGGCGACCCCGCTCAAGATCTCTCGCGACTTCTGGCGCGAGAACTCGGTCGTGTCGATGCTCGACAAGACCGAATACTGGCTCGGCCAGCAGGGCCGGATCGTCGAGCCCATGTACAAGCCGAAGGGATCCGACCACTACGAGCCCGTGAGCTGGGACCGCGCGTTCGGCATCGTGGCCGACGAGCTCAACTTGCTCGAGCACCCGAACGAGGCCGCCTTCTACACGAGCGGCCGCGCCTCGAACGAGGCGGCGTTCATGTACCAGCTGTTCGCGCGCGTGCTCGGCACGAACAACCTGCCCGACTGCTCGAACATGTGCCACGAGTCGACCGGCACGGCGATGACCGAGACCGTCGGCATCGGCAAGTCGACGATCGCCTACAACGACTTCCTCGAGTCCGATCTCATCATCATCATGGGGCAGAACCCGGGCACGAACCACCCGCGCATGCTCACCGCCCTCGAGGAGGCAAAGGAGAACGGCGCGAGCATCATCGCCGTGAACCCGCTGCCCGAGGCAGGCCTCCTCGGCTACAAGGATCCGCAGACCGTGCGCGGCTACATCGGCAAGCCGCTGAAGATTGCCGACCAGTTCATGCAGATCCGGCTCGGCGGCGACATGGCGCTGCTGCAGGCCGTGTCGAAGCGGGTGCTCGAGGCCGAGGCCGCTCGGCCGGGAACCGTGCTGGATCAGGACTTCATCGAGCGGCACTGCGACGGTTTCGAGGCGTTCGCCGAGCACATCGCGAACGTCGACGAGCGCGAGGTGGAGCAGGCGACCGGCCTCTCCTCATCGGAGATCGACGAGTTCGCCGAGCGGTACCTGAAGGCCGACCGCGTCATCATCTGCTGGGCGATGGGCATCACCCAGCACCGGCGCGGCGTCGACACCATCAAGGAGATCATCAACCTCCTGCTCCTGCGCGGCAACATCGGCAAGCCGGGCGCCGGCGCCTCGCCGATCCGCGGCCACTCGAACGTGCAGGGCGACCGCACCATGGGCGTCTGGGAGCAGATGCCCGACTCGTTCCTCGACGCGCTCGGCAAGGAATTCAGCTTCGAGCCGCCGCGCGACCACGGCGTCGACGCGGTGCACGGGATCCGGGCCCTCGACGAGGGCAAGATCAAGGTGTGGGTGAGCCTCGGCGGCAACCTGCTCGGCGCGATCTCGGACACGAACCTCGCCGAGAGCGCGATGCGGAAGACCCGACTGAGCGTGCAGCTGTCGACGAAGCTCAACCGCTCGCACGTCGTGACAGGCGACGCGGCGCTGATCCTGCCCGTACTCGGCCGCACCGAGGTCGACGAGCAGCTCTCGGGGCCGCAGTACATCACGGTCGAGGATTCGGTGTGCGCCGTGCACGCCTCGCACGGGCAGATCTCCCCGATCTCGGACCAGGTTCGCTCGGAGGTCGCGATCATCGGCGGCATCGCGAACGCGACGGTCGGCAACCGGTACGGGATCGACTGGCTCGGCATGATCGACAACTACGACGTGATCCGGGACCACATCTCGCGCGTCGTGCCCGGCTGCGAGAACTACAACGAGAAGACGCGCCGCCGCGACGGCTTCGTGCTGCCGAACCCGCCGCGCGACGAGCGCCGCTTCGAGACGGCGACCGGGAAGGCGCGCATCACGGTCAACGAGCTCGAGCACGTCGACTGCCCTCCCGGGCGGCTGCTGCTGCAGACCGTGCGCTCGCACGACCAGTTCAACACGACGATCTACAGCCTGAACGACCGCTACCGCGGGATCAAGAAGGGGCGCTACGTGATCTTCGTGCACCCGGACGACCTCGCGGAGCTGGGGCTCGCCGACGGGCAGACCGTCGACATCTTCAGCGAGTGGAAGGACCAGGAGGATCGGGTGCTGCGCGGGTTCCGGATCGTGTCGTACCCGACGGCGCGCGGCTGCGCCGCCGCGTACTTCCCGGAGGCGAACGTGCTCGTGCCGCTCGACAGCACCGCGATCGGGAGCAACACCCCGGTGTCGAAGGCCGTGGTGATCCGCCTGGAGCCCTCCTCGACGCCGGCCGGCGTGGGCCGCCCCGTCACCGTCTAACGCAACTTGCCGGTTCTGCGCTCGCTGTGCGGTTTATCGCGGATAAATCGCACAGCGAGCGCAGAACCGGCAAAGTAGGCGGGGTTAGCCTGCGGCCCTCGGTGCACCGATTCCCGGATCGATCTGGAACGGCCCGTCGGCCGACGGTCGCACGTCGAAGTCGAAGATCGCCGTCGGCAGGTACACCGTCGAGCACGAGTTCGGAATGTCCACGACGCCCGACAGCCTGCCCTCGATCGGCGCCGAGCCGAGCAGCAGATAGGCCTGCTCAGGGCTGTAGCCGAACTTCGAGAGGTAGTCGATCGCGTGGAGGCACGCGCGCTGGTACGACAGGTGCGAGTCGAGGTAGCGCTGCTCGCCGTCGAGCGTCACCGAGGTGCCGGAGAAGGCGATCCACTCGCTGTACTGCGGCTCGACGTTGCCCGGCATGAAGATCGCGTTCTCCGAGACCCCGTAGGTCTCCATCCCGCCCTTGATCAGGTCGACGCGCAGGTCGATGAACCCGCCCATCTCGATCGCGCCGCAGAACGTGATCTCGCCGTCGCCCTGCGAGAAGTGCAGGTCGCCGACCGAGAGGTTCGCGCCGTCCACGAACACGGGGTAGAAGATGCGCGTGCCCTTGCTCAGGTTCTTGATGTCCTGGTTGCCACCGTTCTCCCGCGGCGGCGCCGTGCGCGCAGCCTCAGATCCGACGCGGCCCCACTCGTCACGCGGCACGCCGCCGAGAATCGCGTGCTCGGCCTCGGGAGGCAGAGCGAGCGGCGGCACACGCTCCGGATCGGTCGCGATCAGCTTGCCCTCGCGCGCGTTCCACTTCGCGAGCAGCTCGGCGGAGGGCGCCGTGCCCATGAGGCCCGGGTGGATGAGCCCCGTGAAGGAAACGCTCGGCACGTGCCGCGAGGTCGCGGTCTGCCCGGTGAAGTCCCAGACCGCCTTGTAGGCGTCGGGGAACTGCTCGGTGAGGAAGCCGCCGCCGTTGCGCTTCGCGAAGATGCCCGTGTAGCCCCAGCCCTGACCGGCCAGCGGGCCCGAGTCCTCCTGGGGGATCGGCCCGACGTCGAGGATGTCGACGATGAGCAGGTCTCCCGGCTGTGCCCCCTCAACCGCGAACGGGCCGCTCAGCGTGTGCACGGTGAGGAGCGGCGCGTCCAGGATGTCCTGCGCCGAGTCGTCGTTCTTGATCGCGCCGTCGAACCACTCGCGGCAGTCGACGCGGAAGCTGTCGCCCGGCTTCACGGTCGCGACGGGCGGGATCTCGGGGTGCCAACGGTTGTGGCCGAGCTTCTCCTGCTCGGTGAACTTCTTGTCTGAGTCCAGCTTGAAAATGTGTTCGGGCATTCGCCCCACCCTCTTCCTTTTCTCGTGTGCGGCGAGGTTGCCGCCGTGTGCACCGGCCGGTCAGGGCCGTGGCAGTTTCGCGTGCAGCGGGTTCCGGGTGACCGGTTGGCTGCGCCGTGGGCCTGCGGTCGGCAGGCTGCTCACCACGGCTGGTTCGTGGGCGCTGCGCGCAGCGCTGTCGATGAGGCCGTAGGCCGAGCCCCCCGCTGCCGAGAGGTGCGGCGCGGTGATCGCACGCTTCGCGAGCCCGCCGCACGCCCGGCAGGCCATCTCGCTCGGCACCTCGGTCATGGAGAAGAGCGCGTCGTACTGGCACCCCTCCTCGCAGCGGAAGCTGTAGCTCGGCATTGATGTGTGTCCTCTCGGGTGCGGTGGTGGAGCGCTCGGCCGCGGCCTACACGGGCCGCGGCGCTGGATCGGGATTCAGCGCGGGATCGGGATGCTGCGCGGGATCGGGATGCTGCCCCGGATCCGGCCGCGCGGCGGGCGCGTTCGCCGCGCGCTGGGAGCCGGCTTTGCCGAGCACCCACGCGAGGATCAGGAGGACGAGCGCGGCGATGCTCGCGACGATAGCCTCGGTCGGCCCGGTGGTGTAGCTCCCGGTCAGCAACAGGAACGCGGGGATCGCGCCCGTCGCGACGCCGAGAAAGAGCGCGAACCAGCCGGTCCACTTCTCGATCCCGGCGTTGCCGAGGGCGAGCAGCACGAAGAACTGCAACCAGAGCACGGCCCAGGAGAACCAGATGATGCCGAAGAGCGGGTCGTCGAACATCGTGAACTGCAGGATCCCGTATACAACGGCGCACGCGGCCACGAAGAGCGAGAACCAGCCGAGGCCCTCGCCCGGCGCGTCGGTGAGGACGTTCCAGGCAACGTAGAGGTAGGTGAAGCCGAAGAGGTAGAGGCCGGAGGCCCCGAGGATCGTGGCGGCGTCGCCATCGGCGCCGAGGATGATGAGCGTCGGGAACACGACCTGCATCCCGCCGACGAAGAGGTTCATCGCCGCGGCGGCCTTGCCCGGCACGAGCCCGATGAGCATGAGGCCGTTGATGCAGAGCACGGCCCCCACATACAGCAATCCGACACTACTCATGTGCGCTTACTCCCCTCGCTGCACTGCGTGAAGATCCGCCCCCGACAGCGGTGTCGAACGCGGTGCTGCCCCGGCCACCCGTGCGGGAGTCCGGCCTTAGTTGGACCGTAGCCAGGTCCGCACATGAAGTCAATGGAAATCAGCTGGCCGACCGGGGAATTTCTCCGAAACGCACGGTGCGCGTCTGCGCGCTCACAGGGCGGCATCGCGCCGGGCAATCCTACGGTTCCGCAATCGCGATCCGGAATCCCGGTTCAGCCCGCAGATGCGTGACTATACTTCGATTCATGACGCATTTCCGCATCAGCGAGGCGGCCGCCCTCGTCGGGGTCAGCGACGACACGATCCGCCGCTGGGCCGACGCCGGCCTCCTCGAGTCGGACACGGACGAGAGCGGGCGCCGGGTCGTCTCGGGCGCCTCGCTCGCCCGGCGGGCGATCGAGCTCGCGCCCGCGACGGGCGACGACTCGGATCCCGTGCGCAGGAGCGCACGGAACCGCTTCACCGGAATCGTGACCGGGGTGCAGCGCGAGGGCCTCGTCGCGCTCGTCGAGCTGCAGTGCGGCCCGAACCGCGTCGTCTCGCTTATGACCGCCGAGGCGCTCGACGACCTCGCCCTCGAGGTCGGATCGCGCGCGACCGCGGTCGTCAAGGCCACCACGGTCATCGTGGAGACCGAGCGCCGCCAGGCGCCATCACCCGCGCCCGCCGCACGCGCCGGGCGCAGAACCCAGGAGGAACCGTGACCCTTCGACCTCGGCCAGCCCTGATGAGGACCCTGGCGGTCGCCGCGGTCGGCGTCGCGCTCGTGCTGGCCGGCTGCGCGGCCGAGCCCGCCGAGACGACCCAGGATCAGGATCCGGCCAAGACCGACGGCTCGAGCCTCGAGGGCGCGCTCTCGGTGTCGGCCGCGGCCTCGCTGCAGCCCGCCTTCGAGCAGCTCGCGCAGGACTTCACGGCGGAGCACCCGGGCGTCACCTTCGAGAACCTGTCGTTCGACGGCTCGTCGGTGCTCGCGACCCAGATCATCGGCGGCGCGCCCGTCGACGTCTTCGCCTCCGCGGACGAGAACAACATGACCAAGGTCGTCGACGCCGGTCTCACCGCCTCAGAGCCCATCGCCTTCGCCACGAGCAGCCTCGAGATCGCCGTGGCGCCGGGCAATCCGCTCGGGATCGAGACCCTCGCGGATCTCGTGAAGCCCGCGGCGGACGGCAAGACCCCGGTCGTCGTGATCTGCGCGCCCGAGGTGCCGTGCGGCGCGGCCTCGACGAAGCTGCTCGAGCGCGACAAGGTCGAGCTCACTCCCGCGAGCGAGGAGCAGAACGTGACGGCCGTGCTCACGAAGGTGACGGCGGGCGAGGCCGACGCCGGCCTCGTGTACCGCTCCGACATCCTGCGCTCCGAGGGCGGGGTCGAGGGCCTCGAGATCGAGGGCTCGATCGAGGCGGCCGGCACCTACGTCATCGCGCCGGTGCAGGGCTCGAAGTCGCCCGAAGCTGCCCAGGCCTTCGCGGAGTACCTGACGTCGGACCGGGCGCAGGCGCTGCTCGAGAAGCTCGGGTTCGGCCCGGCGTGAGTCGGAGCGAGACGGCGGAGGCGGGCGCGGCGCGCACCGTAGCCGCGGCGCGCACGGGATCGCCGCGGCGGGGCGTCCCTGCCGCGGTCGCGATCCCGGCCGCCCTCGGCGGCGCCGTCCTCGTCCTCCCGTTGCTCGCCCTCCTCACGCGGCTGAACTGGGCAGCGCTTCCCGCGACGCTCGCCTCCCCCGAGACCGCGAGCGCGCTCGGCCTCTCCGTCGGCACTGCCCTCCTCGCGACCTGCTGCTGCCTGCTCCTGGGCGTGCCGCTCGCGATCGTGCTCTCTCGCGCGACGGGGCTGCTCGCGACCGCGATCCGCGCCGTCGTGACGCTCCCCCTCGTGCTGCCCCCGCTCGTCGGCGGCCTCGCCCTCCTCTCGCTCCTCGGCCGCGGCGGGGTCCTCGGGGACGCGCTCTTCGAGCTCGGGATCCGGATCCCCTTCACGACGGCCGCCGTCGTGATCGCGCAGACCTTCGTCTCGCTCCCGTTCCTCGTGATCTCGGTCGAGGGGGCGCTCCGCGGCCTCGACCCGCGCTTCGAGCTCGCGGCCGCGTCGCTCGGGGCGACGCCCGTGCGCGTGCTGCTGCGCGTCGTGCTCCCGCTCGTCGGGCCGGGCGTCGCCGCCGGCACGATCCTGTGCTTCACGCGGGCGCTCGGCGAGTTCGGCGCGACGGCGCTCTTCGCCGGCAACGCCGCCGGCACGACGCGCACCGTGCCCATGGCGATCTACACGGCATTCAACGGCGCGGGCATCACGCAGGACACGGCGCTCACCCTCTCCCTGGTCCTGATCCTGGTGTCGATCACGGCACTGATCCTGCTCCGTGGGAGGGCCTCGGCGGGCGCCGGCATCTGATCCTCAGATCGACAGGATCACCCACCGCGCGCTGCTAGCCTTGGGGGTTCAGGAGGTGCCGCGATGGTGAGTCGGAGCCGCGTCGCAGTCGACGGCCGGGAAGCGGGATCGGGCCGACCCCGGATCGCCCGCCTGAGCTCGACCGGGCTGCCCGACGCGCGCGGCCGCGCCCTGCGCGACCTGCGAATCTCCGTGACGGACCGCTGCAACTTCCGCTGCGTCTACTGCATGCCGAAGGAGGTCTTCGGATCGGACTTCGTGTTCATGGAGCGCGAGCAGCTGCTGAGCTTTGAGGAGATCGTGCGCGTCGCGTCGGCCGCCGTGGGCCTTGGCGTCGACAAGCTCCGGATCACGGGGGGCGAGCCCCTGCTCAGGCGCGGGATCGAGGGCCTCATCTCGCAGCTCGCCGAGCTCCGTACCCCGGCCGGCGAGAAGCCTGACCTCGCGCTCACGACGAACGGCTCGGCGCTGCGCGTGAAGGCCCAGGCCCTCAAGGATGCCGGGCTCGACCGCGTCACCGTCTCGGTCGACTCGCTCGACGAGTCGCGCTTCCAGGCGATCAACGACGTGCGCTTCCCACTCGCCCGGGTGTTCGACGGGATCGAGGCGGCGGCGGAGGCCGGCCTCGGGCCGGTGAAGGTCAACGCCGTCGTAAAGCGCGGGGTGAATGACGACGAGATCGTGCCGCTCGCCGAGCACTTCCGGGCCGCGGGCCACACGCTGCGCTTCATCGAGTACATGGACGTCGGCTCGTCGAACGGCTGGCGGCTCGACGACGTCGTGCCGGCCGCCGAGATCGTGCGCACGATCGACGCGGTGCACCCGCTCGAGCCCGTCGGCGCGAGCCGCGAGGGCGAGACCGCGAAGCGCTGGCGCTACCGCGACGGCTCGGGTGAGATCGGCGTGATCGCGAGCGTGACCGGGGCCTTCTGCGGCACCTGCACGCGCGCGCGGGTGTCGGCGGACGGCAAGCTCTACACCTGCCTCTTCGCGAACCACGGCTTCGACCTCAGGGAGCTGCTGCGGGCGGGCGGGGGCGTCACCGACGCGCAGCTGAGCGATGCGCTCGCGGGTGTCTGGCGCGTGCGCGACGACCGCTACTCGGAGCTCCGCGCCGCGTCTGCGGCCCCGGATCGCGACCGCATCGAGATGTCGTACATCGGCGGCTGAGCCGCCGGGTGGTCACCTACAGGCCGACCCACTCGCTCAGGCCCTCCGAGAAGTGCTGCCGCTTCCAGATCGGCACCTCGCGCTTGATCCGCTCGACCAGGGTCTCGATCGCGTCGAAGGCCTCCTTGCGGTGCGCCGCGGAGGCGGCGGCGACGAGCGCGGCGTCACCGATCGCGAGCTCCCCGACGCGGTGGACCGCGGCGAGCCTGAGCCCCGTGCGCTCGCTCTCCGAGGTGACGCACTCGGCGATGAAGCGCTCGGCTTCGGGGTGCGAGCGGTAGTCGAGCGCGCTCACGCCGCGGCCTCCGTCGTGGTCGCGCACGATGCCGTGGAACATCACGAGCGCGCCGCACTCGGGATCCGAGACGGCGGCCATGACCTCGGCCTCGTCGATCGGTTCGGCGACGATCCTCGCGAGGGGTGACTGCATCGGTGCGACCTTTCGTGGTGGGTGTGCGGTGATTCAGAACGCTTGGGGGCAGCGCCCGCTCAGCGCTCGATGAGTTCGGGGGCCGAGCGTGCGACGGCGTCGATCCCGCCGCGCAGGAACGCGACGCCGGGCACGCCCCGACTCGCGAGCGCGGCGGCGGCGCGGATCGAGCGCGGGTCCCGCTCGCAGTAGAGCGTGACCGGGCCCTCGAGCGCGGCGCCGGCCTCGATCTGCTCGACGGGCAGCCACTCGGAGCCGCGCAGCCGCCGCTCCGCGTGCTCGGCCTCGCTGCGGACATCGACGAGCCTGGGAGCGGCCCCGGCCCGGCTGAGCGCGAGCAGCTCCTCGGGCTCGAGCGCGGGGACGCTCGGCCCGGCCTCGGCCTGCGCGATCCCGCACAGCAGCTCGTAGTCGACGAGGCCCGTGATGGGCTCCGCGCTCGGGTTGCGGTTGACCCGCAGCTCCCGCGTGCGCGCGGCGAGCGCGTCGTAGAGCAGCACGCGCCCGATCAGCGGATCGCCGAGGCCCGTGATGAGCTTCAGCGCCTCGGTGGCGAGCAGCGAGCCGACCGTGCCGCAGAGGCCCGGGAGTACGCCGCCCTCCGCGCAGTTCATGACCGCGCCGGGGGCAGGCGGCACCGGGAACAGGTCGCGGTAGCCGGGGCCGTGCGCGTGCCACGCGACGCCCACCTGGCCCGAGTACTGCAGGATCGCGCCCCACACGAGCGGCGTGCCCGTGAGCTCGGCCGCGTCGTTCGCGAGGTAGCGGGTCGGGAAGTTGTCGCTGCCGTCGATCACGAGGTCGTACTGCGCGAAGAGCTCGCGCGCGTTCGCGGAACTGAGACGCAACCGGTGCCGATCGATCGTGATCCCCGGGTCGATCGCGAGCGCCGTCTCCGCGAGCGAGTCGACCTTCGCCCGCCCGAGATCCGCCGTGCCGTGCGCGACCTGCCGGTGCAGATTCGACAGCTCCACGAGGTCGTCGTCGATGATCCCGATCCGGCCGACGCCTGCGCCAACGAGATACGGCACCGAGGCGCAGCCGAGGCCGCCGGCGCCGATCACCAGCACGCGCGCGGCGGCGAGCCTGCGCTGGGCGAGCTCGCCGAAGCCCGGCAGCGCGAGTTGCCGCCTCGCGCGCGCCGCCGCGTCTGCCCCGAGGGCCGCCGCGGGTTCGACGAGCGGGCCCGGATGTGCGCCCCCAGCGCGACCGTCTTCGGCTCGTTCCATGCCTCCCATTCTACGAGCGCCCGCCGACACTCACGAACGGCTAGCATGGCGGTATGTCACGCTTCACCGTCAGGTATTTCGCCGCGGCCGCGGAGGCCGCCGGCCGAGAAGAGGAGACCTGGGAGGACGCGACGCCGCAGTCGCTCGCCGCGCTCCGCGAGGAGCTCGTGGCGCGCCACGGCGAGGCGATGGCCCGCGTGCTCCGCTCCGGATCCTTCCTCGTCGACGGCACGGTCCGCTGCGACGACGGCGCGATCGCCGGCGACACCGTGGACGTGCTCCCGGCCTTCGCGGGAGGCTGAGCCGTGGCAGGCGCCATCCCGGAGCCCGGCGCTGCGGCTGCGGCTGCCGACAACTCCATCGCCGACAACTCCGTCGCGGCCCACGAGGCGCGCATCGCGGCGCTCCTCGGCCCCGTGTTCGCCCGCCTGCGCGACGCGGCCCCCGAGGAGCTCGCGATCGACGCCCCGGCGCTGGCCGGCCGCGTCACGGCGCGCGCCCTCGCGTCGCCGATCCCGCTCCCGCCCTTCGATAACTCGCAGATGGACGGCTACGCCGTGCGGCTCGCCGATCTCCCGGCCGCGCTCGCGCCCGGCGCCTCCTTCGCGCTCAGGATCGGGCACACGGTCGCCGCGGGCGACGCCCCGCCCAGGCACGAGCCCGGCACGGCCATGCCCGTCATGACGGGGGCCGCGATCCCGCACGGCGCCGACGCCGTGATCCCGATCGAGCGGGCGGATCCGCCGCGCTTCACGGAGCTTCGCCGCGCCGGCGAGGTCGCCCCGCTCGGGGAGGTACGCTTCTCCGCGCTCCCCGCGCCGGGCGAGTTCGTGCGGCGCGCGGGCTCCGACCTGCCGCGCGGCGCCGAGCTGCTGCCCGCCGGCGCGCGCCTCAGCCCCGCGCGCATCGGGCTGCTCGCGAACGCGGGGCTCGCGTCCGTTCCCGTGCGGCCGCTCCCCCGGGTGCTCCTCGTCACGACGGGCGACGAGGTCGCGAGCCCCGGCGCGCAGGCCGCCCCCGGGCACGTCTACGACGCGAACACCCCGCTCCTCGCGGCGGCGCTCCGCGAGGCCGGCGCGAGGGTCACGACGCGGCGCGCCGCCGACGACCCCGGGGAGTTCGCGCGAACGGTCGCCGCCCTCGCCCCAGACCACGAGCTGCTCGTCACCTCGGGCGGGATCAGCGCGGGCGCGTTCGAGGTCGTGCGCGAGGCGCTCGCCCCGCGCGGCGTGCGCTTCCTCACCCTCGCACTCCAGCCGGGCGGGCCGCAGGGCATCGGGCTCGCGCGCCTGGACGGGGCGAGCGGCGAGATCCGGATCCCGACCCTCTGCTTCCCGGGCAACCCCGTGAGCTCCGCGCTCTCGCTCGAGCTCTTCCTCGCGCCGCTCCTCCGCACCCACGATGGGCGCCCCGCGGCCCGCCGGGCCGAGCGCCGCCCGCTCGCCCACGACGTCGAGTCGCCCGCCGCGAAGCACCAGCTGCGGCGCGGCCGGATCGAGCCCGACGGCAGCGTTCGCCTCACCCCGCCGAGCTCGCACCTCCTCGCGGACCTCGCGGAAGCGCAGATCCTGGCCCATATTCCCGTAGGCGTATCCCGGCTCGACGCCGGCGCCGAAGTCGACATCTGGAGAATCGATGACTGAGCACCCCGAGGGCCTCACCCACCTGCGCGCCGACGGCAGCGCCCACATGGTCGACGTGACCGACAAGGCCGTGACGAAGCGCACGGCGCGCGCCGAGGCGTTCCTCGAGACCCGCGCCGACGTCGTCTCGCGCCTCGTCTCGGGAGACCTGCCGAAGGGCGAGGCGCTCGGCACGGCGCGCATCGCAGGCATCATGGCGGCGAAGCGCACCTGGGAGCTGATCCCGCTCTGCCACCCGCTCCCCCTCAGCAAGCTCGCGATCGACTTCGAGCCGGGCGAGGAGCGCGTGCGGGTCATCGCGACGGTCACGACGCGGGGCGTCACGGGCGTCGAGATGGAGGCGCTCACGGCCGTGAGCGTCGCCGCGCTCACGCTCTACGACATGGTGAAGGCCGTCGACAAGCAGGCCGTCGTGACGGGCATGCGCGTGCTCGCGAAGTCCGGTGGGAAGAGCGGGGACTGGAGCGTCGAGTGAGCGCCGCAGGATCCGGGGCCGGATCTGGGACCAGGGCCACCGGCCCGCGTTCGGGGCGCGTGATCGTCGCCTCGACCCGGGCCGCAGCGGGCGAGGCCGCCGACTCCACGGGGCCGGTCATCGTCGAGTGGCTGCGCGAGCGCGGCTTCGAGGCGCCCACCCCCGAGGTCGCAGCTGACGGCGAGCCCGTCGCGCGCGCGGTCGCGGCCGCGCTCTCCTCCGCCCCTGACGTGCTCATCACGACGGGCGGCACGGGCGTCTCGCCGAGCGACCTCACGCCCGAGGCGGTCGCGCCGCACCTCGACGTCGAGCTGCCAGGCATCATCGAGGAGCTCAGGCGGCGCGGCGCGCAGGTGATCCCGAGCGCCGTGCTCACCCGCGGCGTCGCCGGCTTCGCGGGCCGCACCTTCGTGGTCACGCTGCCCGGCTCACCCGGCGGCGTGCGCGACGGCCTCGCGATCCTGGACCCGATCCTCGAGCACCTGCTCGGCCAGCGCTCGGGCACGCCGTCGTCGGGGCACGGCGCGCGCCCGGCCCTCTGACGGAACGACAACGGGCCGGGTGTCCGCGGCATCTCACGATGCTGCGGCCACCCGGCCCGTGATCCGGCCCCGATCCAGGACGCGGATCAGGAGGCGATGAGCGCCTCGAGCGGCCCGCGAGCGAAGAACACGACGAAGCCGGCCGCCACGATCCAGAGCAGCCAGTGGATCTGTCGCGCCCTGCCGCTGAACGCGTGCACGAGCACCCAGGCGACGAAGCCGGCGCCGATGCCGTTCGCGATCGAGTAGGTCATCGGCATGACCGCGACCGTGAGGAACACGGGGAGCAGCACGCGGAAGTCCGTGAGATCGATGTTCTTGATCTGCGCCATCATGAGCGCGCCGACGATCACGAGCGCCGCGGCGGCGACCTCGGTCGGCACGATCTGCGTGAGCGGGGTGAAGAACATCGCGAGCAGGAACATTCCGCCCGTGATCAGGTTCGCGAAGCCCGTGCGCGCGCCCTCGCCGATGCCGGCGCCCGACTCGATGAACACCGTGTTCGACGACGAGGAGGTGAGGCCACCGGCGATCGCGCCGACGCCCTCCACCACGAGGGCCGACTTGAGGCGCGGGAAGTTGCCCTTCTCGTCCGCGAGGCCCGCCTCGCGCGAGAGGCCGGTCATCGTGCCCATGGCGTCGAAGAAGTTCGTGAAGAGCAGGGTGAAGACGAGCATCACGACCGTGACGACGCCGACGCGGCCGAGGTCGAAGCTGACGGCGCCGACGAGGCTCAGATCGGGGAGGCTGAAGGGGGCGGAGCCGAGCTCGGGTACCGTGAGGCCCCAGCCGCCCGGGTTCGCGACCTCGCCGTCGGCGCCGACGCGCGGGCCGAGGTGCGCGATCGCCTCGACGATCACCGAGATGATCGTGCCCGAGACGAGGCCGATGAGGAGGCCGCCCTTCACCTTCGCGGCGACGAGGATGCCCGTGATCACGAGCGTCAGCACGAAGATCAGGGTCGGGATCGTGACGACCGAGCCGCCGCTGCCGAGGCCCACGGGCGGCGAGCCCTGGCCCGTCGAGGTGACAAAGCCCGAGTTCACGAAGCCGATGAAGGCGATGAAGAGGCCAATGCCGACCGTGATCGCGAGCTTCAGCTCGACAGGAACCGCGTCGAAGATCATGCGGCGCAGGCCCGTGGCAGCCAGCAGCACGATGAGCACACCGTTGATGACGACGATCGCCATCGCCTCGGGCCAGGTGACCTGGCCCACGACCGAGAACGCGAGGAAGGCGTTGATCCCGAGCCCGGCGGCGAAGCCGAACGGAAGCTTCGAGACGATCCCGAAGAGGATCGTCATGACGCCGGCGGTGAGCGCCGTGACCGCGCTGACGGCCGGGAACGCGAGGGTGTTGCCCTCGACGTCGACGCCGCTCGTCAGAATGATCGGGTTCAGGATCACGATGTAGGCCATCGTGACGAAGGTGACGAGACCGCCGCGGATCTCAGTCCCGAAGGTGGAGCCCCGCTCCGTGATCTGGAAGAAGCGGTCTACGCCGTTCTTCGGCTGGGCGGTCTCCCGCGTACTCGTCTCTTGGCCTGCCTCCGACAAGGGCGACTCCGATCTTCAAGCTGAACGTTCGCTGAACAGAAGTACGCTACCACTCCTCTCGCCACCCTGCGCGCACATGAGAACGGCCCCCTCCGTACATCGGAGGGGGCCGTCGCCGCCGTCGCTGTGCTTGCGGTCGCGGTGGTGCGTCGCTTTCGTCAGCTGACGCCGAGCAGGTCGATCACAAAGATCAGGGTCTTGCCCGAGAGCGGGTGACCACCCGACGTACCGTAGGCCTGCGCCGGCGGCACGATCAGCTTGCGGCGGCCGCCCACCTTCATACCGGGGATGCCCGTCTGCCAGCCCTGGATGAGGGCGCGCAGCGGGAAGTTGATGGACTCGCCGCGACTCCACGAGGAGTCGAACTCCTCGCCCGAGTCGTACTCGACGCCGAGGTAGTGCACGTCGACCGTCGAGCTCGCGACGGCCTCCTCGCCCGCACCCTCGACGATGTCCACGATCTGGAGTTCCTCGGGTGCCGGGCCCTCGGGGGCCTCAAGCTCGGGCTTGGTGTTCGGTGCATCACTCATACCTTCATTGTGGCCGATCACGCGGGCCCCTCGCCTCCGAGTTCGCTCAGAGGGAACCGCAATTCACCGTCCCGCCACGGAGAATCAACGATTCGACACGTCCGGATTACCGTCCGCGCCCGGGCGCTCCCCCATTCAGATACCCTGGAGGGGTGAGATTTGCGCATCTGATCACTACGCCCGGTTCCGCTCCTTCGCTCGTCGCGGTGAAGGAAGACCGCTTCGTGCCGGTCGAGGTGCTCGGAGTGTCGTTCAGCACGCTGCAGCAGCTCATCGAGGCGGGTCCCCAGGCGCTCAGCTCGGTCGGCGAGGCCGCCGAGTCGGTCCCGCTCGACGAGTGGACCCCGCTCGAGGGCGCCGTCTACGCGCCCGCCGCGATCGGATCGCCCATCGTGCTCGCCGTCGGCCTCAACTACGACGAGCACGCGAGCGAGCTCAGCCTCGACAACGACTCCGGCCCCGTGCTCTTCTCCCTCTTCCCGAACTCTCTCGGCGCGAACGGCGGCGAGGTCCCGATCCCGACCCGACTGAGCGAAGAGGTCGACTACGAGGGCGAGCTCGGCGTCATCATCGGCAAGGCGGCGAAGAACGTCACGGCCGAGGAGGCCCTCGACCATGTCTTCGGCTACACCGTGATCAACGACATCACCGCGCGCAACATCCAGTTCCAGGAGCCGCAGTGGTCGCGCTGCAAGTCCTTCGACGGCTTCACGCCGATCGGCCCGGTCGTCGTCACTGCAGATGAGATCCCGGATCCGCAGGCGCTGCACCTCACGACCGACGTCGACGGACTACGCGTGCAGGACTCCACGACGGGCTTCATGATCCGGACCGTCGCGCAGCTCATCTCCTCGATCTCGCAGTCGCTCACGCTGCTCCCCGGCACCGTCATCTCGACGGGCTCCCCCGGCGGCGCCGGCCGCTCGCGCAAGCCGCCGCTGTACCTCCGCCCGGGGACGCACGTCACCGTGACGATCGAGGGCATCGGCGCGCTCTCCTCGGTGTGCACCGAGGCGCACTTCCCGGCGTAGGCGGGGCCTGGCTGGTTGCCCGCTCGCCCGCCCGCTCGCCCGCCCGCTCGCTCGCCTTCTTGAGTTGACCCAAAGTGACACTCGGCGCCTCTCAGCCGCCACTTTGCGTCAACTCAGACGCGCGCCTGCGCGCGCCTGCGCGCTCAGTACCGCCGAGTCGGCCGTAAAGCCCCATTCGCACCCTCGAGTCGGCCGAAACGCCCCATTCAACACCCCGAAAGGGGCCTTCCGGCCGACTCAACCGCCGCACGCTGCTCCGGATCCGACCCCACACACCACCGCCCCTCAACAGTTGACCCAAAGTGACGCCTAATCGCCCGCAGCAGTCACTTTGCGTCAACTCAGACGCGCGCCTGCGCGCTCAGTACCGCCGAGTCGGCCGTAAAGCCCCATTCGCACCCTCGAGTCGGCCGAAATGCCCCATTCAACACCCCGAAAGGGGCCTTCCGGCCGACTCAACCGCCGCGGGCCGCTCCGGATCCGACCCCACACACCGCCACCCCTCAACAGTTGACCCAAAGTGACGCCTAATCGCCCCCAGCCCTCACTTTGCGTCAACTCAGACGCGCGCCTGCGCGCGCCGGACCGCCGAGTCGGCCGTAAAGCCCCATTCGCACCCTCGAGTCGGCCGAAACGCCCCATTCAACACCCCGAAAGGGGCCTTCCGGCCGACTCGACCGCCGCGGGCCGCTCCGGATCCGGCCCCACGCACCGCCACCCCACAACAATTGACCCAAAGTGACGCCTAATCGCCCCCAGCCGTCACTTTGCGTCAACTCAGACGCGCGCCTGCGCGCCGGACCGCCGAGCCGGCCGAAGGGCCCCATTCAACGCCCCGAAAGGGGCCTTCCGGCCGACTCGACCGCCGCGGGTCGCTCCGGATCCGGCCCCGCACCCGCACCCGCACCCGCACCCGCACCGCACCCCAGAAAACAGTTGACCCAAAGTGACTCCTCACCGGAATGAGGCGTCACTTTGGGTCAACTCAAGTGCGCGGGAGCGCGCTCCTACTTCGCGTCGTCCGCTGCGGGCTCCTCGTTGATGATCTCGCCCTCGCCGTCCTCGAGCTTTTCGGGGGACGGGGTGTGGATCGTCGGGATGACCCCCGTCTCAGGGGCAAGGCCCGCGAGCTTCGAGGGCTGGAGGATGTCGTCGAGCGTCGCCTGGTCGAGGAGGCCGTGCTCGACCACGAGCTCCGAGACCTTCTCGTTCGTGGCGAGGGCCTCCTTGGCGAGCTTCGCCGCCTCGGCGTAGCCGATCACGGGCGCGAGCGCCGTGATGACCGTGACCGAGCGCGAGACCATGTCCTCGAGGCGGTTCTCGTTCGCCGTAATGCCGTCGACGCAGTTCACGCGCAGCGTCTGGCAGGCGCGCTCGAGCCAGGTGATCGACTGGAACAGCGAGTGGGCGATGATCGGCTCGAAGGCGTTGAGCTGCAGCTGCCCCGCCTCGACGGCCATCGACACCGTGACGTCGGCGCCCGCGACTGAGTAGGCCACCTGCGAGACGGCCTCCGGGATCACGGGGTTGACCTTGCCCGGCATAATCGACGAGCCGGCCTGACGGGCGGGCAGGTTGATCTCGCCGAGACCGGCCTGGGGCCCGGAGGAGAGCAGACGGAGATCGTTCGAGATCTTCGAGAGCTTGAGGGCCGAGCGCTTGAGCGCACCCGAGAACGTCACGAAGACGCCCGTGTCGCTCGTGGACTCGACGAGGTCGCCAGCCGTCACGAGGTCGAGCTCGGTGAGCTCGCGCAGGTGCTTGATGACCGACTCCTTGTAGCCGACCGGGGCGTTGATACCCGTGCCGATCGCGGTGGCGCCCATGTTGACCTCGCCGAGGAGCTTCACGGCCTCCTGGAGGCGCTCGATGTCCTCGCGCAGGGTCACGGCGAACGCGTTGAACTCCTGACCGAGGGTCATCGGGACGGCGTCCTGCAGCTGGGTGCGGCCGACCTTGATGATGTGCGAGAACTCGCGCCCCTTCTTCGCGAAGGACTCCGCGAGAAGCTCGAGCTCCTCGAGCAGGCTGCCGAGCGAGAACGCGAGGGCGACCTTGATCGCCGTCGGGTAGGTGTCGTTCGTCGACTGGCTGCGGTTCGTGTGGTCGTTCGGGTTGATGAACGAGTAGTCGCCCTTGGGGTGGCCCGCGAGCTCCAGCGCCCGGTTCGTGATCACCTCGTTCGCGTTCATGTTCGTCGACGTGCCTGCGCCGCCCTGGATCACGCCGACCACGAACTGGTCGTGCAGCATGCCGGTCTTGATCTCCTCGCACGCGCGGTCGATCAGCGTGGCGCGCTGCTCGTCGAGCGCGCCGATCTCGAGGTTCGCGCGCGCTGCGGCCTGCTTCACGCACGCGAAGGCGCGGATGAAGTCGGGGTAGACGGAGATCGGGCGGCGCGCGATCGGGAAGTTCTCATGTGCCCGGGCGGTGTGCACCCCCCAGTAGGCGGCGGCGGGAATCTCGACGCTGCCAAGCGAGTCCGTTTCGGTTCGGGTCTGTGCCGACAGGAAGTCACTCACCAGTTATCTTGGCTCCATAATCAAGGAAGTGCGGAAACACCGCGGGGACCCCTCAACCCTACCTTTCACGGCGACTCCGGGCCACCGCGCCGAGCACCGGGTGCAGCTTCTTCGTCGTCCGCATCATTTCTGCTCTGACCCGGACTCTCTGTGGGCCGGGGCGCCCGCTGGATCGGCACGGTCGAGGTCGACGGCGAGCCGTCCTGCGGGGCCGACTCGCCCGCACCGATCACGTGCCCGCTGCGGCGCAGGATCGAGATCGGGGCCGTCAGCGTCTCGAGTTGATCAGCGCGATCGTCGTCGACCCCTGGCCGCCCGACGTGCGTCACGACCCAGCGCCCGTCGTCGCGGCGCAGCCGCAGCTCGCGCGCCGTCAGTAGCCACGACATCCCGATCCCGAACGCAAGGAGCGCGGCGATTGCGCTGATGAGGAGCGTCGACCTGGCTCCGAGCACGTCGGCAGCGGCGCCGACGAGCGGTGCGCCGATCGGCGTGCCTCCCATGAGGATCGCCATGTAGAGGGCAAGCACGCGCCCGCGCACCGCGGGATCCGTCGTCGTCTGCACGAAGCCGTTCGCCGTCGTCAGCATGGTCGAGATCGCGAGCCCGAGGAAGACGAGTGTCGCGGCGAAGGTCCAGAACGAAGGCATGAACGCGGCGAGCAGGCTGACAACGCCGATGCCGCCGACCGCGATGATGACGACCCGCATGCGCGCGGCCGGCCTGCGTGCCGACAGGAGTGCCCCCGTGAGGGATCCGATCGCGAGGATCGAGGAGAGGAGCCCGTAGTCGCCCGCGCCCCGCCCGAACTCGACCGCCATGGTCGACGACATGACCGGGAAGTTCATGCTGAACGCCCCCACGAGGAACACGATCAGGAAGATCACGAGCAGGTCGCGGCGCCCCCGCACGTATCTGAATCCCGCCGCGAGCTGCTGGAACTGGCCCTCGCGCTCGACCGGCCCGCGTTTGGGCCGGTGCCGCGACTGGATGGCGAGGAGCGCCCCGAGCACCGCGAGGAACGAACCGGCGTTGATGACGAACACCCACCCCGATCCGACGGCGGCGATGAGCACGCCTGCGACCGCCGGGCCGACGAGCCGCGCCGAGTTGAACGAGGCCGAGTTCAGCGCGACCGCGTTGGACAGGTGATCCTGATCGACGAGGTCGGAGACGAAGGCCTGCCGCGACGTCGTGTCGAACGCGTTCACGATCCCGAGCGACAGCGCAAAGGCGTAGAGGTGCCAGAGTTCCGCGAGCCCCGTGATGAGGAGCACGCCGAGGCCGGCCGCGAGCAGCATGAGGAGACTCTGCGTGACGAGCAGCACCTTGCGCCGGTCGAAGCGGTCCGCGACCGCCCCGCTGAACGGCACGAGCAGCAGCTGCGGGCCGAACTGGAGAGCCATGGTCGTGCCGACCGCCGCCGCGTTGTTGCTCGTGAGCTCCGTCAGCACGACCCAGTTCTGGGTCGTTGCCTGCATCCAGGCGCCGATGTTCGAGACGAAGGCGCCCCCGAACCAAATACGGTAATCGCGGACGGCAAGCGACCTGAACATTCCGGACAAACTCTCGGCAACCCTCCCTCAGTTACCCTCAACCATACGCCGGACCGCCGACACGCATGATTTCGGGCAACGCGGAGCCTAGAACTTGCCTCCCATGTCGAGGAGCCTGCGGATGCGATCCGGGATCGGCGGGTGGGTCGCGAAGAGGCGGGCCACCATGCCGGGCTTCAGCGGGTCGGCGATCCAGAGGTGCGCCATGCTCGACTGCTGCCGCTGCAGCGGCCTGCCGTACTCCGACAGCTTGTGCAGCGCGCTCGCGAGCGCCTCGGGGTGCCGCGTCGTCATCGCGCCCGTCGCGTCGGCGAGGTATTCGCGCTGGCGCGACACGGCGAGCTGCACGAGCGTCGCGACGAGCGGGGCGACGAGCATCGCGACGAGGCCGAACACCAGCATGATCGGGTTGGAATTGTTGTTGTTGCGGCCGAAGAACGCCATCCGCACGAGCACGTCCGAGATCATGCCGACCGCGACGACGAGCCCGTAGACGATCATCGAGACCCGGATGTCGTAGTTGCGGACATGCCCAAGCTCGTGCGCCATGACGCCCTCGAGCTCGGGATCCGTGAGGATATCGAGCAGACCGGTCGTCGCGGCGACCATGGCGTGCTCCGGATCCCGCCCCGTCGCGAACGCGTTCGGCGCCGGATCGTTCACGATGTAAACCTCGGGCATGGGCGTGCCCGTCGTGATCGCGAGGTTCTCGACGATCCGGTACAGCCTGGGGTTGTCGGCCTCGGTGATGCGCTGCGCCCCGCTCATCGAGATCGCCTCACGGCCCGCCATGAAGTACTGGAACACGGCGAAGGCGATCGAGCCGATCACGACCGCAATCACGATCCCCGGTGAGCGATAGATGTACGCGGCGAGCCAGCCGAGCCCGCCAACGATGGCGATGAACAGCAGGATGATGAAGAAGCTGTTGACCTTGTTCCGACGGATGGCCCGGTACACGGCCGCCCCCGGCTAGAACTGGATGCGCGGGGGCTCCGAGATCGCGGCAACGTCGTCGACCTCGAAGAACTCGCGCTCCGTGAACCCGAATGCCCGGACGAAGATCGTGTTCGGGAACACCTGGATCTTCGTGTTGTACTCGCGGACGCCGCCGTTGTAGAACCGGCGCGCGGCCTGGATCTTGTTCTCGGTGTCGACGAGCTCGCTCTGCAGCTGCAGGAAGTTCTGGCTGGCCTGGAGCTGTGGGTATGCCTCCGAGACCGCGAAGATGCTCTTCAGCGCGGCCTGCATGTGATTCTCGGCGACCGAGGCCTCCGCGGGGCCCTGCGCCGAGATCGTCTCGGCGCGGGCCTTCGTGACCTGGTTGAAGACGTCCTTCTCGTGGGCGGCGTAGCCCTTCACCGTCTCGATGAGGGACGGAATCAGATCAGCGCGCCGCTTGAGCTGCACGGTGATGTCGCTCCACGCCTCGTCTACCCGCACCCGAAGGGTCACGAGGGAGTTGTACGTGATCCAGACATACCCGACCAACAGGACGAGAACACCGACCACGATCAGGGTCGCAATCAATCCACCGCTCATGGCAGCATCCTATCGGCGGACGCTCGGAGTGGGCTGGATTTCGCCGTACTCAGTACGAAAATACGAGAAGCCGAGTGGGTTCACTCCCCCAGGACCCGCGCGAGATAGGCGTTCTGGAACACGCGATCCGGATCCAGCTCGTCGCGCACCTCGAGGAAGCGCTCGAAGCCCGGATAGCGCTCCGCGAGCTCCGCCGCGCCGAGCGTGTGCATCTTGCCCCAGTGGGGCCGGCCGTCGTGGGCGGCGAGGATCGCCTCGGCGTCGCGGAAGTACTCGTGATCCCGGTCCTTGATGAAGCGGTGTACGGCGATGTATCCGGACTCGCGCCCCGAAGCCGTCGAGAGCAGCAGATCGTCCGCGGCCGCGGCCCGCACCTCGATGGGGAACGAGACCGTGTGGCCCTTCCGCTCGATCATGACCCGCAGCTCGCGCAGCGCCTCCGGCACGGCCTCGAGCGGGAGGGCGTACTCCATCTCGCGGAACTTCACGCGCCTGCGGGTGATGAACACGCGGTGCGACTCGTCGGTGTAGTCCCTGCGGCTCGAGATCGCCTCGATCGCCTGGTTCACGCGGGGCGTGATCCCCGTCGCGAGGCTCTCGACGCCGACAACGGCGCCGAGCAGCACGTTGTTCACGATCTCCTCGTCGACGAAGCGCGAGGCGCGGCCGAGCGGCTTCGTCCCGGCGTCGAGCGGCAGGCGCGTATTCGTCTTCGTGCGCGTCCCCTTCGTGTGCGGGAACCAGTAGAACTCGAAGTGGTCCGACGCCCGGTTCAGCTCGACGTAGTTCTCCAGCACCTCGGCGAGCGGCGCCGGCGCCTCGACCGCGCGCAGCAGGAAGCGGGGCACGCACTGGATCGTGACCGTGACGAGCACGCCGAGCGCGCCGAGGCCGAGCGCGACCGCGGGCAGCAGCTCGGGGCTGCTCTCCTCGTCGATGACCCGGATCCCGCCCGTGCCGTCGACGAGCGTCGCGCCGACGACCCTCGTCGCGATCCCGCCGAGCGCGAGACCCGTGCCGTGCGTGCCCGTGCTGGTGGCGCCCGAGATCGTCTGGCGGTCGATGTCGCCCATGTTCTCGAGCGCGAGGCCCAGCGGGTTCAGGATGTGCGGAAGCTCCCAGAGGCGCGTACCGGCCCACAGGGTCACGCGCGAGCGGCCCAGGTCGGCGTTCACGAGGCCGCGCAGGCGCGAGAGGTCGAGCCGGATCCCCTCGGTCGCCCCAATCGCGGTGAAGCTGTGGGACGCTCCGATGGGCTTCACCGTCGTGCCGGTCGTGCGCGCGAGGCGCACGGTGTCCGAAATCTGATCAGCGCCCTCGGGCGAGAGTTCCAGGGCCGGGTTCGATCGCTCGGTCCCCGACCAGTTCTGCCACGCCACCGTCACAGGAAGCACTTCCCTTCTCCCCGGTAGCTCGGGATCGGCTCCTGCGCCGCCCCGTCGAGGGTCACCGGGACCACCTCGTTCGTGTGTTCCATGATCTCGCCCGACTTCGCGTGGCGCAGCCACACCCGGTCTCCCGGCGTCAGCGAGCGCGCTGCCGCCCCGCGCAGCGGGGTCTGCACCTCGCCTGCGGCCTCCCGCGGCTCGTATGCGAGGCCTGCGGGCCACACCGGCAGCGGGAGGCGGTCCGGAGCGGGCGGCCCGGACGCGATCCAGCCGCCGCCGAGCAGCGTCGCGCGGTCCGCCGTCGGCTTCCGCACGACGTCGAGCGCGAAGGCGACCGCGGGGGCGACGTCGAAGCTCGCGTAATGGTCGAAGATGTGGGGGCCGAAGAGCCCGCTGCCCGCCGCGACCTCGGTGACCCAGGGCTCGGCCGCCGTGCGCTCGATCGAGCCGGTGCCTCCGCCGTTCACGAACTCGAGCTCCGCGACCTTCCGCACCGCGGCGATCGAGGCGCGGCGCCGATCCGCGAGCTCGGCCGCGCTCGCGCGCTGCATCATGCGCAGCATCGCACCCTCGGCGGGCTTCCCGGCCGGGCGGTCGGCGACGCCCGCGATCTGGGCCTCGTAGGCCATCACGCCGACCACCTCGAAGCCTTGGCGCCTGGTCACGAGCTCGGCGAGCGCACCCAGCTCCTCCGGGCGGCGCACGGGCGAGCGGCGCACGCCGATGTGCCCGAGCGCGCGCGAGCGCCATGACGCGTCGAGGTCGAGGCACACCCTGATGGGGGCGGCGCGCTCGGTCGCGGGGAGCGCCCGGTCAACGAGCTCGAGCTGCTCCTCGCTATCGACCATGATCGTGATCCGGGACGCCGCGAGCGCATCGCCGCCGAGCTCGCGCAGCGCGCCGAGATCGGCCGTCGGATACCCGACGACGATGTCGTCGATGCCCGCGCCGGCGTTCGCCTCGCTGGCGAGCCACAGCGCCTCGCGCAGCGAATACGCGAGCACCCCGCGAAAGCCGGGGAGCCTGAGCACGGCCTCCAGCACCCCGCGCACGCGGAGCGACTTGCTCGCGACGCGGATCGGCAGGCCCCCGGCGCGCCGCGTGAGGTCGGCGGCGTTCCAGGCGAGCGCCTCGAGGCTGAGCGCAACTACGGGGGCGGGCCGCTCGCGCGTCGCCTCGTCCATCCGCGCCCAGTATGCGGCCGGATCGCGCCACGGTTCGAGCTTCGCCCGCGCGTGAAGCGCCGGGCTGGCGAGGTCCAGAGTCATACGTTGCAGTGTATGGCTTGGGGCCGGCGCGCGCGGGAGGCCCGCGCGCATTTCACGTCGCTAATCACCCTCGATCGCGCGCCGCACCTCCGCGTCCCACGCGCGCTTTGCCTCGGCGCGCCGAAGCCGCCAGGCGCGCACCCGGAGAAACACGGCGAGCCCGATCGCGACGAGGATCGCGAGAATCAGCACCAGCTTTGCGAAGCCCACGGCGGTCGCCCCTCACGCGCCCCGTGCCGGGGCTAGTGATCGCCCATCGGGATGGGCGGGCCGAGCCAGAGCAGGATCGTGAACGCCGCCGTCACCGCGACGAGCAGGAGCAGGATCGAGAGCCACGGGTGCTTCAGGATCCACGCGAGCACGTGCTCGACGAAGCCGCGCGGCCGCTCCCCATCGGGGCCGAGGCGCCAGTTCGGGCCACCGAACAGCCCCTTCTTGTCGGCGACGAGCTCGAACGGCAGCGTCGCGAACGGGATGATCGCGGAGCCGAGCCCGAGGAGGCCGGTGCCGACCTTCCAGCGTCGATCCACCCAGAGCAGCACCGTGACCACGCAGTACGAGAGGAACACAAAGCCGTGGATCCCGCCCGCGGGGCGCACGAGGGCGTCCGTCACCCCCGCTCCGCGCACAATGAGCGCGGTGATCAGGCCCGCCCACGTGACGAGCTCGGCGAAGGCGAAGATCCTGAACAGCACGCGTGGCGACATAACGTCGATCCTATCGCGAGCCGGGGCCCCGAGCCTGGTCGCCGACCGCGCGGTCCCCTCGCTGGGACTCGAACCCAGACTGAATCGATTTTAAGTCGACTGCCTCTGCCGATTGGGCTACGAGGGGCATTGCCTCCCATGCTGCCACACGGCGGAACGCCGATTTGACACGGAAGAGGGTGAGAAAGTTGTAGGCCCCGCTGTCGGGCAGAACAGCGGGGCCTACGGATCGTGCGGGCCGGGGCCCGGCGCGGCGACTCAGGCGGAGAGTCGTGCGCGCAGCTGGGTCAGCTCCTCGCGGAGGGCGGCCGGGATCCGGTCGCCGAACTGAGCGAAGAACTCCTCCGTGAGCTCGGCCTCCGCAAGCCAGGACGCGGGGTCGATCGAGAACAGCTCGGCCATGTCGTCGGCCGGCACCTCGATGCCGTCGAGGTTCAGCTCGCCGTCGGCGGGAACCGTGCCGATCGCCGTCTGGCGACCCTCGACGTCGCCCTCGACCCGGCGGATCACCCAGTCGATGACGCGCGAGTTGTCGCCGAAGCCCGGCCACAGGAAGCGGCCGTCAGCGCCCTTGCGGAACCAGTTGACCTGGAAGATCTTCGGCGCCTTCTCGCCCAGCTTCTCGCCCATCTCGAGCCAGTGGCCCCAGTAGTCGGCCATGTTGTAGCCGCAGAAAGGCAGCATCGCGAAGGGATCGCGGCGGAGCTCGCCGACCGTGCCCTCCTGCGCCGCCGTCTTCTCCGAGGAGATGGTCGCACCGACGAAAACGCCGTGCTCCCAGGAGCGGGACTGCGCCACGAGCGGGACGTTCGTCGCGCGGCGGCCGCCGAACAGGATCGCGTCGAGCGGCACGCCGTCCTGCTCGTACCAGTCCTGAGCGAGGGTCGGGGTCTGCTGGATCGGCACGGTGAAGCGCGAGTTCGGGTGCGCGGCGACGCGGCCCGACTCGGGCGTCCAGTCCTGGCCCTGCCAGTCGATGAGGTGCGCGGGGACCTCGTCGGTCTTGCCCTCCCACCACACGTCGCCGTCGTCGGTGAGCGCGACGTTCGTGTAGATGGTGTTGCCCCACAGGGTCTCCATCGCGACGGGGTTCGTCGACTCGCCGGTGCCGGGCGCGACGCCGAAGAAGCCGGCCTCGGGGTTGATCGCGTACAGGCGGCCGTCGGGGCCGGGGCGCAGCCAGGCGATGTCGTCGCCGATCGTCTCGACCTTCCAGCCGGGGATCGTCGGCTGGAGCATCGCGAGGTTCGTCTTGCCGCAGGCCGAGGGGAACGCCGCTGAGAGGTGGTACGACTTATTCGTCTCGGTGTTCGTGAGCTTCAGGAGGAGCATGTGCTCGGCGAGCCAGCCCTCGTCGCGGCCCATGACACTCGCGATCCGGAGCGCGAAGCACTTCTTCGAGAGCAGCGCATTCCCGCCGTAGCCCGAGCCGTACGACCAGACCTCGAGCGTCTCGGGGAAGTGCGTGATGTACTTCGTGTCGTTGCTCGGCCAGGCGACGTCCTCTTCACCCTCGGCGAGCGGGGCGCCGACCGAGTGGACCGTGCGGACCCATTCGCCGCCGGGCAGGATGCCGTCGAGGGCGGCCTGGCCCATGCGGGTCATGATGCGCATGTTGAGTACGGCGTAGGGCGAGTCGGTGATCTCGATCCCGAGCTGCGTGATGGCGCCGCCGACCGGGCCCATCGAGAACGGCACGACGTACATCGTGCGGCCGCGCATCGCGCCGTCGAAGAGCGGGTTCAGGGTGGCGCGCATCTCGTCGGGCGCGACCCAGTTGTTCGTGGGGCCGGCGTCGGACTCGCGCTCGGAGCAGATGAAGGTGCGATCCTCGACGCGCGCGACGTCCGCCGGATTCGAGCGAGCGAGGAAGCTACCCGGACGGAGGTCCTTATTCAGCGGGATCAGGGATCCTGCCTCGACCATCTCGGAGGTGATGCGGTTCCACTCGTCCTGCGAGCCGTCGCACCAGACAACCGAAGCGGGCTTCAGGAGCTCCGCGACCTCGGTCACCCACTCGAGCACCTCGGGGTTATCCGTGGTTGCTTCCTTGCGTACGAGTTCCGCGATCGGAATCTCGATATCGATGACCTGGCCGTTGCCCATAGCCTGCGTCCTCCTCGGGTCTCCCCCAGCTGACAAGATTTGCTTACATCTCCATCTTCGGACTCCTATTCACGCCTCGTTCACCAAATCGCTTGTAAACTTTCAGCATTTTTGACGTATAGTCAATTCATGAGCCCCGACGTGAGCACCCCAGCCGCCCAGGCCGCGCTCGATCGAAAAATCCTCGGCAAGCGCCTCCGCCACTTCCGCACGAACGCCGGCCTCACCCTCGAACAACTCGGCGAGAAGGTCGGGGTCGTCGCGAGCCAGCTCTCGCTCGTGGAGAACGGCAGGCGGGAGGCTCGCACGAGCCTTTTGCAGGCCGTCTCGCGCGAGCTCGACCTCGATCCGGCGGAGCTCCTGAAGCCCGAGGCGCCGGATCAGCGCAGCGCCCTCGAGATTGAGCTGGAGCGCGCGCAGCTCTCCTCCCAATACTCGAAGCTCGGGCTGCCGCACGTGCGCACCCCGCGCTCGCTTCCCGACGAGGCGCTCGAGTCGCTCGTCGGGCTGCACCGCGAACTCGCGCGGCGATCCCGCGCCGCCGCCGCGACGTCTGAGGAGGCCCGCCGGGCGAACACCGCGATCCGGCTGCAGATGCGCGAGCGCGACAACTACATCCACGACATCGAGCTCCTCGCCTCCGATCTCATGCGCCGGATCGGGCACACGACCGGCGCCGTGACGCACCGCGAGGTCGCGATGCTTGCGGAGCTCCTGGGCTTCACCCTTATCTTCGTTGACGAGCTGCCGTCGAATACGCGAAGCGTGACCGACCTCGAGAACGGGCGCATCTACCTGCCCCCGGCCTCGATCCCGGGCGGCCACGGCCTGCGCTCGCTCGCGCTGCAGGCCATGGCGCACCGCGTGCTCGGCCACTCGGAGCCCACGAGCTACGCGCAGTTCCTCGAGCAGCGGCTCCAGATCAACTACTTCGCGGCGGCGTGCCTCCTGCCGGAGGCGCGTGCGGTCGAGTTCCTGCACCAGGCGAAGCGCAACCGCAACCTCGCGATCGAAGACCTCCGCGACGCCTTCGGCGTGACGCACGAGGCCGCCGCCCACCGCTTCACGAACCTCGCGACCCGGCACCTCGACCTGCGGGTGCACCACTACCGCGCCGACGGCGCGGGCGCCCTCGTGCGCGGCTACGAAAACGACGGCCTCCCCTACCAGGCCGACGACACGGGTTCAATCGAGGGCGAACTCCTCTGCCGCAAGTGGGGCGGGCGCACCGCGTTCAACCGCACGAACCGCACGAGCGAGTACTACCAGTACACCGACACCCCCGCTGGAACCTACTGGACGAGCGTGCAGACGGGCGAGTCCGACCAGGGCGTCTTCGCGATCGCCTGTGGCGTGGCGTTCGACGACACCCGGTGGTTCCGCGGGCGCGACACGACCGTGCGCAAGACCTCCACCTGCCCCGACCCCAGCTGCTGCCGCACCCCGAACCAGGACCTGCTCGAGCGCTGGTCGGGCAAGGCGTGGGCGAGCGCGCGCATGCACGCGCACGTTCTCACCCCGCTCCCGACCGGGACATTCCCCGGCGTCGACGACGCAGAGATGTACCAGTTCCTGTCCGACCACGCGGAGTAGGGGTTGGGCGCCCCTCGCCTCTCTCTCCCCCCCCCCTTGGCACGGCGGCGCCGAGTCGGCCGGAAGGCCCCATTCCCGAGCCTGAAAGGGGCCTTACGGCCCACTCGACGGGAGGCCGCGAGAGCCCAAGTGCGGGGCCCAAGCAGCGCACCCTATTCGCGCGGCGCCGGATCCCGCGCACTCACCACCGCAACGCCGAGTCGGCCCGAAGGCCCCAATCCCGAGCCTGAAAGGGGCCTTACGGCCCACTCGACGGGAGGCCGCGAGACCCCAAGCGCGGGACCCAAGCAGCGCACCCTATTCGCGCGGCGCCGGATCCCGCGCCCCGACCACCACAAGGCCGAGTCGGCCGGAAGGCCCCAATCCCGAGCCTGAAAGGGGCCTTACGGCCCACTCGACGCCGCGAAAGGGGCCTAACGGCCCACTCGACGGGAGGCCGCGAGACCCCAAGCGCGGGGCCCAAACAGCGCACCCTATTCGCGCGGCGCCGGATCCCGCGCCCCGACCACCACAAGGCCGAGTCGGCCGGAAGGCCCCAATCCCGCACCTGAAAGGGGCCTAACGGCCGACTCGACCCCGCGAAAGGGGCCTAACGGACCACTCGACGCGAGGCCGCGAGACCCCAAGCGCGGGACCCAAGCAGCGCACCATACTCGCGCGGCGCCGGATCCCGCACCCCCACCACCACAACGCCGAGTCGGCCGGAAGGCCCCAATCCCGCACCTGAAAGGGGCCTTCCGGCCGACTCGACCCCGCGAAAGGGGCCTTACGGCCCACTCGACGCGAGGCCGCGAGCCCCCAAGCGCGGGGCCCAAGCAGCGCACCATACTCGCGCGGCGCCGGATCCCGCACCCCCACCACTACAACGCCGAGTCGGCCCGAAGGCCCCAATCCCGCGCCTGAAAGGGGCCTTACGGCCGACTCGACCCCGCGAAAGGGGCCTTACGGCCCACTCGGCGCCGGCACGGCCCGTTCACCAGCCCGCCCGTTGACGACTCCCGGGGCCGGGGCGAGACTGGGGTGAGACCCGATCGTCTGGGTCGGGTCCCGACGAAGGAGGCTCGACGATGAGAAATCTGGCAGTCAGCTATGCAGGCCCGGGCAAGGTTGAGGTGATCGACACCCCCTACCCGGAGTTCGTCCTGAAGGACGGCCCGGGTGTGAACCCGGCGAACGTCGGCCGCAAGGTCGACCACGGCGTGATCCTGCGCACGATCGCAACGAACATTTGCGGTTCTGATCAGCACATGGTCCGCGGCCGTACGACGGCACCCGAGGGCCTCGTGCTCGGGCACGAGATCACGGGAGAGGTCGTGGAGGTGGGCCGAGACGTGGAATTCGTGAAGGTCGGCGACGTCGTCTCCGTGCCGTTCAACATCTCCTGCGGCCGGTGCCGCAACTGCAAGGAGCGCAAGACCGGGATCTGCCTCAACGTGAACCCGGACCGCCCGGGATCCGCCTACGGTTACGTCGACATGGGCGGCTGGGTCGGCGGCCAGGCTGAGTACGTGCTCGTTCCGTACGCCGACTGGAACGTGCTCAAGTTCCCGGATCGCGAGCAGGCCATGTCGAAGATCCTGGATCTGACCATGCTGTCCGACATCTTCCCGACGGGATTCCACGGCGCCGTGGGAGCCGGGGTGGGCGTCGGCTCGACGGTATACGTCGCGGGAGCGGGCCCGGTAGGCCTCGCGGCCGCGACCTCGGCGCAGCTGCTGGGCGCCGCGACCGTGATCGTCGGCGACCTGAACGCGGATCGCCTCGCGCAGGCGGCAAGCTTCGGCTGCGAGACGATCGACGTCTCGAAGGGCGACCCGCGGGACCAGATCGAGCAGTTGCTCGGCACGCCCGAGGTCGACTGCGGCATCGATGCCGTCGGCTTCGAGGCGCGCGGTCACGGCGCCGACGCCTCGACCGAGCACCCCGCCACGGTGCTCAACGGCCTGATGGATGTCACTCGCGCCGGCGGCAGCCTCGGCATCCCCGGCCTCTACGTGACGGGCGACCCCGGCGCGGTCGACGAGGCCGCAAAAGTCGGATCGCTGTCGCTCCGCTTCGGGCTCGGCTTCTCGAAGTCGCACGTCTTCGTGACCGGGCAGTGCCCCGTCATGATGTACCACCGCGGCCTCATGGAGGCGATCCTCGCCGACAAGGTCAGCATCGCGAAGAACGTCGGCGCGACCGCGATCTCCCTCGAGGACGCCCCGCAGGGCTACGCGGAGTTCGACGAGGGCGCGGCGAAGAAGTTCGTGCTGGATCCGCACAACCTGATCCGCGGGTAGGGCTCGGGCGGCCAACGCGACAGCGCCCCGTCGAGTGAACACTCGGCGGGGCGCTGTGCGATCCGGGGCCGGCGAAAGACCGCCCCGGATCAGAATTTACTCAGCAGCGGGCTTCGGGCGCGAAGCGAACTCCTCGAAGATCGCGCGGGGCTCCTGCAGCGCCTCGATGTTGACGATGTCGCGGCCCAGGAAGAAGTGGCCGACCCAGCCGCCGAACACGCGCCACTTGCGCTCCCACGTGGGGATCGCGAGGCCGTGGTAGAAGCGGTGCGCGAGCCACGCGAGGTAGCCCTTCAGCGCGAACTTGCCCGACTGGAACACGCCCGTGTTCAGGCCGAGGCCCGCGACGGCGCCCTGGTTCTTGTGGTTGTACTCGACGACGCCCTCGTCGCGCAGCTTCGCGACGATGTTCTTCGCGAGCAGGCGGCCCTGGCGCACGGCGTGCTGCGCGTTGGGCACGCAGAAGCCGCCGGGGCCGGGGGTCGAGGAGATGTCGGGGGTCTGCGAGGTGTCGCCTGCGGTCCACGCGCCCTCGACGACCTCGCCGTCCTCAGTCGTGACCTGGAGCGTGGGCGAGCCGATCACGTGGCCGCGCGGACCGATCGGGAGGTCGGTTCCGCGGAGGAACGGGCGGGGCATGACGCCAGCGGTCCAGACGATGAGGTCCGACTCGTACTTCTCGCCGGTCGACAGCTCGATGTGACCGTCGACGGCCGAGGAGAGCTGCGTGTCGAGGTGGATGTCGACGCCGCGGCGGGTCTGGTCCTTGACGACCCAGTTCGCCGTCTCCTGCGAAACCTCGGGCATGATCCGCCCCATGGCCTCGACCAGGTGGAACTTGGTCTCGTCGAACGTGATCTCCGGGTAGCGGCGGAGCAGTGCCGTCGCGAAGGAGCGGAGCTCCGAGATCGACTCGATGCCGGCGAAGCCGCCGCCGACGACGGTGACGGTGAGGAGGCGTGCGCGCTCGGCCGAGTCCTTCGGGAGCGACGCGGCGCGCTCGAAGTTGCCGACGAGGCGATCGCGCACGGCGACGGCCTCCTCGATCGTCTTCATGCCGATCGCGTTGTCGGCGATGCCGGCGATCGGGAAGGTGCGGGAGACGGATCCGGTCGTGATGACGATCTCGTCGTAGGGGAACTCGAAGGGCTCCCCGACGGCGGGCGTGATCGTCGCGGTCTTCGTGGCGTGCGAAATGCCGGTGACCTTGCCCGCGATGTTCGCGGTGCGCGAGAGGTGGCGGCGGCGAGCGACCACCGCGTGACGCGGCTCGATCGAGCCGGCTGCGACCTCAGGCAGGAAGGGCAGGTACGCCATGTAAGGCAGCGGATCGACGATCGTCACCTCGGCCTCACCAGCGCGCAGAAGCTTCTCGAGCTTCCATGCGGTGTAGAAGCCTGCGTAGCCTCCCCCAACGATCAGAATCTTCTTCGCCACGAAGCGGTCTCCTTGATGAGTGAGCGGAATTCGGCCCGAGCGGCGGGCACAGAAAAGGCGGGCCTCACAGCCCGACCCTTCTACTGTACCCCGTTTGCGCCGACTTACGCGCCGGTTCGGCGACGAAATCGCGCAAAACGCTCGATTATGCGGTCAAAAGCAACTAATTCCGCAGGGCGGGGTCGCTCAGCCTGTCCATCCGCTACGCGCAAGCGCGGCGTCCCCAATGGGGTTCACCCCCGGCCCGGCGGCCAGAGCGTGCCCGATCAGCGCGTGCAGGCACTTCACGCGGGTGGGCATCCCGCCCGCGCTGACACCGGCGAGCTCGGGGACCTCGCCGACCGAATTGCGATCCTCGATGTACTGCGCGTGCGCGCGCTCGTACTGGGCGCGCACCTCCTCATCCTCCGCGAGCAGCTCGTTGTACTCGGCCATCACGCCGACCGCTTCGAGGCGCGATGCCGCGGCGACCGCCTCCGGGTGGCAGAGGTAGTAGAAGGTAGGGAACGGGGAGCCATCGGGCAGTCGCGGCGAGGTCGCGACCACGGCGGGGCTGCCATCGGACGCGCGGGCCGCGATCCCGACCACTCCCCTGGCCTCGCGGCCGAGCTGCTCGCTCACCGCCGCGATGTCTGCTGCTGTCGGCTCCTCGTAGGGCGGGCGGCTCATTGCGTGGGTTCCCCTTCCGGGACTTCGGGTGTGGTCGTTTCGGGATCCGGATTCTGCGCGGCCGGATCCGGTGCCGCGGGATCCTGCGTCGACGGATCCACCGGCGGCGCGGCCGTGCCGGCGCTCAGGAACGAGGACACGATCCCGCGCGCCCAGTCGCTCTCGACCCGGGTCAGCTTCGCGCTCGTCTTCTCGTCCGACTCGACCGGCAGCACCACGTCGTCGACGACGTTGAGCTGCGTCTCACCGGGCATGACGTAGAAGAGCCGGTCACGCGCCTGCGAGCGCACGTATACGGGGTCCTTCCACTTCGCACGCTCGGCGTCGATCTCGGTGACCGCCTCCTTGTGCAGCTTCACGCTCTCGCGCAGCTCGGCGATCTCGCGCCGCTGCTGCACGAACGTCGAGAGGCTCGGGCTCACGATGAGCGCGCCCGCGATGACGAGCACGACGACGAGCGCGGTGAAGCCGCTGAACCTGAGGCTCGAGGCCCATGCCCCGAGGTCCTCGGTCCAGCGCTTCACCGCGCCGCCGCCGGCTCGCCTGTTCAGGATCGCTCCTAGGCGGAGAAGCGCGGGAACGCGCCGCGACCCGCGTACCGAGCCGCACCGCCGAGCTCCTCCTCAATGCGGAGGAGCTGGTTGTACTTGGCCACGCGCTCGCTGCGCGCAGGGGCGCCCGTCTTGATCTGGCCGCAGTCGGTCGCGACCGCGAGATCCGCGATCGTGACGTCCTCGGTCTCACCGGAGCGGTGTGACAGGATCGCGGTGTAGCCAGAGCGCTGCGCGAGCTGGACCGCGTCGAGCGTCTCGGTGAGCGTGCCGATCTGGTTGACCTTCACGAGCAGCGAGTTGCCCGCGCCGCGCGCGATGCCGTCGGCGAGGCGCGCCGGGTTCGTAACGAAGAGGTCGTCGCCCACGAGCTGGACGCGCTCGCCGAGCTCGGCCGTGAGCTTCTCCCAGCCCTCCCAGTCGTCCTCGGCGAGGGGATCCTCGATGGAGACGAGCGGGTAGCGGTCGAGCAGGTCGGCGTAGTACGCGATCATCTCGTCCGCGCTGCGCTTCTGGCCCTCGAACGCGTAGCTGCCGTCGGCGAAGAACTCGGTCGACGCGACGTCGAGCGCCACGGCGACGTCGCGGCCCGGCTCGAGGCCGGCGCGCTTGATCGCCTCGACGATCAGGTCGAGCGCCGCCGCGTTGTGCGGCAGATCCGGGGCGAAGCCGCCCTCGTCGCCGAGCGCGGTCGCGAGGCCCTGCTCCTTGAGGAGCGCCTTCAGCGCGTGGTAGACCTCGACGCCCCAGCGGAGGCCCTCGGAGAAGGTCTCGGCGCCAAGGGGGACGGCCATGAACTCCTGGATGTCGACGCCCGTGTCGGCGTGCGCGCCGCCGTTGATGATGTTCATGAGCGGCACGGGAAGGGTGCTCGCGTTGGGGCCGCCCAGGTAGCGGTAGAGGGGCAGCTCGGCCGAGGCGGCGGCGGCGTGCGCGACCGCGAGGCTCACGCCGAGAATGGCGTTCGCGCCAACGCGCTGCTTGTTGTCGGTGCCGTCGACCTCCTTCAGCACCTCGTCAATGATGCGCTGATCGTCGGCCGCGAAGCCCTCGATCGCGGGGGCGAGGTCGTCGAACACCGCGTCAACGGCCTTCGTGACGCCCTTGCCCAGGTAGCGATCCTTGTCGCCGTCGCGCAGCTCGTAGGCTTCGAAGGCACCGGTCGATGCGCCGGAGGGCACCGCGGCGCGGCCCACAGAGTCGTCGTTGAGACCGACCTCGACCTCGACGGTCGGGTTGCCTCGTGAGTCGAGGATCTCGCGTGCGATTACCGCGTCGATGAATGCCACCATGCGCTCCTTAGGTGTGTGCCTGTGCTGGGGTTTCTGGGAGTCGTGTGCGGCGGATGACCGCCGCGCACCAGTCTAGCGGCGAGAACCGTCACCCTTCCTCAGCCATGAACGCCTCCGGCCCCTCCTCCGAGGCCTTCGGATCCATCCAGAGGAATTCGAGGATGTTGCCGTCCGGGTCCTCCAGGTCGCGGGAGTACATGAAGCCGTAGTCCTGCGGCTCCTTGGGCTCCGCGCCGCCTGCCTCGACGCCCGCCGCGACCACGGCGTCGACCGCCGCGCGGGAATCGCGGGAGAGCGCGACGAGGACCTGCGCCGAGGTGCGCGGATCCGAGACCTTCTTGTCAGTGAACGTCGCGAAGTACTCGCGGGTCAGGATCATGAAGAAGATCTGCTCGTTCCACACGACACACGCCGCGTTGTCGTCGGTGAACAGCGGATTGATCTCGCAACCGAGCGCCGTGTAGAACGCCTTCGAGCGCTCGAGATCGGCGGTGGGCAGGTTGACGAAAATCTCCTGAGACATGATTCCCCCCATTGGGTGTCGTCGCGCCGCAGCGACTCCGCGGCCCTCAGACAAGGGTCGCAGGGGGCCGCCGCCGCGGTCAACGGGTGGATGCTGTGGATCCGGGGTCGGGATCCGGATCCGGATCCGGATCCTCGCCCGGACTCAGCCCGCGAGCTCGCGCAGCTCGAGTTCGTCGGCGCCCGCGATCCCGGGCCGCACGTTGGCGAAGCGCGTGAAGCCCTCCGCTGCGACGCGCGCGAGCAGCGTCTTCATGTTCTTCTGGCGCTTCTCGAGGCGCACGCGGTGGCCGCGGCCGACGAGTTCGCGCTTGAGCGCGACGAGTTCGGCGAAGGGCACCTCGGCGTCGTGCACGAGGGCGATCGCCTCGGGGCCCTCCTGCTCGGGGAGCGTGATGAGGTCGACGACGCGCTCGAAGCCGATCGAGAAGCCGACGGCGGGCACGTCCTGCCCGAGGAAGCGGCCGACCATGCCGTCGTAGCGGCCGCCGCCGCCGACCGAGCTGCCGGAGCCCGGGTGTGCGACCTCGAAGATCGTGCCCGTGTAGTAGCCCATGCCGCGCACGAGCGTCGGATCGAAGCGGAGCTCGACGCCCGCGGGCAGCGCGCCCGCGAGCGCCTCGCCGAGCGCGGCGAGGTTGGCGACGCCGTCCTCCGCGGCCCCAGCGGGCAGCGCGGCGGCGATCGCGTCGCGGGTGAGCGGGATACCCTCACCTGCGAGCGCCGGCTCGACGCCCTGCAGTACCTCGCCCATGCGCTCCGCGGCGTCGGCGTCGATCCCGCGCAGCTCCTCGACGACGCCGGAGACGCCGATCTTGTCGAGCTTGTCGACCGTGATGAGCGCGCGGTCGTGGGTTTCCGGGGCGAAGCCGCAGTGCGCGAGCAGGCCGAAGAGGATGCGGCGGTCGTTGACGCGGATGACGCAGCCGGCGAGGCCGAGCTCGGCGAGCGCCTGCGAGGTCGCGGTCACGAGCTCGACCTCGGCGAGGAGGCCCGGCTCGCCGATGATGTCGATGTCGGCCTGGACGAACTGGCGGTAGCGGCCCTTCTGGGGGCGCTCGGCGCGCCAGACCGGGGCGATCTGGATGGCGCGGAAGACGGGCGGGAGCTCGGCGCGGTGCGTGGCGTAGTAGCGCGTGAGCGGGACCGTGAGGTCGAAGCGGAGGCCCAGGTCGGCGAGGGTTTCGACGTCGCCCTGCTCGGCGGCTGCTGCGAGCGCCTCCGGCGTGATGCCGCGCTTCAGGATGGAGAAGGAGAGCTTCTCGTTGTCGCCGCCGAGGCCGGCGTGGAGCCGCGCGTAGTCCTCGACCACCGGGGTCTCGATCTCGTCGAAGCCGTGGGAGCGGTAGACGCCCCTGATCACGCTGAGTGCGTGCTCGCGGCGGGACTTGTCGGCGGGGAGGAAGTCGCGCATGCCGCGCGGCGGGTTCACGGGGTTGGCCATGGTCCCCCATTCTTCCACGCCCCCGCCCACCTTGCCGATTCTGCGCTCGCTGTGCGGTTTATCCGTGATAAATCGCACAGCGAGCGCAGAATCGGCAAGTTACCGGGGCTAGTGCTGGACCGGGGGCTCGGCGCCGTGGCCCGTCAGCGCGCGCACCTCCATCTCGGCCGCGAGCTTCTTGGACTCGGTTGCGCGGCTCGTCACCGAGCCCAGCCAGCCGAGGAAGAAGCCAAGCGGGATCGAGATGATGCCGGGGTTCTTCAGCGGGAAGATCGCGAAGTCGACGCCCTCGCCGAGCATCGAGTCGGGGTTGCCCGACACGACCGGCGAGAACGCGATCAGCAGCACGGCCGAGAGCAGGCCGCCGATCATCGACCACACGGCGCCGCGCGTCGTGAACTTGCTCCAGAACAGGGAGTACAGGATCGTGGGCAGGTTCGCCGACGCCGCGACCGCGAAGGCGAGCGCCACGAGGAACGCGATGTTCTGCCCCTGCACGCCGATGCCGCCGAGGATCGCGAGCGCCCCGATCACGAGGGTCGTGATCTTCGCGACGCGCACCTCCTGCTTCGCGGAGGCGCGCCCCTTCTTGATCACGCTGTTGTAGACGTCGTGCGCGAACGACGCGGAGGCCGTGATCGTGAGCCCGGCGACCACGGCGAGGATCGTCGCGAACGCGACCGCCGAAATGAAGCCGAGCAGCAGCGGACCGCCGAGGTGCAGCGCGAGGAGCGGTGCGGCCGAGTTCTGGCCGCCGGGCGCCTCCGCGATGGTCTGCGGGCCGACGAGCGCGGCCGCGCCGTATCCGAGCACGAGCGTGAACAGGTAGAAGACGCCGATGAGCCAGATCGCCCAGACGACCGAGCGGCGGGCCTCCTTCGCGGTCGGCACCGTGTAGAACCGCATGAGCACGTGCGGGAGACCCGCCGTGCCGAGCACGAGGGCGAGCGCGAGCGACACGAAGTCGATCGGGTTCGCGCCGTACTGCAGCCCGGGCGCGAGGATCGCCTCGCCGTTCGTGTTCTCCGGGTTCTGCACCGCGGCCTCGAGCACGGCACCGAAGTTGAAGCCGTTGAGCGCGAGCACCCACACGGTCATCGCGAGCGCGCCGAGGATCAGCAGCACGGCCTTGATGATCTGCACCCACGTCGTGCCCTTCATGCCGCCGATGAGCACGTACAGGATCATGACGACGCCGACGACGGCGATCACGAGCGACTGCCCGAAGGTGTCGTCGATCCCGAGCAGCAGCGAGACGAGCCCGCCTGCGCCGGCCATCTGCGCGAGCAGGTAGAAGAACGAGACGGCGAGCGTCGTGAGCGCCGCGGCCATGCGCACGGGGCGCTGGCTCAGGCGGAACGACAGCACGTCGGCCATCGTGAACTTCGCCGTGTTCCGCATGAGCTCAGCGACGAGCAGGAGCGCCACGAGCCACGCGACGAGGAAGCCGATCGAGTAGAGGAAGCCGTCGTAACCGTTGATCGCGATCGCGCCGCAGATCCCGAGGAACGAGGCCGCGGACAGGTAGTCGCCCGCGATCGCGAGGCCGTTCTGGCGGCCCGTGAAGGACCGCCCGCCGGCGTAGAAGTCGGCCGCGCTCTTGTTGTTCCGGCTCGCCCGGATCACGATCACCATCGTGACCGCGACGAACGCGAGGAAGATCGAGATGTTGAGCACGGGATTCTGTTCCCCCTTCTGGGATTCCCCGTGCAGGATCGACAGTCCGTGCATCACTTGCGTCGAGTTCATCGCGCACCCCCCGTGGTCCCGGGCTCATCGGTCGTGCCGTGCTCGCCGCCGGCCGCGGGCGGCTCGACGCCGAACTCCGCGGTCCGCTCGATCTCCTCGAGTTCCGCGCGGAGCTCGACGCTCAGCGGATCCAGCTTCTTGTTCGCGAAGGACACGTACCACATGGTGATCGCGAAGGTCGTGATGAACTGCGAGAGCCCGAACCAGAGGCCGATGTTCAGCCCGAGGAAGGGCTGAGCCATGAAGTCGTGCGCATATGCCGCAAGGATCACATACAGCAGGAACCAGACCATGAACGCGACCGCGAGCGGGAATACGAAGCGGCGGAACCGCGACTTGTACTCCTGGAACTCCGGCCTGGCCTGGAACGCTTCGTAGTCGATCGGCGGTAGTGCACCCTCCGGGGGTGCGGCGGATTCATTGGACATGTGGCCTCCTTGCCTCATGCGGGGTGGTGGGGTGAGGGTGTTCAGCGCGGGATGGTGACCGCGCGGGTGGGCGGCGCCGAGATGGTGTCCGCGAGCGCCGCGGTGAAGGAGTCAATGACGGACGGGTCCTCGATCGTTGCCGGCACCTTCGCCGGCTCGCCGTCCACGATCTGGCGCATCGTCTTGCGCAGGATCTTGCCCGAGCGGGTCTTCGGGAGCCGGTCCAGGATCGTGACGTCGCGGAAGGATGCGACGGGCCCGATCTGATCTCGCACGAGCTTCACGAGCTCGGCGGCGAGCTCCTCGTTCACGACCTTCGCGCCGTGCTTGAGCGTCACGAAGCCCGCGGCGCGCTGGCCCTTCAGCTCGTCGTTCACCCCGATCACCGCGCACTCGGCGACGGCGGGGTGCCCGGTCAGCACCTCCTCGAGCGAGCCCGTGGAGAGCCGGTGTCCCGCGACGTTGATGACGTCGTCGGTGCGGCCCATCACGAAGAGGTAGCCGTCCTCGTCGAAGTAGCCGGCGTCGCCCGTCGCGTAGTACCCGGGGAATGCCGAGAGGTACGAGTCGACGAAGCGCTGGTGGCTCCCCCAGATCTCGAGGAGCGCCCCGGGCGGCAGCGGCAGCTTGATGGCGATGTTGCCCTCCTCGCCGGGCGCCGTCACGTCGCGGCCCTTGCCGTCGACGATCCTGACGTCGAAGCCCGGCATGGGCACGGTCGTCGAGCCGGCCTTCGCCGGCAGCGTCTCGATCCCGCGCGGGTTTGCGCAGATCGGCCACCCGGTCTCGGTCTGCCACCAGTGGTCGACGACGGGCACCTTGAGTCCGTCGTTGACCCAGTGCCAGGTCTCCGGATCCAGCCGCTCGCCCGCGAGATAGATGGCCTCGAGCTTCGAGAGATCGTGCCCCGCAAGGTATTCGAGCTCCGGATCCTCGCGCCGGATCGCGCGCAGCGCCGTCGGGGCCGAGGACAGGATCTTCGCGCCGTGCTCCGAGAGCAGCCGCCAGAACGCGCCGGGATCGGGGGTTCCCACGGGCTTGCCCTCGTAGAGCACGGTCGTGCCGCCCGCGAGCAGCGGCCCGTAGACGATGAAGGTGTGGCCGACGACCCAGCCGACGTCCGAGGCGGTGAGGATCGTGTCCCCCGCACCGAAGTCGTAGACGTTCCGCATCATCCAGGACAGCGCGACGGCGTACCCGCCGCCGTCGCGGACGACGCCCTTCGGGCTCCCCGTCGTGCCGGAGGTGTAGAGGATGTAGAGGGGATCCTCGGCCCGAACGGGCACCGGGTCTGCGGGAGCTGCGGACGCCTCGACGGTCTCCCAGTCGAGCCAGGCGACCCGCTCGTCGCCCGCGAAGTCCGCCGCGGATCCCGGAACGGTCTCTCGGTCGTGCACGATGACGGTGTCGACGGAGGTGGATCCGGAGCCCTCCGCGGCGAGGTCGAGGGCGCTGCTCACGATCGGCAGGTACTCGACCGCGCGGCCCGGCTCGAGGCCGCCAGACGAGGTCACGATGACCTTCGGCGACGCGTCCTGGATCCGCACGGCGAGCTCGTTCGCGGCGAAACCCCCGAACACGACCGAGTGGATCGCGCCGAGGCGGGCGCACGCGAGCATCGCGATGACGGCCTGCGGCCTCATGGGGCAGTAGATGAGCACGCGGTCGCCGTGCTCGACGCCGGCGTCGCGCAGCGCGCCAGCGAACGCGGCGACGCGATCCCGCAGTTCCTCGTAGCTGAAGGCCCGCTTCGATCCCGTCATCGCGGAGTCGTAGATGAGCGCGGTTTCGCCGCCGCGACCGGCGTCGACGTGGCGGTCGAGCGCGTTCGCGCTGACGTTGAGCACGCCGTCTGGGAACCAGCGCCACTCGCTATCGCCGCGCACATCGATGGCCTGGTGCGGCGTCTGCTCCCAGTCGATCGCCTCTGCGGCCTCAAGCCAGAATCCTGCGGGATCGCGCTCGCTACGCTCCCTGACCGAACGGTAATTGTGAGTCGTCACTCGTTTTCTCCCTTGAAATCGCGTGATGCGCAGGCATTGCTCCCTGCGTGGCCACGACAGTATTCGGCCGTGTTACGGTGTGGTACCCCCGAAAGTAGGGAGTTCCACTGTTGCAACTCACCCAGACACTCACCCAGACATCCACCCGGCCCGGCCCTGAGTCACCCACCCAGCGACTCCTGCAGGCCGCGGTCGTCGAGTTCGCGCGCGCCACGAGATTCCCGCTCGCGTTCGGCGGCTTCGAGGCCGACGGCGTCTCGACCGTCACGGCCCTCGAGGGCAACCGCACGCTGAGCCTCGCGGGGCTCCGCGTCGTGACCGATCGCGGCCTCGGCGGCCGCGCGGTCAGCGAGCGCAGGCCCCGGATCACGAGCGACTACACGCGCTGCAGGCACATCACGCACGACTACGATTCGGAGATCCGCGAGGAGGGCATCGCGGCGCTCTTCGCGGTCCCGGTCGTGGTGCAGGGCGTCGCCCGCGCGGTCCTCTACGGGGGCACGCGCGGCGGTTCGACGCCCATGAACGCCTTCGTGGAGGCCGGCGCCGCGGTCGCCCGCGAGTTTGCCCAGGAGCTCCGGATCGAGCAGGAGGTGGCGCGGCGGCTCGCCGAACGCACCGAGCGCGCGATCCCGAACGCGCCCCTCGAGGAGCTCCGGATCAGCTACGCGGAGCTCCGGCGTGTCGCGGCGGACGTGCACGACCCTGAGCTCCGCGAGCGGCTCATGGCCATCGAGCACCGCCTGGCCGGGATCTCCTCCGAGCGCGGCGACCGGACGGCAGCGCTCACGCGCGGCGATCCGGCGGGCCCCCTCGGCGCGACGGGCACGAGTGGACGCGCAGGAGCGCTCACGTCAACCGCGGCGACCGCCCCGCTCAACGTCTCGCTCACGCCGCGTGAGATCGATGCGCTCTCGCAGGCGAGCCTCGGGCTCACGAATGCGGGGATCGGGCAAGCCCTCGGGCTCACGGAGAGCACCGTGAAGAGCTACCTCAAGACGGCGATGGCAAAACTCGAGGCGCCGACCAGGCACGCCGCCGTCGCGTCCGCGCGTCGACTCGGGATCCTGCCCTAGCGTTCCCCGGGTCCCTCGCTATGGCGCGGAGTGCAGCGCCCGCGCGGCGAGTCGGTCGACCGCGAGCCGCAGCGCACGGTCCGGATCGACGCCAGCGTGGTTCGCACGCGTGACGAGCGCCAGCATCGCGTCGCCGATGCCGACCTCGGCGAGCCTCCGCCCGTCCGGCCCGATCACCGCGGCGAACGGATCCTCCGGGTGGCCGTCGGCTGCGCTCGGGTCGATCCGGCCGGCCCGCTGCAGCCGGTCGACCACCTTCGCGGCGCGGGCGAGGGTCGGCATTCCAGCGGGGATGCCGTCGAGCGGGCCGCGCGTGCCGCGCTTCTCCCCCGCAGCGTCCTCCTTGAGCTGCTCCCACTCGGCATGGAGCTCGTCGACACTCATGTAGCCTCGGTCGCCGAAGACGTGCGGGTGTCGGGCCACGAGCTTCTCATTGAGCAGGTTCGCGACCGTCTCGATGTCGTAGCCCTCGCCGTCGCGCTCAGCAATCGCGGCGTGGAAGATCACCTGATAGAGCACGTCGCCGAGCTCGGAGCTCACCTCGCTCGCCGGGAGCTCGCGCTCGATCGCGTCGATAAACTCGGCCGTCTCCTCCACGAGGAACCGCGTGAGCGACTCGTGCGTCTGCTCCTCGTGCCAGGCGCAGCCCCCCTCGCGCACCATCGTGCGGACCGTGTGCACCACCCTCGCGAGCGCCGCCGCCTCACGTTCCGCGATCGAACTCTCGTCGGGTTTCGCACCATCGTCCATCCCGCAACGATACCGGGGGATTCTGCATTGCGCTGGTGAGTGCCGAGTTTGCCCTGATCAAAGCACATTTACGCGCGATCCAATGAGAAACGATCTGGTGAACTTCGGGTCGGCCAATTGTTTGCCTAGAGGATCTTCGCATTAAGCCTCTACTTGGCTCGGAGTTTCCTATGACTTTGAACCGTGTTTCCCATCTACTTCAAGGACGTGATTCAAACCATGAAGACCGCACGCCGCATCGGAGCCATCGTCGCTGCACTCGGACTCGCCGCCACCCTCGCCTCGTGCGCCGGCGGCCAGAGCGTCGCCGACGCCTGCAAGATCGCCAACGACACCATGACTGACGTCGCGAACAAGGCGCAGAGCGACGTGCAGACGGGAATGCAGGACGCGATGGCTGGCAAGGACGTCAACTTCGGCGAGATTTTCAAGCCCGTCGTGAAGGCGCTCGAGGACACCCAGGGCAAGGTCACCAACGAAGAGGTGAAGAAGCCCCTCGACAAGTTCGTCACCGAGTACAAGTCCTTCGCTTCGACGATCGAGGAGGTCGACCTCTCCGCCCTCAAGGACGCGCAGAACATCGACCCGACCGCCCCCGATGCCCAGGCGAAGCTGGAGGAGCTGCAGAAGTCGACTGAGAAGCTGCAGGCCGACATCACCGAGTCGTCCACGAAGCTCCAGGAGTCGAGCACTGAGCTGAACTCGGTATGCTCGAGCTAGTTTCGACATCCGGCGCGCACCGATAGTGCGCCACGAAGGGCCCGGGATCACTCGATTCTGGGCCCTTCGCCGATTTCCGAGGCGCAGACGGAAGGGGCGAACATGGCACACAGGACCGGCGGGGGCGGCGTCGCCACAACTGCGCTGCGCGTCGCGGTCTCCCTCGCGCTCGCGTTCTCCCTCGCCTCGTGTTCGCAGATCGGCCCCGGATCAGGCCCGGCGCCAGAGCCGACGGCCGAGCAGGAGGCGACGCAGACCCCGAACCCGGGATCCGGGGCCGACGGTTGCGCGCTCGCGTCGCAGCGTGCGGAGGAGCTCTCCTCGGATCTCCGAGACAGGGTCCCGGACATCGTCAACTCCGCGCTCACGGGCGAGGCGCCCGACCTCTCCGGGATCTTCGCGGAGGCCGGATCGACGCTGGACGCCGCCGCGGCGGGTGCAAGCGACCCCGCGGTCAGCGCGGCCATTGCCGACGCCCGCGCCGAGTGGGACGGGCTCGCCTCAGACCTTGCGGGGCTCGGCGCGCTTGACCTCGCAGGCGCAGACCTCGCGACTCGCGCGGAGCGCACGGTCGACTACGGCTCGCGCCTCACCGAGATCCTGGGCGAGCGAGCCCCGGCCCTGCAACGGATCGGCGAGGAGCTCAAGGCTGCCTGCGCCGCCCAGTAGCGGGCACGGCCGCCCGCTGCTCGGCTCCGCTTACTTCTCACCCCCCGGCCGGCGGGTCCTCCTCCAGTAGCGTCTCAAGCACGCGCCCCGTCCACGCGACGATGTCGCCCTCGTCGCCGACCTTGCGCTGGCCCACGCCCGCGAGCGGGCTGCGCGACGAAGCAGTGCCGCCGGGGAGCGGGATCTGGAGCGACTGCGTCGTCTCGGTGTAGCGGGAGCCCGGGTACATCCGGTTCATGCGCATGCGGCGCGAATCGAGCAGCTTCACGGGCTCGATGCGGAGCGCGGGCCCGGCCGCCACGACCTTCGACAGGCCGAGACGGGAGGCGCGGCGGCGCAGCGCCGACACCTGGGCGAGCCGCTCGACCTCGGGCGGCGGCGCGCCGTAGCGATCCGTCAGCTCCTCGAGCACGAGGGCGACGTTCCCCTCCTCCGCCTGCGGGTGCGAGGCGGCCGAGAGCTTCTGGTAGGCCTCGAGGCGGAGTCGCTCGCTCTCGACGTACTCCTCGGGAATGTGCGCGTCGACCGGCAGCTCGAGCACGAGCTCGGTGGACCCCTGCGTCTCCTCCCCCTTGAACGCGCTCACGGCCTCGCCGATCATGCGGAGGTAGAGGTCGAAGCCGACGCCCGCGATGTGGCCCGACTGCTCGCCGCCGAGCAGGTTGCCCGCGCCGCGCAGCTCGAGGTCCTTGAGCGCGACCTGCATGCCTGAGCCGAGCTCGTTGTTCGTCGCGAGTGTTTCCAGGCGCTCGTGGGCGTGCTCCGTGAGCGGCTTGTCCGGGTCGTAGAGGAAGTAGGCGTAGGCCCGCTCGCGGCTTCGGCCGACGCGGCCGCGCAGCTGGTGGAGCTGGCTCAGGCCGTACTTGTCGGCCGCGTCGATGATGATCGTGTTCGCGTTCGCGATGTCGAGGCCGGTCTCGATGATCGTCGTCGAAACGAGCACGTCGTATTTGCGCTCCCAGAAGTCCTGCACGACCTGCTCGAGCTGGTGCTCGCTCAGCCTGCCGTGGGCCACGGCGACGCGCGCCTCCGGCACGAGCTCCGAGATCTGCGCCGCGATCCGGCCGATCGACTGGACGCGGTTGTGCACGAAGAAGACCTGCCCCTCGCGCAGGAGCTCGCGCCTGATCGCTGCGGTGATCTGCTTGTCGCTGCGCGGGCCGACGAAGGTCAGGATCGGGTGCCGGTCCTCGGGCGGCGTCGCGAGGGTCGACATTTCGCGGATCCCGGTCACGGCCATTTCGAGCGTGCGCGGGATCGGGGTCGCGCTCATCGCGAGGATGTCGACGTTCGTCTTCAGCTTCTTCAGCGCGTCCTTGTGCTCGACGCCGAAGCGCTGCTCCTCGTCGATGATGAGGAGGCCGAGATCCTTGTAGTGGACGCTGTCGGCGAGCAGGCGGTGCGTGCCGATGACGATGTCGACGGTGCCTGCGGCGAGGCCGTCAATCGTGTCCTTCGCTTCCTTGTCGGTCTGGAACCGGCTGAGCGGGCGCAGGCGCACGGGGAACCCGGCGAAGCGATCCTGGAACGTCTCGAGGTGCTGGTTCACGAGCAGCGTCGTGGGCACGAGCATCGCGACCTGCTTGCCGTCCTGCACGGCCTTGAACGCCGCGCGCACGGCCACCTCGGTCTTGCCGAAGCCGACGTCGCCCGCGATCAGGCGGTCCATCGGGATCGCGCGCTCCATGTCGCGCTTCACCTCGTCGATCGTGGTGAGCTGGTCGAGGGTCTCCGCGTACGGGAACGCCTCCTCGAGCTCGTGCTGCCAGGGGGTGTCGCCCGAGAAGGCGAAGCCCTTCGACGCGACGCGCGCCGAGTACAGCTTCACGAGCTCGACCGCGATGTCGCGCACCGCCTTGCGCGCCTTCTTCTTCGCGGTCGCCCAGTCGCTGCCGCCCATCTTCGAGAGGGCGGGCGCCTCGCCGCCGACGTAGCGGGAGAGTTGGTCGAGCTGATCCGTCGGCACGTAGAGCTTGTCCTTCGGCATGCCGCGCTTCGTCGAGGCGTACTCGAGCACGAGGTACTCGCGCAGTGCCTTCGTGGCGTCGCGGCCGATCCCGGTCGGCACCATTCGCTGCGTGAGCTCGACGAACTGGCCGATGCCGTGCGTCTCGTGGACGACGTAGTCGCCCGCCACGAGCTTGAGCGGGTCGACGACGTTCTTTCCGCGCCGCTTCGCAAGTTTCTGCCCGCCGGCCGCCTGCGCGCTCACGGCCCGGCCGAAGAACTCGGTCTCGCTCGCGAGCAGGAGCTTCGCCTCCGGATCCTCGAAGCCGGTCCAGGCGGTGCCCGCGACGAGGTAGACGATCCCGTCCTCCAGGAGCTCCGGCAGCTCGTCGACGATCCGCGCCGCGGCGCCAGCCTCGGAGAGCACGTCGCGTGCGCGCTCGACGAGGCCGACGCCCTGGGCCGTGACGATCGCGTGCCAGCCCTCTCGCAGGCGCTCGCCGATCACGCGGATCGCGGCGCCCGTCGCCTCGGCGCCCTGCGCGTGGCGCGGGAACGGGCCGCCAGCGACGTGGATCGCCGCGTCGAGATCCGGGAACGAGGGCTCGGCCTCGTCGACCCCGTCGGCACCGGAACCGGCACCGGCACCGGCGCCCGCCGCCTCGTCGCGCACGAACGTCGATACCGTCCACCACGGCCGGCCGTGCGACGCGGCGCGCAGCTCGCCGACCGAGAGCATCCCGCTGTCGTCAGTCGGGACCGGGGCATCCGCGCCCGCGGTCGCGGCGCTCCACGCCGCCTCGAGGAACTCGCGGTTCGTCTCGGCGAGGCTCACGGCGCGGCCGGCGACCCGCTCGGGCGACGCCACGAGCACCGCGCCGCCTGCAGGCAGGAGGGCCGTGAGCGGCTTGATCCCGGGCAGCAGCTGCGGCAGCAGGCTCTCCATGCCCTCGACCGGGATCCCCTGCGACATCTTCTCCAGCAGGGAGGAGAGCGCCGGGAAGCGGGGCAAGAGCGCGGCGGCGCGCTCGCGCACCTCTTCAGTGAGGAGCAGCTCGCGCGCGGGCCAAAGCTCGATCTCGGGCAGCGGATCGCCCGCGCTGCGCTGATCCGAGACAGCGAAGCGGCGGATCTGGTCCACCTCGTCGCCGAAGAAGTCGACCCGTGCGGCCTGCGGCGCCTCCGGCGGAAATACGTCGAGGATGCCGCCGCGCACGGCGAACTCGCCGCGGCGCGTCACCATGTCGACGCGCGTGTAGGCGCGCTCGACGAGCCCGCGGGCCACGGCATCAAGCCCGTCAGAATCCTGCCCGGCGCGCAGCACGAGCGGCTCGGCCTCGGCCGCGTGCGGCGAGACGGGCTGCAGGGCCGCGCGCACCGAGGCCACGAGGATGAGCGGACGGGAGGGGTCGTGATCCCGGAGCAGGCGAAGGGCCTTCGCGCGGCGGCCGACCGTCTCGGCACTCGGGCTCAGCCGCTCGTGCGGCAGGGTCTCCCACGCCGGGAACTCGTCCGTCACCGCCTCGGGCACGAGTGAGGCGAGCGCCTGGCGCAGCGCGTCGGCCTCGCGGCTCGTCGCGGCGATCACGAGCAGCGCGCCCGTGTCGCCAGCCTCACGGCGGCGCCTGATGAGGCCGGCGATGAGCGGCGCGCGCAAACCCTCAGCGACCGAGAACTCGGCGTCGATCGCGCTCGAGTCGAGCGCGGCGGCGAAGCTCGGCGACGCCTCGAGCAGCCGGTCGATCCCGCGCAGGGTCACTTCGCACCCCCGCCGTGGAATCGCTGTTGCGCCGAGAGGAGACCCTCGTCGACGAGCGCCTCCGTCGCGTCCGCAGCGTCCTCGAGGAGCACGGCGAGCGACGCGCGCTCCCCCGATGCGAACGGCTTCAGCACGAAATCCGCCGGATCCTGGGAGCCGGGCGGCCGGCCGATCCCGATCCGGATTCTGAAGAACTCGGGCGTCGACAGCGCCTTCGCGATGTCGCGCAGGCCGTTGTGGCCGCCGTGCCCACCGCCGCGCTTCAGCTTGAGCGAGTCGAAGGGCAGGTCGAGCTCGTCGTGGAGCACGACGATGCGCTCGGCCGGGATCCCGAAGTACTTGGCGAGCGCGGAGACGGGGCCGCCCGACGTGTTCATGTAGCCGTTCGACTTCGCGAGGATGAGCTTCGGACCCCCGGGGCGCACGCGACCCTCAGCGACCCGCGCCCCCGCCTTGTGCGCGGAGAACCGGCCCGAAACGCGCTCGGCGAGCACGTCGAGCGCCATCTGGCCGACGTTGTGCCGCGTCGCCTCGTACTTCGCCCCGGGGTTGCCGAGGCCGACGACGAGCCAGCTGTCATCAGACACGTGAGTCTCCCATTTCTTGTTGCGGCGCCAGAACATCCGTCACCCTCCGATGAATATCTTCCCAGGAACCACTGACATCGATGACCCGAGGGAAATGCGAATGGCCCGCCGGCTCGGCGCTGGGCGCCGGCCCGGCGGGCCATCAAGCGTGGGGAGCTTACTCCGCGGCTGCCTCGGACTCCTCGGCCGCTGCGGCCTCCTCGTCCTCCTCGGCGGCGGACGCGCGCGGGATCACGATGTTCACGGCGAGCGCGTCCTCGTCGTCGAGCAGCGAGGCGCCCTTGGGGAGCTCGATCGCGCCGGCGAGGATCTGCGTGCCGTCCTCGAGGCCCTCGACGTTGACCGTGAGGCTCTCGGGGATCGAGGTCGCGGGGACCGACAGGCGGATCGAGTTGAGCTCCTGCAGCGCGTTGGCGCCGGCGAAGGGCTCGCCCTCGATGTGGAGCGGGACCTCGACCTCGACGGTCTCGCCCTTCTTCACGATGAGGAGGTCGACGTGCTCGATGATCTGGCGCACCGGATCCTTCTGGACGTCCTTGACCAGGACGAGCTTCTTCTTGCCGTCGAGCTCGAGCTCGATGAGCGCGTTCGCGTGGCGAACGATGAGGCTCAGCGGGTGGGTCTCAACCGAGACGTGCAGCGGATCCGCGCCGTGGCCGTAGACGACCGCGGGGGTGCTGCCGGCGGCGCGGAGCTTGCGGGCCGCGCCCTTGCCGAAGTTGTCGCGAACGGATGCAACGAGCTTGTTCTTGTCGCTCATAGTGATCTCCTTGCGGGCTCTCGCCCAATGAGGGCGGTCTGGCCGCCGGGATTGGTGTTCGCACTTGCGCGTATCACGCAGCGAAATGGCCCGCTGAGGCAGTCCGTCCCGCGTCGATTACGGGCGCAGTGCGCCCCTCGCCGAAGTACAGCCATAGAGTCTACACGATCTCTCGGGGCCCTCCCGGCCGGACGACCCGCCAATCGATCGCCTCGCCGCCCTGCGCGAGAAGCGCCTCGTTCGCCCGGCTGAACGGGCGGGATCCGAAGAAGCCGCGGGAGGCTGAGAGCGGCGAAGGGTGCGCGCTCTCGATCCGGGGCACCTCGCCGAGGAGCGGCGCGAGCGAGCGCGCGTCGTTGCCCCACAGGATCGCGACGAGGGGGCCGCCGCGCGCGACGAGCGCGGAGATCGCCCGCTCCGTCACCTGCTCCCACCCCTTGCGCCGGTGCGAGCCGGCCTCCCCCGCGCGCACCGTGAGGACGCGGTTCAGGAGCATCACGCCGCGGTCGGCCCACGCGCTCAGGTCGCCGTGCTCCGCCGGCTCGATCCCGAGGTCGTCGCGGAGCTCGCGGTAGATGTTCGAGAGGCTGCGCGGCAGCGGGCGCACCTCGGGCGAGGTCGCGAACGAGAGCCCGATGGGGTGACCGGGCGTGGGGTACGGATCCTGGCCGACGATGAGCACCCTGACCTCGGCGAGCGGCCGCGCGAAAGCCGCGAAGGTCCTATCCTGATCCGGGAGCACGAGGTGGCCGATCGAGCGCTCGGCCGCGAGGAAGCGCCCCAGCTCCGCGATCCGCTCCTCCTCCGGCCTGAGCACCTCGGCCCAGTCGCGCGCGATCGCCCCGCGCTCGGCGAGACGGTCGAGGTCGCCCGGGTCGGCACCGGCGGCGCCGCTCACTCTCCGCCCCTCGGCAGGAGCGGCCCGCGGTGCGTGTGGAAGACGCTCGACTGCGCGACGGGGCGCAGCACGATGAGATCCTGATTCACGTGCGGCGGCTGCTCGAAGGCGCCAACGAGCACGCCGGCCACCTCCTCCGCGGTGAGCGGGATCACGTCCTCGTACGGCTTTGCGGCCGCCGCCGCGTCGCCCCGCAGCCGCTTGAGCGTGAACTCCTCCGTGTGCACGAGCCCGGGCGCGAGCTCCATAACCCTGATCGGCTCGCCCGCGAGCTCGAGCCGCAGCACGTCGGTGACGGCGTGCGCAGCGAACTTCGCCGCGTTGTAGCCCGCTCCGCCCGGATACGCCGCGTGCCCGGCGGTCGAGGTGAGGTTCAGGATCGAGGCCCAGCCCGTGCGCCGCGCGCCGTCGCGGAGGATGGGCAGGAGCGCCGCCGTGACCGTGCGCAGCCCGATGACGTTGACCTCGAACATCTGCCGCCAGTCGTCGTTCGACGAGGCCTCCACCGAGTCCGTGCCGAGCGCGCCTCCCGCGTTGTTCACGAGGCCGGTCGCGCCTCCCGTCTCGGCGACCTCGGCGGCGAGCGCCGCCACCTGCCGCTCGTCCGTGACGTCGCACACGATCGGGTGCGTTCCCGTCTCATCGGCGAGCTCCGCGAGCCGGTCCGCGCGGCGGGCGACCGCGACCGTGCGCCAGCCGAGCTCCGCGAACCTCCTCACGGTCGCCGCTCCGATTCCCGAACTCGCCCCCGTGACGACGATGCGATGCTGCATGGCTCCACCTTCCGCGAACTCGCGCCGCCTGGGCGGCGCTCTGACTGCGCCGGCCCTGCCGCGCGGCGCGCGCACCGCCGCACTGGGCGACGGCCGTGATCCCGAGCCTAGACCCGGCCACCGACATTGCCGCGCGCGTGCCGCGAAACGCGGGCGCGACCTGGTCCGTCACGTTACGCGGCGTGTCTGAAGGGCTTTGCCACGAGCGCCGGCGATCCGTACCCTCGATCCTGGGCCGAATCCTCGTCGCGAGGCGCCGATCCAGAACCGAACGTCACCCGTTCCGACTCACCGAGGAGCACACAATGACCGACCAGAACGCCTGGGGCTTCGAGACCAAGCAGATCCACTCCGGCCAGGAGCCCGACCCGTCGACCGGGTCGCGCGCGCTGCCGATCCACCAGACCTCGTCGTTCGTGTTCGAGGACACGACGCAGGCGGCCAATCGCTTCGCCCTCGCGGAGCTCGGCCCCATCTACACCCGCATCACGAACCCGACGCAGGAGGTCGCCGAGCAGCGCATCGCCGCGCTCGAGGGCGGCACGGGCGCGCTCCTCCTCGCGAGCGGCCAGGCGGCGTCGACCTTCGCCGTGCTCAACATCGCGAACTCCGGCGACCACATCGTGTCGTCGAGCTCGATCTACGGCGGCACCTACAACCTCTTCAAGTACTCGCTCGCGAAGCTCGGCATCGAGGTGACCTTCGTCGAGGATCAGGACGATCCCGCGGCTTGGCAGCGCGCCGTGCGGCCGAACACGAAGCTGTTCTTCGCCGAGTCGATCGCGAACCCGCGCTCGAATGTGCTCGACATCCGCGCTATCGCCGACGTCGCCCACGAGAACTCGCTCCCCCTGATCGTGGACAACACGGTCGCGAGCCCGTTCCTCGTACGCCCCTTCGAGCACGGCGCCGACATCGTGCTGCACTCGGCGACGAAGTTCCTCGGCGGCCACGGCACCACGCTCGGCGGCGTGATCGTCGACGGCGGCACGTTCCCCTGGTCGGAGCACGCGGACAAGTTCCCCGGGCTCACCGAGCCGGATCCCTCGTACAACGGCGTCAGCTACACGGGGGCCGTCGGCGACGCGATCGCCTACATTATTAAGGCGCGCGTGCAGCTGCTGCGCGACCTGGGCTCCGCGATCGCGCCGATCAGCGCCTGGCTGCTGCTGCAGGGCATCGAGACCCTGTCGCTGCGCATGGAGCGCCACGTGCAGAACACGCAGGAGATCGCCGAGTGGCTCGACGGGCACGACGACGTCGCGACCGTCTACTACTCGGGCCTGCCCACGAGCCCCTGGTATGCGGCCGCGAACACGTACGCGCCGAAGGGCGTCGGCGCGGTGCTGTCGTTCGAGCTGAAGGGCGGGGTCGACGCGGGCCGCGCGGTCGTCGAGAACGTCGAGCTCTTCAGCCACGTCGCGAACATCGGCGACGTGCGCAGCCTGATCATCCACCCCGCGTCGACCACGCACTCGCAGCTCTCGCCCGAGCAGCAGCTCACGGCCGGCGTGACGCCCGGCCTCGTGCGCCTCTCGATCGGGCTCGAGCACATCGACGACATCAAGGCAGACCTGGAGCGCGGTTTCGCGGCGGCGCGCAAGGTCGTCGAGGAGTCCGCGGCGAACGCCTGACCCGCCGCCGGCCCGGCGGTTGTTAGCGATTTCGGGGCTTCGCGGGCCCGGGAGGCCCCGAAATCGCTAACAACCGGCCCGGCGCGGTCAGTCGGGCTGAGATCACTCCGCCTGGCGGCGGACCATCTCTGCGATCCAGGTCGGCGCGAAGGGCGAGGTGCAGCCGGGCGGCGTCGGGTAGTCGGCGAGCACCTGCAGCTTCTCCCCGATGGCAACGGCGCGGTCGCGCAGCCCGGGGTTCCGGATCCCGATCTCGGCGAGGGCGTGATTCTGGGCCCACTGCAGCCGCTCGGGCGCGTCCCGCATTTCGGCCTCGATGGTGTCGAGCAGCCCGTCCAGGTCGAGGCCGTCGGGCTTCTTCGCGATCCGCTCTGTGGTGAGCGCCCAGCCGGCGCTCGCGACGACCGGATCCGGATCCGCGAACCAGGCCAGCCGCAGCTCCTCGGCGTGCTTCGACTTCTTGACGACGTAACTGACGAGCCAGTCGTGCACCTTCGGCGTGCCGGCCTCGCGCAGCATCGCGTCGAGCTCGTCGCGGCCGAACTCGCGCGGCTTGCAGATCAGGATCGCGAGCAGCCGCGCGGCGCTGCCGCCGCCCGCCCAGAGCTCGCGGGCGAGCTCCTGGTCGGCCCCGATGTCCTTCGCGAGTGCGCGGAGCTTCGTGAGGTTCACCGCGTGGTCGTCGCCGTGCCGCTCGTTGACGGCGAGGATCTTGGGGTCGGCGAGCGCGTCGAGCCTGGCCCGCGCCTCGTCTGCGGTGATCTGGGCGTTCATACGCTGATCGTACCCGCCCCGCGCGGTTGGGATGTTGTTAGCGATTTCGGGGCTTTGCGGGCCCGCGAAGCCCCGAAATCGCTAACAACCATCCCGCGACCGAGGCGCCGAACCGCGCGGGGGCGTAACAATCGGGCGCGGGCGCCCGCGGCCGGGCACAATGGGGAGCTATGGACTGGCAGACGCCCGAGGATTCGTTCCCCACGGACTTCATCACCGACGCGCAGCTGCGCGCGCTCATGGGCCGCCCGCCGATCTCTGGCGGCTGGCGCGACGGCGACCCCGTTGGCGACCGCCGCTTCGCCTCGATCGGCGCCCTCACGACCGAGGCGGGGGCCGAGCTTCCCGATGTCCGCATCGCCTACGAGACCTTCGGCACCCTGAACGACGCCCGCGACAACGCGATCCTCGTCTTCCACGCGCTCACGGGCGACAGCCACCTCGTCGGCAGCGCCAGCCCCGGCCATGCGACGGACGGCTGGTGGAGCGAGATCGTCGGATCCGGCCGCCCGCTCGACACCGACCGCTACTTCATCGTCGCGCCGAACGTGCTCGGCGGCTGCCAGGGCTCGACGGGCCCGGCCTCCCTAGACCCCGATAATCGGGAGTGGGGCGGCCGCTTCCCCTACCTCACGATCCGCGACCAGGTCGCCGCCGCCGCGCGCTTCGCCGACGCGATCGGAATCCCGCGTTTCGCCGCGGTGATCGGCGGATCGATGGGCGGCATGCACGCCCTCGAGTGGGGCATCTCGCAGCCGGATCGGCTCGAGCGCCTCGCGGTGATCGCGGCCCCGCCCGTGACGACGGCCGACCAGATCGGCCTCAACCTCGTGCAGCTCGAAGCGATCCGCTCCGACCCGAATTATCGCGGCGGCAACTACTACGACGCCCCAGACGGGATCGGCCCGCATCACGGCCTCGCGACGGCGCGCCGGCTCGCACTCCTCAACTACCGCAGCAACACCGAGCTCGACGAGCGCTTCGGCCGCGCCTGGCAGTCCGCAGTGAGCCCCCTCGGCGGCGGCGGACGCTTCGCGGTCGAGTCGTACCTCGACTTCCACGGGAACAAGTTCACGCGCCGCTTCGACGCGAACAGCTACGTCACGCTCGTGCAGGCGATGAACTCGCACGACGTCGGCCGAGGCCGCGGCGGCGTGCGTGCCGCGCTCTCCACGCTGGATCTGCCGACGCTCGTGCTCGGAATCCCGAGCGACCGCCTGTTCACGGTCGAGGGCCAGGACGAGATCGCGCGGCACTCGCCGGGCAGCCTCGACGGGGACCGCGCGACGCGCATCGACTCCCCCTTCGGCCACGACGCCTTCCTCATCGAGTTTGAGCGCGTGGGCGCGCAGCTGACAAGGCTGCTCGCCCAATAGCGTTCCGGCCGGACACGCCCGGGCGACCGCGTTCGGTAACTTCTCACAGGCCCCACACGTTCTCCCAGATCGTACGACGGCAATCCCGGGATCCGGATCAGGATCGCGGTGACGCTCGCCGGGGCGTGGCAGACCCTCGTGCTAGCTTGACGCCCGCGCTACAGATGTCGCTCAATCCCCGCAGGTGAGTCGCTGTTTCGCCGTTTCGCCGTCTCGCTGTCACCGCCCGTCGAAGGAGCCTTCATGATCCGCGTACCGAAATGCCTCACCGCGACGCTCCCCATCGCTGCGATCGTGGGCGCCATTCTGCTTTCCGGGTGCGCCGGGAACACCGACGCCGAACGTGACGAGGTGCCAACCGGCCCGCTGCAGGAGTATCTCGGGGCGATCTGGGATCAGGAGGAGATGACCCAGGAGAAACTCGACGAGCAGCACCGCAAGATGGAGGAGCTGACCGCAGAGTGCATGTTGAAGGAGGGCTTCGAGTACACGCCCAACCTCGCGACTGGCCCCCAGGTGGGCAACTCCGAAGAAGGTAGCTCGGTCGAATGGGGCACAGCGGAGTTCGCGAAGGAGTACGGGTACGGCATCGTCGAATCGCCGCCGTTGGGTGGCGATCAGGAGGGCGGAGGCGGGGAGCCGCCAGCTGACCCCAACACTGACTACATCTTGAGCCTCTCAGAGTCCGAGCAGGAGGCCTTCAGCGAAGCCCTCTATGGCTCCGGGCCGAGCGAGGAGGAGATGGCGGCCGCCGAGGAGGGTGAGGGCATTGAATGGGGCTTGGAGAAGGCTGGCTGCTCCGGGGCCGCCCACCACGCGGTTCAGAGCGAGGACGCCAGCATGGCAGCCTATGACGATCCCGAGTTCAAGGACCTCTTCGATTCGATGTCCTCGATCTACTCAGGTTTCTACAGCATGACCGGGACCGAGGGCCCGAGCGACCCGGAGGCGGTGAAGCTGGACCGGGAATGGGCCGACTGCATGTCCGAGGCGGGTCACCACGATCTGACAAGCCCTTCCACGACACAGAGCGCGATGTCCGAGGAGTTCTACGAGACGAGCGGAATGCCGTCGGCGACCGGGGAATTTGCTGAGCCGAGCGATGAAGTCAAGGCCAAGTTCAAGCAGCGCGAGATCGCCGTCGCCACCGCGGACAGCGAGTGCCGCGAGAAGCTCGGCTATGACGACAAGCTGCAGAAACTCGTCTTCGCCGCCGAGCAGAAGTTCATCGACGAGAACAAGGCCAGGCTCGATGCGCTCATCGCCAAGTACGGCAAGGACTCGAAGGCCAAGTGAAGCTGTTCCGCTTGCGGCGCACACGGGAGGAGCCCCAGGCCGAGCCGGGGGCCGAGAGGAGCGAGGCGCCAGAGGCACTTGAGGCGTTTGACGCGCCTGAGGCGACAGAGTCAACAGAGTCAACAGAGTCAGCTGAGTCCCCGACCCGTCGGTCCTGGACCGGATCGCGGCTCGTGGCCCTCATCGCGGGGGTCGCGGTCGTCTCGCTCCTGCTCGGGATCGGGGTCATGCAGTTCGTCGTGTCCCCAGCGGAGCTCGCGGCCCGACGCACCCCGCCGGATGCGGGGCCGGTGACCGCGGAGATCGAGCAGCGCGTGATCGAAAACACCGTGCTGACCCGCGGGGAAGTGACATTTGCTGACGCGGTGAAGGTCACGCTCGACACGGCCGGCTCGGAGAACCGGCCGATCGTCACGGGCCAGGTGCCCGAGGTCGGCCGCGTGTTCAACGCCGGGGACATCGCGCTCGAGGTGGGAGGGCGCCCGGTCGTCGTGCTGCCGGGCGAGCTTCCCGCGTACCGCTCGCTCGCTGCCGGAATGCGCGGGCCCGACGTGCTCCAGCTGAAAGCTGCGCTCACCTCGCTCGGGTACGGCGTAGGGGACCCCGCGAGCGACGTCTTCGACGGCGACACGGCCGCGGCCATCGGCGCACTCTACGAGCAGATCGGCTATGCCGCGCCAGGCGGCGGGGAGGAGAGCCGCAAGGCCGTGCGAGACGCCGAGCGCGCGACGCGCGACGCGCAGGGCGCGCTCGCCTCGGCGCAAGCGGAGCTGGCCGCGGCCATCGATGCCGCGAAGCCGGACGTTGCGGCAGAGCGGGCCGCGGTGGAGTCGGCGCGGATCGCGCTCGAGGACGCGCGGGAGACGGTGAGCGCCGCCCGCACGGCGGCGCTCCCGACACTGCCCTCGAGCGAGGTCCTCTACCTTGGAGGTCTCCCCCGCCGCGTCGACGAGGTCTCCGTGAAGCGCGGTGATTCGCTCTCCGGGTCACCCATGACGGTCTCCGGTGCGACGCTCGCCATCGTCGGAACGGTGTCCGAGCAGGACGCATCACTCCTCAAGGAGGGATTGCCCGCCCGCTACGAGGGCCCAGGCGGGGCCGAACTCGTGGCGACGGTGCAGTCGATCGAGGCCGCGAAGCCGGGCGGCGCGAACGAGGGCGGAGGCGATGGTCAGGGCGCAGGAGGAGGCGCGGGCGGCGGCACCGGTTCCGGCGCAGGCGGTGGCGGCCAGGGGGCGACCAAGCGGATGACGGTGCGGCTCTCACCCGGCGAACTCACGCCGGAGCAGGTGGAGGCGCTGCGCGGCACGAACGTGCGGCTCCAGATTCCAGTTGCCTCGACCGCGGGCGAGGTGCTGGCAATCCCGATTGCAGGACTCTCCGCGGGATCCGGCGGCGAAGACCGGGTCGAACTTGTCATCCCCGACGAGCAGGCCGGCACCTCGCGCACGGAGAGCATCGCGGTGAAAGCCGGCCTCGCCGCGGACGGCTTCGTCGAGGTCTCCTCCGATGATCCGAGGCTCAGCCGGGGCGCGAGAGTCGTGGTCGGCCGGTGAACCGGATCACCAGTCGTCTCGTCGCCGCCATCCCCCTGGTCCGCCCCACGCCGGAACGCCTCGCAGCGCGCCCCGCCGTCCACGCCGGCGATCCGCTCACTCCCGGCCCACTGCTCGACCTCGCCGACGTGACCAGGTTTTTCTCGGGCCCGCCCGCGGTAAACGCCCTGCGCGGGGTCGATCTCGTGGTCGCCAGAGGCGACTACCTGGCGATCATCGGCCCCTCGGGTTCCGGCAAGTCGACCATGCTCAACCTGCTCGGCCTCCTCGACCGCGCGAGCACCGGGCAATTCCGATTCGAGGGAATCGACGTGGCCGAGCTCAGCGACGAGGCGCGCACGGCCCTGCGCGCGCACGCGATTGGCTTCGTATTCCAGTCCTTCCATCTCCTTCCCACACGCACCGCCCTGGAGAACGTCGTGCTCGCCTGCACGTACGCCGGCGTCCCGCGCGGGGAGCGGGCAGCGATCGCGCGGGCCGCACTCGAGCGTGTCGGCCTCGCTCACCGCCTCGACGCGACCCCGAACCGGCTCTCCGGCGGCGAGCGCCAGCGCGTCGCGATCGCCCGCGCGGTGAGCACCTCACCGCGACTCCTCCTCGCCGACGAGCCAACAGGCAACCTCGACCGGGAGAACTCCGAATCGGTGATGGACCTCTTTTCCCAGCTCAACTCGGAGGGGCTCACGATCGTCATGATCACCCACGACCACGCGGTCGCGGCAGCGGCCGCGCGTCGCGCGCGCATCCTCGACGGCGCGCTCGAGGAGGTCGAATGAGGCACGGGATCCCCCTGGCCGATCTCGTGCGCGAGTCGCTCGAGGGGGTCGGCTCGCGCCCCTCTCGACTCATCATCACGCTCGTCGGCACCGTCCTCGGCATCGCGGCGCTTGTCGCAACGATCGGCTTCGCCCAGACGGCATCCGGTCAGATCGCGCAGCAGTTCGACGCGCTCGCGGCGACGCGGGTCACCGTCGAGCCGGGCAAGACGTATGCGGGCGGAACAAACACCCGGGCGACCGCGGTGCTCCCGTGGGACAGCGTCGACCGCGTCTCACGTCTGGCGGGTGTCGAACACGCGGCCCTCATCGCCACGACGAAGGCGGCGCACCGCGTCGACGCCGTGCGCGTGCAGGACCCCTCGGCGCCGCCACTCGCACCCACACCGCTCATCGGCGCATCCCCCGAGCTGCTCGACGTCGTCGAAGGGACGATCGGAGCTGGCCGGTTCTTCGACGCCGGGCACGAACGTCGCGGCGACCGCGTGGCAGTGCTCGGGAAGGAGGCCGCACAGCGGCTCGGCATCAATCGGGTTTCGGGGCAGCCTGCCATCTTCGTTGACGACCGCGCCTACAGCGTGATCGGCATCCTCGATTCCGTCGGCGCGCGCGGCAATCTGCAGGACTCGGTGATCGTGCCGCTCCAGACCGCGAGGAACGAGCTCGGCTTCTCCACGCCCGAGTCGCTCGACATCCGGATCGCGCTCGGTGCAGGCTCCGTCGTCGCGCGCCAGGCGCCGATCGCGCTAAATCCGAACAGCACCGACGCCTACCGGGTGGGAGCGCCTCCGAACAGCAACGAGCTGCGGGACCAGGTCGAGTCAGACATCAACGTGCTGTTCCTCGCGATCGGCATCGTCGCGCTCATCGGCGGCGGGATCGGGATCGCGAACGTGACCCTGCTCTCCGTGACGGAGCGGCGCGGCGAGATCGGCCTGCGGCGGGCCCTCGGAGCGACGACGCGGGACGTTGCGCGCCAATTCATGCTCGAGTCCATGACGACTGGCGTCCTCGGCGGGCTCATCGGGGTTGTCGTCGGGCTTTTCGCGCTCATCGGGGTCTGCCTGATGCAGCAGTGGACACCCGTGCTCGCCCCCTGGACCGCGCCGGTCGGGGTGGCCATGGGAGCACTCGTCGGGCTGGCCGCGGGCGGCTACCCCGCGGTGAAGGCGGCGAGGATCGAACCCGTCGACGCGCTGCGGGAGTCCTGACCGGTCGCGGGCAGCACGCTCTGGGCAGCCTCCCAATTTCTTCCCGTATGCTCGCCGCGTCTTCAAAAAACGCTAACGAACAGCACATTCGGGGAGGTAGCGGGTGAGCATCGCGAGGGTCGGCCGGCGCTCGGTGCGCGTGATCGGCGCCGTGGCGACCGTTTCGGCCGTCCTCCCGCTCGGTCTCATGGGGTGCGCGAGGGCGGCTGACGTGACGAGCCACGCCGCCGAACTCCACGCCTCCGCCGATTCCAACCTGCTGGCGAGCCCCGCCGAGCGCGTCTACGAGGTGACCGACACGAGCCTCATCTCCCCGGCTGCCGATTCAGGGCTCGGCGCGATGCTCACCGAGCAGGTCGCGTCCACCGGGTACATGGTGCTGACGGAGGGCGTCATCACACAGGCCCAGTTCAACGTCCAGATCGCGGAGCTGCCCGCCGTCTCGTTCGAGCTCACGCAGCCGGCCGTGCTCCGCCGCGGCGGCTCCGACGGCACGGTCTCCGCCGTCGGCACGCTCGCCTTCGACGGCAAGCAGCGGCCCAACACGAGCGTCGAGCTCACCCCGACCACGATCGGCGACGAGGTCGCCGAATTCGACGTGCGCTTCTCCGTCCCCGAGAGCCGCCTCGCAGTGGGCAGCATCCTGCCGTTCGATGAGGTCGCCGCGCACCTCGTCCTCTCCCCGGCCACGGGCCCGAGGGTCGAGGCCACTCAGCCCGAGTAGCGCTGGCGCCTCGTGGCGTCATGCACCTCGCCGACGAGTTCCTCGATGACGTCCTCGAGGAAGACGACACCGAGCTCTGCCCCGGAAGGGTCGTGGATCTGAGCGAGGTGGATCCCGCGCGCCTGCATGCGGGCGAGCACGTCCTCCAGCTCGGTGTCGGCGAGGAACGACATCATCTGCCGGATCCGCTTCGGCGGGATGGGCTCGACGATGCGGTCCTCTGCCAGCCTGACCAGATCCTTGATGTGCACGTAGCCCGCGAATCCGCCGGCCTCCCCCGCGATCGGGTAGCGCGAGTAGCCGTGGCGCGCGACCGCAGCCTCAACATCCTCCGGCGTCGCCCCAGCAGCGAGCACGATGAGCTTGTCTGAGGGCACCACGAGGTCGGAAGCGCGCTTCGTGGTGAACTCGAAGGCTGCCGTCAGCGCCCCGCTGCGATCCTCGAGCACGCCCTCGCGCGTCGAGTGGCTCACGATGCTCGCGACCTCCTCGAGCGTGTACGTGCTGTTCGTCTCGGACTTCGGCTCCACGCCGAACATCCGCAGCACGCCGTTCGCGATCGCGTTGAGCGCCCTGATGACGTGCTTGAAGATCCGCGACACCATCACAAGGGGCGGGGCCAGCAGCAGGACGGCCTGATCCGGCATCGAGAATGCGGCGTTCTTCGGAACCATCTCACCGAACACGACGTGCAGGTACGAGACGCCAAGCAGGGTGAGCACGAAGCCCGTAATACTCACGGCCTCTGGCGGCAGCCCGGTCCACGCGAGCGGCCCCTCGAGCAGGTGGTGGATCGCCGGCTCCGAGACGTTCAGGATCAGGAGGGAACAGACCGTGATCCCGAGCTGGCTCGTCGCCAGCATGAGAGTGGCGTGCTCCATCGCGTAGAGCGCGGTCTTCGCGCGCTTCGATCCGGCCTCGGCCCGCGGTTCGATCTGAGAGCGGCGCGCGGAGATGACGGCGAACTCTGCGCCGACGAAGAAGGCGTTCGCCGCGAGCAGCACGACGAGCCAGACGATACCTGCCCAGTCGCTCATGCGCGGTCCTCCGTCTCGTCATCAGCCCCGACGGGCAGCGGCGGGCTCGTGTACCGTAGCCGCGCGATCCGGCGCCCCTCCATGCGCTCCACGCGCAGCGTGCCGCCGCCATCGAGCGGCACCTCGTCGCCCGGCTCCGGGATCCGGCCGAGCTCGCGCAGCACGAAGCCCGCGACGGTGTCGTATTCGTCGCTGTCCGGGATCTCGATCCCGGTCTGCTCAAGCACCTCATCAGGGCGAAGGTCCGCCGGAAAGGTCATCTCGTCCGCGCTGCCGACCACTCCAGCTGCCGCGCGGTCGTGCTCGTCGGCGACCTCGCCGACGATCTCCTCCACGAGATCCTCGAGCGTCACGATGCCCGCGGTGCCCCCGTACTCATCGACGACGATCGCGAGCTGGAAACCCGAGGTCCGAAGCTCCTCGAGGAGCTGGTCGAGGCGCATCGTCTCGGGTACCCGGACGACGTCCTCGGTGAGCGCCGCGACCGGGACCTCGGCGCGCTTCGAGCGCGGCACGCCGACGGCACGCTTCACGTGCACGACGCCGACGACGTCGTCGCGATCCTCGTCGATCACCGGAAAGCGGGAGAAGCCCGTGCGCCCCGAGAGTTCGAGGACGTCCTGCGCAGGATCGAGGCGGTGCATGCTCTCGACACGGAGGCGCGGCGTCATGACGTCACCAGCCGTCAGCTCGGAGAAGCGGAGCGTGCGGTCGAGCAGCGTGGCCGTGTCCTCCTCGAGCAGGCCAGCGCTCGCCGAGTGCCGCACGAGCGAGGAGAGCTCCTCAGCTGAGCGCGCACCCGAGAGCTCCTCCTTCGGCTCGATGCCAATGGAGCGCAGGATCCCGTTCGCGCTGCCGTTCAGCAGCATGACCGCGGGCTTGAACGTCGTCGTGAACGCCGCCTGCGCCGGCATCACGAGCCGCGCGGTCGCGAGCGGCTTCGCAAGGGCAAAGTTCTTGGGAACGAGCTCGCCGACGATCATCGAGAACACGGTCGCGAGCGCGATCGCGACCGGAGCGCTGATGGTGCGCCTGAGCTCGGGCGGGACGCCGATGGCGCCGAGCGGCCCATCGAGGAAGCCCGAGATCGCGGGCTCAAGGGTGTACCCGGCGAGCAGCGTCGTCAGGGTGATCCCGAGCTGCGCGCTCGACAGGTGCGTTGAGGTGCGCGAGAGGCCGCGGATCACGCGGTCGAGGCCGCGCTCACCGCCCTCGCGGCGTCGCTCGAGATCCTGGCGGTCGAGAGCGACGAGGGAGAACTCCGCGGCGACAAAAATACCGGTGCCCGCGGTGAGGAGAATGCCGAAGGCGAGAAGAATCCAGTCGTTCACGCTCGACTCCGGATGTCAGGGAGTGGCCGCGCCAGGGCGCGGCTCGTACTCGGGGGCTCCGATCGTCTTCGAGAGTCTGGGTCCATAGCCTTCCCAACATTACCAGCAGAAGCTCCGTGCAACACTGGGAGACTGCCTGCGAGCGCGCGCCCAAAGGCGTAGGCTTGTGGGTGGTACGGCTACGGAGCCCACACCCCTGGCCCGTTTTCCACCGTGCTCGACTACGAACGAGAGGAAGTCGCATTGGCTGAACGCACGGAGGCCGCCGGACAGGCAGGCCCCGCAGGAGATTTCGGTGCGAACGCCTGGCTCGTCGATGAGCTGTGGAAGCAGTTCCAGGTGGACAAGAACTCGGTGGACAAGTCCTGGTGGCCGGTCCTCGAGCGCTATGGCTCGCAGCAGAGCCCGTCCACCTCCGCTTCCCCCACATCGGAGCAGGCGTCACAGCCCCAGGCCTCGTCCGCGCCCGCACAGGCAGCGGCACAGGCGCAGGCACCGGCACAGGCACAGGCGCCGACCCCCACGACGCCGATCCCGACGGTTCCTGGCGGTGCGACTCAGCAACCGGCCCAGCAGCCATCGACTGCCCCAGCCCACGGCGCCGCGCCGGCGACGGGCCCGGTCAGCACCATGACGCAGCCGGCGCGCACCACGAATGTCGCTCCGCGCATCGCACCGATCCCGGCCGACGCCCCGCGCACGACCCCCACGCCGAAGGCCGATGCGGACGACAAGCAGGACGAGGTCACGCCGCTGCGCGGCATGGCGCGCTCGCTGTCCAAGAACATGGACATGAGCCTCTCGGTGCCGACCGCGACGAGCGTGCGCACGATCCCCGCGAAGCTCCTCATCGACAACCGGATCGTGATCAACAACCACCTGCGCCGCAGCCGCGGCGGGAAGGTCTCGTTCACGCACCTCATCGGCTGGGCGCTCATCAAGTCGCTCGGCGAGTTCCCGAGCCAGAACGTCTCCTACGCCGACGTCGATGGCAAGCCCTCGGTCGTCGCCCCTGCCCACGTCAACCTCGGCATCGCGATCGACATCCCGAAGCCCGACGGCACCCGATCCCTCCTCGTCCCGTCGATCAAGCGCGCGGAGACGCTCGACTTCAATGAGTTCCTCGCGGCGTATGAGGACCTCGTCAAGCGCGCTCGCGACAACAAGCTCGGCGCGGCCGACCTGCAGGGCACGACGATCTCGCTCACGAACCCGGGTGGCATCGGCACGGTGCACTCGGTGCCGCGCCTCATGCCCGGTCAGGGCTGCATCATCGGAGCGGGCGCGCTCGAGTACCCGGCCGAGTTCCAGGGCGCCTCCGAGGAAGTTCTCACGCGCCTCGGCATCTCGAAGACGATCACCCTCACGAGCACCTACGACCATCGCGTCATCCAGGGCGCGGGATCCGGCGAGTTCCTGAAGCTCGTGCACGAGCGCCTCATCGGCGGCCACGGCTTCTACGAGGAGATCTTCGCCGCGCTCCGCATCCCCTACAAGCCCGTGCAGTGGGCCTCCGACATCCACGTCGACATCTCCGGCGCCGTCGACAAGACGGCCCGCGTCCAGGAGCTCATCAACTCGTTCCGCGTCCGCGGCCACCTCATGGCCGACGTCGATCCGCTCGAGTACGTGCAGCGCTCGCACCCCGACCTGGAGATCGAGTCGCACGGCCTGACCTTCTGGGATCTCGACCGCGAGTTCGTGACGGGCGGCATCGGCGGTCAGCGCACGATGAAGCTCCGCGACATCCTGGGCGTCCTGCGCGACTCGTACTGCCGCAAGATCGGCATCGAGTACATGCACATCCAGGATCCGGCCCAGCGCCTGTGGCTGCGCGAGCAGCTCGAGGTGCCCTACGCCAAGCCGAGCACCGAGGAGCAGATGCGCATCCTCGAGAAGCTCAACGAGGCGGAGGCGTTCGAGACCTTCCTGCAGACGAAGTACGTCGGCCAGAAGCGCTTCAGCCTCGAGGGCGGCGAGTCCGTGATCCCGCTCGTCGACGCGATGCTCATCGACGCGGCTGAGGACGGCGTCGACAGCGTCGACATCGGCATGGCCCACCGCGGCCGCCTGAACGTGCTGTCGAACATCGCTGGCAAGACCTACGGCCAGATCTTCCGCGAGTTCGAGGGGGCCCAGACCGCGAAGGGCGGCTCGGGCGACGTCAAGTACCACCTCGGCACCTCGGGCGTCTTCACCGCGCCGAACGGCACCCAGGTGCCCGTGCACCTCGCGGCGAACCCCTCGCACCTCGAGACCGTCGACGGCGTGCTCGAGGGCATCGTGCGCGCGAAGCAGGATCTGAAGCCGATCGGCTCCTTCACGACGCTGCCGCTGCTCATCCACGGCGACGCCGCGATGGCCGGCCAGGGCGTCGTCTACGAGACGATGCAGATGTCGCAGCTGCGCGGATACCGCACGGGCGGCACGATCCACATCATCATCAACAACCAGGTCGGCTTCACGACGCTCCCCATCGACTCACGCAGCGCCGTGTACTCCTCGGACGTCGGCAAGGTCGTGCAGTCCCCGATCTTCCACGTGAACGGCGACGATCCCGAGTCGGTCGTGCGCGTGGCGCGGCTCGCCTACGAGTTCCGCCAGCGCTTCCACAAGGACGTCATCGTCGACCTCGTCTGCTACCGCCGACGCGGCCACAACGAGGGCGACGATCCGTCGATGACGCAGCCCCTCATGACCGACCTCATCGAGGCGAAGCGCTCGACCCGACGCCTCTACACGAGCGCGCTCGTCGGACGCGGTGATATCACCGAGGAGCAGTACGAGAAGGCGAAGCAGGACTTCCAGTCCCGCCTCGAGCTCGCGTTCCAGGAGACGCACGCCGCGCAGACCGGCTCGATCCCGATCATCGACAACAGCGGTATCGCGGTCGTGCAGGAGGCTGGCGGCCCCGGCCCCGCCCCGCTCGACACGGCGGTCCACCGCACGGTCATCGAGCGCATCGGCGACGCGCACGGTAACAAGCCCGAGGGCTTCAACGTGCACCAGAAGCTGCAGCAGCTGCTCAACAAGCGCGTCGAGATGAGCCGCCAGGGCGGGATCGACTGGGGCTTCGGCGAGCTGCTCGCGCTCGGCTCGCTCCTCATGGAGGGCACGGCGGTCCGCTTCGTCGGCCAGGACGCGAGGCGCGGCACCTTCGCGCAGCGCCACGCGGTCTTCCACGACCGCGCGAACGGCCAGGAATGGATCCCGCTGCTGAACCTCTCCGAGGATCAGGCCCGGTTCTGGATCTACGATTCCCTGCTCTCCGAGTACGCCGCCCTCGCCTACGAGTACGGCTACTCGCTGCAGCGTGAGGACGCGCTCGTGCTCTGGGAGGCGCAGTTCGGCGACTTCGCGAACACGGCGCAGGCCGTGATCGACGAGTTCATCTCCTCGGCCGAGCAGAAGTGGGGCCAGCAGTCCTCCGTCGTGATGCTGCTCCCCCACGGCTACGAGGGCCAGGGCCCGGATCACTCGTCCGCGCGGATCGAGCGCTACCTGCAGCTCTGCGCCGAGGACAACATGATCGTCGCCCGCCCCTCGACCCCGGCGAACTACTTCCACCTGCTCCGCCGCCAGGCGTACGCGCGGCCGCGCAAGCCGCTCATCGTCTTCACGCCGAAGCAGATGCTGCGCCTGCGCGGCGCGACCTCGCCGGTCGAGGAGTTCACCGAGGGCACCTTCCAGCCCGTGATCGACGACCCGCAGGTCGCCGGCCGCGAGGGCATCGAGCGCGTGATCCTCGTGTCGGGCAAGACGTACTACGACCTGCGCGGCGCCCTCGACAAGAACCCGGACTCCCGGATCGCGATCGTGCGCGTCGAGCAGTTCTACCCGATCCCCGCGCCCCAGCTCGGCCGGATCCTCGCCCCCTACTCGGGCGCGGAGCTCGTCTGGGTGCAGGACGAGCCGGAGAACCAGGGCGCGTGGCCGTTCATCTCGCTCGAGCTCTCGAAGCACCTGAAGAACGACCGGATCCGCGTCGTCTCGCGCTCCTCTTCCGCCGCACCGTCGACGGGATCCGCCAAGGTGCACGCGGTCGAGCAGGAGGCCCTCATCGCGCGGGCGCTCCGCTTCGACGGCGAGGACTAGGCGGCGCGCGTGCAGCGACCGGCCCTCGGGCGGGCGCGGGGTCGCGGCTTCGCGCCCGCGCTCGTGCCCGCCGCGCCGCTCCGTGCGGTGCTTCCCGGTCCCGCCCGGTCCCGACGGGGCCGATCCCGACCGGCCCCGTCCTTGAGTTGACCCAAACTGACGCCTACTGCACTCCAGGAGGCACTTTGGGTCAACTTAGCGCGCGAGGGGCGGTCGGGAGGGCCGCCAGGTCCGCCATTCTCGGTTGAGTTGACCGAAAGTGACGGCTACTGCACTCCAGGAAGCACTTTGGGTCAACTCAAGGACGGACGGGGCGGCGCGGGCGGCATGGCCGCGTGGCGGGCGGCGCGGGCGGCGGGCGCCTCGCGTGTGACCGCCGCGAAGCGGTCCGCGAGACCGCCCCAAATCTCCGCGAGGCTCGGCTCCGCGGCGCGCACCTCCGCGACGACTTCGGCCTCGTCGAGTCCGAGCACCTCGAAGCCCTCGCGGTCCTCGTCGACCCACTCTGCGGCGGTGCGGCCCAGGGCTTCGGGGTGGAACTGCACACCCCACGCGGCGTCGCCGAGGCGAAAGGCCTGATTACGGCACGCAGGGCTCGACGCGAGCACGCGGGCTCCCGCGGGCAGCCCATCGGCCTCGAGCCAGTGCCACTGCACGGCCTGCACCGTGCGGCCAGCGAGCGGCCCGAACAGCGGGTCGCCCTCGGCGCTCGGCACCACGTCGATCCCGAGCAGGCCGACCTCCGGCCCACCTGGCATGGTGCGCACGTTGCCGCCCGTCGCCGTCGCGAGCATCTGCGCGCCGAGGCAGATCCCGAGCGTCGGGATCCCGCGCTCGACGCCCTCGACGAGGAGCGCGCGCGTGGCGGGCAGCCACGGCGCCTTGTCGTCCTCGGTGGGCCCCATCGCGCCGCCGAGCACGATGAGCGCGTCGTACCCATCAAGCGAGGTCGGGATCGTGCGGCCCGCCTCCGGACCCACCGTCTCAATCGCGACGCCACTCTCGGGTCGCGAGAGGCGCTGCCCAAAGAGGCCGAGGCCCGCGTTCTCCTGGTGCTCGACGACGAGCACGCGCGGTTCAGTCATTCGTGTTCCTCCCTGATCATGCGCCCGAGCCCGCTCGACGAGCCAGTCGAAGAGCGCCTGTTGCAGCGGGTCGGAGGCTGCGGTGTCCTCCGGATGCCACTGTACTGCGCCGAGCTCGGCCGACTCGTGCTCGAGCGCCTCGACGGTGCCGTCGTGCGCAATCTCGACGACGCTAGAGAAGAGACGGTAGGTCCGGAAACGCTGAGTACTGCGGCGAGCGCCGAGTCGGCTTCGAGCGAGAACGGCAGCCGCGGGACCTGCGGCCGCGGCACGTGCGTCCCGTAGACTGTGGGCCAGCGCTGCCGACGCATACCTGACGTCGACGGCGCTTGGTGTCCACCCACACTGCGAGGAGTGAACGATGACGACGTGGCGCATGCCGATCGAGGGGCACGAGCAGGAGCGCCTCTGGCTCGCCTGGCCGACGAGCGGATACACGCTCGGCGAGACCGAAGCCGAGGTCGAGGAGGCGCGGACCACCTGGGCGGCCGTCGCGAACGCGGCGAGCGAGTTCGAGCCCGTAACGGTCGTGGTGAACCCCGGCGACGAGGCCGTCGCCGCCAAGTACCTGTCCGCCCAGATCGACCGCATCGTGGCCCCGCTCGATGATGCCTGGATGCGCGACATCGGGCCGAGCTTCGTGATCGGCGACGACGGCACCCTCGGCGCCGTGAACTTCGTGTTCAACGGCTGGGGCGGGCAGTCGTGGGCCAGCTGGCAGAACGACCAGCACATCGGCCGGATCGTGGCGGAGGCCGCCGGCGCGACCCTCATCAACTCCCAGATGACGAACGAGGGCGGCGGGATCCAGGTCGACGGCACCGGGCGCGTCGTGCTCACCCGCACGGTGCAGCTCGATCCCGGCCGAAACCCGGGCTGGACCGAGGCGCGCGTCGAGGAGGAGCTCGCGCGCACGATCGGCACGACGAGCGCGCTGTGGCTGCCCCGCGGGCTCACGCGCGACCACGAGACCTTCGGCACGCGCGGGCACTCGGACATCCTCGCGGCATTCGCCACGCCCGACGTGCTGCTCATGCACCGCCAGGACTCGCAGTCGCACCCCGATCACCTGATCGCAAAGACGAACCGTGGCGTGGCCGAGCGCTACAAGAACGACACCTCGGGCGGCTTCGAGATCATCGACCTGCCCGCGCCGACGACGCTGCGCGACGAGGAGGGCTTCGTCGACTACAGCTACATCAACCACGTCGTGCTGAACGGTGCGGTGCTCGCGTGCTCGTTCGCAGATCCGGCGGACGACGCGGCGCTCGCGATCCTGCGCGAGGTGTACCCGGGCCGCGAGGTCGTCGGGATCGACGCCCGCCCGCTGTTCGCCCGCGGCGGCGGCATCCACTGCATCACCCAGCAGCAGCCCAAGCTCTAATCCGCCGGTCGTCCGGGCGGGCCCTGCGGCCCCGCCCCACCTTGCCGGTTCTGCGCTCCATGTGCGGTTTCGCCGTGCGAATTCAGGGGGTCGTGTGAACACCTTGATGGGTTAGGTGGAACTGGATGGTTCAGAAGCGGCGTACGCGGAAGGTGTTCCGGTCGCAAGAGATCTTTTTTTGGGGGCGGATCCGGGCCGGGGATACTCGGCAGCAGGCGTCACTGGCGGCGGGTTTCCGCCCGGCGCATGGTGACTTCTTGTTCCGGCATGCTGGTGGGATGGTGCCAAGGCAGACCCCCGTGATTCATTCCAGGTATCTCTCGCTCCGGGAACGCGAACGCATTCTCGGGGGAGTTTCTCGGGGCGACTCGATTCGGCAGATCGCACGCGATCTGGGGAGGTCTCCCTCGACGGTGTGGAACGAGCTGCGACGTAATCGTGGCAGGGCCCCCATGTATCGGCCCAAGCGCACCACCCGCCCACCAACATCGACGGACTGGTACTCGCCCTCTTTGGCCCAACGACAAGCCGAGCGCCGGCTCGCGCGCCCGAAGCCAGGGAAACTGCAGCAGCATCCCCGGCTTGAGTTTCTGGTGGCCTCGCGCCTTAAGCTTGGGCATTCCCCGGCCCAGATAATGCAACGATTGCGTATGGACTTTCCTGACGATCCATCGATGCAGATCTCACACGAAGCGATCTACCGGTCGATTTATGTGCAGGGCAAGGGTGAGCTTCGTCGTGAGCTGGCAGGGTGCTTGCGCAGTGGCCGGGCACAACGGGTGCCCCGGGAGCGTACCCGTCAACAGCATGAGGGTCATGGCCCCGGGAAGATCCCGGGCATGGTCATGATCTCCGAACGGCCCGCCGAAGTGGAAGACCGTGCGGTTCCGGGGCATTGGGAAGGGGACCTGATCCTCGGAAAGGATGGCCGCAGTCAGATCGGCACCCTCGTGGAACGGTCGACCCGGTTCGTGATCCTGCTCCACCTGCCCAAGCGGCGAGACGCGGTCACGGTCGCGAACGAAATGATCCGACAAATGGGGCACCTCCCCGATCATCTCCGACTCTCCGTCACCTGGGACCAAGGCAAAGAACTCTCAGACCACGCCCGGATCGCACGAGAACTCGAGTTACGAGATGGCGTGTTCTTCTGCGACCCGCACTCGCCCTGGCAACGAGGCACGAACGAGAACACGAACGGACTCCTCCGCCAGTACTTCCCCAAAGGGACCAAGCTCAATGGGTACAGTCAGGACTACCTCAACGCCGTCGCCGCAGAACTCAACGGCCGCCCCCGGAAAACCCTCAACTGGCACACCCCAACAGAAGCCCTCAGTAAACTACTGCAGATCGAATAAAACACGCGTGTTCACACGATCCCCTGAACTCGCCCCGCGATAGATCACACATGGAGCGCAGAACCGGCAAGGGCGCTCAGGGCGGTGCGGACCGCGGAGAGGGCCGGATGGGCGCCGGCCGCGGCGCGCGCCGCCGTGAAGATCGTGCGGTGCGGGTCGCCCTCGAGCGGCAGCAGCCGGATCCTCGGCTCCCCCATGTAGTGCACGAGCCCGGGCAGCAGCGCGACCGCGTTGCCCGACTCGATGAGCCGCAGGTGCGCCTGGAGATCCGCCGTCTCGTACCGGATGTCCGGATCGAAGCCCTCGCTCCGGCACGCCTGCAGCGCCCAGTGGCGTGAGGCCGCCCCCTCGGGCTCCATCACCCATGGCAGTGAGGCGGCGTCCGCGAGCGACTCCACTCGCGCGAACTCGGCGTCGGCAGCAGAGGCGGCCGGCAGCCCGAGCATGATCCGGTCCCGCGTGAGCGGCTCCCGATCCAGCCCCGGAAAGTGCGGGGCGGCGTGCCCCGGATACTGCTCGGCGACCACGAGGTCGAAGCCGCGCGCCCACGTCTCCTTGAGCCCGGCGGCCGGCTCGTGCTGCACCATCTCGACCCGCAGGTGCGGGTGCGTCTCGCGCAGCCGCCTGAGCGTCTGCGGCAGCATCGCGAGGAGCGCCGTCTGAAACACCGCGATCCGCACCGTGCCCGAGACCTCGGCGTGCGCGCTGTGGAGCGCCGCCTCGGCCCGCTCGAGCCCCGCGAGCAGATCCTCCGTCTCGGCGACGAGCGCCTCGGCGGCAGGGGTCAGCTCGAGCGTTCGCCCCGTCTTGCGCAGCAGCGGTACACCCGCCTCCCGCTCGAGCAGCGCGAGCTGCTGCGACACCGCGGACGGGCTGTAGCTGAGCGCCTCGGCGACCGCGACGACCGTGCCGCGCACGCTCAGTTCCCACAGCAGCCGCAGCCGTTTCATGTCGAGCATCGCGAGCCTCCAAACAATTAAGTTTTTCTGAACTCTACAGCACAGAAACAATCGCTTTACTTCATTCTTCCGGAGCGGGACACTTGCGATGAACGAACGCACCACCGCGCAGCACCGCAGATGAACGAACAGATTGAAAGGCCGAAGATGCCCGCTCCGACCACCGCCGTCGCCGTACGACCCCAGGACCTTGCGGAGGACGCGATCACGCTCGTCCGCCGGTGGCTCTCGGAGGCGGCCCAGATCCCCGCGGACGCGTCCGCGGCCCGGCTCGCGGGCGTGCTGAAGGATCCGAACGGCCTCGACTTCACGGTCGGCTTCGTCGACGGCGTCGTGCGCCCCGAGGATCTCGACGTCGCGGCGAAGAAGCTGAAGGACCTGGTCCCGCTCACCCCCGCGTTCCTCCCCGCGCCGATGCGCGGCGCGATCGGCCTCGGCGGCGCCTTCGCGAAGCCGCTGCCCGGGATCGTCGTGCCGATCGCCCGCCGGGTCCTGCGCCAGATGGTGAGCCACCTCATCATCGACGCGAGCGACGCGAAGCTCGGCCCCGCGATCGCGAAGATCAAGCGCGACGGCGTGCGCCTCAACATGAACCTGCTCGGCGAGGCGATCCTCGGCCAGGGCGAGGCCGAGCGCCGCCTCGCTGGCACCCACAAGCTGCTCGAGCGCCCCGACGTCGACTACGTCTCGATCAAGGTTTCCTCGACCGTCGCGCCGCACAACCACTGGTCGTTCGACCAGGCCGTCGATCACATCGAATCCCAGCTCGTGCCCCTCTTCGAGAAGGCGGCGAAGGCCAGCCCGAAGAAGTTCATCAACCTCGACATGGAGGAGTACAAGGATCTCGACCTCACGATTGAGGTCTTCACCCGGATCCTGGATCGCCCCGAGTTCCTGAATCTCGAGGCCGGGATCGTGCTGCAGGCCTACCTGCCCGACGCGCTCGCGGCGATGATCCGCCTGCAGGAGTGGTCCGCGGCCCGCGTCGCGCGCGGCGGCGCCCCCATCAAGACCCGCGTCGTGAAGGGCGCGAACCTGCCGATGGAGCTCGTCGACGCCGCGATCCACGGCTGGCCCCTCGCCACCTGGGACACGAAGCAGGGATCCGACACGAGCTACAAGGCCGTGCTCGACTACGCCCTCCATCCGGAGCGCGTGAAGCACGTCCGCGTCGGCGTCGCTGGCCACAACCTCTTCGACGTCGCCCTCGCCTGGCTGCTCGCGAAGGCGCGCGGCGCCGAAAGCGGCGTCGAGTTCGAGATGCTGCTCGGCATGGCGACCGGACAGGCGGAGGCGGTGCGCCGCGAGGTCGGCGGCCTGCTCCTCTACGTGCCGGTCGTGCACCCCGAGGAGTTCGACGTCGCGATCGCCTACCTGATCCGCCGCCTCGAGGAGGGCGCGAGCCAGGAGAACTTCATGTCAGCCGTGTTCGAGCTGAACGACAGCGCTCCCCTGTTCGAGCGCGAGAAGGAGCGCTTCCTCGCCTCGCTCGCAGACCTCGCCGCCATCACGGCGGACGGCGATCCCGAGCACTTCGACGTCCCGGCCCCGAATCGGACGCAGGATCGCCGCGCGTACGACGAGGCCGGCGCAGAGGCACGCGTCGACGCCCTCGTCGCCGGCGGCTACGCCGCCTTCGAGAACACCCCGGACTCGGATCCGGATCTGCCGGGCAACCGCGCCTGGGGCCGCGGGATCGCGGACCGCATGGTCGCGTCAGAGCTCGGCAACGAGACCGTCGCGGCCTCCCAGATCGGGCACATCGCGACCCTCGACGCCGCGATCGAGCGCGGCATCGCGGCGTCGGACGGCTGGCGCGCCCTCGGTGCGGACGAGCGCGCCCGGATCCTGTACCGCGCGGCCGAGCGCCTCGAGGCGCGCCGCGGCGACCTCCTCGAGGTCATGGGCTCGGAGTGCGGCAAGACGCTCGACCAGGGCGACCCCGAGGTCTCCGAGGCGATCGACTTCGCGAACTTCTACTCGGCGCTCGGCCAGGAGCTCGCGAGGGTCGAGGGCGCGGTCTACGAGCCGTCGCGCCTCGTCGCCGTGATCCCGCCGTGGAACTTCCCGGTCGCGATCCCCGCGGGCGGCACGCTCGCCGCGCTCGCTTCGGGATCCGCGGTCATCATCAAGCCCGCGGCCCAGTCGGCCCGCTCCGGCGCCGTCATGGTCGAGGCGCTGTGGGAGGCCGGCGTCCCCCGCGACGTGCTGCAGATGGTGCAGCCTGCCGACCGCGCGCTCGGCTCGGCGCTCGTCTCGGATCCGCGCATCGATCGCCTCATCCTGACGGGCGCGTACGAGACCGCGGTAACCTTCCGCGAAATGCGCTGTGACCTGCCGATCCTCGCCGAGACGAGCGGCAAGAACGCGATCATCGTGACCCCGAACGCCGACCTCGACCTCGCGGCGAAGGACGTCGCCCAGTCGGCCTTCGGGCACGCCGGGCAGAAGTGCTCCGCGGCCTCGCTCGTGATCCTCGTGGGCTCCGTCGCGACCTCGAAGCGCTTCCGCAACCAGCTGCTCGACGCCGTCCGCTCCCTCAAGGTCGGCACCCCCGAGAACCTTGAGACCCAGATGGGGCCCGTGATCGCTGCCCCCGCCGGCAAGTTGCTGCGCGGGCTCACGCAGCTCGAGCCCGGCCAGAGCTGGGCGATCCAGCCGCGCGAACTGCCGAGCGACAGCCCGCTCGCGCTCGACCGCGACGGCAAGAACAAGCTGTGGAGCCCGGGCGTGCGCGCGGGCGTCGCGCGGGGCAGCGAGTACCACTTGACCGAGTACTTCGGCCCGATCCTCGGCATCATGACCGCGAAGACCCTCGACGAGGCGATCGACATCGTCAACGACATCGACTACGGCCTCACGAGCGGCCTGCACTCGCTCGACAGCGACGAGCTCGCGACCTGGCTGCGCCGGATCGAGGCCGGCAACCTCTACGTGAACCGCGGGATCACGGGCGCGATCGTGCGCCGCCAGCCCTTCGGCGGCTGGAAGAAGTCCGCGATCGGCGCCGGCACCAAGGCCGGCGGCCCGAGCTACCTCTACGGCCTCGGCGAGTGGCACGACCAGGCGCCGACGGGCTCGGCTCGCTCGCCGCGCGCCGCGGCGGCCCAGCTGCTCGCGTCCGCGGAGCGCTCCGGTCTCGCCGAGGGCGACGTCTCCTGGCTGCGCGCGGCGCTCGGCAGCGACGCCGCCGCGTGGGAGAGCGAGTTCGGGGTCAACCGCGACGCCTCGCAGCTCGGGATCGAGCGCAACGTGCTCCGCTACCTGCCCGTTCCCGTCACGATCCGCGCGACGGCCGACGCCGCCCAGCACCACGTGATCAGGGCCGTTGCGGCCGGCCTCGCGGCCGGCGCCTCGCCCGAGCTCAGCACCCCGGTCGCGCTGCCGCAGCCCGTGCAGTCCGCGCTGCAGTCGGCCGGCGTGCGCGTCCACTTCGAGGACGACGACGCCTGGACGAACCGCCTCGGCGCGCTCGCCGCCCGCAAGGGGCCGCAGGCCTCCGCGCGCGTGCGGATCGTCGCAGGCGACTCGCGCCCCGCGGCCGTCGCGGCGGCGCACGAGGCCACCGGCGGCAAGCCCGACGTCGCGATCTACGGCGGCGAGGTCGTCTCCGCCGGACGTGTCGAGATGCTCCCCCACCTCCACGAGCAGGCGGTGTCGATCACGGCGCACCGCTTCGGAACCCCGAACCATCTGAGCGATAGGGTCATCTGATGACGAAATGGATCCGGTCTACCGACTACCACACCGCGGGCGAGCCGTTCCGGATCCTGAGTGACGACGCGCCGGTGCCGCAGGGCACCACCGTCGGCGAGCGCCGGATCTCGGCGATCGCCGACGGCGCCGGCGCCGACACCCTGCGCGCGATGCTCTGCAGCGAGCCGCGCGGGCACGCCGACATGTACGGCGGCTTCATCGTGCCGCCGAACCCGGTCGCCCCGGGCGAGGAGGCCTCCCACTTCGGCGTGCTGTTTTGGCACAAGGACGGCTTCTCGACGGCGTGCGGCCACGGCACGATCGCCCTCGGCGTGTGGGCGACCGACACGGGCCTCGTCGAGTCGGATCCCGACGGCCTCACCGAGGTCAGGATCGACGTGCCCTCCGGGCCCGTCTCGGCGTTCATCGAGCGCCGCGGCGGGCGCCTCGTGCGCGCAACATTCCAGAACGTGCCCTCGCATGTGATCGCGCGCGGGATCCCGGTGCAGACCTCGCGCGGCGAGGTGCCGGTCGACATGAGCTTCAGCGGCGCGATCTACGCCTCCGTGCGGGCCGCCGCGCTCGGGCTCGAGGTCACGCCCGAGAACTACACCGAGCTCATCAAGCTGGGCCGCGAGATCAAGTGGGCGCTGAACGACTCCCCGGAGGCGCAGCACGCCGAGGATCCGAGGCTGTCCGGCGTGTACGGCACGATCCTGTTCGACGACCTCGGCCGCGGGCCGCTCGGCCCCCGCCAGCGCAACGTCACCGTCTTCGCCGACGGCGAGGTCGACCGCTCGCCCTGCGGATCCGGCACCGGCGCGCGCGTCGCGCTGCTCGCCGACGAGGGCGTCATGGCCCAGGAGGACGCCCTCGAGCACCGATCGATCGTCGACACCGCGTTCGGCGCCCGCTGGACCCCCGGGCCCGCGCGCGCCGACGGCTCGCGCACCTTCGTCCCCCGCGTCTCGGGGACCGCCTACCAGACGGGCGAGCACCGCTTCATGCTCGACCCCGAGGACGAGCTCGGCGTCGGGTTCACGCTGCGGTAGCTGATCCGGGGCCGCGCTTGGCGGCGCTCGCTCCGTATTCTGCGCTCGCTCCGTTGAATTCGGCCGTTTCCAACGGAGCGAGCGCAGATTACTGAGCGACGGCCGGCGGCGAGCGGCGCTCGCTGTAAGCTAACGACGAACTCTGTCTAGGTAACCACGCGTCCTGCTTGCACAATCGCAATGCGTGCACTCTCGTCCCACAGTGCAGATGCATCCTCTATCGGGTCCCCCGAAAGCAGCACAGCGTCGCCGTAGCTTCCATGCCGGAGGTTTCCCGCGAGCGGATCGCAGATGAGTTCAGCGTTGGTCTCCGTCATTGAACGGAGCGTCTCGAGCGCACCTGCAGCCTCGGCCTGCAGACGAATCCCGCACAGCTGGTCGTCCTCCAGCTCCCCCATGAGGTCGCTCCCGAACCCTACGCTGACCCCTGCGGCGAGCGCGAGCCGCACGGCGTCCTGTCCCTTCGACAAGACCTCGGTGTTCTTGGCGAGCGAGGTCTCGTTGAGCCCGATCTCCGCTCCTCTGCGGTCCATGGCATCGTAGGCAGCAAGCGTCGGCACGAGAAAGGCCCCGTGAGCAGCCATGAGATCTGCGGTTTCGGCATCAATGAGGTTGCCGTGCTCGATCGACCGGACGCCATTCTCGATCGAGTGGCGGACTGCCTCGGGTGAGTAGGCGTGCGCCGCAACGTATGAGCCGCGCCGCGCAGCCTCCTCGGTGACCGCACGCACTTCCTCGGGTGAGTACTGCGGGATCCTGATCGGGTCTGCAAGCGAGAACACTCCGCCCGAGGTCATGATCTTGATCGCATGCGCTCCCGTGCGGAGCCGCTCGCGTACCGCGACCCGGAGTGCGTCGGCGCCATCAACAACCTCGCACATGTGGCCGTGTGAAAAACAAATGTCGACGTGTTGCGCACGCGGGTCTCCATGCCCGCCGGTCTGGCTCAGTGCGGGACCGGTAAACAGGTAGCGCGGTGATGGAAAGATCCCGGCACCCACGGCGCGCTGCAGACCAATGTCTCCGCCCGCGACGTCGCGAACCGTGGTGAAGCCCCGTCGCAGCGCACGCTCGAGTCGCCTGCTGCCGTTGATCGCAGCGAAACTCAATGGCCCTCGCTCGTTTTCCAGACCATCCATGCTCGTCGCATAGGCATGGAAGTGCGCGTCGATGAGCCCCGGAATGACCCAGCGGCCCGAGCCATCAACACGCTCAGCCGCTGGATCGGGGGTTTCGGCGACGAGACCGTCGACGATCGCGAGTTCGCGCTCCTCAAATCCGGTCTCGGCGCCGCCCCAAACGCGGGCCCCCACAATAGTCAGTGATCCGCCCACTGCACGAACCCTCCTCTTTCTCGCTTCTGGATCGAACCTAGCCGCGGAGATCCGCTGTCCGCTCGGCGTCGACGGTGAACTCAGGCGTGACCGCGACCCCGTAGGAGCGCTCGGCGGCCTCGACAGAGACGAATCCATTGCGCACGTCCTTCGCGACGGCCTCGGGATCCCGCCGAGTCGGGTCGCCATAGCCGCCCCCGCCGCCCGTCGCATTCACGAGCACGTCACCAGCGTCAAGCAGGTTGTAGCTCCCGCCCTGCACCTTCTCCCGCGGGGTGCCAGGGTTGAGCACGATCTGGTTGGGTTGCCCTTCGTCTCCGCCAGCGATCGACCACGGAGCTGTTTTCGTCTTGTAGACGAGGCAGATACCGGTCGAGGGCGCGGTAAAACGATAGGAACGGCTCACGCCAACGCCGCCACGGAATTCTCCGGCCCCACCGGTATCGGTGCGGTAACCATAGTGATCAATAATCATTGACGACTTCGCCTCAAGCACCTCGACCGGGTTGTTGCGGCAGCCGGGCTCCGACAGATGCATGATCCCGTCCTCGCCATCATGCGTCGCGCTGCCACCAAATCCGACTGCCTCATTCGTGGCCTCCTGCCACGGCTCGCCAGTGCGGGGGTTGACACCGAGCCCCATCATTGAGCAAACATCACCCCCGGAGCATGCCGGAACGAGCTCTGGCATGCCTTGCGCAAGCGCCTTCAGGATCACCTCACCCGCGAGGAGCCCCGTCCACAGGGTGAAGGTCGGCATAGGAGGCACGGCATGCATGACGGAGCCAGGCACCGTGACGACTCGCAGGGGGGCGAAGTTTCCAGCGACCACCGGTGAGTCTGGGGTCGTGAGCGATTTGAAGATCAGGCTCGAAAGCGCTGCGGTCTGCCCCGGCGGCAGGTTGATCGGACCCTCGACGTTCTCTGCGCTTCCGGTCCAATCGACCACCATCTCCTCGTCAGACACCGTCACCGTGCATTGAAGCTTGACGAGTTGATCCTTGTTGATACCGTCGTCATCGACATAGTCGACCGCGGTCCATGTTCCCTTCGGGAGCTTCTCAAGAGCGAGCCGAGCGAGGCGCTCGCCATGCTCGTTGATGGTCTGCATCGCCTCGGTCAGCGTTTCGATGCCATACCGTTCTGCGAGCTCCTGGGTGCGACGCACACCCGTGACCACCGCGGAGACCTGCGCCTGGATGTCGCCGATCGTGTGCTTCGGCATCCGGCTGTTGAATCGGATGATGTTGAACACATCCTCGTTCCGTTCGCCGCGCCGATAAAGCTTGGAGGCGGGCAGCATGAGTCCCTCCTGCGCTTTGTCCGTCGAGTCGAGCACATATCCCGGGTCTTTCTGATTCAGATCCGTAATGTGAATGCGGCAGGACGCGAAACCGATGAGCTGGTCTCCGGCGTGCACCGGCGCAAAGACCAGCGGATCAAGGGTGTGCGCACTGGACCAGTACGGGTAGTTGATGATGAAGACATCGCCCGGCTCCATGGTGTCAACTCCCAGGAATTCCATGGAGTGCTTGATGCCGGCATCGTTGCCTCTGGTAAACACCGCGATCCCTGGGGCGTCGGCCACGACATCGCCGTTCGCATCATGAATGCCGATGCCATAGTCGTGGATCTCGTACACCACCGTGTTGAAAGCGGTGCGGCAGAGGTTACGCGCGGTTTCCTCTGCTGCGGCCAGCAAGCCGTGCCTAATGATCTCTGTGGTGATTGCGTCGGCCATGGCTACGCCTCCTTCTGAGTGTTCTGCGTGTTCTTGATCGAGATGACGAGCTCGCCAAAGTCACCGACCTCGAGCCTGTCGCCTTCGTGCAGCACGGTCGTCGCCGTGTGCTCCGTCACGACGGCCGGACCGTCGATCACGTCGCCCGCGCGAAGGTCCTCGCGCGCGACAAGCACGTACTCGGCCGTTGTATCGCCTTCGACAAACACGGTTCGCGAGCGGTTCGGGTAGCTCTCCCCGGACGCACGCCGAGCGGCCTTGGGAAGTTCCGGCTTGTCGACGATGCCGATGGCGTTGAGCCTCAGCGTGGTCGTCTCAATCGGATCGTCCATGGTGTGGCCATACTGGCGCAGATGCAGCCGGTCAAAGTCTTCCCGTATCTCCTCACGCGGGTCGCCAGATCCGGCCGGGTACGACACCGTCACCGAGTGCTCCTGCCCCGAATACCGCACGGCGACCACGCGATGGAACTCCATCCGCTCGTCCGAGAATCCTTCGGCGCGGAGCGTCTCGCGTGCTTCTTCCTCCATTCCGGCGAAGAGCGCATCGGCGGTTTCAGCGTCGAGATCCTCGAGCGCCTGCAGGCTCGTGCGCGAGTAGTTGTGCTGAACGTCGGCCATGAGCATGCCGAGGGCCGAGAAGGCTCCCTGCCCAGGAGGCACGATCACCTCGGGGATTCCCAGTTCTCGCGCAACGTCGACCGCAACGAGGCCGCCACCGCCGCCGAACGAGAGAAGCGCGAAGTCCTTTGGGTTGTGCCCGAGCTCGATCGTGATCGCGCGCACGGCGCCAACGATCTTGGTGTTCGAGATCTTCACCATGCCGCGAGCGAGTTCCGTGACGGACAGACCGAGTTCCTTGGCGATAGCGGCGAGGGACTGCAGTGACTTCTCTCGGTCGAGCGTGAGCTCGCCGCCGAGCGGAGTGTCGGTACCGAGGTAGCCAATTGCGAGCGCCGCGTCGGTGAAGGTCGGTTGAGTTCCTCCTCGCCCGTAAGCCGCAGGGCCCGGATCCGCGCCAGCGCTCTTCGGACCGACCTGCAGGGCCCCTGCACCGTCGAGGTACCCGAGCGAACCGCCGCCCGCGCCGATCGTGTGGATGTAGAGGGACGGCGTGTTGATCGGCAATCCCTCGAACTCGGCTCCGTGGTAGAGAACCGGAGAACCATTTTGCACGAGTGAGGCGTCAAGGCTCGTCCCGCCCATGTCGATGGTGATGAGGTTCGGTCGCCCCGTGAGCTTGGCAAATGCAGCTGCGCCGACGACGCCCCCTGCGGGGCCCGAGAGGATGAGATTCACCGGCTGCTCTCTGGCAGCAGAAGCAGTCATCGCACCGCCGCCGGAGCGCGACATGAGGAAGCGGCCGTCGAAACCACGGCGCTCAAGTTCACCCTCGAGCGCCATGAGGTAGCTGCGCATGATGGGCTTGATGTAGGCGTCGAGCACCGCCGTGCTGGTGCGTTCGTACTCGCGATACTCCCGAGAAAGCTCCTGAGACAGTGTGACCTCGACGCCGGGAGCCTCCTCCTCCAGGATCTCGCGCATGCGGACCTCGTGCGCGGGGTTCGCGTATGAGTGGAGGAAGGCGACCGCGACGGCGTCGTATCCGCGCTCTGCGATGGTACGCGCCACGGCGCGCGCGTCGTCTTCGTCAAACGGTGTCGCGACAGAGCCGTCGAACAGGCTTCGTTCCGTCACCTCGAACGTGTCGTACCGCTCGAGGAGCGCCGCCGGCTTCCGGTAGGTGATGTCGTACATGACGCGGCGGTCGGTACGTCCGAGCAGGTACACATCACGGAACCCACGAGTCGCAATCGTCGCGATCCGGGCGCCGGTTCGCGTGAGCAGCGAATTGAGGCCGAGCGTGCTGCCGTGGTTGAAGGTCTCGACGTCCGCTGGTTCAGCCTCGGCCTTGTCGAAGGCGGCGAGCACACCCGACGTTGGCTCGCTCGGGGTCGTGGGAACCTTTTCAAAGCGCAGCTCCCCCGTTCCCGGGACAAGCTTCACCACGTCGGTGAACGTGCCGCCGACGTCGATGGCGATGCGTACGTTTTCAGACATTTGGGGTGGTCCTTTCGTGGAGTGATGTGACGATTCCTGGCATGGCGGAGCCTGCCCTCCCTGAATTGAGACGACGGATCCTGAGCTGCTGAAGTGTTCTGGCGGTCCGAACTGCCGTCAGCGCTTCGTGCGACCTGCCGCAGCGAGGCCGACCGCAGCGAGGATGATGAAGCCCGTGACCATGTCTTTGAGTTGGGGGTTGAGGTTGAGGAGGTCGAATCCGTTGCCGATGAGAGCGATGAGGAAGACACCGGCGACGGAGCGCCAGACGGCGCCGACCCCGCCGTAGATGCTCGTGCCGCCAAGGATGACCGCGGCAATGGCGCTCAATTCCAGGCCGTCACCCGCGAGTGGCTGGCCCGACGCGATCCGGGAGACGCCAATCGCGGCGGCCGCCCCGGCCGCGAGCCCGCTGATCGCGAAGACGGTGATCTGGGTGCGCGTCACGTGAATTCCTGAGAGCTCCGCGGCCTCAGAGTTGCCGCCCACGGCGTACACGTGCCGACCGTAGATCGTGCGGGAGAGCACGAACCACAGGATCCCGACCACGATGATCATGACGAAAACTGCGATGAATATCCCGCCGACCCTGTTGCGACCGAGCGCTGTGAACCCTGGGGTCGTGACCGTGATGAGGCTGCCGCCGGTAATGAGCACGGCGATCGTCTTGAAGATCATTGAGGACGCGAGCGTCGCGAGGAACGAGTGGACCCGCAACCGGGTGATCACGAAGCCGTTGAAGAGCCCCAGCAGCAGGCCGATCACGGGCGCTGCGGCGAGCGCAATGAGGACGTTGCCAGTGCCCACAGCGATTGACGCCGACACAACGCCGCCGACACTGTAGATCGCGCCCGTCGACAGGTCAAAGTTGCCTGCGATGATGACGAAAGTTCCCGCTGCCGCGATAATAACGAGCGGCGCGTTCTGGTTCAGCACATTCACGATGTTGCCGAACGTGAAGAATGATGGCGACAGTATCGCGAGTGCGATGAGCACGGCGGCGAGCAGGATGAGCACCGCGTACTCGATCGCCCATTCCTTCGGACTCACCTTTTTCCGTGCGCGGACCTGAGTGGCCGTGGTGTTCATGGCCTCAGTCATGCGGCCGTCTCCTCTTCTGAATTCACGTTGAATAGGCTGTAGAGCACTTCCTCAACCGTTGTCTGGCGGGGATCAATCTCCCCAAAGGTGCGCCCTTCGGAGACCAGGTAGGCGCGGTGCGCGAGCTCCATGATCTCCTCATGCTCCGAGGAGATCAGCAACACGCCGATCCCGGACTCCGCGATGCGGGCGATGAGCTCGTAGATCGTCCGCTTCGCACCAACGTCGACGCCTCGCGTCGGCTCATCGAGGATGATCACACTCGGCGACGCCGCGAGCGCCTTGCCCAGCAGCGCCTTCTGCTGATTGCCGCCCGAGAACCAGCCCACGGGTAGTTCGATGTCTAGCGGCCGCATCTCGAGTGAGCTTGCGTTCTCGAGCGCTACGCGCTTCTCTTCGCTACGCCTGATCACTCCGGCGCTCGCCCGCGAATTGAGACTCGATAGAGCAATGTTCTCCCGCACGGAGCGCTCGAGAACGAGCCCGTCCTTGTGCCTGTCTTCGGACACGAGGACGAGTCCCGCGTCGATAGATTGCTTGGCGCTCTTGCCCGTCCAATCCCCTCCGCGATACTCGATCCGGCCAGACTCCACGCCGTCAACGCCGAAAACTGCGCGAAGACACTCAGTGCGGCCGCTGCCGACAAGCCCGAGCAGGCCCACAATCTCTCCAGGGCGAACATCGAAGGACATGTCTTCGACCCCGGTCCGGGTCTTGATCCCGGTCACGCTCAAGATCGGCGGCGTCGTCGGATCCGGCGCCTGGGTCCGCTCGGGATATGCCTGTTCGAGCTCGCGCCCGAGCATCGCCGTGACGAGGGCATGCTTCGAGACGCCCTCCGCCGCAAAGGTGTCAATTCGGCGCCCGTCTCGCATGACCGTGATGCGGTCTGCGACGCCGAGCACGGAGTCAAGGAAGTGCGACACGTAAATCACACAGCAGCCTCGATCACGGAGCTTCCGCATGAGCTCCTCGAGCTGACGCATCTCGTGCGCCGTGAGTGATGAGGTTGGTTCGTCCATCACGATCACTCGCGCATCGCGAGCGAGTGACCTCAGAATCTCAACCTTCTGCTGATCAGCAATTCGCAGCTCGGAGACCTTGGCTCGCGGGTCAAGCCCGAAGCCAATCGTCGAATCGAGCTCTACGAACCGGTCCTCGACTCCGCGCCGCTCGATCCCGAACCGGTGCCTCTCGGCGCCGAGGAACACATTCTGCGCGACGGTCAGGTCGGGGACGAGCGCGAGCTCCTGCGCGATCATCGCGATGCCACGCTTCTGCGCGCTCCCGGGGTTCCAGCGGTCGACCGCTGCACCGTCGACCAGAATCTCCCCTTCGTCAGCGGAGTAGATGCCGGCGATCACCTTGCCGAGCGTCGACTTGCCAGCGCCGTTCTCCCCGACGAAGGCGTGCACCTCCCCGGCCCGCACATCGAGCGACACCTCGTCGAGCGCCTGGGTCGCGCCAAAGCGCTTGCTCACGGCCCGCAGTTCGACGAGGATCTCGCCGGCCATCTGCTCCGACATGGTCTTAGCCGTTCCACTCGCCTGTGTAGTCAGGCGCAGCTTCGAGATCCGACTTCGTCACGATCGGGCCCAGGTCCACGATGGAGTCAGCGTCAACAACGGTCTTCACATCCTTGCCCTGCAGCGAGTTCACCGCCTGCTCGAGGGCGGCTTCGCCCATCGAGACCGGGAAGTTCAGAAAGTCGTTCGTCCATTTTCCATCGCGGACCGCTTGCACGGCCTCCTTGGTGCCGCCGCCGCCGGTGAGGAACACCGACGCGGGGTCGATCCCAGCGTTCTCGAGGGCAACCTGTGCGCCAAGCGTCTGCTGATCGGCGTTGCTGATGAGTCCGTTAATGTCCTTATTCGCCTGGAGCAGGTTGGTGACGGCCGTGAGGGACTTGTCGCGGTCGTAGGCGCCCTCGACGGTTCCGACGATCTTGATGTTGTCGTGCTTGTCGAGCACACTCTTCCATGCGTCAACACGCTCGACATCGAGGGGCGAATTCAGCAGACCAGCGACGAGGCCGATCTTGCACGGGTCGATGTCTTTGCAGTACTCGACCGCGGCCTCTGCCTGGAGCTTCGCGCCATGGGCCGGCGGCGAGGCCACTGTTGAGACGACACCTTCGACCTGCGGCTCCATGTTCGTAATATCGGGTCCGATCGGATTCAATACGCTGACGACCGGCAACGTGTTCGCCAATGGGAACGCCGCGCTCAGCGCTGGCCCGTCGTGTGGCACGACGATCACCCCATCTGCCTGCCCCGTGGTCCCTGCGTTCTGCAGCTGCGAAAGCTGGGTGTTGGCGTCGAACTGTCCGTCTTGGATTTTCGTTTCGATCGTGATTCCGAGTTCCTTCGAGAGTTCCTTGGCCTTCGTTTCAATGCCCTCATAGACGGCCTGGTTGTAGCCGTTCTGGGAGGAGGCCGCCAGGAAAACGATCGAATAGCTGTCCTTGCCGGCCGATCCGCCCGTGTCGGTGCCCGAGCTGCAGGCGGCGAGCGTGACGCCGAGGGCGAGGACTCCCGTACCGGCGAGAACCCGTGAGATTCGCTTCATTGCGTTCTTCTTTCTGTGGTGTTCGGTGGTGCGTTCGTGGGTAGATTCCCCGTGATCAGGAGGCGGACGCCTCGTGATCCACGCGGAAGAGCTTGCCGACGCCGATCTCGGCGTGCGAAAGGAGGGGCCTCAGTTTGGGAGCCGCACGCTCACGCTTCGGGTGGTCGAGCCACTCCTGGTACGCGGCCTCGTCTGGCCAGAGTGCGGTCACCATGATCTCGCCGGAGCCGTCAGTCGCGACCGAAATTTCCGACGCCACTCCGCGAGTGAGTTCGAGTGATTCTTCGAGAATGCCCTCGACGCGATAGAGCGCAAGGATCTGTTCGGCTCGCGCTGGATCGGTCTTGAGGGTCAGAATGCTTCGGATCATTTCATTCCCCTTCGGATGGTGCGACCTTCATTGGCTCGCACTTCAGCTTCGTTGCGTTGCGGAAGAAGGTACCCCGGACACGATTGCTCGACTTATGCACTCTGCACAATTAGGCTGCGGCTTAGAATGCAATTATGCGAATCGGTGTCAGCGTTCAGCGCGAGAGACTCACAGGCACAGCGGTGTCCGAGAGCGGATGCCTGATCACCAGTGCAGCGCTGCCGCTCCCAAACCTCAGCGAAGCCGTCGTTGAGAAATCGCTCAAGGAGCTCTTGCGCGAGCTGGTGTCACGCGCAAAGCATGACCACCCTGGAGCCAGCGGAGCCTGCACCGCCGAGCCGCCTGTCGATTCCATGACATTCGATCTCTCCGACGCGCTCTCCACCCTTCCTGCAGATTCCCCCTCAATCGCCGTGCGCGTTGCCCCGCGCCCGCCGATCGACGAGATCCATGAGTTGAGGGTGCGGCACGTCGCACCTCCCGCAATCAATTACGTTGCGGGCGGCTGCACGACGCTTGGCGAGGTGCTCGTGCCTCTGAACGAGGCCGCCGTGCGTAAAATAGCGCGCACTTCGCCGCCTGCCGCCCGGTTCGTTGTGACCGCCGTAGGAGCAGTAGTGAATCCCGCGCAGGAGCTCCGGGTTGGCGAGCTCCTCCTCGCGTACACCTCACCCTCGAGCATCGACTACTCGCATCACTTCCCGAATAGTTCGTTCGCGGTACGAGAGCGGACAGCGCTCCTCAACTGCCAACTCATCCCACCGACAGAACGTCTTGTCACCGCACTCACACTCGGCGCCGAGCAGTTCGCCCCGACGGCGAGGCTCACCGCCACCACGAATTCGGGCGGATCCGTTCCGCTGCATCGGGTCACTCTCGAACCAGTGCACTCGCTACTCTCGGGGCCCCCAGCAGAGTTCATTGGGGCCGCGAGCGTCCTCGGGGTGACGGACGGACACATTGCGGTGCACGGGCCACGAGGGATAGAGTTCGCTGAAATCGTAAGCGGGGTCCCAACTGCGATTCCGCAGTTCCGCGGCCCAGAGGGGTTCATTCTCGCGACCCAGGCGGCCGACATCAAGCCGCTCACCGAGGGGCTCCACGCCGAGTTTGCGGTGACCCCGAAACTGCTCGAGGCCCAGGATCGGGCTGGGGCGTCCATCCCCGGCTTTGATGCCTCAATCGAAACCGACATCGACCTCCGCTCACTCGGTGCAGCCCTCTCCCCGCTCTCGGCCTGGGACATCGCCGTCGTACAGATTGGCAGCGCCGAGGAAATGCAGCGCGCACTCGATGCCGCCCGCGCCCGGGCAGGGGCCCGGCTCGTCTCATACGGAGCATTGGCGTCGAGCGTTCGAATACTCGAGGCAAGGCTCGCGACAACGGCATACGAACACCCCCGCGTGGTCTCGGTTCGAGCTCGCGGGATCGCGGTACAGCGCGCCGCGAACTATTTTTCCGCCGGCGAAGGGGAGCTCCGTCGGCCCGATTCACCCACGGGAGGTGGCGAGAGTGCGCCTTGACCAGGAAGACGTCGGTCATCTCCGCACAGGAGCGATGTTCCTTGCCTGCGCAGCGGATCCCGGCTGGTGCAGCGACCAGGCCGAACGTGTGCAGGCACACATCGAAACATTCAGGATCGAGCCAGAGATTCGGCAGGTCGAGGACTTCGCCCCAGAAGACCTCATCGTCGCGCTGGGTTTTGTGAACAATGGGCTCCCGCTCTCTGATCTGCGCCCCGTGGGAGACGAGTTCGCGAAGAGCCTGGCGCTTGTTGAGAACGCGCTGGGACGCCGCGCCGCGGGGGTCATGCCGCTCGCGGCGGCGAACGTGAACGCAATCGCCCCCGTCTTGAGCGCCCTCCAGCTCGGACTGCCCGTCGTCGATGCCGATCCCATGGGTCGCGTCTTCCCCCTGCTGTACCAATCCGTGCTGACGCTCGCCGGCTGCTCGGCCGGCCCCGTTGGCACGACGGGAGCAATCGGCGAGTCGGCGCTCATCGAGGTCGAGTCGCCACGACGTGCCGAGCGCCTCGTGCGCGCACTCGCCGGAGAGTTCGGCGGCTGGTCAGCGAACGCCCTCTACCCAGTGTCGGCCCGGCAACTCGCTGAGCACGGCGTACTCAGAAGTGTGTCCCGCATGGTGCGGATCGGGCGACTCCTGGAGTCATCGCGCTCCGTCGCAGCGAAGCACGCCGCGCTCAGGACGAGCGAGGGTGTCCGCAGGATTATCCGCGCCAGGGTGAGCGATGTCGCGGGACTCTCACGACCCGCACCCCCCGGCCAGCCGGACAACCCTTCGAGCGTGGTCTTCATCGAGCAAGCCCACGAGAGGCTCGTGCAACTCGAGATCCAGAACGAACTACTCATGCTCATGGTGGACGGTGTTGTTGAGGCAGTTGTGCCCGACATCATCACTCTTCTGCGCCCGGAGGATGGGAGCGTCGCGAGTCTCGAAGACCTGTGGGTCGGCAACACGCTCGACATCGTCGTGCTCCCAGCGGCGCAGCAGTGGTACACGCCCGAGGGGATGGCGCTCGTAGGGCCAGCTGCACTGAATATCTGGGTCAGGGGAAGGGCGATCCGATGACGAAGAGGAACAGACCGGGCGGGGCGCCCGGCATCCTGCGCGATCTGCTCGAGGCCCCCGAACTGCAGCGCCTCGAGCATCTGCACCTTGCGTCGCTTGCGGCGCCCGTGCAGGAGGCCGCACTCATCTCGGACATCGAGGAGATCAGCGCGGTTCGCCCAGACACACTCATGATTCTCGGTCCGAGCGTCGCGCGAGGCGGCTGGATGATCTCCGCCGCGCTACGCTACGCGTGGGAACGGCGCGCGTGCGGGCTGATCGCGCCGAGCGGGAGCTTCTCTGACACCGTGGTCGAGCTCGCGCGCCGACTCGGGATTTCCTTCTTCGCCCACACCGGGGAGATGACCGACCTCGCGCTCGACGTTGCGGTCCAGATCGGTGTGGCCCGGGCAGGGTCGCTTGGGCGGCTGCGTGCGTTCGCGTCGCGACTGGCTGCCTCGACCGACATCGGGTCGGCGCTCATGGACATATCCCACGAACTCTCGGGCGCAGACGTCAGCCTTGAAACCGGGGGGCCTCTGCTGGTCAAGTCTTCAGGAACGAATAGCGAAACCCTGGCACCCTCGCTTGATCGACGTGGGACCAGTCCAGAACACACCGAGTTGGTTTCCGTGCGCGTGGCTCCCGGGGCGAGCGACGAGTTGCGCGTACGCGTGACGGACTCATACGTCGGCTATGCCAGGCAGGTCCTGGAGACTGCCGCGCCGGCGATCCGCGCGCTCCTTGCCGATGCCAGACTCGGGGCGATTCGCGCGTCGCTCCCACTGCTCTCCGTCGTGTCGCTCGGCACTGATGCTGTTGGCCCAGCACTGAGCGCCCCTGTTCCGGACATGCGAGAACTCTCCCTCGGTTGGCCAATTACCGGTGGTTTCGCGGCTGTCTGTCTGCTGGCGCAAGACCGTGAACGGGTTGCCGGAGCCGTGCATCAGGCTTGGGGCGAGTACTTCACCGATGTTCCATTGCTGCCGTTCGACGCCGGATGGTTTGCATTTGCACCGGCCCAAGACGACGAGGCAATGGGGCGGTTGATTGAACGTGTCCGTGAACGGAGCATCAGCCTTCGTCCGCATGCATTCACCATCGGGCTTTCGACGCGGAGGAGCGATCCGGCACACGCGGCGGCGAGCGCACAGGAAGCCTGGGTCGCCGCTCGGCTCGGAAGTCCCGGTGCGGCGCCGGAGGAGTCGGTCGTCGCCTTTGATCGCCTCACGACTCGGCTCCCGGCGAGACTCATGTCGCCGCAACTCGCCCGCACGATTGCCGGGCGGCTGTTCCCCGACTTCGTCGCCGATCCGAGCGCCAGAGATCTCGCTCAGGCTGCGCTTGCGTACCTTGAACACCGCGGCTCCGCCGTGCGGGCCGCGGCATGTATCGGGATCCATCGCAACACGCTGCAGTCCAGGCTGCGCCGCGCCGAGCAGCTCGGGATCCCACTCTCGGCACCAGAAGCAACCTTGTCGACGCATCTCGTTCTCGCGGGTTTCTTGCGGCCTGATGCCAGTTCCGATCCAGCAGTAACCGAAATATCTGGGTAACGCCCTGGACCCCTATTGCGCCCGCGCAAACTCATGCTAGTCTGTGCAATGTCACACGGTAGCTGATGCACGCGGTGACTCCCGAACCCGCATTGGAAGGATCTCAATGACCGACAAGAAGCCCTGGCACGGTGTCATCGTCGCCACCGCGCTCCCATTCAAAGACGACCTCTCCGTCGACTACGACGCCTTCGGCGAGCACGTCGCCTGGCTCGCGGAGAACGGGTGCGACGGCGTGGCCCCGAACGGCTCCCTCGGCGAGTACCAGAACCTGAGCGACATCGAGCGCGCGCAGGTCATCAAGACCGCCGTCGACGCCTCGCCCGAGGGCTTCACCGTGATGGCGGGCTGCGGCGCGTACGGTGCGCTCCAGTCGGCGCACTGGGCTGAGCAGGCCGCCGAGGCCGGCGCGCAGTGCGTCATGCTGCTGCCCCCGAACAGCTACCGCGCGAACCACGAGCAGGTGAAGGATCACTACGCCACCGTCGGCAAGGTGGGCCTCCCCATCGTCGGCTACAACAACCCGATCGACACGAAGGTCGACCTCGTCCCGGAGCTCATCGCCGAGATCCACGCGGCGGGCAACATGGTCGGCGTCAAGGAGTTTTCGGGCGACCCCCGCCGCATTTACGAGATCAAGGAGCTCGCGCCCTCGATCGACATCCTGATCGGCACCGACGACACCGTGCTCGAGGTCGGCCTCGCCGGCGCCGTCGGCTGGGTCTCGGGCTACCCGAACGCGATCCCGCAGGCCTGCATCGAGCTCTTCAACCTCTGCACCTCCGGCAACGTCCAGGACCTCGTGCGCGGCCAGGAGATCTACCGCGACCTCCACTCGCTGCTGCGCTGGGACTCGAAGACCGAGTTCGTGCAGGCGATCAAGCTGTCGATGGACGTGCTCGGGCTGAAGGGCGGCGCGTGCCGCCCGCCTCGCCTCCCGCTCTCGCAGGAGGTCTCGGACCGCATCATTGCCGACACCCAGGCGGCGGCAGCAAAGGGCTACGACAAGTAGGCACCACCAAGGAACACCCGGAGGGCGGTTGTTAGCGATTTCGGTTTGAATAACGCCGTATTCGAACCGAAATCGCTAACAACCGCTTCGGGGAACGATGGAGTTAGGGGAAACATGCGCACATCGCGCGTCTACCACGCGGTCGACTCTCACACCGAGGGGATGCCGACGCGCGTGATCGTGGGAGGGGCCGGCGTCTTCCCCGGCGCCACGATGGCCGAGCGCCGCACCTGGTTCATGGAGCACAACGACGAGCTCCGCCAGCTGCTCATGTTCGAGCCGCGCGGCCACGCCTCCATGAGCGGCGCGATCCTGCAGCCGCCCACGCGGCCCGACGCCGACTGGGGCGTGCTTTACATCGAGGTCTCCGGATGCCTGCCGATGTGCGGCCACGGCACGATCGGCGTCGCGACCGTGCTCGTCGAGACCGGCATGGTCGAGGTGCAGGAGCCTGTCACCACGATCCGCCTCGACACGCCGGCCGGCCTCGTGATCGCCGAGGTGCTCGTCGCCGACGGGCACGCGGAGCAGGTCACCATCACGAACGTCCCCTCGTTCTCCGAGCGGATCGGCGCCTCCGTGGAGGTGCCGGGACTCGGCACGGTCGACTACGACCTCGCGTTCGGCGGCAACTTCTACGCCGTCGTCGAGCTCGAGAAGCTCGGGCTCGAGTTCCGCGAGGACCGCTCGAACCAGGGCGAGCTCCTGCAGGCCGGGCTCGACATCATGGCCGCGATCAACGCGGCCGACGAGCCCGTGCACCCCGAGCGCGCGGATATCCGCGGCTGCCACCACGTCTATCTGCAGGCGCCCGGATCCACGGCCGAGCGCTCCCGCCACGCGATGGCGATCCACCCGGGTTGGTTCGACCGCTCCCCCTGCGGCACCGGCACGAGCGCCCGCATGGCGCAGCTGCACGCGCGTGGCGAACTCCCGCTCAACCAGGACTTCATCAACGAGTCGTACATCGGCTCGCGCTTCATCGGCCGTCTCATCGAGGAGACCGAGGTGGCGGGCAAGCCCGCGGTGATCCCCACGATCACGGGCCGCGCCTGGGTCACGGGAACGGCCCAGTATTTCCTCGACCCGTCAGATCCGTTCCAGAAGGGCTTCCTGCTATGACCGAGATTCCGTACTTCGACGCCGACGAGGTGCGCGCCACGCTCACCTTCGAGCGCGCGATCGCCGCGCTCGAGGCCGGCCTCGCCGCAGGCGTGGATCCCGAGAACGACGGCCCCCGCCTCTTCAGCCCGGCCCCCGACGGAGAGTTCCTGCTCATGCCAGCACAGGGCCCGGAGTACAGCGGCCTGAAGGCGCTCACGGTCGCCCCGAACAACCCGGCGCGCGGTCTCGCGAAGATCCAGGGCCTCTACGTGCTCTACTCCTCCGACACGCTCGCGCCCGTCGCGGTCATGGAGGGCTCGAGCCTCACCGCGATCCGCACGCCCGCGGTCACGCTCACCGGGATCCGGCACCTCGCTCGCGCGGCCGGCCCGGGCCAGGAGGTGCCGGCGGCTCCGAGCATCCTCATCTTCGGCGCCGGGATCCAGGCCGCAGGCCACATCAGGGCCACGCTCGTCGACTTCCCCGACGCGCGGTTCGGGATCGTCGGCCGCACGCAGTCGAAGGTCGACGGCCTCATCGCCGAGTTCCCCGAGCTCGGGATCCGCGACCGCGGCGGCGACCGCGACGACGCCGTGCGCGAGGCCGACATCATCATCTGCGTCACGACCTCCAGCACTCCGCTCTTCGACGGCGAGCTCGTCAAGGACAGCGCGATCGTGGCGGCCGTCGGCACCCACGGGCTCGACCTCCGCGAGCTCGACGAGGCCCTCGTTGCGCGCTCGGACATCGCGGTAGAGGGCCGCGCCTCCGCCCGCCGCGAGAACGGCAATCTCGCCGGAGTGCTCACCGAGGAGGACTGGGAGTCGGGTAGCCGGCCGGTGAACCTGCGCGAACTGGTCACCGCAGGGATGACACGCGGACAGGATCGCCCCGCACTGTTCACCGGGGTGGGCATGTCGTGGGAAGATTTGCTCTGTGCGGCTGTGGTCTTCGCTGAGGGTCGGCGAAGCACCGGTCGCTGAGGAGCCGACATGTCATCGACTTTCCCCGCCCGCCCCGAGCCCGACGCTCAGCTCACGCCGCTCACGCGTCCGCTCAACCTGCGCGAAACCGTGCTCGAGCAGCTCCGCACGGCGATCGTGACGGGCAGGTTGCAGGAGGGCGAGGTCGTCTCGGCCCCCGTGCTCGGCCAGGCGCTCGGCGTCTCGGCGACCCCCGTGCGCGAGGCGATGATGGATCTTTCGCGCGAGGGGCTCGTGGAGACCATCAAGAACAAGGGCTTCCGGATCACAAGCATGAGCGACAAGGATCTCGACGATCTCGCCCAGATCAGGCTGCTGCTCGAACCGCCGGCCATGCGCCTCGTCGCGGGCAACATCCCCGAGAGTGCCGTCGCAGAGCTCACGCGGCTCGCGGACGCCTGCCTGCGCGCCGCCGAGCGCGAGGACCTCGAGGAGTACCTCCGCGACGACCGTGATTTCCACGCCCTGCTCCTCTCGTTCACCGACAACCCGCAGCTCGTCGACCTCGCGACCTCGCTTCGCGCGCGCACGCGCCTTTACGGCATCGCGCTGCTCGCCAGGAAGGGTCGCCTCGCCGACACCGCGCGCGAGCACCAGACCCTGATTGAGCTTCTCGTGAACGGCGAGAGCGAGGCCGCCGAGCAGCTGCTGGCGCAGCACATCTCCCACGCACGTACCGTCTGGGCGACGGGCGCGAGCCCGTCGGATCCGGACCCCGACTCAGATCGTCCATTGGAAGAATGACACGCACCTCCGACATCATCGTCATCGGCGCCGGCATCATCGGCGCGGCCACCGCCTATTTCGCGGCCCGAGCCGGGTTTTCGGTCACGGTCATCGAGCGCGATCTGCCCGCAGGCGGCACGAGCTCGCGGTGCGAGGGCAACATCCTGGTGTCGGACAAGGAGCTCGGACCCGAGCTCGAACTCACCCGCTTCTCCCTCGACCTCTGGGGCGGCGAGCTCGCCGAGCACGGCCACCTGTGGGAGTTCGAGCGCAAGGGCGGGATCATCGTCGCCTCGCGGGAGTCGAGCCTCGCCTCCCTCGAGCGCTTCTCCGCCTCGCAGCGGCAGTTCGGGATCCGCACCGAGCGCCTCGACGCCGACGCCCTGCGCGGCCACGAGCCGCACATCACGGACCGCGCGCTCGGCGCCGCCTACTACCCGGAGGACAGCCAGGTGCAGCCCGTGCTCGCGGCCTCGCACCTGCTCTGCCTCGCCCGCGAGGCCGGGGCCGAGCTCGTCGTGCGGGCCCCCGTCACCGGCTTCCTGCGCGCGGGCGACCGGGTGACGGGCGTGCGCACGCCGAGGGGCGACTTCAGCGCCGCGCACATCGTGAACGCGACGGGCACCTGGGCCGGTGCGATCGGTGAGCTCGCGGGCGCGCCGGTGCCGGTGCTCCCCCGCCGCGGCTTCGTCATGGTGACCGAGCGGCTGCGCCCCATGGTGCACCACAAGGTATACGCGGCGGAGTACGTCGACAACGTCGGCAGCTCCGACGCCGGGCTCCAGGCCTCCCCTGTCGTCGAGGGCACGCCGGCCGGCACGATCCTCATCGGCTCGAGCCGCGAGCGGGTCGGCTTCGACTCCACCGTGAGCGTCGACGCGCTGCGCACCATCGCACGGAACGCGGTCGCGCTCTTCCCCTTCCTCGAGCGAACGCGGATCCTGCGCCACTACCACGGCTTCCGGCCGTACTGCCCGGATCACCTGCCCGTGATCGGCCCGGATCCCCGCGCGCCCGGGCTCTGGCACGCGGCCGGCCACGAGGGCGCCGGGATCGGCCTCGCCGCCGGCACGGGCAAGCTCATCGCGCAGGCGCTCGCTGGCGAGGAGCCCGGGGTGCCGCTCGCGCCGTTCCGGCCCGAGCGATTCGCGGAGGGGCAGGGGCGCGGGCACGGGCATGCCGAGGCCGATCCGGAAGCACCGCATTCGACGACGAATTCAGCGAGGGAGAGCGCATGAGCGCGGCAGGAGACTACCGGCCGACCGGGAGGCGGGTCCGGGCGAGCTTCGAGGGCGAGCCGATCGAGGCCGAGGCCGGCGCGAGCGTCGCGGCGGCCCTCATCGCCTCCGGATCGAGCGCCTGGCGCACGACCCGCATGGGCGCGCAGCGCGGCCTCTTCTGCGGCATCGGCGTGTGCTACGACTGCATCGTCGAGATCGACGGCGAATCGGGGCAGCGCGCCTGCATGATCCCGCTCCGCGATGACATGTGCATCCGCGACGGAATGCGCATCCGCGACGCTGGGACCGCCGAGTGAGCGCGGGATCGCCGGGGGCCGCGAGGCCCACCGGCCGCGCCGAGGTGTGGGACGTCGCCATCGTCGGAGCAGGCCCGGCCGGCCTCGCCGCGGCTGCCGCCGCGCTCGCCGAGGGCGCGCGCGTGGCCGTGATCGACTCGGCGGAGCAGCCGGGCGGGCAGTTCTGGCGGCACCGCTCCGAGGCGGCCGCGCAGGAGACGGGCGTGCCGGACGACGGCGCCCTCCACCACGGCTGGTCCGAGTACCTCTCGCTGCGCGCCGCGTTCGACCTCGGCATCGCGACGGAGCGGCTCGACTACTTCCCCACGACCTCGGTCTGGATGGCGCGGGCCGACTCCCCCGGCTTCACGCTCTTCGTCGCGCCCGCGCACGGCGGCGTTGGCGGCGGGTCCGGCGGTCTCGGCGGCCCCGCCCGCGGCGCCGTGCGCGCCAGGAGGCTCGTGCTCGCGACGGGCGGCTACGACCGCCAGATCCCGATCCCGGGCTGGGATCTCCCCGGCGTCATGGCGGCCGGCGGGATCCAGGGCTTTGTGAAGCAGAACGGCATGCTGCCGGGCAGGCGCTTCGTGATCGGCGGCACGGGGCCGTTCCTGCTCCCGGTCGCGGCGAACATCGTGCAGTCGGGCGGCGAGGTCGCCGCCGTCTGCGAGTCGGCCTCGCTCGCGGGCTGGATCCCGCGCGCGCACCGGGCGGCCGGCGTTCCCGCGAAGGCGCTCGAGGGCGCCGGCTACGCCTGGACGTTCCTGCGCGCGCGGATCCCCTACCGCGTGCGCACCGTCGTCACCGAGATCCTGGGCGACGGGCGCGTCGAGGCCGTGCGCACGGCGCGCGTCGCCGCGGACGGCTCGGTCGTCGCCGGCAGCTCGCGCCTCATCGAGGGCGTCGACGGCGTCGGCCTCGGCTGGGGCTTCACGCCGCAGCTCGAGCTCCCGCTGCAGCTCGGCGCCGCGACGGCGCAGGACGTCGACGGCTCGCTCATCGCCGTCGTCGACGAGGCGCAGCGCTCCTCCGTGCCCGGGCTCCTGCTCGCGGGCGAGATCACGGGCGTCGGCGGCTCGGTGCTCGCGGTGCTCGAGGGCCGGATCGCCGGGCGGCAGGCCGCCAGGGAGGCGCTCGGGGCGGCACCCACCGCAATCCCGCGGGCGGAGCTCCGCGCGGTGCGCAGGCAGCGCTCCTTCGCGGAGGCGATGCACCTGGCGCATCCCGTGCCTGCAGGCTGGGCCGACCGCGTCACCGACGAGACGATCGCGTGCCGCTGCGAGGAGGTGCGGGTCGGCGAGATCCGGCGCACCCGCGACGACATGGCCGGCGATGACGCGCGCACCCAGAAGGGCGTGACGCGCGCCGGTATGGGCTGGTGCCAGGGCCGGGTCTGCGGGTACGCGGTGTCGTGCCTCGCGGATGCGGGATCCGGATCCGGCGCCCCGGCCGCTGAGTCGCTCGCCCAGGCCTCGAAGCGCCCGGTGGCTCAGCCCGTCCCCCTCTCGGCCCTCCTGGGCCTGGAGGACTAGCCCCCCCCCTGCACCGCCCAAAGAGTTGACCCAAAGTGACGCACAATCGCGATTATGCGTCACTTTGGGTCAACTCAAGGCGCGGACGGCGCCGGGCGCCGGGCGCCGCCGGGCCGCGGACGGCGCCGGGCCGCGGGCGGCCCGGCCGCCAGCCCTACGCCCCCAGGTAGGCCTCGATGACCTTCGGGTCCGCGGCGAGCTCCGCCGCCGGGCCCTCCATGGTCACGCGTCCCGACTCGAGCACGTACGCGCGGTCCGCGATCTTCAGCGCCGCGCGCGCGTTCTGCTCCACGAGCAGGATCGTCGCGCCCTGCTGGTTCACCTCGCGGATGATGTCCATCACCTGCTTCACGATGAGCGGCGCGAGCCCCATGGAGGGCTCGTCGAGGAGCAGCAGCTTCGGCCCGCCGACGAGCGCGCGCCCGAGCGCGAGCATCTGCTGCTCGCCGCCGGAGAGCGTGCCGCCCTGCTGATCCCGCCGCTCGGCGAGGCGGGGCATGAGCTCGTACGCGTAGTCCGCGCGCTCGGCGATGAGCTTCTGGTCCTTGACCAGGTACCCGCCGAGCAGCAGATTCTCGTGCACGGTCATCGTGGAGAAGACGCGCCGCCCCTCGGGGATGTGCAGGAGCCCGGCTCCCACGATGTCCCAGGGGTGCAGCTTCGTGAGGTCCTTGTCGCCCCACTTCACCGAGCCGCTCTTCGCCCGCACGAGGCCGGAGATGAGCGAGAGGGTTGAGGTCTTCCCGGCGCCGTTGTTGCCGAGGAGCGAGACGATCTCGCCCTCGCGCACCTCGATCGAGAGGTTGCGCAGCGCGTGCACCCGGTTGTAATACAGTTCGACGTTGTCGAGCGCGAGCGTCGTCATTCCTCATCCTCTCCGAGGTAGGCCGCGATCACGACCGGATCCTTCTTGACCTGTTCAGGGGTTCCGTCGGCGATCTCCTTGCCGTAGTTGAGCACCACGATGCGCTCGGAGATCTCCATCACGAGGCCCATGTCGTGCTCGATGAGCACGATGCTGACGCCGAGATCCCGGATCTTCCTGATGAGCCCCATGAGCTCGTTCTTCTCGTTGTGGTTGAGGCCGGCGCCCGGCTCGTCGAGGAGCAGGAGCTTCGGCTGCGTCGCGAGCGCTCGCGCGATCTCGACGCGCCGCTGCTCGCCGTAGGGCAGCTGCGTCACGAGCAGTTCGTCGTCGGCGCGGAAGCCGACGAAGTCGAGCCAGCCGCGCGCGTCCTCGGTGCACTGCGCCTCGCTGCGCCGGTAGCGCGGCGTGTGCAGCATCGCGTCGAACACGTTCTGCGCGAGGTGCGAGTGCATCCCCGTCTTCACGTTCTCGAGCACGGTCATGTCGGCGAAGAGTCGCACGTTCTGGAACGTGCGCGCCATGCCCTTCGCCGTGATGTAGGACGGCTTCTTCCGCGTGATCTCCTCGCCGTCGAAGACGACGGATCCGCGATTCGGCCGGTAGAAGCCCGAGATGCAGTTGAACGCGCTCGTCTTGCCGGCGCCGTTCGGCCCGATCACCGAGATGATCTCGCCCTCGTGCACCGAGAAGGTGAGGCCGTCGACGGCCTTGATGCCGCCGAACTGCACCGCGAGGTTCGAGACCTCGAGGATCGTCTTCCGGCTGTCGCCGTCGCGCCGCTCGGCGGTCGCGGTCCCGGCCGCGTGCTGTGCCTCGCTCATCGTGTCCCCTCCTCGTCAGCTGCGGTCGAATTGTCGGTGCGGGACCGCCTCGGTTCCGGATCCGGATCCGGATCCAGCTCCGGATCCAGCTCCGGCTCCAGCTCCTCCGTGCCGACGACGCCCACGGCGGTGGTCGCCGGCACCTGCGGGATCTCGCGCTTCTTCAGGAACGGCAGCACGGCGTTCGCCGGCCAGATCCCCTTCGGGCGGAAGATCATCGCGACGACGAGCAGCACGCCGAAGATGAGGAAGCGCCACTCCGAGAACTCGCGCAGGAACTCCGGCGCGAGCGACACGAAGAGCGCACCGATGATGACGCCAGGCGTTGAGCCCATGCCACCGAGCACGACCGCCATGAGCACGAGCGCCGAGTACAGGAACTCGAAGCTGTTGGGCGAGATCGCGCTGAGGTGGCTCGCCATGAGCGTGCCAGCGAAGCCGCCCCAGACGGCGCCGATGATGTAGGCCGCAAGCTTCGTCTTGTAGCCGTTGATGCCCATGGCCTCGCTGACGTCCTCGTCGTCGCGCACGGACTTCCACGCGCGGCCGAGCTTGCCCTTGCCGAGGCGGGCGACCGCGATCACCGCGACGCCGATCCCGACGAACAGCACGAAGTAGTAGAACAGGATCTTCGAGTTGAACTCCACCCCGCCGATCGTGAGGCCGTCCGCGAAGGACCAGCCGAAGAACGACCAGGTCGGGATCCCGTGGATGCCCGAGGGGCCGCCCGTGATCTCGAGGTTGTTGGCCGTGATCCGGATGATCTCACCAAAGCCGAGCGTCACGATCGCGAGGTAGTCGCTGCGGAGCCGGAGCGTCGGCCCGCCGATGATCACGCCCGCGATGATGCAGGCCACGATGACAAGCGGGATCGTCTCGAGCATCGACAGCCCGAACTGCGTCGTCAGGATGCCGCTCGTATATGCCCCAACCGCCATGAACGCGATGTAGCCGAGGTCGAGGAGGCCGGCGTAGCCGACGACCACGTTGAGGCCCATCGCGAGCACGATGTAGATCATCGCCGAGGTCAGGATCGAGATCATGTAGGGCGTCGCCGTGATGAACGGCAGCACCGCAGCGCCGATGAAGAGGATCGCGCCGACCACCTTCATGAAGCGATCGGGGGCAAGCAGCCCGCTCACGGCGGGCGGCCGCTCGATGAGCGGCTTCGGCACGTTGAGTCTGTGGAGATTCGTCTTGGCCATGATCACACCCGCTCCACGACGCGCTCACCGAGGATGCCGGTGGGCTTGAACACGAGGAAGAGGATCAGGAAGCCGAACGCGAAGACGTCGCGCCACTGTCCCCCGAGGAAGTGCGTGCCGAAGGACTCGAGCAGTCCGAGGACGAGGCCTCCGATCATCGCACCGTAGAGGTTGCCGATGCCGCCGATCACGGCGGCCGTGAAGGCCTTCAATCCGATCACGAAGCCCATCAGGAAGTCGATCGTGCCGTAGTAGGCGGCGGCCATGACACCTGCCGCGCCCGCGAGGGCCGATCCGATGAAGAACGTGCGCGAGATGACACGGTTGACGTTGACGCCCATGAGGAGCGACGCCTTCTGATCGAGCGCGATCGCGCGCATGGCGCGACCCTCGCGGGAGTGCATGATGTAGCGCTGCAGCACAAACATCAGGATCGCCGCGACGAGCATGAGGATGATCTGGGGCATCGTGATCCGGGCCCCGAGGATCTCGATCGGGTTGCCGGAGAGCCTGATCGGGAAGACCTTCGGGCTGGCGCCGAAGATCTGCCGCACCGCGTACTCCAGCGTGAAGGACACGCCGACCGCGGTGATGAGCGCCGCGAGCCGCGGGCTCGTGCGCAGCGGCCGGTAGGCGACGCGCTCGATCACGACGCCGACGCCGCCGGTGAGGAGCATCGTGATGAGGAGCACGAGGAGCAGGATCGGGATCGAGCCGATGCCGAAGAGCCCCGTGGTCGCTCCGAGGATCACGAATGCGATGAAGGAACCGAGCATGTACAGGTCGCCATGCGCGAAGTTCAGAAGCTTGATGATGCCGTAGACCATGCTGTAGCCGAGGGCCACGAGCGCATAGAAGGCCCCGACGAAGAGTCCGTTCCAGACAAGTTGAAACACGTTACCGCCTTTGCAGGTTCGCGTGGGTGTGGGGAGGCGCGAAAGAAGTCGAGCGCTGAGGGGTGGGAAAGAGAGGGGCCGCTCGGTTTTCGTTCCGAGCGGCCCCCATATCTCAGCCCTGCAGGTCGTCCTTCATGACGAACGCCCCGCCCTCACCGGTGGGCTCGACGATGACGAAGCCGCCGCTGCCCTCGAGGGTGCCCTCCTTCGTGAAGGTCGCGGGGCCCGAGAAGAGCGGGAAGTCCTTGAGGCCGTTGAGAGCCTCCACGACCTTCTCGCCGTCGGTGGACTTCGCGTTCTTCATCGCCTCGGCGACCACGCGGACCGCGTCGTAGCTCTGCGTCGAGTAGGGGCCAGGATCCGCGCCGAACTGCTCCTTGTAGTTCTTGATCCAGTCCTCAGCGCCCTCGAGCATGTCGGGGGTCTGCGTGAAGGTGCCGACGACGCCCGCGGTGTTCTCCGCACCGGCGATCGCGGCGAGCTGGGCGTCAACCGAGCCGTCGCCGACGAGGATCGTGCCCTCGTAGCCTGCCTCGCGGAACTGACGGATCAGCAGGCCGCCGGCCTGGTAGTAGCCCGTCCAGACGATGAAGTCGGGGCTCGCTCCCGTGACGTTGTTGACGTTCGCCGCGAAGTCCTTCTCATCTGGGTTCACGGAGTCGGTCTTCACGATCTCGAACTTGCCGTCGGTCTTCGCCTGCTCCTGCACGGACTTCGCGAGGTCCTTGGAGTAGTCGGTGTTGTCGTCGACGACGGCGACCTTCGTCGCGCCCTCCTGGTTCGCGTACTTCACGATGGCGGCGGCCTGCTGAGCGCCGGTGCCGTTGATGAGGAACGCACCCTGGCCGACGAGCGCGTTCGAGTTCGCGGCCGGGATCACCATGGGGATGTTCGCCTCGGCGAAGATCGGGAGCGTCGGGAGCGTCGCGCCCGAGCAGTAGCCGCCGACTGAGGCGAGCACGCCCGCCGTGACGAGCTTCTGGGCCGCGGCGACCGAGGTGGTCGCGTCGCAGGCGTCGTCCTCGACGACGAGCTCGAGGTCGCGGCCGTCGACGCCGCCGTCCTTGTTGATCTCGTCGATCGCCATCTGGGCGCCGTTCTTCATGTAGTCGCCGAAGGCGGCCTCGGAACCGGAGAAGGGTGCGAGCATGCCGAGCTTGATCGGGCCATCCCCCGAGTCACCGCCGCCGCCGCCCGCGAGTCCACCTGAACAGCCGCTGAGCGCGAGTCCAGCCGAGAGCACGATGGCTCCGACCGCGGCCAACCGACGTCCGCGGTGGTTGTGAGCTGAGAACATATGACTTACCTTTCCGGATGCATCTTCGAATCTTTGGAAGGACTTCAGATCGCGCTGGGTCCCAACGCTATGTGCCATAGTACAGATCACCGGGGCACCCAGGTACCACTCAGGTCACGATTCGGACACGGATGATACATAGTGCTACGTCACCCGCCAGATGACGCAAAAATGCACGGTCATTGACCCCTTCACAGGTCATCACCGGCGGTCCGAATGCCCCGATCCCGTGCCAGACTGTGAGGTGCGCGAGCATTCGAAACGGAGCCCGTTTCTCGCTGTACAATTGCACATGGCAGATTGTTCGCCGGCCCCGAGCGAGGCTCGCGGCATGCACCCCGACCCGTGAATCCCGACCCGTGAATGGAGAACAGCTATGACAGGCACTCTCACCCCCGAACTCGAGTCCGTCGTCGCGCGCGCAGCGGCCGCGGCCCCGGCATTCGCCGCGACCTCCCCCGAGGAGCGCGCCCGCGCGATCGTCGCGGTCGCCGACGCGCTCGAGGACGCGAAGGCGCACCTCGTCGAGATCGGCATGCGGGAGACCGGCCTCACGGAGGCCCGCCTGAGCGGCGAGGTCACCCGCACCGCCGTGCAGCTGCGCCTCTTCGCGGACACGCTCGTCGACGGCGGCTACCTCGACGCCCGCATCGACTACGCAGACTCCGACTTCGCCCTCGGCGTGCGCCCCGACATCCGCCGCACCCACCTCCCCCTCGGCCCGGTCATCAACTTCTCGGCCTCGAACTTCCCCTTCGCGTTCTCCGTCATGGGCGGCGACTCCGCGTCGATCCTCGCCGCGGGCTGCCCGCTCATCGTGAAGGCGCACTCGGGCCATCCCGAGCTCTCCGACGCGACCGCCGAGGTCGCCGCCGCCGCGCTCGCGGGCGCCGGCATGCCCGAAGGCACGTTCCAGCTCATCCACGGCCGCGAGGCCGGCGTCGAGGTGCTGAAGGATCCGCGCATCAAGGCCGGCGCGTTCACGGGCTCGATCGCGGTCGGCCGCCTGCTCGCCGACATCGCGGCCTCGCGCCCGGCTCCGATCCCGTTCTACGGCGAGCTCGGCAGCGTCAACCCCGTCTTCGTCACCGCGGCGGCCATCGCCGAGCGCGCGGGCGAGATCGCCTCCGGCTACCTCACGAGCGTCGCGGGATCCGCCGGCCAGCTCTGCACGAAGCCGGGCTTCGTCTTCGTGCCCGCGGGCTCCGAGCTGCCCGACGCGGTCGCCGCCGCCCACGCGGCCGGCGAGCTCCCCGAGCACCGCCTGCTCGACCCCCGCATCGCGCGCAGCTTCGCCGAGCGCCGCGACGCGATCCTCGCCGCGCAGGGCGTCCGCGCCGTGATCCCGGGCGGCGTGCGCTTCGACGACGCCGGCCAGGGCTGGGCAACGCCCACCGTCGTCGCCGTCTCGCTCGACGACTTCCGCGTCGGCAAGGAGGCGCTCGTCGAGGAGGCCTTCGGCCCGCTCTCGATCCTCGTAGAGGTGCCCGAGGGCACCGACCTCGCGGCCCTCATGCCCGAGTTCTACGAGGGCAACCTCACGGGCACGCTGCACCTGAGCGCCGAGGAGGCGACGGGCGAGACCGCGAACGCGGCCGAGCTCCAGGCGCTCGTCTCGGCGATCGCCGCCCAGGTCGGCCGCGTCCTCTTCAACGGCTGGTCGACGGGCGTCGCGGTGACCCCCGCGCAGCAGCACGGCGGCCCGTGGCCCGCGACCACGAACGACGCGAGCACCTCGGTCGGCACCTCGGCGATCAAGCGCTTCCTGCGCCCGGTCGCCTACCAGAACGCGCCCGACGCATTCCTCCCCGCCGCGCTCCGCGACGCGAACCCGGCGGGCGTGCCGCAGGCGATCGCGCCCGCGGGCGAGTCGAAGTCCTGGGGCGCCCGCTGGCGCTAACCCCCGCGCTCGCTGGTTGTTAGCGATTTCGGTTCGTAACAGCGGTTATTCGAACCGAAATCGCTAACAACTCCCCGACCGAGACGCGAAGGGGCCCGGACCGCAACTGCGGCCCGGGCCCCTTTTCGTGGGAAGCGCCGATCAGTGCCAGAGCACCGCGAGCGCCACGTTGAGGAGCGACATGCCGGCGATCGCGCCGAGCACGCCCCCGGACACGTTCTCTTTCTTGCGGTTCACCAGGATGACGACGATCAGCCCGATGAGCACGAGCGTCTTCACCCCGATCTTCATGTTGTTGGGCTCGCCGCCCAGCATGTAGATCGATGCGACGAGCAGGAGCCCCGTCGCGAAGAGCAGCGTCGCGCCGTGCAGGATCCCCGGCGTGATCCGCGCACGGCCCTCCTTGACGAGCGACAGCTGCGACAGCGTGCTGCCGAAGACGGCGCCGAAGCCGACGAGGTGCAGCACCACGAGGATGCCCTTAACGATTTCCATGTTCCCCTCCAGTTATTCGCATTCCCCGCGAGCGCCCCCTAGTGGAAGAAGTGCCGCTCGCCGGTGAAGTACATTGTGACGCCCGCGGCCTTCGCCGCGGCGATGACCTCCTCGTCGCGCACGGATCCGCCGGGCTGCACGACGGCGCGCACGCCGGCCTCAAGTAGCACCTCGAGCCCGTCCGCGAACGGGAAGAAGGCGTCGGATGCCGCGACCGCGCCGGCCACGCGGTCCCCCGCGCGCTGCACCGCGAGGCGGCACGAGTCGACGCGGTTCACCTGGCCCATGCCGACGCCGACCGAGGCGCCGTCCTTCGCGAGCAGGATCGCGTTCGACTTCACGGCGCGGCACGCGCGCCACGCGAACTCGAGCTCGGCGAGCGTCGCGGCGTCGGCCGGCTCGCCCGTCGCGAGCTCCCACTCGCTCGCCGGCGCGAACGCGCGGTCGGCGTCCTGCAGCAGGAAACCGCCCGAGACCTGGCGGATCTCGACGGGGTTCTGCGCGAAGTCGGCCGGCAGCACGATGAGGCGCAGGTTTTTCTTCTGGGTCAGGATCGCGAGCGCGTCCGGCTCGAAGCCCGGGGCCACGATGACCTCGGTGAAGATGCCGGAGACGGTCTCGGCCATGCCCTTCGTGACCGGGCAGTTCGTCGCGATGACCCCGCCGTAGGCCGACACGGGGTCGCACGCGTGCGCGAGCTCGTGCGCGGCGGCGATCGGGTCGGCGGCGCCCTCGGGGGCGACCGCGATCCCGCACGGGTTCGCGTGCTTGATGATCGCGACCGCGGGGCGCTCGTGGTCGAAGGCGGCGCGGAGCGCGGCGTCGGCGTCGACGTAGTTGTTGTACGACATCTCCTTGCCGTGCAGCTGCTTCGCCTGCGCGATGCCTGCGCCGTCGTTCTCGGTGAAAAGGGCGGCGCGCTGGTGGCTGTTCTCGCCGTAGCGCAGCACCGAGTCGCGCAGGCCGAAGATCTCGAAGCCGAGCGTCATCTCGCTCGCGGGCGAGTCGGCGTCGGGCCGCTCGAAGACCAGGTCGAGGCCCTCGGCCTCGGATCCGTCCTCGTCGCCCTCGAGCTCCTCGTCAGCGCCGAAGTCACCGGCAGCACCGGCAGCACCCGCCGCCGAGTCGTCCCAGCGCACGTCCTCCTGGTCGAGGAACCAGTTCGCCACGGCGCCGTCGTAGTTCGCGGTGTGCACGAACGCCTCGGTCGCGAGCGAGCGGCGCTGGGCGAGCGTGGTGCCGCCCTCGCGCACGGCCGCGATGATCTCGTCGTAGCGTGCGGGCGAGACCACGATCGCGGCGTTCGCGTGGTTCTTCGCGGTCGCGCGCACCATGGCGGGGCCGCCGATGTCGATGTTCTCGACGATGTCGGCGGCGGGCTTGCCCGACTCGACGGTCTCCTCGAACGGGTAGAGGTTCACGACGACGAGCTCGAACGGCGCGAAGCCGAGCTCGGCGAGCTGCGCGCGGTGATCCGCGAGGCGCAGGTCGGCGAGGAGCCCGGAGTGTACGGCGGGGTGCAGCGTCTTCACGCGGCCGTCGAGCGCCTCGGCGAAGCCCGTCACCTCGGACACGTCGGTCACGGCGTGGCCCGCGTCGCGGATCGTCTGCGCCGTCGACCCCGTCGAGACGATCTCGACGCCGGCCTCGGCGAGCGCGGCCGCGAGATCGAGCAGTCGGGTCTTGTCGCTCACGGAGATGAGCGCGCGCTTCACCTCGATGAGGTCGCGGTGCTCGTAGAGGCTCGGGTCGTGGCTCTGGACTGCCATCAGGCTCCTTGCTGTCGTGTGTTCGGTGTCTGGTCGAGTGGTCTGGTTCCGGATCAGGCCGGGCCCGGATCCCGCCCCGCGGCGACGGCCTCGAGGTCGAGGTGGCGCTCGGCGATCTCGCGCACGGTGGCGACGAGGAGGGGACGCTCGAGCTGCTTGATGCGCTCGTGCAGCTCGTCCTCGGTCTCGCCGTCGCGCACGTCGACGCTCGCCTGCCGGAGCACGGGACCGGTGTCGACGCCCTCGTCGATGATGTGCACGGTGACGCCCGTCTGGGGGGCGCCTGCCGCGAGCGCGTCGCGCACGGCGTGGGCGCCGGGGAAGTTCGGCAGGAGGGCCGGGTGCGTGTTGATGAGGAACGGCGAGAACTCGCGCACGAACCCACCGGGCAGGATGCGCATGAGCCCCGCGCTCACCACGAGGCCGGGTTCCGGGCCCGTTCCGACGCCGTGCTCCTGGATCGCCGCGGCGAACACCTGCCCCCACTCCTCGCGGGAGTGATAGTCGCGGGGCCGCACGACGAAGGTGGGGATCCCCGCGGCCTCGGCGTGGGCGAGGCCGGGAGCGTCCGTGTCGGACCCGACGCAGACGATGCGCGCGGGGAACGACGGATCCTCCGCGGCGGCGATGAGTGCCTGGAGGTTGCTCCCGCCGCCGGAGATGAGAACTGCGAGTTTCAGCACCCGACCAGTCTACCTTCCGGCCGTGAGCACCCGATCCGCGAGGAGCCAGGGCCGCTCGGCGGCGTAGAGCGTGTCCTCCTGCGCGGCCCAGCGGTCCCAGTGCGGGGCGTACATCTCGCCGTCGCGGGCGAGCGCGCGGCGCTTCCGGAGCTCGGCGGGGGCCTCGATCCAGATCCCGAGCACGTCGCCGAGCGGGCCGCGGCCGTGGCCCGCCGCGGCCCGCTCGGCCCAGGCGCGCGCGGCCGCGAGGTTCGCGGCGGTGAGCGCGCCGCAGCCCTCGATGAGGAGGGGCCGCTCCGGATCGAGCCGCACGGTCTCGGCGAAGCGGCCGGCGACCCAGTCGTAGCGGCGGTACTCGCCGGCCGCGAGGGCGGCGGCGACGGATCCGGATCCCGCCGCGAGCCCGTCCCAGCCGGGGTAGAGGTCCTCGACCGGCAGGAGCTGGGGCGCGCGGCCGGCGGCCTTGAGCGCGGCGGTGAGCTCTGCGGCGAGCGCCGTCTTGCCGGATCCGGAGCGGCCGTCCAGCAGGAGGGCGTCGGCGGCGAGAAACTCGGGCCGGTGCGCTGGAAGCAGGGCGGTGCCGCGCATCAGAACTCGGCCCTCCCCTGGGCGCCGAGGCGGCCGTCCGCCCGGAAGCGCTCGGCGAGCAGCATGACGCCGGCCGCGAGCGCGCCGAGCAGCACGGCCGCGGCGAGGCCCGCGCCGTAGCTGCCGGGCGCCTGGTGCCCGATGAGCCGCGCGACCGCGACGGGGAGCGTCTGCTCCCCCGGCCGCACGAGGAAGGAGGTCGCCCCGAACTCGCCGAGCGACGCGGCGAACGCGAAGCCCAGGGCGAGCCCGGCGGAGCGGCCGAGGAGCGGCAGGTCGACCGTGCGGAGCACCGCGAGCGGGCCGGCGCCGAGCGTCGCGGCGGCGAAGCGGAGCTGCTGGTCGATCCCGCGCAGCACCGGCAGCAGGGTCCGCACCACGAGGGGCAGCGCGACGAGCGCCTGCGCGATCGGGATGAGCGCGACCGAGGTGCGCAGGTCGAGCCCGATCCCGAGCGGGCGGTGCATCGTGATGAGCAGGCCGAAGCCGAGGGTCACGGCCGAGACGCCGAGCGGCAGCATGACGAGGCCGTCGAAGAGCGAGAGCGCCCGCCTGAGTCCCGGCCGCTCGGGCCTGCGCGAGAGCACGAGCGCGAGCAGCACGCCGAGCGCCATCGCGAGGAGTGCGGCGACGAGCGCCATCCGCAGCGACAGCCAGATCGCCGAGGTGACCGGGGCGTCGAGCGGCAGATCGGCGGGCGGCGACACGAGGGCGGCGTAGTTCGCGAGCGTCCACTCGCCGCCCGGCCCGCGCAGCGAACGCGCGACGAGCGTGAGGATCGGGAGGCCGTGCAGGAGGAGCGCCGTGACCGCGAGCGCGACGATGGCGGGCACGTCGCCGCGCCCCGGCCGCCTGAGCTGCTGCCCCTCGGGGAGCAGCTCGACGGCGCGCTCGCCCGCCGCGCGGAGCCGCGCAGAGACCCAGAGGGCCGCCCCCACGATCGCGAACTGCGCGAGCGACAGCACGGCGGCACCCCGCAGGTCGAGATACTGCACCGTGAGCCGGTAGATCTCGGTCTCGACGTTCGAGAACTCGCGCCCGCCCAGGATCAGGACGATCCCGAACGAGGTCGAGCTGAAGAGGAAGACGAGCGCGGCGGCCGAGGCGAGCGCGGGCGCGAGCGCCGGCAGGGTGACGGTGAGCCAGGCCCGGATCCGGCCGGCCCCGAGCACCATCGCGGCCTGCTCGGCCCGGTCGTCGAGCCGCGCCCAGAAGCCGCCGACCGTGCGCGCGAGGACCGTGACGTTGAAGAACGCGAGCGCGAGCACGATCGCCGCGAGGCTGCGGTCGAGGCCAAGGAAGGCGAGCGGGCCGCCCTCCCCCGTGAGCGCCGAGAACGCGACGCCGACGACGACGGTCGGCAGCACGAACGGCACCGTGAGGAGGCCGCGCAGGATCCCGCGCCCCCGGAACTGCAGCCGGTAGAGCACGTGGGCCGCGGGCAGCCCGAGCGCGACCGAGATGACGGTCGCGAGGCCGGCCTGCGCGAGGGTCTGGCCGATGACCTTCCAGGTGCGCGGGCTGCCGAACACCTCGGGAATCCCGGAGAGGTCGAGCCTGCCCGCGCCGATGCCGCCGATCCCGCCGTCGGCCAGGAAGCCCGTCGCGACGAGCGAGAGGACCGGCCAGAGGAAGAAGAGGCCGAGGAAGGCGAGCGGGAGCGCCGCCGCGGCGACCCACGCGGCGACGGCCCACGCGGACGCCCCGAGCGGGCGCGTCCGCGCGCCCTGCTCGGGGTTCCTTCCGTGGGTCGCCCGCCCCCGACCTCTCGGCACTACAGCCCGATCTGCTCGCCCAAGGTCCTGAGCCAGCCCTCGCGCCCGCGCTCGATCTCGGCGGCGGGCAGGTCGTGCGACTGCTCGGCGCTCGGCAGCGGGGCGAACTGGGTCCACTCGGCAGGCACGCTCGCGCCCTCGTCGACAGGGTACATGTACATGGCGTCCGCAACCGTGTCCTGGAACTCGCGGGAGACGAGGTAGTCGACGACGGCCTTCGCGCCCTCGGGGTTCGCGGCGCCCTGCAGCACGCCGGCGTACTCGACCTGGTTCGAGCAGGTGTCGAGGAGGGCCTTCGTGGTCGTCGCGGTGCCGTCCTCGCTCACCGTGAACGCCGGCGAGGAACTGTAGGAGACGACGATGGGGCGCTTGCCGTCGCCGCCGCCCTGCGTGAACTGGCCGTTGTAGGCGTCGCTCCAGCCCTGCTCGAGGCGCGCACCGTTGTCGAGGAGCGACTTCCAGTAGTCGGCGAAGCCGTCCTCGCCGAACTCCTCGACCGTGCCGACGAGGAAGGAGGCCCCGGTCGACGACGCGGTCGGATCCAGGATCACCGAGAGGTCCTGGTACTCGGGCTTCGCGAGGTCCTCGTAGCTCTTCGGCTCGGGAAGGCTGTGCTCGGTGAACCAGCCCGTGTCGACGTTCACGCACGTCGCGCCGCGGTCGACGGGGGTGAGGGATCCCTTGTCGTCGATCGCGAGCTCGGCGGCGCCCGCGGGCAGCTCCTTCGGCGTGTAGGCCTCGACGACGTCGTTCTCGACGAGGCGCGAGGCGAAGATCGTGTCGACGCCGAAGAACGCGTCGGCGATCGGGGCGCCCTTCGTGAGCACGAGCTTATTCGTGAGCTCGCCGCCGTCGCCGGCGGAGATCACCTTCACGTCGAGGCCCGTCGCCGCGCTCGCGGCCTTCGCGAAGTCGTCGTTCGGGAACGAGTCGTGCACGATCAGGGTGACCGAGTTCGCGTCGCCCGTCTCGTCGCCGCCATCGCCACCCGGGTTGCCGCTTCCCGTCGCGCAGCCCGTGAGCGCGAGCGCCGAGACGGCCAGTGCCGAGAGCGCGACGGTGACCGCGCGACGGAGCGGCGCGGATGCAGATGATGCAGGGGTCATTCGAGGGTTCCTTCCTCCGCTGGCATGAACCAGATCAGGTTGAACGGTCGGAGTACGCGTACTCCCTCTCAGCCCCGCGCGCCGGGACTCCCGTGGATTGCGCTCCTACCCTAGCGCCCGCGCCACGGTCGGCGCCAACCGCCGCGATCCTCGTCCCGCTCAGGGGAAACTTCCTGCGCGCTGTCTCAGGCTCCGGCTGTGATCCCTCGATGCTTGACCATCGAGAAGACCAATCCGAACAGAGCGAGTGCCGCGGCCGCAAAGGGCAGATACGCGAGCAGTACGACGGCCAGGCCGAAAACGACGCTCGCGGCTCCGAGCAGGATCTTGGTGAGGATCGCGGGCAGCGCTCCGCGGCTCACCAGCGGAATCAGAAAAACAGCATGGATCCACTGGACAGAGGCGATGGATGCCGCCAGGATCCCCAACACGCCGATCGTGGCCGCCACTCTGTGCGCGACGAGAGCGGGGCTTGCGGTAACGGCTTTCGAAGAGAGATCTCTGCGCGGTAGAGAAAGCAGTGCTGCCGGGGCAGCGGCATTCTTGAGGAGGGGTGAGGAGGTTCTGTGAATTCTTACTCGGACAGAGAAATCAATTCTTCACCCTGACCTATCGTTCGCGATTCGACCTCCGGGAGCGTCTTGTGACGTACCGATATCCCAGCCAACTGAGAAGGATCAGAACAATTGCCGAGGCAACCGCCAACACATTCCAGACCAACAGACTCGTCATGAGTCTTGCTCACTGGAAATGATGCGTTGCTTGGTCGCCGCCGACATGGAGATATGAGGGAAACGTTGTGGAGTAGTTTGTCGCACACATTGTGGCGCTTGGCGTAAAGCCAGCAACTGCTGCTCCGGTTGGACTCTCGGTGCGTTTGACAATTGATGGCTCCGGTACGTTGGCGCTACACGCCCCTATCGCTGTAAAACTTGGAGCCCACACACTCGTAATCTTGTCCCAGCCTCGATGCACGACGGTGAAGTTGGCTCTGAAGCCAGACTGCACAAGTCCTACCCAGTAGTAGATGTTGCAGTTCGCAAAATTCCCTTTCTTTCCGGGTTCGTAGCCGCAGTCATTCACCCCTCTTGGGGTATGCCCCTGGCTGAACTCTGGTGTTCCAATTCCGTTCGCACGTACTGAACCATCACTGAAGCGGTCAAGGTTCCAACGAACTCCGTTCCGAAGTAGCTGTTCACTAGCCACTGGAGATTCTGCATTCGTGACGCATTTCCACATCTTTCCGTCCAGGAAAGATGTGATCAGGCTGTCTTGTTGAGCCTTCGGCACTGCAAAGGTGTCAAAGCAACTCTGCAATTGTGCTCGATCCCTGTCCTTCAATTGGATGAATTCCAGGGCGCCGTCAGCGAGCGCCGAGGAAGCGGAAACCATGGGGCCCGATAGTAGTGCCAGGGAGAAGGAGATGAGTATCGCGAGTTTGCGAGCGTTCACGGTAATTTCGCCAATCTTGGAGCAAACGCTCTGAGCCGATGGGGAGGCTTCGGCGTTCCAATTCCAAACCGTAGCTTCCCAACTCTGCTGATGGAAGGTACCAAAAGGTCCGCAGCCATTCCGACCAGCACATCACAAGCAGGCCTGTGTCGTGGAGCCGCTGGAAGGAGGGGTCTGGCGCACCTTTAGGTGACAGGTTGACCTGAGCTACAGTTTGGTTTCCAGTCCCGGTCACTAGCTTCAGGCGGGTGCCAACTGTTTTGAGAGGGAAAGATCGAAGTCCGTGTGTGTTTGATATCCCACCGACGAGTGCATTCGTCTGCGATTGGTGAACACCCCGATGTACTCGAATATCGCGTTCGCGAGCTCGATTCGCGTCTTCCAATTCTTCCGGTTGAGCAGTTCGATCTGCATCGAGGAACAGAAGGATTCCATCATCGCGTTGTCAGGTGCATCGCCGATGGTTCCGAACGAGGGTAGGAGCCCTGCAGGGCGGATCTTTTGGTGAATACCCAAGACGTGATCGGAAGTAATAGAAACGGGATGCGCCCCCTCGCACCACATTGGGTGCGCAGGCAGTGGCATGTATCTCAGGCGCCAAGTGAATGCTCGTTCGACCCTGCGCAATGAGCCCCTACCCCGCAACAGGCTTACCTCAGACAGTCCTCGCAGCCTGGCCCTAGCGCCCGCGCCACGGCCTGCGCCAACCGCCGCGATCGTCCTCCCGCTCAGGGGAAACCTCCTGCGCCCCGTCTCAGGCTCCGGCCGTGATCCCTCGATGCTTGACCATCGAGTAGACCAGTCCAGAAAGAGCGAGGGCCGCGGCCGCACAGGGCAGATACGCGAGCAGTACGACGGCCAGCCCGAAACCGACGCTCGCGGCTCCGAGCAGGATCCTGGTCAGGATCGCGGGCACCGGACCTCGGCTCATGTGCGAGTGCAGAAAGAGCAGCATGGAGGTCGAGAGCATGACTACCGCGGCGAGAGTGGTTGCGGCCCCGAAGGGCGCGTCTGTTTCTGCGTCAAGAGCATGGATCCACAGGACCGAGGCAGTTGAGGCTGCCAGGATCCCCAGCACGCCGATCGTGGCGGCAACTCTGTGGATGGCGCGAGCGGGGCTTGCGGAGATGACTATCGATCCGACGACGCAGGCCGGAATCACGATGAGCGCAACGTCCCGCAAGATGACGAGGCTCGGGCTGAACGGGTCCAGAAAGAACGCTGCGATGGCGCCGATGGCGACGGTCGAACACCCCGCACACAGCCATGTCGAAAACAACCACTTCTGAGACCGTGTCGATCCTGGGTTCTCTGCTTCACGCATGGTCGAACTCCTGTGTCTGGGTGATCCGCATTGAGTTTCACCCCAGGCATGCCACGAAGCAAGGTGCGCGTCGCAAGTGGGTTGGTGATCTGCGAAAGCTAGTTCATGCGCCACAGGCTAGGTGCTGTTGGGGCCTGTCGTCGCGATCCCATCGGGCCCACGCAGGTCAGCCCGCTCCATGAGGGTCTAGCGCCCGCGCCACGGCCGGCGCCAACCGCCGCTATCCTCGTCCCGCTCAGGGGAAACCTCCTGCGCCCCGTCCCAGGCGTACGCCTGCAGGATGGCCTCGGTTTCGGAGTCTACTGCGGCACCATCCGCCGTACCGGAATCAGGCTCTGGACCTGGCTCAGTATCCGGATCCGGATCCGGATCCTCTCCGACGCCCGACACGGCGTCGTCGAGCGGCACGGTCTCCTGCTCAGGGGTCTCTGCGGCGGCCTGCGCGGGCACGGAAGACCCGCTGCCGTAGTCGAAGCCGTCGTCGGTGTCCGGATCGGCGTCGGCGCTGTCGGCGTCCCGCACGCGAAGCTCGCTCAGGTCTGCGGTCTCCTGGTCGTCGGTGTCGGCGGCAGGGCCGAGTCCGGCGGCGGCACCAGCGGCGCCGGCGCCGCGGCCGCGGGTGAACTCCCCCACGCGGTCGCCGACCCGCTCGCGCAGCCGGGTGAGCGACTCGCCGCCCGGCACCTCGCGGGGCAGCGACTCCCTGATCCTCGCCGCGTCGAAGCGCGAGGCGACGGTGCCGACGAGGAGCCCCAGCCCCAGCTCCCCTGCCGCGAGGCCGCCGACGAGCCAGGGGTGCGCGCCGACCTCCGCGAGCCGGTCGGGTCCGATGGATCCGGAGCCGAGGAAGGTGAGGCCCGCGACCGCGAGGCCAGCGAGCGCCGCGGCGACCACGGGGACGATGCAGGCGGCGGCCCAGGATACGCGCCGGAACTCGGGTCGGCGCGCGAACGCAGCGCCCACCGCGATGCCGGCCACGACGAGGAGGGCCGGCGGGATCGCGCCGAGCGCGCCCCAGCCCTGCGGGATCGCGCCGAGCACGGGAAGCGCGGGAAGCGGGCCGGTGAGGGTCTCGAACGGGGTGACGGAGGACCCGATCCCGACCGAGAACCCGGCGCCCGTGGCCCACGCGCCCGCCCAGACGACGCCGACGGGGAGGATCACGAGCTGGGCGAGGAAGAGGAGGATCGAGCCGAGCGGGTCGAGCTGCAGGTTCTGGCTGAGCTCAATCACGCGCGCGTAGCCCGCGACGAGGGCGATCGTGAGCGCGAGCGCCGCGATCCCGACGTAGAGCGCGAGCGAGGCGGCCGCGAGCCGCACGGTCTGCGCGGCGCGGGCCGGGAGCGCCGCGGTGCTCGGGAGCCCGGCGCGGTCGAGCCCGCGGAGCGTGCGGCGCACGAGCGCCTGCCACCAGTCCTGCCCGTCGCGCGCCGCGCGCACGAGGAACGCCGCGAGCGAGGAGAGCCCGTAGACGAGCGCGGGCACGAGCGTCGCCGCCCAGGTCGGCCAGGCGAGCACGGGGGCCGCCACCATCGAGACGAGGAACGCGACCACGCCGAAGCCCGCGGCGCCGCCGAGGGCGCCGGCCGCGCCCGTTCCCCCGCGGCCCGCAAAGCGCCAGCCCGCGCGCAGCGCGAGCGACACCGTGAGCAGCGTCATCCCGAGCGGAGCGAGCGAGAGGGTGATCCCGAGCGCCTCGGGAGGCAGGCCGAGGCCGAGCGCCGCCTCGGGCGGGATCTCGAAGCCGAGCGGCACGAGGTGGCCGAGCAGCCAGACGCCGGCCGCCCAGCTCGCGACCGCCGACGGCTCGGCGGCGAGCCCGAACGTCACGATCCAGAGCAGCAGCGCCGGGGCCGCGACGACGACGAGGCCCGCGAGCGCCACGGCTGCCGCCTCGAGCGCCGCGACAACGGCCGTCACGAAAGATCTCATCGAGAAAGAAGCCTACTCCGAGCGCGCTGAAACTCAGGCGAGTCGCACGGCGCTTTCAGCGCTTTTCGCCCCTACTCGGCCTCGTGGATGAGGCCGAGAATCTCGTCGGAGATCTCCCGGAACTCCGGTGCGCGCTCCGACGCGAGCGTGCGCGGGCGCGGGATCGGGACGTCGACGATGCGCCGCACCCGGCCGGGGCGCGGGCTCATCACGACGACCCGGTCGCTCGTGATGACGGCCTCGTCGATGTCGTGCGTGACGAGCAGCACCGTGAGGCGGTGCTGCTCCCAGACCTCGAGCAGCAGCTCCTGCATCGTGCGGCGCGTGAGCGCGTCGAGGGCGCCGAACGGCTCGTCCATGAGCAGCACATCGGGGCCGTAGCAGAGCGAGCGCGCAAGGGCGGCGCGCTGCTGCATGCCGCCGGAGAGCTGCGCGGGGTGCGCCCCCTCGAAGCCCGCGAGCCCGACGAGCCCGAGGAACTCGCGCGCGCGGTCGGCGCGCTCCGACTTCGACAGCCCGCTCTCGCCGCGCAGCGCGAACTCGACGTTCTTCTGCACCGTGAGCCAGGGCATGAGCGTCGCCTGCTGGAACACGACGCCGCGATCGCGGCCCGGGCCCAGGATCTCGCGGCCGTCGACCGCGAGCGTGCCGGCGGTCGGCTCCTCGAGCCCCGCGATCAGGGAGAGGAGCGTCGACTTGCCGCAGCCCGAGGCGCCGACGATCGACACGAACTCGTTGCGCTCGACCACGAGGTCGATCCCGTCGAGCGCCGTCACGGTGCCAAAGCGCTTGACCACGCCCTCGGCGAGGAGCTTCGGCGCCGTCGCCTGCGTCTGACCCGATCCGGCGCTCATGAGCGGCCCTCCTGATACGCGAACATGCGGCGGCCGCCCGCCCGCATGGCCTGGTCGAGGATGAGGCCGAGCACGCCCAGCACGAGCACGTAGCCGATGATGAGTTCCGTTTCGAAGAAGCGCTGGGCGACCGTGATCCGGAAGCCCATGCCGCTCGAGGCGGCCACGAGCTCGGCGACCACGAGCCAGGTCCACGCCCAGCCGAGGGTGATCCGGAGCGCGTCCCAGATCCGGGGCATCGCGGACGGGACCACGATGCGCGTGAGGAGCTGGATCCGGCCGAGGCCGAGGGTCTCGCCCAGGCTCACGAGGTTGCGCGGGGTGCGGCGCACGGCGTCGGCCACCATGAGCACCTGCTGGAAGAACGTACCCATCCAGATGATCAGGAACTTCTGGCTCTCGTCGATGCCGACCCAGACGATCGTGAGCGGCACGAATGCCACGACGGGCATATACCGGATGAAGTCCATGAGGGGCTCGAGCGCGGCCTCGGCGACGGCGCTCACGCCCATGAGCGTGCCGAGCGGGATCGCCATCACGGTCGCGAGGAGGAAGCCGATCAGGATCCGGAACGAGCTGACCCCGATGTCGGCCCACAGCTCGCCGTTGCCCGCCTGCCTGCCGAGCGCCGAAAGCACCTGATCCGGCCCCGGCAGGAACATCGGATCGACGAGGCCGGACGCGCTCGCTGCCCACCATGCCGCGATGAGCACGACGAAGGTCGCGACCGCCGTCGCGAGGTAGGCCGGCCTGCCCAGCCGGCCGCCGATGCGGGCCCTCCGGCGTCGTCGCGCGGGTGCTGCTGCCACGTCTCTGACCTGTCTCCTGGTGTCTCGCGCCCGCCCGTTCGCGGGGCGCTCGGTGTTACTCGCCGAGGAACTCGGAGCGGATCGCCGACTTCGCGTCGACGTCGGTCTCGATGAGGCCGATGCGCTTCGCGACCTTCACGAGCGTGGGGAGCGTCTCCGTGAGGTACTGGCCCGTGAGGAGCTCGCGGTTCTCCGCGAGGGTGTAGTAGTGCACGCCCTCGAAGGCCGACTCGAGGTCCGCGACGTCGGATCCGACGCCCTTCGCGATGATCGCGCGGCCCTCGTCGGGATTCGCCTCGGTGAAGGCGACGGCCTCGTCCCAGGAGGCGAGCACCTCGCGCACCTCGTCGGGGCGCTCGTCGAGCACGTCGTTGCGCACGACCAGAACATCGGTGATGAGGCCCGGGTAGTCGCCCGCGGTGAGGAGCGTCTCGACGCCCTTGCCCGAGGCGAGCGCCTCGCTGACGTAGGGCTCGTAGGTGACGCCCGCGTCGACGCGGCCCGCGAGCAGCATCGGGGTGACCTTGTCGGCCGAGGACTCGACGACGCTCACGTCGTCGAAGGACATGCCGGCGCCCTCGAGGGCCTCGGCGAGCAGGATCTCGCTCGTGGCGCCGCGCTCGAACGCGACCTTCTTGCCCTTGAGATCCTCGACCGTCTGGATGCCCGAGGAGGTGAGCACCGCGTCGGCCTCGGTCGCCGAGTCGAGCATCAGCACGATCGAGACGTCGACGCCCTGCTCGATGAACTGCAGCGCGGCCTGCGCGCCGACGTTCGCCATGTCGAGGCGGTTGGCGGCGAGGGCGGCGTTCACATCGGCGTCGGCGTTGAAGCTCGAGAGCTCGACCTTGACGCCGTTGTCGGCGAAGAAGCCCTGATCCTCGGCGACATACCACTGGCCGTAGCCGAGCCAGGGCTGCGTGCCCATGCGGATCGTGTCGCCCGTGGCCTCGCCGCCCTGGGCGGAGCCGCCCTGGGATGCGTTCGAGGAGCAGCCCGTGAGGGCGAGCGCGAGGGCCGCGGTTGCCGCGGCGGTGACGGAGAGCGAACGGAGGAGACGGCGGTTCACTGCGATCCTTTCGGGGCCCCGGCGAGGGGGTGGAGCGAAGATACGGGTGTGCGCCCGCAGGCACAACCCCACCATCCTACCCGCCCCGCGTACCTTGCCGGTTTTGCGTACCTTGCCGGTTCTGCGCTCGATGTGCGCTTTTTCCCGGATATTTCGCACATCGAGCGCAGAAACGGCAAGGTGGGGTCGGTTTGAGGGGGCAGGTTAGTGGGGGGCGGCGACCGCTCGGTGGGTCTCGAAGAGCGGGATGGTCGTGCCCTCGGGGGCGCGGCCGAAGCCGCACTCGGTCGCGACGCCGAAGGGGCGCCTCACGTGCTGCTGCGCGGCGCGGATCCGGCGCTCGGCGCCCTCCACCCCGTCCTCGCGGTGCACGAGCCCGAGGTAGAGCTCCGTCGACTCGGGGATCTCGAGCCCCGAAAGTGCCGCGAAGAACTCCTGGTCATCGCGCTCGATCGGGACGGGAAGGTGCACCCACGTGAGCGGCCGGTGCGCGGCCGCGACCACGAGGTTCGCGAAGCGCGTCAGGTTCGCGGTGTCGGCGGGCTCGACGAAGTGCTTCTCGGCGACATCGCCGTAGCAGAGGTGCACGCCCACCTCGACGTCTGCGGGCACGCGGTCGATCTGCCGCGCGAGCCGCTCGCTCGTGCCGCCCCATGCGTCGTCGAACCACTCGTAGCGCTTGCCGCCGCGCTCCGCGTACGCGGCCTGCTCCAGGATCGCGAACTCGAGCGCGGCGTCCCACTGGATCGCGAGCCGCTCGTGCGGGATCGCGGCGAGGATCGCATCGAGCTCGCGCGCGAGCGCCGCCTCGTACACGGGCTCGAACGCGGCGCGGTCCTCGGCGCGCACGAAGCTTCCGACGACCCCGAGCGGGGTGGGCAGCGACACCTGGAACCGGGTCCCATCGGGGATCACGCCGTCGGCCTGCAGCCGCGCGAACGTCTCCCACGACTCGAGGGCGGCCTCCGCGTAGCCGAGCGGGGGCAGCGTGAGCGAGGCGGGATTCACCCCGTCCGCGATCCGGATCGGCCTGATGTCGAGCATGCGGAGCGGGATCGGGGTGTCCCCGACGCGCTCGATCCCCTCGGCCTCGGCGATCCGCCCCGGCTGGAACGCGATCCAGTGGAAGCGCTCGCCGACCTCCCCGTCGGGGATCCGCTTGAGCCGATCCCCCAGGTGCTCGGCGGCGGTCCGCATCGTGGTCTCTGCGTCGTCGAAGTTGATGCTGCCGACCAGGTGCGCCCCGGTCACGTTCGTGTGCTCCATGACCCAAGTATCCCGCACCTCGGGCGGGCCCGTGCGGCGCTGCGGCCGGGCGTCGTCACACCGTGAAACATGAAAGGGGCCGGTCAGCCCACAGGCGACCGGCCCCTTCAGGGGTGCGTCTCGGTTACAGCGCGCCGAATGCCTCGCGCAGCAGGACGGCCGTCTCGGACGGCGTCTTGCCGACGCGCACGCCGGCGGCCTCGAGGGCCTCCTTCTTCGCCTGCGCCGTGCCAGCGGAGCCGGAGACGATCGCGCCCGCGTGGCCCATCGTCTTGCCCTCGGGGGCCGTGAAGCCCGCGACGTAGCCGACGACCGGCTTCGTCACGTTCGCCTTGATGAACTCGGCCGCGCGCTCCTCGGCGTCGCCGCCGATCTCACCGATCATGACGATCGCCTTCGTCTCGGGATCCGCCTCGAACGCCGCGAGTGCGTCGATGTGCGTCGTGCCGATGACGGGGTCGCCGCCGATGCCGATCGCGGTCGAGAAGCCGAGATCGCGCAGCTCGTACATCATCTGGTAGGTCAGCGTGCCCGACTTCGAGACGAGGCCGATCGGGCCCTTGCCCGTGATCGTCGCGGGCGTGATGCCCGCGAGGGACTCGCCCGGCGTGATGATGCCGGGGCAGTTCGGCCCGATGATCCGGGTCTTGCCGCCGGTCGCCTTCGCGTGCGCCCACAGCTCGGCCGAGTCCTTGACCGGCACGCCCTCGGTGATGATGACGAGGAGGCCGATGCCGGCGTCGATGGCCTCGACCGCGGCGTCCTTCGTGAAGGCCGGCGGAACGAACGCGACGGAGACGTCAGCGCCCGTCTCTGCCATCGCCTCGGCGACGGTCGCGAAGACGGGGAGCTCCACCTGGTTGCCCGCCGCGTCGACGTGCGAGACCGTGGTGCCGGCCTTGCGCGCGTTCACGCCGCCGACGATGTTCGTGCCCGCGGCGAGCATGCGCGCGGTGTGCTTCGTGCCCTCGCCGCCGGTGATGCCCTGGACGATGACCTTGGAATCCTTATTCAGGAAGATCGACATATTCGTAAGCTCTCTTCTGGTCTTGTCTCGGGATCAGCGCGCGTTCGCGAGCTCGGCGGCCTTGTCGGCGCCCTCGTCCATGGTCGCCGCCTGGGTGACGAGCGGGTGGTTCGCGTCGTCGAGGATCTTGCGGCCCTCGACCACGTTGTTGCCGTCGAGGCGGACGACGAGCGGCTTGTTCGCCGAGTCGCCGAGCTTCGCGAGCGCGCCCACGATGCCGTTCGCGACGGCGTCGCAGGCGGTGATGCCGCCGAAGACGTTGACGAACACCGACTTGACCTGCGGGTCGCCGAGGATCACGTCGAGGCCGGCCGCCATGACCTCGGCCGAGGCGCCGCCGCCGATGTCGAGGAAGTTGGCGGGCTTCACGCCGCCGTGGTTCTCGCCCGCATAGGCGACGACGTCGAGCGTCGACATCACGAGGCCAGCCCCGTTGCCGATCACGCCGACCTCGCCGTCGAGCTTCACGTAGTTGAGATCCTGCGCCTTGGCCTTCGCCTCGAGCGGATCCTCAGCAGACTTGTCGGCGAGCGCCTCGTGGTCCGGGTGGCGGAAGTCGGCGTTCTCGTCGAGCGAGACCTTGCCGTCGAGCGCGATGATCTCGCCCTCGCCGGTGAGCACGAGCGGGTTGACCTCGACGAGCGTCGCGTCCTCCCCCGTGTAGACCTCGTAGAGCTTCTGGAAGACGGGGACGACCTTCGCGACGAGCTCTTCGGGGAACTTCGCCGCGCGCGCGATCTCCTCGGCCTTCGCCGCGTCGATCCCGACGAGCGGGTCGACCTCGATGCGGGCGAGCGCCTCGGGCTTCTCGACCGCGAGCTGCTCGATCTCCATGCCGCCCTCGACGCTGCAGAGCGAGAGGTAGGAGCGGTTGGCGCGGTCGAGCAGCACGGAGAAGTAGAACTCCTGCGCGATGTCTGCGCCGGCTGCGACCATGACGCGCTTCACGACGTGGCCCTTGATATCCAGGCCGAGGATCGACTTGGCGGCCTCGTAGGCCTCGTCGGGGTTCTTCGCGACCTTCACGCCGCCGGCCTTGCCGCGGCCTCCGGTCTTCACCTGAGCCTTGACGACGACCACGCCGCCGAGCTTCTCCGCCGCTGCACGCACCTCCTCGGGCGTATCGGCGACGATGCCGGCAAGCACCGGCACTCCGTATCGCTCAAATAGATCTCGTGCCTGGTACTCGTACAGATCCACGTACTGTCCTTCTTTTGGGGAGTCAGGGGTGATCCGAGGCAGAAATGTGTCTCGATGTCGAGAGAAGTCGACCAGTTGCCGAGTCTAGCACCGCGGCCTGATCGGAGCCCCAATCCTGGGTCGCCCGATCAGTTTCTTGTGCTGATCGCCACAAAAACAGATTGAGTCGAATTTCATACGTTATCCACTTTGCCCATGTCATTCCCAAGAACCCCCGAGTAGACTCATAGGAACCGAGAGTTTTCGGGGCATCCTTGTGCAAGAATCTCTCGTTCCCCCACAGATTCATGGAGTTGATGTCGTTTTGAGCACTGCCGGTACCCCGAAACCTGAGGGCCTTCGCGCTCGCAAGCGTCGAGCGACCGAGAATGCGATCGAGTCCTCCGCCGTGAAGCTCGCCCTCGAGAAGGGCGTCGAGCACGTGACCGTCGAGGAGATCTGTGAGATGGCAGACATCTCACGGAGCACGTTCTTCAATTACTTCCCCGCGCGGGACAATGCGATCGTCGGCCGCGCACTCGAGCTCCCCGAGGACTCCGAGGCCTTCGCCATCCTGGACACCAGCCCCGAGGACCTCCCGCGAGGCATCTTTCGGCTGATGTTCGCCGCAATCGGACACAGCAAGGTGAACTCCGAGGTCGCTCGGCTGCGCAACCAGCTCGTCGCCGAGCAGCCCGCGGCCGGCCGCATGATGCTCTCGAACTACCTCGAGAACACCTACACCCTGACCGGGACCGCGGTCCACTGGCTCATGGCGCACCCCGAGTACTCCCGGACGGGCGACCCCGTCCGCGAGGCGGGTCTCGCGGTCACCCTCGTGACCGGTGTCATTCTCGTGCAGATGAGCGAGTGGATGACCGGCGACGGAGACGTCAACGCGAGCGAAGAGGATTTCGAGCGCGTCATGGACGAATACATCCAGGTGATCGGCCGCTAGTCCGCCTTCTGGATCGGCGCGAGCTTCACGAGAAGCTTGCGCTCCCCCACCGAGTCGAATACGACGTGCGCGATCCGCTTGGAGCCTGCGCCGCTGATCGCGGTGACGCGGCCCTCGCCGTACTCGTCGTGCGTGATGCGGTCGCCCGCGGCGAGCTCCAGATCCCCGTTGTCCCGGATCGCCCCGCCGATCGTGTTCGGGAAGCCGCCGCCTGCCGCCTGCGCCTCCTTCGCGAGCCGCTTGCGCTCCCGCCACTTGTCGAGGGCAGACTGCATGTTGCCGCTCGCGGGCTCCGACACGGCGGCAGAGCTTCGGCCGCCACCGGATCCGGATCCGGTGCCGAAGGACACGCTCGACTCCGTGCCGCGGCCGGCGCCGCCGCGGGCGCGCGAGCCGTATCCGCCTGAGCCGCCCCGCACCGCGTTGAGCGCGCGCGACTCCGTGCCGCCGCGGCCCGTCACCTCGCCGGGCGACTGGCGCCAGTCGATGAGCCCCTCAGGGATCTCCTGGAGGAAGCGCGACGGCATCGCGACGGAGACGTCGCCGAATGTCGCCCGCGTCGAGGCGAGCGTGAGGAAGAGCCGCTCGCGCGCGCGGGTGATCCCGACGTACATGAGCCGCCGCTCCTCGTTGACCCCGCCGACCTCATCGACCGACATCTGGTGCGGGAGCAGGCCCTCCTCGACGCCCGTGATGAAGACGGCCTTGAACTCCAGGCCCTTCGCGGTGTGCATCGTCATGAGCGACACGGTGCCGCTCGTGTCGTCGAGGTCGTCGGCGGCGGCCACGAGGCTCACCTCGGTGAGGAACGCGAGGAGGCCCGCGCCCGGCTGCTTCACGTCGAACTCGCGGGCGACCGCGACGAGCTCCTCGAGGTTCTCGGCGCGCGCGTCGTCCTGCGGATCCCGCCGCGCGCGCAGCTTCTCGATCATCTCGGTCTCGTCGAGGATGAGCTTCAGAAGGTCCGCGACGGGGGCCGGCTTCTTGCCCTCGTCGGCGGCGACGTCGGCCTGCGGATCGGTGCCCTGCGGATCCGCGGCCTGCGGATCGGTGCCCTGCGGATCACCCGCCGCGGCTGCTCCCGGCTCACCGACGGCCATGCGCGCCGCGCGCAGGAGGAGCTCGCCGAGCTCGCGCACAGTGCCCTTCAGCTTCGGCCCGAGCTGCCCCACCTCGTCGGCGCGCAGCATCGCCTCGTGGAAGGAGATCCCGTGATTCTCCTGGAAGTTCGCGAGGTGCGCCTCCGCCATCGGCCCGATGCCGCGCTTCGGCGCGCCGAGCAGGCGCGACCACGCGATCGGGTCGTAGGGGTTCGCGATGCTCGTGAGGTACGCCATCGCGTCCTTCACCTCGGCGCGCTCGTAGAACTTCGTTCCGCCGAGCACGCGGTACGGGATCGCCGAGCGGATCAGCAGCTCCTCGAGCGCTCGCGTCTGCGAGTTGGTGCGGTAGAAGACCGCGACGTCGCCGTAGGCGAGGCCGCCGCGGTGCAGCTCCTCGATCTCCTCGGCGACGAAGCGCGCCTCGTCGTGCTGCGAGTAGCCGGTGAAGCCCGTGATTCGCGCGCCGTCGCCCTCGGCCGTCCACAGGTTCTTCTCCTGGCGGTCGAAGTTGTTGCCGATCACGGCGTTCGCCGCCGACAGGATGTTCTGCGTCGAGCGGTAGTTCTGCTCGAGCTTCACGACCTCCGCCCCGCGGAAGTCGCGCTCGAACTCGACGATGTTGCGGATGTCTGCGCCGCGGAACGCGTAGATCGACTGGTCCGAGTCGCCGACCACCGTGAGGCTCGCCGCCGGGATCCGGCCTGAGGCGTCGAGCTCGCGGTCGCGGGCCGGCGGCACGAGCCGCGCGACCTCCTCGGGCTCGACGGGCCGCGTGAGCTCGCGGATCAGCGAGTACTGCGCGTGGTTCGTGTCCTGGTACTCGTCGACGAGGATGTGCCGGAAGCGCCGCTGGTACACGGCCGCGACGTCGGGGTGCGCCCGGAACAGGTGCACGGTCTGCCCGATCAGGTCGTCGAAGTCGAACGCGTTCGCGCGCTTCAGCTCCTGCTCGTACATCTTGAAGATCTCGACGAAGAGCCGGTCGCGCGGGTCGTTCTCGTTCATCGTCGCCGCGTACGAGTCGGCGTCCGAAAGCTCGTTCTTGAGCTTCGAGATCTTCGACCCGGAGTTCGCCGGCGTAAAGCCGTAGGTGTCGGCGTCGAGCTCCTTGATGATCCGCTTGAGGAGCGCGCGCGAGTCGGCCGAGTCGTAGATCGTGAAGCCCGAGACGTAGCCGAAGCGCTCGGCCTCGCGACGCAGGATCCTCACGCACGCCGAGTGGAAGGTCGAGATCCACATGCCCTGCGATGCCTCGCCGAGCAGCCCCTCGATGCGCTCGCGCATCTCCGCCGCGGCCTTGTTCGTGAAGGTGATCGCGAGGATCTGGCTGGGCCACGCCTCCCGCTGCCTGATCAGGTGGGCGATCCGGTGCGTCAGCACGCGGGTCTTGCCCGATCCGGCACCCGCGACGATCAGCAGCGCCGGGCCGCGGGACACGACCGCGCGCTCCTGCGCCGGGTTCAGTCCGTCGAGGAGGGGGTCGGGGCCGCTCGCGCCGTCGGTGCCGAAACCGGCGCCCACGGGCACCCCGGAGGGATCCAGAAGTTCGAAGTCACTCATCGTGGCTCAAGTCTAGGCCGCACCACTGACACTGACGGGGCGCTGCACTGACGGGGCCGTACCCGGGGCCTCCGGGCACCGCCCGGCGCGATCCGACACAATGGAGGGATGTCCTCCCCCAATGTTCTCGTCTTCGCGACGGGCGGAACCATCGGCATGCGCGAGACCGACGGCGGGCTGGCCCCCGACCCAGACTTCCCGGAGATCCTGGAGCACCTGGTCGCGGGCATTTGCGCCCCGCTCGGGATCGGACACCGCGTGAACCACCTGCTCCCCGCGATCGACAGCGCGAACGCCGACGCCGACACCGCCCCGCGCATCGCCCGCGCCGTGCGCGCCCGCGTGCGCACGCACCGGCCGCGCGGGGTCGTCATCACCCACGGAACCGACACGCTCGCCTACACCGCGTCGCGGCTCGCCTTCGACCTCGGCGACCTGGGCGCCCCCGTCGTCGTGACCGGGAGCCAGCTCCCGCACGGCGCGGCCGACACCGACGCCGTCGACAACCTGACGCTTGCGATCCGCGCCTCCGTGCGTGCGGCGGCCGGCGCCCCCGTCTCGATCGCGTTCGGGGGCACGCTCCTGCCCGCCGTGCGCGCGACGAAGCACGACAGCGTCTCGCTCGAGGCGTTTCGCGCTGAGCAGGCGCTCGGCGCGAATCCCGCGGGCATCCCGCGCCCCGCGAACGAGGACGACGCGCCGGCCGCCCCGGCCCGCGTGCTCTCGTTCCGCTTCGTCCCCTCGACGACGGCCGACGACCTCCGCGCCGCCGTGGGCGGGCGCCCGGACGGCCTCGTGATCGAGGCGTACGGCAGCGGAAACGCCCCGATGGCGCGGCCGGGAATGCTCGGCACGCTGCGCGAGATCTGCGGCGAGCTCCCCGTCGTCGCGATCACGCAGTGCGCGCGCGGCGGCGTCGACCTCGCGCGGTACGCCGTCGGGCGCGAGCTCGCGGCGGCCGGCGTCATCGACGGCGCCGACCTCACGGTCGAGGCCGCGACCTCGAAGCTCGGCTTCCTCCTCGACCGCGGGCACCGCGGCCGGGAGCTGCGCCGACTCATGGAGCAGAACCTCGTGGGCGAGCTCGCGAGGTAGCTCGCTGCGGCGCGGGATCCGGATCCGGATCCGGACCCGGTGCCGGATCGCGGCCCGGATCGCGGCCCGCGCGCCGCGGCCAGCGGCCAGAGCTCCCGCTCTACCGCCGCGCCGCGGCCACGCCGAGGTCGGGGTGATCGACGAAGATCCCGTCGACGCCCGACTGCACGATGAGCGCGAACTCGGCCTGCCAGTCGCCCCACTCGGCGAGGCGCAGCGAGGAGTGGAAGCGGATGTTGAGGTAGCGGTTCTCGGGGCGGAGCGTCCAGGTGTAGACGATCAGGCCGCGCTCGTGGGCGCGCTGCACGAGCGTGGTCGGTCCGACGGCCCTGCCGAGCGCGTTGAGGCGCAGCAGATCGCCCTTCGCGACGCTGATCCCGTCGACGCGGCCCGAAAGGAGCGCGAGCCCATCGTCGCTCTTGTACCAGCCGAAGGATCGCTTCGGCGCCCCCGGCTGCGGCTCGTCGGCGGGCGCGCCGATCCGCTCGGCGAGGAAGACGAGCTTGGCCGCGACCCCCGCCGCGCGCAGCCGGTCGAGCACGCCGAGCTCGAAGGACTCGATCACGAGGCGCTCGGGGCGTGATTCCCAGTCCGTCGCCGCGAGCTCGGCGAGCAGCAGCGCCCCGATGTCGAAGCCCTGGTCGGAGTAGTAGCGCGCGTGCTTGATCTCGACGACGACCCCGAGGTCACGGTCACCCGCGGCAGACGCCTCGTCGACGATCCGGAGCACGTCGCGCAGGCGCAGGATCGGCTCTTCGCCGTCGTAGGCGACGTTGTTCGGCCGGGTCTTCGGCAGTCGTTCCCTGCAGCGGAGCGTCGCGAGCTCGGCCCAGTCGAAGTCCTCGGTGAACCACCCGGTGAGGCGGTCGCCGTCGACGACCTTCGTGGTCTTCCGGTCGGCGAACTCCGGCCGCTCGGCCACGTCGGTCGTGCCCGAGATCTCGTTCTCGTGACGCACGACGAGCACGCCGTCGCGCGAGATCACGATGTCCGGCTCGACGGCGTCGGCCCCCAGCTCGAACGCGAGCCGGTACGCCGCTTCCGAGTGCTCCGGGCGGTAGCCGGGAGCACCTCGGTGGCCGATGACGAGCGGGCCTGCCGCCTCCTGCGTGAGCATGCCGAACAGACTATTGCAAGGCCCGGCCAAACACGCCGGGAACGGGGCATCCGCACCGTTCGTTCAGTCTTCGGCGAACACCTGTAAATCTCAGCCCGTCCGGAGCCGGCCACGACTAAACTCGGGAGTGACCCATACGCCAGGAAAGGATCCCGACGCATGAGCAACCCGGCTCTCAGCAATAATCCCGCACTCAACGGCAAGACACTCTCCGCCGATGAGCTGCGCCGCATCTACGACCAGCCGGCCGCTCAGACGCAGCGCCCGGGCATTGATACTCCTGACCTCAACGGCGCGGGCGCCGTCGCCGCCGCGAACGCGGGCTTCGGCGGCGAGCAGCCGCCCGTCGTCACGCCGTCCGACCGTCCGATGACCTACGAGAACACCATCTCCAAGACGGTGATGCTCTTCCTCATCGTGCTCGCGACGGGCGCGGTGGGCTGGTTCATGCCGGGCCTCGCGCTGATCGGGGCCATCGTCGGCCTCGTCCTCGGCCTCGTGAACGCGTTCAAGAAGGAGCCGAGCCCCGTACTCATCATCCTGTACGCGGCGTTCCAGGGCCTCTTCCTCGGCGGCATCTCGGGCATCTTCGAGGCCCAGTGGGCCGGCATCGTCTCGCAGGCGGTCATCGGCACGCTCGCGGTCTTCGGCGTGACCCTGCTGCTCTTCCGCAGCGGCAAGGTGCGCACGAGCCCGAAGATGACGAAGATGGTCCTCATCGCGATGGTCGGCTACGCCGTGTTCTCGCTCGTCAACTTCATCCTCATGATCACGGGCGTCGTCACCGACCCGTGGGGCATCCGGGGTGTCACCCTGTTCGGGATCCCGCTCGGCGTGATCATCGGCCTGTTCGCCGTGTTCCTCGCGGCGTACTCGCTCGTCATGGACTTCGAGCTCATCCAGAACGGCGTGCGCAACCGCGTGCCCGAGAAGTGGGCCTGGTCGGCGGCGTTCGGCCTCATGGTCACGCTGATCTGGCTCTACGTCGAGATCCTGCGCATCCTCGCGATCCTGCGCGGCAACAACTAACCGCGGCGCAGCAACGCGCGAAGGGCGGCCGGCCTCCACTCGGGGCCGGCCGCCCTTCGCGTTGTGCGCGCTGGCCGCGGGCGCTGGGGCCTCGGATCAGCCGAGCTCGCCGGTCACCGCGGCGAACTCGGTGAGGAAGCGCTCGGCGTCCCGCCCGTCGAAGACCAGCGGCGGCCGGATCTTCAGCACGTTCTCCCCCGCCCCGGAGGCGCTCACGAGCACGCGCCGCTCCCGCAGCCCGTTCACGACGGCGAGCGCGGTCGCGGGATCCGGATCCGTCCCGGAACCGCCTGGCAGCGTGTACTCGACCGCGAGGAAGAGGCCCGCCGCCCGCACCTCGGCGATCCGGTGCCCGGCGCCCCTGCGCTCGGCGTCGGCGGCGATCCCCCTGATCCCCTCGGCGAGCGCCGCGCCGGTCGCGCGCGCGGCGGCGAGCAGCTCGCGACCCTCGAGCTCGTCGAGCACGGCGCCGGCCGCGGCGATGCTCACGGGGTTGCCGCCGAAGGTGTTGAAGTAGCGCACCCGCTCGCCGAACTCGGCGAAGAGCGCGGGCGAGCCGATGACGGCCGAGATCGGGATCCCGTTCCCCATGGGCTTCCCGAGCACCGCGAGGTCGGGCACGAACCCGGCCCCGTGCCGCTCGAAGCCCCACCACTCGCCCGTGCGGCCGAAGCCGGGCTGCACCTCGTCGGCGATGTAGAGGCCGCCCTCCGCCCGCACGAGCTCGGCGGCCCGCGCGAGGAAGCCCGCGGGCTCGAGCCGCAGCCCGTCGCTCGTGAGCACCGAGTCGACGATCATGCCGGCGAAGCCGATCCCGCGCTCGCGAAAGCCCGCGATTGCTGCGGCGATCTGGGTGAGAAACTCCTCGGCCCCGGATCCGCGCACCGAGTCGGGTGCGTCGACGAGCGTGACCCGGTCGGGGATCGGGTTGCCCGCACCGAGGCTCGGCGACACCTCGGCCGCCGCCGCGGTCGTGCCGTGGTAGGCGTTCCTCGTGACGATGATGCCCTCGCCGCCCGTGTGGCCGCGGGCGATGCGGAGCGCGAGGTCGACGGCCTCGCTGCCCGAACACGCGAAGATCGCCTGCGTGAGCGGAGCGGGGAACCGTGCCGTGAGCCGCTCCGCGTAGTCGACGACGCCGTCGGTGAGGTAGCGGGTGTGGGTGTTGAGCGCGCCGAGCTGCTCAGCGACGGCGCGCTGCACGCGCGGGTTGCTGTGGCCCACGACGGGCACGTTGTTGTAGGCGTCGAGGTAGTCCTCGCCGCCGGGCCCGAAGAGGTGCGCGCCCTCGCCGCGCACGACGTGCACGGGTTCGCGGTAGAACAGGCGGTAGGGCCGACCGAGCACGCGCTCACGCCGCGCGAGCAGGCGTTCCGAGTCGCCCGCGAGGCCGGATCCGGATCCGGATCCCGGATCGTAGGCGTTCACCATCGTCGTTCCCGCGCTCGACGCGTCTGGCGCGTCTGGCGCCCCTTCCGGCTGCTCCCGCACTTCGGCTCCCCCTCCTCGGGTGCGCCCGCAATCCCGGACGCGACATCAGATTGGTCACCAATATACGCGATCGGCGCTAGAGTGTCGGGAGGCGCAGGCCGCGCCGCACCGCTTCGCTCCCCCGCACCCCTTCTCACCCAGGAACCCGCATGCAGACCATCTCCGTCAGTCCCGACCTCGCCGCGACCGCGCTCGCCGAGACGCACGGCATCTCGGCGACGCGCCTCGTCCCGCTCGGCAGCGAGCTCGCGAGCACCTTCCGCGCGGAGACGGCGCGCGGCGCCCTCGCGGTGAAGATCCAGCTCAGTTCCCCCGACGAGGAGCCCGTGCAGCGCTGGCGGGCCGACGTCGCGGCCGCGCTGCACGAGCTCGGCCACCCTGTGCCGGCCGTGGTGCCGGCGCGCGACGGCGGGAGCGTCGCAGCGGTCGACGTCGCAGGCACGCCGGCCGCGGTCCTCGCGATCGACTGGGTGGAGGCCACGCCCTACGCCGAGGCGACGGTGAGCGCCGGCCTCGGTGCGGAGCTCGGAGGCGTCGCCGCGCGCCTGCAGCGCGATCTCGTCGGCATGCCGCGACCGCCCCGCGAGATCGCCCACACCTGGGCCGCCCACACCACCGCCGCGACGATCGAGGCGCACCTGCGGGACCACCTGGGGGGCGGCGACGGCGCCTCGCCCGCGGCGCGCGCCGCGCGGGCGATCGGCGAGCGTGCGCTCTGGATCCACGCCGAGCGGGTCGCCCCGCACGAGGCCGAGCTCCCCCTGGCCCTCGTGCACCAGGACCTGCACGATTCGAACGTGCTCGTGGGCGAAGCCTGCGCGATCCGCGCGATCATCGACTTCGACGACATGCTCGTGGGGTGGCGGGTCGCCGAGCCCGCGATCGCCGCCGCCTACTTCGCCCGCCACGCGGAGGCCGCGGGCCTCGGCTCCCCCGCGGCGGCCGCGCTCGAGGTGCTCGGCGGCTGGGAGCGCGAGCACCCGATGACGGCGGCCGAGCGGGAGGCGTTTCTCCCGATCGTGGCCATGCGCCTCGCCCTGAACACGGTCGTGTGGGCCGCGCGCGCCGAGAGCGACCGCGGCGCCTACGCGGCGATGCGCTCCCGCGGCTCCGCCGCCACGTTCGAGCGCATCGCCGGGGAGCTCGCGTGACGTCGCCCCGTGCGGTCGCGGACGAGCTGCGCGCGCGGATCCTGGAGCTCAGCTACGCGCCCGGCACCCCGCTCCGGGAGATCGCGCTCGCGGACGAGCTCGGCTGCTCCCGCCGCACGGCGCGCGAGGCGCTGCTCACGCTCGGCGCGGAGGGGCTCGTCACCCACGAGCGCAACCGGGGCGCGGCCGTGCGCTCGTTCACCGAGGCCGACATCAGGGACCTCTACCTCGTGCGCCGCACGCTCGAGCTCGCGGGCGCCGCGGCCTGCGTGACCGCGAGCGAGGAGCAGCTCGCACGCGCGGCCGACGCCCTCGCGGCGCTCGACGCCGCCGCGCGGGCCGAGCAGGACTCCGCCGCGCACGCCGTCGCCGACATGCGCTTCCACGGCTCGATCATCGCGCTCCTCGGGAGCCCCCGCTTCGACGCCGTCTTCGCGCGCATCGGCAGCGAGATGGCCTACGCGATCCGCCTGTTGCAGCGCAACGAGGTCACCGAGCGAGTCGACGTCGAACGGGTGGTGGGCGACCACCGTCGCATCTTCGACGCGGCCGCGGCGCGGGATCCCGACGCCGCGATGCGGGCGGTCGCCGCCCACATCGACGAGAACGAGGCGATCCTGATCGGGCTTTTCGCCTAGCCGCCCCCGGAAAGCGGAAAGGGCGCCCGCTCACGCGGACGCCCTCCGATCCAGGTCAGGGACCCGTTACTCCCACTCGATGGTTCCCGGCGGCTTCGACGTGACGTCGAGCACCACGCGGTTCACCTCGGGCACCTGGTTCGTGATCTTGTTGGAGATCCGCGCGAGCACCTCGTAGGGCACGCGGGTCCAGTCGGCCGTCATCGCGTCCTCGGAGGACACGGGGCGCAGCACGATCGGGTGGCCGTAGGTGCGGCCGTCGCCCTGCACGCCGACGGAGCGGACGTCCGCGAGGAGCACGACGGGGCACTGCCAGATCTCCTGGTCGAGGCCCGCGGCCGTGAGCTCGGCGCGCGCGATGGCGTCGGCCTCGCGGAGCGTGTCGAGGCGGTCCTTCGTGACCTCGCCCACGATCCGGATCCCGAGGCCGGGGCCGGGGAACGGCTGGCGGCCGACGATCGCCTCGGGGATCCCGAGCTCGCGGCCGATCGCACGCACCTCGTCCTTGAACAGGGCGCGCAGCGGCTCGATGAGCTCGAAGTCGAGGTCCTCGGGGAGGCCGCCGACGTTGTGGTGCGACTTGATGTTCGCGGTGCCGGATCCGCCGCCGGACTCGACGACGTCCGGGTAGAGCGTGCCCTGCACGAGGAACTTGATCGGGGCGCCCTCGGCCTTCGCCTCGGCGACGAGGTCGAGCTGCACCTTCTCAAACGCGCGGATGAACTCGCGCCCGATGATCTTGCGCTTCTCCTCCGGGTCGGTGACGCCGGCGAGGTGGCCGAGGAAGATGTCCTCGGCCTCGACCGTGATGAGGCGCACGCCCGTCGAGGCGACGTAGTCGCGCTCGACCTGCTCGCGCTCGCCCTTGCGGAGGAGGCCGTGGTCGACGAACACTGCGGTCAGCTGGTCGCCGATCGCCTCGTGCACGAGCGCCGTCGAGACGGCGGAGTCGACGCCGCCCGAGAGCGCGGAGATGACGCGCGCATCGCCCACCTGGGCGCGGATCTTCTCGATCTGCTCGGCGATGACGTTGCCGGCGTTCCAGTCGGGCTCGATGCCGGCGACGTGGTGGAGGAAGTTCTCGAGGATGCGCTGGCCGTGGTCCGAGTGCTTCACCTCGGGGTGCCACTGCACGCCGTACATGCGCTTCTCGGGCGAGCCGAACGCGGCCACGGGGGTCACGGCGGTGCGGGCGAGCACGTCGAAGCCCTCGGGGGCGCGCTGCACGGCGTCGCCGTGGCTCATCCACACGTTCTGCTCCGTGGGCTGCCCCGTCATAATCGCGCCGCCGTCGCCGACGAGCGTCGCGTCGGTCGCGCCGTACTCGCGGTCGCCGGTGTTGCCGACCTCGCCGCCGAGGGCGCGGGCCATCACCTGGAAGCCGTAGCAGATACCGAGGACCGGGATCCCGAGCTGGAAGATCGCATCGTCGAAGCTCGGCGCACCCTCGGCGTAGACGGACGACGGCCCGCCCGAGAGCACGATGCCGAGCGGGTGCTTCGCCGTGACCTCGGCCGCGGTGATCGTGTGCGGGACGAGCTCGGAATACACCCCCGCCTCGCGCACGCGACGGGCGATCAGCTGCGCGTACTGCGCGCCGAAGTCGACCACCAGTACCGGGCGGTGCCCGGATTCAGTCTGTTCTGCCATGTATCGGCCTTTCGGGAATCTGCGCGGGCACGCCCGCAGCGGGAAGGTCTAGAGGGAGGCGTCGGCCGAGCTCGCGCTCCTGGCCGTCTCGCCGTCCGGGTCGTTCGCGGCGAGGAAGGCCTGCACCTTGCGCACGATCTTCGCCTCCATGATGAACGACATGAAGGGGATGACGCCGCCGAGCGCGATGAGCAGGAACCAGCCGAAGTGCCAGCGCATCGGGCTCCACAGCATGAAGTCCGAGATCAGGTACACGACGTAGAACCAGCCGTGGGCGATCAGGATCGCCTTGAACAGGTCGAAGCCCTCGGGCTTGAAGTCGCCCTCGAGGCCCTCGGGGGCGAGCGGGACGAACTCGGCGAAGCCATTGGGGGTGAAGAGGAACAGCTGCACGTTGAATGCGTACTTCATCACCATGACCGCGACGAGAAGCAGCAGCATCACGCCCGTGATCACCGAGGTGACCTTGTAGACCTTGACCGCGGTGCGGATGCGCGGGTAGTCGGCGGGCTTCGGCTGGAGTTGCATGGCTTCCATTCTATTCCGTGGCGTCGCGCGCTGACGGCGACTGGGTGGTCTCCGGATTCGGGTCGGGATCGGAGTCTTCTCCCGCTGCGCGCTCCCCCGCCGCGATGATCGCCTGCATCTCGTGCTCCTTCTCCCAGGCGTCCCGCGTGAGGCGGAACCAGAAGAAGAGTGCGAAACCTGCGAAGACGACCCACTCGACGGCGTAGAAGACGTTGAGCCAGTTCACCTTCTCGACGGGCAGCGGCGGAACCGAGTCGATCGCGTCGAGTTCGGCGCCCAGGATCAGAGGCTCGGTCGCGCCAGGCTCAGGGTGCAGCACGAGATACCCCGAGTAGACGGCTCCGTCCACGTCGTCCCACACGTTCGCGAGGTAGGCGGGCACCATCGAGTGCATGGCGAGCGGATCCTCCTTGGCACTCGGGATGTCCGGCGCCTCGGGCGGCATGTAGCGTCCGACGAACACGCGCGGCTCCGCGAAGTCCGGCTCCGCCTCGAGCCGCTCGAGCGCGCGCTCCGCCTCCGCCACGCTCGGCGCCCAGCCGATCGCGACCCCCAGGTTCGCAGGCTCCCCCGCGTCGTCGACCGCGAGGCGGGCGACGACCCAGGCGCCCGTCTCACCGCCGTTCTGGCGAGGTGCAACAATCGCGGAATCGCCGGCCACGAGGCTTCCGCTCGTCTCCACGACGATGCCCGCTGCGGCGTCGGTGACGCCCTTCCCGAGCTCGGCGACGTCGGTGAGCTCGCGCACCGACTCCGTGTCGACCTTCTCGGTTTCGGCGTTCTGGACGGCGATGCCCATCTGCCACTGGCCGAGCCACGCGAAACCGGCCGCGACGGCCATCGCGAGAAGGAGGGCGAGGATCCAGACGGGTCGCCGCATGACCTGAGCAAGCGTGGGCTCGCCCAGGTACTCGGGTCGCCTCGGGTCAGGCACCTCGCTGCCTAGCGCTCTGCGTAGACGATGCCGACGCGCTGGAACTCCTTGAGCTCCGAGTAGCCGGTCGTCGCCATGGCGCGACGCAGCGCGCCCACGAGGTTGGAGCTGCCGTCCGCAATGTGTGCCGGGCCGTTGATGACCTCGGCGAGCGGCGCCACGGCGCCGACCGAGACCCTGCGCCCGCGCGGCAGATCGTCGTGGTGGGCCTCCTGGCCCCAGTGCCAGCCGCGGCCGGGAGCATCCGAGGCTTTGGCGAGGGCCGCGCCGAGCATCACGGCGTCGGCGCCGCACGCGACGGCCTTGATCAGGTCGCCCGAGGTGCCGAGGCCGCCGTCGGCGATCACGTGCACGTAGCGGCCGCCCGACTCGTCCAGGTAGTCCGAGCGCGCGCCCGCGACGTCGGCGATCGCCGTCGCCATGGGCGCCCGAATCCCGAGCGTGACGCGAGTGGTCGAGGACGCGCCGCCGCCGAAGCCGACGAGCACGCCGGCCGCGCCCGTGCGCATCAGGTGCAGGGCCGACTGGTAGGTGGCCGCGCCGCCCACGATCACCGGGACGTCGAGCTCGTAGATGAACTGCTTGAGGTTGAGCGGTGTGCGCCCCTCCTCCGAGACGTGCTCTGCGGAGACCGTGTTTCCGCGGATCACGAAGAGATCAACGCCTGCGTTCACCACCGTCTCGGTGAACTCGGCGGTGCGGTGCGGCGAGAGCGCGCCAGCGACCGTGACGCCCGCCTCGCGGATCTGACCCAAGCGATCCCGGATCAGCTCGGGCAGGATCGGAGCCGAGTAGAGCTCGCGCATGCGCTTGACCGCCGTGACCTCGTCGGTGATCCCAGCGAGCTCCTTGAGCAGGGGTTCCGGGTTCTCGTGCCGGGTCCACAGGCCCTCGAGGTTGAGCACGCCGAGGCCCCCGAGGCGGCCGAGCTCGATCGCGGTCTCCGGCGACATGACCGAGTCCATGGGGGCGCCGAGCACGGGGATGTCGAAGTGGAACGCGTCGATCGACCAGTTCGTCGACACGAGCTCCGGGTCGCGGGTTCGCCGGGTCGGGACGATCCCGATCTCGTCGAAGGTGTAGACGCGCCTTGCGCGCTTTCCGCGGCCGATCTCGATCTCTGTACTCACCCCACCAGTCTAGCCGGGCACGCTGACATTCTCCGCCCCGCACAGTCAACCCAGGAAACGCCGCGGGCGGCCCGCACCAGGTGGGTGCGGGCCGCCCGTCGACGACCGGATCCGGATCCGGGGACTAGCGCTTGTAGTTCGGCGCCTCGACCACCATCTGCACGTCGTGCGGGTGGCTCTCCTTGAGGCCGGCCGAGGTGATGCGCACGAACTGACCGCGCTCCTTCAGCTCGTCGATCGAGCGAGCGCCGACGTAGAACATCGACTGGCGCAGGCCGCCGATCATCTGGTGCGCGACCGAGCCGATCGGGCCGCGGTAGGGCACCTGCCCCTCGATGCCCTCGGGGATCAGCTTCTCGTCGCTCGGAACGTCCGCCTGGAAGTAGCGGTCCTTCGAGTACGAGGTGCGCTCGCCGCGCGTCTGCAACGCGCCGAGCGAGCCCATGCCGCGGTAGTTCTTGAACTGCTTGCCGCCCACGAACACCAGGTCGCCGGGGCTCTCGTCGGTTCCGGCGAGGAGCGATCCCATCATGACCGACGATGCGCCAGCCACGAGCGCCTTCGCGATGTCGCCCGAGAACTGCAGGCCGCCGTCGGCGATCACAGGGACACCGGCGGGGGTCGCCGCCTTCGCGGCCTCGTACACGGCCGTGACCTGGGGCACACCGACGCCCGCGATGATCCGCGTCGTGCAGATCGAACCGGGGCCGACGCCGACCTTGACCGCGTCGGCACCAGCCTCCACGATGGCCTTCGCGCCAGCGTAGGTCGCGACGTTGCCGCCGATCACGTCGACCGCGGCGAACGCCGGGTCGGCCTTGATCTTCGCGATGATGTCGAGCACCCCGCGGCTGTCGCCGTTCGCGGTGTCGACGACGAGCACGTCGACGCCCGCCTCGACGAGCTCGCCAGCGCGCTTCCAGGCGTCGCCGAAGAAGCCGACGGCCGCGCCGACGCGGAGGCGACCGGAGTCGTCCTTCGTCGCGTTCGGGTACTGCTCTTCCTTGTCGAAGTCCTTCACCGTGATGAGGCCGGTGAGGCGGCCCTCGCCGTCGACGAGCGGCAGCTTCTCGATCTTGTGCTTGCGGAAGATGTCGGCGGCCTCCTCGCGGGAGATACCCGCGGGGGCCGTGATGAGCGGCATGCGGGTCATCGCGTCCTCGACGCGGACCTGCGAGCGGTCCCTCGGGTCGATGAAGCGCATGTCGCGGTTCGTGATGATCCCGAGCAGGATGTCCTTCGAGTCCACGACGGGCAGGCCCGAGACGCGGTACTCACCGCAGATCGCGTCGACCTCGGCGACGGTCGCGTCGACCGTCGTCGTGACGGGGTTCGTGATCATGCCGGCCTCGCTCCGCTTCACGCGGTCGACCATTTCGGCCTGATCCTGGATCGAGAGATTCCGGTGCAGGATGCCGAGGCCGCCGTTGCGGGCCATGGCGACCGCCATGCGGGTCTCCGTGACCGTGTCCATCGCGGCGGAGATGAGCGGGATGTTGAGGCGGATGCGCCTCGTCAACTGGGTCGAGGTGTCAGCCTCGCTCGGGATGACGTCGGTGTGGGCCGGCAGCAGCAGCACGTCGTCATACGTGAGACCGGTGAACGCGAATGGGTCACGCTGTTCCATGAATCCTCTTTTGATGGTCGAAGCGGAATTGGTCGTCGTCGGGTCTCGATGAAGCCCCTCACACCATCGTAAACGTCACCGGCGCCGGAGTTATGCCCGTACCCGCTCCGACCGGGTCCGTTCGCCCCTTAATCCAGCGGGATCGGGGCCGTGTTCGTCGGCACCTCCGGTGCACGCCTCACCTGCTGCACCATGTCGATGAGCAGGATCACGATCGCGATCCAGACCCCGATGAACCCGATCCAGCGCCCCATCGTGATCTCCTCCCCGGCGACGAGCGCGCCGTAGATGAAGCCGAGGATCGGGGTCAGGAACTGGATGAAGCCGAGGTACGAGAGCGGGAGCCTGCGCGCCGACTCCCCGAACAGGATGAGCGGGACCGCCGTCACGACGCCGCTCAGGAACACGAGGACCGCGATCCCCGGCCCGAAATTGAACACCGTGAGCCCCGTGGTCGTCGCGATGATGATCGCCTGCGCGACCCCGAGCGGGACCGACACGAGCGTCTCGATCGTGAGCCCCGTGAGGCCGTCGACGTGCTCCCCCGCGTGCTTGTGCACGGCGCCGTAGAGGCCGAAGCTGAATGCGAGGCCGAGCGCGATCCAGGGGAAGGATCCGTACGCGATCGCGGCGATCACGACGCCGACGGTCGCGATCGCGACCGCAACCCACTGCAGGCGCGTGAGCCGCTCCCGCCGCACGACGACACCGATCAGGATCGTGAACAGCGGATTGATGAAGTAGCCGAGCGACGTCTCGAGAATGTGCCCGGACATGACGCCGATGACGAAGATCTGCCAGTTCGCGTAGAGCAGCAGCGAGGACACCGCGAACCATCCGAGCGTCTTCGGCGAGCGCAGGATCGCGCCCACCTGGCGCCAGCGCCGCGTCGCGGTCGCGAGGATCGCGCAGAACACGAGCGTGGCGCACACCCGCCACGGCACGACTTCGAGCGGGCCGACCATCGCGATCAGGCTGAAGTAGAAGGGGAACGCGCCCCACAGCAGGTATGCGCCGAGCCCGTACCCGAGACCCGAACGCAGTTGCCGCATCCCCTCAGCTTAGCCCGGTGCGGGGTGGGGCGGGGGGCGCTGGCCCGCCCTCCCGCTCGCTGGCGGGCTCGCTCGCTCGCCGAGTCGGCCGAAAGGCCCCAATCAGCCCCACGAAAGGGGCCTTACGGCCGACTCGGCCCTGCCGGCGCGGGCACGGGCGGGCACGGGCGGGGGCGCGGGCGCCCGTGCGTCCGCGCGGTCCCGGATCCCGAACCCTAAGGCCCGCGCCCCGAGCCCAAACCCGACGAGCCCACCCCGCCGACCCCGAGTGGGCCGAAAAGCCCCATTCCCCACGCCGAGTCGGCCGAAAGGCACCAATCAAGCCCACGAAAGGGGCCTTTCGGCCGACTCGGCGCTGAGGGTCTCAGCCGATACGAGGCCAGAGCGCGTCAGAAGCTTCCGCACACAGCAAAAGGGCCCAGGATCCGAACGGATCCCGGGCCCTTTGGGCACGAAACTTAGCGGGTGACGACCGCGAGGATGTCGCGGGCCGAAAGCACGAGGAGGTCGTCGCCGCCGACCTTCACCTCGGTGCCGCCGAACTTCGAGTAGATCACGATGTCACCCACGGCGACGTCGAGCGGGATGCGCGTGCCGTTGTCCGAGACGCGGCCGGGGCCGACTGCGACGACCTCGCCCTCCTGGGGCTTTTCCTTGGCGCTGTCAGGGATAACGAGACCCGAAGCAGTGGTCTGCTCCGCCTCGACCTGCTTGATAACGATACGATCCTCGAGCGGCTTGATAGCGACCGACACAGTTGACCTCTTTCTCACGACGAAGGTTCTCTCGCGCCCGCCCTCTGCGAGCACGTCCTTCCCAAAGTCTAGAACCCGCATTGGCACTCGTGCAAGGGGAGTGCCAACCGCGGGGCCCCGTATCGCGGATAGCGAACGCAGCCGCTCCCCCAGGGATGTCAGCGGCCGCGCGTAGGATGGGAGGGCACACAGCCAAGCGGCGCCGGATCTGGCGCTCACGGCTACGAAAGGTACCGAGGAGCAGCGATGTCCACGCCGACCACACCCCAGCCGCCGAACCAGCCGCAGAATCAGCCGGGCGCCGCCGGCTCGCAGGGCCAGCCGCAGGGCCAGCGCCCCGCTTATGGTGCGACCCCTCCCCCCGCCGCGCCAGGGCAGACGCAGTCACAGCCGACCGTGCCGCTCCCCCCGACGCACCAGGCCCAGCAGGCCAAGCAGCCCCAGCCCTACCGAGGCCAGGCTGAGCCCTACGCTGGCCAGCCACAGCCACAGCCGCAGCCACAGCCGCAGCCACAGCCGTACCCGGTCGCCCAGCGCCAGGCCACCCCCGCCGTCCCCGCGAGCACCGCGACGACGCTCGGCGCCACTAACACGTTTGCCCTGCTCACCATCATTTTCGCGTTTGTTGCGCCGCTCGCGGGCATCATCTTCGGGCACCTCGGACTCAACCAGATCAAGCGGAACGGCGACGCGGGCCGCGGCATCGCGCTCACCGGCCTCATCATCAGCTACGCGTACTTCGCGTTCCTGCTGCTCTTCATCATCTTCTACGTCGGCTTCATTTTCATGATGTTTGGCCTCATCGGGTCGGCGGCCAACGAGTTGGGCTCGGCGTACAACGGTTACTAGGCACCTCGCCGCCCCTGCGCGGTTGCGGGCAGAATTGATGTCATGACCGATTCGGGATCACGGCCCCGGGAGTCTCTCCCGGGGCCGTCCTCTTCCGCCCCGCCCGGCTGGGACTTCCTGTTCACCGAGGCAGGCCTCGGCATTGCCGGGCGCGCGAGCGCCCAGCTCGCGGGCGGCGCGCAGTCGGACTCGCTCAACGCCGCCCTCCGGAGGGAGGGCCTCGCCCCCGAGCAGGTCGCGGCGGTGCTGACGCAGGCGGAGCTCAGGGCGAAGGCCGAGGCGAAGTTCGGCGAGCTCTCCCCGGATCTCCTGTTCACGCGCGCGGGGCTCGAGCAGGCGACCCGCGCCGAGGTCGCGGCGCTCCACGCCGCGAGGTTCCGCGGGGCCGGGATCCGGAGCGTCGCCGATCTCGGGTGCGGGATCGGCGCCGAGTCGCTCGCGCTCCTCGGCGCGGGCGTCGCGCCGCTCCCCGTGGAGCTCGACCCGCTCACGGCGCGGATCGCGCAGCACAACCTCGCGGTCGCGGCGGAACGCGGGAGCCGGGCGGTCCCCGAGGTGGTCGTTGGCGACGCCGAGTCCGTCGGCCCGCGCGACGCCGAGGCCGCGTTCCTTGACCCCGCCAGGCGCACCGCCGGCCACTCGGACACGCGGCGCCTCGCCTCCCCCGACGACTACTCCCCCTCGCTCAGCTTCGCCTTCGGGCTGGCCGCGCACATGCCGGTCGGTGTGAAGCTCGGGCCCGGCCTCGATCACGAGCTCATCCCCGATGATGCCGAGGCGCAGTGGGTGTCGGTCGGCGGCCAGCTCGTCGAGACCGGAGTCTGGTTCGGGGCGCTCGCGCGGCCCGGGATCCGGCGCTCTGCCCTCGTCCTGGGAGCGCAAGGCGCGCAAGACCCGCAAGGCGCGCACGAACCGCAGGCCCCGCACGAGCTCGCGGCGCAGGCCCCCGCGGCCGACGCCCAAGTGCGCCCGCTCGGCGAGTTCCTCTTCGAGCCGGACGGCGCGGTGATCCGTGCGCGCCTCATCGGCCGCCTCGCCGAGCTTCTCGGTGCCGGTATGGTGAGCCCCGGGATCGCCTACCTCACTGGAGATGACCCGGTCACAAGCCCGTTCGCGCAGTCGTTCCGGATCCTGGAGGAGCTCCCTGCGCGCGAGAAGGAGCTGCGGCGCGCGCTGCAGCAGCGCGACATCGGCAGGCTCGAGATCAAGAAGCGCGGGGCCGACGTCGATCCCGCGGCCCTGCGGAAGCGGCTGAAGCTGCGCGGCGCCGGATCCGCGACGCTGTTTCTGACGCGGGCCGAGGGGCGGCACGTCGCGCTCCTCGCCGAGCGGCTGCGTCCGTAGAGAGATCCATCCAGCAGAACCCCCACCACGAACGCCGAAGGCCCGGTGCGCCAAGCGCCCCGGGCCTTCGTGACTTCGCGTCGGCGACGCTTAGCTGTTGAGGTCGCTGAGCTCCTGCTGGACGCTCGGGTCGTTGAGGACCGAGCCGACCACGACGATCGCGACGATGAAGAAGATGATCGAGAGGACGATCGCGACGGCGCTCAGGATGATGCCGGTGAGCGTCATGCCCTTCGGCTGCCCCTTCTTGCGGGCGAGGATGCCGAGGATCAGGCCGACGATGCCCGCGACGAAACCGATGAAGGTGACGAGGAAGGAGAATACGACGCCGGCGATGCCGAGCACCAGCGAGGCGATTGCGAGGCCCTTGGTCTCGGTCGGGGCGGGCACGTTGCCGTAGGACGGCGCAGGGGTCTGCGGCGCGGCAGGGGGAACGGGGTTCGAAGCCGGCTCGTTGCCGGGCAGGTTCTCGGACATGTCTCTCCTTTGGGTTGAGCACTGGAAGAAGAGATCTCCCTCACAGCCATTCAAAGATAACCCTCAGGAAGCGTTCAGAGCACACTTATTTCGCGAGTTTCGTCAGAAACTCGCTCATCTGATCTGCACATTGTCCACTGGCAGCGTGGAATCGGCGCCGAAGGCGAGCCCCGAGGGCGCGTGCCCCGCGGCGACGAGCTGCGCCCCGAGCGAGGCGATCATCGCGCCGTTGTCCGTGCACAGCGAGAGCGGCGGCACCCTGAGCTGGACGCCCGCGGCGGCCGCCCGCTCCGCCGCCAGCTCCCGCACGCGCGCGTTCGCGACGACCCCGCCGCCGAGGAGCAGCCGCGGCACCCCGAGGTCGGCGCATGCGGCGAGCGCCTTCGTCAGCAGCACATCGGCGACCGCCTCTCGGAAGCTCGCGGCGACGTCGGCGACGGGAATCTCCTCCCCCGCCGACTCGCGCTTCTCGACCCACCTGGCGACCGAGGTCTTGAGGCCCGAGAACGAGAAGTCGTAGCGGTGCCTGGCGAGGTCCTTCGGGTGCGTCAGCCCGCGTGGGAAGCGGATCGCGTTCGGATCGCCGTCGGCAGCGACCCGGTCGATCTGCGGGCCGCCCGGGTAGGGCAGGCCGAGCAGGCGCGCGACCTTGTCGAACGCCTCGCCAGCGGCGTCGTCGATCGTCTCGCCGAGCATCTCGACGTCGCCGACGAGGTCGCGCACGAGGAGGAGCGAGGTGTGGCCGCCGGACACGAGGAGCGCGATCGTCGGCAGCTCGAGCTCGCCGACGTCGCCGACCGCGGGCCGGAGCTGGTCCGGCCGCTCGGGGTCGGAGCGCAGCAGATCCGCGCCGACGTGCCCGACCAGGTGGTTCACGGCGTAGAGCGGCTTTCCGAGCGACACCGCGAGGGCCTTCGCCGCGGCGACGCCCACCATGAGCGCCCCGGCGAGCCCCGGCCCGCAGGTCACGGCGATCGCGTCGAGCTCGGAGAGCTCCACTCCCGCGTCGGCGAGGGCGCGCTCGATCGTGGGTGTCATCGCCTCGAGGTGGGCGCGCGCCGCGACCTCGGGAATCACTCCCCCGTAGCGCGCGTGCTCGTCCATCGAGGAGGCGATCGCGTTCGCGAGCAGCGTGCGTCCGCGGACGATGCCGACGCCCGTCTCGTCGCAGCTCGTCTCGATCCCGAGCACGAGCGGCTCTGCGATCCTCGTCGCGGCTGCCTCAGTCACCGGTTCCCCCGTTCGTGTGTGTTCTCGGCCGCAGGGGCCAGCAGCAGCCGCATGACGATCGCGTCGATGCCCTCCGGCTGGTAATAGCGGGGCCGGATCCCGATCTCGACGAAGCCAAGCTGCTCGTAGAGGCCTCGCGCCACGGGGTTGTCGGCCCTGACCTCGAGGAACACCTCCCGCACGCCGCGTCGGCCCGCCTCGGCGAGCAGCGCCTCCATGAGCGCGCGGCCGTGGCCCGCGCCCCTGAGGCCCGGGTCGACGGCGATCGTCTGGATGTCGCCCTCCTGCCCCACCACGAGGAGACCGGCGTAGCCGCGCACGGCCCCGGACTCGTCGGTGAGCGCCAGGTAGTGGCGGTGATCCGCGGTGAGCTCCTCGCGCATCGACGCGCGGCTCCACGCCTCCGCGCCGAAGACGGCAGACTCGATCGCCCAGATCGCGTCGAGATCCGCCGCCGTCGCGAGGCGGAGCTCCGGGCCGCGCGTGGTCACGAGCTCACCCGCTTCGGGGCCCCCGGCAGCTTCACGTCGGGCGCGCGCAGGTAGAGCGCGCGGTCGTCGTCGAACGCCGCGCCCGCGGCAAGGCGTCTCGCGGCGAGCCGGACGAGGCCGGCGACCGGGATCCGCTCGGGCCAGACGTCGTTCGGCTGCTCGGCGTAGTCTGCGCGGGCGACGAGACCGGGACCCCAGGTCCGCTGCGGGATCCCCGCCCAGTCGAGGCCCGAGTACTCCGTCACGAAGAGCTCGCGCCTGCGGGCGTCCTGCACGACCCGCACGCCGGCGGCCGCGCCCGATTCGAGCAGCTCGAGCGCGACGGCCTCGTGCCCCTGCACGGGCAGGAGCGGCGCGCCCCGGCCGATCGCGAAGGCGTGGGCGGCCGCGATCCCGACCCGCAGCCCCGTGAAGGGGCCGGGCCCGATTCCTGCGACGACGCCCGTGACCGCGGCGGGATCGACCCCGCTCGCGGAGAAGACCTCGGCGAGCAGCGGCCCGATGGCCTCGGCGTGCCCGCGCGGGTCATCGCTCGTCGCGGTGTGCACGACGCCGTCGGCGCCGAGCGCCACGGCGGTGCCGATCGCGGTGTCGATCGCGAGCAGCACGCGCTGCCCGAGCTCAGGAACCTGTTGCATCACTCCGACTCTCCCCCTGAACGGCCCGAAAGCCACTCGGGAACGCCCCCGGACCAGCGCGGCCCGTATCCCGTCACGGTCACGCGGCGCGCCTCGACGGGCGCCTCGGACCAGTCCTCGTCGGCGTCCTCGTCAGCACCCTCCTCGGCACCCGTGCCGACCGACTCGGCCGCGCCGCCCGCCCGCCGCTCGATCACGATCTCGAGCCAGCTGTCGAGGGTGTCGACCACGCCTGCGCCCCACTCGGCGACGACGACGGACCCCTCGAAGTCCAGGTCGAGGTCGTCGAGCTCGTCGGCACCCGACAGCCGGTACGCGTCGACGTGCACGAGGGGCGCCCCGCCCACGAGCGACGGATGCGTGCGCGCGAGCACGAACGTCGGGCTCTGCACGGGGCCGCGCACGCCGAGGCCCTCGCCGATCCCGCGCGTGAGCGTCGTCTTCCCCGCGCCGAGCGGGCCCGTGAGGAGCACGAGGTCCCCCGCCGCGAGGGTGCGCCCCAGCTCGATCCCGAACTCGTGCATCGCGTCGGGATCCGGAACCTCGAAGGTGCGCGCGATCCCGGCCGTCATTCCTCGTCCCCCGAGGCCTCCGCGGGGATGCGCCGCACGCGTGGGCCGATCCCCGCGACGACCTCGTAGTTGATCGTGCGCAGGAGGCCCGACCAAATCTCGACGGGCGGGTGCCCGCGCTCCGGATCGCCGAACAGGATCACGGGCTCGCCGAGGCACAGGCGTCCGGCGAGCGGGCCGACGTCGACGATGAACTGGTCCATCCCGATCCGGCCGATGATCGGCCGCGGCTCGCCCGCGACTGTGACCCACGCCCCGGAGCCGTTGAGCGCGCGCGGCATGCCGTCCGCGTAGCCCATCGGCACGAGCGCGAGCGTCGTCGCCGTCTCGCAGACGTGGTTGAAGCCGTAGGAGACCCCGGTGCCGGCGGGCACGCCGCGCAAGGCGACGATCTCCGAGCGCAGCGTCATCGCGGGGATGAGGCCGAGCTGGGCCGAGGTGCGGTCGGCGTAGGGGCTCAGCCCGTAGGCCGCGACGCCGACGCGCACGGTGTTGTAGTGGAGGTGCGGCGAGCGCAGGGTCGCGGCACTTGCCGCGAGGTGAATGAGCTCCGGATCGCAGCCCTCGGCCCGCAGCAGCTCGACGGCCTCGTCGAGCCTGGCCGACTGGGCGCGGTCGGCCTCGTCGCCGGCGTTCGCGAGGTGGCTGAAGATGCCGCGCACGCGCACGCGGCCGGCGCGCTCAAGCTCTGCCGCCCGCGCGAAGAGCGGCTGCCACTCCTCGGGCGCAGCGCCGTTCCGGCTGAGCCCCGTGTCGATCTTGAGCTGCACGACCGCGGTGCGATCCTGCGCCTTCGCGGCCTCCGCGATCTCCTCCAGCTGCCGCGCGTGGCTCACGCCGAGCTCGATGCCCGCGGCCACCGCCGCCGCAAAGTCGGTCTCCGCCCCGAACAGCCAGCACAGGATCGGCGCCTCGATCCCCGCAGCGCGCAGCTCGAGCGCCTCGTCGAGGTCGGCCGTCGCAACCATCGTCGCGCCGCCTGCGAGCGCGGCCTCGGCCACGATCGCCGCGCCGTGGCCGTAGCCGCCGGCCTTCACGACGACGATCACGTTTGCGCCGCCCGTCACCTCGAGGATCCGGCGCACATTGTGCCTGATCGCGGGGAGGGAGATTTCGGCGATCCGCATGGGCCGCTTAGTCATGGCTGCTCCGATCCGTGTGGGTGCCGTCCCCCTGGCGGCCGAGCGAGTCGATCACGACGAAGGCCGTCGCGACCCCGGCGTCGTGGGTCATCGAGAGGTGGGCGGCCGCGCCACCGCGGGCGTCGAGCGCGGCCACGAGACGCGGCGTGCGCGCGAAGCCGGGCGCTCGGTACTCGTCGCGCACGACCTCGATGTCCTGCCAGCCGAGCTCGCCCGAGCCACCGAGCGCCTTCACGAGCGCCTCCTTGGCCGCGAAGCGGGCCGCGAGCGACGCCGTGCTGAGCTCGCGCTCCGCAGCGCAGAAGAGGCGCTCGCGCAGCGCTGGAGTGCGCTCGAGCTGACGCTCGAACCGCGCGATGTCGACCGTGTCGACCCCGATGCCGGTGATCACGCCCGCTCCCGAGGCCGCAGGAGCACGGTTCACTCCACCGTGACGGACTTGGCCAGGTTGCGCGGCTGATCCACGTCGAGGCCCTTGACGGTCGACAGCTCGAGTGCGAACCACTGCAGCGGGACCACCTGCAGCAGCGGCTCGAAGAGCGCGTCCGCGAGGGGCAGGCGGATCACGTCGTCGGCGTAGGGCAGCACCGAGGTGTCGCCCTTCTCCACGACGGCGATGACGCGGGCGCCGCGCGCGCGGATCTCCTGGATGTTGGAGACGACCTTCGAGTGCATGAGCGGCGCGGTGCGCGGGCTCGGCACGAGCACGAACACGGGCTGGCCGTGGTCGATGAGCGCGATCGGGCCGTGCTTCAGCTCGCCCGCGGCGAAGCCCTCGGCGTGGATGTAGGCGATCTCCTTGAGCTTCAGCGCGCCCTCGAGCGCGACCGGGTAGCCGACGTGGCGGCCCAGGAAAAGCACCGAGCGGGTGTCGGCCATCCAGTGCGCGAGCTGCGCGATCTGGTCGTGCGTGTCGACGGCCTCGCGCACCTTCTCCGGGAGCTCCTCGAACTGCTCGACGGCCTCGGCCTGGGCCTCTGCGGAGATCGTGCCGCGCACGCGCCCGAGGTGGAGCCCGATCAGGTAGAGGGCCGTGATCTGCGCGATGAACGCCTTCGTCGAGGCGACCGCGACCTCGGGGCCGGCGTGCGTGTAGACCGCGGCATCGGATTCCCTGGGAATCGTGGCGCTCTGCGTGTTGCACACCGAGACGGTGGTGACGCCGTGCTCGATCGCGTACTTGACCGCCATGAGGGTGTCCATCGTCTCGCCCGACTGGCTCACGGAGATCACCATCGTGCGATCGGTGAGCACGGGATCGCGGTAGCGGAACTCGTGGCTCAGCTGCACCTCGACCGGGATCCGGGCCCACTGCTCGATCGCGTACGCGCCGACCTGGCCGGCGTACGACGCCGTGCCGCAGGCGATGATCACGATCCGGTCGACGTTCTGCAGGCGCTCGTCTCCGAGGGCCTCGAGCTCGGGGATCACGACGATGCCGTCGTGCACGCGGCCGCGCACCGTGTTGGCGACGGCGTCCGGCTGCTCGTTGATCTCCTTCGCCATGAATGACGACCAGCCGCCCTTGTCCGCGGCGTCGGCGTCCCACTCGACCTCGAACTCGGCGAACTCGACCTCATTGCCCGCGAAGTCGGTGATGCGGACCTGATCGGGCGTGATGACGGCGATATTGTCCTCGTCGACCGCGACGGCACGACGCGTGGAGGAGACGAACGCGGCGACGTCGGATCCGAGGAAGTTCTCCCCCTCGCCGAGCCCGACGACGAGCGGCGAGTGGTGGCGCGCGGCCACGATCTTGCCCGGCTCGTCGCGGTGCATCGCGAGCAGCGTGAAGGTGCCGTGCAGGCGGGTGACGACGTTGCGGAACGCCTCTTCGAGATCCCCGGTCTTCGCGACCTCAAGGCCGACGAGCGCGGCGACGACCTCGGTGTCCGTCTCGCTCAGGAGCTCGATGCCTGCCGCCTCGACCTCGCCGCGCAGCTCGGCGAAGTTCTCGACGATCCCGTTGTGGATCAGGGCGAGCTTCCCGCCGTCCCCGAGGTGGGGGTGGGCGTTCACGTCGGTCGGGCCACCGTGCGTGGCCCAGCGCGTGTGGCCGATCCCGGTGCCGCGCGCGGTCACGGGGCTGTCGGCGAGAAGCTCCTCGAGCCGCGCCAACTTGCCCGAGCGCTTGCGCACGGAGAGACCGCCGGTCTCATCGATCACGGCGATCCCCGCCGAGTCGTAGCCGCGGTATTCCAGGCGTCGCAGTCCGTTGAGCAGGGCCTCGACCGTGTCATTCGGGCCGACGTATCCGACGATTCCACACATGGACACCAGTTTAGTGGCACCATTGTTGAATCATGGCCGATAGCACCGCACCTCGCGTGACCACCGACACCCAGACGCTCATCCGACCCGAGTTCACCTCCCCGTTCATCGAGATCGACCGCGCCGAGTGGTCGCGGCTCGCCGGCGAAACCCCGATGCCCCTCACCGAGGCCGAGATTGCGGCGTTCCGCGGCCTCGGGGAGCCCCTCGACATGGCGGAGGTCTCCGAGGTGTACCGCCCGCTCAGCCGGCTCATCAACCAGTACGCGATCGCGGCACGCGAAATGCACCAGCGCACCCGCCGATTTCTTCGCCGGGACGGCGAGCGCCCCAGCACCTTCGTCATCGGCATTGCGGGATCCGTCGCCGTCGGCAAGTCGACCGTCGCGAGGATCCTGCGCGACCTGCTCGCGCGTTGGCCGGAGACGCCGCACGTTGAGCTCGTCACGACCGACGGCTTCCTGTATCCGAACGCCGAGCTCGAGCGGCGCGGCCTCTCCGCACGGAAGGGCTTCCCCGAGTCCTACGACCGCCGTGCCCTCCTCCGCTTCGTCTCGCAGGTGAAGGCCGGCGTGCCCGAGGTCTACGCGCCGCACTACAGCCACCTCGTCTACGACATCGTGCCCGACGAGTACACGATTGTGCGCCAGCCCGACATCCTCATCGTCGAGGGCCTCAACGTGCTGCAGCCGGCCTCGATGGAGCACCCCGTCGCCGTGAGCGACCTCTTCGACTTCTCGGTCTACGTCGACGCCCGCACCTCGGACATCCAGCAGTGGTACCGCAATCGCTTCCTGCACCTGCGGGAGAGCGCGTTCTCGAACCCCTCGTCGCACTTCCGACGCTTCGCCTCGGTCGACGACGACGCGGCGCTCGCGATCGCCGACGAGTTCTGGATCAACATCAACGAGCCGAACCTCGTCGAGAACATCCGCCCGACCAGGGCTCGCGCGACCCTCGTGCTGCGCAAGGAGTCGGACCACCGGGTGCAGAAGGTGCTGCTGCGGAAGCTCTAGCGGTGGTTCCTCGGGACGCTGTGAGGGTTCGTGAGGCGTGCCCCCCCCCCCCCCCCGAAGAGTGGGCTTTTCCCATCTCCAGCGCTCACCCTGAATTCTGCGTTCAGTTCGACTGTCTGCCCAAATTCTTGCGTTTGAGCGCGGATCTCTGGCTGAGCGCTGCGGCGCTCACGCAGAAAGCGCGGGCCCGGGATCCTCAGATCCCGGGCCCGCGCTGTGCCGTGCGAGGGGCGCTCAGACGGCGAGACGCTCCTTGACGATCGCCGCGAGGTCGGCCGCGAGCTGCTCGGCCTGGGCGACCTCGGCCGCCTCGACCATGACGCGCACGACGGGCTCGGTGCCCGAGGGGCGCAGGAGCACGCGGCCCTGGCCGCCGAGCACGAGCTCGGCCTGGTGCACGGCCTGGCCGAGCACCTCGTCGCCCGCGACGCCGGCGCGGTCGACGCCGCGCACGTTCACGAGCACCTGCGGGTACACGGTCATGCACTTCGCGAGCTCGCCGAGCGGCTTCCCGCTGCGCACGATCTCAGCCGCGAGGTGGAGGCCCGTGAGGATCCCGTCGCCCGTGGTCGCGTACTCGCTCATGATGACGTGGCCCGACTGTTCGCCGCCGAGCGAGAAGCCGTGCGCGTTGATCGACTCGAGCACGTAGCGATCCCCCACCGAGGTCTCGACGACGTCGATCCCGTTGTCGGCCATCGCAAGCTTCAGCCCGAGATTCGACATCACGGTCGCGACCAGGGTGTTCTTCTCAAGCTTGCCGCGCCTTGACATCGAAAGCGCCAGGATCGCCATGATCTTGTCGCCGTCGATGACGTTGCCGTCCGCGTCGATCGCGAGGCAGCGGTCGGCGTCGCCGTCGTGGGCGATGCCGAGGTCGGCCCCGTGCTCCCGCACAGCGGCCGTGAGCGGTTCGAGGTGGGTGGATCCGACGCCGTCATTGATGTTGAAGCCATCCGGATCGTTACCGATCACGGTGACCTTCGCACCGGCGTCCTTGAATACGTCGGGCGAGATCCCTGCTGCCGCGCCGTGGGCGCAGTCGAGCACGACGTGCAGGCCGTTGAGCTGCACGCCCTCGAGCGTACCGAGCAGGTGCACGAGGTAGCGATCCTCGGCGTCGGCGAAGCGGCGGATCCGCCCGACCTCGCGGCCCGTGACCGCGATCGGGGGCTTCTCCATGGCGGCCTGGATCTCGTCCTCGATGTCGTCGGCGAGCTTGCGCCCGCCCTCGGCGAAGAACTTGATCCCGTTGTCCGGGGCCGGGTTGTGCGAGGCCGAGACCATGACGCCGAAGTCGGCCTCCGTGTCGGCCACGAGGTAGGCGGCGGCCGGAGTGGGGATCACCCCTGCGTCGAGCACGTCGACGCCCGCCGAGGCGAGCCCAGCTGCGACTGCGGCCGAGATGAACTCGCCCGAGACGCGCGGGTCGCGCGCAAGTACCGCGACAGCACGACGGCTCTCGCCTCGGGCTGATCGCCCGAGCACGAGAGCCGCTGCGTGTGCGAGGTTCAGGGCCAGGCCGGCGGTCACATCGACCCCGGCCAGACCCCGCACCCCGTCGGTGCCAAACAGGCGTCCCATCAGTGGGGTGCTCCTGGTTAGCGCTTCGAGTACTGAGGCGCCTTGCGGGCCTTCTTGAGACCGGCCTTCTTGCGCTCCTTGATGCGAGCGTCACGGCTCAGGAAGCCGGCCTTCTTCAGCGTCGGGCGGTTGTGCTCGGCGTCGATCTCGTTGAGGGCGCGGGCGATCGCGAGGCGAAGCGCACCGGCCTGGCCCGAGGGGCCGCCGCCGACGATGCGTGCGATCAGGTCGTACGCGCCACCGAGCTCGAGCACGGTGAAGGGGTCGGTGATGAGCTGCTGGTGCAGCTTGTTCGGGAAGTACTCCGCGAGCTCGCGGCCGTTCACCGTCATCTTGCCCTCACCGGGCACGAGACGGACGCGGGCGATGGCCTGCTTGCGGCGGCCGACGGCTGCACCGGGGACGGTGAGCGCGGGGCGCGGGGTCGAGGCGGTCGCCTGGGCGGCCGGCGTCTCGGTGGTGTAGCTCTCGGTGGCCACGGTCTGCTCTTCAGTCACTGTGAATTCTCTCTCTGAGGTCTCTATTGGCCCGCGATTACTGCGCGACCTGGCCGAAGTTGTAGGGGGTGGGCTTCTGAGCGGCGTGCGGGTGCTCGGCACCTGCGTACACCTTCAGCTTGCGGAACTGATCGGCGCCCAGCGAGTTCTTCGGGAGCATGCCACGGATCGCCTTCTCAACGGCGCGCTCCGGGTTCTTCTCGAGGAGCTCGGTGTAGCTCATCGAACGGAGGCCGCCCGGGTAGCCCGAGTGACGGTAGGCGAGCTTCTTGGCCGCCTTGTTGGCGGTCAGCACGACCTTGTCGGCGTTGATGACGATGACGTAGTCGCCCATGTCCATGTGGGGGGCGAACGTCGTCTTGTGCTTGCCGCGGAGCAGGGCTGCGGCGTGCGAGGCGAGGCGGCCGAGCACAACGTCGGTGGCGTCGATGACGAGCCAATCGTGCTTCTGCTCAGCGGCCTTCGGCGAATAGGTGCGAGTCACTAGAGTGCTGCTTTCTGTCGAATTGGAGGTGTTCGTGAATCCCACTCCGGCGCCCGGTCCCACGAGGGGTGCGCGAGCCAGTGGAGGGCTCAACAAATCGGGTGCTTACGCACCAAGGATCTAGATTAGCACAGGATCCGGATCCGGGGCCCGCGCTCTCTCGCGGCTGCCGAGGCCGGCCCAGTACGGCGATCATATTTGCAATTGAGGGTGTAATTGCGCGTGCAAAACACAGGTCAATCGCTTACCCTGAGTACATGAGCACGACACTGCACAACCCGAAGATCGAGGCCTTCAATGACTCGGTCCGACAGCCGATCGACCAGGTTGTCGTCACGCTGCGCGAACTCCTCGGTGCGAAACTCGTCGCGTACATCGCCACCGTTTCTGCAACGCGGGTTGTCCGTGACTGGGCGGACGGGATCCGCCAGCCCAACGGCGGAACCGAAGTGAAACTCCGTCACGCATACCGAATTGCCCGCCTGATCGAACGAAGTGAGGGCGCTGCGATCGTCCCCACGTGGTTCCAGGGCATGAACCCGTATCTTGGCGATAAGTCCCCCGCACGCGTCCTGCACGAGAGCGACTTCGAAAGTTCAGCGCCGGAGATCCTCGCGGCGGCAAACTCCTTCGTGGGATCCTAACGAGCGTGGACATCGCGCTGCTCAAAGGCGCACTCGTCTGGCGGGTCGGGCGATTCCCTGACCCGTGGGCCTGGGCAGATCATCAGTACTCGGGGCGGAATCGATGGGATGACGCTGACGGAAACTTCCGAACGGTCTACGCGAGCGCGACACTATTCGGATGCTTCGTCGAGCTCCTCGCATTTGCGCGGCCCGACAGTCCCGAGCACGGTGGCCTCCTCGGCGAGATCGAGGAGGACCCTGCAGACGCCGAGGAGTTTCCGACCGCGCCCGCTGGCCACATCCCGCGTGACTGGTTGAGTGTCCGGATGCAGGCACAAGGGGAGCTCTCCGGCGAGTACGTGGACGTCCGCACCGCAAGCACGATTGCCGACCTCAGGCCACACTTCATCGGGCTCGCCATTCATCTCGAGGTGCCTGATTTCGATGCCGCAGCCCTGAAGCGTGCTTACCCGCGCGAACTCACCCAGCGCGTCGCAACGCGCCTGTACGGGCTTACCGACAGCGACGGCCGCAATTTCATCGACGGAGTCCAGTTCGCTTCCCGGCACGGCGACGACCTCGAGATGTGGGCAGTGTTTGAGCGACCCGAGGATCAGCACACCAGTCGACTCATCCGCAATCGCTCTTCCTCCCCAATCGACCCCACCGAGCCCGCACTCCTGGATGCCCTGCGCCTCCACAGGCTCAGCACGGACCTCGGTTCATAGCAGCGGATCGCGCCGCGCCCTCGTCTGCTCGGCGCGCGCCGCAAGCTCGTCGTCTGCGGGGTAGGCGATCTCCTCGAGCGACAGCCCCTCGGCTGGCATGACCGTGAACCGGCTCGTGCGCTCGCGCGCGTCGCGCAGGGCCACGAGTTCGTCGTGGCCGATCCGGCCCGAGCCGACCGCGACGACCGCGCCGACGAGCGCCCGCACCATCGAGTGACAGAAGGCGTCGGCCTCGATCCGCGCGGCGTAGGCGCCGTCCTCGGTCTCGCGCCACTCGAAGCTGAGGAGATCCCGCACCGCGGTCGACCCCTCGCGAGCCTTGCAGAAGGTCGTGAAGTCGTTGAGGCCGAGCAGCTCATCCGACGCGAACTGCATCGCCGAGAGATCGAGCCGGCGCGGCACGGCGGCGGTGAAGCGCGCGGTGAGCGGGTCGCGGCGCATCCCCTCCCCCCGCAGCCGGTACTCGTAGCGGCGCCTCAGCGCGGAGAAGCGCGCGTCGAATGCCGGGGGCACCTCGCGCACGCCGTGGATCGCGATGTCGGCCGCACCGCGCTTCAGCACGCCGTTCAGGCGGCGCGCGCGAACCTCGTCGGCCGCTGTGTCGCTCGGCCGCCCGGTCCACTTCGCAAGTTGCTCCTGAGTCACGTCGAGGTGCGCGACCTGGCCCCGGGCGTGCACGCCGGCGTCGGTGCGGCCGCCGACCGTGAGCCTCGCCTCCGGCACGCGCAGCAGCGTCGCGATCGCCCGCTCGAGCTCGCCCTGCACGGTCCGCAGCCCAGGCTGCGTCGCCCATCCCGAGAAGTCCGTGCCGTCGTAGGCGAGGTCGAGGCGCAGCCGCACGGCTGCAGGATCCTGTGGCGACGCGGTTTCTGGCACACGTCGATCCTGCCAGAAGGCCCGCTCCGGCGCCTCTCAGGGCTCCGGCGCGTACACTGTCAGGATGTCCGGGGACGTCTGGGAAACGCGTCTCCGCCCTGATCACACGAGGAGACATCTGCAGAAATGCGCACGGGCCGATTCGGTGGACTCGATGGACTGCGGGCGATCGCGGTCGGGTTGGTGCTCTGCTACCACCTCGTGCCCGGTTCCCTCCGCGGCGGCTTTCTCGGCGTCGATGTCTTCTTTGTAATCAGCGGTTTCCTCATCACCTCCCTGCTGCTGCGGGAGTATGCGAGGAGTGGCAGGATCCGGCTCGTCGGCTTCTGGCGCAGACGGGCTCGCAGGCTGCTTCCCGCGCTCGGGATCGTGCTCCTCGTGTCGGCTTCGCTCGCCGCACTCGTCGGCGGCGACCTCCTCGTCGGGATCGGCAGACAGATCGCGGGTGCGGCATTCTTCGTCAGCAACTGGGTGTTCATCGCGACGGGCGCGGACTACTTCGCGCGCGACACGCCTGAACTCTTCCGCAACACCTGGTCGCTCGCGATCGAGGAGCAGTTCTACGTCGTGCTGCCGCTCCTCGTGATCGTGCTGATGAAGTTCCGCGGCAGGCTCTCGCGCATCCTCCCGCTGCTCGGGCTCGGGCTCGCATCCGCGGCGCTCATGGTCGAGTGGTCGCTGCGGGGCGAGGAGGCGACCCGGATCTACTTCGGCTCGGACACCCACGTCTTCGGCCTGCTGCTCGGAGCGGCGCTCGCGATGCTCGTGACCCGTATGGTCCCGGATCCGGCCCCCGCTGCGCTCACTCCCGTCCGCCAGGCCGGCCTGATCGCGGCTACGGCGCTCGGCCTCGGCATCCTCGGCTGGCTCGCGTGGACGCTGCCGGAGGGTAGCCCCGCGAGCTTCCAGGGCGGGTTCCAGCTCGCGACGGGCGCGGCGCTCCTGACCGTCTGGGCCGTCACCCGCGAGGGTGCCTGGGCCGGGCGCGCGCTCGACGTCGCGCCGCTGCGCTGGGTCGGCGAGCGCTCCTACGGCATCTATCTCTGGCACTGGCCCCTCCTCCTCATCATTGGGAAGGCGCTCGGCCCTGGCCAGGCCTGGGCCACGGCGGCGCTCACCCTCGCCTGCACGATCCTTGTCTCCGCCGTCTCCTACCGCTACGTCGAGCAGCCGGTTCGCAACTTCGGCCTCCGCCGCTCCCTCCGCCTCCTGCTCGGCAAGGGGCCCCGCACCACGCGACGGTGGGCCGTGACCGCTGGCATCGCCGGAATGCTCGTGGTGACCGTCCCCGCGACCGCCTACGCCGTGATCACGGCGCCGCCGGCGACGACCGCGGCCGAGGCCATCGCACGCGGCCAGCAGGCGCTCGACGAGCGGGCCGCGAGCGAAGAGGGCGCCGGGAGCGCCGGTGCGCAATCCGACGCGGCGGACCCATCTGGTGGGGGTGCCGGATCCGGTGCCGGTTCCGGTTCCGGATCCGGAACCGAGAAGGCGCCCACCGGCCCGGTCGTCCCGGTCGGCACCGACATCACTGCGGTCGGCGACTCGGTGATGCTCGCGAGCCTGCCGGAGCTCGAGACGGCGTTCCCGGGTATCTCGGTCGACGCGGCGGTCTCCCGGGGCATGGGCGCGGGAGTCGGCCTCATCGCGGAGCAGGCGGATCGGGGCGAGCTGCGCCGAGTGCTCCTCGTCGGGCTCGGCACGAACGGCCCCGTGGATCCCGCAGACCTTGACGAGCTCGTCCGCCTCGCGGGAAATCGCCCGGTCGTGCTTGTGAACGCGCACGCGGACCGCGACTGGGTGCCCGGCGTCAACGACGAACTCAACTCCTTTGCCGCGAGCCGGAGGGGCGTCGTCGTCGCCGACTGGACGGGCGCCGTGACGGGGGTTCCAGACGCGCTCGCTGGCGACGACATCCACCCCAACCCCTCGGGCGGCGAGATCTACGCCTCGTCCGTGCAGAAGGCGCTCGACGAGCTCGAGACGCCGAGTGAGGCCATCGGCTTCGCGCTCCCCCGCCGCTAGCCCGGCGCGCCCCGGGCATCCCGCAGCGCTCCCAGAGACTTCTGCACCCCACTCGACCCGTTTCACTCATTCGGCAAGTTGAACGCCTATCCCGAGCTGAGCGCCGCACGCCCGGCGCCGCAGGCTCCACACACAAACGCACGAGGCGCCCCGCTGAACAGCGGGACGCCTCGTGCGTTGCGGAAAGAGAGCTTTACTCGGCCTTCTCCTCGGCGGCCTCAGTCTCCTCGACCTCGACCTCCTCTGCGGCCTCGGTCTGCTCGACCTTGGGCTCCTCAGCCTTGGGCTCCTCGGCCTTGGCTGCCTTCTTCGCCTTGGGCTTCGGGTTCACCGGCTCGAGCACGAGCTCGATGATCGCCATGGGGGCGTTGTCGCCCTTGCGGAAGCCGGTCTTGATGATGCGGGTGTAGCCACCCTCGCGGTTCTCGACGAGCGGCGCGATCTCTGCGAAGAGCTCGTGCACGACGTTCTTGTCGAGGATCTGGCGCATCACGCGACGGCGGGCGTGCAGGTCGCCGCGCTTCGCGAAGGTGACGAGGCGCTCGGCCACCGGCTGCAGGCGCTTGGCCTTCGTCTCGGTGGTCTGGATACGCTTGTGCTCGAAGAGCTGCGCAGCCATCTGGTTCAGCATCAGGCGCTCGTGTGCGGGGCCGCCTCCGAGGCGGGGGCCCTTGTTGGGCTTGGGCATTCTTTACTCCAGTAAGTGTGAGGTCTGGCCGGTGGGCGCAGGATCCTTAGTTGTTGTCGTCTTCGTAGCTGTAGAACTGCGCCCCATCGAAACCGGGAACGGCGTCCTTCAGCGACAGTCCCATCTCGGTGAGCTTGTCGCGCACCTCGAAGACTGACTTCTGACCGAAATTGCGGATGTTCATCAGCTGTGCCTCGGAGAGCGCCACGAGCTCGCTCACCGTGTTGATGCCCTCGCGCTTGAGGCAGTTGTAGCTGCGCACCGAGAGATCGAGATCCTCGATCGGGATCGAGAGCTCGCCCTCCGTGACGACCTCGACCGGCGCGGGGCCGATCTCGACGCCCTCAGCGGCGGTGTTGAGCTCGCGCGCCAGGCCGAACAGCTCGACGAGCGTCGAACCGGCCGAAGCAATCGCGTCGCGCGGGCTGATCGCCGGCTTCGTCTCGACGTCGACCACGAGGCGATCGAAGTCGGTGCGCTCGCCCGCACGCGTGGCCTCCACGCGGTAGGTGACCTTCAGCACCGGCGAGTAGATCGAGTCGACCGGAATGCGGCCGACCTCGGCGTCCTCGTTGCGGTTCTGGGCGGCCGAAACGTAGCCGCGGCCGCGCTCGATCGTGAGCTCGAGCTCGAACTGCGCCGAGTCGCTGAGCGTCGCGATGACGAGCTCGGGGTTGTGCACCTCGACGCCCGCCGGAGCGGAGATGTCGGCTGCGGTAACCTCGCCGGCACCCGTCTTGCGCAGGTACGCGGTGATCGGCTCGTCGTGCTCGCTGGAGACGACAAGGTCCTTGATGTTGAGAATGATCTCGGTGACGTCCTCGGTCACGCCCGGAATGGTCGTGAACTCGTGGGCGACGCCCTCGAAGCGTACGCTCGTGACTGCCGCGCCGGGGATCGACGAGAGCAGCGTGCGACGCAGCGAGTTGCCGAGCGTGTAGCCGAAGCCGGGCTCGAGGGGCTCGATGGCGAAGCGCGAACGGAACTCGGAGATCGGTTCTTCAGTCAGAGTGGGTCGCTGTGCGATGAGCACGGTGTGTGGTCCTTTCGCTGGAGTCCGCTATATGACTCATGCGGTTTCGGGAAGATGTGGGCCCCGGGCGCGACCGAAGCCGCCTGGGCCCTGTGCCCCGGCGCGAGAGCGGGATCCGCCCCCGCGCCGGAACCGAGCGTGCTCGTTAGACGCGACGACGCTTGGGCGGGCGGCAGCCGTTGTGCGTCTGAGGCGTAACGTCGTTGATCGAGCCGACCTCGAGGCCAGCGGCCTGGAGCGAACGGATCGCAGTCTCGCGACCCGAGCCCGGGCCCTTGACGAAGACGTCGACCTTCTTCATGCCGTGCTCCTGCGCCTTGCGGGCGGCCGACTCTGCGGCGAGCTGCGCGGCGAACGGGGTCGACTTGCGCGAGCCCTTGAAGCCGACGCCACCCGAAGAGGCCCAGCTGATCACGGCACCGGTGGTGTCGGTGATCGAAACGATCGTGTTGTTGAACGTCGACTTGATGTGGGCCTGACCCACGACAACGTTCTTCTTGTCCTTGCGACGCGGCTTGCGCGCCGCCGTCTTTGGTGCAGCCATTGAGTGTTCTCCTGAAAAGCTCTGTGTGACGGTCGAGGTGGCCGGCGTTACTTCTTCTTGCCGGCGACGGTGCGCTTCGGGCCCTTGCGGGTGCGAGCGTTCGTCTTGGTGCGCTGACCGTGCACGGGCAGGCCCTTGCGGTGGCGAATACCCTGGTAGCTGCCGATCTCAACCTTGCGGCGGATGTCGGCGGCGACCTCGCGGCGGAGGTCACCCTCAACCTTGAAGTTGCCCTCGATGTAATCGCGGAGCGCGACGAGCTGGTCGTCGGTGAGGTCCTTGACGCGAATGTTGCCGTCGATGCCGGTTTCTGCGAGCGTCTTCAGCGCGCTGGTGCGGCCGACGCCATAGATGTAGGTGAGTGCGATCTCAACGCGCTTTTCGCGCGGGATGTCGACTCCTGCGAGACGTGCCATATTGGCTCTCCTTGCGGATCGTGGAGGTTTGGTGCGTATCGGGGGTTCGGGCCTCCGACCCGAGGTGTCCCCCGGCAGGACTCGCCTGCCGGGTTCTTCGATGCGCTGGATCAGTTATTGAATTGTGTGGTGTGCTGCGAGGCGCCGCACGCCGGGGACTAGCCCTGGCGCTGCTTGTGGCGCGGGTTCTCGCAGATCACCATGACACGGCCGTGACGACGGATGACCTTGCACTTGTCGCAGATCTTCTTAACGCTGGGCTTGACCTTCATGATGTTTCCTTTAGCGGTTCGCTGTCCTCGTACCCCCGGGGTGCCGGGAGCCGTTACTTTCCAGCGGCCTACTTGTAGCGGTAGACGATTCGCCCACGGGTCAGATCGTACGGAGTCAGCTCCACGATCACGCGGTCCTCGGGGAGGATGCGGATGTAGTGCTGGCGCATCTTGCCCGAGATATGAGCGAGCACCTTGTGTCCATTGGTCAGCTCGACGCGGAACATCGCGTTCGGCAGAGCCTCGACTACGTGTCCCTCGATCTCGATGACGCCGTCTTTCTTCGCCATATCCTCACTATCGCTTCGTAGGTTCGCTGGTCATGCGAATGCTCAGCGCACCGATTTCGCGAACGCGAAAACAGGCGCAAAGCACCAAAGATCAAGGGTACCCCTCGATCGAGGTTTTGTAAAGGCGGGCTACGGGATCGGGACGGGTGTGACGCCCAGGGGCGCGAGCCCCTCCGCTCCCCCGTCTTCCGCCGTGAGCACCCAGATGCCCTTTTCGTGCACCGCCACCGAGTGCTCCCACTGGGCGCTCATCGAGCCGTCCGCGATCGTGACCGTCCAGTCATCGTCCTCGACGACGGTGTCGATCCCGCCGGCGGAGATGATCGGCTCGATCGCGACGACCAGCCCGGGCTTCACCTCGGGTCCGCGCCGCTTCACCGGCACGTTGAACACGGGCGGATCCTCGTGCATGCTGCGGCCGATCCCGTGTCCGATGTAATCCTCGAGGACTCCGAAGTCGCTGTTCGCGCGCACATAAGCCGACACGGCCTCCCCGACCTCGTTGAGGTGGGAGGCGGTCGCGAGCCGCGCGATCCCGCGCCACATCGCCTGCTCGGTGACGGCGCTCAGCTTCTCGTTCGCCGCGGTCAGCTCGGGGCGCGAGTGGTCCGGCAGCACCGCGGTGAACGCCGCGTCTCCGTTCCAGCCGCCCAGCACCGCGCCGGCGTCGAGCGCCACGATATCGCCGGGCTCGAGCGGCGTATCGCTCGGGATCCCATGCACGACGTGCGCGTTGACATTCGCACAGATCGTGTGGCGGTAGCCGGGCTCGAGCATGAAGTTCGGAGCGCCACCGCGAGCGCGGATCGCCGCCTCGGCGAGCGCGTCGAGTTCGAGCGGGGTGATGCCCGGGCGCACGGCCTCGCGCATCGCAGCGAGGGCCGCGGCCGTGGCAAGGCCCGGCTCGATCATGAGGCGCAGCTGCGCGGGCGACTTATAGATCGAACGGCGCAGGATCCCCCGGCGGGCCACCGCTAGCTGCCCACTCGGGCGCCGAGCTTGGCGTCGAGACCCTGGGCGATCCGGTCGGCGACCTCCTCGACGGTGCCGAGACCGTTGACGGAGACGAGGATGCCGCGCTCGGAGAAGAGCGCGACGAGCGGAGCGGTCTGCTCGGCGTAGACCTCCTGGCGATGGCGGATGACCTCTTCGGTGTCGTCCGCGCGGCCCTCGAGCTCGGCGCGCTTCAGGAGGCGTGCGACGACCTCGTCGACCTCGGCCTCGAGGAGCACCACCGCGTCGAGCCCCGCGCCGACGGGCCGCAGCATTGCGTCAAGTGCGTGCACCTGCTCCACCGTGCGGGGGTAGCCGTCGAGCAGGAAGCCGCCGACGGCGTCGGCCTGCTGCAGGCGATCCTCCACGATCTCGTTCGTCAGCGAGTCGGGCACGAGTTCGCCCTGCTCGATGATCGCCTGCACCTGCTTGCCGAGCGGGGTACCGCCCTTGATGTTGGCGCGGAAGATGTCGCCCGTGGAGATTGCGGGAACGCCGTAGCGCTCCGCGATCCGGGAGGCCTGCGTGCCCTTGCCCGCTCCGGGAGGGCCGATGATGAGCAGTCGTGCGGTTGTGGTGTCGGTCACTTGAGGAGCCCTTCGTAGTGGCGCTGCTGCAGCTGGGCGTCAATCTGCTTCACCGTCTCGAGCCCGACACCCACGATGATGAGGATCGACGAGCCGCCAAACGGGAAGTTCTGATTCGCACCGAAGAACGAGAGCGCGATGAGAGGAATGAGTGCGATGACGCCCAGGTAGAGGGAACCCGCGCTGGTGATGCGCGTCAGCACATAGTTGAGGTACTCGGCGGTCGGGCGACCGGCGCGAATTCCGGGGATGAAGCCGCCATACTGCTTCATGTTGTCCGCGACCTCCTCCGGGTTGAAGGTGATCTGCACGTAGAAGAACGTGAACCCGATCACGAGGAGGAAGAAGACGATCATGTAGACCGGCTGATCGCCGAGCACGAGGTTGTTCTGGATCCAGACCACCCAGGGCTTCGGATCCTCGCCGATCTGAGGCTGGTTGAACTGGGTGATGAGCATCGGCAGGTACAGCATCGCCGAGGCGAAGATGACCGGGATCACGCCCGCCATGTTCACCTTGATCGGGATGTACGTGCTCGAGCCACCGTACGTCCTGCGGCCCACCACGCGCTTCGCGTACTGCACCGGGATCCTCCGCTGAGACTGCTCGACGAAGACGACCGCCGCGACGACCACGAGGCCGACGCCCAAGACGAGGAAGAAGACCTCCCAGCCGCGCGACTCCTTGATGATCCACATGGCGCCGGGGAAGCTCGCGGCGATCGAGGTGAAGATGAGGAGCGACATACCGTTGCCGATGCCGTGCTCCGTGATGAGCTCGCCGAACCACATGATCAGGCCGGTTCCGGCGGTCATCGTCAGGATCATGATGAGGATCGCCCACCACTCCTGCGAGACGAGGTTCTGACATGCCTGGTTGGCAGCGGCACCGAAGAGCTGGCCCGAGCGCGCGACGGTGATGAGCGTCGTCGACTGCAGGATCGCGAGCGCGATGGTCAGGTAGCGGGTGTACTGCGTGAGCTTCGCCTGACCCGCCTGGCCCTCCTTGTGGAGCGCCTCGAAGTGCGGGATGACGACGCGCAGGAGCTGGGTGATGATCGAGGCCGTAATGTACGGCATGATGCCGAGCGCGAAGATCGAGAGCTGCAGCAGCGCACCGCCGCTGAACAGGTTGATCATGTCGTAGAGACCCGCGGTGCCCGACTGGTTCGCCGCGAGACAGGCCTGCACGTTATTGAAGTCCACAAAGGGCGCCGGGATGAAGGATCCGAGCCGGAAGAGCGAGACGATGCCGAGCGTGAAGACGATCTTCCGCCGCAGATCGGGTGTCTTGAAGATCCGTCCGATAGCGCTGAACAAAATGCCTCCTGAGGGCGTCGTGTGGGCCTTCGCCTGCCGACGAGAACCGATTGCACCAGCCTACACGCCGGTGGGAACGTGGTTACGCGGCCTAACCCTGGGTCCGGCCTGAAAAATCAAAGCGGGGGCGGGCCGGGCGGCACGAATGCCGGCCCGACGCCTCCCCCGCTGCTCGAGTCATCCTCGAGTTTCGAACCCTTGCGGGTCCCTACTTGATCTCTCCGCCAGCGGCGACGATCTTCTGCTCAGCGGCAGCCGAGACCTTGTCGACCTGGACGGTGAGCTTGACCTGGAGGTCGCCGTCGCCCAGCACCTTGACGGGCTGGTTCTTGCGGACAGCGCCCTTGGCCACGAGATCCTCGACCGTGACGTCGCCACCCTTGGGGTAGAGCTCTGCGAGCTTGGCAACGTTCACGACCTGGTACTCGGTGCGGAACGGGTTCTTGAACCCGCGCAGCTTCGGGGTGCGCATGTGCAGCGGCATCTGCCCACCCTCGAAGCCAGCCTTGACCTGGTACCGGGCCTTGGTGCCCTTGGTGCCGCGGCCGGCCGTCTTACCCTTGGACGCCTCGCCGCGACCCACGCGGGTCTTGGCCTTCTTGGCGCCGGGAGCCGGGCGAAGGTGGTGAGCCTTCAGCACCTGCTCGCGCTCCTCGTTCTTCTCGCTCATGCGTCGATCTCCTCAACCTCTACCAGGTGAGCGACAGCGCGGATGTAGCCGCGGTTGGCCTGGGTGTCCTCACGAACGACCGACTGGCCGATCTTCTTGAGGCCGAGGCTGCGCAGGGTGTCGCGCTGGTTCTGCTTCTCACTGATGACGGACTTCGTCTGCGTAATCTTCAGGCTCTTTGCCATTACGCACCTGCCTTTGCCTTCGCGGCAGCGTCGGCCGCAGCCTTCGCCTCGGCGCGCACGATGCGGGCCGGGGCGACGCGGTCGAAGTCGAGGCCGCGGCGGGCTGCGACGGAGCGGGGCTCCTCGAGCTGCTGCAGGGCCTCAACGGTCGCGTGCACGATGTTCAGGGTGTTCGACGAACCGAGCGACTTGCTCAGCACGTCGTGGATGCCGGCGCACTCGAGGACGGCGCGCACGGGGCCACCGGCGATAACACCGGTACCCGCAGCGGCGGGGCGCAGGAGCACCACACCGGCTGCAGCCTCGCCCTGAACCGGGTGAGGGATCGTGCTGCCAACGCGCGGAACGCGGAAGAAGTTCTTCTTGGCCTCCTCGACACCCTTGGAGATGGCGAGGGGCACCTCCTTCGCCTTGCCGTAGCCGACACCGACGGTGCCGTTGCCATCGCCCACCACGACAAGCGCGGTGAAGCTGAAGCGACGGCCGCCCTTGACGACCTTCGAGACGCGGTTGATGGTGACGACGCGCTCCAGGAACTGGCTCTCGTTGCGGTCGCGACCGCCACGCTCGTTCCGGGTGCCGCGGTCGCGGCTGCCGCGACGCTGCTCGCGGGGCTCGTTGCGGTGATCCTGAGCCGGGGCCTCAGCGGCCGCAGCTTCCGTGGCCGGAGCCTCGGTCTTAGCCGCTGCGTTCACTTCCTGCTCCTTCGTTTCATTGCTCACAGGGTCAGCCCCCCTTCGCGTGCACCGTCGGCGATCGCTGCAACACGACCGGCGTACTTGCTGCCGCCGCGGTCGAACACGACCGCCTCGACACCGGCGCTCTTCGCACGCTCGGCGACGAGCTCGCCGACCTTGCGCGCCTTCGCCGTCTTGTCGCCGTCGAACGAGCGCAGATCGGCTTCCATCGTTGACGCCGAGGCGACCGTGCGGCCCACCGAGTCGTCAACGACCTGAACGAACACGTGACGCGCGGAGCGGGTCACGACGAGACGGGGGCGAGCCTCCGTACCGACAATCTTCTTCCGCAGGCGGGCGTGGCGGCGAACGCGCGCAGCCGAGCGACCCTTTGCCCGAGTAACTGAAGCGGCCATGGGTTACTTACCAGCCTTTCCTGCCTTGCGGCGAACGTTCTCGCCCGCGTAGCGAATGCCCTTGCCCTTGTAGGGCTCCGGCTTCTTCAGCTTGCGGATGTTGGCTGCGGCCTCGCCGACAGCCTGCTTCGAGATACCGCTCACGGTGATCTTCGTGTTGCCCTCGACTGCGAGCGTGATGCCCTCAGGAGCATCGACGCTGACCGGGTGCGAGAAGCCGAGCGCCAGCTCGAGGCCGGTGCCCTTCTGCTGCACGCGGTAGCCCGTGCCGACAACCTCGAGCTGCTTGGAGTAGCCCTCGGTCACACCGATGATGTTGTTGTTGATGAGCGTGCGGGTGAGACCGTGCAGCGCTCGGGAATCCCGCTCGTCGTCGGGACGGGTGACGAGCACCTGACCGTCCTCGAGAGCGACGCGGATCGGCTCGGCGACGACGAGCGACAGCTCGCCCTTCGAACCCTTGACCGTGACCTTCTGGCCATCGATCTTGACATCGACACCGCCGGGAACGGCGATGGGAAGCTTACCAATACGTGACATGAGCGCTTACCACACGTAGGCGAGGACTTCCCCACCCACGCCCTTCTGCTCGGCCTCGCGGTCGGTGAGGAGCCCCGAGGAGGTGGACAGGATCGCGATGCCGAGGCCGCCGAGGACGCTCGGGATCTCGGTGGAGCCTGCGTAAACCCGGAGGCCGGGCTTGGAAACACGCTTGATGCCCTCGATCGAGCGCTCGCGGTTCGGGCCGTACTTCAGCGACATGGTGATGGTCGTGCCGACGCGTGCCGGCTCGACCTTCCAGTCCTTGATGTAGCCCTCGCGCTTGAGGATCTCGGCGATCCGCTCCTTCAGCTTCGAGCCGGGGAGCGAAACGTCGTCATGATGCGCAGAGTTGGCGTTGCGCAGCCGGGTCAGCATATCTGCGACCGGATCAGTCATCGTCATGAGTGACTCTTTCTTTCTCGCCTGGTATCACACACCGTTACACGGAGTGTGACCTGGGTGACACACGGATGGGGTGCCCGGGAAATCCCCGGGCACCCTCCCCGCTTGGACTATTCAGTTATTCGGACTTGAACGGGAAGCCGAGCGCACGAAGCAGTGCGCGACCCTCGTCATCAGTCTTCGCGGTGGTCACGACAGTGATGTCGAAACCACGCACCCGATCAATCTTATCCTGATCGATCTCGTGGAACACACTCTGCTCGGTCAGACCGAAGGTGTAGTTTCCGTTTCCGTCGAACTGGCGGGGCGAAAGGCCGCGGAAATCGCGGATTCGCGGGAGTGCCAGGCCGATGAGGCGGTCAAGGAATTCCCAGGCACGGTCACCGCGGAGGGTGACGTGCGCACCGATGGCCTGGCCCTCGCGCAGCTTGAACTGCGCGATGGACTTGCGAGCCTTGGTGACCATGGGCTTCTGGCCGGTGATCTTCGTGAGGTCCGCAATCGCGCCCTCGATCACCTTGCTGTCACGTGCAGCCTCGCCGACACCCGTGTTCACGACCACCTTGACGATGCCCGGAACCTGCATGATGTTGGCGTAGCTGAACTCCTCGCGAAGCTGCGGAACGATCTCGCTCCGGTACTTCTGCTTCAGGCGCGGCTGGATTTTGCCAGTCGCTGCAGCAGTCTCAGTCATTAGAGGTCCTTCCCCGACTTCTTCGCGTAGCGAACGCGGACGGTCTTCTTCTTGCCGTCGCGCTCGACCTCTTCGACGCGGAAACCGACGCGGGTCGGCTTCTTCGTCTCGGGATCGACGATGGCGACGTTCGAGACGTGGATCGGGGCCTCAACGGTCTCGATCCCACCCTCGCGGGTGCCGCGCTCGGACTGGCCTGCGCGGACGTGCTTCGTGACGTAGTTCACGCCCTCGACGACGACGCGATCGCTCTCCGAGAAGACCTCGATGACGCGACCCTGCTTGCCCTTGTAGCCGCCACGCTCCTGCGAGGGGCCCGAGATGACCTCGACGAGGTCACCCTTCTTGATCTTGCTGCCCATAGGACTAGATCACCTCCGGTGCGAGCGAGACGATCTTCATGAAGCGCTTGTCGCGCAGCTCACGTCCGACCGGCCCGAAAATACGGGTGCCGCGGGGCTCCCCGTCGGCCTTCAGAATGACGGCGGCGTTCTCGTCGAACGCGATGTACGAGCCGTCGACGCGACGCGTCGACTTGCGCGTGCGAACGACGACGGCCTTGACGACGTCGCCCTTCTTCACGTTGCCGCCGGGGATCGCGTCCTTGACGGTCGCGACGATCGTGTCGCCGAGACCGGCGTAGCGACGCTTCGAGCCGCCGAGAACACGAATGGTAAGCAACTCCTTGGCGCCCGTGTTATCGGCCACCTTGAGTCGGGATTCCTGCTGAATCACTTGCTAACTCCTTACTCAGTAAGCGCGAGGCTTACTTCGCCTTCTCGAGGATCTCGACCAGGCGCCAGCGCTTCGAGGCGCTGACGGGACGGGTCTCATGGATGAGCACGAGATCGCCGATGCCGGCGGTGTTCTGCTCATCGTGTGCCTTCACCTTCGACGAACGGCGCATCACCTTGCCGTAGAGCGGGTGCTTCACACGGTCCTCGACCTCGACGACGATGGTCTTGTCCATCTTGTCGCTGACGACGTAGCCGCGGCGCGCCTTGCGGTAGCCGCGCTGTTCCTTCTCGACCTCAGCCATGTTTAGGCCTCCTTCGTCTCAGCGGCGGCGTCCGCCTGCTCGGTCTTCTTGGTGCTCTTCTTCTTGGCGGGAGCCGGAGCAGCTGCGGGCGTGGCCCGAATGCCCAGCTCGCGCTCACGGAGCACCGTGTAGATGCGCGCGATGTCGCGCTTCACCTGACGGACGCGGCCGTGGCTCTCCAGCTGGCCGGTGGCCGACTGGAAGCGCAGGTTGAAGAGCTCGGCCTTGGCCTTCTTCAGCTCCTCAGCCAGACGCTCGTTCTCGAACGCGTCGAGCTCGACAATGGCCAGTTCCTTGGTTCCGATCGCCATTACGCGTCGCCCTCCTCGCGCTTGATAATGCGGGCCTTGAGGGGCAGCTTGTGGATGGCGCGGGTGAGCGCCTCACGTGCGAGCTCCTCATCGACACCGGCGACCTCGAAGAGGACGCGGCCCGGCTTGACGTTTGCAACCCACCACTCGGGCGAGCCCTTACCGGAACCCATTCGGGTTTCCGCCGGCTTCTTGGTCAGCGGACGGTCGGGGTAGATGTTGATCCACACCTTGCCGCCGCGCTTGATGTGACGGGTCATCGCGATACGAGCGGACTCGATCTGACGGTTCGTCACGTACGCGGGCGTGAGGGCCTGGATGCCGAACTCACCGAAGGCAACCTTGTTGCCGCCCTTGGACTGACCGCTGCGGCCCGGGTGGTGCTGCTTGCGGTACTTGACTCGACGGGGAATAAGCATGCCTACTTCTCCGCTCCTGCTGCAGCGGGTGCAGCCTCGGCCTGTGCGCCACGGGGCGCACGGCGGCGGTCGCCACGGTCGCGCGACGGCTTCTGAGCCGCCTGCTCGCGTGCGAGTTCCTTGTTGGTGAGGTCACCCTTGTAGATCCAGACCTTCACGCCGATGCGGCCGAAGGTGGTCTTCGCCTCGTAGAAGCCGTAGTCGATGTTCGCACGGAGCGTGTGCAGCGGCACGCGACCCTCGCGGTAGAACTCCGAGCGGCTCATCTCGGCGCCGCCGAGGCGGCCGGAGACCTGGATACGGATGCCCTTGGCGCCAGCGCGCTGAGCGCCCTGCAGACCCTTGCGCATCGCGCGGCGGAACGCCACGCGAGCAGCGAGCTGCTCGGCGATGCCCTGCGCGACGAGCTGAGCGTCGGCCTCGGGGTTCTTGACCTCGAGGATGTTCAGCTGGATCTGCTTGCCGGTGAGCTTCTCAAGGTCGGCGCGGATGCGCTCGGCCTCGGCGCCGCGGCGGCCGATGACGATGCCGGGACGCGCCGAGTGGATGTCCACGCGGACGCGGTCGCGGGTGCGCTCGATCTCGACGCGCGAGACGCCGGCGCGATCGAGCTGCTTCGTCAGGTGCTGGCGGATCTTGATGTCCTCGGCCAGGTAGTCAGCGTAGCGCTGACCCTTCTTGGTCGAGTCCGAGAACCAGCGCGAGACGTGGTCGGTCGTGACCCCGAGGCGGAAGCCATAGGGATGAATCTTCTGGCCCATACCTAGGCTCCCTTCTTCGCAGCCGCGAGCTCGTCCGCCGACTGCAGGACGACGGTGATGTGGCTGGTGCGCTTGTTGATCCGGAACGCGCGGCCCTGTGCACGGGGGCGGAAACGCTTCAGCGTTGCTCCCTCGTCCACGAAGGCGCGAGCGATGACGAGCTCGTCCTCGTTGAGGCGCAGGTTCTCGTTATCGGCCTTGACGCGCGCGTTAGCGATCGCCGAGGCGACGAGCTTGAACACGGGCTCCGCAGCGGCCTGGGGGGCGAACTTCAGGATGGCCAGGGCCTCCTGGGCGTTCTTCCCGCGAACCAGGTCGACAACGCGGCGGGCCTTCTGGGGGGTGATGCGGATATGACGCACGCGTGCGATCGACTCCACCATTTCTCTTCCTCCTTCACGTCACCGCGTTAGCGGCGACGGCCCTTCTTGTCGTCCTTCACGTGACCGCGGAAGGTCCGAGTGGGCGCGAACTCGCCCAGCTTGTGACCGACCATGGTCTCCGTGACGAACACGGGAATGTGCTTGCGACCGTCGTGCACCGCGATGGTGTGACCCAGCATGGCCGGGATGATCATCGAGCGGCGCGACCAGGTCTTGATCACGTTCTTGGTGCCGGCTTCGTTCTGAACAATCACCTTGTTGAGCAGGTGGTTGTCGACGAAGGGGCCCTTCTTGAGACTACGAGGCATCTTCTACTCTCTCCTACCTGCGGACTAGCGCTTCTTGCCGGCGTTACGGCGACGCACGATGAGCTTGTCGCTTTCCTTGTTCGGATGGCGCGTGCGGCCTTCCTTCTGGCCCCAGGGGCTGACCGGGTGGCGGCCACCCGAGGTGCGGCCTTCGCCACCACCGTGCGGGTGATCGACCGGGTTCATGACAACGCCGCGGACGGTCGGGCGGACGCCCTTCCAGCGCATGCGGCCTGCCTTGCCCCAGTTGATGTTCGACTGCTCGGCGTTGCCGACCTCACCGACGGTCGCACGGCAGCGCGCGTCGACGTTGCGGATCTCACCCGAGGGGAGACGCAGCTGAGCGTAGGGGCCGTCCTTCGCCACGAGGCGAACCGAGGCACCAGCGGAGCGCGCCATCTTGGCACCGCCGCCCGGCTTCAGCTCGATCGCGTGGATCACGGTACCGGTGGGGATGTTGCGCAGCGGCAGGTTGTTGCCCGGCTTGATGTCGGCCGAGGGACCCGACTCGACGATGTCGCCCTGCTTGAGCTTGGTCGGAGCGATGATGTACCGCTTCGTGCCGTCCTCGAAGTGCAGGAGCGCGATGCGAGCCGTGCGGTTCGGATCGTACTCGATGTGCGCAACGCGGGCGTTCACGCCGTCCTTGTCATTGCGACGGAAGTCGATGACGCGGTACTGACGCTTGTGGCCACCACCGATGTGACGGGTGGTGATCCGGCCCTGGTTGTTGCGGCCGCCGGTCTTGGGGAGCGGGCGGAGCAGCGACTTCTCAGGCGTCGAGCGCGTGATCTCAGCGAAATCAGCGACGCTCGAGCCGCGACGACCCGGGGTCGTCGGCTTGTACTTGCGAATAGCCATGTTGTATTCCTCTTCGCCCCTTCTACAGCGCAGCCGTGAAGATGTCGATGGAACCCGACTTCAGCGTGACGATGGCGCGCTTGGTGTCCTTGCGCTTGCCCATGCCAAACTTCGTGCGGCGGGTCTTGCCCTTGCGGTTCAGCGTGCGGACCTTGCCGACCTTCACACCGAAGACCTGCTCGATCGCGAGCTTGATCTCGGTCTTGTTGGCACCCGGCGCCACCTCGAAGGTGTACTGGCCGTTGGCGTCGATGAGACCGTAGCTCTTCTCGGAAACGATGGGGCGGATGATGACGTCGTGTGCGGACTTGTTCAGGCTCACTTCGTGTCCTCCTGAGCGGCACGGCCGGCGACGAATGCGTCGAAGGCGGCCTTGGTGAAGACGAGGTCATCGCTGACGACCACGTCGTAGGCGTTGAGCTGATCCTGGAACAGCACGTGAACGTGCTGCAGGTTGCGGACGCTGAGAGCGGTGAGCTCATCCTCGCGGGTCACGACGACCAGCACGCGCTTGCCCGGCGCGACCTGCGCGAGGAACTCGCGCGCGGCCTTGGTGCTGGGCTTCTCGTCGATGCCGAAGGACTCGACGACGTGCAGACGGTTCGCGCGGGCGCGATCCGAGAGCAGGCCGCGGAGAGCCGCCGCGATCATCTTCTTGGGGGTGCGCTGTGCGTAGTCGCGCGGCACGGGGCCGTGGACGACGCCGCCGCCGCGGTGCTCAGGAGCGCGGACCGAACCCTGACGAGCGCGGCCGGTGCCCTTCTGCTTGAACGGCTTGACGCCAGAACCGGAGACCTCGCCACGGTTCTTGGTCTTGTGCGTACCCTGGCGCGCAGCTGCGAGCTGAGCGGTGACCACCTGGTGGATCAGCGGGACGTTGGTCTCGGCACCGAAGATGGTCTCGGGCAGGTCGACGGACCCAGCCTTCTTACCCTTGGCGTCGAGCACCTCGAGCTTGGTAGCGGTAGCCATGAACTACGCCCCCTTCACTGCGTTGCGGACGAAAACGAGACGACCACGAGCGCCGGGAACCGCACCCTTGACCAGGATGAGACCCTTCTCGGCGTCGATCGCCTGCACGGTGAGGTTCTGCACGGTGACGCGATCCCCGCCCATGCGGCCGGCCATCTTCTGGCCCTTGAACACGCGACCGGGGGTCGCGGCGCCGCCGATGGAGCCCGGCTTGCGGTGGTTGCGGTGCGCACCGTGCGAAGCCGAGACACCCTTGAAGTTGTGACGCTTCATGGTGCCCGCGAAGCCCTTGCCCTTCGAGGTGCCGACGACGTCGATCTTCTGACCGGCTTCGAAGGTACCGTCGACGGTCAGCTCCTGGCCGAGCGCGTACTCGCCGGCGTCGGAGGTGCGGACCTCGGTGAGGTGACGGCGAGGCGTGACGCCCGCCTTCTCGAAGTGACCCGCGGAAGGCTTGTTGACCTTGCGGGGATCGATCTGACCCGCGGCGATCTGCACGGCGCTGTAGCCGTCGACCTCGGGGGTGCGGATCTGGGTGACCACGTTGGGTGCCACCTCGATGACGGTAACGGGAACGACCTTGCCGTTCTCGTCCCAGACCTGAGTCATGCCGAGCTTGGTGCCCAGGAGACCCTTAACGTTGCGTGCTGCAGTCATTGTTGGATCCCCCCTTAGAGCTTGATCTCGATGTTGACGTCGGCCGGGAGGTCGAGACGCATGAGCGAATCGACGGCCTTCGGGGTGGGGTCCACGATGTCGATGAGGCGCTTGTGGGTGCGCTTCTCGAAGTGCTCGCGGCTGTCCTTGTACTTGTGGGGCGAACGGATAACGGCGATCACGTTCTTCTCCGTCGGGAGCGGCACGGGGCCGATCACCGTCGCGCCAGCGCGGGTGACCGTGTCAACGATCTTGCGCGCGGAGCTGTCGATGACCTCGTGGTCATACGACTTCAGTCGGATGCGGATCTTCTGTCCCGCCATGTGACTCTCTACTTTCTACTTGCGTCGTACTGCGGGCTTGTGGCCTCGCAGCATTGGACGTCTTGCGTACCAGCGCCCTGGCAGCCGCGGCTGGTGTGCCGCATCGTGCTGGGTCTCTGTTCACCTGTCAAGACCGCGCCTCGCGGCACGGCCCCGCACACACGAAAACGGCCGGACTCTCGTCTGGCCGCCTCATACGAGCGGGTTGTTGTTCGCTGCCCGCGGCCTAACCTGATGGCCCCTCGCGGGGCGGTTATGCACAGCCTGGCAGTGATCCACACGGACGCGCGGAGTACTGAACCTGTCTATTCTCGCACGCCGAAGGTCAGCGTGCAACCCGGGCGTGTCGCGCCGGGAGGAGCCGCGGCAGCAGGGTGTAGAAGACGACAATCGCGAGCCCGCCGGCGAGCAGCGCCGCGGTGCCCCAGGGCCCTGTGTAGAGCGAGATCAGGCCCAGGATCGAGGCCGCGAGCGTGCAGAGCGCCGTGATTCCCGATGCCGCGACGTGGCTGTAACCGAGCTGCTGGATCCGCTGATAGGCGTGCTCCTTGTGGGGCTCGTCCCAGCGGTGCCCGGCGCGCACGCGCTTCACGAGCGTGACGCCGACGTCGCCGAAGTAGATCACCATGGGGCCGATCGTCGCGAGCAACGGAAGGCCGGAGAGCCAGGCCGCGAAGCTCGTGATCGCGGTCGCCCCGCCGAGCAGGTAGCTGCCGACGTCGCCGAGGAAGGCGCCCGGCTTCGTGAGGTTCCACGGCAGGAAGCCGCCGAAGCCCGCGGCGAGCACCAGGCCGGCCGCGATCAGCCACGGCTGCGCGTCGAGCCAGCCGGCGGCCGCGAAGGTGAGGCCCGCGATGACCCCGTGGAACCCGCTGATGCCGTTCAGGCCGTCCATAAAGTTCGCCACGTTGATGTAGCTCGAGATAAACAGCACCGCATAGGCGACGAGCAGGATCGACGCACCCACGGGGAGCGCTTCGGGCAGCGAGAGCGGGGCGGGCGGAGGCAGCTCGAAGGTCAGGTCGCGCACGTGCAGGGGATCCGCCCGCACGAGCAGCAAACCCACCGGCACGAGCAGCGCAATGAGGAGGAGCAGGATGCTCCGCGCCTTCACGCTGATCCCGCGCAGGTCCTCGCCGAGCCCGAGCAGGCCAGCGGCGAGCGAGCCGACCACCACAACGAGCAGTGCCTCCCACCGCACCACAGGCTCGGCCGCAAGGGCGAACCAGAGCACCGCGACCGCTCCCCCGACGAGCATCGAGATGAGCACCGCGAGGCCGAGGCCGCGGAGCACGGGCCGCGCGTGCGACGAGCGCTCGTTCGGCACGTCCATGATCCCGAGCCGCTGCAGGAGCGGCTTTACGACGATCGGGAGCAGCACGCTCAGCACGAGCGTCACGGCACCGGCGACGAGGGCGGGGACGACGAGGTTCACTGCACACGCTCCTCGGCGGCGCGCGTCAGATCGAGGCGCGCGATCCAGCCCTCGTGGTCGAGCACTTCGGGCGAGATCGTGTCGACGTGCGCGTGTGTGATCTTCGGGTGGAACGGGCGCTCATTGCCCTCCCCCGCGCCAACGAGCTCCTCGTGAAGCTTCTCGCCGTGACGCAGTCCCGTGAAGACGATGTCGATCTCCTTCCCGGACTGCGCGATCATGCGACGCGCGACGTCGAGAATCGAGACGGGCTCCCCCATGTCGAGGATCAGCACCTCGCCCTTCCGGCCGATACCGCCGGCCTGGATCACAAGCTGGCACGCCTCGGGGATCGTCATGAAGAACCGGGTGACGTCGGGGTGCGTGACCGTGATCGGGCCGCCGGCATCGATGAGCCTGCGGAACGTCGGGAGCATGGACCCGCGGCTGCCAATGACGTTGCCGAAGCGCACCGAGAGGTAGCGCTCCCCCGTCTGCTCCGCCATCCACGCGGTGAGTTTCTCGGCCACCCGCTTCGAGTGCCCGAGCACGCTCGTCGGGTTCGCGGCCTTGTCGGTCGACACGTTCACGAACGTGCCGACGCCCGAAGCCTGCGCCGCGCGCAGCACGTTGAGCGTGCCGAGCACATTCGTCTTCCACGCCTCGTCCGGGTACTGCTCGAGCATGGGCAGGTGCTTCAGCGCGGCCGCATGGAACACGACCTCCGGCTTCCGCTCGAGGAAGAGTGCGCGCAGCGCCGCGGCATCCCTGATGTCGGCGAGCACCACGTCGTTCGTGTCGAGCAGGCCGTGCCCGCTGATGGAGAGCTGCGTCTCCTGCAGCGCGGTCTCGTCGCGGTCGAGCATGATGAGCTCGTCAGGCGCGAAGCGCGCGAGCTGGCGACAGAGCTCGGAGCCGATCGACCCGCCCGCGCCCGTGACGAGAACCCGCTTGTCCTGCAGGTAGGAGGCGATCGACTCGGTCTCGAGCCGCACGGGGTGGCGCCCGATGAGGTCCTCGATCGCGAGCTCGCGCACGTCAGAGATCACGGAGTTGTTCATGAGGATCTGGTCGAGCGGCGGGAGCACCATGGCCGTGATCCCGACTCGGTCAGCGAGCCAATCGATCCGGCGCATCATCGACGCGTCTGCGTCGCCGATGCAGACGATCAGCTTCGTCGCGCGCGTGCGGCGCACGACGCCCGGCAAGTCGTCGAGGCCGCCGAGCACCCGCACGCCCCGCACCTCCTGGTGCCGCTTCGCGGGGTCGTCATCAATGAAGCCGACCGGCAGCGCAGAGCCACGCGCGTCGGTCAGCAACCGCTTTGCAGTCTGCACGCCGAGGTAGCCCGCGCCGTAGAGCAGGGTCCGCTCCGCCTCCTCGCCCGGCTTCAGCTGGCGTTCAGCAGCCAGCCGCATGAGGTAGCGGGCCACCCCCATCAGGCTGAACACAATGGGCGCCGCGATGATCATCGTGCTGCGCGGGATCCCGTTGCCGTAACCGACGAGATACGCGAACACCCAGGACACGATCATGACCGCCGTGATGTTGAGCACGAGCGCTCGCACCTCGTCGAAGCTGCCGATCGCGTACCGATTGCGGTACAGCCAGAACACCCAACCGCCGATGAGCTGGAGCAGAGCCGTCGCGCCGATGAGCGCGAGCGTCCACCCCCAGTGGATGCGGTTGAGATTGAAGTCGAAGCGGAGCACGAGAGCCGCCAGGATCGCGACCGCCCACGCCGCGGCGTCCGCGAGATAGAGCAGACCGTACTGGCGTGCGAAGTGGGCGAAACGCCCGCCTGCGGTCTCCGGCACTCGTGCCCCCGTCCCTCTGCGAATTTGACTACGACTGATCACATTCGAGGATACCGCTCCCTTGCCGGGAGTTGCCGCAGGCGCGAGGCGTCGCGCCGAACGGGGAAAGGCCCGGGAGACGCACAGAACCCCCGGGACGAATCCCGGGGGTTCTGTGCGAGCCTCTCTCAGGCTCAGGGAGCCTCAGTGAGACTCAGCCTCGCATGAGACTTAGGCGATGACCTTGGTCACCGTGCCGGCGCCGACGGTGCGGCCACCCTCACGGATCGCGAAGCCGAGGCCGTCCTCCATAGCGATCGGCTGGATGAGCTCGACCGTCATGTCGGTGGTGTCGCCGGGCATAACCATCGGCTTGTCCTCGGGCAGCGTGATAACGCCGGTCACGTCAGTCGTACGGAAGTAGAACTGCGGACGGTAGTTCGTCTCGAACGGGTTGTGGCGGCCGCCCTCTTCCTTCTTCAGGATGTAGGCAGTGCCCTCGAACTTGGTGTGCGGGGTGATCGAGCCGGGGGCAACGACGACCTGGCCGCGCTCCACGTCCTCGCGCTTGGTGCCGCGGAGGAGGAGGCCACAGTTCTCGCCGGCCCATGCCTCGTCGAGCTGCTTGTGGAACATCTCGATGCCGGTGACGGTGGTCTTCTGCGTCGGACGCAGGCCCACGATCTCGACCTCGGAGTTGATCTTCAGCGTGCCACGCTCGGCGCGACCCGTGACGACCGTGCCACGACCGGTGATCGTGAAGACGTCCTCGACGGGCATGAGGAACGGCTTGTCCTTGTCACGCACGGGATCGGGGATGTTGTCGTCGACGGCCTGCATGAGCTCGAGGATCGAGTTGACCCACTTCTCCTCGCCCTGCAGCGCCTGGTAGCCCGAGACGCGGACCACGGGGACGTCGTCGCCCGGGTAGCCGTGCTTGGAGAGCTCCTCGCGGACCTCCATCTCGACGAGCTCGAGGATCTCCTCGTCGTCGACCTGATCGCACTTGTTGAGCGCGACGAGCAGGTAGGGAACGCCGACCTGCTTCGCGAGGAGGATGTGCTCCTTCGTCTGCGCCATCATGCCGTCGGTCGCCGCGACCACGAGGATCGCGCCGTCCATCTGAGCGGCACCGGTGATCATGTTCTTGATGTAGTCGGCGTGGCCCGGTGCATCAACGTGAGCGTAGTGGCGCTTCTCGGTCTCGTACTCGACGTGCGAGATGTTGATGGTGATGCCGCGCTGGCGCTCCTCGGGAGCCGAGTCGATCGTGTCGAAGTCGCGCTTGACGTTGACGTCAGACGGGAACTTGTCGGCGAGGGTCTGCGAGATCGCCGCGGTAAGGGTCGTCTTACCGTGGTCGACGTGACCGATCGTACCGATGTTTACGTGCGGCTTGGTCCGCTCGAACTTGGCCTTCGCCACTATGGTCCTCCTCAGGACGTTGAGTACCCTCCCCCTCCGACGGATTTCGGAGGGCACGAGTACGGGGTGTGTACTTATGTTACAAGCTCAGGTCAGTGATCGCGACCTGGGCGTTTTGATCGGCGGCGGCCTCAGGGCCGCCGCCGATCAGTGGACGGTGTTACTCGCCCTTAGCCTTCTGAACGATCTCATCGGCCACGGCCTTCGGCACCTCTGCATAGGAGTCGAAGGTCATCGAGAACACCGCGCGACCGCTGGTCTTCGACCGCAGGTCACCAATGTACCCGAACATCTCTGAAAGCGGCACGAGGGCACGCACGACCTTGACGCCGGACGCATCCTCCATTGCCTGGATCTGTCCACGACGGGAGTTCAGGTCGCCGATGACGTCGCCCATGTACTCCTCGGGGGTGCGGACCTCGACGGCCATCATGGGCTCGAGAAGGACGGGCTGCGCCAGGCGTGCCGCCTCCTTGAACGCCATCGAACCGGCGATCTTGAACGCCATTTCCGACGAGTCGACGTCGTGGTACTGACCGTCGAGCAGCGTGGCCTTGACGCCCACAACCGGGAAGCCGGCGAGGATGCCGTACTGCATCGCGTCCTGGATACCCGCGTTGACCGAGGGGATGTACTCGCGGGGAACGCGACCGCCGGTCACCTTGTCCTCGAACTCGTACATCGTCTCGGCGTCCGACTCGAGCGGAGCGAGCGCGATCTGCACCTTTGCGAACTGGCCGGAACCACCGGTCTGCTTCTTGTGGGTGTAGTCGTACTTCTCCACCGTGCGGCGGATCGTCTCGCGGTAGGCCACCTGCGGCTTGCCGACGTTCGCCTCGACCTTGAACTCGCGCTTCATGCGATCCACGAGGATGTCGAGGTGCAGCTCGCCCATGCCGGCGATAACCGTCTGGCCGGTCTCGGCGTTCAGGCTCACGCGGAAGGTGGGATCCTCCTCGGCGAGCTTCTGGATCGCCGTGCCGAGCTTCTCCTGGTCACCCTTGGTCTTGGGCTCAATGGCGACCTCGATGACGGGCTCCGGGAAGGTCATCGACTCGAGCACGACCTGCTTGTCCGAATCGGAAAGCGTGTCGCCCGTCGTCGTGTCCTTGAGGCCGATGACCGCGTAGATGTTGCCGGCGGTCAGCTCGTCGACCGGGTTCTCCTTGTTGGCGTGCATCTGGAAGATCTTGCCGATGCGCTCCTTGCGGCCCTTGGTCGAGTTCACGACCTGGGCGCCCGAAGCTGCCTTACCCGAGTAGACGCGCACGTAGGTGAGGCGGCCGAAGAACGGGTGGACGGCGATCTTGAACGCGAGCGCCGAGAAGGGCTCGTCGGACGAGGGACGGCGCTCGATGACGATCGACTCGTCGCGCGGGTCGTGGGCCTCGATGGCTCCGACGTCGAGCGGGTTGGGGAGGAAGTCCACAACCGCGTCGAGCATCGGCTGGATGCCGCGGTTCTTGAACGCCGAGCCGCAGTACACGGGGTAGATCTCGTTGTTCACGACGAGCTTGCGGATCCCCGCCTTGAGCTCGTCGATCGAGATCTCCTCGCCGCCGAAGAACTTCTCGAGGAGCTCGTCGTCGGTCTCGGCGACGGTCTCGACGAGCTTCGCGCGGTACTCCTCGGCCTTGGCCTGGAGGTCTGCGGGGATCTCCTGCGTCTCGTAGTTGGCGCCCAGGGTGACGTCACCCTTCGAGTCGCCCTCCCACACGAAGGCCTTCATCGACAGCAGGTCGACGACGCCGACGAAGTCGGACTCCGAGCCGATCGGAAGCTGCATCACGAGCGGCTTCGCGCCGAGGCGGCTGATGATGGTGTCGACCGTGAAGTAGAAGTCGGCACCCATCTTGTCCATCTTGTTGACGAAGCAGATGCGGGGAACGCCGTACTTGTCGGCCTGGCGCCAGACGGTCTCGGACTGGGGCTCAACGCCCTCCTTGCCGTCGAACACCGCGACAGCGCCGTCGAGCACGCGGAGCGAGCGCTCCACCTCGACGGTGAAGTCGACGTGGCCCGGGGTGTCGATGATGTTGATCTGGTTCTTGTTCCAGAAGCAGGTCACCGCGGCACTGGTGATCGTGATGCCGCGCTCCTTCTCCTGCTCCATCCAGTCGGTCGTCGCGCCGCCATCGTGGGTCTCGCCCAGCTTGTGGTTGACACCCGTGTAGAACAGGATGCGCTCGGTCGTGGTGGTCTTGCCGGCATCGATGTGGGCCATGATGCCGATGTTGCGGACCTTGCTCAGGTCGGTGAGCACGTCTTGTGCCACGGGATCTCCTCCGGGTGTGGGGATGAAAGTTGTGCAGCGCGGGACGGGCTTGCGCCCCGCAGTCGGCGGATCGGATCGCGGTTGACGATCCGATCCGCCGAAGGGGTACTACCAGCGGTAGTGAGCGAACGCGCGGTTCGACTCGGCCATCTTGTGAGTGTCCTCGCGACGCTTGACAGCGGCGCCGAGGCCATTCGAGGCGTCGAGGATCTCGTTGGTGAGGCGATCCGTCATCGAGTTCTCGCGACGGGCCTTCGCGTAGCTGGTCAGCCAGCGGAGTGCGAGCGTGTTCGCACGGTGCGGCTTGACCTCGACGGGCACCTGGTAGGTGCTGCCGCCGACGCGACGCGAACGGACCTCGAGGGTCGGGCGCACGTTGTCGAGCGCCTTCTTGAGGACCGTCACGGCATCCTGACCGGACTTTTCGGCCACGTTCTCGAGTGCACCGTAGACGATGCGCTCGGCGAGGCCCTTCTTGCCATCAAGAAGAATCTTGTTGACGAGCTGGCTGACAACCGGCGATCCGTATACCGGATCGGCGACTACGGGGCGCTTCGGAGCAGGACCCTTACGAGGCATTACTTCTTCTCCTTCTTCGCGCCGTAGCGGCTACGGGCCTGCTGACGATCCTTGACCGCCTGCGTGTCGAGCGCGCCGCGCACGATCTTGTAACGGACACCGGGAAGGTCCTTCACACGACCGCCGCGCACGAGCACCAGCGAGTGCTCCTGCAGGTTGTGGCCCTCGCCCGGAATGTAGGCGGTGACCTCGGTGCCGTTGCGAAGCTTCACACGAGCGACCTTGCGCATCGCCGAGTTCGGCTTCTTGGGCGTGGTGGTGTAGACACGGGTGCAAACCCCTGCCTGCTGCGGGTTCGCCTTGAGCGCGGGAGCCTTGGTCTTCGAGACCTTCGGCGTCCGGCCCTTGCGCACCAACTGCTGAATGGTAGGCACTGACTCTCCATGGTTGATCCTGCACGGTGACAGGAATGCTTCTTTGGGAAACCAAAGCATGTGCGAGCGCTCACGCACCCGCGAACCTGCTGCTCGCCTCCGGGGAGGCGAACCGAGTGCAGGTATGCCGTGGGGGTGTCGCCCTGGGGGCGAGTGACCCTGCGGCGCTTTCCCACGACTCCCCCGTGCAGGCACGTCGGAATCGGTGGAAGGCACCAGCAACCAACTATACGCGGTGCGTGTTATCACCGCAATGCCCCGATGCGGATCGGGATTCGCGTCGGGCGGACGCTACTGCGGCGGCTCGAGATTCCGGCTCAGCTCGTCGAGCATGGCCTGGATCTGCGGTTCGACGAAGCGCTGGATCGCCGCCTCGATCCGGGGCTTGTGCCCGACGAGCGCGAAGCAGACCTCCCGGCCGGCGGCGGCGGCCCGCTCATCCGCGAGCTCGATCTCGTTGCGGAGGCGCCGCTTCTCCTCCGCACTCAGCGGCGGGCGCGGCAGCGGCGGCTCGGGCCGCGACTCCTCGGCCAGCCCGGCGAGCGTGAAGAGGAACGGCTGCTCCCCCTCCCCCGGATCCGGATCCGGCTCGAGGCCCTCGTACTCCGGATCGAGGCCGGCCGCCGGATCATAACCGCCCGAACGCCACAGCTCGGCACCCGTGAGCTCCGCGTGCAGCGTCGGCAGCTCGGCCTCGGTGAAGTCGTCAACGTCCTTGTCGATGATCCGCTGCATCCGGGAGACGAGCGCGTGCGTGACCTGGTGCGGCACATCCGCCGCGATGCCTGCGGCGGCCAGGATCGGCGATCCCGTGCAGCGCCGGCACAGTCTGGCACGGCCCCGGTGCGTGCCCGGTTCCCAGCGTGGCACCCAGCGCAGCCACGCGTCGACGGCCACGTTGACCCGCTCGTCGATGCTCCCCATGACGATCATTCGTCCTCGCCCCGGCGCTCCCACGGCCACTGGGGCGGGGGGCGGTCCGTGTAGACGCGGCGGGCGAGGACCGCCCAGAACAGCAGGGAGGCGAGGGCCCAGATCGGAATGAGGGTGGCGGCGAACGGGCTCAGCCAGGTCTCACCAATCGACATGCCTGCGAGGATACCGCCCAGCGCCCAGAGCAGGTAGGCCCCGACGGCCGTCGCGACGATCGCGCCCCAGGAGGGCCCGCGGCGGCCACGCAGCAGCGCGAGCGCCTGGTTCCAGAGGGAGATCGCGAGCGCACCGAGCGCGAGCACGAGGACGAGGGGCGCCGCCCAGCGCGGCACGCCGTCTGTGGTCACCGGCTCGAGCCCGGGCAGGAGCGTCAGCCCGCCCCAGACCGCGACGACCAGGGCAACGGCCACGATGATCGTCGCGAAGATCAGGCCCCCGACGTATCCTCGGGTGACCCCGCGCCTGGGGCCCTCACTCACGACTGCTTCGCCTGCGCCTCTGCGAGTGCGTTCTCATACTCCGCGAGCGCCTCCGCGTTGCGGAGCTTGACCTTGCGCCCCCTGGCGCCGATCCACGCGCCGGTCCAGATCGATGCCTCACGGGCAACGACGCCGGCCGCGACGGAGACAACGTTGAAGCCGTAGCGGCGCAGCAGCTCGAGCGGCTCCCAGCTCACCCGCTGCCCGAGCACGAACTGGTCATGAGCCGCCAGGCCGAGCGTCGTCGCGCCCCACACGGCGATTGCGACGAGGAAGCCGCCGAGCACATAGGCCCACCAGCCAGCACGCCCGACCACGAGCACGACGATCGAGAGGGCGACGAAGAACGCGGCGAGCGCGGTCGCGAAGCCCACGTTTGTGAGCATCGGCAGGAGGCCCTCGCTCAGGAAGGTCGACGGCGGGAACTTGGGGGCGAGCCACAGCGCGAACACGCCGGCGAGCACGGCGCCGAAGGCGAGCGTGCCCACGAGGGCGATGAGCACGCCAGCTCCGCGGTTGCCGCGGATCTCCGGCGGCATGGGCGACTGCATGTACAGCGCCGCCATCGGGTGATCCGCACTGATCCGGATCTCGCCGTCACGGGCCGTCGCGGGCTCGTCCGACTTCGCCGCACTCGGCAGGTCATCGAGCGTGGGAGGCGGAGTCTTGAGCGCCCCGGTAGAGAGTCGTGAGGGGGTCGGCTCGAGATCCATCTGCGTGTCGACCTCGGAGATCGCGCGGCGGCGCTCGAGCTCGGCATCCGCCCGCTCGGCGTCGCTCTGCGCGACGCCCGCGGCGCCCGCGGAGAGGACGGGCGCTTCGGGGCCGTCGGGATCCTTCGCCCCGTCGGCGTCCTTCGCCCCCTCGGCCCGCTTCGACTCGGCGATCTCGGTGAGCACCTCGTCGGAGGACGTCGTGACGCCGTCGCCCGTTCCGGACTCGGATCCGCTCACGCGCGAGCGCTTCACCGCCTCGAGCACCTCGGTGCGGCTGGCCTCGGCCTCTTCGACGGGTGCACCGGGATTGCCGGCGGCCTCGGGCGACTCCTTCGCCCTTGATGCGGGAGTCTCGCGCTCGTCGCTCATCGCTTCACCTCTCATTGCGGCCAATGCGCCCGGGCGGGGGTGAGCCCGGACACATCTTCTGTGACGCAACCGTACAAGCATGTGCGCGCAATTTGCGGGAGCGCACGCCGAGAAGCGCCGGATCCTTCCGGGGAAACTCACAGCGCCCGGGGCCTTTCGGCTCCGGGCGCTGTGTGCACAGACTCGGGAACTAGCTGTAGTTGCCCGGGTTGAACTCGTCAGCGGTAAAGCTGTCGAAGTCCACGAAGGAGAGGTCGTTCTCGTCGAAGGTGCCCTCGGTGGCGAACAGGCGGTTCGGGTAGCGCTCCGCCTTCGCCTCCTCGGTCGCCTCAACGTCGACGTCACGGTAGGTGCTCAGGCCGGTGCCGGCCGGGATGAGCTTACCGATGATGACGTTCTCCTTGAGGCCGATGAGCGGATCCCTCGAGCCCTCCATGGCGGCCTGCGTGAGCACGCGGGTCGTCTCCTGGAAGGACGCGGCGGAGAGCCACGACTCGGTCGCGAGCGAGGCCTTGGTGATACCCATGACCTCGGGGCGCGCGGTCGCGACGCGCTTGCCCTCGAGCAGCGCCTCGCGGTTGATCCGCTGGTAGCGCGAGCGATCCACGAGCTCGCCCGGGAGCAGCTCGGTCTCGCCGTGATCGACGACCGTCACCTTGCGCAGCATCTGGCGCACGATGACCTCGATGTGCTTGTCGTGGATCGGCACGCCCTGCGAGCGGTAGACGCCCTGGACGCCCTCGACGAGGTACTTCTGCACCGCGCGCTCGCCCGGGATGTGCTTGCTGTTCTCGGTGGAGCCGACCTGGAGGATGTCCTTCGGGTCGAGCGTTCCCGCGAGGAACGGCTGGCCGAGCTCGACGTGGTCGCCGTCCTCGACGAGGAGGGTCGCACGCTTCAGGACCGGGTACGCCTTCTCCTCGGTGCCGTCGTCCGGCGTGAGGAGGATACGGCGGCTCTTCTCGGTGTCCTCGATCGTGATCCGGCCGGCAGCCTCCGCGATCGGCGACGCACCCTTCGGGGTCCGGGCCTCGAAGAGCTCCTGCACGCGGGGAAGACCCTGCGTGATGTCGTCAGCCGAGGCCGAGCCACCGGTGTGGAACGTACGCATCGTGAGCTGCGTGCCGGGCTCGCCGATCGACTGGGCGGCGATGATGCCGACCGCCTCGCCGATGTCGACGCGCTGGCCCGTGGCGAGCGAGCGGCCGTAGCAGGTCGCGCAGACGCCGACGGCGGACTCGCAGGTGAGCACCGAGCGAACCTTGATCTCCGTGACGCCGGCCGCGACGAGGCGGTCGATGAGCACGTCGCCCACGTCCTCGCCAGCGTTCGCGACGACGGTGCCGTCCTCGGCCACGGCGTCGGCCGCGAGCGTCCGAGCGTAGACCGAGTTCTCGACGTTCTCGTCGCGGACGAGGACGCCGTTGGCGTCGGCCTCCGCAATCACGAGGTCCAGGCCGCGACGCGTACCGCAGTCCTCCTCGCGGATGATGACATCCTGCGAGACGTCGACCAGACGACGGGTCAGGTAGCCCGAGTCGGCCGTGCGGAGAGCGGTGTCGGCGAGGCCCTTACGAGCACCGTGGGTCGCGATGAAGTACTCCGCAACCGACAGGCCCTCGCGGTACGAGTTGATGATCGGGCGCGGGATGATCTCGCCCTTCGGGTTCGACACAAGGCCGCGCATACCGGCGATGTTCCGGATCTGCAGCCAGTTACCACGGGCACCCGACGACACCATGCGGAAGATGGTGTTGTCCTCGGGGAACGCGTCGCGCATGGCGGCGGCCACCTCGTCGGTCGCCTCCGTCCAGATCTCCGTGAGTGCCTTGTGACGCTCGCTGTCCTGGATCATGCCGCGGTCGTAGTCGCGCTGAACCTTCGCGGCGCGCTTCTCGTGCTCCGCGATGATCTCCTGCTTGTTCGACGGCGTGACGATGTCGGACAGGGCGACCGTGACACCCGAGCGCGAGGCCCAGTAGAAGCCGGCGTCCTTGATGCGGTCGAGCGTTGCCGCGACCTCCACCTTCGGGTAGCGCTCCGCCAGGTCGTTCACGAGGCCCGAGAGGCTGCCCTTGTCGGCGACCCGCTCAAAGTACGGGTAGTCGGCGGGAAGCGCCTCGTTGAAGATCGCGCGTCCGAGCGAGGTCTCCACGAGGACCGGCTTCTCGTTCGTCACACCGTTCTCGTCGGTGTAGCCGATGAGGCGGATCTTCGCGAGCGCGCCCAGGTCGAGCGTGCCCTCGTCCATGGCCAGGATCGCCTCGGCGATCGAGCCGAACGCGCGGCCGGTGCCGATCGCGTCCTTCTTGATCGTCGTGAGGTGGTGCAGACCGATGATCATGTCCTGCGAGGGCAGGGTCACCGGGCGGCCGTCCGACGGCTTCAGGATGTTGTTCGACGCGAGCATGAGCACTCGGGCCTCGGCCTGCGCCTCGACCGAGAGCGGCAGGTGGACGGCCATCTGGTCACCGTCGAAGTCCGCGTTGAACGCGGCGCAGACGAGCGGGTGCAGCTGGATCGCCTTGCCCTCGACGAGCTGGGGCTCGAAGGCCTGGATGCCGAGGCGGTGCAGGGTCGGTGCGCGGTTGAGGAGCACGGGGCGCTCGCGGATGATCTCCTCGAGCACGTCCCAGACCTCGGAGCGCGCGCGCTCCACCATGCGCTTCGCGGCCTTCACGTTCTGCGCGTGCGACAGATCCATGAGGCGCTTGATGACGAACGGCTTGAACAGCTCGAGCGCCATCTGCTTCGGCAGGCCGCACTGGTGCAGCTTGAGCTGCGGGCCGACCACGATGACCGAACGGCCCGAGTAGTCGACGCGCTTGCCGAGCAGGTTCTGACGGAACCGGCCCTGCTTGCCCTTCAGCATGTCCGAGAGCGACTTGAGCGCGCGGTTGCCGGTGCCCGTGACGGGGCGGCCGCGGCGGCCGTTGTCGAACAGCGCGTCGACGGCCTCCTGCAGCATGCGCTTCTCGTTGTTCACGATGATCTCGGGCGCACCGAGATCGAGCAGGCGGCGCAGACGGTTGTTGCGGTTGATCACGCGACGGTACAGATCGTTGAGATCCGAGGTCGCGAAGCGGCCACCGTCGAGCTGGACCATCGGACGGAGCTCCGGCGGGATCACGGGGACCACGTCGAGCACCATCGCGGCCGGGCTCGCACCCGTCTGCAGGAAGGAGTTGACGACCTTCAGTCGCTTGATGGCGCGGATCTTCTTCTGACCCTTGCCCTCGGCGATCTGCAGGTGGAGCGTGTCGCTCTCAGCCTGGAGGTCGAAGGACTCGAGGCGCTTCTTGATCGCCTCGGCGCCCATGTACGCCTCGAAGTAGTCGCCGTAGCGATCCATGAGGTCTGCGAAGACCGCATCCTCGGGCTTCAGGTCGCCGACCTTCAGGTTGCGGAAGTCCTCCCAGACCCGCTGCAGGCGCGCGATGTCGTCATCGAAGCCCTTGCGGATCGCGGTCATCTCCTTCTCGGCCGAGGCCTCGGCGCGGCGGCGCTGATCCGCCTTCGCGCCCTCGGCCTCGAGCGCGGCGAGATCCGACTCGGCCTGCTGCTGGCGCTGGGCGATCGCGATGTCGCGCTGGTCCTCGAGCGCCTTCAGCTCGAGCCGCAGCTCGGCCTCCAGCTCGCCGAGATCCTCGTGGCGCCCCTCTTCATCGATGTCGATGATCATGTACGCGGCGAAGTAGATGACCTTTTCGAGGTCCTTCGGCGCCATGTCGAGGAGGTAGCCGAGGCGGCTCGGCACACCCTTGAAGTACCAGATGTGCGTGACGGGCGCGGCGAGCTCGATGTGGCCCATGCGCTCGCGGCGAACGCTGGACTTCGTCACCTCGACGCCGCAGCGCTCGCAGACGATGCCCTTGTAGCGGACGCGCTTGTACTTGCCGCACGCGCACTCCCAGTCCCGGCTGGGACCGAAGATCTGCTCGCCGAACAGGCCATCCTTTTCAGGCTTCAGCGTGCGGTAATTGATGGTCTCCGGCTTCTTGACTTCGCCGAACGACCAGCTGCGGATATCCTCGGCGGTCGCCAGACGGATCTGCAGCTCGTTGAAACTCGTACCCTCGAGCAAGTTGTTCTCCTTGGTAACTGGAAAAAGTTCTCGTCTGGACCGGATCAGATCTCGTCTACCGACGAGGTCTCGAAGCGGGTGGACAGGTTGATGCCGAGCTCTTCCGCGGTGCGGTGGGCCTCGTCATCGGTGTCGCGCAGGTTGACGGCGTTGCCGTCGGCGCCGAGCACCTCGACGTTCAGGCAGAGCGACTGCATCTCCTTCATGAGCACTCGGAACGACTCGGGCACGCCCGGCTCCGGGATGTTCTCACCGCGCACGATGGCCTCGTAGACCTTCACACGACCGAGGATGTCGTCGGACTTGACCGTGAGCAGCTCCTGCAGCGCGTACGCGGCGCCGTAGGCCTCGAGCGCCCACACCTCCATCTCACCGAAGCGCTGGCCACCGAACTGGGCCTTACCGCCGAGCGGCTGCTGGGTGATCATCGAGTAGGGGCCCGTCGAGCGCGCGTGGATCTTGTCGTCCACGAGGTGGTGCAGCTTCAGGATGTACATGTAGCCGACCGAGATCGGGTACGGGTACGGCTCGCCCGAGCGACCGTCGAACAGGCGGGTCTTGCCCGTCGAGTCGATGAGTCGGTCGCCGTCGCGGGTCGGGAGCGTCGAGTCGAGCAGACCGGCGATCTCCTCCTCCGAGGCGCCGTCGAACACGGGGGTCGCAACCTTCGTGTTCGGGGCGGCCTCGAGGGCCTGCTGCGAAAGCTTCGCAGCCCACTCCGGGGTGCCCTCGACCTTCCAGCCCTGCTTCGCGATCCAGCCGAGGTGGATCTCGAGCACCTGGCCGAAGTTCATTCGGCCCGGGATACCGAGCGGGTTCAGGATCACGTCGACGGGGGTGCCGTCGGCGAGGAACGGCATGTCCTCGACCGGGAGGATCTTCGAGATGACGCCCTTGTTGCCGTGGCGGCCCGCGAGCTTGTCGCCCTCGGTGATCTTGCGCTTCTGAGCGATGTAGACGACCACGCGCTGGTTGACGCCCGAGCCGAGCTCGTCGTCGTTGTCGTTCTCCGCGTCGAAGACCTTGACGGACGTGACCGTGCCGGAGACGCCGTGCGGCACCTTCAGCGACGTGTCGCGGACCTCGCGGCTCTTCTCGTTGAAGATCGCGCGGAGCAGGCGCTCCTCGGCAGAGAGCTCGGTCTCGCCCTTCGGCGTGACCTTGCCGACGAGGATGTCGCCAGGCGAGACCTCGGCGCCGATGCGGATGATGCCGCGCTCGTCGAGGTCCTTCAGCGCCTCCATGCTCGCGTTGGGGAGGTCACGAGTGATCTCCTCCTTGCCGAGCTTGGTGTCGCGCGCGTCGACGTCGTACTCCTCGATGTGGATCGACGAGAGCGTGTCGTCCTTCACCAGGTTCTGGCTCAGGATGATCGCGTCCTCGAAGTTGTGACCCTCCCAGGACATGAACGCGACGAGCAGGTTCTTGCCGAGCGCGAGCTCGCCGTTCTGCGTCGCGGGGCCGTCGGCGATGACCTCGCCGGCCTCGATGCGGTCGCCCGCCTTCACGATCACGCGGTGGTTGTAGTTCGTGCCCTGGTTCGAGCGATCGAACTTGCGCATGAAGTAGCTCTTCGAGCCGCCCTCGTCCTCCTGGATGGTGACGAAGTCGGCGGAGACCTCGGCGATCACGCCGGACTTCTGCGCGGTGACGACGTCACCAGCATCAATCGCGGCGTAGCCCTCCATACCGGTGCCGACCACGGGCGAGTCGCTGCGCACGAGCGGCACGGCCTGACGCTGCATGTTCGCGCCCATGAGCGCGCGGTTCGCATCGTCGTGCTCGAGGAACGGGATGAGCGAGGTCGCAACCGACACCATCTGGCGCGGCGAGACGTCCATGTAGTCGACGCGCTCGGCGTCGACGAGGATGACCTCGGAGCCGCGGGGGCGCGCGAGCACCTGCTTCTCGGCGAACTTGCCGTCCTTCGTGAGCGGGGCGCCAGCCTGCGCGATGAGGAACTCGTCCTCCTCGTGCGCGGTCAGGTAGTCGACCTGATCGGTGACCTTGCCCTCGAGCACGCGGCGGTACGGCGTCTCGATGAAGCCGAACGCGTTGATGCGTGCGAACGTCGCGAGCGCGCCGATCAGGCCAATGTTCGGGCCCTCAGGGGTCTCGATCGGGCACATGCGGCCGTAGTGCGACGGGTGGACGTCACGGACCTCGACGCCAGCGCGGTCGCGCGAGAGGCCGCCCGGGCCGAGCGCCGAAAGGCGGCGCTTGTTGGTCAGGCCCGCGAGCGGGTTGTTCTGATCCATGAACTGCGACAGCTGCGAGGTGCCGAAGAACTCCTTGATCGCCGCGAGCACGGGGCGCGTGTTGATCAGGGTGTTCGGGGTGATGGCCTCGATGTCCTGCGTCGTCATGCGCTCGCGCACGACGCGCTCCATGCGGCTGAGGCCGGTGCGCACCTGGTTCTGGATCAGCTCGCCGACCGCGCGGATGCGGCGGTTGCCGAAGTGATCGATGTCGTCGGTGTCGAGACGGTTGTCGAACTCCTTGCCGTCGCGAACGCCGGGGAGCGTCTCCGTGCCCGCGTGCAGGCCGACGAGGTACTTGATCGTCGCGACGATGTCCTCGAGCGAGAGCACCGAGTCGGTGATCGGGGCGTCGACGCCGAGCTTGCGGTTGATCTTGTAGCGGCCGACCTTCGCGAGGTCGTAGCGCTTCGGGTTGAAGTAGCTGTTGTCGAGGAGCGCGCGCGCCGCCTCGATCGCCACCTGCTCGCCCGGACGCTGCTTGCGGTAGATGTCCTTGAGGGCCTCCTCCTGCGTGAGGATGCCGTCCTTCTCAAGGGTGAGCGCGATCGACTCGTAGCCGGCGAACTCCTCGAGGATCTCCTCGCTCGTCATGCCGAGCGCCTTGAGGAAGACCGTGACCGACTGCTTGCGCTTGCGGTCGATGCGGACGCCGACCTGATCACGCTTGTCGACCTCGAACTCGAGCCACGCACCGCGGCTCGGGATCACGCGAGCGGTGAAGACGTCCTTATCGCTCGTCTTCTCCTGGGTGCGCTCGAAGTACACGCCGGGGCTGCGGACGAGCTGCGACACGATGACGCGCTCGGTGCCGTTGATGATGAAGGTGCCCTTGTCGGTCATGATGGGGAAATCGCCCATGTAGACCGTCTGGCTCTTGAGGACCTGCGTCTCGGTGTTGTAGAACGCCGCCTCGACGTAGAGCGGGGCAGCGTAGGTCTTGCCGCGCTCCTTGCACTCCTCGATCGTGAACTTCTGCTCATCGAGGATGGGGTTCTCGAAGGACAGCTGCATGGTGCCAGCGTTGTCCTCGATCGGGGAAATCTCGTCGAAGATCTCCTCGAGGCCGCTCTTCAGCGCGATGTCGTCGCGGCCCTCGGCCTGGGCCTCGACCACGCGAGCCTTCCAGGCGTCGTTGCCGACGAGCCAATCGAAGCTCTCGAGCTGCAGTGCCAGCAGGTTGGGCACTGAGAGCGTGTCGGAAATCTTGGCGAATGAGAGTCGCTGGTGATCGCGACCGTTCTTCGGATTGTGAGTGGACGATGCGTTGCGCGCAGCAGCCAAGGAAACTACCTCCGTGGGCCCCGTCGGGCCGGTTGACCTGGTCTTGCGAGAGTTGCGTAGCTACCGGAACACGCGGTCGAGGCCATCTGCGCTTTCGCGCCAGCTCCCGGGGCCCACCGCTATTTGCAGGCACACTGGTGTCCGTAGTGCAACTATCAACGATAACACCGTCGGTGCTGCATGTCCAGCCCAATCTGGACTATTATCTCGCCCCGCTTCCACCCGCGACACCTGAAACGCCCTGCACCCCCGGATTTACCCGGCATTCACCCTGCGTTTCTCCAGCCGACCTGGGGTTAGAGTTTCGGAATGGATGCTGGGAGACTCGATATTCGTCGCGCAGCCTGGGCGTGCGTCCTACTCATGGTGTGTGTGCTCGGGGCCGGGGTGTTCTTCGCCACGGTCAGCGGCGATCCGCTCCCGATCGACAACTGGTGGCACGATCACGTTGCGTTCTCCCGGGGCTCGGCCCCGTTCGCCGTTGCCGTGTTCTTCGCCGAGGTCGGCGGCAGCATCGGCGCCGCGGCCTGCACGGCGATCGCGGCGGCCCTGCTGCTGGCCCTCAAGCGCCCCCGGGACGCTGGGGCGGTCGTCACCGCCCTCCTCCTTGGCGTCGCGAGCTCCGAGATCATCAAGGCGTTCGTGGTGCGGCCGCGGCCGCTTGACGAGCTGTACTTCACCACCGGCCACTCCTTCCCCTCAGGGCACTCGATGGGCGCTGCGGCGCTCGCGGTGTCACTCGCCCTCGTGTTCACGCGCTGGCGCGGCTCCCCCTATGAGGCGCGCGCGTGGCCCTGGATCCTCGCCGCTGGCTGGACGCTGCTCATGATGCTCAGCAGGACCGGGCTGCACGTCCACTGGTTCACCGACGTGTTCGCGGGCGCCGCCCTCGGCATCTCGGCCGCCGTATTCTCCCGCCTGCTCTGGGAGAAGGATCCCGGCGCGGCGAATGTCAGAGGTGCGCAATAGGCTGAGGGGCATGAGCGAGAGCACGACCCCGGCGGGCGAGAGCGCGACCGAGACGATCATCTTCGGCGCCGATTGGTGCCGCGACTGCCGGCGCGCGAAGCAGGTCTTCGGCGCCGAGGGCGCAGCCTACCGCTACGTCGACCTCGTCGCGGATCCTGCGGCGGCTGACGTCGCGAAGGACATCAGCGGCCGCACCAATATCCCGGTCATCGTGTACCCGGATCGCAGTCACCAGGTCGAACCGTCGAACGCCGACATGCTGGCGAAGATCGGGGAGCTCGGGCTCGGCAGGCGCGGCGAGGCCCGGTGAGAGCGGGATCCGGGTCGGTGCGGCGCGCGGATCTGCCCGAGCCCGTCACGCTGAGCTCCGGCCTGCAGGCGGAGTTCGAGGTCGACCGCTGGGTCCCCGAGGCGATCCAGCTCGTCGTCGACGGCACCCCGCAGTCCCACATCAACCTCGCGGATCCGGCGGAGCTCTTCTTCGAGTATGTGCGGCGCATCGGGCACGTGATCGACCTGTTTCGGGATCCGGGCGAGCCCATCTCTGCGCTGCACCTCGGCGGCGGCGCGTTCACGCTCCCCCGCTACGTCGAGGCCACGCGGCCGGGCAGCAGACAGCAGGTCGTCGAGCTCGAGAGCGCGCTCGTCGAGCTCGTGCGCGCGGCCGCGCCGCTGCCGAAGCGCGCGAGCATCCGTGTGCGGCACGGCGACGCGCGCGCGGTGCTCGAGAAGCTGCCCGCTGGGATGCAGGGCGCCATGGACCTCGTCGTGGTCGACATCTTCGCCGGCTCGCAGACGCCCGCCCACGTCTCGAGCGTCGAGTTCTACGAGCGCATCAGGCCGCTCCTCGCACCTGGCGGGCTCGTCGTGGTGAACGCCGCCGACGGCCAGGGTCTGCCGTTCGTGCGCGGCCAGGCGGCGACGCTGCGCTCCCTCTTCCCCGGCGTCGCCGCGATCGCGGAACCCCAGGTGCTGAAGGGCAGGCGCTTCGGCAACGTCGTGTTCGTCGCGTCGAACGGCGAGCTCGATGCGCTCGACTGGCTGCCGCGGCTCCTCGCGGGCGGCCCGCATCCCGCCCGCATGCTCGTAGGCTCGGAGCTCTCCGAGCTCGTCCGCGGCGTGCGCCCCGTCACCGACGAGCACGCGGTCGACCCTCCCCCGCCGCCCCGCGAGCTCTTCGACCGTGGCTGAGCTCGCCCGGGTCCGCGTCTGGGCGGATGCCCTGATCCGGATGCACCTCGACCCGGCCGTGTGGAGCTTCGGCTTCGACAACGCGAAGCGCAGGGCCGGGCTCTGCAACTACACGGAGCGCAGGATCACGGTGTCGCGCTACCTCGCGGAGAAGTTCGACGACGACGAGATCCACCAGATCCTGCTCCACGAGGTCGCGCACGCGATGGCAGGCGCGGGCGCCGGACACGGGAGGGAGTGGAAGCGGATCGCGTCCGAGATCGGCTACGTCGGCGGACGCACGCACGACGGGGAAATCGCGCACGAGCGCGCGCCCTGGGTCGGCGTCTGCCCCGCCGGGCATGAGCACTTCCGGTTCCGGCGCCCGACCAGGGTCTCCTCCTGCGCGAAGTGCGCCCGCGGCTTCTCGTCAGCGCACCTCATCGACTGGCAGAAGCGCGGCTGAGGCGGCTGAGGCGGCTGAGGCGGCTGAGGCGGCTGAGTGAGGATCCCGCGTCAGCAGGAGATCGTCGAGAGCGCCTGGCGCAGCAGCGCGCCGCGCCCGCCGGAGAACTCCTCGATCGTGCCGGGCGCGAGCGCCTCCTCCGGCGACATCCACGTCACCTCGAGGGCATCCTGCCGCGGAACGCACGTGCCCGTCACGGGCACGACGTACACGAGCGACACCGCGTGCTGGCGCTCGTCGACGTACGGGGAGATTCCGGGCATCGGGAAGTACTCGGCAACCTGAACCGGCACGAGCGCCGCCGGCATCTGCGGGAAGGCCATTGGGCCGAGGTCGTTCTCCAGGTGGCGAAACAGCGCCTCGCGCAGCGTCTCGCCGTAGCGCACCCGCCCCGAGACGAGCGCGCGGGTCATGACCCCCGCAGCGGTGCTGCGCAGCAGCAGCCCCACCTCGGTGACCTGGCCGAGCCCGTCGAGACGCACCGGCACGGCCTCGACGTACATGATCGGCAGGCGGCCGCGCACGGAGGCGAGTTCCTCCTCGCTCAGCCAGCCGGGGTTGCCTGCCGGCGTCGGCCGGTCCTCGGGGCCCTCGGGCTCGGGAAGCTCCGCAGTGTCGATCGCCATGCGTGCGCTCCTTGCTCGTCGTCTCCCGGCGGTGCAGAGCCGTCGGCCGTCGTCTCCATCCTGCCACGACCGCGGGCGTGACAGGTGAGCCGCGGCCGTGTCTCCCCGCTAGGGTGAGTGCGTGCTGGAACATCTCCCGGAGCTCGCAGTCTGGGCCTGGGCGCTGCTCGCGCTCGCGGCCCTCGTCGTCGGCGTCTCGAAGACCGCGCTCCCGGGGGCCAACACGGTGTCCATCGCGATCTTCGCGTCGATCCTGCCGGCGAAGTCGTCGACCGGGGCGCTCCTCCTGCTTCTCATCGTCGGCGACATGTTCGCGCTCTGGAGCTACCGCAAGCACGCGGACTGGCCGACGCTCGTGCGCCTCGCGCCCGCGGTCGTGGTCGGGATCGCGCTCGGTGTGCTGTTCCTCGCCGTCTCGGGCGACGGCGGGGTGCGCCGCGTGATCGGCGCGATCCTGCTCCTGCTCGTCGGCGTCACGCTGTGGCTCAGGCGCGCGGCGGCACGATCCGGCGGCGGATCCGGATCCGGATCCGGCACCGGCCGCCTCACCCGCGCCGGTTTCGGCTCGCTCGCCGGCTTCACGACGATGGTCGCGAACTCGGGCGGCCCTGTCATGTCGATGTACTTCTTGGCGGCGAACTTCCCGATCAAGGCCTTCCTCGGCACGGCGGCCTGGTTCTTCGCGCTCGTGAACCTCTCGAAGGTGCCGTTTTCGATCGGGCTCGGACTCATCACGGTGCCGAACCTCGTGCTCGACCTCGTGCTCGTGCCCGGCGTCGTGATGGGCGCCTTCCTCGGGCGCTGGATCGCCGGCCGGATCCCCCAGCGCGCCTTCGATCTCGCGATTCTTGCCCTCACCGTGCTGGGTGCGCTGTATCTGTTGATCGTCCCCTAGTCCGTTCGGAGTCTGCTCGCGTGTCAGAGGCCTCGCGTAGGCTTGCCGCATGGTTTCGATTGACCCAGCAGAGGCCGCCGCCCGCATCGCACTCGTCCAGATCGCGAGCCCCGATAGCGAGACGCAGGAAGAGCGCATCGCGCGCGTCGAGGGGCTCCTCCTCACGAATCCCGGCGCCCAGCTCTACGTGCTGCCAGAGCTCTGGAGCGCGGGATACTTCGCGTTCGAGCGCTACGCCGAGCTCGCCGAGACTCTCGACGGGCCGACGGTCTCGATGGTTCGGCGGGTCGCCCGCGAGCTCGGCGCTGCGATCCACCTCGGCAGCATCGTCGAGCGCGGCGAGGGCGGCGCGCTGCACAACACGGCGGTGCTCGTCGACGCGGCGGGCAGGATCGCGCAGACGTACCGCAAGATCCACGTCTTCGGCTATCAGTCGCTCGAGTCTCAGCTACTGACCGCTGGTGCCACGCTCAGCGTTGTGCCGTCCGTGCTCGGCGCGACCGCGAGCACCACCTGCTACGACCTGCGCTTTCCCGGGCTCTGGCAGGAGCTCAGCTCGCGCGGCGCCGAGGCTGTGGTCGTTCCCGCAGCCTGGCCCGCCGCGCGGCGGGAGCACTGGCGCCTCCTCACCCAGGCGCGGGCGGTCGAGCACCAGGTGTGGGTCGTCGCGGTAAACGCGTGCGGCGAGCAGGCGGGTGTGGAGCTCGGCGGGCACAGCAGGGTCGTCGATCCGGCGGGCCGCGTACTCGCGGAGTGCGGCGCCGACGAGGAGGTGCTCGTGGTCGAGGTCGATCCGGGGCTCGTCGCGACGGTGAGGGCGGAGTTCCCGGTGATCGCGGATCGCCTGGGGGCGGACGCGTACCGCGAACTCTCGGGAGCGACCGGGGCGGAGGGCTGAGCGTGCGGCAGCCCAAGCACCCGCGATCCGGTGCAGAGTGCTCGCCCGGCCTCCCGCGCCGCTCCGCCCTCGCGGCGGTCGCGGCGATCGGCATCTCCGCCTCGCTCGCGGCCTGCGCACCCGAGCCGACTACTGAGCCGCGCTCCACCCCGACGAAGACGAAGTCGGCGACCGAGACGCCGACCCCCACGCCGCCCCCGGAGCCGACGCCTGAGCCCACCCCCGAGCCGCCGGCGTTCGACAAGGCGGCCCACTCGATCGACGATCCGATGTCGATCTGGGTCGTCGGCAACAAGATGCGCCCGTTCACGCCCGTGGACTTCGAGCCGAGCGACCTCGTCGCCACGCAGGGCGTCGCGAACCAGAACGGGCAGCCGCTGCGCGAGGTGGCGGCGCGCGCCACCGAGCAGTTCATCGCGGGCGCCGCGGCCGCGGGCTACCAGGTGCAGATCATCAGCGCCTACCGCCCCTACTCGATGCAGGTGGGCCTCTACAACGGCTACGTCGCGCGCGACGGCCAGGCCGCGGCAGACACCTACTCGGCGCGGCCGGGGCACTCGGAGCACCAGACCGGCCTCACGGTTGACCTCGACGACTACGGCGGGTGCTACCTCGAGCCGTGCTTCGGCGGAACTCCGGCCGGCCAGTGGCTCGCCGCCAACGCGGCCGACTACGGCTTCATCCTCCGTTACCCGGAGGGCAAGCAGGAGGTCACGGGATTCATGCCGGAGCCCTGGCATTTCCGCTATGTCGGCCCCGAGCTGGCGCAGGAGATGAAGCGCACGGGCATCACGACGCTCGAGGAGTTCTTCGGCCTCCCCGCCGCGCCCGGATACGCGGGGTGACTGTGGCTGCAGAAACGCGCGTCATCAGGGTCAGCGCCGTCGCCATGCGCGACGACGACGGGCGAGTGCTCAACGTGCGCAAGCGCGGAACGAGCTCGCTCATGCTGCCGGGCGGCAAGCACGAGCCGGGCGAGAGCGCACGCGACACGGCACTGCGAGAGTTCGCCGAGGAGCTCGGGGTGGAGCTCGATCCGGCGCTCCTCGCACCCCTTGGCGTGTTCCGTGCGGCGGCCGCGAACGAGCCGGATCACGTGGTCGAGGCCGCCGTCTTCGTGCACCCGCTCGTGCCCGCGGCGCTCCGTGCGGGCCCGCGCGCCGAGATCGAGCACGTCGAGTGGGTCGACCCGAGCGTCCCGCGCCCCGACATGGCCCCGCTCAACACGGAGATCGTCTTCCCGGCGCTCCTCGGCCACTAATGCCCTGCACCCACCTCGAGATCTGCGCCCCACACGGCCAAAAGCCGAAATTTTCAGGTTTGGGTGCAGATCTCTCGGGGAGTGCAGCGCAACCGTGACCCTCTGCGAGTGCAGCACCACGGCGGGCGCCTCATCGGGGGTTCCGAGGCAGGCGCGCCCCGTGTCTGTCGGCGTGATGCGGGGGTCGTCGAGCCCCGCTCAACTGATCCCTCAGGAACTCCATCGTCTCGGCGCCCGTACCCATGCGCCCAGACTCAGCCCAGATCAGAGCAGCGGTCGATCCCCCTGCGGCACGTCGAGGCCGAGCAGCGCGTTCTCCGCGACCTCCATGAGCGCAGGGTGGATCCAGTACTGGCCGCGCGCCGCCGTGAACGCGTCGATCCCGAAGCTCATCGCCATGATCACGACCTGGATCAGGTTCGAAGCCTGGTACCCCATCACGTGCGCGCCCAGGATCTTGCCCGAGCGCCGGTCCGCGATCACCTTGAAGAGGCTCGTCTCGTCCTCGAGCGCCCAGCCGTAGGCGGTATCGCCGTACTTCTGCGTCTTCGTGGTCACGTGCTCCGCGCCGATCTGCGCAATCGCCTCGGCCTCCGTGAGCCCCACCTGCGCGAGCTCGGGATCCGAGAAGACGGCGGCGGGGATCGCCTCGTGCCGGGCCGCGATCAGGTCTTCCGGGTGTTCGAGGTTGTGCGCGACGACGCGCGCCTCGTGGTTCGCCACGTGCTTGAGCTGCGCCTCCGAGCACACGTCCCCGAGCGCGTAGACGCCGTCGACGGGCGCACCGCCCGAGAGCACCCGCTGGAACTCGTCGACCGCGATCCGGCCGTCGGGCAGCACATCGAGCCCCGCCTCGCCGGCCCCCACCAGGTCCGAGTTCGGCCGGCGGCCCACCGCAACGAGCACCACGTCCGCCTCGACCGACGCGACCCCGTCCGGCCCCGCGACCTCCGCGACGACGCCGCCGCCTGCCGCCGGCGCGATGCTCTCGACCGTGCTGCCGAGCTGCAGCCCCCAGCGCTTCGCCGCCTCGACCGTGAACGCGTCGGAGATCTCCGAGTCGATCCGGCGCAGCAGCCGGTCGCCGCGGTGCACCTGCAGCACCTCGGAGCCGAGCCCCGAGAAGACGCCCGCGAACTCGCACGCGATGTACCCGCCGCCGATGATGAGGATCCGGCGCGGCAGCTCGGGGAGGCGCATGACCGTGTCCGAGGTGTGCACCTGCGGCAGGTCGATCCCGGGGATCTCGGGCAGCACGGCGCGGCTGCCCGCCGCGATCACGAGCTGCTCGGCCTCCACCCGCGTGCCGTCCGCCGCGACGAACGCGCGCGGCCCGTCGAGCCGCACCTCCTGCGACACGAGCGTCACGTTCTCCAGCTCCTCCGCGCGGTAGCGCTCCCCCGCCGCCGAGATCGGGTCGATCCGCCCGAAGATCCGGTCCCGGATCCCGACCCAGTCGACCGCGGTCGTCTCCTGCGTCACGCCGAGCCGCGCCGCCTCCTCCGGCCCGCGCGCGAGCGTGGCCGGGCGCACGAACATCTTCGTCGGGATGCAGCCGACGTTCAGGCAGGTGCCACCGAAGACGCCCTTCTCGGCGATCACCACGCGCCGGTCGTCCCAGAAGGGTGTGATCAGGGAGTTGCCCGATCCGGAGCCGATAATCGCCAGGTCTGCGCGCAGGGTGGTCATGGCCCAATCGTAGCGAGCGCCACTGACAATGCGGCCCGGAGTAGGCTCGTCCCGTGACCAGCCAGCGGCAGACCCTCGCGAAGCCCGGCCCCGTGTTCTTCATCGGCCGGGCGGTGCTGCGCCCCCTGCTCAGGATCAGGTTCCGCCCCCGGATCACGGGCCGCGAGCACGTGCCGAAGGCCGGCCCCGTGCTGCTCGTGAGCAACCACCTGTCCGGGATCGACACGATCCTGATCCCGTCGTTCGCCCCGCGCAAGGTCCAGTTCCTCGCGAAGGAGAGCCTGTTCGGAACCAGGATCGGCGGCTGGTTCTTCCGGCAGATCGGCGCGATCCCGGTGAGGCGCGAGGCCTCTGCGGCCGCGCAGGCGGCGCTCGACGCCGGGCGCGAGGTGCTTGCGGCCGGCAGCGTGTTCGCCGTGTTCCCCGAGGGCACGCGCTCCCGCGACGGGCGCCTACAGCCGGGCAAGGCGGGCGCCGCGTGGCTCGCGCTCGAGACCGGCGCTGCGGTCGTGCCCGTCGGGCTCGTCGGCACGAACCGCAAGCTGCAAAACCCGGGCACCGGCCGGGCCGAACCCATGTCGATCGCCTTCGGCAGGCCGATCGACCTGTCGGACCTCGCCGCTCTCCCCGGCGGCCGCGCGAGGCGCGAGGCGACGGCGCGCATCATGGCCGCGATCCAGGGCCTGACCGGGCAGGATCTCGCCGAGTAGCCGCCGCAGTACCGGCGCGAACCCGAAACCGGCACAATGGGGTCATGGACGCTGACGTCATCATCGTGGGGGCCGGACTCTCCGGCCTCGTCGCCGCTCGGGAGGCCCATCGCGCGGGCCTCAAGACCCTGATCATCGACCAGGAGGGGCCGCAGGACCTCGGCGGTCAGGCCTGGTGGTCGTTCGGCGGGCTCTTCCTCGTCGACACCCCGGAGCAACGCCGGCTCGGCGTCCGCGACTCCTTCGAGCTCGCCTGGCAGGACTGGCGCGGCAGCGCCCAGTGGGACCGGCAGGAATACCCAGGCGCCGGCACGACCCCAGGCTCCGGATCCGGATCCGGATCCGGATCCCCCGGCGAGGACCACTGGGCCGCGCGCTGGGGCCTCGAGTTCGTGAAGTTTGCGGCGGGCGAGGCCCGCTCCTGGCTGCGTGAGCTCGGGATCGACCTCACCCCCGTCGTCGGCTGGGCCGAGCGCGGCGACCTCACCGCGGGCGGCCACGGCAACTCGGTGCCGCGCTTCCACATCCCGTGGGGCACGGGGACGGGCGTCGTCGAGCCCTTCATCGCGGACGCGCTGCTCGCCCGCGAGGAGGGCGCGACCACGATCCTGCACCGCCACCGCTGCGACGGCCTGATCGTCGAGGGCGGCGCCGTGGTCGGCGTGCGCGGCGCGATCCTCGCCCCCGATGACAGTCCCCGCGGCGAGCGCAGCACGCGCGAGGTCACGGGCGAGTTCGAGCTGCGCGCCCCCGCGGTGATCGTCGCGAGCGGCGGGATCGGCGGCGACCACGAGCTCGTGCGTGAGTTCTGGCCCGAGCGGCTCGGCACCCCGCCGAAGAGCATGGTCACGGGCGTGCCCGCCTACGTCGACGGCCGCATGCTCGGGATCACGGAGGCGGCGGGGGCCCGCCTCGTGAACCGGGACCGCATGTGGCACTATACGGAGGGCGTGCGCAACTGGGCCCCCGTGTGGCCGGGGCACGCGATCCGGATCCTGCCCGGCCCCTCACCGCTCTGGCTCGACGCGCTCGGCCGCAGGCTCCCCCCGCCTGGACTCCCTGGTCACGACACCCTCGGCACGCTGCGCCTCCTGCGCACGACGCCGGGGATCGAGGAGCACGACCACTCCTGGTTCATCGTGTCGAGCCGGATCGCGGCCAAGGAGTTCGCACTCTCGGGCTCCGAGCAGAACCCCGACATCACCGGCCGCGACAAGAAGCTGCTGCTCAAGACGCGGATCGGGCGCGGGGCGCCCGGCCCGGTCCAGGCCTTCATCGACCACGGCGCCGACTTCGTGCAGGCCGGCACCGTGGCCGAGCTCGTCGCGCGCATGAACGCGCTCACCGGGGAGCCGCTGCTGGTTTCCGCCGACGTCGAGCGCATCATCCGGGAGCGGGACGCCGAGGTCGTGGCCCCCTACTCCAAGGACGCGCAGGCCATGAGCATCAGGAACTCCCGCCGCTACCTCGGCGACCGCCTCTCCCGCACCACGAAGCCTCATCGCCTGCTCGACCCGAAGGCCGGCCCGCTCGTGGCGATCAAGCTGCACGTGCTCACGCGGAAGACCCTCGGCGGGATCCAGACGGACCTGGGATCCCGCGCCCTCGATTCCACCGGGGCGGCGATCCCCGGACTCTACGCCGTGGGCGAGGCCGCAGGCTTCGGCGGCGGCGGGATGCACGGGTACAACGCCCTCGAGGGAACGTTCCTCGGCGGCTGCCTCTTCTCGGGCCGCGCCGCGGGCCGCGCCGTCGCCGCGGACCTGGGCAGCAGCTCATAGCCCGCGGTGGCGGGGAGTGCCAGACTGGGGTGCGACCGGCGCCCCAGTTCGGCGCGGGTCGTGAGGAGGGGGTCCGTGAGTAATCCTGAGGTCGAACCGCGCGAGACCGAGTGCACGGCGGCGAGCGCCGGGCGCGGGATCCAGATCATCGAGCCCCGCGACGTGCCGCTCGGCGGGCTCCGCGCCATGGACGTGCGCCGCACGCTGCCGCAGCGCGCCCGCTCGCTCATCGGCGCCTGGTGCTTCCTCGACCACTACGGGCCGGACGACGTTGCGGAGACCGGCGGCATGAACGTGCCTGCCCACCCGCACACGGGCCTGCAGACGGTGAGCTGGCTGTTCTCGGGCGAGATCGAGCACCGCGACAGCGCCGGATTCCACGCGATGGTGCGCCCGGGCGAGCTCAACCTCATGACCGCAGGCAACGGGATCAGCCACTCCGAGCGCTCGACGCCGGAGACGACGATCCTGCACGGCGCGCAGCTGTGGGTCGTGCTGCCCGAGAGCGCGCGGCACGAACCGCGGGGCTTCGCGCACTACGAGCCGCCGGTCATCGCGGGCCCCGGCTGGGCCGGCCAGGTCTTCCTCGGCGAGCTCCTCGACTCGGAATCCCCGGTCACGACGTACACGCCGCTCGTCGGCGCCGAGATCAGGCTCGAGCCGGGCACGGCGCTCGAGTTCGGGATCGACCCCGACTTCGAGCACGGCGTGCTCGTCGACGTCGGCGAAGCTGCCGTGCTGCCACTCGCGGGCGACGCCGGGGCGGGATCCGGATCCGGCGCCTCCCCCACCAGCGTCGCGAAGGATCACCTCGCCTACGTCCCGCCGGGAAGCGACGGGCTCCGGATCGAGGCGGGCGACGCCCCGACGCGGGTGCTCCTGATCGGCGGGGAGCCCTTCGCCGAGAGCATCGTGATGTGGTGGAACTTCATCGGCCGCGATCACGAGGACGTCGTACGCGCCAGGGCCGACTGGCAGGCGCAGCTCGCGGCCGCGGGCGTCGCCGACGTCGCGGTCGAGGGAGCCCCCGGCCCGGCCGTCGCCGCCGAGGGCGGACGCGACGCCGGCGCGGGAGAGCTCGATCCGGATCGCTACGGGCTCCCCGACGGCGAGCCCGAGCCGCCCCTGTCGGCTCCGCCGCTCCCCATCGCGCGCCTCAAGCCGCGCGAGCAATAGGCTCCAACAGCTGTCAGAATCCACGGGAATGCAAGAGAAGGTGACCTGATGAGTGACGAGATCAAGATCCATCACGAGGTCGAGAAGAAGCGCTTCTCGATCACGGTGAACGGCGAGATCGCCGGCTTCACCGAGTACCGCGAGCGGGCGGGCAGCGACCGCTGGGCGTTCGTCCACACGGAGATCGACCCGGCCTTCAGCGGCCGCGGCCTCGCCGGGAAGCTGGTGTCCGCCGCGCTCACTCGCGCGGTGGAACTCGACCATGTGATCGTGCCGTTCTGCCCGTTCGTCGCGGACTGGCTGCGCAAGCACCCGGACTTCGAGGGCGAGGTCGTGTGGCCGGACGGGGTCGCGGAGTGACGGCGCGCGTCGCCGTCGTCACCGGGGCGGGATCCGCCGACGGGATCGGCTTCGCCGCCGCAGCGCGGCTCGTCCGCGCGGGCTACCGGGTGGTCATCGGCGCGACGAGCGCGCGCATCGAGGAACGCGCGGCGGAGCTCGACGCCGTCGGCCGGGCCGCGTTCCCCGGCACGCCCGGGCCGTTCGCGCGGCCGGTCGTCGCCGACCTGACGGACGAGGCCGGCGCTGAGCGGATCGTTGCGGAGGCGCTCGACGCCTTCGGGCGCCTCGACGTGCTCGTGAACAACGCCGGGATGACGTCGACGAGCGACCCGCAGGATCCGCAGCCGGCCTCCGCGCTCGACCGCGCGGGCTGGGAGCACGCCCTCTCGCGCAACCTCACGACCGCCTACCTCGTGACGCGGGCGGCGCTGCCGCACCTCACCGCGGCGGAGCACGGGCGCATCGTGACGGTCTCGTCGGTGTCGGGGCCGCTGCTCGCGTACCGCGGCGACGTCGGGTATCACGCAGCGAAGGCCGGGCTCGTGGGGCTCACGCGATCCCTCGCCGTCGACCTCGCGGAGACCGGCACGACCTCGAACGCGGTCGCGCCCGGCTGGATCCGGACCGGCTCGGCCACCGAGCACGAGAACCGCATGGGCGACGCCACCCCGATGGGGCGCTCCGGCACCCCGGACGAGGTCGCCGCAGTGATCGAATTCCTCGCCTCACCCGGTGCCTCCTACGTGACGGGTCAGGTGCTCGTCGTCGACGGCGGCAACGCGATCCAGGACGAGAAGGGGCTCGCGTAGGGTTCGGGGCGCGGGGTGTTCGGCGCTGGGCGCTGCGGCACCGGTGCTCGCTCCGCGATCTGCACTCCCTCATACCGATCCGCCCCAAAACAACGGAGCGACCGCAGAATTCGGAGCGAGCGCAGGCTCTCAGCCAGTGCAAGCAAGGGGGGTCATTGCCGCGTCGAGGTGCTGTCAGGCCAAGCCGCGCGGATCCGCAGGCGAAGGCGGCGCTCGCTCCGAGATCTGCACTCCCTCCTACCGATCCGCCCCAAAACAACGGAGCGACTGCAGAATTCGGAGCGAGCGCAGGGGCTGGGCCGGCCGGGCTACAGCGGGGCCCCGGCACTCGCTCCGCGATCTGCACTCCCTCATACCGATCCACCCCAAAACAACGGAGCGACTGCAGAATTCGGAGCGAGCGCAGGGGCTGGGGCGTAGGGCGCGCAGCGAGCGCATGGCACAGGGCGCGAGGCGCCCTGCCCACCCCCTACAGCAGCTCGGCGCGGAGCTCCTCCGGCGTGCGCGGCGAGAGCAGCCCCGGCGCGATGTCGAAGGGGGTCTTCGCGCCGTGCTGCCCGGCGGCGGCGAGCCGCGCCGCGGCGCGCGCGTAGGCGACGAGCACGCTCGCCGTGAACTCCGGGTTCGAGGAAAGCTCGAGGCGGTACTCGATCGTCTGCGTCGTGCCGGGTGAGGATTCCCCGCTCCGGATCACAAAGCCGCCGTGCGGCATGCCCGCGTGGTCGCGCGCGAGCTCCTCGGCCGTGATGAAGGTCACGGTCGTGTCGTAGGGCTCGAAGTAGTCGGGCATCGTGACGATCGCCTCGCGCACAGCTTCAGGCGACGCGCCCGGCTCGAGCACCACGAAGCACTCGCGCGCGTGCTTCTCGCGGGTCGCGAGCGCGGGCCGCTCCCCCGCGCGCACCCGGGCGACGGCGGCCTCGGCTGGGATCGTGTACTGCACGGCACCCGCGACGCCGTCGATCCGGCGCACCGCGTCAGAGTGGCCCTGGCTGAGGCCGCGGCCCCAGAACGTGTCGGTCTGGCCCTGCGGCAGGATCGCCTCGGCGAAGACCCTGTTCAGGGAGAACAGGCCCGGATCCCAGCCGGTCGAGATGACGGCGGTCGTGCCGGCGGCGGTCGCCGCGGCGTCGACCGCGGCGAAGTGCTCCGGGATGCGCGCGTGCGTGTCGAAGCTGTCGACGATCGAGAAGCTCGCCGCGAGCTCCGGGCTCTGCACGGGCAGGTCGCTGCGGGATCCGCCGCACAGGATGAGCACATCGAGTTCGCCGGCGTGCGCCGCGAGCTCCGAGAGCGCGTGCACGGGCGTTGCCGGATCCGCGGTCTCGACCGAGGCCGGATCGCGTCTCGTGAACACCCCGGCGAGCTCCATGTCCGGCTGCAGCGCGAGTGAGATCTCGACCCCGCGGCCGAGGTTGCCGTATCCGACGATTCCGATGCGGGTTGCCATGGTGCTCCGATCTCCTGCCGCCGCGCCGGTCGCGGCCGCCCCGCTCCGAGCGTAGCGGCTCGGGATCAGCCCCGCGGCCCGCCGGCGACGTAGAGCACCTGGCCAGATACGAATCCGCTCGACTCGGACGCGAAGAAGGCGACCGCGTTCGCGATGTCGGCCGGCGTGCCGACGCGGCGCACGGCGGTCGCCGCGGACTCCCGCTCGATGAGCTCGTCGAAGCTGATCCCGAGCCGCTCCGCGACGCCGCGCGTCATGTCGGTGACGGTGAAACCCGGCGCGACCGCGTTGGCCGTGATCCCGAACCTGCCGAGTTCGAGCGCGAGGCTCTTCGTGAAGCCCTGCAGCCCGGCCTTCGCGGCCGCGTAGTTCGCCTGTCCGACGTTGCCGAGCGCCGAGGTGCTCGACATGCTGATGATCCGGCCCCAGCCGTGCTCGACCATGTGCGCCTGCACGGCCCGGCTCGCGAGGAAGGCGCCGCGCAGGTGCACGTTCATGACGGTGTCCCAGCCCTCGGTCGGCATCTTGAACAGCAGGTCGTCCCGGAGCACGCCGGCGTTGTTCACGAGGATGAGCGGCGGACCGAGCCGGCTCGCGGTCTCCGCGACCGCCGAGCGCACCTCGTCCTCGATACTGACGTCGGCCCGGATCGTGATGGCGTCGCCGCCTTCCGCCCGGATCAGGTGTTCCGTCTCGGCGAGCCCGACCTCGTCGAGGTCGATGAGCGCGGGCCGCTCTCCCCTGCGCGCGAGTTCCAGCGCGATCGCGCGCCCGAGGCCGCGCGCCGCTCCCGTGACGATCGCCGCCCGATACTCGGTCAGAGCCGGGGTTTCGCCGGCGTCGATGCGTGCCATGGAAGTTCCCTCCTCGTGGTCACAACAGGATACTGGGGCGCGCCGGACACCAGGCGTTAATTTGAATAGCTCAAAATAACCAGATAGGGTCGGAGATATGGAGCAGACAGTCGAATCGGCGCTCCGTGACGCCGGCCTCCGCGTGACCGCGGGCCGAGTCACGGTGCTCGATGCGCTGCACTCCATCCCCCACTCGGACGCCGACCAGGTGTTCCGGGTGGTCGCTCGTGAGTTGCCGACGACCTCGATCCAGTCGGTGCACAACATCCTCGCGGATCTGACGGAGGCGGGACTCATCCGCCGGATCGAGCCGGCAGGTTCCGCGGCGCTGTACGAGCGGCGTATCGGCGACAACCACCACCACGTCGTGTGCTCCCGCTGCGGGGCCATCGCGGACGTGGACTGCGTCGCCGGCCACGCCCCATGCCTCGATCCGTCATCGACATCCGGTTTCGCGATCCAGTCCGCAGAGGTCACGTTCTGGGGACTGTGCGGCGACTGCCAGCGGGACGCCGCTCAGTAGCCGCAGGGCTGCAACCGCACTCCGCGGTCCGCAACCGCACCACATCACACCAGCACACCCGCACACTGGCCGACGGCCGCCGCCCGAGGGCGGTGCCTCGTCGCGCCCGAAATCCAGCACCCGGACGGCCTTGCGCCGATCCGGCGCCGGATCTCACCCGAAGTACGCAAGGAGCAGCATCATGTCCACCACTCCCAGCAGCACTCAGCAGCCCACAACCACAGTGCAGCCCACGACGACGCAGACGGGAACGCCCGTCGCGAGCGACGCCCACTCGCTGAGCGTCGGCGCCGACGGCGCGATCGCACTCAAGGACCGCTACCTCGTCGAGAAGCTCGCCCAGTTCAACCGCGAGCGGATCCCCGAGCGCATCGTGCACGCCAAGGGCGGCGGCGCGTTCGGCGAGTTCGTCGTGACGGGCGACGTCTCGAAGTACACCCGCGCGGCCGTCTTCCAGCCCGGCACCACGACCGAGACCGTGCAGCGGTTCTCGTCGGTCGCGGGCGAGCAGGGCTCGCCCGACACCTGGCGCGACGTGCGCGGCTTCTCGGTGAAGTTCTACACGAGCGAGGGCAACTACGACATCGTCGGCAACAACACGCCGGTTTTCTTCATCAAGGACGGGATCAAGTTCCCCGACTTCATCCACTCGCAGAAGCGCCTGCCGGGATCCGGCCTCCGCGACGCGGACATGCAGTGGGACTTCTGGACCCTCTCCCCCGAGTCGGCCCACCAGGTCACCTATCTCATGGGCGACCGGGGACTTCCCCGCTCGTGGCGGCAGATGTCCGGATACGGATCGCACACCTACCAGTGGATCAACTCCGAGGGTGAGCGCTTCTGGGTGAAGTACCACTTCCATGCACTCCAGGGCACCGAGGAGCTGACGAACGAGGAGGCCGAGGCCATTGCCGGGGCCGACGCCGACTACTACCGCCGCGACCTCTACGAGGCGATCGCCGCGGGCGACTTCCCCGCCTGGCGGCTCTCCGTGCAGGTCATGCCCTACGAGGATGCGAAGACCTACCGCTTCAACCCCTTCGACCTCACGAAGGTGTGGCCGCACAGCGACTACCCCCTGATCGAGGTCGGGATCCACACGCTGAACCGCAACCCGGAGAACTTCTTCGCGCAGATCGAGCAGGCTGCCTTCTCGCCCGCGAACACGGTGCCCGGGATCGACATCAGCCCCGACAAGATGCTGCAGGCGCGCGTCTTCTCCTACCCCGACGCCCAGCGCTACCGGGTCGGAACGAACTACAACGAGATCCCGGTCAACGCGCCGGTCGCGCCCGTGCACAACTACTCGCAGGACGGCGCGACCCGCCACGGCTTCAAGCCGGCGGGCGCCCCCGTCTACGCGCCGAACTCGTTCGGCGGGCCCGTCGCCGACCCGGCCGCGGCCGGCGAGGGCAGCTGGGAGTCGGACGGCGAGCTGCTGCGCACGGCCGCCACGCTCCACGCCGAGGACGACGACTTCGGCCAGGCCGGCACCCTCTACCGCGAGGTGTTCAGCGCGGAGGCGAAGGCCCGCATGCTCGACACCCTGACGGGCGCCGTGGGCGGCGTGCAGAGCGCCGAGATCCGCGAACGGGCCATCTGGTACTGGACGAGCGTCGACGCCGAGCTCGGCGCCGCGCTGCGCGAGCGCCTCGAGGCGGCAAGCGCCTAGCGAGTCCTGGGCGCCGGATCAGGATCCGGATCCGGATCCCGCGCCGGATCCCGGGCCGGATCCCGCGCCCGCACGACGAAGCGGCCTCCCCGGTTACCCGGGGAGGCCGCTTCGTCGTTTTCAGGCGGTTACGCCCCAATCTCGTCCAGCGCGTCGGCGATCGGGGTGTCGCCGTCGTTGAACCTGATGGTGCGGTGAATCGAGCGGTCGTCCGCGAGGACGGCGGCGATGACCCTCGCGACGTTGCCCCGCGAGACCGTCTCCGAGGTCGCGCTCGTCGTGTCGATGCTCCCCGTCGGCGACTCGAGCGTGAGCGTGCTCGGCGCGAGCACGGTCCAGTCGAGGCCCGAGGCGCGGAGGTACTCGTCGGCGACCGCCTTCGCGTCGGCGTAGGCGTAGAAGGAGTTATCGGGATCGATGCCGTGATCGGGCGAGGATCCGAAGTACGAGACCATGACGTAGCGCTTGACGCCCGCCTGCTCGGCCGCGTCCATCGTGCGCCGCGCCGCGTCGCGGTCGACGGCCATCGTGCGGGCGGGGTTGCCGCCGCCCGCGCCAGCTGACCACACGACCGAGTCGTGCCCGGCGATGATCTCGGCGAGCTCCTCAGTGCTGAGGTGCTCGATGTCCTTCACGAGCGGGACGCCGCCGGCGGCCTCGACGCCCGCGCGCTGCTCGGGGTCCCGGATGACGGAGGTGACGGTGATCCCGTCCTCGCGGAGAATCGGCGTCGCGAGCAGGGCAATTTTTCCGTGCCCACCAAAAATAATTGTGCTTCCCATGAGTTCACCATACGCGCCTCGCCCGAGATCACCCCCGGGTGAATTCAATTGCCTCAGGCAACCAACTGGCGTAGGCTCAAAGCATGACCCCCGATGTGACTGCTGGACACACCGAGATGCTCCTCTCGCTGACGCGGCTGACCGCGCACTGGACCTCGCTCGACTATCAGCGCCGCGTCTCAGACGCCTGCGGGGTCACGCTCGATACGGCGGCCGTCCGCGCGGTGTACGTGCTCGGGATCCGGGGCGGCAGCGCACGCCCGAGCGTGCTCGCCGAGGAGCTGAACCTGAGCCGCCCATCGACCTCAAAGCTGCTCGCGCGCCTCAGCGATGCGGGCCTGGTCGAGCGCACCAGGGACGAGGATGACGGCCGCTCGACCCGCATCGCACTGGGCGAGCGCGGTCGCGCGGCGTTCGAGCGCCTCTTCGATGCCGGCGTCGTGATGATCGCCCAGGCGACCGCCGACTGGGATCCCGCCGACGCGCGGGCCCTCTCCGAACTGCTGCCCCGCTTTGTTGCCGGGCTGCTGCAGAATCCCACACCCAACCACTGAAGGGACCCATCATGACACGCACCTATGTCATCACCGGCGCCGCGTCCGGCATCGGCAAGAAGACCGCAGAGATCCTGCGCGAGCGCGGCGACAAGGTCATCGGCGTCGACCTAAAGGGCGTCGAGGTATCCGGCGACCTCTCGAGCGCCGAGGGCCGCAAGACCGCCGCCGCCGAGGCCACCGCCCTCGCCGGCGGCACGGTCGACGCAGTGATCGCTTGCGCCGGCCTCGCAGCCCCCAAGGCCATCACCGCGGCTGTCAACTACTTCGGGATGACGGAGTTCCTCGACGCCATGCAGCCCGCGCTCGCCGCCGCCGAGTCGCCGCGCGTTGCTCTCATCTCCTCGATGGCGTCGATGCAGCCCGTCGCCGAGCCCCTCGTCGACGCCTTCCTCTCGGACGACGAGGAGGCCGCCATGGCGATCGCCCGCGAGCTCGAGAAGGATCCGAGCACCGGCCAGGCCATCTACTCGTCGTCGAAGCGCGCCATCTCGCGATGGGTGCGCCGCGAGGCCCCCACCGCCCGCTGGGCCGGCGCTGGCATCCCGCTGAACGCCGTCGCCCCCGGCACGGTCGTGACCCCCATGACGAAGGACCTCCTCTCCTCCGCCGAGGGCTCGAAGCTCGTCGACGCGATGGTGCCCATGCCGCTCAACTCGCACCAGGGCCCCGAGAGCATCGCGAACCTCCTGATCTGGCTGACCTCGGTCGAGAACTCGCACTGCTGCGGCCAGACCATCTACTGCGACGGCGGCGCCGACGTGGTGCTCCGCGGTGACGACATCTGGTCGTGGAACGAGGAGGGTATCCGCGCCAAGTTCACGGAGCTCTACGCCACCCTCCAGGACTAGCTCTCGGCCCCATGCCTCCCCCCGTTGAGTTGACCCAAAGTGCGCCTTGGAGCGCAGAAGGCGTCACTTTGGGTCAACTCATTTGGGGTGGGTGCACGGGCGCGCGCCAGCTATGGGCGCGAGCTATGCCCGCACGGCCTCAAGTACGCGCTCCCCGCTCCGCACCTCATCAAACCGGGGGTCATCGCCCTGGAGTTCAACGCCGTACACGGGGGCCACCGGGAGAGAGTTGTAGCTGAACGGAGTGCTCGCGTAATAGGCGCCGGTATCGAGAAGCGCAACGATGTCACCGGGCTGGATCACGGGGAGTTCGCGGCCGCGTGCCACGAGGTCGCCCGCAAAGCAACATGGACCAGCGACGTCCTGCTCGCGAGTTCCTTCGCCCGTGCGAGAACGGCCTTCCGCATCGAACACTTCGACCCTCAGAGGCCAGGCTTCCGGCATGAATACCGTCCGGGTGGCCACCTGTGCACCGGCGTGGGTGATTGCGATCCGCTGTCCTCCAACCTCTTTCGTGTACTCGACGAATGCAGCGACGATCCCGTGCTTTGCGAGCACGCTGCGACCAAACTCGGTCACAATGCCGTAGTCACCACTGAAGAGCCTCGGCGCCCCGATCCTGAGCGCTTCGACGTAGTCGTCGAAGCGGGAGATCGGCTCATCGCTGGCAAAGTCGACCGGAAGACCGCCACCGATATCCAAGGTACGGATCTGCCTGCGACCGGCCCGTTCATTGACCTCGTCGGCGAACGAAACCAGCTCGGAGACACCGCTTGCGATGAGTTCAAGCGAACAGCCTTGCGACCCGACATGCGTATGGGCCCGTGTCAACCATGGGTTTGCCAGATAGGTGGACACCAGTCGCTCCCGCACACCGGGGTCGCGCAGGGGAATACCAAACTTGGTGCGCTGCCCTGCGGTGCTCATTGCGGCGATCGTTCCTGCGCCGATCTGAGGATTGAGTCGAATCCCAATTTCAGACGTGCTCGCGATCCGTGAACGCAGCTCAATGATGCGATCGAGTTCCTGGAAATTGTCGACGTTGATGGATACCCCGAGCTCGAGTGCCCTCGCGAGTTCGCGTGTCGTCTTTGCAGGTGAGTCAAAAACGATGCGGGCCGGCTCGTGTCCTGCCTCGAGCGCCGCGGCGAGTTCGCCCTCGCTGGCCACCTCGGCTCCGAGGCCGAGATTCCGGAGTTGCCGCAGCACGGGCACGAGCGAATTCGCTTTGACTGCAAATGCGTGCAGCACCTGGAGGTCTTCCGGGAAGGCGGCATGCAGTGCGGATACGTTCTCGCGAAGTCGTTCCCAATCAATGAACGAGGCAAGGGGCTGATCGATCGGGTGAAGCAAACGCTCCTTCACGGCCGCACCGATGAGCGTTGATCGCCGCTCACTGTCTTTGTACATCCTGGGTTCAGCTCCGTTTCACACAGCGCACCGGACCTATTACCCGGCATCTGTGTCGAGCCTAGAACCGGAAAAACAAGGGCGAATCAGGCAAAAAGGATGAGTCTCTGTCGCAAACTCATCCCCGGAGGATGAGTTCTCGGACGCGAGAAGGATCTATCGTAATTCAGGGCCTGCATCGATGCCGGCACATTGCCATCGATTCGCATGTCGAGGATCTCGGGAGTCCCGAAGGTTTCCTTGCCATGCCATCAACAGCGAAACGGAAAACGAACGAATGACCTCCACCTCGGAGCGCACTGACGCATCTCCGGCTCCGGCCAAACGCGGCGGACACGTAACGATCACCTTCTGGCAGGGCGTTGCCATCATCTTCGGCGCAAACATTGGCGCAGGTATTCTGAGCCTGCCCTACGGCGCGCGAAACGGTGGGTTCCCCGCGCTTCTGATCGCCCTCGTCGTCGCGGGTTTTCTGACCACCGCCTCCATGCTCTACGTAGCTGAGGTTGCACTCCGCACGAAGGAACCGCTCCAACTCGCAGGCTTGGCCCGAAAATACCTTGGGAACACCGGATCTTGGCTGGTATTCGCGGGCGTCGTTATCAACGGTCTCGGGGCACTCATCGCCTACTCGTCCGGCAGCGGAAGCATTCTGTCCACCATCTTTGGGATTCCGCCGGCGCTCGGAAGCCTGCTCTTCTTCATTCCAGGGGTCATCGTCGTCTGGTTCGGCCTCAAGGCCACAGGCCGCTCCGAGCAGGCGATCACCATCGCCATGCTGGTGCTCATCCTCGCCCTGTGCGCATGGACTTTCATCGGCCCCGGCATTGATTTCGGGTTCATTAGTTACGCGCAGCCGTATTTCATCATCCCGATCGTGAACCTCGCGGTCTTCGCATTCATCGCTCAGTACACCGTGCCTGAGCTCGCGCGCGGCCTCGCTGAGCACAACCCCCGCGCTCTGCCTCGCGCCATCGTCGTGGGAATGTGCGCCACCGGCTTCCTTCTCGCGCTCGTCCCCCTGGCTGCGCTCGGCATGATGGGCCCCGATGGCATCACTGAGGTGGTCACCATCGCTTGGGGCCAGGAACTTGGTCAGGTCGCCTTCTACGCCGCGAACATTTTCGCCGTGCTCGCCATGATGACGTCGTTCTGGGCCATCGCTCTGACCCTGATGACCAACATCTTCGACCGATTCAACTGGCCGAGCGAGAAAGCACCCTGGTACCGCCTCGCTGCTCTCGCGCTCGTGGCCGTGCCCCCGTTCCTCATCGGGGTGTTCAATTGGGCGGGATTCGTCTCCGCACTCGGCTACGCGGGCGGCTTCGCCGGAGCCATTATGTCGATCGTGCCTGTCCTGATGCTGCACCGTGCCCGCCGATTCGGAGATCAAGAGCCTGCATGGAGGGCAGGTTGGGTCTCGAGTCCGATCATCCAGTTCCTCCTCATTGCGGTATTCGGCCTCGCGTTCATCTACTCCTTGCTCTCCGCATTCGGAGCGGTTCCAGACGGGTGGTCTTGATGCTGCGGATCTCCGCCCCACAGGATTCGGTGACGTCCTTCTCACCCGCACATCCGCCGGTTGCAAGCGTCGCACTGGGCGAGAGCTTCCAGTGCGCTACCGTCGATTGCTATGCCGGGCAGATCACCACGAGCCAGGTGCTCCGACCGCATGTGGATATGTCGGAGTTCAATCGCGCCACCGGACCTGTCGAGATCGTCGGTGTACAGCCTGGTGACACGCTGCGCATCGAGATCGAGCGAATCAGCCTGCACTCACCCGGCGTCATGGCACTCTCCCCGGGGCTCGGAATACTTGGCGAGCAGATTACCGCTCCGGAAACGCGCATCGTCCCCATCGAAGACAACCGAGCGCGCATTGCGGATGCTGTGAGCGTTCCCGTCGAACCGATGGTGGGTGTCTTGGGCCTCGCCCCGGAGTCGGGAGACATTCCGAACGCCTGGCCAGGGAACCACGGGGGCAATCTCGACACTCGGTTGTTGGGTGAGGGATCCGCCCTCATCGTGCGTGCGAGCCATGCAGGTGCCCTCGTTTGCGTGGGCGATCTTCATGCACTCCAGGGGGACGGAGAACTCGGCGGCACCGGAATCGAAATTGGGGGTGAGGTCCAGCTTCGGGTTGAGCGCATCTCCTATCACGGTGCCCTTCCTGCAGTGCTCCATCCAGGCGGACTCAGTGTGCTTGGGAGTGCGGAATGTCTGGAGGAGGCGATCCGGATCGCATTCGACGACGCGGTCCAGCTCATGGCGGCCTGGCACTCGCTCACGTGGAATGACGCGTATCGCCTGGCGAGCGTTGTGAGTCGCGCCGAGGTGAGTCAGCTCGTGAACCCCCTCAAGACTGCACGGATCACGATCCCCGCAGAGTGGTTGCCCCCGGCGCTGCTGGGAGGTTCCGCACATGGCTGACTCTCCCACTCGGATTCTCCTCGTCGAAGATCACCCGATCGTGCGGCTCGGACTCGCAACCGTGCTCAACGCGCAGGAAGACTTCATCGTCATCGCAGAGTCTGACCGCGCCCAGCAGGCGATGGAAGCTGTCGGAAGAGAGCAGCCCGACCTCGTGATTCTGCCGCTTCGACTCGACGGCACGTCGGCCGGACTGGAGCTGTGTCGGGAAATCAAGTCGCACGACCCTGCCCCACAGGTCATGATGTACACCTCTTTCTCCTCACCGAGCGACGCAACGATGGCGTTTCTCTCTGGCGCCGACAGCTTCCTCACGAAGGACCACCCCGAAAGTCGGTTGCTCGAAGTGGTGCGAAGCACCGTGCGAGGACAGCGCGTCTGGAATACCAACGCTGATGCTGACCAAAGCGCTCGCAGTCTTGAGGAGAGCGTAGAGGCGTCCTCACTCACCTCACGCGAACAGGAGGTACTCGGCTTCATGCTGCAGCGCTACACCAATGCTGAGATCGGGCGAGAACTCTTCATCAGCATCCCCACCGTGAAAACACATGTTTCCAAGGTGCTGCAGAAGCTGGGGCTCGATAGCAGAAAAGACCTATTCGAATAGGGCCTCTCATCTGCGCCCTGGGATGATCCGGCTACAAGACAGGGTTGAACTCTGCGGTTGCGTGCAGTTCGGGAATGATGGCCATCCACGCGAGACCCGGATCGCCACCCGATGACGAAAGCGGTGGGAGCATTTGACGCGGGCGGACGCTGAAACCTCAGCCCAGGGGGTCGATGCGCGCTCATCCACCCGCTCAACACCGCTTCGGCCGGCGCCGCTGCCGCCCGGCCCCGAGGACTTGAGTTGACCCAAACTCTCGCCTGGAACGCAGAAGGCGTCACTTTGGGTCAACTCAACAGCCGGGGCGGGCGCGGGATCCCGCCGCGCGCGCTTGAGTTGACCCAAAGTGTGCCTTGGAGCGCAGAAGGCGTCACTTTGGGTCAACTCAGATAGCGGGGTGGGCGGAGAGGGCGGAGCGGGGCGGATCCGGGACGGCGATCGGACCGGAATAGCGCTCAGAGTCGCCGCACGATAGCATTTTGCTAGCTAAGCTAGCGAAAGGTGGGGGTTGTGGGGGCAGGACGGCACGGAAGCAGCGGCGCAGGCACGGGCAGCAGCGCAAGCGCACCAAGCACAAGCACCAGCACCAAGAGAACCGCCCAAGCCCCACACCCCTCGCGACGCAGCGGCCTCTCCCGCGCGCTCCGGATCCTGATCCCGGCCGCGCTCATCTTGCTGTGGCTTGGGGGCGCGGCCCTCGGCGGCCCGCTCTTCGGCAAGGTTGACGAGGTGTCCTCGAATGACCAGACGGCGTATCTGCCGTCTTCGGCCGAGGCGACCGAGGTTCGCGACGCACTGTCGGACTTCCTAGGCGACGACGCGATCCCGGCTGTCGCGGTCTTCGAGTCCGAGACCGACGCCGAGCTCAGCGAGGAGCAGCTCACCGGCATTGCCGACGCCGTGGGGTCCGCGGCGGATATCCCTGGCGTCCCCGAACAGGGGTCTCCCCCGATCCCCTCGGAGGACGGCCTCGCGGCGCAGGCCTTCATCCCGATCGACTCCGCGGCCGACGTGTCCGACGCCGTGGACGAGCTCGCCACGGAGCTGCGCGACCGCGTGCCCGCGGGCGTAGCCGTGCACGTGACGGGCCCGGCGGGCTTCACCGCCGACCTCGTCGGGGCCTTCGCGGGGATCGACGGACTTCTCCTCGCGGTCGCCCTCGCGGCCGTGCTCGTCATCCTGATCGTGGTGTATCGCTCGCTGCTCCTCCCCGTCGTGGTGCTCGGCACGAGCCTCTTCGCCCTGTGCGTGGCGCTGCTTGTGGTGTGGAACCTTGCCAACGCTGGCGTCCTGCTCCTCAGCGGCCAGACGCAGGGCATCCTCTTCATCCTCGTGATCGGCGCGGCGACCGATTACTCTCTGCTCCTCGTCGCGAGGTTCAGGGAGGAGCTCCGCGTGACGACGGATCGTGGGGCCGCCGTGCTCGGCGCGGTCAAGGGCTCGTTCGAACCGATCCTCGCCTCAGGCGGCACGGTGATCGCTGGCCTCCTCTGCTTGCTGCTCAGCGACTTGAAGTCGAACAGCACCCTCGGCCCCGTGGCTGCTATTGGGATCGTGTTTGCAATGCTGTCTGCGCTGACGCTGCTTCCCGCGCTGCTCTTCGCGTTCGGACGGGCGGCCTTCTGGCCGAAGCGGCCCCGCTTTGAGCCCGAGGTGGTCGCCGAGGAGCACGGCATGCCGACCGGCGGCATCTGGCGCAAGCTCGCCGACCGCATCAGGAGGAAACCGCGCGGGATCTGGATCGCCACGGCGGCGGTGCTCGCGATCGGCGCGGCCGGCGTCCTGCAGCTGAACGCGCAGGGCGTGCCCCAGTCCGACCTCGTGCTCGGCGTGTCGGCCGCGCGGGATGGCCAGCAGGTGCTCGGCGATCACTTCCCCGGCGGATCCGGCAGCCCCGTGTACGTGCTGACCGACGAGGCCGACCTGCAGAGCGTCACGGATCAGCTGCTCGACCACTCGGGCATCGACGCGGTGAGCGTCACGTCGTCTGACTCGCCGAGCGGCAGCGCGCCCGTGACCGCCGAAGGGGTGCAGGCGTTCGGCCCCCCGGGCACTCCGGCACCCGCTCCCACCGTGAGTGACGGCCGGGTGCTGCTCCAGGCGACGCTCTCCGACGCCGCGGACTCGGATGCCGCCGCGCAGACGGTGCGGGAGCTGCGGTCGGAGCTGCACGACTCGGGCGCGCTCGTCGGCGGCGTCACGGCGACGGCGGTCGATACCAACGACGCGTCGATCCATGACCGCACCCTCATCATCCCGATCGTGCTCGCCGTGATCCTCGTGATCCTCATGCTGCTGCTGCGCTCGGTGCTCGCGCCCGTGCTGCTCACGCTCACGACGGTGCTCTCGTTCGGCACGGCGCTCGGCGTCGCCGCGCTCGTGTTCAATCACCTGTTCGAGTTTCCCGGCGCGGATCCGGCGGTTCCGCTCTTCGGCTTCGTCTTCCTCGTCGCGCTCGGCATCGACTACAACATCTTCCTCATGACGCGCGTGCGAGAGGAGTCGCTCGTACACGGCACCCGTGAGGGGGTGCGCCGCGGCCTCGCCGTCACTGGCGGGGTGATCACCTCGGCCGGGCTCGTGCTCGCCGCAACCTTCGCGGCGCTCTCGGTGATTCCGATCCTGTTCCTTGCACAGATCGCGTTCATCGTCGCGTTCGGCGTGCTGCTGGACACGTTCATTGTGCGCTCGCTGCTCGTTCCCGCGCTCGCGACCGACATCGGGCGCGCGGTGTGGTGGCCGTCAAAGCTCTCCCGCACCGTGACGGCCGAGGACGCGCGATGAGGATCTGGTCGCTCCACCCCTCCCAGCTCGACCGGATGGGCCTCGTCGCCTGCTGGCGTGAGACCCTCCTCGCGCAGGCAGTGTTTGCGGGCCGCACCCGGGGGTACACCCGACATCCGCAACTCGAGCGGTTTTCCGCGACGGACGATCCGCTCGCGGCCGTCGGCGCCTACCTTTCGGGCGTCGCGAGCGAGGCGGACGCGCGCGGCTATCGCTTCGATCGCTCCCGGATCCTGAGCCCCGGGATTCCCGAGGGAAGTATCTCGGTGACGCGGGGGCAGCTCGACTTCGAGTGGGCGCATCTCGGCGCGAAGCTCGCGGATCGGGCGCCGGAGGCGCACGAACGCTGGCTCGGGTCCAGCCCGATCCCCCACCCGCTCTTTACGCCGGTCGACGGCGGAATCGAGGCCTGGGAGCGGCCGTGAGGCTGCGCGCGTGAGCCTCTCCTGGCTAACCGGCTTCTCCGGGCTCCCCGGGCTTCCCCGGCTTCCCCGGTGTCAGGATCGTGCGTCCCCGCACTCCCCGTCGAGGGCCCCGCTCACCGCTTCCATCACCCGGGCGGCGGCTGCGAGCTCTGTCTCGTCGAACCCCGCGACGGCAGCCCGGATCGCTGCGAGCTTCGGCCCGAACATTCGGAAGAAGTCCATCCGCGCAGCCGGAGTGAGCCGCACCACCCGAGCTCGACGGTCGCTCGGGTGCCGGCCGCGTTCGATGTGACCGGACTCCGCGAGGCGATCCAGCAGCTTACTCGTCGAGGCGGTCGAGATCCGCAGGTGGCTCGCGATTTCGTGGGGGCTCACAAGCTGGCCCTGTTCTTCGCGGATGATGAGCAATCGGAGCGCGGCGACGTCGGTGGTGTTCATGAGCATCCCGTGCCGCATCTCGCCCGACATGCGATCGTGCGAGTCCCCGAATCCGCGCACCGCACGGAGCACGTCGAGCACGACTCGATCGCGCTCGGTGGCGGCGGAACTCGCCGGCCCCGATTGGTCCTCACGCATACAACTATCTTGCCTCGCACGGCCTCACTTTGCCGCCATGACAAACGGCACTAGCAAAACACGAGCTCACGTTGGACAATGTCACGATGGAAGCCATCCAACCGAGTGCGCTACCAACCTGTCCTGGCTGCCGGACCACGCTGATGTGGCCCGTCAGAGGCGGCTGGCACTGCGACGAATGCGAACTGGTGATGCTCGATCCCGCGGTCGACGAGGACTTCAGCTAGCCGCGCCTAACGACCGCCGCTCAGCCGCCGCGCCTCTCGGTCGATCTCCTCCTCGGTGATCGGGCGATTTCGCGGTCCGAAGGTCGAACTGCCCACGAAGAACAACGCGATGAGGAAGCCTATCGTCGGCCAGAGCGGCCAGTATCCGTCTGGCGCGCCACTCACGAGCCAGATCACGTTCATCAGAATGGTCAGCGCCGAGAACGAGAGGACGAGCCCCCAGAAATGACGCTTCTTGTGGATCCGCCGCTTGGCGGCCTCCCGAGTTTCATCATCCATAGCTACATAAGAGCATTCGGATGGCGAACACACAAGGTGGATGTTCTGCACCGCCCAGGGCACTCGCAGGCCTCGAGCCGGAGCGCTGCGCCGGAGGGCTTAGCGATTGCGATTGGGCAGGCTACGCTCATCTGTATGGAAACAAAGACCGAGGACGGCGTCGAGTACACGCTCACCCGCCGCGACGCGCCAGACAATGATCTGCACAATTGGTACTGGCTCGGATCGAACGGGCAGGTGCTCGAGCTCAACGAAGCCGAAATGCGCGCGCTCAAGATCAGCGACGTGATCCTCGACGACGAGACGCACGATTGAGCCGCGCCGCGGTCGCGGTCGCGCTCGCGGCCGTGCTCGCGACGAGCGCTTGCGCCGCGGCGCAGCCTGAGGTGCGGCTTCCCCCGGAGCACGCGGTCCCCGACTACCAGCTCGGCGGCGCCTTCGACCCCGCCCCCGGGGTCACCCTCGTGGTGCGGGATCGCGAGGCCTCGCCCGACCCGGCACACTACTCCGTCTGCTACATCAACGCGTTCCAGACCCAACCGGGCGAGGCCGCGGATTGGCCGCGCGACCTGCTGCTTCGCGATGACGGCGAGGAGGTCGCGGATCCCGACTGGCCAGACGAGGTCCTCCTTGACACCTCCTCCGCCCAGAAGCGCTCCCGTATCACTGAGCGCGTCGCGTCGTGGATCAGGGGGTGCGCGGACGCAGGCTTCGCCGCGGTCGAGTTCGACAATCTCGACTCGTTCACGAGGTCACACGACCTGCTCACGATCGAGGACAACCTGGCCCTTGCCTCGGAGATCGCCGCGACGGCGCACGACGCGGGCCTCGCCGTCGGCCAGAAGAATGCCGCTGAGACGACCGCCCGCGCGAAGCAAGAGGCCGGTTTCGACTTCGCCGTCGCCGAGGAATGCGCGGCGTTCGAGGAGTGCGACGCGTACTCCGACGTCTACGGCGCGCGCGTGATTGACATCGAGTACACCGACCAGCTGCCGCGGCCGTTTGCCGAGCTCTGCGCAGAAAACGGGGATCCGGCCTGGATGATTCTGCGCGACCGTGACCTGGCGCCCGCCGGAGACCCGGCGCACACCTTCGCTCGCTGCACCAGCTGAGCACCAGGTGACGCCGTATTTCTGCCGAACGAAATGATGCTGGGCAGGGCATGGACCCGGTGTTACTCTTGCCCAGGGGATCACGGTCCCGCGCAGAAATCGCGCGGGCCGCGGGGCGAAGTCGTATGAAAAACAGCGCAGTTACCCCTCAGCACTCGACCCATCGCCACACCCACCGGCCCGCACCCAGACGGCCACACCCTCGATGTCGGAATACCCGGACGCACCCGCGTATCCGCTCGTGAAGATCGCAACGCACCCACAAGGCGCGGCCCGATCGCTCGTATCCAGTGCACGAGGCCCTCACCCTCTCGCGCACCGCACCCGAACGAAACGGAGAACCCCATGACCGATCCGAAACAGCAGCTCGATCCCCACGCGAGTCTCGCAGGGGCGCAGTCCGTCTCTGAGGAGGAAATCTTTCAGGCGCATCTCGGTGGCAAGCTGAGCGTCGAGCTCGGCAGCCCACTCGTGGACCGACGGGATCTCTCCATCGCCTACACCCCGGGCGTCGCGCAGGTGAGCCGCGCGATCGCGGGCAACCCGGAGATCGCGAAGTCGCACACGTGGGCCTCGCGGCTCGTCGCCGTCGTCTCTGATGGCACGGCCGTGCTGGGGCTCGGCGATATCGGCGCAAGCGCCTCCCTTCCCGTGATGGAGGGCAAGAGCGCCCTCTTCCGGCGATTCGCCGGTCTTAACTCGATCCCGATTGTCCTCGACACCACCGACGTTGACGAGATCGTCGAGACGCTCGTCCGGATCTCCCCGAGCTTTGGCGCGGTCAACCTCGAGGACGTCTCGGCACCGCGCTGCTTCGAACTCGAGCAGCGGCTGATCGAGGCCCTCGACATGCCCGTCATGCACGACGACCAGCACGGCACGGCGATCGTGGTACTCGCGGCGCTCACGAACGCCGCGCGCGTCGTCGGCAAGGAACTCGGAAGCCTCAAGGTTGCGATCCTCGGCGCGGGATCGGCCGGCATTGCCGTGACCGAGATCCTCCTCGCGGTGGGGGTCGAAGACATCGTGCTCCTCGACTCGCGCGGCATCATCTCGCGTGATCGCGGCGACCTCACCGGCTTCAAGCGGGACATCGCCGAGCGGACGAACCCGCGCAGTCTCTCCGGCGGCACCGCCGAGGCGCTCGCGGGCGCGGACGTATTCATCGGCGTTTCCTCGGGCAAGGTCCCCGAGGAGCACGTGGTCTCAATGGCCGCGGACTCGATCGTGTTCGCGCTCTCGAACCCGGACCCCGAGATCGACCCGGCCATCGCCGTGAAGCACGCGGCCGTCGTCGCCACGGGCCGTAGCGACTTCCCGAACCAGATCAACAACGTACTGGCGTTCCCCGGTGTGTTCCGAGGCGCGCTCGATGCCGGCGCGAGGCGGATCACCCAGGGCATGAAGATCGCCGCCGCGCAGGCGATCGCCGATCTCGTGCCGCAGCCCGCCCGGGCAGACGTGATCGTTCCGAACCCGTTCACCCCCGGCGTGGCGGAGGCCGTCGCCCAGGCCGTCATGGACGTGGCACGTACCGAGCGATAGCCGCCTCTTCGATCCGGGAGCGGTCAGGAGGTCCTGACCGCTCCCGGATCCCGCGCTACACCCCCTCGTACCGTCGAGCCCCGCCGCGCACCTCCGCGAGCCTGAAGCGCCCGCGCGTGGTGCGCGGCAGTAGCCGGTCCGTCACCTCAGGGGTTTCGCCTCTGGCCGTGTGCAGCGCGCGGTACTCAGGCACCCCGAGGGCGGCGCGCGCATCGAGCTTGGCCGCGATCCCGCCGCTCCCGCTGCGCGTCGTCGCCGCGGGCCCGACCGTCCCGGTCAGGAATTCGCTCACGCTCCCTGAGCCGTAACTGAACCACCCGATCCGATCCCCAGTGCTGAGGGGTTCTTCCCCCAGCCCGTACTCGAGCAGGCCAGCGAGCGCCGCATATACGGACGCGGCGTAGCTATTTCCCATGCGCGAGTTGATGGCCTCGCCCGCGGTGTTGCCCGCACCGTCGAGGTCCCGTCCCACGACGGAGGAGAGTCTACGCAGGCCCTTCTGCGCCATTTTTCCGAAGGGCTGGTGGAACAGGATCGCGGCGAGCCTCTCGACGCTCGGGCCACCTCGCGCAGCGAGATCCAGCCACGACGATTCGACCCCGTCCAGATAGGCGGCGACCGACAGCTCGCCGTCAACGAGAGCCTCGAGCATGCCGTTCGGCCGCCAGAAGTCGTCGACCTCAGCGGTAAAGCGCCCGGAGACGGGGTCGAGTTCGACGAGCGCCGGCGCGGCCGACACGAGCATCGCTACCGCGCCGGCGCCCTGGGTGGGCTCCCCCGGACTGTCGAGCGCGTAGCGCGCAACGTCGCTCGCGATCACGAGTACCCGCTCCTGCGGGGCGCGAGCCACCATGCCGGCCGCGGCCTGCAGGGCCGCCGTGCCTCCGTAGCAGGCCTGCTTGACCTCGGCGACCCGCATGCTCGCCGGGAGCCCGAGCAGTCGATGAACCCAGAGACCGGCGGCCTTCGATTGATCGATCCCCGATTCTGTGGCGAAGAGCAGCGTCGTGATGCCTTCCACGCCGGTGCGCGCGAGCAGCTCGGCCGCGGCCTCCGCGCCGATCGTCACCGCGTCCTCATCCGGTGCGGGGAAGCTCATCTCCCGCTGGCCAAGGCCGATCAGGTACTTTGCCGGATCGGTGCCGTTGTGCTCCGCGAGCTCACTCAGGCTCACCACGAAGTGCGATGTCGCGACTTCGAGGTCATGGATACCGACGCTGATCCCGCGCTCCGATGCACCCCGCGGCATCAGGCTCGCCTCGGCGCGCTGCGCTCGAGCCGCAGGTGCGTGGCCATGAGTTCGCCCGGGTTGGTCTGAGCGGCGAGCAGCGAGAGCTCACCGCACAGCACGGTCGCAGCGGCGAGCGCCGCGAGTCGCCGCGCGTTTCCCCCGGGCTCCCGTTCCTCTCTGCACCCCATGCGCTCGAGCGCCCGCTCGATGTCCGGGTGGTGTTTGCCGCTGCCCACCGTCCCCACGATGAGATTCGGGATCGTGCAGGAGAAGTAGAGGCCCTCGTCGCGCGCCTCCGCGTACGTGATGCCCTGCGAGCCCTCGACGATGTTGGCCGCGTCCTGCCCGGTGGCGAGGTAGATCGCGAGCAGCATGTTGGCGTAGTGCGCGTTCGCCGAACGCAGCGAACCCGCGATCGTACTCCCGACCAGGTTCTTGCGCACCGCGAGCTCAGCGATCGCATGCGCCGTGGTGCGGAGGCGCCGCACGACGATCTCGTTGGGGATGAGCATCTCCGCGACGGCGCTGCGGCCACGGCCGAGGATCCCGTTGACGGCGCTCACCTTCTTGTCGCTGCAGAAGTTGCCGGAGATCGATCCGTAGTCGAGGCGAAGGCCCCAGGCGAGGATCCGCCGCATGATCGTGTCGGCGGCCTTGGTCACCATGTTGTGCCCCGCCGCGTCGCCCGTCTCGAAGGCGAATCGCACAAAGAGCAGGTTGCCCACGATTTCCGTGTGCGCCTCGAGGAGCCGCGCGTGGCGGCTGCTCGCTGCCGTGAGGTCCTGCAGTTCGGGGAGTCGCGCGACGATTTCGCGCGCCGCCGCGTCGGCGACGGTCGCACTCGACGCGACGAAGAGCGTGGACCGCGTCATCCGCTCCCCCACGATCGTGACGATCACCCCGTCCCACACTTCCCGCGAGATGCTCGCACCCCGACCCACGGAGGGCCAGAGCGGACTCTCGAACGTCGCGAGCGGGACCTCCACCTCGCCAGTCACGGCCCCGCTGAGGCGCATCGGCCCGACCCACCGCGTCGGGATTGCGGTGGACGTTGCTGTCTCCGTAGGTGTGATCACGTCTTCTCTCCTGATTCTGACCCGGGTTCCTGCGTCCCGAGCGATGCGGCGGGCGGGCGTCTCCGCGCGAGCGCGCTCGCGTCAATTCCGCGCAGCCCGCAATATTCGAGGAGCCTGCCGCGCACGAGCAGGTCTCGCTCCTCGAGGGCGGCGGGATCCGGCGCCCCGAGCAGTGCGAGCAGCGCGCGCAGTTGGCCCTGCCACGCCTCAATGCGGTCGATGAGGGCCGGACCGCCGCCGTCGAGCGCGACGCGCAGGAAGGCTCCGGCGATCCCGACCCCGCGCGCGCCGAGGGCGAGGCACTTGACGGCGTCCAGCGGGTTCCGGATCCCGCCCGAGGCGAGCACGGTGACGTCCTCGCGGCCCGCCGCTTCGAGCAGGCATTCTGCGGTGCTCTGTCCGAAGCCGGCGAGCATGGCGAACCCATCATCGCCCCTGCGTTCGTTTTCGATCGCGAGGAAGTCGGTCCCCCCTCGCCCGCTCACGTCGACCGTGTGCACACCGAGCGCTCCGAGCTCGTCGATCGTGCGGCGGCTCAGCCCGAAACCGACCTCCTTGACGATCACGGGGACCGGTGACGCCGCGATGAGGGCCTGGAGCGAGTCGCGCCAGCCGCCGAGCTCACGGCTCCCCTCGGTCATCGCAATCTCCTGCACGGCGTTGAGGTGGATCTGCAGCGCATCGGCCCCCACGAGTTCGACGGCCCGCACGGCGTCAGCTGCCGGACGGTCGGCCCCCAGGTTGGCAAATACGATCCCTTCCGGATTCTCCTCCCGGATCACCGTGAACGACGGCGCCGTGCGGGGATCGTCGAGTGCGATCGATACGGATCCGCACCCCATCGGCACTCCGGTCTCCCTCGCGGCGGCCGCGAGCGCCCGGTTCACGCCGCGGGCGGCGTCGGTGCCGCCCGTCATCCCGTTGATGAACAGCGGGCACGGCCAGCGCGCCCCGGCGACCTCAACCGAGAGCTCCACGTCTGCGCTGTCGATGCCGCCGAGCGCGTGGTGGATGAACTGCAGCTCGTCAAAATCGCTCCGCGCCGCGCCCGCTTCGCGCGCGGTGGCCTGGCCGTGCGCGAGCCGCAGGTGGTCGTTCTTCCGCTCCGCCCGGAGCCCGTGGGCGGTTGCTGGTGCGAACTCGGCGCGCTCAGATCCCATCGGTGCCCCCGCTCGGCGCGTGCACGGAGAGGCTCAGCGGCACGATCTCGTTGCGCTCCCATTCGCTCAGGATCCCAGCCGGATCAGCCTCGCCCGGCGCGAGCACGATCCCGCAGTCGCCCCCTCCCGCACCTGAGGGTTTGGCCGCCGCCCCGTTCCGCTCGGCGATGTCGCACAGCGCGCACAGCCGGGGTGTCTCGATCTCGATGCCCGAGGCCAGGCCGAGGTTGCGCATCAAGCGCCGCGCCCGCCGGATTGCGGCGAGTGCCCCGGGCAGCTCCGTCCTCAGGGAGTTTGCCACGGCCTCGACGCAGACCCTGCTCTCGTCCACGAAGGGCACGAGAGGGCGGTGTTCGCCCGCCTGTGCGGCGAGTCGCGTGGGGCCAGAGGTGCTCGACGCTCGCGCGATCCCGGAGACGAGGCGCTCCGTCGACGCGGGAATACCGGTCCAACCGGTGAGGAGGCGCAGCCGCGAGGGGTGCGGCAGTCGCTCGAGTTCGGTGCGCTGCCACGGGGCCGCCTGCAGCGCGCGGGCGACGCCGTGCTCGGCTCGCGCCTCGTGCAGCGCTCCGCGATCCGGTGAGACATACCTGATCCATCCGCCAAACGTACTCGCAGCGAGATCCCCTCCGGAGGCATTCGGCGCGATCTCGATCGTCGCGAGCAGTGAGAGCCTGAAGCGCTCGGCGCGCGTGAGGCTGAGTCCGTAGAACTCGTCCAGCGCAGCGATCACGGCGACCGTGACCGCCGCAGAAGAGCCGAGGCCGAGCTTTCTCCCGCTCACGTCGTCGAGCTCGCTCCGGATCTCGAGATCGAAGTACCTCGGCCTGATCCCGAGCTCCGCGCGGAGCTGCTCGACCGCGTGGATGGCCGCGAACACGTAGTCGACCGGTTCGTGCTCGCGCACGATCTCACCGCTCTCGGGGTCTCTCACCCACACGAGCGGCGACCGGCCGTACTCCTCGGAGCGAACGCGCCCCTCCTCGAAGCTCTCCGTAAGCCGGAGCGTGATGAATCGATCGACCGCGACGAGCACCGCCGGCTCTCCCGGCTCGACCACGGCGTACTCGCCCGCGATGAATAGTTTGCCCGGGGCCCGCACTTCGATCACGCGGCCACCCCGCTTCGCACGGGGCTCGGAACGAGTGCAGCTCCCGGCCCCGGCGCGACAACCTGCGCGGGCGCGAAGTGGCTGAGTGCTGTCGCCATCGCCTCTGCGTCCTCTGGCCTTACGAGGACCGCCACGTTCGGGCCGGCGTCGGCCGTAGCGTAGCCCTCGAGGCCCTGCTCGCGAAGCTGCTTGACGGCGTCACACACAGCGACGCTCGTGGCAGACAGGTATCCCGCCTCGGGCGTGGTCTCCCGGATCAGCGCGTGCATGCGCGTCGCGTGGGACTCGGTCAGCTCACCCATGCGTGTGAAGTCCCTGTCGCGGCAGGCGTCCAGCATGTCGTCGAGGTGGCGCTCGCTTGTCGCGATCCAGTCGGTGAACGCCCGCCGATGGTTTGCCGCCCTTCGCATGGCCTCACGGCTCGAGACGCGCTTCTCCCGCCCGTCGAGGAGCAGGATCACGAGCCGCAGCTCGAGCGCGTCGACCGGCTCGGCAAACGACGCTGCGTCGTCCCCCGCATGCCAGACCGCATAGCCCGAGACGATCGAACGAGCCGCCGAACCCGATCCTCTGCGCGCGAGCCGGCTGAGTTGCCGAGCATCCAGCTGCAGGCCGTATGCGGTCGCGGCCGCGCGCGCGAGCGCGGCGAAGCCCGCCGCTGAGCTCGCAAGACCCGCGCCAGTGGGCGCCGTGTTGTCTGTGGTGACGAGGGCCGCCCGCGGGTCTCCGGCCCGCTCGCGCACCAGCTCGAGGAAGCCGGCGACCCGGGCGAGCGGCTCCCCGGTGACCCGCGCGCCGTTCAGGACGAGGGCGTCCGCGGCCCGGGCTCCGTCGATCGTCACAGTGGTCGTCGTCGGGAAGGCGTCGAGCGTCATCGAGAGCGAGCCGGCGACCGGCAGCACGAGTGCTTCGTCGCGCTTGCCCCAGTACTTAATCAGAGCGATGTTCGGGTGGGCGATTGCCGTGGCAGCACTCATTCGTCACTCACCGTCGCCTGCCAGGTGCGCACTGCACCTGCGGCACGGAGCTTGCGCGCGATCCGCGTCGCCGATTCCGGATCCCTCGCGAGCACGAGCAGGCACCCGCCGAGGCCTCCTCCCGTGAGCTTGGCGCCGAGGGCTCCGGCACCCAGCGCCGTGGTGGCAAGCGCGTCAATGCAAGCGGTGCTCACGCCGATGCGGGCGAGCGCAGTATGGGCCTCGCTCATACGCTCGCCGAGCGCGTCCTGATCCCCGCTCGCGAGCTCGGTGGCGGCCCCTTCCGCGAGATCGCCGAGGTGGAAGAGGAGTGATTCGATTCGTTCTCCCTCCTGCCGTCTGCGGGCCGCGACGAGTCCCACCGCCTGCGCGGTCGACGCCGGCAGCCCTGAGTCCGCGATGACGAAGTGGAACCTGCGTCCGATGCTCATCCGGTCGCCCACGCCATCCTGGAATCGGATGGGGCCGGTGGCCGCGACGGCGCGCGCGTCGACACCGCTCGGGCGGCCGTGTGCGATCTGTTCAGACTGCTGCACGACCGAGAACAGGAGCCCGGGTTTGAGGTGAACGTTGCCGGCGGCCGCAGCCGCCCTGGCGATCGCCGCGGCGACCGCCGCACTCGATCCGAGGCCGCGCGAGTGCGGAATCGAGCTCCTGATGCGCAGGTCGAACGACCGCGGGTACAGGCCGGCGACGAGGAGGGAGTTCTCGAGCGCTGCCGTGACGGGGCGAAGTGCTTCGGGGGCCCCTGCGGCCTCACCGGCGTAGAGCGCGCTCTCGATGCGCGACGGCTCTCCCGGTGTCGCGCGCAGCTCGGCGTGGGTTTCGAGCTGCGGAAGCGGAAGGGCGATTGCTGGCGCCCCGAACATGACCGCGTGCTCGCCAAAGAGGATGACCTTGGCGTGGGCGGAGCCGAGGCCGATCAAGCGGTGCCCGTCTGCGGCGTGGCGGACGTGCGAGCCGCGAGTGTGAAGCGTGAATGTCATACGTGTCCATTTCGATTGGCGAATGCCCGGCAGCGCGATGCCGGTGCATGCCTGAAGCGGGACGGTACGCCCGTCCCGCTTCAGCGGTGTCGCGCGGCCCTTTACGGAGCCGGGTTGATCACGCGACCCCAGGTGCTCTTGTTGCCCCAGATGTTCTGGCGGAGTCCCTCGAGCTGGAGCGCCTGACTGTGGTCCACGAAGAGGTTCACCTCGTTGCCGTAGTTCTTGATGTACCACTCGAACACGGGCCCGTCTGCTGCCTCGAACATCACGTTCTCGAGCCCGAGTCCGTTGATGATCGACGCGGCGGCGCCCGTGTTCCACTCGCCGACGTTCTCGGTGATGCCCTCGGACTCGATCATGATGATCGATGCGCCCGCGTCGAGCGCCCGGCGACCCCGATCGATCAGGTCCCCGATGTCCTTCTGGCTCTCCGCGGCCAGCTCGGCCTCGCTCGAGTCGCCGCCCGAGCCGATCTGGATCCCGAGCTCGGGCTTCGCCTTGAGCCCCGCCTTGACGACCTTCTCGACGAGGCGGAGGAGCCCCGAGGTGTTGAGCATGATGAAGCCGGTGGAGATCTCGATCACGTCGAAGCCGACCTCCTTCGCCTCCTTGAGGTACTGGTCGACGGCGTCGTCTCCGTAGCGCAGGACTGTCTCGATCCACCCTCCGGAGGAGACGTATGCGCCGTGGGCGTGGGCGATGTCGCTGAACTTGCGCACCTGCTCGGTGGGGGCGAGGGCGAAGGAGCCGCCCGCCCACTTGATGCCGTCGATCCACTGGCCGGCGACGTCGAAGACGTCTTCCAGATGGCGGGTGCCGAACGTGGCGTAGTACGGGGCCCGGATCTCGGTCATCCCAAAGGTGCGGGGCTTGGCCGGCCGGTAGGCCCTGGGGACAAAGTTGAATGAGACGTCGTGTGGAACTGCGTGGGTCATGCTGTTTCCTCTCTGCGTTTCGGTTCTCGGGATCCGGGGCGCGGGCCTAGCCGTCGCGCGTCGTCGAAACCCGGGCAAGCGCCGCGGTGAGTTCCGCGGTGGTGCGGTTCTCGAGATCGTGCACGATCGCGTCGATCTCGTCCCTCAGTTCCTGGCTAGCGAAGGGCGCGGTGAGCGCGTCGAACTTGGCTCGAGCCGCCGCCCAGTCGAGAGGGTTGTCGTGGAAGCCGTGGTAGCTGTCCTGCGAGGAGTGGAAGATGGTGCCGTCGGCCATGATGACCTCCAAGTCCGCCGGCATCTGATCCGGGAACCGGTTGGAGAAGTCCTGCTTCGGGGTGATCTCGATCCGAGTCATGAGGCCCTGCACATCCGCCGCCTCAATGCGCTCCTGCGCGTACTGCTCCGGGTTCAGGCTGCCGTCGAGCAGCACCGCCGCCAGCATCCACGGAAGCGAGTGGTCGGCCTCCTCCTTGGTGCGAACGAGTCGCTTACTCCCCTCTTCGCCACCACCGATGATCGAGTAGGCAACATCGAAGGTGTGCAGGCGAACCTTCTCGATCGCGCGGACATTGAAGCCGTCTTGCGCGCGCACATCCTGCGCAGCGTCCAGAGCCGACTGGGAGTGAATCTCCGCGTTGTGCTTCTTGATGATGGTGCGGAGCACGCTCTCAAGGTTCTCCGCCGACCAGTCGAGTTCGAAGGGGCCAGCGATCGAGTCTTTGAACCCCTTGTTCCCCTCGAACACCTCCTCAGGACCGGTGATCCCGCGAGAGGCAAGGAGCGCCGCGAAGGTTCCCTCCTTGGACACATGCGGATACGCGAGCCCCTTCCAATGGCTCAGGTTGCCGGTGCGTGTCACGCGCAGGGCGACGTTTGCCGTGCCCGCGATCGCGATCGCGTTCGCAATCTGCTCCGAGGGGAGACGCATCGCCTTGGCAGCCGAGGCCGCTGCGGCGAACGCCCCCTGAGTGGTGTGGTCGAAGCCCTTCGCTCGCACCGGAGCCACGTCCGACAGTCGGGTGTGCACCTGGTAGGCGACCGCAATCGCGGTCAGCAGCTCCGCACCAGACGCGTCGACGCTCTCCGCCGACGCGAGCACTGCCCCAATATTGTCGGAGGGGTGGTTCGTTTCACCCTTCGCGAGATACGAGTCCATGAAATCGAGATACCGGCTGGCGGCACTGTTGAAGAACGCAGCGCGCTCTGGGCTGGTGCGGCCACCCCCGATCATGGTCGCGGTGGGCGTTCCGCCGAGGTCGTCGAGGAGGCCGCGGATCGCGATGATCGGCTCCGCATCCAGCGCCCCGATCGCGACCCCGAGCGTATCGAGGAGTCTGATCTTCAGCTGCTCCACCGCATCCGGGCTGATCGCCTCGAACTTCGCCGCATGAACAAATTCTGCGAGTTTCTGTACTTCGGTCACACACACCACCCTTTTCATCAGATGAAGGCTTGCCTAACCTCAGGCTACCGTTGCGTGCCGTCGCGGGTCAAGGGTAGCCACGCGTTCGGAGGACGCTGGCAGCTTTGGGGCGTTTGCCCCGGCTGCGGCCCTTCCCCGGCGCGGTCCCGCCCGTTGAGTTGACCCAAACTGACGCAAATCCGCGATTAAGCGTCAGTTTGGGTCAACTCAAGGCTCGGCGGGGATCCGGCGGCGACGCCCCCCTCCAGCAGCGAGAGGAGCGACAGCACCGTCGGCGTAGAGCACGCGCCGCCGTACGCGCCGGGCCGCAGGCGTCTACCCGCGTCGCAAAAGGAGCGGGGCTGACCAGGCGATCAGGCCGAAGCCGACGACACTGATCGCGATCCGGAGCCAGAGCGGAAAGCCAGAGGCGCCACCCTGTTCCCTCCGATGCGGACGACACCGCCCTCCGCGGAGACGTTCGGGAGCCGCGCCCCGGGATCCGGGCTGGAACCGACGCCGTGCGAGAATCGGCTGCGGGCTCTGGGCCAGCGGGGCCGTCACCCGGAACTCACAACCCTTCGGGATCTGGATCACCGTAATCTCCGAGGCGTCGGAGGCGGATCCCCCACACCGCCTCATGGATCAGCAGCTGCGCGGCCCGTTTCACTGGTTCAGGCAGGAGCACTTCTCCAAGGGGATCCCGGCTGGCACCCGGCTGGTCGACACGATCACGGTCGACTCGCCGAGCTACGGACGCCTCGCTGAGCGCCTCATCCTGGTCCGGTATCCGCGCCGCCTGATCGCCGAAGGGAACCGCGCGCTCACCCAACCGGAGCCGAGGGGAGCGCCGGGTTCCCGCCCGGGTTCGCCCGAGTCCGGGGCCGTTGCCCCGCGCGACTCGATGCGCTCGAGAGCGGGTGGCTAGTGTCGCGGGTCGGGATCGAGTCAGCCTCCGCTGGCACGCCCAACGGTGCGGGCCATGCGGCGGCGCCGCTCCCCGCGCTCAGCGTACTGATCGCGGGGAACGCGACCGTCAGCCCCCGGCCTGCTGGCGCACCCACTCCTGCCAATGGGCGAGATCGAATTGGGCGCCCCGCGCGGTGCCGAGCTGGAGCAGGCTCTGGTCGCTGTTCCAGCCGAGGGCGACCTTCCATGGATCGCCGCCGGTGTCGGCCACGAACTGATAGTAGGAGCCAGCCGCACTGTAGAAGAGGTGCGCATCCTCGCTGTTGAAGATGTCGTCGGAGAGCGCGCCCTCGCCGAGGTTCAGGATGTTCTGCGCGGTCCGCGGATCGCCGAAATACCCGTTGCCCACGCCGGCGTAGTTCTCGAAGAAGCGGGCGAAGCCCTCGACCTTCTGGGAGTGCCCGATCACGAACGCTTGCTCGTCCGGAGCCGCCGTTTCATGGATCACGTGGGCAAACTCGTGCACGAACACCGCGGTCCGATCGTCGGCCGACTTGGGCGACATCGTCACGATCATGCCCGAGTTTCCCTCGCCGACCGCAATCTCCGGATCGATCTCCATCGCCGTCGAGGCCGGCTTGAGCGTCTGGGTCGCGATTCCCGCGACGTCGAAGACAACCTGATCGGGCCCGTACCAGCGGCTGAACGCGTCCTCGCTGTCCGTGATCGCCGCGACGAATCCGTCGAGCGGCGGGTCGCCCCCCATCTGCTTGGTCTTGTCGAGCGCGAGCTTCGCGGCGGCCTCCGCTTCCTCCACAGTGCCGTCGATCAGGGCCTTTTCGCTCGCAAGCCCGAAGAGCACGACGTGGTCGCGCTTCGCCGCGTACACCTCGCCGTCGTCCCAGGGCATGCGCGAGTCGGCTGTCGGCGTCACCGCTGAGATTTTGAGGGTGTCCCCGTCGTTCACGCTGTAGCTGACGTCGTAGTTGAACGACTGCGTCAGCTTCAACCCGGCACTGCTCAGGCCGCTTCCGCGGTCCGCGTGAGCCGAGAAGGCGAGCTGCGCGCCGAGCGTGATCTGGTCGATCGTCGAGCCGGTCGACTCCTCGTAGCGGGCGCTCGGAAGCGCGTACCCGAGATCCCAGCCGATCGCCTTCGTGCCGTCCCACCAGCGGGCCAGCGATTCCTTGGCCTCGTCCCCGTCGGCGAAGGCGAGAAACGCTTCGCGGTCCCCCGCGGCCATCGCGTCGTTGAGTTCCATCCAGGCCGCGCCGAGACCGCCGCGTTCGCCCGCGCGGGACCAGACCTCGAGGCCGTTACTCGGGAGATCCGAGGCTGCCCCCGCCGGGACCCCCTTCGGCACAAAGAAGAATGAGACTCCCGCGATCATCGCGAGGATCAGGACTGCGGCGCCCCCCATCGCGAGGCGCGCGATCAGACGCCCACGCCTGACCCGGGCCTCCGGATCCCGGACCTCGGGATCCAGCGCATCCGGATCCAGCGCCGTCTGCCCCTGGGGCCGGCCGTCCTGCGGGGCCATGTGCTGCTCGCTCACTTCTTCTCCCCCTTGCCGGGCGTCGCGGCCTCCACGACCGACACGAGCGCCGCACGGGCGTCGCCCGGGCCGCCACCCTCGGCCCGCACCAGCATGAACGTCGCGACGTAGGTCCCGTTCTTGCCCTCAAACGGGAACTCCATGATCGGCGTCAGCTCGTCGCCGCCGAATAGCTCACCGACGCTCGTGATTTCCGGGAGCGCGCCGACGCCCGAGAGCGGGTCGAAAGCCGGGACACTCGCGGCGATGTCGTCGCGGTCGAGACCCTCGGAGAGCAGCACGTTTTCGCCGCCATCGTAGAGGCAGTTCGAGACGAACTCCCCGTCGACCCGAAGGTGAGTGGACATGTCATCGAAGGCCTGCGGCCCCGAATCGCACGATGACTTGAAGCCCGAGTCGGTGGGCTCCGTCATCGTGGTGCTCCAGACCTCCTGGGCATCCTTGTCCTTCGGGTCACCGAGCCGGAAGACCCGCCACGGCCCCTTCGCCGTCTCACGCTTGAAGGTGTCGGCCTGCTGCGGCCTCGAGTCTCCGTAGTAGTAGGGGCGCGCCAGCCACACGACTTGCTCGACGGTGGACTCGTAGCTCTCACCGTCGAAGGTGTAGTTGTAGGTGATGGTCACGGGGGCGGTCCCCATGTCCGTCTGATCGGGGGCGGGTGCCGTGTCCCGGTACCAGTTGTTCGTGAACAGCTCGAGTTCGCCGACCTCAACCGACACCTTCAGGTCGAGCGCCTCGGCCGTGTTCTTCTCGCCGCCGATGGGCGCACCGACGGCGACGCGGCTCGCGAACTGAGGCGTCGCGAAGTCCCGCCACCCGTCGTCCTGCTGCGAGGCAGCAGCGACGAAGCCGTCAAGGACCTCCTGCGCCTGCTCAACCTCCGCGTTTCTCGCCTGGTTCACGAGGATCGGCGCGAGCACGCCGCCCGTGACGATGAGGGCGACGCAGACCCCGAGCGTCGCCCAGGTGCCCGCGTTCCAGATGCGCGGGCCGCGGGGCCGCACGGGAGCGGCCGGCTGCTGCAAGGGAGCCGGCTCCTGCGGCGCAATCGCGGCCTGAGCTGGTGCTGTGTGCTCCGTCCAACGCTGACCGTCCCACCAGCGAAGCTGCGCAGCCTGCTCCGGATCCGGGTACCACCCGGGTACGATCTCGCTCACGTTCCGACTGCCCCCACTTCGCATTCAGGACGGCAGCCCTGTGGATTGCCTATCGATTTACCCTACCGGACCAACGAATACGCATCGGGGCCCGGCCCCGGCCGGGCGTGATCGAAGGCTCAGGAGATCGAGGATTCCCCGATCTCCGTGTCGAGCGCGGTGCCGTTGAGCTCCAGGTAGAGCTGCCCCTCGGTGACCGACACCGTGACCGTATTGCGCCGGGCGAGCTCGCTCACCGCGGCCTCGATGAACGCGGGCGCAAAGGACCTGATCCGGAGCTGCTCGGCGCGGTGGATCCCCTTCCCATCCCAGTTCGGGAGCAACCGCTCGGGATCTCGGTGGGTGTAGACGGACGCGCGGCCGGCGAGCTTCATACCGTGGTGCAGCCGCTGCCAGTCGGGGGCCCCGACCTCGATCCAGTGCGTCACCGCCCCCGTGAGGTCGCGCACGAGCACCGCAGGCTCCTCCGTTGACGAGATGCCGCCGGCCCCGAACGCGATCCCCTCCTCGTATTCGAGGCAGTACGCGAGCAGCCGCGTGACCATGAACGCGTCCGTCTCGGAGGGGTGCCTCGCGATCCGGAGGGACAGCTCCTCGTAGACGCCGCGGTCGACGTCCGCGAGCTGCACCTCACACGTGTGGATCGTCGCACCTATCGCCATAGGGCTCGAGCCTAGCGCTTCGCGGAGCCGGCGGATCCGTGCTGCAATTCGGCGAGCGATGCCTCGAGCAGCTCGACCTCGGCTTCGTTGCCCGCAAACTCAAGCGCGCGCTCGTACGCGGCCGATGCCGCAGGCGCGTCGCCGAGCTCCGCGAGGGTCACTGCACGGGCAACGTGAAAGGGCCGAAAACGCACCATCCTCGCGTCGCCGCCGAGGGCATCGAGCAGCTCGAGGCCCGCCGCGGGCCCGCTCGCGCGGCCGATTGCGATCGCGCGCCCGAGGCGCACGACGGGCCCCGGATCAACCGCCTCGAGCATCCCGTAGAGCACCGCGATCTGGCGCCAGTCCGTGGCCTCGAACGAGCCCGCCTCGGCGTGTACCGCGGCGATGGCCGCCTGAATCGCATAGCCACCGGCCCCGCGCATCCCGGCGGCGCGCTCCGCGAGGGCGATCCCGCGCTGCAGCGCGGAGCGGTCCCAGCGTCCACGGTCCTGTTCAGCGAGCGGAACCGGCAGTCCGTCGGCGCCGGTTCGCGCGTCCCGGCGCGCCTCGGAGAGCACGAGCAGCGCGATGAGCCCGCGGGTCTCCGCGGTGCCAGGCACGAGCTCCTCGAGGAGCTCGGCGAGCCGGATCGCCTCCGCCGTGAGGTCGGCGCGAACGTGCGAGTCGCCTGTCGACCTGGCGAATCCCTCGGAGAACAGGAGATAGATCATGCGCCGAATGTCGGGCACGCGCGCCTCCACGTCCGCACCGGAGGGAGGGCTGAACGCGATGCCGAGGCGACGCACGCGCGCCTTGGCCCGGGTGATCCGCTGCTGCAGCGTCGGGCGCGGCATGAGCAGCGCGTGGGCGATCTCGGTCGTCGTGAGCCCGGCGACGAAGCGCAGGGTGAGCGCGAGCCGGTCCTCCTCCTGTAGCGCCGGGTGGGCGCACGCGAAGAAGAGGCCCAGGCGGTCGTCCCGGATCTCCGTGGCTGTCGCTTGGGCAAGCTCCGCGGGATCGCGCAGCTCCTCCGGCACAGGCTCGCGCTCAAGCTGCGCGCCCACCCGAGCGGCGCTGCGATCCCGCGCCTGCTCACCGCGGAGCTCGTCGACGGCGGCGCGCTTTGCGACCGTCACGATCCAGGCCTCAGGGGAACGCGGGATCCCCTCTCGGGGCCAGTGCTTGAGCGCTCGGGAGAGCGCCTCCTGCAGCGCGTCCTCCGCGAGGTCCAGGTCGCGGAACTTCCCGACAAGCGCCGCGAGCAGGCGCGCCCGGCTCTCGCGGTCGACTGCCGCGAGCACCGGACGCACCGATCCAGGGCCCCGCCCCGGATCCGCCTCAGCGCGCATTGTCCTGGTCAGTACGGCGCGACTTCTCGCACCTCGACGTGCCCGCCTGGTGCGGACGCCGGGCTCTTCTTCGCCCACATGATCGCATCTTCGAGGCTGTCGACCTCGATGATGTAGGTGCCGCCGACGAACTCGTTCACCTCGGCGTACGGCCCCGAGGTGACGACCCGCTCGCCGCGCTCGTCGGTGCTGACGATCGTAGCGGGATCCGAGCCCTCCAGCGCGAACGAGCTCACGACGACGCCCGCCTTCGTGATCTCCTCGTCGAAGGCGAAGAATTCCTCCGGGCTCGCGCCGCCTTCCTCGCCGCAATCCGGGGTCTGGTGATGCCCCATCAGGAGCAGTGCGTACTTCATGGTTCCTCCTTGTTCGGATGCCGGACCGTGCGGCCCGACATCTCACTGACGTTCGGCGGACCCGGGAATCGACACCGGCGGCGAAAATCTTGCAAGATCCGCGCCTCAGTACCGCAGCACGGCCAGCCCGTCGCCGTCGATCTCGCCCAGCGTGCGCAGCGTGCCCTTGTTCGTCAGGGTCCCGATGAGGGCCCAGTTCGCGAGTGCCGCCGCGTCCGGATCCGCGATCGCCTGCGCCCCGCGGGGCAGGAAGAGCGTGTCGACGCGCCCCTCTTCCGCGGCCTTCGCGATCTCCGCGAGATCGAAGGCGCCCTTCCCTCCGTGGGCCAGGGAGCGGGCGTGATCCTGCTCCTCCGCCTCGTGCGCCGTCTCGCTCTCGTTCACCAGGCGCCAGGCCGCGGAGCGGAGCTCATCCGGCTGCAGATGCTCCGGGTTGCCCGCCACGACCCCGTCGAAGATCGCCGGGTACGGGCACTCGGCGGTGAAGATCGGCAGGTACTCGGCGACGGCGGCGAGCACGAGCGGCTGCGAGCGGGCGGTCCCCAGGCGGGTCGCGATCGCTTGCCCGACCGCGCGGATGTACTTCTCGAGCAGCATGCGGCTCACGTCGCCCGTCGTGCCCTGGTAGCTCGGGGCGCGATCGGTGCCTCCGGATCCGGCGCGCACGTCGACCACGCGCTCCGGGAGTTCGTCGATGACCTCGTCGAAGGAGGCTGGCACATTTTCGAGCGGCAGCTCCCGGATCACGTTTCGCGAGGTATCGAAGAGCCTCACCTGGTTCTTCGTCAGGGCGAGCACGTAGAGCCTGCGGTCGCTCGCGAGCACCGGCGCGACAGGGAGCAGGTTGAACGCGTCGCCGATCGTGAGGCCGTCTTGCAGCTCGACTGGCACCCTGACCGGGAGGAAAAACCCGTCTGCGACGAACACGATGAGGCCGCGGCTCTGCAGCCGCCAGTAGCTCGAATCCTCGAGCAGCTCCTCGACCGGGGCGAGCAGCGGGCCGATCTCGCCGTCGGCGAGGCCCGCCTCGGCGAGCCGACCCCTGGCCTCCTTGAGCTGGATCTTCAGCGTGAGCATCGACAGCTTGTCGTCCTGCCCCGAAACCTCGGTGTGCACAGTGAACGTGATCTTGACACCTCCCTCGCCCTGTCGCTCCAGGACCGGCCCGAAATCGAGCGTGTCCACAGTTCCCTGGGAGTGGTGTGTCATATCCCGCACCTTTCTAGCGCCTCGCGTCGGCCCTCCGTGTCGGGCGCAACGCACCTTCTGATGCCCCTCCAGGATAGATTCCAATCACGGGGGTACCGCAAGGGGGAATGAGCCGATCAGGGGCGCATGAGTGCGGCAATCTCTGCGATTGAGCGCCCGTGGGCGAGGCGGAAGCAGTCGACGGCGCGCGCCGAATGCAGCTGGGCCGTCTGCTCGCCGACGGTCGACCAGCGCCGGTTCCCCGGCGGCCAGTCCCCCATTCGGCGCAGTTCCGGCACCGTCTCGGGCGGATGGTCCGGGATCGCGACAAGCCCGCCCGCCTCCCGGGCGACGGCCGCGACGGCGGCGACGAGCCAGCACTCGGCGAACCCGACGGGCCGGATCGACGCGCCTCCCGTGCGATCGTCGCCCGCCTCGATCCGCGTCATCGTGTCGAGACGGGCGACACTCCACCCGGCTCCGCAGAGCTCAAATCGGAGGAGGCGATCATTGTGTAGCGCAATCCTGGAGCCGAAGGACTCGAGGATCGCGACGCACTCCGGCGAGATGAGTCGCTCGTCGCACTCGGCTTCCCGCCGGCGCTGCTCGCGCTCGTCGGCTGCTGCGGCAATCGGCCGGTATTCCTCCTGGATATCCCGCACCCTCGCGGCTTCTCCCGCGCCGGCCCGCGAACCCGGCAGCACACTCACCACGGGCCGGGCACCACGAGCACCCCGTCGGCCACCGGGTTATCCACCACCGCGGCGTCGAGCCGGAACACGGAGCCGAGGAGTTCTGCGGTGAGCACCTCACGCGGGGCGCCCTGCGCAACGATCGCGCCCTGATCCATCACGACCAGGTGCTGGGCGACGCGGGCGGCGAGGTTCAGATCGTGGAGCACCATCACCACCGTCCTCCCCCGTTCGGTATGCAGCGAGCCGACCAGCCGCAGCACGTCAATCGCGTGCGCCAGATCCAGGAACGTGGTGGGCTCGTCGAGCAGCAGGATCTCCGCATCCTGAGCGACGACGAAGGCGACCCACACCCGCTGCCGCTGACCACCGGAGAGTGAATCTATGGGGTGTTCCGCGAGATGGCTGGTGTCCGTAAGCTCGAGCGCCGTGCGCACCGCTGCCTCGTCCTGCGGCGACCACTGACGCAGCCAGCTCTGGTGCGGCTGGCGACCGCGGGCGACGAGGTCGACGACCCGAATCCCGTCTGGCGCCATGGGCGCCTGCGGCAGCGTTGCAACGGTGCGCGCGAAGCGCTTCGGCGGGATCCGCCCGGCCGGGATCCCGTCGAGCGCGACGTGCCCCCTCGTCGGCACGAGCGTGCGCCCCAGCACCTTCAGCAGCGTCGACTTGCCGCTCCCGTTCGGGCCGATCACCGCGGTGACTGCCCGGTCTGGCACGGCGAAATCGACGCCCGTGAGCACGTCGCGTGCGCCGTAGCCAGCGTGCACGGCGGTTGCGGCCAGTCGGGGCGATCCGGGAACCATCATGCGGTGAACCTCCGCTGTCGAGTGAGGATGAGTGCGAGGAAGAACGGGGCGCCGAGCGCCACCGTCACGATCCCGACGGGCAGGCCGACCGGGAGGAACAGGCGAGTCGCGACATCCGTGCCGAGCAGCAGCACGGCGCCGCAGACCCCGCCGCCGATCACGGGAGGGGCGTGCGCTCCAATGACCCGCATCATGATCTGCGGCGCCACGAACGCAACGAAGGCGATCGGGCCGGCCGCCGCAACCGCGGTCGCCGCGAGCACGGTTGCCAGCACGAGCGCGGCGAGACGCACCGCCCCGGCACGCACGCCGATGCTGCGCGCGAGCGCATCGCCGAGTCCCAGGGCGCCGAGCGCGTGCAGGAGCGGGAGAAGCAGCGGCGGCACGATCGCGAGCGCGACGAGCAGCGGACGCGCGTGGGACCAGGTGCGGCCGTCGAGCGTGCCGGTGAGCCACACCACGGCCTGCGAGGCCTCGTGCACCCGGGCACCCACCATGAGCAGGGACGTCAGCGCGGAGCTCACCGCAGCAACCCCCACGCCGATCAGGATGAGCCGCATGCTGCTCGCCTCGCGGTTCCCCGAGAGGAGGAACACCGTGGCGGCCGCGACCGATCCTCCCGCGAGGGCGAACGGCGGCAGGCCCCAGCCGGCGAAGGGCGACGCCGCTGCGCCGATCCCGAGCACGATCGCCGCGACGGCGCCCGCGCTCGCTCCGGACAGGATCCCGAGCACGTCGGGGCTCGCGAGCGGATTGCGCGTCACGTTCTGAATGAGCGCGCCCGCCATGCCGAGCGCGCCGCCCGCGCCAGCGGCCACAATCGCGCGGGGCAGGCGAAGCTCTCCGACGATGAACGCGTCGCCCGGCTCCCCCGCGCCGAGCAGCACGCCGAGAACTCGTTCGAGCGGCACTGGCACGTCACCCACCGAGATGCTCACCGCGAAGAGCACGGCGGCGAGCGCGAGAAGCGCAGACGTCCAGGCCAGGGGCCGGATCCTGAGCGGCAGGACGATCGCTCCGATGCGCAGGGTGCGCCGGACACTCGGTGCGCAGGCCTGCGCCGCCGCTTCGCCGCGCCGAGAGCGGGGCAGCGTCGCGGTCATAGGCCGGCCAGCCGTCGACGCCGCACGAACCAGATGAAGAGCGGCCCGCCAAGGAGCGCCGAAACAATCCCGAGCTGCACCTCTTCGGGGTGGATCACGAGCCGCCCGATCATGTCGGCGACGAGCACGGTCACGACGCCGACGAGACCGGCGAGAGGGAGCACCAATCGGTAGTCCGGCCCGACGAGACCGCGCGCCACGAACGGCGAGATCAGCCCCACAAATATCAGCGGACCGGCGACCGCGACCGCGGCGGCCGTGAGCAGCGCCACCCCGGCGAGCCCAGCGAGTCGCGCGAGCACCAGCCGGTGACCGAGCGAGGCGGCGAGCTCCTCACCGAGCGCGATCGCGTTGAGAGCGCGCGGACTGATCACCGCAAGAAACGCTCCGAGCAGGAGGAATGGGATCACGGCCGACACCTCTGCCACGCCTCGCCCGGCGAGGGAGCCGACGGTCCAGAACCGGAACGACGCGATCGATGCGGAGTCGAGCAGCAGCACTGCGCTCGTGAGTGCGGTCAGGATCGCCGTGACCACGGTGCCGACGAGCGCGAGGGTGACGGGGGCCGGCTCACGCCCGCGGGCCGCACCGACGACGAAGACCACGCCGCTTGCGAGACCCGCGCCCGCGAGCGCCAGCCAGACCTGCTGCGAGAGCGCCGTGATTCCGAAGCCCGCGATCCCCACGCACACCGCGAAGGCGGCGCCAGCGTTCACGCCGAGGATCCCGGGATCCGCGAGCGGGTTGCGGGTGTGTCCCTGCATGAGCGCGCCGGAGATCCCGAGCGCGGCACCCGCGAGCACGCCCGCGAGCGTGCGGGGCACCCGGACGTCGCGCACGACGACCTCGGCCTCGGTCCCCACCGGGGCGAATACCGCTGCGAGCACCTCGGCTGGCGGGATCACCCGGGCACCGATCGCGAGGCTGCACGCGACCGCGATCGCGCAGCAGATGGCCACCGCACAGCAGAGCGCGGCCCCCCGGGCGCGGAGCCCGGGCGGCCGCGATCCCGCCTCGCCGGAGGCGCTCAGCTGAGCGTCTCCGTGATCTGCGGGAGGAGCTCATCGAGCGCGTACTGCAGGCTCAGCACGGTGCCCCAGCTGAAGGCCCCGGACACCACGTCGTCCTCGACCCACAGCACCTTGTTGCTGCCGACGACGCCGAGCGAGGGGTACAGGGGCAGCGCCTCCACCGTTGCGCGCGCGTCGGGGGCGAAGCCGACGTTCCAGACCAGGAGGTCCTTTGAGATCTCCGTCACGAGCTCGTCAGGGACATAGAGCTCGCCGTACTCGTTCGGCGCGATGCCGGCGATCTCGGTGGGGATCGTGAAACCGAGCTGTTCGAAGAACTTCGCGCGCACGTCGTTGCCCGTGCGCACGATCGTTTCGCCGGCCTCGAAGCGCTCGGCAACCACCGCGGTCTTGCCGGAGAACTCCGGATGCTGCTTCGCCGCGTCCGCGAACGAGTTTTCCAGGTCCTTCACCAGCGCGAGTGCTTCGTCCTCGCGACCCAGCGCTTCGCCGGTCGCGCGAGTCGCCTCCTGCCAGGTGATCGCGAAGTCCGCAAACTCCTTGTCCGGCACCACGACGGGCGCGATCTTGGAGAGTTGCTCGTACTGCTCCTTCGTCGTCCCGTTATAGAGCGAGATGATGAGATCCGGCTCCAGCGAGGCGATCTCCTCGATCGGCGGATTCGCCTCGTCTCGCACCCCGTCGTTCAGCACGACGGGCTGCGCGTCTCCGAGCTCGTCCTGCGCCCACGGCCACGTCGCGTACTCGTAGTCGCCCCACCACGGGCTGACCGCGATCGGCTTGACACCGAGCGCGAGCAGCGCGTCCTGATCCGACAGCCCCAGGGTGATCACCCGGGTCGGTTCCTCCTCGATAACCGTCTCCCCATAGACGTGATCGACCGTCACCGGAAACTCTCCCTTGCCCGTACCTTCGGGGGTGCCGGATTCGCCCCCGCCGGACGAGGCAGCGCAGCCAGCAAGCGCCGCGAGAAGAAGCAGGGTTGCCGCCGCCCCAGCGGCCCTGCGTGTCCGGGATACTGCTCCCACAGTGGTCATCAGATTCGTCATCCTTTCGTTGGGACAGGGAGTGCGCCGAGGAGCGCCGTTGCGGCCCTCCAATCAGCTGATCAAAGTAAGGCTAGCCTTACTGTGAATCGACCTTCAATCGCGCTCGGGTGACACCAATCCCGCGCAGGTGCGGCTACCGTGATCTCTGTGCCGTATTTTCCTTCACAGAGTTCACGGCTTCGCGCCGCACATACGGCCAGGGTGACACCGAGAACTTTTTTCGGAGTCTCCCACCCGACCACGTTGCATCCCCCGCACCATCACGATGAAGACCAGCTCCACTGGTTTCCGAGCGGCCCGATGAACGTCGTCGTGGGTTCGCAGCGCTGGCTCGTCCGACACGACGCGGCCTTCTGGTTTCCGGCCGGCGTCACACACGCGGTCGAGCCGCTGAGCGAGGGCACCACCTACAGCGTTTACGGCAGCGTGCGCCTGCGCCCGCCCGGCGAGCGCTGGGACGAGCCGCGCGCCATCACCATCTCCCCGCTCATGGGAGAGCTCATCCGGCACCTCTCGACCGGCGAGCCGAGCGACCTGGCGCGCGCGTCGAGCCACGGCCTCCTCTCGGCGCTCGTGCAGGAGGCCGCCGACGAACGGCCGAGCCTGGTGCTCCCCTCCCACCGCGCGGCGCGCGCCATCGCCGAACGGATCCTGTCTGATCCGGGCGCGGATCTCCCGCTCACCCGAGCCGCCGCAGAGGCGGGCGTGAGCACGCGCACCGTCATGCGCGCCTTCGTCACGGAAACGGGACTCGGCTACGCACCCTGGCGCACCAGGGCGCGGCTCATCGCCTCCCTCAACCTCCTCGCCGCGGGCACCCCCGTTGGCGACGTCGCGCCGCGCGTCGGCTACGCGACCGCGAGCGGCTTCATCAGCGCGTTCCGGAGCGCCTTCGGCACGACCCCCGCGGAGTACGCGCGCCGGCAGCGGTAGTCGCGCGGCGCGCTCCGCTACCCTTCGCCCGCGAAGGCCCACTCGATCCGCTGCGCGCCGCGCAGCACCGCGAGATCGTCGCCCGGGGTGCCGATCACCTGGAGGGACTGCGGCAGCGGGCAGCCCTCGACGCGAACCGGCACCGAGATCGCCGGCCACCCGAGCACGTTCCAGATCACGGTGAGCGCGGCGAGCGGCCCGCTCGACAACGCGTCTCCGAGCGGCGGGGCGAGGATCGGCGTCGTCGGGCTGAGCAGCAGCTGGCCCGGGCGGAAGGCCTCCCCCATCGTTTCTCGCGCGCGGGCGATGAGGCCCTGCGCGGCCGCGACCTCGGAGTCGCGGACGTCACGGCCGGAGAGCACGTTCCGGAGGACGGCTGGCTGGAACTTCTCGGGAGCCTCGCGGACCCGGTCTGCGTGCAGCAGATACGCCTCCCGCGAGCGCACGATCCGGTACAGCTCCTCGTAGTCCACCTCCCCGCCGTCGAGCAGCGGCAAGCGCACCGAGCCCGCGCCGAGAAGTTCGACGGCGGCGTCGAACGGCTGGCCGGCCGCGGGATCCTGAACCCGGGATCGCAGCTCATCGAGCGCGAGAAACTGGGGTTCCGCCGGCGCACGATCGCCCCGGATCAGGGCGAGCTCGCGCATCACGAGTTCGATGTCCTCGGCGCTCGTCGCGAGCAGGCCGAGGGTGTCGAACGACTCCGACAGCGGTAACGCCCCCGAGGTGTCGATGAGCCCGAGGCTCGGTTTCAGCCCGGCGACGCCGCACAGCGCCGCCGGCACGCGCACGGAGCCCGCGGTGTCGGATCCGACCGCGAACGGCACGATCCCCAAGGCCACGGCGGCGGCGGATCCCGAGCTGGATCCGCCGGCCACCCGCGACGGGTCGTGCGGGTTCGGCACCGCGCCGAACGCCCCGGCGTCTCCCCTGATCCCATAGGAAAACTCCTGCGCGTTCGTCTTGCCGATGATGACGCACCCGGCGGCCCGCAGGTCCGCCACGACCTCCGCGTCGCGCTCGGGCACGAAGTCACGGAAGAACTCGGAGGCCATGGTGGTGCGGAGCCCCGCGGTGTCGATGACGTCCTTGACCGCGGTCGGGATCCCGTCGATCGCGCTGAGCGGTGCGCCCGCGGCGCGGCGGGCGTCCGAGGCCGCGGCCGCGCGGAGCGCGTCGTCGGCGAGGGTGATGAACACCGCGCCGCTTGCCTCGGTGCCGGCGAGGGCGCGACGCACGAGCTCGACCGACGTCGTCTCCCCCAGGTCGAGCCTTCTGGCGAGATCGACGGTGCTCGGGACCGGTGCGTCGAGCGCCGTCCTCACGGTGCCCGGCTCTCCCATCAGGCCCACGTCTTCGCCTTGCTCGCGTCAACGGGCTCCTGCGCCTGCACCTCGATCGAACGGGTCACCGGCACCTCTCGCGGCGCGAAGAGCACCGCGACGAGGGCCACGACGTTGGCGAACGCGAGGTACGCCGCGACCGCGACGAATGTGCCGTACTGCGTGTAGAGCATGGTCGCGAGGATGGGCGCCGGCGCCGAGGCGACGATCCCGCCGACCTGATAGGCGACGGAGGATCCCGTGAAGCGAACGCTCGGTGTGAAGAGCGTGGCGATGAACCCCGACACGGTCGCGTAGACGAACGAGTGCGCGATGGGGAGCGCGACCACGAGCGCCGCGAAGATCCCCCAGCCACCGAGGTTGAAGAGCCAGAAGATCGGGAACGAGCTCACGATCGTCACGAGGGATCCCACGATCATCATCTGGCGCCTGCCGTATCGGTCGGCGAGAATCGCGACGAGCGGGATCGCGAACACGTCGAGCAGGGCGCCGGCACCCACGGCGAGCAGGATGATCCCGCGATTGAACTCGAGATTCGCGGTGCCGTAGGAGAGCAGGTAGACCGTCGCGACGTAGAAGAGGGTGTTGGATCCCGCGAGGGAGAACACGCTCACGATGAGCGCGCGCTTCGAGCTCCGCAGCATCTCAATGAAGGGGATGCGCTTGCGCTCGGCGGGCGCCTCGAGCTGCTTCGCCGCCTCGAACTCCGGGGACTCCGTGAGCTTCAGCCTGATGACCATGCCGATCACGATCAGCACTGCGGAGAAGAGGAACGGGATGCGCCAGCCCCACGCCTGCAGCTGCTCCTCGGGGAGGAGCTGCACGAGGAAGAAGGCGAAGCTCGAGAGGACGACGCCTGCAGGAACGCCGGCCTGCGGCCAGCTCGCGTAGAAGGAGCGCTTCGACTCCGGCGCGTGCTCGAGGGCCATGAGGACCGCCCCGCCCCACTCGCCGCCGACCGCGATGCCCTGGATCACGCGCGCCGCGACGAGCAGCACGGGCGCCCAGAGGCCAACGGTGTCGTAGTTCGGGAGGAGCCCGACGACGAACGTCGACAGGCCCATCATGAGGAGCGACCACACGAGCATCGACTTGCGGCTGAAGCGGTCACCGAAGTGGCCGAAGATGATCCCGCCGAGCGGCCGCGCGATGAAGGCGACGGCGAAGGTGGCGAGCGACGCGAGCGTCGATGCGGTCGGGTCGAGGTTCGGGAAGAACTGGTGGTTGAAGACGAGCACGGCGGCGGTGCCGAAGAGGAAGTAGTCGTACCATTCGACCGCGGTGCCGATGAAGCTCGCGAAGGCGACCTTCCCCGGCGACTGGGCCTGGCTCGTGGTTCCGTGCTCCGATGAGTGGCTCATGGGGATCCTTCTCGCTGGTGACGCACCCTTGCGTCGTGTGTGGGACTGCGGCGCCGGATCGCGCCCGGGTCGTTGCCCGGTTTGCAATCGATTGCGCAACAGTTGCAATCGATTGCAATTCGTGGGCTGCCTAGTACGATATGGATCATCGAGCCGCACGTCAAGTGCCGGGATCACACTCCGAGGCGAAGGGGGGGGGGCGCATGACCGAGGTGACCGCCACCATGGGCCGCGCGCCCACGCTCAAGGAGATCGCCGAGGTCGCGGGCGTCCACGCCTCGACCGTCTCACGCGCGCTCCGGCCGACCCGCGAGGGCGCCCTCCCCACCGCGGAGGTCGAGCGCATCCGCGGCATCGCCGCGGACATGGGATACCGCCCGAACTTCATCGCGGCCGGCCTCCGCACGCAGCGCACCCACACGATCGGGGTCGTGATCCCGCGCCTCACCGACGGCGTCATCGCGACGCTCTGCCAGGCGATCGAGGCGACCGCGACGAGCGCGGGCTACCAGATCCTCCTCGCGACTCCCCCAGACGAAGTCGACGCCCAGCTGCAGAGCATCGAGCTGCTGCTGAGCCGCCAGGTCGACGGGCTCATCGTCACGTCACTCCACCTGGGGCGTGACGAGATGGCGACCCAGGTGCGCTCGGCCGGCGTGCCGGTCCTCACCGTCAACCGCGCGGGCGACGACGCTCTGCCCGCGGTCACCGCCGACGACCGAGCGGGCGGGCGGCTCGCGACCGAGCACCTCATCGCGCTCGGCCACCGCCGGATCGGCATCATCGCGGGCCCCCGGCACGCGAGCACCGCCTGGCGCCGCACCCTCGGCTACCAGGACGCCCTGCGCGCCGCTGGGATCCCGATCGACGATTCGCTCATCGTCCACACCGAGTTCGAGGTGGAGGGCGGCATCGCGGGCGCGACCCACCTGCTCGAACTCCCCGATCCGCCCACGGCGATCTTCGCCGTGAACGACACGGCCGCGGTCGGCGCGCTGGGCGTCGCTCGGGACCGCGGGATCAGGATCCCGAGCGACCTCTCACTCGTCGGATACAACGACATTCCCCTGGTCGGGCAGCTTCCCGTGCCGCTCACGACCGTGCGCTCGCCGGCCGCGCAGATCGGCGAGGCCGCCGTTGCCGAGCTGCTCCGCGGGATCGACGGCGAGGAGATGTCGACCGTGACGCTGCCCGTGTCGCTCGTGGAGCGGCAGTCGACGGGGCCCGCTCGCTGAGCCCGGTCCGCTGAGCCCCGTTCGCCGCGGCTAGGTGTACTGACCTCGACCGTTGTTGATTCGGTCGATTGGAGTTTGGCCTTGGATGCCGAGGTGGGGTCTGTCTAGGTTGTAGTAGTTCAGCCAGGCCCGCAACCCTGCTCTGCGGTCGGTGTTGGAAGTCCAGGGTCTGGCGTATGCCCACTCGGTCGCGAGCGTTCGGTTGAGGCGTTCGACTTTCCCGTTCGTCCAGGGGCAGTGGGGGCGGATGAACCGTTGCTGAATGCGGTGTTGGGTGATGACGTCTTTAAACGCGGCGGAATGCCGGTACGCGAACGCGTTGTCACTGATGACGCGTTCGACTCGCACCCCGAGTGACGCGTAGAACCTGATGGCGCGTTCGAGGACACCGGCCGCGGTGATACCTTTCTCGTCGTCGTGGATCTCGGCGTACGCGACCCGAGAGTGATCATCGATCACGGTGTGGACGTAGTCATAGCCCTGTCCGCGTTTCCGGTTCGGGCGTTCGCTTCGTCCGTGGAGGCGCCACCCTCCTCCGTCAGGGATGCGGCCGAGTTTCTTCACATCGATATGGATCAACGAGCCGGGATACTCGTGTTCGTATCGCTTGGCCGACCGGCGAGAAGCACGAATCACAGTCCCGGTGACTGGGTCCAATTCACGCAACAACGGGGTGTGATGGCGACGCAGTACGCGCCCGACGGTCGAGGCGTGCAGGCCGAGCTTCCCGGCGATGAACACGGGGCCGCGACGGGTGAGTGCCCGCATGATCCGTACCCGGGTTTCCACACACGAATGCGTACGTTGGGGATGTGTCCGGGCAACACTGGATCGATCAGCAAGTCCCGCGATCCCCAGCTCCTGAAACCTGCGCCACCACCGCCACGCGGTCGTGCGCGAGACGCCCATCTCAGCGGCAACATGCGCGACCGCACGCCCCGACTGGATGCGCTGAATCATGATCAAACGGCCCGCGGGAGCCAATCGGGCGTTAGCGTGGGACATGAGAAGCCTCCGTGTGTGCGAGATGTAGAACTAGACAGCTCCAACTCGACACCGGGGGCTTCTCTTATGTCAACAACCATCCGGGTCAATACAACTAGGCCCTGCCTCTGCGGCCGGCGAGCAGGATCGCGCCGCCTGCGGCGAGCGCGAGCGCGGCGAGCCCGACCTCGACCGGCCCCTGCTCCGCCCCGCCGGTCTTGGCGAGCGCCGGGGCCGGGGCCTTCGGCTCCTGCGGTGCGGGCTTCGGCGCCCCGGTCACTTCGACGTCGAGGCGAGTCTGGCTCTTGAGGAATCCCTGCTCAGCTGGCAGGAAGCGGAGCTCAACCTCATGGACCCCCGCCCGGAGCCCCGCGAAGGTCAGCTGCGCCGCGCCGTCGACCGTCGCGACGGGATCGCCGAGCGGCCTCCCCTCAACGAAGGCCTGGACGGTGCCGTCGACGGGGGCCTGTTCCGCGGCGGGCGTCTCGCCGCGGAGCGCACGCACCTTGACGGTCGGCGGGTGCTCGGCCGATCCCGTCACCCGCTCATGCTCGGCGACGAGCTGGGTCGGGATCCCGAGCACCGACAGCGGGCGCTCGGCGCTTTCCGAGCCGACGAAGCCGGGTGACGGCACGAATCGGGCGCTCACCTGGTGATCTCCGAGGGTGAGACCGGTGATGTCGAAGCTGAGGCGCCTCTCGCCGTCGCCCTTCTCGGGGTCCTCGTCCGCAGCCTCGGCGACCGTGCCGTAGGGGTCGCCGTCGACGAGAATCTCGACGGGTCCCTGCGGGTCGGCCTTCGCGCTGGAGTCGACGTTGCGGACCGTGATGGCGGCCACCGACGTGCCGTCCGTGAGGATCTGCGCGGACGAAAGCTCCAGTGTGGTGGCGGTTTCGATCGGCGTGAGCTCTACAGTCTGTGCTGCCGAATTCGAGGCAGTGTAGTTGCCGTCAGTGGAGCCGAGGAAGCGCACCGACAACCCCGCCGCGGCTGCGGGCAGTTGCGCCTGCGTGAACGACACGGCGCCGTTGCTGCCGACGGGGGCGGTCGCGATGACCTGGCCGTCGGCGAGGAGCTCCGCGGATCCCGCGAGCGGGGCCATCTCGGCGGTGATGGGCGCGGCGGTCGTCACCTGCGCGGCCACATCGACCCGGGAGAACGCCTGGGCCAATGACGGCGCGCTCGTGATCGCGGTCGTCGTGCCGAGCGGCTGCACCATGACCTGCACGGGGTCACTCTGGGACGGCAGCGCATCGTTGTATCCGGGGGTCGTGTTGTTCGTGCCGGGGAACCTCGCCACGAGCTCGTGCGTTCCGGCGGGGATCGGGGTCGTCGTGCCGCCCACGGCGAGCCAGGCCCCCTCCGCGAAGAACAGGAACGCGGCCTTGCCGTACGAGACTCCGTTGATTTCGAGCTCGATGTGATCCGTCGCCGGGTCGATCATCCCCGGCCCGTCGAGGATGAGCCGCGCAGACACCAGCGTCCCGTCGCCGTAGACCTGCGGCGCCATCTGGACGGCCAGCTCGGTGTGGGTTTCGAACGGCTCGGCGTGGGCGGCGGTCGCGCCACCCCATCCGACCCCGCACAGCGCCAGCAGCACAGCAATCGCTGCGGCGAACAACGCGAATCGTGGTCGTGCGGATGCGGTCATCATTGGCCTCTCGAAGCGGTGCGCAGAATGGGGCAACACTATCGCGCTTTTCTGGACGGCGTAAATAACTACACTGCATTCACTAGATCGTCCCGCCCCCGCGCGGGCGCTTGAGTTGACCTAAAGTGCGCCCTAAACGGGTTTAGGGCGCACTTTAGGTCAACTCAGCTGGGCGGGCGCGGGGCCCACAAGCACCTTGCGGTTCACCCGGCGCCTAGAATTCTGAGATTCATGGACACTGTGCCAGTATCTCGACATGAGCAACGTTGCGGCGGGCTGGTACCCGAACCCCGAAAGGCCCGGATTCGTTCGATGGTGGGATGGCGCGGCCTGGACCGAACACGAACACACTGACTTCAGCACAGTGGACGCTTCCAGGCTCTCGAAGGCGGAAGCGCGGCACCACGTTGCAGCTCTGCAGCAGGCGCTGCATTCGGTGGAGGGGATCGTCAATCGCTTTGGACTACGAAAGTTCGCGGACTTTGCCGCCTGGCGCCAGGAGCACATCGATGCGCTCGAAAGCAACCGCCGCAACGCCGAGGCGGAGGTCGCCAGGCTCACTGCGGCGCGGGACGAGCTGCGACGGGAAATCGGCACGCTCCAGCAGGGTGTCGTCACCTTGACAGAAACGCGCGAGTTCCAGGAGGTGGGACTGTACGACTTTGAGCACCCGGCTGAGTCATCAGTGCAACTCGCAACGGAACTCGAAGCAGTGAGGTCTCAGATCAAAGACACGATCCGAATCAACAACGCGACGACCTCGGTGCACGGGTTCACCTTCAACAATTCCCTCGCCCAAGGCACTCGCTTCGTGAACGCCCTCACGAAGCTCATGCTCCGCGCTTACAACGCGGAGGCCGAGAACGCGATCAAGACGACCAAGGCCGGAAACCTCCAAGCTGCGCAGGCCCGTCTCACACGCGCAGCTGAGCAGATTGCGAAAAACGGCGCAATGATTAGCCTCCAGATCAATAGCCATTTCCATGGGCTTCGCCTGAAGGAGATCGAGCTCGCCCACCAGCACATGAAGGCGCTGCAGCGGGAGAAGGAGCTTGAACGTGAGCAGCGGGCCGAGCTCCGGGAACAGCGGAAGGCGGAGCTCGAGATCAAGAAGGAGCAGGAACGCCTGGAGAAGGAGCGGGCGCACTACCAAGCAACCCTTGCCTCGCTCCGGGCGAACGGCGACGAAGAAGGAGTCACCCGAATCCTCGCGAAGATCGAGGACGTCGAGCGCGCCATCGTCGATGTTGACTACCGAGCCGCAAATATCCGCGCCGGGTACGTCTACGTGATCTCAAATGTGGGATCCTTCGGCCCAGACGTGGTGAAGATCGGCATGACTCGAAGACTGGAGCCGATGGATCGCGTCAGGGAACTCGGCGACGCGTCCGTCCCCTTCGCCTTCGACGTGCACGCGCTGTTCTTTGCCGATGACGCCGTGTCGATCGAGAACATGCTCCACAAGGAGTTCGCGCACTGCCGTATCAACCAGGTCAACATGCGCCGCGAGTACTTCCGAACCACGCCGCAGCACGTTCTCGATGCGCTCAGAGAACACCGAGTGGAGGTGCTGGAGTTCACCATGGAGCCGGCCGCCGCGGAGTTCCGGGAGAGCGAGGCGATTCTGCGCGCTGGTCGAGGCTGCATCCCCGCAGAGTTGACCCAAAGTACGCCCTAATGCGCTTTAGGCGTCAGTTTGGGTCAACTCAACGACCGCGGCCGCAGCGGGGCAGTCGCTGGGTTGACCCAAAGTGCGCCAAAAACCCGATTAGGCGTCAGTTTGGGTCAACTCAAAGACGGGGGGCGCGGGCTCGGGATCCGGCGCCGCAAGACCCATCCAGGCATAAAAAGAACCCCCAAGAGTAGAAGCCTCTTGAGGGTTCAGCAACGGTGTAATAGCCGTTACGTGGCTCCGACCGGCATCGATCCGGTGACCTTTCGATTTTCAGTCGAACGCTCTACCAACTGAGCTACAGAGCCCGACGCTCACCTATGGCGACCGCCAGAGACGAAGAAACCCTTCCGAGGAAGGGTTCTTCATCTGGCGACCCTGACGGGACTTGAACCCGCGACCTCCGCCGTGACAGGGCGGCGCGCTAACCAACTGCGCCACAGGGCCATGTGTGTGTATTCAATTGTAGTGTGGTGTTTAGTGACCCCAACGGGATTCGAACCCGTGCTGCCGCCGTGAAAGGGCGGTGTCCTAGGCCGCTAAACGATGGGGCCGAAGCGATTTTCGCGCTTGCTACCGAGATGAAATCTTATGATGAATCTGCTCCCCCGCGCAAATCGGGGCCCGGGAACGAAGTATCCCTGGCGTGTCGCGGCCGTGAACGCCTGAGTATTCGGCCTTTCGGGCGCATCCAAGGCGTGGCAAAGTTGAGGCCAGAGGGGGGCCGCAGCGACGCGGGATCCCCGGAACGGAGTCATCATGGGATCCCATCCGCTCGATTCGCTGAGCGCAGCTGAAATCTCCGCGACGTCGGCCGTGCTTGCCCGCGAGAAGGGCATCGACGGGGGCTGGCGCTACGCCTCGATTATCCTGCAGGAGCCGCCGAAGGAGGCGGTCCTGAAGTGGAAGGACGGGGATCCGTTCGTGCGGCGATCCCTCGCCGTTCTCTGGAACAAGGAGAGCAACGAGGTGTACGAGGGCGTCGTGAACCTCACGGGCGAGACGCTCGAGACGTGGACGCACAAGCCCGGCGTCACCCCGAATTTCACGGTCGACGAGTATCACGACTGCGACGAGACGCTCCGGAAGCACGAGGGCGTGCGCGCCGCACTCGAGAAGCGCGGCATCGATCCCGATCTGGTGCTCTTCGATCTCTGGACCTACGGCTACACGGTCATGCCTCCCGAGTGGCGGGATCGCCGCCTCGGCTGGGTCGACATCTGGGCGCGCGCGACCCCGCAGGGGAATCCGTACGCGCACCCGGTCAGCGGCATGAAAATCATCATCGACGTGAACTCGATGGAGGTGCTCAAGATCGACGAGGCCCACGACCGTGGCCTCCCCGAGGTCGACGCCGAGTACGTGCCAGAGGTGAAGGGGTTCACCGAGCGCACCGATCTGAAGCCGCTCGACATCATCCAGCCCAAGGGCGTCTCCTTCGAACTCGACGGCTCGCTGATTCGCTGGCAGGACTGGGAGTTTCGCCTCGGCTTCAACTACCGCGAGGGGCCCGTCATCTATCAAGTGCGGTTCCGCGACGGCGAGGAGCAGCGCGACATCGCGTACCGCATGTCGCTCGCCGAGATGATCGTGCCGTATCGCGACGCGAGCTTCGACCACTACCGCCGCACCGCCTTCGACATCGGCGAGTGGGGCCTCGGCTACATGTGCACCTCGCTCGAGCTCGGCTGCGACTGCCTCGGCGAGATCACCTACCTCGACGGGATCCTGCCGGACACGAAGGGCGAACCCCAGGTCACGAAGAACGTCATCTGCCTCCATGAGGAGGACGACGCGGTGCTCTGGAAGCACGTGGATCCCGACGCCGGCACCGAGGTGCGGCGCATGCGCCGCTTCGTCGTCTCCGTGCACGCGACCGTCGCGAACTACGAGTACCTGGTCTACTGGCGCTTCTACCCGGACGGCAACATCGAGTGCGAGATCCGCGCGACCGGGATCATGGTGACGACGCCGATGGAGGACGAGGTCGCGACCTTCCCGACGGGCACGGTCGTGGATCGCCGCACCTACGCGCCGTATCACCAGCACTTCCTCGTCGCCCGCCTCGACCTCGACGTCGACGGCGAGGGCAACACGGTGGTCGAGTCCGACTCGCTCCCCGCCCCGATCAGCGACACGAACCCCTACGGGCTCGACCTCCTGACTCACGGCACCGTGATCGAGTCGGAGGCCGAATCGGGCCGCCGCTTCGACTGGGAGCGCCAGCGCGCCTGGAAGGTGCAGAACCCCACCCGCCTGAACGCGTGGGGCGCCCCGACCGCGTACAAGCTCGTTCCGACGGGCTGCTTCCCCGCGATGTTCGACGAGGAATCCCCGATCCTGCGCCGCAATCCCGTGATCGGCAACCAGCTGTGGGTGACGCAGCATCACGACGAGGAGCGGTGGCCCGCCGGCGACTACCCCACGCAGTCGAAGGACGACCTCAGCAACGGCATGACCGCCTGGCTCGCCGACGACGAGCCGCTCGTCGACACCGACGTCGTGCTCTGGTACGTCTTCGGCATCCACCACATCACCCGCACCGAGGACTGGCCCATCATGCCCGTCGACAAGGTCTCGTTCATGCTGAAGCCGTTCGGCTTCTTCGACCGCAATCCGTCGATGGACGCGCCCCGCTCCCCCGCGAAGGGAGGCTCCTGCCACGCCGGTTCGGGATCCGGATCCGACGCCTCCGCATGTTGTCAGGGCGAAGATGGCTGCACCTGCGAACATGGAGGTGACTGACCGGGGCGGGGATGTTGCCCCCTGAGCGAGGAGGGGCGATGACGCGGCGGGATCTCGCGGTCATGGACGCGGAGGCCGTGGCCTTCGCACGGGATCTGATCCGGATCGACAGCACGAACTCGGGGAATCCTGCGACGATCGGCGACGGCGAGACGCGCTGCGCCGAGCTCGTGCGCGGGTGGCTCGCCGAGGGCCCCGGAGGGCCCGAGGGACCCGCGGGGCACGCGGGCTCCTGGTTCGAGCGGCGGCCGGGCCGCGGCAACCTCGTGATCCGGATCCCCGGCACGGAGCCGGATCTGCCCGCTCTGCTCTGCCACGCGCACACCGACGTCGTGCCGGCCGATCCGGCGCAGTGGTCGTTTGACCCGTTTGGCGGGGAGATCATCGACGGCGAGCTGTGCGGGCGCGGCGCCGTCGACATGAAGAACACGGCCGGGATGCTCGTCGCCGCCGTGCGCCAGCTCGGCCGCGAGGGGTGGCGCCCGCGCCGCGACGTCGTGCTCGCGTTCGTCGCAGACGAGGAGGTCGCGGGCGAGGACGGCATGGCGTTCCTCGTCGAGCAGCACCCCGAGGTGTTCGCAGGCGTGAGCGAGGCGATCGGCGAGCTCGGCGGCTTCTCCGTGGAGGGGCCGTGGGGGCGCGAGTACACGATCTGCATCGGCGAGAAGGGGGTCGCGTGGGCGACGCTCCGCGCGACGGGCGCCGAGGGGCACGGCTCCATGATCCCGAACAGGGAAAACGCGGCCGCGCGCCTCGTCGCGGCGCTCGCCCGCATCACGGCGCACGAGTGGCCGATCGAGCTGGGCGAGGCCGCGCTCACGGTGCGGCGAGCGCTCGAGGAGCGGCTCGGCCGCGAGATCGACCTCGCTGACGCCGCGCGCGAGCTCGCGCCGCTCGGCAGCGTCGCCGGGCTCTTCTCGACCGCGTTCGCGACGACCTCCGCGCTCACCCAGGTGCACGCGGGCAGCAAGACGAACACGGTCCCGGGCGAGGCCACGGCGACCGTCGACTGCCGGATCGCGCCGGGCGGCGACGCCGAGTTCATGCGCGTCTTCGCGGAGCTCGTGGGGCCGGACATCGAGGTCACGTGGGAGATCGGGCCGAGCGTCTCGGCGCCGTTCGACGCACCGCTCGTGGCGGACATGACCGCGGCGATCGCGGCGGTCGACCCGGGCACGACGATCCTGCCCTACATGACGAGCGCCGCGACCGACGCGAAGGCCCTGGTCCCGCTCGGGATCCGCTGCTACGGCTTCTCGCCGCTGCGCCTCCCCCGCGGCTACGACTTCCCCGGAATGTTCCACGGGATCGACGAGCGCGTTCCCGTGACCGCGCTGCACGCCGGGGCCCGGATCCTGCGCGAGTTCTTCCTGCGGCAGTAGCGCGGCTGTTTCTTTTCCTTGTTTCTTGTTCCGTTCGACCCGACAGAAAGCGACCCCGAATTGTCCGCTGACCAGCACTCCGAGTTCGCGGCGCGCGAGCGCCACTTCCGCCCCTCGCCCGTCCGCTCCGTGTGGGACGTGCCGAAGGGGCCGGACACGGTGTCGCTCGCGGGCGGCAACCCGGACCTCAGCCTCCTCCCCCTCGCAGACATCGGCGAGATAGCCTCGCGCCTCATCGCCGAGCGGGGCGAGGAGGTGCTGCAGTACGGCGCGGGGGCCGGGATCCTGCCGCTCCGCGAGGAGCTCGCAAAGCTCATGCGGAAGACCGGGATCGAGGCCGATCCCGGCGACATTCTCGTGACCGCCGGATCGCAGCTCGGGCTCGAACTCGTGACGGCCATGTACTGCGACCCCGGCGACGTGATCCTCGCGGAATCGCCGACGTACGTGGGCGCGATCGGGACCTTCGTCGGCCTCGAGGCGGAGGTGCGGCATGTCGCATGCGACGAGGACGGACTCATCCCCGAGGCGCTCTCGGAGGCGATCGCGGCCGCCCGCGCGGAGGGCCGCCGCGTGCGCTTCCTCTACACGATCCCGACCTTCTCGAATCCCTCGGGGCGCACGCTCTCGGCGGAGCGCCGGCCCGTCGTCGCCGAGATCTGCCGCGACGCCGGGGTGGCCGTCGTGGAGGACGACCCCTACGGGCTCATTCGCTACGAGGGCGAACCGATCTCGGCGATCCGCGCCGGCGATCCCGACGTCATATACCTCGGCTCGCTCAGCAAGATCTTCTCGCCCGGGATCCGGATCGGCTGGGTGCTCGCGCCGAAGCACGTGCGCGAGCGGCTGCAGCTCCTCTCGGAGGCGACCGTGATCCACGCCTCCATGCTGAGCCAGTACCTCGCGGTCGAGTACCTGCGCAGCGACTGGGAGCGGGACCTCGACCGCGCGATCGAGCAGTACCGCGCGCGGGCGGAAGCCCTGCTCGCGGCGCTGCCGGGGGCGCTGCCGCCCGGCTCCACCTGGACGGTGCCGCAGGGCGGATACTTCGTGTGGGTCACGCTGCCGGAGGGCTACTCCGCCGACAAACTCTTCGAGCCCGCGGTCTCCGAGGGCCTCATCTTCGTGCCCGGATCAGGCTTTACCGCCGACGGCAGTGGCGGGCGCAGCCTCCGCCTCTCGTTCTCGCTCGAGTCGCCCGAGCGGATCCGCGAGGGCGTGGCGCGGCTCGGCCGCGCAGCCCGCGCGCAGGGCGCAGCGCGGGGGTAGGGGTTGGGGCGCGGCGCGCGCGCCGGGCGCGCCGGCGCCCCTCCCGCCGAGTCGGCCGTAAGGCCCCATTCGCGTCGCCGAGTCGGCCGTAAGGCCCCAATCACGCTCGCGAAAGGGGCTTTACGGCCCACTCGAGCTCGGGATCCGGAGCTCTTCTGAGGGTCCAGACTCAACCTCCCGTGTATCGGCGCGCTGGCGCCCGCGCTCCCACGGGCCCCGCGCGCCGTTCGCCGAGTCGGCCGCAAAGCCCCATTCCCGTCGCCGAGTCGACCGTAAGGTCCCAATCACCCTCGCGAAAGGGGCCTTACGGCCAACTCGAGCTCGGGATCCGGGGCTCTGAGGGTCCACGCCCTGGGCAGCTCCGGATCCGGAACCCGGCGCGCCACGCCCCGGGGCAAGCTCGACCTGGTGCGCACGGGCCGCCGCGCCGAGTCGGCCGTAAAGCCCCATTCCCGTCGCCGAGTCGGCCGTAAGGCCCCAATCACGCTCGTGAAAGGGGCCTTACGGCCGACTCGGCGGGAGCGGGAGAAGGAGCGAGAGCGAGCCCCCACCACCTACCAGTGGCGGGCGCCCTCGGGGCCCGAGTAGTCGGGCCAGGGGAGGTCGATCGGGGCCTCGAAGTCCGCGGGGAGGAGCGCGGGCATCGGGTCGGCGGCGACGCGCTCGTCGAACTCGCGCTGCGCCTCCGCGAGCAGCTCGGGCTTCGTAAGCAGGTCGAGGAACGTGCCCGCGATGGTCTTGCCCGCGGTCTCGATGGTGGGCGCGATCGTGGCGGGGATCCCGCCGAGCGCGTTCATCACCCACGACGGGTAGGGGCCCGCCCCCGGCACGGGCTGCAGCGCCGGGCGCGACACGTAGAAGCGCACGAGGGGCGCGTAGTGCGACATCTCGACGTAGTCGTCGCTCGTCCAGTTGCGCTGCCAGGCCGGCATGTGCTCGCGCAGGCCGCGCTCGGCCTCCTGCGGGGTGATGAGCTGCTCGGTCTCCGCGAGGAAGGGCCGGTCAGAGGGCTCGAGCCCGAGCGAGCGCTGGATCTCCTGCGCGACCTCGATCGCCTCGGCCCCGTAGCGGGGCGCGCCGACCTCCTCGAGGTTCGCGTAGAGCACCGACGACATGGCGTGGTTCGTGCGGCCGGGGCGGCTGCGCGCGACCCAGCGCTCCTCGAGCTCGCAGTGCGCCATCGAGGCCGCTGCCTCGGCGTTGCGGTCGAGCACCTTCAGGATGTGCTCCGCCATCTCGATGTCCGGGGTGCGCCACGAGAACTGCAGGCGGGCGACGCGCTGCGGCAGGTTGTCGGCGGTGGCCTGGCCGTCGCTCAGGATCGCGTCCGAGAAGCTCCAGCCGCCCGTCGCGGGCAGCATCGAGTCGAGCATCGTGCGCGAGGCCGTGTACATCTGCATGAGCGCGACGTTCGCCCCGGGCGCCCGCGCCGCGGAGTGCGACGCCGGGATCGGGGAGTTCGGGTCTGCGCTCGAGATCTGCCACGTCTCCGGGTGGTCGCAGACGAAGGAGTAGACCTTGCTGTAGTAGGCCCCGCACTGGGTGTCCCAGCGCGCCGTGTTGCAGAGCGGCAGCATGTAGAACGGGTGGAAGGAGACGATCGCGTCGGCGTCGTCGTAGTAGCCGCGCAGGCCGTGCACGACCTTCGAGCCGTGCATCTTCTCGGCGGGCTCGCCCGTGTACTTGATCGTGCCCGCGATCCCGTGCTGCTCCATCGCGTGCTTCGCGCCGAGCACGCCGGCGAGCGTCGAGATGCCGAGCACGGAGTGCGGGTCGGTGTGACCGGGGGCGAAGCGCGTGAGGCCCTCGCGCGGCGACTCCGAGGTCGTGGCGGCCTGGCTGTTGCCCGGCACGGCGTCGTACTCGGCGTACGTCAGAAGGGTCGGCCCGGCCGCAGACCCGGATCCGGACCCGGAGCCGGCGGCCGCACCGGCCCCCTCGTTCGTCCAGCTCGCGGCGAACGCCGTCGGCATCCCCGCCGAGCCGTCCTCGACCTCGAAGCCCTCGGCGCGCAGCCGCTCGACGTACCAGCGCTGCGAGCGGTACTCGCGCCACGCGGGCTCGGCGAGCTCCCAGATGGTCGTGTGCCACTCGGTGAGCCGCTCCAGGTTGTCATCGATCCAGTTCTGGGCCGTCTTCTTCGCTTCGGCCGTCAACTGCGTCACGGTTCCTCTTCCCCTTTGAGTTGTTGCTGTGGTTCGTTCGGGATCGCCGCCCCTCGGCGCAGGATCCCGGCCCGCTACGCGGGCCTGTTCACGGGCGAGTCGGGCGTGCCCGTCTCGCGCATGGTGACCGCGTTCTGTGCCTGGATGCGCACGTACTCCGTCTCGGTGCGGCGCGAGAAGTACGCGATGTGCGGCGTCAGCACGACGTCGCTCCGCCCGAGCAGCGGGTGGTCGGCTGGCGGCGGTTCGACCGCGAGCACGTCGAGCGCCGCGCCCGCGAGGTGGCCCGCGTCGAGCGCGGCCGCGAGCGCCGCGTCGTCGATAAGCGCGCCGCGCGACACGTTCACGACGTACGCCCCGGCCGGCATCTCGGCGATGAACTCCGCGTCGACCATGTGCTCGGTCTCGGGCGTGAGTGGGAGGTGCAGCGACAGCACGTTCGCCGCCCGGCGCACCTCCTCGAGGCTCGTGCGCTCGACGCCGAGGGCGGCGAGCCGATCCCGGATTTCCTCGGTGTCGGGCAGCAGCGGGTCGTACCCGACGATGCGCCCGAAGAGCGGTCCGGCGAGCCGGGCGAGCTCCTGCCCGATCTTGCCGAGGCCCACGATCCCGAGCGTCGTCTCGCTGAGCCGGTGCGGCGCGGTCTCCGCGCGCTCGTTCCAGCGCTCGGGCGTGGCCGACGCGAGGTAGAAGTCCAGCTGGCGCACCGCGTAGAGCATGGTCGCGAGCGCGTGGGTCGCGACCTCCTCGGTCGCGGCGCCCGGCACGTTTGTGACGTACACGCCGCGCTCGCTCGCGGCCTCGAGGTCGACGAAGTCGAAGCCCATCGACATGAGCGCGATCAGCCTGAGGTTCGGGAGCGCCTCGATGACCTCGCGCGGGATCGGGGCGTAGCCGAGGAGCAGGACCTCGGCGTCGCGCGCGCCCGCGATGATCTCCGCGGCGTCGCGCGTCTCGAGGATCCTGACCTCGTAGCCCGCGGCCTCCAGCAGCGCGACGCCCGCGGTCACGTCGGTGTCGTCGGTGTCGGTGTAGACGGCGAGGGGCGCCTGCGCGGCGCTCATGCCCGCTCCCCCGCACCCGCGCCGAGCTCGAACGCATCCTGGCGGATGTGGATGAGCTGCAGCCCTCCGTTTGCGACGGCGTCGCGCACGGCCGCGGCGAGCTCGGCCTCCGTCGTCGCCTCGACGCCCGTGCCGCCGAAGGCCGCGGCGAGCGCCGGCCAGTTCGGTTGCACGAGGTCGACGCCGACGGGCGCGATCCCCGCGTCGGCCTCGTTCTGCTTGATCTCCGCGTAGCCGCCGTTGTCGACGACGATCACGGTGACGTCGAGCCGCTGCTCCACGACGGTGATGAACTCCTGCAGCGAGAACATGAGCGCGCCGTCGCCGATCACGACGAAGGAGGGGCGGTCGGGCGCCCCGATGCGGGAGCCGAGCGCGGCGGGCAGGCCGTAGCCGAGCGTCGCGTAGGTCGCCATGTAGGGCGTCGAGTTGGGCTGCTGTGCGACGAGCACGTTGAGGAGGCCCGCGTAGCCGATCTGCGAGGAGTCGGTCGAGACGATGGCGTCCTCGGGCAGCACGCGCGCGATCGCCGAGGCGAGCGCCGTGTTCGAGGGCGACATCTCGGCGGCCTCCGCGAGCGCGGCCTCGACCGATGCGGCGACCCCCGCGGCCGAGTCGAGCGGCTCGTGGTCGGCGTGCGCCGAATCGAGCTCCGCCGCGAGCGCCGCGAGGGCGGCGCGCGAGTCGGCGACGATCCCGAGCGAGACGGCCTGGTTCTTCTGGATCTGCGACTCGAGCAGGTCGACCCGGATCACGTCGCCGCGGGCGTCGAGGCGGTCCACCCAAAGCTCGGCCTCGCCGAGCTTCGAGCCGACGATGAGCAGCACGTCGGCGTCGCGGGCGCGGTTCCGCACGGCCGCGAGGCGCAGGTTCGAGCCGAGCGCGAGGGGGTGGCGCTCGTCGAGCACGCCCTTCGCGTTGAGGGTCGAGACGACGGGGGCGCCGAGCTTCTCCGCGACGGCGCGGAGCTCAGCGGCCGCGTGGCGGGATCCGCCGCCCGCGAGGATCACGGGGTCCTTCGCGGCGACGAGCCGGCGCGCGGCGTCGGCGATCTGGCCGGCGTCGGGCGCGGCCGGGGCCGCGAAGTCGCGGGCCGCGAGCGCGGCCTCGCCGATCTGGGTCTCCTCCTCGAGGAGGTCGAGCGGCACCTCGAGGTAGACGGGGCGCGGGCGACCCGTCGCGAAGAGCTCGAAGGCGTCGTGGATCGCCTCGACGGCCTCCTCGGCCGTCTGCGCGCGGCGGCCCCACTCGACGATTGCGGCTGCCGCGCCGAGCTGGTCCTTCGTCTCGTGCAGGGTGCCAACGTCGGCGAACTCCGCGCCGCGCGACGGGCCGGGCGCGATGATGATCATCGGCCGCGATTCGCAGTACGCGGTGCCCGCGGAGGAGAGCGCGTTCAGGAGGCCAGGTCCGCTCGTCGTGATGACGACGCCCGGCTTCCCGGTCTGCAGCGACCAGCCGTCGGAGCCGTAGCCCGCGCCCTGCTCGTGGCGGGTCGTGACGGGGCGGATCCCGAGCTGGCCGACGGGCCGGTAGAGCTCGAGGTTGTGGGTGCCGGGGATCCCGAACACCGTGTCGATGCCGTAGTTCGCGAGCGTCTCGATGACGACCCAGCCGGTCGTGCGCTTCTCGACGGTCTGCGTGAGCGGCGCTGCTGCAGCGTGTGCCGCTGATTCCTGTGATGACATGACCCTAGTTTCCCTCCGCTGCCGTACCGGCCGCTACGAAGCGGCGCGAGCCGTCGACCCAGGTCTCGAGTACCGGGATCGCGGCGATGTCCTCCCCCGCCACCTCGAGCGGGTTCTGCCCGAGCACGACGAAGTCGGCGCGCTTGCCCGCCGCGAGCGAGCCGAGCTCGGCCTCGCGGCCGATCGACACGGCGCCCTCGAGGGTGTGCGCGCGCAGCGCCTCCGCCGCCGAGATCCGGAGCGAGTCCGGTCCAAGCTTGTGGCCGCGGCGGGTCACGCGCGTGACGGCGGCCTGGATCGCCTCGAGCGGGCGGGGCTCGGCGACGGGCGCGTCGGAGGAGATTGTCATGGGCACGCCCGCGTCGCGGAACTCGCCGAGCGGGTTGAAGCGCTCGCCCGGGGTGCCGATCGCCTGCTCGACGCCCTCGCCCCAGTTGTAGTAGTGCTGGGTCTGGTTGACGGGCCGGATCCCGAGCTCGGCCATGCGGGCGATGTCCTCGGGGGTCGGCAGGCCGCAGTGCTCGATGCGGTGGCGCGCGTCGGCGTCGGGGCGATCCGCGAGCGACTGCTCGATCGCGTCGACGACCATCTTGATCGCGATGGGCGACTGCGCATGCGTCGCGGTCTGGAGGCCCGCGCCGTGCGCCTTCCGCACGAGCTCGGTGTATTCGCGGGGCTCGTGGTAGAGCTGACCCTTTCGGCAGGGATCCCCGAGGTAGCCGTCGGGGAAGTAGGCGGTCCAGCCGCCGAGCGTGCCGTCGGCGTAGAGCTTGATGCCCGCGGCCGAGAGGAACGCGTTGCCGAACGGCCCCGTGAAGCCGAGGTCGATCACCTGGTCGAGCAGGTGCGACAGGAAGTACATGGAGACGCGCATCTCGAGCGCGCCGCGATCCGCCATCGCGAGGTAGGCGGCGAACTCGCGCTGCGAGACCTGCGCGTCGCCGATCGCGGTGACGCCGCCCGCGAGGAACTCGCGCTGCACGAGATCCATCTGGCGCTGGTGCTCGGCCGGCTCGTCGCCGAGGTGGAAGTTCGGGCCGTGGTGGCCGATCTTCACGCCGTGCAGGCCCGTGAGCACGTTGCACGCCGCGTCCGAGAGCTCGCCCGTGAGCTCCCCGTCCGCGTCGCGGAAGAACTCGCCGCCCTCGGGGTTCGGGGTGTCCTTCGTGACGCCGTACTTCTCGAGCGTGAAGGTGTTGACGACGCCGCCGTGGCCGGAGGCGTTCATGATGTAGACCTCGCGGTCGTCGGCGATCTGGTCGAGCTCGTGGCGGTTCGGATGGCGCTGCTCGGCGAGGTTGCGCTGCTCATAGCCGAAGCCGCGCACGGGGACGCCGGCGGGCAGCTTCTTCGCGCCCTCGCGCATCCGCTCGACGATGTCGGGGATCGAGTCGACGTTCGCCGGGGTGAGATCCACCCACGTGAGGAGCTGCCCGTACATGAGCGGGTGCGCGTGGGCGTCGATGAAGCCGGGGACGATCGTCTCCCCCGGGTAGTCGGCGCGCTCCGGGTCGAGGCCGGCGGCGGTGGCCGCGGCCTCGACCTCGGAGAGCGATCCGACGGCAAGGATCCTCCCGCCAGCAGTCAGCATCGCTTCTGCGGTGGGTCGCTCGTCGTCGACGGTCAGGATCGCGCCTGCCGTGACGATGGTGGGCGCCGAGTCGCGGGCGTCGTAGGTGGCGAGAGAACGCATGTTACTTTCCTTCGGTGTCGATGGCGGTGGTGTCGAGACGGGCGTTGAAGGAGCCCGTCACCGGCGCCATGTCGGAGTGCTGCGGGGAGAGCGCCGTCGAGACCCACGCGATGAGCGCGAGCACCGCGTAGAGGCCGACGACGGACCAGATGCTGCCGGTCGCGAGCATGAGCGCGGAGGCGATCACGGGCGAGAGGCCGCCGAAGATCGCGGCGCCGGTGCCGTAGGACAGCGACATCGAGGTGTAGCGCGACTGCGGGCGGAACATCTGCGCCATGAGCGCCGACAGCGGGGCCCAGGTGCCGCTCATCGCGATGCGTATCGCCGAGACGAGGACGTAGATCCAGAACACGCTGTGCGCCTCGATCGCGAGCACGAGCGGGATCACGAGCACGAAGGAGGATCCGATACCGATGTACATCAGGACCTTCGGGCCGATCTTGTCGCCCACCCAGGCGAGCGGGAGCGTGACGACGGCCTCGAGGAACGAGGCGATCGTCATGGCGCCGAGGATGATCGACGCGGCGAGCGCCACCTCGGGCCCGGTCGCGTAGCTCTGCACGAAGGCCGTGGCGAGGTAGTAGCCGCCCGAGGCGATCGCGACCATGCCGATGCCGAGGATGATCGGGTACCAGTTGTTCTTGAGCGCGAAGAGGATCGGGGTGGACTGCTGGTGGCCCTCGACCTTGCCCTCGAAGACCGGGGTCTCCTCAACGCTGTAGCGCACCCACAGGCCGACTCCGATGAGCACGACGCTGAAGAGGAACGGGATCCGCCAGCCCCAGGTCAGGAGCACATCGTCGCCCATGAGCGCGAGCACCCAGAACGCACCGGTCGCGAGGAGCGCGCCGAGCGGGTTGCCGACCTGCGTGAAGCCGCCGTAGAAGGTCTTGAACTTCGGCGGGGCGCTCTCGACGGCCATGAGGCTCGCGCCGCCCCACTCGCCGCCGACCGCGAGGCCCTGGCAGACGCGGAGGAGGATGAGCAGGATCGGGGCCATGATGCCGATGGTGTCGTAGGTGGGGAGGCAGCCGACGAGGGTGGTCGCGATGCCCATGAGGAGCAGCGTGATCGTGAGCGCGGGCTTGCGGCCGAGCTTGTCGCCGATGTGGCCGAAGATGATGCCGCCGAGGGGGCGCACGAAGAATGCGACCGCGTAGGTGGCGAACGAGGCGAGCGTGCCCATCGCGGGATCGGCCTCGGGGAAGAACACGTGCGGGAACACGATCGCGGCCGCCGTCGCGTAGACGTAGAAGTCGTACCACTCGACGGTGGTGCCGACCATGGCCGCGAAGCCGGCTTTCATGGCTCGCCGGTGGTTGAATACCGGGGCCTTGGCGGCAGAGGTTGACATGGAAGCTCCTTTGCTTGGGAGGTGTGGCACGACGGACATGCCAACTGCGCCCGACTCTAGTTCGAAGCTGTGAATTGCGCTACGCCGATCAGCGATGGAAAGCCGCCCTCAACAACCGATCTGCGCTCCAGCGAGAGAGAATCGTCAAAATTCATGGAACTATCACGACTCGTGTAGCCGAATTGCGTGCGCTCACCGGCATTCGGGCGTATCTTGGTGAGGGGAATTTTCCTGGGAACGCCGACGGGTTCCCAGCTGCCGGACAGGCCGGGACAGAAGCGGAGGCGGGTTGATCGCGAGAAAGAGTGGCGCGGAGGTGCAGCGGCATGCGGGCCGCGAGGTCGACCTCGACGAGCTCGACGAGTGGCTGATCCGCGAGCTCCGCACGGACGGCAGGGCGAGCTTCCAGGACCTCGCGACCCGGCTCGGGGTCTCGCGCGACCTTGCCTCGCAGCGCTACCGCACGCTCGTCGAGCGCGACGGCCTGCGGGTCGTCGCTGCGCTCGACCCGAGCTACGCCGGCCACCACGTGCTCGTGCACGCGATGGTCGAGGTCGAGGGCCCCGTGGCGCCCGTCGCCCACCGGATCGCCGAGCTGCCCGACACGGTGCTCGTGTCGCTGACGAGCGGCCCGCACCCCCTCGTATTCGAGTCGCGGCATGGAAGCGAGGAGCAACTCCAGGACATGCTCGAGCGGGTACGTGCCTTTCCCGGGGTACGGCGCGTCCGGGTCACGACCTACGTCGGAATCCTGAAGGGTTTCTTCGTCGCGACGAAGCGGGCGGAGGTGACGCTCGACGCCCTCGACACCGCGCTCATCTCGCAGCTGCAGCGCGACGGCCGCAAGTCGTACAAGGCGCTTGCGGACACCGTGCACCTCTCCCCCTCGTCGGTGCGGGCGCGCGTGAAGCGGCTCGTCGACGCCGGCGTGATCCGGATCTCGACGATCACCTCGGGCAAGCTCTCCCGCACGCGGATCGCGGTCGGGCTCGGGATCACCGCGCGCGGAGGCGGCAGCTCAGCGATCGGCGACGCCCTCTTCGCGTGCGAGAACGTGGACTTCGCGGTGCGCGCGCACGGCAACTTCGACTACATCGGTACGCTCTTCGGCGGCACCTCGGCGCAGATGCTCGCCGCGCTCGAGGAGCTGCGCGCGCTGCCAGAGGTCGGCATGATCGAGACCTGGACGCACTACGACATCATCAAGGAGAGCTACGAGCGCGCGAGCGGCGGGACGATCGAGCAGCCGGAGTGACGCAGGCGGGGCGCCTAGCCTCCGAGCGCGCGGTGGACGCGGCTCAGCGAGATGTTCTCGTGCACGAGCACGCCGGAGCTCGTGCGCTGCTCGAAGTGGTAGCCCATCTTGCCCTGGCAGAGCATCCCGATGAGGTACGGCTCGGCCGCATTCCACATGATCCACGTGGGCTGGCCGGCCGCATTACGGCCGAGGAATGTGATTTCGATGTCGCGGCCGCCGATGCGCTGCACGCTCGGCGCCAACGTCTCGCGCGAAAGGGCGACATCGCCATTTCCCGACTGCTGCAACTTACTCATAGCTCGATCCTAGCGAACGGAACGCCGAGAGGAACAGCGAAAACGCGGCGGCCGCGAGGATCCTCCCCCGCGGCCGCTGTGAAGACGCCTAGTCCGTGTACTCGATCTCCAGATCAGACACGTCCTGATCGGTCAGATTCACGACGATGTTGTCGGGATTGCGCGTCGTGAGCCAGATGAGCTCCTTCGAGTTGCTCGCGTTGCCCTCGATGTGCGGCACGAAGGGCGGCACGTAGACGAAGTCGCCCTCCTCGAAATACATGATCTCGTCGTAGCGCTCGCCGAAGCGGATGTACCCGCGGCCCTGCAGCACGTAGCCGCCGGTCTCGGCCTCGCCGTGGTGGTGCGGGTCGGAGTGCTCGCCGACGCCCGTATGGACGCGACCGAACCAGAGGCCGACGACGTCGGTGTTCTCGACCGCGACGCCGGAGTAGCGGCGCGCCTTCGAGGTCTGGCCCGGGGCCAGCGGGAGCTCGTTCTTCTTCTGAATGCTGATGCGCTTGAACGGGCGGCCCTTCGGATCCAGCTCTTCGGTCATGGGTGAGTCCTTTCTGTCGGCTCCGCAGGGTCGTCCGCGAGAAGGCTCACGCGGCATCGGGGAGGTTGCGTCCGAATTTACCCTGGAGAGAAAGGGTGCCCCGCTATTTCCGCATAGCGGGAAAAGGCGCCGGATCAGAACGCCAGCATGCCCTCGATCCGTCCGGCGGCGTCCCGCAGCTCGCCCAGCAGCTGCTCCTCGCGCTCGCTCAGCGCCTCGCCTTTCGGGGCCGGGCCCATGCGGGACAGCGGCGCCGCGATCGTGAGGCTACTGATCGTCGCGCCGCTCGGCCGGCGCACGGGCACGGCAAGGGCGTACATGTCGGGCTCCGACTCCCCCAGGTTGCGGGCGAAACCCAGCTCACGGACGGATTCAAGCTCTGCGGCGAGCGCCTCGTGATCCCCGATCGAGGCCTCCGTCGGCGTCGCGAGGGGATCCCGCATGAAGACCTCGGCGAGCTGCTCCGGATCGAGCGCGGCGAGCAGCACCTTGCCGCCGGCCGCGGTGTGCGCCGGCGGCCCCTGGCCCACGCGACTCGTCACCCGGACGAGGCGGTGCGACTCGACGGATGCCGCGAAGAGGCACCGCGTGCCCCGCAGCACCGTGAGGTGCACCGTCTCCTGCGTCGAGCGCTGCAGCGCGTGCATGACCGGACCGCCCACCGCCACGCAGTGCTCGAGCGCGCTGACCGCCGAGGTGTAGAGCATCGCCGGGCCGAGCTCGTAGCGCTTGCCCTCCGGCTCCTGGCGCACGAAGCGCTGCTCCCGGAGCGTCGCGACGAGGCGGTAGGCGGTCGAGGCGCCGACCCCGATCTCGGCCGCGATGTCCGAGAGCCTGAGCGGGCCGCGTGCTCGCAGGAGGTGGATCACTTGGAGCGCGTTCGTCACCGAGTTGAGTGTTCCAGACACTTCGATCCCGTTCCCGCTCAGCGCCGGAGCGTCTCTGTGGGCGACTCCGCGAATCGCCTCCGGTACTCGGTCGAGAAGCGACCGAGGTGGGTGAATCCGGCCTGCTGCGCTATGCCCGTGACGGTCTCCCGCTGCGGATCCGCGGCCTCGAGCAGGATCCTAGCCCTTCTGAGCTGGGCTTCTCGCAGCATCGCGGTCGGGGTCGTGCCCTTCGCCGCCCGCACGTGGCTCTGCAGCGTGCGCAGCGGCACCCCCAGTCGCTCGGCGATCTGCAGCACCGTGAGCCCCTCGGCGGCGCCGGAATCGACGGCCTCCTCGAAGCGGCGCACGAGGGCGTCCGTGCGCGGCGGGCGCGAGGCCTCGCCGCTCGTCCAGCCGCCGAGCGAGCGGCTCACGGAGTTGTCCACCGCGTTGAGCAGCCGCGCGAGCACGAGGTCGGCGCTCAGCCGCCTCGCGTAGGGGCTGTCGGCCGTGACCCGTTCGAGCACGTCGTGGTGCTCGAGGAGCGCGCGCAAAAAGTCCTGGCCGGCCTGCGTATCGAGCTGCATGTGGAGGCCGAGCTGGAGCCGCTCGGCCTCAACGCCGTAGACCGCCTGCACGACATTCCGCAGGCGCTCCCGCTCGACGAAGCAGATGAGGGTCGGCACGCCGGCGTCCCAGCGCATCGAGAACTCGCGCTCGATCGGGGGCACGGTCGCGACGCTCGGCGAGGACTCGACGAGCGCGTTGCCGACCTGCAGGGTCGCGCGGCCCTTCAGCGGAATCTGCACGAGGTGGAAGTGCTCGAGGCCCTTGCCGACGTCGATCTGCACGGCGCCGCCGTAGTCGAGGAGGTCGATCCCGACCCCCGAGTCGTGGGCGGATCGCAGCGACATCTCGACTCCGCCACTCGCGAGCGGGGCCAGGCGGTGGTCGCAGAACAGCTTGGAGATCGTCTCGTGCGCCTCGTCGACCTCGCTGGCGCGCGTCGTATCGCGCGAGACGAGGAGCTCGTTCGCGCGTGGAAGCCCTGAAACCGCACGTGGTGCCATCGCCGTCCTCCCGCCTTCGTTGGCGCTTGACGCATTTCGGATAGGGTCCGCGCGATTTGGATAGCCGCGCGCGGGCAGCCCCGGTTTGCTTGAGGGTAAGCATACCCACCCCGCATCCGTGGCTCCACGGGCGGGAGTTCAACGAAGAACGGGAGGTCCCTGAATGCCCTCACTCACCGGGAAGGTCGCGCTCGTCACGGGCGGCGCGACAAAGATTGGCCGCGGCGTCGCCGAGGTGCTGCGCGACGAAGGCGCGACCGTCGTCGTCGCCGACATCGACTCGGCCGGGCTCGACGCGCTGCCGGCCGACCTCGATCCGCAGCTCGTCGACATCGCCGACGACGGCCAGGTCGCGACCCTCATCGCCGGGATCGTCGACCGCCACGGCGGCCTCGACGTCGTCGTGAACCTCGCGGCCACCTACCTCGACAACGGCGCGGAGACCTCGCGCGAGGACTGGCTCACGGGGCTGAACGTGAACCTCGTGAGCGCGGCGCGGGTCGCCGAGCTCGCGCGGCCCCACCTCGCGAAGAGCGGGAAGGGCGCGATCGTGAACTTCGCCTCCATCTCCTCCTCCGCGGCGCAGACGGGCCGCTGGGTCTACCCCGTGAGCAAGGCCGCGATCGTGCAGCTCACCCGCCTCCAGGCGATCGACTACGCGGGCGACGGGATCCGCGCCAACTCGGTGAGCCCCGGCTGGACCTGGTCGAACGTGATCGAAGGGGTGTCCGAGGGCAACCTCGAGCACGCCGACTCGGTCGCGGCGAAGTTCCACATGCTCGGGCGGCTCGGCCGCCCCGAGGAGGTCGGCCGCGTCGTCGCCTTCCTCGCCTCGGACGCCGCGAGCTTTGTGACGGCGGCCGACTACGCGGTCGACGGCGGCTACGCGTCGCTCGGCCCCGAGGGCCGCGAGCCCGCGATCCCGCTCCTCGCGCCCTGATCGGCGCACGCATCACGCGCCACGCTTCACACGCAGTATTTTCCGCTCAACCCGCCCCGAAGGGACACACCATGACTCAGCGCCACATCACCATCGTCGGTGCCGGCCAGTCCGGCCTCCAGCTCGGCCTCGGCCTGCTCATGCACGGCTACCAGGTCCGCCTCATCTCCGATCGCACGCCCGACCAGATCCACGCCGGCCGCGTCGCATCGAGCCAGTGCATGTTCTCGAAGGCGCTCGAGTACGAGCGCGCCGTCGGCGTCGACCTCTGGCCCGACGCGCCGCCCGTCCAGGGCATCGGCTTCACGGTGCCGCACCCCGAGCAGCCGGGCGAGAAGCTCTTCAGCTGGGCCGGTCAGCTCGACGCCCCCGCCTACGCGATCGACCAGCGCATCAAGTTCCCCGCGCTCATCGAGCTCTTCGAGCAGCAGGGCGGCGAGGTCGTGTACGAGGAGGCCGACATCGCCGCGCTCGAGCGCTACACGCTCGACTCGGAGCTCGTGATCGTGGCGGCAGGCAAGGGCGAGATCGCCCGCGGCTTCGAGCGCGACGCCGAGCGCAGCACCTTCGCCGAGCCGCAGCGTGCGCTCGCCCTCACCTATCTGCACGGCTTCGAGCCCTCGCCCGACTTCTCGCGCGTGAGCTTCAACCTCGTCCCCGGGGTCGGCGAGTTCTTCGTCTTCCCGTCGCTCACGATCAGCGGCGACTGCCACATCCTCGTGTTCGAAGGTGTGCCCGGCGGCCCCATGGACCGCTGGCAGGGACTCACCCCGCAGGAGCACCTCGAGACCTCGCTCGACATCCTGCAGACCTTCATGCCGTGGGAGGCGGATCGCGCCAAGAACGTCGAGCTGACCGACGAGCTCGGCGTGCTGCAGGGCCGCTTCGCGCCGACCGTGCGCCACCCGGTCCTCCAGCTCCCCTCCGGCCGCACCGTGCTCGGCATGGCCGACGTCGTGGTGCTCAACGACCCGATCACCGGGCAGGGCTCGAACAACGCCTCCAAGTGCGCGCAGACCTACCTCGACGCGATCCTGGATCACGAGAATCTGCCGTTCGACCGGGCCTTCCAGCAGAACGCCTTCGAGCGCTACTGGGCCCGGATCAAGCCCGTCGCCGATTGGACGAACGCGCTCCTCATGCCGCCGCCCCCGCACGTGCTGCAGCTGCTCGCCGCAGGCGCGCAGTACCCGGAGCTCGCCCACCGCTTCGCGAACGGCTTCACCGATCCGGTCGACTTCGGCGACTACTTCCTGAACCCCGAGGGCTCCGAGCGCTACCTCGCCGAGCTCGCAGCCAAGGCGGTCCCGCAGGCCGCCTGAACGTGACGATTGACGAGGAGGTCAACCATGTCGCACGCAACATCCACCATCTCCGCGCCGAGCGGCCTCGCGCCGAGCTGCGCCACATCCCAGGAGGGCAGCACCGTGGGAACCGACATCGTGCCCCAGGAGTTCGACCCGCGTGACCTGCGCAATGCCTTCAGCCAGTTCGCCACTGGCGTGACCGTCGTCACGACCGTGACGCCGGACGGCGAGCGCATTGGGGTCACCGCGAACTCCTTCACCTCGCTCTCGATGGACCCGCCGCTCGTGCTGTGGTGCCCCGGGCGGCACCTCAAGAGCCTGCCGGCGTTCGAGCAGGCGACCCACTTCGCGATCAACGTGCTCGCGAGCGACCAGCACCACCTCTCGGGCAAGTTCGCGCGGGGCTCGAGCGACAAGTTCGACGGCGTCGCCGTGCGCGAGGGCGTCGCGGGGATCCCGGTCCTCGAGGGCACACTCGCGACCTTCGAGTGCCGCACCGTGGCCCGCCACGAGGCGGGCGACCACGTGATCTACGTCGGCGAGGTGCAGCGCTACGCGCACGCCGCGGCAGATCCGCTCGTCTTCCACGGCGGCAGCTACCACGCCACGAGGGCGCACGACGCGGACGCCTCATGACGGCCGTCGTCATCGGGAGCGGGATCAACGGCCTCGTCGCGGCGGCCGAGCTCGCCCGCGGCGGCGTCGAGACCGTGCTCCTCGAGCGGTCGGACCGGATCGGCGGCTTCATCGCCGCCGATCCGGAGCTGACCGCGCCGGGGTTCCTGCACGACACCTACTCGTCGTGGCACCCGCTCTTCGTGTCGAGCGCCGCCTTCGGTGAGCTCGGGTCAGAGCTCGCCGCGCGCGGCCTCGAGTACAGCAACAGCGACGGCGCGGTGACCGCGAGCACGGCTGACGTCGCCGGCGAGCGGCGCACCGTGATCGCGTATCGGGATCCGGAGCAGACCGCTCGCGGCTTCGCGTCGCCAGCGGATACCGATGCCTACCTGCAGATGCTCGCCGATTTCGGGCCGCGCGCCCCGTTCATCTTCGGGGCGCTCGGCGCCGAGCTCGGCTCGACGAAGGCGCTCGGCAAGCTCGGCTGGGGCGCGTTCCGCGCGCTCAAGGCCGACGGGCTCGAGTCGCTCGCGCGCGACTCGCTGACGAGCGCGCGCAGCTTCCTGCGGCGGAAATTCGACGGCTGGGAGGTCGACGAGCTGTGGACGCCGTGGGGCCTGCACTCGGGTCTCGGGCCCGACCACGCGACGGGCGGCATGATGATCCCGGTCTTCGCGGCCGCGATGCACCAGTTCGGTTTGCCGGTCGTGACGGGCGGGGTCGCGAACTTCCTCACCGCCTTCGAGCGGCTGCTGCGGGACTCGGGCGTCGAGATCCACACGGGCGAGGAGGCCGAGGAGATCGTCATCGCCGACGGGAGGGTCGCGGGCGTGCGCACCTCGGCTGGCTTCATCGGCGCGGACACCGTGCTCGCGAGCGTGTCGCCCTCCGCGCTCTACGACGGGCTGCTCGCGGCCGCGCCCGGCCTCGCGGGCCAGCGCGCCGGGGCAGCGAGCTACCGGCCGGGGCGCGCGGCGATGCAGCTGCACTTCGCGCTCGACCGCCCGCTGCAGTGGGAGGATCCCGCGCTCGGCGAGGTGCCGCTCGTGCACCTGAGCGACGGATCCGGCAGCACCGGGATCGCCTGCGCGCAGGCGGAGGCGGGGCTCCTCCCCTCCTCCCCTACGGTCGTCGTCGGCCAGCAGAGCATGCTCGACCCGAGCCGCGCCCCAGAGGGCAAGGCGACGCTGTGGCTGCAGCTGCAGGAGGTCCCGTTCGCCCCGATCGGGGATTCCGCCTCCGAGATCGACGTGAGCGGCGGCTGGGAGTCGGCCTCGCTGCGGGAGCGCTACGTCGACCGCGTGCTCGACCGGGTCGAGCGCTTCGCGCCCGGCACGCGCTCGACGATCCTGGGTAGCAAGGTGATCGCGCCGACGGATCTGCTCGCGGCGAACCCGAACGCGATCTCGGGCGACCCGTACGGCGGCTCGGCGGAGCTCGACCAGAACCTGCGCTGGCGCCCCTACCCCGGGGCGGCGAGCCACGCGACGCCCGTGCGCGGCGTCTGGCACATCGGCGCGGCAACGCACCCCGGCCCGGGCCTCGGCGCCGGATCCGGCCACATCGTGGCCCAGCGCATCCTCGCCGCGTCCCCCGCCGCCGGCGGTAGGTGGTTGTTAGCGATTTCGGGGCTTCCGCGTCCCGCGAAGCCCCGAAATCGCTAACAACACACAGGCCCGGGCCCAAATGGGCCCGGGCCTGATGCGTGCGGGGAGAGTGCGTGCGCGGGGCGGTTGTTAGCGATTTCGGTTCGTATGACGCGTTATACGAACCGAAATCGCTAACAACGAGCCCTCGGGAGCCTCAGAGCTCCTTCAGCGCGGCGACAAGCGCCTCAATGTCGCTCTGCGAGGAGTACGCGTGGAGCGAGAGCCGCAAGCGGGACCCGCGCGGCGACGTGCCGATCCGGAACCCGGCGAGCTTGGCAGCCAGCGCATCGGGGTCAGACATGACGATCGCTACCTCAGGACCGCGGCACGCCGGCTCCTCGGGGTAGTCGAGCTTGTAACCGAGCGCAGTGAGTTCTTCAGCGAGCTGCTCACGGAGCCTCTCGATGTGGGGCCAGCACGCGTCGAGATCTATCTGTGCGAGTACTTCGTAACCGGCTACCCCGGCATAGGCCGAAGGAATCGCGTAAGTACCCGTTTCGAATCGCCGCGCAGTATCCGGGTAGTCGACCAGCGCCGGATCGAACTCAAACGGATCCACCCGCCCAAACCAGCCCGTCAGCACCGCATCGCGCTCGGCCTTCTCCGGGTGCCGGACATAGAGCGAGGCGATGCCAGGGAGGCCAAGCAAGTACTTAAGATTCCCCGTGACCAGGAAGTCGCAGTTCAGCTCGTCGACGGTGAATGGCACGACGCCCGCCCCTTGGTAGGCATCGACAAACACGAGTGCTCCCACCGAGTGCGCGTGCTCGATCACCCGCGCAATCTCGGGACGCGTTCCGTTGATGTAACTCACGAGCGGGATCGAGACGAGCTTGGTGCGCTCGTCGATGCGTGCGATCCAGTTGTCAGCGAGCAGTGCATCGCTGATCCCCTCGACATTGACGATCTCGATCCCATCTCGCTGTGCACGCCACACGTTGCCGACCGACGGGAACTCGAGGTCGGAGGTGACGAGCTTGTTCCGCTCACCAGACCAGTCGAGCGACGAAACCACCTGGAAGGCCCCCTCGCTCGCGCACGACAACACAGCGATCTGGCGGTCGGTGCATCCGAGGAAGGCTGCGCTCATCGAGCGATACTGCTCGACGACCCCGACCCAGACATCCCACGGCGCCTGGCTGCCAATAAGTGATGCAGTCATCCGCTGCATGGTGTGGGCCAGATGATCAGATAGCGCTCCCTGACTGCAGCTGGCAAAGTGCGGGGCCTCGTCCAGAACGGCAAACTGGTTGCGGAACTGCTCCGGTGTCAGCGGCGCGGGCTTCGGCGCTTGGTGAGTCATGTACTCCTCGATTCTGTGGTGCGGGAAATGGAAAGCTAGGCGCGCTGCGCTGGTGCGGGCGGTGAGGAAACCGCCTCGCCGGGAATGAGGTGAGAATCCGGATCCGGATCCGGATCCGGAACGATGTCCTCAACCCGCTTCACCGGCTCACCGTTCACCGACTCAAAGCGGCGTCCCCATCCCGTGACGATCGAGAAGATCATGACGAGCGTCAGAACGATCGGATAGAAGGCGACGGCGGAAGCGGCGACGGGAGAGATCACTGGCATGTTGTCGTAGCCGCCCGTGAGCTGGTTGATGATGAAGAGGAATGCGCTGAATGAGGGCACGATCGCCGCGAAACCCATCGCAAAGCACTCCATCACGTTGGCGCGGCGATACGGGTGCAGTTTCGCCGTCGCCCCGATCTCGTCGGCGATGACCGAGAACGGAACGAGCGACGGACCCACCACACCCGCGAAGATGGCGGTGGTGATGCTCTGCCCGATCGCAATCGCAGATTCGGCACCCCGCGGCCCCCTCGCCCACTTGCTCCGGGTGAGCGCTCCGATAATCACGTCAAAGACCCCGGCAGCGCGCACGACGCCGATCATGCCGAACACGGCGATTGACAGACAGATGAGCGGAAGCATGCCGTTGACACCGTCGAACAGGAAGCCGCTCGGGGCTCCCTCCTTCACGTACATGATGTCCTTCGGCGTGAGCAGGCCGAAAACGAGCGCCACGATCGTGCCCGAGATCACGCCGACGGTAATGGCGAGATAGAGGTTGCGCTTCCAGAACGCCACGACGATGAGGGCGACAATGGGAATTAGCATCACAAGTCCGAGCGGAGAATAGCCTCCGGAGTCTACTGGGCCGCCGTGCGCGGGCGGCGCGACAGCGTTGCCGATCAACAGGAAGAGCAAGAAGCAGATGGCGGCGGTTGTGAGCGAGTACTTTGCTCGGCTACCGACCACTCCAGCAACCTCTGCACTCCCCTCTCGACGGCGATAGCGCTGCGTTGCAGCCGAAATAACAGTCGTGTCCGAGATCGGGGCAAGATTGTCGCCAAACATTGCACCGGAGAAGATCGCACCCGCGAGCAGCAGCGCATCAGCACCGACTGCATCCCCAGCCGGGTAGAAGATTGGGAAGGCAGTAAACATCGTGCCGAGCGACGTCCCTGTCGAGATCGACATTGCACACGCGGCAAGGAACACGATCGCGATGAATAGCCCGCCCGTCACATGCAGTTCCGCCGCGAGCCAAACGAATCCCTCCGAGACGCCAGTCGATTCGAGCAGCGCGGAGAGCGGACCGACCGTGAACAGGATCATTACGACGGTCATGGCGATCGGGTTTGCCAGGCCTTCAATGACGCTATCCCAGTAGCGTCGGTACTCCTTTGCGAAGACACCGGCGATGATGATGCCGACGATGCCTGCGGTCGTGAGCGCCGACATATCGAAGGCCTTGAACACGACAAAGTACATGGTCGCGCCTACGAGGAAGAGGATCGGAGCGATGAACGCTCCGAACATTCCTACTCGGAACTTCAGTGGGGTGGTGGTGTCCACGTTGACGCCGCCTTTCTGAGTGGTCTTGCCGGGGGGGGGTGCGAGCTAGCGCGGAAGGAGAAAGAGCTTGCGGCCGATCCGGCTTTCGAATCGGTAGTACCTGTCGGCGCGCTCACCGTTCACGGTGGTGCGCGCTCGGTTCATCATCTGGACCAGAGTGTCGAGAGAGGGAACTTCGCCAAGGATCGTGATTGGGAACTGCAGCGATCCGGGCTGTCCGACGAGGAAGTAGTCGTCATCGAAAGAGTGCAGCAGTTCAAAGCCTAGGGCGGCCCAGTCGTCGAGAAGATGCTGGAGGGTCGGAAGCGCTATTGACGTTCGTTCTTCGTCACTGGCCTCGTACCAGGAATCCCTGCACGCTGCGAGGATCATGACGCGGTGCGGGGGCTCGGCGCTCGGCTTAACGAACATGGTGAAACTCTCCTCATTGAAAGTAGACTCAAGCGAAAACACGGGACCGGGTTCTGGCTTCGGCGAGCGATTGTCACACTTCGCTCATCTCCGTAAATTAAGTGTATTGAAATTTTCTTTAATCACAACACCTTTTTTGGCGTGCGACGATGAGGACGATGTATGAGCTCACCCCTGTGCGTGCGGCAACTCCGGCAGGCGAAGGGCATGAAGGCGAACGAGCTCGCGGCGGCAGCCGGCATCTCTGCGCCGATGCTCAGCCAGGTCGAGCGAGGCCTCGTCGATCCCAGCCTGGAAACGCTCCGCCAGATCGCGCGAGTCCTCGACGTTCCGTTGTTCGAGCTGTTTGTCACGGCGGTCGATCGCGAACAGCTGCACATCACCCGGTCCGGGAAGGAAATCACGCTCACGACGCCGTCCGGCGACATGAGTTACCGCCGCAAGTCCACCGTGGGGAAGCACCTTGAGGTCCTAGAGGGGACGCTGCAGCCCGGGGGCAGCTCCCGAGACTCGGCCTGGAGCCACGAGGCGGAGGAATGCGTGGTCGTGACCAGGGGCAACCTTGTCATCGAGACCGATCGCGATCGCTACGAACTCGCCGAGGGCGACAGTTGCCACTTCGACTCGCGGATCCCCCATCGCTTCATCAATGATTCCGCGAGCCCGACCGAGTTCATCATCTCCGTCACCCCTCCGAGCCACTGACCCCTCCCGCCAGCGGTTGTTAGCGATTTCGGGGCTTCCGCGTCCCGCGAAGCCCCGAAATCGCTAACTACACACAGGCCCGGGCCCAATTGGGCCCGGGCCTGATGCGTGCGCAGGAGGGTGTTAGCGATTTCGGTTCGTAAGCGGCCGCTTACGAACCGAAATCGCTAACAACCGCCGAGCCCCCTAGGCGTCGACGATCGCGTAGACGCGGGAGGGGCTGCCTCCGCCGCCCACGATGGGGAGCGGCGCGACCACGATCACGGCGCCCGTCGCGGGCAGCTGCGCGAGGTTCTGCAGCGAGGTGATCCCGTACTTGTCGTTGCCGAGCAGGTGGTAGTGCGCGGCGAACGGTGGGTCGAGCTCCGCCCCGCGCCCCGCGTCGATGCCGACCGTCTCGACGCCGATGCCCGAGATCTTCGTCTCCTCGGCCAACCACTTCGCCGTCTCGGCCATCATGCCGGGGGTGTGGGATCCGGTGTCGTCGGCGTTAAGGAACGCCTCCTTGTCGTCCGAGAAGCGGTCCCAGCCCGTGCGGAACAGCACCCAGCCGTTCTCGGGCAGCGAGCCGTGCTCGGCCTCCCACGCCTTGATGTCGTCGATCGACACGAGGTAGTCGGGGTTCTCGGCGACCTGCGCCGTGAAGTCGAGCACGACCGCGGGCCCCACGAGACGCGCGGGCGGGATGCTCGCGACGTCGAGGCCGTCCTTGCCACTGATCCAGTGCACGGGCGCGTCGATGTGGGTGCCGATGTGCTCGCCCGTGTGGATGTTGTTGTGCATCCAGAAGGGCCCGGGCTCGTTGTAGCGGCTCACCTCCTCGAGGCTGAAGTCGATGAGGTTCGCGAAGGGGTCAGGCAGGCGGAGCGTTGGGGTGTCCGCCGACAGGGTGTTCGTGAGGTCCACGATGCGGAGCCCGCCCGAGGCGAGCGCTGCGGCGAGTTCTGATGCGTTCATGATTCGATGTCTCCTCGTTGAGTGTTCGGATTCTGGGGAACTGCGAAGTGGTTCGGGACTGGGTGCGATCTATGCTGCGGGAACGGTGCGGCCCCCGATCCACCTCGTGTGGGTGTCATCGACCCGGTCCGCGTCCGTGAGCAGTTCGAGGCGGGGCCGGATCGCGTCGGTGCGGGCCGTGGGCGGCTTCCGCCGCCCCGCGCGATACTGGTTGATCCAGTCCGCAGCGTCTCCACGATATTCCTGATCAGCGGCCGCGTGAAGGGTCCAGTGGGGATTGTAGAGATGCGTTCGCCCGATGGCCACGAGATCGCAACGCCCGGCGATGAGCAGCGAGTTGACGTCGTCGTAGGAGGAGATCGCGCCGACCGCGACGACCGCGGCCCCCGCCTTCTCGGCGACCCGGTTCCGGATCTTGTCCGCGAACGGGGTCTGGTAGCTACGGCCGAACTGCGGCCGCTCCTCCTTCGCGATCTGGCCGGAGGAGACGTCGATCCCGTCGGCGCCGTGCGCGATGAACGCGGCGGCGATCTCGACGGCGTCGTCGTCCGTGTTGCCGCCGGGGATCCAGTCGTGCGCGGAGATGCGCACGAGCATAGGGCGCTCGGCCGGCCACGCCGCGCGCACCGCGTCGAAGACCTCGAGCGGGTAACGCAGGCGGTTTTCGAGGGATCCGCCGTACTCGTCGCCGCGCTGGTTCGAGACGGGCGACAGGAACGAGGAAATGAGGTAGCCGTGGGCGGCGTGCAGCTCGAGCAGGTCGAAGCCCGCCTCGGCGGCGCGCTTCGTCGCCTCGACATACTCGGCCTTGATCCGCTCGAGGTCCTCCTTCGTCGCCTCGCGCGGCGTCTGACTACCCGGTCCGTACGGGATCGCCGAGGGCGCGACGGTCTGCCAGTTGCCCGCCTCGAGCGGCTCGTCGATCCCCTCCCACATGAGCTTCGTCGAGCCCTTCCGGCCCGAGTGGCCGAGCTGGGCGCCGATTTTCGCGGTCGAGTTGGTGTGCACGAAGTCGACGATCCGCTTCCACGCGTCGCGCTGCTCGTCGGTGTAGAGGCCGGCGTCGGCCGGCGAGATCCGGCCGTCGGCCGACGGAGCGATCATCTCGGTCATGACGAGGCCTGCGCCGCCGATCGCCCGGCTGCCGAGGTGCACGAGGTGGTAGTCCCCCGCGACGCCGTCCTCGGCGGAGTACTGATCCATCGCCGAGACGAGGATCCGGTTCTTGAGCTCGAGTTCGCCGATCTTGTAGGGCTGGAACATCGCGGGCACGTCGTCGCCCGAGGTGCGGCCGGCGAAGTCGCGCTGCATGACCTCGGCGAAGCCGGGATCGCGCACGCCGAGGTTCTCGAAGGTGATGCGGCGCGAGCGCGTGAGCAGGTTGAAGGCGAACTGGAGCGGCTCCTGATCCGCGTATTGGCCGATGTTCTCGAACCACTCGAGCGAGGCCTGCGCCGCGCGCTGCAGGGAGAGCACGACGGGGCGCCGCTCCTCCTCGTAGGCCGCGAGCACGGCCGGCAAGTCGTCCGGCTGCTCGTGTAGGTTCGCGGCGAGCGCGAGCGCGTCCTCGAGGGCGAGCTTCGTGCCGGATCCGATCGAGAAGTGGGCCGTGTGCGCCGCGTCGCCGAGCAGCACGACGTTCTCGTGGCTCCACTTGTCGTTGCGCACCGTGTTGAACGTGATCCACTTCGAGTTGTTCGTGAGCAGCGTCGCGCCGTCGAGCTCGTCGGCGAAGATCTCCGCGAGCTTCGCGACCGACTCGTTGTCGCTCACGCCGGGCGGGAACGCCTTGCTCTCGCTCGCATCGAAGCCGGCGGCGCGCCACACGTCCTCGTGCATCTCCACGAGGAAGGTGCTCTCGGTCGCCGAGTACGGGTAGGCGTGCACCTGGATGATGCCCCACGGCGTGTGCTTCACGTGGAAGGTGAAGGCCTCGATCGCGCGGTCGAGCCCGAGCCAGATGAACTTCGAGCGGCGCGGGTCGAGCGAGGGGCCGAAGGACTCCGCGTAGTGCGGGCGGATTCGGGAGTTGATCCCGTCCGCCGCGATCACGAGGTCGTAGTCGCGCGAGAGCTCGTCGACGTCGGGCGCCTCCGTGCAGAAGTGGATCGTGACGCCGAGACTCATCGCGCGCTCCTGCAGGAGCAGGAGGAGCTCCTTGCGGCTCGTCGCGGCGAAGCCCTGGCCGCCGATCGTGATCTTCTCGCCCTTGAAGTGGACGTCGATGTCGCTCCACTGGGCGAAGCAGGCCTCCATGGCCGCGTAGGTCTCGGGATCCGCGTTCTCGATGCCGCCGAGCGTCTCGTCGCTGAACACGACGCCGAAGCCGAAGGTGTCGTCGTGCGCGTTGCGCTCCCAGATGGTGATCTCGTGGCTCGGGTCGAGCTTCTTGGCGAGCACGGAGAAGTAGAGGCCGGACGGCCCGCCTCCGATAACCGCAATCTTCTTTCCCATGCGCGTTCCTTTCTTACGGTGTGCTCCGCGCGTCCTCCGTTGGGCGGGCGGATTCTGTCTGGTGATCGGTGAAATTTATGGGCGGCCTGGGGCCCCCTGCGGGCTCCGGATCATGCCCTCCTGGGCGACGGTCGCGACGAGCTCGCCCGCCGCGGAGAAGAAGCGGCCGATGCTGAGGCCGCGCCCGCTCTGCACGCCGGCGCTCTCCTGCGCGTAGAGCAGCCACTCGTCGGCGCGGGCCGGCGCGTGGAACCACATGCTGTGGTCGAGGCTCGCCGTGACGAGGCCCGGCGAGCCCCACGCGAGCCCGAGGGCGCGCAGCGACGGCTCGAGGATCGTGTAGTCGCAGAGGTAGCTGAGCGCGATCTGCTGCGTGCGCGGCTCGGCCGGCAGCTCGTCGAAGGCCCGGATCCACACGGCCTGGTGCGGGGCGCGCTCGCCCTCGACTTCGAGGTAGAGGGGGCCGGGCACGTGGCGCATGTCGAAGCTGCGGCCGCGCGCCCAGTAGTCGCCCGCCGCGGAGCCGTCGGCGCCGCGCCCCGCGAGATACGCCTCGGAACTCGGCAGCGACTCGGGATCCGGCACCTCGGGCATCGCCGGGGCGAACACGGGGCCGGGCTCCGGCACCTGGAACGACGCGGTCGTGAGGAACACGACCTTGTCGTTCTGGTAGCCGCGCACGTGCCGCGTCGAGTAGCCGCGGCCGTCGCGCAGCAGCTCGACCTCGTAGCGGACGGGCGCGCCGATCTCGACCGGGCGCAGGAAGGAGCTGTGCAGCGCGTGCAGCTCGCGGTCGTCGCCGACGGTCGCGATCGCGGCGGCTGCCGCCTGCGCGACCGAGTCACCGCCGTAGGCCTTCGGCCACGGCACGTACTGCGGGATCACCTCGAAGGCGCGGTCGAAGACGCTCGCCTCCACCTCGGTGAGCTCGATGGCCGCGAGGAAGCGCGCCGAGTCGGCCCGGTTCTCGCGCACGATGCCGCGATCCGGATCCTGATCCCGGTCCTGATCCGGACGCTCATTCTGCTCGGTCATGACCGCTCCTCCCCCTCGGGCGCGCCGGCCGGCGGCGTGAGGCGCATCGTGTTGCTGAGGGCGCCGATGCCCTCGATCGTGGTCGTGAGCGTCTCGCCGTCGCGCAGCCAGCGCTGCGGGCGGAGGCCGAGGCCGACGCCGCCCGGCGTGCCCGTGAGCACGATGTCGCCCGGGCCGAGCTCCGTGAACTGGGAGACGTAGGCGACGAGGTCGGCCGCGTCGAAGACGAGCTCGCGGGTGTTGCTCTCCTGCATGGTCTCGCCGTCGATCTCGCCGCGGATCGCGAGGCCGTCCTTCGGGGAGATCGCGTCGGCGGTGACGATTGCCGGCCCGATCGGGGTCGTGCGGTCCCACGCCTTGCCCTGGAACCACTGCAGCGTGCGCGCCTGCCAGTCGCGGCAGGAGACGTCGTTCGCGACGGTGTAGCCGAGGATCGCGGCCTCGGCGTCCGCCTTCGAGCCGCGGCGGATCCGCGAGCCGACGACGACCGCGAGCTCGGCCTCCCAGTCGACCTTCGCCGAGCCCTCGATCTCGATGTCCGCGAGCGGGTCGGTGATCGTGTCGGCGAACTTCGCGAAGAGCGTGGGGTACTCCGGGATGTCCCGGCCGGTCTCCACGATGTGGTCGTGGTAGTTCAGGCCGCAGCAGACGAGCTTCGCGGGGCGCAGGACCGGGGCCGCGAGGAGCGCGGTCGCGGCGTCGACGGTCTCGGTGTCGACGGTCGCGGCGTCGATCCCGGTTCCGGATCCGGATCCGGATCCCGCCCCCGCCGCTGCCGCGAGCGCCGCCTCGGCGCGCTCCCGCCAGCCGGGGTCGGCGATGAGCTCGCCGACGTCCGCGGCATCGAGCAGGGTCCAGCTCGCCGCGTGTTCGTTCTCGCGCACGGCCGCGCGGGTGCCGCCCGCCGTCGTGCGTATCGTCCCCAAGTGCATCGTTGCTCCCGTAGGTCGGTGGGGGTGTCGCTCCCCCGGGCCTCGTGCGAATCAATTTCGCCCGATTTCAGAAATAGTATGTCAGACTATTTACGAACGTCACAAGTACGAGATATTTTGATTTCGGATCTTGGATGGAAAAGCCCAGGCAACGGCCAAGAAGGAGACAAGGATGTCAGCACAGATCATCAACCCCCCGCAGCTCTGCAAGCCGATCGGCTTCGCGCACGGGGTCAAGGCGGGCCCGTTCGTCTACCTCGGCGGGCAGACCGCCCTCGACGCGGACTACCAGATCGTGCCTGGCGGCATCGTCGAGCAGTTCGTGCAGGCCTTCGGCAACGTGCTCGCGACCCTCGCGCACGCCGGCGGCAAGCCGAGCGACCTCGTCGACGTCACCATCTACCTGACCGACGTCGACGACTACCAGCGCAACGGCCGCGAGATCGGCAAGCGCTGGCGCGAGATGGCCGGAACCGAATACCCCGCGATGGCGGGCGTCGGCGTCACACAGCTGTGGCAGCCCGAGGCCCTCATCGAAATCCAGGGAGTCGCCTACATCGGCGGCGATACACAGGAGGAAGATTGACATGAATACCAACACGGAGCCCGTGAAGACGATCCTCGGCGAGCTCGACGAGCGGCTCGGGATCGAGTTCGTGCGGGTGAGCGCCGAGCAGGCCGTGGCAACGATGCCAGTGGCCGGGAACCGGCAGATCACCGGGTCGATGCACGGCGGGGCGTACTGCACGCTCGCCGAGACACTCGCCTCGCTCGCGGCGTGCGAGCACGCGGGCAACGGGCGCACGGCCGTCGGGCTCGACATCAGCGCGACGCACACGGGGCGCGCGGCGTCTGGCCGGGTCACTGCGAAGGCGCAGGCGATCAGGCTCGGCAGGACCGTCGCGGTCTACAACGTCGAGATCGACGACGAGGAGGGCCGTCGCGTCTCGACGGCCCGCGTCACCACGGTCCTCCGCGACGCCTGAGGCGCGCGCCCCCACCCACCCAGCCCCCTTGCCGGTTCTGAGCTCACTGTGTCTTTTATTGCGGATACACCGCACAGTGTGAGCAGAACCGGCAAGGGGGCGGCGGGGTATTGAGATACATCGGGTAGCTTAAGTGGGGGCGCGAGCGGCTCCGGCCTCCCCGCCCCGATGCCCTGAACACCGCGACGCGCAGACAGGCCCGCCCATGACCTCGAACACCTCCCGCACGCTCCTCGTCACGCTCCTTGGCGCCTTCGCGCGCCGCACGGGCGACTGGATGCCGATTAAGGGAATCGTGTCGCTCCTCGACGAGCTCGGGATCGACGAGTCGAGCACGCGCACGGGCGTCTCCCGCCTCAAGAAGCGCGGGTGGCTCACGCCCGAGAAGCAGTTCGGCAAGAGCGGCTACCGCCTCACGGATCTCGCGAAGGCGTCGCTCGAGGCGGGCGACACCTACATCTGGCACTCGCGCCAGCCCGCGGATCTCGCCGAGGGCTGGTGCATCGCGACGTTCTCGGTGCCCGAGCAGCAGCGCGCGAAGCGCCACCTGCTGCGATCCCGCCTCGCGTCCCTCGGCTTCGGCAACGTCGGGCAGGGTGTCTGGATCGCGCCCGCGCGGATGGCGCCGGAGGCGATCGCCGTGATCGACGGCCTCGAGCTCACCGACAATACCAACCTCCTCATCGGCAGGCACGCCGGCGGCCAGGATCTCACCCGCATGGCGAGGGAGAGCTGGGATCTCGACGGGATCGACGCCGGCTACCGCGAGTTCATCGCGCGCCACCGCCCCGGCTTCGAGCGCCTCGTGCGCGGCCACGGCGACGAGGTGCCGCCCCGCGACGCCTTCGTGCACTACGTGCGGGCGCTCGACGACTGGCGCGTGCTGCCGAAGCGTGACCCCGGGCTCCCCCGCGAGCTCCTGCAGAAGGACTGGGCCGGGGATCCGGCGACCGCCCTCATCGAGGAAATCGTCACCCGCCTGGAGGGCGCGGCCTTCTCCTTCGTGAAGGACGCGATCGCGGTCTGATCTGGGCTTACACCCCCACCAGGCCACAGCTGTATCACGATAATAAAACACTCTCTTGACGAACGTAACCGTTCTGAGCTAGAAATCATCTTGTCAGGGTCGACCGCGTGGTGTGCGAGCCGAAACTGGCGCGTCAGAGCATTTCAACCCAGGCCAGCGCGGGATCAACGTCGATCCGCAGGCCACAAAGAGAGGCCCAGCTCATGCGAAAGTCCTTTGTCATCCCCCTAGCAGTGGCCGCGGCCGGCGCGCTCGCGCTTACCGGTTGCGTCTCGTCGACGGGCGGTGGCGGCGACTCCGGATCCGACAAGCCGGCCGCCGGCGAGAAGGTCATCATCGGCGCGGTCATGGCCGAGACCGGCTTCATGTCCCCCTTCGACACCCCCGCGCTGAACGCGGCCAAGATCAAGGTCGACGAGCTCAACGAGAACGGCGGGATCGACGGCCAGGAGGTCGAGCTCAAGGTCATCGACAGCGGCTCCGACTTCGAGAAGTACGCGCCCGCGGCGCAGAGCCTCCTCGACGACGGCGCCAAGGTACTGCTCGTCACCTGCGACTACGACACGGCGGTGCCGGCATCGCAGGTCGCCGAGCAGAACAACGTGCTCAACATCGCCCCGTGCGTCGGCGACACGATCTACGGGCCGGCTGGCGGGCTGAACATCGGCTTCTCGATGGGCAACGCCGTGCCGGGCGAGGCCAGCATCATGGCCGAGTTCGCGGTCGAGAAGGGCTGGAAGAAGGCCGTCTTCGTGAAGGACGACTCGATCAAGTACACGCAGAACCAGTGCGAGACGGCGGCCAAGCGCTTCACCGAGCTCGGCGGCACCGAGATCGCGACCTACACGTTCAAGCAGGGCGACAGCATCAAGGAGACCGTCTCCAAGATCACGGGCGGCGAGGCCCCCGACGTCGTCTTCAACTGCAGCTACGGCGAGGGCGGCGGCAAGGCCGCGAAGGAGATCCGCGACGGCGGGATCACGACCCCGGTCGTCTCCGGCTTCGGCATGGACGGCACCTTCTGGCTCGGCGCGATCCCCAGCCTCACCGACTACTACATCGTCTCCTACCCCTCGGTGTGGGGCGACGACAGCGACGCCAAGGTCAACGACGCCTCCGCGAAGTACGAGGAGGTCTACGGCGAGCGCCCGCAGAACGGCAGCATGACGACGGGCGACGCCACGATCGAGGCGATCAAGATCGCCTACGAGAAGGCCAAGTCCTGGGACGGCGACAAGCTCGCGGGCGAGTTCCTGAAGTTCAAGGACGTCCCGCTCCTCGTCGGCCCGACGAGCTTCTCCGACGAGCTCCACGTGAACGTCGAGCGCCCGATGCGCGTGCTCCAGGTTAAGGACGGCGGCCTCGCCTGGGTCGAGACCCGCTCGCCCGAGAAGGTCCTGCTCTAGGCGATCCCGGACGATGACCGTGCTCACCGACACTCCCCCAGCGGGCGCGGGCGGCCCTGATGCCGCCCGCGCCCTGCGGGGGGACTCCATCTCCCGCTCCTACAGCGGCGTGCGCGCCCTCGAGGACGTCACGATCGAGATCCCGCGCGGCCGCGTGACGGGACTCATCGGCGCCAACGGTGCGGGCAAGTCGACGCTCGTCAACATTCTGACGGGCTACGACCTCCCAGATTCCGGATCCGTCACGGTCGACGGCGAGGACATCACCCGGGTGCGCCCGGAACGGCGGGCGCGGCACGGCGTCGCCCGCACGTTCCAGCACGGCCACCTCTTCAGCCGCTGCTCGGTGCTCGAGAACGTCGAGGTCACGGCGCTCGCCTGCGGCGCCGGCCGCAAGCGCTCGCGCGAGCTGGCCCTCGAGCTGCTCGAAGAACTGCAGCTCACCGAGTGGATGCTGCACGACGCGGATCGCCTGCCGCACGGCGTCGAGCGCAGGCTCGGCGTGGCGCGCGCGCTCGCGACGCGGCCGAGCTTCGTGCTCCTCGACGAGCCGGCCGCCGGCCTCAACGACGGCGAGGCCGAGCAGTTGAGCGAGACGATGCGCACGGTCGCGGCGCGCGACGTCGGGATCCTGCTCATCGACCACAACATGCCGCTCATCTTCTCGAGCTGCGATGACATCTTCGTGCTCGGCGCGGGCAAGAACGTGCTCGACGGCACGCCGGACGAGGTGCGCCACGACGAGCGCCTCGCGAGCACCTACCTCGGCAGCGCCGCACAGCAGATCGCGGAAGGGGCAGTCTAATGACGGGCACGCATCACAAGTCCTCCGCCGAGACGCTCCCCTCGGCCGCTCCGCTCCTCACGGTCGAGGACCTCCGCGTCTCCTACCGAGGGATCTCCGCCGTCTCCGGCGTCTCCTTCACGGTGGACGAGGGCGAACTCGTCGGCATCATCGGCCCAAACGGGGCCGGCAAGTCCTCCACGATGCACGCGCTCGTCGGTGCGGTGCGCTCGAGCTCCGAGCGGCTCGACTTCGACGGGAGGAGCCTGCAGGGCGTGTCGACGGAGCGCATCGCGCGATCCGGGATCGCCCTCGTGCAGGAGGGCCACAACGTCTTCAGGCAGCTGACGGTCGCGGAGAATCTGCGCCTCGGCTCGACCGCGCGGCGGAGCCCGAAGGGCCTCGACGACGACCTGGCCTGGGTGCACTCGCTGTTCCCGATCCTCGAGGAGTTCGCCGGCAGGCAGGCCGGACTCCTCTCGGGCGGGCAGCAGCAGCAGCTCGCGATCGGCCGCGCGCTGCTCGCGGCCCCGCGCCTGCTCGCGCTCGACGAGCCCTCGCTCGGGCTCTCCCCGACCTCGGTCGACACGGTGTTCGCGTCGATCCAGAGCATTCGCGAGCGCGGCACCGCCGTGCTCCTCGTCGAGCAGCGCGCGCAGCAGACGGTCGCCGCCGCCGACCGCACCTACGTCCTCAGCGAGGGGAAGATCACCATGACGCTCGGTCCGGCTGACGCGCAGGATTCCGCGCTCCTCATGAAGGCGTACCTCGGCTCGTGAACATCATCCAAGCACTCATCGACGCGACCTCGACTGGCGCGGTCTACGCGCTCGCTGCGCTCGGCATCGGGCTCGTCTTCGGGGTCATGCGCCTCGCGAACTTCGCGAACGGCGAGCTCATCACGGCGGCCGGCTACGCGCTCATCATCCTGTGGCCGATCTCCTGGCCGCTCGCCCTCGTCGCGGCCGTCGTGGTCGCGGTCGCCCTGGCGCTCGTGATGGACGCGGCGGTCTTCCGCTGGATCCGCTCGCAGCCGCCCGCCACGCTCCTCATCGCGAGCTTCGGCCTCAGCATCCTGCTGCAGCGGATCTACGACGGCGTGTTCGGCACGAACGTGCTCTCCGCGGCCGTCGCCCCGCAGCTCGCCGCCTCGATCCGGATCGGCGACCTCAGGATCAACCTCATCTCGATCGTGTCGATCGCGCTCGGGGCCGTGCTGCTGATCGCGGTGCGCCTCTTCCTCTCGAAGTCGCGCATGGGCCTCCAGGTGCAGGCCGCGTCCGAGGACTTCCGCGCCGCGCGCGTGCTCGGGATCCGGGCCAGCGTCGTGATCGCGCTGACGTTCTCGATCAGCGGCGTGCTCGCCGCGGCGATCGCGTTCGTGCTCACCGCCCAGTCGGGCGGCGTCGGGCCAACGTTCGGCGTGCAGGTGACGCTCTTCGCCCTGATCGGCTCCGCGATCGGCGGCCTCGGCAAGCTCGGGGGCAGCGTCTTCGGCGGCTTCCTCATCGGCTTCGCGCTGTCCCTCTTCACGAGCTGGCTGCCCGCGTGGATCAACGACTTCCGGATCGCGTTCGTCTACCTCCTCGTGGCCGTCGTGCTCGTCATCGCCCCCAACGGCATCTTCGCCGGCCGTCTCGCCAAGGAGCGCACATGATCACCAGGCCGATCCAGCTGCCGAGCCGCGCCGGCGGCATCGGGGTGCCCGAACCCGCCGCGCGGATCTGGACCCTCGTGGTCCCCATCCTCGTCGTCTGGCTCGTCTCGCTCGGCGCGAGCTTCCTCTCGAAGACCGCGGCGATCGACATGGGCTACGCGCTCGCGAACCTCATCATCGTGGTCGCCATGTGGACGTTCATCGGCAACAGCGGCGTGCTCTCCTTCGGTCACATCGCCTTCGTCGCGGTGGGCGCGTGGACGATCTCCCTGCTCACGATCCCGCCGACGATCAAGTCGGCGATCATGCCGGACCTCTTCCCGTTCCTGAAGGACGCGAGCGCTCCCCCGTTCCTCGCGCTCATCATCGCGGCGCTCGTCGCGGGCCTCGTCGCCCTGCTGAGCGGCCTCGCCCTCATGCGACTCAACGGGCTCGAGGCCGGCATCGCGACGTTCGCGCTCCTCATGCTCGTCGTGCAGATCCTGACCTACTGGAAGCAGATCGGCCCGAAGGCCGGCCAGTCGATGACGGGGCTCCCCCGCAGCTTCGACCTGCAGACGATTCTGTACATCGCGCTCGCCGTGATCGCGCTCGCGTGGCTCTACGGCCGCAGCAGCAGCGCCCGCATGCTGCGCGCCTCGCGCGACAACATCCAGGCCGCGCCGGCGTCTGGCGTGCGGGTCACGTTCCACAGGCTCGTCGCGTTCACCGTCTCGGGCGCGCTCGCCGGGGTCGGCGGCGCCGTGTGGGTGCAGCTGAACGGCGTCGCGCAGGCCTCGCAGTTCTCCCTCGACTTCACGTTCACGACGATCGCGATGCTCGTGGTCGGCGGCATGCTCTCGCTCTGGGGCGCGGTCGTCGGCGCGCTCGCGATCTCGGTCCTCAGCCACCTCCTCGGGCTCCTCGAAAAGGGGCTCACGATCGGCGATTTCGTGGTTTCACTGCCGTCTGGCAGCCGCCTCATCATCCTGGGTGCGATCATGGTGGTGATCCTGATCTTCAGGCCGTCCGGCATCACGGGCGGGCGAGAGGCGACGTGGCCGTTCAAGCCCAGGATCGCGGGCGCCACCAGCGCCCTGAGCACCCCGAGCGCCCCCGCGCACGCAGCGGAACCGCCTCACGCCGGCCCGAATCCGGTGGCCGCTGATCCGGGATCCGAATAATTCATATCAATTGTGTGACGCTCGCGCTTTCTTTGATATATTCGTAGCACGAACCACGATTTCGCGCGTCAATGACGACATGGAAGGGCTGGGAACATGGCTGAACGGTCGTTTGTCAACGAGGTCAAACTGCTGCGATCCGGTGCGGGCACGCCGCTGCACGTGGAGGGCATCCTCGCGGTCACGAAGGCGCTCCTCGAATCCGGGGTCGCCTACGTCGGCGGCTACCAGGGCGCACCGATCTCGCACCTGATGGACGTGCTCGGGGACGCGCACGACATCCTCGAGGAGCTCGACGTCTACTTCGAGAACTCCGCCTCGGAGGCCACCGCGGCGGCGATGCTCGCGGCCTCGGTGCACTACCCGCTCCGCGGCGCGGTCACCTTCAAGTCGACGGTGGGCCTCAACGTCGCCTCCGACGCCCTCGCGAACCTCGCGAGCGGCGGCGTGCAGGGCGGCGCCCTCGTGATCCTCGGCGAGGACTACGGCGAGGGATCCAGCATCATGCAAGAGCGCTCGCACGCCTTCGCGATGAAGTCGCAGATGTGGCTCCTGGATCCGCGCCCCAACATTTCGGCGATCGTGAGCGCCGTGAAGCACGGCTTCGCCCTCTCCGAGGCGAGCAACACCCCCGTGATGCTCGACCTGCGGCTGCGATCCTGCCACCTGCAGGGCTCGTTCGTCGCCGAGGACAACGTGCGCCCGCCCATGACGATCACCGAGGCCGTCGAGAACCCGCAGCGGGATCTCAGCCGCATCGTGCTGCCGCCCGCGAGCTTCCTGCACGAGCACGAGAAGGTGCACGCGCGCTGGCCCGCGGCCGTCGAGTACATCCGCAAGCACCAGCTCAACGAGTTCTTCGACGGCGACGTCGACGACATCGGGATCATCGTGCAGGGCGGACTCTACAACACGCTCAACCGGGCGCTCGAGCTCGTCGGCTGCTCCGACGCCTACGGCAACACGCGCGTGCCGCAGTACGTCATGAACGTGACCTACCCCGTCGTCGACGAGGAGGTGCTCGAGTTCTGCGAGGGCAAGAAGGCCGTGCTGCTGCTCGAGGAGGGCCAGCCCGACTACCTCGAGCAGAACATCAACTCGATCCTGCGCAAGGCGGGCTCGAGCACGATCCTGCACGGAAAAGACCTGCTCCCGATGGGCGGCGAGTACACGACCCAGGTCGTCACGCAGGGGCTCACGAAGTTCCTCGAGCAGTACGATCCGCAGCTCATGGAGACGAAGCCCTCGCTGCTCCTGCCCGCCGAGAATCCCGCGAGCCCGTTCGCGCCGCGCGTCGACGCGGCGCAGGTGCAGGCCCGCCCGCCGGGGCTCTGCACCGGCTGCCCCGAGCGACCCATCTTCGCGGCGATGAAGCTCGCCGAGAAGGAGGTCGGCATGGAGCACCACGTCAGCATGGACATCGGCTGCCACCTGTTCGGGATCAACGAGCCGTTCAACCTCGGCGGCACGACGATGGGCTACGGGCTCGGCTCCGCCGGCGCGGCCGCGCTCAACCCGAAGGAGGCCGACCGCTCGACGATCGGCGTCATGGGCGACGGCGGCTTCTGGCACAACGGCCTCACGAGCGGCGTCGGCAACGCCGTCTTCAACAAGAACGACCAGGTGCTCGTCGTCGTCGACAACTCGTACGCCGCCGCGACGGGTGGCCAGGACGTGCTCTCGTCGTACGGGCAGGCGGAGACGCCGGGCCGCTCCTCGCGCAACCCGATCGAGCGCGCCGTGCGCGGCGTGGGGGTGAAGTGGGCGAAGACCATGACGCACACCTACGACGTCGCGAAGCTCAAGAAGATCTTCGTCGAGGCCTTCACCACGAAGACCGAGGGCCCGAAGGTCGTGATCGCGCAGAGCGAGTGCCAGCTGAACCGGCAGCGCCGCGTCAAGCCGCAGCAGGCGAAGGCCGCTGCCGAGGGCAAACGGGTCGTGCGGCAGCGCTTCGGCGTCGACGCCGACACCTGCACGGGCGACCACGCGTGCATCCGGATCTCCGGCTGCCCCTCGCTCACGCTGAAGGAGAACCCGGATCCCATGCGCACCGACCCGGTCGCGACCGTGATCGACAGTTGCGTCGGCTGCGGCGTGTGCGGCGCGAACGCCCACGCGGCGTCGCTCTGCCCGTCGTTCTACCGCACCGACGTCGTGATCAACCCGACCCTCGGCGACCGCGCCCTCGGCAAGATCCGCTCCGCGTGGATCTCCATGCTCTCCGCGCCCGTCGAGCGCCGCGCAGGCAAGTACGAGGTGGCCGCATGAGCACGTGGGAGGCCGGCCGCAGACCCATCACGATCGCGATCCTCGCCATGGGCGGCGAGGGCGGCGGCGTGCTCGCCGACTGGATCGTCGCCCTCGGCGAGGACTCCGGGTACATCACGCAGAGCACCTCGGTCGCGGGCGTCGCCCAGCGCACGGGCGCGACCGTGTACTACGTCGAGCTCTTCCCGCGCAGTGACGCGGAGGGTGCGACGGAGGCGCGGCCGGAGCCGATCCTGAGCCTCTTCCCCACCCCGGGGCAGGTCGACGTGGTCATCGCGTCGGAGCTCATGGAGGCGGGGCGGGCGCTGCAGCGCGGCTTCTGCACCCCCGACCGCACGACGCTCATCGCCTCGACGAACCGCGTCTACGCGATCACGGAGAAGATCGCGCTCGGCGACGGCCGCGTCGACGAGGAGAGCCTCATCGGCTCGGCGCGCGCAGGTTCGAAGCGCCTGATCGCCACTGACTTCAGCGCGCTCGCCGCGCAGGCGGGCAGCGTCATCTCGTCCTCGCTCTTCGGGGCGCTCGCCGGATCCGGGGCGCTCCCGATCCCGCGCGAAGCCTTCGAGGAGGCGCTGCGCCGCTCGGGCAAGGCCGTCGAGCGCTCGCTCAAGGCCTTCGGCCTCGGCTTCGACGCCGCAGAGATCGCTGCGCGTGAGGAGGCGGAGCTCGCCGCGGCGGCGGCCGCTGGCGAAGCCGGGGCCGGGCAGCCTTCCGGGCTCGGGCCCGTACGCGTCACGATCGGGCGGCGACGCCCGAAGAGCCCGGAGGAGGAGGCCGCCGAGGCGGCCGAGAAGCGCCACCGCGAGCTCGCGACGGCGGATCCGCGCCAGCTCGTCGGCCCAGCGATCGCCGACCGCATGCCCCGCGTCGCCGCCTTCGCGGAGCCGGCGCGCTCGATGGTGGTGCACGGCTGCGTGCGCACGGCCGTCTACCAGGGCCCCGCGTACACGGACCTCTTCCTCGACCGCGCCGAGCGCGTGATCCCGTTCGACGCCGGCCGCGGCGAGGACGATCCCGCCGTGCTCTCTGTGGAGGTCGCGCGGCACGTCGCCCTCTGGATGTCGTACCAGGACACGGTGCACGTCGCGCTCCAGAAGCTGCGCAAGCGCCGCATCGAGGGCGTGCGCGTCGAGGCGAAGGCCGATTCGGGGCAGCTCACCCAGGTCAGGGAGTTTCTGCACCCGCAGGTCGACGAGATCACCGACACGCTGCCGACCGGCCTCGGCCGCGCGCTCTCCCGCTCGAAGCTCTTCGCGAAGGTCGTGGGCAAGGTCACCCGGGACGGCATGATCGTCAACACCACCTCCGTCTTCGGCTTCAGCATGCTGTGGTTCATGGCGTCGATGCGGCCGATGCGGCCCCGCTCACTCCGCTACGGCCGCGAGCAGGAGGCGATCGACGCCTGGCTCGACCGGATCGTGCGGGTCGCCCCAGGCGACTACGAGCTCGCGTGCGAGATCGCGAAGTGCGCGGCAGTCCTGAAGGGATACGGCGCGACGCACGCGCACGGCTCCGAGAGCTTCGCGATCCTGATGGGAGCCGCCGACGAGCTCGCCGCCGGGGGTGGTCGTTCTGCTTCTGCCGCCGCCGCTTCTGCCGGTGCCGCTTCTGCTGGCCCCGAGCTTGCGCGCCTCCGCAAGGCCGCTCTCGCCGACGAGGACGGCACCGCCCTCGCCAAGGCGATCGCGGCCCGCGGCCTCCGCCCCGCCGCCTGAGCGCCCCGGCCGCCCGTGTTGAGTTGACCCAAACTGACGCAAAACGGCGATTAGGCGCCACTTTGCGTCAACTCAGAGCGCGCCCGGGCCGCCACCCCGGGTTGAGTTGACCCAAACTGACACAAAACGGCGATTAGGCGCCACTTTGCGTCAACTCAAAGCGCGCCCGGGCCGCCACCCCGGGTTGAGTTGACCCAAACTGACACAAAACGGCGTTTAGGCGTCAGTTTGGGTCAACTCAAAGACGGGCGCGGGCGCAGGCGCAGGGCGGCGCGGCCCTACCCGCGGAGCTCCGAGGGGAGGACGCCGAAGCGCTCCAGGAAGTACTGCGCGAAGCGGCCCGTGTGCGGGATCCCGACCTCGGCCGCCACCGCGGCGACCGTGCACTCTCCCCCGGCGGCCGGATCCCCGTCGCGCAGCAGCGCCCAGGCGTGATCGAGGCGGACGTCGCGGAGGTACTCCTGCGCGGTGCGGCCGAGGTGCGCCTGGAAGCTGAGTTGCAGCTGCCTGGTCCCGATCCCGACCACCTCGCCAAGTTGCGAGATGGAGATCGGCTCGGCGAGGTGCCGCCGCAGGTGCCGCACCGCCTGCACCAGGTAGGCGGGCGGCCGCGCCCACTCGGCGAGCTCCGCCCCGCGGTAGTTCGTGAAGGGCGCCATTCCGATCGCGAGGCTGTCCAGGAGTTTTGCGGGGTCCGCGGCCGGGTGCCTCGCGAACTCGAGCCAGGCACGCCTGAGCGCGGGCCCCGCGCCGATCGGGATCGGCCGCTTCTGCGCCAAGTCGAGGGCGAACTCGCGCTGCTCGCCGAAGGTGTCGGCGAGCATGCCCGTGAGCGCGGACACCGGGACCGCGCCGACGAGCGCCCCCGCGACAGGATCCGGCAGCATCGTCGTGTCGGAGATCCCGGAGAGAGCGAAGGGCGTCACCATCGTCGTGGAGTGCCCGGCCACCCGCACCCGCATGGGCCCGAGCGGCACGACCACGACGAGCTGGTCGCGGGTGGGAGGCGCGAGCACGCTCACCGGCATCGCGTACGCCACGAAGACGAGCGACAGCTCGTCGATCCGGAGCCCGTTGACGACGCCCCGCAGCGAGTGCGCGGGCGCCAGTCCCCCGGAAGAGCCGGAGACCCCGGATCCGGATCCGGCCCCGGATCCGGCCCCGACCACCTCGTGCCCGTACCCGGTGAGGCCGTCGACGGCATCCCGGAGCTTCCCCGCCTGCGCGGCGCGCACGACGGGGAAGTCCGAGAGGGGCGGGAGTCCCACGAGCGATTCGGTCAGACGCGCGGCTTGCGCACGCCCATCCGCTCCAGGATCGGCATGACCTCGCGGCCGAACTGGGTGACCTCGCCCGTGTAGTCGACGAAGGCGAGGGTCATGCCGTCGAAGCCGGCGTCGCTCACGGCGCGGATCTGCTCGGCGACGTCCTCGGGGGTGCCGACGAGCGGGAGGGATCCGTGCCCCGAGGCGAAGCGCGAGCGCATCGTCTCGAGCATCTCCGGGGTGAAGGACTGCGCGTGCAGGCCCTGCAGCGACATGAGGTAGTCGACCGCGCCCCAGTCGGCGTTCTCCTCCGCGTAGTAGGCGAGGTAGTCCTCGGCCTCAGATCGCGTCGGCCGGCAGACGACGTGGCTGAGGGTCAGCACCCCGACGTTGCGGTTGTAGTTCGCCCGGGCGCTCTCCTTCATCGCGGCCGCGATCCCCTTGCCGGTCTCGGCGTCCGGGATGATCGTGAACGCGAAGTCCGAGTAGTGTGCCGCGAAGTCGCGGCCCTGCTCCGAGGAGCCCGCGTTCAGGATCGGCACGCGCCCACCCTGCGGCTTCGGCTCCGACTCGCTGTCCTTGAGCTGGTAGAACTTGCCGTCGTACTGGAACTTCGCCTCCGCGCCCCACGCCTTGTCGATGATGTCGAGCCACTCGGCGGCGAAGCCGTAGCGGTCGTCGTGCGCCTCGGGCATCGGGGCGCCGAGCGCCTCGTACTCGGGCAGATTCCAGCCGGCGACCACGTTGAGGCCGGCGCGCCCGCCGCCGCCCATCTGGTCGATCGTGGCCATCTGCTTCGCGACGACCATCGGGTTGTTGAATGCGGTGTGGATCGTCGAGAAGACATTGATTCGCTTCGTGCTGGCGATGAGGCCAGCGGCCCAGGCGATCGGGTCGAGCACGGAACCGTGGAAGTTCGTGTCGCCCTTGTACCCGATGAAGCGCGCGATCGGGAGGAGGAAGTCGATGCCGGCGGCCTCGGCGGCCTTCGCGAGGGCCAGGTTGTCTTCCCAGCTCGCGCTCCAGCGCTCCGGGATTTTCGTCACCGCGAGACCGCCTGAGCAGTTCGGCGAGAAGAGCCCGAGTTTGAAATCTTCGCCATTGAGGATGTCGCGTGTCATGATGCTCGATTCTGTTGTGGGTGGGTTACTGCGGTCGGTCGCCCGACCATCAGGTCGTGGTCGCCGATCGGGATCCGCTGGTAGAGGACGCAGTCGAAGCGCGTCGTCACCTCGGGGAACACCGGATCGCCGTGCTCGTTGAGTGCGTAGTCGAGGCCCGCGAACTTGTCGCCGCCGCGGCGCGCGAGCGCGGCGATGAGCGGGTGCGACATCGGGTCGTCCGTGGGCGGCAGCACGTGGAGGGCGTAGGACCTCGCATCGCGCCAGTCGACGATCGAGGTTGAACCGTGGTCGACGGCCCAGCTGATGAGCTGCGGCTCGAGCGAGATGGATGCGAACGAGTTGCACACGAGCCCGATGGGTCGCCGATCCTCCCCGGTGGCGGTCACCAGGCAGATTCCGGTTCGCCACTCACGCATGGCGGACTTGAACGCTTCCTGCATCTTGTCCCCTTCTCGCGACGCTGATTGAAGGTTTGAGACAAGCGTGCACCCGAGGAGACCGGGAGCGCTATCCGAAATGCGAAGTTTGTGGCCTCTGTACAGGTATTCGGGGGAACGAAAAGGGGCGCGGCGCGCACATGCGCCGCGCCCCCAGGGGGAATCGGGTCCGGTGCCGGATCAGGCCCCGGCGGATCAGGCCCCCGCGAAGAAGGCGCCCGCCACGCGGACGAGCCCGTGCAGGTCGTCGACGTGGGCGAGCTCGCGCGCGGAGTGCATGGAGAGCAGCGGCACCCCGACGTCCACGGTCCTGATCCCGAGCCGCGTCGCCGTGATCGGCCCGATCGTCGAGCCGCAGGGCACCGTGTTGTTCGAGACGAAGGACTGCGTCGGCACGCCGGCGCGCTCGCACGCCCGCGTCCAGATGGCGGCGCCGTGGGCGTCGCTCGCGTACTTCTGGTTCGCGTTGACCTTGAGCATGGGGCCCTGGCCCGCGAGCGGGTGGACCCGCGGATCGTGCTTCTCCGAGTAGTTCGGGTGCACCGAGTGCCCCGCGTCAGCTGAAACGCACCAGGACGCGGCGAGCGCGCGCGCCGACTCCTCGGCGGTCGCGCCGAGCGCGATCCGGAGCCGCTCGATGACGTCCTCGAGGAACGGGCCCGCCGCGCCCGAGCGGGTGCCGGATCCGAGTTCCTCGTGGTCGAAGGCCGCGAGCATCGAGATCGTGCCGGGCGCCGGCTCCGTCTCGAGGAGCGCGGCGAGGCCGGCGAACGTCGAGCTCAGGTTGTCGAGCCGCGCCGAGGCGAAGAGCTCCGAGCCGACGCCGATGCGCTCGGGCGCCTGGGTGTCGAAGAGGCGCGCGTCGACCCCGACGATGTCGGGGGCGGCGACGCCCGCCGACTCAGCGAGCAGCTCCAGGATCGAGAGGCGCCCGACGCCCACCGCGATGATCGGCTGGGTGTTGCGCTGGCGGTCGAGCGCGAGGCCCGTGTTCGCCTCGCGGTCGAGGTGGATCGCGAGCTGCGGGATCCTGGCGATGGGCCCGGTCGCCGCGAGGTGCTCTGCGCCGTCGCGGTCGATGAGGCGGCCCGCGACGCCGAGGTCGCGGTCGAGCCAGGAGTTCAGGAGCGGCCCGCCGTAGACCTCGACGCCGAGCTGAGACCAGCCCTCCGCGACGAAGTCGGGATCCGGCTTCAGGACGAAGCCGGGCGAGTCCGTGTGCGTGCCGAGCACGCGCACGGGGCTCGTCGGGCCGACGCCCGCGCCTGCGCGCCAGGCGATGATGGCGCCGTCGCGCACGACGAAGCCCCGATCCTCCGACTCGACGGGCGCCCAGGCCGCCGTCTCCTCGCGCGCGGTGAAGCCCGCGCCCGCGAGCGCCTCAGCTGCCGCGCGCGCGGCGTGGTACGACGTGGGCGACGCGGTCACGTACGACGCGATCGCCTCGATGAACGCGTCACGGTCGCGCAGCAGCTGAGCCTCGCTCACTCGGCGGCGCTCCCGGCGCCGGCCGCGCCGGCCGAACCGGCATCAGCACCGGTCTCAGCGCCGGCCTCAGGCGCCACGAACGCGTCGGCGAACTCGGCGAGCAGGCGCGCGCCGAAGCCCGTCGAGCCGACCGAGCGCCACAGGTCGTCGCTCTCCGCCTGCATGGTGCCCGCGATGTCGAGGTGGCCCCAGGGCAGCCCGTCGACGAACTCGTTGAGGAACAGCGCCGCGAGGATCACGCCGGCGTACTGCCCGCCGATGTTTGAGAGGTCTGCCACGTTCGACCTGAGCTGCTCGCGGTAGCGGTGGTCGAGCGGGAAGCGCCAGATGTTCTCGTCGGTCGTGTCGGCGGCGGCCTGCAGCTGCTCCGCGACCGAGTCATTGTTCGCGAGCATCGCGGCGGTGCGCGTGCCGAGCGCCATCATCGCGGCGCCCGTCAGGGTCGCGATGTCGACGATCGCGTCGGGGCGGCGCTCCTCCTCGGTCGCGAGCACGAGGCCGTCGGCCATGACGAGGCGGCCCTCCGCATCCGTGTTCTTCACCTCGACGGTCTTGCCGCCGCGCATCGTGAGCACATCGCCGAGCTTCGTCGCGCTGCCCGAGGGCATGTTGTCGGTGCACATGAGCCAGCCGGTGACGGCCGTCTGCACGCCGAGCTCGCGCAGCGCGGTCATCGACGAGAACACTGCCGCCGCGCCCATCATGTCGAACTTCATCGCGGCGTGCATCGCGTTCGAGGGCTTCAGGCTGATGCCGCCCGAGTCGTACATGATGCCCTTGCCGATGAGCGCGAGGTGGCCCTCCTCGTCTGCGGGGCGGTACGACAGCTTGATCATGCGGGGCTCTTCGATGCTGCCCGCGTTGACGCCGAGCAGGCCGCCCGTGCCGAGCTCCATGAGCGCCGCGCGGTCAAACACCTCGGCTTCAAGACCGAACTCGGGGGCGAGCTGCTCGATGACCTGGGCGAACTTCTCCGCGCTCAGGTGGCGCGGCGGGGTGTTCGCGAGGTCGCGGGCGAGGCTCGCGGTGCGCGCGAGCACGAGCCCGCGCTCGACGCCGGCCTGCGCGGCCTCGGTGTCCGCCGGATCGACGCCCAGCACGAGCTTCGCGAGCTCCACCGTCTTCGGGTCGTGCTTCAGCGCGTCGTAGCGGTAGCGGGCGAGGATCGCGCCCTCCGTGGCCGCGAGCGCCGCCTCCTCCGCCGGCACGTCGACGTCGCCGAGGTCGACCGCGAGCTCTGCGCTCTCGCGCGCGGCCCGCGTGAACGCGGCCACCGCGTCGCGCAGCTCGGCGGAGTTCGTGATGCCGGCGCCGACGCCGACGAGCACGCACAGGCGCTTGCCGGGCACCGCGAGGGACTGCCCCTTCGCGCCCGTGAAGCCGGCGGCGGCGAGCATCTCGCGGCTCACGCCGTCGACGCACTCGCACGCGGGCAGCTCGCCCTCGGACGGGATGAAACAGGCCCTGGTCGGCGCCTCATCGACGGCGCTGCGCGCGGCGACGGTGACGTCGATCTTGCGGCTGAGAGAAGGGACGGGATCGAATGCAGGATCAATCACAACGGTCATGGCTCAAGCCTATCCCCGACCACTGACAAACACTCGGCCTGCGCCGGCCCTCGGCCCGCCCTCGCCCGCCCTCGCCTCGCCTACGACACCGCGAGCGCCTCGACAGGCGACACCCGCACGGCCCTGCGCGCGGGCGATACGGCGGCGCCAGCGGCGAGCGCGATCCCGAACACCGCGATCCCGAGCAGCACCGGCCAGGGCAGCACGGGCGCCATGATCCCGACCTGGCTCGCGAGCAGCGAGTGCGCGGCGAGCCAGCCGTAGAAGGTGCCGAGGACCAGCCCGAAGCCGGTCGCCGCGAGCGTCATCTGCACGCTCTCGGCGACGACCATCGCGCGCACCTGCCCGCCCGTGAATCCGAGCGCGCGCAGGAGCCCGAGTTCGCGAGTGCGCTGGAGCACGCTGAGCGAGAGTGAGTTGATCATGCCGACGGCCGCGATGACGGCGGAGAAGCCGACGAGCACGCTGACGATGACGGTCGTCACGGCGAGGACACTCGAGAACTCGGCGGCCGCCGCCGGGTCGCTCTCGAACATCGTGAGCGTCATGTGCTCGTAGCTCGCGAGCGCGACGGAAAACATCGTCACCAGGGTCACCCCGATCACGAGCCCGATCGTGGAGCGCGCGCTGCGCTCGGGATAGCGCCTGGAATTCGCGACGGCGACGCCCGCCGCCGCCCCGCGGCCGAGCACGAGTCCCGCGAGGCGCAGCATGGGCGGCATCACGATGTGGGAGCCGATCGCGATTCCCGTGAACGACACGAGCCCGCCGAGGAACGAGACGAGGATCGAGAGCGGGCTCATGAGCCCGATTAGGATCCCGATCGTGACGAGGGCCGTACCCGTCACCATGAGCAGGATCGCCCAGACCGTGCGAGCCGTGCGGCCGCGCGCGGCATCGGCCCGCAGTTCGACCGATGCACCGGTCGCGGCGATGGGCGAGACGCCAGCGACGCGGCGGGATCCGGACCACGCGGCGAGCCAGGTGGTGAGGATCACGATCCCGATCGCGACGAACGACAGCGGCTCGATGAGCCGGTAGTCGCGGCCGGCCGGGATCCAGCCGAGGCCGGGACCCCAGGTGACGACCGCACCCACTGCGGCGAGCGCGAGCAGCCAGCCGAGCACGGCGCCGAGCGCGCCAGCGACGAGCCCCTCGGTTGCGACCCGCGAGCGGACCTTCGCGCTCGTCGCCCCGAGGAGCCTGAGCAGGGCGATCTCCCTGGTGCGACCCGCGATCACGGTGGCGAAGGTGTTGGCGGTCACGATCGAGCCGACGTACAGCGCGATCGTGATGAAGATCCCGGACACGATGAGCAGCATGAGCTGGAACGTGCCGCCCGACTTGAGCGCGGGATCCACCGCCTCGTTGATCACCCCCGTGAGCAGGATCAGCGCGACGGCGAACGCGGTCGCGATCATCGCCACGAGGACGGTGGCCCCGTGGTCGCGCCTCTTCGCGTTCATGCGCGCGCCCCCGCGGCCCCGAACTGCAGCTGCTCGAGGCCGAGCATCTCGGAGGAGATCTCCTCCGCGGTCATGGCCTCGCGGTCGGCGACGATGCGGCCGTCCGCGAGGAACAGGATCCGGTCGGCGTGGCTCGCGGCGACCGGATCGTGCGTCACCATCGCGATCGACTGCCCCGACGAGTCGACCGCGGAGCGCAGGATCGCGAGCACCTCGCGTCCCGTGCGCGAGTCGAGTGCGCCGGTCGGCTCGTCGGCGAAGATGATGTCGGGGCCGCTCGCGAGGGCGCGGGCGATCGCGACGCGCTGCTGCTGGCCGCCCGAGAGCTCGTGGGGCCGGTGCCCGGCGCGGTCGGCGAGCCCGAGCGCCAAGATGAGGTTCTCGATCCGCTCCCGCTCCTCGGCGGTCGGCGGGGTGCCGGCGAGCTGGAACGGCAGCAGGATGTTGCCGCGCACGTCGAGCGTGGGCACGAGGTTGAAGGCCTGGAACACGAAGCCGATCCGGCGCCTGCGGAGCTTCGTGAGGGCGGCGTCGCCGAGGCCGGAGATCTCGTCGTCGCCGAGCCAGACGCGCCCTTCGCTCGGGGTGTCGAGGCCCGCCATGACGTGCATGAGCGTGGATTTCCCGGAGCCGGACGGCCCCATGATCGCGGTGAACTGCCCGCGTCTCATGCCTGCGGAGAGGTCGTCGAGCGCCGTGACGCGCTGCTCCCCCTCGCCGTAGTGCTTGCTGAGGTTCGCGACTCGCGCGACCAGGCCCATGTGGCTCGTCTGAATCTCCATGCTCTCGAAGCTACGGAGGAGGCGCCGGATCCGGATCCTGCCCCGGTCCCAACTTCGTGGTCCTCTGGTACTACGTTGGCCGGCTCCTCGGCCGGTGCGCCCCCGGCCCGATTTATATGCGCGGGAATATACCTGTTCCGGGCGCGTTGCACCCAGCATGAGAGCTTTTGGATTCCTGTCGTTCGGCCACTACGGCGCTGTGCCCGGCACCCGCGTGCGCACCGCCGCCGACATGCTCACGCAGACGATCGAGCTCGCGGAGGGCGCCGACGAAATCGGCGTGAACGGGGCTTACGTGCGCGTGCATCACTTCGCGCGACAGGCCGCCTCACCGATCCCGCTCCTCGCAGCGATGGCCGCCCGCACGAAGCGCATCGAGGTCGGCACGGGCGTCATCGACATGCGCTACGAGAACCCGCTGTACTTCGCGGAGGAGGCGGCCGCCCTCGACGCGATCGCGGGGCACCGGATCGCGCTCGGCGTGAGCCGGGGATCCCCCGAGCCCGCGCTCCGCGGCTACGAGGCCTTCGGCTACACGGGCTCCTCCGACCCCCGCGGCGCCGACCTCGCCCGGGAGAAGTTCGACCTGTTCCTCCGCGCAATCGACGGCGAGACCCTCGTCGAGGCGGACCCGGCGATGGGCCCGGCGGGCAGGCTCGCGATCGAGCCGCAGTCCCCCGGCCTGCGCGACCGCATCTGGTGGGGCGCCGGATCCCTCGCCTCGGCCGAGCAGGTCGGTCGGCAGGGCCTCAACCTCATGAGCTCCACGCTCCTCACGGAGGCGACGGGCGAGCCGCTGCACGTGCTGCAGCGCAAGCAGATCGACGCGTTCCGCGCCGCCTACAAGCAGGCCGGCCACACGGGCGCGCCCCGCGTCTCGGTGAGCCGGAGCGTCTTCCCGATCATGAACGACGAGGACGCCGCCTACTTCGGCTACCGCTCCGGCGAGAGCATGGACCAGATCGGCATCATCGACGGCTTCCGCTCCACCTTCGGCAAGACTTACGCCGACGAGCCGGATCGCCTGGTCAAGCAGCTCCTCGCCGACGAGGCCGTGATGGCGGCCGACACCCTCATGCTCACGATCCCGAACCAGCTCGGGCCCGAATACAACCTGCACGTGCTGCAGTCGTTCGCCGAGCACGTGGCGCCTGAGCTGGGGTGGAAGCCGAATACGGAGGGGCCTGTGGTGGGTGATTCGGTGTAAGGCTGGGCACTGACGCAGCAAGCGCCTAGAGGGTCAAGTTGGCTTCTTCCGCAATCATCTCGCGGGCGCTTTCCGCGTCTGCGACCGACAGGTACAGCCTCGCGAAGGGGTCGCCACCGGCGATGACAACGACAAGGACAGGACCGCTTCCGGATTGATTCCAGTAGTGTCGCTCCCCTCCCGGGTGAAAGGTTCCAGAACGCTTCCAGTAGGCATCCAGCCCGGGAGCCCTGAGGCCTCGCCTGATCGCGCGCGGGTGAAGCTCCACTTCGACGCGCTCGATGCGATCGAGCGGCACCACGATCTGCTTCCTGAACCCCCAGAGTCGGTCCAGCCCTCTGGGTTTCACGACGAGATTACCGTTGGAGATACCTAGAGCATTTCTGTCAGACATTCCCGCACCACCTCCACATGCATGTGTAGTACTTCTTGCTCCCATTACTCCCAGAACCCGGTCGCCGAGAGGTGGGTCGCCCCGGGACAAACCAGCTTCGGCCCGGCACTCTCGAGCGCGGGCCTGCGCTCGCTCCGCGTTCTGCGTTCGTTCAGTTGAATGAGCCCCGGATCATGCGAACGAGCGCAGATTTCGGAGCGAGCGCTGCGCGGGATCGCGATCCCGCGCCTACGCGTCTGGATCCGGGCCCGGATCCGGATCCGGAGAGGCCGGTCGCGGGCTGCGAGGCATAGGGTCGTTGCATGCGCGAAGTTCGACTGTCTGGCTATCTGAAGTGCAAGGATGGCGCCGAAGCCGCTCTCGTATTGGAGTATCTTCCGGAGCACTTGGCGCTCACTCGGGCTGAGCCGGGTTGCATCTCTTTCGAGGTCGCGCCGTCTGGTAGCCCCCTGGTGTGGACGGTGGAGGAGCACTTTGCCAGCTCAGCCGCGTTTCGCGCCCATCAGGCTCGCGTTGCCGCAAGCGTATGGGGGCGCACGACTTCGGCGATTGAACGGGACTACACCGTCGTTGGGCTGACCGACTAGCAGCTTCGCCTACCCTTTTCCTTCAGTTTCCCGGCCTGCCGGGCCTGCGCTCGCTCCGCGTTCTGCGCTCGTTCTGTTGAATCGGCCCCGGATCATGCGAACGAGCGCAGATTTCGGAGGGAGCGCGGCGGCGCGGGATCGCGCTCGCGCGCCTACGCGCCCGCGCCCGCACCCGGATCCGGATCCGGATCCGGATCCTGCCAGTTCGCCAGGCTGTCGCGCGGCGTGACGGCCGCGACCACGACGCCAAACAACGCCGAGCACATGGTGGCAAACATGGCGAGCCCGCAGGCTACGGCACCTCGGCCGGGCGCGCACCATGGCGCTTCCGAGCAACCCACACTAGGGTTGCCGCATGCCAGACTCCCTCGGGCCGATGATGGTATCCGGCGCGTGCCTCCTGATCGCAGGATTAGTGGTGGTCGCCTCGGCCGCCGCCTTCCGCCGCGGAACGCTGCCGCGGAATGGAACGATCGGAATCCGCACCCGCTGGACCATGGCCTCGGACGAGGCGTGGGACGCCGGCCACCGGGCCGGCCTTGGCCGGTTGAGGCTCGCAGGCATCGGGTTCACCACGGGCGGGGCGCTTGCGGCGCTTGCCGCCCTCCTCCCACTGTTCGGCGCCTCGGAAGGCACAGCAACCGTTGCCAACCTCTCAGCGATCATCGGTGCCGCCGCATGGGGCATCGCGTGGACACTCGGCGCGGGTCGCGCCGCCAATCGTGCGGCGAAGGCCATGCTTCGCGGCGAACTCGCTCCGCGATCGCAGTCCACCGGCGGCCCGGCCGCGGCCCCGGATCCGGATTCGGATCCCGATCCCCAGCATTGACCGCCGCGCACCGCCCCTCCTACGCTGACCGCATGACCACGCACTTCTACACGGCGTCGAGCCTCGACGGCTTCATCGCGACGCCGGATCACTCGCTCGAATGGCTGTTCGCGCAGGACTTCGACGAGCACGGGCCGATGGCGTACACCGCGTTCCTCGAGGGCATCGGGGCGCTCGTCATGGGAGCGTCAACCTACGAGTGGCTGCGCCGCGCGGAGGAGGACTGGGGGTATGCGCTGCCGACGTGGGTCGTCACGCACCGCGAGCTCGAGTCGCCCGCCGGCGCCGACGTGCGCTTCGCGCGGGGCGACGTCGCGCGGATCCACGCCGACGCGGTCGAGGCGGCGGGCGGCAAGGACGTGTGGATCGTCGGCGGCGGCGAGCTCGCAGGGCAGTTCGCGGACGCGGGTCTCCTCGACGAGGTGTGGGTGCAGTTCGCACCCGTGACGCTCGGCGCCGGCAGCCCGCTGCTCCCGCGGGATCTCCGCCTCGAACTCCTCGATTGCGCCCGCAATCGGGACTTCGTGTGCGCCCGCTACGGGGTCGTGCGGCCGCCCACCGTCTGAGGGGCGTGCGGCCGCCCCTGCACTAGCTCTCGCGCGGGTAGGTGTAGAAGCCCTCGCCGGAGGCGATCCCGAGCTTCCCCTTGTCGATGTAGTTCTCCTTGAGCCAGGCGGCGATCTCCTGCTGGTGGGCGTCGCCGTGCAGCGAGATGTTGTACGGCGTCATCAGGCCGACAATGTCGAGGATCTCGAACGGGCCCTTGGGCGCGCCCGTGCCGATACGCCACACCTTGTCGATGTCGGCGGGCTCGGCGTAGCCGCCGAAGGCGAGATCCTGCGCGGCGCTCAAAAACGGCACGAGCAGGGAGTTCAGCAGCCAGCCCGGCTTCTCCTTGTGGATCGGGATCGGGACGCAGCCGATCTCGGCGGCGAACGCGAGGAGCGTGTCGAAGACTGCAGGGTCCGTCTCGGTCGTGCTCATGACCTCGGCGGTGTTGAACTTCCAGATCTGGTTCGCGAAGTGGAGCCCGATGAACTTGCCGGGGCGGCCGGTGTAGCCGACGAGGTCGCTGAGCGCGAGCGTCGAGGAGTTCGAGGCGAAGATCGTCTTCTCGGGGGCGAGCTTGCCGAGCTTCTCGTACGTTTCCTGCTTGATCGTCAGCACCTCGGGCACGGCCTCGATGATGAGATCCGCGTCGGCCACCGCCGCCGCAAGGTCAGCGGTCGCCGCCAAGCGGGCGAGCGCCTCGTCTGCCTTCCCGTCGGCCGCGCCGGGCACGCCGTCATGCTGGTAGGTTTTCGCCAGGCCCGCGAAGCGCTCGCGCCCCTGCGCCACGGCCTCGTCCGAGATGTCATAGGCCGTGACCTCGAAGCCGCTGAATGCGGTCTGGAACGCGATCTGGGATCCCAGCACGCCCGTCCCGAGTACCGTCACCTTGTGGATTCCGCTGCCACTCATTGTTCTTCCTTCCCTCGTGGTGTTCCGACTCCGCGCGCCGGGCTGTGCGCCTCGTGCAGCCCGCGGAGCGTCCCTTCGACGATCTGGGCTATCTGAAGCCGCAGATCGTCGCACACATTCGCACCCTCGTGCGCCCCGGTCGACAGCCGGGCGATCGCGAGATGCATCGCCGCGAATACGGAGGCGCCAGCCACCCTGACGGAGTCGGGATCCGCAGCGATCCCACGCCTCGCAGCCTCGGCGCCGATCACTTGCGCGATCTCGGATTCGAAGCTCGCGACGAGCTCCAGGCCCTCGGCCCGGAAGCGCTCGCCGTCCGCACCGAACAGCAGTTCACGCTGGTACGCGACGCTATTCTCGGGGCTCCTCTGCGCCTGCTCGACGACCTCGCGCACGAGACTTGCGACTGCCGCGGCCGCCGATGTTTCGGCACCGGCCAGCCGGATCCCGCGCTCCATCGCCTCCCTGAACACTTCGTTGTAGACCATGAGCAGGAGTTCGCTCTTGGACGACGCGTAGCGGAACAGGGTGCCGGCTGCGACGTCAGCGCGGTCGGAGATCGCCTGCGTCGTGACGGCGCCGAATCCCAGCTCCGCGAAAAGTTCGGCGGCGGCGCGCGTGATCCGCTCGCGCTTCTCGCGCATATTGCGGTCGCGCCGGCCGAGCTGCGCGGTGCCCGGGATGTCGGTGATGCCTGTCTCGCTCACGATCGCCGCCTTTCGGAGTTCCCTCATTAATGAGTCTACTCATTTTTATGTGCGTCTCCTGGGTGCGGGGGAACCCGGTGCGGCGTTCGCGCTACGCCGCGAGCTGCCGCACCCAGGCGACCTCGTCCGCGAGCTGACCCGAGTCATGGAAGAGCCGGACCTGGTGCGTCTCGGCGAGGGCCTCGGCGAGCTCGTCCTTGTCCGCGGGCGCGAAGCCGAGGCGCTGCCAGAAGGGGCCACTGCGCCGACTGAAGAGCCAGGCGCGCTCGACGCCCTCGTCCTCAGCACGGTCGACCGTGAAACGGGCGAGCACGCTGCCCCTCCCCTCGGATTGCTCCTCGGGGTGCACCGCAACGCTCCTGATCAGCGCATGCTTTCCATCCTCGCTGATCTCGTAGCCCGCGCTCCCCACGATCCCGCGCTCCGGGGATCGCTCGATCCAGATGCGCACCCTCGTAGAGTCGAGGCCGCTCAGCGTGAGGTCAGCGCGGGTGAGGAACTCCTCGAGCTCCGCGGTGTCTGCTTCGGTCGCTTCGGTGAGAACTGCTGCTGTCATCCCGCCAGTCAAACAGCGGCTCCAGTCGAACAAAACCCCTGGTGAGCCTCTGGTCAGGAAACGCTACGCCGACGCTCAGGCTCGCCGTGGCGCTTCGCACTCCCATGCGCCTTCCCCTATCTCTCCCCTGCCTCGAGTCGCCCCAAAGGCCCCATTCCCGCGGTCGAGTCGGCCGAAAGGCCCCATTCAAGCGCGCGAAAGGGGCCTTTCGGCCGACTCGACCCCCGGGCGCGGCCGGGCGCGGCCGGGCGCGGCCCCGGATCGGCGCCCGGCGCGCCCGGGCCCCAACCCCTACTGCCCGTACAACCTCGTCACGTCGTTCACGAGTTCGCCGAGGCCCGCGGGCACATGGTCGTGCCACCACGCGAGCCGCACGGGGATCCGGGACCCGTCCTTGATCGGGCGAAACGCGATGCCGGGCCGCGCGTGGTGGTGCGCCGTCGCTTCGGCCGTGATCCCGACCCCGCGGCCGGCGGCGATCGCGTCGAGCCACGCGTCGACGTCCCCGGTCTCGATGAAGCGCGGGGTGTGCGGGGCGCCGAGCCAGAGCTGGGTGTTGGTGGTGCCGGCGCGCGGGTCGATGATGACCGTGCGGTGCGCGATCTCGGCGAGGGAGAGCTGGCGCCGCCTCGACCATTCGGGGTCGTCGGCGGCGTAGGCGACGACCCGCCGCTCGAGGCCGACGACCGTCGAGTCGAAGCGGGCTTCGTCGACCGGGATCCGCACGACCGCGACGTCGCAGAGCCCCTCGGCGAGCCCCGCGGTCGGCGAGTTGTGCTTCACGAGCTCGAGGTCGATCGACTCGTGATCCCGAGCCCACTGCCGCTGCAGCGCGGCGCTGTGCTTGCCGAGCGCGGCCCACGCGTAGCCGAGGCGCAGCGTGCCGTGCCGGGAGGCGAGGAAGTCGCCGAAGCGCTCGGCCTCGGCGAGGAGCCTGCGGGCCTGGGGCAGCACCTGCTGCCCCGTCGGCGTGAGCTCGCAGCCGCGCGGGATCCGCCGCAGCAGGGCGTCCCCGACCGTGCGCTCGAGGCTCGCGATCGTGCGCGACACCGCGGCCTGCGACACGTGCAGCTGCGCCGCCGCCTCGGTGAAGGATCCCGCGTCCGCGGCGGTCACGAAGCAGCGCAGTTCCCGCAGCGTCCAGTCCATAACCTAAGCGTATGGCAGCGCCGAAACATGCACTAGGGTTTTGGCCGCAGACCCCCTAGCGTCGAGGCATGACCACCTCGCGCCCCACCGTCCCGGCGACGGGCCCGATCGAGCTCCCGCTCTCGGCCGCGACGGCGACCCCGGCGCAGCGCGCCACCGGGATCGGCCTCATGCTCGGCGGCTCCGTCTCCAATCAGGCGGGCGCGGCGCTCGGCGCGATGGCGTTCCCCGCCATCGGGCCGGTCGGCGTCGTCGCGGTGCGCCAACTCGTGACCGCGATCGGCCTCGTGCCCGTCGTGCGCCCGAGCCTGCGCGGACTCTCCGCGAGGGACTGGCGCCTGATCCTGGGCCTCGTGCTCGTCTTCAGCGTCATGAACCTCAGCCTCTACTCGGCCGTCGAACGCATCGGGCTCGGCCTCGCCGTGACGCTCGAGTTCGTCGGGCCGCTTGGCGTCGCCATCGCGGCGTCGCGGCGCCGGATCGACCTCGCCTGCACGCTGCTCGCCGCGGTCGGCGTGGTCGTGCTCACGCGGCCGGGGCCGAGCTCGGATCTGCTCGGGATCGGTCTCGCACTCCTCGCGGCCGCCGCCTGGGCCGCCTACATCCTGCTCAACCGGGCGGTCGGCCAGCGCCTCCCTGGGCTCCAGGGCACGGCGCTCGCGAGCCTCGTCACGGCGGGCGTCTGGATCCCGATCGCCGTCGCCTGGTTCGCGACCCACCCGCCGACCGTCGGCGCGCTCGCGCTCGCCGCAGCCTGCGGCCTCCTGTCCTCCGTCCTCCCCTACGCACTCGACATGGCCGCGCTCCGGCGCGTCCCAGCCAACGTCTTCGGAACACTCACGAGCGTGAACCCCGCCTGGGCGGCTCTCGCGGGCTGGCTCATGCTCGGCCAGGTGCTCGATCCCGCCGAGTGGCTCGGGATCGGGCTCATCGTCGGCAGCAACCTCATCGTGTCGCTCGGCGGCCTCCGCGGGCGCCGGATCGCGGGTCCGGGCAGAACCGGCGCAAGCCGCCCCCGCACGCCTCGCACCCCGCGGCGCCGGCGCTCCCGTCAGCCCAGCTGAGCCGTGTAGTGGCCGCTCATCGAGGGGTAGTACTGGTCGAACGTCGGCTCCTCCGTGCCCTCGGTCGCGGCGACGAGCAGGTCCATGTAGAACTCCCAGCCCGGGCCGATCTCGCCCACCGCGTCGTCCTCCCCGAGGTGGTGCACGAGGCTCACGAGCGTGTCCTCCTCACCGTCCTCCTCAAGCCGAAGCTCCAGGTCCCAGCTGCCGTACTCGCCCACCGACTTGAGCGCGAGCCGCGCCGGCGCCTCGCACGCGAGCACGTTCATGCGGATCTCGGGGTGCCCCTCCTCGAAGCGCATGCGCACCCGGATCGAGCCGCCCGTGCGACCGTCGCCCTCCCACGGGCCGAACCACTGCTCGGTGTGCTCCGAGTCGGAGACAAAGATCCAGGCCTCTGCGATCGGCATGGCGAGGGAGCGCGGCACGATGAGATCGCGCCCCGCCGCCGTCGCCACCACGCGCCCCGTTGCTTCAATCGTCATTGCGAACTCCCTCTCCCAGCCGACCGGTACGGTCCCAGCGTACGCGCGACCACCGACACTGACGGACCCGCGAAGCCGAACCGGGCCTTGCGCTCACCCGGGCCCCCTGGCGTACACTCGACCCCGTGAAGAAGTAACGCAGCCACGTTCCGCGCCCGAGGCGCCGATGACTGCTGTGTTCCCGCGCCGCTCGTTGCAGCCGCGCCGCCTGGTCCGGGCGTCGATCCGACGCCCCCGGGAAATCCACGAAGCACGCGCACCGGCACACGCCCGGCGGAACCCGTTTCCGCATCGAAAGGCACCCCATGCCGACCACTCACCACTCACCATCCATCAGGGCCGCCGAGCGCGCTGCCGGCCGCGGCGGCGCCGCGGCGCACGGCCCGCGCGACGCGACCGCCGCCCATCTCCACCTCGCCGTCGACGACGTCTCGTTCTCCCACCCGGACCGCCGCGTGCTGAGCGGCGTGACCTTCGCGGCTCGCCGCGGCGACCGGATCGGGCTCGTCGGCGAGAACGGCGCAGGGAAGACCACGCTGCTCCGGATCATCGCGGGCCAATTGGCGCCGGATCAGGGCATCGTGTCCCTTCCCGGGAGCGTCGGGATCCTGAACCAGGAACTCCCCTACCCGGACGACACCCCGCTCGGCGCGGTCCTCGACGACGCCCAGCGCGCCCCGCTCGAGGCCCTCGACCGGCTCGCGCGGCTCGGCGAGCGGCTCGCGACCGCGGCCGACTCCGAGCGGGCGGCCGACGACTACGCCGCCTCCCTCGCCGACGCGGAGCGCACGGGCGCGTGGTCGGCCGAGGCGGAGCGCGGCGAGATGCTCGACGGCCTCGGCCTCGGCGGGATCCCGAACGATCGCCCCATCGGGCAAATTTCGGGAGGCCAGCGGCTCAGGCTCGCGCTCGCCGCCGTGTTGCTCGCGGCCCCGGACACCCTGCTCCTCGACGAGCCGTCGAACCACCTCGACGACGCCTCCGCGGCCTACCTGGAGCGCGTGCTCGCCGGCTGGCCCGGGATCGTGCTCCTCGCGAGCCACGACCGCGCACTGCTCGACGCCGTCGCGACGAAGATCCTGGACCTGGATCCGCTGCCCGTGCCCGCGGAGGTGCTCGCGGATGCGGCGACCGCGTCGGGTGCCGCCGCTGATCAGGGGCTGGACCAGGATCCGGATCCGGGCCCGGATCCCGACGCGACCGACGACACGGGCACCGGCCTCGGCGTGCGCCTCTGGGGCGTCGGTTACTCGGACGCCCGCGCCGAGCGGGCCGCCGAGCTCGCCCGCTGGCGCGACCGCTACGCGGCCGAGCTTGCGCGCCGGGAGAGCCTTGAACACGAGATCGAGGTCGGGTCGAGGGAGGTCAACAGGAAGCACGTGTCGAAATCGGAATCCCGGATCACGCGCAAGTTCTACGCCGACAAGGACGCCCGCGTGACCTCGCGCAGGGCCCGCAACGCCCGCGGGCGGCTCGACGCGCTCGAGCGGGAGCGCGTTCGCAGGCCGCCCGAGCCGCTGCGCTTCGCGGGATTCGGCGCCGGATCGGGACCTGCGGCGAGCGCGGCAGCGGACGGGGCAGGCCGCGGCGGCGACGGCGGCGACGGCGACGGCGACGACCCGATCGTGCTCGCCGCGCACGAGGTCGCGCTGCCGCCCCGCCTTGCCGCGACCACGCTCGAGCTCACGGAGCGCGGGCGGATCCTGCTACAGGGGCCGAACGGCGCGGGGAAGTCGACGCTCCTCGCGATCCTGGCCGGGGAGCTTGCGCAGACGACGGGCGAGGTGGAGCGGTTCGAGCACGTCGGATTCCTGCCGCAGGAGGTGTCGTTTCCGGATCCGGAGCTGCGTGCCGATGCCTGGTATCGCGCCGCCATCGGGGCGGATCGAGCCGCCGCTCGGCCGCTGACGACCTCGAGGCTCCTCGCGGACCGCGACGCGCGCAGGCCCGTCGGCGCCCTCAGCATTGGGCAGCAGCGCAGGCTCGCGCTCGCGGCGCTCATCGCGGACCCGCCGCCCGTGCTGCTCCTCGACGAGCCGACGAACCACCTGTCGCTCACGCTCGTCGAGGATCTCGAGGCGGCGCTCGCCGACTATCCGGGCGCGCTCATCGTCGCGAGCCACGATCGCTGGCTTCGCGGCCGCTGGGAGGGACAGGTGCTTTCGCTCTGATCGGGGCGGAAGTTCGACGCGACGAACCCGATCCGAACGGCCCCGCGAGGTGCGATCCGGGCTTCTCCCTCCCTTCGAATCGTTGCTATCGTTTCGGGTCGTCACCCACACAGAGAGCACATCATGAGCACCTTCGATATTGCTAAGCCGCACGAGTACGATCACCGTCACGCCGACGTGTCGTCGGGCTGGCTGCGGGCGACCGTGTTCGGTGCGATGGACGGTCTCGTCTCGAACGTCGGCCTGATCGCGGGCATCGCCGCGGCGGGCGCCGCACCCTGGATGGTCGCGGTCACGGGTGTCTCCGGCCTGATCGCGGGCGCGATCTCAATGGCGCTCGGCGAGTTCACGTCCGTCCGCACCGCAAACGAGCAGCTCGACAAGGAGGTGCGCACGGAGCGCGAGGCGCACCACCGCAACCCCGAGGGCGAGCAGGCGGAGCTGGCCGCCCTCTTCGGCCGGCTCGGCATGGACGATCCGACCGCCGAGCGCGCGGCCTCGCAGGTGCACGCGAACTCGGAGCAGGCCGTGCGCGTGCACCTCTCGCACGAGCTCGGGCTCAGCCCCGAGGAGAAGCCGTCCCCGTGGGTCGCGGGCATCTCCTCGTTCCTCGCCTTCGGCGTCGGCGCGGTGATCCCGATCCTTCCCTTCATCTTCGGCTTCGGAAACATCTGGTGGGGCCTCGCATTCGGCGGCGTCGGCCTGCTCATCGCTGGCGGCCTCGCCGCGCGCGTCACCCGCCGCAGCTGGTTCATCGGGGCCGGCAGGCAGCTCCTCTTCGGCGGCATCGCGGTCGCCGCGACCTATACGATCGGCATGGCGCTCGGGGTGTCCTCGATCGGCTGAGGTCCGTGATGGGGCGGGATCCGGGGCCGGATCCGGATCGGGGATCCGGGCCCGCACGCCGTAGGCTTGTCGCATGCCCAGCCCTGAGTTCGTCGACGCCGTGCTCGGCGTCGTCGCACGGATCCCCGCCGGGCGGGTGATGACCTATGGCGACGTGGGGATCGCGATCGGTTCGGAGGCGCCGCGCGCGGTCGGCCGGGTCATGGCGCTGTACGGACACGCTTCTTCCTGGTGGCGGGTGGTTCCGGCGAGCGGGCTGCCGCCGCAGGGACACTCGCGGATCGCGCTCCCCCGCTACCTCGAGGAGGGGACGCCGCTGCGCGGCGCGGACCCGTCGAGCGGGGTCTTCGATCCCGAGCACTACCGGATCGCCCTGTCCGCGGCCCGGCTCCCCTACACGCACGAGATCTTCGCGGAGGTGGCACTGTAATGCCCGAGGAAACTGCTGGTCACGATGCCGAATCGAACCCCTCCTCCGACGCCGCGCGGCCGCTCGTCCTCGGCTTCGCGCGCGGGATCGCGCCGAGCAAGTGGGCGAACCGCTGGCGCGAGGCGACCGGGAGCGAGCTCGTGCTGTCGCCCGTCGCGGTCGCGTTTGGCGGAGGTCGCGGGGCCGCGGCGGCGGAGGCCGACCTGATGCTCGAGCGCACGCGTCCCGGCGAGCGGCCGCGCGGCACCGAGGAGCCGTCGCGCACCCGGCACGCGCTGCGGCTCTACGAGGAGTCGATCGGGCTCGTCGTGTCGGCCGACCACGATCTCGCCAAGCGCGACTCGGTCACGCTCTCTGAGCTCGAGCTCGTCACCCTGCTCGATCATCCTGATCACGCGCCCGATTGGCCGGCCGCCGAGGCGTGGGCGGATCCCGCCTGGATGCCCGCCGACGTCGCCGCGGCGCTCGCGCTCGTCGCGACCGGGGCGGGCGCGATCCTGCTCCCCATTCCGCTCGCGCGGCACCTCTCCTCGAAGAAGGAGCACGCCATTCTCCCGATCACGGGCGAACCCCGGCTCGCCTGCACGTCCGTATGGGCCACCTGGGCGCTCGAGCGCGACGCCGCCGACGTGCAGCAGCTCGCCGGGATCCTGCGCGGGCGCACCGCGCGTAGCTCCCGGGGCTCGGATGGCGGCCGCTCCGGCTCGGAGAAGTCCCGGTCGCGGGGTCGTTCTTCGGGCGGTTCGAAGGCGTCGGGGAAGACTGCGGCGAAGACCCCGGCGAAGACTTCAGCGAAGAAGCAGGGCCCGAAGCCCGGCACGCGCGGCGCACAGCTCGCGAACGCCAAGTGGAAGCCGAAGCCCAAGCCCCGCCCGAAGCCCCGCCGCAGCTAGCGCGCGGCGCGCCCCGCCCCTCTCCCCCCCCCGGCGGAGTGGGCCCTTGAGCCCCATTCCCCGCGCCGAGTCGGCCGTAAAGCCCCAATCAAGCCCGCGAAAGGGGCCTTACGGCCCACTCGACAGCGCCAAGGTCGCGATCCGGGCCCGGATCCCGAACCCCACACACCCGCGCGCACGCGCACCCGAAGGCCGAGTCGGCCCTTAGGCCCCAACCCCCGCGCCGAGTCGGCTCTAAAGCCCCATTCAAGCCCCCGAAAGGGGCCTTACGGCCCACTCGACAGCGGCGGGGTCGAGTTCAAGGTCGCGATCGGGATCCGGGCCCGGATCCCGGACCCCACGCGCCCGCGCATCCACCCGCACCCGCACCCGCGCCGAGTCGGCCCTTGAGCCCCATTCCCGACGCCGAGTCGGCCGTAAGGTCCCATTCAAGCCTGCGAAAGGGGCCTTACGGCCCACTCGACAGCGCCAAGGTCGGGATCAGGGCCCGGATCCCGGGCCCCACCCACCCGCACCCATGCCGAGTGGGCCCTTGAGCCCCATTGCCGACGCCGAGTCGGCCGTAAAGCCCCATTCAAGCCCGCGAAAGGGGCCTTACGGCCGACTCGGGGTCAGACACCGGCGCCAACCGCCGCCCAACTACAGCTGCGAGGCCGCCACGTCGAAGGTGCCGCAAGAAGTGGGACCCTCCTGGTAGCCCGTCATGAACCACTTCTGGCGCTGCTCGGAGGTGCCGTGGGTGAAGCGTTCGGGGTTCACGCCCATGCCGGCGGACTCCATGATGTGGTCGTCGCCGACGGCGGCGGCCGCGCTCATCGCGTCGGCGATCTCCTCGCGGGTGACGGGCTTCAGGAAGGGGACTCCCTGGTCATCGGCCACTGTGGAGGCATCCTTGACCCAGGCGCCCGCGAAGCAGTCGGCCTGGAGTTCGAGGCGGACGGATCCCGACGCCGGGCCGGAGTCGCGGCCGACGTTCTGGAGCGAGCCGATTTGGTTCGAGATGTGGTGGCCCCACTCGTGGGCGAGCACGTACATCTCGGCGAGCGGCCCGCCGCTCGCGCCGTAGTTCTGCGTGAGCGTGTCGAAGAAGGCCGTGTCGACGTAGATGGCCTCGTCGCTCGGGCAGTAGAAGGGGCCCGTCTGCGAGGAGGCGGTGCCGCAGGGCGACTGGGTCTGGCCGGAGAAGAGCACGACGTCGCCCGGGCTGCGGTAGTTGCCGACCTGGGTCGACCAGTAGCGGTCGAGCGAGTCGGCGGCGCCAGCCATGCGGCACTCGGCGTCCTTGTTGGCGTCGGCGCCCGTCTCGCAGCCCGCGAGCCCCTCGGTCGACTGCTCGTTGACGGCGCTCGAGCCGCCGAGCGCACGCTCGGCGACGGGCGCGAGGCCAGTGAGGTCGATCCCGAGGATCTGGGATCCGATGGCGAGCAGCAGGGCGATGCCGATGCCGCCGCCCGCGATCATGCCGCCGCGGCGCGCGCCGCCGCCGCGCTTCGACACCTTGCTCGTGTCGATCCGTGCGTTGTCGTTGAAGGTCATCGCTGGTCTCCAGCCTCGGTGGTGGATCCCGCTTCGTCTGCGAAGCGGTCTGTGGCGCGCACGAGCGCGTCGACGATGCCGGGTTCGCTTGCCGCGTGGCCGGCGTCCGGGATCATGTGGAAGTCGGCCTCGGGCCAGGCGCGGTGTAGGTCCCAGGCCGTGCGAGCGGGGGTGCACGCGTCGTAGCGCCCCTGCACGATGACGCCGGGGATCCCCGCGAGCTTCTCTGCCGCGTCGCGGATCAGCTGCCCGTCCTCCATCCAGCCGCCGTGCGAGAAGAAGTGGTTCTCGATGCGGGCGAAGGCGACGGCGGCGGCCTCGTCGGCGCGCGCCTCGGCGATCCCCGCCTCGTCGGGGATGAGCCGGATCGTCGAGTTCTCCCACACGGTCCAGGCGACGCCCGCCGGGGTGTGCACCGCGGGGTCCGGATCGAAGAGCCTGCGGTGGTAGGCCGTGACGAGATCGCCGCGCTCGGCCTCGGGGATCACCGCGAGGTACTCCTCCCACACGTCGGGGAAGAGCTCCGAGGCGCCGTCCTGGTAGAACCAGTGGATCTCGCTCCTGCGCAGGGTGAAGATGCCGCGCAGCACGAGCTCGGTGACGCGCGCGGGGTGCGTCTGCGCGTAGGCGAGCGCCAGGGTCGAGCCCCAGGATCCGCCGAAGACCTGCCAGCGGTCGACGCCGAGGTGCTCGCGCAGCCGTTCGATGTCGTCGACAAGGTGCCAGGTGGTGTTCGTCGCGAGGTCGGCGTCGGGCGCGCTCGCGTGCGGGGTACTGCGGCCGCAGCCGCGCTGGTCGAAGAGCACGATGCGGTAGCGCTCGGGGTCGAAGTAGCGCCTGTGGTCGGGCGCGCAGCCGCCCCCGGGCCCGCCGTGCAGGAACACGACCGGCTTGCCCTCCGGGTTTCCGCAGGTTTCCCAGTAGATCTCGTGCCCGTCGCCGACGGCGAGCTTGCCGCTCGCGAAGGGCTGGATCGCGGGGTAGAGGGTCCTCAGTTCTGCCATGGTCCCACTGTAATGCCGCGGGGCGCCCGGGATCAGCCCAGGTCACCCCGCGGATTCAGAGTTCGGGAGGAAATTTAGGCCGGCTGCTTGGCCTTCGCGCGCTCCTTCTCGCGGGCGCGCAGCTCCTTCTCGTGGATCGGCCACGTGCCCGCGGCCTTCTCCGCCTCGACGTAGGCGTGCGCCTCCTCCTGGCGCTCGGCCTCGATGCCCGTGGCGATCTCGGCGCGGAGGAGCCCCGGCGTGAGCCCGAAGGCGTCGACGAGGTCGACCGCGTAGGGGCGCAGGCGGCCGATGAGCCGATCGATGTAGGCGGTCACGGCCTCGGCGCGCTGGCCCGAGATCCGGCCCTGCACGAGGTACCAGGCGGCGTGTTTCTCGATGAGCCCGAGGCCGAAGAGGTCGCGCAGCCAAGTGAGCACCTGGCGCGAGCCCGCGTCGGCGACCTGCTCGATGCCCTCGGTGAAGGCCTCCCACTGGAGCAGCTCGGCGTGCGCGCGGGCCGCCTCGATGAGCTTGTGCTGCTGCGCGTTGAAGGCGTCCTCCCCCGCGATGGCCTTCGCGCGCTTGTCGCCCTTCGGCACGTTCTTCGTCGCCTCGCGGAGCGCGAGCGCGATCTCCGCGACCATCGTCTCTACCCGGTCGGTCAGCAGCGCGCGCTGCGCGTCGGTCGTGCGCAGGCTCTCGACGGAGCGGGCGATCTGGCCGAGGTCTGCGATGCTCTGCCCCACCTGGCGCAGGCCGAAGCGGCTCACCCGGTCGCCGAGCTGAGCGGCCGCGGCCTTCGCGATCGCGGCGCGATCCCCCGGCTTGAACTGGGCGGCGTAGTCGGTGAGGAGGCGCTTGCCGACGAGCTGCAGCAGCACGTTGTTGTCGCCCTCGAAGGTGACATAGATGTCGAGATCAGCGCGCAGCCCCGTGAGTCGGTTCTTCGCCATGAAGCCCGCGCCGCCCGTCGCCTCGCGCGCCTCCTGCAGCGTGTCGAGCGCGGCCCAGGTGGAGAGCGGCTTGAGCGCCGCGGCCAGCGTCTCGAGATCCTCGCGGTTCTCGTCCGTGTCGCGCGCGCCCGAGAACACCTCGTCGAAGACCGTGAGCAGGCGGTCGTCGGCAAAGGTCATCGCGTAGGTCTCGGCGAGGCGCGGCAGCAGCCGGCGCTGGTGCTGGCCGTAGTCGAGCAGCACGGTCTCGCGCCCCGATGCGCCCGGGAACTGGCGCCGCTCGGCGCCGTACTTGATCGCGATCGTGAGCGCCGCCTGCATGGCCCGCACGGCCGAGCCGTCGAGCGAGACGCGGCCCTGCACGAGCGTGCCGATCATCGTGAAGAAGCGGCGGCCGGGGCTCTCGATCGCCGAGGAGTAGGTGCCGTCGGCGGCGACATCGCCGTAGCGGTTGAGGAGGTTCGTGCGCGGGATCCGGACCTGATCGAAGTGCAGGCGCCCGTTGTCGATGCCGTTCAGGCCGCCCTTCACCCCGTCGTCCTCCGAGCCGACGCCCGGCAGCAGCTCGCGCTCGGCGGTGCGGATCGGCACGAAGAACGCGTGCACGCCGTGATTCACGCCCTGCGTGATGAGCTGCGCGAACACGACGGCCGCCTGGCCGTGGAGCGCCGCGTTGCCGAGGAACTCCTTCCACGCGCCCTTGAACGGCGTGTGGATCACGAACTCCTCGGTATCCGGGTCGTAGGTCGCGGTCGTGCCGATCGACGCGACGTCCGAGCCGTGGCCGATCTCGGTCATGGCGAACGCGCCAGGCAGCTTCAGGCTCATCACGTCCGGCAGCCACTTCTCGTGGTGCGGACGCGTGCCGAGGTGCAGGATCGCCGCGCCGAACAGGCCCCACTGCACGCCGCTCTTGATCTGCAGCGACGGGTCGGCGAGCACGAGCTCCTGGAACGCCGCGATGTTGCCGCCGTGGTTGTCGCCGCCGCCCAGATCCGACGGGAACGCGCGCTGGATCGCGCCGTTCTCCACCAGGATCCCGAGCTGCTCGAGCACGCGCTCGCGGTGCTCGTCCATCGTCTGGCCCGGAATCGTGTGGAGGCGGGGATCCTCCGCGAGCCTGCGCGACTCGAGGCGCTCGGTGCGCCACTTGCCGAGCAGCGCGTCGCCGACCGCGGCGACGTCGATCCTGGGCGCGGAGGTGGAGGTCTTGTCGCTCATCGTGCTCCTTCGACTGAGATGACGATCGGTGATTCCGATCGGCGGGGGTCGCCCGAGGCGCCCGGCCCGCTCTGCAGCCAGGCTAGGCCGCACCCCTGACACGGACAACTGAACGGTTTCCACCCACAACGTGGCGCCGGGACGCGGCACCCCCACGTTGTTGAAAACATCCAAATCAGAGCATCAATGCCTGGAGGTATCCCCAGTCTGCTGGAGGCCTCAGATCACCCTCTGCCGCGGCCGCGATCCTCCCGCGGCGTCTCCCCGGGAATCCATCCCGCGCGTTGCACGCCCACGGCACCCTCGGGCACGTAATCGCCGAAGAACTCCGGCTCGATGCCTGCCTCCTGCAGCATCTCCCGGGTGCGCTTCTGCCTGGTCCGCGCGATCACCGTGACGACCTCACCGTCGCTCCCCGCGCGCCCCGTGCGGCCCGCGCGATGCACGTAGGCCTTCGGCTCGTCCGGTGGGTCCGCCTGCAGCACGAGGTCGACGTCGTCGACGTGGATCCCCCGCGCCGCGACGTCGGTCGCGACGAGGATCGCCGCCTTCCCAGAGGCGAAGCGCTCAAGGTTGCGCTCGCGCCGCGCCTGCGACAGGTCGCCGTGGAGCGCCGTCGCGCTGAGCCCCGCGTCAACGAAGGCCTCCGAGAGTCGCTCGGCGTAGGCGCGCGTGCGGCAGAACACCATGATGCGGCCCGGCCGCGACACGAGCTCGACGAGCGCGCGATCCTTGTCCTCGCGCAGCACGACATATACCCTGTGCGACACGTCTCCCGTCGCGCCGTCCTCAGCCTCGTGCACGGCGGGCTTCCGCAGGAACTCCTCGACGAGCTCCGACACCTGGCCGTCGAGCGTCGCGGAGAAGAGCAGGCGCTGCCCGCCCCGCTCGGTCTGCCGGAGCACCCGCTGCACGGGCTCGAGGAACCCCAGCTCGCACATGTGATCCGCCTCGTCGATGACCGTCACGAGGACCTCGCGCAGGTCGAGCTTGCGGCGGTTCACGAGGTCCTGCACCCGGCCAGGCGTGCCGATCACGATGTCGACGCCGCGCGAGAGCGCGTGCACCTGCGGCTCAATCGGCACCCCGCCGACGAACTGCGCGGTGAAGAACCCGACCGAGCGCGCGATCGGCTGCACGGTGCGGTCGATCTGCAGCGCGAGCTCACGGGTGGGGGCCAGGATCAGGGCCTTCGGATTGCGCGCCTGACGCCTCGGCGCCCGTTCGACGCGCTCGCCGCGCTTCGGCTTGCCCTGGCGGGCCGGCCGCTGCTCCTCGCCGAAGCGCCCCTCGGCCTTCAGCCGGAGCAGCCGCTCAACGAGCGCCGCCCCGAACGCGATCGTTTTGCCCGAACCCGTGCGGGCGCGGCCGAGCACGTCGCGACCCGCGAGCGCGTCCGGGATCGTCGCGACCTGGATCGGGAACGGGCGATCGGCGCCCTGCTCCGCGAGGGTTCGCACAATGTTCCCGCCGAGGCCAAGGCCCGCAAAGCTCGCCGCCGCGGCATCCGCCGCGGTCGTGCGCTTCGCGGGGAGCCGGCTCGCGCTCGCTCCCTGGCGCTCACGCCCCTTCGGCGCGCCCTGCTCGTCGAACGCGAACACGCGGGCACGCTCGCCGCCGCCTGAGCGCTCGCCGGCCGGGCGGTCCGGACGCTTCGCGCGCTCTGGCCGCGCCACGCGATCGGGCCGCGCGTGCACGTCGGGGCGGCCGCGCCGCTCGGTTTCTCGCCGATCCGAGCCGCGCCGCTCCGACCCGCGCCGCTCGTCGGGCGCGTCGCCGTCGGCCGCCCGGCCCTGCGCGTGCGGGCCGCGGCCGCGGCCGCCCTTCGGCTTGCGGCCGGGCTCGTAGTTCGCCGGCGCTTTGAACCCCCTGCGGCGCTTCTGTGCCACTAGCGCTCAGCCCCCGTCTCATCCTCGTCGTCGACCTCCTGCGTCGCCTGCCACATGAGTCGCTCCCAATCGAGCTCCCCCGTCACGGGCGCGGGCGCGACCGGAGCCGAGTCTTGCCCCGGATCCTCATCGTGGGCCCGCTGCTGGGGAGCGCTGGAACCTCCCAGGGCAGACACGGGACGCATCCAGTCGAGGTCGTCGTCAGGCTCCGGATCAGCAGAAACGTCCTGCCCGTCGGGCTCTGGCTCAGGATCCGGATCCGGCTCCGGCTCCGGATCCGCGTCCCAGGGGATCTCCGCGGGCACCGGCTCATCGAGCACCGGCTGATCGAGCACCGGCTGATCGAGCACCGGGACGTCGAGCGCCTCGGTCACCGGGCGCGGCTCGACCCCGTCGAAGCCGAGGTCGGTCAGCGCGAGCGACATTGCCGCGGTCTCGGGACCCACGGGCCTCGTCGCGGGGGCGACCCGGGCCTCTACAGGGGCCCCTTCGGGTTCACCGGCGCCGGCGTCGCTCTCCGCGACGGGTGCCACGGCGGGCAGCACGATCGGGACGGAACGCGGATCCTGGCGCCTGGCGGGAGCCGGCTCGTCGTCGCCGAGATCGGACTCAGGCTCCGGATCGGGATCGGGATCGGGCTTGGGCTCCGGTTCAGACACCGTTTCAGACTCCGGCTCCAGCTCCGGCTCCGGCTCCAGCTCCGGCTCCGGCTCGGGCTCCGGCTTGGGCTCCGGCTCGGCGAAGAGCTGCTCGAGACCGCTCGCGCCGCTCGGCCTGACGGCGGGCGGCTCGGGGGCGAAGGCGCGGGGCGCGTCCTCCACCGTGTCGGCGTCCGGCGCGGCGTGCGCGTGCTCGTCGCCCGGAATCTCCTGTTCCTGGGGCTGCGGCGCGGGAGCGGAGTGCGCGGGTTCCGCAAGAGCCGGCGCCGCAAGAGCCGGCGCCGCAAGAGCCGGAGCCGCAAGAGCCGGCGCCGGGGCAGCAGGAACGGCAAGGACGGGAGCCGGGGCGGCGGCATCGGCCTCCCCGCGCATGCGCAGACCGCGCCGACGCCGACGCGGAGCCGCCGGCTCGACAGCTTCGTCGGCGCGGCCGACGTCGCTGGCAGCGGGTCCAGCTTCAGACCCAGCGACGGCCAGGGCTCCGGCCCCAGGGCCGGATCCGGGCCCGTCCGGCCCGCCGCGGCGCGCGGCGCCGCGCTCGCTGCCGCGCTCCCGCCTGCGCCCGACCACGTAGTACAGGGTCGGCAGCACGACGAGCGTGAGCACCGTCGAGGAGAGCAGGCCGCCGATCACGACGACCGCGAGCGGCTGCGAGATGAATCCGCCCTTGCCCGTGATCCCGAGGGCCATGGGCGTGAGCGCGAGGATCGTCGCGAGGGCGGTCATCACGATGGGCCTGAGCCTCTGGAGCGAGCCGTGCAGCACCGCGTCGCGGAGGCCGTCGCCGCGCTCCCTGAACTGGTTCACGAGGTCGATGAGCACGATCGCGTTCGTCACGACGATGCCGATCAGCATGAGCACGCCGATGAGCGAGGCGACGCCGAGCGGGATCCCGGTCGCGATAAGCAGCAGCAGCGCGCCCGTCGCGGCGAACGGCACCGAGACGAGGAGCAGGAGCGGCTGGAGCAGGCTCCGGAACGTCGCCACCATCACGACGTAGACGATGAGGATCGCGACGAGCAGCGCGATCCCGAGCTGCGAGAACGCGTCGGCCTGCTGCGACATGACGCCGCCGACCGTGGCGCTCGCGCCGGCCGGCAGCTTCAGCGAGGCGAGCGCCTCGTCGACGGCGACGCTCGCAGTCGTCAGGTCGTCGCCAGCGGGGAGCGCCGAGACGGTGACCGTGCGCACCCCGTCGGCGGTCGTGACGGTCACGGGACCGTCCGCGACCTGCACTGCGGCGAGCGCGTCGAGCCGCTCCGGGCCCTGGGCGGTCTGCACCTCTAGGGCCTGCACGCCCGCGACGTCGGCCGGCGGCTGTCCGTTCGCGAGGTAGACGGAGACCGTGTTCGAGTCGATCGTGATCTGGCCGATCTGCGACGGCTGCATGAGCTGCGCGACCTGGCCCGCGACCCCGGCCTCGGTGAGGCCGACCCGCGCCGCCGCCATGCGGTCGACGGCGATGCTGAGGTAGGGGCGAGAGCGCGCGAGGTCGCTCTCGACCTGCTTGAGCGCGTCGTTCTTCTGGAGCGCGGCGGTGACCTCCTCGCTCGCCTTCGCGAGGGTGTCCTGATCCGGCGCCGCGACGTCGATCTCGATCGCACTCGACGCGGTCACTCCCCCGCCGGACTGGCCGAGCGAGAACTCGCCAGCGTCCTTGAGCCCGTTCACCGCGGCCCGGATGTCATCCTTCGCCGCGATTTGGTCGGCGTCGGGATCCGTCGTGAGCGAGTAGTTGACCGTGCCGTCGCCGCCTCCTCCGAAGAGGGCGCTCATGCCGCCGCCAGAGCTGCCGATCGTGACCTGCACCGTCTCGACCGAGGAAACCTTCTTCAGCTCCGCCTCGACGCGCTCGACCTGCGCGAGCTGCGCCTCGAGGCTGGTGCCGGGCGCGAGGGTCTGCACGAGGCCGACCGAGTTCTGCTCGTCCTCGCCCATGTAGTTCGTCTTCATGAGCGGGGTCGCCGCCATCGTCGCCGCGAAGACGGCGACGGCGATGCCGAGGGTGACGAGTGGGCGCGCGAGCGTCCACTCGATGATGGGGCGGTAGCCGCGCTGCAGCGCGGTCAGGGCGGCCCCCGGCGCGGGCTCCGCCGCCGTGCTCCTGCGGCGCTTGCGGCCTGCGGACTCCGGCCTCAGGAACCAGTAGGCGAGCACGGGGACGATCGTGAGCGACACGAAGAGCGACGCGACGAGCGCGATCGTGACCGTGAACGCGAACGGCCGGAAGAGCTCCCCTACCATCCCGTCGACGAAGGCCATCGGGAGGAACACGGCCACCGTCGTGACGGTCGACGCCGTGATGGCGCCCGCGACCTCGCGGACCGCGCGCACGATCGTGCGCGCGCGATCCGGCCCGTCGGCGATGTGCCGCTTGATGTTCTCGATCACGACGATCGAGTCGTCGACGACGCGTCCGATCGAGATCGTGAGCGCGCCGAGCGTCAGCATGTTGAGCGTGTAGTCGGCGAAATTCAGGCCGACGAAGGTGAGGAGCACCGAGGTCGGGATCGAGATCGCGGTCACGAGCGTGGCGCGCACCGACATCAGGAAGACGAGGATCACGAGCACCGCGAACACGAGGCCGAGGAGCCCCTCGGTCGTGAGTGTCTCGATCGACTGCTCGACGTACGGCGCCTGGTCGAAGATGACCGTGAGCTTCGCTCCCCCGAGCTGGTCCTGCATGCCGTCGAGCGACTCCTGCACCGCGTGCGAGACGTCGACCGTGTTCGCCGCCGACATCTTCGTCACGGCGATCGTGAGCGCCGCCTGCCCGTTCACGCGGGAGATGCTCTCCTGGGGGCCGGGCTCGAGCGCCACCTCGGCGACCTCGCCGATCGTGACGGGCTCGAGATCCGGAGCCTCGATGTCCTGGAGCTGCAGCTGGCGGGGGTCGCCGCGGCTCGGGCCTGCCGGTTCCTGGCCCGTGGCCAGTCCGCCGCCGGCCTCCGCGCTCACGGGGAGCGGGAGGGCGGCGATCTCCTCGGGCGTCGTGAGTTCGGAGCCCGACTGGACCGCGAGCGTGCGGTCCCCGTCTCCCACGGTCCCTGCGGCGATGAGCACGCCGCTCTGCTGCAGCGCGTCGGTGATCGCCTGGCTCGTGAGGCCGTTGTCTGCGAGCTTCGCGGCATCGGGCCGGATCGTGACGCGCTCGGCCCGCGCGCCCGAGAGCTGCGCGTCGCGCACGCCGTCGAGGTCGCTGAGCTCGGGGATCGCCACGCGTTCGATCGTCTGCGCCGCCTGCTCGGGGGTTTCCCCCTCGGCGGGGGTCACGGCGATCTGGATCACGGGGAAGTCGTCGACCGAGCCGGAGAGCACCTGCGTGTCGGCCTCGGCAGGCAGCATCTTCGAGATCCTGCTGATCGCCCGCTCGACCTTCTGCTCGGTCGCCGTGATGTCGACGCCGTAGGTGAACTGGGCGACGACCATGGAGCTGCCCGTGCTCGACGTCGCCGACGAACTCTCGAGCTGCGGGACGCCGCGCAGGGCCGTCTCGATGGGCCCGGAGACGTCCTTGTTCACGACCTCCGGCGAGGCGCCCGGATACGTCGTGACGACCGCAATGGCCGGGAACTGCACGGAGGGCATGAGCTCCTGTTTCAGCGATCCCACCCCGAGGAGGCCGAAGACCGCCGCGACGATCGTCACGAGGGAGATGAGCGCGCGGTTCTTGAGGCTGAACGCGGTGAGCAGGTGCATAGCTGGGATTATCCCACGGGCCCACTGGCCCGCTGCCGTCAATCGGGTATCGGATCGGGGATAACGCGGCTACGAGGCACTTTTGCGCCCGCTATGGGCAGGGACGATGCATGCACGTTCCGCGCGGTGAGCGGGTGGATAATACTGTGATGCCGCAGACCCGCACCCGCCGCACCCTCGGCGCAGTCACCGAGGCGGACTTCGCCCGCCTCGCAGAACTGCGCAAGATGCAGACCATCGCGCTCGCCCTCCTGCTCGGGATGGCCGTGGTCTTCGTCGTCTCGTTCATCCTGCAGGATCGCTACCCGTGGCTCGGCTACGTGCGCGCCGCGAGCGAGGGCGGCATGGTGGGCGCGCTCGCCGACTGGTTCGCGGTCACCGCGCTCTTCCGCCACCCGCTCGGGATCCCGATCCCGCACACGAACCTGATCTCCGCGAAGAAGGACGACATCGGCGAGGGCCTCGGCTCGTTCATCGAGGAGAACTTCCTCGCCGACGACGTCGTGCACGGCAAGCTCGCCGAGATCAGCGGCGCGCGCATGGCCGGCACCTGGCTCTCGGAGCGCGAGCACGCGGAGCGCGTCGGCTCGGCCGTCGCGAGCGCCGGCCTCGGCGCCCTCACCGTGCTCGACGACAACGACGTGCAGGAGCTCATCGAGGCGCTCGTGCGCAAGCACATCGTCGACCCCGAGTGGGGGCCGCTGCTCGGCCGCGCGACCGAGTCGTTCATCGGCGGCGAGCACCACGAGACGCTCATCGACGTGGCGGCGAACCGCCTCGAGCAGTGGCTCGTCGAGCACCCGGCGGCGTTCGACCGGGTGGTGTCCTCGCGGCTCCCCTCCTGGGTGCCGAGCGTCGTCGACCGCTTCGTCGACCAGCGCCTGCACTCCGAGGCCGTCCGCTTCTGCCAGACGGTCGCGTCTGATCGCCACCACCCGTTCCGCATCGCGATCGGCCGCTTCCTCGCCGACCTCGCCCGCGACCTGCAGGAGCAGGAGCAGCTGCAGGAGCAACTCGAGGCGTTCAAGCTCGAGGTCTTCGACAGCCCGCGGATCCGCTCCCTCGCGGCGAGCACTTGGCAGACCGCCCGGGCCGCCCTCGTGGAGATGCTCGAGGACCCGGCGAGCGAACTCCGGATCCGGATCGTCGCCGCCGCGCAGGACTTCGGCCGGAAGCTCGTCGAGGACCCGACGCTGCAGTACAAGATCGATGTCTGGGTCATGGGCGTCGTCGAGCACCTCGTGAGCACCTACCGCCACGACCTCGCGAACGTCGTCACGGAGACGGTGCAGCGCTGGGACGCGCAGGAGGCCGCCGAGAAGATCGAGCTGCAGGTCGGCAAGGATCTGCAGTTCATCCGCATCAACGGGACCGTCGTCGGCTCGCTCGCCGGCCTCGCGATCTACGCGATCGCCACGCTCGTCATCGCGCCCCTCGCCGGCGCCTGATTGGTCGCGCCGCTAGGCGGACTTCGCGTACCAGACGGGCAGCAGCATGTCCTGCACCCGGTCCTTCGTCGCCGTGTGGTCTGCGCGGGTCGAGATCGCGCAGCGCGAGGTGCGGCAGTCGAAACCGTCGACCGTGGGATCCGGAACGGTGAGGGTCACCTCGAAGCTGCCCTCGTCGCCGTAGCGGTGCGTCGCGAACGCGCGCCAGGCCCAGTCGTTCGTGATCCAGGCGCTCGAGAGGGCGCTCTTGTCGACGGTCCCCTCGGTCGCACCCTGGGGAATGCCGCCGAGGCAGGGACCGGGCTTCTCCTCGGGGTCCGCGGGAATTCCGCAGATCGCGAGATATATGCCGATACCGGAATCAAAGCCGGATCCGAGCACCGTGATGCGCTGGCCCGGCTCGATCGCGCCGAGGTCGACGGGCTTCCCCGACTCGCCGACGGCCTCGAGTGAGCGGACCCGATCGTCGGCCCCCGTGGCCTCGACCCGCTCGACCGCCGTATCAGGGACCCGCTGCCCGGATCCCCCGGCGCTCTGATGCGTGAGGATCGGCAGGAGCACGGCGATCGCACCGCCAAGGACGAGAACTGCGACCGCGAGCAGGGAAATCAGGATAATCCGTGTGGAACGGCGGCGAGGAGACACACTCCCATGCTACCGACCCGCGCATCACCGCGGGACCGGTCATGCTAGAATCTGCTCCATACGTCTATTTGAATTGGTACCTGCCTCGCGGTTCATTTCCCGCGAGGCCCGAATGTGTAAGGGGGTCACGCATGGGGCGCGGCCGTCAGAAGGCAAAGCACACCAAGGTCGCCAGGGAGCTGAAGTACTTCAGCCCCGACACGAACTACTCGGCGCTTGAACGGGAACTCTCAGCAGAGGCCGAACGCGCGGCCAAGGACGATCCCTGGGCGGAATACGCCAGCAAGTACAACATCGACGAGGACGACGAGGACTAGCTCCTCCGGTCTCGCCCGACAGGGCAAGCCCCTCCTCGCTCGTGGTTCGTACCGCTAGCGGCATCGATCCCGATCCGGAACGCGAGTGGGCCCCCTCCGAGGAGGGGGCCCACTCGCGTTCCCGAGGCCGGGCGCGAACCGGGCTCCCGCCTCAGCGGCCCTGGGCCGCGACCGCCGCGGCGCCTGCGGCCGCGGCCTCCGGATCGAGGTAGCGTCCGGCGCTCGTGGGCTTGCCCTGCTCGTCGATGTCGTAGACGAGCGGCATGCCGGTTGGGATATTCAGCCCCGCGATGTCCTCGTCGGAGATGCCCTCGAGGTGCTTCACGAGCGCGCGCAGCGAGTTGCCATGGGCCGTGACGAGCACCGTCTTGCCCGCGTTCAGGTCGCTCAGGATCTCGCTCTCCCAGTAGGGCACGAGCCGCTCGATGACGTTCTTCAGGCACTCAGTGCGGGGGCGCTCACCGTCGATCCCGTCGTAGCGGGGATCATTCGCCTGTGACCACTCGCTCGCGTCGTCGAGCGCGGGCGGCGGAGTGTCGAAGGAGCGGCGCCACTCCATGAACTGCTCCTCGCCGTACTTCTGCAGCGTCTCGGCCTTGTCGAGCCCCTGGAGCGCGCCGTAGTGGCGCTCGTTGAGGCGCCACGAGCGGCGGACCGGGATCCACAGGCGATCCGCGCTGTCGAGCGCCAGGTTCGCGGTCTGGATCGCGCGGCTCAGCACTGAGGTGTGCAGCACGTCGGGGAGCATCCCGGACTCGCGCAGGAGCTCGCCCGCGCGCGCCGCCTCCCCCCGGCCCTTCTCGGTGAGTCGCACATCGACCCACCCGGTGAACAGGTTCTTCTGGTTCCACTCGCTCTGGCCGTGGCGGAGCAGGATCAGCGTGTTCGTCATAGTCTCCAGCTTAGTTCGTTGCGGGGCGTGGAAGATTCAGGAGCGTCTGCCGCCGAAGCGCTCAGCGATGTCCGCGCGGCGGGTCGCGCCGGCGTCGCGCGGCACGATGACCTCCTGGGAGGCGGCGACCGCCTGCCGGTCCTCGGCGTCGGGCGCGTCGGGGCCCGCGCCGATCCGGACCTCGAGCTCAGCGTCCTCCGGGAGCGAGCGTTTGAGGAGCGCAAGGGCGACGCCGCCCCACTCGTGGTGGAGCCCGGCCCGCGTGACGCGGCCGACGGGCCGCGATCCCGCGTCCCCCGCCTCACCCGCGCGGTACACCAGTGCACCCGCGACCGGCAGCTCGCCGCCGGAGCCGTCGATGTGCAGCAGCGCCAGGCGCCGCGGAGGGTGGCCGAGGTTGTGGACCTTCGCGATCGTCTCCTGTCCGCGGTAGCAGCCCTTCGTCAGGTGCACCGCCGTGCGGAGCCAGTCGAACTCGTGCGGGATCGCCCGTTCGTCAACCTCACCGTGCTGGCTCGGTCGCCAAGCGCGCACCTCAAGCGCGTCGAGCGCGAGGAGGCCCGCGGCGCGCACGCCGTCGGAGGCGGCGAGCGCCGCGACGCCCGGAAGATCGGCGCGTGGGAAAACGAACTGGACCGCACGCCACTCGGCCCCCGGGTGATCGGACTCGGCGTGCGCGTACTGCGCGCCGCCGCGCTGCACCTGGGCCCACGGATCCCGCCACTCGGCGACGGGGGCTGCGGCGCGAAGCGCCTCGGCGGCCGGGCCACCGTCGAACGTCAGCACCGCGGCGAACTCCTCGCTCACATCGCGCACCTCGACGCGCAGCGCGAAGCGCATGCGCGAGAGGAAGGAGACGAGCCCGTCGGTCTGCCCCTCGTCAACGAGGAGCCAGGATCGCTCGCCGTCATCCACGAGCCGGATCACGGTCTCGATCCGGCCGTTTGCGTCGAGCAGCAGCGTCTCGACGCTCTCACCGGGCGGCAGGCCCGTGAGCTGTTGGCTGGTCATCGAGTGCAGCCAGCTCAGCCGGTCGGCGCCCTCGACGACGACGACGCCCCGGTGCGACAGGTCGACGATCGCGGCGCCGGATTCGAGCGCCCGCTGCTCCTGGACGGGCTCGCCGAAGTGCGCGGCGACGCCGAGCTCGTCGGCGACCGCGCCAGGAAGCTCAAGGAACGGGTTCATCACAGGGCCCGGTCCGCTCGGCTGCGACTAGCGCTGGCCCTTGAAGAGCTTGTAGATGACGGTGCCTGACACCCACGCGATCGCGAGCGAGGCAAGTCCGAGGAGCCCGAGAAAGAAGAGTTCGAGAGCGAGAAGCATGCGACCAGTCTAGCCGAAAGAGCGGGCCGGTTACGGCAGGAGCAGGATCCCCACGACATCGATCACCGCGATGATGAGCACCGAGCCCGCGACGCTCGCGGCGACGCGCGTGATGAAGCCGACGCGCTGCGCGGTGCCGAGCTGCAGCGCGAAGGTCACGAGGGTGGAGGCGCCGATGGCAAAGGCGAGCCACGGGAATCGCTCCTCGACGGGCACGAAGACGCTCACGAGCGCGCCGATCACCGCGGCCACCGCCCACGCTGTGATCAGGCGTGGAATGTGCCAGGAGTGCGCATCGGGCATCTCCGGGGCGTCGTTCTCGGTCATCCATCCAGTGTCCCACACAGCGCGCAGACGCGTGCACGCCGAGCTCCGGGAAGCGTCGCCCGAAACACGCCCGAAACGCTCGCGAAACGGCCCGCGCACTACACTGTGACTCGGACCTGGACGCGAAGGGAGCAAGTTCATGCAGCTGCTCTGCCTCTCTGACCGGGATCCGGCGGATTCGCTTCCGGCGCTCGACCTCCTGCCCCACGACGTGCGCTCGTCACCGCTCTCGCTGCGCGTGCCGGAGACCATGGCCGAGCGCTTCGACGCGATCCTCGTCGACGGCACGCTCGACGCGAGGCGTGCGCGCTCCGCGTGCCTGAACTTCGGAGAGGGCGTCGCGACGCCCCGGATCGTGCTCCTGCCAGAGGTCGCCCTCACCGCCCTCACACCGGAGTGGCGGGTGAGTGAGCTGCTCCTGCCCACGGCGAGCCCGGCCGAGGTCGAGCTGCGGCTCCGGCTCCTCGAGCGGCCGGCGGCGGAGCAGGCCCCCACCACGATCCAGTCCTCCGGCGTCGTCATCGACGAGGCCAACTTCACCGCGAGGCTCTTCGGCCGGCCGCTCGACCTCACCTATAAGGAGTTCGAGCTCATGCACTTCCTCGCTGCGAACCCCGGCAGGGTGTTCACGCGCGAGCAGCTGCTCGGCGAGGTCTGGGGCACGGACTACTTCGGCGGCACCCGCACGGTCGACGTGCACGTTCGCCGCCTCCGGGCGAAGCTCGGCGACCACGAGGCCCTGATCAGCACCGTGCGCGGCGTGGGCTACGGCTTCGCGCGCGCGAAGGTGGAAGCGGAAGAGGAGGACGCGTGATGTCGAACGGCGGGACGATCGAGGGGGCGCGCGGGATCATTGCGGCCGCCGAGCGCACCGACGGCAGGCCGCCGGTCTCGGATCAGGCGATCCTCGAGGCCGCGCAGGGCAAGCGCGAGCTCAGGGTCTGGCGCGAACGGCCCGGCGACCCCGCGAGCGAGGCGATCGCGGCCGGGATTCTGAGCGTGGGGGATGCCGCGGAGCTCGACCTCGTGGTCGCCCCGGCGTTCCGCGGGCGCGGCGTTGGCACGGCCGCGCTCTCCGAGCTGCTCGCGGATGCCGAAGGCGACGTGCTCGCCTGGGCCCACGGCGAGAATCCCGCGGCCGACGCCCTGCTCGGGCGCGCGGGCTTCACCCCCGTGCGCTCACTGCTCCAGCTCGAGCTCGATCCGAAGCTTCTGCCTCGTGCTGACTCCGGCGACGCGCGCGGCCCGCTCCGGATCCCGACGCCCGCCGGCCTCGAGCTTCGGGCCTTCGATCCCGCGAGCGAGAGCGACGCCGGGGCGTGGGTGCGCGCGAACGCTGCGGCCTTCGCCGACCACCCGGAGCAGGGGCGCATCACCCTCGACGACTTCGCGCTCATGCGGGCCGAGCCGTGGTTCGATCCCGCCGACCTGATCCTGCTGGCAGAGACGGACACCGTGCCGGGTGCGGATCCGGAAATCGCCGGTTCGACCTGGATCAAGACCGTGCGCGGCGATGACGGCGTCGAGACGGAGCTCTACGCGGTCGGCGTGCGACCCGAACGCGCGGGCCAGGGCCTCGGCCGTCTGCTCCTCGACGTCACGCTCGCACGGATGGCGCAGCACGATCCGCAGCGGGTCACCCTGTATGTCGACGGCGAGAACACCCGCGCAGTTGACCTCTACACCCGCGCCGGGTTCACCGTTCGTTCACGCAGTGCGCAGTGGAAGCGGCCCGCCGGCGGTCGCCCTGGTGTCAGAATGGACGCATGAGCGAAGAGAACCGCCCCGCCGACCGAGACGAGCTCCCGGCCGACCGCTACATCGATCGCGAGCTCAGCTGGCTCGCCTTCAACCAGCGGGTGCTCGAGCTTGCTGAGGACCCGACGGTCCCGCTGCTCGAGCGCGCGAACTTCCTGGCGATCTTCGCGTCGAACCTCGACGAGTTCTTCATGGTCCGCGTGGCCGGTCTGAAGCGCCGGATCGTCACGGGCCTCGCCGTGCCGACGAATGTGGGCCGCGCGCCCACCGATGTGCTGGCCGACATCAACCGCACGGCCTACGAGCTGCAGTTGCGGCACGCCCGCTGCTTCCGCGAACAGGTGCGACCGGCGCTCGCGGACGCCGGCATCCGCTTCGTCGACTGGGAGGAGCTCGACGACGCCGACCGCGAGGTCCTCACCGAGTACTACGAGCAGCACATCTACCCCGTGCTCATGCCGCTCGCGGTGGATCCCGCGCACCCGTTCCCCTACATCTCGGGCCGCGCGCTCAACCTGTCGATCCGGGTGCGCAACCCGCGCACCGACAAGGTGGAGTTTGCCCGCCTCAAGGTGCCGCAGATGATCCCGAGGTACGTCCGAGTGGATCGCCGCGAGAGCGACGACGACCTGCGATTCATCCCGCTTGAGGAGCTCATCGCCAATCAGCTCGATGGGCTCTTCCCCGGCATGGAGGTCATCGACGACCACGTCTTCCGCGTGACGCGCAACGAGGACATGGAGATCGAGGAAGACGAGACCGAGAACCTCATCCAGGCCCTCGAGAAGGAGCTGCTGCGACGCCGCTTCGGCCCGCCCATCCGCCTCGAGATCTCGGACGACATGGACGAGGCGACGCTCGAGCTGCTCGTGCGCGAGTTCGACATCGACGCGCAGCAGGTCTACACGCTGCCCTCGCCGCTCGACCTCTCCGGGCTCTTCGCGCTGTACAAGATCCAGCGCCCGGATCTGAAGTTCAAGCCGCACATCCCGGTCACACACCCGCAGTTCCGCACGAACTCGCCGAGTGAGCAGCCCGACACCTTCGGCGCGATCGCGCGCCGCGAAGTACTCGTGCACCACCCGTACGAGTCGTTCGCGACGAGCGTGCAGGCGTTCGTGGAGCAGGCGGCGACGGATCCCGACGTGCTCGCGATCAAGCAGACGCTCTACCGCACCTCGGGCGACAGCCCAATCGTCGCGGCCCTCATCAAGGCTGCCGAGGCCGGCAAGCAGGTCCTCGCGCTCGTCGAGGTGAAGGCGCGCTTCGACGAGGAGGCCAACATCGAGTGGGCCCGCAAGCTCGAGCAGGCCGGCGTGCACGTCGTCTACGGCCTCGTGGGCCTCAAGACCCACTGCAAGCTCGTCCAGGTGATCCGGGACGAGGGCGGCAGGCTCGCCCACTACTGCCACATCGGCACGGGCAACTACAACCCCAAGACGAGCCGCATCTACGAGGACTTCGGCCTCTTCACCTCGTCGCCCGAGATCGGCCGCGACGTCACGAAGCTCTTCAACGTGCTCTCCGGCTACGCGATCGAAACCGACTACGACCGGCTCCTCGTCGCCCCGCTGCAGCTGCGCAGCGGGCTGCTCGAGCGCATCGAGCGCGAGGCGGAGCACGCCCGCGCCGGGCGCCCGAGCGGGATCAAGCTCAAGGCCAACTCGATGGTGGACGAGGCGATCATCGACGCCCTCTACCTCGCGAGCCAGGCCGGCGTGCCGATCGAGGTCTGGGTGCGCGGCATCTGTTCGATCCGCGCCGGGGTCCCCGGGCTGTCCGAGAACATCAGGGTGCGCTCGGTGCTCGGCCGCTACCTCGAGCACTCGCGCATCTACGCCTTCGAGAACGATGGCGAGCGCGAGGTCTTCATCGGCAGCGCCGACCTCATGCACCGCAATCTCGACCGCCGGATTGAGGTGCTCGTGCAGCTCTCCGACCGCGAGCACCTCGCCCGCATCGACCGCTTCTTCGAGTTCGCGTTCTCGGACGACGTCTCGTCGTGGCGCATGCTGCCGGACGGCACCTGGCTGCGCCGCGTCATCAGCGAGGAGGGCGAGCCCCTCCCCGATCTGCAGGATCTCGTGATGCTGGACCGCACGGAGGCGCGGGCCAGGAGAGCTCGGTGAGTCAGGAGATCCTCGCCGCGGGAACCGTCTGCTGGCGCAGGATCCCGAAAGCGAATGGCGCAGGACCCGGCGAGGTTATGGTGCTGCTCATCCACCGGACGAAGCAGCGCGACGTGTCGTTTCCGAAGGGCAAGCTCGACCCGGGCGAGAGCATGCCGCAGGCCGCCGTGCGCGAGACGCACGAGGAGACCGGGCTCGCCATCTCCCTCGGCGTGAACCTCGGCACCATCAATTACGCGCTGAGCGGCGGGCGCTCCAAGACCGTGCAGTACTGGGCCGCCGAGGTGACGCCCGAGATCGCACTCGCGTCGACCTTCACCCCGAACGACGAGGTGCAGGCGCTCGAGTGGGTGCCGCTGCGCGAGGCGCGCAGGCGCCTGAGCTACCGGGCGGACCGGGAACTCTACGACGTGTTCCTGCGTCTCGCCGAGCACGAACTCCTGGAGACCTTCTCCGTCACTCTGCTGCGCCATGCAAAGGCGGAGCCGCGCAGTGCGGCGTTTCCCGTCGACGCGCTCCGCCCACTCGCCCACGCCGGCGAGGAGCAGGCGGCGAATCTCGCCGCGATCCTCGAGCCGTTCGGCCCGCGACGCATCTACTCGTCGACGGCGACCAGGTGCCGCGCCACCGTCGAGCCGCTCGCCGAGCACCTCGGCAAGAAGATCCGGCTCAAGGAGTGCCTGAGCCAGGACTTCTGGGACCAGGGCGACCTCGTCGAGCTCCGCAAGCTCGTCGGGAAGATCATTGCGAAGGGCCGCGACGCGGTCGTCTGCAGCCACCGCCCCGTGCTGCCGGATCTCGCCCGTGAGCTCACGCTCGCGACGGGCAGCGTTCCGGGCGGCTACCTCGGAAAGGCCGCGGCGCTGCCGCCCGCCGGCTTCTCCGTCTTCCACTTCTCGCGCACCCGACCGGGCGCCGGGATCCTGGGCGTCGAGACGTACCCGATCAAGCACTAGGACTTCCGTGAGCACCCCCCATCGCGGGGCCGACGCACCGTTCGGCCTCGTCGTCAACCCCACCTCGGCGCTCGGCCGGGGCCGGCGCGTCGCCGAGCGCGTGCGCCGCAGGCTCGAGGCGACGGGCGTGCACGCCGTCGTGATCTCCGGCGGCGACGCGGGAGACTGCTCCGCGCGGATCGCCGCCGCCGCCCGCGATGGGCTGCGCGGCCTCATCCTCGTCGGCGGAGACGGGCTTCTCGGCCTCGCGCTCCAGCTCGCAGAGGTGCGCGAGCTCCCGCTCGGGATCGTGCCCGCGGGCTCGGGCAACGACTTCGCCAGGCAGTTCCGGCTCCCGGGCCGCCCCCGCGCCGCGCTCGCGCGCATCCTGTCGGCCATCGAGTCGCCCCGGCCTGTCGACCTCGGCGTCGTCACGCGGCCGGATCCCGAGCGGCCGGGCGAGGTGGCCACGACGTGGTTCGCTGGCGGCCTCTCGGTCGGTTTCGACGCGGCGATCAACCGCCGCGCCAACGATCTGCGGCTCCCCCTCGGCCCGCTGCGCTACCAGCTGGCCCTCCTCGGCGAGATCGTGGCGCTCCGGCCCAGGCGGTTTTCGGTCGACGTCGATCCGGTGCCTGGGGCCGCCACGAAACATGGCCCGGGCGGCATCCGGCGAACTCGTGAGTTCGCCGGGCTCCTCGCGACCGTCATGAACATCGGGTCTCTCGGCGGCGGGATCCCGATCGCCCCCGACGCCGACGCCTCAGACGGCCAGCTCGACCTCGTCGAGGTCATCGCCGTGACGCGCCCCCGCCTCCTCAGCGTGCTCGGCGTGCTCGCCCGCGGGCGGCACGGCGCGCTGCCGGAGGTGCGCTTCACGCGCGGCACCGGCTTCACGATCGACGCGCCCGGCGAGGTCGCCTACGCCGACGGCGAGCGCGTCGGATCAGGCCCGTTCCGTGTCACGGTTGCGCCGGGCGCGCTCAGGCTACTCGCGTAGGGCCGCGAAGCGCGGCGCGGCGCGATCGCGCGCGCCACGGGGATGCTCCCTCACTCCTGGGTGATGAGCCACTCCCTGGCTCCCGCGTCTGCCGCGCCCATGCTGTTGACCGTGGCGCGGGTGCGCTCGAGCACGCCGGCGTCGACCTCGGGCGTCTGGCACACGCCCTGCGGCTGATCCGGCATGACGGAGCACCACTTGTAGCCGCCGTTCTGCGTGTTCGTCGCGGCGTTCCACGCGAGGTCGTTTACTCCCCAGCTGCCATCCGCCTGCTGGGCGAACTGCACGCGAACCATGAGGAACTCGTTGTTCACCCGCTGGGCCGGCGGGGCGCTCTCGCTGATCGTGTTCCCCGTGCCGTAGAGGATCCACCGCCCGCCGTACACCTCGAGCGGCTGGACCGAATGGGTGTGGTGGTTGTAGACGAAGTCGAACTCGCCGCTGTCGACGAGCGCGTGCGCGTTCGACGTCTGCTGGATGTCGGGCGCCGTCGCGTACTCGGTTCCGGCGTGCTGCACCCCGATCACGAGATCGGCCCCCATTTCGCGGGCCTTCTTCGCCTTCGCGATCGCGCGATCCGGATCGAGGCCGAGTGCCTCTCCCCCGTAGTCGACCTGCCACTCGTGCTCGGCGTAGAGCCCGTTGAGCGAGAACGTCGAGGTGATGATCGCGATCTTCGCACCGTTCGCCTCAACGATGAGCGGGACGTCGCGCTCACCCTCGGCCCGGTAGGAACCCGTGTGCTGGATCCCCTGACGATCCAGCTCGTCGAGGGTCCGGATCAGGCCCTCCGTGCCCTGGTCCACCGTGTGGTTCGAGGCCGTCGTACAGACGTCGTAGCCGACGGCCTTCGCCGCGGCCGCGACCTCGGGCGGCGTATTGAACGCCGGGTAGCCGGCGTAGGGCCCGCCCGACGGTGCGAGCGGCGTCTCCATCTGGCAGATGGCGAGGTCGGAGCGGTCGAGGTACGCCTTCTGGCCCTCGAGCAGCGGCACGAAATCGAAGTTGCGCCCCTCGGCGTCGGTCGGGATCGCGAACGGCGACCAGAGTCCCTGATGGAAGAGCAGGTCGCCGGAGACGGCAACGCTGACGCAGTGGTCCGTCGGGCACGCGGGCCCAACGCCGGGCTGCGGCTCCGGCGTCGGCTCAGGGGTCGGCGTCGGAGTGGGCGTCTCGGTCTTCTCCGCGGCCGGCTCAGTTTCCGGCTCCGGCGCGCACGCCGAAAGCCCGGAAATGAGGAGGACCGCGGCTCCAAGCGCGGCGAACCGCTTCGTTCTACTCACGCGCTCATGCTACCCGCGATCCGCGCCGATGCTGCACGTTCACCTGCTGTTCACTTCCCGGCAGACCGCGCGTCACGAAGCAACCCTAGCGTGGAGATTGTGGTCGTCACCGGCCATCAGAACCCGTTCCTCGCTCAGATAGGATCCATCCGAAGTGAAGCTCTCAGCACTGACCAAGGTTGCAGCGATCGGTGGTATCGCCGCGCTCACGCTCACCTCTTGCGCTGCCAACGAGGCAGGCGGGGGTACGACCGACGGCGGCGACGGCTCCAGCCTCTCGGGCGAGCTCGTCGGAGCAGGCGCCTCGTCGCAGGGATCCGCCCAGGAGGCCTGGATCGCCGCGTTCCAGAGCGCGAACCCCGATGTCACCGTCAACTACGAGCCCTCCGGCTCCGGCGCCGGTCGCGAGACCTTCCAGCAGGGCGCGAGCGCCTTCGCTGGTTCGGACCGCGCGTTCAAGACCGATGAGGTCTCCGCCGGCCCGTTCGAGGCCTGCGCCACCGACGCTGGCATCGTCGAGTTCCCCGCGTACATCTCCCCGATCGCCCTGATCTTCAACGTCGAAGGCGTCGACTCGCTCAAGCTCGATGCGCCGACGGTCGCGAAGATCTTCTCGGGCAAGATCACGAAGTGGAACGATCCCGCGATCGCCTCCCAGAACCCCGACGTCACGCTGCCCGACGCGAACATCTCCGCCGTGCACCGCTCGGATGACTCGGGCACGACGGGCAACTTCACCGACTACCTCGCGGCCGCAGCGCCCGAGGACTGGACCGTCGGCTCGATCGAGACCTGGCCGACCGAGTTCGGCGGCGAGGGCGCGCAGGGCACCTCGGGCGTCGTCGAGGCCGTGAAGAACGGCGTCGGCACCATCGGCTACGCCGACGCCTCGCGCGCCGAGGGCCTCGGCACCGTCGAGATCAAGGTCGGCGAGAAGTACGTCGCGTACTCCCCTGAGGCGGCCGCTGCGATCGTCGACGCTTCCTCGCAGGAGGAGGGCCGCACCGATCACGACATCGCGATCAAGCTCGACCGCACCTCGAAGGCCGAGGGCGTCTACCCGATCGTGCTCGTGAGCTACCTTGTCGGCTGCGAGAAGTACGCGAAGCCGGAGAACGCCGAGCTCGTCAAGGAGTACTTCAGCTACATCGTGAGCGAGGAGGGCCAGAAGGCCGCGGCCGAGAGCGCGGGCAGCGCCCCCATCTCCTCCGAGCTTCGCGACAAGGTGAAGGTCGCGATCGACGCGATCGCCTAGTCCGGTTTCGCGGGCGCGGGACCACACGCGGTCCCGCGCCCGCACACGTGGTTACGGCCACACCCCGATCCGCCCCCCAGTTCCCAGCCGAACGCAGACCCAGGAGTCCGAGTGACAGCCTCCTCCGCCCCAACCAAGCCGGTGCTGAGCCTCGGCGACCGACTCTTCTCGCGGTCCGCGCTCTTCGCGGGCAGCATGATCCTCGTCACCCTCGCCGCGGTCGCGATCTTCCTGATCGCCCGCAGCATTCCGGCCTTTACGGCGACCGACGAAACCGCCTCGCTCCTCACCTCGAACTTCTGGGCCTACGTCGGCCCGCTCGTGTTCGGCACCGTCTGGGCCGCGACGCTAGCCCTCCTCATCGCGCTGCCCCTCTCGATCGGGATCGCGCTCTTCATCTCGCACTACGCTCCCCGCAAGCTCTCGCAGGTCCTCGGCTACGTCGTCGACCTGCTCGCTGCCGTCCCGAGCGTGGTCTTCGGCCTGTGGGGCATCGGCGTGCTCGCCCCTGCGGTACAGCCCATCTTCGTCTGGCTCAACGAGCACCTCGGCTGGTTCCCGCTTTTCTCGGGCACCGTGTCGGGCACGGGGCGCACGATCCTCACGGCCGCGCTCGTGCTCGCCGTGATGATCCTGCCCATCATGACTGCGATCTGCCGCGAGGTGTTCCTCCAGGCTCCCTCGCTGCACGAGGAGGCCGCCCTCGCGCTCGGAGCGACGCGCTGGGAGATGATCCGCATGGCGGTGCTGCCCTTCGGCCGCCCCGGCATCGTGTCGGCCGCGATGCTCGGGCTCGGCCGCGCGCTCGGCGAAACGATGGCTGTCGCAATGGTGCTCTCCGCGACCGGCGTCCTCAGCTTCAAGCTTCTGACCTCGGAGAACCCGTCCACGATCGCGGCGAACATCGCGCTGTCGTTCCCCGAGGCCTACGGCGAGAACATCAACGTCCTCATCGCGACGGGCCTCATCCTGTTCGTCGTGACGTTCCTCGTCAACGCAGCGGCACGCTGGATCGTCAGCCGCCGCGCAGAGTTCTCGGCGGCGAACTGATGCTCCAGCAGACCGACCTGAAAGAAAAGGGGACCGATCCCGTGGCCATCACCGTCCGCGCCTCAGGCGCCGGCTCGACGCTCGCAGGCAATCGCCTCCCACGGCCCACCCCGTGGCTCGTGCTCGGCGGCAGCCTCGTCGTGTCGTTCGCGCTCTTCGGCCTCCTCGCAGCGGCTTCCGAGGGTGCGTTCTCGGTCGTCGGCGCATTCCTGATCGGCGCGCTGCTCTACATCACGGTCATCAGCTTCCTCTCACTCGCGGTCGAGGGCAGTCGGCAGGCCATGGACCGATTCATCACGGGCCTCGTGACGGGCGCGTTCCTCCTCGCGATGGTGCCCCTCGTCTCGGTCGCGATCACCGTGGTGTCCAATGGCATGGCGCGCTTCGATACGGAGTTCTTCAACTCCTCGATGCGCAACGTCACGGGCGAGGGCGGCGGCGCGCTGCACGCGATGATCGGCACTCTGCTCATCACCCTCGCAGCGACCATCATCTCGGTGCCGCTCGGGCTCATGACCTCGATCTACCTCGTCGAATACGGCCGCGGCCGGATCGCGAAGACGATCACCTTCCTCGTCGACGTCATGACGGGTATCCCCTCGATCGTGGCTGGCCTCTTCGCCTTCGCGCTCTTCGCCCTGTTCTTCGGGCCCGGGGTCCGCATGGGCATCGTCGGCGCGGTGTCGCTCTCAGTTCTCATGATCCCGGTCGTGGTGCGCTCGAGCGAGGAGATGCTGCGCCTCGTGCCCAACGAGCTGCGCGAGGCCTCCTACGCACTCGGCGTGCCGAAGTGGCTCACGATCGTGAAGATCGTGCTCCCCACCTCGATCGCCGGCATCACGACGGGCATCATGCTCGCGATCGCCCGCGTGATCGGCGAGACGGCTCCTCTGCTGATCACCGCCGGGTTCACCGCGTCGATGAACTACAACCTGTTCTCCGACCGCATGCAGTCGCTGCCGGTCTACGTGTACACGCAGTTCGCGAACCAGGGCAACCCGGCCTTCGCGTTCTTCGAGCGCGCATGGGCCGCGGCGCTCCTCCTCATCCTCATCGTGATGGCGCTCAACCTCTTCGCGCGGCTCATCGCCCGCTGGTTTGCGCCCAAGCTGGGCCGCTAGGCTCCCACGACCGCTCGCTTCCCGATCCCGAAGGAAAGAACCCACCGCATGTCCAAGCGCATCGAGGTCTCGGATCTCAACGTCTACTACTCGAAGTTCCTCGCGGTTGAGGGCGTCTCGATCAACATCGAGCCGCGCAGCGTCACCGCGTTCATCGGCCCCTCCGGATGCGGCAAGTCCACCTTCCTCCGCACCCTCAATCGCATGCACGAGGCGATCCCGGGCGCGCGCGTCGAGGGCGAGGTGCTGCTCGACGGCGAAGACCTCTACGGACCCGGCGTCGATCCCGTGCTCGTGCGGCGCCAGGTCGGCATGGTCTTCCAGCGTCCCAACCCGTTCCCGACCATGTCGATCCGGGAGAACGTGCTCGCGGGCGTGCGCCTCAACAACCGCCGCATGTCGAAGGGCGACGCCGACGCCCTGGTGGAGCGCTCGCTCTCCGGCGCGAACCTCTGGAACGAGGTCAAGGATCGCCTCGACAAGCCGGGGTCGGGCCTCTCGGGCGGCCAGCAGCAGCGCCTCTGCATTGCCCGCGCGATCGCCGTCTCACCCGAGGTCCTCCTCATGGACGAGCCCTGCTCGGCGCTCGACCCGATCTCGACCCTCGCGATCGAGGACCTCATCGACGAGCTCAAGCAGGAGTACACGATCGTGATCGTGACCCACAATATGCAGCAGGCCTCCCGCGTGTCCGACCGCACCGCGTTCTTCAACATCGCGGGCACCGGGAAGCCGGGCAACCTCATCGAGTACGACGAGACGTCGAAGATCTTCTCGACCCCCTCCGTCCAGGCCACCGAGGACTACGTCTCGGGTCGCTTCGGGTAAGCAGCGGGACGCGGGAACGCGGCAGCGGGGGCTCAGCGCACAGGCGAGGGGCCCCCGCTGCCGCGTTCGGTGCGGGCCGGTCACCGGACTGGATCCGAGACTCACAAGTTTCATTCAGGAAAGTCTCGCTCGCACAGGCGTAACGTTGCGCCGTGAGCAACGCAACACCGGGATCGTCCCTCGAGCGGACGGGCGAGTTCCCCGCGATCACCAGGCGCTCCCGGCTTCGCGCCTGGCTTCTCACGGACACCGCGGAGGCGCCGGGCGAACAGACCGGGCCCCACGGTCGCCCCGACGCCGAGAAGCGCACGCACTGGCTGCGCGTCATGTGTCTCACGGGGCTCGACTACTTCTCCACGCTCGGCTACCAGCCGGCCATCGCCGCGCTCGCGGCGGGCGCCGTCGCGCCGCTCGCGACGATCGTGCTCGTGGTCGTGACGCTCGCCGGCGCCCTGCCCGTCTACCGCCGGGTCGCGAAGGAGAGCCCGCACGGCACCGGATCGATCGCGATGCTCGCGAAGCTCCTCCCCCGGTGGCGTGGCAAGCTGACGGTGCTCGCGCTGCTCGGCTTCGCGGCGACCGACTTCATGATCACGATGACGCTCTCCGCGGCCGACGCCACGGCTCACCTCATCGAGAACCCCTTCGCGCCCGAGGCGCTGCGCGGCCAGCAGGTCGTCATCACGCTCGCGCTCCTCGCGGGGCTCGGCGTCGTCTTCCTGCGTGGTTTCCGCGAGGCGATTCGGCTCGCGACCGTGCTCGTCGCGGTCTTCCTTGCCGCGAACCTCGTGGTCGTCGTGGTCGCGATCCAGCATCTCGTCACGAACCCCGTCGTGGTGACCGACTGGTGGGGCACTCTCACCACGCAGCACGGCAACCCCCTCCTCGTCGTCGCGATCGCGCTCATCGTCTTCCCGAAGCTCGCGCTCGGTCTCTCCGGCTTCGAGACGGGCGTCGCCGTCATGCCCCAGATCAAGGGCGATCCGGGCGACACCGAGGAGCACCCCCGCGGCCGGATCCGCGGCGCCAGGCGTCTCCTGACGACCTCGGCGCTCATCATGAGCGGCTTCCTCGTGACCTCCTCGATCACGACCGTCGCGCTCATCCCCGCGAGGGAGTTCCAGCCGGGCGGCGAGGCGAACGGCCGAGCGCTCGCGTATCTCGCGCACGCCTACCTCGGCGAGGGCTTCGGCACCTTCTACGACCTGATCACGATCGCGATCCTGTGGTTCGCCGGCGCCTCGGCGATGGCGGGCCTCCTGAATCTCGTGCCGCGCTACCTCCCGCACTACGGCATGGCCCCGGCCTGGGCACGGGCCACGCGCCCCCTCGTCCTCGTCTTCACGGCGATCGGCTTCCTCATCACGATCATCTTCGAGGCGAGCGTCGACGAGCAGGGTGGCGCCTACGCGACGGGCGTGCTCGTGCTCATCACCTCGGCAGCAATCGCCGTCACCCTGACGGCGAGGCGCCGGGGCGAGCGGGGCGCGACGATCGGCTTCGGCATCGTCTCCGTCGTCTTCATTTACACGACGATCGCGAACATCATCGAACGGCCGGACGGTATCAAGATCGCGGCGTGGTTCATCATCGGAATCGTGGCCGTGAGCTTCGTCTCCCGGATCGCCCGCTCGACCGAGCTGCGGGCGACGTCGGTGCGCCTCGACCCGATCGCCGCCCAGTTCATCGCCGATTCGCACCACCTCACCCTCCGCCTCATCGCGCACGAGCCGCGCGACATCTCGCCCGAGCGATACGCGGCGAAGCTCGAACACGCGCAGCACGCCCACCGACTTCCCGACAACGACGTGCTGTTCATCGAGATCGACATCTCAGACAGCTCCGACTTCGAGGGCGAGCTCGTCGTGCGCGGCGAGAACCGGCACGGCTACCGGGTGCTCCGGGTCGACGGCAGCACGGTGCCGAACGGCATCGCGGCGGTCGCCCTGCATCTGAGCCGCGAGCTCGACTGCACACCGCACATCTACTTCCGCTGGACCGAGGGCAACCCGCTCTCGAACCTCGCCCGATTCTTCCTCTTCGGGGAGGGCGAGATCGCGCCCATGACCCGCGAGGTGCTGCGGGAAGCGGAGCCGCGGCTGGATCGCCGCCCCTGGGTGCACGTCGCCTGAGGCGGGCTGTGGCCGGGCCTGGGGCTGGGGCTGGGGCAAAGAAAAGGCCGGACCGCAGAACGCCTCTCGGCGGAAGGCCGCTCGAAGCGGCGAAAATTGGAGCCCGGGGTTACTGCGGCCCGGCATCCCCAGTGTAGCGCAGAGGCGGATCCCAATCCCGATCCGGGGCCGGATCCGAGCGCCCGGGCGTGCCCCGGATCGCCCGGGATTGCTCGGGGTTGCCTGTGATCGCTCTGGCTCGCCCCGTCCCGCGGTGGACATTGCCCGCCTGCACCCGCCGAGATTTCTGCACCCAGTGAGGCTGTCTGCCCAAAATCCTGGATTTGACTGCAGATCCCTCGCTGAGCGCAACGAGTTGGGGGCGCCACGCAGACCTTTAGATCGCGCTCACCAGCCTCACGGGCGACTACAGCTAGCCGAGCGTGCCGTCGCGCCAGCGGCGGGCGCCGCCGTGCAGCTCGAGCGCGAGCTTCGAGTAGCGGAGTGCGCGCGTCGTGAGGGCGAGGGCGTGCTCGTCGTTGTGCGCGTCGCGGGAATCGGCGAGGTCGGCCGAGCCGAGCGACATGATGCGGGCATACGCGGAGGCGCGATCCAGCGCGTCGCCGAGATCCCCCGTGAACGCGCCGCGCAGGATCGTGTCGCAGAGCTCGGCGATGGCACCGGTCGTCACGGGCTCAGCCGCGCCCGCAACCACGGGATCGATCGTCACGGAGATCGCGGAGCCGCGCGTGAAGAGGTCGGCGGCGCCCTCGGGGTCCGAGGCGACCGCACGGCGCAGCAGGTAGAGCCGCCACAGCACGCCGGCGAGCGAGTGCTCGCTCTCGCGCGCCCACAGCTCCGCGATGTCGCCGAGTCCGGGGCCGGCCGCGAGCCCGACGACGCGCTCGACGACCTCGGGGTCGGCCACCCGCTTCACCCGGTCGAGGAGCGCCCACGACGTCTCCTCGGCGAGGCGGTGGGAAGCTCCGGGCTCGTCGGAGCCGATGATCCAGTCGAAGTCCGCGGTGGGCTGCAGGACGGGCCGCTGATACTCGCGCGTCACAGATCTCCTTCTCAAGCTCGCTGGGCCGCGATCGGGGTTCGCGGGCCGGGCCCCGAGAGTCTACGCCTGCTCCCCGGGTGAGCGAAACGCTGTTCGCCGAGGGTGAGCAAGGTGGGCTTTCGTTTCCGATAGACTCATGCCCGCGCCCCTATAGCTCAGCGGTAGAGCTACGGACTTTTAATCCGCAGGTCGTAGGTTCGATCCCTACTGGGGGCACCGGTTTTTCGCCTGGCGCCGCGTCACAGCACGCGGGAGCGCGTGAGGAGAGCGAGCAGCTTCTCCTGGTCGAAGCGGAACGTCGGCGCCGCGAGCGAGAGCGCCGCGAGGCCGATGCCCGGCAGGCGCACGGGAACCGCGATCGTGGTCATCCCGACGAGGAATTCATCCGAGATCACGGCGTAGCCCTGCTTCCGGATCTCGGCGACGGTCTCGGTCGATCCGGCATTCGGTCCGGCAGGTTCCTCATTCTCGAAGGCGCGCAGCACCTGGCCGGACGCCGAGGACGAGGCCGGCATGGTGCGCCCCGCCGCGAGGTCCGTCATGAGCGAGCTGTCGATCGTCACCCGGTACAGGATGAACACCTGGCCGTCGCGCAAGACGGAGAGGCTCGCGGTCTCACCGGATCGGGCGGCAAGCGAGGCGACGCGCGCCGCGATCTGGGAGCCCAGGTTCGCCTGCTCGAGCGCCGCGGTGCCGAGGGTGATCGTCGAGAGCGCCACCTGGTAACTGCCGCCGGGGTTCTGGATCACGTACCCCGCCTCCATCAGCGTGCGGAGCTGCTGATGCACCGTCCCCTTCGGCAGCCCTGAGCGCTCCGCGAGGTGCCCGAGCGACATCGGGATGCCCTGCTGCGACAGGAGCGTCAAGAGGTTCAGGCATTTCAGCGAGGAGCTCAGAATCCGCGATCGTGTTTCCCCCGATGAAGCCATCCCCCGAGTATTGCAGAGCGGCTCACCCGCGACCCGCCCGCATCGTCGCCCGCGGCCAATTCCCCCTCCCGCGTTCGGCAATGCCGAATCCCGTTCACGCTGATCAACCCACTTTCGTCGGGCACCAAGACCGGCGCGCACCCGCCGCATGTTTGCGCCACGATCTATCTAGGCCCATCGTCGCCTGGATACAGTCTCGACGGACAGGTGCCATCCCGGCGCCTGAAACTGACCAAAGGAGCTCGCGTGGACAACGACGCCCAACACGACCTTCGGAGCAGCGACCGCGCCGACGACTTCGCCTCCACCCGGATCCCGCTCACCGAGCGGCGCGGGCAGTCCTCGATCTTCATGATCCTGTTCGGGATCGTCACCGCGTTCTTCTTCCTAGCGACCGGCGGTTCCTACTTCTCCACCTACGGTGCGACGGCGACGTGGACGGGCCTCGCGATCGGCTTCGTCGTACTGATCCTGCTCGCCGTGATCATCTCTCGTGCCGCGTCGCGCGAGGGCCTCACCGCCGAGCTGATCACGCGGGCGTGCGGATTCGGGTACTCCGGCACGATCCTGACCTCGCTCATCTACGCGGTGACCTTCATCTTCTACACGGCCATCGAGGGGCAGATCCTCGCGGACGCCGCGGGGCACCTCCTCCCCCTGCCGCCCCTCGTCTGGTACGCCATCGCGGGCGCGATCTTCATTCCGCTGCTCTGGAAGGGCACGACGCAGCTCACCTGGCTCATGTGGCTCACGATCCCGGTCTACGTGGTGCTCATCACGCTCGCCATCGTGCGCGCACTGGGTCTGAACGGGGGCTTCCCCGCTCAGATCTTCGTGGGCGAGGCGCCGGGAGGGATCGCGGCCGGGGTCGCGCTCTCGGGCGTCCTGGCCGGCCTCGCCGGCACGATCGGGCTCAACCCGATCGAGGCCGCGGACTACAACCGCTACATCCATCCGAGCAAGTTCAAGAGCTCGTTCTGGATCTCACTCGTGCTGCCCTACGCCCTCATGTTCTTCTTCGCGATGCCGCTCGGGATGTTCTTCGCGGCCTCGACCGGCGACAGCAATCCGGCTTCGATGTTCGCGACCCTCCTCGGCCCGCTGCTCGCCGTCGTGCTCGCGTGGGTCTCGCAGATTCGCATCAACCTCACGAATATCCACCTCGGCTCGATCGCGCTGACGAGCGTGAGCAATCGCGCGCACCACTCGCCCTACGCCCGCCGCATCTGGACGGTCGTCATCTGCGTGGCTGCGATCCCGCTCATGGCCATCAATATCGTCCAGTACATCCTGCCGTTCCTCGCGTTCAACGGGGTGTTCCTGCTCGCATGGGTGGGGTGCATCGTCGCGGATCTCACGATCGTCCGGCGCGTGCTCAAGATCGTCCCCCGCGAACTGGTCTTCGAGCGCGAGCGGGTGCGCTCGTTCAATCCCGTCGGGCCCGTCGCGCTGATCGTTGCCGTGACGGTCGGATCCATCATCCTCTTCACGCCCGGCCTCGGCACGGTGAGCAGCTTCGCGGCGTACATCGGCTTCGCCGTCGCGGTCGTGGTCCATGTGATCATGGCGAAGGCGACAAGCGGCAAGTTCTACACGAAAGGCGCATGACCAATGACAGAAACACAGGATCTCGACGGCTTCTCGGACAAGATGTCCGCTCAGCCACCCGCGGACATTGACCGGGAGCGCTGCGCCCTCATCGTCGTCGACATGGTGAACGCGTACCTCGATCCGGCCGGCGAAATGCCGGTGAGCGACGCCGGACCCGTCATTGACGCGACCCGCGCCCTCGTCGACGCGACCCGGGCCGCCGGCGGCAAGGTCGTGTGGGTGCGCCCCGGCCACACCGAGGGAGCTGACGGGCTGTTCCGGATCCGGATCCCGCACGCCATCGGCGAGGGGCACGGCGCGCAGATCCATCCCGATCTCGCTCCGGACGAGGCCGAGAAGCTCATCAAGAAGCGCCGGTACTCCTCCTTCTTCGGCACCGACCTCGACATGTACCTGCGTGAGCACGACATCCGCTCGGTCATCGTGTGCGGCGTCGCGCTCAACATCTGCGTGCGCAGCACCGTCCACGACGCCTTCTTCAACGGGTACGACGTCTTCGTCGTCGAGGAGGCCTGCAAGGCCACCGGCGAACGAGAGCACGAATCGACTCTGTACGACATCGCCACCCACTTCGGCCAGGTGCTCTCACTCGAAGACGCCGTCAGCCGCCTCGCCTAGCCGAACCAGAAAAGGAGCAGCCATGCCCAACCCGCTTCCCGAGATCGTCACTGCCCACGGAGTCGTCCAGGTGCGCAAGACCATCTGCACGATCGAGACCGTCACCGCCGACGCCGGGCGCCCCGCCCCGGCCCCCATCCACCGCGTCGTCGTCGGCGCCGTCCTGAAGAACCCGTTCGCCGGCGTGTACGACGAGGAGCTGCAGCTCCTGCGCGAGGCCGGCGGCGTGTTCGGGGCGTGGGCCATGACCACCGCGATGGAGCTCCTGCCCGGCGAGGTGAAGGCGTACGGCAAGGCGGGCGTCGTCGGCGAGCAGGGTGAACTCGAGCACGTTGCGGCCCTCCTCCACCCGGTGTTCGGTGGCCCGACGCGGGACATCGCCGAGGGGATCTCGATCCTGCCGAGCGTGAAGAAGCGCGGGGGCACGGGGTGCACGGTCGACATTCCGGTGCACCACAAGCGCGCGATGAAGATCCGCGACTACTTCGACTCCGTGACGGTGAGCGTGGCCGACGCGCCGCTGTCCGACGAGCTGCTCCTCCTGCTCGCGGTGACCGATGGCCCGCGCCCGCACGCGCGCATGGGCGGCCTGATGGAGGAGGACGCGATCGGCGAGGACGGGATCAACTAGGCATGCGGGTTCTGCTTGCGAACTGCGGCGCGATCGTCTCCGGGCGGCTCGACGCGCCGCTCGCCGACGGCGATTCGATTCTCGTCGAGGACGAGCTCGTCCGCGAGGTGGGGTTCGGGATCTCGCCCGATCGCGCGGATCGCGTCATCGACGTTCGCGGTGCGACGGTCGTTCCCGGCCTCATCGACACCCACTCGCACCCCGTCATCGGCGATTTCACCCCGCGGCAGAACGCGGTCGGCTGGACGGCGCGCACGCTGAACGGCGGCGTCACGTCGCTCGTTTCCGCGGGCGAGACCCACTGGCCCGGGCGGCAAAAGGACGGCGCCGAGGCCGCCGCGATCTGCGCGGCCGCGTTCCTCACCTCGCGAACCCGTCAGCCCGGCTGCTCCCGGGTGTTCGGCGGTGCCCTCCTCCTCGACCGGGGCATCACTGAGCAGGATCTCGACACGCTGCACGCGCTCGGCGTGCGGCGGCTCGGTGAGATCGGGCTCGGATCCGAGAAGGACGTGTCGCGGATCGCGGAGCTCGTGGCGCACGCGAAGTCGCTCGGCTGGGTCGCCCCGCTGCACTTCGGCGGGGCGTCGGTTCCCGGATCGAGCGTCGTGGACGCCGGGATGGCGCTTCGGATCCGGCCGACGGTCATCAGCCACGCGAACGGCGGCCCCACGGCCCGCCCGGTCGAGGAGGCCTTCGCGCTGATCGAGGAGACCGAGGTCGCGATCGAGCTCGTGTTCGCCGGCAACGCGCAGGTGGCGAGCCAGATCGTCCGGAAGCTCGGCGAGCGCGGGGAGCTGCACCGCCTGCAGTTCGGCACCGACACGCCCTCGGGCACCGGGGTCGTGCCGCTCGCGCTCCTGCGCACGATCACCGAGGCGGCGAGCCTCGGCGGGCTCGATCCGGTGCAGGCGCTCGCGATCGCGAGCGGGGTTGCGGCCGCTCGGTACGGGCTGCTGTCGCCCTCGGGAAATCCGCTCGGCGTCATCGAGGCGGGCGCACAGGCCGATCTTGTGGTTCTCTCGAACCCCCTGGGATCGGAAACGGCCAGCGCGTTCGACGCCATGTCGAACGGAAACGTGCCCGCGGTCATGGTCGTCCTGGTCGACGGCGAAATCGTCATCACGCGCAGTTCCGTAACGCCCCCGCCCGAGCACGCTGCTAGCCTGGGAGGGCTGGCATAGCCTGCGAGAAGCCTGGCGATCCGCTCCCCTCAGAATTGGGTTTCATGCACATGGAGCCCATTTCTGCGTTGCGGTGGCCGGTTCCGTCGCTGGCCATCAGCGTGTTCGCACCGTTGAGAATTTCATTCCCATGAAACTTTCAACTATTCATCTGATGAGATTTGCTACACTCGTAAATTATCCGGGGGGAAGGCGCCGATTCTCTGATATCGGCGCGAAGTACACAGATTGATTGGCGATGCCTTTCGGTCACGTCCGGCGCTCATCGTCGCCGGGCCCACAGACCGCGATGCCGCCCGTTGCATGCTCCCCCCCAGTGTGCGGCGGGTGGTATCGCGCCTTTTTTTGCGCGCTCACTCAGTGGACGAAGACGAGCAGGCCCGCGACGGCCACGAAGAGCGACCCAAAGGTTGAGTTGAGCACGCGCTGGCCGCGCCGTGACTCCGAGTATCGGCGGAACGGACGGGCGGCGACCGCGAAGAAGCCCCACATCACGACGAGATCCACCGCGACAACGGTGACGATGAGCACGAGATACTGCGGGATCGCCGGCTGATCCACCCGGATGAACTGGGGCAGGAACGCGAGGAAGAACACGATGGCCTTCGGGTTCAGGATGTTGACCCAGAAGCCTCGCCGCGCGAGCGACCAGGCACTCTCGGTGGGCGGAGCATCGGCCTCGTCGCCGTCGGGGCGGGGTGCCGCGGGGGCATCCGGGCGCGCGATGATGAGCCGGATCCCGAGATAGACGAGATACGCGGCGCCCGCATAGCGGATCGCATTGAAGAGCACGGGGCTCTGCGCGACGAGCACCCCGACGCCCGCTGCGACGACTCCGATGTGCACGATGAGCGCGAGCTGCTGGCCGAGCACGCCCCAGCCGGACCTCCGCCAGCCGACGCTCATCGAGTTCGACATCGTGTTGATGGCGCCGGCCCCGGGCGTCAGGCTGATGACGACGGTCGCGGCAAGCAGCGACACCCAGACCGAGAACGACACCACCACAGCGTACCCCGCTGAACCGGCAAGTCGACGGTCGCTGGGACGTGGACGGGGCGAGCCTTGCGACTCGGACTATGCGGCTCCGAGTCGCATCGTCGTGATGCAGGTCGGGGCGTCCGGCTCCCCCGTTGAGATGACGCGCTCGGCGACCCCACCCTCGTGCGTGATCCGGAGCGCGATCTCGCGGTCGCGCGGCAGCCACACCCCGGCGAAGCCGTTGTCGGCGGTCGTGCGCTGCTCGGCGAGCGACCAGGCGCCGGCCCCGGTGTTCTCGCCTCCCACCGCCTCGGCTTCGATCCCGATCTGCTCATTCGAAAGCTCGCCGAGGCAGCTCGTGAGGCTGTGGAAGTGGCACTCGTGCGTCGCCTCCGCATAGGGCGCGACGGAAACATAGAACTCGTCCTCCGGCATCGGGAGGCGCGCCTCCTCGCCCCGAGCGTTGCTGAGCACGAGTTCCTCAGGCTGCACCGACGCCATGAGATCCTTCGGCCGCTCGGCGACCGGCGTCGCCTCGAGCTCGTCGATCACCTGCTTCGCGTCGAGCCCGGCGAGGCCGTGCGGAGCGAGGAGTTCGTCGGCCTCGACCGCCGCCGGCGCCGCGGGAGGCTCCTGGCTCGCGGCGCCCGAGCAGCCCGCGAGCAGGAGCACGCTCGCCGCGAGCGCGCCCGCGACGGCCCCGAGCCGCACCCGTATTCCACCCACAACGACCAACGCAATCCCCCCAGGTCCGAGTTGAGGCAGGCACGGAAATATACCCGCCAGGGGTATCCTGCCACGCCCACCTGACCACACCTTGCCGGTTCTGCGCTACCCGAGCCTTTTTTTCGCGATAAATCGCACATGCAGCGCAGAACCGGCAAGGTGGGCGGGGGTGCCGCGCGCTCCGCGGGCGTCCGGGTGGCGAACACCGGATGCCGAGGTCAGCTATGCTATTGATCATGAGAATGGTTATCAATAAAGCTCAGACCTCCACATCTCGTCTCGCACGCCGCTGCGCCGTGGGGGCGGCCGCGTTTGCCACCGCCGCGCTCGCGCTCTCCGCGTGCACGGCCCCCTCGACAGCAAGCGGCAGCATCCAGCCAGGCGACGAGACGTCAAACCGCGTGGTCATCCTCGACAACAACCCGCTCGGCACGTACAACCCCGTGAACAACCACGGCCGAAACGGCGAATCGCTTGTCTACCAGGGCCTCTTCCGCCCGGTGCCGGGCAAGACGAACTCCCAGCCGGAGATGAAGCCGGTGCTCGCGGCGTCCGAGGCGGTCCCGAGCGACGGCAACCGCACCTGGACCGTCAAGACCCGCACTGGCGTGACCTTCTCGGACGGCACCACCTTCGGCCCGGAGGACGTCGTCGCCACCTACTCGGCCCTCATCAACCCGGCCGTGGCCTCGACCGAGCTGGTGCGCTGGCAGAACCTGCAGAGCGTTGAGGCGACCGACGATGAGACCGTCGTCTTCCACCTCGCGGCGCCCTCACCGGAGTTCGATCGCCTCCTCCTCGCCGGCATCGCTCCCAGCGAGCGCCTCGACGAGGAGCACGCGTCGACCCCGGACGCCGTGCCCGCGAAGGATTCCTCCCTCAACACGGATCCCACCGGCACCGGACCGTACGTGCTCGATAGCCTGCGCGCCGACCAGGCGGTGTTCGTCCCGAATCCCGACTTCTGGGGTGAGGCACCGGAGGTGTCAGAGATCGTCGTGCGCCACGTCGAGGACGAGAACGCTCGCGCGCAGCAGCTCAAGAGCGGCGAGGGCGACGGCACCGCGCTGGATGCCCGCCTCGCGCAGAGCTTCGCAGGCGACGATGCCTTCACGATCACGTCCCGCCCGAGCGCGGACTGGCACGCCGTCACCCTCCCCGCGGCGCACCCGTTCGTCTCCGATCCCCGGGTCCGCATGGCGCTGAATCTCGCGGTCGACCGCAAGGCGATGGTCGACGGAGCGCTCGACGGCAACGGCCAGGCGAACTCCACCTTCCTGGCCCCGTTCCACGGCGAGGCCTACGATCCGGCCCAGGAGATCCCGCACGACGTCAAGCAGGCGGAGCGGCTGCTCGATGAGGCGGGCTGGAAGAAGGGATCCGACGGCATGCGCGCGAAGGACGGCACCCCCGCCGCCTTCGACCTGATCTACTTCACCAACGTCGGCGAGACGCGCGGCCTCTTGGCGCTGGCAACGGCCTCCGACCTGCAGAAGATCGGCGTCTCCGTGAACCCCGTCGCCAAGAACTCCGCGGACGTGTCGGATCAGGACTACCAGACGACGCCGATCGTGCTCGGCGGCGGAAGCCAGCCCTACTCGATCGATGCGCAGTTGTACACGGTGCTGCACTCGCAGTACGCGGTGCCCGGCGTCGGCGCCAAGTGGGACAACGCTTCCGACTACGTCAATGCGGACGTTGATGCCGCACTGGATGCCGCGCGGGTCGAGTCCGACGCGGCCGTTCGGGACGGGCACTACCGCGACTTCCAGAAGGCCTACGCGGCCGATCCAGGCATGCTGCAGCTCGCCTACCTCGATCACGTGTACGTCTCGCGCAATCAGGGCTGGGATGAGCCCGGTTCGGTGCTCGAGCCGCACTCCCACGGCGTGGAGTTCGGCCCGTGGTACACGATCGCCGAGTGGACGCGCAAGTGACATCGATCACCCGGGCGAATCGGCGGGCGCCGATCGCCCGGGTGATCACCAGGCGGCTGACGTTCATGCTGCCGATCCTCGTGATCGTCAGCATGGGCGTCTTCGCCCTCGCCGCGCTGAGCCCGCTCGATCCACTCGACGCGTATCTGAATGGGCAGTCCGCGAGCCTGACCCCCGAGCAGCGCGAGCAGATGCGCGCTCACCTGGGGCTCGATCAGCCCTGGTGGGGCACATGGTGGTCCTGGGCCAGCGGGACGCTGCACGGCGACTTCGGCCAGTCCCTCGTCTACCGGCAGAGCGTCAGCCAGGTGTTCCTGGAGCGGCTCCCCTGGACCCTGCTGCTCGGCGCCGCGGGCGTCGGCGTCGGCGTGCTCGCCTCGATGGTCATGGGCGTCGCAGCGGCGTTGCGGCCGGGTTCTGCGCTGGATCGGGGGATCTCAATGATCGCGACGCTCCTGCAGGCGCTGCCGCCGTTCGTGATCGGGATGGGTGTCATCGCCGTGTTCGCCGTCACACTGCACCTGAGCCCCACGGGCGGACTGACACGACCGGGCGAGCCCATCACTCCGGGCGGCGTCCTCTCCCACCTCGCGCTCCCCACGATCGTGCTGGCGCTGTCGCAGATGCCGTGGCTGATTCTCGGGCTCAGGCAGACGCTGCGCGACACCCTGCGCGACGATGCGATCGCCTTCGCGCGGCTGCGCGGGATCCGGCGGATCACCGTCATCCTGCACCACCTCCTGCCGCTCGCGCTTCCGCCGTTCATCGCCCTGGTCGCGATGCGACTGCCCGAGCTGGTGGCCGGATCGGCGATCGTTGAGGCGGTGTTCGCCTGGCCCGGCCTCGGATCCGCCATCGTCCAGGCCGCGCAGCGACTCGACTTGGCGCTGCTCGCCACCCTGACCCTCGCGACTACCGCGCTGGTGCTGACCTCCATGCTCATCGCCGACGTACTCTACGTGCGGCTCGACCCGCGGGTGGATGGCGATGTCTGAGCCCCGGATCGCACGGCCCCGGATCGCACGGCCCCGGATCGCACGGCGCGGGATCCCCCGGCCCCGGATCCGCCGCCGCGGCGCGAGCGTGCGCTTGGCTGCGGTGACGCTCGCCCTTCTCGGTGCCTTCGCGCTGCTGACTCCCCTGCTCATCCCGCACGACTCGCGAATCGTCGACTTCGCCGTTGCCGGCCACGCGCCCAGCTGGGAGCATCTCTTCGGCACCGACTCTCAGGGCCGCGACCTCTTCGTTCGCGTGGCGATCGCCCTCCGACTATCGATCGCGATCGCCCTCGTGGTGGCCCTCGTCGCCTCGGCGGCGGGCGTGATCGTCGGGGTCGTCGCCGGATACCTCGGCGGCGCCGTCGACCAGCTCCTCATGCGATTCGCCGACACCGTGAACGCGCTTCCGCACCTCGTGCTGGGCCTCGTGATCGTGGCGATGTTCCGCGGCGAGGTCCTTGCCATCGTGGTCGCCATGGTGATCACCCACTGGGTGACGATCGCCCGCATCGTCCGCGCCCAAACGCTCGCGCTGCGCCACTCCAATCTCGTTGCGTCCGCCTGGCTCAGCGGCATGTCACGTCCCAGGATCATCGCGATCCACCTGCTCCCAGCGGTCGCGGGGCAGGCGGTGATCTCGGCGTTGCTGACCGTGCCACACATCGTCTGGCACGAGTCGACGTTCTCGTTCCTCGGAATCGGATTGCCGCCGCACGAGCCGAGCCTCGGCACGCTGCTCTCGGACGCGCAGGCCGGCATCCTGCTCGGCCAGTGGTGGCTGCTGGTGTTCCCGGCAGGCGCGCTCGTGCTGGTGACGCTCGCCATCGGCGTCCTGGGCCAGGGCTTCGCCCGCCGAATCAACGGAGAAACGCTTTGAATGAGCATCCAGAAATTCCCGCCCGGCGCTCAATCGCGGGCCGGATCGCCGACGGTGTGCGCGTCGATCGCCTTGCCGTGAGCGTGCAGGATGGCGGCGCACTCGTGCCGGTGCTGACCGGGGTCGATCTTCGCCTGGAGCGCGGCCAGGTACACGCCCTGATCGGGGATTCTGGCTCGGGCAAGAGCACCCTCGTGCGCGCCCTGAGCCGCTCGCTGCCCCCGGCGTCCGTGACGTCCGGGCAGGCCCGCCTCTCGACGGGGCGCGAGGACGTCTCGCTGGTGCAGCCCCACGCGTCATCCCCGTTCGCGGCGCTCCCGCCGACCTCTGCGCTCGCGGGGAGAACCGTTGCCGTGGTGCCGCAGTCAGCGGCCACCGCGCTGACGGCTGTGCGCACCCTCGGGTCGCAGCTGGTCGAAACCTGCGACGCCGTGGGCGCCACGCGAGCGCCCGCCGAGTTGCTCGCCGAGGTCGGGCTGGGTCCTGCGACGATGTCCCTGTATCCCCACCAGCTCTCGGGCGGGATGGCCCAGCGCGCCACGCTCGCATTCGCGTTGGCGGGCGATCCGGAGCTGATCCTCGCCGACGAGCCAACGTCAGCGCTGGACTCCGCGCTGAGCGACACGATCCTGCGCCTGCTGCGTGACCACGCGGACTGCGGTCGCACGGTGCTGCTGGTCACGCACGACCTGGCGCAACTGCGCCGGACCGAGCTGGTCGACACCATCACCGTCATGCGCGACGGCGAGGTCGTGGAAAGCGGCAGCGCGCGGGTGATCCTGGACTCCCCCGCGCACGAGCACACGCGCCGCCTCGTCGCCCCGCCGGCCGAAGATCTCCGGCGCGAGGGCGCGGGGCGGATCCCGGTCGCGAGCGACGACCTCCCGCGCGGGCCGGGATCGGGGCTGCGCGCGGAGCATCTTGAGTGCGCAGTCGTCGAGGCGGGTGCGAGCCGACGCGTCATCCTCGAAGACGTCAACCTCACCGTTCGACCGGGCGAGATCGTGGGCATCACTGGCCCCTCGGGATCGGGGAAGACCACGCTCCTGCGGACGCTGAGCGGCCTGCAGCGCCCCAGCGCGGGGAGGGTGCTGCTCGAGAAGGAGCCCGTCGGCAGCTCGACGCGCGGGCGGATCGGCCTGGTGTTCCAATCGCCGCGGACCGCCATGGACCCGCGCATTCGCCTGGAGCGGGCCATTCGGCTCGCGGAGCGGGAGGCTGCGAGGGCCGGGCGCCTGACCGGGGACGACCGTGCGGACGACCGGCTCGAAGCCTTCAGCCTCGAGATCGGTCTCGACGAGAAGCTCCTGACGAGGCGGCCTCAAGCGGTCTCCGACGGGCAGCTGCAGCGCGCGGCTCTCGTCCGGGTGCTGGCGCAGCGACCCGACGTCATCCTCTGCGACGAGCCCACCGCGGCGCTCGATGCTCCCACCGCGCTCGCGGTCATGCGCGGATTGCGGGAGGCCGCCCTGAACTGGGGATGCGGCATCGTGATCGTGAGTCACGACGTCGCAATGCTGACCAGGATCGCCGATCGCATCGAGGACGTCCGGCAGTGGGCCAGGGACAGGGTCGCAGCGGAGTAGCGGGGCGCGGATCGGTGCGCCGATGGGCCGAGCCATCGGCGCACCGATACTCAACGAAAGACCAAGGTCACTTGTCGAGCGCAGTCACGTACGCTGCGTGAATGCCGCCGTCCACCTTGAAATCCGTCGCGTTGATGTACGAAGCACGATCCGACGAGAGGAACGCCACGGCTTCGGCAATTTCGTGTGGCGCTCCGAACCTGCCCCGCGGCACGTGAACGAGCCGGCGCGATTTCTCAGAGGGATCGAACAGGTCGGCCAGAAGCGGGGTCTCCACCGGCCCAGGGCTGACCGCGTTCACGCGCACACCGTGCTTCGCGAACTCCACGCCGAGTTCACGGGAGAGGGCGAGCACGCCACCCTTCGAAGCGGTGTAGGCGATCTGAGATGCCGCCGAGCCGACGCTAGCAACTAGTGAGGCGGTGTTCACGACGCTGCCCCCGCCGCTCTCGATGAGATAGGGGATGCCGTGCTTGCAGCAAAGAAACACACTCGTCATGTTTACTTCAACGACCTTGTTCCACACACCGAGGTCGGTGTCGAGCACGGACTGATCCGCTGGAAGGGCAATTCCCGCGTTGTTGAAGAGAATGTCGATCTTGCCACTGCGCTCTGCGACCGTGCGATACAGTTGCGCAACCTCTTCTTCATTCGTCAGATCGCATTCAATGAAATAGTCAACCGGCGCGTCACTGGCTCTCAGGTCGGTGCCGACAACGGTCGCCCCCTCACGCGAGAACACCTCGCACGCTGCTGTCCCGATCGAGCCGCTGGCTCCGGTGATGACCGCTACTTTTCCATCAAGCATTCCCATTCGCGGGCTCCTTCTCTGTTACTTGCTGATGTTGGTTCGATACGTTCGCTTCGCGCGAGACACGCGCCCGGCATTCGTCGAGAAACACCCGGAAGAGCCCATCGATGTCGGCTGCCTCCGGATGCCATTGCACACCGAGGGCAAACCCTCGTTCGCTCCACTCGACCGCCTCTACGACCCCGTCTTCGGGGCTGACTGCCGTCACCCTTCCGCCCGATCCGACCCGTTTCACCGCCTGGTGATGATGACTATTCACGGTCGTCAGCCCGGCACCGAGTGCGTCGGCCACAAACGAGTTCGCCGCAACATCGGCTTCATGAAAGGTAGGCCCGTCGAGTCGCCCCGGCGCCTTCCTGTGCCGCGCATCGCCCAGCACACCGATGTCTTGCACGAGGGTGCCGCCGGTCGCGACGTTCATGACATGGAGCCCGCGGCACACACCGAACACCGGTACGCCTTGGGCCATTGCCGCGCGTACCAGCGCGATCTCGCTCCGGTCGCGAAGCGGGACCGTCGCCTCGAGCAGCTCATCGGGAGCCTCCCCGTACATCGCCGGATCAACGTCGGCTCCACCGAGCAGCAGTAGCCCGTCGACGGTGCCGACCAGGCGCTCAGCGCTGTCGATCGTGGCTTCGGAGGGAATGAACGCAACGGGGGTCGCCCCGTCATGCGCAAGGTGACTCAGGTACGTGCTCGCAACGATTGCGGCGGGCATATCCCAGAAGCTCCACCGGGCGCGCTCGTACGCTGCGCACACCCCGATCACGAGAGATGTCTTCACCTGTTACTCCTTAGTGCATCTCGTGGCCGCCGGCCACGTTGAGCGATTGGCCGGTGAGAAACTGTGATCCCTCGCCTGCGAAAAAGGTCACGGCGTTCGTGACATCGTTGGGCAGGCAGGCCCGACCCGCGGGCACCTCGGCGACGAATCGCCGCCGCCATTCCTGAACGTCGGCTTCACCGGTCGCGTCAGCCATCTGCCGAGCGAGTTGATCCATCATCGGAGTGTCGACGATGCTTGGGCAGATGGCGTTGACGGTCACGCCGTGCCCCACGAGTTCAAGCGCGAGTGACTGCACCAGCCCGATCACGCCGAACTTCGAAGCCGAGTAATGCGAGAGCCACGGCTCACCCGTTTTCCCGGCGTCGGAAGAGATCGCGATCAGGCGACCCGTCTCGGCCTCCCTCGCTGCCGCAATCATCGAGCGCAGCGTCACGAATGTGCCGGTGAGATTCACCTCGATGACCCGACTCCACTCGGCAAGCGACAGATTCTCGGCGCGTCCGACCGAAATCACTCCTGCAGCGGCCACCACGAGAAAGCGATCGCGAGGCATACGCAAACTTTCGCCGAGTTGCGCGAACCCGGCATCGTCGCGCACGTCAAGCGGCAGGAACACGGTCGGCTGAGCGTAACCAGCGTCCACATCTGCCTCAGGCGAGCGCACGTCGACACGAATCGTGGCCCACCCCTGCTTGTCCAGGTCGGCGGCAATCGCTGCCCCGAGGCCACCGGCCGCGCCAGTGATGACCGCGAGGCGCGGTGCGGCGCGTACCTCGTCAGGCAGATTCAAAGTACAGCCCCACTTCCCAGTCTGAGACGTGCTTCTTCCACTGCGCGATCTCGGCACGTAGCGTGACCACGTAGTGATTCACAAAGTCATCTCCGAACAATTCGCGTGCGACCTGACTGCCGTGAAGCAAGTCGACCGCCTCCTCAAGCGACCCCGGCAGTTTGACGAGCGAAGGATCGGCATATGCGTCTCCCTCTACCGGTCGCGGCAATTCAAGCTTTTGCTCAATGCCGTACGCTCCGCCCGCCAAGGTCGCTGCGATCGCGAGATACGGATTGACATCAGCACCTGGCATCCGGTTCTCAAGGCGCATCGACTGGGGATCTTCGCCGACGACCCTGAGCGCGGTCGAACGGTTGTCCCATCCCCAGCTCACCGTCGTCGCAGACCAGGAGTAGTCACGAGCGCGACGATACGAGTTAATGGTCGGCCAGTAGAGCGCGGCGAACTCCCGAAGCGTCGCCAGCACACCTGCGACATACTGCTGCCCGACTTGTGAGAGCTCGGCAGATGCACCGTGTGCTCCCTTTGCCATGAAGACAGGTTCGCCAGTATCCGTCGAACGCAGTGATTGGTGAATGTGGCAAGAGGATCCGGCCCATTCGCCATTGGGCAGCGCCATGAAGGAGGCGGTGCGGCCCTCAAGGGCTGCGATCTCCTTGATCCCGTTCTTGTAGATGAACGCGTCGTCCGCGGCACGCAGCGCATCGGTGTAGCGGGCGTTCAGCTCGTACTGCCCTGGTCCGGTTTCGGGGTTCAGCGCCTCAATGTGGACACCTGCATCCTGCAGATACCCCCACCACCGGGCCAGAAAGTCCTGATCGAGAGATGAGCGGAATACCTGATATGTATAGGCGCGCGAGGACAGCGGCTTGAGCTCCCATCCGGACTGCCTGAGCGTCTCGGGAGTGCCCTCGCTGACGTAGAACTCGAACTCGCTCGCAACATAGGGTTCGTAGCCGAGTGCGCGAAGGCGGTCCCTCGCCTGCAGCAGCACGCGGCGCGGCGTGAGCGGCACCTCGGCGCTATCCGGCAGATGATAGATGCCGTTCACCATCACAGTGTTCCGATGCCAGGACAGCACGCGAACGCTCGAAAGATCCGGCCTGAAGAAGATGTCCGGGTAGCCGTTTCTGTGGGTCGGGAAATACGTCTCCAGCCCCTCAGGGGCGAACACGTTCTCGTTGCCGTCGCGAGTAATTGCGAAGAGCACATTGCAGTACGGGACGCCCTCGCCCCCGGCCATTCTCACGAAGTCGACAAGCGGCACACGCTTGCCGATCCATGCGCCGTTCGTGTCTGAGGTTCCGGGGATTACGGTGTCAAAACCGTGCTCCTCGCACCAGTCACTGAATACCTCGAGGCTTTCGAAGCCTCCAGCCGGAACTTGTGCAGTCATGCGTTCCATACCTTTCACCACTTGCTCTCGTCTTCGAGCATGCGCTCGAGCACCTTCGGCCGTCGTTTCATCGTCACTACGAGGAGGATCACCCCGACGAGCACCCAGCCGAGGTACACGAACGGGAGCACACCATACTCACCGGGTGGAATCGGCCAGAGCGAGCTGTAGAGGGGGTACGCAAAGATGACCGCGGCCAGGCCCGGGAGCACGCCGTGTCGAATCGGCCTGAAGAATCCCTCGCGCTTCGCGAACACGATGAGCGCCACGTTAGTGATGATGTACGAGACCAGGAAGAAGATGCCCACCAAGAATCCGAAGTATCCCCAGACGTTGAAGGGCCCGACGATAAGTCCAAGCGGAATGCCGAGGATCACGCAGACGAGTCCCATGACCAGTGACGCATTCGCGGGAGTATGCCGCTTCGAGCTGAGACCGACCCACTTCGGCAGAATGTGATCTCGTCCGAGCGTGAAAAGGACCCTTGTGCCTGCCAGGAACCCCGCCTGACTGAACCCCAAGATGCTGATGATCGCAGCAATGACCACCACTCCGAGGCCGAACTCACCCCAGTAGTGGAGGGCGACGGTCTGCAGCGGGGCCGGATCTTGTCCGAACTCCTCGATCCGCGCGATACCGTAGCCATGCACCATCGCGTAGCTCACGAAGATGTAGAACGCCGGCAGGATGATGGCGACTGCCCAGAGCCCGCGGCTGACATTCCGATTGGCATCACGCACCTCCTCCGAGAGCGTTGTTCCTTCCTCGATCCCAGCGTGCGAGAGCACGCCGTAGGTCATCGCGAGCCCGATTCCTGCCCAGCCGAGTGAACCCGCTCCCGCCGGAACCAACGGCTGCGCTGAGAACCCCGCGCCCTGGCTATCGCCGCCGGTGAATACGATCCAGATTGCCAAGACGAGGATCACCGCGACGGAAGCTCCAACGAGAATCAATGAAGTGCGCATGCTCTCGGTGATACCGAACATCGAGAGCGCGGTGACTGCGCCAAGTGCCACGCCGGTCAACAACCACCAGGGGATGAAGATCGAGAACTGGCTACCGAGCCACTCGGACAACCACCCTCCGAACACGGCAAACCCCGCAGCGGCGAGCACCATGTATGCCCCCATGAAGGTCCAGCCATACACGAACCCGAACTTGGCGCCCCAGGTACGAAGGTTGTAGGCGTACAGGCCTCCCGCGCTTTGAATGTGACGGGAGAACTCCGCGAGCGAGTTCATGAACAGCAGGATCGCCGGCCAGACGAGCACGAACGCGAACACGAGTGCGAGACCAGCGAACTGGCCCATGAACTGGAGGTTGAGAGCCACACTGGCGGCAGGCCCGCAACCAGCGAGTGAGAGCAGCGTCACATGCCGCCAGCTCAGCGAATTACGTTGCAGACTCGATCTGTCGGGATCGGCCAGCGGGGCCGTGTGCTGACTTTCGGCCGGTTGGCCATTCGATGGTTGTCTCATTGGAGTTTCCTTTCGTCGCCGTTGACGGAGAAATGGTTTGACGGAGAAATGGAGGGAGGGTCAGATGATGCTGAAGCCCGGGTAAGACGCCGCAGACTCTCGTTCGGCGATCTCGCGATACTTGCCGACGCCCGCGACGTAGGGCATGAACACTCGCGGCTTGCCCGGAATATTCGCCCCCAGGTACCAGGAGTTCCCACTCATGTAGAGCGTGGCGGCGGCCTCGTCATGCACGGTGCGCATCCAGTCGGTCTGCGATTCTCTGTGCGGCTGCACCTCGCGCCGCTGGTTCGCCCTGGCGTACGAGATGAGGTCGCTCACCCACTCCACGTGTTGCTCAATCGAAACGATCATGTTCGAGAGCACGGAGGGGCTGCCCGGTCCGGTGAGGAAGAAGAGGTTTGGGAACCCATGCGAGGCGACTCCGAGGTACGTGTACGGCCCGGCACTCCATGCCTCGCTGAGCGGGATGCCATCAACCCCGACAGGATCGATCGCAAGGATCGACCCGGTCATCGCGTCGAAACCCGTCGCAAGGATGAGATCGTCGAGCTCGTGCACGTCGGCGCCAATCTGAACGCCCTTCGGCACGATCCGGGTGAGGGGGTTCCGCGCAAGATCGTGCAGCACAACGTTCGGCCTGTTGAACATCTCGTAGTACCGGCTGTCGAGGCAGCTGCGTTTCGTGCCGAAATAGTTCCCTCTGGGCTCGACCACGTCAGCAATCTCAGGATCCTGAACAATTGCGCGAACCTTCCGACGGATGAACTCCGCCGCCAGATCGTTCGCAGCGGCGTCGGTGGAGAGGTCGGTGTATGAGGCGAGCAGAGCGCCATAGCGGCCCGAATCCCACGCGGCCTGGAATACCTGCTCACGTTCTTCTTCGGTCACCTCGAACACGCTTTGCGTCGGCACTGGCACGGGCACTCCGGTGAAGGAGTACTTTGCACGCTCTCGGTACTGGGCATACTCGCTCTTGCGTTCGAGCACTTCTGCCGGGTCAAGCGGTCGGTTGTTCGCTGGCAGACTGAAGTTCGGCGTTCGATGGAACACGTGAAGCGTCTCGGCCTCCTCGGCGACCAGGGGAACAATCTGGATGCCTGAGGATCCCGTACCGATCACGCCGACCCGGCGTCCCGTGAAGTCGATGCGCTCCTTCGGCCACTCTGCGCTGTGCAACAAGCGCCCCTCGAAGCTCTCAAGCCCCTCGATCCGGGGCGTGTGAGCGGAAGAAAGGTTGCCCACCGCAAAGATGAGATAGGTGGCGCTGAATGAGACGGGATCGGTGTCCTGACGGGGCCGGCCTGAATCGTCCGAGGTGACGACATCGACGCTCCACCGAGCCGCAGCCTCATCCCACTGCGCGCCAATGACCGCGCTGCCGAAACGAATGTCGTCGCGCAAGGAGAAACGGTCGGCAACGTGCTTGGCGTATTCAAGAATCTCGGGCTGCGTCGCGAACTTCTCGCTCCACTCCCACTCCTGCTGCAGCTGCTCATCGAACGAGTAGGAGTAGTCGAGAGAGGTGATGTCGCAGCGTGCGCCAGGGTATCGATTCCAGTACCACGTGCCGCCGACCTCTGGGCCACGCTCAAACACGAGGGCGTTCAGCCCCATTTCCCGGAGTCTGTGCAGTTGATACATGCCCGCGAATCCGGCACCGATGATGATTGCGTCGAACTCACCTGCGCTTCTTGCTGCGCTCATCTGGATGTTCCTTTCGTGTCTTGTCCCTCGCTCGGGGCCTCGAGTGTGTGCAACGCCGCTGCGATCCAATCGACCGCGTGCGCCGATGCTGCCATGACGTTGTGCAGTTGGAAAAAGCCATGCATCTGGCCGGGGAGCTCAAGGTGCCGTACCGGGATCCCGGCTTCGTCGAGCTTGGCGAGGTACTCCTCGATCTCGCTCTTGAGCACGTCGCTTCCGGCCGATACGACGAAGGTCTGCGGCAGCCCGGCGAACGATTCTGCGCGAACCGGTGAGACTCGGGGGTCTGCCCGATCCTCGTCGGAAGGAACATATTGGTCGAAGAACCACCGCATATGGTCGCGGGTCAACGAAAGCTGACGCTCCGGGTCGAGGTAGCTCGGCCGATCGAAGTCGGAGTCGAGCACCGGGGTGATGAGGATCTGCGCGGCGATGCTTCCGGGTGCCGCCACGCTCAGCCGAGCGGCGATCGCAGCGACAAGATTTCCTCCTGCTGAATCGCCCGCGAGCACGAACTTCTGGTGCGCCGATTCTTCGCCAGAGTTCTCCCCCTGGGCCCCGAGCAGCGATACTGCGAGTGCCAAACATTCGTCGAATCCGATAGGAAACGGGCGCTCGGGCGCCTTGGCATAGTCCGCGACGATGACCCTCCATCCGCTGGCCTTTGCAAGCGACCTGCACACGGCGAGGTAGTCCTCAGGTTCTCCCATAACCCAACCGCCGCCGTGCAAGTACAGCACGGTACCGTCGGGTTGCTCGACCGGCTCGAGAACGAAGTGCCGAGGGCGCCCCTCGGAGGCATCAACCAGGCGTTCGTGCAACATCTGCGGCCCGTGTCCGTAGCGCTCGCGAAGGGAACGCTCTTCACTCCGCAGCGCGCGCGGAGTGAGAGCCTGCGACATGCGACTCGTGCGGCGGCGAAGCGCAAGATACTCTCGCGCGTCCCTATCCAGTGAAACCACGTTCCCCTACCCCGATCAAGGTTCTCCTTCGAACCCGAACTTAATGGTAGGGCATTGCAACCTTTAAAGCAATAGACTCCCGCACTGCTTGAGGGTCAATCATCTCCTCCGGAGAACGTCGTGGTCGCCCAGTATCCGCGCAGAAGCGCCTCCGAGCCGTGCAGGTGCTCGGTCATCGCCCGCACCGCGGCATCGGGCCGCCCCGCAAGGATCGCCGCGACGATCGCGTGATGCTGCTCATCAGAGTTCATAAGGTTCGGCATCAGGTCGGGTACCACCTCAAAGGCAGAGTTGAGACGCGTGCGAAGGTCGGCCACCTGCTCCATGAGGCTCGGCGATCCCGAGAGTTCGGCGATCCGCACATGCAGTCGCGAATCGAGCCTCCTGGCGTCCTCACCTACGACACCGTCACACGCATCTAGAGCCTCGACGAGACCCGCTCGCTCGGCAGCACGCAGTTCGCGCCCCGCGGCCTCTTTGACGGCACCCAGCTCGAGCACTCGGCGCAAGATGATGATGTCGTTGATCTCATGCTCGGTCAGATCCCCCTGAGAAGAATGAGCACGATCCGGGAGGCGCTCGACAACGAACGTCCCCCCGTATCGCCCTCGCTTAGACACGACAAAACCCTGCTCAGTGAGCGTGGATATCGCCTCACGCACCGTATCGCGACTGACCTTGAGCATGCTTGCGAGGTCACGCTCCGGGGGCAGCCGCTCACCAAGCGGGATCATGCCGAGACGAATGGACTGCAGCAGTCGCTGCATTGTCTCCTCGTAAGCGTTGGTAGGCCGCATCGCGCGAAACAAGAGCTGTGACTGGCCTTCAATCGCTACCATTCCACTCCTCCCACCGCGCCTCACAGTTGAGACACCACGCCGCGGCACTCAACGTCCGTTTCCCCGAATGCTACTCCGTGGCCGCGAAGAACACGGTCTTCGTCTCAGTGAACTTCAGCGGCGCGTCAGGGCCCAACTCCCGCCCAAGCCCGGACTGCTTCATGCCGCCGAATGGAGCCGTGTGCCTGACCGACGAGTGCGAGTTCACTGACAGCGTGCCGGACTCAACCGCCCGCGACACCCGAATAGCGCGTGCGAGACTCTCGGTCCAGATAGAGCCGCTCAGGCCGTATTCGGAGTCATTTGCGAGCGCGATCGCCTCCTCCTCAGTGTCAAATGGCAGCACCGAAACGATCGGACCGAAGATCTCTTCGTTCGACGCCCGAGCATCGCGCTCCGGCAGCAACACCGTCGGCGCGAACCAGGCTCCGGGACCATCTGGGCAGCTGCCCCTGAACGCGACAGGATCCCCATCGCTGAGAAACTCGTTGACCCGGTCCCGGTGAGCCAACGTGGTGAGCGGCCCCATCTCCGTCGCGGGGTCCATCGGATCTCCCACCCGCATCGTCCCAACCGCCTGCTCGAATCTCTCGAGAAAACGGTCAAGCACCGAGCGCTGCACAAGTAGGCGGCTTCGGGCGCAGCAGTCCTGCCCGGCATTGTCGAACACCGAGGCGGGCGCCGCCGCCGCCGCGCTCTCGAGATCAGCATCGGCGAAAACGATGTTCGCGCTCTTGCCGCCGAGTTCAAGCGTGACACGCTTCACCTGTTCCGACGCACCCGCCATGATGCGCTTGCCCACTTCAGTGGAGCCCGTAAAGACCAGCTTGCGCACTCCCGGATGCGAAATGAATCGTTTACCCACCACCGAACCGCGACCCGGCAGAACCTGAAATAGCCCCTCCGGCAACCCGGCTTCCAAAGCCAGCTCGCCCAGCCGCAGGCTAGTAAGCGGAGTCCACTCGGCCGGCTTCAGCACCACGGCATTCCCTGCCGCGAGCGCAGGAGCGAAACCCCACGCTCCGATGGTCATCGGAAAATTCCACGGCGTGATCACGCCCACCACGCCGATCGGCTCATGGAAGGTCACGTTCAACCCACCCGGCGCAGGGATCTGCTGCCCGATCAATCGCTCCGGAGCCGCGGCATAGTATTCCAGCACGTCGCGAACGATTGTCGCCTCGCCCCGAGCCTGGCTAATCGGGTGACCTGAGTTCCTTGTCTCGAGCAGCGCCAACTCCTCGGAATGCGCGTCCACGATAGCGGCAAAGCTTCTCATCAGCTTTGCCCGATCCTTCGGCGCCACCCGAGCCCAGTCACTCTGCGCACTGACCGCGCGAGCTATCGCCTCATCTGTCTCTTCGACGCCGATGTGCTCGACCGTGGCGACAAAGGTGTGGTCGGCTGGATTCATGATCGTGTAACTCACGAGGCCTCATCTCTGCATGAAACAGTGTCCTCGTGGGTGCAGCGCTGCCCCCACGAACTCTCCTCAGGCTCAATGCAACGCGGCATTCCATTGGCAGAGTCATCTCAATGGTAGCAGAACCCAACCTTTAAGGCTAGTGACGAATATTGCATTCAACGCCCCAGCGCGCAGCGTCAGCAGCTCCCGCAGTGTCTCGATCTGCGCGCGCGACGTCGCATGATTGGAAAGGCTCGATCGCCCCAACTTCGAGACCAGAACTGTCCCGCAGCTCGGAGCCCGCAGAGGTGACGCGGCCTTTCCCGCCAGAGTTCTGCGCAGGTGCGTTCGCGCATGTCAGCGAGGGCCGGCAAGTCAATCACACCACCGATGATCCCGGCATCATCGAGATCGCTCTGCTTTTGTGGATTCGGCAAGACGATATCAATAGTGGGCGCAGGCTCGGCTGACTAATCAGCGAAGACGCGCACCTCCGAGTTGCCCGGAGCCGAATCAGACCGCTCGAGATGGAACGTGAGGGTGTGAAACGGGCCTCGAGTTGAATCTGCGAGGACGAACACGTCGACCCAACACGGCATACCCGGCGTTCGATCACCTCGTCGGATCCGGGGCACCCGTCGAGACCTCCTGTCGAGTCCTGGGCGTGCCCCACCAGGACTACTTCCAATTTCGGGGACGACCCACGAACGCGACGCAGTTGCGATGCCAGTAGCTCCCCGGGCTGATCTTTGAAGTGCACATCGCCTCCCACAGCGCGTCCAGATACCGAGGTAACCCCGCCGAGCTCTCCACCGGGATGAAGATCCCGTGTTCGAGCCGGCAGGACACGGTACTCAAGTTGAAGCGTGGAATGTATCGGCTTCCTGGCCCGACTCGGGTGAAGCGGGCGAAAGGCTCGGCGCCTGCTGACGATCTGGTGAATCGGGAGTTCGATCGCGAGTCCATGAACGAGCGCTAGGTGATAGCAATCACGGGGCAACCGACGCGGGAAGGAAAAGAGCTCTGAAATTCTGTGATGGACACGTTCAGGAGAAAGAATGTTGGTTAGTTGATTGACGCGCTGCAGTATTCGAACATTGTCGTGAGCGCGCTCGCTCTGGCCTTGGCAAATCGACAGCTTTCCCCTGGCGAGGTGCTGCGCGTAGACGATGACGTGCAATTCAACGCAGGGGCATTCACGAACCAGATTCGTGAGGCGGGGCAGAGGTCCTCGTTCTGGGCTGACGGCAACTGGCTTGATCAAGCGCTGATGGAGTCGATCTAGCTGGCGATGCAGATCGGGCAGCTGGACCGTCGCCGGCAGCTGACGAGGATCGATCGGGCGAACGCGATGTTCGCGTACGTGGAGGGTCCCATACCCGCAAACGCCGCCACTCAAGGCTCGGCTATCGCGCCACGATGGGGCCCGAGGCAGCCCACGAAAGGACACTAGCCCGAGCATGGTCCTCGCCAACAGCAGAGTGCAACGAAATTGTGGGACAGGTCAAAGCATCACTGAAACGTGCGGCAGATCTAGGAGCCCGACGACGCCGCTGGCGACAACTAATGCAAAGACGACGACGGCGATGAGCGCGTAGCGAGCCTGGGACTGGCGGACAAAGTGCTCGGCCATCATCACCAGTCGGATTGCGGGCAATAGGACAAGCAGAGCGCACCCGCCCGCCAGGAACGTCGTGGCGACAACACCCGGCCTCAGCAGGGTGACGACAGAGCCGATCGAGAGCAGGACGCAAGCCACAGACGTTCCGATGCGCATAAGGATGGCGATCCTCCGGTTCAGCGACTGGTCACCCCGTGCAGATTCGGTGGTAGTGCGTTGCGTCATACTGCTCAGATCCCCCAGTTCAGCCCAAATGCGTTCGCGGACATGGGCACGGCCAGCGCCAGCAGCACGATCGTAAACACGACGCGCAGCGAAGAGGCAGAGGCCCGGACGAGGATTTTTGCTCCCAGTATCGACCCGGCCAACGAGCCCAGCACGACGGGCGCGGACAACACCAAGTCGAGCGCCCCGGACAGCAGGTACGCGGCAGCCGCCCCGCAGGCCGTCACACCGATCATGAGGTTCGCGGTACCCGAGGAGACCTTGATCGGAAGCCGCATTGCCGCATCCATGGCCGGGATCTTGAGCACACCGGACCCGATGCCCAGCAAAGCCGAGAGCGTTCCGGCTCCGAACATCAGCGCCGATCCGAGCGGCAGCCGCGACACCACGTAGGAGACGGTGGTGCCGTCGCGCTCCGTAAACTCGCCAGCCAGGCTCGGGTAGCGAGGAGAGGATCCTGCGTGGCGTGCATCGCGCTCGCTGCGGCCGGAAATAATCTGGACCGCCGAAACCAGCAGAATCAGGGCGAAGATCCCGTACAGGACCCCGTCTGGTACGGCACCGACCATCAGGACGCCGACGAGCGCGCCCAGCGTTGTGGCCACCTCTAGAACGATCGCCAGACGCAGGTTCGGCAGGCCGGCGGCCAGAAAGGATGGGGCGCTGGCGCAGGAGCAGGCGATGACCGAGACCAGACTCACCGCCACCGCGGTCGGGAATGGCACGCCTGCCACCAGCGTCAGCAGGGGGACGACGAAAATCCCACCGGCCATCCCGAGCGCGCCGCCCAGCGCAGCCGCAATGAGTGAACCGCCGAACAACACGACGAACAGGGCGGCTGTCACGGCTTCCGTTCCGACGCGGCGCCGGATCGAGGAAGGCGGGTGGTGAAGGTGATGGCGTCACCACGGTAGTGCAGCACCTCGTAATCGACCGGCAGTTGGCCCGTCGTGAAGGAGGTCCGCTCGATGCGGAAGACTGCGCTCCCTTCCGGAACTTCCAGAGCTGCGGCGACGGCGGCGTCGGCGGTGCTCGCCGTCAGCGCGTAGTCGGCTTCGATCAGCGGCGTCCTGTGGCGGGTCTCAAGCAGGGTGAAGATCTGCTCGTTCTCCAAGTCATCTTGGGCGACAAGGCTACCTAAGTGGACGGGCAGGTAGGTGACATCAAAGGAGACCGGCTGTCCGGCCGCCAGGCGCACCCGCTGAATGAGGGTGACCGAGGAACCGAGCGGCAGATCCAGAGCGGCGCGCGCCTCCGGCGGCGCGGAGACCTCCTCGACCCGGAGTACGCGGGCACGTGATTGCAAGCCCTGAGCTTCCATATCCTCAACGAAACCAGTGAGCGCAGTCAAAGGCTGTCGCAGGCGTGGAGCGGTGACGAAGGTGCCCTGACCACGCCGGGTGACAACCAGACCTCGCGCCGCCAATTCCTGGACCGCCCGCCGGACCGTGATCCGGCTGACGCCGAACTCGGCGATCAGCTCGCCCTCAGTGGGCAGCCGGTCGCCTGGACGTAGCTCGTCGCTGATTCGCGCCGCGAGAGCCTGCTCGACCTGCATGTAGAGGGGTGCGCCGGTGGTCATGCGTCCAGTTTACATTATGTTGTTATAATATCAGCGGTTCTGTTTGTCGCTGCGGCGGGACTATCAGCGTCTTCCCCGGCGTATGCATTGCGGTCGCCGCGGCAAGGGGGGCTTTAGCCCTGCCCGTGGAAACCCAGAAGGCGGCGCCGAGTCTCGTCAGCAACTGCTTGAGGCTGCCATCCGGCGAGAGCTCGCTCAGAGGAAAGCCTGCATTGCGCACGCAGCACAGCTCGAGGCCGCGTTCGATAAATGACTCGCCCCCCCTCCACGCCCACACCACGATCCACCGCAATCAGGTGTTCTAGTCCGTCTGAATTGGTGGATCCGCGCGATCCCCGAAGATCAGAAAAGCCCCGCGTTGCGGGGCTTTTCATCAGTGGATCTGAGGGGCGCGGATCTCTCAGAGCGGAAGCGCAGCTTCCGCGAGATCCGCGCGATCCCCGAAGATCAGAAAAGCCCCGCGTTGCGGGGCTTTTCATTGGTGGATCTGAGGGGAATCGCGCGGATGCTCCGCATCCGCACCGCTCGGCACCCCTCCGGGGCACCTCGCGTCGCGGCCGGTTCGAACGCTCCGCGTTCTCTCGCCGCCCGCGCCCTCACGGGTTCGATTCACTCCGCACGCAGAAATGACAGTGGGACCCCGCCGAAGCGGGGTCCCACTGTCATTGGTGGATCTGAGGGGAATCGAACCCCTGACCTTCTCATTGCGAACGAGACGCGCTACCAACTGCGCCACAGACCCTTACAGCGATCCACTGTAGCGCACGATAAACGCACGCGCGAAATCGGGACGCTATCCGGCGTTGCGGCGGCGGCGGAGGACCTCGTCGAGGTTCACCATGTCGTCGCTCGTGTCGCCGATGACGCCCATTCGGCGGAGCCGCTCCTGGGCCGCGAGTCGCGGATCGCGCGGCGCCGGCGCTGGCGCTGGCGCGGGCTTCTTCGCGGCGGGGGCGGCTGGTGCTGCAGGGGCCGCAGGAGCCGCAGATCCGGCAGCCACCGCCCGCTCCGCCGCCAGCGTCTCCCGGCTCACGGCCGAGTCGCGGGCCTGCTGCACCTGCTCGCGCGCCTCGCGCAGCAGCATCGACTCCGGCTGGTTCTCGCGCGCGGGGCGCTCGGCGCGGGCGCGGGCCCTGGCGAGCGCGCGCGCCCGCTCGATCCGCTCAGCCGCTGCGCGCTGCGCCGCGGCGTGTGCCTCTGCGGCCTGCGCGGATCCGTCGACCGAGGTGACGTCCTCGACTGACGGTTCCACCGCCGCAACGATGGGCGCGGAGCTGACCTGCTCGGCGGGGATCGCCTGCACCCGGGCGCGACCGGGGGCGAGGAGCACGAGCAGCGCGGCCGAAGCTGCGAAGACGAGCGAGGAGATTCCGAGCACCGCAAGCCCGGCGCCGGTCATGGCGACGCCGACGCCCACGAGCGCACCCAGGAGGCCGCCGAACGCGGCGAGCGCGGCCACTGCGCGCGTGCGGCGCACGATCGGCCTGCGAAGCTTCGCTGCGCGCTGTGCGGCTGCCTGCTTGCGGCTCATCTCCTGGGCCCGGATCTCGGCCTTCACCTGCTCGGCGCGCGCCTCTGCGAGCCTCGCCGTGCGCTCCGCCTCCTGCCGCTTCTGCGCCGTGCGCAGGAGTTTTTCCTGGGCGAGCGCCTCGCGCGCGGTCGCCTCGTAGCGCACCTCGTCGGGCACCTCAGAGGTCTCCGCGAGCACGCGAAGCGTGCGCTGCAGGCGCAGCGCGTTGCGCTCGGCCGCCTTGAACTCGCGCCGGCGCATCCACACGGGCACCAGCACGGCGGCCCACAGCACGGCCGCAACCACAAAGATCACACCGCCGCCGAGAGTTCCGCCTGTCATGCTGATCACTGTACGGGCTACGCCAGGGGCGAAGGCCCCGGCGCGCCGCTCCGCCTTCGCATTCACCCTGCGAAGTCCATGAGCGCCGGATCCCGACCCCTCGGAGGCAGCAAGTTGTGCACGCGGCCTGAGGGAGCGCGCAGCGCTCACCCAGACTTCTGCACTCAACTTCAGGAACTTCGGCAGACAGTGCCGCTGAGTGCAGAAGTCTCGGCGGGCGCAGAAGAAACACCGCCGCAGCTACGGCAGCTGCGGCAGCCGCGCGAGCAGGCCCTGCGGCGCCTCGTCCCGCGTCACGGCGAAGCACTCGTGATCCCGCCACGCGCCGTCGATGTGGATGTACGCGCTGCGGCGGCCCTCGTAGCGCATCCCGAGCTTCTCGACGACCCGCAGCGACGCGGTGTTCTCTGGCCGGATGCAGATCTCGGCCCGATGCAGCCCGATGCCGAAGAAGAGGTGGTCGATCGCGAGCGCGACGGCGGCGGGCGTGATCCCGCGGCCGGCGACGTGCTCGGAGACCCAGTAGCCGAGCTGCGCCGACTGCAGCGCTCCCCCGCTGATCTCGGAGACGCTGAGCTGCCCGACGAGTTCACCGGCGTACCTGATCACGAACGGGATCCCGGTGCCCGCGCGGAGCTGACGGCGGAGCAGCCGGATCGTCGGCTTCATCGACACCGATCCGGGCACGATCCCGAGCCCGGAGGGGTGCGTCGCCTCCCACCGCGTGAGCCAGCTGCGGTTCGCGGTGAGGAGCTGCCGCAGCGGCTCGGCGTCGCCGCGCTGGATGACTCGCAGCCCCACTCGGCCGGCCCCGAGCTCCCCCGGGTCCGCGATCTCCTGGCCGAGCGGCACGGCGCGTCAGCCTTAGGCGCGCTGCGCGCGGAGCTTCTCCGCGAAGTCGATCACCCAGTCGGAGATCTCGGCGCCAAGCTCGGCGTGGTCGACACCGAGGAGCACGTTCGCCTTGATCCAGTCGGCACGGTCACCTGTGTCGTAGCGGCGGCCGCGGAAGATCACGCCGTAGACGGGCCCCTCGCCCTTGCCCTCGGCGAGGTAGTTGAGCGCGTCGGTGAGCTGGATCTCGCCGCCTCGGCCGGGCTCGAGGTCGTCAATCACGTCGAAGATCTCGGGGCGCAGCACGTAGCGCCCGATCACCGCGAGGTTCGAGGGAGCCTCCTCGGCGGAGGGCTTCTCGACGAGGCCCGTGATGCGGACGACGTCCGGATCCTCGGTCGGCTCGACGGCTGCGCAGCCGTAGAGGTGGATCGACTCGGTGGGCACCTCCATGAGCGCGATCACGGTCGCGTTGCGGGCGTCGTGCTCGGCGACCATGCGATCGAGCAGCGGGTCGCGCGCGTCGATGAGGTCGTCGCCGAGCAGCACGGCGAAGGACTCGTTGCCGACGTGGCGGCGCGCCCGGCCGACGGCGTGGCCGAGGCCGAGGGGCTGCCCCTGGCGCAGGAAGTGCACCTCGGCAACCTCGCTCGATTCATTTACCTTGCCGAGCTTGCCCTCGTCGCCCTTGCGCTCGAGCGTGTACTCGAGCTCCGGCACGCTGTCGAAGTGGTTGAGCAGGTTGTCCTTGTTGCGGCCCGTAATGATGAGCACGTCTCCGAGCCCCGCCCCCGCAGCCTCCTCGACCACGTACTGGATCGCAGGCTTGTCAACGATCGGCAGCATCTCCTTCGGCATGGCCTTCGTCGCGGGAAGGAACCTCGTGCCCAGCCCGGCCGCGGGGATGACCGCCTTCGTAACCGTGCGAGCAGACTGCCGTTGCGTTTCCGTCATAAGGGTCAGCATATCCCCGCCTTTCTGAGCGGTCCAAGCGAGGGCGCCCTGGAGGGCGAAAAGTTCGATGAGGGAACCCGCCCCGTGGCGTGCGGCAATAGGCTATTCCGCATGAACTCAGAGGCCGCGGCACTCAAGTCCGCCGTTCGAGCGGAGGTGCGCGCACGCCGTCGCGCCATGACCCAGGAGGCCAGGGCGGCCGCCCGCACGGCCCTCACCGAGCGGCTGCGCGATCTCGTCACCGAGTCCGGCGCCAGGCGCGTCGCCTGCTATTCGCCCCGCGGCGACGAGCCGGACACCTCGGGCTTCCTCGACTGGGCGCTCGAGAGCGACGTCGAGGTGCTGCTCCCGATCTCCCGCGCGGACCGCCAGCTGGAGTGGGCCCTCGCGGACGGCCGCGCGACCGTCGTCGGCCGCCACGGCATCGCGGAACCCGATGGTGAGCGGCTTCCGCCACAGGCGATCGAGACGGCGGAACTCCTGTTCATCCCGGCCTGCGCGGTCGCCCCCGACGGAACGCGACTCGGCTGGGGCCTCGGCTACTTCGACCGCGCGCTCGCGAACGTCGACCCGGATACCGGAGTCTTCGCCGTGGTGTTCTCGGAGGACGTGCTCCCCGCGCTCCCGTCCGAGCGCCACGACGCTCCGATCACGGGCGCCGTGACCCCGGAGCGGGTCATCACCTTCCCCGCCGGGACCGGGTAAAATCGGAGCGATGCCTACTTACGCCTATCGCTGCGCCGACTGCGGCCACGCCTTCGATATCTACCAGTCCTTCTCGGACGACGCGCTGACCGAGTGCCCCGAGTGCGGCGGCAAGCTGCGCAAGGTGTTCGGCTCCCTCGGCGTCACGTTCAACGGCTCCGGCTTCTACCGCACCGACTCGCGCGCGGCCTCGGGTTCAGCCGGCTCCGGCTCCGGCTCCGGATCGAGCTCCTCGGGATCCGGATCCGGATCGGGCTCCTCGGGATCCGGCTCCGGATCGAGCTCCGGTTCCGGATCCGGCTCCTCCTCAGGCGGCTCGAGCTCCTAGCCCGCCTCCCGGGCTACCCCCAGTGCGGCGGGCGATCGCTCTGCAGCCGCTCGTCGTTCGCGCCACGGCCCTCGCCGGTCTTGGCGCCGGATCCCCAACCCTCTGGTCGGTCCTCAGCCGCGCGCGCGTCGAGCGGGTGCTCCGAGGGTCGCGGATCGACGCCCTCGGGCGCGTTCCGCGTCACCCGGCGGTGCTTGCGGCGAGGTCGCCCGGGCGTCTCCCCTGATCCGACCTCGCCCGTCACTGGCGGTCCGAGTCGGCGGCGCCCTCCTCGGCCTCGTAGCCGACGATCCGCGCGATCCTGAGCGCGACCTCGTCGGGGTTCGCGAAGAGGTCGAAGCTCTGCACCCGGTGGTAGTGCCAGCCGAGCCTGCGGAGCACCGCGGGCCGCAGCCGGAGCGACTCGCGCAGGCTGTCGCCGCTGTCCCCGAGATCGAGGTCGATCGCGATGGCGCGCTCCCCGTAGGAGGCCGCGAGCGGGATCGCGCCGCGGTAGTCGAGGGCGACCGTGAGACCGAGCTCCTCCAGCCGATCGGCGAGCTCCCCGATCATGGGGTCGCGCTCCGCGGGAAGCGAGGGCGGAGCGGGCTCCGGGTGCTCGAGCGAGAGCATCTCGGAGAGCCCGATCACACCGTGCTTGATGCGGGCTGCGTCGAGATCCTCCGGCTTGAAGCAGCTCACGATCGTCATCGCGCGGCGTGCGCGGGTCATCGCGACCGCGAGCAGCCGCTCGCCGCCGGGCCTGCCGAGCGCGCCGAAGTTCGAGAGCACGCGCCCGTGGGGCGTGCGGCCGTAGCCGATCGAGAAGATCACGCGGTCGCGGCTCTGCGCGGTCGCCTGCTCGAGCGTGAGCACGGCGAAGGGCTCGGCCCGCTCGCCGAGCAGGAAGTCACGGTACTGGGGCAGCTTCGAGAACGCCTGCAGCACGGCCTGGTACACCCGCACGGCGTGCCGCTCGCTCGCGGTGATGACCATGAGCGACTCGGCGGAGCGCTCGCTGGCGTGCTCGAGCACGAGCTGCACGACGCGCTCCACCTCGGCGTCGGTGCTCTCGACGGCGCCCGTGTGCTGATCCGGCAGCCCCTGCCCGCCGCGCACGAACTCGTACGTGAGACTCGAGTGGCCGAGGAAGCTTCCGGCCCAGGGCAGCGAGTGGATCGCACCGCCGTAGAAGCGCGTGTTCACGAGCTGCGTGAGATCCTCGCCGCCCGCGCGGTAGCTGCGGGTGAGCGTGAGCGTGGGGAGCACCTCGCTCAATTTGGCAAACGCCGACTGCGCGTAGAGGTCGTCAGAGTCGGTGTCGTCGTGGCTCGTGGCCCCGACGGCGATCTCGAAGCGCGAGGGCGTCTGGGTCATGGTGTCGCCGAAGGCCACGACCTGCTCGGCGCGGCGGATCGCGCCGAGGTTCTCCACGAGCGTCGTCGCGCCGGCGTCGACGAGGATCACCGTGTCGAAGCGCATGGCGTCGGGCAGCTGCGCAACCTCGTAGGGCGACATGGTCCAGACGGGCGCGAGCGTCGAGAGCAGGGTTGGCGCGCGGCGGGCGAGCGTGACCGCCGAGGCGTAGCCACTCCGCAGCGCCTCGCGCAGCGCGAGCGCCTCCTGCTTGTTGTCGAGCACGGCGACGCGCCAGGCGTCGGCGAGCTTCGCCGCGAGGAGGGATCCGTTCGCGCCGGCGTGCGCGTCGTCCACGAGCCGGAAGTCGGCCTCGAGCCGCTCGATCACGCTCGTGCTCGCGCTCAGCAGCGCCGGGTTCGTCTGCAGCATGCGCTCGAGCGCCGATTGCCACCAGGCGAGCTCGAGCTCGCCCGAGACGTCCTCCGCGGGCACGTGGCGCACGGAGAGGTCGGCGAGCAGGGGCTCCAGGTGCGCGGCGCGCATGCGCTCGACGATCGTCGTGCGCTCCTGGATGTTCTGCAGTACCTCGGACTCGCGCGCGAGATCCGAGATCCGTGTCGCGAGGGCCCCGAGCGAGAGGTTCTTCATGCGGTTCGCATCGCCCGAGGTGCCGAGCACCCGATCGAGCTCGTCGAGATCCTGATAGGCCGACTGGTACGCGACGACGACGTCGGCGATCCCGAGCGGCGGAGTCGGCCTGGTGCCCGCGACGGTCGTGTAGCGCTGCCACAGCACCCGCTGCTGCTGAATCTGCACGAGCCGCGCGTACATGTCGGTGATGTGCACGCCGGGGCGCACGTACTCGCGGGCGAGCTTACGCAGGCGGCGCTTGTTGGCCGACGACATCTCGTCGCCGCCGCGGGGCGCGTGCGCCGCGATGACCTCCGTGAGGGAGCGGTCGTAGACCTCGTCCTTGAAGCGGTCGAGCGTCTCGCGGATCCCCATGAGGAGCCGGAGGTAGACGCCGAGCTCCGCGATCGTCTCGTAGGGGCGCATGGGCGTCTGCCCGATGACCTCGTTCGACATCGAGATGAGGCGGGGAAGTTGCGATTCGGCGAGGTCGACGGCGAGCCCGTAGGCCGAGCGCGCCTCCTCCGTCGTCGAGAAGTCGACGCCGTACCAGGGCGAGTCCTCGGGGCCGTACTGGAACTGGCCGAGGCGCGCGACCTCCGTGAGATCCTCGGCGACGGCCGAGCGATCGAGGGTGAGCTGGCCGAGCGCCTGATCGTCGAGGCGGACGGTCGTCGAGGGCGGCCGCTCGCCGAGGGAAAGCACCGTGAGTCTGCGGAGCGCGTCGAGCGGCGAGACGCCAAAGCGCTTGTCGGGCTCGGAGAGCGCCTCCTGGTAGTCGAGCAGCACGCCGCGCAGGCGCGTGAGCGCCTCGTCCACGTCGCGCAGCTGCTCGGGCCGGGCGTTCTCGTTGCGGCTGATCGACTCGACGAGATTGCGGCGGAGCCTGCGCGGGCTCACCGAAAGGCCTGCGAGGCCGGCGCGCGTGAGCCTGTGAGTGATGCCGTCGAGGGTCGCGCGGCGCGGCGACACGACGAGCACGCGCTTGTCGGCGCGCACGAGGCTGCCGATCGCGTTCACCACGGTCTGCGTCCCACCCGTGCCGGGGAGCGCGTGGACCACGACCGAGTGGCCCGCGTCGATCTGGGCGAGCACGTCGTCCTGCTCCGCGTCGGCGTCGTAGAGGTACCGGTCGGTGTCGGGCGAGCGGTCGTCAGGCGGCGTCGCGCTGACGGGTCGATACGCCTGCTCGAGCGCCTTCTTCGCGGGCTCGTTGCCGCAGATCGCGGCGAGGATCGGAGCGTTCAGGTCTTTCGCGTCGGCGACCATGCGCTGCGACACGTTGTGGAACGAGGAGACGACGAGCCGCGGCTGCACCACGAACTCCGGCACCCCGGCGACCATCTGGCGGAGCCGGTCGATCACGGGCTGCGGCTTGAACACGCCCTCGGACTGCGAGAGTTCGATGAGCGAGCGCGCGTCGAGCGTGATCCCGAACTGCTCGCGCAGCACGCGGATCAGCTCGGAGTTCACGACGGGGAACTGCTTGAGCTTGAGCTCGAAGTCGCGGCCGTAGCGGCGGATCGCGAGCGGGCGGAGCAGCACGGGCGCGCAGAACGACTCGCCCTCGAAGCTCCACTTCGCGATCCCGACGCCGAGGTTGACGGTCTCGAGGCCGCGCACGGTCCGCATCTCGATGGCCTTGTCGGTGACGCGGGCCGCGGCCGCGCGCGCGTGGCGCAGCGCGAGATCATCGCGGATCAGCGCCGAGAGCAGGATCTTGTTCCCCGTGATGAACTGCGGCAGGCCGCCGGGGTGGGTGGTCGAGAGCTCGATCCGGTTCGGGGTGCGGTCGTCGAAGTGGAGCAGCGGGTTCGATCCGCCGATCGTGGCGAGCTCACGGCGCCAGTCGGCGTGCTCGTCCGCATAGGCGTCGACGAGCGCGACGGGGCCCGCGATCCGGGACGCGAGGTCCTTCTCCGGGCTGGGCTTCTGCTCCGCCTGCGGGCGCGGTGCGGTCGCGAGCGAGCCCTCGCTGCGGGGCGCACCGCCCGGCTCCGCGGGCTCCTGGGCCTTTGCGGCGCGCTCGGTCGCGGCGTCGGCCGCGCTCGGCCGCGCGGCCGTCGTTTCCGCACCGTTCTCGTCGCGTCCCTTATCCGGACGCCGACGCCGATCTACACTCCACACACCGACACCTTACGTCGCGATCTCAAGAAAAACGGGAATCCGCGCGGCGATTCACGCCGCGCGGATTCCCTGGGATTTTCAGCGCAAGTGCGCTTTTCCGGTTCGGGTTAGTGCCGCTCCCCCGCGGAGACGGCCTCGTTCGTGCCCGTGACGACCGGATCCGCGACGTCCATCTCGCCGCCGCGCAGCTTCGCGAGCACCCGCATGAGGTGGTACACGCAGATGGCCGCGATCGTGCCGAGAGCGATGCCGTTGAACACGACGGCGCCCAGCTGCACCGTGAAGTCTGCGATGCCCACGATGAGCGGGACCGCCGCCGAGAACTGGTTGATCGGCTTCGAGAAGTCGACCTTGTTGTCGATCCAGATCTTCACGCCGATCAGGCCGATGAGTCCGTAGAGTGCGACCGTGACGCCCGCGAGCACGCCGGAGGGCACGGAGAAGATAATCGCGCCGACCTTCGGTGAGAAGCTCAGCAGCATGGCGATGATGCCGGCAACCCAGTAGGCCGCCGTCGAGTAGACGCGGGTCGCGGCCATGACGCCGATGTTCTCGCCGTAGGTCGTCGTGCCGGATCCGCCGCCGAAGCCGGCGAGCATCGTCGAGATGCCGTCGGCGAGCAGGGCGCGGCCCGTCACGGGGTCGAGGTCGCGGCCGACCATGAGGCCGACGCTCTTCACGTGGCCCACGTTCTCAGCGATGAGCACGAGCACGACCGGGAGGAACGCGGGGAGCAGACCCCAGAGCGTCGGGTCGGCGAACGGATTGCCGACCGTGTGGAACGCCGGCAGCCCGACCCAGGCGGCCGACTCGACGGCCGAGAAGTCGACCTCGCCCATGAACACCGCGGCGACGTAGCCGACGACCATGCCGAGCACGATCGAGAGGCGGCCGATGAGACCACGGAAGAGCACCGTGATGAGCAGCACCGCGACGATCGTGATGAGCGCGACCCAGCCGGAGAGCTCCGTCGCGTTCCAGTTGTTCTTCACCGCGGGCGCCAGGTTGAAGCCGATCAGCGCGACGATCGCGCCCATGACCACGGGCGGCATGAGGGCGTTGATCCAGCCCGTGCCGAAGCGGGCGACGATGAGGCCGACGATCGCCATGAGCACGCCGATCGCGAGGATCCCGAACGAGGCGCGGCCGAGGTCGTCACCGCCCGCGAGCGCCGCCATGATGGGCGCGATGAAGGCGAAGGAGGAGCCCAGGTAGCTCGGCAGGCGGTTGCCCGTGAGCACGAGGAACAGCATGGTGCCGAGGCCCGAGAAGAACAGGGTCGCGGTGGGCGGGAAGCCCGTGAGCAGGGGCACGAGGAAGGTCGCGCCGAACATCGCGACGACGTGCTGGGCGCCGAACCCGATCGTGCGGGTCCAGCCCATCCGCTCCTCGGGCAGGACGATCGCGTCGGGTGAGACGTGCTTGCCGTCTCCGTGCAGCTTCCAGGGCAGCGCCATCGTGGCTCCTTCGGGGTGTACCGAGTGTCACCTCGCGTTCACCCCCTCAAGCGCGCGGCCAATCAGCCATTGTAGCGCTCAGCGGGCTCTCAGGAAGCAGCTTTGGAGACGACGACGGCGCGGGATCCGGATCCGGATCCCGCGCCGTGCGTATTCGAGAGGAGTGATCGGGTCGCCCCGGATCAGGACTCCGCGATGTAGACCTTGCGAATGTGGTCCTCGACGGTCCAGCGCGTGCGGGATCCTGCGACGAGCCGCACGACGTCGCCCGGGCCGACCTCGATCGTGCGGTCCTCCTCGACGAACTCGATGAGGGCGCTGCCCGAGAGCACGACGAAGATCTCGTCGATCTCCGTGTCGGTCACGGTGCCGCCGCGCAGCTCCCAGATGCCGACCTCTGCCCCGGCGATTGAGCCGAGCTCGAGCGTGCCGTGGCTCGGGGCGCCCGTGACGACGTCGTCCTCGGTCACGGCCTCCAGCTCGACCTCGACGTTCGTTCCGGTGATCATTCCGTTCGCGTCCGAGGGAAGCGATGCCTGCGTGCTCATGAGTCGAACCCCAATCCGAGTGCGTCGAGTGTCTTCAGCAGCGCGTTGCGCTTGCCGCCGTTGTGATCCGCGCGGTCGAGGGCCCAGCGGGTGAGGTTGATCCCGATCGACGCCGCGGGCTCGGGCGGGAACGGGAGCGGGATGTCCTGCACCATCTCGAGTTCCGTGCGCTCGGTGACGCGGCCCTCGAAGCGGTCGACGAGCACGTCTGCGGCGAAGTGGGTCGCCCCGACGCCGAGGCCGGTGAAGCCCGCGACGTACTGGACGCGGCCGCCGTAGGCCTGCCCGAAGAAGGCGCAGAAGCGGGTGCTCGTGTCGATGACGCCGGCCCAGCGGTGCGTGAACTTCAGGCCCGCGAGCTGCGGGAACGTCGTGAAGAAGTGGCTCGCGAGCTTGCGGTGGCTCTCCATCCGGTCCTCGTACTCCGGCTTGATCTTGCCGCCCGAGAAGTAGACCGCGTCGTAGCCGCCCCACAGGATCCGGTTGTCCTTCGTGAGGCGCGAGTAGTGGAACTGGTTCGCCATGTCGGCGAGCCCCTCGCGGCCGTCCCAGCCGATCGAAGCGAGCTGCTCGTCCGTCAGCGGCTCGGTCATGAGCACGTAGTCGTACACGGGCACCGTGTGGAAGCGGTAGCGCTTGAGCAGCGACGGGAAGACGTTCGTGCAGAGCGCGACGCGCTCAGCCGTGACCGCGCCGTGGTCGGTCTCGAGGCGGATCGGCGCATCCGCGCCGCCCTCGAGCCGCTTCACGGGCGTGCGCTCGTGGATTTCGACGCCGATCTCGGCCGCGTGCCGCGCGAGCTCGGCCGCGAGCTTCGCCGGGTGCAGGTTCGCGTTCTCCTTCGGCGAGAACCCGCCGCCGAGGAACGTGGGTGATTTGATGCGCGCCTGCACCTCGGCCTGGTCGAGGGTCACGACGTGCGGATCCGCGCTCTCCCCCAGCCACTCGACCTGGTACGGCTCGTTCGCGACCGACAGCTGGCCCGTGCGTTCGAAGTCGACGTCGAGCTTGTGCTCCTCGAAGAAGGCCTCCATGGCGTCGAGGTTCTCGTAGCCGAGCCTGCGCAGCGTGCCGGTCTGATCGGGCCAGCGGGACTCGGCGTTGGGCTCGCCGTGGGTGATGCTGGCCTCGCAGAAGCCGCCGTTGCGGCCGGAGGCCGCCCAGCCGATGCGCACGGCCTCGAGCAGCACGACGCGGCGCTCGGGGTGCTCCGTCTTCAGCTTGATCGCGGTCCAGAGCCCGGCGAAGCCGCCGCCGACGACGGCGTCGTCAACGCGGGTGTCGCCCGCGAGCGGGGGGTACTTCGCCGCGGAGTCTGCGACGTCGTCGATCCAGAAGCAGCCGAGCTTCGTGCCGGCGAGCGACTCGTCGACGATCTTCGCGGCGGGTCGGTTCGTTTCAAAAATGGTGGAGTGCATGTGGTCCTCGTCCTCGGTTTCCACTTCGATCTTCGCACACGAGCGTCGGAATGTAAATGTCAATGTCAATGCCGTTGACACGCGCGGAAGCCCCCGATCCGGCGATGGATCCGGAGCGAAGCCGGTGCCAGCAGCTACTCCGCGGGCGGCTTCATGATGGCGCCGGTTCCGAGGCCCATCGCGAGCCCTGCGGGCACCCACAGCCAGAACTGCGTGAGCGCACCGAGGATGACGCCCATCACGAGGCCGATCACGAGCGCGACGATCATCTGCTTGCGGCGCGCCTCGGGCGAGACCTCGTCGCCCTTGCCGCGGTTGGCGCCGTTTGAGTTCTTTCCGCCGCCTGCGCCGTTCCCGCCGCCGGTCTTGCGCACGTTCCCCGGCCCCGAACCCTTGCTCATGAGTCCAGCCTACGCGCCCTCGCCTGATCAGCGCGTTCGAGTTCACCGAGCTCGGAGACGAGCGCGGCGTCCGCGCCCTTCGCACGCGCGAGCCCCGCGAGCTGGCCCGTGGCGCGCGCGATCTTCGCGATGCTCGGCGACGGGGACGCCCCCGCGGCGAGCAGCACGGGCTCGAGCCGGTCGAGCCAGGCGCGATCCGCTCCCCCGAGCATCTCCGCCTCCCACTCGCGCCAGGCGCGGCGCACCTCATCGGCCGCGCTTTCGGCCTGGCGATCGATCGCGAAGACCTCGTCGTCGGCGATCTCGATGAGGCCGCCCGATTCGGCGCCGGATCCGGATCCGGGCTCCCGGTCGCGCAGCACGACGACGGTGCGGGTCGTGCGGAGCTCTGCAACGGCGCGGAGACGCGCGAGCCCCTCCTCACCGATGCGATCCCGGATCTCCGCGGCGAGCGCCTCCGGCATCTCGGGCGAGGATGGCCAGCCCGTCTCATGCACGCCGTCGGCGCCGCGGCGCTTCAGGTGCCAGCCGGCGTCCGTGCCTCCTGCGCGCGAGCGCACGGCAAGCCCCTGCGCGGCGAGCGCGCGATCCGGAGTGTCGAAATAGCTCGCGACCAGGTGATGCACCTCGGGGGCTTCGGCCGAGAGGCCGATCGCCGCGAAGGCCTCAGCGCCGGGAAGCGTCGCCCCCTCGCGCACCTCGTACTTGCGCTCGACCTCTTCGGACTCGATCCCCGTCTGCTGTGCCACGGGACCAGCATACGGCCGCGGCCCCGGATCGCCGCGCCTGCCCGCGAGCCACACGATCCCCGCGCCGGCGACGACCACGAGCAGCACGCCGAGGAACGCGGCCGGCGTGAGCACCTGGCCCAGCACGAGCGCCCCGACGATCGTGCCGAGCGCCGGGTCGAAGGCGAAGAACACGCCCAGCACGCGGGCGGTCGTGAAGCGGCCGGCGAGCGTGTCGACCGAGAAGGCGAGCGCCGTGCCGAGGAGCGCCGAGGCCACGAGCGGGAGCAGGTGCTCCACTCGGATGTGCGGCACCGTGGGCGCCGAGAACGGGAGGGTCAGGATCGCGGCGACGGCGACGGAGAGCGCGATGCTCGGCAGGCCGCCCTCCGACTGGCCGATCCGGGCCGCGAGCAGGGTGTAGAGCCCGAAGCCCGCGCCGGCGAGCGCCGCGAAGAGCACGCCGAGCGGGTCGAGCGGGCCGCCGAACCCCGCGATCAGCACGACGCCGCCGAGTGCGACGAGCGCGAGCAAGCCCTCGCGGATCCGACGCGAGGCGGCGAGCGCCACGGCGCACGGGCCGAGGAAGTCGATCGTCGTCGCGATCCCGAGCGGCAGCCGGTCGACCGCGAGGAACAGGAAGGCGTTCATCGCGGCCATCGCGACGCCGTAGAGCACGATCCCGGCCCACTCGCGGCCAGTGCGGCCGCGCAGCCGCGGCCGGAAGATCGCGAGTAGGAAGATCGCGGCGATGGCCATGCGCGTCGCGCTCGTGCCGAGCACGCCGAGTTCGGGGAAGAGCCCGAGCGCGAGCACCGCGGAGAACTGCATGCCGGCCGAGCCGACGAGCACGAGCAGCATCGCCCTGATGGTGTTCGCCCGCGTCGACGGAAGAGTGCTCATCAGGCCCATGGTAGCCCGGACTAGACTTGCCGCATGACCGGGCAGGAGGGGCGCGAGGCTGCGCGCGAGGCCGCCGTTGCTCGAGCCGCCGCCGCCTGCTCCTCCGCGGCCGCTTGGCTCGCGTCGGCCGGGGTGCCGAGCGAGGCGCTCGCGCAGTACGTTCCCGCGCGGCGGAAGCTCCTCGTGACCCGCAAGCCGACCATGCAGCCGCTCGGCAGGGTGTGGCGGATCGGGACCCTGCTGCTCGCCGAGGACGGGCGGCTCTTCGCGCACGGCCGCTCGACGCGGGCGGCGGAGCGCGGGCGGCCGGGGTATCAGTCGCTGTCGCGCGAGGAGCGGCGCGAGATCGCAGCGGCGGCGCTGCGCGGCGGCTTCGCGGAGGGCGAGCCCGTGAACTTCGACGCGGTGCCGCTCGGCTTCCCGCCTGCACCTGCCCCCACGGACGACGACCCCGCGCTCCCGGTCGGCTACGCCGACGGCGACTTCCGGGTGCGCTGGCGCGCGGGCGCTCCGCTCGCGGGCGCCCCGCCGCTCGCCGCCTTCTTCAACGACCGCCTCCCCCTCCTCGCTCCGTAACCTCGGGTACAGCGGGCGCGATCGGGGCGGCGAGGTGCGCTAGACTTCCAGGGTCGCGGCAGCGCCGCGTCCCCGCCTTGGTAGCTCAGTGGATAGAGCACTTCTCTCCTAAAGAAGGTGTCGGAGGTTCGATTCCTCTCCAGGGCACTCACTCTTCTACTCGCAGGGCCTCAGGGCCTCCGGGTCGCCGGGCCGCCGCAAGGCGCCCGATCGGCGCACCCTCTTCTGCGCGCCCGATCGCGAGCGCCCTCGGCGACTCCGGATCCGGGCCACGCAGTCATGTCAGCGCGCATTCGACATACTGCACTTGAAAGTTCGACAGGGCGAACATTAGTATCTTGGTACTCGAACCAGCGCCACACCCACGGAAATGAGGACCGCCCATGTCTCCAAGCGTCCGCACGATCAGCCCGCGCCCGCACCCGCACTTCGCCCGCGCCGCCTCCCTGGTCGCGATCGCGGCCCTCGGCCTCGGGCTTTCGGCCTGCTCAGGCTCCGCGCCGGAGTCACCGCAGGGGTCCGTGCAGGCCGACGACCGGCCGGTGGTGCTGACCACTTTCACGGTGCTCGAGGACATCGCGGAGAACGTGGCGGGCGACAAGCTGCGCGTCGAGTCGATCACGAAGCCCGGCGCCGAGATCCACGGCTACGAGCCCACGCCGGGCGACATCAAGCGGGCGGCCGACGCCGACCTGATCCTCGACAACGGCATGAACCTCGAGGCGTGGTTCGAGAAGTTCGTGCAGGATCTCGACGTGCCGCACGTCGTGGTCAGCGAGGGCGTCGAGACCATAGACATCGCTGAGGATGCCTATCAGGGGCTCCCGAATCCGCACGCCTGGATGAGCCCGCTCAACGTGCAGCAGTACGCAGACAACATGGCGAAGGCCTTCGCGAAGCTCGCTCCCGAGCACGCCGACGAGTTCACGGCGAACGCCGAGGCATACAACGCCGGGCTCCAGCAGGTCCAGGATGAGCTCGTATCCGAACTCTCCGCGCTTCCCGCGAGCCAGCGGGCGCTCGTCACCTGCGAGGGGGCCTTCTCCTACCTCGCGCGCGACGCCGGGCTCTCGGAGAAGTACATCTGGGCGGTCAACGCCGAGCAGCAGGCCACCCCGCAACAGATCGCGTCGGCCATCGAGTTCGTCAAGCAGAACGAGGTTCCGGCCGTCTTCTGCGAGTCGACCGTGTCCGACGCGCCGATGCAGCAGGTCGTTGACGCAACCAGCGCGAAGTTCGGCGGCACGCTCTACGTCGACTCGCTCTCGGAGGCCGGCGGTCCGGTCCCAAGCTATCTCGAGCTCATTCGGCACGACGCACACACGATCATCGAAGGGCTGACGGAGAAGTAAGAATGAATAGCGCAGCAATCCGCGTCGACGGGATCACCGTGCGATACGGAGCAGTCACGGCACTCGACCGGGCGAGCCTTACGGTTCGCCCGGCTCGGGTGTGCGGACTCATCGGGATGAACGGCTCCGGCAAGTCGACGCTCTTCAAGTCGATCATGGGGATGCTCCGCCCCGAGTGCGGGCGGATCCTGCTCGACGGGGTGGATCCCGCGGTCGCGCGGAAGGCGGGCTCGATCGGCTACGTCCCCCAGAGCGAGGACGTCGACTGGACCTTCCCACTCTCAGTCCGCGACGTGGTGATGACCGGTCGATACGGGCGGATGGGCCCGGCTCGCAGGCCGCGTCGGGAGGATCGCGCCGCCGTCGCCGGCGCGCTGGAACGCGTCGAGCTCGAGTCTTTCGCTGATCGCCAGATCGGCGAGCTCTCAGGCGGCCAGCGCAAGCGGGCCTTCGTAGCCCGCGGGATCGCGCAGGGCGCAGACATCCTCCTGCTTGACGAGCCGTTCGCCGGGGTCGACAAGCGCTCAGAATCGACCATCACGCGGCTGCTGCGCGAACTGGCGGACGGCGGTGCCACCGTTCTCGTCTCCACGCACGACCTCCACGCACTGCCCGGCCTCGCGGACGAGGCCGTCCTGCTCCGCCGGACCGTGCTGCTGCATGACACCCCGCAGGAGGTGCTGCGGCCCGAAAACCTCGCGCGGGCCTTCGGCCTGGATCCCGTCGCGCAGGAGGCCGCCGCATGAACCCGCTCGACCTCGTCTTCGACCCCCTCGCCTATGACTTCATGACCCGCGCGCTCGCGACCGCCGCGGTCGCGTCGATCGTCTGCGCCGTCCTCTCCTGCTGGCTCGTGCTCGTCGGCTGGTCGCTCATGGGGGACGCCGTGTCGCACGCGGTGCTCCCCGGGGTAGTACTGGCCTACGTTGTGGGCGCCCCCTTCGCTCTCGGCGCGCTCGTCTTCGGGATCCTCGCCGTCGCACTCATCGGGACCGTGCGCGACCGCAGCCGGGTGAAGGAGGACGCCGCGATCGGCATCGTCTTCACGACGCTCTTCGCGCTCGGACTCGTCCTGATCTCGGTCACCCCGTCGCAGACGGACCTCAACCACATCATCTTCGGCAACCTCCTCGGCGTCTCCTGGGGTGATTTCCTGCAGGTCGCGATCCTCGCGGCCGTCGCCTTCACGATCCTCATCGCGAAGCGCCACGACTTCACGCTCTACGCCTTTGACCCCGCACACGCGCACGCCATCGGCCTCAACCCGCGACTTCTCGGCGCGGCGCTGCTCGGGATCCTGGCGCTCACGGCGGTCGTCGCGCTCCAGGCCGTCGGCGTGATCCTCGTCGTCGCGATGCTCATCATCCCTGGTGCCACGGCGTACCTGCTGACCGACCGCTTCGGCCGGATGCTCGTGATCTCCCCCACGATCGCCGTGACCTGCGCCGTCGCGGGCGTGTACCTGAGCTACTACCTCGACACCGCCACGGGCGGCACGATCGTGCTCGCCCAGGGCGCTGCGTTCGCCCTCGCGTTCCTGTTCGCGCCTCGGCGCGGGATCGTGACCCAGCTCGTCGCCGCGAGGCGCAGGTCCGCTGAGGCTATGGCCTCCGCACCCTCCGCCGGCTCCGCCGAGCCGCGGAACGCCTCGACGGTGGTCTGACTCCCCGCGCGGCCGAGATGCGGGCAGCCCTCGGCCGCGCGGGCGGGAAACGCAAGAGCGGGTGGGACCGAAGTCCCACCCGCTCTTGTCGTCTGCGGAGCGTCAGAGGATCCGACGCTCCGAGCACGTCTTCATCGAAGTCTTAGCCGAAGCGAACAACGCCGCTGGGCTGCCCGTCGAGGAACGCGCTCGCGACGACGGTCTGGTTTCCACCGTATCCGCCGTGCACGGCCTGTCCGTTGCCGATGTACACGGCAACGTGGCGACCCGACCAGACGAGGATGTCGCCCGGGGCGTAAGCGCCGTTGGTCACCTGCGTGCCGCCGAGAGCGGTGTACTCACCGATCTGGGTGCCGAGGTCACCGGCGGGAACGCCGATCGCGCGGAGCGAGCGCTCGACGAGCGCCGTGCAGTCCTGGAACTGGCCGAGCTGAGCGAGCGCAGCGCTCACGATGCCCTGCGCGCCCGAGCCGGCGGGAACGTCAGCGCCCTGCTGCTGCGACTGGGTGTTCGCCTGCCCGTTGTTCTGCTGGTTGGTCTCGGTGTTGGCGTTGCGCTGCGCCTCGGCGGCCTTCTTCTCGGCCTCGGCGGCAGCCTTCGCTGCGGCCTCCTCAGCGAGGATGTCCTCGCCGACCGCCCCATCAGGAGCGGAGAGCGGCAGCACCTCAGCGTCGACGTTGACCGTCTTGAGGGTCTGAGTCTGGGTGAAGCCGTCGGGAGCGCCCTCGGGATCCGGGGTCACCGCGTAAGCGGGGAGACCGAAGGTGCCAACCATGCCGAGGCTGAGAGCCGCGGCCCCTGCCATCTGAGCGAAACGCTTCGTCTTCGTGGATGCCGGCTTGGCGGCGTCCTCCGCCAGTGCGATATCCGTGGTGGGGTTCTGAGTCACGTGACTAATCTGCCTAACCTTTGATTGCCTGGTTTTCTTCATGCTCGAGGATGGTCCTCGGCCACAACGCGTTCAAGGCTAACCGAAGATCACGGGAATGTCACGCTCAGGTCACGAAACCCTCAATGCGACTTGAAACTTCGCGCATTCCAGGCCCCGGATCGGGCCCTCCGACAGTACAACTGTCTCGACGCCGAGCGATCCGCCCCGCCCCGCTCTGCCCCGCCCCGCTCCGCCCCGCCCCGCTCCCGGCTGAGTTGACCCAAAGTATCCCCTGGAACGCAGAAGCGCACAGTTTGGGTCAACTCAGCGGGAGGTGCGGGCCGATCCCGCCCCAGCTCCCGGTTGAGTTGACCCAAACTCTCTCCTGGAACGCAGAAGCGCACAGTTTGGGTCAACTCAGCGGGAAGTGCGGGCCGATCCCGCCCCAGCTCCAGGTTGAGTTGACCCAAACTCTCTCCTGGAACGCAGAAGCGCACAGTTTGGGTCAACTCAAGCCGCCAAGCCGCCGAGCCGCCGAGCCGCCAAGCCGCCAAGCCGCCGGATCAGATGACGCCCTGCTCCAGCACCGCCTGGGCGACCGTCACGAAGGCGGCAGAGTTCGCCCCAACGACATAGTCGCCGGGCCGGCCGTAGCGTTCCGACGCCTGGTACGTCGCCTCGTGCACGTCGCGCATGATGCCGTGCAACCGCGACTCGCTCTTGTCGCGGTCCCACCGGGAGCGGGCCGCGTTCTGGCTCATCTCGAGCGCGGAGGTCGCGACGCCGCCGGCGTTCGCCGCCTTGCCCGGCGCAAACAGCACCCCGGCTTCCTGGAAGATCTCGACGGCCTCGGGGGTCGTCGGCATGTTGGCGCCCTCGGTGACGGCGCGCACCCCGTTCTTGACGAGCGAGCGCGCGGCGTCGGCGTCGAGCTCGTTCTGGGTCGCGCACGGGAAGGCCAGTTCACCCGGCACGTCCCAGACCGATCCCCCGGCGACGTATCGCGCGCCGGGCCGGCGGGCGGCGTACTCGGAGATGCGGGCGCGCTCGACGCCCTTCACCTGCTTCAGGAGGTCGAGGTCGATCCCGGCCTCGTCCACGATGTATCCGGCCGAGTCGGAGGCCGTGATGGCGCGGCCGCCGAGCTGCCCGATCTTCTCGATCGCATAGGTCGCCACGTTTCCGGATCCGGAGACGACCGCGCTGCGGCCCTCGATGCCCTGGCCCGCGCGCTGCAGCATCTCGTCGGCGAAGAACACGGCGCCGTATCCGGTCGCCTCGGTGCGCACCTCCGCACCGCCCCAGCCGACGCCCTTGCCCGTGAGCACGCCAGCCTCGTAGCGCTGCGTGATCCGGCGGTACTGCCCGAAGAGGTAGCCGATCTCGCGGGCGCCGACGCCGATGTCGCCCGCGGGAATGTCGGTGTGCTCGCCGATGTGGTGCACGAGCTCGGTCATGAAGGACTGGCAGAAGCGCATGACCTCCGCGTCGCTCTTGCCCGTCGGGTCGAAGTCGGATCCGCCCTTGCCGCCGCCGATCCGCTGCGACGTGAGCGCGTTCTTGAAGATCTGCTCGAAGCCGAGGAACTTGATGACCGACAGGTTCACGGTGGGGTGGAACCGCAGTCCCCCCTTATAGGGGCCGAGCGCCGAGTTGAACTGCACGCGGAAGCCACGGTTCACCTGCACCCGGTTCTGATCGTCGGTCCACGGGACGCGGAAGATCAGCTGGCGCTCCGGCTCGACGAGCCGCTCGAGAATGCCGGCCTCGATGAAGGCCGGGTGCTCCGCGAGCACGGGCTCGAGCGACTCGAGCACCTCCTGTACGGCCTGCAGAAACTCCGGCTCACCCGCACTCCTCCGCGCGACGACTTCTGCGACGGCGGCGAGGTGGGCTTCAGGTGTGGGCAGTGTCAACGTGCAACTCCTCGGTGTATCAACTCCATTGGGATAGCCCGGGATCGGGCGGGTGATTCGAAACGCGACCGCGCGGAACCCCGCGCAGCCGCGGGAACCCGCGGGTGCTACTGCGAAACGAAGATGTGCAGGGCGACCTCGACCGGCAGGTCGAGCGCCTCGCTGGAACCCTCGACCTCAACATGGACCATGTCACCGCGCTTGGTGAACGTGGCCCTACCACCGGGGAGCACCCCGGCTGAGGCGAGCTGTTCAAGAAGTTCAGGATCCGTCTGGACTGGCTCCGCAAGCCTGCGGATCCGCGCCGTGACGGGCTCATCGGGGTCGGTGAGCAGTTCACCGAGGCCGACGACGCCGGCCTGGAAGGAGCCGGCGCGCTGCGCGCCGAGCTCATCGAGGCCCGGGATCGGGTTGCCGTACGGGGACTCCGTGGGGTGGCCCAGGATCCCGAGCAGCTTGCGCTCGACGCGCTCGCTCATGACGTGCTCCCAGCGGCAGGCCTCCTCGTGGACGTAGGCCCACTCGAGCCCGATCACGTCGGCGAGGAGTCGCTCGGCGAGGCGGTGCTTGCGCATGACGTGCACGGCCTTGGTGCGACCCGCGGTCGTGAGTTCGAGCCTGCGGTCGTCCGTGACGACGACGAGACCGTCGCGCTCCATCCGGCCGACCGTCTGCGAGACCGTGGGACCGGAGTGGCTGAGGCGCTCGGAAATGCGCGCACGCAGAGGAACGATGCCCTCCTCCTCGAGCTCGAGGATCGTGCGCAGGTACATCTCCGTCGTGTCGATCAGGTCCGTCATCGCCGTCCTCTCTCGCGTCCAACGTCCAGCTTAGAGCATGCGGGGCCACGGCTGTCGCTTGCCGTCACGCTCACGGCGGACTGTCAAGCGCCGGTAGAATCGAGCCATGGCCGACATTACGATCCCCACCGAACTCCTGCCCGCCGACGGTCGCTTCGGTTGCGGCCCCTCGAAGGTGCGCAGCGAGCAGCTCGCGTTCCTGTCCACACTGCAGCCCGGCGTGCTCGGCACCTCGCACCGCCAGGCCCCCGTGAAGGACCTCGTCGGCAGCGTCCGCGAGGGGCTCGCGGAGCTGTTCCGCGCCCCCGAGGGCTACGAGATCCTCCTCGCCAATGGCGGCGCGACCACGTTCTGGGATTCGGCCGTCCACTCGCTCATCGAGCGCCGCAGCCAGCACCTCGCGTTCGGCGAGTTCGGGGCGAAGTTCGGCAAGGCGGCGGCCGCCGCCCCGTTCCTCGAGGCGCCGGATGTGCGCCAGGCGGATCCGGGATCCCGCTCCGCGACGGAGCCCGTCGAGGGCGTCGACGTCTACGCCTACCCGCACAACGAGACCTCGACCGGTGTCATGGCGCCGGTGCGGCGCGTCACCGGTGATCCGGGCGCGCTCACGGTCGTCGACGCGACGAGCGGCGCGGGCGGCATCGACTTCGACGCGAGCGAGGCCGACGTCTACTACTTCTCGCCGCAGAAGAACTTCGCCTCCGACGGCGGGATCTGGTTCGCGCTCGTCTCGCCCGCGGCGATCGAGCGCATCGAGCGGGTGACGGCCTCGGGCCGGTACATCCCCGAGACGCTGAATCTCGCTGGCGCGATCGAGAACTCGCGCAAGAACCAGACGCTCAACACCCCCGCGCTCGCGACGCTCGGGATGATGGATGAGCAGGTGCGCTGGATCAACGCGCAGGGCGGGCTCGCGTGGGCCGCGGCCCGCACGGCCGAGTCGTCTGGCGTGCTCTACGACTGGGCCGAGAATACCCAGGTCGCGACCCCATTCGTCGCGGATCCGGATCACCGCTCGCAGGTCGTCGTCACGATCGACTTCGACGACAGCATCGATGCGGCTGCGATCTCGCAGGCGCTCCGCGCGAACGGGATCGTCGACACGGAGCCCTACCGCAAGCTCGGCCGCAACCAGCTCCGCATCGCGACGTTCACCGCGATCGATCCGGACGACGTGCGGGCGCTCACGGCCTCGATCGACTACGTCCTGGAGCGCCTGGCCTAACGCCCCACCTCGCCGGTTCTGCGCTGCATGTGCGAATTATCACGGATAAATCACACATCGGGCGCAGAACCGGCAAGGGGCGTTGGGGGGCGGCCCGCCCAGGCGACGTAGGAACCGAGGCCGACGAGCGCGCCCCCGAGCGCGACCGCCCACCAGGGGAAGCCCGGGATGTCCGGCGCCTTCCCTGCGTTGTCGATGTCGGCCTGTGGCGTCGGCAGGATACGCTCCCCGGTGACGAGGATCCGGTGGCTATTGATGCCGAGCGGCGTGCAGGTCACGAGCGTCACGAGGTCCTCGCCCGCGACCGGGAACAGCGTCTCTGTGTCCTCGGGCTCAACCACGCGGGTGTCGGTGACCTGGTAGCTCAGCACCTCGCCGAACACCTCGATGGAGAAGCGGTCCCCGACGCGCACGCGGTCGAGGTTCGAGAACAGCTCGGCGCTCGCGAGACCCCGGTGGGCGGTCAGCACGGAGTGCTGCGATCCGCCCCCGACGGGAAGCGAGGTGCCCTTGAGGTGCCCGACGCCCTTTTCAAGCGTCGCGTCCGACGTGCCGTGATAGATCGGCAGGTCCAGCTGGATCCCGGGCACGCGGAGCCGCCCCATCGCCCCAGCCGCGTCTCCCCGCAGCAGCCCCTCGTACTCTGCGTCGGCGCTCGAGGCGCCCTCCGAGGTGGGCGCGTTCGCCCCCGCCTTCAGCTGCGCACCGCTCACGAGCTGATCGTTGTAGGCGCGCGCCCTGGCGAGCTCGGCCTGCCGGTCGCCACCCGGCTCGGCTGAGACGGCGCTCGAGACCTCACGGATCACCCTCGACTGGTGGTACTGCGACCACCAGGACGCGGTTGCCGGGTAGAGGAAGAGCAGCAGACCGATGAGCGCCACGAGCGCCGTGATGAACGCCGCCCAGGGAAAACGCCACCGGCGCCCGTCCCCCGCCTGCTGCGACGGGGGGCGAACGCCGGTGAGCGTGTCCATTCCTGAGGCGTCCCTCTGATTACAGCTGCGCTGCTGCGCGGCGCTTGCGTGCCACGAGCGCGCCGCCGCCTGCGACCAGGATCAGCGCGAGGCCGCCAGCGAGGAACATCGCGGTGCCGGTCGAGCCGGTGAGCGGCAGCTCAGGGCCGTCGGCCTGCGTGTTCGTGATGGAGACCGAGACGGCCGTGCCCTCGGCGTTCGACGTGACGTCGACACAGGTCCACGGATCCGTCGGCAGGACGTACCCGGCGGGCGCCTTCGTCTCCTTGAGGCAGTAGTTCTCGGTCTTGTCCGTGCCGTCACCGACCCAGACCGCGTCAAAGTTGATCTCGCCGTTCGCGTTGGTCGCAACCGCCGGGTACACGAGCGTGGTCTTGTCCGCCTTGTAGAGCTCGAACTCCGCGCCCGCGAGGGTCGCGTCGTTCTTCGCGCTCGTCTTCACGACCGTGATCTTGCCCCAGTTGGTCTGCACGGGGCCGACCTCGGTGTTTACGCCGTTCGTGTTGCGGAGCGCGGTGTTGACGATCTCTCCCGCGCCGTTCACCTTGGTGACGAGCTCGATCGTGTAGGTCTGGCCGACCGCGACATCCGCGAGCGTCGGCGTGACCGTGACCGTGTTGTTGTTCGCGGTCGTCGGCGGATCGAGCACGTAGTCGGTGCCCGCGGTCAACGTGACGCCGTTCCGCTTCACCGTCGTCGTGGTCAGCTCGAGCCGGGGATCCAGCTGGTCGGTGATAGTGAAGGCGGTGATGACGTTGCCGACGGCCGGGCGCGGCACGACCGCGTTGATCGTCCACTTCACGGTGTCGCCCTGCTTCACTGCACCGTTCGAGTCCAGCGTCTTCGTTGGCTCATCCTTCAGCTGGTTCTTCGGGTAGACGTGGACGTCGTAGATCCACTCGCCCGTCGTTGCGTTCGGGTACGGCACGGAGACGAGGAACGGCTGCGCCGCCGCAGCGATGTTGTTCGGCCCCGGGGCGGTCTCCGTTACGAGGTACAGCCCGAAGGGCAGGCTCGGGATCGCGATCTGACCGTTCGCGTCGGTCGTGAACGGCGAACCTGCGATCGGCACGCCCGTGTAGTCGCCGCCGAGCGCGGGGGTCGCGCCCGCCGCCTGATCCCAGCCGGCCGAGGTCGTGAGGTCGATCGGCGTGCCGGCGAACGACACGCGCTGGACCGAGAACTCTACCCCGGCAAGCGTGGCGCCGAGCGCGGAGGTATCGGCGATCTGGGTGCCGTCTCCCGCGGTGCCCGCGTTACCCGCGTGCTTGTGGATGGTGAGCGTCCCGCTTGTGCCCTCGATGTTGCCGACCACGGGGGTCGGTTCGGCGGCGTTCGCGGTGCTCGCGAACGACCCCGCGCCGAACAAAGCCAGCGCTGTGGCGGCGAGTGCCGCGAGGGCTCTGCGCCCGGGTCCTCTGCGCTCGTTTCGAATCATGTTCTCGTTCCTCCTCGTTCGGGCTGATCCGTGGATCGCCCGGGTTGGCCTTTCGATAGGTGCGTTGTGTTCTTTCCCTGGACGGAGCTGCCGGTTTCCTCCCCGATTCACAGCAGCATCCGAGCTCTCTGCATCCTGCGACGCTGCAGGATGAAGCCTCCGCCGACGGCGAGCACGGCTACGATCCCGCCGCCGATCCAGAGCGCCTCGGCGCTCACCCCTCCCGTGAGGGGAAGTGTCGGACCCGTCGCCGGGGTGTTCACGAAGCGGTAGAAGTCGTGCTCCCCCGCGCCGACCTGCACGTTGAGCGTGCCGTCCGAGGCGAAGCCGACGTCCTCCCAGGAGGTCCCGTTCCACTTCTGCACCGAGGTCAGGAAGTAGGCGAGGGAGGTCCCGCCGGCCACGGACTCCGACAGCTTGTAGCTGTGACCTGGGCGGACCTCAACGACGGTCTGCGCGCCCGTGCTCGGGTTCCCGGAGGCGGATCCGGCCCACGTCGCGGTCGTCAGGCCGGCGATCCCGCTCGCTGGGGCGCCCGTGAGCGTCCACTGCGACGGCGCCTGGGTGCCGCCCTCGACGTCCTTGAACACCGTGAGCTTTGCCGTCTCGTTGTGTACGACACAGGTCACGTTCTGGCCGATCGGGACTGCGATCTTGGCATCACCGTCGAGGGCGATGGGAACGTCGCTGCCGCCGCGACGCGTACTGCACTCCCAGTCGCCGCTCTGCGTGTAGGTGTTGAAGCTCGCCGCGGCGGACTCCCCGAGGCCGTAGGCCGCGCCCGCGGTCACGCTCTTCTTCACCGAGCCCGTTCCGGTGTAGTTGCCCTGCGGGCCCGTCGCGGCGCCGGAGGGCGCGGTCGCCGTGAGCTGCCAGGACGACGCGGGGGCGGATCCGAAGTCCACGACCTTCTTCAGTTCGAGCGTCTGATCGCACGTGACGGTGTTCGTGATCTCGAAGGTGTTCGCGCCGACCTGCAGCGTGGAGGTGGCGGGCACGTCCTGCGACACCGTCTGCCCGTTCTGCTTCGTGAGCTTCTTCGACACGAGCATGCAGCCGGGCAGCTTGGCGCTGTCGACGGCGGCCGTCTCGCCGATCTTCACGGAGTCGACGGACTTGTAGTCCGAGCGGGCGATCCCCCACGCCTGGCTGGTGTCGCCTGCGCCGTTCGGTCCGCTCAGTGTGAGTTGCGAGGTCAGGCCGTCCGGCAGCTGCCCCTCGTCCCCCGGCAGGTGATACGTGCCGGTCACCGTGCCGCCCGCGTCCTTCACCACCCAGGTCTTCGTCACCTCGACTGTGGCGCTCTGGTCGGGCGCCCGGTTGTACACCGTGCAGTTCACCGTCTCCGTGCTGGGGGCCTGGATCCTGAAGCCGTTCGCAGGATCACCGATCGGCACGACGTTCGCGCCAGTGTTCAGGTTCGTGCATACGGCGTTGTGTCCGTTGACCGGCACGATCGTGTACCCCGCTTGCTGGGTCTCTGTGATCGTGAGCGGCGCGCTCGTCGTGCCGCCGATGAAGCCGAGCGGGAAGGCGACGGTGCCGGTGTGGTCGCCGGTCGTGGTCTGCGCTGGCGGTGTGGGCAGCGTCAGTCCGGGACCCGCGTCCGAGGCCGTGAAGGTCCAGCCTTCCCCAGCGGGCTGCGCCCCCGCGATCGAACCGGCGGGGGCCGTGTTCGGAACGATCATCTTCGTGACCGTGACCTGGCCAGCGCAGGCACCGAGCGCAAGATTGCGCAGCGTCTGCCCGACGGCGGCGTAGTCGGTCGTCTGATAGTAGTCGGATCCGGCCGCCTGGCCCGAGATCGCCCGAAGATTGAGTGCGTTCGCCGCCCCCGTTGCGCCGTCGCCGACGCCGAAGGCGATGACGCGGGTCCCCGAGGACTTCAGGAGATTCGCCGAGAAGATGCCGTTCTCGGTGTGGATGAAGCTCGTGGAGCTCCCGCTGCCGCCGGCCCCGAAGGTCGTCGGGTTGCCGTCGGTGATGACGACAGCAATCTCATAGTGGTTCGCCGCCGTGTTGGCGGCCGCGGGAACCGAAAGTCCCAGATCCCAGTTGGTGCTGCCGCCCGTGGCCCAGCCCGAGTACTGTGCCATGAACGCGTCAGCCTGCGCCTGCGTCGACACGGAGGTGAGCGCCGGGAAGTTCGCGGTGGCGCCGGAGGCCGGGCTCGTGCTCGCGAAGGAAAAGAGCGACATGCGTGAGGGGGTGCCCACGAGCGCGTTCGTGAAGGCGTTCGCCGCCTGCTTCAGTTGCGGGAGCGAATCCGCGACCGAGCCGGAGAGGTCCATGATGAGCGCGACGTCGACCCCGCAGCCCTGCACGAGCGAGGGGTTGGTGCGCGACTGCTGCCACGTGCCGCCGGAGGTCGTGTAGTTGCTCCCCGACGCCATGAAACTGCTGCCCGAGGTGTAGGTCGCCCCGGAACGGAGCTGCGAACCCGTGAGGAAGCGGTAGTTGCTCGCGGATCCAGCGCCGCCGGACCCGCCCGTGCGCAGTTGCGGGTTCATGAACCAGCCGGCCGGCACGGACTGCTGGACGACCCAGAATCGCTGGTCGTAGTTCGCGCCGCCCGCGCGAGTGTCCGGGACGCTGAAGGTGCAGAGTCCCGTCGCGTCGGAGACGCAGCGTGCCCACCCCGCGCCGTCGCCCGCGACACCGTCCGGCCTGGTGCCGCTCGGCGCGCTGTTGGCGTTCGTGTTCAGATGGAGGACGACGCCGGCGAGGCTCGTCAGCCCGGAGGTGCCGACCCGGTCGCCGCCCGTGCGCACCACGATCTGCGCGGGCGGTGGGACCGAGAAGTCGAAGGCGCCGAAGTCGTGCGTCTGCGGGCCAGCGCCGTTGTTCCACGCGCCGCCGCTCGGGATCTCGCGGGAGTCGGTCGAGACCGGAACGTAGCCTGCGGGGCCGGTCGCTGCGGACACCCGGTACCGCGTTCCCGGGGCGACCGGAGTGCCGGACGGAACGTCCAGGTACTTCACTTTGAACGTGCCGGGAGCCGGATCGATGTCAAGACCCGCGCAGGGCCCGGACGTGCAGTCGGCGACCTCTCTGATCGTCCCCCAGCCCACCATGCTCCTGGGTTGCACGTTGAATGTCGCCCCGCCGAGCGGCGCACCCGCGTCGTCGGTCGCGGTCCAGACGAGCCACGGCGGCGTGGGACTCGCGAGGGCGAAGTCTCCGAAGTTGAAGCCGTTGTTCGCCCATGCGCCCGGTGCGGGAACGCGGATGTTCGAGCTCTGCGCGGGGATGGCCCGCCAGTCCACGTCGGTGAAGGTGTACCCACTCGGCGCTGCGGTCAGCCGCAGTTGGTAGCGGCTGCTGGTGGAGAGCGATGTCGCCGTGGCGGTCCGCTGAACGACGAACTCCCCCGGGTCGGGGTCCAGGTCGGCAGCGGTGTACCCGGGCTGCCCGGTGTTGTCGGGAACGGTGAGTGTGCTCCCGCTCGTCCAGCTGTTGGTATTGCTGTCGCTCTGGCCCGAAGACTTCGGCCCCCGGAACTCGAAGGTCGTGCCGGGCACGAGCGCCCCGTTCTCGTCCTTCGCGGACCAGGAGACGTAGGCGCCGCTCGGCGGCACGTCAGGCCCGACCGCGAAAAGTGACACTCCGGGGCCAGCGACGCTCGAATCGCCCGTAGGATCCTGCGTCGTTGCGTGCCCGGCACCCTCAGAACCGCCAGAACCGTCGGCGCCGCTCTCCCCGGCTCCAGTTTTCCCGCGGCCGGGATCCTCGGTCACCGGATCCGTGGCCTCGCCGGCCGGATCCTGCACCGGCTCCGTCACGAGCGACTCGATCGGATCGGAGTCCGCGCCGGCGACCGGGAGCGACCTCGGCCCGACCCCCTCGACCGGGGAGCCGTCGCCGAGCGCGACCGTCGTGACGCGGAAGACCTGCGCGGCAGCCACATCGTGCTCGGTTGCGCCGTCGGCGGCATCGAGCAGCTGCTTCACAACGATCGATCCGGCCGCCGGATCGAGATCCGCGCCCGCGTAGTCCGCCTGGCCGACGTTGTCGACGACGAGCGCCGTGAAGGCCCCGGCCCACTCGACGTCGCTCCCGACCGCCGACTCGTCGCGCGGCCCCTCCACCCGGAAGGTCGCGCCGGGCGCGACCCCTCCGTCGGCTGACAGGGCACTCCACCGCAGCACTGGCGGCTCGGGCGCTCCGTCCGCGGTCGCGGCAGGAGCCGGCGCGGGATCCACATCCGGAGCAGCTGGTGAGACAGGATCCGGGGTCCCAGACGCGGCCTCGGCGTCAGCCGAGGCACCTGCGGCAACCTGTCCCGGAGCGACGGGCTCTGGGGCGGCCGACTGCGCTGCGGGAGTGGGCTGCGTTACGGGCGTCTCGGCAGCGGGACTCTGTGCCCCGGCCGTCGACCCCGGATCCTGAATCGTGGGCGCCTCCGCGAGCGCGGGAGGCGATCCGAGGAGCACCAGCACGCAGGCGGCGAGGCCCGCGACGAGCTGCTTCGCTCCTCGCAGTCGCTCTCCCCCGGGTGTGTTCCCCATCCGGGATCGCCGAGGCACGCCGTGCGCCCCATCGCCCGATCCACCTGCAGACCTCTTCGCCAGCCCCATGGCGTTTCCCCTCGCGTCGCGGGGCCCTCAATAGCGAAATCACGAGAATCACTTGAACTCTCGAGTTCCCCCGCCCCACGGATGAACCTAGGGATCCGAGGCCTGGCGCGGGATCCGGGAAAACTACCTATTTTGAACGGAGTGCAAGTTCCGTTTTCGCCCGAAAATACGAAAACGCCCGCGCACTCGATGTGCGCGGGCGTCCTCCAGGAGGTTATTCCTCCTCGTCAGCGGCCCGTTCCGGATCCGACTCGGCGTCGTCGTCTTCGTCGTCTTCGTCCTCGTCTTCGTCGTCCGAGTCATCGAGGTCGAACTCGTCGTCACCGGCGAGGTCATCCTCGTCGTCCTCGTCCTCGTCCTCGTCGTCTTCGACGTCCTCTTCGTCGCCGTCGAGATCGTCGACGTCATCGTCGTCGACGTCTTCGTCGTCCGAGTCATCGTCGTCCGAATCGTCGTCGTCATCGTCGTCGTCGTCGCTCTCGATGTCGACTCCGTCGAGCTCGTCGTCGTAGTCGCTGAAGTCGTTCTCCATGAGGTCATCCTCGGGATCGACCTCGTCCTCATCGCTCAGCTCCTCCGCGGCGGCTTCCGCGGCCGCGGCCTCCTCCGCGGCCTGCCGCGCCTGGGCCTCGCGATACTGCGCGAGACGCTCCGACCACGGCACCCAGTCGGGGGCGACGACCGCACCCTCGCCCGGCAGCAGCTCGACCTCGAGCACCGTCACCGGCGCGTCCTCGTCCACCTTCGCGAGCGTCGCGGCCCAACGCCAGCCGGGGTATCCGCGCAGCCTGCACTCGAAGAACAGTGTGACCACGCGCTCCTCGTGCGCCTCGAACCCGTCATCCGAGCCGATCGACTGTGCGTCGGTGATCTCGGCGAGCGCGGCGCGGGCCTGATCCCGGGCCGCAAGCAGCGCCGGGTCGGGATCCGGGGCCACGATCGGCTCGGCGGCCTCAGTGGCCTCAGCAACCTCGGCATCCTCAGTGACTTCCGTCACAGCACCCTCCTCGGGCTCAGTGGCCTCGGACTCAGTCGCCTCGGGCTCAGTCGCCTCGGGCATCGTCGGATCAGACATCGAAGTCGTCCGCAACGCGGCGGAGCATCGTCGCGACCTGGCGCGACTGGTTCCGCTCGGGGTACTGGCCGTTCTTCAGGCGTCCGCCGAGCCCGTCGAGGAGCTTCACCAGGTCCTCGATGATGATCGACATCTCATCCGCCGACTTGCGGTTGCGCTTGGCGAGCCGCGGCGTGTCGATGATCCTGACCGACAGCGCCTGCGGGCCCTTGCGCCCGTCGGCGACGCTGTACTCCAGCCGCGTCCCCGTCTGCACATCGGCGCCCTCGGGAATCACCGAGGCGTGCAGGTACACCTGAGCACCGTCATCACCCTGGATGAAGCCGAAGCCCTTCGCCTCGTCATAGAACCTGACCTTGCCGTTCGGCATGCCTCGTCCCTCTCCGTTCCGGCGGCGCGCTGGCCGCCCGCGCGTGCCGGCGGTACAGATGTCCCGCCTATCTCGCCAAGTCTAGTGGCTGGGCCTCCGTGGCCGGGCAGGCACGAACGCGGTAAAATGGAGAGGATGTCCACAGAACCCAGCACCCCATCGCTCCTCGAGCGGATCCTCGCCTACGCGTCGTTGTCCATCATCGTCGTGGCGCTCCTCTCGTTCTTTGCGACGCTGATCATCGGGCTGAACGATCGCGAGGCCATGGCCGAGGGGCTGTGGCCTTTCGTCTACGGCATCTCCCTCATCGGCCTCCCGATCGGGTTTGTCCTCTTGATCACCCTGCTGATCGTCAGCCAGGCCCGCCGTCGCGCCGAGTTCAGGCGGAACTCGGGCGACTGAGCCCAGGCCCATGATGAGCGGCACGCTCGCACTCGCCTCCGCCATCGCCGAGATGGATCGGAGCGAGCTGCGCGCCCTGGTGCTCGCCCGACTCACGCAGGCGCCGGCCTCGGTGCAGGACCCAATCGGGCTCGCAACCGAGCTGCTGCGCGCCGAGTCGATCCAGCGCGCTATCGCACGCCTCGACAGCGACGATCTGCTCGCGCTCGCCAGCCCGGCGTCCGCGGCATCGCGCCTCCCTTCGCTGCGCAACCTCGGCCTCGTCGGGCTCGCCGACGGGGGTGCGGTCGCGCTCCCGGAGGTCGTCGCGGCGATCACCGAGGGGCTCGGGCGAGCGGGCCGCGATCTCGATTCCCTGCGCACCCGGCGCGGCCCGCTGCCCGGCAGGTCCGTCGCCCGGGATCCCGGCACCTGGTACGACACGGCGCTCACGGCCGTCGGGCAGTGCGCCGAGTGCCTGCGGGCCGCCCTCGCCCAGCCCGTGAGACTCAACCGCTCCGGCGCGATCGCCGTCGCGGGTGCGCGCATCGTCGCGGAGGCCACCGGCATCGACCCTGAGCGGGTACCCGAGGCCTTCTCCGCACTCGGCGCCGCCGGTCTCACTGTCAAGATCCCGGATCAGCAACTGCTCGTTCCGTCGGCGACGGCGCACGAGTGGCTCAATGCCGGTCGCGTGGAGCGCTGGGTCGCCCTCGCGCACGGCCTGCTCCAGCGCCTGCATGGCCCCGTCATGGCGGCCCTCGAGGAGACTTCCGCGCGAGGGGCCGCTGGCGATCCGGCGTTCGACCTGCGACTCGCGGTCGAGCTGCTGCCGAGCAGGTTTCCCCTGCTCCCGGAGGAAGAACTCACGGCGGCGGCGGCGCTCGAGGCCGAGGCCGAGACCCTCGGCCTCACGGTCGACGGGATGCTCGCAGAGCCCGCCCGCCTGCTCCTCGAAGGCCGGGAACCTGAGGCCCGCGCGGCGGCGGAGCGGGACATGCCCGGCCTCGCGCCCGGAGTCTACGTGCAGCCCGACCTCAGCGTGATCGTGCCCGGCCCGCTCGCCCCCGCAGATGAGGCGGCACTCGCCGCGCTCACGAGCCCCGAGCACATCGGGATCGCCTCGACGCTCCGCGTCACGGAGGGCGCGGTTGCCGACGCATTCGAGCGCGGGATCTCGCTCGACGAGGCCCGCGCGACCTTCGAACGGCTCTCCCTCACGGGCATCCCGCAGCCGCTCGAATACCTGCTCGGCAACCTCGCGGAGCGAGTCGGCAGCATCGTCGTGAGCGAGCATCACGGCGAGGCGGGACGCACCCGCATCGCCGTCTCGCGGCCGGCGCTCGCGCAGACCCTGCTCGTCGACCGGGCGCTGCAGCACCTGCAGTTGCACCTCGTCCCCGAGCTCGACGACGCGATCTACACCCGGCTGCGGGCCGACCACGTGCTCGCGGCGCTCGCGGACGCGAGATACCACGCCTCGGCAGCACTCTCCCCGGCGCTCTCCGCGGCGACCGCGGGCGGATCCGAGTCGGGATCCGGGTCGGGATCAGGATCCGGCACCGGATCAGGCGCCGTCGCCACGGGCAGCATCGACCCAGCCGTCTCCGACACGGCCCCCGTCGCGGCGGACACGATCCCGCTCACGAGCCTCAGCGGCGCGCGTGAGCCGCGCCGCCGCACCGCGGCGCAACTCGAGGCGCTCGAGCAGCTCGCAGACCGGGTGCACACGGCAGCCCGCTCCGAGCCGGGCACCGGCGACTTCACCCGCCGGATCGAGCTCGCGATCCGAGAGCGCAGGCCCATCCTCGTGACGGCCGAGGCCGCGGGGCAGACCCGAGAATTCACCCTCCTGCCGCTTTCGGTGACCGCAGGCAGGCTTCGGGCCTCGGATCAGGCGGCCGGGGTCGAGCGCACGCTTCCCATCGGGATGATCACGGCGGTCGAGGCCGTCTGAGCGCGCGCGCCCGGGGGCGACCTCACCCCCTCCACGCAGGGATGCGACGGTAGAATTGGCAGTTATGACTCTCGGCCCGCTTATCGTCCAGAGCGACCACACTGTCCTCCTCGAGGTCGCGCACCCCGAGGCGGAGGAGGCGCGCCACGCGCTCGCCGTGTTCGCGGAGCTCGAGCGCGCCCCCGAGCACATCCACACCTACCGCGTGACGCGGCTCGGCCTGTGGAACGCGCGGGCCGCAGGGCACACCTCCGAGGAGATCCTCGACACCCTGAACCGCTACGCGAAGTTCCCGGTCCCCTCGGGTGTCGCGAGCGAGATCGAAGACACCATGCGACGCTACGGGCGCCTCACCATCGAGCGGGACGACGAGGGTGCGCTCGTGCTCCGCTCCGATGATCCCGCGGTGCTCCGCGAGGTGTCGAGCGCGAAGAAGATCGCGCCGCTCCTCGGCAACCGGAGCGACGAGCGCAGCTACCCCGTCGAGGCGTGGGCCCGTGGCGAGCTCAAGCAGCAGCTCGTCGCGCGCGGCTGGCCGGCCGAGGACCTCGCGGGCTACACCCCCGGCGAGCCCTACGAGATCGCGCTCGAGGAGAAGGGCTGGAGTCTCCGCGACTACCAGGCGAAGGCGGTCGAGGCGTTCGAGCGCAGCGGATCCGGGGTCGTCGTGCTCCCCTGCGGAGCGGGCAAGACGATCGTCGGCGCGGCCTCGATGGCGGCGGTCGGGGCGAAGGCCCTGATCCTGGTCACGAACGCGGTCTCCGCGCGGCAGTGGCGCGACGAGTTGCTCCGGCGCACGAACCTCACCGAGGAGGAGATCGGCGAGTACTCGGGCCAGGTCAAGGAGATCAAGCCGGTCACGATCGCGACCTACCAGATCCTCACGAGCCGCAGGAAGGGCGAGTACGCGCACCTGTCGCTGCTCGACGCGCAGGACTGGGGCGTCATCGTCTACGACGAGGTGCACCTGCTGCCGGCGCCCGTGTTCAAGCTCACCGCGGACCTGCAGGCGCGCAGGCGCCTCGGGCTGACGGCAACCCTCGTGCGCGAGGACGGCCGCGAGGGCGACGTCTTTAGCCTCATCGGGCCGAAGCGCTACGACGCTGCGTGGAAGGACCTCGAGACGCAGGGCTTCATCGCGCCAGCGAGCTGCTTCGAGGTCCGCATCGACCTCACGGAGTCGGAGCGCATGGACTACGCGGTCGCCGAGGATCAGGATCGATACCGGATCGCCTCCTCCACGATCGTGAAGCAGCCCATCGCGAAGCGGATCATCGAGAAGCATCCCGACGAGAGCGTGCTCGTGATCGGCCAGTACATCGACCAGCTCGAGTCGATGGCGGAGGCGCTCGGCGCCCCGCTCATCACGGGCCAGACCCCGGTCGACGAGCGCGAGCAGCTCTTCCAGGCGTTCCGCGAGGGCACTGAGCGCATCCTCGTCGTCTCGAAGGTGGCAAACTTCTCGGTCGACCTGCCGGACGCCTCCGTCGCGATCCAGATCTCGGGCTCCTTCGGCTCGCGCCAGGAGGAGGCGCAGCGCCTCGGCCGCCTGCTCCGCCCGAAGTCGAACGGCCAGACCGCTTCGTTCTACACCCTCATCGCGCGCGACACCGTCGACCAGGACTTCGCCCAGAACCGCCAGCGCTTCCTCGCCGAGCAGGGCTACTCCTACTCGATCCTCGACGCCGACGAGATCTGAGCTGGGCCGCTGGGGGTTCCTGCCACGCGCTGGAAACGCGACCCAACACACCCCTCACATTTCCAGCAGGTTCATAGCAAACGATCAGAGACTGAGGACATGAACACACAGCACAAGGGACCCAGGATCCTCATCGTCGACGACGAGCCCAGCATCCGCGAGCTGCTCAGCACGAGCCTGCGTTTCGCGGGCTTCGGTGTTCGTGCCGTCGCGAATGGGGCGCAGACCATTTCGGCCGTCCTCGAGGAGGAGCCCGACCTCATCATCCTCGACGTCATGCTTCCCGACATGAACGGGTTCAGCGTGACGAAGCGGCTACGCACGGCGGGCTACACGGCGCCCATCATCTTCCTCACCGCAAAAGACGATACCGAGGACAAGGTCGAGGGCCTGACAGTCGGCGGCGACGACTACGTGACGAAGCCGTTCAGCCTCGACGAGATCATTGCCCGGATCAAGGCGGTCCTGCGGCGCACCATCCAGGAGGACGAGGACTCGGTCCTCACAGTCGGCCCCATCACGATGGATCAGGACACCCACGAGGTGACGGTCGACAACACCTCGGTCGAGCTTTCGCCCACCGAGTTCAAGCTGCTCCGCTACCTCATGCAGAACGCCAACCGGGTGCTCTCAAAGGCGCAGATCCTGGATCACGTGTGGGAGTACGACTTCAACGGGGACGCCGGCATCGTCGAGTCCTACATCTCCTACCTGCGCCGCAAGCTGGACCCACTGACCGAGGAATCGCTGATCCAGACGAAGCGCGGCTTTGGCTACATGCTGAAGACTGAAGCGAAGTAGGGTGGCTCGCTTCGCGGATCGCTGGGCCGACGTCTCGCTCCGCACCAAGATCACCGGGGTTACCGTATTCATCCTGTTCCTCGGCTTGGTCGTAGCGGGCGTCGGCACGCTCTCCGTGCTGCGCCCCACGCTCGTCCAAAACCTCGACACCACGCTCAACCAGCTGCGGAAGAACCCCTCGCCCGCGCTCGCCTCCGACGTGTCGAACGGCACGCTGACCAGGGACGCAGTGCTCTACGCGAGCTCGCAATACTACGTGGCGATGCTCGACGCGGACGGCAACCTCCTCTACGACAACTTCGACAACGCCGCCGACCGCGCAAACCTCGCGCTCCCCGTGGTCCCGAAGCTCGCGCTCGACGGCAGCGCGACGCGATCCCAACCGTTCAGCCTCCGCGGATCCGACGGGGTCGAGTGGCGCGCGGCAACGACCCTCGTCGTCATCGAGGGCCAGCCGAGCGGCTCGCTGCTCATCGCAACCACAACGGCCGGCGTGAACCTCGTGGTCGCACGCTATGTGATCATCTTCACCGGGTTCGGGATCGCCGTGATCCTGCTCGGCGCAGCCCTCACGCGACTCCTGGTCACCGCCACGTTCCTTCCGCTCGCAGAGGTCGAGAAAACCGCACTCGAGATCTCGCGTGGCGACTACTCGAAGCGCATCCTCGTTTCGAGCCCACACACGGAGGTGGGCCACCTCGGCGAGTCGCTCAACGTCATGCTCGACCGCCTCGACAGTTCGCTCGAGGACCGGGCCCGCACGATCGAGCGCATGCGACGCTTCATCGGCGACGCAAGTCATGAACTGCGCACCCCTCTCGTCTCAGTCCGCGGCTATGCGGAGCTCTACCGTATGGGTGCGCTCCGCGAGGACGAACAGGTCGGCCAGGCCATGGAACGCATCGAGAAGGAGGCCATACGGATGACCTCGCTCGTCGAGGACCTCCTCGCGCTCGCCAGGCTCGACGAACGCCGACCGATCGAACTCAAGTCACTCCCACTCAACCGTCTCGCCGAAGACGCTGCCCTCGACGCCCGCGCCCAGGCCCCCGACCGGGTCGTCACCGTCGTGGAGGACCCGCGCGCGCCACGCGTTCTGGGCGACGAGCACAAGGTGCGCCAGCTCATGACCAACCTTCTCGGCAACGCGATGCGGCACACCCCCGAGGGTTCCCCGATCGAGATCGTCGTCTCCACCCCGCCCCAGAATCCGGACGCAACGCCCGGCACCGCGGCACGGCCCGCCGGGGAACGACGCTCCGCTCCCGCGAACACCGATGCCGCGCCTCCGTCTTCGCCCGACGACCCCCCGGTCGCCTCCACGAGCGCCACAGCGGGCGCTGCCGAGGCCGCAGCCCCGCAGACAAGCCCACTTCCCGCCGTGCGGCTCGCCGACGGAGTGCCGTTCGCGCGGTTCGAGATCGTCGACCACGGCGAGGGCGTGCCCGAGCAGATCAGAGACAAGATCTTCGGCCGGTTCTGGCGGGCGGACTCCTCCCGCAACCGGGAGACTGGCGGCTCCGGTCTCGGTCTCGCGATCGTGAAGTCGATTGTCGACGCTCACGGAGGCAAGGTGAGCGTGCACGAGACGCCAGGCGGTGGGGCGACCTTCCGCATCGATCTGCCAGCGGCGTTCTCAGAGCCCGCCGGACAGACCACGCACGAATCATGACGCGCCCCGCTCTCGCGGGCGAGCGGCCGGGCCGCGCGCGAGAGCGTTCATGATGAGCTCCTGAGCTCTCTGCCAGTCGTGCACGAGCTGGCGGTAACCGAGCCGAATGACACTCATCCCCCGTGCGAGCAGCTCGGCATCATGGGTCACATCTGATTCGCGCTGCGCACCGACGTGGTGCGACCCATCAACCTGCAGCACGAGCCACCCGTCGATCAGGAAATCCACGCGCCGACCGTGCACCCAGGCCTGCGCGACGACCGGAAGCTGGAGCCACCTGAGCCGAGCCCGCAGCATCGACTCGAGCCCCGAGTCCGAGTACGGGTGAGCCTCGTGCAACAGCCGTCGCGCGGCGGGCTTCAGCGGAAGCTGCCTCAGAAATTCGATATCGACGAGCCCCTTGTTGAGCGCCGACTCCCACACGGCGAGGGCGGCCTCGAAGGGCTGACACGCCGCCACATAGCCCAACACGTTTTCGATGGGGTCGACGAGCTGATCCGGGACTCTCTGCACGAGCGGCTCGCCCCAGTGCACCCTGCAGGCAGCGGCCGTCGCGTTTGCGCTCCACGCGCGGGCCCCGACGTGGGGCTCAGTCTCCTCGAGCACCCACAGGCCGAGACGCCTCGCCTGGGTGATGCAGCTCAGAACGTAGCCGTCTCGCGCCGCGGCGACGAGCTCGGGATCCGCCTGGGGCAGGGCCACCCAGCCTCGCGCCGGCCGCACGAGTGATCCCGCCGCGACCGCGCGCGAGACGAAGTATCTGCTGTATCCACGATCCGACAGCGTGCTCGTGCGGGCAACCCCGCCGAGTCGTGCGACCTCAAGTTCTGGATTCATGCACTCAGTGTGCGCTCCGATCCGGCCCCGTGGGGAGGCCATGGCCAGAATGTGGAGAACTCTTCCGAACGGGCCGGATCGGCAGGGCTGTGGACAAAAATCGGCGTCGCGCTCGCCGGCATTTCTGCGTTCAAAGGCAAGAATTTGGGCATCCAGGCGCGCTGAGCGCAGAATTCCCTCGGAGTGCAGCACCGCCGCGGCGGCACCCACAGACGACAAGGGGGCCGCGCCCGAAGGCGCGACCCCCTGCACTGCGCAGCGGACTTAGAAGTCCATGCCGCCCGTCGGGTCAGCCGGAGCGGCGGAAGCCGGCTCGGGCTTGTCGGCGACGACGGCCTCGGTGGTGAGGAAGAGGCCGGCAATCGACGCGGCGTTCTGCAGCGCCGAGCGGGTCACCTTGGCGGGATCCAGGATGCCCTGGGCCGCGAGGTCGCCGTACTCCCCGGTCGCGGCGTTGAGGCCGTGGCCGAGCGGGAGGCCCGCGACGCGATCCGCGACGACGCCGGGCTCGAGGCCGGCGTTGAGCGCGATCTGGCGCAGCGGCGCCTCGATGGCTGCCTGGACGATCTTGGCGCCGACTGCCTCGTCACCCTTGAGGTCGAGGCCGTCGAAGACGTCCTTGCCCGCCTGGATGAGCGCGACGCCGCCGCCGGGCAGCACGCCCTCTTCGACGGCCGCCTTCGCGTTGCGAACGGCGTCCTCGATGCGGTGCTTGCGCTCCTTGAGCTCGACCTCGGTCGCGGCGCCAGCCTTGATGACGGCCACGCCACCCGCGAGCTTCGCGAGGCGCTCCTGGAGCTTCTCGCGGTCGTAGTCGCTGTCGGTGTTCTCGATCTCGCGGCGGATCTGGGTCACGCGGCCCTGGATCGCCTCCTCTTCGCCACCGCCCTGGACGATGGTGGTCTCGTCCTTGGTGATGATGACCTTGCGCGCGGTGCCGAGCATGTCGAGCGTCGCGTTCTCGAGCTTGAGGCCGACCTCCTCGGAGATGACCTGGCCGCCGGTGAGGATCGCGATGTCCTGCAGCATGGCCTTGCGGCGATCGCCGAAGCCGGGAGCCTTGACGGCGGCCGACTTGAAGATGCCACGGATCTTGTTGAGCACGAGAGTGGCGAGCGCCTCTCCCTCGACGTCCTCAGCGATGATGAGGAGCTGCTTGCCCGACTGGATCACGGGGTCGACGACGGGGAGCAGGTCCTTGATGTTCGAGACCTTGCTGTTGACGATGAGGATGTAGGGATCCTCGAAGACCGCCTCCTGGCGATCCGCGTCGGTGACGAAGTAGGCCGAGAGGTAGCCCTTGTCGAAGCGCATGCCCTCGGTGAGCTCGAGCTCGGTGCCGAAGGTGTTCGACTCCTCGACGGTGACGACGCCCTCCTTGCCGACCTTGTCGATCGCCTCGGCGATGAGCTTGCCGATCTGCTCGTCGGCTGCCGAGATGGACGCGGTTGCCGCGATCTCGTCGGTGGTCTCGATCTCCTTGGCGTTCTCGAGGAGCTTGGCCGAGACAGCCGCGACGGCCTTCTCGATGCCCTTCTTGATCGCGATGGGGTCGCTGCCGGCTGCGACGTTGCGCAGGCCCTCGCGCACGAGCGCCTGGGCGAGAACGGTTGCGGTGGTGGTGCCGTCGCCAGCGACGTCGTCGGTCTTCTTCGCGACCTCCTTGACGAGCTCAGCGCCGATCTTCTCGTAGGGATCGTCGAGCTCGATCTCCTTCGCGATGGAGACACCATCGTTGGTGATCGTGGGGGCGCCCCACTTCTTCTCCAGAACGACGTTGCGGCCGCGCGGGCCGAGCGTCACCTTGACAGCGTCGGCGAGCGTGTTCAGACCCCGCTCAAGCCCACGACGTGCTTCCTCGTCAAACGCAATGATCTTTGCCATGTAATTCGCCCCTCCCGGACGGTCTCAGTGTGATGGGCACCGCGCCCGGGCCGTGGCTCGAACGCGGAGGTTTAGCACTCAGTCGGATCGACTGCTAAGAACAATCTTGGCACTCCCCCACCCCGAGTGCAAGCGATCTCGCTCGCGCTCAGCGAACAGTCGGTGACGCCCCCCGGAACGGGAAGGGCAACCGGTCGCCCCTCCCCCGCGCGCGGACCCGGGCTCCGGAGCTACTGCCCCTCGGTCCCGGATCCCTGCGAGCCTCCTGGGCTCGTTCCCGCGGTGATCTCATTCGCCAGATCAACGCCGGGCCCGGCGTAGTCGACCCCAATCAGCACGATAAGGCGAGCCTGGTAGTCGCCGTAGTCGGTGGTCGCAAACGTCGAAATTCCGCCGAGTTTCGCCGCGAGCCCCTCGGCCGCGGCCGCGTCGGCCTCATCGCGATAGAAGACTGCTGAAATCTGGACATCCGACACTTCAGCACTGCCGGAGAAGAGGATCTGCCCCCACTGCTCCGCCGTGATCGTCTGGTCCAGTGCGGCCGCGAGATTCGGAATCTCGGTGCCATTCAGCACCGCGATGGTCGCCGTCGGGTCGAGCTCTGGCACCTCCTTCGTCGCCGCACTGCTCCGCGTCGGCGACGGCACCTTACCCGTGCTTCCGATGCTCTGGACAGCCAGGATGCCAATGCCGGTGAGCAGGGCAAATCCCAGGAGAGCCGCGATGAGGTACTGCCAGATATAGCGCGGTCTCGGGGTCACGCGGTGCGCCCCCACCCTGCGGGATCGCTCGACCCGGTCGAAGCGGTCCTCCGGGTACTGCTGGCGAGACTGGCGACGTGCCGTCACGTCTTCGCTTTGTCGCGCCACGCGTTTCCCCTCGATCGATTCACAGTGCGGCCACCCCAAGGCCATCCGGCACTAGCGTACAGGCGGTTTCCTGCGGGGGCGATGTGGGCCCGCCGCGTCTGGTTCGCCGCGATCCCTACTTCAGCGAGTCAGGTGCATAGATGGCGCGCGCGAGGCCGTCGATCACGTCGGGGATGCGCGTGCCGCCCGCGAACAGGATCGTATCGTCCACATCCACGATGCGACGGTGCTTCCCCGCCTCAGTCAGAGCGATGCTCGGCTGTGCGGCGAGCAGCCCGTCGACCCCTCCCGCGCTCTCGAGCCCCTTGGTCATGACCAGGATCACGTCGGGGTTCATGCCGATCAGCGCTTCCTCGGTCATGGGCTTCTCCCCGACCCAGCCGACCTCCTTGGCAACATCGACTGCCCCGATCGAACGGATCAGGCTGTCGACCCCGCTCCCCTCACCGAACAGGTAGAAGATGCCCGCGGTGCCGCGAACGTACAGGAAGGCGACGCGGGGCTTCTTCTCCGCATCGGCGGGGACCAGCGCACTGATTTCCTTCTCCTTATCGGCGATCGCCTGCTTCATCGTCGCGATCACATCCTCGGCCGCGGGCCCGACGCCGAGGGCATCGGCGACCTGCTGCGCCGTGCGGAAGCTCGTCTCGGGGTCGATCGCACGATCGACCGTCACGACGGGGATTCCCGCATCTCGCAGCTGCAGCACAACGTCAACGGGACCGATGCTGCCGTCGGTAATGATGAGCGACGGGTTGTGCGAGAGCACGGCCTCCGCGTCGACCGAGTGGCCGTCCTTCGTAACGATCGGGATGTCCTCGGAGCCCGCGAAATTCGTCGAAATGTCTCGGCCCACGATGTTGTCGCTCATCCCAAAGGCGTTCACCAGCTCGCCCACGGATCCGCTCAGCGAGAGCGGGATGATTCGCGTGTTGTCCTCGACCGTGACCTCGGTGTCGCCCGAGTTGTCATGGGAGGTGACCGTGACGGGGAGTTTGGCCTTCGGGGCCTTGGCGAGCGGCGGGATGCTCGGGCCGCCGATCACCGCCGTGGTCGGCCCCTCGTAGGCCGTCGGATCCTCGAGCGGCGTGAGCTCGGCGAGGGGCGGCAGCGCAACCGCCTCAGCACCGTGCACACCGCCGCCGCTATCGACCCCGGTCTGGCACGCTGCCAGCCCGAACCCGAGAACTGCAACGACCCCCACGACAACTGCCCCGCGAACCCGCGCCCACTTCATGTCGTAACCCTTCGTCTGATGAATAACTGTTTAAGCCTAACCCAACGAAGGTATGATGTTCCTCGGGCTTCTCCCATGTTCATCCCGTCGCGCCGGCATGCCCCGGTCCGACCTAGAAAGCGGCCAGCAACGCGAATGACTCCCTCTCCCAAGGCTACGGCCTCGCGGCACGTAGCCGCGAAGACCGTGCTCTACACCTCACTGGCGCTTGCTCTCGCGCTCGCGATCCTCGTATCGGCCGGGACCGGCCAGCTCGCGATCCCGCCGCAGGAGGTGCTCGGATCGCTCCTGCACCGGATCGGGATCGACGTGCTGCCGCTTCCCGCGCACCCCGCAGGCGATCAGACACTGTGGGCGATTCGGTTCCCGCGCGTCGCCATGGCCGCCCTCGTCGGCGCGGCGCTCGCCGTGGCCGGCCTGCTGATGCAGGCGATCTTCGGGAACCCGCTTGCCGAGCCCGGCGTCATCGGTATTTCCTCCGGCGCCGCCGTGGGCGCCGGCCTCGCGATCGTGTTCGGTCTCACCGTCTTTGGCGAATGGACGACCGCGGTCTTCGCGTTCGTCGCCGGCCTGGGCGCGACGATGCTCGTGTACTTCATGAGCCGCGCCGACGGGCGAACCGAGGTCGTCACCCTCGTACTCACGGGCATCGCGGTGAACGCCATCGCGGGCGCCGGGATCGCGCTCCTCACCTTTCTCGGCGACACCCAGTCGCGGGAGCAGATCGTCTTCTGGCAGCTCGGCAGCCTCGCGGGCAGCCGCTGGTCGCAGGTCATGATCATCGCTCCCGTGGTCGCGGTTGGCCTGCTCGCCGCATACTTTGCCGCGCGCAAGCTCGACCTGCTCTCACTCGGCGAGCGCAACGCGCGGCACCTCGGCGTCAATGTCGAGGTGCTCAGGATCACGATGATCTTCATCGTCGCCCTGCTCACGGGAGCCGCCGTCGCGTTCGCCGGCATCATCTCCTTCGTCGGTCTCGTGATCCCGCACCTCATGCGCATGATCCTGGGGCCCGCTCACCTCCCGCTTGTGACGGCTTCGGTGCTCGGCGGCGCGCTGCTCCTCACGCTCGCAGATCTCGCGGCCCGCACTCTCGTGCCGATGGCGGACATGCCGATCGGCATGCTCACCGCGCTCGTTGGCGGGCCCTTCTTCTTCTGGCTGCTGCGACGCACCCGGAAGCGGAGCGGGGGCTGGGGATGAGCGCGCGACACATTGCCATGCCCGAGGCGACGCCGCTCGGTTCGGTCGTCTGCGGCGCGGAGGCCGTCACACTCCGGCGCGGCGGCCGAACGCTGCTCGACCGCGTCTCGCTGGAGCTTCGGGCCGGCGAGGTACTCGCCCTGCTCGGGCCGAACGGCGCGGGCAAGTCGACGCTCCTGAGCCTCCTTTCCGGCGACGTCGCCCCCGACGGCGGCGTCGTGAAGTTCGCGGGCAAACCCATCGCGGAGTGGTCGCTCGTCGACCTCTCGCGCCGGCGCAGCGTGCTGCTCCAGGACAACCAGCTGCTCTTCCCGTTCACGGTGCACCAGGTCGTGGAAATGGGGCGCGCGCCGTGGCGCCGCACCGAGCGCGAGGACGAGGACAACGAGGCCATCGCCGAGGCCATCCACGCCTCCGACATCGGGCACCTCGGCAACCGGCGGGTGCCGTCGCTCTCGGGCGGAGAGCGGGCCCGCACCGCATTCGCGCGCGTCATGGCCGGTCGCACGGGGATACTGATGCTCGACGAGCCGACCGCCGCGCTCGACCTCGGTCACCAGGAGGCCGTGCTCGGCCTCGCCCGGGATCGCGCCCGCGCCGGAGACGCGGTGCTCGTGGTGCTGCACGACCTCAACCTGGCCAGCGCCTACGCCGACCGCATCGCGCTTCTGCGCGACGGCGCGATCTTCGCGTGCGACACCCCAGAGCGGGTGCTGACGGCAGAAACCGTGAGCGAGGTCTACCGCACGCCCGTCGAGGTCATCCCGCACCCGGTCACGGGCCAGGGCATCGTCATGCCGCGCCGCGGCTAGCGTTGCTGCTCCGGATCCCCCGCGGGATCCTGCTCCGGATCGTTCTCGCCGGCTGCCGCCTCTGCATCGCCCCCGGGCCCGCGCTTGCGGCCCGCGAGCAGCATGCCGCCCGTGACCCCGATGACGAGGATCGCGACACCACCGAGGATGATCGGCAACCATGGGATCTGCGGCTCGGGCTGGATGAGCACGCCCTGGTCGCCACCTGGCACTTCGGTCTGCTCGTCGGTGGGCTCGCTCGGGGCCGTGGCCTCATGGGTCGTGAGTTCGCAGCCCGTGACCGCCGCGGTCATCGAAATCGGATCGAGCTCTTCGCCCGAGACGTAGCTACCGTACTCCCCGTTCAGGGCTTTCGCGCCGTCCGCGGTGAGGCGCACCGCTGCGTCCGTGAGTGCAATCTTGCCGTCGCCTGCGCTGAGCGCGGCCGCGTCGATCTTCGCCGCTCGCACCTGGGTCGCCTCGACCGTACCCTCAGCGCCCGCGGTCAGGTCCGACGACCCCACGCGGAGGAGCAGCGAGACGTCGTCGCCCGCGATGTCGATCACGGGATCCGAGACGTCCAGCTTCATCGCACCATCGTGCCCGGTGAATCGGATCGCACCCGCGAAGGCGAAGCTGCCCGAGTCGAGGGAGGGGTCCACAGTCGCGGTGACCTTGCTCCAGATGAAGCTCGGGGTCTCGTACCTCATGTCATCGCTCACCTCCCAAGTGCCGTTCGCGATGCTGCCGCTGATGTAGGACCGGAAGCTCTCCTTCACCCCCCAGGTCAGTTGCGCGTTCTCGACGATGCAGCCGGCCGTGTCCTGCATTTGGGCGGGAACCGTGGCGAGCGCGGGGGTCGGCACGAGCAGCGCCCCGGCCGCGACGATTGCGGCCGCGGCGATCCGGGACGCCCCGCGAGAAGTGTGAATGCCCTGGGCCATGATCCTGCTCTCCCTGCGAGTCCGTCGTGCGAACTCATCGTTCCTGATGCGTCTGGCCGTCGCCGGCGGCCGGGGCTGTCGCGGCCCCCGGCAACCGAGCCTAGCCGTTACGCCGCTGCCTCACGACGAGCCCCGAGAGAACGCCAGCGACGAGGAGCAGTGCCGCGGCGCCGCCCCAGAGGAGGAGCTGCGCGCCGTCTCCCGCGATCCCGGCCGCACTGACCCCTCGCACGTTGTCGGCGGTGAGCAGCTTGGCCTTCGCATCTCGCGAAGCTGCCTGCTTCTCCCCCGCGGGGGCCACGACCGTGAGCGGCGCACCGGTATCAGTGCTGCCCTGGATCGTGATCGTGTGGTCGCCGAGAGCGATGTCATCCGGTAGGTTCCCGATCCAGCGCACCGTGCCGCTCGCGTCGGCACCCGCCGCCTCGTCGAGGACGATCGGCTCGGAATAGAGGACCACGAGAATGTCCCGTTCCCCCGGCTCGTAACCGGATGCCGCGATCTCGATCTCGCCGCCGGGAACGAGCTCGTCGCTCGGGGTCAGCACCGTGACGCCCGTCGTCGCGGGCGGCGCGGGCGCGGGCGTGCGCTTCTTCGCGTCGGCCCCGACCGAGGTCGCGCCGAAGCGCGCGCCGTTTGCGGCGCCGACCGTGAAGGTCACGGGATCTGCGCCGAAGGATCCACCGCCGGATCCAGCCGCACCGCTCCCGCCTCCCGTGATGCCGCCGCTGAGCGGGACCCCGCTCCAGGTGACCTCTCCGTTCGGTCCGACGGACTTCGCCCCGGACGCCAGGTCCAGGCCGAAGGTGCGGCCGCCGGCCGAGATCGTGCCGCTCGTCGCGCTCGTCACCGAGATCACGGGGTTGCCGAAGCTCTCCGACAGGAGACCCTTGTGTCCCGTGAACGTGACGACGCCCGAGAACTGCACGGTGCCGGTCTGCGTCGCCGCGTTCCACGAGCTCCCGGACTGCGGGAAGACGTAGCCGCCCGGGCCGCCGCCGACGCCGTTCGTCGTCACGCCGCCCTTCGCGATCGGCCCGGTCGCGTACGAGGCGAAGGCGGAAGAGACACCCCAGGTGAGCGAGCCCGCCAGCTGTCCGCCGCCCGCGACGGGCGCGGGATCCGGGTTCGGCCGAGGCTTGGGCTTCTCCTGCTCTGGCTTCTTCGGCGGGTTCACGGGCTTCTCGTCACTCGCCTGGCCGATCGTGAACGCGGCGCGGTCCATCGTCGCCGCCGCGTCGAAGTACTCCTCGAAGTACTGCTTCGCACCCGCCTCGGTAAGTCGCACCGGCACCGACTCGTAGCGGACCGCTCCGCCCTCGAGCTCGCCTCGCTTCGCGCTCGAGAGATCGAGCTTCGCGATCTCGAGCAACGCACCCGAGGCGCCGTGTGGTGCGAGCAGGGAGGCGCTCCTCGCGCTCGTCACCTTGATGACGGGGTTCGCGAGGTTCAGGTTCAGCGCACCGTGGTGGCCCGAGAAGTTCACGAGTCCCGCGTAGCGCACCGTCCCGGTGCCCTTCGCAGCGTCCCAATCCCCGCCCGCGATCTGCGGGAACTCGAACACGTCCGTCCCCGTCGCCGGGCTCTGCACCGTGATCTTGCCGCCCGCGATCGGGCCGCGCACGTACTCGCGGAACGCCTGGCGCACACCCCAGGAGAAGCTGCCGTCCGCAGCCTCGACCACGGGCGGAAACACCCGATCCCAGGTCGCTGCTGAGATCTCGAGCGGGAGCACGAGCACGTTGTTCGTCGCGCTGGGCAGCGATTGCCCCTTCCACACGAGCACCTCGTAGCGCTTCGAGCGGTCCAGCTGGTCACTCGACACCTTGAACGCGTGCGAGAAGGCCCCGTTCTCAGGGATCGTGCGGATCCAGCCTGCGCCGAGCACCGTCTGCTTCGTTGCAGTCTCTGCCGTCCCGGCCTCGATGAGGCCGACGTAGACGCCGTTCGGGAACTCCTGCGGTGCGAGCCCGCGCAGTGCGGCGCTGAGGCCGAGCCCCGCCTCGGTCGCGGACATCACCTTCGCCTCACCCTCTGGCGCATCGGGGCCGCCGAGCACGGCGTCCCACTGCTCGTCCGTGACGACGACTTCGCCGCGGCCCAGGATCCGCTCAGGAGACGCGTTCCCGTGGGCTCGCCACACGATCACCTCGTACTGCTTCGCTCGATCGAGACTCCCCGCGGCGGCGGAAAGCTTCGCCGCGACCGCACCGTCGGTGATCGTGCCGCGAGGGAGGAAGTTGGAGTCGAGCCCCATGTTGCCCTGCGTGAGCTCGGCCTCGGTGCCGCGCTCGATGAGTGCGAGGTAGACTCCGGCGTCGCCCGGCTGGAGCGCGATCCTGGAAATCTGCACACCGAGGTCGAGGCCCTGCTCGCTCGCCGCGGAGACGTCGACCTCGACGTGGGCGCCCTGCGCGCTCGTTCCGTGGATGCGGTCCCAGTCGGCCGGGGTGAGCGTAAGACGTTCCCGGAGATACGTCGACCCCGCGTTTGCGACGCCGTGCGCCTTCCAGACCAGGACTTCGTAGCTCTTCGCACGATCAAGCTTGGCTGGCGCGGCCGTGATGTCTGCGTCGAGCACGCCCTCGGTGAGGGAGCCGGCCGGCACGTAAGTGACCGCGGCCACCTCGGGCTGGCGCGCGCTCGTGATCTCGGCATCCGCCTCGACGATCGCGACGTAGACGCCCATCGGCGCCACCTCGGCTGTGAACCCGGATCCCGACACGCTCGCCGTGAGGCCCGTGGCGGCGGCCTCGAAGCCGTCGAGCTGAGCCGCACCCACGGGACGTGGGGTGTCCGAGTAGTTCAGCGGGACGCCGATTTCCTGGGCGGCGTTCGTCACGCCGCCCGCGCCGTAGGAGTAGATTCCGTAGCGTCCGCCCTCGACCTCGCCTGTGGTGCCGAGCGTCACCGTCCAGCTGAACGCGCCGTCGTCGCCGAGCGATACCCACTGCTGCTCGATCGTCGGGCGGAATCGATCCGGCACCTGATCCAGCACCGATTTCGCGAGCACCCAACCCTGCGGGCCTGCCTTCCGCGACGAGGACGGCGCGCCCTGCGACGGCTGCCACTTCTCAGCGAAGTTGCCGAACACCACGTAGCTGCCCTGCGGGAGGGTGTTCGGGATCGGAACCCCGCGCCCACCGACGTTAGCCGCAGGATCGAAGCCTGCGCCCGTCACGACGAGCTTGTCGCCGCGGTAGAGCTTCGTTTCCGAGGTCACGGGCGTGCCGCCCTCGAGTGTGACCTCGAGCTTGGGTGCCCAGCTCTGCTCCGGGGGCACGGGGGCTGCAGGCGTTGAGAGGGTGAAGGGGTCCGTCGCCTGACCCGCGTAGCGGGCGATACCGCTGGGGGCCAGCGCGGGCGAAAATGTGCCCGCCGCGCTCGTCCAGCTCAGTTGGCCGTCGGCCGAGGTCGGGGCCCCGAGCGCCGCGATCGTGGCGACGGGGATCCTGGCGACGCCGCTTGCGCCGGCCGTGTCGCTCGTGCTGGTCTCAGCGGTGACGGTGGCGCTGCCGTCCGCGGCGACCTCGACCCTCGGGTTTTGCAGCACGATCGCGAAGCCGTGGGCCTCGCTCTGCCAGAGCACGCCGCCGGTGTAGGCGATGACACCGGTGCCTGCAGCGGGGTCGTAGCTGCTTTCAATCGACTCGGGGAAGCTGACGGTGCCGTCCGCGTTCGGCGAGGCGCCGCCGAAGGTGCGCTGCGTGCCGGCCGCCCACTTCGAGACGTAGCTGCGCCACCCCTCCTTGAATCCCCAGTTCAACGTGCCGCCTTGCTCGCGCACCGACTCGAGCGTCGCGGGAAGCTCGGCCGTGAGCGGTGGTGCCGCCGGCTCCGCAGCGGAGATCGCGCGTGGCGCGTCCGAGCCTACGCTTGGCGTCTCGGCGTCCACGGGCGTCTCGGCGTCCACGGGCGTCTCGGTCGGTTCCGCGTTCGAGCCGTCGCCCGGGGCCGCGGAGGGGCCCGTCTCGGCACCTGCATCCGGTGCGGCCCCGGCGTTCGACCCCTGGCCCGCAGCCGTACCGTCCGGATCCCCTGCCCCGCCCGCGATGGCGCCAGTGGATGCTGCGCTCGCCTCGCTCGCGGGGTCCACGGCCGAGGCTGCTGGAGCCGTGAGTGTGAGCCCCCCGAATGCGAGTGCGGCGGCGAGCGATGCGGCGAGCGCACCCCGGATCCTTCGAGTGGCGAGCATGCGCGGACTCCTCATTGCGAACGGCTCTGACCGTACGCATCTTGAGGGGCGTCGAGCAGGGCACAGACCAGAACTGACGGGAAAACCCGATCAGGAACTAAGTCTGATGAATTTCATCTGATGTTGCAAATCGAGGATCCCTCAGGGGCCACGCCTGGGCGCCCTGCTCAGCTCCGCACGCTTCCGGCGCGCGCTCGCGCTCCGCGCTACTCGAGCGACTCGGAGAGCTCAGCGCTCGGCGGAGTCTGCCGCTGGCGAGCGCCGACGAGCACTCCCACGGTGAAGCCGATCGCGAGCAGGGCGACGCCGCCGATCGAGATGGGCAGCCACGGCACCTGGCTCCCCTCGGCTGGCGTGGTCTCGGGGGCGACGTCCGCCTCCTGGTCTCCGCTCGATGAGTCGGCGTCGCCCGCATCGGCCGCGCTGGCGCCGTCGCAGTCGGCGAGCGTGAGGTCGAGGGAGACGGGGTCGAGTTTGACCCCGGCCTCGTAGAAACCGGCGAACGCCTTGGCGCCGGAGTTCGTGAGGGTCGTCTCGGCCCGTTCAAGCTTCAGCGCACCGTCGGCAACCTTGAGTGGGTCTGCGAGCGCGATATCGGCGACCCATTCCTGGGTCGCGTCGATGGCCAGCTCTCCCTGCGCGTTGGTGCTCTTTGTGTCGAGGAGGAGCACCGACTTTCCCTCGCCGTCGAACTCAATGGTGGGGTTGGCGAGAGTCAGGTCGAGGACCCCGCCGTGCCCCGTGAAGTGCACAACCCCGGTGAACGAGACGCTCCCCTCACCGGTTTCCGGATCAAACTCACCCGAGGCGTCGCTCCAAGTGAAGTCCGGCGTCTCATACACCGCGCCCCCGCTCGGTTCCCACGCACCGTTGGCGATGGAGCCGCTGATGTACGCACGGAAGCTCTCCTTGACTCCCCACTTGAACGTGCCCCCGGTCACCTCGCATCCGCCGCCCTCGCTTTCGGCGCGCAGCGGAGCGGCCTGAGCCGCCGTCGGCGCGAGGAAGATTGCCGCCATCAGTGCGAGTGCTGCCGCTCCCGCGCCCGTGCGGATACTCGTGCGAGTGTTCAAGGTGTGGCCTCCTAGGAATGGGTGTTCGGTGTCAACTGCGGTGGTGGGCCCGGCTGTCCGAGCCTCAGACTCAGCGGGAGTGAGGAACTCAGCGGGAGTGAAGAAGTCGGCCGTCGCGGCAGTCAGGCTGCACCAGCCGTGGGGCTGGCGATCGGCCGCTCAGTCCCTCAGCGGTTCGGCGGACTCAGGCTGAAGAGCGTTCCGCCCGCCAGGCGGCGCTGGCGCTCTGCCAGGAGCGTCGAGCAGGCCGCGATTACGACGAGTCCCGCGGCGCTTGCCCACCACTGCCAGTCTCCGATCCCGCCCTGCGCCAGGGCCCCGGCTGCGGCGAGCTTCTCTGCCTCGATCTCGGCCCGCTCCTGGGCGGCCTTCTTCTTCGCCTTCGCTGACTCCTCTTTCGACTTCTTCTCGTCGAGGATGTCGATGACCGCACCAGCGTTGACGCTTCCTTGGAACGTAATCGTGTGTTTGCCGCTCATGTCCTTCGGAAGACTGCCCGACCAGGTCACCTTGCCACTCTTGTCCGCGCTTGCCTCGCGGTCGAGCACGACCGGGTCGGAGTACAGGACGACAAGGACGCCCGTGTCTTCTTTGTCGAAGCCCGACGCTTCGAGCTCGATACGGCCGCCCGCGGTGATTTTCTCGGCGGGTGTCAGCACGGTGATTCCCGTCGTCGCGGGGGGCGATGCCGCGGGCTCACGCTTCTTCTTCGTGGCTGCGCCGGCGCTCGTGTTGCCGTAGCTGACCGCGCTCACCGAACCAACGGTGAAGGTGAGCGGGTCAAAGCCGATCGTCTGCCCGCCACCGCCACCGCTTGTCATGACCCCGGAGACGGGGACGCCCGACCAGGTCACCTCACCACCCGGCCCAACCTCCTTGTGCGCTGAGCCGAGGTCGAGCGCGTAGCTCGCCGCCCCGTACGAGGTGCTGTTCCCGGTGTTCAGGGTCGCCGAGCTGGGCCCGGTGACGGTGATCGATGGGTTGGTGACGTTGAACATGGTCTGCCCGTATCCGTGGAAGGCGACCGAGCCGGAGAACTGCACGGTGCCCGTCTGGGCAGCCTGATCCCAGGAGGAGCCGTCCGACTGCGGGAAGAGGTACCCGGCACCGACCCCCTGGGTCACGATGCTGCCCTTTGCACAGTGGGACATGCCGAAGCGCTCTTTCCCTTCGCAGGTCGTGTAGGCGACGAACTGCGATGAGACCGGCCAGCTCAGTGAGCCCGCGCGCGCGCCACCAGCGGACGCCGCGGGAGCGGGCGCGGGCGGCTTGGACTGCGACATCACCGTGACTTGCGTCGATGCGTAGGACGAACCGTACGCCGGATCCTCAGGCGTGAAAGTCGCCGTGACGGAGTGGATGCCAACGGGAAGGGTCGACGTCGAGAGACTTGCCTGGCCGCCTCGCAGCGTCACTGGAGCGCCGAGACTCGTGCCACCAGCACTGAAGACGACCTCGCCCGCGATCCTCGGCGTCACCTTCGCCGTCGCGGTCACTCGCTGCCCCTGCTCGATTTTCTCGGGCGTAACGCTGATCTCGGTCTGGGTCGGCTTCTTCGCGGTGACGTCGAGTTCCGTGGTGAGCGAGAACGTGACCGGGTCGAGCTCGATTCCGGCCTCATAAAACCCGCCGAATGCTCGCGCACCCTCGGAGGTCAGGGTTGCCTGCGCCTCCGACCAGACCATCGTCACGGCTGTGCCGGTTCCTTCCTTCGTCGTGAAGGCGGGAAGGCGCAGGTCCGCGAGCAGGACGTCTTCAATGTGGAACTCTTCGCCGACGGTTCCCATGTCCTTGAATTCACGGCCGGAGACGTCGAAAAACAGCTGGCCGGTCGTGACCGATGTCAGTGAGACCCGTGGATTCGTGAAGGTCAGGTCGAGCGCGTAGGCCTTTCCAGCGGGGGTCTGCATCGGGTGCGATTCGAAGTGGATGCCGTTGCCTTCGCCGAAGGCGATCTCCCCCTTCGCGCCATCGCTCATGATCTTCCCGCGCCCCTCGGGCCACTCGTAGACGCCCTTCAGCGCGGGCTGCACCGCGTTTCCGAGCATTGTGGTGCGCCCTTCGAACGCGGCAAAGTTGTAGATGTAGTTTCGGAATGAGGCCTTAACGCCCCAGCTGAGCTTGGCACCGGTGATGGTGCCCTCGGTGACGGCATCGCCGCCCACCGTGACCGCGTGTGTGGCCTCAGCACCGGCGTAGGCGACTGCATCCTTCGGAGCAAACACCGCAGTGAACTCATGCGCCCCTTCCGTGATGGCCGGAACTCGGTATCGCGCGACGCCGTCGGCGTCAACGGCGCTTTCGCCAAGGAGCCGGTCGCCCGCGTGGAAGGCGACGTTCCCCTCGACCCCGGCCGGGCTGACGGTGGCAGCGAGGTCGAGCGGCTCCCCGGCCTTCGGCGCAGCGGGCGTCGAGGTCAGTTCGAGACGAGTGACGACCGCGGTCTCGGCACGAGTCGCCGAGACCGCACCGCCCTCGTGGACCCGGTAGCGGAGCTCAAGCGCGTCGAGGGCGCTGCCCGGCTCGAGCACCCCTCCCAGTGCGCGTGCCCCCTCCTCCGTGAGGCGCGCGTCGGCGAGCACGACCCGCCGCCCGTCTGCCTCGGGCGTTGAAGCAGCGAACGTCACATCGGCGAGGGGAACCTCCGCCGGAGCAGCGTCCTCCGCGAGGCCGGGGCCGCTCACATCAAAGACGAGGCGTCCTGACCCGTGTGCCCCGTTGTCGATCCGTGGCGACATCAGGGTGCGTTCGAGGCCAAAGCCGCCGTCCGCAGGAAGCGCACGCAACCGGATGCCGGAGTCCCGCGCGAAAGCCAGTTCGCCCGGCATCGCGTCAGCGCGTGCGGTGCCGGCGCCGGCATCCCACACGGCGGCGCCGTCGACGATCGCCGGCGCCGTCTCGCCGAGCGGTTCGAGGACAAGCCCGTCAATGCCGCCAGCGGCGCGTTCGGGGGCCGCGACCGCCCAGCTGAGTTCGGCATCCGTGATCGCAGCCGAGCCGGGTGCCGTAGCCTCCGCCGCGGGAGGCCTCACCTGCACCAGCATCACTCCGAAGACCACCATGAGCCAAGCGAGCCCCACACTCATCAGCCGCGGCAGTACCCTGCGGGTGTCACGAATCATGGTTCGGGCTCCAAACTTCAGAATGTCACAGTGGTCTTGACCGTCCGGTCGACGGTCTCCCCCGGTGCGACGCCTGCGCCCCGACGAGTGCGGGGCGCAGGCTCGCTACTCAGCGCCCCTCGTGGCGGTGCGCAGTGGTACGGTGCGCGCTTTCGCGGCGACGGAGCATCAGGACCGCTCCCGCGAGCAGAGCGACTGCGCCGACCGCCATCGCGCCGAACAGCTCCTCACCGCCGGTTTTTGCGAGCGTGGATCCGGTGTTGTCCTTCTTGGCCGCCGACTTCGCAGGCTCGGGCTTCTTCGTATCCGTCACGCTCGGGGCCGTGGGCGCAGGCTTGGGCTCCGGCTTGACGGGGACGACGACCTCCGGCTTCGCCTCCGTTACGGTGATCTGGGTCTCGACCTTCGCGGCCCCGGAGGTGAACACCGCCGTGTGCTTGCCCGGCTCGAACCCGCTCGGCACGGTCCACTCGAAGGTAGCCATCCCGTCCTCGCCCGCCGTGGCCTTGCCGATGCTGACCGGGGCAGAGTGCACCTCGCCCGTAACCTCCGAGCCGCGCTTGAAGGGCCCGGCTGTGAACACGACCTTCTGGCCCTGCGCCGCTGTAGCGCCGGACGCCCCCTCGACGGAGACGTCGACCCTCTGTCCGACCGGCGCCCACTCCCGCTGGATCCTGATGGGCTCGGGGACCTTCTGTGCGTCGCTCTTCGCATCCGAGGCAAAGTAGAACGCGCGGATCGCGCTCGGCACCTTGAGGATGAAGGCGTTGCCCCACGCCGCGTCTTTCGCCTCTGCCCACGTTCCCGTAGCGACGCTGCCCGCGTAATCGAGGGAGACCCGCGCATCGACCGTGTCCACCGCGAAGTTCGGCACGGTCGCACCCGTGACGGTCGCCACGACAACGCGTTCAGCCGCGCTCTGGTTGAGCTCGCCCGTGCCCGATCGAACGTCAGCACTCCAGGAGCCCGACCCCTGTGCATCCAGCGTAAGCACCGGGTCGATCAGCTCAACCCACTGGCCATGGGTGGGGAAGTACGACTGGTATGCCTCGACGCGCATACTTCCCGTGAAGCTCACGGTCGTGCAGCCCTGAGAAACCCTCGCTACTCCATTCTTCAACGCGAAGTCCTTGTCCGCGACGGAGATATTCCCGCTCGCGAACTTCGGCATCTGGTAGCCCTCGGCACCGTGTGCAGCCGCGTTCGTGTAGGCGCTGTAAGCCCACTGGGCCGAAACGCCGCGGTACTCGGTCGCGTTGGGTGCGGGCGCGCAGACCGTTGGTTCACTCGCATCGACCACACCGAAGTTCTTCGTTGCCTCGCTCTCGCTGCCCGCGAAACCCTCCGCGCCGGTGAACACCGCCTTGAAGCTGTGACCGCCCGCCGCGAGCGACGTCGTGGTGCTCTGTGCGGCCCCGTCCTTCACCGCGACGGGCTCACCGATCGCTGTCGGGCCGTCGAAGAAGGTCACCGCGCCGGCGGCATTCGCCGGAGCGACCTTCGCGCTCAGCACGACCTCCGTGCCGGTGACCACGGGGGAAGCGGGCGACACCGAGAGTTCGACCGTCGTCTTCTCGGCCGGAATGACGCGGGCCACGTCCATCGAGAAGGTCACTGGATCAAGGACCTCTCCTGCAGGATAGAACCCTCCGAAGGCCTTTGCCCCGTCGACGGTAAGCTTGGCCGGCGCACTCGCGAAGGTCACATTCTGACCCTTCACCACCGGATCGGGGAGCGTCAGATCCAGCATCTGCACGTTGGTGAGCTCAAACGGCTCCCCGACCGACGCCATGCTCTCGAACTTGCGCGCGACCACGTCGAAGTGCACCTTGGCGCTCTTCGGCCCGTCGATGACGACGCGCGGGTTCGTAAATTTCATGTCGAGCGCGTAGGCCGCACCCTCGCCAGCACTCATGGGGTGGGACTGGAAGTGCACCCCGTTGCCCGCGCCAAAGCTCACGTTCGCGGCGCTGCCGTCGGCCTTGCCCGTGCCACTGCCGCCAGACCAGGTGAAGGGGCCGCCCGCGGTCTTCTGGACGACCGTGCCGAGCAGCGTGGTCTTGCCCTTGAACACCGGGTTCGCGATGTACCCACGGAAAGAGGTTTTGACTCCCCACTCGAATGTCGACGACGACACCTTGTCCGAGGTGTCCGCGTGAGCGGCGGGCGGCATGACCACCATCATTCCGAGGGCGACGAGCGTCGCGGTCAGTATTCCCATCGGCGTGTGCTTGCGAGATCGCGTACTGGCCTTCCGGCCCGGCTTCGAGAGTTGTCGCATGTGACTCTGTTCCTTCGTCAGGTAGAATCAGCGCGGCCGCAGGGCCTCGCTGTGTACAGGCGCGCCAGAGGCGCGTGCAGCTCGAGGTCTCCGGCCGGGAGCGGGCGTGCTTCTTGGTAGGGAGAGCGCCCGCTCCGTCTTCTCGCTCTGGCGTGAAACGGCCGCGATAGTCGAGAGCAGCCGGTCACGGTGCGACATCCGTCCGAGAACTCCGGAGTCGCACCGCGACCGTACCAAAAGTAAACCTAACCTACATCTGATGATTTTGACAAGCACCGTTTGCTCACCGGCGACAGTCAACATGTTCACCGCTCGGGCGTTGCACCCGTTCAGGGCCTACACTGGGCACGTCAACCGAGCGAAGGAGGCCACATGGGCAAGCCAATCGACTCCCCCGATTACCCGCTGCAGCGCTCCGAGAGCGAGTGGCGCGAGCGACTCGACCCCGAGGAGTACGCCGTTCTTCGCCAGGCCGGCACCGAGCGCGCCGGCACCGGGGAGCTTCTGCACGAGGAGCGCGACGGCCTGTACCGCTGCCGTGCCTGCGGAAACGAGCTGTTCATTGCAGGGACGAAGTTCGACTCGGGATGCGGCTGGCCGAGCTTCTACGAAAGCGTCCGGCCCGGTGCCGTGGAGCTCCTCGAAGATCGCAGCCTCGGAATGGTGCGCACGGAGGTGCGCTGCGCAGCATGCGGATCGCACCTCGGCCACGTGTTCCCAGACGGCTTCGGCACCCCGACCGGTGACCGCTACTGCATGAACTCGCTCTCCCTCACGTTCGAGGCGGGGGCCGTTCCGGAGGCAGGAAGCGGCGCGGAGCCCGGAGCGTGAGCCGCACGCGAGCAGCACTCGACGCCGTCAGACGCAGACGGTCCTATTCCCGGGTGACCGATGCCGCTCCGAGCGACGCCGAGCTTGCAGAGTACGTCTCGGCGCTCTCCGCGATTGCGGATCACTCCGGGCTTCGGCCCTGGCGCCTCATCGCCCTGCGCGGCGACGCCCGCGACCGCCTCGGAGACGGCCTCGCGCAGGCCGCCGGCGGCGATGCCGCGAAGTACCGCGCGAAGGCGCGACGCGCTCCGCTTGTCCTCGCGATCGTGGTTTCTCCGCGGAAGAGCGGGAAGGTGCCGATCTGGGAGCAGGAAGCCGTCGCGAGCGGAGTCGCCCACACGCTCGGGCTCCTCCTGCACGAGGGCGGCTGGGGCACGATCTGGCGCACGGGCGAATTGACGAGGAAGAAGTCAGTGCGGAAGGCGCTCGGCGTCGCGAAGCCGGAGTACCTTCTCGGCTGGCTCTACGTTGGCGGGATCCCGGATCGCAACAAGAAACCGAAGCCGAGGAAGCCCCTCGACCTCACACGCCATCTCAGCGCGCTCTGACGCTCCGAGCGGGGAGCGCCGCAACGACGACGGCGAGCAGCGCGACAGCGGATCCCGCGATCATCCCCTGGGTGAGGCCGCCTGCGAGCGGCAGACCCGCCTCGAAAGCGACCGCTGCAAGCAGTTGCCCCGCAACGTTCGACATGCTGAGCAGCAGCACCCCGGCAGCGCGCACGAGCATCGCCGCGATCGCGATGAAGACGGTGCCCACCGCGCCACCGAGGTAGAACAGCGGATTCGCCGGCCAGTTCGTCGGCCAGCCGTCGAACCACACCGACACCCCCGCAATCACGACGAGAAGCCCGGTGCCGACAACGAAATTCACGAACGTCGACGTGATCGCGCTTCGAGCCGACGCGCGCACGAGCCCGTTCACCATCGACTGCCCCGCGACGCACACGCCCACGAGGATGGGGATCAGGACGAGCAGCGTCGCCCGTCCCGCCCCGCTTCCGAGGCCCGCCGAGAGCACCACGGCGAGGACCGCGAGGCCCGTTCCGATGAGCCGGGTGGGCGTGGGGTCCATCCGGCCGCCGGGCCCGAGTCCCACGCGGTCGAGCACGAGCCCTCCGAGCACCTGCCCTGCCACGATCCCGACAGTGAAGAGCGCAAGACCGGTCAGCGGGGCCACGAGTCCCTGACAGAGCACGAAAAACGCGCCCCCGGCACCCCCGAGAAGGGTCCACGCCGGAAGTTTGCGCGAACGCACGTCCGCAAGCACCGACCTGATCCCGTCGCGCCCGCGGCGCGAGACGAGCATCGCGACACACATGATGACGAGCCCGAAGGAAAAGGAGAAGGCCGCCGCGACGAAGCCGTTGCCGAGTTCCTGGCTCAGCCCACCATTGATCCTGGACTGAGCGGCCACGAGCACCCCGGCGAGGCCGGATCCGATGAGGGCCGCCCACACGGGGACGCTGGTACTGCGATTCACTCGTCTACCCTACCGGCATGGCACCGACCCGGCACGGAACGCAGGAGAGGGTCCCGCTCACGCGGGACCCTCGCTGGAGCCGCCTGTCGGACTCGAACCGACCACCTGCGCTTTACAAGGGCGCTGCTCTACCAGATGAGCTAAGGCGGCGTGCGGGGCGGCCAGCGGCCGCCCCATGAAGTCTACTCGGACTTCGTTGCCGTCTCGGACTTCTTGTCCTTGTTCGAGTTCTGCTCGATCTCGCCCTTGACCTTGAGGAGGTAGGCCTCGAGGTCCCCGTCGCGGTTCGACACCCACTGCTGACCGTTCACGATCACGGTCGGCGTGCTGCGGAGCAGCTGCGGACCGCCGGCAGCCTGGAGCTCGCCCGTCTGCGGGTTGTTGACGACCTGCGCGCCCTTCGCGAGGCCCTGGATCCCCACCTCGCTCACGGTCTTGTAGTTCGCCGAGATGAAGCTGCCGAAGCGCACGTCCTTGACGCACTGCTTGATCTCGTCGTTCACGTCGACGCCGGAGTCCTTGGCCTGCTCGAGCAGCTGCTCGTTCGAGAGCCCCGAGGTTCCCTCCTGCGGCTGGACCTCCTTGCTCAGGAGCCGGTTATGCAGGGTGAAGGCCTTGTCGGGCTGGTCCTCAACGACGCACGCGAAGAGATTCGCCGCGCGGGTCGAGTACTTCGAGCCGAGCGACTGCCCGTCGAGGAAGTTCAGGGGGTAGACCTGGAGGTCGACGTCACCGGAGCCGACGTAGTTCTCGAGCATGGATCCGTACTGCTGCTCGAAAGCGCCGCACGCGGGGCACATGTAGTCGACGTATACGGTGACGTCGAGCGGCAGCGACTTGCGGTCCACCTCCGGGGCGACGCGATCGGCGCCCGACTCCAGCGCGGGCGTCGGGATGACCTGAAGGTCCTTCGTGAAGATAGCGCCGCCCGACGCCATATTCTCCGGCCCAGGGCCGGCCGGCTTCATCGTCTGGGTCAGGATCAGTGCGATCACCGCGAGGACCGCGAGGACGCCGACGGCGATGCCGCCTTGCAGGAACAGGCGGTTGCGCTTCTCGCGCTTCTTCTCCTGCTCGCGCGCGAGTCGCGCCTGTTCACGGGCGAGGTTGCGGCGCTCGTTCTTCGACGGGCGGCCTGTCGTCTCGTTTGCCATTGAGTCTTGTCTCCCATTCCATCTCGCGGTCCGAGATGGGTCTGTCTGCGGGGGCTACTACTTCTTCTTGTTCGCGCGGCGCTCCGCACGGTTGGCCGCGGCACCGTCTGCTGGCACCGACTGGCCGAATGCACCGCGCTGCTCAGCAGCCGGCGCCTGGGAGCCCTGCTGGGCCCGCTGCGGTGCAACGCGCGCGCCCGGCTTCTGATTCCCGCCAGGGGCCCCACTCACAGCTGGCGCGCCGTCCTCGTCAGGCGCGCTGTAGCTCAGCTTCGAGGCGTCCGGAGCCTCCTTGTCCTCGAGCCCGCCACCCTCGAGGTGCACGTGATCCTGCGGGCCCTCGGCCGGGCGGACCTTCACCTCGAGGTTGTAGAGCAGCCCCATGGACTCCTCCTTGATCTGCCCCATCATGCCCTCGAACATGTTGAAGCCCTCGCGCTGGTACTCAACGAGCGGGTCACGCTGGGCCATCGCGCGAAGCCCGATGCCCTCCTTGAGGTACTCCATCTCGTAGAGGTGATCGCGCCAGCGGCGGTCGATGGTCGCGAGCACGACGCGGCGCTCGAGCTCGCGCATGCCCTCCTCGCCGAGCAGCTTCTCGCGGTTCTTGTAGGCGACCTCCGCGTCGGAGAGGATCTCGCGGCGCAGGAAGGCCTGATCGACCTTCTTGCTCCCGGCCTCGGACAGCAGCTCGTCCACCGTGATGCCGACGGGATAGACCTGGCGCAGATCGTTCCACAGCGCGTCGAAGTCCCAGTCGCCGTCCAGGCCGTGCGAGGACAGGATGGCGTCGATCGTCTGCTCGCGGAAGGCCTCGATCCGGGGCTCGATCTCCTCGCCGTCCAGGATCTGCTGACGGTCGCTGTAGATCGCCTTACGCTGGCGATCCAGCACGTCGTCGTACTTCAGCACGTTCTTGCGGATCTCGGCGTTGCGCTGCTCGACCTGGCTCTGCGCGCTCTGGATCGCGCGGCTCACGACCTTCGACTCGATCGCGAGATCGTCGGGGAAGCTGTCGCGGTTCATGAGCGCGGCTGCCGCGCCCGAGTTGAAGAGGCGCATGAGGTCGTCCGCCAGGGAGAGGTAGAAGCGGCTCTCGCCGGGATCGCCCTGACGGCCGGAGCGACCGCGCAGCTGGTTGTCGATGCGGCGGGACTCGTGGCGCTCCGTGCCGAGCACGTAGAGGCCGCCGGCGGCGATCACCTTCTCGGCTTCCCCGGACACCGCCTCCTTGACGGCGGCGAAGACGTCGTCCCACGCCTCCTCGTACTCGTCGGGGGTCTCGCTGGTCGACAGCCCGCGCGACGCCATCTCCTGCACGGCCAGGAACTCGGCGTTGCCGCCGAGCATGATGTCGGTGCCGCGACCGGCCATGTTCGTCGCAACCGTCACCGCGCCCAGGCGACCGGCCTGCGCGATGATCGCCGCCTCACGAGCGTGGTTCTTCGCGTTCAGCACCTCGTGGCGGACGCCGGCCTTCGCGAGCAGGCGAGATAGGTACTCGCTCTTCTCGACGCTCGTGGTGCCGACGAGGACGGGCTGGCCCTTCTCGTGGCGGGCGGCGATATCCTTCACGACCTCGGCGAACTTGGCCTCCTCGTTCTTGTAGACGAGGTCAGGCTGATCCTTGCGCTGCATCGGCTTGTTCGTCGGGATCGGCACGACGCCAAGCTTGTAGGTCGACATGAACTCGCCGGCCTCGGTCTCGGCGGTGCCGGTCATGCCGGACAGCTTCTCGTAGAGACGGAAGTAGTTCTGCAGGGTGACCGTGGCGAGCATCTGGTTCTCGGCCTTGACCTGCACGCCCTCCTTCGCCTCGATCGCCTGGTGCATGCCCTCGTTGTAGCGGCGGCCGGCGAGGATACGACCGGTGTGCTCGTCGACGATGAGCACCTCCCCGTTCAGCACGACGTAGTCCTTGTCGCGCGTGAACAGTGCGTTCGCCTTGATCGAGTTGTTCAGGAACGAGATCAGCGGGGTGTTCACCGACTCGTAGAGGTTCGTGATGCCGAGGTGATCCTCGACCTTCTCGATGCCGGGCTCCAGCACGCCGATCGTGCGCTTCTTCTCGTCGACCTCGTAGTCGATGCCCGCCTTGAGCTTGCGGGCGATCCGCGCGAACTCGGCGAACCAGCGGTTCGCCTCGCCCGAGGACGGGCCCGAGATGATGAGCGGGGTGCGCGCCTCGTCGATGAGGATCGAGTCGACCTCGTCGATGATGGCGAAGAAGTGGCCGCGCTGCACGCGCTCCGAGGCGTCGGATGCCATGTTGTCGCGCAGGTAGTCGAAGCCGAACTCGTTGTTCGTGCCGTAGGTGATGTCAGCGTTGTACTGCTCGCGGCGGACGGAGGGCTCCTGGCCCGACACGATGCAGCCGGTCGTCATGCCGAGCGCGCGGAAGACGCGCCCCATGAGGTCGCTCTGGTAGCTCGCGAGGAAGTCGTTGACCGTGACGATGTGCACGCCCTTGCCCGCGAGCGCGTTGAGGTAGGCGGGGAGTGTCGCGACGAGGGTCTTGCCCTCACCGGTCTTCATCTCGGAGATGTTGCCGAGGTGGAGGTTCGCGCCGCCCATGACCTGCACGTCGAAGGGGCGGAGGCCGATCGTGCGCTTCGCGGCCTCGCGAACGGCCGCGAACGCCTCGGGCAGCAGGTCGTCGAGCGTCTCGCCCTTCTCGAGCCTGGCGCGGAACTCGTCGGTCTCGCCGCGGAGCTCCTCGTCAGTCAGATCTGAGAACGAGTCCTCAAGGTCAGCGACGAGCTTCGCCTGCCGCTCGAGCTTCTTGAGGGTGCGTCCCTCGCCGACGCGAAGGAGCTTTTCGAGAACTGTCGCCACGTTGTCTCTCCTGTAGGGTTCTGCACGGTGGGCCGAGCCGCCAAGCCGGGTCACCGGCGTTGCCAAATTGTGACAACTCCTCAGCTTAGCAAGGCCTTGCCATGGCCCACCTGGATACGAGCCAAGTAGCTGCCAACGCGGAAAGGGGCGCGATGCGGGATCGCGAGCGCAAGATCCTCGTGGTGCTGCCCACGTACAACGAGCGAGCGACCCTCCCCCGCGTCATTGCCGACATCCATGCAGCGCTCCCCGAGGCCGACATCCTCGTCGTCGACGACGGCAGCCCTGACGGCACGGGCCCCCTCGCGGACACCCTCGCGGACACCCGTCCGTGGCTTACCGTGCACCACCGCGCCGGCAAGCTCGGGCTCGGCACCGCATACGTCCACGGCTTCCGGATCGCGATCGCCGGTGGCTACCGCTTCGTCGCCGAGATGGACTCGGACGGCTCGCACCTCGCCCGCGAGCTTCCCACCCTGCTCGCGGCGGCCGAGGGCGGCGCGGGCCTCGCCATCGGCACGCGCTGGATCCCGGGCGGCAGTATCGAAAACTGGCCATGGATCCGCCGCGCGATCTCGCGCACGGGCACCGCGATCGCACGGATCGCGCTGCGCTCGTCGCTCCGCGACCTCACGAGCGGCTTCCGCGTGCTCGACACGGACTGGCTGCGGCGACTCGACCTCGGCGGCCTCGACTCGCACGGCTACGCGTTCCAGGTGGAGACCGCCTGGCAGCTCGAGCGGCTCGGCTGCCCCGTCGCCGAGGTGCCCATCCGCTTCGTCGAGCGCGCCGGCGGCCACTCGAAGATGTCGCTCGGGATCGTGCTCGAGGCGCTCGCCAACGTGATCCGCTGGGGCGTCGAACTGCGGCTGGGCCGTGGCGGCGCGCCTGCACACCAAGGGCGGGCCCCGAAGGACCCGCCCACTCAGCGTTCCTAGCTCTCGGCCAGCGAGATCACGCCGTAATTCCAGCCCTTGCGCCGGTAGACGACGCTCGGTCGGTCGGATCCCGCTTCGACGAACAGGAAGAAGTCATGGCCGACGAGTTCCATCTGGTCGACCGCGTCCTCCACCGAGAACCGCTCGGCCGGGAACTCCTTCGAGCGGATGACGACGGGCGAGTACTGCTCCTCAGCGTCCTCACCCATGACCGGGACGCTCCCCGTCGCCACCGATTCGAGCACCTCGAGCGGGGCGGGCGTGATGTCGACCGAGTCGAAATCGTTCGCTGCAGCGTCTCCGAGCGACACGCGCCCGCGGCCGCGGCGATCCTTGCGCCGGTCCTTCATTCGCCTGATGCGCTCGAGCACCCGGCCGTACGCGATGTCGAATGCCGTGTACTTGTCTCCACCCGCGGACTCCGCGCGAATCACGGGCCCCGGGCCGATGATCGTGATCTCGACGAGATCGCCGTTCTTCGGGCTGCGGTCGCTCTGCCGAGCGACCCTGACCTCGAAGGACTGGGCCCTCGGAAGCAGCCCCGCCACCTTTTCCGTCTTCGATTCGACATAGCTCTCGAACCGATCGGTGATCCCGACGTTCTTGCCGCGGATGTTCACATCCATGGTGACCTCCCAGGTGGTGACTCAGGCGGGTGGGCCAGTGTGGCGCACCGTCACGCCTTTCCGGCACTCTACTCCACACGCGGAAGCGGTTTCCACTCTCTCGTGCCGGTCAGACGAGAACTCTGCCGCTGCACCACACAGAGCGCCGCGATGCCGACAACCTGTGCACCCGCGGCCCGCAGCGCGGCCTGGGCCGCGGACACCGTCGCCCCGGTGGTGACGACGTCGTCGACCAGAATCACGCGCCGACCCGCGAGCACATTCCTGCGAGTTCGCCGGGTTTCCACGAGCCCGGCGTTGCTGACCCGTTCGGCGCCCCCGAGGCCCTGCTGCGAGCGCCGCCCGCGCACGGCCCTCAGCGCGTCGACTCTGAGTGCGGCGATCCGGCGCTCCCGCATCGCGCGCGAGATGAGCACCTCGATGTGGTGAAACCCCCGCTCGCGCACGCGAGCCGGGCGCGAAGGCGCCGACACGACGATGGGCGGATCTCGGGCAATGCCGGCCGGGTCGGCCGCGGCGATCGCTCCCGCGAGGGAGTCGCCCAGGAGCGCGGAAAGCTCGCCGGCGAACCCCGTTCGTCCCCCGTGTTTGAAGGCGACGAGCACGGCGCGCAGCGGCCCGTCATAGTCGCCGCACGCGACCACGGGCACCCCTCCGATCTCGCCGCGTGGCGCAGCGGCGTGGGAGCGCAGTTCGACTCGGCACGGCATGCAGCAGTCGCGATCCGGCAGCCCGCAGCTCACGCACTGCGTCGGCCAAACCAGCGCGCAGAGATCGAGCCAGAATTCGCGGATGCTCGTGACGAGTGGCATGGTTGCAGCGTGCCAGCCCAGTGCCGTCGCCGTGCTGGCGCCGGGGCGATCTGTGGATATCTCGGCTCACCCGGCACATCTTCGCGGCCTGTGGACGAGCCTCCCTATCCGCGCTTCGCGAGCAGTTGGATGTCCCCCTTGCTCCGCTGCCATGCGCTCGTGAGCTGGGAGAACAGCCCGCCGTTCTCGCCGAGCACGCGCAGCTGCGCGCGCACGCCTCCGCCCGAGAGGCTGAGCCCGCCCGGCACCGAGCCCTGCTCCACGGCGAAGTAGCCGGGTCCGCCCGCCGTGATGGCGGCCACCGAGTCGGCCTTCGTGAGCGTTCCGATCCGGAGCGTGCCGATCCAGTCGAAGTCGATGGGGTGCCCGTCCGCCCACATGACGACGTTCGCCTCCGGGCTCGTGCGCAGCGGCACCCCGGCGTCGTCGCGGACGATGCCCGCGAGGTAGACGGCGCTCCTGCCGTCCTCGGCGACCAGAGCGGCGATCCGGCTCCCCTCCGGCGAGACGCGGATCCCGATGACGCTGCGTCCCTTCAACCACGGCGCGGCGACGGCGATGGCCGTCCCGTCCGGGGCGTAGGCCGCGAGCACCTGGGGCGCGTCGGTCTGCGCGGTCCAGACGTAGCCGAAGATGTCGAAGCTCGGCGCGACGAGCCCCGGGCGCGCGTCGAGCAGCGCGGTCCCGTTGGCGTCAGTGAGGCTGATCCCGGAGGCATTCTGCACGGCCGCGGCGTGCTCGTCGGGCGCGAGGGTGACCGCGGTCGGGTGTAGCGCGGCGATCCCCTGCGCGAACCCCTCCATCTCACGGAACTCCCCTGAGACGACCGTCCCGAATCTGCCGCCGGAGATCACGGCCGGGTTCGTCGCCTCGCCCGGCACCCTCACCTCGGGCGACGCGCTGGAGCCCTCCCTGATCGGCGTGCCCGAAGCGAGGAGATCGAACCCCCGGACCTCATCGATGTACTGGAGGCTGTTCTTGAGCTGCTGGCGCACCTGCTCGATGTCCTGAGGGCCAGCGTTCAGCATCTCGTTGGACAGGTCGATCTGGGCGCGCCCGTCGACGATCGGCACCGAGCTTCCGACGAGCGTCGTGCCCGAGGGGAACGCGGTGTGCACGGAGTCGCGCAGCAGCTCGCTCGGCCCGGCGATCAGCGCGCCAACGATCTCCGTTGCGAGCGCCGTGCGCTTCAGGAACCATCTCGTTTCGGGCACGAGCGTGGAGTCGGGGCCGATGAAGTAGAGCTGGAAGGGCGACCAGATCGTCGAGAACGTCGAGGAGTCGAGCACGATCCCGCTCGGCGCCGACGCGATCCGCCACTCGTTGTCGATGCGCTCGAACTCGAAGCGGAGCTGGATCTTCGGCCCCGGCTCCACCGGGAGCATCGTGCCGTCGGCGGACACCTTCGCCGTCGCGTCGATTTCGAGCACCCCGAGCCCGTCACCGCTCGCCGTGTACGGGCGGGCGCCCTCGTACACGAGCACTCCAGCACGCGGATCCCACTGCTTCGCGTAGTCGGGCGTCAGGAACTCACGGGCGACCGAGTAGTCCTCCGCGCTCGAACTCCCCGCGCGCAGGAACGCCCGCACCAGGTCCTCCTGGCTCGCGCCTGCGGTTGGACCGTTCGGGTTGAACTGGTAGGTCTGCTCCGACTGTTCGAGATCCGTGAGCCCGACCTGCACGTCGCCTGAGCTCGGGATCGTGGTGCACCCGGCGAGCAGAACGAGGGCGGCGGCGGCGAGCGCCGTGCTGAGCCTGCGAAGCCTCATTTGCGGCCCTCCTTCCGGATCCGGCGCCCGGGCCTGCGCAGCCAGCCGCCCGTCGCCTTCGGGTCACCCTCGGTGGTGACGCCCTCCGGCACGAGCGGGAGCGGGGACATGTAGCTCGTCACGCCGTCTCCGCGCGGCAGCGTGAGGCGGAAGTTGGATCCCTCCCCCGGTCGTGACCACGCCTCCAGGATGCCGCCGTGCACCGCCGCGTCCTCCTGGGCGATGGCGAGCCCGAGGCCCGTGCCGCCGAGCGTGCGCTTGCGCGAGGGGTCCGCGCGCCAGAAGCGGTCGAACACGTGCTCGACGTTCTCCTCCTCCATGCCGACACCCCAGTCGCGCACGGACAGTGCTATGGCGGCGGCGTTCGAGTCGATCGTGACGACAATGGCCTGCCCCTCCCCGTGCTCGATCGCGTTGCCCACCAGATTCGAGACGATCCGCCTGATCCGGCGCGCATCGACGTCGACGGGAACGTAACCTCCGAGGGCGCGCACCTCGATGAGCCCCTTCGAGAGCGGCTGGAGACTCGCGACCACCTCGTTCGCCAGACTCACGAGGTTCGTCGGCTCGGTCTCGAGCGTGACCCGCCCGGCGTCATAACGGGAAATCTCGAGCAGATCGGTGAGCAGCGACTCGAATCGCTCCACCTGCGCCCCGAGCACCTCGACCGCGCGCTGCTTGCCAGGGTCGAGTCCCGTCGGCGACGCCTGCAGCACCTCGCTCGCGAGCCGGATCGTGGTGAGTGGGGTGCGGAGCTCGTGCGAGACGTCGGATACGAATCGCTGCTGCATCTCCGAGAGCTGGTCCAGCTCGTCGATCCGGGCCTGCAGCGTGTCGGCCATGTCGTTGAAGCCATCGGAGAGCACGTCGAAGTGTTCATCGTTCATGCGCGGCATGCGGGCCTCCGCCTGTCCTGCCGCGATCCTGCGGCTCGTGTCGGCCGCGGCACGGATCGGGTGGAACGCGATCCGGGACATAATCCAGACGAGGATCCCGATGAACGCCATCATGGCCGCCGCCGTGATGAGCAGGGTGCGCTGCACGAACGACAGCGAGTCCTGCGTGTCTGCGAGGTCGTAGCCGATGAAGAGGTCGTAGGTGCCAGCGTCGGTCGGGAAGGTGAGGCGGGAGGCGACGATGATCCCGGGCGACGGAGTGCCGTCCTCGGAGGTGAAGGAGACGGCCTGCCAGTGCTGGGGGTTCTCGGCCGCCGCGACGGCGTCTGAGAGCTCGGTGCTCACGGCGTCCGCGAGCATCGGGTTCGTCGTCGTCGACTCCGGCGCCTCCGAGAAGGGCGCCTGGCCCGGCTGCCGCCTGAGGTACACGAGCTGGCTCGACGAGGTGTCCTGCACCGTCCGTCGTACGGAGGCCGCGAGCGAGGAGAGACCGCCGCGATTCGTGACGTCGCTCGCATCGATCTGCCGCTGGGCGGCGTTCGTCGCGCGCGCCGAGTCCAGCAGGGCCTGATCCTTGCGAGAGGAATACAGGTCATCGCCGATGCTCGTCAGGATGAAGACCCCGGCGACGAGCACGATGAAGCCGGTCACAAGGCCCGTGATCGTCATGGTGCGCACCATGAGCGAGCGCCGCCAGCGGGCGCGGAACGGGCCGAGCACCGGCTGCGTCAGGCGCAGCCAGCGCAGGCGGAGTCGACGCAGCGTCGTGATGAGGCGCGATCGACCCCGTGTGGGAGACATCCCCTACTCGACCGGCGCGCCGGCCCGATAGCCGACGCCCCGGACCGTCGTCACGATCGTCGGATGGTCGGGATCCTTCTCGATCTTCGCCCGCAGGCGCTGGACGTGGACGTTGACGAGGCGGGTGTCGGCCTTGTACTGGTAGCCCCAAACCTTCTCGAGCAGCACCTCGCGCGTGAACACCTGCTGGGGCTTCCTGGCGAGAAGGGCCAGGAGGTCGAACTCGAGCGGCGTGAGCCCGATCGCCTGCGTGCCCCGGCGCACCTCGTGCGCGGCGACGTCGATCGTGAGGTCGCCGATCCGGAGCGTCTCGCTCACCTCCTGCTGCGGCTCGCGCAACCGGGCCCGCACACGGGCGATGAGCTCAGCGGGGTTGAACGGCTTCACCACGTAGTCGTCGGCGCCGGCCTCGAGGCCGCGAACCACGTCACGCGTGTCGGTGCGCGCCGTCAGCATGATGATCGGGACGCCGGACTCCGCGCGGATCCGCTCGCACACCTCGATGCCGTCGAGGCCGGGGAGCATGACGTCGAGCAGCACGAGATCCGGCCGGAACTCGCGAAACTTCTCCAGTGCCTCTGCGCCGTCTGCGGAGGTCTCCGTGGCGAAGCCCTCGCCCTGGAGCACCATTCCCAACATCTCAGCCAGGGCCCTGTCGTCGTCAACTACCAGGATGCTCGCGCTCATGTGTCCCATTATGGCCGCAACGACGGAGAACTTGGCGTGTCGCGCCTCCGTGAACTCACCTCACGCCTTTGCCATAATGGCCGCAGCTGAGAAATTCCCCAATGATCCTAGAAAGAGGACTGACATGACTGGTACCGTCCGCAATGCGGTGACAGAACTCATCGCCACATTCCTGTTTGTGTTCGGCATTATCGCCGCCGTCAACTCCGAGGTGAACGCGGCGTTCGCCATCGGGTTCATGCTCATGGTGCTCGTCTATGCGACCGGCCACATCTCGGGCGGCCACCTGAACCCCGCCGTCTCGCTCGGCGCCCTCATCCGCGGCGCGATGACGCCCGGCGACTTCATCGCGTACGTCATCGCGCAGATCGTCGGCGGCGTGCTCGGCGCCCTCGCGAGCTTCTCCGTGTTCGGGCCGGCTGACGCCCCCGCGAAGATCGAGACCGGGCCCGCGTTCATCGTCGAGGCCTTCTTCACCTTCGTCCTCGTCTTCGTCGTGCTGAACGTCGCGACCTCGAAGGATCACCCGAACAACTCGTTCTACGGCCTCGCGATCGGCGCGACCGTGTTCGTCGGCGCGACCACCGTCGGCGGCATCTCGGGCGGCGGCTTCAACCCCGCCGTCGCGATCGGCCTGGGCGTGAGCGGCCAGTTCGACTGGGCCAACATGTGGCTCTACGTCGTCGCCCCGCTCGTCGGCGCGGCCATCGCGGCACTCGTGTTCCGCCTGCTCAACGCGCACGACCTGGAGAAGGCCGAGGCCTAAGCCAGTCGCGCGAGGGGCCCGGGCGGAGTGATCCGTCCGGGCCCCTCGTCGTTCCGCGCGGCAGCGGAATCAGAAGTGGTCGAAGCGGCCAGGGAGCAGCTCCCACGGCTCGCGCCCGAGATACTCGCACACGGCGAGATACACGCAGTGCTCGACGAAGTAGCGGCGGTGCTCGTCGTCGTTCACGTGCAGCCCGCGGGCACGCTGGATCGGCATCCTGAAGAGCTGGATCGAGCGGGCCCTCCGGTCGATCGTGTAGAGCAGCGGGAGGGAAGACTGCCCGCGCCCCGTTGGCGCGGTCTGGAAGCCGATCCGCACACCCTTCAGCTCCTCGGGGAACTCCGCCTGCAGCACCTCTACGGCGCCGCGCGCGTCCGCTTCGAAGCGCGCGATCCTGCTGTGGGGATCGGGCAGCGTCGGCCCAGCGAGCGAGGAGCGGATCGGGCGCCGCGCGTGCCTGCGTGCGACCCGCTCGGGGGCGCGCCTCGAGGCGCGTTGACGACCGAACATGCGCCCAGTCTACGCGGGCCGGCGCACTGTCGCTCCGGCCCGGCAGGCTAGCGGGTGTGGACCGTCAGCTCGCCGTCGCGCGGGTCTGCCGGCAGCACCGGGTATCCGGCGAGCCCACCGTCGTCGAGCACCCGAACGCCCGCGTACACGGGCTGGTCGCTCTTCAGCAGGGCGCGCGCCGGCGCGGAGACCACGACCGAGGAGCCCGGGCCGACCGTGACCTTCTTCGGGTCCTTATCGTCGTCCTGATCGGCGACCGTGATGACCGCGCTCGCCTCGCCCGGGTTCGCGACGACGAGCTTGCCGCCGGCCACGAGCGGGACCGCGGTCGCCGCTCCCGGAAGGATCTCGGGCGCCGGCGAGAACCACTGGTTATCGTGGTGCTTGCCCTGCTGCACCGAGCCGAGCACGCCGCCGATGATCGGCGCGTCAGACTCGATCACCACCGTGCTCGCGCCCTTCGGCCACTTCTGCACGAGGAGTTCCCCGACAGCACCGGCGAGCAGGTCGATCTGGCCGAGGTCGGTGCTGCGGCCCTCCGCGTCAAGCGCACGCACGGTGGCGACACCGATCTCGCCGCCCGGCGCGAGCGCGCGAACGGTCACGGGGTACTGGTCACCCTCGCCCGCGTCGCTCGGACCGGCCTCGCGGTCGCTCTCGTTCGTGACACCGGGGATGAGGAGCTGGGTCTTCGGCTCCGCCTGTCGCGTGACCGAGCTCACCGCGAACGGGTTGATACCCTCCACCTGCGCCACGCCGAGCGATGCCGTGACGGGGGCGCCCGTGCTCACGACGCGCACGCCGAGGCGGCCCCGCTCGGTGGCGTAGCCATTCACCGACACAATCTGCTCTGCGCCAGGCGGTACGATCACGCCCGCGGACTGGACGGCTTCGATCGGGCCCTTCTCGTCAAACAGGGAGATCTGCACCGTGGCGGCGACCGAGCCCGGGTTGCCGAGCGACAGCGTTGTCGAGGTGCCGACCGCGGTCGCGCCTCCGAGCAGCCACTGCTCGTTCAGCGGTTCGGCGCAGGAACTCGCCGCGAGCCCCTTGAGGTCGGTCGTCTCGACGCGCTGCGCCTGCGCAACGCCCAGGGTCTGCTGCGCCGGAGCGCGGTGCACGGAGGCTGCCCCGTCGCCGATCCCCATCCTCGCGAGCACGCCGCTTTCGGACGGCTCCCCGGCGATCGTGAGCGAGGGCGAGCCGACGGGGATCGCGACGGACGGCCGATCCGGATCGAGGCCGAGCTCCGCGAACGATCCCGCGCAGACGAGGGTGCGTGCCGTGTCCTGCGTCGTGTCGACGGTGATCGCCGTCGGCCGGGTCTTGACCGCGGGAACGTCGACCGTGGCGAGCGCCACGACGCCGGCAGCGGCCGCCGCGATCACGACGAGGCCGGTGAGCGCACGGGCACCGCCCGTCAGCATGCGGTTTCGTTCGCTCATCGCTCGCCTCCCTCGCGCTCGGTGGTCGTGTCCTCCGTGGGAGCAGCGTCAGTCGGCTGCTCGGGGGCGGGATCCGGTTCCGGATCAGGATCCGGTGCCGGTTTCGGCTCTGGATCAGGATCCGGGCCCGGTGCGGGCTCGAGCTCGCTCGCCGCGTGACCGTCGACGGCGATCGGGGCGACGACGGTCGAGCGCGGCGCCGCCTTCCTGCGACGTGAGGGGCGCTTGCGCCGCTCGGGCCGGTAGGTGACCTCGCCGGTCGGCAGCGCGAGCAGCAGGACCCCGAGGAGCACCGCGAGCTGGATGATCCAGATCGTGCTGCCCGTGAGGGAGATGCCGTCGACCTCGCGGTTCGCGTCGCCGGGGGTCTCCTTGTTGCCCTGCGGCTCAGCGACCCGCCAGAGCAGGCCCTGGTCGGTCTGGCCCGTCGCGACGAGCGCGACGTGCTGGTCGAACAGCCGCTGGAGATCCGCGCGCTCGCGGTCGTCCCCACCGGCCGGAAGCAGCACGAATCCGATGCGCTCTGCGCTGAGCTTCTCGGCAACGTCCTCGCCACCGGTGCTCGCGAGGCCGCCGACGAGCTGCGCGAGCGCCTCGTCGTCGCCCGTCGCGACGGGCGAGTCGAGCGAGGTGCGCAGCTGGTCGAGGCGCAGTCCGGTGCCCGTGACGAGCGTGGCGCGCACGCTGTGCGCCTGCTCTGCGGTCACCACGAGGGTCCGCACGCCGGGGTCTGACTCGCCGGCGGCGCGCACGAGCGCCGGCATCTGCGTCTTCCCCGACTGGAACGGCACCTGCCCGAGCACGAGCCGCGCGCCCAGCGGCGCGATCGCGACGATCGCCGTGATGAGCGCAACGGCGACGACGGGAGCCGCACCGCGCCGCAGCGCGCCGGCGCCGGTGGCAGCGAGCCCGAGGACCGCGATCCAATACACCGCGAGGCCAGAGCCCGTCCACAGCGCGACGCTCTGATCGCCGATTGCGGTGAGCTGGAGCTGGGCGGCACCGACAGCGCTCGCCATGCCCAGGCCGCCGATGAGCGACAAGAGCAGGGTCCTGCCGACGCGGCCGGTGAAGAGCCCGAGCAGCGCGAGCAGCGCGATCGGAAGCATCAGGATCCCGACGAGGAGGGTCGCGGGGGGACCGCCGAGTCCGATTCCGTCAAGGATCCCGGCCCAGCCCTCGAGCCCGAACTCGGGGAAGCCCAGCAGCATATGCCAGGCGTTGCCCGGCGCGTACGGCGTCACGACACCCGGATCCATCAGGATCTCCAGGGGACGCCCAGCCGCGAAGCTGGTGACGATCTTGGGCGCGAAGAGCACGACCGTGACGAGCCCGGTGGTGAGCACCCTGGCCGATCCACGCAGCGTGGTGAACAGGCCGACCACGAGGAGGATCACCGCCGCGGGAAGCAGAATGGGCGCCGCGGCGAGCGCGATCGCCGCGAGGATCGAGGCGGTTCCCGCCCAGCTCCAGGACTCGCGGCAGCGGGAGGCGGCGAGCAGGAGCCACGGCAGCACGACCGCGAGCACGAGCGTCGGCAGCCGCCCGCTGTCGAGCGAGCCGAGGAGCACCGGGCTGAGCGCGAAGCCCACGCCCGTGAGCGCGCGGCCGGCCCGCGAGTCGGTGAGCTGCGCCGCCCAGATCCAGCCGCCGAGCGCGGCGAGCGGGATCGACAGCACCATGAAGAGGACGACCGCGTGCGACGGGTTCCAGAACGTGAGCGTACCGAGGAGCGCGAGCACCCAGGCGAAGGGGTCGGCGGGCACGCCGTCGAGGCTGCGCGTGTTCCACCACAGCTCGCCGATCGGGCTGAGCGGCGCGAGGCCGCCGCCCGCGAGGCTGGTCTGCGGGAGCGCCCACCACGTGAACGCGATCGCGGCGACCACCGTGCCGACGAGCACGGCGAGGCCGCCCGTCGAGATGAAGTGCAGTTCCGCGCGCTGCTGGCCGGTGGAGGCGAGGATCGCCTCGCGGTCGATCATCCGGGCGGTCCGCACGGTCTTTGGATCGATCCGGAGCGGCCGGATCGCAGCCCACCCGGCGGTCGAGTTGCGCCTGATCCGGCGACGAGAGGCGAGAATCGCGTGCGGCCGGAAGAACACGGTGAACGCCGAAACGAACTCGCCGAGCATGTTGCCCGGCTGCTCACGAATGAGGGCCCAGAGCACCCGGCCAACGGCGTAGAGGGGAAGCCCGAGCCACTCGAAGAACGCGATCAGTGCGGGCGCGTAGGAGATCCGCCGGTGCAGGTGCGCGGTGCGCGCCTGGCGGTGCGCCGTACGCAACACAGAGCGCCTGCGGTCGATCCGCGGACCCGCGACGCCGCTCTGCGCGAAGCGCACCCGCGACTGCGGCGCGACCTCGACCCGGTGCCCCGCGAGGCGGGCGCGCACGCAGAAGTCGAGTCCGTCGTCGTAGACGGGCAGCGCGGGGTCAAACCCGCCGAGCTGCTCCCACACGTCGCGGCGCACGAGCATGCCGACGGGGCCGACGCCCAGCACGTCCTGCATGTGGTCGTACTGCTGCTGATCCAGTTCCTGCCGGCGGAGCGCCCAGCGTGCCCCGTAGCGCGTGAGGCTCTGGCCGAGCTCAATGATCCGCTCGGGATGATCCCAGTCGACGAGCTTCGGGCCGGCCACGGCGACCGAGGGCGCGCGGCGCACCGTGCCGACGATGCGCTCGAGCGCCTGGGGCTCGGGGCACGAGTCCTCGCTGAGCAGCCAGATCCAGTCCTCGGCAGGCTCCTCGGGCGCTGGAATCGCCTGCAGGGCCTGGTCGACGGCGCGGCCGAAGGGCACGCGCGTCTGCAGGCCGACGATGCGCTCGGCCCCGCTCTCGAGGAGCTGGTCGCCGACGCCGTCTGGGCCGCCGTTGTTCACGGCAATGATCGCGGAGGGTGCGAGCGACTGCGCCGCGATCCCCGCGATCGTCTGGTCGAGCCATTCGCCGCCGCGCTCGGCGACCAGAATGGCTGTTATTCTCGTGCGCATATGGCGCTCAGTCTAGGGTCGGAAGCTGCGCTCAGACCGCAGCCGTGCGGCGAGGCGCGGACTTGCGAACGGCTACATCGCCTCGCGGCGCAGCTTGCGGCGCTCACGCTCGGAGAGCCCGCCCCAGATGCCGAACCGCTCGTCGTTCTCGAGCGCGTAATCGAGGCACTCCGACCGGACCTCACAGCCCTCGCAGATGCGCTTGGCCTCGCGGGTCGAGCCGCCCTTCTCCGGAAAGAAGGCCTCGGGGTCGGTCTGCGCGCAGAGCGCGTCGGCCTGCCACGAGAGCGCCTCATTTTCCTGGCGAACGCCCGGAACTCCGAGGAATACGGGATCGACGAACCAGTTACCGGGTACCGGAGTCTGCGTCGAATCATTCACGTCCGCGCTCCTTCCTCGTACTCCTCGTGCCGCTTGTGGCGGCGATACCTCACAATTACACCGTTGTGATTCGTTCAAGTCAAGCCGGGAAGTCTAAACCCTCAAGTGGCGCTTGAGGGTCTAAGACACGCTGGCGTGTCGGAATCGCGATGCTCAGCCCCAGATGACGAGCATGCGGTACGTCATCACTGCGGCGGAAAGGTGCACCACAGCAAGTACCAAGTTCGCCCATCGGGTTCGATCCACGAGCGCCCAGAAACCCGCGCCGAATGGCAGCAGGGTTGCGACGATGAGATACATCCAGAACTCCAGTGGATCCCCCGTCGCCGGGTTACCGGCCAGCGGCTGCACGATCGCAATCACGATCTGCGCCACGAGCAGGAGGCCGACCAGGAGCGTCGCGCCCATCGTGAAGTCGTCCGGCCCGCGCTTTCGGAGCGCCCACACGAGACACAGCACGGCAGCCGCGAGCGCGATCGCGATGAGGCCGAACGCGAACCAGGTGATCATGCTGCGCCTCCGTCGGGGGTCGGGAAGTTCGTGACGACGCGGCTCCGGCCCCGCCGCACCTCGATGAGGCCGATGAGCATGCCGTCAGGCGCGATCGCCGCGACGAGCGGGGCATCCGGCACGAGATCCTGATCGAACTCGAGGCGCTTGCCGTGGCCGAGATCGACCGTCTGCTGCGCGCTCAGCTCGACCGCGGGAAAGAGCGCGGTGGCGACCGATGCCGGGGTCAGGAGCTCGCCCGGCCCACCGTCCACAAGCTCAGCGAGCGGGGTCGCGTCGCCGACCGCAAACGGGCCGACCTCGGTGCGGCGGAGCGCGGTCAGGTGCCCGCCGACGCCGAGCGCTGCCCCGAGATCCCGCGCCAGCGCGCGCACGTAAGTGCCCGTCGAGCAGCGGATCGTGGCGTCGATATCGAGCGCGGGCGCGCCGTCGGCCTCCCTCGCCTCGCGCGGCTCGGCACTCTCGAAGGCGTGGATCGTGACCGGTCGCCGCTTCAGCTCCACCTGCTCGCCGGCGCGGACCCGATCGTAGGCGCGCTTCCCGTCGACCTTGATCGCGCTCACGGCGCTCGGCGCCTGCTCGATGGGGCCCGTGAGGTCGCGCACGGCCGCGGCGATCCTCGCGGGGTCTGCGGCGAGCGCGGCGAGCGCCGCCGGATCCGCCGCCGCGACGCGGTCTCCCTCGCGGTCATCCGTCACGGTCGAGGTCCCGAGCCGGATCGTGGTGGTGTAGGTCTTGTCGAGCCCGACGAGGTGCGTGAGCAGCCGGGTGGCCGGGCCCGCGCCGAGCACGAGCAGGCCGGTGGCCATCGGGTCGAGGGTGCCGGCGTGACCGACCTTGCGGGTGCCGAGCGCCCGCCTCGACTTCGCGACCACGTCGTGGCTGGTCCAGCCTTCCGCTTTGTCGACCAGGAGGATTCCACCCTGCGGAGGCAGGGGCACGGGCGCGTTCGTCACCCCACAAGGATAGCGGCGGGCCGCCTGACCGGCCGCACCCGCCGCGACCGCGGGGGTCCATAGACTGGCCTGATGGATCAGCGGGAGATGGCGCGGGCCCTCGCGGAGTGGTTCGGCCGGGAGGCCAGGGATCTTCCCTGGCGCGACCCCGCCGCGACACCCTGGGCGGTGCTGGTTTCGGAGTTCATGCTGCAGCAGACCCAGGTCGAGCGGGTGATCCCACGCTGGAGCGCGTGGCTCGAGCGGTGGCCGACCCCCGCGGCGCTCGCCGCGGCCGAGCCGGGCGACGCCGTGCGCGCCTGGGATCGGCTCGGCTACCCGCGGCGCGCCCTCTGGCTGCACCGCGCGGCGGCGGAGATCACCGCGCGGCACGGCGGCGAGGTGCCGCGCGCCGTCGAGGACCTGCTCGCGCTCACCGGGATCGGCCCCTACACGGCGCGGGCCGTCGCGGCCTTCGCCTACGGGGAGCGGCACCCCGTCGTCGACACGAACACCAGGCGCGTTATCGCGCGGGCCGTGCACGGGCGCGCGGCCGCCGGGATGCCCGCGGCACGGGATCTCGACGACATGGCCGCGCTGCTGCCCGCGGATCCGGGCGCCGCCGCCGTCTTCAACGCGGCGGCCATGGAGCTCGGCGCCACCGTCTGCACGGCGCGCGCGCCGCGCTGCGACGACTGCCCCATCGCGGGGCTCTGCGAGTGGCGCGGCGCCGGCTATCCGGCGAACGCCCCCGAGAAGCGACCGCGGCAGGCGCGCTTCGAGGGCAGCGACCGGCAGGCGCGCGGCAGGATCATGGCCGTGCTGCGGGCAGCGCACGCCGCCGTGCCCGTCGCGCGGGCGGTCGCGGCCGCCGAGGGCGGCGCGGATCCGGAGCAGGCCAGGCGCGCGTTCGACTCGCTCGTCGCGGACGGGCTCGTCGTGCTGCGCGACGACGCGGCCTCGCTCCCCTAACGGGGGCCGTGCCGGACCCTACTCGGCGTCTTCCTCGCGGGGCTTCACGTAGGGATCCTCATCCCCCGCATACCGGGCGTTCGCGGCGAGCTTTGCCGATTCCTCGTCGCGGCGCTGCGCCTCAGCGAGGAGCTCGTTCATGTGCTGCGCCGTCTCGGGGAGCTCGTCGTGGATGAACTCGAGCGTCGGCGTGAGCCTGGTGCCGAGCTGCTTGCCCACCTCGCTGCGGAGCATGCCGGTCGCCGCGCGGAGCGCGTCGGCCGTGTCCGACTGCGACTGCTCGTCGCCGTAGACCGTGTAGAAGACGCTCGCATGCTGCAAATCCCCCGTGACCCGCACGTCCGTGATCGTCACGAACCCGAGCCGGGGATCGCGCAGGCCCTTCTCGAGCCGCCGCGCGATGATCTGCTGAATTCGCTCGGCAACCTTGCCTGCCCGTGGATTACTCATGCCATCAGAATAGCGCTCCCCCGGGTGGAGCGGCCCACCCGGCGCGCTGTCCTCCCCGCGGCCGGACGGGGCTGGCAAGTCGTCATGTAAGCGCCGAGAATCGCCCTCTCGTAGTTCGGGATCATGCTATGCAACTACGATGAGTGAGGATAGATCAATCGTGGCAGGAGCCATGGAGGAGGAATAGCCCATGACGAACCCGCCGTTCCCGGAAGAGCCCCGGAACACCGAAGGAACCCCCGGTCAGGACGACGCCACCGCGGACGCCCCGGCCACACCGGAGGCCCCCGCCGCGCCGGACGCCCCTGCCGCGCCACCGAGCGCGCCGCGCTACGCTCCTCCGGCCGCGCCGCAGACGCCCCAGTCCCCCCAGGCTCCGCAGGCTCCCCAGGCCTCGCAGCAGCCGAGCTACGGCCCGCCGCAGACGCCCGGCTACGGGCAGCCGAGCTACGGGCAGCCCGGCTACGGGCAGCCGAGCTACGGGCAGCAGGCCCCCGGCGGCTACCAGAACCCGCAGTACGTGGCGCCGCAGGGCCAGCCGGGCGCCTACGCCTCGCCCGCGGGCCCGTACCCGCCCGCCGGTCCCGGCGAGCCGTTCAACGGCGCGAGCGATCCTGAGGATCTGACGCGGCCGCTCTACGGCGCGACCTTCTCGCAGGCCGTCAAGCGCTTCTTCAAGTCCTACGCACGCTTCTCGGGCCGCGCCTCTCGCAGCGAGTACTGGTGGGTCGCGCTCTTCTCGTTCCTCGTGATGCTGCTGCCGCTCATCCTCTACATCGCGGGGGCCATCGTGATGGGCGTGACCTCCTCGCCGTCGAGCTACGACTACGCGACCGATAGCTACAGCTATTCGTCAGGCCCGAGCCCGGCCGGCATCGCGCTCCTCCTCATCGGTGCCGGGCTCTTGCTCCTGATCACTCTCGGGATCCTGGTGCCGAGCATCGCGATCACGTGGCGCCGACTGCACGACGCGAACTTCGCAGGGCCCTTCTATTTCCTGTCGCTCATCCCCTACGTTGGCGGGCTGATCCTGATCGTCTTCACGGTGATGTCGTCGAATCCCGCGGGGCGTCGCTTCGACGTCTGACGCGCTGGCGGCGATCCGGCCCCGTGTCTCCTCACCCGAGATGCGGGGCCTTTTCGTTTCCGAGGAGTACCGTGGCGCCATGAGTATCCAGATCACCACCTCGTTCCTCCCGCACATCGACGCCGATGCGTCGCTCGCCTTCTACCGCGACGCCCTCGGCTTCGAGCTCCGGCTCGACGTCGGGGAGGGCCGCATGCGCTGGCTCACCCTCGGCGCGCCCGGCCAGGACGACACGAGCATCGTGCTCGAGCCGTCCGCCCTCGACCCGAACCTCAGCGACGAGGAGAAGGCGGTCATCGCCGGTCTCATCGCGAAGGGCGCATGGGCCCGGATCCTGCTCACGAGCGACGACGTCGAGGGGGTGCTCGAGCGCGCTCGTGCTGCTGGCGCAGAGATCGTGCAGGAGGTCGTCGAGCAGCCCTGGGGCGCCCGCGACTGCGCGTTCCGGGATCCTGCGCAGAATCTCATTCGCGTGCAGCAGGGCTAGCCGCCCGCCGTCGGGGAGCGCACAGAAAACGGGCCGGAAGCTTCTGCTCCCGGCCCGTTTCTCTGCCTATCCGCTAGTCGCGGGGCTTCTCGACCATCTCGGTCGTCTCGATCTCGTCACCGATCTGGATGTCGTTGAACTTGCCGAGGCCGATGCCACACTCGAAGTCGGTCTTGACTTCGGTGACGTCGTCCTTGAACCGGCGCAGCGACTCGATCGCGAGCCCGTCGGCGAGCACCACACCCTCGCGGATGACGCGCGCCTTGGCGTTGCGCGTGATCGTGCCGCTGCGGACGATGACACCGGCGATGTTGCCGAACTTGGAGGAACGGAACACCTCGCGGATCTCCGCCACACCCGACTGGACCTCCTCGTACTCGGGCTTGAGCATGCCCTTGAGCGAGTTCTCGATGTCGTCGAGCGCGTTGTAGATGACGTTGTAGAAGCGGATGTCGATTCCCTCGCGGGCGGCGCGCTCGCGCGCCTTGACATCGGGGCGCACGTTGAAGCCGATGACGATCGCGTTGTCGATCGTCGCGAGATCCACGTCGCTCTCCGTGATCGCGCCGACGCCGCGGTGCAGGATCCGGAGCTGGACCGAGTCGTCGACCTCGATCTTCATCAGCGACTCCTCGAGCGCCTCAACGGCACCCGACACGTCACCCTTGATGATGAGGTTGAGCGACTCGACCTTGCCATCCTCGAGCGCCTTCGTGAACTCCTCCAGGCTGATGCGCTTGCGAGCCTTGGCGAGCTGAGCGTTGCGCTCCGCCGCCTCGCGCTTCTCGGCGATCTGGCGGGCCGTGCGGTCCTCGGTGGTGACGATGAAGTTGTCGCCCGCGCGCGGAACGCTCGAGAGACCCTGCACCTGCACCGGACGCGAGGGCAGCGCCTCGGCGACCGCATCACCGTTCTCGTCGCTCATCGCACGCACGCGGCCATAGGCCGTGCCCGCGACGATCGCGTCACCGACGCGGAGCGTACCCGACTGGATGAGCACGGTCGCGACCGAGCCGCGACCCTTGTCGAGCTTCGCCTCGATGGCGACGCCACGAGCCTCCTTGTCGGGGTTCGCACGCAGGTCCAGACCCGCGTCCGCCGTGAGGAGCACCGCGTCGAGCAGATCGTTGATGCCGATGTTGTTCTTCGCGGAGACGTCGACAAACATGACGTCGCCGCCCCACTCCTCGGCGACCAGGCCGAACTCGGTGAGCTGCTGACGCACCTTCTCCGGGTTCGCGCCCTCCTTGTCGATCTTGTTGACCGCGACCACGATCGGCACGTTCGCCGACTGCGCGTGGTTCAGCGCCTCAATCGTCTGCGGCATGATGCCGTCGTCGGCCGCGACCACGAGGATCGCGATGTCGGTCACCTGCGCACCACGGGCACGCATCGCGGTGAACGCCTCGTGACCCGGGGTATCGATGAAGGTCAGCGCGCGCTCGACGCCGTCGTGCTCGGTGTGCACCTGGTACGCACCGATGTGCTGCGTGATGCCACCGGCCTCGCCGCCGCCCACGTTCGCCTGGCGGATCGCGTCGAGCAGCCGGGTCTTACCGTGGTCGACGTGGCCCATGACCGTGACGACGGGCGGACGGGCCTGGAGCACGTCGTCGCCCTCTGCCTCGAGCTCGGCATCGATGTCGATGTCGAAGCCCTCGAGCAGCTCGCGGTCCTCGTCCTCCGGCGAAACGACCTGGATCTTGTAGCCCAGCTCCTCGCCGAGGATCTCGAACGTCGCCTCGTCGAGCGACTCCGTCGCCGTCGCCATTTCACCGAGGTGGAACAGGATGGTGACGAGGTTCGAAGCGCTCGTGTTGATCTTGTCCGCGAAGTCGGAGAGCGATGCGCCGCGGCGCAGACGGATCGGGGTTGAGCCGTTTCCGCGGGGTACGCTCACGCCGCCGAGCGACGGGGCCTCCCGCATCTCGAACTCTTGCCGCTTCGCCCGCTTCGACTTGCGCGCCTTGCTCTTGGAGCCGCCGCGGCCGAACGCGCCGGCCGTGCCAGCGCCGCGGCCACCGCGGCCACGGCCCGCGAAGCCGCCACCGGGGCGGGGACCGAAGCCAGTGCCCGCTCCGCCTGCGCCACCGCCGGGGCCGCCGCCGGGACGGTTGAAGCCGCCGCCACCACCCGGACGACCGCCGCCACCCGGACGACCGGGGCCGCCGGGACGACCTGCGCCTGCGCCTGCGCCCTGGGGGCGCGGAGCGGGCCGCGGGATGTTGCCGGGGTTCGGGCGGTTGCCGCCACGCCCCATGCCCTGGTTCGGGGCGAACGGGTTGTTGCCCGGGCGAGGGGGACGGGGAATGCCCATGCCCTGGCTCGAGGCGAACGGGTTGTTGCCCGGGCGGGGCCCGGAGGGCTTGGGGGCGCCGGGCTTCGGCGCGCCGGGCTTGCTGCCTGGCTTCGCCTGATCCGCGGGCTTGCCTGCCGCTGGCTTCGCGGCGGGAGCACCGGGCTTCGCGCCGGCGGGCTTCGCCGCGGGAGCACCGGGCTTCGACGCGGCCGGCTTCGCCGGCGCGGGCTTCGAGTCGGCGGCGGGCTTCTGCTCCGCCTGCGCGGGCTCTGCTGCCTTCGGCGCTGCCGGCTTGGGCCCGGGCTTCGGGCCGGGCTTCGAGCCCGCTGCCTTCGGGGCGGAATCGCCCTGCGCCTTGGCCACGCCCTCGGACTCGAGGGCCGCCTTGACCTTGCGCGCCACCGGGGGCGCGACGCTGGACGAGGACGCCTTGACGAACTCGCCCATTTCCTTCAGCTTGGCCAGGACGACCTTGCTATCGACACCGATCTCCGCAGCGATCTCGTGTACGCGTGGGTTTGCCACTTTTCTCCTGTCTGGGTTCACGCCAGACAGGCGAGAACCATAATTATCGGACGGGCCTCATCGTGAGCCGCTCATTAGATGTCCATGAGTAATTTCAGCCTGTTCTCTAGGGGGCTGGTATCGGGCTTCCCCGATACCTTCAGTGCGCGCAGAAATGCTCTGCGCGACACCGCAAGATCCAGACAGCGAGCCGTGGGATGAACCCAGGCTCCCCGCCCCGGAAGAATCGCGCGATCATCGACAACAAGCCGGTCTCCGTGCAACACGATCCGAAGCAGATCTGCGCGCGAGGCACGTGTGCGACACGCAACACAGGTCCGAACCGCATCCATCCTACCAGCTTCCGCCTTCCTGTTCCTCTTCAGGGGAATCCTCACAGCCGGATTCCCGGGAGGCGGGCTGGCGCGCTGCGCTTCCCGCGTCCCGGGCCGGCCGGGTGTGTCAGTCGTTCGCGATCAATCGTTCATGATCGAGTCGGGCTGAATGTCGATCTTTGCGCCGGTGAGTTTCGCCGCGAGGCGCGCGTTCTGGCCCTCCTTGCCGATCGCGAGGGAGAGCTGGAAGTCCGGCACGAGGGCCCGCACCTGCTTGAGCGAGGCGTTGAGCATGAAAACGTCGGTCACCTTCGCCGGCGAGAGCGCGTTCGCCACAAACGTCGGCAGCTCGGGCGAGTAATCGACGATGTCGATCTTCTCCTCGCCCAGCTCGCTCATGACGGCGCGGACGCGGCTTCCCATCTCGCCGATGCAGGTGCCCTTGGCGTTGATTCCGGCCTGCTTCGCGCGGACGGCGACCTTGGTGCGGTGGCCGGCCTCGCGCGCGAGCGACACGATTTCGACGAGTCCTTCGGCGAGCTCGGGCACCTCCCGCTCGAAGAGCTTACGGACGAGGCCCGGGTGGGTGCGCGAGACCACGACCTGCGGGCCCTTCGTGCCCTTCGAGACGCTCGTCACGTAGACGCGCATGCGCGTGCCGTGGGCGTACTTCTCGCCGGGTACCTGCTCTTCGGGGGGCAGGATCGCCTCGAGTTCGCCGAGGTCGACGTGCACCATGCGGGGGTTCGGGCCCTGCTGCACGACGCCGGAGACGATTTGGCCCTCCTTGTCCTTGAAGGTGCCGAGCACGGCGTCGTCGGTCAGGTCGCGCAGGCGCTGGTTGATGACCTGCTTCGCGGCGCTGGAGGCGACGCGGCCGAACTCGTCGGTCGTGATGTAGGCCTCGCCGATCACGCGGCCCTCGTCGTCGACCTCGGGCACGAGCACGGAGATCTCGCCGGACTTCCGGTCGAGCGTGACGCGGACCTCGTCCTCCTTGGGCACCGGGATGTTCTGGTTCTCTGCGTGGCGCAGGTAGGCAGACTGGATCGCCTGCTCAATGATTTCCACCAGTTCGTCGAAGGGGATCTCCTTCTCGCGCTCAATCTGTCGCAGCGTGACGAGCTCGATCTTCACAGCGGGCCTCCTCGGGTATTGAGATGTCTATTCAGCTATGCATCCGCACACGGATGAAGCGTTGAGTCTACCTCAGTCGGCTCGACTCGGCCCCAGCTCCTGGTGCTGGAGGCGCGGGCCAACCGCCTGCGCGCCGTCCTCGTCGGGCGGGGTCCCCGGCAGAAACACGATGGGGTCCTCCCAATCGGGGAAGCGCATGTAGACGCCGGGCCGTGAGTGCTCGACCGCGAGCTGTTCGTCCGGCAGCCTGCCGACGATGTCGCGCAGCAGGCGAGGCGCATCGCCCCAGTAGGTCTCGCTCATGATTTCCACGAGCAGGCCCCCGTCAGGAAACATCTCGCACCGCAGGCGAACCCCCTCCCCGGTGTCGATGTGCAGCGTGTGGAGTGACCGGCCGTCGCCCTCAGCGTCGCTGCGCCATCCCTCGGCCTCCGCGAGTTCCAGCACCGGCCCGAGACTGCGGCGCTGCACCGGCGCTTCGGCCGGGATCCCGGCCGGGAGCATCCGCTGCATCATGAGGAAGTAGCTGTTCTCCTCCGTCATTTCCGGGAACGCGTATGCGTTCCGGCCACCGATCGGCCCCACCCCTTTCTGCCCCCACTCCCACTCGACGTCCTTCCCTGAGAGCGCGAGCTGCACGTCGCGGAGGATTTCGCGCATGCGCTCGTCGCGCTGCCGCACGAGCTCGAACTGCTCGCGGAGTGGCCGCCCGAGCGCCTCACCCCGGGGCATCCCACCCGCGTCCACCTCAGCCGTGGCGGGACCGGAGCAGGCGTTGAGGAGGAGGGCCGCGATCGCCGCGACGGCGATCGCGAGGGTGCCGGCGGTGATGGCGCGGCGATCCCGCGCCCGAATCATCGCGGCACCCCATCCAGGAGAATGCCACCCATGGCGGCTGCGGAGCGCGTGCCCTGGGTGAGGTATCCGGTCTTACCGCCCCAGTTGAGCGGGCTCGGCGCGACGCCCTCCGTGTGCATGTCGTGCGACGATACACGCAGGAAGCCGTCACCGCCCTCGGCAGAGAGCACGGTCACCCCCTCAAGTCGTCTCGGATCGATCGGGTGAGATCCGAGGCGCCCGAACCCGGCGGTCTGATCCCCCGGGGCGTGCGTGGCAAAGACCCGGTCCGCGTGCAGCGCGCCGGGCGCGACCCCCGTGGGGAACCCCGCTGAGCCGTAGGTGACGAACGCGTCGACGCGGGATCCGGAGTGCTGAAGCGCGACTGCGGCGGTCGTGGAACCGTAGGAGTGCGCGAATACGCTGAGTCGCTCGATCGGCGGTTCTCCCGGCCCACGGCTTGCGCGCAGGCCGTCGAGAAACGCGGCAAGCTCCCGCCCGCCCGCCTCCGCTCTCGCCATGCCGTTCACCTCCGTCGCGTCGGGCGCGCGGTAGCCGATCCACGTGACGGTCGCGACCCCCGATGCTCCCGGGTGCGCCTGCGCCGCACGAAAGAGCGCGGCCCCGCCCCCCGCGTCGGAGCCGATGCTCGACGCGCCGGAGTTCATTCCTGAGACGTTGACCCCGACGCGCGTCGCGCGATCGAGGTCGCCGAAGACGATTGCGGCAGTAAGCGCGCCGTCGTGGTTGCCGAGGCCGACGAGCTGGACCGGCGGCCGCCCTTTCAGGAGGCGCGCCTCGTCGTGCGCGGCGCGCCAGGCTTCGTGGACCCGCAGGGCGTCAGCGCGGAGCTCTGCGACACCGATTCCGCTGCCGACGAATCCCAGCTCACCGTGCACGGCAGCCGGTGAGGAGATCGCCAGGTGCAGCAGTTCGAGCGATGCCGCCTCGCGCGCCCACGCGGGCAGCGCGGTGGCGCGCGCGATCGCGACCATTTGCCGCACCGGGAGCGTCGCGACGTCGGCCGCCCCCAGTCCGAGCTGCCTCCACGCCTGCGCGCGCCCGGCCGCCGACAACGCTCCGGGCCCGAGCACGGCGTTCAGCCCCGCGGGCGCCGCGCGCCGAGAAGCTGGTCCTCGTCCGTGGTGAGTGCCCGTCAGGGCGAACGCCAGGAACGGGGCGGCGCCCGCAGCCGCCGTCTCCGCCGCACCGAGCAGCCTGCCGAGCGAGGTCACGGCGAGGGCCGAGAGCACCCTGCGTTCCGCCTCCGCACGGACCTCCTGCAGCCGCCGCCACTCGGCAGCATCGGCGGCGAGCCCGTCCAACGCCCGCTGCCAGGCCACGGCTGCGAGCGCCCAAGCGGCCTCCCAGCGGGCAGCCATGGCGCCTCCCATTCCCTCGGACCCCCAACTGCCGGCACCCGGCGCGGGCAGTCGGGCCTGCGGCGCCTCTCGCCAGGTGCTGGGGCCGGTGACCCCGATCGCGTCCGCCATCGCGCACACGCGCGATGCCGTCGCGCCGATCGTCCGGAGTCGCCCGTCTGCCCGCAGCAGAATCCCGCGCCCGCGTCTGCCCCAGCCTTCGGCAGCTTCGGCGAAGACCCGGACCGCGCGCTCCGCCTCGCCGACGCTTCCCGACACCAGTGCGGCCCCCGGCAGCAGGTCCGAATCGAGCCCCCGCCCGATCCGCTCGACCGCGCGCCCGCTCAGCCCGCTCAGCGTGCGGAGCGCGAACTGGACCTGCCAGGTGTAATCGAGCAGGTGGCCGCCCACCGAGCGGAGGTGATCGGCCCAGGCTGCCGCTTCGGCGGGGTCGCCCTGCAGCGGAGAGGGAGGCGGGAAGTCGCCGGTACTTTCGGCTGAGGCGGGCGGCCAGATCACCGCTGGCCGCCGCGGCTGCCGCCACCGAGTGCTGCCGCAGCACGCGCATCCAGCTCCGAGCTCTCCCCCGCCAGGTCGAGCAGCGCCGAGCGGCCGGTGTGTGCCCCGGCTGCGAGCGCGCGCAGCGCGATCCCGAGCCCATTCAGGTAGTCCGCAACTCCGGAGCCCAGTGCGGCGCCACCCAGCAGCGGCCCTGGTCTCGGCGGATTCCCGCAGTGCCCGAGCGCGGAAGCCGCGTCCCCGAGCGCCGCTCCCACCGCGAGCAGTTCTTGGTCTTCCCAGCGCAGTCGGTCCACCACATGCATCCCTCACGCCGAGCTCATGCGATCCGCGCGGCGATCTGCGCGTCCATGTCACGCATCGCGTTCGCCGTCTGCAGCAGGAAGTCCTGGATCTCCGCGAGCCTCGCGATCACGGTGTTCGCGCTCGCCGTGTACTCCAGAAACGCGGAACTGAACCTCCCCGAGGCCTGGTCCGTTACGAAGCCGCCCGAGACGAGGGCTTCGATCTGCGAACGCAGCGAGCTGAGCTGATCCGTGATCTCGTCCCGACCGACCCCCAGCCGGGCAGCAGACTCCTCCATTTCGGCATAGGAGATCCTGATGTTTGCCATGTTTCGCTCCTTCGATCCGCGCGAAGCGCCCCCACGGTTCGCGATCCTGTCGGTGAATGCGACGGGAACCCGCCGACGCCTCGAAGCTATGTCGCGCGGCCGAGCCCTGGGGCCGCGCGGCCCAAAGTGTGGATTACTCGGGCGGCGCCCCGGCGATCCGGCCTCCTGTGAGCGAGCATCCTCGCCAGCGTCCCTCGCGGTCAGCGGCACCCGGCCAGAACGAGAAAACGGGGCGCCGCCCGAAGGCGGCACCCCGTTCACAGACGCTCAGGACGCGATCGACCGCGTCAGCGCCGCACCCCGAACAGCTCGGGAACGTCGACAATCGCGACCTTCTCCTTCGTGCCAGCGGCGCGGTCCCACACCTCGGCGAAGCCCTCGGCGGCGTCGCGACCGATCACGACGACCTTGGGCACCCCGAGGAGCTCGGCGTCACCGAACTTCACGCCGGGAGACACCTTCGGACGGTCGTCGAAGATGACCTCGACACCTGCCTCGTCAAGCGTCGACGCCAGGAGGCCGGCGATCTCGTAGACCGCCTCGTCCTTGCCGGTCGCAACGACGTGCACGTCGAACGGCGCGATCGCCGCGGGCCAGATCAGCCCCCGATCGTCGTGGTGCAGCTCGGCGAGGATGGCCATGATCCGGGTCACGCCGATCCCGTAGGAGCCCATCGTCACCGTCACAAGCTTGCCGTTCTCGTCGAGCACCTTGAGCCCGAGCGCCTCGGCATACTTGCGACCAAGCTGGAAGACGTGGCCGATCTCCATGCCGCGGGCGGTCTCGATCGGGCCCGATCCGTCGGGCGCCGGATCCCCATCGCGCACCGAAGCAATGTCGGCGATGCCGTCACCGACGAAGTCGCGACCGGCGACGAGGTGCGCGACGTGCTTCTCGTCGATGTTCGCCCCGGTCACCCACTCGGTGCCCGCGACGACTCGCGGGTCGAGGAGGTACCGGATCCCGGTCGATCCCGCCTCGCCCAGCACGACCTCATCGCCCTTCACCGGGCCGATGTAGCCCTTGACCAGGCCGGGATGCTTTGCGAAGTCGGCGGCCGTCGCGGCCTCGACCTCGAAGCCACCGAACGCGACCTCGGCGCGCTTCATGTCGGCGTCGCGGTCGCCGGGGATGCCAACGACGACGATCTCGCGCTCCCCCGCGGGCGACGTAATGGCGAGCACGACGTTCTTGAGCGTGTCGGCTGCCTCCCATGAGCGGCCGTCCGCACGGGGCAGCGTGGCGTTCGCGTGCGCCACGAGCGTCTCGATCGTGGGGGTGTCGGGAGAGTCGAACACGACGGCCTCGGGCAGCCCCTCGATCGGGAGCGCCTCGGGGATCGGGGTCTGGTAGGCCTCGACGTTCGCGGCGTACCCGCCAGCGGAGCGCACGAAGGTGTCCTCGCCGATCGCGGTGGGCAGCAGGAACTCCTCACTGCGCGAGCCGCCCATGGCGCCGGCATCCGCCGACACGATGACGTACTCGAGACCGAGCCGCGTGAAGATCCGCTCGTAGGCGTCGCGCTGCTTCTCGTAGCTCTCCGCGAGCCCCGCATCAGTCGCGTCGAAGGAGTAGGCGTCCTTCATCGTGAACTCGCGACCGCGCAGCAGCCCGGCGCGCGGCCTGGCCTCGTCGCGGTACTTGTCCTGGATCTGGAACAGCGACAGCGGAAGATCCTTGTACGACGACACGATGTCCTTCACCATCAGGGTGAAGGCCTCCTCGTGCGTGGGCGCGAGGAGGTAGTCGGCGCCGTGGCGATCCTGCAGCCGGAAGAGCGCGTCGCCGTACTCATCCCAGCGGCCGGTGGCCTCGTAGGGCTCGCGCGGCAGCAGCGCGGGGAAGTGCACCTCGTGGGCACCGGCGGCCTGCATCTCCTCGCGGATGATCTGCTCGAGCTTGCCCTTGACCTTGAGACCGAGCGGCATCCAGCCGAACACTCCCGGCGCCTGTCGGCGAATATATCCCGCCCGGACCAGCAGCTTGTGGCTGGCGACCTCGGCGTCTGCGGGATCCTCACGGAGGGTCTTCAGGAAGTAGTTGCTGAGCCGTGTAATCACCCCACTATCGTAGCCTCCTCCGCAGCAGGCCTCGGTAGCCTGGGATCATGCTCGCGAGCAGGCACCTGCGCTGGATCGGGCCGACCCTCGTGCTCGGCATCGCCGTGCTGCTCCGTTTCTGGGCGCTCGACCGCCCGAACACGCTCGTGTTCGACGAGCTCTTCTACGTGCGCGACGCGATCAGCCAGCTCGCGCACGGATTCCCGACGACCTGGCCTGACGACGAGCCGTCACTGGCGGGCGAGCGCGCCTCGGCCTTCTCCGCGATCGCATCGCAGGCGGTGCACCCGCCCCTCGGCAAGTGGCTGATTGGGCTCGGGATCCTGGTGTTCGGACCCGACAACGGCTGGGGCTGGCGCAGCGCCTCGGCGCTGTGTGGGGTGCTCACGGTAGGGATCGTGATGCGCCTCGGCTGGCTCCTCTCGCGAAGCATGATCATTGCCTGCTTCGCCGGCCTCATCCTGGCGCTCGATGGCGTCCATGTCACTCTCTCCCGAGTGAGCATCCTCGACGGCTTCCTCGCGTTCTTCGTCGCGCTCGGGGCGCTGCTCGTGTGGAAGGATCTCGAGTGGACTGCGGAGCGCGCCGTGGCCGAGCCGGTGAGCGACCGGATCCCGATCCTGTGGGGCCGCCCTTGGCTGTTCGTCGCAGGGGCCGTCTTCGGCTTGGCGGCCGCCGTCAAGTGGTCGGGTCTGTATCCGCTCGCAGCCTTCCTGATCCTCGTGACCGCCGCCGACCTGGCCCGCAGACTCCGGGTGGGTGAGCGCCTCGCGGCGCTCCGGGCGCTCGCGCAGGCCTGCGTCGCGGGCGCCGTCGCGCTGCCCGCCGCCGCCATCGCCTACCTCGCCTCGTGGACCGGCTGGATCGTCTCCCCCGGCGCGTGGGGCAGGTCGGACAGCGACTCCTGGTTCACGCAGCTGCTCGCGTATCACTCGAGCATGTTCACCTGGCACAGCACGCTGAGCGCGCCCCACCCGTATCAGGCGAGCCCGTTCGGCTGGCCTCTCGGGCTCAGGCCGACCGGCATGTACGAGGCGCGGTGGTCTGAGGGGTGCCCCTGGTCCGCGTGTATCTCGGCGGTGTCTCCGTTCCCGAACCTGCTCATCACCTGGGGCGGTCTCCTCGCGCTCATCGCGTTGGCCTGGCTCGCCGCGCGCGCGGCGTCGCTCAGGCGGCGGGATCCCGTCGTGCTCGTCGCCTCGTTCCTCGCGGTCGGCTTCCTGTCGGGCTGGCTGCCGTGGGTCCTCACCGTCTCCCGCTCCGCGGTCTTCCAGTTCTACGCGGTCGTGCTCACCCCGTTCACGGCGCTCGCGCTCGCGATCGCGCTCGGCATGCTGTGCGGGATCCGGATCGCGCCGCGGCTCGGGATCCAGGACTCGGCCTCGACTGCGTCGCTTCGGCCCGTCGACTCCGACACCCTGCTCGGCCGGCGTGCGGCCGTCGGCCTGTTCCTCGCCTTCGCGCTTGCACTCTCCATCTGGTTCTTCCCGGTGTGGTCGGGTGCGCCCGTCGCGGAGTGGTTCTGGCGCATGCACCTGTGGCTGCCCGGGTGGGACTGAGCCGGGTTGCAGCCCGGCCGGGTCTCCCGCCTGCTAGAGGAGCCTTCGCGAGAGTGCCCAGGCCGTCAGCTCGTGCCGGTTGGAGAGCTGGAGCTTGCGCAGCACCTTCGAGACGTGGGTCTCGACCGTCTTGACCGAGAGGAACAGCTCCGCGGCGACCTCCTTGTAGGCGTAGCCGCGGGCGATCATCCGCATGACCTCCTGCTCGCGCTCGGTGAGGCGGTCGAGCTCGTCGTCGTCGCCCGCGGTTTCTCCGCTGCCCGTGCCGAACGCGTCGAGCACGAAGCCCGCGAGGCGGGGCGAGAACACGGCATCGCCGGAGTGCACGCTCGCGACGGCCGCCGTCACCTCGGCTCCCGAGCTGGCCTTGGTGAGGTAGCCCCTGGCGCCCGCGCGAATCACGCTCACCACGTCGTCCGCGGCGTCGGAGACGCTGAGGGCGAGGAACCGCGTGACGCCCGGGTCGCTGCGACCCGACACGCGCCGGATCACCTCGGCGCCTCCGCCCCCGTCCCCGCCTGGCAGGTGGACATCGAGGAGGACGACCTCAGGCCGCTCCCGCAGGATCGTCTCGACGGCCTCGTCGACGGTCGCGGCCTCGCCCACCACCTCGAGCTCCGGGCCGAGCTCGGCCCGGAGTCCGGTCCTGAAGATCTGGTGGTCGTCCACGATCACGACGCTGATCGTCTTTCCCTCAGTCATGTCATCCGCTCCCCTCGGGTCCAGCCGACGCCGGCACCGACGCAATACTGAGCCGGACTGAGGTGCCGCCGCCCGGTCCAGGCACAATTCTGGCGCTGCCGCCCGCACGCTCCATTCTGCCGAGGATTGACTCCCGGACCCCCATCCGACCCTCCTCGATGCGGTCGAGGACGAGGCCGGGGCCGCGATCGGTCACGTCGATCGCGCACTTTTCTCCCGCGATCTCGATGTAGACGGTGACGGTGCCGCCCGCGTGCCGAGCCGCGTTGAGCATCGCCTCCTTCGCGGCGGCCACGATCGGCTCAGGCACCTGCTCGCGCTCGCCCCCACCCACGGAGATCACGTCAAATCGCACCTCGTGCTGCTCCTCGAGTGCCGCGGCGTGGGCCCTGAGCTCGGTCGCCACCGCCTCGCGCGGCGGCGCAGCCGCGCCGTCCGCAGTGCGGAACAGCCAGTCACGCAGCTCACGCTCCTGGCCCCTCGCGATGCGCGCGACCTCGCTTCCCGGGTCCGAGCGCTGCTGGATGAGCGCGAGGGTTTGGAGCACCGAGTCGTGCAGGTGCGCAGCGATGTCGGAGCGCTCGGCCTCCCTCGCGCGCGCGGCCCGCTCCGCCATCAGCTCGCGGTTCAGCCGCAGCAGCCAGGGCGCGATCGCAAGGGCGACGCCCGCGAGCACCGCGACCGCGGCCGACACCACGGTCCAGGCGTTCGGCTCGTCCGAGGTGATGAAGAACATGAGCACGCCGACCGCCACGAGCGCGAGCGCGCCCAGCACGCGGGGCAGCGGGTTGCGCTCGGGGCGCCCGCGATCTGCGATCTGCCACCAGGTCAGGGCGACCCCGACGAGCACCGCGAGCGTCGGCAGGATCACCTCGAGGTTGAGGTGCAGGCCGAGACGATCCAGCACGAGCGCGAGCCCGACCAGAAGCAGCACTGCACCGAGGAGGAGCTCGGCGACGGGCCACCTGCGCGGTTGACGTGGGGCCGGGATCCCGGGCGGATCCGGGTCTCCGCCCGCGGCACGGGCCGCATCCCCCGCGAACGCCGAGGGCGGACCCTGCGCGGTGGCAAGATCCGGATCCCGATCCGGATCCCGATCCGGATTCGCAGGTCGCGTAAGCGCCTCCCTGAGATGCAGGACCGGCGCCGTCTCGCCCTCTCGCGGCACCAGCATCCACAACCACGCATACAGCATGGCCCCCGCACCGCCCAGCAGTGTCAGCGCAAGCATGCCGATCCTGACCGACGTGACCGGGATGCCGAGATGCGCCGAAAGCCCAGCACAGACGCCGGCGAGCGAGTTCTCCTCGCGGGGGCGTACGAGCGGCGGCCGGGTCATGCCTCAATCAAAGCAGCAACCACCGACATCGGGGTCGACGGACGCCACATCTCAGGGGCGAATGAGGGGAAACCCCGATAGCCCGGCGTGGCGCTGAAAGCCACACTGGAAGCATGAACGAACAGTCTCCCCCTCAGGAATCCCCCGCCCACGGCGGCGACGGATTCTTCGCATGGATCCGGGGCCTCGGCATCATCCGCAGCTCGGATCGCTGGTTCGCGGGCGTGGCAGGCGGGATCGCGGCGCGCGCCGGAATCGACCCGCTCATCGTCCGCGGGCTCTTCGTCGTGCTCGCACTTCTCGGCGGGCCAGGCATTCTGCTCTACATCGCCGGCTGGCTCCTCCTGCCAGACGCCTCCGGCAGGATCCACGTGCAGGAGGTCCTCAGGGGGCGAGCGGAGACCGGGGTCGTCGTCGCGACTGTGATCGGGGCAATCGTCCTGGTCGGCGCGATTCTGACCCCGGTCACCCTCGGGTTCTCGGGGCCACGCTTGGGCCTGCCCTGGTTCGGCGATTGGCCCGGCGGGCTCTTCGCCCTGCTCGGCTTCCCGACCTGGCTCTCCTCCACGCTCACCTGGCTGTTCTGGGTCGCCGTCGTCGTTGCGGGGTTCATCGTCGTGCGCCGCGCGATCATTCGCCGCGGCCGCGAGCGGGGCGCAGGCAGCACGGCTGCCGACCCGAACCCTGTGGACGAGCCGGCGACGGGCGCCGCGACCACGGCGAGCTACGCGGCGGATCGGCCGCAATCGCAGCCGCAGCCTGGACCGATGCCGCAGCCGCAGCCTGACGCGCCGCCGCACCCTCCGAGCTGCGCCGAGCAAGCGGACGACTGGGGCCGCCGCGCCGGCGAGAAGGCCAGCGAATGGGGCGCCGACGCGGGGCGGAAGGCCGACGAGTGGAGCGCACGCTACGCGGAGCACCACGACGCGCGCAGGCTCGGTGCCGCGCACGTCATCCTGACCCTCGCAGGCGCGCTGCTTGCGGCGGCCGCCGGCGCGGCCTGGGCGCTCGGCCCCGGCGGCACTGATCCCGCGCTCCCAGCGCTGCTCGCGGCCGTCGCCGCGCTCGCCGTGTCCCTCATCATCGTTGGGATCCGGGGCAAGAACAGTGGCTGGATCGGGTTCCTCTCGGCGTGCGGTGTGATTGCGATCGCGGTCACGGCGGTCTTCCCGTGGGGCTCGTCCTACCGGCTCTTCGGCAATGTGAGCACGACGGACACGAGCACGCCAGGAATCGTCATGGTCGCGGGGAACATCTCGCTCGACCTGCGCGACCTCGACACTCCCCGGATCGGGGAGAACGCCGAGGGCACCTCAGTCTGGCAGTTCGCGGGCAACGTGCGGATCACCCTGCCGGAGGAGCATCCCACCGTGGTGCAGGTGCGGATCCTCGCGGGTCGTGTCGGCGAGCGGGTTTCTGGGCCGTTCATCTCGGAGACGTTCTCGAACCTTCCCCGGGGTGCGAGCGAGAAGGAGAAGTCGGGCGCCACGCGGATCACCATCTTTCAGTTCGCGGGCAACACGACCGTGCGGACGGCCGATCCCGAATCATCCGGCCGGTCGAGCACGGATTCACTCGAGCGCCAGAGCTCCGAGGCCCAACTCAGTGACGCGAAAGAGGAACTCGAGCGCGTCCAATGGCAGCTGACCGAGCCGGGCATCGATTCGGCCGACCGGAAGGACCTGCGCTCCGAACGGGATGACCTCCGCGACGAGATCGCACAGCTGGAAAAGGAGCTCGCACGATGAACACGACGCCGCTCACACCGGACCCCGCAGAACCGAGGCCCGCAGCTCCGGATCCGGGGCTCACTCCCCCGGACGCACCCACGACGCCGCTTCCCGGTGCCGCGGAGACACCGGCACCTCGGCCGCCTGCGCCCGACGAGCACGCTCGGGAATCCGAGGTCAGCGACCGCACCGGGCCGCGGACGAGCCCCATCGTCTGGGGCGCGCTGATCCTCGCGTTCTGCGCGTTCATCGCGCAGTTGCGCTTCAGCGGGTCGACCCTCGACGCCAACACCTGGCTGATCCTCACGACGATCGGGCTCGGCGTGCTGCTCCTCGTCGTGGGCGCCGTGGTCCTGATCCGGAACCGCTCGCCGCGCCCCTGACCCACCTTGCCGGTTCTGCCCCACCCGAGCCATTTATCAGGGAGAAACCGCACATCGAGCGCAGAACCGGCAAGGCACAGCCAGAACGAACCCCGCGGCCGCGCGGCTCAGGGCTGGATGCGGGGGATCTCGCGTGTCTGGGCCGAGATCCAGTGCAGCGGGATCTGAACGGCCACGCGGGTGCCCCCGCGTTCGTCCGGCCCCCAGGTGATGCTGCCGCCGAGCTCGCCCTCGATGAGCGTGCGCACGATCTGCGTGCCGAGCCCGTCGCCCACGGTGCCGCCGGGGAGCCCCGTGCCCGTGTCGATGACCTCTACGCTCAGTCGCTCATCGGTGCGGTCGGCGCGGATGAAGACCTCGCCCTCCCGCCCCGCAAGCCCGTGCTCGACGGCGTTCGTCACGATCTCCGTGAGCGCGAGCGCGAGCGGCGTCGCGTACTCCGAGGGCAGCTCGCCGAACTCGCCCTCCTTGCGCGGGTGCACGGTCGTGCTGTGGAGGCTCGCGACCTCGGCCGCGAGCCCGAGCACGCGGTCGAATACCACGTCGAAGTCGACGATCTGCGACAGCCCGGTCGAGAGCGTGTCGTGCACGACCGCGATCGCTGCCACGCGGCGCATCGCCTGCCCGAGCACCTGCTTCGCCTCTTCGCTGCGCGCGCGGCGAGCCTGCACGCGCAGGAGGGAGGCGACCGTCTGCAGGTTGTTCTTCACACGGTGGTGGATCTCGCGGATCGTCGCGTCCTTGGTAATGAGCTCCTGGGCCTGCTGCCTGAGCTCGGTGACGTCGCGCGTGAGCACGATCCCGCCGACCCGCGCGCCGTCGCGCACGACCGGGATCGAGCGGAGGGCGACCGTGCGGCCGCGCGCGTCGATCTCGGTACGCTTCGCGATCTTGCCCTGCGCGACGAGCGGAAGCGACTCGTCGGTGTCGAACTGCCCCTTCACGACCTCGGCGATGACCTCGGCGAAGTTCTCGCCCTCGATCTCGTCGCGGTAGCCCAGCGAGTTGAAGATGCTCTGCGTGTTGGGGCTCGCGAACGTCGCGATCCCGTCGAGGTTGATCCGGACCAGCCCGTCCGAGGCGCGCGGCGATCCCTGCTCACCGCCGCGACCGTTGCTCGGCGAGGGGAAGAGCCCGCACTGGATCATGGAGAGCAGGTCGACGGCGACCTCGCGGAACGCCGCGCCCATGCGCGACGCGTTCTGCGTGTCGGCGATGCTCGTGTGCACCGTGACGACCGCGAACGGCCCCCGCAGTTCGCCGTTCGCCTCGCACTTGCTCACCGAGAACGCCGAGAGCCGCATCGGGTTCTCCTCGTACCAGGCGGGCGAGGTCGACACGGCCGGCTGCCCCGTCGCCATGGCCTCGTCGACGAGCTCGCGCCAGTCCGGGCGCAGATACTCCCCGATCACGTCACGGTAGAAGAGCGTGACTGAGCCAGCGGGTCGGGCGTGCGCGACCGCGAGGTAGCCGCCCTCATCGGTCGGCACCCACAGCACGACGTCGCTCAGCGCGAGGTCCGCGATCAGCTGCCAGTCGAGGGCGAGCAGCTCGAGCCACTCGATCTCCTCTTCGTCGAGGGATGAGTATTTCGTCGCGAGGTTCCGCAGAGTTGCCACCCGTCAAGCCTAGGGCACTCCGGTGAGGCGAGCGGCCCAAACCGTCGCCCGGGTCACCTCAGACGCCTTGTGCGAGCACGCACTGGGTGCAGGCGCCACTTGACCCGGCAGAGTGTTTGCTTTCTAAATTGAAAACGGAAACCATTTCCCGCGGGACGATCCGCGGGCACGCCGGGGGGATCGGGCCGGAGTGCCCGGTTTCTCGAAGGGAACCCGCAGTGTCGCCAGCCTCCCTCCCCGCTCCCAGCAGTATTCTCGACGACCTCGAGGAGGAGCGCGACGACGGCCGCTTCACTCCGCGCCGGGATCTCCGCGTTGTCTCCGACGCTGGGCCGCGTCGGGCGGAGCCGAAGTTGCCGCCGCTCCTCGACACCCAGACCATCCGCTGTCTGGCGCTCGCGGCCTTCGAGGTGCTCGAGGGCGTGCGGGCCGTGGCCCAGCTCGGCGCCTGGATCACGCCGCCCGTCGCCGAGGTGCTTTCCGAGCGCCGGGCGCTCCGCACCGAGCGTCGTTCGATCCTGCACGACGATCGGCGCGTCGTCGCGCAGCCCGGCCCGGTGCACGCGCAGATGCCGCGGCCCGGCATCATCGAGGCGACGGTGATCCTGCACGCGAAGCCGCGCGCAGTGGCCGTGTCGATCCGGTTCGAGCACTCGGGCGGGCGCTGGCGCGCGACCGAGCTGGTCGTCTTGTAGTCCGCGGGAACGGCTCGGGATCAGGACCGCTCCCGCGGGTCCGCAGACTACTCGCCGCGCTCGGCGCGCAGCTTTGACACCTCATAGAGCGCGACGCTTGCCGCGATGCCCGCGTTCAGCGACTCGGTCGCGGTGTGGATCGGGATCGACACGATCGCGTCGCAGTGCTCCGTGACGAGACGGGACAGGCCCTTGCCCTCGCTCCCGATCACGAGCACGAGCGGCCGGTCGGCGAGTTCGAGGCCTGGGAGCTCCTGGTCGCCGCCCCCGTCGAGGCCGATCACGAAGACGCCCTGCTTCTTCAGCTCCTTGAGCGTCTGGGTCAGGTTCGAGGCCATCGCGACGGGGATGCGCGCTGCGGCGCCAGCCGACGTCTTCCACGCAGCCGAGTTGAGCGCGGCCGAGCGGCGCTGCGGCACGATGACGCCCTGCCCGCCGAAGGCGGCCACCGAGCGGATGATCGCGCCGAGGTTGCGCGGATCCGTGACGCCGTCGAGGGCCACGAACAGCGGGGTCTGGTCGCGGTCGATCACCTCGTCGAGCATCTCGAGCGGGTGCGCGTACTCCATGGGCGGCACCTTGAGCACGATGCCCTGGTGCACGGTGTCCCGATCCGTCATGCGGTCGAGCTCGGGGCGCATGACCTCGAGCACCGCGATGCCGCGATTCGTCGCGAGACGCAGGATCTCGCGTACCCGGTCGTCCATCTCGATCTTTGCCGCGATGTAGAGCACGGTCGCGGGGATCTTCGCGCGCAGCGCCTCGAGCACCGCGTTCCGCCCGGTCACGAGCTCGTGCTCGTCCTGCTTCTTCCCCTTCTGCCCGCCGCGGGCGCCGCCGCGCTCGGGGGCGCGCCCCGTGCGGGCGGCGTGGCGATCCTTGGCCGCCTGGTAGCGCTCGCGCGCGGCCTTGGCCTTCGCCGCGGGGTGGTACTCGCGGTCCTCCGCGCGCGGCGTCGGTCCGCGGCCCTCGAGCGCCTGGCGGCCCTGGCCGCCCGATCCGACGGCCTTGCCGAGGCCCTTCTTGCGCACCGCTCCGGTGCGGTTCTTCTTGTTCGTCATGTCAGGCTCCAGCGGGTTCCATTCGGGGTGTCTTCAAGTGCGATCCCTGCGCCGAGCAGACGGTCGCGGATCGCGTCGCTCGTGGCGAAGTCCTTGGCCGCGCGCGCCTCTGCTCGCTCGGCCGCGAGTGCCGAGACGAGTGCGTCGAGCGCCGACTCCGCTGCCTCGGATCCGCTTCCGGATCCGGCTCCCGACCACTCCTCGGAGCGCGGGTTGATGCCGAGCACGTCGAGCATCGCGAGCGTCGCGCGGGCGAGGCGCAGGGCCTCCGGGGCATCCCCGGAGTCGAGCGCCGAGTTGCCGGCCCGGACGGTGCTGTGCAGGACGGCGAGGGCCTGCGGGACCGAGAAGTCATCGTACATGGCTTCTGCGAACGCCGCTGGCAGGTCGTCGCCGACGACGGAATCGCCCCCGGACTCGCTAGCCTCGATGGCACGATCGAGGAAGCCCTCGATGCGTTCGAAGGCGGCCCCCGCCTCGGCCAGGGAGGACTCCGAAAACTCGAGCACGGAGCGGTAGTGCGCTGAGCCGAGGAAGTAGCGGAGCACGATGGGCCGCGCCGCCGCGAGCAGGTCCGCGGCAAACAGCGAGTTGCCGAGCGACTTCGACATCTTCTGGCCACCCGTGTTCACGAGGCCGTTGTGGATCCAGTGCCTCGCGAAGGGCTGGCCGGCCGCCTGCGACTGCGCGAGCTCGTTCTCGTGGTGCGGGAAGCGCAGATCAAGCCCGCCGCCGTGGATGTCGAACTCCTCGCCAAGGTAGCGCGTCGCCATCGCGGAGCACTCGATGTGCCAGCCGGGCCGTCCCCGGCCCCACGGCGAGTCCCATGAGGCCGACGCTGGCTCTGAGTCGCGGTACGCCTTCCAGAGCGCGAAGTCACGCGGGTCCTTCTTGCCGACCGGCTCGGAGTCCGCGGCGTCCTCCATCTGCTCACGGCTCTGCCTCGTGAGCGCGCCATATGCCGGCCAGCTGGCCGTGTCGAAGTAGACGCTCGCGGAGCCATCGGCAGCGGGGTAGGCATGCCCGCGGGCGATCAGCCGCTCGATGAGCGCGATCATCTCCGCGACGTTTGCCGTGGCGCGCGGCTCGTAGTCGGGCGCCTGCACGCGGAGCGCGTCGTAGGCCGCGGTGAACTCACGCTCCACGCGGTACGCGAGCCCCCACCACTCCTCCGAGGAGCCCTGCTCGCTGGCGATCCGGGCGTTCTCGAGGATCTTGTCGTCGATGTCGGTCACGTTGCGGATCAGCGTGACCTCGTTTCCGCTCGCCTCAAACCAGCGCCGCATCTGGTCATAGACGAGCGCGCTCCGCAGGTGTCCGATGTGCGGCGCCGACTGCACCGTCGGACCGCAGACGTAGAGGCCGACCTTCCCCGCGACGAGCGGTTCGAAGTCGACGACGGCCTGGATGCGGGAGTCGTAGAGGCGTTGTTTCACGGGTCCAGCCTAGCGGCGGAGGGGCGCCGGCACCTCACGGGCCGACGCCCCTCCGGGTGTCATGATTCGAGCGAGCCCGCGAGCGGGCCCGATCGGCTCAGTCGGTTGAGCCGTGCAGGAAGAACTGCATCTGCTTCGCGACGCTCACCGCGTGATCGCCGAAGCGCTCGTGGTAGCGGCTCGCGAGCGTCGCGTCGACGACCCCGGTCGGGTTGTCAGTGAGCTTGTCGCTCAGCACCTTCTCGAACACCTTGGCGTGCAGCTCGTCGAGGTCGTCGTCGAGATCCCGCACCTCCTCGATCACCGCGGGATCCTGCTCACGGAGCAGCTCCACGATCTTGGCGGCCATCTCGACGTCGAGTGCTCCCATGCGCACGAACGTCTTCTTCAGACCCTTCGGGATCGCGCTCTCCGGGTAGCGGTACCGCGCGAGCTGCGCGATGTGCTGGGCCAGGTCTGCCATGCGCTCGAGCGAAGCGCTCATCCGGAGCGCCCCCACCATGAGACGCAGGTCAGAGGCGACCGGCTGCTGCCTCGCGAGGATGTCGAACGTCTGCTGATCGAGATCCGCGGCGAGCACCTCGATCTCGTCCGCGCCGTCAATGACCTGCTCGGCGAGAGCGACATCCGAGTTACCGAACGCGGTCGTCGCGTTCTCAATTGCATCCTCGACGAGCTCTGCAATCTTGACCAAGCCGTCCTGCACCTCGCGCAGTGACTGCTGAAAGACCTCACGCATTCGGTTCCTTTCCTTCCGTCTGCGCCCACGCGCACCCTCATCAGTCTGTTCTGCGGTGGTGAACCGTGACGCACGAGCAGGTGAACAACAGTTGAACTCTACCGTTCGTTCAGTTTGCCCGCGCCTACGATGAGAACCATGGATCCGACCTTGATCGTGCTCGCCTCGACAGCCCTTGGCGCGCTGATCGGCGCAGGCATCACGCTCGCCATCGTGACGGCCAGGCGGGCGGGCATCCGGCGGTCCGCCGAGATGCGGCCAGAGCTCCCCGAGGTGGCCACGGCGATCCTCGACGAAGTGGACACCTTTGCCGTCGTACTCGACGCGGCGCTTGCCCCCGTGTACGCAAACCCGGTGGCCAGGCAGGAGCGGCACCTGACCGACGAGGAGCTCACCGATCCGGAGTTCCTGCAGCGGGTGCGGCAGGTCATGTCGACGGGGATCCCGGACACCCACGAGCCGGATCCCGGCGACCCGACGGACACCGTCCGGATCCACATCGTGCGCCTGCAGCGCCGTTTCGTCGTGATCCTCGCGGAGGATCTCGGCGAGGAGCAGCGCGTGAACGCGATGCGTCGCGACTTCATCGCGAACGTGAGTCACGAGCTCAAGACCCCGATCGCCGCGATCGGCCTGCTCGCTGAGGCCGTGCAGCACGCGGCGGACGAGCCGCCGGTCGTGCGCGACTTCTCCAAGAGCCTCGTGAAGGAGGCACGCCGGCTCGGCGAGCTCTCCCGCGACATCATCCAGCTCTCCGAGGCGCAGTCCTCGCTCCGCCCCGAGGACCGCGAGCGCGTCTCGCTGCGGGATCTCGTGCGCGGCGAGGTGGAGTCGCACCGCTCGTACGCAGCGCAGCACGGCGTCGAACTCGTCATCACCGACGATGATGCCCAGCACCGCGAGGCCATCGTGTACGGCAGGCCGACTTCCCTGGGCGCGGCGATCGCGAACCTCCTGAGCAACGCGATCCGGCACTCCGAGGAGGGCCAGCGCGTCGGTGTCGGAATGACGTTCGAACGGAAGCAGTTCCTCGTCACGGTCACCGACCAGGGCGAGGGAATCCCCGCGGAGCATCTTCCCCGGATCTTCGAGCGCTTCTACCGCGTGGATGGCGCGCGCACCCGCGGCGAGGGCGGCACGGGCCTCGGCCTGAGCATCGCCCGGCACACGATGCGCGCGCACGGCGGCGATGTCGACGTGTGGTCGCAGATCGGCGTCGGGTCGAGCTTCACGCTCACCTTCCCGCTCGTCGAGGCCCAGTCCGCGCAAAAGCCGTCCAAGCGCGCGAAGAAGCTGAAGCGTTCGGCCGAGAAATCGCTCGCAAAGGCCGCCTCGCGGGCGAGCGCCGCCGGCGCACCCGGCACGATCTCCCCTGAACCCCGACACGACACCCCACGCCCGCACGCGGGCTCCGAATCACCGAAGGGAACCAGCTAGTGGCACAGCACATCCTGCTCGTCGAGGACGAGGAGTCGATTTCCCGGCCCCTCTCGTTCCTGCTCGAACGCGAGGGATACCGGGTCACGGTCGTGGACGACGGGGCCGCCGCCGTCACGGCCTTCCAGTCCGGCCAGCCCGACCTGATCCTGCTCGATCTCATGCTGCCGGGGTTGCCCGGCACCGAAGTCTGCCGCACGATCAGGCAGACCTCGCAAGTCCCCATCATCATGCTGACCGCGAAGGACAGCGAGATCGACATCGTCGTGGGCCTCGAACTCGGCGCCGATGACTACATCACGAAGCCGTACTCCACGCGCGAGCTGCTCGCTCGCGTGCGCGCCGCGCTCCGTCGCTCCGGCGCTGTGGAGGAGGAGCGGGCCGACGACCAGGACGTCATGGTGCTCGACGAGCAGGGCATCCGGCTCGACTCCGAGCGGCACTCGGTCGAGGTGCGCGGCGAGGAGATCGCGATGCCGCTGCGCGAGTTCGAGCTGCTCGAGATGCTCATGCGGCACTCCGGCCGCGTGCTCACGCGCGGCCAGCTGATCGACCGCGTTTGGGGCAGCAACTACTACGGCGACACGAAGACCCTCGACGTGCACATTAAGCGCATCCGCGCCCGCATCGAGGAGGAGCCCTCGAAGCCGCAGCTCATCTCGACCGTGCGCGGCGTCGGCTACCGCTTCGGGTAGTCGGATCCGGATCCGGATCCGGCTCCGAATCCGGGCCGCGTCAGGCGCGCACCGAGCAACGAACAACGAGCAACGCCCCCGCCAGTCGTCCGACTGCGGGGGCGTTGCTCGTTGCGCTGGCGACTGCCGCGGGAAGCCTTACTGCTGCTGGTCGTCGTTGATCGTCGACTCGGCGGCCTTCTCGTCCTCGGCGCCCGTCTTGAGCTCGGTCTTGGTCTCATCGGCCTGCTGCGAGAAGCTGGCGGGGAGCACGTAGTCCTCGTACTCGGGGAGCGTTCCATCGAGCACGGTGACGCGGGCCTCGGACTCGGAGGCGCCGCTCACCTGGAAGTTCGCGGTGACCGTCGAGCCGGGCTTCAGGTTCGGGATCGTGACGAGCACGGGAGCCTCGTCACCCTCCGGGTTGCCGAAGAGCGTGTTGCCCTCGGGGATCGTGAAGTTTGCGCTCGCGCGGTTCGACCCCTCGCCGGAGAACTCGATCGTGACGTCCTGGTCCTCACCGCTCGTGTTCACCGCACCGAACACCACGTTGAAGTTCTCACCGGTCTTATCCGCGATGAGCATGACGTTGCGCAGCTTGACGTCGCCGACGTTGACATCGATGCCGTCGCTCGGTGCGTACGCCTGGAGCGTACTCTGCGGTGCGATCAGGCCGCAACCGGTCGCGCCGAGCGCGATGGCCGCTGCGAGAGCTACAGACGAGGCGATCCGAATCTTCAAAGTGTTCCTCCGAGCCGAGTTTCGATTCGATGACCTGCGCCGAGTGACTCGGGCACAGTTCGTAGCCATCATATCCGTCAGCACAGCGAACACGCAGCTTAGGCAAGCCTAACTCGGGATCGCAGGGTGTGGTATTCTAGTGGTTGGACTGTAAAGGAGTCACTCCATGCAATTTGAGGTCGGAGAGACCGTCGTCTACCCCCACCACGGCGCCGCAAAGATCATTGAAGTCAAGAAGCGCAAGCTCGGCGGCGAGGAGAAACTCTTCCTCAAACTCCAGGTGAACCAGGGCGACCTCACGATCGAGGTGCCCGCTGAGAACTGCGACCTGGTGGGTGTCCGCGACGTGATCGACAAGGAGGGCCTCGAGCAGGTCTTCGAGGTGCTTCGCGCCCCCTTCACGGAGGAGCCGACGAACTGGTCACGCCGCTACAAGGCGAACCTCGAGAAGCTCGCCTCCGGCGACGTCATCAAGGTCTCCGAGGTCGTGCGCGACCTGTGGCGCCGCGACCAGGAGGTGCGCTCACTCTCCGCAGGCGAGAAGCGCATGCTCGCAAAGGCGCGCCAGATCCTCGTCTCGGAGCTCGCGCTCGCCGAGAAGACGGACGAGGAGCAGGCCTCCGAGGTGCTCGACCAGGTGCTCGCCTCCTAGTCACCCCGCTTGACAGCGCCCCGCGCACTCCGTGCCGGGGCGCTGTCGCGTACCCGGGGCGGTACGCTGAGCGTATGAGCGGATCCGAATCACCGAGGGCTGCCTCGGCCGAACAGGCGCCGCCGCGGGCGCGTCCGGAGATCGGCGTGATCCTGGTCGCCGCCGGCCGCGGCGAGCGGCTCGGGGCTGGGATCCCGAAGGGCTTCGTCGAGGTCGGCGGGCAGACACTGCTCGAGCGGGGCGTGCGCACGATCGCGGCGCTCCCCCACGCCGGGCATCTCGTGGTCGTGGTGCCGGACGATTGGGCCGGGCGCGCGCTCGAGCTCGTCGACGAGGCGCTCCCCGCCGGCACGCTGTGGGAGACCTCGGTCGTTCACGGCGGGCGCGAGCGGCACGAGTCGGTGCGGTTCGGGATCGAGGCGCTGCCCGCGGAGGTCGGGATCGTGCTCGTGCACGACGCGGCGCGGCCGCTCGCTGGCGCGCCGCTCTTCGAGCGGGTGCTCGCGGAGGTCAGGCGGACCGGGGACTCGGTCGTGCCAGCGCTGCCCGTCGCCGACACGCTGAAGCGCGTGGACGGGGACGGGATCGTGCACGAGACCGTCGACCGCTCCGCGCTCGTCGCGGTGCAGACGCCCCAGGGGTTCCGGCGCGAGGCGCTCGAGTCGGCCCACGCGACGGCCGCCCTGCACGCGGAGCACGGATCCGGGGCCGCCGGTGCCGGATCCGGATCCGGGGCCGGATCCTCCGGCGTCCCGACCGACGACGCCGAGGTGATGCAGCGGGCGGGCGGGCGCGTGCGCACGGTCGCCGGCGAGATGCGCGCCCACAAGCTCACGACGGCGGCCGATCACGCGCTCCTCGAGGCGCTCGCCGCGCAGGACACGCAGGACGAGAAGGGCGGCCGCGCATGATTCGCGTCGGGACCGGGTTCGATGTGCACCAGTACGACGAGTCGGCGCCGCTCCGGCTCGCCGGAATCGACTGGCCAGGCGAGCCAGGGCTCGCGGGTCACAGCGACGGCGACGCCGTGTGCCACGCGGTGGTCGACGCGCTGCTCTCCGCCGCGGGGCTCGGCGACATCGGCGGGCTCGTCGGCGTCGACCAGGACGAGACGGCGGGCGCCGCGAGCACTGGCTTCGTGCGTCAGGCGCTCGCGAAGATCGCGGCGGCCGGCTGGGGGCCCGTGAACGTGTCGGTGCAGATCGTCGGCAACCGACCGCGATTCGCCGCGCGCCGGGAGGAGGCGCAGCGGGTGATGTCGGAGCTCGTCGGCGCGCCGGTCTCGCTCGCGGCGACCACGACCGACCACCTCGGCTTCACGGGCCGGGGCGAGGGCCTAGCCGTCATAGCCACCGCCCTCCTTGCCGGTACGGACGGCGCGGGGCCGGTCGGCTAGGAAGCGTAGGCGCCCACGAGGCGGACGGCGCCGCCGTCGACGCCCTTCGCACCCTGCTCGAAGCCCGCGAAGTCGCGCGCGGCGGTCGAAATCTCGCCGGCGACCCACGTCTCGAGGCCCTGCGCGGTGAGCGCGGCGGCGACCTGCGGCGCCCGCGCCCCATCGACGACCGCGAACATCCCGATCCCGAGGTTCCACGCCGACTCGAGGCTCTCGAGCGTGTGCCCGCCGAGCTCCGCGAGGTGCCGGAACACGGGAAGCGGCGACCAGCTCGCCCGCTCCACCTCGACCCAGGCCCCCTGCGGCAGCACGCGCGCCAGGTTCGCGGCGATCCCGCCGCCCGTGACGTGGCTGAGCGCGTGAATCGCGCCGTCGAGCGCCGGATCCTCGAGCACCCGGAGGAGCGGCGAGGTGTACAGCGCGGTCGGCTCGAGCAGCGCCTCGCCGTAGCTCGCGCCGAGCTCCGCGCTGTGCTGCCCGTAGCCGATCCCCCGCTCGGAGAGAATGTGGCGCACGAGCGAGAAGCCGTTCGAGTGCAGGCCGGATGCCGCCATCGCGAGCACGACGTCGCCGTCGCGCACGAGCTCGGGGCTCAGCATCTTGTCCGCCTCGACGACGCCCGTCGCAGCCCCCGCGACGTCGTAGTCGTCGGGCCCGAGGAGGCCGGGGTGCTCGGCCGTCTCGCCGCCGACGAGCGCCGTGCCCGTCGCCTCGCACGCCTCGGCGATCCCGCGCACGATGTCGGCGATGCGCTGCGGCACGACCTTGCCGCACGCGATGTAGTCGGTCATGAACAGGGGCTTCGCGCCCACGACGACGATGTCGTCGACGACCATCGCGACGAGGTCCTGGCCGATCGTGTCGTGCTTGTCGATCGCCTGCGCGATCGCGACCTTCGTGCCGACGCCGTCGGTCGAGCTCGCGAGCAGCGGGCGCTTGTAGCCCGTCAGCGCGGAGGCGTCGAAGAGCCCGGCGAATCCGCCGACTCCCCCGATCACCTCGGGACCGTGCGTGCGGGAGACCGCCGACTTCATCAGTTCGACGGCAAGATCACCCGCCTCGGTGTCGACACCGGACTGGGCATAGATCGACGCGTTCTCGCTCACCCCTCAAGCGTACCCTGCCAACGCGGGGCGCCGGATCCCTGCGCGGCCGCCTGATCCCGCGCAGATTCCGGATCCCGAGCCTGATCCGGATCCGGAGCGAACCAGCCCCGGAGGCACCCGCACCGAGCACCCCGCGCAGTGTGCGACACTAGTCGTTGCGTCTGCCTGACGCTCCACCCCCTCCAAGGAGCAGACCAAGAAGCATGTGCGGCATCGTCGGAATCGTTTCGCCCGAACCCGTCAACCAGCAGATCTACGACAGCCTGCTGCTGCTGCAGCACCGCGGTCAGGACTCGACGGGGATCGCCACCCTCGACGGTGACTTCTTCCACATGGTGAAGGCGAAGGGCCAGGTCCGCGAGGCATACCGCACCCGCGACATGCGCCAGCTCACGGGCAACGTCGGCCTCGGGCACGTGCGCTACGCGACCCGCGGCTCGGCCGCGCAGGAGGAGGAGGCGCAGCCGTTCTACGTCGGCGCGCCCTACGGCATCATCCTCGTCCACAACGGCAACCTCACGAACACCCGCGAGCTCACCGCCGAGCTCTACAACGTGGATCGCCGCCACCTGAACACCCACTCCGACACGGAGCTCCTCCTCAACGTGCTCGCGAACGAGCTGCAGGCCGGGATCACGGGCCTTTCGCTCGACGAGGAGCAGGTCTTCGGCGCGGTCGCCCGCGTCCACGAGCGCGTCGAGGGTTCCTACGCCACGATCGCGCTGATCGCGGGCTACGGGCTCCTCGCCTTCCGCGACCCGTTCGGGATCCGCCCGCTCGTGCTCGGCCGCCGCACGAGCGCGACCGGCGGCGACGAGTGGGTCGTCGCGAGCGAGTCGCTCGTGCTGGAGTCCGGCGGCTACGAGGTCGTCCGCGACGTCGATCCGGGCGAGGCCATCCTCATCACGCCGGACGGCAAGATGACCTCGCGCCAGTGCGCGAAGGAGACGAAGCTCGTCCCGTGCGCCTTCGAGTACATCTACCTCGCCCGCCCCGACTCCGTGCTGAGCGGCATCGCGGTCTACGACGCGCGCCTCCGCCTCGGCGACGTGCTCGCCGAGCAGATCCGCAAGGAACTGCCCGACGCCGAGATCGACGTCGTCATGCCGATCCCGGACTCCGCGCGGCCGAGCGCCATGCAGGTCGCGCAGCGGCTCGGGATCGAGTACCGCGAGGGCTTCTTCAAGAACCGCTACATCGGCCGCACGTTCATCATGCCGGGCCAGGCGGTGCGCAAGCGCAGCGTGCGCCAGAAGCTGAACGCCATGAGCGTCGAGTTCAAGGGCAAGAATGTGCTGATCGTGGACGACTCGATCGTGCGCGGCACGACCTCGCGCGAGATCGTCGAGATGGCGAGGGCCGCGGGCGCCAAGTCGGTCATCTTCGCCTCGGCCGCCCCGCCCGTCGTCTCGCCACATGTCTACGGCATCAATATGCCGTCGCGCAACGAGCTCATCGCGCACGGGCGCACCGCCGCAGAGATCGCCGCCGATCTGGGCGCGGATCACCTCGTCTACCAGACCGTCGAGGGCATGAACCGCGCGATCCTCGCGGGGCAGACCGAGGTCACCGAGCTCGAGGAGAGCTGCTTCACGGGCGAGTACATCGCGGGCAACGTCGACGAGGAATACCTCGCCTGGGTCGAGGCCACGCAGGAGAGCTGAGCCCGGGGCCAGCCCGTCCGCCAACGACAGAGGCGCCGTCCCCGCGGGGGCGGCGCCTCTGTCGTTGCGAAGCTGTTCCGGATCAGGCCTTCGGCTTAAGCCTTCGGTGCGGTCCCGGGATCCTCGGGATCCTTCGGCACGGCCGGGCCGACCGGGCCGGCCGGCGGCTCCGGATCGCCGCCAGCGGCGCCGTTCGGCCGCTCGCCGGCGGCACCGGGCACGGGGTGCTGGGGGCCGGCCGTGGCGGTCGGTGTGGCGGGCTCACCCGTCTGGCCGCTCGGATCCTGAGCATCGTCCGCGTCGCTGCGGACCTCCTTCTTCAGGATGCGCATCGACTGGCCGAGGCTCTTCGCGAGACCAGGCAGCTTCGGCGCACCGAAGAGGAGCAGCACGATGAAGAGGATAACGAGCAGCGTGGGGCCGGAAAGATTTCCGAACATAGCGGTGAGGCTCCGATCGTAAGCGTCAGATCATTATGGCAGATCGCGCTTCGGATCAGCGGTCGCAGAATCCGTCGCGTTCTGCGTCGGGCTACCGTCGCCATCCTGGTCGCTGCGGACCTCCTTCTTCAGGATGCGCATCGACTGGCCGAGGCTCTTTGCGAGGCCAGGCAGCTTCGGCGCTCCGAACAAGAGCAGGATGACGAAGAGGATGGCGAGAAGGTGCCATCCCGAAAGGTTTCCGAGCATGAGTGCACTCCGATTTCGATTGTGTGTTCGCGATTATTGCACGTCGGAATGGATGGCAATTGCGGTTCCGCGCTTGCGCCGGGCCGTGACGCCAAGAATGAGCGCGAGCAGGCAGCCGAGCGCGAGCCCGATGGCCGCCCCAATGAGCGCCATGAACCCCGTGATCTGAGCGAGCGTGTACTGCGCCTCAGGGTCGAGCGGGAACACGAGGCTCGCGACAACGGCGACCAGGATCCCGAGCACCGTCATCCCCGCGATCACTCGTCCGTAACGCACCGAGCGGGTGATCGTGACCTCGCGCTCGGTCTCGTGGACGACGGGGACGTGCTCGGGTGCGGGCTCGTGCTCGGGCGCGGATCCGGGCTCGTGTTCTGGTGCGGGGTCGGGCGTGTTCATACCTTCCATTCTCTCAGCCCCGCCATGCGAGTCTGACCACCCGGCCCGGGACCCGTCGGGCTAGCGAAGGATAGGAAGGAGCGGGGCGATATCCGCGCGAGCGCCGGAGGCCGCGAGGCGGGCCTGCGCGACCGCCTCGTCCCAGCTGAGCCCGCCCGTGGCGAGCGCGAACCAGGTGGCCGCGTCCGTCTCGATCACGTTCGGCGGGGTGCCGCGCGTGTGCCGGGGCCCCGCAACGCACTGCGTCGCACCGAATGGCGGCACCCGCAGCTCGACCGTGTTCCCCGGCGCGAGCTCCGCGAGTTCCTCGAGCAGATAGCGCACGGCCGTCGCGAGCACGGGGCGCGCCGCCCCCTCGACCCCTGTGGCCCGCACGGCGGCGACCGCAGCCATGCCGTCCTCGTGCGAGATTCTCCGCTTCGCCATGCCCTCCACTCTAGGGTCCCGGCGGCAGGTAGTCTGGTGCGGTGAAGATCCTCGTCCTGGGGCCGGGTGCCCGCGAACACGCCATTGTCCTCGCCCTGCTCGCTGAGTCGGCCGATCACGAGATCGTCTGCGCGCCCGGCAACGCCGGGATCGCCGCGAGCGGCGTCGAGACGCCCGAGCTCGCCTACACCGACCCGCACGCGGTCGCGGCATTCGTCGCCGAGCGCGGCTTCGACCTCGTCGTCGTCGGCCCCGAGGCTCCGCTCGTCGCGGGCGTCGCCGACCCGCTCCGCGCCGCTGGCGTGCCCGTGTTCGGGCCCGACGCCGCGGCAGCGCAGCTCGAGGGATCGAAGGCCTTCGCCAAGCGCATCATGGACGAGGCGAACGTGCCCACCGGCCGCGCCGAGCGCGTCGCGGGCGTCGAGGACGCCGGCCGCGTGCTCGACGAGTTCGGCGCCCCCTACGTCGTGAAGGCCGACGGGCTCGCCGCGGGCAAGGGCGTGCTCGTGACCTCCGACCGGGACGCCGCGCTCGAGCACGTCGCCACCTGGGCGCCGCACGGCGACGTGCTCATCGAGGAATTCCTCGACGGCCAGGAGGTTTCACTCTTCTTCTTCGCCGACGGCCACGACGTCGTCGCGCTCACCCCCGCTCAGGACTACAAGCGCATCTTCGACGGCGACGAGGGCCCCAACACGGGCGGCATGGGCGCCTACTCCCCGCTCCCCTGGGTCGCCGACGACTTCGTCGAGGAGATCACCCGCACCGTCGCGCTCCCCACCGTGCGCCAGCTCGAAGCCGAGGGCACCCCGTTCGTGGGGCTCCTCTACTGCGGCCTCATCGTGACCGCGACGGGCGTCCGCGTCATCGAGTTCAACGCGCGCTTCGGCGATCCCGAGACCCAGGTCGTGCTCGCGCGCCTCGAGTCACCCCTCAGCCGCTACCTGCTGGCCGCGGCGACGGGCGAGCTGCCCGCCCAGCCCGCGCCCGAGTTCTCCGAGCAGCCCGCCGTGATCGTCGTGGTCGCGAGCGAGGGGTACCCCGGCGAGGTCGTCACGGGCCGCGCGCTCACTGGGCTCGACGAGGCCGCCGCCGTGCCCGGGGTGCACCTCGTGCACGCCGCGACGAAGCGCGACGCGGAGGGCGGCTGGATCGCGACGGGCGGACGCGTGCTCGGCGTCGTTGCGCGCGGCGACAGCTTCGCCGCGGCGCGCGAGCGCGCCTACGAGGCCGTCGCACTCATCGGGCTCGAGGGCGGCCAGCACCGCACCGACATCGCGGCGCGCGTCGCCTAACCGCGCGCCGCGGGCGCCTGGGCTCCAGCGTTCCCAGGGATTTCTGCACTCAACTCGACCAGATGCCCAAATTCTTCGAATTGAACGCCGAATCCTCTGGGAACGCAGATCCGAGCCTGGCCGGTCGGCTAGTTGCCCCGGATCAGGTCGTCGAAGTCGGGATCCGCGTCAGGCTCGTCCGGCTCGGCGCTTTCGCCGTCGTCAGCGCCCCCGGCACCGTCAACTCCACCGTCGGGACCGTCAACTCCAGCCCCCTCGCCCCCGGCACCGTCAACTCCAGCGACCTCAGCCTCGTCACCATCGGCTTCGGCATCGGCATCGTCCGACCCGACATCCACCGCCTCGGCCTCCACCGCCACGGCGTCAACCGCAGCGCCACCTCCGGCGCCCGCGACAACACCGTCGGCGCCGATCGTCCCGCTTTCCACAGCGACGCGCACGGCCTCGGTCAGATCCCGCAGCAGCACGGCCCACCCCTCCTGCGAAGCGGCGGCGCGCTCCGCGGGCGACGGCAGTGCGTCGAAGCCCGTCTCCGTGACGGTGATCCCGGTCTCGTACCCCTGCGATCGCAGCGTCACGAGCACAGCGGTGTCCCTGGGGTCGCCCGATTCCCTCCAGGTGAAACCGATCGCGTGACCGTCGACCCAGACGTCAACCGTGCCGGAGGCGTCGCGGCTCACCGCGTCGTCACCCTCCCCCTCGGACCAGCGCTCGGAGACCTCGCCGCCCACCTTCGGCTCGAGCCGCAGCTCGGGCCACCATTCGCCCCTGAGCGCCTCCTCCGAAAGGTACGCCCAGACCGCTGCTCGCGCCGCGTTCACTCGGCTACGTGCCACCACAGGTCCCAGCGGAATCATGCTTCTCCTCGAGTCGTAGGTTTCGCTCGGCATCCCTCGTGAGGAATGTCCGCCCCCTATAGCCAATGACCCTAACCGCAACCACTGACATCCGCCCTGAGCCTCCCAGGAATGTCCTGGATCGATACCGAATCGAACCATCGCGGGCAATGGTGGGAGAATGGTCCGGTGACCGAACTCTCAGCGCCCCAGGAGCTCCCCGGCTGGACCCACACCTACTCGGGGAAGGTCCGTGACCTCTACGTCCCGGCCGACGGCGACGAACGCTTCCTGCTCGTCGTCGCGAGCAACCGCGTGAGCGCGTTCGACCACGTGCTCGAACCCCCGATCCCGGGCAAGGGCGCGCTCCTCACGGCGCTCTCGAACTGGTGGTTCAGCAGGATCCAACTGCCGAATCACCTCGCGGGCGAGGGCGCCCCTGAGGTTCCCGAGGCGGTCGCGGATCGCGCGGTCGTGTCCAAGCGCCTCGAGATGTTCCCGGTCGAGTGCGTCGTGCGCGGCGCGCTCACCGGATCCGGATTCGCGGAGTACGAGCGCACCGGCGCCGTGTGCGGGATCGACCTGCCCGCAGGTCTCCAGGACGGCGACCTCCTCGACACCCCCATCTACACCCCCGCATACAAGGCGCCGCTCGGCGAGCACGACGAGAACATCACCTACGAGCAGAGCGTCGAGCTCGTGGGTGAGAAGGTCGCGAGCGCCCTCCGCAACGCTTCGCTCAAGATCTTCACCGAGGCGCGGGAACTCGCGGCCGAGCGCGGGATCGTGCTCGCCGACACGAAGTTCGAGTTCGGGCGGGATCCGGAATCGGGCGAGCTCGTGCTCGCCGACGAGGTGCTCACGAGCGACTCGTCCAGGTACTGGGACGCCGACCGCTTCTTCGATGCCGGGCTGACCGCGAAACAGCGCATGTCGTCGTTCGACAAGCAGATCGTGCGCAACTGGCTGTCCGCGAACTGGGATCGCACGGGCGAGCCGCCCGCGCTCCCCGACGAGATCGTCACCCAGACCTATGAGCGTTACCTCGAGCTCTACCGCCGCCTGACCGGCCAGGAGCCGCCCTTCGCGCCCCTGGCGCCGTCCTCCCTCTAGGTGTACTGACCTCGACCGTTGTTGACTCGGTCGATGGGAGTTTGGCCGTCGATGCCGAGGTGAGCTCTGTCTAGGTTGTAGTAGTCCAGCCAGGCCGTCAACCCTGCTCTGCGTTCGTCGTTAGAAGTCCAGGGCCTCGCGTATGCCCATTCAGTCGCGAGGGTGCGGTTGAGGCGTTCGACTTTCCCGTTGGTCCAGGGACAGTGCGGGCGAATGAACCGGTGCTGAATACTGTGCTGGGTGATGATGTCCCTGAACGCGGCGGAGTGCCGGTACGCGAACGCGTTATCGCTGATGACACGCTCAACACGTACCCCGAGCGACGCGTAGAACCCGATGGCGCGTTCGAGGACACCGGCCGCGGTCACGCCTTTCTCATCGTCGTGGATCTCGGCATACGCGACACGAGAGTGGTCATCGATCACGGTGTGGACGTAGTCGTACCCTTGTCCTCGTTTCCGGTTCGGGCGTTCGCTGCGCCCATGGAGCCGCCACCCACCGCCGTCAGGGATACGGCCGAGCTTCTTCACATCGATATGGATCAACGACCCCGGATACTCGTGTTCGTATCGGTTCGCGGACCGTCGTCCCGCACGGATCCTGATCCCAGTCACAGGATCAAGTTCACGTAACAACGGGGTGTGATGGCGACGCAGCACCCGCCCGACTGTCGAGGCGTGCATGCCGAGCTTGCCCGCGATGAATACCGGGCCACGCCTGGTGAGCGCGCGCATGATCCGCACCCGGGTCTCCATGCATCCGGGCGTACGCCGCGGATGCGACCTGGCCGCACTCGACCGATCCCGTAATCCCGCAACCCCGGCCTCCTGGAACCTGCGCCACCACCGCCACGCAGTCGTGCGCGAGACTCCCATCTCCAAGGCAACATGAGCGACCGGCCGACCCGATTGAATGCGTTGGACCAGGATCAATCTACCGGCAGGAGCGAGCCGGGCATTAGCGTGAGACATGAGAGACCTTCGTTTGAACGAGCAGGGGAACTAGACAGCTCCAACTCGACAACGAAGGTCTCTCCTATGTCAACAACCCTCCGGGTCAGTACATCTAGGGCGCGGGATCCGGGCCCGGATCCATGAGAGAATGAATGTCGATCCTCACCTCGAGAAACGGAGATCCCGGGTGCCCACGATTGTCGTAGATGTCATGCCCAAGGCCGAGCTGCTCGATCCGCAGGGCAAGGCCACCACGGGGGCGCTCGATCGCCTCGGCCACGGCAAGTTCCAGAACGTCCGCATCGGCAAGCGCTTCGAACTCACGGTCGAGGGCGAGGTGACCGAGGAGATCCTCGCTGAGGTTCGCAAGGTCGCCGACGAGATCCTCTCGAACGCGGTGATCGAGGACGTCGTCTCGATCACGGTCGACGGCGAGGCCAAGTAGTGGCACCCCGGATCGGCGTCGTCACCTTCCCCGGCTCGCTCGACGACCGCGACGCGCAGCGCGCGATCCGGATCGCGGGCGCCGAGCCCGTCGCCCTCTGGCACGCCTCGCACGACCTCGATGGTGTTGACGCCATCGTGCTGCCCGGCGGCTTCAGCTACGGCGACTACCTGCGGCCCGGCGCGATTGCGGCAATCTCGCCGATCATGACCGAGGTCATCGAGGCCGCCAAGAAGGGCATGCCCGTGCTCGGGATCTGCAATGGCTTCCAGGTCCTCGTCGAGGCGCACCTGCTGCCCGGCGGCCTGATCCGCAACGCGCACCAGCAGTTCATCCGCCGCGACCAGAAGCTCGTGGTCGAGAACGCCGACACGGCGTGGACCAGCCGCTTCGAGCAGGGCGAAGAAATCGTGATCCCGCTGAAGAACGGCGACGGCGGCTACATCGCCAACGAGGAGACCATCAAGCGCCTCGAGGGCGACGGGCTCATCGCGTTCCGCTACCGCGGCGTGAACCCCAACGGCTCCCTCGACGACATCGCCGGCCTCACGAACGAGCGCGGCAACGTGGTCGGCCTCATGCCCCACCCCGAACACGCGGTCGAGCCCGGCTTCGGCCCGGACATGCCCGACGCCATGCGATCCGGGATCGACGGCCTGCGCTTCTTCGAGAGCGCAATCGACGCCCTCGCCGCGCGGGCCTAGTTTTTCGCCGCGAAGCGGGCGCTCCCTTCGAGGGGGCGCCCGCTTCGTCGTTCCGGGGCTAGCACCGCGCGGCCGAGTAGGCCGTAAAGCCCCAATCGCGGCGGTGAATGGGGCCTTACGGCCCACTCGGCGGGGCATGCGGTCCAGTTTGGGCCCGGATCCGGGCCCGGATCCGGGCCGCGCCGCTCACGCGCGCGAAACTTGGCGCCCGCAGGGTGCCGAGTCGGCCGAAAGGCCCCAATCACGGGCTCGCGTCGGCCGTAAAGCCCCTTTCACTGGCCTGAATGGGGCCTTACGGCCCACTCGGCAGGGCATGCGGGCCAGTTTGGGGCCGGATCCGGATCCGGGCCGCGCCGCTCACGCGCGCGAGACCTGGCGCCCGCAAGGTGCCGAGTCGGCCGTAAGGCCCCTTTCGCGAGCTTGAATGGGGCCTTACGGCCGACTCGGCGGGCGCGGTGGCCGACTCGGCGGGCGCGGCGGGCGCGGCTCAACGAGCCGCCGCTCCCAACCCCCACAAAAGCTAACCTCCATGCATCTCCCGCCGAGCAGCAGCCCCGAGGCCGGGAACTCGGCCCTCGACCAGGAGTTACTGGGGGCCCGGCGCACGCGCGAGTGGGACTGGTCCGAGCGGGAGCCAGGCGCCACGGGGCGACCGGCCGAGGGCGACACCCCAGTAATCCCCGAGCGCTGGTGCACCTTCCCGGCGCGGTTCGGGGAGCTCGTCGCGCCGGGCGAGAGCTGCGCACACGAAACGCAGCGGGCCCAGGTGAGTGAGTTCTGGGAGGCGCACCTCCCCATCCTCATGCGCGCCGACGGCGACTCCGCCTTCCTCACCCTCAACAGGCGAAATGGCGCGGTCGTCTCGGGCTGCGAACCCGCGTTCGAAGAGACGACCGAGCTGGCCGCGAGCGTCGACGAGTTCTTTCGGGCCGTGATCGACGGGTGGCCGCAGGAGCAGCCCGGGCGCGGAGACCCCGCGCTCGAACCGCTCCTGCAAGAGCAGTAGCCGCCCCTACACCCCCACGGGCCGCTCCGCCGCTGCGGCGGCACGCGCCGCCGCAGGCAGCGCGCCCGCGATCTGCGCGACCACGTCACCGTTGTGCGCCGCCGTCACGAACCACGCCTCGAAGGCGCTCGGCGGCAGCGAGACCCCCTGCTCGAGCATCGAGTGGAAGAACGCGCGGTGCCGCCATGTCTCCTGGCCGAGCACCTCGTCGTAGCCGCGCGGCGCCTCCGGGAAGTCCCCGAAGAGCACGCTGAACAGGGTTCCGGCGCGCTGGATCCGGTGCGGCACTCCCGCCTGGGCGAGCGCGGTGCCGACGAGCACCGAGATGCCCTGCGAGGCGAGCAGGAGCCGCTCGTAGGCCGCGGCGTCGGCCCCGCGGAGCGTGGCGAGGCCGGCGGCCGCCGCGACGGGGTTCCCCGAGAGCGTGCCGGCCTGGTAGACGGGCCCGAGGGGCGCGAGCAGCTCCATGATCTCGGCGCGCCCGCCGAGGGCGGCGAGCGGCAGGCCGCCGCCGATGACCTTGCCGAAGGTAAACAGGTCGGGGGCGATGTGCGCGGGCAGGCCCGCGCACTCGATCCCCCAGAACCCGCCGGGACCGGCCCGGAAGCCCGTGAGCACCTCGTCCATGATGACGAGCGCGCCGTGCCGGTGCGCCGTCTCGATGAGCTCGCGCGTGAAGCCGGGGCGCGGCGGCACGACGCCCATGTTCGCGGCCGCAGCCTCCGTGATGACCGCCGCGATCCGGTCGCCGTGCTCCGCGAACGCGGCGTGCAGTGCGACCGTGTCGTTGTACGGCAGCACGAGCGTCTGACCGGCCGTTTCGGGCGTCACGCCGGCGCTGCCCGGGAGGGCGAGCGTCGCGAGCCCGGATCCGGCCGCCGCGAGCAGGCCGTCCGAGTGGCCGTGGTAGTGGCCCGCGAACTTCACGATGAGCGGCCGCCCGGTCGCGCCGCGGGCGAGCCGGATCGCGCTCATGGTCGCCTCCGTGCCGGTCGACACGAGCCTGAGCCGCTCGATCCCGGGCACCCGGGAGATGATCTCCTCGGCGAGCTCGGCCTCGATCGGGGCCGAGGCCCCGAAGCCGAGGCCACGCGCCGCCGCCTCCTTCACGGCGGCGACGACGGACGGCTCCGCGTGCCCGAGGAGCGCGGGGCCCCACGAGGCCACGAGGTCGATGTAGTGCGCGCCGTCGGCGTCGGTCACGAACGCGCCGCGTCCCGAGACGATAAAGCGGGGTGTGCCTCCGACCGAACCAAAGGCACGGACGGGCGAGTTCACTCCGCCGGGGATCACGCGCTCGGCGCGCGCCGCGAGCTCCGCACTGCGGGCGGATCCCGTCACCTGAGCCACCCCGCAACCTCGGTCGCGTAGTAGCTCAGGATCGCATCGGCCCCCGCACGCTTGATCCCGATCAGGGACTCCTCGATCGCGCGCCTGCGGTCGATCCAGCCGTTCGCGGCTGCGGCCTCGATCATCGCGAGCTCGCCGGACACCTGGTACGCCCACACGGGCACAGGGCTCATGGCGGCGACGTCCGAGAGCACGTCGAGGTAAGACATCGCGGGCTTCACCATCACGATGTCCGCGCCCTCGGCGACGTCGAGCTCGGCCTCGCGCACGCCCTCGCGGCGGTTCGCGGGATCCTGCTGGTAGCTCCTGCGGTCGCCCGTGAGCTGGGAGTCGACGGCCTCGCGGAACGGCCCGTAGAAGGCCGAGGCGTACTTCGCGGAGTAGGCGAGGATCGCGGCGCCCTCGTGGCCCACCCCGTCGAGGGCGGCGCGCACGGCGGCGACCTGGCCGTCCATCATGCCGGAGAGCCCGAGCACGGCGGATCCGGCGTCGGCCTGCGCGACCGCCATCGCGGCGTATCGCTCGAGCGTCGCGTCGTTGTCGACCTCGCCGCCCCTGAGCACCCCGCAATGGCCGTGATCGGTGAATTCGTCGAGGCAGAGGTCGGTCTGCACGACGAGGGCGTCGCCGAACTCCGCGGCGATCTCGCGGGTGGCGAGGTTCAGGATCCCCTCGGGATCGTCGGCCGCGGAGCCCTCGGCGTCGCGCGTCTCGGGCACGCCGAACAGCATCACACCGCCGACTCCTGCCTCAGCGGCCTCCCCAGCGGCGCGCTTCAGCGAGTCGATCGTGTGCTGCCGCACTCCCGGCATCGCGGCGATATCCCGCGGCTCGTCGATGCCCTCCCGCACAAAGAGGGGCAGCACGAGCTCTGCCGGGGAGAGCCGCGTCTCGGCCGCGAGCCGCCTGAGGGCAGGCGTCCGGCGCATCCGGCGCGGTCTAATGATGGGGGTCATTCGGTGGTTCCTTCTTCTGATCTGGGGTGGAACTTCGTAACTTCGGCCGGTCGGTGCGGGCGACCTGCCTGTCGGGTCTATGTGTGCTGCTCGAAGTATTCGACGAGGGCGTCAATGAGTCCCGTCGTCGTGTGCTCGCGCGCGATCGCGGTGCTCAGGATCCCGGCGGCCTCGAGGGCACGCGCGGTCGGCTGGCCGATCGCGATCACCGCGGTCCGCTCGGGCAGCGGCGCGAAGCGGGCGGCGAGCGACCTCGCCCCCGAGCCGCTCATCACGAGCACGGCGTCGAGCCCGCGCGCGAGAAGCTCGCGGTCGGCGTCGCCGTGGGGCGCGGCGTCGGTCCGCGCGGATTCTGGGGCAGCGGAGCCTGGCTTCGCGGCGACCGTCCGGTAGGCGTCGACCCTCGTGACCTCGTGGCCGGCCAGGCGCAGCGCCTCCTCGAGCGTCGGCTCGGCGATCTCCGAGAGCGCGAGCAGGAACCGGCTTCCGGGCGCCGCCCCCGCCCGCGGGTCCATGAGCGCTGCGGCGAGGCCGACCGCGCTGAAGTCGCTCGCAGGCACGACGTCGGCCTCCAGGCCCGCGCGGCCGAGCGCCGCGGCGGTCGCCGGGCCGACGGCCGCAATGCGGCCGGACGCGGCTCCGTGTGTGGATCCGGATCCGGATCCCGCTGCGGCCCCGGATCCCGAGGCAAGTCCGGATCCCGAGGCGAGTCCGGCGGCGACAGCCTCGGCCCCGCGCGCGCTCGTGACGACGAGCCAGTCGTGGGCGCCGGCGCGCCAGTCGGCGAGGCCGGCGAGGAGCGGCCCGCGGTCGGCCGGCGGGAGCGTCGCGATGAGCGGCACGACGACCGGCTCGCCGCCGCGATTCGCGATCTCCGCGGCGAGGAGCTCCCCGCCTCTGCCTCCCCTCGGCACGAGCACGCGACGGCCCGCGAGGGGTGCCGCCGAGGCCCCCTCCACGCGCTCCCCCGTCCCCCCGGACACGCTCACACCCGCCCGCCGAGCGGCGCGAGCTCCGCCGCGCCTCGCGCGAGCAGCTCGCCCGCGACCCGCCTGCCGAGCTCGTGCGGCGCGTCAGCGGTATCAGGGTCGTCGAGCCGCCACGGGATGTCGCCGCGGGCCGTGAGACTCGCGCTGCCGTCGAGGCGGTACACCGTGGAGCTCAGGCTCAGCAGGCCTTCGGCAACGACGGCGGTCGCGCCTACCGGGGCGGCGCAGCCCGCCTCGAGCGAGGCGAGCAGCTGGCGCTCGGCCAGCACGGTCGCGCGGCACACCGCGTCCTCGATCGCGGCGAGACCGGCGGCGAGCCGCCCGGCCAGCGGCCCGCCCGCAGCCTCCGCCTCGCGCACCTCGATCGCGAGCGCGCCCTGTCCGGGCGCCGTCGGCGCCTCCGCGAGGCCGAAGCGCTCGGCGATCGCGGCGCCGCGGCCGATCCGGTCGAGGCCCGCGGCGGCGAGCACGACGGCGTCGAGGTCCTGCTCGAGCCGCGCGAGTCGTGTGTCGACGTTGCCCCTGATGTCGAGCACCTCGAGGTCGGGTCTACGGGCGAGCAGCTGCGCCGCGCGGCGCGGTGATCCGGTGCCGACGCGCGCCCCGGCAGGGAGCTCGCGCAGGAGGTCGCCCTCGCTGCTGCAGAGCGCGTCCCGCGCGTCGGCGCGCTCCGGCACGGCGCCGAGCGCGATCCCCGGGGCATCCCCGGTCGGGAGGTCCTTGAGCGAGTGCACCGCGACATCGCACTCACCTCCGAGGAGGGCGTCGCGCAGGGCGCTCACGAAGACGCCCGTCCCACCGAGCTGAGACAGCGATTCCCGCGAGACGTCGCCCTTCGTGCGGACGATCACGAGGCCCACGTCCTGGCCCGTGGCCAGCGCGAGCTTCTCAGCGACCGTCGTGGTCTGCGCGACCGCGAGGGCGCTCCCGCGCGTTCCGATCCTGATCAGCCCCTCCGCCGCGGCGAGGCCGCCCTCGGCGCGGAACACCCGTCCGCTTGCCACTCGCGTTCCGTTGCCGTCGATCGTCATGTCGTCTTCCGTCCTTCGTCCTGCGGTTCTTCGTGCTGCGGGTCATCGACCCGCGTTCCTTCGCGGCGCGTTCCGCGGCTCCCCGCGTGGGCCCTGAGGAGGTCACCTGCGGCCGCTCGCGCCGCGGGCACCACCGACGCGAGACCGGTGCCGTGGACCGAGTCGCCGACGAGCGCGAGGGTTCCCGGTCCTGATCCGGCACCGGATCCCGGCCCAGCGGCCGCCCCGCGTCGCCGCGGGGCCGGCGGGATGCGCCAGCGCTGCCGCGCCTGCCCGCGCACCTTCGAGGGGTCGAGCGCAACGCCCAGGATCCTGGACGCGTCGGCGAGGGCGAGGGCGTAGGCGTCGTCGTCGCCGAGACCGGCGGTCGCCGGGGCGTGCTGCAGGCTGCCGTAGGAGAGCCGCAGCGCGTGCCTGCCCGCGGGGAGCTCCTGGGCGCGGAGAGGCCACTTCGCGGTGACGTGCGTGAGCGCCTTCGCGCGGATGCCCCCGTGCGGCGCCCCCGCGACGAGGGCGCCGGTGCCCCGGGGGGCCGCGTCGAGTCGCTCGTCGTCGATCACGAGCAGCACGACCTCGACCTCGGTCTCGGGCGCCCCGGCCCGGGAGGAAATCCCCGCCGCACCATCGCCCAGCATGCGCGCGGCCTCGGCCCGCGGCACCGCAAGGACGAGCAACTCGGCGCGGGCGAGCTCATCGCCCGATCCGCCGCGCAGGATCCACTCGCCGCCCGCTCCGCCGACCTCGTCTGGAGCGCCGTGGCCCGCGACGAACTCCGTCGCCGCGACCGTCGTCCCGGTCGTGATCCGGCCCCCACGCCGCTCGATGTCTCCGATGAGCGCCCCGATCAGGTCGGACATGCCGCCCCTCAGCCCCGACACGGCGCCTCCGGCTGCGCTCGTGGACCGGCGGAGTGCGCCCGCCGCAGCCCGAAGCGAGCCCGCGCGGCGGATCTCGGCCGCGAGCCCCGGCACCTCGTCGATGCGAATCTCCTCCGGCCTGCGCGAATAGACCCCGAGGGCGACGGGACGCACGAGTCGCTCGAGGACCCTGTGGCCGAGCCGCGCGCGCACGAGCTCAGCGAGCGTGGTGTCTGAGGCAGGTCGCCGCCGCACGCGCGGGAGGCAAGCTTCGGCCGCGGCGCGCGCGGCGCCCGGGATCCCGAGCACGCGGCGCGTCGCCGGCGAGAACGGGGCGACGGGGATCCCCATCGTGCCCGATGCCGGCATCGGCGTCGCACCGCTCGGCGTCACGAGCCAGGAGCCGTGCGAGGCCGGCGCCACGATCCGGTGCCCGATGCCCAGTTCCTCGACGAGTTCCGCGACGGCCCCTCCGCGCGTGGCGAAGGCCTCTGCGCCGAGGTCGAAGTTCACGCCGTCGACCTGCACCCCCGCGATCCGGCCGCCGCAGTAGTTCGCGGCCTCGAACAGCGCGACCGCCACTCCCCGAGCAGCGAGCTCGCGCGCGGCGACGAGCCCGGCCACGCCCCCGCCGACGACGAGGGCGCGAAGCGGTTCGGGATCAGGCTGCATGGGTGAGCTCAACGATCCTGGACAGCACATCGGGGTCGGCGTCTGGCGGCACGCCGTGGCCCAGATTGAGCACGTGACCGGGGGCGCGCTTGCCGCGCTCGAGCACGTCCGTGAGGCCCCGCTCGAGCACCTGCGGCGGCGCCCACAGCAGGGAGGGGTCGAGGTTGCCCTGCAGCGGCAGCGCGTCGCCCAGCCGCCTGCTCGCCTCGTCGAGCGGGGTGCGCCAGTCGACACCGAGCGCCGTCGCCCCGACCGACGCGAGCTCCTCGAGGAGGTGCCCCGACCCGACCGCGAAGTGGATCACCGGAACCGCGGAGCTCGGATCCCCGCCCCCGATTTCCCGCACGCCGGCGATCGCCTCGCGCGAGTGCGGGGCGACGCTCGTCCGGTAGTCGGCGACGCTCAGCGAGCCGGCCCACGAGTCGAAGAGTTGCACCGCGCTCGCGCCCGCCTCGATCTGCGCCTCGAGGAACACGGCGTCGAGCTCCGCGAGCCAGCCGAGCAGCTCGGCCCAGACCTCCGGCTCGGAGTGCATGAGCGCGCGGGCGCGGAGGTGCTCGCGGGAGGGGCCACCCTCGACGAGGTAGGCCGCGAGCGTGAAGGGCGCGCCGGCGAAACCAATGAGGGGCGTCGAGCCGAGTCCGGCGACCGTCAGCGCGACCGCCTCCCTGATGGGATCGAGCGCGGCGCGCAAGCGCTCGGCCCCGAACTCCGCGCGGCAGCGCGCGACATCGGCCGCGGTGCGGACGGGCTCAGCGAAGACCGGCCCGCGCCCGGCCACCAGGTCGACGTTCAGGCCGACAAGCTTCAGGGGAACTACGATGTCGGAGAAGAAGACGGCGGCGTCGACCCCGTGCCTGCGAATCGGCTGCAAGGTGATCTCGCTCGCGAGCGCGGGATCGACGCAGGCGTCGAGCATGCGGTGGTCAGCGCGGATCGCGCGGTACTCCGGGAGCGATCTGCCCGCCTGGCGCATAAACCAAACAGGGGTGCGATCAGGACGATCTCCGCGCAGTGCGCGTACGAGGTCGGAGCGGCCGGTTCGGCCGTCGAGCAGGGGGTGGGTGCACGGCAGGTCATTCATCGCTAGGGAATGTTAGCCTATACATCTGATGTGTCACATCAGATGTGCTCAGCGTGGTCTGGCACAGTTGTCGTGTGAAGCCCTGCCTCAGCCCGACCACCCTCCGAGAGCCTCATGCTGATCTCCATCTCATTTGACCTGCACAGCAGCCCATTCGACCTCATCGAACAGCTGTCACGCCGCGCGCCAGAGATCACCGGCGCGCTCGAGCGGCCCGAGGTATCCGACGGAGTAGTCGTGCTGTCGACGTGCAATCGCTTCGAGGTGTACCTGGAGGCGCCCTCGCCGGAAGCGGCGTCCCACGGAGCTCCGGGCGCGGTCGACCTCGTCGCCGACATCGCGGGGATCCCGCGCGGCGTCGCCGCGGCTGCGGCCGAGATCCGGCACGATCGACGCGCCGCCGAGCACCTCTTCGCGGTCGCATCCGGCCTCGAGTCCGCCGTCGTCGGCGAGGGTGAGATCGCGGGCCAGGTGCGTCGCGCCCACGATGCGGCGCGGGATCGCGGCAGCCTCACGCATGAGCTCGAGCGCCTGTTCCAGTCGGCCACGCGGACCTCGCGCGAGGTCGGGCACCGGACGGGCCTGAGGAACGCCGGGCGCTCGCTCGTGCGGCTCTCGCTACGACTCGCTGAGAGCCGGATCCCCGACTGGTCGCGGGCGCGGGTACTCCTCATCGGGACCGGCGCGTACGCCGGGGCGACCGTCTCGGCGCTCCGCGGCCGCGGCGCTCGGCTCATCAGCGTGCACTCGCCCTCCGGCCGCGCCGAGGCATACGCCGAAAGCCACGCACTCGAGCCCGTGGGGCAGCGCGGCCTGCGCGCTGCCCTCACCGGATCCGACCTCGTGGTCGCCTGCAGCCGCGCCGAGGAACCGCTGCTCACCGCCCCGGATCTCGCGGCCGAAACGCGGCACCGCAGGCTGCTCATCGACCTCGGGATGCCCCGCAACATCGACCCGGCCGTCGATGAGCTGCCCGGGATCGACCTGCTCGACCTCGAGACGGTCGCCCGCCACGCGGGGGTCGCCGAACTCGGCCCGGAGGCCGAGGCGCTCGAGATCGTGCGCCGCGCCGCCGAGGAGTTCGCCGCTGATCAGGCGGAACGCGAGGCCGTGCCGGCGCTCCTGTCGCTGCGGGACCACGTGCTCGGGATCCTCGAGGAGGAGATCTGCCGCGCGCACCGGGGATCCGGGCGCGAGGGCGAGGTGAACGAGGAGGTCGCCGCCGCAATGCGCAGGCTCACCGGCAAGCTCCTCCACACCCCCATGACCCGCATTCGCACGCTCGGGCGCGAGGGTCGCGCGAGCGAGGCCGGCGCAGCGATCGAGGCGCTCTTCGGCCTCGATCCCGCGCCGCGCTCGGAGATCCCCGCGGTGGCGGCCTCCCCCGAATTAGGGCCGGTAGTAGACGGCGAGCGGGTACCCCTGGTGCTCGACGACCTCGACCGGGGTTTCAAAGACACGCTCGAGCACCTCTGAGGTGATGATCTCGGCGGGAGTGCCCGAGGCGACGATGCGCCCGTCAGCGAGGGCGACGATGCGGTCAGCGTATGCCGCGGCGAAGTTGACGTCGTGGATCACGAGGATGATCGTCTTGCCGAGCGCGTCGGCCGCCGCGCGCACCTGCCCCATCATGCTGACCGCGTGGCGCATGTCGAGCCCGGTGAGCGGCTCGTCGAGGAGTACGTAGTCGGTGTCCTGGGCGAGCACCATGGCCACGAAGGCGCGCTGCCGCTGCCCGCCCGAGAGCTCGTCAATGAAGCGCTCCTCCATGCCGGCGAGGTCGAGGAACGCGATCGCCGCGTGAATCGCGCGCCGGTCGGCCTCCGTGATCCGGCCCGCGGAGTGCGGAAATCTGCCGAAGGTGACGAGCTGTCGCACCGTGAGCCTCGCGACGAAGTGGTTCTCCTGCTTCAGGATCGACACGACCTTCGCGAGGTCGCGGGGCTTCGCGGCCCGCACGTCGAGCCCGCCGACGACGACCCGGCCACTGTCCGGTTCGAGCAGCCTGCCGATGATGGTGAGGAGGGTCGACTTGCCTGCCCCGTTGGGCCCGATGAGCGCGGTGACGCCGCCCTCATCGATCGCGAGGTCGACGGGTCCGAGGACGCGGCGCCCCGCATAGTGCTTCTCGATGGCGCTCAGCTCGATCAACGCAATCCCTTTCTGAGGAGGACAACCAGGAAAACGAGCCCTCCGGCGAACTCGATAATGACGGTCACCATGCCGGCGGCCGCGAACACGTGCTTCAGCACGAAGGTGGCCCCGAGCAGGGTCACCAGGCCGATGCCGATCGCGAGCGGCAGGGTGACCGAGTGCCGGTCGCTGCCCGCGAACTGATAGGCGAGCGTCGCGACGAGGAAGCCATAGAACGTCATCGGGCCGACCATCGTGGCCGAGACTGAGACGAGCACGGCAACGAGCACGAGGATCACCACGACCTCGCGACGGTACCGGATCCCGAGACTCACCGCCACGTCGCGGCCGAGCGCCACGACATCGTAGGTCCGCCTGCGCAGCCAGAAGAACACGAGCACCCCAGCCACGATCGTCGCCGCGATCGGCAGATACTCGGGGTTGCCCTTGCCGATGGACCCGAAGAGCCGAGCGCTCAGTACGTCGAACTCGCTCGGGGTGAGGAGGCGCTGCAGGAACGAGGAGACCGAGCCGAAGCCGATCCCGAGCACGACGCCGACGAGGAGCAGCAGGTGCAGATTCGCCCGCCTCCCCGAGAACAGCCAGCCGTAGAGCGCGGTCGCGAAGAGCACCATAAGGGTGCTCTGCGCGACGATCTTCGGGATCCCCTCCATGGAGCTTGCCGCGGTGCCGAACACGAACACGAGCGCCGTCTGCGTGAGCACATAGAGCGCGTCGAAGCCGAGGATAGAGGGGGTCAGGATCCGGTTCGAGGTCGCCGTGTGAAACATGACGGTCGCGACGGCCTGGGCGACCGCGACGAGCGCGATCGTGCCGAGCGCCGTCGAACGGGTCTGCACGATGACCCAGAAGCCAGCGCTGCCGGGCGCCGCCGGGTTCTCGTACCAGAGGATCGCGACGGCAAGCGCCGCAGCGACCGCGAAGACCAGACAGACGGGGAGGTTCGCGCGCAGCCACGACGGGCGGTCCGCCGTGCGCGCGGGCTCCTCCCCCGTGCTCGCGAGCTGGACGATGCTACCCACGGCGCTGCCTCAGGAGGATGGTGATGAACACGACGGCGCCGACGATCCCGAGCACGAGCGAGACCGGCACCTCGAACGGGATCCGCACGGTGCGGCCGATGAGGTCTCCGACCGTGACGAGGGCGACCCCGCCGAGGCACACCCACGGCAGGTTCCCGCGCACGTTGTCGCCCCGGATCATCGATACGACGTTGGGCACGACCAGGCCGAGGAACGGCAGGAAGCCCACCACGACCGTCGTCACGCCAGAGGCGATGGCGACGAGCGCCGTGGCCGCGACAAGCGTCCACTCGTAGCGCACGCCCACGCTCGTCGCGATGTCTTTGCCGAGGCCAGCGACCGTGATCCGGTCGGCCATCAGGAACACGAGCAGCGTCACGACGGCCACGACCCAGAGCACCTCGTAGCGGCCGCGCACGACCTGTGTGAAGCTCCCGAGGAACCAGGTGCTCACCATCTGCAGCAGGTTGAACTGCGCCGCCAGGAACGTGGTGAGCGCGCTCACCACGGCGCCCAGCATGATCCCGATGAGTGGCACCACGAGCGTCGACCGGATCACGATCCGGCGCAGGATCAGCATGAATGCCATTGCGCCGACGAAGGCGAAGGCACTCGACACGACCATGCGGCCAACGAGTCCGAGCTGGGGTGCCAGGATCGCCGTAGCCAGGAGCCCGAGGGCCGCCCACTCGGTCGTTCCCGAGGTGGTCGCGTCGACGAAGCGATTCTGGGTGAGCATCTGCATGACGAGCCCGCAGGTGGCCATCGCCGCGCCGGCGAGCAGGAGGGCGACGGTGCGGGGCACCCGGGTGATCCAGAACATCTCGGCGCCGAACTCCCCGCTCGAGATGTCGTAGACGCCCACGAGGAGGGACGCCGCGAGGAGCGCCGCGACGATCAGCGAGGCGGCGACGAGCGCCAACGCCCCGCGGGCCTCCCCCACGGCGCTGCGGATACGCCCGTCGGGGCGCCTGCTCGGAAGAGCGGGCGCCCCGACGGACGAGGCGGTCATGCCTCGTTCGACATCGCGACTCATGCGGCGGCGAACGCCTCCTTGATCTGCTCGAACAGGGCCGTGTACGCCTGGATGTCCTCGGTCAGATAGAAGTTCGAATCGAGCACGATGACCTTGCCGTCCTGCACCGCCGGCACGTTCTTGAGCGCCTCGGAGTTCATGATGAGTTCCTCCGCGGGCTTCGAGCCCTCCTCGCGCTCATCCGGGGCGAAGGAGGCGTCGCGGTCCAGGGCGATGATCCAGGACGGGTTCGAGGCGGCGATCGCCTCGACCGAGATGTCGTCGCCCTGGTGGTCGTCGCTCGCACCCTCCACCTCGAGCGCCGGGGTGAGATCCAGCGCGCCGAACACCGGGCCGAGCGCGCGGCCGAATCCGGGGGCAACGAAGCCGATCTTGCCCGCCGAAGTGTTGACGGCCATGACCTTCTCGCCGCTCGGGTACGCGTCCTTCGCGCCCGCGATCGCGGCGTCGAGCTTGTCGTTCAGCTCCTTGGCCTCGTCCTCGTGATCGAAGATCTGCCCGAGGATGTCGCTCTCGCGCTTGAGCTCGGAGAACATGTCCTCGCCGTCGCGGGGATTAATCTCGATGACCACGGCATCCGGGTTCTGCTTCTTGATCTCGTCGTACGAGTCACCGAAGCGGTAGCCGCCGATGATCAGATCCGGATCCGCGGCGACGATCGCCTCGAGGTTGGGCTCGCGGTGGTTGCCGATGTCGGCGACCGCCTCGTCGTCCGTGTACTTCTCCCACGCGCTCCCCATGATGCCCTTGGGGGCCGCAACGAGCGGCACATCCCACTCGTTCAGCGTCTCGAAGACGTGGTTGTCAAGCGCGACCACCTTCTTCGGGTTGACGGGCACCTCCACCTCACCGTGGTTGTCGGTGATCGTGATGGTGCTGGGGGCCTTCGCGTCGCCCTGGGCGTCGCCGCCCGTGTCCGCGGAGGAGCAGCCGGTCAGGATCAGGGCCGCACTCAGCGTGAGTGCCGCGCCAAGGACGGGGCGTGAGAAGCGTGTTGACACGGTGAAACCTCATATGGTCGGTGAGAGAGGAAACGCGCCGGTGATCTGAATCGCAGCGGCGCGCAGGACCCCGCGGCGGTGAGCGGTGCGCCGCATCCGGGATCGGTAAAGTCAGCCTAACCTCATATTCATCAGATGTTCAAGTCATTGCGCACTGTTGGCTCCTGACCTGGGGTTTGTGCGGTATGCCCCGCCGCTGGGCGGCGCGGCGAGGCGCTCCCCGCAGCGACCTCACCGCGCGATGTCGTACGCGTATGCGATGATTCTCCGCCGCTCACCGAGCGCGATGAACTCGTGGCCCCGATCCGGGATGACGGTGAACCCCATGCGCTCATAGAGTGCCTGCGCCGCGTGCATGATCGAGCCCGTATGCAGCACGAGGCGGCGCGCGCCGCGCTCACGGGCAAGCTCGAGCGCGTGGCGCATGAGCGCCTCTCCGACGTCGCGCCTGCGCGCGGCAGCGGACACCGCGAGGAGGCGGACGTCCATCTCACCCGCCGCCGTGTCGTCCTGCAGTCGCTCGCCCGGGCGTGGCGCAGTCAGCGTGCCGACGAGCGCGCCGGAGCTTGCGTCCGCAGCAACCCAGATCTCCGCACTCGCCGAGCGCCCGCGAGCATCGGCGATTTCCGCGAGATATTCCGGCGAAAGCATGTAGGCATCCTCGTAGGCCGCGCGGGCAAGCGCGCCGACCTCGTCAAGCTCATCGACGCGCGCGAGCCTGATCTCGATCCCCGGCGACCCGGGCGAGCTCACCGCACGGTCGGGGGCTGGTTGCCCTGCTGGGGCTGCTGGAGCACCGAGAAGTCCGGTTGCCCATCCGCGCCCATGGGGAGCGGGCGGCCGTCAGCGAAGGTCGGCCAGGGCAGGAGCTCAGCCTCGCCCGGCGCGGGCTGCTGCGGGGCGGGCTGCTGCTGCGCCTGCTGAGCGACGAGCTGCTGCTGCACCGGGTATCCCTGCTGCGGGTAGCCCTGCTGCGGATGAGACGCGAGCGCCTGTTGCTGCGCCGCCTGCTGCGCCGCACGCTCCTGGCGCGCGCGTTCCCGCTCCTCGGCGCCGTAGGACCACCGCAGGAGCAGGGTGATCGAGAGGCCGAGCGCCGTCAGGATCAGGATCGCGGTCGCGATCTTCCAGTAGAGGTCCGGGACCCGCAGGTCGAAGGCCTCGATCCCGACGGGAGCCGTGAACAGAATGCCGGAGAGCACCGCGAGAATGCTCGTGACAAATGCGAACGTCGTCACGACGGGCGGGAGCTTCTGCCCGACCTTCAGCAGGAGCTGGCAGCACAGGATCACGGCCCGGGTCACGACGATGACGAGCAACGACTTCCAGAAGATCTCCCAGAGCAGACCGAAGGGATCGTACTTGGACATCCAGATGACGATGAGCAGGAGCCCGAGGATGTACGCGTTCGCGATGAGCGCGACGGGCGCGTACCACTCAGACTTCTGCTCGCGCCTCGTGTCGAGCGCGGTGAAGAGCACGAACACGGCGAACAGCACGAAGGTGGAGAAGACGCGCTCGAACTTGCCCTCGAACTCGCCGATGAACAGGAGCGAGATGGAGGCGATCGTGAGGCCGGCGAGCAGGATGATGCTGACCTTGAGGAACGTCGAGAGTCCGCCCTTCTCCTTCGCAGCGCGCGGCGGCTTCGGAGCCTTCGGAGCCTTCGGAACCTTGGGCGCCTTGGCCGGCCGGCCGGGGGTCGCTGCGGCGGTCTGCGCGTGCGGCGCGGCGGGCGCACCGGCCGGCGCCCCCACGGGCGCACCCGGCGCCGGCTGCGTCCCCGGGGCTGCCGGTGGCGCCTGCGCGATCGGCGCGGATCCCGCTGGCGCTCCTGCGGTCTGGGGCGCCTGAGGCGGCCGCTGCGCAGCCGAGGCCTGGGGGTCTGGTGCGTTCGAGTTCGGATCGCTCATGGCTCATAGTCTCCACCGTCCGGCTGAGAATCGCCACCCTGGTGGGCACGAAGCCGCTGCTCAGGCCACACACAGGGCAATCGCGCGCGCGATCCCGCGTAGACTGGAGGGCGACCCACGGCCCCCTCGGGGCCGCCGAGCCTGGATTCGATTAACGGAGCACATCGAGCGTGACTGACACCGCCGCCCCCACCACCGGTCCCCGCCCCGATACCGTCGCCGACGCGATCGCGACGCCCGACAAGGAGCAGCCGTTCGAGGCCCTGGGGCTGAAGCCGGACGAGTACGCGCAGATCCGCGAGATCCTGGGCCGCCGCCCCACCTCGGGCGAGCTCGCCATGTACTCCGTCATGTGGTCGGAGCACTGCTCCTACAAGTCCTCGAAGATCTATCTCCGCCAGTTCGGCAAGAAGGTCAACGACAAGATGCGCGAGCGCCTGCTCGTCGGCATGGGCGAGAACGCCGGCGTCATCGACGTCGGCGAGGGCTGGGCCGTGACGTTCAAGGTGGAGAGCCACAACCACCCCTCCTACATCGAGCCGTTCCAGGGTGCCGCGACCGGTGTCGGCGGGATCATCCGCGACATCATCTCCATGGGTGCGCGCCCCGTCGCGGTCATGGATCAGCTGCGCTTCGGCGACATCGACGACCCTGACACGGCGCGCGTCGTGCACGGCGTCGTCGCCGGCATCAGCTCCTACGCGAACTGCCTCGGCCTGCCGAACCTCGGCGGCGAGACCATCTTCGACGGCGTCTACCAGCAGAACCCGCTCGTCAACGCGCTCGGCGTCGGCGTGCTCCGCCACGAGGACCTGCACCTCGCGAACGCCTCGGGCACGGGCAACAAGGTCGTGCTCTTCGGCGCGCGCACGGGCGGCGACGGCATCGGCGGCGCGTCGATCCTCGCCTCCGACAGCTTCAGCGAGGGCGGGCCGACCAAGCGCCCCGCCGTCCAGGTCGGCGATCCCTTCGCGGAGAAGGTCTTGATCGAGTGCTGCCTCGAGCTCTTCAAGGGCGAGCTCGTCGAGGGGATCCAGGATCTCGGCGCCGCCGGCATCTCGTGCGCGACCTCCGAGCTCGCGGCGAACGGCGACGGCGGCATGTTCATCTCGCTCGACGACGTGCTCCTGCGCGATCCCTCGCTGACCGCCGAGGAGATCCTCATGTCGGAAAGCCAGGAGCGCATGATGGCGATCGTGCACCCCGACAAGCTCGACGCGTTCCTCGAGGTCACCGCGAAGTGGGACGTCGAGACGAGCGTGCTCGGCGAGGTCACCGACACCGGCCGCCTCGTCATCAACTGGCGCGGCGAGGAGATCGTGAACGTGGATCCCTCGACCGTCGCGGTCGACGGCCCCGTCTACGAGCGTCCCGTCGCCTACCCCACCTGGATCGACGCGCTGCAGGCCGATACGGTCCGCGCGGCGGGCCTCGCCCGCCCCGAGTCCGGCGAGGAGCTGCGCGCGCAGATGGTCGCCGTCGCGGCCTCCCCGAACCAGGCCGACGTGTCCTGGGTCACGAACCAGTACGACAAGTACGTGCTCGGCAACACGGCGCTCTCGTTCCCCGACGGCGCGGGCATGATCCGCGTCGACGAGGAGAGCGGGCTCGGCGTCGCGATCGCGACCGACGCAAACGGCCGCTACTGCCAGCTCGATCCGTTCGTCGGGGCGCAGCTCGCGCTCGCCGAGGCGTACCGCAATGTCGCCACCTCGGGCGCGGTGCCAACCGCCGTGACCGACTGCCTGAACTTCGGCAGCCCCGAGAACCCCGAGGTCATGTGGCAGTTCTCGCGCGCCGTGGAGGGCCTGTCGGACGCCTGCCTCGAGCTCGAGGTGCCCGTGACCGGCGGCAACGTGTCGCTCTACAATCAGACGGGTGACACCCCGATCCACCCGACCCCGGTCGTCGGCGTGCTCGGCATCATCGACGACGTCGCGCGCCGGATCCCGAGCGGCTGGCAGGACCAGGGCGAGCACCTCTACCTGCTCGGCACGACCCGCGACGAGCTCGACGGCTCGGCCTGGGCTGGCACCGTGCACGACCACCTCGGCGGTGTGCCGCCCGTGGCCGACCTCGCGGCTGAGCGCTCGCTCGCGGAGCTGCTGCAGGCCGCGGCGCTCGGCGGGCTCGTGTCCGGCGCCGTCGACCTCTCCGAGGGCGGGCTCGCGCAGGCGCTCACCGACGGCGCGCTCCGCTTCGGCGTCGGCGCCCGCGTGTGGATCGACGAGATCATGTCGCGCGACGGCGTCGACGCGGTCGCCGCGCTCTTCTCGGAGTCGCAGGCGCGCGTGCTCGTCGCCGTGCCGCACGAGGAGGACGTGAAGTTCCGCGGGCTCTGCTCGGGGCGCGACTTCCCGGTGCTGCGCATCGGCGTGACCGACGGGGCCGGCGCAGACGCAGCGATCGAGGTGCAGGATCGCTTCACGCTCCCCCTCGCCGAGCTCGGCGCCGCGGCCCGCGAGACGCTCCCGTCCCGCTTCGGCCCGGTCATCGCGGAGTAGCCCGCGCTCCGTCGCCCCGGCCTACCCGTTCCCTGGCCCTGCCAGAGCGAACCCCGGCAAGGTAGGGGCAGAATTGAGCTTGGCGTGGGTGGGCGACCCTGGTTGGCGGGGCTACTGCGGGAGGTAGGAGCTCGCGGCCGCTACGATGCGGGCGTGGAGCTCCTCCACAGGGAGTGACGCGTCGAGCACGATGAAGCGGTCGCGGTCCTCGCGCGCGAGGGCGCGAAAGCCCTCCCGCACGGCCTCGTGGAACTCCCTGGCCTCGGCCTCGAGCCGGTCATCTGTGCCGCCGCGCTCGGCCCTGCGCTCGGCGCCCGTCTCCGGATCCACGTCGAGGAGCACCGTGAGCGCGGGCCACAGCCCACCCGTCGCCCACTCGCTGATCCGGCGCACGTCGGCGCCGTCGAGCACGCGCCCGGCGCCCTGGTAGGCGAGCGAGGAGTCAATGTAGCGATCCTGCACGACGACGGCCCCGCGTTCGAGCGCGGGACGCACGACCTTCGCGATGTGCTGGGCCCGATCCGCCGCGTAGAGCAGCGCTTCGGCGCGCGGGTCTACGTCGCCGATGTCGTCGCCGCCGTGGAGCAGCAGCGACCGGATCTCCGCACCGAGCCGCGTTCCGCCCGGCTCGCGCGTCTGCACGGCCTCGAGGCCGCGCGCCTCGAGCCACGAGGCGAGCAGCCGGGACTGGGTCGTCTTCCCAGCCCCGTCGCCACCCTCGAGCGTGATGAAGAGCCCGCTCATCTGGCGATCATCCGGCCTCGGCCGCCTTCTTCGCTGCGGCGTTCGCGGCGCGCGTCGCGGCCGCCTTCTTCGCCGCGGCCGAACGCGCCGGGTCGACGGCCTTCTTCGCGCCAGACTTCGCCGCGGTCGCCTTCTTCGCTGCGGGCTTCTTGGCCGCCGCCTTGCGGGCCGGCGCCTTCTTCTTTGCGGGGCCCTTCGCGCGCTTGATCGCGAGCAGCTCGATCGCGCGCTCGAAGCTGATGTCCTCGACGCTGTCGCCGCGCGGGATCGTCGCGTTCGTCTCGCCGTCGGTCACGTACGGCCCGAAGCGGCCGTCGCGCACGCGCACGGGCTTGCCGCTCACGGGGTCGGCGTCGAACTCCTTGAGCGCGCTCGAGGCCTTGCGGGCGCCGTACTTCGGCTGCGCGAACAGCTCCTGCGCCCCGGCGAGGTCGATCGAGAAGATCGCGTCCTCGCTCGGCAGCGAGCGCGTGTCCGTGCCCTTCTTGAGGTACGGGCCGTAGCGGCCGTTCTGCGCCGTGATCTCGGCTTCAGACTCCGGATCGACGCCTACGACGCGGGGCAGCCCGATGAGGGCCACTGCGGCGTCGAGGTCGATCGTCGCGGGGTCCATGCTCTTGAAGAGCGACGCGGTGCGCGGCTTGTGCCCCTTCGGGAGCTCCTCGTCGTCGTTCGGGAGCTCGGTCACGTAGGGGCCGAAGCGGCCGTTCTTCGCGACGATCCGCTTGCCCGTCTCCGGGTGCAGGCCGACGACGCGATCCTCGGCGGGCTCGGCGGCCGCGAGCTCGTGCGCGCGCTCGGGCGTCAGCTCGTCCGGGGCCATCCCGTCGGGAATGTTGACGCTGCGCGGTTTGAGCGCCCCGTCCTCTCCGACCTCGCTCTTCTCGTCGAAGACCTCAAGGTAGGGCCCGTACTTGCCGTTGCGGAGCGAGATCTGGTCGTCGATCCGGATCGTGTTGATCGCTCGCGCGTCGATCTCGCCGAGGTTGTCGACGACGCCGCGGAGGCCCGGGTGGGAGTCGGATCCGAAGTAGAACTCGGTGAGCCAGCTGCTGCGGTCGGTCTCGCCCGCGGCGATCTTGTCGAGATCGTTCTCCATCTCGGCGGTGAAGTCGTAGTCGACGAGGGCGTTGAAGTGCTCCTCGAGCAGGCGCACCACGGAGAAGGCGATCCAGCTGGGGACGAGGGCCTGGCCCTTCTTCGCGACGTAGCCGCGATCCATGATCGTGCTGATGATCGCCGCGTAGGTTGAGGGGCGCCCGATGCCGAGCTCCTCGAGCCGCTTCGTGAGGCTCGCCTCCGTGTAGCGCGGCGGCGGGCTCGTCTCGTGCCCCTTGGCCTCGGGCTCGCGCACCGCGAGCTGCTCCCCCTCGGCGAGCTGCGGCAGTGACACGTTCTGCTCCTTGTCGCCGCGCTTCTCGTCGCGCCCCTCCTCGTATGCCAGGAGGAAGCCGGGGAAGGTGATGACCGTGCCGCTCGCGGTGAACTCCGCCGAGGTGGGGGCCGAGGCGCCCTGCTCCTGGAGCTGGATCCCGAGCGCGACCGTGTCGGTCGAGCCCTTGGCGTCGGCCATCTGGCTTGCGACGGTGCGCTTCCAGATCAGCTCGTAGAGCGCGAACTCGCCCTGCGAGAGCTTCCCGCGGAGAGAGCTCGGCCGCTGAAAGACGTCGCCGGCGGGCCGGATCGCCTCGTGCGCCTCCTGGGCGCCCTTCGACTTGCCCGTGTAGACGCGGGGCTTCTCGGGCAGCGTGTGCGCGCCGTAGAGTTCGGAGGCCTGGGACCTTGCGGCCTGGATCGCCTGCTTCGAGAGCGTGGGCGAGTCGGTTCGCATATAGGTGATGTAGCCGTTCTCGTACAGCGACTGCGCGAACGACATCGTCTGACGCGAGCTGTAGCGCAGCTTGCGCGAGGCTTCCTGCTGCAACGTCGAGGTCGTGAAGGGCGCGGCGGGGCGGCGGGTGTGCGGCTTCGTCTCGACCGACAGGACCTTCGCTTCCGTTCCTGCCGTGATGAGCGCGGCGAGCGCCTTCGCGCGCTCTTCGCCGAGCGCGAGCACGCCCGCCTTCTCGGCCTTCTCCTTCAGCTTGCCGCCGTCGGTGAAGTCGCCGCCGGTCGCGAGGCGCTTGTCGTCGAGACGGATGAGGCGTGCCTCGAACTCGGATCCCGCCGCCGCGGCGGCGAAGACGGCCGTCAGGTCCCAGTACTCGGCCGCGCGGAACGCCTGACGCTCGCGCTCGCGGTCGACGACGAGGCGCGTCGCGGCGGACTGCACGCGACCGGCCGACAGCTTCGGCGCGACCTTCCGCCACAGCACCGGGGAGATGTCGTAGCCGTAGAGCCGGTCCAGGATCCGGCGGGTCTCCTGCGCGTCGACGAGCGCGATGTCGAGGTCGCGCGTGTTCGCCTTGGCCTGCTCGATCGCCTCCTTCGTGATCTCGTGGAAGACCATGCGGCGCACGGGCACCTTCGGCTTCAGGACCTCGAGCAGGTGCCAGGCGATGGCCTCACCCTCCCGGTCCTCATCCGTTGCGAGCCAGACTTCGTCGGCACCCTTCAGGGCGCGCTTGAGCTCCGCGACCGTCTTCTTCTTGTTGTCGTTCACGACGTAGTACGGCGCGAAGCCGTTATCGACGTCGACGGCGAAGCGGCCAAACGACCCCTTCTTCAGCTCGCTCGGGAGCTCCGAGGGCTCGGCGAGATCGCGGACGTGGCCGACCGAGGCAATGACCTCGTAATCATCTCCGAGGTAGCCTCCGATCGTCTTCGCCTTGGTGGGCGACTCGACGATGACGAGTTTCTTCGTACCCTGCACGGGTCTCCTTCTTCACTGCTTCACTCCGGCCGCCGGCATCCCGAGCGGGGCGGCAGACGGTTCTGCACCGACACGATACACACTCTCTCGTGAGAATCCACTCACGCGGCGCGCCTCCCTTATTTCTACCACCACCTTTCGGGATCGTCGCGGCCGTGGAGTGTTCTGGCGCTTTACGGGCCCCCGATCAGGGGCAGGGGATCGATGTCTGCGATCGCGTTGCTCGGCCTCGTGGACATCGTGAAGTGGGTGTGCGGCCCCGAGGTGCAGCCGCTCATTCCGGCCGTGGCGATCTGCTGGCCGGCGCGCACCCGGGACCCCACGCCCAGTCCGAGCCGCTCGACGGAGCCCGGCTCGATGTGGTTGTGGGAGCTGAAGATCACCCGCCCGGCGTCCTCGTGCCGCACGATGACCGTGTGGTTCGGGCCGCGCCACCAGTCCGGATGCTCCCGGCACGCGGCCGGCATTCCGCCGCCGTCCGCGCCGGCGCTCACGATGATGCCGCCGCGGGGCGACAGGAGGGGCCCGCCCGGCACCACGGCGAGGTCGAGCGCGAAGTCCAGGTGGTGGCCCTGAGTGATCCCCGGCTGTGTTGAGGGCCAGACCCAGCGCCCCGGCGGGTCGTCAGATCCAAGCACCGCCGCGAGTTCCGGATCCGGCCCGGCACGCGCGCGGGCACGCACCTGCCCGAACGGCGTCGCCGCACGGAGCACGACCCGCGCTTCGCCCAGGCCCGTCACCCCACAGCTCTCCACCGTCGCCGCCCGGGTCTGCGCGAGCCGCTCGGCGAGCTCGCATGGGCCGCCCTCGGCAAACCCTGCGGTGGAGTCCGCTGCGGCGAGCGCCGCGGCATCCGCTGCCGCCGCGACTCCGACCCTGAGCTCGATCGCCGCGGAGGCCCCGATCACGGGGAGGGCGAGGCACGCCGCCACCACGACGCACGCCGCCATCGCCGGGACGCTCACGATGCCGCCGCCCTGTGCCTCGCCTCGGCCGCGCAGGCGGTGACCGAGATGCTGATCGCGCCCAGGATCCCGCGGCCGGGCGACTCGCTCAGGGTCGCGCAGAGCAGCGGCCCGTCGTGGCGTCGTTCGACCTGCACCTGTCCTGGACGCTCGCGCAGCAGCCGCTCCGCGGCGCCAGCGTCGCCCCTCGCCTCGAGCCGCACGAGCTCGCCGGCGAGCGAGGACAGTGTGACGCGCTGGGCCGCGATCGAGATCCCGCCAATCATCAGGCCCAGTACCGCGACCACGGCGGGGAGCACGATCGCGAACTCGGCCGTGACCGCTCCGCCGCAGTCTGCGGCGAGCGCGCGAAGGCGCCTTCCGACCCGACCGCAGCCGCGGTACCCGCGGACGCTCCGGGGGCGCCGAGGCGCCCCCGGAGCGTCGCGGCCACGCCATCGTGTTCGACGAATCACATGTCCCCACTGAGCGCAGAAGAGATGAAGGACATGAGTTGCTGCCGGATCTCGGGCGACCGCACGATGGTGACGAGCACCCCGCCCAGTACAACGGCCGCCATGATCACTATCAGGTATTGATAACTACATGCGAACCCCAACGAGTGAAGATCGTGATGGTGCTGTCGGTCTCGACTCGTACGACCTCGATGATCGCTCGGAGGATCTGCTGCTTCTCGTCGACGGGGATCGTGTCCCACCGTGTGAGTGCGGTCTCGATTCCTGCGAGGTAGAGGTCTGGGGTGATCTTGTGTTCACGCTCAGCTTTCGCGAGCTCGGCGCGTAGGCGGTCGCTCTCCGCGGTGAGGCTGTCTCTGGTTGCACGGTAAGCGGGCTCGGGGACGAGGCCGGACACGAGGTGCTCTGTGAGCTTCACGAGCCGCCGCTCTACGGCGGTTATCTCCCGAGCTAGGGTCTCAGTGTCAACGTGGTCGAGATCGGGCGCTGACGGGGCGGCAGTGAGCGGGAGGGTCTTCACCCACTCCCCCACTGCGCGGTCGACTCGCCAGGTTGCGATCGTCTTCGCGCGTGGCGGGTGCGGCATCGTCGATGGGCACACGTACGAGTGGTAGATCGTGGTGCCGTCGTGCCTGGCCTTGGTCGTGTTGCCGTACCGCTTGCGGCCGCAGTGGCAGACGACGAGGGAGGACAGCAGGTGCACGGACTTGCGCGGCTTCATCGGCACGGTGCGGTCCTTGCGCATGCGCTCGTACATCGCCCAGGTGTCGCGGTCGATGATGCCTTCGTGAGCGCCCTCCCGGATCTCGCCGTGGTACTCGACCAGGCCCGCATGGATTGGTGAGTCGAGGAGCTTGCGCACGGTCGCGGGGATCCAGTCTCTGCCGTTGATCGTGGTCGCGCTGCTCCGGTTCAACCAGGCGCTGATCGCGGAGAACCCGTGCCCCGAGATGTACATCTCAAACAGCTTCGGCACGAACGGTGCACGGTCTGGGTCGGCTTCGATGTGGGTCTTCTTGCTCACCCACCCCCAAGGCACGGATCCCGTCGGGGGTAGCCCGAGGTTGAAGCGGCGCGCCCTGACTTCGGCCCACTGCTCGCCGATCTGCTCGGACTGAAATGCGGCGTACTCGGTCATGACGCCGCGCGCGAAGCGACCCGACGCTGTTGCCGTGTCGATCGGTTCGGTCGCTGACTCAATGCGGCCGCCGGCGAGGTCAACGCGGTCGGCTGCGAGCGCCCAGTCTTTCCGCGAGCGCGACAGGCGCGACCATTTCCAGAGGATGATAACCTCGGCGTCGCGGCGCTCGATCATGTCCATCACACGCTGCACCGCCGGTCGCTTCGACCAGGTGCGCCCGGACAGTCCTTCGTCAGTTTCGACGGCGACGACTTCGTATCCGCGCGCCGTGCAGTAGTCGCGGCCTGCGATCTCCTGCAGCTCGAGACTGATCGACTCGTCGCGGGCAACGGACTGGCGCAGGTAGAGGACCGCCCGCGGCGCGACGGACGGGACGGGGCGAAGGTTCGTGCTCATGCGAGTTGCCTGCGTGGCGGGCGTGCGTAGGTGCGCAGACCGAGACGCTGCAACGCGAACCGCTGGTAGTTGCGCACCATCGTCTCGGTCACGCCGAGCTCGTCCGCGACGTCTTCAACGTACGGCGAGATGCGCTCTGCGCGCGCATACGACTCAGCGTCGATCAGGAGCTGGCAGGCGTACTCGTTCGCCTGGTCCTCGGTTCGTGCGGTGGAGCAGTCGTGGTCGTAGTAGGCGTGCCCGAGCTCGTGCGCGAGGGTGCATCGAGCCTCGACCTGCGTGAGGCGGCGCGACAGGTAGATCGACTTCGTCGGCCGGTCGTAGAAGCCAAGCAGGCCCGGCGTGATGGTCGCGGAGCGCACGGCGACACCGAGGTCGGCAGCGATCGAGATCAGGCGGTGCATTGGTACTCCTATCGGTCTTCGGGTGCCTCGTCGGCGGCGGTGTGGCGGTCTGCCTCATGCTCGCCCGTCTGGGCCGCTTGACCGTAGTACTCGACATTCCCTGCGTCGTCGATCAGGTCATCTGCGGTGAGGCCCTGAGTGTGGCGCAGACGGGTGACATTCCCGGCAGAGGTGATGGCCTGGTCAACCGGTGCGTCGAACATGATCGATGCGGGTGTGACGTCGAGGCGGCGCCCTACTTCGAGCACGAGCTCCTCGTCGCTCGCAGCTTGAAGTGCTCGCTCTACGCCTTCGACGCCGGCGTCCTCGATGGTGAGGTGCCCGGTCGCGATGAGGTCGTTGACGACTGCACGACCGTAGGCGCGGGACACAGCACGAACGGTCTCGAATGCCAGTGCGTCGTCGTTCACTTGCCGAATGAGTTTCGCTGCAGTCACTCCCGCTTTCCGCGCTGCTGCTCGGAGGGAGTCTTGCCCGCGTACGTCGTCGATCCACTTCATGGCGATGTTCATGTCTCAACCGTAAGACAAATGCGTCTCGCGTGCAAGACAATTGACTCACACGCTTGACACGTTGTATCACCCGTGATTCGATTGCATCATGAACGAAACAAATGACACGGCTGTGATTCACCCGGTGCCGATCGTCCGGCCGGGCCTCCTCGACCGACTCAAGACCAACTCCGGGATCCGCACCGACGAGGCCTTCGCAGCATCGATCGGCATCAGCCGGGCGACGCTCGACCGCCTCAGGAAGGGCGACACCCCAGACCTGCGGACCGTGGTCATGATCGCCCGCTCGTACGGGATCGGCCTCAGTGAGGTCGTCACCGAGGTCGACCCCTCCGAGCTCGACGCTGAGTTGGCGGCCGCGGGATGAGCGCCGGCCAGTACGCGAGTGAGGCCGATGTCCTCGCGGCTGCTGGCCGGATGCTCGCCCGCGGGATCGTCCGCAGCATGTCCATGGATCCGCACGATGCAGCGCTCGCAGCGTTCATCCCTAACGTCACCCCACCTGTTGAAGAGCTCGAGGCGCAGATTCGGAGCTTCCACGTCGAGGCAGAGGCCCGCGTGAAGCAGCTCGCCGCCTAGCTCGCCCATTCTCCAGCCACACGTTTTCGCGCGACTGCTGGGTCGCGTGGTTCAGCACACCCAATTTCGGAAGGAAACCGATGAATGTCTACCTCTCAGCCCACTCGACGCCGCGACTGGACGTCGCTCGTCTGGCGATCTTTGTGCGTCCTGGCCGCCGTTCCGGCCGCCGCGGTCTTCACCGGCTTGTGGTGGTGGATGCCAGCCCTCGGGCAGGCGCTGCTCGCCGCACCGGGCTTGGTCGTCACGCTGCTGCTCGTCCTGGCGTGGTTCGCCGAGTCCTCGCCGGGTTCCGGAAGGCGGTGATCGCATGAGCAGGATCCAGCCCGAGGAAGCGCGGCACGTGCTCTGGTCGATCGGCGACCCGCGCGGGTACCGGCCGGGGAGCTTCACTGAGACGTTGCTCTCCGCGATCGCGAAGGCCGACGTCGGCAACCGGCAACGCCTGTTCCAAGCGTTCCCCGGACTCGTGCAGGCCGCCACTCTCGCTCGCACCGCGGGCGGCCGTGAAGAGCTCGCACGCATCGCGGAGGCACGGCCATGAGCCGCCGTCTCCTCGTCTCGTTCCGTGCTGACGGCACCCCGCGGCCGCAGGGCTCAAAGAAGGCGTTCGTCGTGAAGGGGCGGGCGGTGATGGTCGACGACAACAAGCCGCAGCTCAAGGAGTGGCGGAATGCAGTCAAGGCCGCTGCGGCCGCCGCGCTCGTCGCGCACGGCATCGAGCCGAAGGCGGAGGGGGCTCTCGCGGTCGCGCTCGAGTTCACGTTCGAACGGCCGAAGTCGGTGAAGCGTGCGATGCCGCACGTGGCCCCCGACCTCGACAAGCTGCAGCGCTCCGTCCTGGATGCGCTCACGACCGCCGGCGTCTGGAAGGACGACGCGCAGGTCACCACGATCTCGGCCCGAAAGATCTACGGGCCGAACCCTGGCGCTCTGGTGAGCGTCTACCGAGAGAAGGAATGAGAAATGACTGTCAAGTACACGAGCAAGCGCCCCGATGAGGAGCTCGACGGCATGCAGGCCCTCGAGGATCACTTCACCACTGGCGCACCCGATGACGTCGTGGTGGTCGCTGTGATCTCGCGGCACGGGATCGCGAAGACGGATCCGTCGAACGACTGGCAGGCGACGGTGCGCGTGAAGCACATCGAGCAGGTCACGGGTGAGGACGAGCGCGTCGTCCGCACGCTCCTCTCCGAGGGGTACGGGAAGCGCACGGGGAACACTCCCCTGCCGATCGAGGACATCGCGGCCGTCGCCGAGCTGCCGATCCCCGAGGGCGGTGAGGAGCAGTGAGCCTCACCTTCACCGACCTCGACCCTGTGCCCGCGCTCGTCGACCTCGAGTCGCGTGCCGGCGCATCCGACAAGAACCGTGCGGAATGGCTCGCGCAGCGCGCCGGCGGGGTGACGGCGACCGAGCTCGCGAAGATCATGATCGCCCCGAACCGGGAGCTCGCGATCGCGGACCTCGTGAAGCAGAAGCGCGAAGGCGACTCGTTCACCGGGAACGCGTACACGGAGTGGGGGAATCAGCGCGAGCCAGTCATCGCCGCGCACCTCGCCCGCTACGGAGTATCCCCGGAGTCGCGCGTCTTCCACGCGGCCGACAACTCCCGCTACCTCGCATCCCCTGACGGGATCTCGGTGAACTTCGACGGGGAGCTCGAGCTCGACGAGATCAAGACATCGGGAGTGCCGCTCCCGAAGGGGTCCGAGGCGCTCGCCTCGAAGGGGTACGAGTGGCAGATGCAGTGGTGCAACCGCGTGACGGGTGCCGTCGGCTGTCACCTGAACGTGGAGCAGCGCCTCGGGCAGCCGGGCCAGTTCTCCGTCGGCGAGCTGTCGCCGCGTGAGTGGTTCCCCCGCGACGAGGGCATGATCGCGCAGCTCGTCGAGGTCGCCGACCTCGTGCTCGCGGCGATGGATAGCGAGTCGGGGCCGGCGATCAACGAGGAGGTGGACACGCATGCCGTGAACTACCTCCGCGCGATCGACGAGGAGAAGGCGTGGGCGGCGCTCAAGAAGCGCGAGTATGCGGCGCTCATTGATCTCGGGATCTCGCAGGAGTCGCCGCTCGCGCGGGTCACGATCACGCCCGGCACTCCGGACGTGGACTGCGTGGAGGAGGTCGTCGACCTCGAGGCGGCCGAGGCGGCGCATCCGAAGGAGGCGCAGCAGCTCGCCAGGGCGAAGGCCCGCGTCGAGAAGCTGCAGGCCGCTTGGGACGCGCTGGCGGACCAGCACACGAAGACGGTTCAGGCCGTGAAGAAGGGCAAGGCGGCTCGGGCGACCGTGACCGCTGGGAAGGGAACGAAGAAATGAGCACGGCAGTAGCAGAACGCGAGTCGGCGGGAACGAACCTCGTGCTCGCTGCAGAGCAGACGTTCTTCAATGAAGCGCAGCAGGCCGCGCTCGTGCAGATGGGTCTCGGCAGTGCGCCTCGTGGTGACATCGAGACGTTCTTCCATCAGGCGAAGCGTTCCGGACTCGACCCGTTTGCTCGCCAGATCTACATGATCGAGCGCAGATCGAAGGTCCGCGGAGAGTGGGTCACGAAGTACACGATCCAGACGTCGATCGACGGGTTCCGTGTGATCCGCGACCGAAAGGGCACCTTCCGCGGCATGGAGGAGCACTGGTGCGGGACCGACGGCGTGTGGCGCGAGGTGTGGCTGGAACAGCGTCCGCCGGCCGCCGCTCGCATCACGCTCTACCTGGATGGGTTTGTGAAGCCCGTGACGGCGGTTGCGCGGTACGACGAGTATGTGCCGTTGCGAGACGGCAAGCCAACGGGCCAGTGGGGCAAGATGCCCGCTCTGATGACCTCGAAGGTGGCCGAGGCTCTGGCATTGCGCAAGGCCTACCCGCAGGACTTCTCAGGTCTCTACACCGCCGACGAAATGGCGCAGGCTGAGAACGCTCCTGCCGCGCAGGCTCCTGCCCAGCGGCCGACTCCGGCGCCCGCCCCTGCCCACGCCGAGCCGGATCCGGTCGCGGCCGAGGAGGAGCCGGTCGAAGCGGAGATCGCGTTCGACGGGGCTGCCTGGATCGAGCGCATCCAGGCCGCGCTCGCCGCAGAGCCCAACGAGCGGGGTATCGAGATGCTGCGCGCCCTGCATGGTGAAGCGCGAGCGGAGGGCCTGCTCAGTGAGGTGCTCGTCGAGGACATGACCCTCAATCACGTGCTGCGCGCGTCGAAGTCCGAGATCGAGGCGCGGCCGTGACCACGCCACAGCCGCACACCGCGGCCGAGGTCGAGGGGTGGGTGGCTCGGATGCGGCAGGAGATCGCAATCGAGCCGCCCGCTCCGGGCGAGCTGCGCACCCCGGACGACATCGTGCATCAGCTCGAGCTCGTCGACTCGGTCGCGAACAAGGCGCTCTGGATCGTGAAGGAAGCGGACCGGGTGCGGGGCGACGCGGCGGAGGTACTGCTCCGGGTGAAAGCCAAAGCGCAAGCAACGGTCGAGGGCAAGAACGCCGAGCAGCGTGCGGCCGCGGTCGACATCGCGACGGAGGCGGAGCGGGCCGAGGAGTCGGCAGCGCAGATCTCCTACCGGTACGCGAAGGGCCTCGCGGATCTCGTCGATTCGCGTAAGAGCAGCTTGCAGACGCAGGCGAAGTTGGTGCTCGCGACTTACCAGTTGGCGGGCGACCCGAGAAGGGGATGAAGGAAATGCAGGCAGACGAAGAGATCGACTGGTCGGACGTGGCGAACGTCGCCGACCTCATCGCCGAGCGTGATGCGGCGAAGGAGGAGGCGCGGAAGGCGCGCATGGAGCAGGCGAACGCTGTCGCGGATCTCGCCGAGGCGCGAGCACACCTCACGAAGGGTGTCTTGTTCGAGGCGAGGCGGCAGGCGCGCAGGATCGGCGGTGACTCGGCGATGGAGGTCGTGACGAGCACGGCGAAGCGGTTCGGGGTGACGCTGTGACGCTCGAGCGGCGCCTGCAGGAGGTCGTGGTCGGCGACCCGGTCCGGGTGGATGACGACACCGACACGTGGCGCGTTGATGAGCGGGATCCCGTGACGGGGATGCTCACCCTCGAGTCGTTGCGGTCGACGACGCGGATGCGCTGGGAAGGCGTGCACGAGTTCCGGGTGACGAAGGCAGGGCTGTTCGCGTGAGCAACAAGCGGATCGGCCCAATGCCGGAGGACCACGTCGAAGCTCTCGCAGTCCGCTCGAACGGCAAGTGCGAGGCCGGCTGCGGGAAGGCGGCGACGCAGATCCACCACCGGCGGTTCACGGGCCGCGGCGGCCGCCACAACCTCGCGAATCTGCTGCACCTGTGCGGGTCGGGGAACCACACGGGCTGTCACGGGGTCGCGCATAAGGGGCGTGCCCCTGCGGGGTGGGCGATCAGCCGGCACGACCTTCGGGACGAGGCGCAGATCCCGTTCGTGGATCTCGGCGGCCGGACGAGGTGGCTCGACGATTTGGGCGGCAAGCATGCCCGCCCTCAGATGACAAGGAAGGAGTGATTGAAATGGCTGAAGGTTTCGCAGCGATCCCGACCTGGATGATCCGTGACGAGCGCGTGAGCGCGAACGCGATCATGGTCTACGGGTCTCTCGCGTCGCGGGGCGGCCTGGACGCGGTGATCCCGGGTCGGGTGACGATCGCCCGTGAGGCTCGGTGTTCGGTGCGCTCGGTCGCTTATGCGCTCGCCGAGCTCGAGGCGCTTGGCGTGGTCGAGCGCATTGAGCGGCGCGGCCCGGGTGGGGCTCAGCTCTCGAACGAGTATGTGCTTTCGAACCGCCCCCGTGCACGTGCTGCACGGGGGGAGGGTGCAGGGAGTGCACACCCCCCGTGCAAGAGCGAGCAAACGCTCCCTCTTATAGAGGTAGATAGTTCTGAGGTAGATACATGCGCAAATGCGCATGCGCAGAGTGCGCACGACTTCGACGAGTGGTGGCAGGTCTACCCGTTGAAGAAGGACAAGGGTCGCGCACGGTCCGCGTTTAAGTCGGCTTTGAAGAAGGCTTCGTTCGAGGTGCTGCTCGATGCTGCGGCGGCGTATCGGGATGACCCGAACCGGGTTCCTGAGTTCACGAAGTATCCGGCGTCGTGGTTGAACGCTGAGGCGTGGGAGAACGGGGCGCTTCCAGCGCGTGGGCTGGTTGCTGGCGGTTCGGCTGCGGAGCGGATGGCGGCTCGGGTTCGGGGCATGCAGTCAGAGGGGGTGCGCCATGAGCTCGGGGCGTGAGGTGCTGACGCATGCGGAGCGCGCCGCGCTGCGGGCTACAGCGGGCGATCAGGCCAGGGTGGGCCAGTCGGTCACCCCGGCCCCTGATCGGCCCTTAGATCGCCGCCCAGCGATCCAGCAGTGGGAGGACGTGCTCGCCGTTCTGACGTGGGCTGCCGGCTACGACCGCATCGAGCGCGGCCGGTACGAGGCCGAGGCGTGGCTCGAGGTGCTCCGGGGGCTTGCGGTCGAGGACGTGAAGAACGCGATCACGGACCACTACCGCCGCTCCCGCTACCCGGTGATGCCTGCCGACATCATCCAGACCGTTGAGGAAGGACAGGACTGGTGAACGAGCCGATCCAGTACGACCCCCAGACCGAGGCGTTCATGCTCGGTGCGGTGTTCGCGGATCCGTCCGCGATCTGGGAGGTCCGGCAGATCGTTCGCGCGAGCGACTTCGCGATCCCCCGCAACGCTGCCCTGTTCTCGACGATGTGCGACATCGCCGACGCCGGGACGACGGTGTCGCCGATCACGGTGAACGATCGCCTCGTCGCGGTGGGGCGATCGCATGAGGTGCCGGCCACCTACTCGCACGAGCTCTACGGGCTCGGCGCGTACGGGTGGCAGGCGATGCAGTACGCCGAGATCGTGCGCCGCTTCGGGGAGCGCCGGAAGCTGCACGAGGCTGCCGTCGGGATCCAGGAGATCGCCGCCTCGGGTGATGGGGAGGGCGACATCGTTGAGAAGGCGGCCAGCCTAATCGCGGATCTCCGGGAGGGGACGCTCAGGCAGTCGCGTCCGATCGGGTCGGTGTTCGGGGAGCTCGTCGAGGAGATGCAGACGCAGGCACCGTTCGTCCCGTCGCCGTGGCCGTCGCTGAACGCGATGATCGGCGGGATCCGGAAGGGGTCGCTGTACACGGCCGCTGCGCGCTCCGGCGGCGGCAAATCGATCTTTGGGCTGCAGCTCGCCCTGCACATCGCGGAGAGCGGGAAGCGGGTCGGGTATGTGTCGCTCGAGATGACCGAGAAGGATCTCCTGAAACGGCTGATCTCGATGATGCAGGGCATCCACCAGGGCGCCTTGCAGAATCACCAGCTCACCGCGCAGGGGTGGGAGGCAGTGCAGGCCGCGAAGGCCGCCGTCGAGGCGCTCCCCCTCGAGGTGTTCGATCGTCCCGGCGCACGCTGGGAGGACATCGTCGGCTTCGGGAACGCCCTGCACCGGAAGGGTGACCTGGGTCTCATCGTGATCGACTACCTCGGCCTCGTGAAGAGCCCGCCCGGGTCGGCGTCACGGCAGCAGGATCTCGAGGACTGGGCGAACGCGGCGAAGCAGCTCGCGAAGCAGCTCGGCTGCGCGGTCCTGATCCTCGAGCAGCTGAACCGCAACATGACCAATCGTCCGAACCCGCGCCCGATCATCTCCGATCTGCGCGGCTCCGCGGGGCTCGAGCACGCATCTGATGCGGTCGTGCTCTTGCACCGCGGCGAGAAGAAGATCGGCGGGAAGCTCGTCAAGACCTCCGACATCGACTTCATCACCGCGAAGAACCGGCAGGGAGAGACCGGGACTCGCACGCTCCGCTTCGAGGGGCAGTACGCACGCATCGTCCAGAAGGAACACGAGAACACGGCTCTTATCGAGTCGGGAGAGGTCTAGATCATGGCCGGAGAACCGATCATCACCATCGTTGGAAACGTCGTCGCGGATCCTGAGTCGCGCGTCTCGCAGGCGGGGAAGCCCTGGGTGACGTTCCGCATCGTGTCGACGCCGCGCGTCCGCGACCGCCAGTCCGGGGATTGGGCTGACGGCGAACCCCTGTGGGTGGGGTGCCGCGCGTACGGCGACTACGCCGAGAACATCGCAGCATCCATCACGAAGGGGATGCGCGTGATCGTGCAGGGTCGACTCACGCAGCGCAGCTACACCGACAACCAGGGCCAGCAGCGCACCGCACTCGATCTCGAGGTTGAGGAGGTCGGGCCGTCGCTTCGCTTCGCAACCGCGTCGGTGGCGCGCGCCGGCAGCGGGCCCGCGGGTGGCGGTTACGCGAAGACCGGGTTCGGCAGTCAGCCGGAGTACGGGCAGACCGAGGGCGGCGGCTATGGGCAGCAGGCCTGGGGTCAGCCATCCAATCAGCAGCAGGCGGAGTCCGGGCAGCAGCAGTTCGCCGGCTTCGACGACGAGCAGCCCTTCTAGGGCGGGAAGGAACACGATCATGGCCATCAGGGAACAGATCACGGTCGACATCGCGACTGTCGCGATCAACGACGAGTACCGAGTCGACCTCGTGCAGCTCAGTGTCGTGCAGGACTACTCGCCTGAGCAGGCGCGCGCTCTTGCTGACGAGCTTCGGCAGGCCGCGGACCTCGCGGAGCAGGCGTTGCGGGATGACGAGGCGGAGCGCTTCGCCCGTATGCGTGCAGCGACCCCGCGCACGATCAGTGGGGAGGCCGTGTTGTGAACATCCACTCACGCAGGACGTGCCTCATATTTCGTGCGGCCCAAAGCCAGAAGCCGAATGGAGGCGATTTCGTTCTAGCGCTCCTGAAGCAGAAGAGGGCGAGCGAGCCGAGTGCCCGCGTTTCGAAGACCAAGTGCCAAATAATGGCACCGAACTCGTCCAGCGCGGGAGCGGTGAGCCATTCAATCGTTGTCATGCCGAGGTATATGCGCGGCGGCGCGAACAGGGTGCATGGATGAACGCCAAGATGGGTTCTTTGTGCACCGGCTACGGCGGGCTCGACATCGCCGCGGAGGCGCTGCTCGGCGCGCGCACGGCCTGGTGCGCCGAGTTCGAAGACGCTCCTTCGCGAGTGATCGAGGCCCGCTACCCTGGCGTGCCGAACGTGCTCGATGTGAAGCGGATCCCGTGGTGGATCATGGCTCCTATCGACGTGATGACCGCGGGTTACCCGTGCCAGCCGTTCAGCCTCGCCGGCGCACGGAAGGGTGAGGATGATCCGCGGCACCTGTGGCCGTCGATCGCGGAAGGCATCAAGGTCACGCGTCCCCGGCATGTGCTCCTCGAGAACGTGCGCGGGCACCTCTCCCTTGGCTTCGACAAGGTGCTGCACGACCTGAACGCGCTTGGGTATGGGGTTGCGTGGCGGATCCTCTCGGCTGCCGCCGTCGGCGCGTGCCACAGGCGGGAGCGTCTATTCATCTATGCGCAGCCGGCGGAGCACGTCGCCGCACCGGGGAGCGTGGTGCTCGCGGTCGCGGGCGCCTACGGCTGGACCGCTGCCGAGGCCGATCTCTTCGGGGAGCGGGCGCCGTACCGGGAGGCGCTGCCGGTGTCAGGGGTCATGGTTGAAGGCCGGATCTACGCGACGGCGATGCCACAGCCAGTAGTCGAGTCGCCGTTGTTCCCAACCCCGGATGCGTCGGTCGCGAACGACGGGGAGGGACTGGATACGTGGCTCGCTCGTCGCGAGCGGGTGAAAGCGACGGGCATCAACGGGAACGGGATGGGGATGCCGCTCGCAATCGCCGTGCAGACGCTGCCGACGCCGACCGCTCACGACTCACTATCGGGCCCGGACTACGCTCGCTCAAAGCGAGTTGGTTCCGGAGGAGACGATCTCGCCACTGCGGTTGCTCTCCTGCCTACGCCGGCCGCCGGCGATGCTGCCTTTGGGATGCCTCGCACGTCTGGCCGCCCGCCTGAGAAGTCGACGCACCTCGCGACCCGACTCGCGTTCACCGACTTCGGTGCGTTCGGGCCAGCGGTCGCCCGCCATGAGCGGATGCTCGGAAGGCCGGCCCCAGCGCCGACTCGACCGAACACCAAGGGCAACCCCGAGCACACGCCAGAGTTCGTTGAGTGGATGATGTGCCTCGAGCCGGGCCGCGTCACGGACCCCGCACTCTGGGGCCACCTCACGCCACGGAAGGCCCGTGAGGTGCAGCTGAAGATGCTCGGCAACGGGGTCGTCCCCCCGCAGGCACTCGCCGCATTCCAGAGTCTCACGGCGGTTGTGTGCAAGCGAGTTGAGGTGATCGCGGCATGACCACACGAAATCTCACCGAGGTCGAACTCGAGGTACTCGAACGGCTCGGCGTCAGCAAGAACGAACTGGAACAGAAGGAGCAAGACAATGAATGAAATCGTGAAGCTGGTTGCGAAGAACCTGGCTGGACGCCTCGGGTGCGTGCCCGATGATGCGGGGTGCGTGGAGCATCCCGAACGCGCCTGGGATGCGGGCTACGGGCTGTGCGGGGTCGCGGTGATGCTCGCAGAGGACGCCGTCGCGACGGTGCAGGCCGAGCCGGACGAGACAGCGGAACGACCCTACGCAGAGGAAGTCGATCACGAGTACGGCGCGTGGGACACCGATGACCTGGAAGAGCACGCGCACGAAATGCTGGCAGTCGTTCGACACCGACGCGCCGCCGCTGGCCCTGCCCCGCAGGCCCCAAGCATCGACCGAGAGAAGCTGATCGAGCGCGCGGCGAGCGCGATTAGCGAGCACCTGGTAAAGCGCGGCCGAGTCTCGACCTATCTCGAGATGGCCGAGGACGCCTTGACGGCCGTCGGCTTCATCACCACGCCCACTGTGCTGGATGAGGGCAAGATCGCCGAGGTGGCAAAGATGCTCCGAGTCAAGGCGAACGCGATCCACGAGAGCGACCCTGACGGGGCGTGGAGCGACTGCTACGAGAGCGAGCGCGAGTCGTGGCTGAAGCTCGTCCGTGCCGTGGTTGAGGCGCTGGGCGGTGCGCGATGAACGAGTACACGCCGACGACTGAGCAGATCGAAGGCGCTTTCATGCTGGGGGCCATTGAGGCGGCAGGCGGCGAGGACAACCTGGACGTCGAGGAGACAAAGCGGATGTTCGACCGCTGGCTTGCCGAGGTGGAACGTGCAGCCGCTCTCGCCAGTATCGCCAGGATCGAGGCACTAGCGGCTGAGGTGCAGGCGGCCGACACTGCCGAGGGTCGCACGCATTACGAGAGCTGCTGGAAGCACCACCCGGGATGTTTCGCGGCAGCAGTGATCGACGAACTGGAAGGGGAGGAGCGGGAACGATGAGCTTCGATCTTGAGCGTGAGCAGCGCGCCGCAGCGGCCAGGCTGAGCACCATCCTCGACCGTGACGTCGCGGCCGCAAGGGCCCGCATCCACAACTACACCGCGACGGAGGAAGCAGAAGTCGCCGCCGGTCTTCGCCCTACGAAGCGCCAACGCGACAGGGAGCGCCTCGCAGCCTCTGTCGAGGAGTTTGGGCGGATGTGGGGGGTCAACCTGAAAGCAATTTCCACCATCGCCGCCGCATTCAACAGGGGCTTCTCTCAGGGGGTACGAAAGTGACCATCATCTATAACCGTGACGAGCGGCGCCGTGCTCGTCGAGCAGCCAGGGTGGAGCGTTGCCGCTTCCACGTCGAGTGGAGTGAGGCCGTACGCGGCACAGCCTATGGGGTGCCTGCCTGGCGCTGGTCGCTGGCGGGCGTGCATCGCACGCGCTGGGTGGCGATCGCGCACGCCTGGTGGATCAGCGTCTGCGGCACCGAGGCCAGGGTCATTGACCGGGAGGAAACCAAGCATGAGGGCTGAACAGGAGTGGGCTGGGTGGTTCACGTCGCACATCACCTCGGCACCATTCCAGCTCCAGCACATGCGCGACCTCGCCGAAACCACCGTTGCCGCACAGGATACCTCCGCAGTCATCGTCTCCGGCAGCAACGAGAAGACACGACTCCCCTACCGCGTCGACCCCGCCGACGACGCCGACCTCCTCTACGCCACCCTCATTCTCTTCGGGCGAGAAGTCGCAGAGAAGATCGGCGGTGCCTCACCCCGCCCACTCCGCGAACGCATGTGGCGCGGCCGCGACGAACCCCAAGGCCTCCCGCTCTGCACCCCACACGAAGCCTTCGCGCTCGCCACCGAGATCGTCCGGTGGCTCACCGCCTGCACGCACCAGATCGCACACGACAGCACCCTGAACTCCGCCCCAGACGACCTCATCGACGTCATCCGGCAAATGCGAGGCCGCTACCCCCGAGCCGAGCCAAAGTTCCAGACGTACCGGCCCCGCCCCTGCACAACCTGCGGCGAGCGCACGGTCCTCCCCGAATGGGGACGCGACGGCCTCACCGGGGCACGCTGCGACTCGTGCGGGCAAACGTGGGAAGCGAGAGCCCCATGACCTGGTTCACGTATAGGGAGGCCGCCGCACGCGTCCACCGCTCGACCCGCACCATCAAGCGGTGGCGCCGCGACGGCCTCCCCATGACGTTCGATAAGACCGGCCGCCGCATCGTCGAAGAGCGGACACTCCTCACCGAGTACCGACGACGCCTCGCCGCCGATCCCGTACACCAACAGCGAATCCGCTCTATGACAGGCGACACGCCGTCAGACGAGCTTCTTGACCAGCTCTCGGTGTCACCCCCTACAGTGAGTGTTGAGTAAGTGGGCCGGAACGCAGAAGCGTCCCGGCCCTTTCTCATTCCTTCCAGTACTGACCGTGAGCGCGAGCAAGGGGCCCCACAGCTCGCGCTCACGGTCAGCTACATTTACAGCATGACCGAGCCCACTGCCCCGACCGATCCGGCAGCACCCCAGCACGCGCCCCACCAAGCCCCCACCCCGGCAAAGAAGCCGCGCAAACTACTCATCATCGGCACCATCACAGCCGTGCTGCTCGTCGCAGCCGCCGCGATTACGATCCCCTTACTGATCGCGAATAACGGCCGCGCAGAAGCAATACCCAACGCAGCAGACAAGTGCCTCAACCCGATGACATACCGCCTCCTCGACAACGGCAGCGCAATCCACCACCCCGGCCACGGACCCGACAGCCAAGGCTCCGCCCAGCCCCAAGACATCAACTGCCTACTCACAGCACTCGGAGCCTCCGAAGCCACCATCACAACAATCTGGCAAACCCAAACAACCGACGGCACCCGAGAAACCACCTGGGACGGATACCGCGCCCAATGGAGCTACTCACCCGAAGACGAGAACCTAGACCTCCTCCTCCAACAAACCAACTAACCACCAGAACCCCCTCACACGCCCGCACCACCCCACGGGCCACCATGACCGGGAGGACACCCGCAATGGCCCAAACCGCACCGCGCCCAGACGCTGACGAAACGCGCGCTCGCGTGCGAGAACTACACGGGCAGGGGCTGAGCCGGAATGCGATCGCTAGGGAGCTTGGTGTCTCGCCGTCGACGGTGTCGAAGCGGGCGAAGGAGCTCGGGCTCGGGTTCGATCGCACGAAGACTGCCGTTGCTGTTGCAGCGCAGTCGGTTGACCTCGCTGCGCGTCGCGCGGCCCTGGTGGATCGGATGATGAAGACCGCGGAAGATGCTCTCGACGCGATCGATGCTGGTCGGGTGGAGTTGGCGATGATCACGCAGTCGGGGAAGATCGTGCGCACGAAGCGCGACGTCGATATGACGGACCGGCGCAATGCGGTGACGATCTCCGGAATCGCGGTCGACAAAGCGACGAAGCTGCTCGACCGCGATACCGGTGTGGAATCAGCGACATCGACGCTCGATGCGCTCGAGGCCGCGATCGGGGCGGCTGCGCGCGGGCTACTCGACGGGAACTAGGAATCCGACTTTCGGTTCTCGTTCTCCTGCGTGAAGTGATCGATCGAGACGTCCCCACGGAGCCACCCGAAAACAGCTTCCATCTGTTCGAGGGCGATGTGTTTACGCTCGAAGACGCTCGACTCTTCCCCGAGCCCGAGACCGACTGATTTGACGTACTCAGCGACCGGGCCTTCTCCGGGTTCCAAGGTGGCAACAAACCGAGTCCTGGCACGGTCCTCAACAGCGTGGTGATGCCAGTCGCCAGCGCCCACAGCGTCGACAATCGCTTCGCTCAACTTCTCCGCACGCTGAACCTTCAGATCATGGATCTTCGTTCGACGTGAGGCTTCAGCTTGGGCTCTTTGCCTCTCATCTCTGAGTTTCTCAGCGCGAGCAGGCCCATACACAGATCCCAGAAAGCCGAAGAAGGCGACCAACGCCGTCGCGCAAGCACTGAAAAGCGCGACGAGAGCGACGTCACTCATTGATCAGAATCACCTGGGGAGTGAGCTCCTGGCTAAACGAAGCGACAATCTCCTCCGTCCCCGTGGCTGCATTCAGGACAGTGAAGTGGAAGAAGCCATCAGAAGCCGAGTACTTCTCGGCTTCGACCTCCACGAACCGGTTAGTCAATGGATTCGTTACGACCTTGTACTTGCGAAGCGCCATTGCAGATCTCCTTCTAAGCGATAGAGATTTCGACTCTATCGGGAGGCACGGATGTTGAAGCCAAAAACTCCTGCAGGGGCACAGCCGCTAGGCGGGGTGTTCTCCCCGAAGCAGCTCAAGTTTCTCGCAACCTGGCACCTGAAGAAGCACACGATCCTCTCCGGGGCAGTCTCCGCCGGCAAGACGTTCGTGTCTCTATGGGCCTTCCTCCTCGCGATCAAGCGCGCCCCGAAACACGGCCAGATCATCATGATCGGCCGCACCCTCGGCACGCTCAACACGAACGTGCTGCAGCTCCTCCTCGCCGAGAGCATCTTCGGCCGCCTCGCGCTGCAGATCAAGTACACACCAGGCGCGAAAACCGCTCGCATCCTCGGCCGCACCGTGCACCTCTACGGCGCCGGCGATTCGAACGCGGAAACAAAGATCCGCGGCATGACCGTGTGCCTCGCATACATCGACGAGGCGACACTCCTTCCGGAACCGTTCTGGAACATGCTCATCACCCGCCTCCGCGTCCCCGGCGCGAAGCTCATCGCCACCACGAACCCGGGCGGCCGCAACCACTGGCTCCGCATGAAGTGGATCCTGCGCGCCGAGCAGACCGACACGCAGCACTTCTCGTTCACGATGGACGACAACCCGTCGCTCGAGCCCGACTACATCGCGTTGCAGAAGGCCGCGTTTACGGGCGTCTTCTACGACCGGTTCATCCTCGGCAAGTGGACGGCCGCCGCCGGCGTCATCTACCGCGAGTTCGAAGACCAGCGCCACGTCATCCGGCGCCAGGATCTTCCACCGCTCGAACGGTGCCTATCGATCGGCATCGACTACGGGACAACGAACACGACCGCGGCGGTGCTGCTCGCCCTCACGAAAGAGCGCACGCCCCGCCTGGTCGTGCTCGGTGCGTGGGGCTACAACTCCGCCGATCACCTCGGCGTCACCCTCCCGGACGTCGAGCTCTCCCGCCGGCTACGCGCTTGGGCTGACGACGACGGCGAGAAACCGAAGTTCCATTTGGGAGCGTTCGTCACACCTGAGTATTGGTTCCTCGATCCCTCCGCAGCGTCTCTGCGCGCGCAGCTCGCCGCGGACGAGCAGGTGACCTGGAAGGCCGACAACCGCGTCTTGCCCGGCATCGCCGACATCTCGAACCTGCTCGCGAAGGACCGCCTGCTGTTCGTCGGCGAAACCTGCGAAGGAGTCCTCGAAGAGATCACCGAATACGCGTGGGATCCCAAGGCCGCCGAAGAAGGCGAAGACGCCGTCTTGAAAGTCAACGATCACTACATGGACGCGCTCAGATACGCGATCCGATCAACCCGCGGAGTGTGGGCACCCATCTTGGGGTTCGCTCTCGCGGCATAACCGAGAGAGGGGGCCGCCCGCTATGGCGATGCCGACCGAGAATAGCGCCTGGCCGCCGCCCCAGTGGCTCGCCGCGTACATCGCATATGAGGAGAACAACGCCTGGTGGACGGGCGACCGGACAGCCCTCGCTGGCCTGTACGGCACCGGAGGCGGCAAGCGTCCCGGGGTGACCGGGCGATCCTCGAGCAACGTGATCCGTGCGCTCATGCAGTCCATTCGGGAGCGCGGGCGCACGTTCTTCTGGGGCGGCAAAGGGCAGACCCTCACCGACTCACGCCCGGTTCTGCGCTCCCACATCCCCGCGGCGGCGAACCTCGCGACGCTCTCCTCCGATCTGCAATTCGCGCAGTCGCCCCGGTTCCTGATCCCCGGGGAAGAGTCCGACTCGAAGGACGAGGGCGCGGTGCTGCTGCGTGACCTGATGGACGCGGATCGATCACGCGCGCAACTGAACATCTACGGCGAGACCAAGGCCGCGCTCGGAGCCTCGATCTGCATCCCCATGTGGGATGCAGACCTCGCACCTGGTGAGGTGTGGTGGGAGTCTTTCGGCCCCGATACGGCGATCCCCGAGTTCAGGTCTGGTCGTCTCGCCGCGGTCACGCTCTGGTCTGAGTACCAGGATGACCGCCAGTACTACCGGTTGCTCTCCCATCACGGTGTGGACGGGGGCGCCGGTTACGTCGAGCACGCCCTGTTCCTTGGTACTGAGGACAACCTCGGCAAGCGAGTCCCCCTCCAGGATCATCCGCTCGGGGAGCCGTACGCGGACATGGTCGACGCGGACTCGCGGATCCCGACGGGGCTGCACCGCCTCGACGCCGTGTATGGGGTGAATGCTCCCACCGTGGAGTGGAGGCGCGACCCGTTCCTCCGGTACGCCGGACGCTCCGACTTCGCCCAGCTACACGGCCTGTTCGACGACCTCGACAGGTCATGGTCGTCGTGGATGCGTGACCTCCGCCTCGGTGCGGGGCGCACGTTCATGCCGTCGCAGTACCTCACGAGCCTTGGCCGCGGGAAGGGTGCCACGTTCGATGAGGTCGCCGAGTATGTGACGAAGCTCGACATGCCTGGCGACCTCACCGACGGGAAACTCCCGATCCACCATCAGCAGCACGAGATCCGCGTCGAGCAGCACGAGCGCACCCTCATGGCCGGGTACCGGGAGATCCTGCGCAAGGCGGGCTACAGCCCATCGGCCTGGGGAGACAACGCTGGCGAGGGTGGCGGGCAGATCACCGCGACCGAGATCGAGGACCGCAATGCGGCATCGGAGCGCACCCGGGCGAAGAAGAACGTTCATGACCGGCAGACGCTCGGGGAGCTCGCACGCCTCGTGATGGAGGTCCATTCGGTGCAGTACGGCGGCGGGCTGAAGGTGCTCGACGCCCTTCCGATCGTGGAGTTCCCGGAGATGTCGCAGGAGCCACCTCGCGACCTTGCGGAAACCGTCGGACTGCTCGACGCTGCGGGCGCAATTTCGCTGCTGCAGAAGGTCACCCGGGCGAACCCGGACTGGACCTCGACGCAGGTCACCGAAGAAGTCGAACGCATTCGCGGAGAACGTGGGGAGGGCCCTCTCCCTGACCCGGCCGCGCTCGGCCGTGTCGCCTCCGCGATCGAGGAGCAAGACGACATTGAGGACGACGATGGAGACGATGATGAGCGATAGCTCCGGCCCGACGATGAGTCTGCACGACGCGCTGCAGGGTGTTCTTGACGAGCAGGCCGGCGTCGACGTGAATGGCAGCGGTGTCAGGGTTGCCGGTTATGTGGCCGCAGTCATCTACGCGCGGCCCGACGGCAGCACGGGTCTCACCGTGCTCGCACCCTACCCCGAGGCGGAGACGGTCTACGAGCTGCTCGGACACGCGCGCACGCTCGTGCAGAACGACCTACCCGTGCTGGTCGAAGACCACACCGACACGGACGCGGAGCCGCACCTGACTCGGAGGGAGTGATGCCGTGGCCGCCTGGGAAGGCATGACGCCCGCCGAACTGATCGACGACCTCGGCCACGCGATCGCGGAACGCTACCGGCGCATCGCCGACGCCCTCGAGGACCGCCTACGCACGGTGCTCGAGCAGGCGATCGACGCTCCCCCGGACCTCGTCACACGCCTTCGAGTCGCACGCGAGCTCGAACAGCAGGCCCGCACACTGGTCGAGACGATGAAGCCCGACAAGATCGCCCGAATCGTCACCGAGATCATCTCCGGCGAAGCGTCTGCCGAGATCTCCCGTCAGCTGATGCTGATCCCCTCTCTGAGTGGCTCCGTCGTCACCGCGGGAGGCCTGTACGCGGTCGCCGCGGCCGAGATCGACCTGCGTGACGATCTGCGCGCCCTGAACGCGCGGATCCTGCGAGCCCCTGCCGACCTGTACCAGCGCATGACCGCGACCACCGTCGTCGACGTGCTCATCGGCAGGTCAACCTGGCAGCAGTTGCAGCGCCGCCAAGTCGACCAGTACCTCGCCGGCGGCATCACCGGATTCGTCGACAAGAGCGGGCGGAACTGGCGTATCGGCTCCTACGCAGAGATGGCAACTCGCACTGCTGCGGCACGCGCATGGCGGGACCAGTCGGTCGCATCCATGGCCACGGCTGGGATCGAGACGTTCACCCCGATTATCGGGAACGACGCCTGCGCGAACTGTGCGGCGTGGGCGGGCCGCGTCCTCACTGAGGCCCGCACCGAGGTTCTGAAGATGGTCCCGCATGCAATCACTGGCGAACCCACTGCGCTCCGCATTGACGGGACGCTCGAGCAGGCACGCGCAGCGGGGTGGGGGCACCCAAACTGTCGATGCGTGCTCGGTGCGGCACTCCCCGGCCTCGACCGCAGCAACGCGACCACACATGACCCCGAGAGAGAGGCAGCACGCGACAAGCTGCGAGAGCTCGAACGGGACGTGCGCGAGGCGAAACGAAACGGCACACCCGAAGAGATTGGGGAAGCGCAAGCCGCGCTGAGGAAGCACGTTCAAGACACAGGCGCGACTCGCCGGCCCTTCCGCGAGCAACTGCCATTCGCTGACGGCGGGGACATGAACCCTCGGGGTCGCACAATGCCGACCACTCCTCCCAGGGCTCCTGACGGACCTGGACCTCGGATCTCCACCCCGGGCGACGCCGGCGCGCAGCTCCGTATCGCGCGCAAAGCGATCGAGCGGGTGCACGCTTTCCCGGATGTCCGCGGGCCCGAGGTACAGCTCAAGGTCTTCAGAACGAGGGGGATGCAGGGCAGGTACATGCCTGCGCTCGAACGCATCGAGATCAGTCGCACCGGTATGCACCAGGCGCTCACACTCGTGCACGAGTACGGCCACCACCTCGACCACCTGCTCGGCGGCGCCCAAACGTTGCGGATGGCAAGCAGCGGCGCTCACGTTGGCCCCTGGCGGGACTTTTTCACCGCAGTGAATGCGTCTCCCGAGATTGAGCAGCTTCGCCAGCTCCGCACCGATCCTCGCCTCAATGACGGCCAACGCAAGCACGTCGGCTACCTGTTGCACCGCTCGGAGACGTGGGCTCGAGCGTACGCCCAGTACATTGCTGGGAAGTCGCGAAGCAAATCTCTACGCGATGGCGTACGACGTATGCTCGAGGCAGAGAACCCTCTGACCGCGAACCGGCAATGGTCGAGGGCTAGCTTCGCACCGATCAGCGAGACGATCGACGAGATCCTCAGAGAGGCAGGGTGGTTGAAGTGATGATCCCTACCGGAATCACCGACCCCGACAATGCCAGCGACGAGGAAATCATCAAGGCTGCGATCGCCGACGGGAGCACGCAGGAGGAAGCCGAGGCGCTCCTAGCCGCAATTCGTGGCGAACTAGAAGGCGAATACGACTGAGCCCGCCCCGCACCATTCCCGAAGCCCTGTACTCCGTGCGGGGCTTTTTTCATGCCCGCACGCCGGCCGATTTGGCGTGCCAAGAATCTAGGAGGCACATCACCATGAACAGCATTCGTCAGGTCCGCGGCGCCGAGGTCGCGCCCGGTTGGACGATCGGACGCGCCCCACTCTGGCTGCGCGGCATCCGCTGCGCGGAAGCTGGCGACGGCGGGGGCGGTGGCGAAGGAGGGGCCCCGCCCGCGCCCGTGCCGCCTGCCCCGCCCGCGGTGCAGGTAGTGCACGCTGCGGAGCGACCGGCGCAGGACTGGTACCACCCCGACTATGTTCGGGGCCTTCGAGACGAGGCCAAGGGCCACCGCGAACGTGCTGAAGCCACCACGGCTGAGGTAGCAACTGAGAAGCAGCGTGCGGACGCCGCTGAGGCTCGGGTCGCGGAGTTCGAGGCCAAGGAGGCCGCGCGCGAGCGCACGGACAAGATCAGCACGGCGGCGAAGGACATCGCCAACGTTGATGCACTGCTCGATTCGCAGGCCTTCACCAAGGCGCTCGATGGCGTCGACGTGGCAGACGAGAAGGCTCTCGTTGCCAAGATCCAGGAGTTCGTGGACGCGAACCCCTGGTTCGCTGCTCAGGCCGCCGGCCCCAAGCCGCCGAGCCGCCAGCAGTCCGCGCCCACAGGTGGAGGCGCTACCCCCGGAGCCCCCACGTCGATGGCGGGCGCGATCTCCGCACACTACGCGAACCGCTAACCGGCGGCTCGCACATTTGACACAGGAAGGGGCAAATAATGCCCATCACTCTCGCTGAGGCGAAGAACAACACGCAGATGGATTACGACCCGTTCGTGATCGACGAGTTCCGCAAGGAGTCGCCGATGCTTGACCTCCTCACGTTCGACGACGCGGTGAATCCGTCGCCGGCGGGCGGCACGATGGACTACGGGTATCGGCGTCTGAAGACGCAGGCGACCGCGTCGACCCGTGAGATCAACAAGGAGTACACGCCACAGAACGTGACCACCGAGAAGAAGTCCGTCACTCTCGCGGTGATGGGCGGATCCTTCGAGGTGGATCGCGTCGTCGCGCGCAATCTCGGGACCGGTGCAGGGGCGGCTGTCGAGCTCAACCTCGCGCAGAAGATCAAGTCGACTGTCGCTGAGTTCAACGACCAGGTCGTGAACGGTGACGTCGCGGTCGACGCGAACGGCTTCGACGGTCTCGACAAGGCGCTCACGGGCTCCTCGACTGAGGTCGGAGGAACGACGGTCACCGACTGGTCGGATCTCGATACGGTCCAGTCGACGTCGCACCGGGCGCTCGACACCCTCGATGATCTGTTCGACCTGCTGAACGGGCCAGCCTCGATCGTGCTCGGCAATCGCAAGGCTCTGTCGAAGGTCCGCGCAATCGCCCGTCGGATCGGCATGTACAACCGGGATCCGTTCGAGGGTCTGCTCGACCGCAACGGGCGCCCGGTCGTGCGCGAGACCTACGGCAATGTCACGTTCGTCGACGCCGGCGCGAAGGCTGGCACGGCGACCGACGTGATCCCTGTCGAGTCTCGTACCGTCGGCGGGAACACTGTCACCGGTCTCACGGACCTCTACGCTATCCGGCTCGACCTGCTCGACGGTTTCCACGGTGTTTCGACGGTCGGCTCGCAGCTCGTGGAGACCTGGCTCCCCGATTTCTCGACCGCCAAGGCGGTGAAGACCGGCGAGGTCGAGCTCGGGCCGGTCGCTGTCGCGCTGAAGGCAACCAAGGCAGCCGCCGTGCTGCGGAACATCAAGGTTCAGTAGTTCTGTTCGCGCTGTGAGCCGTGTGGCACCCGCTGCACGGCCCACAGCGCGGCGAAACGACCACGAGCAGAGGAGAATTACCGTGGCAAAGGTTCAGACGCCCGTAAAGGGCTACACGGGCACGATCGTCGGCGTGCATTTCGTCGACGGCGAGGGCTCGACGGACGACCCGCAGGCGCTCGCCTATTTCGCGCGGCAGGGGTACAAGGTCAGCGGCTCGGCCGCGACCGGCAAGCCCGCTGGCGGCGAGGGCGGGACCGGCGACGGCGGAACGTCGAAGGCTGATCTTCAGGCGCGCGCGAAGGAACTCGGCGTTTCGACGTCGGGCACCAAGGGCGAGATTTCGGAGCGCATCGCGGAGGCGGAGCGCGCCGCGGCCGCCGACAAGACCGACAAGGGTGACGGCGGCGACCAGGGCGACAAGCCCGCCGACGGCGAGGGCTCGAGCGTTCGGACGGTCGAGTAATGGCGACCCGGTGGCGCGACACGCGTCCGGCCCGGCCGGCCGGTAAGTATGTGGCGTTCGGTGTCGTGTTCGACGGCGGCGAGGCCGTGCTCGATACCGTGAGCGATCGCAAGCGCGCGGCGTTCTCGGCTGTCGGCATCGTCGAGGTCGGGGAGCTTGCCGAGGCACCCGAGGCGCCCGAGCCCGAGGCACCCGAGCCCGACGAGGCCGAGCCCGCGAAGGCGGCGCCCCGCTCGAAGCGCAAGGGCTGACCGATGGGGCAGCCGATCTACGCGACGCGGGACGATCTGCGCGAGTTCATCGGCGCCGACGCACCCGCAACGATCACTGGCGCGGGTCTTCGCGCCGCATCCGAAGTCGTGGACGAGATCCTACTCACGGCCGTGTACGCGGTCGACGAGCACGAGATCGCGACCGACCCGAAGGTGCGCGATGCGATCAAAGACGCGACGTGCGCTCAGGCGATCCACGCCGACGAGTACGGCGACGAAGCGGAGATCGCCGCTGATGGGGAGGCTGTCAGCCTCGGCCCGCTCACGCTCGGCGGCTCCCGTACCGCGCGCGGCGCGGGATCCTCGAGCGGGATCTCGCACTACTCGCCGCGGGCGGTACGGATCCTGCGGGCGGCCGGGCTCGTCGTGGGGCCGGTGCTGACATGACGCGCCGGATCCCGCGGCGGGCGCTGCCGCACCGCGGGCTCGTCATCGTCGAGCCGCTGCACGGGGCTGGGGCGGGCGGTCGCGCGTTCGGGCCGCCCGTCACGCTCGGCCGCGCGCTGATCGCTGACGGGCTCGCGCTGCGGGGGTCGCAGTACGAGCAGGAAGCCGAGGTGTCAGCGGTCGTGTACTGCGAACGTGCCGAGTTCGGCGCGGACCTGCCGTTTCCCGACTCGAAGGTCACGCTGTGGGCCGGGCAGGCGGGCGAACGGTGGGCGATGGTGAAGCGGTCGGAGCGGTACGAGCACCCGCAGATCGCCGACGTCGTCGTGCTCGTGCTGCGGTGATCGGGGTAACGGTCGAGTGGTTCGGCGACGAGGTAGGGGCGCGCATCGCCGCGGCCGTACCCGACGGGCTGAACTACGCGGCCGAGCTACTGCGAACGTGGTCGGTCGAGGCTGCCCCGATCCGCGACGGCGTGCTGCGCGGCTCGGCGCAGGTGACGCCCGCGAGCGCGGGGAGCCCGGTCGCCTATGTGTCGTTCGACACGGTCTATGCCTGGCGGCAGCACGAGGAGATCGGCTGGAATCACCCGGGCGGCGGCGGCGCGAAGTACCTCGAGGGGCCGCTCGTGTCGCGTGAAGCCGAATTGCTCGAGGCTATCGCCTCACGAATCAGGGGGGTGCTGTGATGCCCGAAGCATACGTGCCACGGAACTACACGGCGCAGGTCATGCACGGCATCGCCGAGGCCGTCGCCGCGGCGGGGCTCGCCGTGTACCGCCCGACCGGGGTCTACCTGCCTGGCGAGCGGGGGATCTATTTCGATCACTCGCCGCCGCTGCCAGACACGACGCCCGAGGAGACGTTCGTGATCACGCCCTACCTGCCGCAGTCGGGCGATGTGTGGGTCGAGCACACGCGGGTGCAGCTGCGCGCCCGGCATGTGAACCGGCACCCGCTTTGGGTGCGCGATTTCCTCGACGACGTGCGCGCCCTGTTCCCCGAGCGAACGCCACTCATGTTCGGCGGGCACCTGTTCGATCGCGCGACTCAGGCGTCGTCGACGACATGGGGCGAGGAGGACCGGCCGACGGTGCTCGAAACGACCCAGAACATTCGGCTACGCGGCAACAGGTACGCGCCCTAACCGGGGCGTGACCATTCCCAACCATTCATGCCCGGCGCGACGTCGGGCGCACACGAAAGCGAGAAACGACTATGGCAAAGCCGGTCGACATTGCGCCCACTCGGGGCGCGAACGCAAGTTCCTACGAGTGGATCCTCGACGTCGGGATCCGCCCGACGAACCCGAGCGATCCCGTGCAGTACCTCACGATTCCCGACATTACGGCGCTGCAGCCCAACGCGAGCCCGAAGACGTCGGACGGATCGACCTACGCCAACAAGGGCCAGGACGATCAGGTGACCGTCGGCGAGGGGTTCAACCTGGCGGTGAACGTCAAGGTGGTGACCGACGCGCAGGGCGAGCCGATCCCGGGCCTCGCGCTGCTCATCGAGGCCGCAAACGCGATGCTGGACCAGGACCGGGCCGGGGACCGCGTGATCTCCGTCCGCTACTACCACTACAAGATCGCGAACCTCGCCTACGAGTTCACCGCGGAGGTGAACTGGACACGAGCGAACACGGGCAACGCCGATAACGAGTTCCTGTCGTTCACGCTCACCTCGAAGGGTGACCGTAAGCCGATCACGAACCCGGCGCTCGCGCCCGTGACGGCACCCTCGATCACGTCGGCCGAGCCCGCAGGGGTCACGGCGGGCGGCATCGTGCGCGTCGGCGGCGAGGGCGTCGCCCGCGCAACGGGCGTCACCGTCGGCGGAGAGGCGGCGACCTCGATCCCGGCAGGCGGCGCCCTGTACGTCACGATGCCCGCAGGCACCGCAGGGTCGGCGCCGATCATCGTCACGTCGTCGGCGGGCGCGTCGGCACCGTTCGACTACACGCGCGGTTAGTCGCGCCATAACGGGCCGGGGCGCTCGCCCTCACGGGTGGCCGCCCCGGCCCGTTCCGCGTTTCGGCGCGGTAATCCACAGACTCACTTTGACGAAGGAACTCATCATGGGAATGACAGCATTCGAGCAGAATCGGCATCTGCATATCGACCTCGGCGACGGCACCGTGTTTCGGGTGCCGCCCGTGCCCGGCGCGGTCGGCATCACGATGCTCGCCAATCTCGTAAAGGTGTCGTTTGGCACGGACCTGCCGAACGCCGAAACCGACGCGCAGGGGCTCGCCCGCGCCGCACTCGGCGAGTCCGAAGAAGGCTGGGAGGAGCGCGAAGCACTCTATGAGTCGCTGCGCGCATCCGAGCAGACCAGGGTCGCGCAGGCCGCGATCCTGTGGAACGTGCAGGGCGGCTCGATCGACGCCGTTCACGACCTGCTGAACACGGAGGCGGGCGAAGCGTACCCAAAAGCCCTCGGTCGCGTGATGCGATCCTGCGGGCTGGGAATGCCGTTCGCACAGCTGACGACATGGCTCAATGGGGCGTCGGCGAGCCCGGGCCAGACGGGGTCTTCCGCACCTACGAGTGGCCCGACTGGTACCTCGAATACAAGCGCATCCGAGCCGAGGACGGCGACGCCGCCGACGGCGTAGACGGGCGCGAACTCTGGCGGCACGCGCTCGAGCACTGGACCGACGCCGTGCTGCCGGATCTCAGCCGTTTCTACTCGATCGACACGTTCGACGAAGAAACGCTATACGCCCGCCCGTGGTGGTGGCTGCGCGCGCACGTTCAAGCGCTGTTCGGGATCCGCGGGAGCCTGACCGGCGCCCTGTTCCCGAGGAAGGAAAACGAAGATGAGTGAAGTGGGGCGTCTGGCAGCGTCGCTGCGCCTCGACGGTGCCGAGCAATTTCAGCGGCAGCTGCAGAGCGTCGGGCAGCAGTTCCAAGAGGCCGGGAATCAGGGCCGGTCGTTCGGGCAGAAGGGCGCCGACGCGTTCAAGGTCGCGGCCGGTGCCACAACTCAGCTGACGGCGGCCGCGGGCGCGTATCTCTCGATCCTCGCGAAAACGGGCGTCGAATATAACTCACTGCAGCAGAACAGCCGGGCCGCCCTGAAGGTGATGATGGGCGGCGCCGAGCAGGCGAACGCCCAAATGGACAAGCTCGACGCGTTCGCGCGGAACTCGCCGTTCGCGAAAGACATGTTCATACAGTCCCAGCAGCAGATGCTCGGGTTCGGCATCGAGGCGCAGAAGGTGCTGCCGTACCTCGATGCGATTCAAAACGCGGTAGCGGCGACTGGCGGCAACTCGCACAAGATCGCCGAATTGTCGACGATCATGTCTCAGATCCAATCGTCGGCGAAGATCACAGCCGGGGATCTGCGCGAGTTCGGCAACCGAGGCATCGACGCCGCCGCGCTCATCGGCTCACAGATGGGCAAGACGGCGACACAGATCCGCGACGAGATCGGATCGGGCACGATCGATGCCGGGGCCGCGCTCGACGCACTCGCCGCAGGCATGACGGAGAAATTCGGCGGAACGACCGAACTCGTCAAACAGCAGTGGTCGGGCGCCGTCGACCGCATCAAGGCCGCAAACCGAGACATTGGCGCGGTGATCGCTGAACCGTTCGTGTCGAAGAACGGCGGCGGCATGGCGGTGACGTGGGGCAATCAGGTTGCCGATGTGCTGCGCGCGATCGAGGGTCAGGCGAAACCTGTAATGGAGATCCTGACCTCGAGGGGCTCGGGTATGTTCGCCGCGCTCACGACGGGGCTCGATCAGGCGGCCGCATCGATCAATAGGTGGAACCCGGCCGCGCTCGAGACGTCGCTGAACCGGCTCGAGGGGCACGCGCCCGCGATCGGAGCGCTGACGGGCGTGATCATTGCGCTCGGCTCGTCGGTGGGGCCGCTCGGGTCGGCACTGTCGATGCTTGGGCTGTCGATTAATCCGGTCGTGGCCGCGTTCGTCGGGCTCGCCGCGGCGTCGCCTGAGGTGCGCGACGCGTTCGGGCAGGTGCTCGAGGCAGGTAAGCCGCTGCTGCCGCTCGTCGGCGAGATCGCGGGGATCCTGTCGGGCACGCTGTCGTCGGCGATGCCGGTCGTCGCGGAAGGTGTCGGGCTCGTCGTGTCGGTGCTCGAGCCGATGGTCGACCTGATCTCTCAGATCCCGGCGCCCGTGCTGATCGGGGCGGCCGCGTTCCTCGCGCTGCACAACTCAATGTCGCCGCTTGCGGGCGGGATCGGGAAGCTCGCTGAGGGGTTCAAGCGGTTCGGCGAAAACGCGCAGCTACAGGCCGCACTCGGCGACACGTCGCTGCAGATCGGCGCACTGTCGGCCGCGTCGATGGGCGCTCAGGGCGCCGTGCGCGGGCTCGGGAACGCGATGAAAACGGCGTTCCTGTCGAACCCGGTCGGGATCGCGCTCACGGTCGTTTCGGCCGCGATCGCGCTATGGGCCGGTGCGAACGCCGAGGCCGAGGCGAAGGTGCAGGAGCACAATGCGCGGGTGGCTGCGCTGCGGGACACGCTGAATGCGACGTCTGGCGCGCTCACGGAGTCGACCGGGGCAATGGTCGCATCGAATCTGGAACAGACCCGTGCGGCGACTCTCGCCGAGGAAATGGGGATCAAGTACAGCGATATTCAAGATGCGATCATGGGCAACGCTGCGGCTCAGGAGCGCGTGCAGAAGGGCATGACGAAGCACTGGGAGGAAAACGCCGTCACGCTGAAAGAGTCTGACGACGCACTCAATTCATGGTCGGCTAGCGCCGTGAACGCGCGCAATCGCGGGACCGAGCTAACCGAGATCATGGACGAGCAGCGGGCATCACTCGAGGATGCTCAGGCGGCGCAGCGCGCGAAGGTGCAGGCCGATCGTGAAGCGGCGGCGGCGATGACCGACGCGGCCCGCTCGAATCAGGCGTTTAACGACGCACTGCAGGTCGCGAACGATGCCACGCAGGACGCCGAGACGCGGCTGCGAGCCCTAAAACAGGCGCTCGACGAACTCGACGGCGGTAGCCGGACGGCGCGCCAGTCGCAGACCGATCTCGCCGAGACGGCGCTCAACCTGAAGGATGCGCTGAGCGCGGTCGACGAGAACGGCGCGAGGGTGTGGCAGTCGTTTATCGACGGGGCCGGGGCGATCCAAACGGGCACCCGTGAAGGGATCGCGTTTGAGCGAATGCTCGACGGCGCCAACGACAAGATGCTGCAGGCCATGCAGGCCGCGAGTGATGATGCTATGGCGCACAACGACCGGGCCGGGGCGATGCGCGATGCGATTGCGGTCGGTCACGAGCACATCGCCGCCCTCGAGGGGGAGATGCGCGCTGCCGGGCTGAGCGAGGAGGCGATCGCAGCGCTCGTCGATCAGTACTTCGCGATGCCGGAACTCGTCGCAACGACGTTCCAACTGGACGGGCTCACGGAGGCCGGTCAGCAGATCGTGCAGATCCTCGACGATCTCGCGCTGGTGCCCGAGGGCAAGACGATCACGATCGCAAACGAGGGCGGTGAGGAGACGGCGCAGATCCTCAGGGATCTCGGCTACGAGGTGACCACGACCGACGACTACAAGACGATCACGGTCACGTCGCAGGGCGCCGACGTCGTCACGCAGCAGCTGCAGGACATCGGCAATCAGCAGGTGCCGGAGAAGATCTTTAAGGTCGACGCCGACGTCGCATCGGCGTATGCCGGGCTGCAGGGCGTCGAGGTCGTGAAGATCAACGACAAATATTCCTACGTCTACGGCAACAACTCGGACGCGCTCAGCAAGATCGAGGGCGTCAACAAGAAACAGCCCGACGGGAAGGTTGTCACGATCGGCGCCGACGACTCGGGGTTCTGGGGCGCGTGGGGCCGCATCGCGGGCGCGGCTATGTCGAAGATCGTCGGCATCGGCGGCGGCGCGAGCAACTACGGCGGCGGCCTGTACGAGCCGAGCGGGAAACAGTTCTACGGCGGCGGAATAGTCGGCGCACAGCACTATGCAGGCGGCGGCTACCCGTCGGGCCTGTATACGGGCGTGCAGGGCGGGCTATGGCGCATGGGGCTCGACGGCGTGCCGCACAATTTCGCGGAGGCGGAACACGGCGTGCCGTGGGAGGTCTACATTTCGGGCAAGTCGGGAAGCCGTATGGCGAACGTCGGCTACGCGCTCGAGGCGCTCAGGCGGCTAGGGTTCCCGGCGATCCCGCTCGCGGCGCTCGCCGGGACCGGGTATCGAGGGTTCGACGGTGGTGGGCTGGTCGGCGCACAGGCGCCGGGCTACAGCACGCCCGCTGCGAACGTGCCGCGCTCGTCGCCGATGGTCGGGCAGATCATCCTCGGCGACACGAACCGAAATCAGTTCACAGAGTTGCAGCGGCGGCTCGAGGACATAGATCGGAGAAGCGATGTTCGGTGATTGGACACTCACCTATCCGAGCAGCACCTACGCGTTCGGCCCGCCCGGCCGCCCGGTCAGGCTCGTGTCGTGGACATTCGCGGGCGACGCGTACCGTGCGGAGGACACGCAGCTAGCCGACCTCGACGGGATCCTGTTCGGTCGGGATCTCGTCGAGGCTGGCGAACTCACGGTCGACATTCGGATCGACTATTCCGATCGGCCGCTGCCCGCGGCGGATCGGGCTCGCATGGCGTGGGCGGCTCGGCAAGAGTTCGCCCGCGCCTGGCGGGGTGACGAGATCCGGCGTTCGCCGCTCGCGGTCGCAATGCTCAATCTCGGGGGCGAGTTCGCGATCGAGGGCCGCGGACGCCGCGTCACCTGGAACGACGACCGGCAGAACCGAGGCATCATTACCGGCACGGCTGTGTTCGTACCCGCGGGCACGGGGGTGTTCGCGGTCGTCGACGGCGGGATCCCGTGGCGGCGCGTCGAGGTCGGGCTCGGGGCGCCGACGTCGGGCGGTTGGCGGTTCCCGCTGCGGTTCCCGCTGCGGAACATGAACCCGGCCATACGGTCGACGTCGTTCGAGGTCGGAGGCGAGGCGACGGTTTCGCCGCTCGTGCATGTCACGGGGCCGATCGCCGCGGGCGCATCGCTGCAGGTCGGGAGCGCGTTCGAGGTCGTCACGAATCGGCGACTTGCCCACGACGAGACGGCGGTCGCTGACGGGCGCCACGGGCACGCGCTGCTCAGCGTGAACGGGCGCCCCGAGAATTGGCTCGCCCCGTCGTCGGCGAAGCTGTCGTCGCTGCGCCTGACCCCGGGAACCTATCAGATCGCGCTGCGGGGGATCTCGCCCGAAGGAACAGCGCGCGCCGCGATCGAGTGGCAAGAAAAGAAAGCGAGTTGATCCTATGGGATGGGCACTAGATGGGCCGGTCGATACGCCGGTCGCAGACGGCCGACGGATGCTGTATACCGCAACGGGCGGCGCCGAAGGTGTGGGGAGTGCAAGCGACCTGAAGGTCGTCCCGCTCGAAACGCCTGCAGCCGGGGTTCGGGTGCTGACCGGGACCGCGCTCATGCGTTCGCGGTACGGGTCGGCTGGTAACGAGTCATACCAGGGCGCAGTGAGCACGCAGCGCACTCTCGCGACGACGCCGACGCAGTCGACGCCGACGACGGGGCGCTCGGATCTCGTCGTGATGCGGGTGAAAGATCCGTGGGGCGAGAACTCGCCGTGGCCGGAGCCGAGCGACCCCGCAACGTATGACGGGTTCCCGGTCGAGATCATCGAGGGCGTCGACAAGAATGTGCGTCGTCTGCAAGATGTGCCGGGGCACCAGAACGACACGGGGATCGCGCTCGCCCGGATTGATTTCAAGCCGTCGACTGGGACCGTGAACACGGCGATGATCGTCGATCTCCGAAACGTGGCGCGGCCGCGGCGCGAAACGCTCATGCGAACGCTTGCACTCGTGGGCAGCGACGAACAGGCGATCACGGCACAGTCGGGTTACCCGGCCGGCGGGCAGACGTGGCCGGTCGCAGCCGAAACGGCGTGGGGTGAGCTGTTCATCCCTGAGTGGGCTACGCGAATGAAGATCGTGATGACGTGGGCCGGGGTGTCGAGCCTGAACAACTCGTGGGGGCAAGTTTGGGTGCAGGTCGGGCCGACGATCAACCCGCACAACGTCAAGACGCAGGCGGTCGTGTGGGATCAGCAGAACGCAGCCGGGTGGGCGAGATCCGTGATCATCGCCGCCGATGAGATCCCGATCCCGGCGCAGCTGCGCGGCACAACGCAGGTGTTCTACCCTCGCGCCATGCGTGACGCGGCGAGCCCGGGCGGCAGCATTACGAAGCTCGATTACGGGTCAGCGATGGTGCTGCAGGTCGAGTTCATGGAAAAGGCCGACTAATGCGGTGGGCGGCGCAACGGTTCGGCACATGGCGCTGGCTCGACTACGAGGTGCCGCTCGTCGTGAAAGAGGGGCCGGAATGGGGGCGTTCGGAGTACGGGATCGTGCGCGCGAGCGTCCCCTCGCCCGTCGTCGTGCCGCTTGCCGACGACGGGCGCGACATGTTCGAGGAGTGGGGCACATTCCTACATCACGAGGAGGAGGGCGCCGACGGGACAGTGATCCGGGAGTGGACCGGGATTGTGCGACAGGCGACTCTCGACGCGGCGGGCTGGGATCTCACGATCGTAGAGTTCCCGGGGTACCTCGATGACCTGCCCTATGAGGGGCTGGCGCGGGCGACCGGCACGGATCCGGCAGCGCTCGTGCGGCAGATCGTCGCCGACGTGCAGTCCGTGCCGAACGGCTGGCACGGGGTCACAGTCGAGGGGTCAACGCCGTACAAGCTCGGCACGACGTTCGATAACGACGTCGCCGCGGCGCGCGCGGTGATGGATGCTCGAAAGCGCACTTATGACGCGCTCACGCAGTCGAAGAACGATGCGGCGAAGGAAATGCAGGATCTCGGGTCGACGCTCGGCGACGAGGTCGCGACGGCGCGCGCGCTGCTCAACGATGCGAACGCCGCCCTAGCGGCGCTGCTCGCGGCCGGGGCTGACCGGGCGCAAGTCGAGTCGCAACGGGCCGCTATCGCCGCGCGTCGGGCCGTGTACGACACGGCGCTCGCGGGCTACAACAACGAGCTTGCGGCGGGCCGGTGGGCGCTGTCGGCGGCGAAGGGCAACAAGGATGCGGCGAAGGTCGCATATGACGACGCCCGGGCGGCATACGACGCGATGAAGAAACTACGGCAGGACCGCGGCGGCGCGCACGAGGTCGGCGGCGACGATCTGCCGAACGCATATCGGGCGATCACTGAGATAGCTGAAACGTGCGGGTTCGAGTGGCGCACGCGCTCGAGGTACTCGGAGGGGGCGCCGGATCTCGCAATCGTGATCGAGGCGCCCCGTGTCGGCGTTCGTCGATCAGATCTCGTGTTCGATACGGCGGTCAATATCGTGTCGGAGTTGAAGCTCACGACGCCCGGGAAGTATGCGAACGCCGCCGTGGGGGTCGGTGCCGGTGAAGGCGCGAAGGCGCTGCGCCGGTCTATGTCGACGCCCTCACAGCGGATGCGCCGAACGATCGTGGTCGACGACAAGGGCGCAAAGACGGCGGCGACGCTCGACGCGGCGATGCGGCGCAAGATCCGCATTGCTCAGGCGCCGCCGTACCCGTCAGAGATCGAAGTGATCTCGCACCCGAACTGCCCAATCGGGGCGTGGGGTGTCGGCGACACGATCGAAGTCGTTGACGAGACGAACCCGGCGCGCCCGTATCGCGGCCTGCTCAGGATCGCGTCGTGGCAGCGCGTCGGCCGCGACCGCGCAAAACTCAGGCTCGAGCCGGACACGAACTAGGGGGTTCCTCATGGATCCAATCAGTGAGATAGCGCGGCGGATCGTCGGCCTCGAGCGCAGCGTGACAGCAGGGCACAGGACCGCACAGCTGCCGCACACGTCGGTGACGCTCGCCGACGGCACCGACGTTGGGATCGACGAGAGTGTCGAGCAGGCCCGCGACGCGCAGGAACTCGGCACCGTACAGGCGGGCGTCGTCGATCGGGTGTCGGATCTCGTCGACGGGAACGCCGTCGATGCGACGCATCAGCCCGACGGGCACGACGTGACGCAGGTCGGAACGGATGCCGGGGTCGAAGCGGGGTTCGTTGCATGGGAGCTCGCGCAACAGGCGAAAGACGAGGCGGCCGGGGCGGCGCGGGTTCCTGCCCGCGTCACGGGGCTCGCGCTGGCGGGCAACGTCGGGCAGTGGGGCGTAACGGCCGAAGCGGCGATCGCACTCGAGTGGGATCCGGTCGGCGCCGACGTCGACGGGGATCCGCTGCCGGGCGTCGCCTATGAGGTATTCGACGGCGACGCGATCGCCGCGACGGTGTCGGATGCTCACGCGAGCGTCGTCGCCGCGGCGGGCACGTCGCACACATACCGGGTTCGGGCGCGCTCGGCGGCTGGCGTCGTCGGTGACGTGTCGGAGCCCGTCACGGTCACGGCCGCAACGCCCGCCGCGTCGACGCTCACGCCGTCGGCGCCGACCATGAAAACGGGGTTCGGTGTCGTCGTCGTCTCGTGGGACGGCACCTATACGGTGCCGGGCAGCGCTGGCGCGTTCGCTGTGCGCGTCGAGGTGGCCGACGGCTCGACATGGCGGCCGCAGGGAGCCGCGCTGCAGGGAGCCGGGAGTGTGACGGTACCGGGCAAGGCCGGGGCCGACGTGACGGCGCGGCTTGTAGCTGTCGACAAGCTCGGCCGCCCGACCGGCACCTCGGCGCCCGCCTCGATCACGGTCGTTGCACTCAGCGGCGACGACCTCGACGCGGAGAGCATCTGGGCGAACGAGGCGTGGCTGAACCTGCTGCGCGCGGGCGTGATCGAGGCCGACATGCTGAAACCGAACGTCGGGCAAACACTGAACCTGTCGGCGAACGAGGCGATCGTGCTGATCGCCGGGCGGCAAGACTCGCAGGACACGGCGATCGCGGAGGCGAAAGAGCAGGCTGACACGGCCGCCGCCGACGCGAGTAACGCGGGCCTGACAGCGAGCGCCGCGCAGGCACACGCGGAGGCCGCCGAGGGTGCCGCGCTCGTCGCACAGAATCGCGCCGATCAAGCCAACGAGCGGCTAACCGATCATCAGGCCGTGTTCAAGGTCACGCCGACGGGAGCTGTCGTTTCGACGCCCGACGGGTCGCAGGAACTCAGACTGAACCCGGGATATGCCGCGCTGGCGCAGAACGGCGTCGAAGTGTCGCGCTGGGAGGCGGGCCGATTGATCGTCAACGAGGCGGTTGTGAACCGTGCCCGGGTCGGGGCTCACCTGTTCGAGAAACATTCGGCCGGGCGAACGATCGTCAGACCGATCTAACAGCGGCCGGACGGCCGGGGAAGGGGTGACCTATGGCCGTGTTCTATTCGCCCTGGCAAAACCATTTCAGGCTGAGAACACACGTCGATGTAATGTCGCAGAACGTCGCCGCGAACACGTCGACGATCCGCACGCTCAGCTACATCGAGGCGGAGCCCGGCTGGTGGTTTAGCGGGGCGTGGATCAACGCGTCGGTGTGGATGAACGGCGGGCAAGTCGCGGCCGACAACGCGAGCCGATCCGTGGGGAACGGCGGCGAGGTCGCGGTCGTCGAGTATTGGCGCACCGTGTCGCACGCCGCCGACGGCACACTGTCGGTCAGTTTCTCGACGAACGCTGTCGCAACGAGCATCATCTCGTTCAATCAGTGGGCGGGCGGCACGATCACAGCGCCGACGATCCCGCGCGCGACGTCGCCAAGCTGGTCGGGTGCGTTCACCGCGGGCGCCGCGAAAACGATCAGCCTGCTACGCGCGTCGTCGTCGTTCACTCACGACGTCACCTATCAATTCGGCGAGGTTCGCGGCACGATCGCGACGGGCGCCGGGGTGTCGGCATCGTGGACGCCGCCGTTATCGCTGCTCGAAGTGATCCCGAAGGACGTGACGGGCACGGGCACGATCACAGTCGTGACGAAGAGCGGCTCGACCGTGATCGGCACGAAGTCGGCGCGGTTCGATCTAAACGCCGCGGCAAACGTCGTGCCCGAGGTTAACGCCGTGACGTGGGCCGATACGAACTCGACTATCGCGACCGCGATTGGCGCGTTCGTGCAAGGGCTGTCAGCGGTGCGGGCCACGATCGCCGCGTCGGGTGTGTACGGGTCGACGATCACGACGCGACGCGTGCGGATCGGCACGGCCGTGTTCCCGGACGGCGCCGCTATCGCCGTCGACGGGGCGGGCACGATCGCCGCAAAGGGTGAGGCGGTCGATACCCGCGCCCGGGTCGGCGTGCTCGACGCACCGCTCGACGTGCTGCCGTACTCGCCGCCCACGATCGTTGGGTTCAAGGTGTCGCGGGCGAACTCGGCTGGTGCGCCGCTCGAGGGCGGGACTTATCTGCTCATGGATCTCGAATCGGCCGCGCAATCGCTGATCGTCGGTGCCGAAAAGAACGCGATGCGGATTGTCGTGAAAACGCGCACGGGAACGGGCGCATGGGTGACGCGGCAGACGATCACGCCGGGGCTCACCTACGACGCCGCGGTACTCGTCGGCGGCGGTGGAGTCTATCTGCCGACGTCGTCCTACGACGTTCGGGTCGAGATCACCGATAACACAGGAACGACCGCGGTCGCGGAAACGACAGTGCCGACTGGTGTTGTGACGATCGACATGAAGGGGAACCGGGTCGGGGTCGGCAAATACCACGAATACGGCGGGCTCGACGTCGCCGAGCAGATAAACGACCGCGGCGGGATCACGTCGCCGGTTGGCGCCGTGCTCGAGTTCGCGGGGGCGACCGCGCCGCGCGGGTGGCTCATTTGCGACGGATCCGAGGTATCGCGCACGGGCTATGCCGACCTGTTCGCTGTGATCGGCGAAGCGTTCGGGGCCGGTGACGGGTCGACGACGTTCCGCCTACCCGATCACCGCGGCCGCGTCGGCGTCGGCCTGTCGGCTGATGCCGAGTTCAATGTGCTCGGCAAAACGGGCGGCGCGAAAACGCACACGCTCACGACCGCAGAGATGCCAAATCACGAGCACCGCACGCTGAACACGGGTGACGTGTGGGTCTACCAGGGAACGGCGTCACTCGCCGGCGGTACGCCGCACGGTGGGCGCACTGTCGCCAATCAGATGACCGGCAAAACGGGCGGCGGCGGGGCGCACAACAACCTCCAGCCGTATATCGCCGTCAACTACATCATCCGTTACTAGGAAAGGGGCCGACGTGGCAATTCCACTCAACGCTGCCGCGAACGTCGTCGTGCAGGCGCAGTCTGTCGTCGCGGATCTCACGACACAGATCAGTGAACTGCACGCCGCGCGCGAGCGGCAAATCGCAATCGTCGAGGCCATGCTGCCCGCGGCGACATGGGGGGAACCTCCACCGCTCGATCCGCCGACAACCAGCAGTCCAGAAAGCCCTTCCCCGTGAGGGGCTCAACTATTTTAAGGAGGGCTCATGGGCTTCTCGCCACTCGCAAACACGAGTAGACGCATCCCAGACGTTGGCCGTTCAGTGCCGCGCGAGGCACGGGTGACCGGCCTAGGGCTGCACCACAACGCAGGCGTTGACGCGTACGGGCAGGCGACTGCTGCCGGACGTGAAGTGTCAGCGAACTACTGGATCGCGAACGACGGCACGATCATCCCGAACATTGATGAGACGCGGCGCGCGTTTACCTCTGGTGCTGCTGGGTATCCGGATGGTGCGCAGGCCGATCATCGCAACATCACGGTCGAGATTTCGAACAGTCCCGAAGGGGTCAGGTCGGGGTCGTGGGCGATCTCGAATGCTGCCCGCGCAGCACTAGTCGCATTGATCGCTGACGTATACCGACGTTACGGGTTGGGTACGGTGCGCCGTTCCCCGACGTCGGGCGTCGGCGTTCATCAGGACTGGGTGCCTACCGCGTGCCCCGGACCTTACGTGATGGCAGAACTGCCGTCGATCATCGCCGAAGCAAACGCGAAAGCTAACCATGCGGGGGGTACCCCCACCAACGATGAAGGAGAAGAAGACATGCGCGGAATCATCTACCGCTCCACCCAGCACGGCAAGTTCGGCTGCTACGCCGGCCCGACGGGCGGGTTCGTCATCCTCGCAAACGAGGAGGAGTTTAAGAACCTCACCGCGATCGGCACCCCGGTCGTGTGGCTGACCCCGAAAACACTGCAGGAGCTCATCAGCGACGCACGGAAGATGCAGCAGAGGTAGTCCGATGGGTGCCACCGCTCTCACGCTCGCTGCTTGCGGTGTCGCTCTCGCCTGTTTGGGCGCCGCCATCGCGATCCACTGTCTCATCGAGAGGAGTCGCGAGTGAAGCAAGAGGTCCTCCTCGCGCTCCTCGCGCTCGGCGGAGTCGCTCTCACCGTCACTGGCGCCTGGGTCGGGGCGTGGCTCACCCGACGCTCCTCGAAGGAAGCGACCGAGGTGCAGGCACACGCGCAGAAGAAGTCGTCGGAACACCTCATGATCGACCAGCTCCAAGAGGAGTTGGCCGGGCATCGTGAGGAGACGAAGGAGCGGGCCCGCCTCGCCGACGAGCGCGCAACCGCACAGGATGCCCGCATGAACCGGCTCGAGCTCTACTCTGACGGCTACCGTTCGCACGCCCACGAGCTGCGCTCCTGGATCTGGGATGGCAAGCCGCCGCCCCCACCACCGTGGCCTGAGGGCCTACCGAAGTAGGAGAGGGGGTGAACATTGGCACGACATGCAATCGTCCCCGCCCCGGAGTATCCGGCCAAGCGGACCTTGCGTACGGGGCTCGCGGTCGCGATCCCCGCGGTCATCGCCCTTGTCGGGGTGCTGCCCGAGATTCTGCAGATCGTGGTCGACGAGCTCGGCGGTCACCTTCCAGATGGGATCCGGCTGTGGCTGCTGGGTGCGGCCGCGGTCCTGACTGCTGTTGCGATGGCGGTCACCCGGATCATGGCGATCCCGATCGTCAATGACTGGTTGTCTCGGCATTCCCCGTTCGGTTCTGAACCGTCTTATGTTGCGCGTTCTCGCGAGTGATGTTTCGCCCCCTTCTGGCTTCGGCCGGGAGGGGGCGATTCTTGCATTTCAGAGGGCTAACGACCAGACGCTCGCGACTGTCGAGAGGAAGCCGCCTGTCAGACCGAGCCAAGCTGTCGGCCGATTCGCTCTTGCCACATGCCGGATTGCGCTTGCGAGCAGTTTGCTCCCGTCGGATTCGAACTCGGCCCCGATAGTGATGGGGACGTCGAGCTCCCTTGCTCTCTCACGAATCTCGTCATCCACGTCACGTTCGATCTGGGAGTGTCGGCCAGCCTGTTCGTCGGGTGGTAGGTCGCGAATTTCCTGCACTCTCCGACGTTTCTCTTCGCGGCGCCAATCCCAAAGCTCTTTCATTTCTCGCTGCATCTTCCCAATGGCGTTCGGCGTGACCTTGGACGCCACAAAGATGCTCAAGACGACTAGGCCAAACCCGATGGAATAGAGCACCCCAACAACGACCGACATGAAAACCTCTGTGTTCTACTCGAGCTCTTGACGGTCGCTGTTCTAGCAACGACCGTCACCTAAAGATAGCGAAAAGCGAGCTGCAGATCGTGGTAACTGCACCCCAAAACGCTCCTCGATGGGGAGGTGCCGCTGCGACCAGTTCCGCCAGGTCACGACGGCCGCGTCCTCGAGCGTTTCGAAGTAGCCAACGAGCTCCCGCTCGCGCGGGTCGTGGTCGCCGGTGACGGATCGCCACGACGTCGTCGCGGGCTTCCCGAGCCGGGTGATCCTGACGGGACGGATGATGGCGACCCGGATGGGGCCGTCCCACATGTGCCGTTCCTGGTTGGGGCCGGGACGGAGTGAGTGCATCGGGTGCCACGGCATGGACATGCGGGTCAGCTTAGGCGCCACCTCTGACGCGCACAGGATGCTCTGGATCGGGCAGGCGGGCGATACCGCAGTAGGGGCACTCCCACCAGTCGGCGCACGGCAGCATGATCGTGAGCGGGCAGCATGGGCAGGCCGGGTTCATCGCCAGCCATGCTGTTTTTGGGACTCGATAACGATCGCATACTCGGCCGTTACGGCGCCGGCTTCGTCGTTCCCGAGCGCGCGCATGCGCCTCCGCCCCCTCGCCCCAAGCCGGCGCAGGGCGGCCGCGGTCCGTGACGGCGCCCAGAGCAGCCACGCATACGCGCTCCGAGCACGCCCGCGCAGCCGCGCAACTGATCTTGGCTTCTCCGCCGCCCAGCCCCGGCTGCCTGGCGCGGTGTCGGCCTCCTCCGGCTGCGCCGCATTCGTGCCGGTGCGCAGACGTCGCCCCTGGTCCGCAACGATCTCCAAGCGGGTCATGTGGTGTCCTCCTCGTGTGTAAACGGTTGATCTGCACGGCCCGGCGGCTGCCGGTCCCCCTATGGTCGCGGGCTTCCCCAGCCCGCGTGCTGGGGCCCTTCGTATCTGTGGAGAACACTCGCGATCCGCCGTATCCACAGGTCGGATCCCCACGTTCGCGTTCAGAGACCACCGAACATCGAGATCACGACGGGCACCACCCCGAGCAGGAGAAATGCCGGGAGCACGCACACCCCGAGCGGCAGCAGGATCCGCACCGCGAGCCGTTCGGCGTCCCGCTCGAGCTCCGAGTGCACGCCCGCACGCTTCTGGGTCGCTTCAGACAGCAGGAGGGAGCGGAGCGGAATCCCCGAGCGCATCGCCGCGTCGATCACCGCCGCAAGCGGGGCCTCCCGCGTGAAGCTGTCGAACTGAACCCACTCGGCCGCGAAGTCGTCCACGGCATCCACCACCCGTTTCACGGCCGCGGGAGGCGCGGCTCCCCCGCCGAGCGCCACCCAGGTGAGCTCGAACTCCAGGCCCTCGACGACGTCGCTCCCGGCGACGGCGCTCTGCAGACGCTGCGACCACCGCATCCCGCCGAGCAGGAGCCCGAGCCCGAGCAGGAACAGCACCGCGCCCGTCGGGCCGAAGAGCACGGAAAACGGGTCGAAGCCGAGCCCCCAGCCCACGGCGACGGCGACGGGCGGCAGCGCAAGGATCGTCCGCGAGGTCGCCCGAGGGCCCGCGAGCAACACCTCCCGCCGCATGCGCAGGCGTTCGAGCTCCTGCAGCCCCTCCCCGATGCGCTCGAGCGCGGGAGCGAGCGGTGAGCCGCTCTCCTCGGCGAGCCGCCAGGCTACGGCGAGCACCCGCCAGTCCGGCCCGCCCACCGACGCGATGGCCGGCCCCGCGCGCTCACCCGCGGCGAGCGCATCGCCGATCAGACTCGCGGCCTCCCTCGGGCTGTCGGCATCCCTCCGACTGGCGACCTCCCTCGGCGTCTCGGCGGAGCCAGCCTGGAGAGCGTCGCCCGGCTCTGCCGAAGCGGGGCCGCCGCCGAGCGCGGCGAAGACGTCCCTGACCGACACGCCCCCGCGCAGGAGCGCCGCCGCGCGCACCGCAAGCACTCCGGCCCCCTGCCCCGTTCGTCCGTCGGGCCGCCCGAAGAGTCTGCGCAAACGCGCGACGACGCCCTCCAGCCCTCGCCCGCCCCGGCCTCGCGTCGCCCTCACGCGCCCGGTTCGGCACCGTGATCGGGGCGCCCGCCCACCTTCCGCTTCGCACCACCGTCGGGCCGCACGGAGGAGCCCCTCCTCGGGAGAAGCTGCGCCCGAGCCGGCTCCTTCGTGCGCAGGACCTGGACGCTGAGCATGCCGCGCTCATCGAGCCCGAGCGCGCCGAGCGCCGCGACCCTGTGCACCCCGCCGCGCTTCTCGAGGTGCACGATCGCGTGCACGGCGGACACCGCCTGGCGCGCGAGCGCCACGGGCGCGAGACCCCCCAGGGCGCCGAGCGCCTCGAGGCGCGTCGGCACCTCGCCGAGGGCGCTCGCGTGGATCGTGCCGGCACCACCGTCGTGCCCCGTGTTCAGCGCGGCAAGCATGGTCACGACCTCGGCTCCTCGGCACTCCCCGAGCACGATCCGGTCCGGGCGCATCCTGAGCGCCTCGCGCAGCAGCCGGTCCAGTTCGAATCCGCCGATCCCGTCGGCGTTCGGCTGCCGCGATTCGAGGGCGACGACGTTCTCGTGCGCGAGCCGGAGCTCGGCGACATCCTCGATCGTCACGATGCGCTCGCCCGCCCCGGCGAGATCGAGGAGGGCGGCGAGGAGCGTCGTCTTCCCGGATCCGGTCCCGCCGCTGATCAGGATGTTCTTGCGCCCCGTCACGGCCTCCGCGAGCCATTCGGCCTGCTCGGCCGAGCACAGACCGCCGGCGACCAGCTCCTCGAAGCCGCGCACCGTCTGGGACGGCACCCGAATCGAGACGGCCGCGCCCGAGGCGGCCACGGGCGGCAGCACAGCATGCACGCGGATCCCCTCACCCAGCGAGACATCGGCCGCCGGGGCGAGCTCGTCAAGGTGGCGCCCGCCCGCCGCGATGAGGTCGCGCGCGAAGCGCTCGACCGCCTCGGCCCCCGTGCTCCAACCCTCGACCCGCGACAGCCCGCCGCCGCGATCCACCCAGAGCGAGCCGCGCCCCTGCCGGACCTGCACGTGCAGATCGCGGAGCACCGGATCGTCGAGCAGCGGGAGCAGCCCGCCGAGGGCGCGCCGCGCCGCGATCCCGAGCCGCGACGACCTCGGTTCCCGGCCCGGATCCGCGTGGGCCGGGTCGAGTGCAACCAGCCCGCTCCCTCGCAGCGGGTCGCCCCGCACATCAGGGCCCCGCAGATCGGCATCGCGCAACCCCGAAGCCCGCACTCCCGAAGCGCGCAACCCCGAAGCGGGCAACCCCGAAGCGCGCGGCTCGGAACCACCAGTACTCAGCGCAGCGAGAGAAGTCATGCGTCCATCCCAGCGCCGCCGCGGGCACCGCGGGCCCCGGATCCGGAATCTGTGGACAAACTGCACGCGCAGCGCCCAGCGGCCGCGCCTGTGAGCGAAGATCCCCGCCGAAGGAGACACGATCACACGGCTGCCCTCACCCCCACCCTCCTCTTTGGAGGGTACGGGATGAGCAACTCGCCAAGACGGCTCGCACCAGGAGGTATAGCCTGGAAGAGCACTCGGTGTCCCCCACATCGGCGCAGCAGCCGTGGGGCGCGAGTCGGCACCGACCACACTCGAACGGATAAGGGCGTCCATGACAGATCACAGCGGAACCATCGAAAGCCATCCTCTGCAGGCCGGCGGCGATCCGGTCTCGTACCCGCCGAGCGACGAGTTTCGGGCGCAGGCGAATGTGAACGATCCGTCCGTCTACTGGCGGGCTGCGGAGGATCCGGAAGCGTACTGGGCGTCTCGCGCGCAGCAGCTCCAGTGGACCAAGCCGTTCACGGAGACACTCGACTGGTCCAATCCCCCGTTCGCGAAGTGGTTCGCCGACGGCGAGCTGAACGTCGCGGCGAACTGCCTCGACCGCCACGTCGCGGCGGGCCTCGGCGACCGGGTCGCGATCCACTTCGAGGGCGAGCCGGGCGACACCCGCTCCATCACCTACGCGGAGCTCACCCACGAGGTGAAGCGCGCGGCCAACATGCTGACGAGCCTCGGCGTGGAGGCGGGCGACCGCGTCGCGATCTACATGCCGATGATCCCCGAGGCCGTGATCGCGATGCTCGCGGTCGTGCGGCTCGGGGCGGCCCACTCGGTCATCTTCGGCGGCTTCAGCGCGGAGAGCCTGCGCGCCCGGATCGACGACGCGAAGGCGGAGCTCGTGATCACCGCGGACGGAGGCTACCGCAAGGGCCGCGTCTCGGCGCTCAAGCCCACGGTCGACGACGCGCTCAACCTCCACGGCGGCGGCTCGACCGTCGAGCGCGTGCTCGTGGTGCAGCGCGGCGAGAACGACGTCGAGATGCAGCCGGGCCGCGACCTGTGGTGGCACGAGGAGATCACCGCGTTCGACGGCGATCACACGGCGAAGGGCTTCCCGGCGGAGAACCCCCTGTTCATCCTCTACACCTCCGGCACCACCGGGCGGCCGAAGGGGATCCTGCACACGAGCGGCGGCTACCTGACGCAGGCGGCGGCGACCCACAGCGACGTCTTCGACCTGAAGCCGGAGAGCGACGTCTACTGGTGCACGGCCGACATCGGCTGGATCACGGGTCACAGTTACGTCGTCTACGGCCCGCTCGCGAACGGGGCGACGCAGGTCATCTACGAGGGCACGCCCGAGACCCCGGACTGGGGCCGCTGGTGGTCCATCATCCAGAAGTACGGCGTCTCCATCTTCTACACCGCGCCCACTGCGATCCGCGCCTGCATGAAGGTCGGCCGCCAGGTCCCCGAGCAGTACGACCTCTCGTCAATCCGCGTGCTCGGCTCCGTGGGCGAGCCCATCAACCCCGAGGCGTGGCGCTGGTACCGCGAAGTCATCGGCGCGGGATCCGCCCCCATCGTCGACACCTGGTGGCAGACCGAGACGGGGGCGATCATGATCTCGCCGCTCCCGGGTCTCACGAGCCTGAAGCCCGGCAGTGCGCAGGCCGCGCAGCCCGGGATCCGAGTGAACGTCGTCGATGAGGCGGGCAACCGCGTGGATCGCGGCCATGGCGGCCTGCTCACGATCCAGCACCCGTGGCCGTCGATGGTTCGCAACATCTGGGGCGACCCTGATCGCTTCATCGACACCTACTGGGCGAAGTTCGGCGACATGTACTTTGCGGGCGACGGTGCGCGCGTCGACGAGGACGGCGACGTCTGGCTGCTCGGCCGCGTCGACGACGTCATGAACGTGTCGGGTCACCGCCTGTCGACCGCGGAGATCGAGTCGGCGCTCGTCGAGCACCACGCGGTCGCTGAGTCCGCCGTGGTCGGCGCGGACGACGAGACGACCGGCCAGGCCGTCGTGGCGTTCGTGATCCTGAAGTCGCAGCAGAAGCTGCTGACCGCGGAGGAGGCCGAGGTCGAGCTCAAGAAGCACGTCGCCCAGCAGATCGGCGCGATCGCCCGGCCCCGCCAGGTCTTCGTCGTCACGGAACTGCCGAAGACCCGGTCGGGCAAGATCATGCGCCGCCTCCTGAAGGACGCCGCAGAGGGCAAGGAGATCGGCGACACGACGACGCTCGCCGACACCGCCGTCATGCAGACGATCTCGGCGCGCATGCGCGGCGAGAAGCAGTAGGCTCGAGCCCCAACGCGAAGGGGGCCGGATCCCGATCGGATCCGGCCCCCTCTGCGCGTGTGGGGCCCGCGACGCGGCCCCGCTGTTTAGCCCTCGATCTTGAAGACGAACTCGATCTCGACGGGGGCGTCGAGCGGCAGCACCGAGACGCCGACCGCCGAGCGGACGTGGATCCCGAGGTCGCCGAACACGCGGCCGAGGAACACGGAGGCGCCGTTCGCGACCCCGGGCTGGCCCGTGAACGAGGGGTCGGAGGCGACGAACGCCGTCACCTTGACCACCTGGGAGATCTTGTCGAGCGAGCCGATGACGCCCCGCACCGCCGCGAGCGCGTTGAGCGCGCACAGCTGCGCGAGCTCCTCAGCCTGCGCGGGAGACACGAGCCCCTCGCCCTCGCCGACCTTGCCGGTCGCGGGGAGCTTGCCGTCGACGAACGGGAGCTGGCCCGCCGTGTAGACGTAGTTCCCATCGCGGAGCGCGGGAACGTACGCGGCGACCGCTGCGGCCACCTCGGGGATCTCGAATCCGAGCTCGCGCAGGCGATCCTCGATAACTGACGCCATGTCAGGCCTTCCTCTTCAAATATGCGACGTTGCCACCGGCAGGGCCCTCGATGATCTGCACGAGTTCCCAGCCCTGCTGGCCCCAGTTATTCAGGATCTGCGCCTCGTTATGGAGCAGCAGCGGTGTGACGAAGTATTCCCAGCGGGGGGCTTCGGCGGAATCGCTCACGTGTTGATCTCCTCGGTATCAGGCCGAATGGCGGGCGACATTGGCGCGCACTGACAGCGTGCGCGTCGCTGATTGCCAGCAAAGTCGCTTACCCTTGATTCTATGACCCGTCAGACTTCAGCGTCTTCTCGCGTGCGCTCGTTCAAGCCGCGGACCGCGGGAGGGGCCCTCGGAGGCATCCTCGGCGCGCTCGCCATGAGCGTGATCGCCGGCGTGCTCGTCACCGCAGCCGTCACCCCCGTCGTCGCCCTGAGCGGCACGGCGACGAGCTCGACCATCGGCATCTTCCAGAAGCTCCCGAATCACCTGAACCCCGGCCGCCTCGCGGAGCCCTCGACGCTCTACGCGAAGCAGGGCGAGGACTACGTGAAGCTCGCCGAGTTCTACGACCAGGATCGCGAGACCGTCGGCTGGGATCAGGTCTCCCAGTTCGTGAAGGACGCGGCGGTCGCGGAGGAGGATCCGCGCTTCTACACGCACGGCGGCGTCGACATGCTCGCCACCAGCCGCGCCGTGCTGCAGAACGCGACGGGCAGCGGTTTCTCCGGCGCCTCGACGATCACGATGCAGTACGTGCGCAACGTGCTCATCCAGGACGCGATCGCGATTCCGGATAAGGAAGAGCAGAAGAAGGCGTACGAGAACGCCATGCGCCAGGACGTCGACCGCAAGCTCAAGGAGATGAAGCTCGCGATCAGCGTCGAGAAGAAGTACCCGAAGGACGACATCCTCCTGGGCTACCTCAACATCGCGCTCTACGGCCGCCAGATCTACGGCATCGAGTCGGCCGCGCACTACTACTACAACAAGTCCGCGAAGGACGTCACGCTCGCGGAGGCCGCGAGCCTCGTCGCGATCGTGAACAACCCGAGCAAGCTCCAGATCGACGTCGAGGAGAACATCCCGGCGAACAAGGAGCGCCGCGACAAGATCCTCGGCTCGATGCTGCGCACGGGGAAGATCACGCAAGCCCAGCACGACGAGGCCGTCGAGACCCCGGTCACGCCGGCCATCACCCCCCGCGTCGCGGGCTGCAACGTCGCCGAGGCGAACTACGGCCTCGGCCACTTCTGCGACTTCGTGCAGCGCTACATCAAGAACGACCCGAACTTCGGTGAGAATCCGACGGATCGGGAGTTTAACTTCAGCCGGGGCGGCTACTCGATCTACACCACGATCGACCTCGACATGCAGGCCGCAGGCCTCCAGGCGACCCACGACACGGTCCCGGCGGCGATGCCTGGCATCGACGTCGGCTCCGCCTCGTCGAGCGTGGAGGTGGGCACCGGCAGAGTGCTCGCGATGGTCCAGAACAAACCGTTCAACAACGCGGAGGACTTCCTCAAGGACCACCCTGAGTACACCACGGTGAACTACAACACCGACTTCGACATGGGCGGCTCGAGCGGCTTCCAGATCGGTTCGACGTTCAAGCCGGTCACGCTTGCGGAGTGGATCAAGACCGGGCACTCCGTGCGCGACATCGTGAACGTCAACGGCCGCACCGTGCAGGAGAGCTCGATCAAGGCGTCCTGCATGCCCGACGGCGTCTACGGCTTCGGCAGCTTCACCTTCTCGAACGACAACCTCGGCACGAAGGGCAACCAGCCCGTGCTCACGGCGATCGCGCAGTCGGTCAACGGCGGCCTCGTGTCGATGCAGCAGAAGATGGACCTCTGCGGCACCTTCGACACGGCGAAGAAGCTCGGCCTGCACCGGGCGAGCGTCGCGACGAACGAGGATCTCCCGAACTACGGCACGACCGACCTCACGATGGTGCCGTCGAACGTCTACGGCGGCATCGACGAGATCGCGCCGATCTCGGTCGCAACCGCGTACGCGGCATTCGCAGGCGACGGCAAGGTCTGCACGCCGGTACCGATCGACAGCATCGTCGACTCCGACGGGGCGCAGGTACCGTTCACGAAGAGCGAGTGCTCCGAGGGAATCTCCCCCGAGGTTGCCGCGGGCGTGGCCTACGCGCTCCAGTACACCGTAAACAACGGCCTCGCGCGCCACGCGCAGTCGAGCATGGGCGTGCCCCATCTCGCGAAGACCGGTACGACCGACGACGTCGTCGACAACTGGACCGCGGGCGCGAGCACGCGCGTCGCGACCGCGACCTGGGTCGGCAACGCCGGACCGGTGCAGATGGCCGACGGCCGGTGGAGCCGCGTGTCGACGCAGCCCTTCGGCGGACTCATGTACGCCGATCAGACGATCTGGCCCGCGCTCATGAATACCGCCGACGCCAAGTACGGCGGCGACCGTTTCCGCGAGCCATCGAACACGGCGATCCAGCAGACGATGGTCGGCGTGCCGGACCTCAAGGGCAAGTCCTTCGAGGAAGCGACCGCGGCGCTCACGAACCTCGGCTTCTCCGTCTCCGACGGCGGCGAGGTCGACTCCGCGGTGGCGAAGGGCATGGTCGCGCGCACGGATCCCGCTGGCGGCTCCTCCGCGGGCCTGGGATCGGCCGTGACGGTCTACCGAAGCAACGGCGAGGGCGCCACCGTGCCCGACGGGCTCATCGGCGCGACCGGCGAGGCCGCGCGGAAGACGCTGACGGGCGCCGGGTTCTCGAACGTCGACTTCGCCTGTGACGCGGGCGACAAGGCCTTCCCGAAGAAGGACAAGGTCGTCTCGGTCAGCCCGGAGAGCGGTTCCGAGGCGAAGACGAACTCGACGATCACCCTGACCCTCAACTGCGGGAAGGGCGAAGGCTGACCCCGTGGCAGTAGCATCACCGCGCCCGGCCGCGGCAGCCCTCGGGCTCGCCGCGGCCGGCGTCATCACCTGGTCCACCGTGATCGAGCGTCGGCTCTTCACGATCCGCCGCCACACGCTGCCGCTCCTCCCCGAGGGCGCGGCGCCGATCCGGATCCTGCAGCTCTCCGACCTGCACCTCGCGCCGTGGCAGACCAACAAGGTCAACTGGGTGCGCTCGCTCGCGGAACTCCGGCCGGACCTCGTGGTACTCACGGGCGACCTGATGGGGCACATACAGGCCCGGCCGATGCTGCTGAGCGCCCTCGAGCCGCTCGCTGCCGCCGCCCCGACCGTGTTCGTGCACGGCTCGAACGATTACTACGGCCCGATCTTGAAGAACCCGCTGAAGTACCTTGCCGAGCCGAGTCGCAAGAGCACCCGCGAGCCCGACATCGACAACGCGGCGCTCACCGCCGGGCTCGAGGCCATCGGCTGCGTGAACCTCAACAACTCGGCGGCCCGCCTCGAGCTGCGCGGAACGAGCGTCGAGCTCCTGGGGCTGAACGACCCGCACATCCGCTACGACGATGTCGAGGCCATGCGCTCCGAGCTCGCCGCGCTGACGGCGGAGGACGACAGCGACGGCGCCGAAGCAGCGAGCGACGAGCGGCTCCGGATCGGCGTCGTGCACGCCCCCTACCAGCAGGTGCTCGGCGAGTTCCTCGACGACGGCGCGGATCTGATCCTCGCGGGCCACACCCACGGCGGCCAGGTGCGTGTTCCCGGCGTTGGGGCCCTCACCTCGAACTGCGACCTGCCGACCGCGCAGGCCCGCGGCTTGAGCGTCTGGTACGACGCGCACCGCGCGGCGTTCCTCAACGTGAGCGCGGGCCTCGGCAACTCGATCTACGCGCCCGTGCGCTTCGCGTGCCGGCCCGAGGCGACCCTCATCACGCTCGAGTCGCCGCGCGGCTAGCGGGGCGACCGGGTCGCGGGATCCGGAACATCGTTCCCGGTCGCATCGATTTTCGCGACGTACACTGGCACTATGCCTGGCAACGTCATCATCCTCACTGGCCCGCCCGGGGCGGGCAAGTCGACGATCGCGCGCCGCATCGCGAGCCTGCGCGCAAGCGGGGTGCACCTGCACACCGACGACTACTGGAGCGCGATCATCGCGGGCGGGATCCCCGCCTACCTGCCCGAGGCCGACGAGCAGAACCAGACCGTCCTCCGGGCGATCGCGGCCGCGGCGTTCGAGTTCGCGTACGGCGGCTTCGACGTGGTCGTTGACGGAATCGTCGGTCCCTGGATGCTGCACCACTTCGCCGAGGCCCGCCGGGTGCACCCGAGTGTCGACGTCAGCTACACGGTGCTGCGGCCCGACCGCGCCGTGACGCTGTCGCGCGCCATCGCCCGCACCTCTCCCGACGCGCTCATCGATCCGGATCCGGTGCTCGCGATGTGGGATCAGTTCGCGCACCTCGGGGCGCTCGAGCGGCACGTGCTCGAGACGAGCGACGAGGACGCGGACACGACGGTCGTGCGCGTGACGCAGGTGCTCGCGGCCGGAGAGCACCTCCTCAGCCACTCCCCGGCGGGTTAGTGGGTAGTTGTTAGCGATTTCGGGGCTTCGCGGGGCCCGGAAGCCCCGAAATCGCTAACAACCTCCGGCGGGGGCGGGGCTAGGCGCCGAGCTTCTGCTGCGCGACGAGCTCCGCGATCTGCACCGTGTTGAGGGCGGCGCCCTTGCGCAGGTTGTCGTTCGAGACGAAGAACGTCAGGCCGCGGCCCGCGGGCGCCGACTGGTCCTCGCGGATGCGGCCGACGAAGGAGGGATCCTGCCCCGCCGCCTCGAGGGGCGTCGGCACGTCGCTCAGCTCAACGCCGGGAGCCTCGGCGAGCACCTCGCGGGCGCGGTCGGCCGAGATCGGGCGGGCGAACTCCGCGTTGATCGCGAGCGAGTGGCCCGTGAACACGGGGACGCGCACGCACGTGCCCGAGACGAGCAACTCGGGGAGCTCGAGGATCTTGCGGCTCTCGTTGCGGAGCTTCTTCTCCTCGTCGGTCTCGCCCTGACCGTCGTCGACGATGGATCCGGCGAGCGGCAGCACGTCGAACGCGATCGTCTTCGTGTACACCTCTGGCGCCTTGAAGTCGATGGCCGCGCCGTCGTGCACAAGGCCCTCGATGCCGCCGGTCTCGACCGCCGCCGTGACCTGGCCCGAAAGCTCCTTAGCGCCGGCGAGTCCGGATCCGGAGACCGCCTGGAAGGTCGTGACGATGAGGCGTTCGAGCCCGGCCTCGGCGTCGAGCGCCTTCATCACGGGCATCGCGGCCATGGTCGTGCAGTTCGGGTTCGCGATGATGCCCTTCTTGGCCTCGGCGATCGCGTGCGGGTTGACCTCGCTCACGACGAGCGGGACCTCGGGGTCGAGGCGCCACGCACTCGAGTTGTCGACGACGACCGCGCCGGCCTCGGCGAACTGAGGAGCATACTTCTTCGAGGCGGCGCCGCCCGCGGAGAAAAGCGCGATGTCGATGCCGCTCTTGTCGGCCGTGTCGACGTCCTCCACGACGATGTCCTCGCCGCGGAACTCGAGCGTCGTGCCCGCCGAGCGCGCGCTCGAGAAGAAGCGCACGCTCCGGATCGGGAACTCGCGCTCGACGAGGAGCTTGCGCATGACGGCGCCGACCTGCCCGGTGGCGCCGACGACGGCGACGGAAAGACCCTGCTGTTCAGCCATCTTCGTGTGGGTTCCTTTGGTTCTGGGGCGCGCGGCCTAGCGGCCGGTGCCCGCGTAGACGGTTGCGTCGGTGTCGGAGTCGAGCCCGAACGCCGTGTGGAGCACGCGCACGGCCTTCTCCATGAGGTCGGCGCGGGTGACCACGGAGATCCGGATCTCGGAGGTCGAGATCATCTCGATGTTGATGTCGGCCTCGTAGAGGGCGCGGAAGAGCTGGGCCGAGACGCCCGTGCTGGTGCGCATGCCGGCGCCGACCACTGCGACCTTCGCGATCTGGTCGTCGTACTGCAGCGTCTCGAACTCGAGCACCTCGCGCTCCGCCTCGAGCGCCTGGATCACGCGGCGGCCGTCGCCGAGCGGGACCGTGAAGGAGATGTCGGTGCGGTTCGTGTCGGCGGCCGACACATTCTGCACGATCATGTCGATGTTGGCGTGGGTCTTCGCGACGATCTCGAAGATCTGAGCGGCCTTGCCCGGGACGTCGGGGACGCCTCCGACGGTGACCTTGGCCTCGCTCTTCTCGGCCGCGATTCCGGTGATGATCGGCTCTTCCACCTGATCTCCCTTCGGGTGCCCCTTGGCGGGGTCGTAGACGATGGTCCCGAGCTCGTCCGAGAAGGACGAGCGGACGTGGAGCACGACGCCGTGGCGGCGCGCATATTCGACGGCGCGCAGGTGCAGCACCTTCGCGCCGGAGGCGGCGAGCTCGAGCATCTCCTCGGCCGTGATCGCGTCGATCTTCTTCGCCTTGGGGACGATGCGCGGGTCGGTCGTGAATACGCCGTCGACGTCGGTGTAGATCTCGCACACGTCTGCGCCGAGTGCGGCCGCGAGCGCTACCGCGGTCGTGTCGGATCCGCCCCGGCCGAGCGTCGTGATGTCGCGCGAGTCGCGGCTGAAGCCCTGGAATCCCGCGACGATCGCGATCGCGCCCTGGTCGAGCGCCTCGCGCACGCGGCCCGGGGTGACATCGACGATCTTCGCGGCGCCGTGCTCGGAGGTCGTGATCATGCCGGCCTGGCTGCCCGTGAAGGAGAGCGCCTCGAGGCCCATGCCCTTGATCGTCATGGCGAGGAGCGCCATGGAGATGCGCTCGCCCGCGGTGAGAAGCATGTCGAGTTCGCGGGGCGCCGGGATCGGAGTGCACTCCGCGGCGAGGTCGAGGAGTTCGTCGGTCGTGTCGCCCATGGCGCTCACCGCCACGACGACCTCGTTGCCCGCGCGGCGGGCCTCGACGATGCGCTTTGCGACGCGCTTGATGCTCTCCGCATCCGCAACGGACGAGCCCCCGAACTTCTGCACGATCAACGCCACGCGGGTTCCTCCTCAAATTGCTACGCGATCCCTCAGTCTACCGGAATCGACATGCCCGTATCCGCCCGCGGACACGGGCCGTAACGGGGAAGCGCCGAACGCGCGGGCGGCTGCCCGCGGCCGGCCTACTCGACGACGCGCCGCCCCTCGAAGGCGCGGCCGAGCGTCACCTCGTCGGCGAACTCCAGGTCGCCGCCGACCGGGAGGCCCGAGGCGAGGCGCGAGACGGGCACCTCGATGGTCGTGAGGAGGCGCGAGAGGTAGGCGGCCGTGGCCTCACCCTCCAGGTTCGGATCGGTCGCGATGATGACCTCCTTGACCTCGCCCTCGCCGAGGCGTCGCATGAGCGCCGGGATGCTGAGGTCGTCCGGGCCGATGCCGTCGATCGGGCTGATCGCGCCGCCGAGCACGTGATAGAGGCCCCGGAACTGGCGGGTGCGCTCGATCGCGACCACGTCCTTCGGCTCCTCGACGACGCAGATGAGCGAGTGGTCGCGGCGGGGATCGCGGCAGATCGAGCAGCGCTCTTGCTCGGTGATGTTGCCACAGACCTCGCAGAACCGGACCTTCTCGCGCACCTCACTGAGGAGCTCCGCGAGGCGCGACACGTCGAAGTTCTGGGTCTGCAGAATGTGGAACGCGATCCGCTGCGCCGACTTCGGACCGATGCCGGGAAGGCGCCCGAACTCGTCGATCAGGTCCTGGACGATGCCGTCGTACAAGGGTGCTGCCTCCAAGGGATCACGTGGGACGATCAGGGGGTCCCGCGAACTCCCCCAAGTCTACGCCGGGCTACTGACGCGGCAGCGGACGTTCCTCGACGAAGCGCGCCCCGAACACCTCGCGCACGACCGCCTCCCCGTAGCGGGTGAACGCTGGCGCCGAGCTCTTCTTCTTGGCGGCGGCGGGCGCCTCCTGCACCGGCTCGGGATCGTGCGCCTCGGCGGGTGCGGGTGCGGATACCGGTGCCGGTGCCGGTGCCGGTGCCGGTGCCGGTGCCGGTGCCGGGTCCTGCGGGCGGGCCGGCGCCGTCTCCAGATCTGCGCCGCTGGCGTAGGGGTCGCCAGACGCGTAGGGGTCATCGTCGGGGTAGTCTCCGCCCGTCGGGCCATCGCCCGCGCCGGGGTCGCCCGCGTACGGATCGTCGTCGTGGCGCGCGTCAGGCGACTCGCCGCCGCCGTTCTGCCGTTCCGGATCCGGGGCCCGTTCCTCGGCCGGAGCCTCCGCCGCCGGGGCCTCCGCAGCCGGGGCCTCCGCAGCCGGAGCCTCCGCAGCCGGGGACTCCGGCGCGCTCTTCTCCGCCCGCGGCCGATCCGGTGTCGGTTGAGCCGGCGCTGGATCCGCCCACGCCGGGGCGGCGAGCGCCGGACCGAGCGCGCTCAGCCGCTTGGCCGCGCGCTGCATCGGATCGTCGGAGGGCTCTTGCTCAGGCTCCTCGGGGTCGGAGCTCGGCCCCGTCTCGCGCGCGGCGCCCGGCGGGGTCTGCCCCGCCGGCAGCTCCTTCGGGACGTACTTCACGCTGATGCCAACCGCAGAGAGGATCGCCTCGCGGAGCGGGCCAGCGCCGGCCGTCTTGAACACGTTGAGGTCGGAGACCGACTGGAAGCCCAGGTAGAGGATGTCGTCCTTGAGTGCGAGCGGCGTCGTGTTGCGCACGGCGTTCCACGCCTCACGGTCCTGCTCGAGGATCTCCTCCATCAGGTCGGGCCAGAGCTCGACGAGATCGTCGAAGCCGCCCTGCGGGGCCCCGTCGTCGCCGTCGACCTGCTCGGTCTCGGGCTCGGGGGCCTGAACAGAGGGCGGATCGCTCGGCGCCGCGCCCGGGCCCTCGCCCTGCTGCGGACCAGCGGCGGGCGCCTGTGGCTGAGCAGCCGGGGCCGGGGCCGCGGCTGGTGCCGGTGCCGCTGCCGGCTCGGGCCTCTCGGCGCCGATGCTCTCGATCTGGGCGGCGCTCAGCACGTCGGAGATCGGCCGGCCAAAGCCCGCTGCCCCCGCGTTCGGGTGCGGCTGACCGGCCAGTTCCTCGCGACGCTGCTCCGGAGCCGACTGTGCAGCCTGCCGTGGGGCCGACGCCGCGGGCTGAACAGGTGCCTCTGCCCGCGTGGCGGGCTCGGACGGCGCGTTGTCGTTCCGCAAGAACTCCCTGATCGAGGCCGCCGTCTCGGCGGCATTCGGCGCAGGCTCGCGCACGGGCTGCACGGGCTGAGCGGGCTGCTGCACCGGCTGAGCCGGCTGCTGCACGGGCTGGGAAGGCTGCTGCGGCGCGGACTGCGCGGGCCGAGCTTGCTGCTGCGGTGCCGCCGGAGCCGCCTGAGCGGCCGGAGCGACGGCCGCCGCCTGCTCGGCGCCCACGAGCGCGCGGGCGATCATGAGTTCGAGCTGCAGCTTCGGCGCCGTCGCGCCCGCCATCGAGTCGAGGGCCTCGCTCACGATGTCGGCGAGGCGCGAGAGCTCGCCGCGGGCGAAGCCGCGCGACTGCTCGAACATGCGGTCGAGCTGGTCCTGCGGCACCCCGCGGAACACCGCGGCCGCGCCGTCGACCGTGGTCGCGCCGACCACGATGAGGTCGCGCAGGCGCTCGAGCAGGTCCTCGACGAATCGGCGCGGATCCTGGCCCGTCTGCACAACCCGGTCGGTCGCGCGGAACGCCGCGGCCGGATCCTGCGCCGCGAAGGCGTTGACCACATCATCGAGCAGCTCCGTGTGCGTGAAGCCGAGGAGTCCGGCGGCGCGCTCGCGCGTCACGAGGTCGCCCTCGGAGCCCGCGATGAGCTGGTCGAGGATCGACAGCGTGTCGCGCACCGATCCGCCGCCCGAGCGCACGACGAGCGGGAGCACGCCCGGCTCGACCTGCACGCCCTCGCTGTCACACAGCGACTGCACGTAATCGATGAGCGTGCCCGGCGCGATCAGGCGGAACGGGTAGTGGTGGGTGCGCGAACGGATCGTGCCGATCACCTTGTCCGGCTCCGTCGTCGCGAAGACGAACTTCACGTGCGGCGGCGGCTCCTCCACGATCTTGAGCAGCGCGTTGAAGCCGCCGGGCGTCACCATGTGCGCCTCGTCGATGATGAAGATCTTGAAGCGATCCCGCGCGGGGGCGAAGACCGCCCGCTCGCGCAGGTCGCGCGCGTCGTCGACGCCACCGTGGCTCGCGGCGTCGATCTCGACGACGTCGAGCGACCCACCGCCGTCGCGGCTCAGCTCGACGCAGCTCGGGCACACGCCGCACGGCGTGTCTGTGGGGCCCTCGGCACAGTTGAGGCAGCGCGCGAGGATGCGCGCCGACGTGGTCTTGCCGCAGCCGCGAGGCCCACTGAACAGGTAGGCGTGGCCGATCCGGCCCGTGCGAAGGGCCGTCATGAGCGGATCAGTCACCTGGGACTGACCGATCATCTCGGAGAAGGCTTCTGGCCGGTAACGGCGATAGAGTGCGGCAACCACGGGCTCAATGCTACCCGCGACCACTGACATTCACGGGGGCGGCAGCGAAAGCCGCGCTACCCCGCGACGAGCTCCCAGGCCTGCCGGGCGATCTCGGCCTCCTCGTCGGTCGGCACGACGAGCACCGCGATCCGCGAGTCGTCCGTGCTGATCAGGCGCGCCTCCCGCGACGGCGCCTCGTTCCGATCCGGATCGATCCGCACCCCGAACCACTCGAGGTCTGCGCACACCTCCGCGCGCACGGCCGCGTTGTTCTCGCCGACGCCCGCCGTGAAGACGATCGTGTCGGCCCCGTCGAGGTCGACGAGGTACGCGCCGATGTAGTGCCTGATCCGGTGCACATAGACGGCGAGCGCGAGCCGTGCGTCCGCGTCGCCGGCGTCGGCCGCTGCCCGCACGTCGCGGAAGTCGTTCGTGCCCGCGAAGCCGAGGAGCCCCGAGCGCTGGTTGAGGAGCTTGTCGAGCTCGTCGACGCTGTAGCCCGCGCGGAGGAGGTGGAGGAGCGCGCCCGGGTCGATGTCGCCGCTGCGCGTGCCCATCACGAGCCCGGCGAGCGGGGTGAGACCCATCGACGTGTCGACGGAGCGGCCGCCGTCGATCGCGCACGCCGAGGCGCCGTTGCCGAGGTGCAGCACGATCTGCTTGAGCGATTCGAGCGGTCGCCCGAGGAACTCGGCCGCGCGCCGCGAGACGACCTGGTGCGAGATGCCGTGGAAGCCGTATCGCCTGATCCCGTGCACCGAAGCAACCGCGGGATCGATCGCGTACCGGTACGCGGACTCTGGCATCGTCTGGTGGAACGCCGTGTCGAACACCGCGACGTGCGGAAGGTCGGGGAAGAGCGCCCGCGCCGCAACGATCGCCTGGTAGTGGCCGGGATTGTGGAGCGGGGCGAGCTCACCGAGCTCGTGGATCCGGTCGGCGACCACGTCGTCGAGGAGCGTCGGCTCGATGAAGTCGCCGCCGCCCTGCACGATGCGGTGGCCGAGCGCGGAGATCCCGAGCTCGTCGACGGGCGTCCCCGTCTCCTCGAACGCGCGCACCATCTCGGCGAAACCCGCCGTGTGATCGGGGACGGGGAGCTCGCGGGAGACCTCGGAGCCGTCGGCGCCGCGGTGCACGATGCGGCCGAGCGGCTCGCCGATGCGCTCGACGAGCCCGGAGGCCAGCCGCTCCCCCGTCGCCGCCTCGACGACCTGGTACTTGATCGAGGATGAACCGCTGTTCACCACAAGGATCCGGGTCACTCGGCCGCCTCCTTCGCCTCGCCGCTCTGCACGGCCGTGATCGCGACCGTGTTCAGGATGTCCTCGACGGTCGCCCCCCGCGAGAGGTCGTTCACGGGCTTGTTCAGGCCCTGCAGCACGGGGCCGACGGCGACCGCGCCCGCCGAGCGCTGCACCGCCTTGTAGGTGTTGTTGCCCGTGTTGAGGTCGGGGAAGATGAACACGGTCGCGCGCCCCGCGACCGAGGAGCCGGGCAGCTTCGCGGCCCCCGTCGCGGGGTCGCTCGCCGCGTCGTACTGGATCGGCCCCTCGATCAGGAGATCCGGGCGCGCCGCCCGGGCGAGGAGCGTCGCCTCACGCACCTTGTCGACGTCGGCTCCGGATCCGGACTCCCCCGTCGAATACGACAGCATCGCGACGCGCGGCTCGACGCCGAACTGCGCCGCGGTCTCCGCCGAGGAGATCGCGATATCGGCGAGCTGCGCCGCCGTGGGATCGGGGTTGACGGCGCAGTCGCCGTAGACGAGCACGCGATCGGCGAGGGCCATGAAGAAGACGCTCGACACGACCGAGACCCCGGGACGCGTCTTGATGAATTCGAGGCTCGGGCGGATCGTGTGCGCCGTCGTGTTCGCTGCGCCGGACACCATACCGTCGGCGAGGCCGAGGTGCACCATCATCGTGCCGAAATAGCTGCCATCGCCCATGACCTCGCGCGCCCGCTCGAGCGTGACGCCCTTGTGTGCGCGGAGCCGCGCGTACTCGGCCGCGAACTGCTCGCGCAGCGGCGAGGTCGCCGGATCGACGACCTCGGCTGCGTCGAGCGTGAGCCCGAGCTCGCCGCCGCGCTTGCGCACCGCGTCCTCCGCGCCGAGAAGCGTCAGTCGCACGACCCCGCGCGCGAGCAGCGTGCTCGCGGCCCGCAGGATGCGGTCGTCGCCGCCCTCGGGCAGCACGATGTGCGCGTCGGCCGCGGTCGCCCGCTCGAAGAGCTCGTAGGCGAACATGACGGGCGTGCGCACGCCGCCTCGGTGGAGGCGCAGGCGCTCGCGCAGCACCTCGCCGTCGACGTGCTGCTCGAAGAGCGCGAGCGCCGTGTCGAACTTCGCGGGCGACTCCTCCGTGAGCAGGCCGCGCGCGCGGGTGATCCGGCGCACCGTGTCGAAGGTGCCGAAGGCCGTGCGCACGACGGGGAGCGTCGAGTCGATGCCGTCGAGCAGCCGCTCGACGGCGGGCGGCAGCGCGAAATCGCCGTTCAGCACGACCGCGGCGATCGTCGGGAACGTGGGGGCCTCGTGCGCCATCGTGACGGCGAGGAGCGTCTCGGCGCGGTCGGCGGCGATCACGACGGCCGAGCCCTCGAGGAGCCTGGGCAGCACGTTCTCCATCGACATCCCCGCGACGACCACGTCGCGCACCTCGCGCGCGAGGAGCTCGGCGTCGCCGCGCACGAGCTCGCCGCGCACCTCCTCCACCACGGCGGAGACGGGCGGGGCGACGAGCAGCAGCGCCTCGGGCACCGCCCAGACCGGGGTCGCCGCAGGCAGCACCGCCGCGACCGCCTCCGTGATCTCGGTGAGCCGCTCCGGATCCGCACGGTTCACGAGCGCCGCGAGCACCGTCGCGTGCTCGGCGCGGAGCTCCGCGAGGCCGAGCTCCGCGATCTGCGCGACGTCGCCCGGGGTGCGCGCCAGCTGCTGGCCCAGGTGCTCGGGCTCCTCGTTCGACCGGCCGCCGATCACGAGCAGCACGGGCGCGTCGAGGTTCGCCGCGATCCGCGCGTTGAACGCGAGCTCGGTGGGCGCCGCGACGTCCGTGAAGTCGGATCCGACGACGACGACCGCGTCGCACTGCGCGCTGAGGGCGCGGAACACGGAGACGATCCGGGTCATCGCGGCGTCCGGATCGGCGTGCGCCTCCTCGTAGGTGACGCCGACGCAGGCCTCGTAGGGCACGTCGGCCGTCGCGCGTGCGCGCAGCGTCTCGAGCACCCGGTCGCGTTCCTCACCGGAGCGGATCAGGGGACGGAACACTCCGACACGGGGGGCGTCCGCGAGCAGCGCATCGAGAACCCCCAGCGCGATCGCGCTCTTCCCGGTCCTGCCCTCGGCCGACGTCAAGTAGATGCATGCAGCCACGAGCCAACCTTACCGTTCGGCGCGTAATGTTCCGTGGTGCGCGCGAGTTCGCGGCGAGCTCCTGACGGTCTCTGAGCCGTCTCCGAGGCGGCTCAGCTAAGGCCGAGGGGCGGCCCCTCCAGCCCGTACTCGTGGCGGAGCGCCGAGAGGGCCGCGTACCAGCCGCTCAGGCCGTGCACGCCCGGGCCGGGCGGCGTCGACGACGAGGCGAGGTAGATCCCCCGCGCCGGGGTGCGCCAGGGATCCGGGCCCACGGTCGGGCGCGCGAGGAGTTGCGGCAGCGTGACGGCGCCCGCGCTGAAGTCGCCGCCGTGGTAGTTCATGTTGTAGTCGGCGAGCTGCGCCGCCGTGGTGACGCGGTAGTCGCGGATCCGGTCCCGGAATCCCGGCGCGAAGCGCTCGATCTGCGCAATCACCTCGGCCGAGACGTCGCGACTCGATCCGCTCGGCACGTGGGTGTAACTCCAGATGGCGTGGGTGCCCGCAGGGTTCCGGCCGGGGTCGAAGTCGGCCGTTTGCGCGAGCAGGACGTAGGGCCTGCGCGGGTGCCTGCCGCGCGCGACCTCGAGCTCGGCGGCGGCGCCCTCCGCGCGGGATCCCCCGAGATGCACGGTGGGGGCGGCGGCGACCCGCGGATCCCGCCACGGGATCGGGCCGTCGAGCACGAAGTCGACCTTCGTGGCGCCGTCGCCGTAGCGGAAGCGGGCGAGCCTGCGCGCGTAGGGCCGCGGCAGGCGGCGCCCGGCGATCCGGAGCAGCCCGCGCGCCGAGGTGTCGAAGAGCTTGACGCGGAAGTCGCCCAGCTCGTCGACGCTCGAAATCGGGTTCGCGGTCTCGATCCGGCCCCCGTGCTCGATGAGGTCTGCGGCGAGCGCGTCCGAGATGGCGCGGGATCCCCCGACCGGGACCGGCCAGCCGCGCGCGTGCCCGAGCGTGCCGAGCACGACGCCGACGCCGCCCGTGGCGAGGTTCGGCATGCGGCCGATGCTGTGGGCCGCGACGCCGGAGACGAGGGCGCGCGCCGCCTGCCCGCGGAAGCGGAGATTCCAGAGCGGGCTGCCCTGCTCGAGCGTGCGGAGCCCCGTGAGCGCGGCCGCGAGCGGGTCGCGCGGGATCCGGAGCATCGCGCCGCCGAGCGCGAAGTCCGTGACGGCTTCGACGCGCCTGACGAGCGGGCGGTAGAAGCGGGCGTAGGCCGCGCCGTCGCGGCCGAGCTCGTCGGCGGTGCGGGCGAGGTCGCGGTAGGCGATCGCGGCGCGGCCGTCCGGGCTCGCGGCGCCGTCGAGCGGGTTCGCGTAGGAGGCCTCCGGCACCACGAAGCGCATCCGCTTCTCGAGCTCGAACGCGCGAAAGAACCCGGTCGCGAGCGCCATCGGGTGGATCGCGGAGCAGACGTCGTGGAGCACGCCCGGCTCGACGAGCTCGGTCGTGCGGGTGCCGCCGCCGATCGTCTCGGCCGCCTCGAACACGGTGACCGGGATCCCGGCCCGCGCGAGCGTCACCGCTGCCGCGAGCCCGTTGGGGCCCGCGCCGACGACCGCCGCTGCATGGGAGCTCACCATGCGACTGATAGTAACGGTGCCGCGGTGCCGTTAGGTGGCGCCAGGGCCCGATTCAGTGCCGGAAACGAAAAGACTCCCCACGCACCCGCTAGAGCCCAGGTACCCTTGCTGCATTTCTGCCCTGGGGGAGTTCCCTGAGATAGCGCCACGTGGGGAGCCGTACCAGTCTAGCGGATCCGGAGCCCGCCCGATGACCGGGGCGTGCGCCCCCCCTCTCCCCGGGTGTTGAGCTGACCCAAAGTGACGCATTCTGCGCTCCAGGGGACACTTTGGGTCAACTCTTCGGAGGGGGCGGGGCCGAGCGCGCTGGCCCCCGGCTTGAGTTGACCCAAAGTTTCGCATTCTGCACTCCAGGGGACACTTTGGGTCAACTCTTCGGAGGCGCGAGGCGCAGCGGCGCCACACCCCGGCTTGAGTTGACCCAAAGTGACGCATTCTGCGTTCCAGGGGATACTTTGGGTCAACTCTTCGCGGGGCCGGGGGAGGAGGACGGAGGGGCGCGGGAGCCGGGGGCTACTCCGCCGGGGCCGGATCCGGGCCCGGATCCTGCGCCGGAGGCTGCGTGGCGACCGGGGCCGTCGCGGCGGAGAGCTCGAGCGCCTCCTCCTCCACGGCGGCGCCCGCGAACTGGGCCTCGTAGAGCGCGAAGTAAGCCCCGCGCCTCTCGAGCAGCTCCTCGTGCGTACCCTGCTCCACGATGCGGCCGTTCTCCATCATGAGGATGGTGTCGGCGTCGCGAATCGTGGAGAGCCGGTGCGCGATCACGAACGACGTGCGGTCGCTGCGGAGCGCCCGCATCGCCTGCTGCACGAGCACCTCGGTGCGGGTGTCCACCGACGAGGTCGCCTCGTCGAGGATCAGCAGCGACGGGTTCGCGATGAACGCGCGCGCTATCGTGAGCAGCTGGCGCTCGCCGGCCGAAAGCGACGAGGCGTTCTCCGAGATCACCGTGTCGTAGCCGTCCGGCAGCTGGCGCACAAAGCGGTCAACCATGGTCGCCTGCGCGGCCTCGATGACCTCCTCGTCGCTCGCGTCGAGCCGGCCGTAACGGATGTTCTCCCTGATCGTGCCGTCGAAAAGCCAGGCGTCCTGGAGCACCATCCCGACGTGCCCGCGGAGCTCCGCCCGCGACAGCTTCGTGATGTCGACATCGTCGAGCAGGATCCGCCCGGCGTCGAGCTCGTAGAACCGCATCACGAGGTTCACGAGCGTCGTCTTGCCCGCCCCCGTCGGGCCAACGATCGCGACGGTGTGACCCGGGCGCGCCTCGAGCGAGAGGTCCTCAATGAGGGGGCGATCCGGCTCGTAGCTGAAGCTCACGCGGTCGAACACGACGTGCCCGTCGGTGCGCTCGGGGAGCGTCGCCTCGGCGGTGTCCGGATCCTGCTCCTCCGCGTCGAGCAGCTCGAACGTGCGCTCCGCCGACGCGACGCCGGACTGCAGCATGTTCGCCATACCCGCCATCTCGCCGATCGGCTGCGAGAACTCGCGCGAGTACTGGATGAACGCGGTCACGTCGCCGAGCGTCATCTGCCCGGCCGTCACGCGGAGCGCGCCGACGACGGCGATGAGCACGTAGCTCAGGTACTGCACGAACTGCATGGCCGGCATGATGGTGCCGGAGAGCGCCTGCGCCTTGTAGGCCGCGGTGAAGAGGCCCTCGTTGCGGCGGTCGAACTCCTCCGTCATCTCGGCATCCCGGTTGAAGATGCGTACGAGCTCGTGACCCGTGAACGACTCCTCGATGTGGCCGTTCAGGTCGCCCGTGTGCTTCCACTGCGCCACGAAGAGCTTCTGGGCGCGCACGCCGACGACGCCCGCGATGATCCCGGACAGCGGCAGCGCGATGAGCGCGATGAGCGCGAGCTGCCACGAGACGATGAACATCATCGCCGCGATGCCGATCACGGTCAGCAGCGACTGCACGAGCTGCGAGAACGCCTGCTGCAGGGCCTGCTGGATGTTGTCGACGTCGTTCGTCACGCGCGAGAGCACGTCGCCGCGCTGGCGCCCGTCGAAGTAGCCGAGCGGCAGGCGGTTGATCTTCGCCTCGATGTCCCGACGGAGCTTGTAGATGATCCGCATCACGAGCTTGTTGAGCAGGAAGCCCTGCAGCCACATGAGGAACGACGCGACCAAATAGAGGCCGAGCACGGTCAGGATCAGCCGGCCGAGCAGGTCGAAGTCGATCCCTTGGCCGGGCACGACGTTCGCACCCTCGAGCATGTCTGCGAACTGGTTCTCGCCGCGCGAGCGCGCGAGCTTGATGACCTCGTCGACGGGCACGCCGGCCGGCAGCTGCTGGCCGAGGATGCCGTTGAAGATCACGTCCATCGCCTGGCCGAGCACCTTCGGCGCGATGACCGTGAGCACCACGGATCCCACGACGAGCAGCACGACGAACGAGAACAGTCCGGCCTCGGGCTTGAGGAGCCCCATGAGGCGCTTCGCCGCCGGCCAGAAGTGCTTCGCCTTCTTCGCCGGGGCGCCGCCCATCCAGTCGTCGCCGCTTGGCTGGTAGTCGGCCGGCAGCTCGTCGGCCGCGAGATCCTGCGCCTTCCCGGTGCCACCGCCGTCCGGGCCGGCGGGAGCAGTCTGCTTCTTCCTTGCCATCAGGCCGCCTCCGCCTCTTCCATCTGCGATCGCACGATCTCCTGGTACACCTCGTTCGAGTCGAGCAGCTCGTCGTGCGTGCCGCGGCCGACGATCTCACCCGCCTCGACGACGAGGATCTGGTCCGCCTCGGTGATCGTCGAGACGCGCTGGGCGACGATGATCGTCGTCGCCCCCTCCGTCGCCTCGGGGAGCGCGGCCCGCAGGCGCGCGTCGGTCGCGACGTCGAGCGCCGAGAACGAGTCGTCGAAGAGGTAGACGAGCGGCTTCGCGACGAGGGCGCGCGCGATCGAGAGCCGCTGGCGCTGCCCGCCGGACACGCTCGTGCCGCCCTGCGAGATCGGCTCCTCCAGCCCGTGCTCCTTCTCGCGCACGAAGTCGTCGCCCTGGGCGACGCGCAGCGCCTCCCACAGCTCCTCGTCCGTCGCGTCGCTCCGCCCGAACCTGAGGTTCGACGCGATCGTGCCGGAGAACAGGTACGGGCGCTGCGGCACGAGACTCAGCGACGACGCGAGCTGCTCACGGGTGAGCATGTCGACGGGCTGCCCGTCGACCGTGATCCGGCCCGCCTGCGGGTCGTAGAGCCGCAGCATGAGGTTGAGCAGCACGGTCTTGCCCGCGCCGGTCGAGCCGATGATCGCGGTCGTGCGGCCGGGCTCGGCCGTGAAGCTGACGTTCCGGATCACGGGCTCCTCGGCGCCCGGGAACCCGAAGGTCACGCCCTCGAAGCTGACGCGGCCCTGCTGGGGCGTCTGCACGCGCTCGGAGCGCGGGAATTCCAGCTCCGACTTGGAATCGAGGAGCTCGGCGATGCGCTCAGAACAGACCACGGCGCGCGGGATCATCATCGTCATGAACACGCCCATCATGACGGCCATGAGGATCTGCAGCAGGTACTGCAGGAAGGCCGTGAGCGAGCCGACCTCGACGAGACCGGCGTCGACGCGGTGCCCGCCGAACCACAGCACCGCGGCGGTCGCGAAGTGCAGCACCATCATGATGACCGGGAACATCAGCACGAAGACCTGGCCGACGCGGACCGACACCTGCGTGATGTTCCGGTTCGCGACGTCGTAGCGATCCGTCTCGAAGTCCTCGCGCACGAACGCGCGCACGACGCGGATGCCCATGATCTGCTCGCGGAGCACGCCGTTGATCGCGTCGACGCGATCCTGCATCGTCCGGAACAGGGGAAGCAACAGCCACACGAGGAAGCTCACGATCACCGCGAGCACGGCCACCGAGGCCCAAACGAGCCACGACATGCCCGCGTCTTCGCGGAGCGCCATGATGATGCCGCCGACCGCCATGATCGGCGCGGTCACCATGAAGTTCAGGGTCATGAGCACGAGCATCTGCACCTGCTGCACGTCGTTCGTGCCGCGGGTGATCAGGGTGCCGGCGCCGAACTTCGTCGCCTCGAGGGTGCTCAGCGAGTCGACCTTGCGGTACACCTCGCGGCGGAGATCGCGGCCGATCCCCATGGCGGCGCGCGCGCCGCAGTAGACGGCGATGACCGCGGTGACGACCTGACCGAGCGACATGAGGAGCATGATCCCGCCCGTGCTCCAGATGAACTCGGTATCGCCCTTCGCGATGCCCTTATCGATGATCTGGGCGTTCAGGCTGGGGAGCCAGAGCGCGGCGATCGTCGACAGCAGCTGCATCACGAGCACGGCCGCGATGAACGGCCAGTATCGCTTCGCGTGTCGAAGAGTGAGTTGGATGAGGGCCACGAGGATCCTTTCTTGATGGTCCTGGCGCCAGGGATCAGCCGGGCGAGGGTGGTCCCAGAATGATCCGAACAGCCGGGCAACAGTAGCAGGTCACGGACCAAATATCCATATGGGACCCAGGAAACACGGGCCCCGGTGCGGGGATGCGAAAGGGCGGCCCTCCCGAAGGAGAGCCGCCCCGAATTCGCTGAAGCGAAGAGCTTAGACGAGCTTGACGCCCGCGCCTGCCTCCTCGAGCTTGGCCTTTGCCTCCTCGGCGGCCTCCTTCTTCGCACCCTCGAGCACGTTCTTGGGAGCCTCCTCGACGAGGGACTTCGCCTCGCCAAGGCCGAGGCCGGTCAGCTCGCGCACGACCTTGATGACCTGGATCTTCTTGTCGCCAGCCGACTCGAGGACGACGTCGAACTCGTCCTTCTCCTCGACGGCCTCAGCGGCGCCACCGGCGGCCGGGGCAGCGGCAACGGCGACCGGAGCGGCAGCCGAAACGTCGAAGGTCTCCTCGAACGCCTTGACGAACTCCGAGAGCTCGATGAGGGTGAGCTCCTTGAACTGCTCGAGCAGCTCTTCAGTCGAAAGCTTAGCCATAGTGTTTCTCCTTGATGTGTGCCCTCAGCGAGTGAGGGCGGGTCTTCTTGTTGAACGGATCCGGCCGGGGCCGGAGCTTACGCGTCCTGCTTCTCCTGCAGCGCGCCGAAGCCGCGTGCGGCCTTGGCGGGCAGTGCGTTGAACAGCTGAGCCGCACCGACGAGGGCAGCCTGCATGGCGCCGGCGGCCTTGGCCAGCAGCACCTCGCGGCTCTCCAGGTCGGCAAGCTTGCCTACCTCAGCGGCGGTCAGGGCGTTGCCATCGAAGTAGCCCGCCTTCACCACCAAAAGAGGGTTTGCCTTGGCGAAGTCACGCAGAGCCTTGGCGACCGCGACGGTGTCACCGTGCACGAAGGCGAGGGCCGAGGGACCGGCGAGCTCGTCATCGAATGCGGTGATCCCGGCGTTGTTGGCCGCAATCTTGGTCAGCGTGTTCTTCGCCACAGCGTACGTCGCGTGCTCGCGGATGCTGTTGCGGAGTTCCCGCAGCTGGGCAACCGTGAGACCGCGGTACTCAGTCAGCAGAACGGCGTCCGACTCTTCAAACTTGCGCTGAAGATCGGCGACCGTAGCGTCCTTCGTAGCCATGGCGCTCCCTAGCTTGTCGTACCCGCGCGACGGACGTCGCACAGGGGCCGCGCCGCACGGAATCTCCCCTGAAACGGAAAGAAGCTCCGGCGCGCACGCACGGAGCTTCGAAAGTTCGGGATCGTGATCCCCCACTCAAGGAGTTCGTACCTGCGCTGGTCTTCGCGGGTGCGAACGTTACGGGATCCTCGCGGATCCTACCGGCGGTCTTGGGCCAGGGAAGAGAATATCACACTCTTCCCGGCCTAAGAAACCGCCGGTAGACGCGTGAGCTATTGCCCGGCCGGCTTCATCATGTAGCCGGCACCGCGGACGGTGTGGAGCATGGGGGCGCGACCGCTGTCGATCTTCTTGCGCAGGTACGAGATGTAGAGCTCGACCACGGTCGACTTGCCCGTGAAGTCGTACGCCCAGACCCGGTCGAGGATCTGCGCCTTCGAGAGCACCCGATTCGGGTTGCGCATGAGGAAGCGGAGCAGCTCGAACTCGGTGTTCGTCACCGTGATCGGCTGGCCCGCGCGCTCGACCTCGTAGCTGTCCTCGTTGAGGGTGAGGTCGCCGACGCGGAGCACGGGATCCGACTGCTGCGCCTGAGCCATCTGCGAGCGGCGCACCAGGCCGCGGAGTCGCGCGATGAGCTCCTCGAGGCTAAAGGGCTTGACCACGTAGTCGTCGCCCCCAGCGGTGAGACCAATCACGCGATCCTCGACCGCGTCGAGCGCGGTGAGGAACAGGACGGGGAAGGTCTCCCCGGTCGCGCGGGTGCGCGCGAGCAGCTGCAGGCCGTCGAAGTCGGGCAGCATGATGTCGAGCACCGCGACATCGGGCGCTGAAACGCGGATCTTCTCGAGGGCCTCGGCGCCGGTCGAAGCCGTGTCAACCTCCCAGCCCTCGTACCGCAGCGCCATCGCGATCAGCTGTGTGATCGACTCCTCGTCATCGACTACGAGTGCGCGGATCTTTCCCCCGCTCGTGCGTTCCAGTTTCTGCGCGTGCATGCTGTACCGTGTGCTCCTCTCGGCGATTGATACGGTGTGCGTTGAGGGAGTCGAGGTGTATCGGGGGCCCCCGCCCGTGCCCCGCTACGCCGAAGCGCATTTCCCCGCGGGACTCACTAGCCACAGCATAGCGTCCCTGGGTGACTTTACGCAGCACTTGTCACGCCTTCCATCGGCTGCTGCACAGCGGGCGGCTAGGTGCAGGATCGCCAGATAGCGCCGGCACACGGGCGTGCTGACGCCTGCTCAGGCCGCGAACGTGCGAGACTTGAGCGGTGTCCGCAGCTCCTCTCCCGCACCTCCAGCGCATCGTCACCGACGGCTCGGACCGCATGGCCTGGATGCGCGCGCGAGCGAGGGGAATCACCGCGACCGACGTCGCGAAGCTGTCGACCCCGCGCTCCATTGAGGCCGCAGCACACGAAAAACTGTTCGGCAGCCGCTTCACGGGCAACGCCTTCACCGAGCACGGCAAGGCCAGGGAACCCGAGATCGCCGCATGGGTGCTCCGCGAGTACGGGATCGCCCCGAGCCAGGCGCTCTTCCACTCCGAATGGGATCGCCGCCACCTCGCCACCCCCGACGGGGTGACGGAGCGGGAGACCGGCTCGCTCGAACTCGCGGAAATCAAAACGACCAATAAGGAGTGGCGCTCGATCCCGCGCAACTATCTGCGCCAGGTCTGGTGGCAGCAGTACGTGCTCGGAGCCGAGCGCACCCTCATGGTGTGGGAGCGGCACGAGAACTTCGTCCCCGTCGGCGACCCCGAGTGCCGGTGGATCGACCGGGACGAGAGCGAGATCGAGCGCCTCGTGGGCCTTGCCGGCAAGCTCATCGAGGTGCTCTACACGCGCACGAGCTGACCGCGCGGGGTCCGGATCCTGATCCGGGCCCGGATCACCAGGAGTTCGGGTCGAAGAAGCCCTGCGAGTCCTGCTGGGCCTGCTGCGGCTGCTGGAACTGCTGCTGCGGAAAATGCTGCTGCTGCGGCTGCGGGGTCTGCGCGAAGTTGCGCTCCATGAGCTCCTGCAGCGCCTCGGCGACCCGGGTCACGCCGGGGACGTCCTCGAGCCGCATGGCCTCGGCGCCGTAGAGCAGCTCGATGTCGCCGGCGCCGCGCATCCGCTGGCCGGGGCCCCGCTTCGTGCGCACCTCGCGCACCCGGCCGAGCGGCACCTCCGAGCGGCGGTGCACGAAGAGGCCGTGGCGCACGATCACCCGGCGGCTCGTGACGGTCGTGCGGTGCGAGAGCCAGGCGAGCACGGGCAGGATCCCGAGCAGCAGCGCGAGCACCGCGGCGCCGATGCCGGCGAGGAGGTTCTCCCACGCGGCCGGGAAGCCCCCGACGAAGTATCCGGCGAGCCCCGCGATGGCGACGAGCGCGATGACGGGCAGCACCAGCCGGCGGCCGTGCCTGCCGAAGCGCAGCACGACCACCTCCGGTTGCGCATAGCTCGACGGGGCGGGGCCGAGCACGGAGTCGACCTCTTCCGTCACTGAGCGCGGGACGCGAGGGGGCATGCCCCTATTCTGCACCGTTCAGCGGGGATCCCGCGGAGCCCGAGAGCCCGTCGGCCGCGCGCCGCGCGGCGTTCTCGGCGGCCTCGGCCGCGGATCCGGCGGCGTCGAGCGCCCCCGAGGCCGCGTCTGCCGCGTTCCCGGCGGAGTCGGCGAGCGCCTGCGCGGACTCGGCCGCGCGGCGCGCCGCCTCGCCCGCGGCGTTCGCCTCGATGGCCGCGGAGGGCGCGCCGGCTGACCCGCGGGCTGAGCCCGGCTCGGCGCCGCCGGCGCCGCGGGATCCGGATCCGGATCCGGATCCGGATCCGTCCGAAGAAGCCCCGTGGTCGCCCGCCGCCGCGCGCCTCGGCGCGCGCTGCTCGGAGGAGGCGCGGCCCGCCGCGGCGCCCGCGGCGCCGCCCGCGACGACGCCGTTGAGCATGCCCGCGAGGTCGATCCCGACCGTGTCCTTCGCCATCTCGAGGAGGCCCTTGATGTTGCCCATCGCGTCGGCCGCGACCTTGCCCGTGCCGTCGGCGGAGACGACCGTCATCTGGTCGATCGCGCCGATCGCCTGCGCGTACTCGCCCGCGATCTCGGGCAGCAGGTGGATGAGCTCCTGCGCGAGCACGGCCTGCGACTGCGTCTCGAGCGCGCGTGCGCGTGCGTCGATCGCGGCGGCCTCGGCCGTACCCTTCGCCTCGATCGCGGCGGCCTCTGCGCGGCCCTCGGCGGCGAGCGCCTCAGACGCCGCGATACGGGCGGCCCGGCTCGCGAGACCCTCGCGCTCGATCGCGGCGGCGCGGCCCTCGGCCGCGGAGATCGCGGCGGAGGCCTCGGCCTTCGCGAGCGCCTCGACCTTGTAGGCCTCGGCCTCGGCGACGGCGCGCACGTCGGCGTTCAGCTTCTCGGTCTTGAGCGCGACCTCCTTCTGCGCGGTGATCTGCTGCTGCTGCACGATCGCCTGCTGCTGGATCGCCTGCTCGAGCGGCTCGGCGGCCGACGCCTGCGCGGTCGCCTTGTCGGTTTCCGCCTGGATCTCGGCCTGGCGGAGCTTCAGCTCGCGGTTGCGGTCGAGCAGCACGCGCTCGGCGGCGATCTTCGCCTCCTGCGAGGCCTGGTAGGCGTTCGTCTCGGCGATGTCGGCGGCCTGGCGCACCTTCGCGGCCTCGGGGCGTCCGATGTTGGAGATGTAGTCCGCGCCGTCGCGGATCTCCTGGATCTGCAGGGTGTCGACGACGAGCCCCTGCTTCGTGAGCGCCTCCTCGGCCGCCTCGAGCACGCTCTGGGCGACGACCGCGCGATCGCGGATGATCTGGAGGACCGTGAGGCCGCCGATGATCGAGCGCAGCGAGCCCGAGAGCACCTCCTGCGTCGACTCGTCGATCTCGTCGGAGTTCGAGAGGAAGCGCTGGGCGGCCGCGCGGATCATCTCCTGCGTCCCGCCGACCTTCACGACCGCGACGGCCTGCGCCTGCATCGTGATGCCGTCGGTCGTCTGCGCCTCGGTCGTGATCGAGAGGCGGCGCGAGCGCAGCGAGATCGTGAAGGACTTCTGCACGAACGGCAGCACGAAGACGCCGCCGCCCGTCACGACCTTCTGGCCCGAGAGGTCGCGGGTGCGCTGGCCGCTCGCGTCGACGACCTCCTTGCCCTTGCCGCCCGTGACGATGATCGCCTCGTCGGGCTTCGCGATCTTGTACCGCTTGATGATGACGAGCGCGATCAGCACAAGTGCGATCACTGCCCCGAAAATGCCGATGATGGCCGGGGTGGCGAGGATCATTACGTCTCCTGTTCGAGGTTCGTGGTCTCGGGCTGGGGTGAAGCGTCAACGGCTTCGACGCGCACGGAGGTGGAGGTCACCGTCTGCACGATGCGGACCCGCGCGCCGCGTGGGATCGCCGTGTCGGCCGTCGCGGAGAGCGAGATCCGCTCGCCGTTGCGGATCACGGCGACCTCGCCGAGGCCCGTCTCGGGGATCGCGAGCACGACGGCGCCCGTCGCACCGATCAGGTCGTCGCCGCTCACCGCGGTCGTCGACTCGGCGCCCCTGATGAGCTTCGAGAGCCAGAACGCGGCCGCCCCGCCGACGAGGCCGGCGAGCGCGCCGACGACGGAGGCCGTCGGGGTGGACATGCCGGCGCCGACGCTCGCGAACGCGGTGAAGCCGAAGATCGCGGTGAACGCGGCGATCGTGGTGAGGCTGAGCGGCCCGTCTCCGAAGTCGAACGCGTCGAAGATCCCGTCGAGCACGAGCGAGATCAGCAGGAGCACGCCGCCGACGATGCCGATGATCAGGAAGATGCCACCGGCCACGAGCGACCCATCGAGCAGGCGATCGAGCCAATTCATGATCCCGTCCACGGGCTGGCTCCTCTCGGTCGACGCGGTCGATCTCAGCTATTACATGGAGCGTAGCAAGGTTGCGGGCCGGGGTGGGAGGCTGTCGTCATGAAGGGACGCCCAGGCGAGGAACCGAGGCAAGCAGCTCACGCGCATATCCGGAACGCGGCAGCGCGAAGAAGCTGCGCGCGGCCGAGCGCTCCACGACCCTGCCGGAGCGGAGCACGAGCACCTCGTCGCAGAGCGCGTGCACCACGGCGAGGTCGTGGCTCACGAAGACGAGGGTGAGCCCCAGGTCGCGGCGGAGGCTGTTGAGGAGCGCGATCACCGAGGCCTGCACGGAGACGTCGAGCGCGCTCGTCGGCTCGTCGGCGATGAGCACGTCCGGCTCGACGGCCAGCGCGCGGGCGATCGCGACGCGCTGCCGCTGCCCGCCCGAAAGCTCGTGCGGGCGGGCCGCGGCGATCCCTGGGTCCAGCCGCACGGTCGCGAGCAGCTCGGCGACGCGGGCATCGATGCGCCCGCGCGGCACGATCCGGTGCACGCGCAGGAGCTCGCCGAGGGTCTGGGCGACCGTCATGCGCGGGTTCAGCGAGGAGTAGGGATCCTGCGGCACGAGCTGGATCGCGCGCCGCTCGGCCGGCCCCCTGCGCGCTCTGAGGAGGCGGCCCGCGAGGCGCACCTCGCCCGCGTCCGGCCGCAGCTCACCCGCGAGGACGCGCGCGAGGGTCGTCTTGCCCGAGCCCGATTCCCCCACGATCCCGAGCGCGCGCCCCTCGCCGACCGCGAGATCGACGCCCTCGAGCGCGAAGCCGCTGCGGTAGCGGGCGGTGATGCCGGTGGCCGTCAGCCCGCCGGCTGGCGCGGGATCCTGATCCGGCGCGGGATCCGGATCCCGAGCGAGCGCGGGATCCGGCAGCCTCGGCACCGCGGCGATGAGCTCGCGCGTGTAGGGCTCGGCCGGCGCACCGACCACGCGCGCGACCGGCCCGGACTCGACCTCGCGCCCCGCGCGGAGCACGACGAGCCGGTCGCACACCGAGGCCGTGACGGCGAGGTCGTGGCTCACGAACACGAGCGTGAGCCCGCGCTCGCGCCTGAGCTCCCGCAGGAGGTCGAGGATCTGGCGCTGCACCGTGACGTCGAGGGCCGTCGTCGGCTCGTCGCAGAGGAGCACCGCGGGGTCGCCCGCGAGCGCCATCGCGATGACGACCCGCTGCCGCTGGCCCCCCGAGAGCTCGTGCGGGAAGCGCCTGGCGAGCTCGGCCGCGTCCGGCAGCCGCACGAGCGCGAGCAGCTCGAGCACCCGGTCGGCGGCGTTCTCACGGGCGGCGCCGGCCGCGAGCACCGCCTCGCGCAGTTGCGCGCCGACCCGGGTGAGCGGGTCGAGCGCCGTGAGCGGGTCCTGGAACACCATGCCGACGGGGCCGCCGACGCGCACCGCTCCCCCGCGCTGCTCGACCCCGTCGGGCAGGATCCCGAGCAGCGCGCGCAGCGTCAGGCTCTTGCCCGAGCCGGACTCGCCCACGATGCCGAGCGCCTCGCCGGGCGCGGCCTCGAGGTCGATGCCGTCGCCGGCCGAACCGACGAGCGGCCGGCCGTCGCGCGCGGCGATCCGGAGGCCCGCGACGCTGATCCGGCCGGGTTCCGCGTGCGCGTTCCCGGCCGCATTCCCGGCCGCATTCCCGGCCGCGGGCCGTCCGCTCGCGCCGGGCCGGCGCCTCCGGCGCAGCGCGGCGGGTGCCGGCCGCGCCCGCAGCGCGTCGGCGATCCCGTCGCCGAGCAGCGAGCAGGTGATGCCGGTGAGCACGACGGCGAGCCCGGGGAACGCCGCGAGCCACCACTGCGTCGTGAGGAACGGCTGGGCGTCCGCGATCATCGTGCCCCAGTCGGGCGTCGGCGGCTGGATCCCGAGCCCCAGGTAGCCGAGGGTCACGATCGCGACCATGATGAGCACGATCTCCGTCGCGAGCAGCACGATCGCCTGGGGCAGCACGTTCGGGAGCACGTGCCGCAGCAGCACGCGGGCGTGCGAGAGGCCGCCGCCGCGGGCGGCCGCGACGAAGCCGGACTCCCGGAGCGCCGAGGTCATGGCGCGGATCACCCGCGCGTAGCCGACCCAGCCGACGAGGGCGAAGGCGAGCACGATCCCGCCAGGCCCCGCGCCGACGGCGAAGACGATCGCGATCACGAGCACATAGAAGGGGAACGCGATCACGGTGTCGGTGATCCGCGAGGCCACCCAGTCGACCGCGCGCCCGAAGTACCCGGACACGAGCCCGATCCCGACCCCGATCACGAACGGGGCGAGGGCCGCGAGGGCCGCGAGCCCGAGGTCGGTGCGCGCCGCGAAGAGCATGCGCGAGAGCACGTCGCGGCCGAGCTGGTCGGTTCCGAGCGGGTGCGCCGCCGAGGGGGCGGCGAGGCCGTCCGAGAGGCTCTGCTCCCCCGGCGGGAACGGCGCGAGCAGGGGCGCGAGCAGCGCCGCCGCGACGAGGAGGAGCGCGAGGATCGCTCCCGCGACGAGCGCGGGCGACGGGCCCCCGCGGCGGCGCTCGGGCAGCGCGAGCGGGATCGAGAGCTCGGCCGTCTGCGGCCGCGACGCGCTCACGATCCGGCCCCGATCCCGCGCCGCAGCCGCGGGTCGAGCAGCGCCGACAGGCCGCTCGACACGGCCGTCACGATCACGACGAGCACGGCGCAGTAGAGCGCGACCCCCTGCACGACCGGGAAGTCCCTGCTGCCGATCGACTGAAAAAGAAGCGTGCCGATGCCGTTGATCCCGAACACCTTCTCGACGACGAGCGTGCCGCCGATGAGGTACGCCGTGTTGACCCCGAGCAGCGCGATGGTCGGGATCGCGGCCCCGCGCAGCACGTGCCGCACGAGGATGGTGCGCCGCGGCACCCGCGCCGCGCGAAGCGTCGTCACGAAGTCGGCCGAGAGCACCTCGATGAGCTGCGCGCGGAGCGAGCGGATGAGTGGCGGCGCGAGCCCGATCGCGACGGCGAGCGCCGGCAGCACGAGGCTCCGAAGCGGCTCGCCCGGGCCGTCGCCGACGCCCCCGACCGGGAGCCAGCGCAGCCGCACGGCGAAGAGAAGGATCAGCAGAAGCCCCACCCAGAAGAGCGGCATGCCCATGCCGACGGCCGGGATCACCCGGATCACGTGGTCGGCGATCCCGTCCTTGCGGAGCGCGGCGGTGAGGGCGAGCGGCACGGCGATGAGCACGGCGAAGACCACGGCGAGGCCGACGATCCCGAGGCTGATCGGCGCGCGCTCGAACACGAGCTCGCGCGTCGATGCGCCCGTGACCAGGGAGTTCCCCGTGTCGAAGCGGGTGAACACCTGGCCGAGGAAGTCGAGGAACTGCTGCCAGAGCGGCTGGTCGAGGCCGAGCTTCGCCCGGAGCTCTGAGATCGCCTGCGGCGTCGCCCGCTCCCCGAGGATCATCGCCGCCGGATCGCCTGGCACCATGCGCAGCAGGAAGAACACCGCGACGACGACCCCGAGCGTTACGGGGACGATGCGGGCGAGCCCGCCGCCCGCGGCGCGCAGGAGTCGGGGCAGCCGCGCGGCGCGCGTCGACGCGGATTGCGTCCGCGCGGCTGCCTCCCGATCCTCCACGACCGTCAGAATATCTCCCTACGTACCCGCTCAGCGGCTACTTCGCGGGCGTGAGCCAGGCGTTCTCGAAGCGGACGCTACCGTTCGGGAGCACCTCGAAGCCGTGCACCTCGTCCGTCGTCGCCTTCAGGTTCGAGGGGAAGAAGAGCGGGATGTACGGGGCCTCTTCCGCGAGGATCTTCTGGATCTCGCGGTAGATCTCCGTGCGCTCGTCGCCGTTCGGCGTCGTGCGGCCCTCGTGCATGAGCTTCGTGACCCGGTCGTCGGTGAAGTGCGTCCAGTAGGACTTGCTGAAGCCCTCGGGGTCGGCCTGGAACGTGATGAAGCCGTTCGGATCAGGGGCGTCCGACTGGCCGCTGTTGATCATGAAGTCGTAGTCGTAGGCGAAGAAGCGCTCGCGGAACACCGCGATGTCGAGCTGCTCGATTTTCACCTGGATCCCGATCTTGGCCAGGGACTCCTGCACGATCTGGGCCATCTGCGCGCGCTGCGCGTTGCCGCTCGGGATCATGAGCGTGACCTCGAAGCCGTCGGGGTACTTCGACTCGGCGAGCTCCTTCTTGGCCGCGTCGACGTCGAAGTCGAGGGCGACGCCCGGGTCGTTCGCCGAGTCGGTGATCGTCGGCGGGAGCAGGGCGTTCGCGACCTCGGCCGTGCCGAAGGTCGTGGCCTTCGTGATGCCCTCGCGGTCGAGCGCGTGGGCGATCGCGCGGCGCACGTGGCGATCGGCGAACTCCTCGCGCTGGGTGTTGAAGAACACCTGCTCAGTCGACCATCCCGCGGTCTTCGAGAGCCTCGTGTCGCCGGCCTGCTCGACCTCGGCGGCGTTCGCGGCCGGGACCGTGTCGATCGCGTCGAGCTGGCCCGCCGCGAGCTGCTGGCGCAGCTGCGTGTCGTCGGCCACGAACTTGTAGACGAGGCCGTCGAGGTAGGGCTTGCCCTCCTGCCAGTAGTGCTCGTTCTTCACGAAGCTCAGGTCGCCGTTCGGATCCCACTCGTCGACCGCGAACGGGCCGGTGCCGATCGGGGACTTGAAGAACTCCTCGGCGGTCTTGCCGCCGAAGTCGGCGGGGAAGATCCCGTTCGAGAAGCCCGCGAGCTCCGAGAGGAACGGGGTGTAGGGCTCGCGCAGCGTGATCGTGACGTCGTTCTCGCCGGACTTTTCGATCGCCTGGATCGGCGCGGAGAGCGGGAGTGGGCCCTCGACCTCGATGTGGCGGTTGAGCGAGAAGACGACGTCCTCGGGCGTGACCGGGTCGCCGTTCGAGAACGCCAGGCCGTCGCGGAGGGTGAAGACGTAGCTCAGCCCGTCGTCGCTCTCCGAGAACTCCGCGAGCCACGGCACGATCTTGCCGTCGGCGTCGAAGCTCACGAGGGGCTCGAAGATCTTGTCGATCGCGAAGGCGTTGTTCGCGGTGATCTGCTGATTCAGGTCGAGGTCCGTGACCGTGGCCACGCGGCCGAACGTGAGCGTGCCGCCAGCGACCGGCTCGCCGGCCGCATCGCCAGCGCCGCCCGCGCCCGATCCGCCTCCGCACGCGGAGAGGAGGAGGCCGGCCGCGAGCACGGCGGCCGCCGCCGCGATGCCGCGGCGCGCGGGGCGCTGGTTGTGTGGAGTGGAATTCACTGCTCGTCCTTTCGAGGGTGGGATGCGCGGAGGCCGCGCGCCGCGGCGCGAAGCGCCTCGGCCGAGTGGGTGACGCCGTCGAGCACGACGGCCTCGATGAGTTCCGGATCCCGGGCTGCGCCCGGCTCCCGGGGGTCGCGCCGAAGCAGCACAGCGTCGGCGAAGTCGGGGAAGTGGTGCGGGGCGGGATCCTGTGCCGGGGCGAGATCCGGAGCGGGATCCGGAGCACCGCTTGCGACCTTCGCGAGAAGCGCCGCGCCCGCGACCGTCGCTGCGAGGAGCGCCTCGCCCGGCTCGAGACCGGCCGCGACGAGCGCGTCCAGCTCGCTCCATCCGGAGGCGTGCTGCGCGGGCGTGCCGGAGTCGGTGCCGAGCGCGATCGGCATGCCAGCGTCGCGCGCGATGCGCACCGCGCCCGGGTGCGCGGCGATTGCTTCCTCGACGCGCGGGCGGAAGGCCTCGGGCAGCTCACCCTCGTCGATCATGTCGCGGACCTCGCGGTAGATCCGGAGCGTCGGCACGAGCGTAACCCCGCGCTCTGCGCCGCGTCGCGCCTGATCGGGGGTGAGGAAGATCCCATGCTCGATGCTGAGCGCGCCGGCCTCGATGGCGTCGTCGATGGCGCGGCCGCCCCAGGCGTGCACCATGACCCCGGCACCCCGCTCGGCGGCGACGGCCACGGCCTCGCGCAGCTCGGCGGCGCTGAATACGGGGTCGAGTCCGGTGCCCGCGGGCGAGGCGACGCCCGCGGTCGCGACGAGCTTCACCCAGCGGGCGCCGGCGTCGAGGGCGCGCTCGGCGGCCCGCGCCACGCCTCCGGCCGCGTCGGCGACCGCGCGGTCGATGAGCGTGACGGAGAGCTGCACTCGGGGAAGCGGGCTCGCCGTGGCCCCGGCGGCCGCGAGCGAGGCTCCCGGGCCCGCAAGCGACGCCCCCGGGCCCGCGCCAGCGAGCGCCGCGGCGCTCAGGCCGCCCGCGTCGCGGACGCTCGTGAATCCCGCCGCGAGCAGGGCCGCGAGCGCAGCGCTCGTGAGGCGCGCGGCGTCGGCGGGGTTTCGGCGAGCGCGGTCTGCCGCGTCGACGTCGTGCCAGGCGAGGTGCGCGTGGGCGTCGACGAGGCCTGGGATCAGCCAGCGCTCGGGCGACTCGGGCGCGCGCCCGGCCTCCGGCTCGGCGATCCGGATCCCGCGCTCACTCCATGCGACGTCGACGGGCGCGCTAAAGCCGCCGTCCGCGCGGAGCACGCGCACGGCCCGGGCGCTGCGAGCAGCGCCGACGTCGCCCCTTTGGTTCATTCTTCGAAGCTATATGAACCATCTCCAATGGACCACTTTGCGAGCGGGCCGCTGGACCACCGGCGGCATTCCGGGGATCCCGCGCCGGGTAGACTGTCGGGGTGACCAGCGCCTCCCCCCAGACCTCGACCCGTTCCAGCATGATCCTGCAGCTTCTGCGGTCGATCTTTCACCTCCTCGCGGTCGTGATCGTGACGGTCTGGGGCTTCCTCGCGTGGCCACTGCCCTTCCCCGGCATCCTCACGGGACTCGGCCTCCTCGTGCTCTCCGTGCTGCTCTGGGCGCTCTTCCTCTCGCCGCGCCCCGTGCTGCGCGTCGACCGCTTCGGCCAGGCGCTCTTCGAGCTCCTCCTCATCGCCGCCGCGGTCGCGGCGCTCCTCGCGCTCGGCGTGCACTGGGCGATCGCCGCGGTGTTCGGGATCGCGGCCGCGGCCGTCGGCTTCGTCGCCTCGGCGCGCGCGCACTAGCGGCGCGGGCGGGGTATCCGGGCGGGTTTCCGACGCCCCTCTTTCCGGCACCCTGGCTTTCCGGCACCCTGCGGAGCGGAATAGCAGCGAGCCGACTCTCGTTGCTTCGGGCATGACAGCATCCCCGGGCGCCGCCCAGCGCACCCCGCTCACCGCACCCGCCCCGCTCCGGGCGGTCGCGGGCGCGAGCCCCGCAGAACTCATCCTCGGCCTCGACACCTTCGGCGACGTCACGCTCGCCCCCGACGGATCCCGCAGCCCCCACGCGCAGGTCCTGCGCGACGTCGTCGAGCAGGCGGTCCTCGCCGATTCGCTCGGCGTCGACGCCATCACCCTCGGCGAGCACCACCGCGACGACTTCGCAATCAGCTCCCCCGAGATCGTGCTCGCGGCCATCGCGGCCCGCACCGAACGGATCCTGCTCGGAACGGGCGTGACCGTGCTCTCGAGCGACGACCCCGTGCGCGTCTACGAGCGCTTCGCGACCCTCGACGGCGTGAGCTCGGGCCGGGCGGAGGCGATCCTCGGCCGCGGATCCTTCACGGAGTCGTTCCCGCTCTTCGGCTACGACCTCTCCGACTACGACCAGCTCTTCTCGGAGAAGCTCGAGCTCTTCGCCCAACTCCGCGGCGAGGGCCCCGTGACCTGGTCGGGGCGGCTGCGCTCGCCGCTCGTTGAGCAGGAGGTCTTCCCGAAGACGGAGCAGGAGGGCGGTGTGCGCGCCTGGATCGGCGTCGGCGGAAGCCCGCACTCCGTGTTGCGCACCGTGCAGGTCGGCATCCCCATGATGCTCGCGATCATCGGCGGCGAGCCCTCGCGCTTCCTCCCCTTCGCGAAGCTCTACCGTGAGGCGCAGCAGGAGCTCGGCGTCGATCCCATGCCGCTCGGCGTACATTCGCCGGGACACATCGCTTCGAGCGATGAGGCCGCCCGCGAGGCGCTCTGGCCCCACTTCGCGCGAAACCGCAACCGGATCGGGGCGGAACGCGGCTGGGGCCCCGCCCGCCGCGAGGACTTCGAGGCGGAGGCCGACTCCGGATCCGTCTACGTCGGCTCCCCGGAGACCGTCGCCCGCCGGATCGCCGCGACGGTGCGCACCCTCGGCGCCGACCGCTTCGACCTGAAGTATGCGAACGGCGGCATGCCCCACGCGGAGCTCATGCGCAGCGTCGAGCTATACGCGACCGAGGTGATCCCGCGCGTCCGCGAGCTCCTGGCGGCCCCTGCGCCTGATTCGGCCCCCGCCCCCGCCTCCGCCTCCGCTGAGTTGACCGAAAGTGACGCCTAACCGCCATTATGCGTCACTTTGGGTCAACTCTTCCGGGCCCCCGGCCCGGCCGAGTGGGGAGGGCCTTGAGCGCGGCGCGCCGCAGCTCGAGTCGGCCGGAAGGCCCCATTCAGCCGCGCGAATGGGGCCTTACAGCCGACTCGACCCCACGATTGGGGCCTTACGGCCGACTCGACCGCAGGCACGGGGCAGGGACCGCGCAGGATCCCGCACCAGCTCACATCCTTGACCCGCACCACCCCTGAGTTGACCCAAAGTGACGCCTAACCGTCGGTTGGCGTCACTTTCGATCAACTCTTCCGGGGCCCCCGGCCCGGCCGCGCGCGGAGGGGCCGCAGCGCGGGGAGGGGCCGCAGCGCGGCGCGCCACAGCTCGAGTCGGCCGGAAGGCCCCATTCAGCCGCGCGAATGGGGCCTTACAGCCGACTCGACCGCGCGAATGGGGCCTTCCGGCCGACTCGACGGGCTCGGTGCGCGAAGCTCCCCTCTGAGTTGACCCAAAGTGACGCCTAATCGCGATTAGGCGTCACTTTGGGTCAACTCTTCCCAGGGGCAGGGCATGGCCGGCGCCGCGCGGCGCTACACCTCGAGCTCGCGCCAGGTGCCGGTCTCGGCCTCGGGCGGCATGCCGTCCAGGATCCGGATCGCGCGCGCCTCGGGGTCCGTCACGATCGTCGCAAGGGTCGCCCAGTGCTCGCCGTACGGCAGCGCCATGTCGGGGCGGCAGGTGAGCGGCGCCTCCCCTTCCGCGGATTCCAGCAGCCGGATCAGGGATTCTTCGCTGTCTGGCAGTCCGTGGGCGAGGCGGGAGCGCACGAGGCTCAGCCGCTCAGACGAGTCTGGCTCGTAGAGCTCGGACTTCTGCTCCGACAGCGGCTCCGCGCTGAGGAAGTGGTTCATGCGCTGCACGCTGCCGTCGCGCTCGGCGAGCTCGTACACGCCGACCGGGCTGATTTCGAGCGACACCGCGCGATCCGCATCCAGCATGGTGAACGAGGAGGACGAGCCGATGGGTGCTTCCCGCACGAGCTCGATCGCCTCGGCCACCGTGGCGCACTCGGAGAGCACCGCGGCGCTGAGCACGTGCATCGGGATCCCGCTCGTGCCATCGCCCGCGTGCCCCAGGATGTTGAAGTGGAGCGCGAGGCCCGCCGAGTTCACGCCGATCTTGCTCAGGATCCCCTGCTCGGTGAGCCCGGCGAAGGCGAACTTCGCGCCGCTCACTCGCTGGGTGTGCCAGTACGGGTCGAGTTCGACGTGCCAGTCCCAGGTCTGGGCACCGATCCGGCGCCCGTCGATGAGGGCGGTGACGGTCGAGCACTCGGCGGCGCCCTTGCGTCCGAGCGCGAGGATCTCGGTGCGCGCATTGAGTGCGGCGACCGCCTCGATGCTCAGCCCGGATCCCGAGGCGACGCCTGCGAGCTCCTCGACGAACGCGGGACGCCACGCCTCGATGTTGTCGAGCACCTGCTCGGCGCCCGCCCGCTGGGCCTCCTCAGAGACCCCCGCGGCGCGGAACAAGCGCTCGTACGCGACCAGGGCCTCTCCGAGGGTGTCCCGCAGCGCCTCGCCGCGCTGGAGCCCGCGGGTGCGCGCCGTGTCGCCCGCCACGTCGATGTGCAGTCGATCTGGTGTGTGAGTCATGTGTTCTTCCTGGTCCATCTGATCAGTGTTCGAGTCCCGGCCTCTACCCCGTCGCCCCGAGGAGCGCGTCGCGCATGCCGCGCCGCGGCCGCCAGCCGGGCCGCGGCGCCGAGGCGATGAGCAGTTGCGTGTAGGCATCCTGCGGCGCGTCGAGCACCGCGTCGACGGTGCCGCGCTCCACGATCCGCCCCTTCCGCATCACCACGACGTCGTCGGCGATGTCGCGCACGACCGACAGATCATGGGTGATGAACAGGTAGGACAGCCCGTGCTCGTCTCGGAGCTTCTTGAGCAGCTGGAGCACCTGCGCCTGCACCGAGACGTCGAGCGCGGAGACCGCCTCGTCGAGCACGATGATGCGCGGCTCGGCGGCGAGCGCGCGGGCGATGGCTACGCGCTGCTTCTGCCCGCCGGAGAGCGCCGCAGGCTTCGCGTCCGCGTGCCGCTCGGTCAGGCCCACCTCGTCGAACAGCTCGAGCACGCGTGCGCGGCGCCCCCGGGCGTCGAGGTCGGGGCGGTGGGCCCGGAGCATCTCGTCGATTGTTGCGCTGACCGCGAGGGAGCGATTGAGCGAGCCCTGCGGATCCTGGAACACCATCTGCACGAGCTTGGCGCGCTCGCGCAGCTGCGCTCGCGCCGTCGTCGGCTTGACCTCGGTGCCGGCGATGCGCACGGTGCCGGAGTCTGCGGATTCGAGGCCGACGATGACCCGGGCCAGCGTCGACTTGCCGGATCCGGACTCTCCAACGACCGCCAGGCACGTGCCCTCGCGCAGCTCGCACGACACGTCGTCGAGCGCGGCAACGCTCGCCTTCCGCCCGAGGTGGAAGGTCCGGCTGAGGTGCTCGACCTCGATGATCGCGTCTGCGTTGCGGTTCACAGCTCCCCCTCCTTCGCGGTCGCCTGGCTCGTGCCTTCCCCGTTCGGGCCTTCCGCGAGGAAGGCTGCCGGGTGACCCTCAGGGTAGAGCATGGGGCGAGCCTCCATCAGCTTTCGTGTGTACTCGGTCTGGGGCCGGTCCCGGATGTCCTCGGGCGTGCCGATCTCCAGGATCTCGCCGTTACGCATCACGGCGAGCCGGTCGCAGACCGCGGCGGCGAGATCCAGGTCGTGCGTCACGAAGATCATCGAGAGGCCGTGCTCGCGCCGCTTTTCGTCCAGGATCGCGACCACTTCGGCCTGGGTGGTGACGTCGAGGGCGGTCGTGGGCTCGTCCGCGAGCAGGAGCTTGGGCTCGCCAGAGATGGCGCCCGCAATGACGACGCGCTGGAGCAGCCCGCCGGAGAGCTGGTGCGGGAAGGAGGCCATGACGCGCTCCGCGTCGTCGATCCCCACCTCCCTCAGCAGCTCGGCCGCGCGCCGCGCCGCCTCGGCCCGCGGCAGGGTGCGCGCGTCGCTCATCCCCTCGATGAGGAACTGGCCGACGGGCAGCACCGGGTTGAGCGCTCCGTGCGGGTTCTGCGCGATGAGCGCGAGGTCCTCGGCGCGCACCCGGCGCAGCTGTTCGCCCTGCATCGCGAGCAGGTCGGCGCCGTCGAGCTCGATGGTGCCGTCCACGCGCGCGCCGGAGGGTTCGATCCCGAGAATGCACTTCAGGGTCATCGACTTCCCGGATCCGGACTCGCCGACGAGGCCGAGGGCCTCGCCCTGGCGCAGTTCGAAGGAGTTGCCGTGGAGGATCTCCGTCTCGGCGCCGGTGTCCGGGTCGGTCACCGTGAGCACGAGGTCGTTCACGTTCAGCATCAGCGGATCCTTCCTGCGGCACGTCGTCCGCCGAGTTGCTCGCCCACGTACCCGAAGGCGGCGACGGTGATCACGATCGCGAGGCCGGCGAAGACGCTCTGCTCCCAGTAGCCCTGCTGGAGCGAGGCCTGGCCGTTCGAGACCATGAGGCCCCAGTCCGGCGTCGGCGGCTGCACGCCGAGCCCGAGGAAGGAGAGCGCGGCGAGCTCGATCATCGCGTAGCCGAAGTTGATGGTCATGCCGGTGAGGATCTGGGTGCGCACGTTCGGCAGGATGTGTCGCGCCGTGATGAGGAAACCCGAGATCCCCTGCAGCTGAGCGGAGGACACATACGGCAGGTTCCGCTCGCGCAGCGCGACCGAGCGGATCACCCTGGCCGAGTACGGCGTGAAGCCGATGGCGAGCGCGATCGACGCCGTGATGAGCGACGGCCCGAAGATCGCGACCGCGAGGATCGCGAGGAGCATGTTGGGGAACGCGAACAGGATGTCGAGCACGCGGCTGATGAGCGCGTCGACCTTGCCGCCGAACCAGACGGCGGTCAGCGCAAGCGTCGTCGCGAGGAACGCCGTGATCAGGATCACGATCGTCGGGCCGATGAGGCTCGTGCGCGCACCCCACACGATGCGAGAGAGGATGTCGCGGCCGGACTGATCCGTGCCCATGAGGTGTGCGAGGCTCCACGCTTCGTGCCTCGCGGTGACGCTGCCCTCGTAGGGGTCGTAGGGAGCGATGAGCGGCGCGAAGGCCGCCATCAGGATGACGAGCACGATGATCGCGAGGCTCGCGATCCCGATGGGGCCGAGGCGCCTGGCGAGGAGGCGCCACCCGGTGATCGGGACATCGTTCCGGTGCTTCCGGATCAGCTGGACCGCCACGGTGTCCTGCGCTCGGGTGTTGGTGTTCCGAGCGGGCTTGAACTTCTGGTCGCTCATCGCGCACCTGCTCCCTTGCTCAGCCGCACGCGGGGGTCGATGACCGCGTACAGGAGGTCGACAATGAGGTTGATGAGCCCGAAGGCGAGCACCATGATCAGGGCGATCGCCTGCACGACCGCGAAGTCCTTCTTCTGCACGGAGTTCACGAGCAGCGAGCCGATGCCGTCGAGCGTGAAGGCGTACTCGATCACGAAGGCGCTCGCGAGCAGGCCGGCGATGTTGGTGCCGATGACGGTCGTGACCGGCAGCATCGAGTTCCGGATCGTGTGCCGCCAGAGCACGACCCGCTTCGGCACGCCGCGCGCGATCGACATGATGACGTGCTCCGAGCCCTGCTCCTCGCGCACGGCGGTCCGCGTGATGCGCGCCACGACCGCGATGCCGGGGAACGCGAGCGCGATCGCCGGGAGCGTGAGGTGCCAGATGCGATCCGCGAAGCCGGATCCGGATCCGGACACCGGGAACCATCCCAGGTTCGAGCCGAACAGGAACATGAGGATGAGCGCCGCGAAGAAGGTGGGGACCGCAAAGCCGAGGTTCGAGCCGAACACGACGAGCTTCTCAAAGACGCCGGAGCGCGTCGCGGCGAGAACGCCGAGGCCGACGCCGAACACGACGATCAGGATGGCGGCGAACGCGGCGAGGAAGAGCGTGGTGGGCAGCCGGGACGCGACGAGGCCCGTGACGTCCTGCTGCGTGAGCAGCGAACGACCGAGGTCGCCCTGCAGAACCTGCAGGAACCAGTTCCAGTAGCGCACGAGGAAGGGATCGTCCAGACCGTACTGCGCCCGGATTGCGGCGAGCACCTCCGGGCTCACGGTGCGTCCCTGCACGAGGAACTGCTCCGGGCTTCCGGGCGCGAGATACATTCCCGCGAACACGATGAAGCTGGACACGACGAGCACGGCGGCGAGCGCGCCGAGCCGTTTGAACACGTAGATCATGGACGATCCCTCCCTGCGGGGTCAGGCCCTACTCGGCGGAGCCGAGGTCGGCCGCCCAGGGGTAGTAGAGGTAGACGAACGAAGCGGGCGCGCCCGTGATCGACTTGTCCATGTACAGGCGCACATTGAGGTCGTTGATCGGGACCCAGGGCTGCTGCTCCATGATCAGGGCCTCGGCCTTGACCGTGAGCTCGGCGCGCTTGTCGGCGTCGGTCTCTGCGAGCGCGGCGTCGAGCGCGGCGTCGACCGCGGGATCCGAGAACCCGGAGTAGTTCTGGTCGCTTCCGGTCTTCGCGATGCTGATGAGGTGGAGGAGCGGCTCCGGGGCGCTCAGGTAGTTCGTGGTGACGAAGCCGTCGAAGCCCTCGCGCGCTGCCTCGTCCGAGAAGAAGGCACCGAACTGCGCGCTCGGCACACCCGTGGGCTCGAGGGTGAGCCCGAGTTCCTTCGCACCGTTCGCCATCTCGTTGAGGATGTCGGCGTAGAAGCCGCGCTCGCTGGGGTATCCGATCTTGATCGGCTTCGAGGTGTCGACCTTCGCGTCCTTGAGCGCTTCCTTCGCCGCCTCGATGTCGTAGCTCAGGTCGGGAAGCTCGGCGTCGCGCTGCTTGGCGACCTCGGGGTAGAGGCCCCAAGCGGACTCGGGCACGATCGAACGCGAGGCGTCGCCGGTGCCCTCGTAGACGGTCTCGGCGATCGCCGAGCGATCCGAAGCGCGGGTCAGTGCGAGGCGCACGGCCGGGTCGCCGAATGCACCGTTGCCCGTCGAGATGATGGCCATGTTCTGGAGGCCCTCGCCGGCGTAGAGCGTGCCGTTCGAGCTCGCGCCGAGCTCGCCGAGCGCGGGCAGGGGGACGTCGTAGGAGCCCTGGACCTCGCCGGTCGACAGGCTGTTCGAGATCGCGGTGGGATCGACGACGAAGCCGATCTCGATCTCCTTGGCCTTCGCGCGCTTGTCCGCGTTCCAGTAGTCGTCGAAGCGCTTGAGCGTGATCGACTGGCCCTGCTTCCAGTCGCCGGGCGTGAACTGGAGGGGCCCCGTGCACATGACGCCGGTCTCGGGGTTGCCGTAGTTCTCGCCTGCGGCCTTGCGCTGCTCCTGCTGCACGACGGTGCCGATCACGGTCGAGAGCGAGGACGGCAGCAGGGCGTCGGGCGCCTTGAGCGTCATCGTGATCTCCCAGTCGCCGGTCTGCGTGATGTCGGCGATGTTGTCGACGACCCCGCCGCCCCAGTAGCTGCCCTCGGCGGGATCCAGGTGGCGCTTCAGCGAGTAGATCACGTCGTCGATGGTCATGGGCTTGCCGTCCCAGAAGGTGACGTCGTCGCGGATCCCAATCGTCCACACGGTGCTGTCGGCGTTCGGCTCGGCGCCGGTCGCGAGGTTCTCGGTGACCGAGAAGTCCGGCTGCATCTGGAACAGCGACTCGCACAGGTTCGCCACGATCGTGTTCTCGGGGTAGTTGAACGCCTTGACCGGGTCGAGGCTCGCGAGCTCGCCGTAGGTCGAGTTCCAGGTGACCTTGTCGGCCTCCGACTTCGCTGCAGGGGTGACCTGCAGGAGTTCCGCGTCCGCGCCGCCCGCGTTCCCGCCGCCTCGGCTGCCCGTTGCGCAGCCCGCAAGCGCGAGACCCGAAATGGCCACAAGGGCGATGAGGGCCCTCGCCTTTCCGTGAGTCATGTAGTTCTCCTCGTTCGAAGTTTCGTCGTTGAATCTCCCGCGACCCGCGACTCGCGGGACGAAGACCCACGCAGGATCCTAGCACCCAAAACGATTTGTGAAAAACGGTTTGGTTTTGGCGCCTCGGACCGGGCGCGGCGCGCCATTTCACCCCCGCAGCGGAGTACCGAGCGCCGTCACTCGCGCTATCCTGACGGGGTGCAGCGAAGCGAACGACCGACGATCAAGGATGTGGCGAAGGCCGCAGGCGTGTCGCCGACGACCGTCTCGCACGCGCTCAACGGCAAGGGCGTCGTCCGCCGGGAGACGGTCGAGCGCATCGAACGCATCGCCGCGGAGATCGGCTACCGGCCGAGCCCGGTGGCTCGCGGGCTCCAGAACTCCCGCCTCGGCCTGCTCGCGCTCGTGATCCGGCCGCTGCACAGCCTCGACACGTTCCTCCCCACGGGCGTCGACTACTTCCTCCGGATGGCCGGCGCCGCATCGCTCGCCGCCATGGAGCACGGCTACAGCATGATGCTCGTCGACGACCCGACCAGGCCCGGGGCGCCGTTCAGCGCGCTCGCGGCGGACGCGTACATCGTCTCGGAACCGTTCGAGAACGACCCCGTGCTCACGCTCCTCGCCGAGAAGCGCATCCCGTTCGTGGCGGTCGGCGCGGATCCGGCGCGACCCGGCGAGTTCGTCGAGCTCGCCACCCGCGATCGCGAGGAGACCGTGCTCATGCTCGAGCACCTGCGCGACGCCGGGGCGAAACGGATCGCGCTCGTCTCGGGCACCGACCGCAACGCCTGGAACCTGCAATCGGAGCTCGCATACCGCGAATGGTGCGAGGCCAACGGGCAGGATCCCATCATGGAGTCGTTCCCCGAGGTCGACGGCGAGGGCATCGGCCCGGAGGCCGTGCTCCGCCTCTTCGTCCACCCGAGGGCGCCCCGGCCCGACGCGGTGTTCTGCCTGACGGGCCGCCACGCGGCCGGGCTCATGCGCGCGGCGATCGAGGCGGGCATCCGCGTCCCCGAGGCGCTCCTCGTCGCCGCCGGATCCGGGGCCACGCAGAATCGCCTCTCGCGCCCGTCCGTAACGACGCTCGATCTCAACCCCGAGGGCGCCGCGCAGCGCGCCGTGGAGGTTGCCGTGCAACTCGCGGAGGGCCGCAAGGTCACGGGGAGCATGACGGTGCCGCCGGCGACGCTCACCGTGCGCGAGTCGACCACTCGCCAGCTTCCCGCGGGATAGTCGAGGCGAGTCGACGCGAATGCAGGAACGCCGAAGGGCGCCGGCACACCGTGCCGACGCCCTTCGATCTGCGAGCCGCCCCTTAGGCCAGGCGCTGCTGCAGGTTCTCGTCGATCGCCGCGAGGAACTCCTCGGTCGTGAGCCACTGCTGCTCGGGGCCGACGAGGAGCGCGAGGTCCTTCGTCATCTTGCCCGACTCGACCGTCTTGATGACGACGTCCTCGAGGGTCTGCGAGAAGTCGATGAGATCCTGGTTGCCGTCGAGCTTGCCGCGGTGGGCGAGGCCGCGCGTCCAGGCGAAGATCGAGGCGATCGGGTTCGTCGAGGTCGGCTTGCCCTGCTGGTGCTGGCGGTAGTGGCGGGTGACCGTGCCGTGGGCCGCCTCGGCCTCGACGGTCTGCCCGTCGGGCGTCATGAGCACGGAGGTCATGAGGCCGAGCGAGCCGAAGCCCTGCGCGACCGTGTCCGACTGCACGTCGCCGTCGTAGTTCTTGCACGCCCAGACGTAGCCGCCCTCCCACTTCATGGCGGAAGCGACCATGTCGTCGATGAGGCGGTGCTCGTAGGTGAGGCCGCGCTCGTCGAACTCCTGCTTGAACTCGGCGTCGAAGACCTCCTGGAAGATGTCCTTGAACTGGCCGTCGTAGGCCTTCAGGATCGTGTTCTTCGTCGAGAGGTAGACGGGGTAGTTGCGCGAGAGGCCGTACTTGAACGAGGCGCGAGCGAAGTCGCGGATCGAGTCGTTGAAGTTGTACTGGCCCTGGATCACGCCGCCGCCCTCGGGGAGCGTGACGACGTCGAACTTCTGGGGCTCCGAGCCGTCCTCGGGTTCGAAGGTGATCGTCACCTTGCCGGGGCCGGCCTTGAAGTCGGTCGCCTTGTACTGGTCGCCGTGCGCGTGGCGGCCGATGATGATCGGCTTGTTCCAGCCCGGGACGAGCCGCGGAATGTTCGAGATGATGATCGGCTCGCGGAACACAACGCCGCCGAGGATGTTGCGGATCGTGCCGTTCGGGCTGCGCCACATCTTCTTCAGGCCGAACTCCTCGACCCGCGCCTCATCGGGCGTGATGGTGGCGCACTTGACGCCGACGCCGTGGCGCTTGATCGCGTTCGCCGCGTCGACCGTGACCTGGTCGTCGGTCTCGTCGCGGTGCTGGATCCCGAGGTCGTAGTACTCGAGATTGACGTCTACATACGGATGGATCAGGCGGTCCTTAATGAACTGCCAGATGATCCGCGTCATCTCGTCGCCGTCGAGTTCGACGACCGTGCCTTCAACCTTGATCTTCGCCAACGCTACTCCCAGTGTCGTGATGTGATGAGCTCGGGGGCGCGTGGCCCTGCTGGCGCCGCGCGCTGTCTTCGCGGGCGCGCGACGGTTGACGGCGCGCCCGTTCTTGGGCCCGATGGGACCGCGATCCAGTCTAGCCGAGATCCACGCGGTGTCTCGACATCGAGATAATCGGGGGCTCGTTCGCGCAGTGAATCCGCAGGTGGGGGGCTTGCGAACCGGCGGACAAGCGCTAGCCTGTACCCATGAGCGCCCTCCGACTCGAAGAGCTTTCCGCCGCGACCATCGTCGCCGTCAACAGCCTCGGCCTGAAGCCCGGCCAGGAGCAGTTCATCACGCCTGTCTCGTACGCAGCTGCTGCGGCGGTCACGCCCGCGCACAGCGCGTGGCAGCGGGTCGTGCTCGACGACGACCAAGTCGTCGGCTTCATCCACGGCAACTTCGATCCCGACGCGCCCGAAGAGGAGTTCCGCGCGGCGCTCTGGCGGATCAACGTCGACGCCGAGGCCCAGGGCATGGGCGTCGGCACCTTCGCCGTCGAAGCACTCATCCAGGAGGCGCGCAAGCGCGGCGTCGAGCGCCTGACGGTGCTCTGGGAGCGCGGCGAGGACGGTCCGGAGGAGTTCTTCCTGCACATCGGGTTCGTCCCGGTCGGCGAGACGCCCTACGGCGAAGTCATCGGCGCGATCGACCTGTAAGGGGTGCAGGGGGGCCACGGCCAGGGAACACGGGGAGCGCTCGCTTCCGTAGGCTCATCGGTTGCGTTCGCGGGCGTCTATTTCGTGACCCCGATGCTCGCCCCGGCCTCGGCCGAGTCGATCTGGGCGCTCCGCAACTTCATCGCGATCCCGCTCATCGCGCTCGTCCTCCTCGCGGTGCGGCAGTGGTACCTCGTCGTCGAGATCACCGCCCGGATCAGGCGAAAGCCGATCCTGGTGCTCCCGATTCTCGCCTGCGGCCTGCTCATCGGCGCGCAGCTCTGGGTGTTCAGCTGGGCACCCCTCCACGACCGCGGCCTGCAGGTCGCGCTCGGCTACTTCCTGCTGCCGCTCTTTCTCGTCATCATCGGCAAGTTTCTCTACAAGGACCGGCTCAGCTGGTGGCACTGGCTTGCGGCCGGGATCGCGGCGGTCGGCGTCATCTTCGAGATCGTGCGCGTGGGCGGGATCTCGTGGGAGACCCTCCTCGTCGCGCTCGGCTATCCCGCGTACTTCGTCCTCCGCCGGGCGGTCGGGACCGCCCACATCGGCGGCATGTTCTGGGAGTTCCTGCTCGTCGCGCCGCTCGCCGTCATCTTCCTCGGGCGGGAGCTCGCCGACGGGGCTGCGATCGCCGCGAATCCCGCCCTCGTCTGGTCCGGCCCGCTCTTCGCGCTCTGGACGGGCGTCGCCCTGATCCTCTACGTCGCCGCCTCGCGCCTCCTCACGATCAGCATCTTCGGCCTCCTCAGCTACCTTGAGCCCGCGCTCCTCGTCGTCGCTTCGATGCTCAACGGCGAGCGGATCGAGGGCGGCGAGTGGTTCATCTACGGCGCGATCTGGACCGCCGTCGGCGTTCTGCTCGTCGGCGGGACCGCGCAGCTGCTCCGCCGGCGCGGGCCCTGATCCGGGGAGGAACTGCGGCTCGCACCATCCCTCGCCGCGTGCGTGTAGGGTGCTGGCATGAGCGAAGAGATGGCCAGCCAGGCGGGCGGGGACATCGGCGCTGACAGTGGCGCTGCCACCGGCGCCGACGGCGAGGCGTGCGGGCACCAGACGCACGGCTACATCGACCACAAGGATCAGCTCCTGAAGCGGCTCCGCCGCGCGGAGGGCCAGGTCAGGGGCGTCCACCGGATGATCGAGGAGGACGTCTACTGCATCGACATCCTCACCCAGGTGTCCGCGGCGACGAAGGCCCTCGAGCGGGTCGCGCTCGAGCTCCTCGACGACCACCTCCGCCACTGCGTCGCGTCGGCCGCCGAGGAGGGCGGCCAGGTGGCGATCGACAAGCTCGAGGAGGCCTCGGCGGCCATCGCGCGGCTCGTGCGGTGACCAGACCCGGATCCGGATCCGGATCCGCAGCTCCTGCAGCCGCCAGAAAATGAGTCGTCCCCAGGTCCCACCGTCGTTTTAGACTGAAGGTGGAACGCGCACGCGCGCGTCCGGAGAGGCGCCCCGCATGGCCAACGAACCCCACGAGCAGAGCTCCGACGTTTTTGAGATGGCCGATCCCGGCCAGATCGACGTCACCCCCGAGATCGACGAGATCGGAGAACTCCTCGGGCGCGACCGACCCTCGGACGACGGCCCGGACGCCGCGTGGCGGCAGGGCTACCCCTACGACACGAAGATCTCGCGCAAGGAATACGAGAAGCAGAAGCACAAGCTCCAGATCGAGCTGCTGAAGCTGCAGGCGTGGGTGAAGGAGTCCGGCGAGAAGATCGTGATCCTCTTCGAGGGCCGCGACGCCGCGGGCAAGGGCGGCGCGATCAAGCGCTTCACCGAGCACCTGAACCCCCGCGGCGCGCGCGTGGTCGCCCTCGAGGTGCCGACGGAGCGCGAGCGCACCCAGTGGTACTTCCAGCGCTACGTGCAGCACCTGCCCTCGGCCGGCGAGATCGTGCTCTTCGACCGCTCCTGGTACAACCGTGCGGGGGTCGAGCGGGTCATGGGCTACTGCACGCCGCAGCAGTATCTCGAGTTCACGCGCTCCGCCCCCGAGTTCGAGCGGATGCTCGTGAACTCGGGCACGCACCTCATCAAGTTCTGGTTCTCGGTCGGCAAGGCCGAGCAGCACGAGCGCTTCATGTCGCGCTCGCTCGATCCGGTGAAGCAGTGGAAGCTCTCCCCCACCGACCTCGCGAGCCTCGACAAGTGGGACGACTACTCGGCCGCGAAGGAGGCGATGTTCTTCTACACGGACACCCCGCAGGCGCCGTGGACCGTCGTCAAGTCGAACGACAAGAAGCGCGCCCGCCTCGAGGCGATGCGCTGGGTGCTGTCGCGATTCGACTACCCGAACAAGGACCATGAGGTCGTGGGGACCCCCGATCCGAAGCTGATCGGCGCGCCGGATAGCGTGTACGACGACGGCGAGACCCCGACGGGCAGTTTCCCCGTCGTCGGCGGGAAGTAGGCACCGGGCTACGCGGCGGCCGAGTGACGCCCGCTGCTCACGCGGCCGAATGCGCCGAGTTCATCGAGGGCGCGGCGGATCTCCGTGCTCGAAGTAAACGAGGTGTACGGGAAGTAGACCACCTGCACCCCGACCCCGGCGAACCTGCGCTCGAGGCGCTGCCCCTTCCGCGTCCCCTGCCAGTCGTCGCCCTTGAAGAAGTGGGTGAACTGCACCTCGTGCCACACGTCGAGTTTGTCCGGTGTGCGCTCGATGTGCACCTCGTCTACGAAGTCGATGTGGCTCACGATCTCGGCCCGCTCCTCGGTGGGAATCACGGGAGATCTCCCGCGGGCACGCAGGAGCATCTCATCGCTCACCACCCCGGCAATGAGGGTGTCGCAGTGCAGGCGCGCCTGTCGCAGCAGGTTCAGATGCCCAACGTGGAAGAGGTCGAACGCTCCAGCGGCGTAGCCGACCCGCATCATGCCCTCCCCTTCCCGCCAGCTTCTCGCGGCGCACTGACCCTTCTGGGCCTCGACGCGCTCCGAGCGAGTCCCCGTTCCCTCACCGTACGCACGCCGCGCCTGCGGCGCATCGGCACTGATTGCGTAGTCCGGGCGTCATCGCGGGCGCGCGGCGGCGCGCCCTCTCGCAGGGCCGCGGCCCCCGCGATGAACGACACGATGAGCCCGTGGGGAAGCAGCCCGTAGAAGAAGCTCTCGACGAGCGTGACGAGTTGAATGGTGTGCAGCACCAGCACGTGCGGACCGCGCCATCTCGCCGTCGCGAGCACGAGCCAGACCAGCGCGAGGAGGAAGCAGGCGAGCGCGGGGAGCCCGTGCGAGAACATCACCATCCAGACCTGCCCCTGCGTTCCCACCGCGGGCTCTGCGACCTGCGAGGGCCGCGGGGCGCCGTATCCGAACAGCGGCGATTGCAGGGTGCGCTCCCAGGCCTCGAGGTAGAGGTTGGAGCGGGTCGTCGTTGAGGCGCTCACCTCCGTCCGCGCCGACAGCCGCTCGGGGAGGTCGAGCAGGAACACGGCGACGAAGCCCACGATCCCCACGCCGCCGAGCGCCCGCACCTCCCGCGCCCGGCCCGCGAGCGCGAATCGCAGCAGGAGGTAGGCTCCCGCAACCCCGAGCCCGAGCAGCATCCCCCGATTGAGTGAGAACGCGGCCGGGACAAACGAGACGGGGAAGGCGATGAGCAGCCCCTGGAATCGCCGCCCGCGCCCGAGCTCGCCCGCGTACGCCACCGCCGCCGGCAGCGTGAGCGAGTACACGCTCCCCCACGAGTTCGTATAGAGGAACGGCGCGGACGGGCGGGGCGCCAGCTCCAGGTGCCCGTCCGGGTTGTACTGCGCTGTGCGCCGGATCGCCATCTCGCCGACCAGTTCGTTCGAGAGCAGTGCGTCTGGCAGCACCCAGGCGAGCGGCGTGGCGAAGGCGAACTCCGGGAAGAGGATCCCCGCGTATCCGCCGATCCACGTGTAGACCCACAGCAGGGTGAGCAGGCCGAGCACCGTGCGCATCGGTAGGCGCTCAGGTGCGTTCAGCACGTAGACAAACACGACCGTCACCGACAGGTAGAGCAGCGCGCGATACCCGAAGGCGAGGAGCCGGCCCGAGCTGTCAATGCCGATCACCGAGACCAGCATGAGCACGAGAAAGAGTAGCCACAGCCCCATGCCGCGCGGGATCGAGATCCGGCCGCGACGCAGCATGAGCGCCGCCATGCAGCCGGCGATCGGGATCCAGACGATTTCCGCGAGGCCAGAGAACCACCACAGTGGCAGCCCCGCGATCATGAGCGTGAGCGGCCAGCTCGGCAGGACCGTCGCGCTGGCGCGGCTCCCGATGGCGCGGTCGTTGCGGCGGTTCATGGCTCTCCCGGAGATGACATAGGCTGGAGAACAGAAACCGGTGTCTGGGGGGACACTGCAACATCAGGCATTTCCCCGGAGGTCGGTTTTCTCATGTCTCGTGCCGAACACATCGACGAATCGCTTGGGCTCTGGCAATACGTGCGGGTGCTGCGCAGACAGCGCTTGTGCGTCCTGATCGGGACGGCCGCCGGGTTCCTCGTGGCCGCCGCCATCCTGCTCATCGGCCCGCACTCGTACACGGCCACCACCACGGTGAGCCTCAATGTCATCTCCACCGAGCCGTTCAGCCAGCAGCGCAACGCCGCGAGCCTCATCGACCCCCAGACGGAGGCCGACATCGCCCGCTCGCACGTGGTCGCGGAGAGCGCCTCGAAGGCGCTCGGAGGGGACCCGACGCCCTGGGAGCTCAGACGCGACTCCACGGTGCAGGCCCCGGGCGACGCGACCGTCGTGCGAGTGTCGTACACGGGCCCGAGCGAGGCGCTCGCCACCAAGGGCGCCGACGCCGTCGCGACGGCGTATCTCGAGTACCGCAGCGCGCAGGCCGAGGCCCGCCTGCAAAAGATGCAGACCCATGTCAACGAGCAGATCGAACGCCTCAACGAGGAGCTCGTCGAGGCCAACACCGCGGCAGCGGCGTCGGACGCGGACGAGGCCGAACGCGGGCGGGCGGCGGCGCTGCAGCAGCAGGTGCAGGTCGAGCTCGACAGCCTCCTCACCCACCGCATCGCGCTCGCGAACGTCGACACGACCGGGGGTGCGATCATCACTCCCGCCGAGGACTCGCCGCGCGAGCTGTCCCCCGGGATCTGGCTGACCCTCGGCACCGGGACCGGAGCGGGCGTGGTGCTCGGCATCGTTCTCGCGTTCGTCCGCGACCCCTTCGACCATCGTCTCCGCACCGAGGCCGACATTGCGGAGGCCCTCGGCGCTCCCCTCCTCGCCAAACTCACCGGAGAGCTCGGGCAACCGCTCTCCGAACAGGCCGCCGGCGAGGAGATGCGCGTCGTTCGTGAGCAATTGCTGCAGGTCGGCGCGGGCCACGGCCCGGTCCTCGTGTTCGATGCGCGGAGGTCTGAATCCCAGTCGACGGCCGCGGCTGCCCTGGAGTGGGCGGCGTCGAGATACTTCACCGTCGGCACCCTGCGGGCGACCGAAAGCCGTGCAGACTGCCTGGCAGCCCTGCGCACCAGCACCGCGACGCTCGTCGTGTGCTGGCCGCGGACGGCCCTGACGGACGACCTCAGCTGGTTTGCCCGGGAGGCCCAGCGGGCAGGCACGCCCGTGACGGGCTTCGTGATCGAGCCGTGAACCGAGGGGCGGCCGATCATGCCGGAACCGCGAGCGCCAGGTACTTCCGGCGCATGGAAACGACCGCGTAGGCGGCACTGACCAGGAAGAGCAAGCTGTACAGGCTCGCAAACGCGAGCGGGAAGCCCCACAGCACAAAGCTCCAGTACAGCGTCCCGGTGTCGACGGGCAGCAGGAGGAACGATCGCCACGGGCCGGCCCGATCGGTCCCGGAAGGCCCCGAGATCCGGCTGCGCAGCGCCAGCTGCTCCGCGAGGATCTGGCTCAGAAACTGTGCAGAGCCGAGCACCGAGAAGAGGAGCGGAACGAGCGCCCACCACGGCGGCAGCGCGCCGCGGGCAAGCATCCCCACGGCGACCGCGAGATGCACGAGCGGGCCCCGAGCCGCGTCGACCACGTGGTCCAGCCACTCGCCGGCGGGCCCGCCCGCGCCCGTGAGCCGCGCGAGTTGGCCGTCCGCCGAGTCGAGCGCGAAGCCCAGCGCGAGCAGGATCGCCGCCAGCACACCCGCGAGCACCGCGGAAGGCACGCAAACGAGGCAGGCGAGAGCCACGAGGGAGACGAGCCCGCTCGTGAGCGTGACCGCGTTCGGCGAGCAGCCCGCCACCGCCGCGAGGGCGGCGAGACGCCTCCCGACCCAGCGATTCACCCAGCGCATGTAGGCAGGCACGCCCTCGCCGCGCTTCTGCGCCCGATCGAGCTGAGCTACCGCCTCCCGGTACTTCCATCGCCTCGTTCCCGGCACCGGCTACCCCCGGGTCGCGCGCGGCACGGCCACGGCTTCGAGCTCGAAGCTGTGGCTCGAGGTGAGCCGGTACCCGGAGTGGACCGAAACCGCGATCGTGTTCGCGCCGCTGCGCAGCTGCTCGGCCGGAACGTCGATCACGACGGGATGGGCCAGGGCGGCCTGAGCGTTCGGCGAGCTGTCCGCATAGCTGCCGTGGCCCGCGAGCGGATCGCTCACGTTCGCCCTGCCAACCTCCGCGCCGTTCACGTACACCACGATGCCGTCGTCGGCGCGGGTCGTGAGGCGCAGCTGCGAGACCGCGGCCGCGTCCTCGATCTCGAAGGTCTTCCGGTAGACCGAGACGAGCGGTTTCGGGGTGTCGGCCTCCAGCTTCGTGGCGATGTCGGCGTGCCCCCAGCCGAACGGCGCGGGCCCCCGATCCCACGCAGAATCGTCGAACCCGGGGGCCGCCCAGTCCGCGGGGAGCGGCTTCGCGGAGAATGCGAACGACCACTCCGATCCCGCGTCGATGACCGGGAGGGGTTCCGGCGACTCGGGGTCAGGCTCCGTGGCCTCTCCCACGCGGGTGGCCGCTGTCGAAGCCGAGGCGTTCCCCCTGGCGTCGATCGCGCGCACGAAGTACCTCGCATCCGGCTCCTCCGCGGGCAGCGTCGCCTCGGTCCCGGTGACCGTCGCGAGCACACGGTCCTCGCGCAGGAGCTGGTACGCCTTCACCCCGCGATCATCGCTCGACGCATCCCAGCGGAACACGAGCTCGTCGCCCGCGCGCTCGATCCCGAAGCGCGCCGGCGTGCTCGGGGCCTGGGAATCGCGCAGTGGTTGCCGGGTGAAGCCGCTCGACCACTGCTTCGCGTAGCGCGCGTCGGTCGAGTGGGAGTAGTCGCCGCCCTGCCAGAGCGTCCCGGCGGAGTCGACGAACAGGGCCCAGGAGCCGGCGCCCCGATAGTTGCTGAACGAGCCGTTGAAGCCCGTGATGCGCTCCCCCGTGGCGGCGTCCCACGCGCCCGTGCCCCAGATGGGGTTGACCTCGCTCCAGGCGCTGCCGACGTTGGGCCAGGTGAAGGCGCCCTCGTACTGATCTCCGAAGCAGTGACAACCCCCGTACACGGCGTCACCGGCGGCCGCGAGCGCCTGGAAGTCGCCTCCCGGCAGCCCGATCGAGCCGCTCAGCCGCGTGAAGTCATCTCGCGAGAAGCTGAAGAGCGAGTGCTCGGAGCCCGCGAGCCAGACCCGGTCCCCCACTTCGAGCACGGCCTGCTGATACCCGCTGCGATTCGACGCGGAGTACTGCGGTCGCCAGGTGAAGAGATCGTTGCCCACCGCGGTCACCGCCGCAGCCTTGTTCGCGGTGCGCCCCCGTGACGCGGTGAAGTATCCGGCGAGATAGACACGGTCTTCCCGCTCCGAGGCGTCGATGGAGACGACGGTGCCGTTCAGTTCGGGGTTCCACGTGTGATCGGGTGTTCCGTCGTGCACGCTGAACCGCCCGGCCGCGCGCATGTACTGCTCGTTCGCGACCGTCCCGCCGAGGCCGTGGGTGAAGGACCCCGCGACATACAGCCAGTCGCCCTGCACGTCGAGCGCGCGCACGATGGGCACGCCCCCGCTCAGCCGGTTGACGAGCCTCCCCGTGAACTGCCGGTCAATCTCCCCGGTCACGGCGTCGAGAACGACGAGACCCTGGTGGCGCTCGTCGTTCACCCTCGTGAAGTATCCCCCGACGGCCACTCTGCCCCCGGGGAGCTCTGCGAGTGCTCGGATGGCGTTGTCGAAGCGAGGACGGAATGCTGGATCCCACTCGCCCGAGTCGCGATCGAACGCCGCAAGGTAGCGCTGATCGGCCTTGCCCGCGCCGGCCGCGGTGCGCTGCACCGCCGTGAAGTTGCCGCCGACGAACACGCGGCCACCGGATTCGGTGAATGCTGCGGCCTCGTTGAAGCCCTCGAGGCTCTGCGGTCCGGCGCCGAGGCCGGTCACGCTCCAGGGCTGCGGCAGGGCGAGCGAGTCGACGACCGTCGTCCCCGTGCGGGCGGGGGTGCCGGAGTCCGGGATCGGCGCGAAGAGGTCGCCGCTCTTGAGTTTCGGTCGGAGATAGACCTGCGTGAACGGCCTCGCATACCCGCTGCGGGTGTCCTTGGACCAGAGGTAGCTCGAGTCGCTCGGGTTGCCGCGCACGAGGCGGCCGAAGCCGAAGCCGCCCTGCCATCCCTGGGTCGCACCGGTCGTGGAGGACACCCGTCGATAGGAGCTATCGCTCCCGAAGTCGCGAGTGACGCCCCCGGATCTCGTCCGTCCATCGATCGTGAAGGATCGCACGCGCTGGTCGTTCTCGAACTGCCAGCTCCAGTCTCCGCGCGGGGTCGCGAAGGTGAAGCTCGCCTCCTGCCAGCTCGTTCCCCCCTGGTTCTTCGCGCGCACGAGTCGCACGCCGTCCTGGAGCTGATCGACGCGCTGCCCGCCGAGCAACTCCCCGATCGTCTCGGATGAGAGCTGCCGCGGCGAGAACGCGGACGGGCCGGTGACGGCGCTGCGCACCTCCGCGACCTCGCCCACTCCCGCATTCGCTGCAGACCACCCCTCGCGCCCGCGCCCGATCAGCACCCATCCACCGCCCTCGCGCTCCTGATCGCAGTAGAACTGCTCAGGACCGACCATCTCCGGGGTCGAGAGCCAGTACACCCCGCTTTTCGCCCGCGGGAACTCCTGCTTGATCTCCCAGCACGAGGCCGCGGCGGTAGCCTCGGTGCTTCCGTCCACCCGCGCAGCGGCCGAGGCGGCGTCGCCCCACGGCTGCGACCCCGGGGGGATCCCGAGCACCGTGGCTCCGACGCCGAGCGCCACGAGGGTTGCGAGGGTCCGTCGAAGGCCCCGTGAACCGGATGTCACACGCATGAGTCCGTCCTTTCGTCGTGCGGAGTTCAGCACCTGGCATCCTCCGGAAAATCGTGCCGTGCGATGCGCCACTGCCCGTCGTCGCCGAGGGCGAGGACCAGCCGGTGACGCGAGACGGCCTGCTCGTCGTCCTGCGCGCCGATCGGGGCGCCCTCCGAGTCGCGCAGCACGACGTCGCTCGAGTCGATGCACGCGATCACCTCAGCTCGGCCGTCGGCCGTGTCGCCCGTGATGGGGTCCACGTCGAGCACTCGCGGGGATCCGGAGAGGCTCCAGCCGTTCACCACGAGCTCACCCCACAGTGCTTCGATTTCGAGCGCGTACTCGTCAACCGCGACCCTGGCGAGCAGGGCGTCGAGCTCGTCCTCGGTCGTTTCCGCTGCGAGGCTCGGAGCAAGGCCCTCCACCAGGAGGGCCTCGGTGCGCTCGGGTGTGAGGGAACCCGCCCCCTCCGGTGGGTCTGGCCTATCGGTGGGGGGACCAGAGTCACCGGAGGGAACGGGGGCTTGGGGACCGGTCGTGGCGGGGAGCTCCGTCGCCACGACCGGAACGGTGACGGCGAGCAGGACGCCGAGCATCGCGCCAGCGATTGCGGCGGAACACGCCACGAGCATCGCCGTGCTGACCTTCCGTGGCTCGGGCCACGAGATGCGACGGCTGCGACGGCTGCGACGGCTGCGGCGACTCATCGGGCCATCTCCCGCACCGAGAAGCCGGGTCCCTGGTAGGTCAGGCCCAGGGCGCGGCGATCGAGCCGCAGAGACCGAATGCCACCCCGCCGACGAGGAGGGCGACGAGCAGCCCCACCCCGGTCGCGCCGAGGATCCATCGCGCGAGCACCGCGGGCAGGGCAATCGCGCCGCAGGCCACGGCAAGCCCGCGCAACCCCGCCGCCGCAGCGAGGGGAAGCCGAAGGATCCAGCGCACCTCGGCCCAGGCGAGCGCCGCATCGAGGGCGGTGGCGATGGTCCAGGCAACCGCCGCGCCCGCGATGCCGAATCGTGGCGTGAACAGGATGATAAGCGCGACGTTGACCGCGACGACAACCGCCTTGTTGGCCGCTGCGAGCCCGCTGCGGCCCGCCGTAAGGAGAATCGTCTGCACGTTCCCCGCGAGCGAGGTGATGATGGCGCCGACCGCCATGATCCCGAGTACCGGGGCGCCCTCCGCAAAGCTGTCGCCGAGGAGTCCGAGCCCGAACGGGGCGAACACGGCGAGGAGCACAAACAGCGGCGCACTGAACAGCACCAGCCAGCTCGTGGCGAGCTGATGCAGCTCGCGCACGCCGGCGCGCTCACCCCGGTGCAGCATTCGACTGAAGTTCGGAGCGAACACGATCCTGATCGTCGTGTCGACGATCAGTCCGGCCGCCACCAGGCGGCTCGCGACCCCGTACACTCCGGCCGCCGAGGGGCCGGACACGGCGCCCACGATCAGCACGGAAAGCCAGAGCAGCAGCTGTTCCAGGCCGGCGGAGACCACCCTGGGGACGGCGAAGCCCCAGACCTGCCGCACGGGCACCATCTCCGAGAGCCGAAACGCGCCCGCCGCGAAGAGCCCGCGCACCCCTCTGGCTGCAACGAAGAGCATCACGATCAGGCCGAGGAGGAACGGTAGCGCCCAGGCGACGAGCACGCTGGACAGGCTCGCGCCCCACAGAATGGCTGCCCCCACCGTCAGCAATCGGACCACCGGCACCCCTACGCTCCCGATCAGCACGTACTCGCGGATCCGGCCGAGCGCGCGGCTGACCGCGAGCACGGTCAGCAGCATGGCCGCGATCGGGAGGAAGGGCGTCACCGCACGAATCGCCGCCTGCAACTCCCGGCCGCCCTCTCCGTCGGGGATGAGCCCGTTTCCGCCAGCGACGACCGCCCAGGCGACGCACCCGGCGATCCCGGCCGTGGCAACCAGCATCAGAATCGTGGGTCGCAGGCTGCGCTGCTGATCGATCGCGAGCCGCGGAAGCAGCCACACGGCCGCGGAGTCCATCCCGAAGCGAGAGAATCCGAGCGCGATCATGAACGCCCCGACCGCCTGCAGCACGATGCCGGCATCGCGGTCGCCCAGGGCGCGCGCGATCCCGACGATGAACACGAAGCCCGCGATCGAGCTGCAGGCGGATCCGGCAAAGCTGAAGAGACTCTTGCGGGCCAGGCGCTCCTCGGCGCCGGCGCTCCGGCGCGGAACGGCGACCGTCATGGCCTGCCCCGTCCCGCAAGCTGCCGTGCGAGCGCGAACAGGAACTTCGCGTTGCCGATCACGTAGCGGCCGGCGAGACGGCGAGGCTCGCGGATCAGGCGCCACAGCCACTCCAGCCCGGCGTCGATCATCCAGCCGGGCGCCCGGCGCTGCGCACCGCTCAGCCAGTCGAAGAGCCCTCCGCAGGTCAGCACCACCGGGGGAAGATCCTCAGCGTGTTCGGCGATCCACCGCTGCTGGGCGGGGTCGCCAAACCCGACGAACAGGATCCCGGTCTCGTGGTCCGCGATGGCATCGAGCACCTCGATCGTCTCACTCGCACCGAAATAACCGTGCTGGGTCTTCACGCGCAGCTCCGGGATCCGTGCCCGGAGCCTGCGCGCGGCCTCCTCGGCGACGCCGACGTCGGATCCGAGGAAGAATACGGGGATCCCCTGTTCCGCGGCGGCGGCGAGCAGGGGTTCGGCGATGTCGGTCGTCGCGAGGCGCTCTTCGTGGCGACCGCCGAGCAGGCGCGCCGACCACACGATGGACTGGCCGTCGGCGTAGCACGCGCTCGCGGCGAGGAAGTCGCGCAGCCGCTCATCCCGTCGCGCCAGGTTGCACACGTGCGCGTTGACGCCCACCGCAACGTCGACGCCCGGGCGGCCCACCCACTCCATGACCGCGTCCGTGATGCTTGCCTCGCAGAAGGGCTCGACCGGCACCCCGACGACATCGACCGTGCCGGAGAGCGGCTCCCGCACGTTCATCTCCCGCTTCATCAGTACGCCCCCTCGCGGCTGACCACGGCCCGAGCCGTCCGCCAGATGATCTGCAGGTCGCTCATGAGCGACCAGTTCTCGACGTAGCTGAGGTCGAGCCGCACGCTCTCGTCCCACCCCAGCTCGCTGCGGCCACCCACCTGCCACGGCCCGGTAATGCCCGGCTTCACGTACAGTCGGCGCGGCACGGCCCCTCCGTAGACCTCGACCTCGCTCGGCAAGGGCGGCCTCGGCCCGACGACGCTCATGTCCCCGCGGAGCACGTTCCAGAACTGGGGCAGCTCGTCGACCGAGAAGGCGCGCAGGATCCGTCCCACGCGAGTCACCCGCGGGTCGTTGCGGATCTTGAAGAGCGCCCCGGCGGCCTCGTTCTGCGCCCGAACCTCGTCGAGCCTCCGCTCGGCGTCCCGGTGCATGGTGCGGAACTTGTACATGGTGAAGGTGCGTCCATCGCGCCCGACCCGCGCCTGGGCAAACACCGCCGGACCCCGGGAATCCACGCGGATCGCGAGCGCAATCAGGGGAAAGAGCACCCCGATCAGCAGGAGAGCCGGAATGGCGATCCCAATGTCGAGGGCCCGTTTGAGCAGGTGCCTGCCGCCCTCGTAGCTCGGGATCCGGATCCTGAGCATGGGGAGCCCCTCGACGGGGCGATAGGAGATCCGGGGGCCCGCCGCGTCGGTCAGGCGGCTCGAGACGACGATGTCCGCCGCCGAGCCCTCGAGCTGCCAGCTGAGCTGGCGCAGAAAGTCGGTCTGCCGCTCCGGGAGGCTCGCGACCACGATCGTGTCCGCCCCGAAGAGCACCGCGACGTCCCGAATCTCGCCGATGTCACCCTCGACCGGGATCCGGCGCCCCGCAACGACGAGGTGGTCGATCGGCTCCTCCCCGCTGCCGTGGCCTCCGGCCGAGAACAGGGTCGCCCCGACGACCAGGAACTCCGGGGCTCCCGCGTCGAGCGTGTGCACGGCGTAGCGCACGCTCTCAGCGTCTCCGATCACGAGCGTCCTGGCGGCGTAGCGCCCCTCCTCCTGCCTGCGGTGCAGCCAGGTGCGCCAGGCCCAGCGACTGACGAGCAACGTCAGCGTTCCCACGGGAAGCGCGGTGAACACCAGCACGCGCTCCGCGGTCTGATCGAACAGGACGAGGAAGGAGGCGATCGTGCCGAAGGTGAGCGCTGTCGCGTTGGCGACGCGCTGATACTCGACGGTGCCCGATCCGAGACAGTCCAGCTCCCGGCTCCTGAGGCCCGCGAGGAAGAGCCACCAGACTCCCACGAGCGCCCCGGCGACGAGCCCCGTCAGCGGCCGCACCTCGGCGACGGCCCATTGCACCAGGATCCCGGCTCCCGCGGCAGCCAGCACGCCGAGGCCGTCGGTCACCGCGAGACGGGCCCGCAGCGAGCGGCTCCATCGACGTCGGCGTTCCAGCGCGGGCAGGGGGCGAGGTGACACGGGAGAGGCGCACGCCCCGAGTTCGACGGGGGCGGCGTCTGCACGGGGTGTCCCCTCGCTCGCCCCGTGGGCACGCAGCAACATGCTCTCCTGCCAATCCCGCCGATTCACCGTCGTCTGTCCCGCACCGCCCCGGCTCATGAGGGAGCGGTGTCGCGGTCAGATTACGTTTGGGATTCTGCCGATCAGCGCGAAATGCGTATTCCTTACGGCCCCTGCGAGCGAGGTTCGGAACCCCCGTTGCGGGCGCTGTGTCCCGCCCGGAACCAGTCCCTGAGCCCGTCGCGACCCGCGACGCCCAGCTTCGTGAAGATGTGACGCAGATGCGTGTCAACGGTGCGGACCGACAGGAAGAACCTCGCCGCAATCCACTTGCTCGAGTAGCCCAGCGCGGCCAGCATCGCGATTTCCCGCTCCCGCGGCGTCAGCACGTCCGTGGGCGGAAGCGGCTGCCAGCGCCCCAGCTCGGCGAGGTTGCGCGCGCCAGGGGTGTCCGCGCCTCCCGCCCCGGCGAACAGCTCCTCGCTGTGCTGCGCCAACGCGTCGGAAAGCGGAGAGTTGATCGCCCTCGAGAGCGCGGAAACACGGGAGCCGAGCTGACGCGCATCGGAGCCGCCAACCGTCACGGCGATGTGGAGCGCCTGCAACTCGATCGCTGGAAGGCCCTGGCGCTGGGACCATTCGGCGAGCGCGAGCGCGGCGGTGCCCGTGTCCGCCGCGGCGTTCCAGAGCCGCGCCCTGAGCAGCAGCAGCCGGAGGCTCCCGCCCAGCACGCGCGAGAATCCGAAGCCCTTTGCCAGCGATCGCGTCATCGCCCGGCGGCTGAGCTCCACCTCTCCCAGGGCGGCGAGGGCGAGGGCGTGTGCGGCCTGGGCGAATCCGCTGAGCCCAAACCGGTCGAACGTGGCGAGGCCGGTGAGCAGCCGCTCGGCCCGCTGCGCGGCGAGTCGCCACGATCCATCGGACAGAGCGAGGAGGGTCCCGGCGGTCTCCACAAGGCACACCGAGCGGTCGTTGCCGAGCGACACCTCCTGATTTCGCCGCAGTGTGGCCCGCGCGCTTTCGACGGCCCCGCTCGCCCACGAGGCAAAGAACTCGCAGAAGAGCAGTAGTTCGCGGTGCTCCGAATGCGGGTTGCCTCCGAGCATGGCGAGCGCCCCTGCCGACTCGGCCACTTCGAGCGCGCAGCTGAACCTGCCCTGCTGGGCGAGCAGCAGGGAGGACACGGCACGTGCGCGGGCGCGCTCCCACTCGACGGGGATCGCCTCGAGCATCCCGGGGGGCGGGCACGCATCGTCCGCCGCCCGCAGCTGCCCCGAACGCGCCAGCAGGAGCATTCTCGCCGCCCGGATCGACTCCCGCTCGGCTTCGGCCCCGCCGAGCGGAGGCGCCGCCTCATGCGCTTCACGCTCCTCGTGCTCCTCGTGCGCCTCCTGCGCCTCGTGCGCCTCGTGCTCTCGCTCAGCTTCGTCGAGGAGGCGCGACGCCCCTTCGAGGTCGCTCGCCGTACACAGGAGGTGTTCGACGAGGTCCAGCTGGATACGCAGCCGCAGTGCCCGCCGCTCGCCGGGATCGCCGCTCGCGTTCCGAGCGCTCGACTCTTCGCCGCTGAGCCGGCGGAGCGCCTCACGCTGCGACTCGGCAAGTCCCGCCAGCGTTCGCGCGTCGCCGAGGATCCAGGCGGCGCGCACCGCGAGGATCGTCGCCCGCGCAAACTGCACGGCTGACGCGTCGGGGTGCGAGACGACGGCGAGTGCGATGCGCAGGTCAGCCGCCGGATCCTCGAGGCGGGCGGAGCGTTCGAAGGCGTCCCAGAGCCAGGCGATCGGGATCCGCGCGCCCGCGTCGAGGCCCGCGTTGACGGCGCGCATGATGAGTCGCCGGTCCGCCACGCCGTCGCGCGCGCCAAGCTCGCGGACGAGCCGCTCGAACACGGCCTGGGACATTGCGACTACGCGCCCGGTCGGCGTCAGCGCGCGCAGCGCTTCCCGGAGGAGCGGCGCACTCACGGAGAGGCCGGTCACCCCCTCCTCAGCGGTCGCTGCGACCACGAGGCCGCGGTGCCGCAAGGAGTCAACGACCCCGCCGTCGAGCTCTGCCAGCAGGGCGGCCTCGGTGACCGGCTCGAAGTTCGCGAGAAACTCCAGGGTGCGAAGCTCCTCCGGCGAGCAGGTCTCACGCAGGGACGCCTCGAGCTCCGGGGGCACGAAGCGCCCGTCGCCACGCTCGTGCACCACGCCCCGATCGCGTGCGAGTCGGCCCGCGCGGTCGAGCGCGGTCGCGAGGAGCGAGAGCGACTTCGCGTTTCCAGCGGTCGCACGAAACCAGCGGCCCATCGTGCGGAGGTCGATGGACTCCGCGCCGAGCACCCGCGCGACGTAGGGCTCGGCCTCGTCGAGCGCGAGCGGCGGGACCGCGAGCGTGCGCACCCGGGGGTGGCTCGCCAAGTACGAGGCCGCCCCGCTGAGGCGGCGCGCCGTCCCAATGACGCGCGCGCCGCCGCTCCGCACGACCCGCTCCAGTTCGCGCGTCTCGGCCGCCGAATACTCATTGAGCGACGGCGCCACCACGATGACCGCGCGGCCGTCCGCCCGGCGTTCGATGTCCCGCACGAGGTCGTGTGGCTGTCGCTCCCCTTCGGCGCGCGGCTCAGCATGGGCTCGGTGCAGGCCGACCACGACGATCTCCTCTGCGTGCTCCCGCACGAACGTCTCGACAGCCTCGCGGGCGAGACGCAGCTTGCTCGATCCCGCCTCGCCGACGAGGAGAACCGCGCTCCCCTCGCCCGAGAGCGCTTGCGTGATCTCCCCGATCCTGCTTGCGGAGAAGTTCAACCGCGCTGATTGGGCGTCGAGTCCCTCGCCGACCCACTGGTCGACGACCGACAACTGATACTCCACGGGCAAGCCCCTACTAACAACTCAATGAATCCTTAGCAGTCCCCCTTGCTGCGCGTAGCCATACCCAATGACTACGCATTACCCAGTCTGTGCCGTCCGCCCCAAAAGTACAATTTGGCCGTTCAGTCCAGACATTCAGGATCACGTCGCCCGCCCATCGGAGGTGTCACCCATGCGGCAGAATGACGCCGCCCACGGCCCCGCTCCGGCTTCGCCCTCGCCGAACCTGCTCGTCATGCTGAGCTCGGTGAAGTGGAACTTTGCCTGGCAGCGGCACCACTCCCTCGCACGAGCGGCGGCCGAGGCCGGGATGCGCGTCGTCTTCGTCGAACCACACCCTCGAAGCTGGCGCCAGGCAATCGGCGCGGCACGACGAGCCCTCGCACGCCTCGCCCCCGTCCGGCAGCACCCGGGGGCCGCTCCCGCGAGACCACGCCAGGCCGTGCCGAGCGGGGTCGCAGTGCTCCGTTGGACTCCGCTCGACGCCCTGCCCGGCTACACCGCGGGCCGCATCCGCGCACGCGCGGGCGCGACAGACGCGCCTCCGCTCGTGATCCAGTACGTCCCGTCCCGCTCCGCGCTCTCGCTCGCGCGGCGTCTGCGGCCCGCCGCGCACCTCTACGACCGCGTCCTCGACTGGGCCAGCGTGCCGCGGAGCTGGCATCCGCCCCGTGATTGGGAGGACGTCGAACGGCAGCTTCTCAGCGAGGCACGGCTCATGACGGACTCTGCGGAGATGCAGGAGCAGTGGCAGGCGCACGGACGCGGCTCACTGCTCCTCCCCCCGGCTGCCGATGAAGAGTTTGTCGAGCATCCGTGGTCGGCTCCACCCCCAGATGGCCCCGTCGGCTACTTTGGAACGGTGCAGCACGACATCGTCGACGTCCAGCTGCTCTGCGAAAGCGCGCGTCACGGACCGGTCGAGGTCGTGGGAAGCGTCGATGACGATGCCGCAGCGGCGTTGCGGGCCGCAGGGGTGCGCGTTCGCCCGCAGGTGCCCCTCGCGGAGCTCCCCGCCATCATTGACCGGTGGAGCGCCATCCTCCTTCCGTACCGCGTCGGCGCCCGGCGCGAGACCCTCGTCCCCGCCAAAGTCTGGAACGCCATCGCGACGAGACGCCCGGTGTTCACGAGCGGGCTCAGCCTCCCCGCGGAGCTCACCGCCAGGACAATCTCATTCGAAACGATCACGAACGGTGAGCGCCCGGTGCTGAGCGGGGCCCGATCCCGCGCACGGACCGCCGGGGGCATTCCGACGTGGACCGCGGCGTGGGCCGCCGTCCGCCGTCACGCGAGCGCGCAGAGCGGAGGGCCGGATGCCTGAGCACCTCGGCAACCGAATGCACCACAACATTTCTCCTGCCGGACGCACGCTCACCCTTGCGTTCGCGCGCGGTCCGCGGGACGATGAGGGCATGAGCGATACCCGAGTCGACGACACCGCAGGCCACACGACGGCGGAAGCCGATTCGACGGAGGGGGTCTCCCTCGAACCCGCTGCGGCGATGTTCGCCGTGTTCCGGCTGAGTTCTTCGCACCCCCTCGTGCTCGACGGCCGCGAGGTCGTCGGCGCCGTGCAGGAGCTCGAGGACGTCGTCGGCCTCGTCGAGAACGAGGGCGTTGCGGTGCGCGGCTGGTACGACGTAAGCGGTCTCCGCACCGACGCCGACCTCATGGTGGTGCTCTCGGGCGCGGCGGTCGAGGATTTGCAGTGGGCGCTGCGGGAGCTTCGCCGCACCGCCCTCCTCCAACCACTCATCAAGACGTGGAGCGGCGCCGGCTTCGCGCAGGACTCGGAGGCGTTCGGCGGCTCCGCGCCCCTGCAGTGGCTCACGGTGTCCCCCGCGTGGCCCGGAAGCGCCGAGGACCTGCTCGAGTTCCCGGACAGCGAGCTCGACGAGTCGGAGTACGGCGCATCTGAATTTGGCGCGGCGGAGTTTGGTGCGGCGGAGTTTGGTGCGGCGGAGTTCAGCGAAGCGCAGCTCGCGGGAGCATCGTCCGCGGGCAATGCTCGCGGGAGCGGCGACCTCGATGACGAGCTCGCCGACGCTGGTCCCGGTCGGACCGAGGGCGAACTACTCGACGAGGACTTCGCCGACGGAGACCTCGCGGTGCACCAGTTCGCGGCGTTCGGGCTCGGCGATCACGCCTGGCTGCTCGCCCTCGAGGGCGACGACCTGTACGAGCTCACCACGATCGTGGGCGAGCTCGTGAGCAACGACGAGGGCGTCATGCTCGACGAGCCTCGGATCACCGGCCGCCTGATCGAGCCTGCCGAGATCGTCGAGGTGCTGCAGTAGCGGGATCCGGATCCGGACCTGGAGCCCACTCCGGATCCGGATCCGAACGCCGGCTTACAGGCCCGAGTAGGCGTGCAGGCCCTTGAAGAAGACGTTGACGATCGCGAAGTTGAAGATCACCGCGGCGTAGGCAACGATCGACAGCCAGGCCGAGCGGGTACCGCGCCAGCCGCGCGTCGCCCGGGCGTGGATGAAGCCGGCGTAGAGCACCCAGATCACGAAGGTCCAGACCTCCTTCGTGTCCCAGCCCCAGTAGCGGCTCCACGCCGCTTCGGCCCAGATCGATCCTGCGATCAGGGTGAAGGTCCAGAACACGAAGCCGATGATCGCGAGGCGGTAGGCCAGGTCCTCAAGACGGACCGCCGTGGGCAGTCCGGTGAGGTAGTTCATGCCGGCGAAGTCGCCCGCCGCTGTGCGGTTCTCGCGTCGATTCTGCAGGAGCTGCAGCAGGGAAAGCCCGAACGACAGCGTGAAGAATCCGACGGCGAGGACCGCGACGAGGATGTGGATCACGAGCCAGTACGAGTCGAGGGCCGGCTGTAGCGGCACGATCTCCACGTAGTAGTTGACCTTGGTGATGCCGAGGAAGAGGACGGTGAGGCCCGTCACGAGCGTGCCGAGGAAGCGCAGGTCAACGACGAACTGGACGAGCAGGAAGATGAGCACGATCGCGCACGTCGCGGTCAGCGCAAACTCGTACATGTTGGCCCACGGAACCCGCTCGGCGCCGATGCCGCGGAGCACGGTGGCCGCGAGGTGCAGGAGGAAGCCGAGCGCCGTGAGCGAGAAGCCGATGCGGAGCGCCTTCGAGCGGCCGGCCTTGCCCGGGCCGTCGACGGGTGCGCTCGCGCCGGCGCGCGGCTGTACCGCGGGGGCCGGGCGAACCTTCGTCGCGGTCGATCCGACGGCGATCGATCCGGTGGCCGTGGCCTCGAGCGAGGAGGTGGCCGCTGCGGCGTGTTCGTCCGCAGGAGCGGCTCCCGCGGCCGCGTTCGCGTCCGCGCGGCCATCGGCCTGAGCGGCGTCGCCGCTCCGATTCGCCAGGTCCACGGCGTAAAAGACGAACGCGATCGCATACACGATCATGGCCGAATAGAGGGCGATCGTCGAGAAATGTTCCAGCTGGCTCAGCACAGTTTCCCAGGGTACCCGGAATGGGCGGAAGATGTCTGGGAACTGAACTCCCTGCGGGGGTGCGGAACCGAGTGGCCCTGCGCTAAACTTGGATAACATCCACTTTGCGGTCTCCTCGATCACCGGGGATTCCGGCCGCGGGGGTCGCGCGGCAACGCGCAAATTGTGGAAGCGCTGGTTTCGGCGCGCAGAGAGGCGACGCATGAATACTTCAGGATCAGGAGCGTGCCCGGTGGCGCACGGGGCCGGCAAGGACGGATCCCGATCCGGAGCCGGATCCGGAGCCGCCGCCCGCGCGGACGAGGGCTACTTCGGCCCGGACAGCGTGAGCTGGCGGGTCTTCTCGGACCCGTCATCGAAGCTCGGGGGCGTCGCCGCACTGCTGCTGCAGTCGCTCAATCCCATGATGATGCGGGTGTTCGCCGGCACGAGCGGGTATGCGACCGACATGGAGGGGCGCGGCGAGCGGACGGGGCGCTACGTCGACACCACGATCTTCGGCGACCGCGCGCACGCCGATGCGGCCGGGGCCGCCGTGCAGCGGCTGCACGCGGCGAGCGTGTGGACCGACCCGCGAACAGGCGAGGAGCTGCGGGCCGACACGGAGGAATGGCTCGCGTGGACGCACAACTGCATCGTGTACGGCGTGCTGCGCGCGGCCGACGCGTTCGGGCCGATCCTGACGGTCGCCGAGCAGGACCGCTTCGTGGTCGAGCAGCACGAGGCCGCGCGGATCGTCGGCATCACCGACCAGTCGTTCCTGCCCAGCACGCGGCAGGAGCTCGACGACACCATCGACGACAACAAGGACTGGATGGCGCTCACCCTCCCCGCCGCCGAGCTTTCCGCGAACATGCGGAAGCCCGTGCTCAAGGGGAACCCGTTCAAGGTGTGGATCGGGGTGAACATCCAGGACGGGATCCTGTCGCTCCTGCCGGACTGGGCCAGGACCCTCTTCGGTATCGAGGGCCGGCCGATGAATCTGCGGGCGGCCGCGGCGACGACGCGCCGCTTCATCGAGCGGGCGCGCACCCAGAAGTCGGCGGAGGAGCTCGTCACCGAGATCACCTCGCGCGTCGAAACCCACCCGTACGCAAAGGTCCGCCTCCGCCCCTAACCCATATCTTGCCGGTACTGCCCTGCCTGCGTGTTTTATCGGCGATACACCGCACAGGCAGGGCAGAACCGGCAAGGTCGGGGCGGAGTTGGGCGAGTGAAGGAGTGAAATGGGCGGCGTGTGGCGGCAGACCGGCGGGATGATCCGGGACGGGGTGCGACGCGTGCGCGCGGGCGGCTGGCGCCTCGCCGGCTTCTTGCTCGCGACCCAGCTCGTCATCGTGGGGGTCGCAATCCCCCTGATCGGCTGGCTCTTCCGCGAGGCGATCCGCGCCGGCGGCATGCACGGCCTCGACCTCGACGACTTCTCCTCCGCCGCGACTCTCCCCCTCACCCTGCTCGGCTTCGGGGTCATCGTGCTCATCGCGTTCTGGCTGCTCGCGCTCCAGTTCGCGGCGCTCGTCTTCCTCCTGCGCTGGCCGGAGGCCGGCTGGCGCGAGCAGCTCGCGCGCCTCCGCAGCACGGCGAGGCGCCTCGCGCATCCGCGGGTCATTCCGCTGCTCCTCTACCTGTTCCTGCTGCTCCCGCTCACCGGCTTCGGCTTCGCCTCGGTGCTCACCCAGGGCATCGCGATCCCGTCGTTCATCTCCGGCGAGCTGCTGAAGAGCCCGGTATCCGCGATCGCGCTCACCGCCTTCCTGCTCGCACTCGGGATCCTGAACCTCAGGCTCGCCCTCACCTTCCCGGCGTTCGCGCTCACCGACACCCGCGGCCCCGGCCGCGAGAGCCTGCGCCTCACCCGCGGCGTGCGCGGCTGGCTCCCGCTCGCGCTCGCGACCTTCGCGATCCTCTTCGTCGGCTCACTCGCGGGCTCGATCATCATCCTGCTCGCGCTCGGCCCGACCGCGATCAGCGACGCCATCAGCCCCGATGCCTCCCACATCGTCGCCGCGTACTCGCTCGGCGTCGCCCAGGTGCTCGGGATCTTCGTGAGCGGCCTCACGACGGCGACGCTCGCGGGCGCGCTCGTCGGCCGCGTGGTCGACCGCGCCGAGCACCTGCGACCGGGCACGAGCCTGCTCGTGGTCGCGCCAGGAACCCCGGCCCTGGCACCCCAGCGGGGCCGCCGCGCGCCCCTCATCGTCCTCTCCGCGGCGCTCGTCACCGCGCTCGGTTTCGGCACGCTCTCGATCGGGACCATGCGGTCGCTCTCCGAGTTCCCCGACACGCTCGTCCTCGCGCACCGCGGCTTCTCAGACGGCGGCGTCGAGAACACGATCGGCGGCCTCGAGGCCGCTGCGGCCGCGAACGCAGACCTCGTCGAGATGGACGTCATGCAGACGAAGGACGGCGAGTTCATCGCGATGCACGACGCGAACCTCAGCCGTCTCGCGGATCGCCCCGAGGCCGTCAAGGACCTCACCCTCGCCGAGCTCACGAAGATCGAGGTGCGCGACCAGGCCGGCCACACGGGACTGATCCCGAAGTTCTCCGACTACGTGCTGCGCGCGAAGGAGCTCGGGATCCCGCTCCTCATCGAAATCAAGCTCGGCGGTGCAGATACTCCCGATCACGTCGAGCGGCTCGTCGCCGAGCTCGAGGAGCTCGACGCGCTCACGAGCAACATCTACCACTCGCTCGACCCGAAGAGCGTCGCCAGGCTCAAGCAGCTGCGCCCCGACCTCACGGTCGGCTACACGATGGCCTTCGCGGGGGCGGAGGCCCCGGAGACCCCCGCCGACTTCATCGTCGTCGAGGAGTGGAGCGCGACCTCGGGCATGCAGGCCTCGGCCGAGCGCGCCGGCCTCGGCTTCATGGCCTGGACCGTCAACGACGACGCCGGCATGCGCGAGCTCCTGCGGCGCAACATCGACGGCATCATCACGGACCACCCCGACGAGGCGCTCAGCGCGCGCGAGGAGATGCAGGAGTCGACGGGACTCGCCGACGTGTTGCTCGACGCACTGAATCGCTTCGTGACCGTCGTCTGAGCCTCGCGGCGTCAGCCGAGCTCGCCGGCCTTCGCCGCGCGCCGCTTCGTACGCCAGGAGTTGAACGCCCTGATCGCCTCGATGAGGATCGGGATGCCCGGGATCAGCACGAGCACGATGATGAACACCTCGCTGTACTGGCGCACGAACGGGATCTGCCCGAGGAAGTAGCCGAGGAGCGTGACGCCGACACCCCAGAGGAGCGCGCCGATCGCGTTGTAGGCGACGAAGTGGCGGTAGGTCATGTTGCCGACGCCGGCCGCGGCGGGCACGAACGCGCGAAAGACGGGAAGGAAGCGGGCGATGATGATCGCCTTGGGGCCGTGCTTCTCGAAGAACTCGTGGGTGCGGGCCACGTTCTCCGGGTTGAAGAACTTGCTCTTCTCCTTCTTGAAGATCGCGGGCCCGAGTTTGCGGCCGATCATGAAGCCCATCTGGTCGCCCGCGAAGGCGAAGATGAAGAGCAGGATGCAGGTGATCCAGATCGGGATGTCGATGATCCCGGTCGCGGAGAAGAGCCCCACTGTGAAGAGCAGCGAGTCGCCCGGCAGGAACGCGAGCACGAGCACGCCGGTCTCGAGGAAGACGAAGGCGCACGCCAGGATGAGGGCGGCCCAGCCGCCGGCCTTGAGCAGTGTTTCAGGATCGAGCCAGTCGATACCGAGAAGCGCCGGGACGGCAATCGTCGAGTGCAGGACGGTATTCAGAAGGGGCACGCGCTGGCTCGCCTTTCGGTTGGTACACGGGAGTTTCGTCGTGTGGACGAGATCCAGTATCGCCGATCTCCCTGAGCCGACCCAGAAAACCGGGCCAGGAGAGCACGAAAGCGGCCGCCCGAACCGGGGCGGCCGCTTTCGGCGGCGTGATGTGGCGGCGCGCGCGGCTAGGCCCGCTCGGCCATTTCTACGACGTTCTTCAGGAGCAGCGCGCGCGTCATCGGCCCGACGCCGCCGGGGTTCGGCGACACCCAGCCCGCGACCTCGGCGACCGCGGGATCGACGTCGCCGACCACGCGGCTCTTGCCCGTCTCGGGATCGGTCTTGCGCGAGACGCCGACGTCGAGCACGATCGCGCCCGGCTTCACGTCCTCAGCGCGCACGATGCCCTCGACGCCTGCCGCGGCGACGATCACGTCGGCGCGGCGCAGCTCGGCGCCGAGATCCGCGGTCCCCGTGTGGGTGAGCGTCACGGTCGCGTTGTACTCGCGGCGCGTGAGCAGCGGCCCGATCGGGCGGCCAACGGTCACGCCGCGGCCGACGACGACCACGTTCTTGCCCGCCCACGACAGGCCGTTGCGCTCCACGAGCTCGATCACGCCGCGCGGCGTGCACGGCAGCGGCGAGGTGATCTCGGTGTTCGCGTTGAGCACGAGGCGGCCGAGATTCGTCGGGTGCAGCCCGTCGGCGTCCTTGTCGGGATCGATGCGCTCGAGGATGCGATCCGTGTCGATGTGCTTCGGGAGCGGCAGCTGCACGATGTAGCCCGTGCACTCGGGGTTCGCATTCAGCTCGTCGAGGACGGCCTCCAGCTCCTCCTGCGTCACGGACTCGGGCAGCTCGCGCTTGATCGACGAGATCCCGACCTCGGCGCAGTCGCGGTGCTTACCCGCGACGTACCACTGGGATCCGGGATCCTCGCCCACGAGCACGGTCGCGAGGCCCGGCACGATCCCGCGCTCGCGGAGCACTGCGACCCGTTCGGCGAGCTCGGCCTTGATGTCGGCCGCGGCGCGCTTGCCGTCGAGGACCTGAGCGGCGCTCACGCCGCTCACCACTCCTCGAGGCCGGGGTACAGCGGGAACTTGTCGGCGAGGGCGGTGACGCGCGCCTTGAGGGCCTCGATGTCGCCGGCCTGCTGCAGCGTGAGGGCGATGATGTCGGAGACCTCGCGGAACTCCTCGTCGCCGAAGCCGCGGGTCGCGAGCGCCGGGGTGCCGATGCGGAGGCCGCTCGTCACCATCGGGGGGCGCGGATCGAAGGGCACGGCGTTGCGGTTGACGGTGATGCCGACGGCGTGCAGCGCGTCCTCGGCCTGCTGGCCGTCGAGCGGCGAATTGCGCAGGTCAGCGAGCACGAGGTGCACATCGGTGCCGCCCGTGAGCACGTCGACGCCTGCGGCGCGCGACGCGTCGGTCGTGAGGGCCTCGGCGAGGAGCTTCGCGCCCGAGAGGGTGCGCTCCTGGCGCTCCTTGAACTCGTCGGTCGCAGCGAGCTTGAACGCGGTCGCCTTCGCGGCGATCACGTGCATGAGCGGGCCACCCTGCTGGCCGGGGAACACGTTCGAGTTGAGCTTCTTGTGGAGCTCCAGGTCGTTCGTGAGGATGAAGCCGGAGCGCGGGCCGCCGATCGTCTTGTGCACGGTCGAGGAGACGACGTGCGCGTGCGGCACGGGGCTCGGGTGCAGGCCGGCGGCCACGAGGCCCGCGAAGTGCGCCATGTCGACCCACAGGGTCGCGCCGACCTCGTCGGCGATCTCGCGGAACGCCGCGAAGTCGAGCGTGCGCGGGTAGGCCGACCAGCCGGCGATGATGACCTTCGGCTTGTGCTCGCGGGCCTTCTCGCGGACGACGTCCATGTCGACGAGGAAGGTCTCCGGATCGACGCCGTAGGAGACGACGTTGTAGAGCTTGCCGGAGAAGTTCAGCTTCATGCCGTGCGTGAGGTGGCCGCCGTGGGCGAGCTCGAGGCCGAGGATCGTGTCGCCCGGCTCAGCGATCGCCGAGAGCACCGCGGCGTTCGCCGAGGCGCCCGAGTGCGGCTGCACGTTCGCGTACTTCGCGCCGAACAGGGCCTTGGCGCGCTCGCGCGCGAGCTCCTCAGCGACGTCGACGAACTCGCAGCCGCCGTAGTAGCGGCGGCCGGGGTAGCCCTCGGCGTACTTGTTGGTCAGGACCGAGCCCTGCGCCTCGAGCACCGCGCGGGGCACGAAGTTCTCGCTCGCGATCATCTCGAGCGTGCCGCGCTGGCGGCCGAGCTCGTTCTTGAGGACCTCGGCGATCTCGGGGTCGACGACCTCAAGGGGCTCGTTGAAGAAAGCAGACTGGGTGGACATGGTGCTCCTCATCACTTCAGGTTCCGCGCGCGGAAATCATCTCGGAAATCTTACGACCCAGGCGAGCGGCCATTCCCTGACGAGTGTCGTTCCCCGATGGTGACCATCTGTACGCCAGTCACGACGGGTGACAGTCTACCCGGTTTCGGCTGCGCTCGACCAGGGCGGGACGCGTCACAGGCTCCCGGGGCTCAGCGCCGATCCGGGCCCGAAATCGTGCCCTCGATCTGGGCGAGCTCCGGCCATTCGTCTGCTGCGAACTCCCGCGAGCCAGGCCCGCTGCGATCCGCGTCCGGATCCTGCGCGACCTTTTTCAGCCAGTCGGTGAGCTCGCCGCCAACCCAGTAGTCGCCGCTCGCGATCCGGACGGAGAGGAGCCGACGCTCCCCCGGCCGCCACTCGTCGTCGCTATCCCCGGCGGGGTCTCCGGCGGTGCGGCCCTCGGCGATCACGAGCCGGTACCCGCGCTCATCCTCGAGCTGGTAAACGACGTTCGTGATCTGGCCGGCGTCGTTCCGGAATACCCGCTCGGCGTCCTCCTTCTGCCCGAAGCGGTCCTGACTGTGCGGAGGCTGCCAGCCGAGATCCCGAGCGGCGGCGCGCGCCTCCTCGGCGGCCGCGCCCGGCTCCTCCATCACATAGCGCTCCCAGCTGGCCTGCGCCGTGAACGTCGTCCACTCGCCGGTAACCTGTTCGCCCACGATCCCGCCCGTGCCGACGAGCCAGCCCCCGGGCGCGATCCGCTCCCGCAGCGGGACGAGCGCCTCCTGCGCCTGATCCCAAGCCTGCTCCTCGCGCGCCGTGCGCTCATCGGCCGTGAGCGACACGACGTCGACCTCCTGTTTGCCGGAGAAGTCCGGGGCGCCGTGCATCGCGATCCGCTCGCCAACGAGCGCGATCCCGACCATCACGACGGGCACGAGCACGAGCGCGAGCAGGGCGAGCCAGGTGTGCGGCCGCGCCCCCGTGCGCTGCGGCAGCGCGCTCGCGAGCACGAGCGCGACGATGAAGGCCCCGATGAACACGAGAAAGCCCATCGTCGAAAGCACGTCCTCCGCGCGCGGAGTGAGCGCCGGGAACGCGAGCCCCAGCGGCGAGTCATCGGTGCCGCTGTCGCCGGACGCCCGCATCGCGAGCAGCCCGAAGAACAGGCCCCAGCCGCTCGCCACCATGAGCGCGACGACGCTGCCGGGCGCCGCGGCGAAGCCGCGCTTGCGCAGGATGAAGCGGGGCAGGATCCCGAGGAAGCCGCACGCGGGGATCCAGAGCGGCGCCCCGAGCAGGAGAAACATCACCTCCCAGCCGGCGGACCCCGAGAACATCTTCACCAGAAAGAGGCCGGCGGGCAGGATCCAGACGAGCGGGAGCCAGGCCCGCCAGGCGACCCCCGCGAGACCCGTCGGCTTCACGAACGGCTGCCGCGCGGGCCGCTGCGCGGCGCCCTGCGCGCCGGGAGGTGCTGTGAGCTGGGGATCCTGCATCGGCTGCTCCATATCGCCCATCGTAGGCACCCCTCCGAGCAGCGGGCGGATCCCGCGCCAGGGAATCCACTACCCTTGAGGACCGTGAACACGATCGCGACGACAACCGACGACACCCAGTGGGTGCTCACCCTCTCCTGCATCGACGGCCCCGGGATCGTGCACGCGATCAGCGGCGCGATCGTGGCGGCGGGCGGCAATATCGCGGAGAGCCAGCAGTTCGCGTCGGCAGACACGGGCCGCTTCTTCATGCGCCTCCAGGTCGAGGCCGTCGCGCAGCCCGACACCTTCCAGGCGCGCTTCGAGGGTGCGCTCGCGCCCGTCACCGAGCGCTACCACATGACCTGGCGCCTCGACCGCGTCGGGCGGCCCGTGCGCACCCTGCTCCTCGCGTCGACCGCGACGCACTGCGTCAACGACCTGCTCTACCGCAGGCGCGGCGGCCAGCTGCCGATCGAGGTCCCGCTCATCCTGTCGAACCACGAGACGGTGCGCGACATCGCCGAGTTCTACGACGTGCCGTTCGAGCACCGCGCGATCGCGAACCCCGATGACCGCGCCGCCTTCGAGGCGCGCGTGCTCGAGGCCGTCGAGGAGCTCGACATCGAGCTCGTCGTGCTCGCCCGCTACATGCAGATCCTCTCCCCCGAGCTGTGCGCCGCGCTCGAGGGCCGCGCGATCAACATCCACCACTCGTTCCTGCCCGGCTTCAAGGGTGCGAACCCGTACAAGCAGGCGCACCAGCGCGGCGTGAAGCTCATCGGCGCGACGGCGCACTTCGTCACGACCGACCTCGACGAAGGCCCGATCATCGAGCAGGACGTCACCCGCGTCGACCACTCATACACGCCCCGCGAGCTCGTGCAGCTCGGCCAGGACGAAGAGGCGCGCGTGCTGCGCCGCGCGGTCGGCTGGTTCGCCGAGAACCGCATCCTCGCCGACGGCGACCGCACGATCATCTTCCGGTAGGGGTTCGGAGGGCCGGGCCGGGCCCCGCCTCGGCCAGCCCCGCCCCGCCCCGCCCCGGCAGTCGCTCGCAAATCTGCGCTCGCTCGCAAGCTTGGGCCCAGATTCGTAGGAGCGACCGCAGAAAGCGGAGCGAGCGCAGGGGGCAGGGCGCCGAATCCCGACTCAGCGTGGGGACGAGCTCGCCCCTCACCGCTACCGCCCGCGGCCGTCGCTCGCAAAACTGCGCTCGCTCGCAAGCTTTACCCCGGAATCGTGCGAACGACCGCAGAAAGCGGAGCGAGCGCAGGGGGCAGGGCGCCGAATCCCGACTCAGCGCGGAGACGAGCTCGCCCCTCACCGCTACCGCCCGCGGCCGTCGCTCGCAAAACTGCGCTCGCTCGCAAGCTTTACCCCGGAATCGTGCGAACGACCGCAGAATGCGGAGCGAGCGCAGGGGGCAGGGCGCCGGATCCCGCCTCAGCGCGCCGCAGGATCCGGATCCGGCCCCTTCAGCTCCTCCAGCTCGACCCGCAGCCCCGCGAGCAGCGCGCGCAGCCCCGTCTCGAAGGAGAGGTCGGCCGCCCGGCGCCCCCCGGCGGCGAGCCGCGCCGCCCGCGCGCGGTAGGCGGCGAGGTACTCGGGCACGTCGGTGCGGGATCCGGGGTTCATCATGTCGTCGTCGGCCGCGAGGTCGAGGGCCGCGCCCAGGATGAACGCCTCGACCGCGACGAGCACCTCGAGGTGCCGCTCCACGGGCCAGCCTGCGCGGCCGAGTGACGCGACGACGCGCTCGTACATCTCGGTCGTGACCGAGTCCTCGGAGAGCGGCAGCACGGCGAGGAGCGCGATCGTCGGCGGGTGGGCGGCGAAGGCCGCGCGGTAGTGGTGCGCCCACTCGGAGAGTGCCTGATCCCACGGCAGGGTGTCGAACATGTCGGTCGGGATCCGCTCGCTGATCAGCTCCCGCACCCCGGCGACGAGCTCGGGGTAGCCGGCGACGTGGTTGTAGAGCGCGGAGGGGCGGACGCCGAGTTCCTTCGCGATCGCGCGCATCCCGGCGCCATCGGCGCCGCGCTCGTCGATGAGCCGGAGCCCCGTCTCGAGGATGAGTGTGCGGGAGAGGATGCTCGTGGCCGGGCGGCCGGCGCGGCGGCGCGGCGGATCCGCCACCTCGGGAATACCGGGGGTTCCTCGTGTCGCCATCGTCACTCTCCTCGTCGAGCATGCAGCGGGCAGAAAACTCAGACTCGCGCCGGAGCGCATTTCGTACTATTCTCTACCCGATTCGTTTAACGAACCCTGTTCATTTACGATCATATCCGACGCCGCACCCGGCGCCTGCAGGACAGCATCAAAGGAGATCCACGGTGAGCGACACCGCGCAGCAGACCCACCTGAAACGAGAACTCGGGCTGGGGGGCCTGATCCTCTTCGGCCTCGCCTACATGGCGGTCGCGACCGTGTTCACGACGTACGGCATCGTGAACCAGATCACCGACGGGCACCTGCCCCTCTCCTACGTCGTGGCGTTGCTCACGATGCTCTTCACGGCCAACAGCTACGCGGCCATGGTGCGCAAGTTCCCGGTCGCGGGATCCGCCTACACCTACGTGCAGCAGGGCTTCGGCGGCGGCGTCGGCTTCCTCACCGGCTGGGTGCTGCTCCTCGACTACCTGTTCATCCCGATGATCAACTTCATGATCCTGGGCCTCTACGTGAGCACGCAGTTCCCGAGCATCCCGGCGTGGATCCCCTCGCTCCTCACCCTCATCGCGGTCTTCATCTTCAACATCACGGGCATCAAGCTCGTGAGCAAGCTCAACATCGCGGTCATCAGCATCTCGGTCGCCGCGGTCATTCTGTTCGCCGTGTTCGCGATCAAGACGGCGATCGGCGACCCCGATGCCCCCAGCATGATCGACCCCTTCATTCCGGGCCGCGAGGGCTTCAGCCCGATCTTCACGGGCGCCGGCGTGCTCGCGCTCTCCTTCCTCGGCTTCGACGCGGTCTCGACACTCTCCGAGGAGGCGAAGCACCCTCGCCGCGATATCCCGCGCGCGATCATGCTCACGACGCTCATCGGCGGCGCGATCTTCATCTTCGTGTCGTGGGTCGGCGCGATCTCCTACCACCTCGACGACTGGAGCGCCGCCCCGCGCGCGCTGCTCGACGCGGCCGGCATCGTGCTCGCGAATCACGTTGCGGGCGACTGGCTCGGGATCATCTTCGTCTTCATGTCGGTCACGGGCTGCTTCGGATCCGGACTCGCCGGCCAGGTCTCGGTCGCGCGCATCCTGTACTCGATGGGCCGCGACGGCACGCTGCCGAAGCCGCTCGGGATCCTGTGGTCGCGCTTCGGCACGCCCGTCGTCGCAGCGGCCGCGGTGTCGGTCTTCGCGCTCGCGAGCCTCTTCCTCTCGCTCGAGCAGGCCGCGTTCATGATCAGCTTCGGCGCGCTCGCGGCCTTCGCGATGGTGAACCTCTCGGTGATCCGGGTCTACATCTTCCCGAAGCGCGGCGAGGCGGCCCAGCGCAGCGCGAAGGACCTGATCCTGCGCGGCCTCTTCCCGCTCATCGGCCTCGCGCTCTCGCTCTGGCTGTGGACCTCGCTCGAGCCGATGACCTGGGTCGTCGGCGGGATCTGGTTCCTCATCGGGCTCGGGATCCTGCTCGCCAAGACGCGCTTCTTCCGCCGGCCCGTGCCGCGCATGGACTTCTCGGAGGGACCGGCCACCGAGGTCATCGACCAGATGACCGAGAGCACCCCCTTCAAGTAAGGAGCGTCGGGCTCCCCGCGATCGCCGCGGGGAGCCCGATTCAGCATCTGCGGGGAAATTCCCGCCCATCAGCCCATCACCCAGCCCCACGCGAGAGAATCGGACTCGCACCCAACGCCGCAAGGAGGCAGCCATGAGCACGACCGTCTTCACCGGGGGAACCATCCTCGTCGATCCGACCGCGGAGCACGGGCCGCTGTACGCGCCCGCGATCGCGTTCAGAGACGGCCGCGTCGTGGCGCTCGGAGGCGATGCGGACGAGCTGATCCCCGGCCTCGACCCTGCGGCGGGAGACGAGCACATCGACCTCGCCGGCGGCACGCTCGCCCCCGCGCCAGGCGACGGCCACGCGCACCCGCTGCCCGGCGGCGTCGAGGCGCTCGGCCCGCGGATCCGGCAGGCTGAGGATCTCCAGGGCATCATCGCCGCCGTCGCCGAGTGGAAGCGCGAGCACCCCGATGCCGCGTGGATCGTGGGCGGCAGCTACGACGCAACTTTCTCCGAGAACGGCCTCTTCGACGCCAGCTGGCTCGACGAGGTGACGGGCGACACCCCCACGATCCTGCGCGCCTGGGATTACCACACGGCCTGGGTCAACTCTGCGGCGCTCGCGGCGGGCGGGATCACCGCGGAGACCCCGGATCCCCCGCTCGGACGCATCGTGCGGCGCGCGGACGGCAGCCCGCTCGGCACGCTGCAGGAGTCTGCGGCCAACAATTTCCTCGGCGAGGTCGTGCCCCCGTTCTCGCTCGAGGATCGGCTCGACGCGCTCGAGCGCGCGACGCTCGCCTACGCGGCGCAGGGCACCACCTGGGTGCAGGACGCCTGGATCGAGCCCGTCGACCTCGAGGTCTACCACGCGGCCGTGGCGCAGGATCGCCTGCACACGCGCGTGAACCTCGCCCAGCGGGCCGACCCGCTCACCTGGCGCGAGCAGGTCGTGCGCTTCGTCGCCGAGCGCGAGCGGATCCGGGAGCTGGGGGCGGAGCGGCTCACGGCCGAGACGGTCAAGTTCTTTGTCGACGGCGTGATCGAGAGCCACACGGCGGCGCTCCTTGAGCCCTACGCCGACATGCCTGGCGAGTACGGCCTGCCGAACTGGACCCCGGAGGAGCTCGCCGCGGCCGTCACCGCGTTCGACGCCGAGGGCTTTCAGATCCACCTCCACGCGATCGGCGACGGCGCGAACCGCTTCGCGCTCGACGCGCTCGCGGCCGCGCGGGCGGCGAATCCCGCGCGCGAGCGGCACGACGTCATCGCGCACGTCGCACTCCTCGACCCCGCCGACCTCGGCCGCTTCGCCAAACTCGACGTCATCGCGAACTTCGAGCCCTACTGGGCGCAGTGCGACGCGGTGATGCGCGACCTCACGATCCCGCACCTCGGCCACCCCCGGGAGGACTGGCAGTACCTCATCGGATCCGTGGCCCGGAGCGGGGCGACGATCTCGTTCGGCAGCGACTGGCCCGTGACCACGATCGACTGGCGCCCCGCGGTCTCGACCGCGATCACGCGGCACAGCCACGAGGAGCCGGAGGCGAGCGCCTGGCTGCCGGATGAGCGGATCGATGCGGCGAGCGCCTACGCCGCATACACGAAGGGCATCGCGCGGCAGGCGCTCGCGGGCGAAGACCGGGGTACGCTGAGCGTGGGGAGGGTGGCCGACGCCGTGTGGCTGTCGGCGGATCCGCTCTCGGTCGAGCCGGAGACGATCCCGGGCATCTCGGTGCAGGGGACCTGGCTCGCGGGCGAGCGGACGTTCGCTCCGGCGCTGTGAATCACAGGCGTGAACCGCAGAATCCAATCGAGGGAGAAGCAGTGAGCGAGACGACGCAACCGCACCTGAAGCGAGCACTCGGCCTCACCGGCCTGACGCTCTTCGGCGTGACGTACATGACCGTGATCACGGTCTTCACGACCTACGGCATCGTGAACCAGGTCACCGACGGGCACCTCCCAGCGGCGTACATCGTGGCCGTCGTGACGATGCTCTTCACCGCGGCGAGCTACGGCGCCATGGTGCGCCGGTACCCGGTCGCGGGATCCGCGTACACCTACACGCAGCAGTCGTTCGGCGGCGCCGTCGGCTTCCTCACCGGCTGGGTGATGCTGCTCGACTACCTGTTCATCCCGATGATCAACTTCATGCTGATCGGGATCTACCTGAACACCCAGTTCCCGGCGGTGCCGGTGTGGGCGTTCACGCTCGCCGCCCTCCTCCTCGTGCTGCTCTTCAACGTGCTCGGGATCAACCTCGTCAGCAAGGTGAACATGGCGATCATCGCGCTCTCCGTGGTGCTCGTCGTCGTGTTCATGGTGCTCGCCTTCAAGTTCGCCTTCGGCGGCGACATGTCGGTGAACCTCATCGAGCCATTCACCTTCGGCGAGGGCGGGATCGGCGCGGTCGCCTCCGGCGCCGCGATCCTGGCGCTCTCCTTCCTCGGATTCGACGCGGTGTCGACCCTGTCCGAGGAGGCGAAGCGCCCGCGCAAGGACATCCCGCGCGCGATCGTGCTCGCGACGCTCGTCGGCGGCTTCTTCTTCATCCTCGTGTCGTGGGCCGGCGCCGTCGCCTACCACCCCGACTGGGCAGCGCTCAGCGACTCTGAGCTCGAGGCCGCCGGCGTCACCGTGATGAACAACATCGGCGGCGAGGCGTTCACCGCGTTCTTCGTGGCCGTCTACGTCGCGTGCGCCTTCGGATCCGGCATGACGGGCCAGGTCTCCGTCTCGCGCATCCTGTACGCGATGGGCCGAGACGGCATGCTGCCGAAGCCGCTCTCGCGCCTGCACCGCCGCTTCGGCACGCCGGTCGTCGCAGCGATGGTGGTGTCGGTGTTCGCGCTGTCGAGCCTGTTCCTCTCGCTCGACACGGTCGCGTTCATGATCAGCTTCGGCGCACTCGCCGCCTTCGCGCTCGTGAACCTGTCAGTGATCAGGACCTACCTCTTCCCGCGCGGCGGCAGGCGCGAGCCCGCGACCGCGTGGGAGTGGATCCGCTACGGCCTGCTCCCGCTCATCGGCTTCGGCCTCACCATCTGGCTCTGGACCTCGCTCGAGGCCACGACCTGGCTCGTCGGCGCTGCGTGGCTCGCCGTCGGCGTCATCATCATCGCGATCGTGACGGGTGGCTTCAAGCGGCCGGTGCCGAAGATGGACTTCTCGGAGGGCGATCCGACGACCCAGCAGATCGACCAGCTCGGGGAGGACTTCCCGCTCGAGGGCGACCGGCGAGAGTAGGGGCTGCCCGGCGGCCCGGCGGCCCGGCGCGGGGCGCCGGATCCGGAGCCTGCCGCGCTCGCTCCGTAATCTGCAGTCGCTCCTACGAAAGCAGGCCAAAACGTAGGAACGAGCGCAGAACACAGAACGAGCGCGGGGGCCAGGGTGGCAACCAACCTCTAGCACCTGCGGGCGCCGGATCCGGAGCCTGCCGCGCTCGCTCCGTAATCTGCAGTCGCTCCTACGAAACCCGGCCGAAACGTAGGAACGAGCGCAGAATTCGGAGCGAGCGCAGGGCGCCGGGCGCCGCGGCGCGCCCGCCCCGCCTCGCCCCTACCGCAGGTGCTCGACGTCTCCGGCGGAGACGGTGAGCTCGCCGCCCGTGGGGAGGTCGACGGTGAGCGACCCATCGGCGGCGAGCGCCCGTGCGCGGCCGTCGATCGTCTCACCCCCGGGCAGGTGCACGCGCACCTCGGTGCCGAGCGTGAGCGAGTGGCGGGCGACGCGGGCGCGCGCCGCTCCGGGATCCGACGTCGCGAGCCGTACGAGGCGGAGGAGCTCGCCCGCGTAGGCGTCGAGCACCTCGTCGGCGAGGCCGGCGCCCGCCGGGTCCGCGAGCGACTGAGCGCCCCCGACGTCGGCGCCGGCGGCGAGCAGCGAGGTTGCGCGCTCGGTGGGGAGGTCCCACTCGTCGATCAGGAGGTTGATCCCGGCGCCCACGATCACGGAGCCGTCGGGCAGCATCTCGCACAGGATCCCGCAGAGCTTCTTGCCCGGCCGGCCCGCGACGGCGTCCTCCTCGTCGCGCACGTGCACGTCGTTCGGCCACTTCACGCCGACGCGCATCCCCTCTCCGAAGCGCGGCTGCAGCGCCGCCGTCATCGCGGACCCCACCAGGAGGGGCAGCCACCCGATGCCGAGCGGGTCGGCAGCCGGATCCGGATCCGGACCCGCACCGAACGACCGGATCAGGATCGAGCTCGCGACGGCGCTCGCGGGCGGCGTTACCCAGCCGCGGTCGAGGCGGCCCCTCCCCGCGGTCTGGTGTGCGGTCGCGAGCAGGGTGCCGTGCGGCAGCTCGGCCGCGCTCGCGAGCTCGCGGAGCTCTGCGTTGGTCGACGGGGAGCTCTCGCGCCAGAGGACTCGCGGCAGGCGGGCGCGGGTGAGCGGCAGTTCCATGGTTCCCGAGGGTAGCGGAGCCAGCGCTTCCCGGTGCGGGAGAACGCGACACGCCCGCGATCCCCACCCAGCAGAAACACAGAGGATCCACAGATAAGACACCAACAGTATTGATTCCCCAAGTCCGCCGCGTTAGCGTGGTGACGCGGGCCTCAGGGGGGCAGCGCCGGAAGATCTTGTTCCGGGCCGGTTGGCCCTATCGAGTCGAGTTCCCTCGATTCGCTGGTCCGCTTCCTACCAGGAAGGACACCAACATGAGCGCTGAAGACAAGATCAAGGCCGCCGGCGAGAAGACGGGCGGCAAGGTCAAGGAGACCGTCGGCAAGATGACCGACAACGAGAAGCTCGTCGCAGAAGGCAAGGCCGATCAGGCCAAGGGTCACCTCCGCGACGCCGCCGAGGACGTCAAGGACACCTTCAAGAAGTAGGTGCAGCTGTGAAAAGCGGGGCGGTCGCTGAGCGGCCGCCCCGCTTTTTCGTCCCTGGAAGCCCCGGGAAAAGCCCTAGAACTCGCAGGTCAGGACTAATACACTCCGAGTGTGAGCAACTCGCGTTATCCACTCCGCAGACTGGCACTGGGCACGTTGGTTGGAGCAGCGTGGATGCTGGCCGCCGTCGCCTCGGCCTCCGCGACGCCGCCCGTCGCCCTGAATGACAGCTTCGTCACCGACCAGTCGGACGTCCTGTCACCCGCCGATGAGGCGCAGGCGAACGAGCGCCTCGCAGCGGCCTTCGACGAAACTGGGATCGACCTCTTCGTCGTGTTCGTCGACGACTTCACGGACCCGTCCGACCGCATCGAGTGGGCCGACGCCACCGCGATCAAGAACGGGCTCGGCGACTCCCAGTACCTCCTCGCGGTGTCGACCGACGGCAGACAATACTTCATCTCGGCCTCGAACGACGGCCCACTCCGCGACTCCCAGCTCACGAACATCGAGGAGCGGATCCTGCCGGAGCTGCGCGACAGCGACTGGCTCGGCGCCGTCAGCGTCGCGGCCGAACAGGTCGAGTCCGAGAAGGGCGCGTCGGGTCGCACCACTGCCGCGGTCGTGGGCACCATCGCGGGCGGCGGTGCGATCGCCGGCGCCGGCTACGGGATCTGGCGCGCGTCGAAGAAGCGCCGCACCAAGCGCGAGACCGAGGAAGAGCTGCAGGAGCTGCGCCGCACCGCGGGCTCCGCGCTCGTGGCCGCAGACGATGACGTCAAGGCCGGCCAGCAGGAGCTCGAGTTCGCCCGCGCCCAGTTCGGCGACGCTCCGACCCGCGAGCTCGCCGCCGCGCTCGAGACCGCGGGCACCGAGCTGTCCGAGGCCTTCGCCCTGCAGCAGAAGCTCGACGACGGCGTGCCCGACACCGAGGAGGACACCCGCGCCTGGCTCACCAGGATCATCGAGCTGTGCACCGGGATCGACGCCTCGCTCGAGGCGCAGTCGAAGTCGCTCCAGGACCTCCGCGACATCGAGAAGGACACCCCGCAGGCCCTCGCAGATCTGCAGGCCCGCGCCGCCGAGTCCGAGCAGGCGGGCCCCGCGGCCGAGGCCGAGCTCGCGCGGCTCCGCGGCATCTACTCCGAGGAAGCCCTCGCCGGGGTCGCCCAGGCCCCCGAGCAGGCCGCGGGCCTCGTGCGCTTCGCGCAGGAGCGGGGCGGGATCGCGCAGACCGCGGTCGCCGAGGGCCGAAACGGCGACGCGGCGATCGCGATCCACGAGGCCCAGATCGCACTCATCCAGGCGGGCGACCTGCAGAAGGCCCTGCTCGCGATCGGCACCGACCTCGGCACCGTCGAGGCGCGCGCCGCCGAGCTCATCGCCGACATGCAGAACGACGTGCAGCAGGCCCGCGCGATGCCGGATCCGGACGGCCGGATCGCGCTCGCAGCCCAGGAGACCGAGTCCCAGCTCGCCCGCGCGGCTTCGGATCTCGGCGCAACCGGCAAGCACCCGGCCCGCGCCGTGCAGGCGCTCGAGGCCGCGAACACCGCGATCGACGGCGTGCTCGAGACGGCCCGCGCGACCGAGCGCGCCCGCCAGCTCCTCGACGCGAGGCTTGCCCGCGCGAGCGAGAGCGTCTCAACGGCCGAGCAGTTCATCGCCTCCTACCGGGGCGGGATCGGACCGACCGCCCGCACCCGCGTCTCCGAGGCGCGCGCGGCGCTCGCCCGCGCCGAGGGGTCGAGGCAGACGGATCCGAACGGCGCGCTGCGCGAGCTCGACCGGGCCGAGCAACTCGCGAACGTGGCGCTCTCCACCGCGCAGTCCGAGATGAGCAACTGGAACAACGGCTACGGCGGGGGTGGATACGGCGGCGGTTACGGCGGCCGCAGCTCGGGCGACGACCTGTCCGCGATCCTCGGCGGCATCCTCGGCGGCTCCATCAGCAGCGGCTGGGGCGGCGGAGGCGGAAGCTGGGGCGGCGGCCGATCGAGCGGCGGCAGCAGCTGGGGCGGCGGCCGTTCCAGTGGCGGCCGATCGAGCGGTGGCGGCGGACGCCGGTCCGGCGGAGGCGGCGGCGGACGCCGCTCGAGCGGGGGCGGCCGATTCTGACGCCCCTTCCTCGACGCCCCGATCCCTCGTCCACGCATTCATAGACACGCACACGAACCCGAACACGCCACGGCGAAAGGAAACCCCATGAGCAAGCAGTCCATCTTCGGTCGGATCTCGACCCTCGTCCGCGCGAACATCAACGCGATCCTCGACTCCGCCGAGGATCCCGAGAAGATGATCGACCAGCTGATCCGCGACTACTCGAGCAACATCTCTGATGCCGAGGCCGCGATCGCCGAGACGATCGGCAACCTCCGCCTGCTCGAGCAGGACTACCAGGAGGACGTCCGCACGGCCGACGAGTGGGGCCGCAAGGCGCTCGCCGCGAGCAGCAAGGCCGACGAGCTCCGCTCGGCCGGCTCCTCGGCAGACGCCGACAAGTTCGACAACCTCGCGAAGGTCGCGCTCCAGCGCCAGATTACGGCCGAGGGCGAGGCCCGCACCGCCGAGCCGACGATCGCGCAGCAGCGCGAGGTCACCGAGAAGCTGAAGACCGGCCTCAACGGGATGAAGGACAAGCTGCAGCAGCTCCAGACGAAGCGCTCGGAGCTCGTCGCCCGCGCGAAGACGGCCGAGGCGCAGAACAAGGTGGCCGACGCGGTGAAGTCGATCGACGTGCTGGATCCCACGAGCGACCTCGGCCGCTTCGAGGACAAGATCCGCCGCCAGGAGGCGCTCGCCCGCGGCAAGCAGGAGATCGCGGCATCGACTCTCGACTCGCAGTTCAACGAGCTCGAGGAATTCGAGGCTGTCACCGAGGTGGAGGCCCGGCTCGCGGCGCTGAAGAGCGGCAAGTCGCAGCAGGCGCTCGAGCAGTAGACGGGCTCGACACGGGATCGGCGGGGGGCGCCGCGCACGGCGCGCGCCCCCCGCTTTTTCGTCCCTCTTCACGGTTTTCAGATGCTCTGCCGGGCATCAGACAAGCAGAACTAGGATCGGATCATGGCAGGTATTTGGGGGCGCCGCGGGCGCGAGCAACAGGCGGCGCAGCTCGCCGCCGACGAGCAGCTGTCGCGCACCGCGCGGGCGGCGCTCGTCACCGCCGACGAGCGGATCCGGGCCACGGGCGACGAGCTGGACTTCGCCACGGCCGAGCTCGGCGAGTCGGCGACCCGCCCGCTCCGCGAGGGCCTCGACGCCGTGAAAAAGCACATGGGCGAGGCGTTCCAGCTGCACCAGCTGAACCACGACCACATCCCCGACACCCCGGAGGAGCTGCGCACGCGCAACGCCCGCATCGTGCAGCTGTGCGAGTGGGCCGAGTCGGTGCTCGACGAGCGCACGGAGGCGCTCGAGGAGAAGGTGGCCAGGATCCGGCGCGCACCCGAGGTGCTGCAGCGGGTCCGAGCCGACGCCGAGCGGCTGCGCGAGCGGCTGCCGGAGATGCGGTCGACGCTCGAGAGGCTCGCCGCGCGATACCGCACGGACTCCCTGCAGCGCGTCCGCATGTCCGCCGGCGAGGTCGAGCGGCTCCTCGACTTCGCCCTCCACTCGGCCGATGTCTCCGAGCGCCGGCGCGCGGCCTCCCGGCCGGAGGACGCGAACGTCGCGCTCGAGGCGGCGACCGAGAGTGTGCGGCGCGCGGAGTCGATCTTCGACGGCGTCGACTCGTTCGAGATCGAGGCCCTGCGCGCCCAGAACACGCTCGCGGACGTGGTCGAGGACTCGCGCGGCGACCTCTCCGAGGCGCTTGCGGCGCAGCGCACCCCGGCGGTCGACCAGGCGATCCAGCGACTGCAGGACGCGCTCGCGTCGATCGACGCCGGCGGGGAGCGGGATCCCTTCGCTGATCTCGCGCTCGTCTCGGCGGCGAACGCGGCGCTCGACGCTGCCCGCGAGAAGGCCGCGAAGCCCGTTCCGTCGCTCGAGCATGTCCAGCACGACGTGTCCGCGGCCGACCACGCGATCAGCATCGCCTCGAGCCTCATCGAGGGCCAGCGCGGCTGGATCGGCGCCGACGCGCGCACCAGGCTCGCCGAGGCGCGCCGGACCCGCTCGGAGATCGACGCGCTGCCCGTCGAGGAGGAGACGCGCGAGCGCGCACAGCAGCTCGCGCGACGCGCGCAGGGCCTCGCCGACGAGGCGCTCAGGCTCGCGCAGCGCGACATCGACTCCTCCCGACCCGACGGCGACGACTGGGGCTGGGGCGGCGGACGCGGTCGTGGCGGCCCCCGCGGCGGCGGCGGATCCGGCATGCTCGGCCCCGTGATCGGGGGCGTCATCCTCGGCGGCCTGCTCGACGACATCTTCGACTGAGCCGCCCCGTGACCGCCGCGCTTCGTAGGGTTTCAACCAAGGTTTCTTCGTTCCATTGGAGAGAGTCGGAGAGTTTCGGCATGACCCCCGCGCTAGGCTGGCACTCGTGACTGCAGAGAACGCCACTGAAGCAGACGAGCTCGCGACGACCGCGGGCCGGATCGCCGACCACCGCCGGAAGTATCAGGAGGCCGTCGGGGACCGCGACGCTGCCGCCGCCGCGAAGCAGCACGCGCGCGGCAAGATGACGGCCAGGGAGCGCATCACCGCGCTCCTCGACCCGGGATCCTTCGTCGAGTTCGACAAGTACGTGAAGCACCGCACCCACGGCTTCGGCATGGAGAACTCGCATCCCTTCGGCGACTCGGTCGTCACTGGCGCGGGCACGATCCACGGCCGCCAGGTCGTCGTCTACTCGCAGGACTTCACGACCTTCGGCGGCTCGCTCGGCGAGGTCGCGGGCGAGAAGATCGTGAAGGCGATGGAGTTCGCCCTCAAGACGGGCGCGCCCGTGCTCGGCATCCTCGACTCGGGCGGGGCACGGATCCAGGAGGGCGTCGTGGCCCTCTCGAAGTACGCGAGCATCTTCCGCCTCAACACGATGTGCTCGGGCGTGATCCCGCAGATCTCGATCGTCATGGGCCCGTCGGCCGGCGGCGCTGTCTACTCCCCCGCGCTCACCGACTTCGTCATCATGGTCGACAAGACGAGCCACATGTTCGTCACGGGTCCCGATGTCATCAAGACGGTCACGGGCGAGGAGGTCGGCTTCGAGGAGCTCGGCGGCGCGCTCACGCACAACAAGACGAGCGGCGTCTCGCACTACCTCGCCGCGGACGAGCACGACGCGCTCGACTACGCGCGCACCCTCATCAGCTACCTACCGGACAACAACCTGGCCGAGGCGCCGATCTACGACAGTGACACCGCGCTCGAGATCACGGACGCGGATCGCCGCCTGAACACGCTGATCCCGGACAGCCCGAACCAGCCCTACGACATGAAGACCGTGATCGAGACGATCCTCGACGGCGGGGACTTCCTCGAGGTGCAGCCCCTGTTCGCGCCGAACATGCTCATCGGCTTCGGCCGCGTCGAGGGCCGCACGGTCGGCATCGTCGCGAACCAGCCGGCGCAGATGGCCGGCACCCTCAATATCGACGCGAGCGAGAAGGCCGCGCGCTTCGTGCGCTTCTGCGACTCCTTCTCGATCCCGATCCTGACCCTCGTCGACGTGCCGGGCTACCTGCCCGGCACCGACCAGGAGTTCCAGGGTGTGATCCGGCGCGGCGCGAAGCTCCTCTACGCGTACGCGGAGGCGACCGTGCCCCTCGTCACGATCATCACGCGCAAGGCCTACGGCGGCGCGTACATCGTCATGGGATCGAAGCAGATGGGCGCCGATTTCAACATCGCGTGGCCGACCGCCGAGATCGCGGTCATGGGCGGCGCCGGCGCCGTCAACATCCTGTACCGCAAGGAGCTCAAGGCGGCCGAAGAGGCCGGTCAGGACGTCGAGGCGCTGCGCGCCGAACTCACCGCGAAGTACACGGCCGACGTGACGAGCCCGTTCCTCGCGGCCGAGCGCGGCGAGCTCGACAACGTGCTGGAGCCCGCCGGCTCCCGCCTCGCGGTCATCAAGGCACTCCGCGGCCTCCGCGGCAAGCGCACCGAGCAGCCCGCCAAGAAGCACGGCAACATCCCGCTGTGAGCGAGCACGCGATGGAGCAGCAGGAGCAGCGGCGCGGCAGGCACCGCGCGGAGGAGCCGGATCAGGATCCGGCACCGGATCAGGATGCGGACCTGCCGCCGGACGCCGCCGCGCGCGACGCGTCGCGCCGCGCCGAGGCCGGCGATCCGGAGCCGCCGCTCGGCGAGACCGATATCTCCTTCGTGACGCGCGGCGTCTCCGCCGAGGAGCGCGCCGCGGTCATCGCGGTACTGACCCAGGTGCGCGAGGAAGAGACCCAGCAGGTGAAGCGGGTTGCGCGGCGCGACCGCGAGCCGTGGGCGCGCTCGCAGCGCGTGCCGGAGGGCATCTACGATCTGCTCGCGGAGGGCTGATCCGGTATTTTTCCGTGTCGCGCGGGTTCGGAAGAACCACTCGCAGCGCTCGCTGTGGCGCACCCAAGCGCGGCCTTTTGCCACCCAATATTGGGAGGCACCGCGCCTAGTTCACGATAGTCACCGCTCGTCGCGTATTTCGCGGCCGAGGCTGTCTATGTGTCAGCAATCACTGTTCAAGAACGGGTTCGCCGCGAACGCACCACAGGTGCCCCGAGCGACGCCGAGCTCATCGGCGCCGTGCGCCAGGGCTCAGCGCGCGCAAGCGCGGAACTCTGGCAGCGGCACTGGCGCTCGGCCGTGCGCGCGGCTTCCCGGCTGCTGTCCTGGAGCGACGCCGAGGACCTCGCATCGCATGCGTTCCTCCGGGTCCTGGAGACGATACGTAAGGGTCTCGGGCCAGAACAGTCCTTTCGCGCCTACCTCCTTTCTACCGTGCGCCACTCGGCCTACGAGCTCGTGCGGCGACGAGTTGAGATCCCATTCGGGTTCGCAGAGGATCTCCCCGCAGTCGACGAGATCTGGCCGATTGGGGTCGACGCGCAGCCGATCGCTCGAGCCTTCACGCGGTTGCCCGAGCGCTGGCGCCGTGCCCTCTGGCTCAGCGAGGTCGAAGGACTCAGCGTTGGCGAGGTCGGCGAGAAACTCGGAATTTGCGCCAACGCCGCAGCCGCACTGACCTTCCGCGCCCGCGCGGGCCTGCGTAACGAGTGGGTCGTCGCGACCGTGGAGCCTGACCTCACCTGCCCGACGCACGCCGCCTGGATGGCCGAGCACATGGTCGGCTATCTCAGGAATTCCCTCCGCAAGCGCGAGCGCGCGCGAGTCGAGGAGCATGCCGAGGCATGCGATGGTTGCAGCGCGGCTCTCGAACGCGCCGGCAGGCTATTTGAGGCGATCGAGGCCAAGAGCAAGCGGCAGGATCGAGCGGCGGCCTGCTCAGCTCGGTAGTGGTTGGGCTCATCCCTGAGGCTTGCTCGGCTTCTGCTCAGTCCCACCAAGTTCGACCTTGACGCCGCCCTGATACACCTCGCTCACGGGCGGCGGTGCGATGGACACCGGCTGCTTGGTTGAGGCGAGTTCGACGGTGCGCGCCCCACCGCCTGGCACCTCGGCGACGACGGACTGGATCCAAGGGTCCCCGTCCTGAGACACCGCTATCAGGTGTCGGGCCTCATCGAGAGTGACCACGAATTTGCCCTCGTCGGCCCCGGAGGTCAGGATCTCTGGCTCGTTGATCTCGTATGTCATGGTAAGCGTTTGCAGGAACGCCGTGACATCTGCGAAGGCGACGAGCGACTTCGCAGCATCTCCATTGAACGTCGCAAAGAGCTGCTGGCTGCCAAGTTCCCTCGCCGTTTCAGTCGGAACGCCGAGCGCCTCCCAATACTGCTGGGGCGCGCGGATCCAGGCAACCTCCCCGACGCGGATGATGGAGAGCGGCATCCCATCCGCAATAAAGTCGCCCTTCCAGGAGAGCAAGTCGCCGCTCACGAGCGCCTCACCGGACAGAATCTCGCGCGTCGTGGAGCCGACCGACATTCGGACTGCGATGCCCTTCTGATGCCGGATCGCCGCGCGGGCCTCGTCATACCGGGATTGTTCGGCCCTGCTGGGTGGGGCGGTCACCGGGTCCTGCGGCGGCACGGGGGTCTGCGTTGGCGTGGACGTTGCCGCGTCCTTTCCCGGCGGCGCATCTTCCGCGCCCGCGCAGCCAACCGCGCCGAAACAAAGTGCCGCAACGACCGCTCCAGTGGCAAGGCGTCGGGCAGACGCACGTGAACACCGGATCACTACTTCTGTACTCCCGCGCCGGAAGCAAGGAGTGCTTCGAGGTCGACGTCGCACCGCTCTTGCACGTCATCCGCATGAGCTTTGACGGCTGCACTGTAGACGAGGCTCAGATCGCCGAGAGAGGTGAGCGTCTCCTCGTTAAGCACCTCGCCGCCATACTGCGCGAGCGTCGCCTTCGTGGTCAGCGCCTGCTCACTGATGCGGGCCCAAGACTCTTGCTCAGCGGGGTCCTTTGCCACCTTCGCGAGCCGCGCGAATAGGCCGGACGTCTGTTCGAGGCGGTCGCCGATCGTCCCCGCTACGGACTCGGCGTCGAGCTCCTTCGTGAGCCCATCAACGTCCTCCATGACGTCGAACACCGCACAGTCGTCTTTCGCGTCATCGGCGTTCAGTGCGGCCAGCTCGGTCAGCGCCCTCTCGCTCCTGACCTTTGGATCATCCTGCTGGCTCGTCTGGTTCTGAGGCTCGGGCTTCTCGCCGTCCTGCGTGCACGCAGTCAGCGGCAGAAACACGAGAGCGGTCGCTGCCGCGACCGCTGCGAGCCGACGCCCACGATACTTCTCTTTCACTGTCAACCGTTCCTCGGTCTAGCCCCATGAGGGGGTGTGGAGAGCAGGATGCGGGGAAGCGTCGCCGCTCCCCCGCACCCGTGCTCAGTGGTTACTCCGCGCGAACCGCGCGGCGCTGACGGAGGGAAACCCCTCCGACGAGCGCACCCGCGAGCAGGAGCGCGATCGCAATGGTCCAGACCATCGCGCCACTGTTGTCACCGGTGACCGCAAGGTCCCCGCTCGCCGAGGCGTTGCCCTGGGCGCTGCCCTTCGGGCTCGCCGTGGCCGAGGCCGACGAGGTGCCCTTGTCAGCGGCCGAGGCGTTCGCCGCGGTGGTCGCCGACTTCGAGCCCTGATCGGCCGCGGATGCGTTGGCCTCAGCCTGCTGAGCGGCCTGCTCAGCCGTGGACGCGTTGGCCTCGGCCTGCTGAGCGGCCTGCTCGGCCGTGCTGGCGTTGGCCTCCTCGGTGCCCTGATCAGCAGCCGTGGCATTCGCCGCGGCCGTGGTCGAGGCATCAGTCGACGAGGTTGCGTTCGACGCGGCAGCAGCCGACGCCTCGGTGTTCGCCGTCGCGGCAGCAGAAGCTGCAGCGTTCGCCGAATCCGATGCGCTCGCGGCGACGTTCGCAGCAGCGTTCGCCGCCGTCGTCACGTCGGTCGACGCCTCGGTCGAAGCCGTCGTCTCGGAGGCCGCTGCAGCAGCAGCGTTCGCCGACACGTCAGCAGCAGCCGAGGCGACCTTCGTCGCATCCGCCATCGCAGCCTGCTGCGCAGCAGCCTGGGCTGCAGCGTTCGCCTGCGAGTCAGCCTTCGCCGACGCCGCAGCCGAAGCCGCAGCGTTCAGGTTGCCGTCAGCCGCAGCATCAGCGTTCTGGTCCGTCGTCGCATTCGCCGCGGCCGTGGTCGAGGCATCAGTCGACGAGGTTGCGTTCGACGCGGCAGCAGCCGACGCCTCGGTGTTCGCCGTCGCGGCAGCAGAAGCTGCAGCGTTCGCCGAATCCGATGCGCTCGCGGCGACGTTCGCAGCAGCGTTCGCCGCCGTCGTCACGTCGGTCGACGCCTCGGTCGAAGCCGTCGTCTCGGAGGCCGCTGCAGCAGCAGCGTTCGCCGACACGTCAGCAGCAGCCGAGGCGACCTTCGTCGCATCCGCCATCGCAGCCTGCTGCGCAGCAGCCTGGGCTGCAGCGTTCGCCTGCGAGTCAGCCTTCGCCGACGCCGCAGCCGAAGCCGCAGCGTTCAGGTTGCCGTCAGCCGCAGCATCAGCGTTGACATCCGCGGCGGCGTTCGCCGACGCCTCCGTCGACGAGGTCGCGTTCGACGCGGCAGCAGCCGACGCCTCGGTGTTCGCCGTCGCGGCAGCAGAAGCTGCAGCGTTCGCCGAATCCGATGCGCTCGCGGCGACGTTCGCAGCAGCGTTCGCCGCCGTCGTCACGTCGGTCGACGCCTCGGTCGAAGCCGTCGTCTCGGAGGCCGCTGCAGCAGCAGCGTTCGCCGACACGTCAGCAGCAGCCGAGGCGACCTTCGTCGCATCCGCCATCGCAGCCTGCTGCGCAGCAGCCTGGGCTGCAGCGTTCGCCTGCGAGTCAGCCTTCGCCGACGCCGCAGCCGAAGCCGCAGCGTTCAGGTTGCCGTCAGCCGCAGCATCAGCGTTGACATCCGCGGCGGCGTTCGCCGACGCCTCCGTCGACGAGGTCGCGTTCGACGCGGCAGCGGCAGCGGCCGTGGCGTTTGCGTTCGCGGCGGCCGTAGCCTCCGTGGTCTCCGTGCCGGTCGAGGCAGCGGCAGCGTTCGCCGAAGCGTTCGCAGCCGTCGTCACGTCGGTCGACGCAGCGGTGGAGGCCTCGGTCTCAGCAGCGGCAGCAGCGGCAGCGTTCGCTGACACGTCTGCAGCGGCAGACTGGGTCGTGTCCGCGTTCGCGGTCGCTGCGGCCTGAGCAGCAGCAATAGCGGCGGCGTTCACCTCGGAGTCGGCCTTTGCCGAGGCAGCAGCCGAAGCGGCGGCGTTGGCGTTCGCCTCAGATGCGGCCCGTGCGGACGCCTCGGTCGACGAGGTCGCGTTCGACGCGGCAGCCGCAGATGCCTCGGTGTTCGCGGTACCTACGACCGAAGCAGCGGCGTTTGGCGTTCCCGACGCGGCTGCGGCAGCGTTCGACGAAGAGTTCGCTGCGGTCGACACGTCGGTCGACGCCTCGGTCGATGCCGTGGCGGTGGCCGCAGCAGCAGCAGCAGCGTTCGCCGTCACGTCGGCAGCGGCGGACTGAGTCGTCTCCGCATCCGCCGTTGCGGCGGCCTGGGCGGCGGCCACGGATGCAGCGTTCATGTTGGAATCGGCCGATGCCGACGCCGAGGCAGAAGCTGCAGCGTTCAGATTCGGGTCAACCGGCTCTTCCGGAGTGCAGGAGATGCCGCCCGGCTGCATGTTTGCGCCGACGTCCGTCTTCATGATGCCGAACTCGAGGTTGCCGAGTGCGCCGACCAGCGGAATGTTGATGACGCTCACGTCCATGTCGAGGCCGTTCATCGTGCCCGAGGCGTGGGTGCCGTCAGGCAGCACGCTTTCGTTCGTGAGGCCCTCGTACGAGATCTCACCGTTCAGGATTGTCTGCAGGCCCGCGGGCAGCATCTGATCGAGTTCGAGAGACATGCCGGGGTGAAGCGAAACCGAGGTGTTGGGATCGTCGAACAGCGAGACCGTCATGTCCGGCATCTCCGTCGCCGTCAGGCTCGCGCCATCGGTCAGGCCGTTCGCCCGGGCCACGAGCTCGGGCCACTGGTTCGGATCCTGGCCAGCGCCCCACGAGATGCGGATGAGATTGCCGAGCACGGCGGCCTCTCCGAACTTCCAGCGGGACGACGACTCGATCGCGGTGCCGTCGATACAGGCGGCGTCAGCAACGAGGGACACGTCACCCTGCGTCTCGCCGATGTTCGCCTCGGCGAGGGGAAGGATGGGCGTCAGGACCGGAGGCAACCCGGGAACGTTGGGAAGCACATCAACGTTGAACGTCGACTGTTCCACCGCTGCGAGCACACCGTTCTTCGCGGTTACGACGGGCGTCCATGAACTGTCAGCGCTGCCGACAAGGCCATTGATCGAGAGGAGCGGATCGAGGTCGACGACCCCGAAGTCCTGCACGTCGAGCGCGCCCTCAGTGGTGGTCCGGGAGAACGACTCGGCCTTAATCGGTTGCACGGGAATTCCGAGAGCGCCGATCCCGAGGGGGGTGGCTCGCGCATAAGAGCGGGCATCGACGTCGTCAGTGATGGCGTCCGGAACTCCGAGGTCAAAGGCCCCGAGGTTACCGTACTTGGCGAGGCCAGCGGAGTCGGCGACGGCGATCGACTCGGCGATGTTCGCCCGAGCATTGATCAGGTTGCCGAGGATACCGCCTCCCAGGTCGGCAGCGGCAAACGCACCATAAGCACGCACGTGACCGCTAAAGTCACCGGTAATCGGCGCGGCCGACGCGGCAGTCGCGCCACCCGCGAGTCCCATTGCGACAACCGTCGCGGCGACGCCTGCGGCGGTAACCCTGCGCGCGACGCGCGCCGGATCCGCCGGGCGTGGGCGCTTCTTCGCCCGGAATCGTGAAGTCATGCTTCTCCATTCATTTGCTGAGTGGCCGCGCCCGTGTGACCCGTCCACGAGGGAACCGCGCCAGCGCGGCTGCCGGATGGCAACCCTCACAAAGAAGAGAGTGGGAAGCGCGAAGACCATTACGGTCGAAACTTGTTTCCTGCGAAACTCTCGGTGTGCTGATTCCGGATCAGGCGCTTTTCACTTCTGATTCGCGTGCGCTGCGACGCGGCTGGGCCACACGCACGAAGCCGGCGAGCTCGCCGCGCTGCTCAACTCCGGCCTTCCGCAGGATCCGATTCAGGTGGCTCTCGACCGTCCGAACGCTCACGCCAAGGCGTGAGGCGATCCCGGCGTTGCTGAGCCCCTCGACGACGGCGCTCACGATTTCGGACTCGCGCGGGGTGAGCTCAAGAAACAACCGGGAGAAACGTTCGCTGTCGAGGGCCTCAGAACCGAAGCCGGAGCGGAGGGTGCGGCGCGCGTCGCCGCACCGCTTCGCCAGTTCCTCATCGCCGGCAGCGGTCGCAAACTGCACGGCAAAGTTCCATGCGCGGAGCGCGTTGCCCTCTTCGCCCCGATCCTGCATGAGCTCAGCGATCTGCGCAATGCTCGCGGCGTCCTGCGCCGCGATGGCCTCGGCAAGATCGAACTGCAGCTGGAAAAGCGCGCTATCCACTTCTGAGAGCCAGCCGCGGATGAGTTCGAAATCGCTGGGCAAGGGGTCGATCTCAAGCGCCGCCAGTGCGTGCACGAGCGCGGCGGTACGCAGACCGCTTCCCCAACTGCCAATTGCTGACTCACGGAGCGACTCTGCCGCCTCCTCTCGACGCCCCTCGGTGACCCGGAGCTGCGCGATCGCAAGCGCTCGCCCCAGGCCGGGCCGTTCATCCGAGAAGTACGGGATCGTTGGCGCCCGGCGCACGAGCTCGGCCCCCTCCTCGACCTGGCCGCCGCGGACGAGCGCCAGGGCGCCGAGGTGCATGGCGTCCGCGTGGGCCTGAACCTGCAGGGAGGTCAGGCTCTCGGTCGCCCGAAGGGTATCGAGGAGCGGTGGGATCGGTGTGTAGCGCCCGCGGAACGTGAGGATAAGCAGGAGCACGAAGCGGGAGATGTGGGCGCGGTCGAGATCATACGCGGCACGCGCCTCCCGCAGTCCCTGCTCGGCCCGCTCCTGCGCTTCAGAGAGTCGGCCTTCTAGCCAGAGCAGCAACGCTTCGGAGCTCGGTTGATACGGGCCGTCGGCGCTGCGCATGCGCAGCAGGTCGTCGAGTGTCTGGCGCGCGTGTGCGATGTGCCCGAACCAGATTTCCCCCAGGAGACGAATGCTGTAGGTCGCGCGGACCTGCGCAACTGGGGTGAGCCCGGGAACGCGGAGGTGCACGTCTTCCTCGCCGATAATGCCACCCGATTCGAGTTTCAGGCTGAGCGCCATGAGGTCGACGGTTCCCGGTTGCAGCTCCCCCACGACTCGATGGAGCCTCGCGATCTCATCCTCAACTGATTCGCCGTCGGAGATCCGCATTCTGCTCCTCACGTACTCGAGCGAGCACTGCGATAGCGGATCGTCGTCGGCCATGAAGGGCCAATCGAGTATTTCCTCAATTTCCCTTCCCGAGCACGGTTTCATCGTGAGCGCGCGGACGTACTCAAGCGCGGCTGCGCGTGTGCGCCGGGTCTCCCACTGGTTGCGCAGTTCGAGTCGCTGTTGCTCGACCCGGTCGGCGAGCACTCGCGCGTAGAGCGGGTCGACCGCGATCCCTCTGGGCTTCTTAGCCCAGCGCTTCTCCTCTCCTCCGAGTTCGGACTCCCGAAGTGCACGTTGCCGCACGAGCTGGGCAGCTTCGGCCCGAAAGTAGTCGACGACTACGGGCGGGGAGACACTCACGCTCGGCTCACCCTCGACCTCAAAGGCAACGAGAAGGCCCTGGTCGTCGAGACGATCGAGGCACTCTCTCCCCACGAGTTGTTCAGCCGCCTCAATCGACGGCCCGCCCTCAAGCGCGAGCACCTGGAGCGCATTGCGTTTCGCCGGATCGAGGGTACCGAGGAACCCCTCGACGGTTCCCCGCAGCAGCTCGTCCCACAGCGTCTCTTCGAGCACCCAATACCCGTCGCTACTTTTCTCAATCCGCTCGGAAAACAGCATGGCATCCAGGATCCCGAGCGAGAGGCCGGCAATGCCGGCCGAATAGATGTAGATGCGGCTGGCCGAGGCGCGCTCGAGGGGTCCACCGAGGCGCCCTTCCAGCATTCGCTGCATGGCGGCAAACGGAAGGGCCTGGATCTGCACGACAAACGTGGATCGGGTCGACGCCCCGCCGAGCCCACTCGGCGTCTGGCGCGTCCCTGAATTGGGGCGTCTGGCGAGGACCATCGGGAGGCGCGTGCGGGCTTTCACCGTCTCGATGACCCCCCACGAGACCTCATCGAGGTCATCCCAATCATCGACGACGAGCGCCGCCCGGCCGACGCCCGCGAAGGCCTCGAGCGCCTGAACCGCGGCAACAATGGCGCCGAAGCGACCCTCATTCTGGGTACCGATCTCGGCGGCATGCAGTGCTGCAAGCGAGTGGGCTCGCAACGACGGCACGCCCTGGATTCGGAGCACACGCCACTCGCGTTCCTCCAGATGGAATGCGACCGCACGCAGCGTCATGCTGAGGCCGTGTCCGCGACGCCCAACGAGGTCAACATCGTGGCCGCGTTCGAGCATGGAGGCGATGCGTTGCACCATGCTTTCGCGGCCGATCATGGTCGCGCGGTCGAACGAAGTCATGCTCTTCACGGTCGCCTACACTTCCCCATTGATTGTGTTTCCCCAGCGCAACAACATGTACCTTCCTCTTCAGTAGAAGACATCTGTGTGGCAAGGGAATTCGGACGGAACTCCCGTTCAGCGGGATAGAGTCTGCTCAGGGCGCAATGCCGCCCTCGCCCGCTGCCACCGCGTTTCGAGTCCGGCCCAGCTTCGGTCACTGATGAAGATGGCGTCGAGTGCAATCATCCCCATCGAGAACCAGGGCAGACCCATCATCACGCCGATTGCGGCATGGAAGCTCATGATCACAATGAGCGCAATGACCCGGGTAAAGCGACGCATGAGCATGAGCGGGAACGCGGTCTGGATGAGCACCGTGCCAATCGTGCCGACGGCCACCATCGGTCCCCAGCGAGTGATGAGGTCACTCAGGATCGGCCAGGTGCCAAACTCCATGGTCTGCAGCGGTGCGTACACCGCAATTCCAGCTTGCCAGGGTTGACCGCCCGCTTTGAAGAGGCCGCCGGCCGCATATACAAAGCAAATCTGCACGCCGATCACGACAACCGCCGAGTTGTGCATCAGGTTCGACGCCCAGGCCGGCAGCACCGGCTGGAAGTTCCAGGCGCGACGAAGCAGCGAGCCGCCGCGATCCGCCGTCCGCGCCCGCCTTCGGGCATCGAGCGACCACCGCTCGGAAAGCCCGCTAAAGATGAGCGCGATGAACGCAATCCGAGTCAGATTGTCGCTCTGGTTCTGAACGAACAGGTTGATGTTCACGAAGCCCACCCAGAGAACAAACAGGGGGAACATCACGAGTCGCGTGCGGTATCCGATCATGAAGAGGAACGCACACAGCATGAGCAGCAGCATCACCGTGGTGATGCCTGCGTCGGTGCGGGCGGCTTCGCGGATAAGGCTGAAGGGCCACAACACCGAGAAACTGCTCGTCGGATACTGCAGCTGGCCCGTCCAAGCGGCACCCGGACCCCAGGTGTAGTTGCGCGTGCCAAACTCGGTCAGCGCACTCCCGAGAACCGTGAAGCCGAGAAGGATCCGCACCACGGCCATGCCGTACTGCGCGCGTTTTGCATCGAGCGCCCACACCTCGACGAAGTCGAATGCGCGAGCGAGCAACGCAACAGTCGACGCCCAGAGGCCTGCAAGCACCCTGCCTGTGGTTCGAACGACGGTCTTGACTGCGCTCACTGGCCGGACCTCCTCAATGCATCACGGAACGTCTTCGCGAAGGCCTCTTGCGATTGCCCTTCGAGCTCGAGCATTCCCCGCCAACCGGTTTGGATGATTTGCTCGTCCGGCCGCACGGCGTTCGGATCGTTTCGTTGTTCGAATGGGATCACGTTCTGTCGCATCACCTGGAACTGCACCTGTTCAACACCCTCGCCCCACACCGCCCGGGCGACCTGTGCCGCATACCCGGAGGCGTAGCGCTCGGACACGATGTACGAGATCACGTTCGGGTCCGTCTTGCCGCCGTCCATCTCAATCTTCATGCGACCGAGCCAGTCGTCCCCCTTGTAGTAGTTGAGCTTTGCGATCTCCTTCTGCTCATCGGTCAGCTTCATGTAGTCATCACGGAAGTCCGAGGACATCTGTGCGCCAAGGCCCGATCCGCGTGGAGGAAACAGGTTGTACCGCGAGAGCGAGAGTTCCGCGACCGCGGCGTCCACCCACTCGGTCTCCCGGTAGCTGCCGTCCTCATTCTTGACTTGCGCGCGCACCTTGAAGTGGTGATCACCATTGATCGGCTCAGGCGCGAACACGCTCCAGCTCTGCCCATACCAGGGGATCATGTATTCGGTGAGGAGGTTCCCCGGCACGAGTGCGCGAAGCTCGCTTGGCGGGCTGATCCAGAGGAACGATGCGAACACGTGCCAGCCGGTAAGTAACGCAACCACGGTGAGTCCGATGCGCGCGGCAACGGAGCGTTTCGGTCGGTCCAAGGCACAGCCTCCTACGGTTGGTGAAGGTTGCCCTCGCGGGCACAGCGCCACCCGTGATCGTGGGGGCATTAGATATCACCCGAAGATAGTGAGCCGCCGAGGATTCGACGCCTGACCGGGTCGATTCAGTACTCAAAGGGGCGGCCCTGCGTAGTGCCTCGTCCGGCTTCCGTGCGTGAGGCCGCGCGAATCGGTGAGCCCACGGCATGTCTCCGAGGCGCGGAGCCGTTGGGCACGGTCGAGCGGACGCGGATCAGCCGCTTCGACTTCGGCGGTCACCCGCCATCAGGTTGTCGCCCGGGGCGGCTTGTCACCTGGACCGGCTCGCAAGCGCACTCAAAAGGCCCGGATCACCACCCAATTTCACGCCCAAGGTACGGAATCGCGACCGCGTCCAACAAAGGACCGCCCCGCCCCGTTAGTGTCCAAAGTGTCTCGCGAGCGCCAGCCCCCCCCCATTTCGGCGCTCGGGAGACGCAACCAGACCGCGCGGGTCCGATGACACCGATACCTCTTCCCAATTCGAGACCTCGGGTGCCGCGCGGCTCCGATGGGCGGTCCGCAGCCTACTGGCGCGGGCCGCCCATCGCTGTTGAACACTCGTTAAACAACTGCAACATTCCTATGGAGTTCCCCTGCTAGCATCAGACCCACGAGAGCCGTACAGGAGATCAACCCCCACTATGAGTCCGCTCAGCTGCTTTCTCCTCTGTCTCGTGAGCGTGCGGGAGCCCTTTCCGCACGATCTCGTCAGGCTCGTGGAGACGGAAGGCCCGCTCCTCGTCGGAGTTACCGACCAGGGCGCGGTGATGCATGAGATCACTTGCCTCCTCGACAAGGACTTCATCACCGCCGTCCCGACGGGCGAGGCGCAGTATCCCGAGGGCCAGCGCTTCCGCGCGACGACCGCCGGCAAAGAGGCGCTGCAGGCGTGGCTCGCGTCGCCGTACACCCCGGCCCCGCGGGTCGAGGACACCGACATCCAGCTGCGGCTCATGGCGGCCTCGGTCCTTGACCAGTTCACGGCGCTCAGCCTGCTCGAGATCGAGGTAGGGTTCCGCCAGGCACAGCTCGACTACATTGAGCGGGGTGCCGCCGCCGCGGCTGCGCGGCGTCCCACGGACCATACCGACCCCGAGTGGTGCTTCACTGTCCTGCGCGATTACCACGCATCGACGCTTCGCCGGTGGTTGGATCTGCTGAATCAGTTGCACGCGCGGTTGACCACGCGTGAGAACGAGGACCCCGCCGGCTGATCGCGGCACCGCCCCGCCGTTCCAAGCTGCCGCGGCGGATAGGCTGGGATCCATGCTGGTCACGGTCGAAGACGCGGAGCGGGATCTCCGCGCGCTCATGCGCCGGGACGTACCGCTCGCCTATACCCCGCAGGGCGCGCTCGCGGACCTTCCGCTGCGTCGCTCCGCGGTGCTCATCCTCTTCGGCGCGCTCGACCGCACCCTGGCCGAGCCGCGCGGATCCAGGGCCGGCCTGGCTGCTCCGGCCGAGCTCGACGTGCTGCTCACCCTTCGTTCGGGCGCCATGCGCCACCACGCGGGCCAGTTCGCGTTCCCCGGCGGCGGGGTCGAGCCGGGAGACGCCGATGCTGCGGCCACGGCCCTGCGCGAGGCGAACGAGGAGACGGGCCTCGACCCGGCCGGCGTCGATATCCTTGGCGCCCTCGCCGACGTTCACGTTCCGGTGAGCAACAACCTGGTCACGCCGGTTATCGGGTGGTGGAGGCGGCCGAGCGAGGTCGCCGCGGACCACGCCGAGTCGGTGGAGGTGTTCCGCGCCCCGGTCGCCGAGCTGCTCGATCCCGCAGCGCGCGGCTTGTCGCTCCTCGCCAGGGACGGCGCGAGCTTCCGCGCACCGGCCTTCCGCCTCGCGCCCCGCCTCGGCGGCGGCATCGTCTGGGGGTTCACCGGCATCCTGCTGGCATCCCTCTTCGACGAGCTCGGCTGGTCGGTGCCGTGGAGCCGCGAGCAACTATTCCCGGTCAGCCCGTAGTTCCGGATCAGGCGTGCGTTGCCCCGAGGTCGGGGAATTGCGTGCGCTCGTCCCCCAGCTGCAGCGCCAGCGCGGTTGCCTGTGCCGCGTCCTCGAGGTTCAGCGCACGGCGATACGCCATGCCGATCGTGTCCGCGACGACGGAGCAACCGTGGTGCTGCATGATCACGCAATCGTGCGAACGGAGCTCCTCGGCCGCCGAGTCGGCGAGCTCGTCAGTGCCATTGTGATAGAACGGCGTCACGCCGATCGAGCCGAGGTAGTAGGCGTGGTCCAGCGTGAGCCTGCGAACCTCGCGCCCGAGGCTCGCGAGCACGACGGCGGTGCGCGGGTGCAGATGCAGCACGCACTCCACGTCGGGCCGCGCGCGGTAGGCGCGGTGGTGCAGTTTCCACTCGCTCGAGGGCTTCGGCCCGCCGGAGCGCGGTGCCCCGTCCTCGGAATCCGCGATCGTGAGCTCCGCGAAGTCGCCTGGCGTGAGCCGGTCGAGCCAGGTCCCGCTCGCAGAGACCACAAACGTGTGCTCCGAGACCCGCGCCGAAAGGTTGCCCGCGCTCGCGAGCACGAGCCCCCGCGCGACGGCGTCGCGCCCGACGTCGATCAGCTCGGCGATCAGGCCATCCCGATCCCGATCCCGATCCCGATCCCGAGGCTTGTGCGTTTCCTGCTGCGTCACGGTCAGTTCCCTCCTGAGAGTGCGCGGTGCGTGGTGAATGCCTGCTGGTCGCTGAGCGAGGCAACGTAGTCGAGGATCGCGCGTGCGCGCCCCTGCCGCCTGAGGCCGGCGTCGCTCGTGTCGCCCATGAGCAGCTCAGGCCGCGTGGCGCGCAGCGCGAAACTCGCGGCCGTCGCCTCCTCGACCCACTCGAGGAGCCGGCGCGGGGCGCGGCCAGAGTCGTAGGGGTCGGCGAGCCACTCGTCGAAGCCGAGCGCGAGGTTCTCGACGATGCGCGCCATGCCGCGCTGCGGCTGGCCGAGCTCGGGACGCTCGAGCACGAAGTGCGCGTGCACGAACTTCAGCACCATGACCTCGTGCCATGCCCCCGAGTCGAGCCGCACGTAGCCGCTTCGCACGTTGGGCCGCTCCTCCACCACGATCGAGGTGCGCAGGTGGTCGATCCAGCGTCGCGTGAAGCCCGAGACGGCGCGCTCGCTGTCGATGCCGCCGTCGTACGGGATCGCCAGTAGCGACTCGCCGACCTCCTCGGCGACCCGCTCGACCGCGGCGGCGAAGGCGTCGCGGTCCGCGATCCAGCCGTCCTTGTGCTCGAGGCGGCGCCAGAGCAGTTCGAGCGCGTGACCGGGATCGCGCCAGTCGGCGAGCAGCTCCTGCTCCGGCACGGCTGCGAGCGTCGCACTCCCCGAGAGCCACGCGCGCAGCTCCCCCATCACGGCCGACTGCTGCAGCATGCCCGCACGGGTGAAGTCGTCGAGATCGTGCACCGCGTAGGCGATGTCGTCCGCCAGATCCATGACGGCGCACTCGATCGTCTGAGATCCCTGCGCGATGCCGGGGAACGCGGCGAGCGCGTCCTCCATCTCCGGCGCGTCGAGGGAGTACGCGGAAAACTTCTCAGCGCCGCCAGCCGGATCCGCCCCCACGCCGCGGGGCCGCTCCCAGACCGGCAGGTCGCTCCCCGTCACTCCAACCCATGCCGCGCGGGTCCACGGATACTTGAGCGTCGCCGCCCTCGTGGCCGCGGTGAGGTTCAGCCCGGGAAAATCCCTGCCGAGCGTGTCGAGCTGGGTCAGGATCCGGAAGCTCTGCGCGTTGCCCTCGAAGCCCTCCTGCAGGCCGAGCCGCTCGCGGGCGACGCGGTCGAGCACGCGCTCGCCCAGATGCCCGAACGGCGGATGCCCGAGGTCGTGCGCGTGGGCCGCGGCCTGGGCCACGATCGTGTCGCAGCCGCCGAGCCGCGCGACGATCGCGCCGACCGCGTCGTCTTCGGCCCGCTCCCCGCGCGCGAACGCCTCGTGCCTAGCGACCCGGCCGGCGAGCTGGGCCGCGATGACGCGCGCCACGGCGCTGACCTTGAGGGAGTGCGTGAGCCGGTTGTGCATGACCGGGCCGACGCCCGACTGCGGCATCACCTGCGTCACGTCCGAGAGCCGGCCGAAGTAGGAGGAGAACCTGATCCGCTCGAGGTCGACGCGGAACTCCTGCGGCTCGTACCTGCCACTGCGCGTCGCGAGCAGCACGGCCTCATCGTCCGGCCGGTGCTGCGACGTCTCCTGTTCGACGTAGCGGCGGGCCTCGCGGGGCTCAACCTCCCGGTCCGCAACGGATCCTTGCATGCCTCCATTCAAGCACCTCGCTCGCGAACTGCCGCGCGGGACCTGCCGCGCGGCGGCCGGCGCGAGTACACTTTCGGCAAGGACAGGGGGGTTCGGTGGCAGCAGCTGAAACCGGTGGCAATCGCACGCGCGCGGAGAGCACGCAGAGCATTGAGCGCGCGACCGGGCGCTCCTGGAGCGAGATCGTCGCCGACTTCGATGCGGCAGGCGCCCGCGAAATGCGGCACCCGGAGATCGCGAAGCTCGCGCGCCGGGGCATGCCAGACTCCCTCAAGAATCCGGACTGGTGGGCGCAGGCGGTAGCGATCGCCTACGAGCAGCACGTCGGACTCAGGGTGCCCGGGCAGTCGTCTGCCGGCACCTTCCGGGTGAGCGCGAGCCGCACCTTGGAGCTCGACCGAGACGCCGCGATCGACGCGTTCGTGCGCGCCCACGGGGAGCGCACCGAGCACCTCGGCCACGCCGCGGGCTCCCCGCGCCCGTCACGCACTGAGAAGCGCACGTTCTGGCGATTCTCCCTCGAGGGGGCGGGCAAGGTCGAGGTCTCGGCGACGCCGAAGGACGACGGCCGCTCCTCCCTCGCGATCAGCCACGACGGACTCACGACGCCAGACGACATCGAGAACTGGCGCGCACACTGGAAGGCGCTGCTCGCAGAGCTGTAACGGCGCCGCGAACTGGGGAGGAACTATGGCAAAGGACGGGAGCACGGCCGAGCGCATCGGGATCGTGTGGAACCCTTCGAAGACGTCGGAGCGGGAGCTCCGATCCGCCCTCGAGGAGGCGCTCGCCGAGAGCGTCTTCGAGGCCGAGCGGCCCCACGTGAGCTGGTTCGAGACGACGCCGGAGGACCCGGGCCACGGGGCGGCACGCTCCGCCGTCGCGGCCGGCTGCGGGCTCGTGATCGCCGCGGGTGGCGACGGCACCGTGCGCGCGGTCGCAGAGGAGTTGGGGCTCGGCGAGCGCGGGTCGGAATCCGGGTCGGGATCCGGAGCGGCCTCGGCCGAGCTCGGCATCGTGCCGCTCGGCACCGGCAACCTGCTCGCGCGGAACCTCGGTGTGCCCCTCGGAAACCCGCAGGCCGCGTTCGCGCGTGCCCTCGAGAGCGAGGCCGTGGCCGTCGACCTGGGCGAGGCGAGGGTGACGCGGGCCGGCGGCGAAGACGAGACGTTCGGCTTCGTCGTGATGGTCGGCTTTGGCGTCGATGCGCAGATGATCGTCGAGACCGACGACGAACTGAAGGCCCGCTCCGGCTGGCTTGCGTACGTGGAGTCGCTCGGGCGCGCGATCAGCGGGAGCGATGTCGTCGAGTTTGAACTCTCCGTGGACGGCGGCGAGCCCCGGCGCGAGCAATCGCATACCCTGCTGGTCGCGAACTGCGGAACTCTGCAGGCCGGGATCACGCTGCTGCCGGACGCGTCTCCGTCGGACGGCGTCCTCGACGTGCTCATGCTGAGCGCCGACGACGTCGCCTCCTGGCTGGACACGATGCGCAACATGGTCTGGGACAACGGGCTCAAGCGCCTCATCACACGCTCCGAGCGTGCGGAGAGTTCGGACTCGACCGCGCACCTGCGCGCTGGCAGTCTCCGCGTCGAGCTCCCCGAACCGCGGGAGTTCGAGGTTGACGGCGAGGAGGTCGGCGAGGTCACCGGCTTCGAGGTGCGGGTGCACGAGGGGGCGCTCCGGATCCGCTGACCGGAGCAGAATTGTCAGCTTCCTCTCGACGGGTATGGAGGGCTCTCGCTAGCTGAGCTGGGAGAGTAGTGACCGATCCACCCCCGCATGCGTCAGGAGCTCGAGTGCTGAAGTCTCAGAAGGTCCTCTTCGGCATCGGCGCGGCTATCATCCTGCTCGTCGCGGCCGCGGCCTTCGCCGGCCCGTTTCTCTACAAGGAATACTTCGCGCCGCGCGCCGAGTCGTCCCCAACGCTGCGGGCGAACGAGGGCGTGCTCGATGGCACCGCAGCGGGCAAGCCGCTCGATCCCGCGGCCCTCGTCGGCGTGTGGCAGGTGTCCTCCGGCTCGGAGGCGGGCTATCGGGTCGACGAGGTCCTGAACGGCACCAACGTGACGGTCACGGGGCGCACGGAGAAAGTCAGCGGCACGTTCACGGTCGCCGACGACGGGCTCACCCTGCAGGCAGCGGATCTCACGGTCGATGTCGCGTCGATCGCGACCGACAGCTCCTCGCGAGACGCGTACTTCCGGAACGACGCGCTCAGAACATCGGAGTATCCGGACGCCAAGTTCGTGCTCACGCAGCCCGTCACGGTGGCGGAGGCGCCCGCCTCGGGTGGCGTGCTGACGGCCGACGTCGCGGGCGACCTCACGATCGCCGGCGTGACGAAGCCCGTGACGGCGAGTGTCGAGGTGCAGAGCGACGGAACGACCGCCCAGATCGCGGGCTCGATCCCGATCACCTTCGCCGATTTCGGCGTGACCGCGCCCAATCTGGGCTTCGTTTCAGTAGAACCGCAGGGTGCCGTCGAGTTCCAGCTGCGCGCCGCGCGGTAGCGGTCTGCCTGCTCCGTGACCGCTTGGCGCCTCATAGGATCATGCTAGCCTCCCGATAGGATCACTACAGCAGCTGCGCAGACAGGGAGCACGGCGCGACACCCGGTCGCGACACTGGCGCCGCGCGGCGGGGAGGCCCCATGCGTCGCCGCGACACCCGAGCAACACTCCACCGATCAGCGATTCTGGCGGCCTCCGCGGCACTCGCCGCCTCGGCGAGCCTCACGGGCTGCGTGCTCATCCCCGGGCTGCTCAGCGGATCCGACGGCTCGGGATCCGGCTCCGGATCCGGATCCGGGAGCTCTGGCGAGGTCCCCAGCAAGGCAACCCCGACGGGGCCGGAGTCGGCGTGGCTGCGCGCCGAGTACGGCGCGGGCGAGGTGATGCCGTGGGAGATTCCCGGCGGGCTCTGCGGGTTCAGCGCGGACGGGACCATCACGGTCACCGTCGGCGAGGACCCTGCGACGGGCGGCGACGCCGTCATCGCGCTCCGCACGGGCAGCGACGAGGTCGCGTGGTCGCGGCCGGGCGCCAGCTGCGGAGACGCATCGACGTCGAGCGACCGCACGCTCGTGCGGCAGTCGTCGGACGGGGGCGGATCCGACGCCTCGCTCGCGCTCCTCGACACGATGAACGGCGCGGCGATCTCCGAGACGCCCGCGCCGGGCGCGCGCGGCCTCGTGGACCTGTTCGCGGTCGATGATCAGGGCTTCCAGGCGGTCGTCTCGCGCGGCGAGTCGGCGAGCGTGGTCTCCGCCGGCGCCGACGGCACGGTGCGCTGGGAGACTGAGCTCCCCTCCGGCATCTGGGACTACGGCTCGGCCGCGAGCCTCATCATCGAGTACCCGGCGATCTGCACGCTCATCGGGGACCACACGGTCTGCACGAACCAGTCTGCGCACGAGATCACGGCCTTCGACGCGAAGACGGGCGAGATGACGCTCCCCGCCACCGCGGGCCGGGGCACCATCATCGCCACCCAGGACGGCTGGGTCGACGTGACCGCGATCGTGGCCTCTGAGAACGCCCCGGCGCAGAACGCGCTGCTCTCCTACGAGGGCAAGCAGACGGGCGAGGTTCCGAACGTCGCGAACCGAGCGGGGCTCGAGTTTGCCCCGGTCCCGGGGAGAAAGGCGGGGGTCTCCCTGCGGGCGATGGACCTCGCGACGGGCGCGACCATGGTCGCGCACGACGGCACGATCGTCGCCCGCGCGCTCGTCGGCGGCGAGATGTCGGTCGGGCAGACGCAGCTCGAGCCGTCGTGGTCGCCCGTCGGCGTCAGCGCCGACGGCGGCGTCGCGGTCGTCCACGACCAGCTCACCACGACTGTCGCATTCCTCGACCCCGGCGGCGACCGCCTCGGCGAATACGCGAGCGACGAGATGCTCCAGCTTGAGAACGTCGACGGCACCCTCGTGGAGTACGGTCTGCAGGGCAAGCGGCGTGGCGCTCCTCCCGTCGAGTCGGCCGTAAGGCCCCATTCCCCACGCCGAGTCGGCCGTAAGGCCCCATTCACGCGCCCGAAAGGGGCCTTACGGCCCACTCGACCCGCGGGGCGAGGGATCCGGGCCCGGATCCCGAGCCCGCGCGCACGCACCCGAGGCCTTGCACCCGCGCGCCCGCACCCCCGGGCCCCGCGCGCACGCAAACACCCCGCACCAACGCCGAGTCGGCCGTAAGGCCCCATTCCCCACGCAGAGTCGGCCGTAAGGCCCCATTCACGCGCCCGAAAGGGGCCTTACGGCCCACTCGACCTGCGGGACGAGGAATCCGGGCCCGGATCCCGAGCCCGCGCGCACGCACCCGAGGCCTCGCACCCGCGCGCCCGCACCCGCGGGCCCCGCGCGCACGCAAACACCCCACACCAACGCCGAGTCGGCCGAAAGGCCCCATTCCCCGCGCCGAGTCGGCCGTAAGGCCCCATTCACGCGCGCGAAAGGGGCCTTACGGCCCACTCGACCCGCGGGACGAGGGATCCGGGCCCGGATCCCGAGCCCGCAGCACGCGACCTCGCGCCCATTGGCACCCGCGCATACGCTCGCACCCGCGCGCCCTCGCACCCGCGCGCGCCAACGCCGAGTCGGCCGTAAGGCCCCATTCACGCGCCCGAAAGGGGCCTTACGGCCCACTCGACCCGCGGGCCAAACGCCCGGAGGCCAAGCAACCAAGCAGCAAGACCCCCAAACCCCAAGGCCTACCGCTCGCCGAGTTCCTTCGCCTCGCGCGGGAGCTTTCGCACGCGCGCGCGGCGGCGCTTGCGCTCCGGGAGCATCGAGCGCATCTCCTCGAGCTTGCCGAAGCAGAGCAGGCGGTCCTCGGCCTCGATGACGACGTGTTTGCGGGGGTTCGGGATCACCTGCACCCCGCGGTGCAGGGTGAGGACGGTGATGTCGCGATCCCAGAGTCCGAGGTCGCCGAGGCGTTTCCCCTCGTGCTCGGAGCCCGCGTGCATGGTGAGCTCGGCGACGCCGTAGCCCGTGGACACGCTGAGGCGCTGGCGCACGTCGATCTCGGGGAAGTTCACCTGGTTCGCGATGAAGTCGATGATGGCGCCCGCGACGTCGAGGCCGGTCGCGGCCTCGATCCCCTGGAGACCTGGCGAGGAGTTGACCTCCATGACCAGGGGGCCCTCGTCGCCCTCGAGCATGTCGACGCCCGCGACGCGCAGGCCCATGATCTGGGCCGCGCGCACCGCGGCCTGTTCGTAGGCGGAGTCGAGCTGCACGGCTTCCACGGTGCCGCCGCGGTGCACGTTCGAGCGGAACTCGTCGCCGCTCGCGATCCGGCGCATCGCCGCGACGACCCGGTCACCCACGACGAGCGCGCGCACGTCGCGCCCTCGGCTCTCCGAGACGAAGCGCTGGATCAGGACATTTTGCCGCGTGGAGTGCAGCGTCTCGATGATCGCCTCGGCAACCTTGACCTGCGGCGCCAGGATCACGCCGATGCCCTGCGTGCCCTCGAGGAGTTTGATGACGACGGGGGCGCCGCCGACGCTTTCGATCGCGGGGCGCACGTCTGCGCGGTTGCGCACGAAGGCGGTGGCCGGCATGACGATGTTGTGGCGCGACAGGATCTGGATCGCGCGGAGCTTGTCGCGCGCGTTTGAGATGCCGTTCGCCGTGTTGGGCGTGTACACGTCCATCTGCTCGAACTGGCGCACGACGGCCGTGCCGAAATACGTGATCGAGGCACCGATCCGGGGCAGTACGGCGTCGTAGTCGCTGAGCTGCTTGCCTCGATAGAGGAGGTCGGGATCGTCGCCCGCGAGGTCGATCGCGAACCTCAGCGTGTTGAGCACGCGGGCCTGATGCCCCCGGTGCGCGGCGGCTGCCATGAGCCGCTGCGTGGAATATGCCTGAGGCGAGCGCGAAAGAATAGCGAGTTTCACGAGGTTCCCTGCCAGGATAGAAGCGTGACCGTACCCCCTTATTCAAGCACTCTTACCGGGTGGCGCGAGTGGGTGAGCCTGCCCGACATCGGCGTGCCCTGGGTGAAAGCCAAGATTGACACCGGCGCGCAGACCTCGGCGCTGCACGCCACGGGGATCGAGGAGTTCGAGCAGGACGGCGCGCCGTGGGTGCGCTTCCGCGCGCACCCCTGGCAGCGCGCCGATTCCGACGAGGTCTGTGTCGAACTCCCCATCCACGATCGCCGGATCGTGCGCAGCTCGTCGGGGCACGCGCAGGAGCGCCCCGTGGTGCTCATGCACATCGGGCTTGTGGGCCGCGAGATCGAGGCCGAGGTCACGCTGACCGACCGCGACGAGATGGTGTTTCGCATGCTGATCGGGCGCGAGGCGCTCAGGCGCGACTTCCTCGTCGATTCCTCGGCGTCGTTCCTCGGCGGTAGGCCGCCGCGCAGAATCCGGCGCCGCAACCGCGGCAGGGACTAGCCCGGGCGCGGGCCGCGGCGCGTCACCGCAACACCGCAACACCGCGACACCGCGACACCGCGACACCGCGGCACCGCAGTACCGCGATCCGGCACCGCGGTCGGATCCGGATCCCAGGCCGCGCGGCCCACACTGGAAGCATGGAAGTCACCGTGCCACTCGCCCATTCGGCAACCCCCGAGACGGTCTCCTCGGCGCGCCCCGCGACGGAGATCCCGTCGCGCAGGGCCGCCCGAGTCCGCTATATCGGAGTTGACCTCGCACGTTTCCTCGCGATCGTGGGGATGATGGCGACCCACCTGCTCGTCGCCGGGCCGTCCGCGGAGCCGGGCTCCCCCGAGTTCGTGGCGACCGACATCACTCAGGTGGTCGCCGCGGGCACCTCGGCGGCACTCTTCGCGGTCCTCGGCGGCGTGAGCATGGTGCTCGCGGCGCGGCGCCGGATCGCGGAGGGCCGCACGGGCGCAGCGATCGGGGCGATCGCGGTGCGCGCGCTCATCGTAATCCTGATCGGGCTGCTGCTCGGCGGGATCGTGAGCCCCGTCGTGGTCGTGCTCGCCTACTACGGCGTGGCGATGCTGCTCGTGGCCCCGCTCATCGCGGCGCCCGGCTGGCTGCTCGCGTCGATCGCGCTCGTGCTGGGGATCGCGAGCGGGCCGCTGAACGCGCTCGCCCGGCAGGGGCTCGGCGTCGTGAACGAGGGCGGCTCCGTGAACTTCGAGCTGCTCGGCGCCGACCCGCTCTCGGCGCTCCGCGCCGTTCTCCTCACGGGCGAGTATCCGGCCGTGACCTGGGCGGTCTACCTCATCGTCGGGATCCTGGCCGCGCGCGCCCTCGTGGCTGCGACGGCGCGGGGCTCGCTCGCGCGGGTGGCCGGCACGGTCGCCGCCTCGGGCGCGGTGCTCGCGACGGTCGCGCAGCTCGTATCGGCGTGGGCGCTCGCGAATCGCGGGCTCCTCGGCGCGACTCCGGTGCCCGGCATCGACGAGCAGCTTCTCGCGCAGCTGCTGACCGCGCCCACCTTCGGCGCGCCGTTCGGCCCCGAGCTCTGGGCCCAGCTCATCGCCACCCCGCACTCGGGCTCGCCGCTCGATCTCGCCCGCACGATCGGGATCGCGCTCGCCGTGATCGGGCTCCTGGTGCTCGTCTTCGACGCGCTCCTCGGCGCGCGACGCCCCGGCCCCGTGCTCGGCACGATCCGGGCCGCCGGCGCGGCCCCGCTCACCGTCTACACGCTGCACATTGTCGCGACGGGTCTCACCCTCGGCTCGCTCGTGGAGCACCCCGAGCTCATGACCGCTGGCGTGCCCTGGTGGTCGCTGGGTCTTGGCGCCTTCGGCCTGCAGCTCGCGGGCGTGCTCGCGATCGGGGCGGTCCTCGCGGCGCTCGGCCGCCGCGGCCCGCTCGAGGCGATCACCTCGGGGGCGGTGAATCTCCTGGTCAGGAGCGGCCGTTCGCCAAGATGACGCCCGCTTACCGCGGCGTTCGCGGATCCGGCGCCCTGGCGCGACGATGGAGGCATGACCGAAGCCGCTTGTACCGACCCCGGGGGCACCCCCTTCGAGGAGCTCACCCCTGAACTGCTCGGGCGTAGGCGCACGAGTCTCAAGTGGACGAGGTACCCGGCGGACGTGCTGCCCCTGTTCGTCGCGGAGATGGACTTCGAGCTCGCGCCCCGGATCCGCGAGACGCTCATCGAGCGGATCGAGGCCTCCGACACCGGCTACCTCGACGGCGCAGGCCCCCTCGCCCCGGCGTTCGCCGCCTTCGCGCGCGAGCGCTGGGGCTGGGAGGTCCCGGAGGAGCACATCCACCTCGCGACCGATGTCGCGACCGGCGTGGTCGAGGCCCTCCGCGTCGGCCGCCCGGCGGGCGGCAGGCTCGCGCTCGCGACGCCCGTCTACCCCGGCTTCTTCGAGATGCTGGAGGAGGTGCCGTTCGAGACGGTCGAGATCCCGCTCGCTGTCGGGACGGAGGCCGGCGAAGGACCATGCGCCGGGGCGGGCGAAGGGGCAGGCGCCGGATCCGGATCCCGCCTCGACCTTGCCGCGATCGAGCGCGAGTTCGCCTCGCAGCGCGGCATCGACGCCTTCCTCCTCTGCAACCCGCACAACCCGCACGGCACCGTGCACACGGCGGACGAGCTCGCGGCGCTCGCCGGGCTCGCCGCCCGCTACGACGTCTTCGTCGTCTCCGACGAGATCCACGCGCCGCTCACCCACACGGCCGCGCGCTTCACCCCGTTCGCGCCGATCGCGGCGGCGGCCGGGGCGCTCGCGGTCACCGCGACGTCGGCGAGCAAGGGCTGGAACCTCGCCGGCGCGAAGTGCTCGGTGATCGTCGCGGCCGACGAACGCGCCGAGGCCGTGCTCGCGACCCTGCCGCCCGAGACGACGACGCGGGCGAGCATCCTCGGGCTGCACGCGGGTGTCGCCGCCTTCGCGGAGTCGCGCGTCTGGCTCGACCGGGCGATCGCGCAGTTCGAGGCGAACGACCGGCTGCTCGCCGAACTCGTGGCCGAGCGCCTCCCAGGCGTTGTGTACACGCGCCCCTCCGCCGGCTACCTCGCCTGGCTCGACTTCCGGGCGGCTGGACTCGGCGACGACCCGGCCGGCCGCATCCTCGCGGAGGCGCGCGTCGCCCTCAACGACGGGGCAGAGTTCGGCCTCGGCGGCGCCGGATTCGCCCGCCTCAACTTCGCCTGCGCGCCGGACACCCTGACGCGCGCCGTCGACCGAATCGCCGCGATCCTCCCGGGAGCACGCTCATGACCTCAGCACCGCTCGACTCGACCCCCGTCGCGACCGCACCGGAGCCATCAGCACCGGCGCCAGCCGCACCCGCGCCGGCCGCGCCGGCGCCCGCCGCACCCCCCGTCGACGACTGGGAGGGCTTCGACTTCGACACCCGGCAGGTGCACGCGGGCGAGTACGCCGACCTCAACACGGGCCTCCGGGTGCCGCCCATCGCGCTCTCCGCCGGCTACGTCTTCGACGACTTCGACGACCAGGTCGACCGCTTCGCCGGCCGCTCGACCGACCCGATCTACTCGCGCCAGGGCAACCCGACGAACGGGGTCGCCGAGGCGCGGCTCGCCTCCCTCGAGGGCGGCACGGTCGCCGTCGCGGTCTCGAGCGGCCAGGCGGCGATCTCCTCCGCCCTCTTCGCGCTCGCCCAGCAGGGCGACCACATCGTCTCGACCGCCTCGATCTACGGCGGCACCAGGATCCTCTTCGGCCGCAGCTTCCGCCGCTTCGGGATCGACGTCGACTACGTCTGGGACGCCGACGACGACGCCGAGTGGGAGCGCGCGATCCGCCCCGAGACGAAGGCGATCTACACCGAGACGATCCCGAATCCGCGCAACGACGTCACGGATCTCCCCCGCATCGCCCAGGTCGCGGCCCGCTACAACCTCCCGCTCGTGGTCGACAACACGGTCGGCACTCCCGCCCTCATCAGGCCGTTCGAGCTCGGCGCCGACATCGTGGTGCACTCGACGACGAAGTTCCTGTCGGGGCACGGCGCGTCCGTCGGCGGCGCGGTCGTCGACGGCGGCCGCTTCGACTGGGCGGCCGCCGAGCGGGCCGGCCGCTCGTTCCCCCTGGTCACGCAGTCGCCGCGGCCGGGCCTCGGCTCGATGCTCGAGCGCTTCGGCGACGGCGCCTACGCACGTGCCGTGCGCGAGGCCGTCGTGAACGACATCGGCCCGTCGCTCTCCCCCTTTAACGGCTTCCTCCTGCACCAGGGCATGGAGACGCTCTCGCTGCGCATGGAGCGCCACGTCGACTCGTCGCTCCGGATCGCCGCCTGGCTCGAGCAGCAGCCCGAGGTCGAGGGCGTCGACTACGCCGGGCTGCCCTCGAGCGCGCAGCACGCGATTGCGCTGCGCGACTACGCGGGCCGCACGGGCTCCGTGTTCGGCGTGACGGTGCGGGGCGGGATCGACGGCGCGCGCGACTTCGTGAACGGGCTGCGCGTCTTCTCCCGCATGACGGGCATCGGCGACACCCGCTCGATGGTCCTCCACCCGCTCACCTCGACCCACGCGACCTTCCCGCACGAGATCAACGACCGGCTCGGGATCACGCCCGGGCTGCTCAGGCTCTCGATCGGGCTCGAGTCGGCGGAAGACCTGATCCGGGACCTGCGCCGCGGCCTCGACCGGGTCGCCTAGCTGCACCCACCCGGGGTTCTGCGCGCAGCGAGGCTGCGTGCCCAAATACGGGAAGTTGCGTGCAGATTTCCCGCTGGGCGCTGCGGGGGGGGCGGCGCCCGCACCCGCCGCGCGCGCTACTGCGCGAGCGCCTCGCGTGCGGCCGCGACGGCGTCCTCGGCCGCCGCGTACTGGTGCTCGGGCCCGGGGAAGGATCCCGCGCGCACGTCTGCGGCGTAGGCCGTGATCGCGGCGACCGTCGCATCGCCCACCTCGCCGAAGCGCTTCACGAACTTCGCCGTGTGCCCCTCGGTGACGCCGATAAGGTCGTGCAGCACGAGCACCTGGCCGTCGGCCGCACCCGCGCCGATGCCGATGATCGGGATCGAGAGCGCCTCGCGCAGGAGCGCCGTGAGCTCGGCGGGAACCGCCTCGATGACGAGGCAGAAGGCGCCGGCCTCCTCGATGCCGCGCGCCTCGCGCACGAGCCTCGCGGCGCTCGCGGCGGTGCGACCCTGCGCCCGCAGGCCGCCGAGCGCGACCGCGGTCTGCGGGGTGAGGCCGATGTGGCCGACGACCGGCATGCCGGCGTCGACGATCGCGCGGATGCGGCTGAGGCGGGTCGGGTTTCCGCCCTCGAGCTTGATCGCGTCGGCCCCGGCCTCCTTCGTGAAGCGCACGGCGGTCGCGACGGCCTGCGCGTCGGACTCCTCCGTCGAGCCGAACGGCACGTCGCAGACGAGGAACGCGGTATCCGTGCCGCGGCGCACGGCCTTCGCGAGCACGAGCATCTCGTCGGTCGTCACCGCGACGGTGGAGTCGTGCCCGAGCACGACCTGCGCTCCGGAGTCGCCGACGAGCACCATGTCGACGCCCGCGCGCTCCGCGGCGCGCGCGCCGGGGAAGTCGTACGCGGTGACCATGACGATGGGCTCGCCCGCGAGACGCTTCTCCGCCAGCTGCGGGATCGAGATCCGTGACATCTTCACTCCTTCGGGAACGGTGGGTCTTGCGGGTGTGCGTGCGGCCGGGCCTCTGACTACGGCGTGAGGACCGCGTTGTCGATGAGCCGCACCTCGCCCACGCGCACCGCGATGGCGAGCAGCGCGGGGGCGTCGACCCGCTCGACAGCATCAAGAGTATCCGGGTCGACGATCGCGAGATACTCCGCGACCAGGTCTTCTGCGGCGAGCTCGCGCCCCGCGGCCTCCCGGATCGCCTCGGCCTCGCACTCGCCGGACGCGAGGGCGGCCGCTGCGGCTCCGAGCGCGCGCGGGATCGCGAGCGCTCTGGCGCGCTCGCCCTCGCTCAGCCGCGCGTTGCGGCTGGAGCGCGCGAGGCCGTCCTCGTCGCGCGAGGTGGGGCACGGCACGATCCGGACGGGGATCCCGAGGTCCCGCACCATCCGGGAGACGACGAGGACCTGCTGAGCGTCCTTTTCGCCGAAGTATGCCCGATCGGGCATGCAGGCGAGGAGGAGCTTCGAGACCACCGTCGCGACGCCGTCGAAGTGGGCAGCGCCCCGGGTCTCGCCCTCGAGCCGCTCGGTGATCGAGCCGCCGACGTGCACGGTCGTCGCGAAGCCCTCAGGGTACATCTCTGCCGCGGTGGGCGCGAAGATCACGTCGACACCGGCCGCCTCGGCGAGCGCCGCATCGGAGGCCTCCTGCCGCGGGTACGCCTCGAGATCCTCCGCCTCCGTGAACTGCGTCGGGTTCACGAAGATCGACATGACGACGAACCCCTGATCGGCGCGCGCGGCGTGAACGAGCGAGAGGTGCCCGTCGTGGAGCGCCCCCATGGTCGGCACCATGCCGACCTCAGAGCCGCGGGCGCGGGCCCCCGCGACCTCCTTGCGCAGCTGCGCGATCGTGCGAACGATCCTCATGGGGCATCCCCGTCCTTCTGCGCACCGCGCCTGGCGTCCGCCGCGAGCCGCCTCGTGGCGTCCGCGAGCGCGTCGAAGAGCCCCAGATCCCCGGGGGCTCGCTCGGTGATGGCCGCGCGCTGCGCCGCGACCGTGTCCTCGTCGCCCCGGGCGATCGGCCCAGTGAGCGCGCGCTCGGCCCCGAGCGCCGCCCAGTTGTCGAGCGCCGCGCGCGCGAGCGGCAGCAGCGCCTCGCGGGGCACCCCGGCCGATGCGGCGAGCCGCTCGGCCGCGCCCTCGACCGTGACCAGGTAGTTCGAGGCGATCGACGCCGCGGCGTGGTAGGCGGCGCGATCCGGATCCGCCACCCGGAACGTCCGCAGGCCGAGCGCGGCCCCGAGCTCGGCGGCGACGAGGGACGCCCGTTCCCCCGCCGCGTCGATCGCGGCCCACGCGCCCGAGAAGTCCGTGCGCTCGCCCGTCACCGTGAGCAGCGGGTGCACGCTGAAGACCTGCTCGTGCGGGGCGAGCGCGGAGAGCAGCGTCGCGCCCGAGAGGTGCCCGACCGCGGGCCCTGGCAGGATCGCCGCCGCGGCCTCGGGGATCGCTGCGTCCGGCACCGCGAGGAGCACGGCGTCGAATGCGCCCGCCTGACCGGTGGCTCCGTCGCGACCGGTGGCGCCGCGGCCGGCCGGCTCGGACGCGTCGACCCCGGAAGCGCGCAGTGCGGGCGCGAGCGCCCTCCCCATGCGGCCTCTGCCGACGATCTGGATCCGCATGGCCCGGCTAGAGCTCGAGCCCGTACAGGTTCGGCTCGGGCGCCAGGATCACGCCGAATTCCTGCTGCACGCGCTGCACCACGAAGCGGGCGAGCTCGGCCACGTCGGCGGCCGTCGCGGCCCCCCGGTTCGTGATCGCGAGCGTGTGCTTCGACGAGATCGCGGCGCCGGATCCGGGCAGCCTGAAGCCCTTTCGCACGCCGGCGTTGTCGATGAGCCAGGCCGCCGAGAGCTTGACGGAACGCTCCCCCTGCTGCTGCGGCACGCGGAGCGGCTGGCCGGCGGCGAGCTCCTCGAAGCTCGTGATCGCCGGCTCGTCCTCGTCGGCCTCGAGCTGGAAGCGCGGCGCGTCGTCCGGCAGGGTGCGGGCGAACTTCTCGGACACGATCGGGTTCGTGAAGAAGGATCCGGAGCTCCACGTGTCGTGGTCTGCCGGCTCGAGCACCATGCCCTTCGAGGCGCGCAGGCGCAGCACCGCGTCGCGCAGCACGCGCAGCGGCACGCGCTCGCCGACCTCGACGCCGAGCGCGCCGGCGAGCTGCGCGTAGGCGATCGGCGTGGAGAGCGCGACTCCGTTCGCGTCGGTCTCCGCCGGGGTGAGCAGCAGGTCGATCGACACGACGACCCCCTCTCGCCCGCGCTTGATCGCCGAGTCCCGGTAGCCAAGCTCGAGCTCCTCGCCCGTGAGCCGCACGGTCTCGCCGAGCTCGTGGTCGTAGAAGGCGACCGAGTGGAGCACATCGGAGAGCTCCTGGCCGTAGGCGCCGATGTTCTGCACGGGCGCCGCGCCGGCGAGGCCCGGGATCCCGGAGAGCGCCTCGATGCCCGCGAGCCCGCGATCCACGCAGGCGGCCACGAGGTGGTCCCAGTCGTGACCGGCCTGCACGCGCAACCTGAGCTTGCCGGCCGCGGCCGCATCGGGATCCTGAATCGGGGCCGTGCCCGTCGAGCGCACGAGCAGCATCGTGCCGGGATAACCCTCGTCGCTCACGACCGTGTTCGAACCGCCGCCGAGGAGGAGCCACGGCTCGCCCTCGGCCCACAGCTCGGCGGCGTGCGCCACCAGGTCCTCGGCCGAGCGCGCCACGAGGATGCGCTCGGCGGGCCCGCCGACGCGCATCGTCGTGAGCTCGGCGAGCGGCGTGCCGTCTCTGACCGGCTCGGGCAGGATGTCGGGGTAGCTCACGCGAATGCCACGACCATCTGGGACTTCCCCAGCACCGTCGCGCCGTCGAAGACGACCTTCAGGTCGATCCGGGCCGTGCGGGCCTCGGCGTCGAGCGCACCGACGGTCGCGGTCACGGTGACCGCGGCCCCGGCCTCCGCGTCGACGGGAACCGGGCGCGTGAAGCGCGACTGGTAATCGACGACGGAGCCGGCCGCGCCGAGCCAGTCGGTCGCGACGGAGCCGGCGGCCCCCATCGTGAGCATGCCGTGCGCGAGCACGCCGGGCAGGCCGACCGAGGTCGCGACATCGTCGCGGTAGTGGATCGGGTTGAAGTCGCCCGAGGCTCCCGCGTAGCGCACGAGGGTGTCGCGGGTGAGCGTGAACTCGCGCTCGGCGACCACGTCGCCCGTCGCGAGGGAGTCGAAGTTCGGGTTCGTCATGCTGCTTCCTCCCCGCGCACCACGAGCGTCGAGATCGCTGTGACGACGTGCGCTCCCTCGGCGTCGACGACGTCGCTCGAGGCCGTTACCATCGAGTGCCCGCCGAGCTGCTTGACCGCGGCGATCGTGAGCGTCGCCGTGAGCTCGTCTCCCGCGACGATCGGCCGCGAGTAGCTGAAGCGCTGGTCACCATGGACGACGCGCGTGAAGTCGACGCCCGCCTCGTCATCCGCGAGGAGCTGGGCGAGCGTGGCCTCCTGCACGACGACCGCGAAGGTCGGCGGCGCGACCACGTCGGCGTAGCCCGCCGCTCGGGCCGCCTCCGGATCGAGGTGGAGCGGCGACGAGCTGAGGACCGCGCGAGCGAACTCGCGCACCTTCTCGCGACCGACGAGGTACGGGGCGGTCGGCGGGTACACCCGGCCTTGGATATCTGGATTCACCACGTGCCCATTCTACCGAGCACCCCCAACACGCACGGAAACGGCCGCGGCCCGGGATCCCGGACCGCGGCCACCCGCCGCGCGATGAGCGCTACTTCTTGCCCCCGAGCAGGCCGCCCAGGATGTCGCCGAGGCCGCCGCCGGAGCCCGATCCGGAGCCGGATCCGGAGCCGCCGCCGAGGAGCCCACCGAGCAGGTCGCCGAGGCCGCCGCCAGCCGAGGAGCCGCCCTTTGCCTGGCCCCCTCCGAGCAGGTCGCCCAGGCCGCCGCCAGACGCGGAGCCGCCGCCGGATCCCGAGCCGCCGCCCAGCATGCCGCCGAGCAGGTCGCCCAGCACCCCGCCGAGGCCGCCGCCGGAGCCCTGCGCCTGGCCCTGCGCGGCGACCGTGCCGCCGCCACCGCCGAGCTTGCCCGCGAGGAACTGCATCACGAGCGGCGCGAGCATCGGGAGCAGCTGCGGGATCAGGTCGGCGATGACGTTGCTGCCCGAGCGCTGGCCCAGCGCCTGGGCCACGTCGCCCTCGCGCTCGCCGAGCACGTGCTTGACGATCTTCTTCCCGTCCTCGGTGTCGATCGCGTCGAGGCTCAGCTTGCCCTCGGCGGGCGAGTGCTGCGCGACGGCGCGCTCGAGCTTCTCGGCCCCGGCCGTGTCGCTCGCGTTCACGGCCATGCCGCCGACGAGCCCGGGGAGCGCCTGCTGCACCGCAGCCGACATCGTGTCTTCATCGACTCCGAAGCGTGCGGCGAGGTCGCCGATGGGCACCTGTCCGAGCAGCGCGTCGAGATCGTTGTTCTTTGCCATGTGATCCCCCTCATCGGGTAATTAGGCGACGCGTGTTCGCGCTCGCTGGACCCAGGCTAGCGCGTCGTTGCCCCGCGCACGAGGGGTTTCCCGCGGGGAGGTGCGTGTGGGTTCCGGTAACGAATCGCAGAAAGGTTTGTGCAATATATCCAAGGGATGGGCCTCCCCCTCGAATAGGCTGGAGCGCATGTCGCGCATTCGTAAAGTGCTCATCGCCAACCGCGGTGAGATCGCAGTCCGCATCATCCGCGCAGCCGCAGACAGTGGGATCGCATCCGTCGCCGTCTACGCCGATCAGGATCGGGACGCGCTGCACGCGCAGCTCGCCGACGAGGCGTACGCCCTGAACGGCACCACGAGCGCCGAAACGTACCTCGTGATCGACAAGATCCTCGCGGTCGCCCGCCGCTCGGGCGCCGACGCCGTGCACCCCGGCTACGGCTTCCTCGCCGAGAACGCGGACTTCGCGCGCGCCGTCATCGACGCGGGTCTCATCTGGATCGGCCCCGGCCCCGACGCGATCGAGCGCCTGGGCGACAAGGTCTCGGCCCGCCACGTCGCCGAGAAGGTCGGCGCCCCGCTCGCCGCGGGCACGAGCGACCCCGTGGAGAACGCCGACGAGGTGCTCGCCTTCGCCGACGAGGTCGGCCTGCCGATCGCGATCAAGGCCGCGTTCGGCGGCGGCGGCCGCGGGCTCAAGGTCGCCTACGAGCGCGACGAGGTCGCCGAGCTCTTCGAGTCGGCGACGCGCGAGGCCGTCGCGGCGTTCGGCCGCGGTGAGTGCTTCGTCGAGAAGTACCTCGAGAAGCCCCGCCACGTCGAGACCCAGTGCCTCGCGGATCAGCACGGCAACGTCGTCGTCGTCTCGACGCGCGACTGCTCCCTGCAGCGCCGCCACCAGAAGCTCGTCGAGGAGGCGCCCGCACCGTTCCTGAGCGACGCCCAGAACGAGGCCCTCTACGCGGCCTCGAAGGCGATCCTGAAGGAGGTCGGCTACGTCGGCGCCGGAACCTGCGAGTTCCTCGTCGCGAAGGACGGCACGGTCTCCTTCCTCGAGGTCAACACGCGCCTCCAGGTGGAGCACCCCGTCTCCGAGGAGGTCACGGGCCTCGACCTCGTGCGCGAGCAGTTCCGGATCGCCGAGGGCGGCGTCATCGACTACGACGACCCCGAGGCGCACGGCCACTCCTTCGAGTTCCGTCTGAACGGCGAGGATCCGGGCAACGGCTTCCTGCCGGCCCCCGGCCCCGTCACACTCTTCAAGCCCGCGCTCGGCCCGGGCGTCCGCGTCGACACGGGCGTCGCGTCGGGCGACGTCGTCTCGGGCTCGTTCGACTCGATGCTCGGCAAGCTCATCGTCACGGGCGCGACCCGCGAGGAGGCGCTCGAGCGCTCCCGCCGGGCACTCGACGAGTTCGAGATCCAGGGCCTGCCGACCGTGCTCCCCTTCCACCGGAAGATCGTGCGGGATCCCGCGTTCACGGCGCCTGACGGCCACTTCGGCGTCTACACGCTGTGGATCGAGAGCGAGTTCGAGAACGACATCGAGCCCTGGGAGGGCGAGGTCCCTGCGATCGGCCAGGAGGGCAAGCGCCGGAGCGTCGTCGTCGAGGTCGAGGGGCGCCGCGTCGAGGTCACGATGCCCGCGACGCTCGTTCCGCTCGTCGACCAGGAGGTCACCCGGGGCCCCGCGCCGAAGCGCGCGAAGGGCGCCGGCGTCGCCACCGCCTCCGGCGAGGCCGTGAACGCCCCGATGCAGGCGACCGTCGTGAAGGTCGCGGTCGAGGAGGGCCAGGCCGTCACCGAGGGCGAGCTCGTGGTCGTGCTCGAGGCGATGAAGATGGAGCAGTCGCTCTACGCGCATCGATCCGGAGTCGTCACCTCGCTCGACGCACCCGTTGGCCAGACCGTGCCGAACGGGCATCAGCTGCTCGCGATCAAGGATCCCGAGGAGTAATGCTCCCGCGGATCGTTCCGGATCCGCAGCAGATTCCTGCGCTTTTCGAGGCCCGGGTGGACACTGTCCGCCCGGGCCTCGCGTCGTTGGTCGACGCCTGTAGAGAATGTCACAGCTTGATTACGGTGCGTCACGATGCCCTCCTCGGCCGCCAAGGGACGTAGACTGGACGACAACACCCGTATTCGGTATTTGGACAAGGACGTCAAATAATGACTCAAGCGTCGTCAGCCCTCCCGGTCACCACTCCTCGCGAGCGCCGCAAAGTCGTCGTCGCGTCGGTCGTTGGCACAACGATCGAGTGGTACGACTTCTTCATCTACGCCTTCGCCGCGAACCTCGTGCTGGCCAAGCTCTTCTTCGAGCCAGCCGGCGCGGGGATGATGCAGATCCTCTCCCTGCTGACGATCGGGCTCTCATTCCTCTTCCGCCCCCTCGGCGCATTCCTGGCCGGGCACTTCGGCGACAAGCTCGGGCGCCGCCCCATGCTCGTCATCACACTGCTCCTCATGGGCATTGCGACGGTGGGGATCGGCCTCCTGCCGACCTACGACGCGATCGGGATCTTCGCACCGATCCTCCTGATCCTGCTCCGGATCCTGCAGGGCCTCTCCGCCGGTGGCGAGTGGGGCGGCGCGGTCCTCATGTCGGTCGAGCACGCTCCGGAGGGCAAGCGCGGCCTCTACGGCATCTTCCCGCAGCTGGGCGTGCCCTTCGGCATGCTGCTCGCATCGGCCATGCTCGCCCTCATGCGCGTGCTCGCACCGGGCGAGGCGTTCGAGCAGTGGGGCTGGCGCGTGCCGTTCCTCGTCTCGGTCGTGCTCATCGTGGCGGGCTTCATCATCCGCCGCTCGGTCGACGAGTCCCCCGTGTTCAGCGAGATCAAGGAAAGCCGTCAGCAGGAGTCGGCCCCGATCATCCAGGTGTTCCGCATGTACACCCCGCTCGTGATCCTGAGCGCGCTCCTCTTCGCCGGCAATAACGCCGTCGGCTACATGCTGACGGGCGGCTACGTGCAGGGCCTCGCGTCGCGACCGGAGAGCGAGGGCGGCCTCGGCTACGACCCCGTGCAGGTGCAGCTCGCGGTGCTCACCGCGGCCGTCGTGTGGGCCATCTTCACCTACTTCTCCGGCCCCCTCTCAGACCGCTTCGGCCGCAAGGTGATCATGAACATCGGCTGGGCCGTGCAGGCGGCGGGCGTGATCCCGCTCTTCCAGTTCGTCTTCAACGGCGGGATCCCCGGCGTCTACCTCGGCACGTGCCTCCTGGCGGTCGGCCTCGGCCTCACCTACGGGCCCGCGGCGGTCTGGTTCGCCGAGTCGTTCCCCGCCTCAGTGCGCTACTCGGGCATCTCGATCAGCTACGCGCTCGGCGGCGTCATCGGCGGCGCCTTCGCCCCGACAATCGCGCAGCTGCTGCTGCAGAACTTCGGGACGACCTGGGCGATCGTGGTCTATCTGCTGATCATGACGGGCCTCGGCCTGCTCGCAAGCACGCTGCTCAGGGATCGCTCCAACATCCCGCTCGATGCAAACTTCGAGCGCAGCGGCCAGTGGCAGGACTGGACCCCGGCAAAGCGGTAGGACACCTCTCCCCCGCGACGGGCCGCTGAGCTCTTGAACGGGGAATATCCCCCGCGGGGTGCCGGTTGTGTCTGACATGACCGGCACCCCGCTTTCGATCCTGGACCTGGCGACGATCGAAGCTGGCGGCAGCATCCCGGATGCCTTCCGCCACTCTGAGTCGGTCGCCAGCCTCGCCGAGCGCAGCGGCTACCGCCGCATCTGGTACGCCGAGCACCACAACATGCCGTCGATCGCCTCGAGCGCGACCGCGGTGCTCATCGCACACATCGCAGCGCGCACCGAGACGATCGGGCTCGGCGCCGGCGGCATCATGCTGCCGAACCACTCGCCGCTCGTCATCGCCGAGCAGTTCGGAACGCTCGCCGAGCTGCACCCCGGCCGGATCTCGCTCGGCCTCGGCCGCGCCCCGGGCACCGACGGCGCGACCTTCCGCGCGCTCCGCCGCACGCACCAGGCGGCCGAGAGCTTCCCGAGCGACGTGCTCGAGCTGCAGAGCTACCTCTCGGACGAGATCCCGCGCACGGGCGTCAACGCCTACCCGGGCCGCGGCACCGAGGTCCCCCTCACGATCCTCGGATCGAGCATGTTCGGCGCGAGCCTCGCCGCTCAGCTCGGCCTCCCCTACTCCTTCGCCTCCCACTTCGCCCCGCAGCAGCTCACGGCCGCGGTGCAGCACTACCGGGCGAGCTACGTGCCGAGCGAGCGCCACCCGGAGCCCTATGTGAGCGCCGGCGTCACGGTGGTCGCTGCGGCGAGCGACGCCGAGGCCGAGGAGATCTACGCGCGCACGGAGCTCAACCGCGTCCGCACCTTCCTCTCCAGGGGCCGCGAGCGCGAGCTCACGATGGCCGAGGCCGAGCCGCTCCTGAATACCCCGGCCGGGATCGAGATCCGGGGCATGCTGCAGTACCGGGCCGTGGGCGGCCCGGAGCGGGTGCGAGAGGAGCTGGAGCGCTTCGCCGCGTTCGCGCAGGCCGACGAGTTGATCACGGTGCACGCCGCACCAACGCGCGCTGAACAGCTCGAGTCGGTTCGGATCGCGGCGCCGGTTTCGGCCTAGCCGTTGGTGGGCGGCGCCGGTACATTGGAGGCGCAGGCGGCCGCGGCCGCGGCCGCACGGCCTCGAATGGGAGCGTGACCGTGAACCCTCGCCTGAAGTCCCTCACCATCCTCGGCGGCGCGCTGCTCGTACTGGGCGTTGCCTCCTCTCTCACCTACTTCCCCCTCGTCGAGCTGTTCGCCGCCCCTGGCGACGACGCTGGTCTCCTCCTCACGGAGGCGTTCTCCCTGTTCGGGCAAGCCGCCACGGCGCTCGGCGCGGTGCTGCTCGGCGGCGGAATCGTCGCGCACATCGCCACAGAGTCGCTCGCCGTACGCCTCGGTCGCCCGGGGGCGGCTCAGACCCCGCACGGGCGGCGGCACCCTCACGACCCGTACGGCGCCGACTGGGATCCGGACTCGTAGGCGAGTCGGGCGCGAGACGGGCGCGAGTCAGGCCCGTGTCACGAGGAGCCCGCACACGGCCTCCGCGATCCGCGGGCGCTCCCTGCGCGCCTCGGCCGCGGGCCCGGCGGACGCGGCCGCCTGGGCTGCACCGTCGAGCAGCCAGGACACCATGGTGCCGAGATCCCGCGCCGGAATGTCGCCCCGGATCTCCCCGGCCTCCTGGGCGAGCTGCACCTGGCGTGAGAGAAACCCCGCCGCAGCGGAGGCCTCGGCCTCGAGCCTCGCGGCCACCTCGGGCGTAGAGGCCACGGCGAGCAGCCCGTCGACGAATCCGGCGTAGCCGTCGTCGCTGATCTCGCGCTCGAAACCCTCCGCGTACTCGAGCAGGGCGGACAACCCCGACGAGCGCCCCTCGATCTCTGCGAGTCGCGCGAGCGCGCGCGCGTTCTCGGCATCGAGCACCCCGAGCAGGGCGTCCAGCTTGCTCGGGAAGTAGTGGAAGAACGTGCCGGAGGAAATCCCGGCCGCACGGCAGATCCCGGCGGTCGTCGCGGCGGCGTAACCGTGGGCCGCGAACTCGGACGCCGCGGCCTCCAGGATCGCGTCGCGCTTGCGCGCGTGCCGCTCGGGGTCGATCGGTCGGGCCATGCTCGGAGTCTAGCATTTCTAGAGTGATTGCTCTAGAGTAAGTGCTCCATGAATGAGAACGAGACCAGCAACGACGCCGGCCCCGAGCAGATGCGCCGGCGATCCGCCCCGCGCCCGGCACGCTGGGCGCTCGCCCTCGCCGGCATCGCGATCGCCTACTCCCCCTCGTGGCTACCGCCCCTCATCAGGGCATTCAACATGGAGTGGATCCTGCCCTGGGGCGAACGCTCCCCCGGGCCGCCCGCGCAGATCCTCTGGAACACCCTGGGCGTGGGCCTGCTGCTCGCCTTCATGTTCGGCGTCGAGCGCCGCCCGCTCGCGTCGATCGGGATCCGGCGCCCGACGGGCAAGCAACTCGAGTGGGCCCTGTACCTTTTCGGCTTCGCGATGACCTGGCAGTGGCTCGTGCACACTTTCTGGCCGCAGGGCGAGAACGCCGGCGAGACCACGATCGCGTCGCAGCCGATCGTCGCGGTGGTCGGGCTGATACTGTCCGCGGCGATCTTCGAGGAGATCCTGTTCCGCGGGTATCCCATCGAGCGGCTGGCGGAGCTCACGGGGCGCAGGTGGCTCGCGTTCGCGATCACGATCCCGCTGTTCGTCGCGCCGCACATCGCGTTCTTCGGCGTGCAGTGGCTGTGGACCGCGGGCGTCGGAACCCTCGCCATCTATGCGCTGTACGCGAAGACCCGGAACCTTCCCGCGTGCATGCTGCTGCACCTGTGCCTCAACCTGCCGATCCTGATCCCGACGATCGCGCACCGCATCGGCGGCTGAGGATACAAGAAAACCCCTGGCCAGCCAGGGGTTTCTCGTGACTCTGGTAGCTGAGGCGGGGCTCGATCCCGCGACCTCACGATTATGAGTCGTGCGCTCTAACCAGCTGAGCTACTCAGCCAAACTTCCGGAAGAACCGGCAGAGTCAGAGCCCCGAGCCAGGATTGAACTGGCGACCCCTTCCTTACCATGGAAGTGCTCTACCACTGAGCTATCGGGGCGCGGCCACCGTCGTGATGACAACCGTTAGAGAATAGCACTTTTCACATCGCGATGCGAAATCTGCTTGGCTAGAGGCGACGCCCCCGCGTTTCGCCCGATTGGGCGCCGGGGAACCCAGAAGGAGGACGCGTGAACGGCCGGATCGTGGCGATCATCGGAGTGGTGCTGGCACTGTGGATGTCGGTCGGGCGGTGGGCCTTCGGCATCGGCGGATCCCTGACCTGGTGGTACCTCCCGACGATCGGGCTCGGTTTCGCCGCGCTCCAGGTCTGGCTCGGATCCCGGCTCCGGATCACCCGCGCACGCGGCAAGCGCACGGGCCGCAGCACCGTCGTCTCGCTCATCCTCTCGTGGGTGTGCGCGCTCGGATTCGGCCTCACCGTGCCCGATCGCGTCGGCGATTCGCTCGTGTCGATCCTGAGCCTCTGGTCTGGCTCCGCGTTCTCGGCCGAGATGTCGATCGCGCTCTGCAACCCGCTCGGGATCATCGCCTTCGCGCTCGCGGTTGCCGCCGTGGCCTTCGCGTACCACGACGCCCGCGACCCCAAGCCCGAGGAAGACGAGGACCTCGACGAGGGCACCATGGTGCCCCACCCGCTGGCGTAGGGGCTGCGGGGCCCGCGCTCTCCCGCTCGCCCGTTCCCTGGGCCCGCCCGCGGCGTCGAGTGGGCCGTAAGGCCCCATTCAGCCCTGCGAAAGGGGCCTTCCGGCCGACTCGGCGCGGCGAATGGGGCCTTTGGGCCGACTCGGCGCGCGGCGCCACCCTCCAAGCGCCAGCGGACCCCGGATCCCGGCCCCCCGGCAATCCCTCCGCACATTTGCGCTCGCTCACGCGATCCTCACCCAGTAGGCCCACGCCCACCTCGAGTCGGCCGCAAGGCCCCAATCATCCCCGCGAAAGGGGCCTTCCGGCCAACTCGACGCCACGAATGGGGCTCAAGGGCCGACTCGGTGCGCGGCGCCACCCTCCAAGCCCCAGCGGACCCCGGATCCCGGCCCCCCGGCAATCCCTCCGCACTTTGCGCTCGCGCACGCGATCCTCACCCAGTAGGCCCACGCCCACCTCGAGTCGGCCGCAAGGCCCCAATCATCCCCGCGAAAGGGGCCTTCCGGCCCACTCGACGCCGCGAATGGGGCTTTAGGGCCGACTCGGCGCGAGCGGCGGCGCCGCAAGGCGCGGCAACCCCACCCGCACACAGCAAAGCCCCGCTCACCGGCAAGCCGGGAGCGGGGCGCGTGGCGGAGGGTAGGGGATTTGAACCCCTGAGACGGGGTTACCGCCTGCTTGTTTTCAAGACAAGTTCCTTCGGCCGCTCGGACAACCCTCCGCGGGAAAGACTATCAAGCGGAGGCGCCGCCCACCGAACCGAGTAGCGTGGGGAAGCGCTCGCGCAGCGCCGTAAGTAGTCCCACCTCGTCGATCGTTCCGGTGACTCGGCCGGCCGCGGCCTGCACCTCGGGCACGGCCTGGCCCATGGCGACCGCGTCGCCGCCGCGCGCAACCCAGCGGAGCATGTCGATATCGTTGCGGCCGTCGCCGGCGGCGAAGATGCGGCGGCGGTCGATGCCGAGGCGGGCGGCGACGACCTCGAGCGCGCTCGCCTTCGTAACGCCGTCCGGTGCGATGTCGAGCCAGGAGGTGTTGCCGACCGCGTAGGAGACGTGGGTGAGGCCGAGCGTCTCGACGGCGTCGAGGAACTCCTCGAGCACGTGATCGGGGGAAACCACGACCACGCGCGAGGCCTGCACGCCGAGGAGCTGGTCGAAGGGCACGCGTCGCTGCTTCGAGGGCAGTGTCCCGGTCGGGATCTCCTCGGTGTAGAGGAATCCGCCGTCGGCGAGCTCGACCGCGAAGCGGGCCGTGATGAGCCGGGTTCGGATCTTCATGAGCGCGTCACTCGGGTCAAAGGCCTCGACGTACTCGCGGCGGTAAGCCCGGGTCGCGAGCGGATCCCGCTTCAGCGTGACGGCACCGTTGGCAGCAATCACCCAATCGGGCCTGATCCGGAGCGTTTCCACGACGGGAAGCGTTGCGTCGACCGAGCGTCCGGTCGCAACGATGACCTCGTGACCCGCCTCGTGGAGCGTCCGGATCGCGACCGCGAGCTCGGGATCGATATGCCCCGACTCGTAGTCGTCGCCTGCGCCGCCGAACCCGTGGTTGAGCACGGTCCCGTCGAGGTCGAGCGCAATGATGTGCCGCTCCGCCGCGGCGATCCGTGCCACCACGCTAGATGCCTTTCTCAGGAACGAGTCGCTCAGGAACGAGTCGCTCGAGGCCGCCAAGATACGGGCGCAGCGCCTCTGGCACGATCACGCTGCCGTCGGCCTGTTGATGCGTCTCGAGGATCGCGACGAGCCAGCGCGTCGTCGCGAGCGTGCCGTTGAGCGTCGCGACCGGGGCGGTCTTGCCCGTCTCGGTGCGGAAACGGGTCGCGAGCCTGCGCGCCTGGAAGGTCGTGCAGTTGCTCGTCGAGGTGAGCTCCCGGTACGCGTCCTGCGTCGGCACCCACGCCTCGATGTCGAACTTGCGGGCGGCGCTCGAGCCCAGGTCGCCAGCGGCGACGTCGATCACGCGGTAGTGGAGGCCGAGCGCGCCGAGCATCTCTTCCTGCCACGCGACCAGGCGATCGTGCTCCGCCTCGGCGTCGGCCGGATCCGTGTACACGAACATCTCGAGCTTGTTGAACTGGTGCACGCGCAGGATCCCCCGCGTGTCCTTGCCATGCGACCCGGCCTCGCGGCGGTAGCACGTCGACCAGCCGGCGTAGCGGAGCGGCCCGCCCGCGAGGTCGAGGATCTCGTCGGCGTGGTAGCCGGCGAGCGCGACCTCGCTCGTGCCCGTGAGGAAGAGGTCATCGGCCGGCAGGTGGTAGACCTCGTCGGCGTGCTCGCCGAGGAAGCCCGTGCCGCGCATGACCTCCGGCTTCACGAGCGTCGGCGTGATGAGCGGGGTGAAGCCGTGCTGCAGCGCCCGGTCGAGGGCCATGTTCATGAGCGCGAGCTCGAGGCGCGCGCCGACGCCGCGCAGGAAGTAGAAGCGGGCGCCAGAGACCTTCGCCCCGCGCTCCATGTCGATCGCGCCCAGCAGCTCGCCGAGTGCGAGGTGGTCGCGCGGCTCGAAGTCGAACGTCGGCTTCTCACCGACCGTGCGGAGCGTGACGAAGTTCTCCTCGCCTCCCTGCGGCACGCCGTCGATCACGACGTTCTCGATCCGCATCGACGCGTCCTCGAACGCTGCCTCGGCCTCCTTCGCGCGCGCGTCGGCCGCCTTCACCGAGGCGGCGAGCTCCTGCGCGCGGGCGATGAGCGCGGGCTTCTCCTCCTTCGAGGCCGCCTTCACCTGCTTGCCGAACTCGTTCTGCTCGGCGCGCAGCGTCTCGAACTCGGTCAGCGCGGAGCGTCGCGACGCGTCTGCGGCGAGCGCCTGATCCACCACCGCCTCGTCGTTTCCACGGGCGCGCTGCGAGCGCTTGACGGCATCAGGATCGTTGCGGAGCAAGACTGGATCGATCACGGCACCAGCTTAGCGGGCACCTCCGACACGGAAGCAGGGAGTCGGCCCCGCAGGCTCGTGGCGCACGTCACCCCCGGGTCGGCACCTGCGCCCCAGGAAGTACATGCGCAACAGCAGATACGCTGGTGACCATGTCCTCCGCACCCGAGCGCTCCCAGCCGGGCGCCGCGGTCGTCTTCCAGCCTCACAAGACCGATCTCGCCGCCCTTCGCGCGGCCGTGAGTTCCCAGGAGAAGGTCGCCGGCTGGGCGCCGACGCGCTGGTACGAGACGGAGGCCGAGGACGCCGGGGTCGGCGCGACGAAGCGCGCGATCACTGACGGCGCGAACGTGATTCTCGCGAGCGGCGGCGACGGCACGGTGCGCGCGGTTGCCGAGGCGCTCCGCGGCACCGGGATCCCGCTCGCGATCGTGCCGCAGGGCACGGGCAACCTGCTCGCCCGCAACCTCGGCATGCCCCTGACCCGGATCACGGAGGCCGTCCGGGCCGCGTTCTTCGGCATGAACAGGCCGATCGATCTCGGCGTCGTGAGGATCGTGCGCGACGACGACTCCGAGGACGAGCACGTCTTCCTCGTCCTCGCCGGCATGGGCCTCGATGCCCGCGCCATCTCGGCGACGCGCTCGACCTTGAAGAAGCGGCTGGGCTGGCTCGCCTACGTCGACGCGGGCGTCCGCACGATGATCAAGGACAAGCCGCTCCACATCCACTACTCGGTCGACCGTTCTGAGGTGCGCTCGCTGTCGGTCTATACCGTCATGATCGGGAATTGCGGCCTCATGCCTGGCGGCGTGCTCCTCATCCCCGAGGCAGAACTCGACGACGGCAAGCTGGACGTCGTGGCGCTCAGGCCGCTCGGCCCGTTCGCGTGGCTCCGGATCTGGAACAAGATCGGCTGGGAGAACGGGGTGCTCCGCAAGACGAAGGCCGGCCGCCGCATCATCGATCTCGTGAACGACACCCGCTCGGTCACCTACCTGCGGGCGACGCGCTACGCGCTCGCCGTCTCGAAGCCCGAGCCCGTGCAGCTTGACGGCGACGACTTCGGGCTCGCGGTGGCCGTGAGCGGCACGGTCGACCCCGGCGCGCTCACGGTGCGCGTCATGCCGGAGTGGGTCGAGCCGCTCGGCTGACCCGGCCGGCTCCGGATCAGGATCCGGGCCCGGATCAGGCGTCCCCGTCCGCCGTCCCCTCGATGACGCCGCGCAGCCAGTCGCGCGCGTCGCGGAACGCGTCGTCGTCGTGCACGTCGCGCGTGGTCGCGGCGATGCGGTCTGCGCGCGGGTAGGAGCCGAGGAACACGACGCGGGGGCTGAAGCGCTTCACGCCGAGCAGCGCGTCGGCGACCCGCTCGTCTTTCACGTGGCCCTCTGCGTCGATCACGAAGCGGTACCGTCCCATGCGGTCGCCGATGGGGCGCGAGGCGAGCAGGGTGAGGTTGACGCCGCGCGCCGCGAACTGCTCGAGGAGGTCGAGGAGGGCGCCCGAGCGATCCTCCGGGAGCTCGACGATGAGCGAGGTCTTGTCGGCTCCCGAGGGCTCGCCGACGGGAACGGTCCTGCTCACGAGCACGAAGCGCGTCACGGCGTCGGGGTTTTCCGCGAGCCCCTCTGCGAGGACCTCGACGTCGTAGTGGTCCTCGATTCCCGGCGGGGCGATCGCGGCGTCGATGCCCTTTTCGGGGTCGAAGAGGTCTGCGGCGGCCTGCACATTCGAGGTCGCGGGCAGGTGGCGGTGACCGGGCGCGCGGCCGTCGAGCCAGGCGCGGCACTGCCCGTAGGCGACGGGGTGCCCGGAGACCACGGTGATGTCCTCGAGCCGCACCCCGGGTCGCGCGACGAGCACGAAGCTCACGGGGACCAGGTATTCCCCAACGATCCGCAGGCCGGGGATCGTGGCGAGCGCGTCTTGCGCGACCGTGACGCCGCCGTCGATCGAGTTCTCGATCGCGATCATCGCGGCGTCGCTCCGGCCCGTGACCACATCGTCGAGCGCTTCGCCGAGGTTCGCGACCGGGTTCCAGGTCTGGCCCTCCGCGTCGGTCACCTGCTTGAGCGCGGCCTCCGTAAAGGTGCCGGCCGGTCCGAGGTAGGAGTAGCGGCGGGTTCCCTCGGGGGCGCTCGGCCCGGTCTCGTGCGACATGGTCACCAGATTAGCTGCTCAGGATCCGGATCCCGCTACGCGGGCTCCGCCTCGCCGAGCGCCTGCGACACGAGCTGTTGGGCCGCCGCCTGCACCTCGGCGAGGTGCGCGGGCCCGCGGAAGGACTCGGCGTAGATCTTCATGACGTCCTCCGTGCCGGAGGGCCGCGCGGCGAACCAGGAGTTCGCCGTTTCGACCTTGAGCCCGCCGATCGACGCACCGTTGCCTGGCGCCTCGGTCAGGATCGCGGTGATGGGGTCCCCCGCGAGCTCCGTCTGCGTCACGTCGGCGGGCGAGAGCTTGCCGAGCCGGGCCTTCTGCTCAGGCGTCGCCGCCGCGTCGACGCGCGCGTAGGCCGGCTCGCCGAGCTCGGCGACGAGCGCGCGGTAGCGCTCCGAGGGCGACTGGCCCGTGACCGCCTGGATCTCCGCCGCGAGCAGGGCGAGCAGGATCCCGTCCTTGTCCGTGCTCCAGGCGGAGCCGTCGAGCCGCTGGAACGACGCCCCCGCGCTCTCCTCCCCGCCGAAGACGACCTCGCCGCTCGAGAGCCCGGGCACGAACCACTTGAAGCCGACCGGCACCTCGAGCAGCGTGCGGCCGCGGGCCGCGACCACGCGGTCGATGAGCGCCGACGACACGAGGGTCTTGCCGATCGCGGCGCTCGCGGGCCACTCGGGCCGGTGCGCGAGGAGATAGTCGATCGCGACGGCGAGGAAGTGGTTCGGGTTCATGAGCCCCGCGTCCCCCGTCACGATGCCGTGGCGATCCGCGTCGGCGTCGTTCCCCGTGACGAGCGGGAACTCTTCGCGGAACTCGTCGACCGTCGACATCACGTGCGCCGACGACGGATCCATCCGGATCTTGCCGTCCCAGTCGAGGTGCATGAACGCCCACTGCGGGTCGACGCCGGGCCCGAGCACCGTGAGGTCGATGCCGTGGCGATCCCGGATCGCCTCCCAGTAGGCGACGCTCGCGCCGCCGAGCGGGTGCGCCGCCATCCGGACGCCCGCATCGCGGATCGCGTCGAGGTCGATCACCTCGCCGAGCGCGTCGACATAGCCGCCCAGGAAGTCGAAGCGCTCGACCCCCGCATCCGCGCCGCCGTCCGCGGCGCGCGCGATCGCGCGAGCGCCGCCCGGGGCCGCGAGCAGCTCGTTGGCGCGGGCAGCGATCCAGCTCGTCGCGTCGGTGTCGGCTGGACCACCGTGCGGCGGGTTGTACTTGAAGCCGCCGTCGGACGGCGGATTGTGGCTCGGGGTGACGACGATGCCGTCAGCCCGCCCCGGATCGTCCTCCGCGCGGCCGCGGTTGTACGTGAGGATCGCATGGCTGAGCGCCGGGGTCGGCACGAACCACGCGTCGCCCACGCCGGCCGAGGCGAGCACGCGCACGCCGGCCGCCGCGAGCACCTCCCGCGCCGTGCGCTCGGCCGGGATCGAGAGCGGGTGGGTGTCGGCGCCGAGGAAGAGCGGGCCGCTGATCCCCTGCTCCGCCCGATACTCGGCGATCGCCGCGCTGATCGCCGCGATGTGGGCGTCAGTGAAGGAGCCGCGGAGCGACGAGCCGCGGTGCCCTGAGGTGCCGAACGCGACCCGCTGCGCGGGCACGTCGGGATCCGGCACCGTGTCGTGATACGCCGCAATCAGCGCATCGACGTCGATCAGATCCTCGGCTTGCGCTCTGCGCCCTGCTCGTTCGTGCATGCGCTCCAGTCTGCCAGGCACCACCGACATTGTCGGGAAACCCCGCGGCCCATGCGGAACACCAAGGTCAGTATCACCGGGCCGGCCCGCGAAACCGGGCGTTCATCCGGCCCGACTACTCTGGACGGCATGGAGCAAACCGCGATTCACCCCCGCCGCGAAGCGATCGAGTGCTGGCTCACCGACATGGACGGTGTGCTCGTCCATGAGGAGCGCGCAATCCCCGGCGCCGCCGAGCTGATCCAGCACTGGCGTGACCAGGAGATCCCGTACCTCGTGCTCACCAACAACTCGATCTTCACGGCGCGTGATCTGAGCGCGCGCCTCGCCGCATCGGGCATCGAGGTCCCCGAGGACCGGATCTGGACGAGCGCGCTCGCGACCGCCGCCTTCCTCAAGCAGCAGAAGCCGGGCGGATCGGCGTTCGTGATCGGCGAGGCCGGGATCCTTACGGCGCTGCATGACGCCGGCTATGTTATGACGGAGTCGAACCCCGACTTCGTGGTCGTTGGCGAGACCCGCAACTACTCCTTCGAGGCCATCACGAAGGCGATCCGGCTCATCATCGGGGGTGCACGATTCATCTCCACGAACCCCGACGCGACGGGCCCGAGCCCGGAGGGCCCCGTCCCGGCGACGGGATCCATCAACGCGCTCATCACGAACGCCACCGGCAAGCGCCCCTACATCGTGGGCAAGCCCAATCCGATGATGTTCCGCTCGGCCCTCAACAAGATCGGCGCGCACTCCCACAACACGGGCATGATCGGCGACCGCATGGACACCGACGTGATCGCGGGGATGGAAGCTGGCCTCCACACCGTGCTCGTGATGACGGGAATCTCGGACCGCACGGAGATCGAGCGCTTCCCGTTCCGCCCCGACGAGGTGCTGCCCTCGGTGGCGCAGCTGCTTGACTCATAGCTGGCACCTAGGGTCCGAGCCGCCGATACCGTTCGTGTCTGCGCGAGAGGCGGTGCTCTTTTTGCTCAAGCATGAGGGCTGCGAGCTCAGCCGAGATCGTCCCTCCCATGCGGGAGCAGAATTCCTCTGGCTCGTCGGCCGCGTCAGCCCGCTCGGGAACGATGACATCGACGATCCCGTTTCGCCTCAGCGAGCCCGAGGCGACGCCCTGTTGCTGGGCGAGTCCCGGCGCATGTGACGTGTCACGATACATGATCGCGGAGGCCCCCTCCGGTGGCAGCGGCGAAAGCCAGGCATGTTCCGCGGCGACGGTCCGGTCCGCGGGGAGAAGCGCGAGTGCGCCGCCCCCGGTCCCCTCGCCGAGCAGCACCGACAGGGTCGGCCCAGCGTGCATCGCGAGATCGGCGAGACAGTGCGCGATCTCGGCGGCGAGGCCGCCCTCCTCGGCGGCGGCGGACAGTGCCGCACCAGGGGTATCGATCACGGTGACCAGCGGTAAGCGCAGCTCATCGGCCAGATGCATCGCTCGTCGGGCCGCGCGCAGGGCTCCCGGGCCGAGCGGAGCCCTCGACCGCTGGGTGCGCCGGTCCTGACCGACGAGCACGACGGGCACGCCGTCGAACCGGGCGAGGCAGAGCGACAGGCCCGGATCACGTTCCCCCTGCCCCGTACCGGAGAGCGGAACGACATCGGTCGCGGCTACGCGGAGCAATTCACGCAGCCCGGGCCGCCGTGCGTCGCGCGTGCGCAGGATCGAGGCCCACGCCTCGTCCGAGCCCGAGCTCTCCAGCTCGGGCCACGATTCAGCCCGATCGGCCGAGCGCTCCAGCAGGTTCTCATAGCTTGGCGGGCGTAACACCCGAAGGGTTCTGGCAATCATCTCGCGGAGTTCCTCGGCTGGGAGCACACCGTCGATGACTCCAATCCGGGCGAGGTTTTCCGCTGATTGGATCCCAGAGGGGAATGGCGTGCCGTTGAGTGCCTCGAAGACTCTCGGCCCGAGGAATCCGACGAGCGCACCCGGCTCGGCTACGACGACCTGCCCGAGCGATCCAAACGAGGCGAGGGCGCCGCCCGTCGAGGGGTGCCGAAGGTAGGTGAGGTACGGCAGTCCTGCGCGCTGATGTGTCGCGATGGCCGCCGAGATCTTCACCATCGCGACGAACGCGATGGTCCCCTCCTGCATGCGTGTCCCTCCCGAAGCCGTCGAGGCGAGCACCGGCAGACGCTCACGGGTGGCGCGCTCCATGGCCGCGACGAAGCGCTCGGCCGACGCGAGCCCGATTGATCCGGCCATAAACTGGAACTCGCAGGCGATCAACACGACCCGTCGACCGTCGATTCTCGCCTCGCCCGTCACGATCGACTCGTCGACGCCGCTCCGCTCCCGCGCCGCCGCAAGCTCGGCCGCGTAGTCCTCGCCGAGCTCCGGCTGAATCGGCTCCTCGTCCCAAGTCCGGTAGCTTCCCTCATCCGAGATCAGGCGGATGAGGTCTGCCGCTGTGCGGCGCTGCCGTGTTCTTGCCTGACCGGTCACCGCGTTACCTCCTCGTCGTTCAGCCACGCGCGGATCGCGGAGCCGTGTTCGTCCAGCAGCGGCGGAGCCTGGTGCTGCGAACGCGAGCGCTCGGACTCGCCCGTCTCGTCGACGTCGAAAAACCGGATCGGGGGCCCGGGCAGCTCGATGCTGCCGAGAGCCGAGTGCTTAACGCTCACGACGAGGCCCTGCGATCGCACCTGCTCCCACTCGTACACCTCGGCGAGATCCCGCATGCGCCCTGCGGGAACCCCGGCCTTCGCGAGCCGCGCGAGTACCTCTTCGGCGTCGAGTTCTGAAAATGCGCCTTCGACCACCGCGATGGTCTCCTCGCGGCGTTCAACTCGCTCTGAATTCGACGCGAGCCCAGGTGCCTCGGGATCCAGCCCGAACTCGGCGCAGAACGAGTCCCAGAGGCGATCGCTCGCGACCGATACTTGCACGGCACCCCGGCCGCAGCGGAAGAACCCGTACGGCGCGATCGAGGGGTGATGGTTGCCTTGCGCCACCGGGGTCTCCTTCGCCACGGTCGCGCGGGTGCCCTGGAACGCGTGAACGCCGACAACTGAGGAGAGGAGTGAGCTCCTCACCACTCTCCCCCGGTTCGAGCGCGCCCGCTCGAACAGCGCGGCGAGGACGCCAATGACCCCGTGCATTCCGCCGAGTAGGTCGGCGATCGGCGTACCGACGCGCTGCGGATCGTCCGGCCCCGATCCCGTTAGCGACATGAGCCCCGCCTCGCCCTGGACGATCTGGTCGTATCCCGCACGACCGCCCTCCGGACCGTCGTGCCCGAACCCCGTGATGGAAAGTTGGACAAGCCGCGGGTTGAGCCTGGCGAGCTCGACCGTGCCGAAGCCGAGGCGATCCATCACGCCCGTTCGGAAGTTCTCGATCATCACGTCGGCCCGCGCCAGCAGGTCGCGCAGCACCCGGCGGCCGTCGTCGCTCTTCAGATCCAGGGCGATCGACTCCTTGTTCCTGTTGCAGGAGAGGAAGTAGGTCGAATAGCCCTCGCCGTCCTCGCCCTCCACGAACGGCGGCCCCCAGGACCGGGTGTCGTCGCCCGCGCCGGGCGCCTCGACCTTGATGACCCGCGCTCCCAGGTCACCGAGCATCTGCCCGGCATGTGGGCCCGCGAGGGCTCGTGAGAGATCGATGACGAGGAGGCCTTCGAGCGGGGCAGAAGTCACGATGGTTCCTTTCACAACGGCAGCACCGCAGACTGCCGATTCTGGCCTGAGGCGGGAGATGGTGAGCATGTAAGTGTTGTGAGCGAAGCAGAGATCGCGGCGATCGCAGCTCGCGTGCCTGTGACGAGCGCCGGCTCCGTATCCGGAAGGAAGTAGGGCGAGTGATTCACAGGCTGATCAGCCACGTTGTGTGTGTAAGCGCCAAAGAACCAGTAGACGCACGGCACTCCGATGGTGTCGGCTAGCCAGCCGAAGTCTTCAGATCCCATGTCGGGTACGCCGTCGTGTACGCGCTCGGTCCCCAGCTCGGCCGCGAGAGCCGCACGAACCGAGAGCGTGTGCTCAGCATCGTTCAGAAGCCTGGGGAATCGAGAGATTTCCTCAATGAGCGGTTGCGGCGCTCCTGAGGCCGCGGCCTCCGCGCGTACGATCCGGGTTATGGATGCGAGCACGCGCTCTCTCGTTGCCTCGTTTAGCGTCCGAATGTTCAAGGTGAGCTCGGCCCGCTCAGGGATGATGTTGTCCTTGAGCCCGGCATGGAAGCTGCCGCACGTCACGACAGCTGGCTCCGACGGGGAAAGCTCCCGAGAGACGATTGTCTGGAGCCGGGTGACGATGTGCGCACCCAGGACAACAGGGTCAATGGAGTCCTGCGGTTGTGAACCGTGGGACTGCCTGCCGAGAATGGTCACGCGGAGCGAGTCCGCCATGGCCATCGCCGTCCCCTCGACGACGGAAACATCGCCGGCGGGAATCACAGGCACCACGTGCTGGCCGAGTACGAGGCGCGGCTTCGGTGCGCGGTCCCACAGACCATCGCGCACCATCGCAAGGGCACCGGCCGCCGTTTCCTCCGCGGGCTGGAACACCCAGACGATCGTGCCTGACCAGGCCTCGCGATTTGTCGCAAAGTATGTCGCGGCGGCGAGTGCCACAGCGACGTGCACGTCGTGACCGCAGCCGTGCATGACCGGCACCTCGGTGCCGTCCGGAAGCGTGCCGCGCGCGCGGGAACGAAATTCGACTTCGGTCTGCTCCTCGATCGGGAGACCGTCAATGTCAGCACGGAAGGCGACGACGGGGCCGTCGCCGTTGACGTCGACACCGACGACGCCGGTTTCCGCACACCTGAAGTGCTCGATACCGAGTTCGTCGAGCCTTGATTCGATGAAGTCCGCTGTGCGGAACTCTTGCATCGAGAGCTCAGGATGCCGATGCAAGTGCTGGTAGTCCTCGATGAGTTTCGCGGTGTCAATCCCGTGAGCTTCGTCGACCATTCGCAGTTCTCTTCTCCACTCGGAGTCGTGCTGGTGATAGGTGTGCTGGGGGCCGGGAAGGGGCGGCACGCCGCGCCGCCCCTTCCCCAGCCTCTAGCCCTTGAACATGGTCCAGAGCTTGTCGTACTGCTCCTTCACATCTGCGGAGCACGGCTTCTGCTGAATACCTCGCTTAGCTTCTTCGTCGGTCGGGATGATTACCGGGGCGCCCCCGTCGTCAAGCTTCTTGAGTTCGTCCTCAATACCAGTCACCGGAAGGGTGTACTTGATCCAGTTGGCGTTCAGCGCCGCATTCTCAGGCTCGAGCAGCCAGTTCAGGAAGATCTTCGCGTTGTCGGCGTTTTTCGCATTCTTCAGGACTGCGAAGTTGTCCGACGCGAACATGTACCCCTCCTCCGGGAACACGTACTCGAGGTCCTGGTTCTGCGCCTTCGCGCGGGCGAACGAACCATTCCACATCGTCGAGAGCACCGTTTCGCCACCCGCGAGGCGGTCGATCGTGCCGTCTGAACTGATCACCTTGATCTCGGGCTTGAAGTCCTTGAGAAGCTCGAGCGCCTTCTCGTAGTCTTCGCCATTGGTGGAGCAGTGTTCACCTCCGACTGCCATGAGCGCGGTGTCGATCACAAAGTTTTGATCGTCGTGGAGGCCGATCTTCCCCGAGGACCCTTCCGGAACGCTGTAGTAATCCGCCCAGCTCTCAACTGGCGTGCTCACCGTTGCCGTATTGACACCAATGCCGTCGTACACGACCGCATAGGGAACCGTGAACTGACGCCCCTCGTCGAAGTAGACGTCCATGTAGTCGGATTCGATGTTTCCACCGTTGGGCCAAGACGACACATTTATCTCTGCCAGCTGGCCGCTCGAAATGAGATCTTCGGCGACGTAGTCCGAGACTGTGACGATGTCATACGTCGCGGTGCCAGTCTTCACCTTCGCGACCATTTCCTCGGCGGACGAGAAAGTGTCCACGTTGACCTTGATGCCCGTGTCCTTCGTGAACTTCTCGAGGGCATCAGGATTGATGTAGTTCGTGAAGTTGAAGAGGTTGAGCGAGCCCGACCCTTTTTCAGGGAATTCGCTCGACGAGGAATCGGATCCGGAGGCCTCACTGCCTGCGGTGGACCCGCTGCACGCGGTTGCTCCCAGGAGGATCGCCACTCCCGCCACTGCGGCAATGGTGGTGCGCGCTGAGGCGCGCTTCAACTTGATGGCCATGGATCAGCCCTTCTTTCTGGTAATGAGTTGGGATAGGAGAAGCACAGCGACTGAGGCGACAAGGATCAGCGTCGAGAGCGCGTTGATCTCGGGGGTAAGCCCGACACGGAGTGAGCCCCAGATATAGAGCGGAAGGGTGGTTGATCCGGGCCCCGCCGTAAAGAAAGACATGATGAAGTTGTCCATCGAAACGATGAAACTCAGCATTCCTCCGGAGACGATCGCCGGAACGAGCATAGGAAGCGTGATCCGGCGGAATATCTGGCGCTCGTTCGCGCCAAGGTCGGCTGCTGCTTCGAACTGGCTCCAGTCGGCCTCCGAGAGTCGCGAGCGAATCGTCATCAGGGCGAACGGCAGGCCCACGACCGCATGCCCGACGATCATCGCCGGGATCCCGAGCGGAACCTTCACAAACGCGAAGAGGCTCAGGATCGCGATTGCCAGCACGATCTCGGGCAGGATGAGCGGCGCCGAGAGCAATCCGCTAACCACGGCCGAATTCCTCCGTTTCATGCTCACGAGGCCCACGGCTGCGAGCACGGCGATGATGAGGACGAGCACAGTGGACCACACGGCGATCACGAGCGAGTTCACAAACGCTTGGCGGATCTGCTCTGACTGGAACACTTTGGCGAACCACTCGACGCTGAATCCGTCCCAGATCATCACGATGTTGTTCGAGTTGAACGAGTAACCGATGATCACCGCGAGTGGAAGGTACAGGAACAACAGGAGGGCAACACCGACCGCGGCAAAACCGGGGAAGGCGTTCAGTGCCTTGAACGCACGCGTTTTCATAGCAGGCTCGCTTTCTCCCCTTGCGCAGACAGTCGCTTCGCGGCGAGTGCGAAGCCCATCAGTGCGAGGAGGGTGAGTGCCAGAAGGGCAACAGAGATCGCTGCTCCAAACGGCCAGTTCATGGATTCCTTGAATTGACGCTGGATCACCGTGCCGATGAGATCCAGCTTTGCTCCGCCGAGCAGCATGGGCTGAATGAACGCCCCGAGCGCCGGAACGAACACCAGCAGGCTTCCGGCCAGAATCCCAGACCGGAGGCCAGGAAGCAGCACCCGTGTGACGACTCGCCAACGGGTTGCGCCAAGGTCGTACGCAGCCTCGGCCAGGCTGAAATCAAACTTTGCCGCGCTCGTATAGATCGGAAGGATCATGAACGGCACGAACACGTACACGAGTCCGATAGTGGTCGCGAACGGGCTGGGGAAGAGCGGCAGCGGCTGCGCACCGAGTGCCTTGATCCCGGAGTTAATAAGTCCCTGATCGTTCAAAAGAATCATCCAGGCATACGTGCGAATCAGGGTGTTAGTCCAAAACGGAATCGTGACGGCAAGCACGAGCAAGTTCCGCACGCGGGGAGCGCGCGTGGCGATCCACACCGCAGTCGGCACCGCGATCAGGATCGCCAGGATCGTGGTGAGCCCTGCCATCCACACGGATCGCCAGAGGATCTCGAGATATTGCGGGTTGAAGCTCTTGTTGCCGCTGAAGTCCTCCTCGAACACGAGCTTTTGCCAGCTGTCGACGCTGAACGGACCGGCAACCCCAACGCCGCCTGGCGCCTTACTCATGAACGAGTAGATGACGACGAGAATCACCGGGATCGCGACAAACACGACGCCCAGGACGATGCCTGGCGTCGCGAGCCAGAATGAGCCGCTGCCTGGGCGCCGCCAGGTAGTCGCCTTGAACTTCTCAGCCGAGGCGACATCGATTGGAACCGTCAGGTGGTTGGGCGCACTCATGAGCCGACCACCCTCGCGGTGCCCGGCGTGATGCTGAGCTCGACGGTGTCCCCGATCTCGCTCGGCCCGTCGTAGTTCGCATCGACCCGCGCCCAGATTTCCTCCTCGGCGCCGACGCGAGCGCAGAGCCGAAGATCGGTCCCGACATATTGCGAAGCCACAATCTCACCTCGGACACCCCGACCGGGGGTCACGCGGATGTGCTCGGGACGGACACCAATCACGGCGGTCTCGCTGCTCGGCATTGCTGTGGCAAGATCGGGCGTCGAGATGACGATGCCACCCTCGGAGCGATACCCGCCCTGATCCTTGGTCGTTCGGAGAAAGTTCATCTCCCCAATGAATTCCGCCACAAAACGATTCGCTGGCGCGGAGTACAGTTCACGGGGCGCTCCGAGCTGCGCAATCTGCCCCTTATTGAACACGGCGATCCTGTCGCCCATGCTCATGGCCTCTTCCTGGTCATGGGTGACGAACACGAAGGTAATTCCGGACTCCATCTGGATGCGCTTCAGCTCGGTCTGCATCCCTCGGCGAAGTTTGAGATCGAGCGCGGAGAGTGGCTCGTCTAGGAGCAATACAGCCGGCTTCTTCGCCAGCGCCCGGGCAAGTGCGACACGCTGCTGCTGACCTCCCGAGAGCTGCGAGGGCTTCCGACTACCGAAATCGGTGAGGCCGACGAGAGCGAGCATCTCGTCTACGCGCGAGATAACCTCGGCCGACTTCGCCGACTTCCCTTCCATCTCGAGGCCGAATGCGACGTTCTGTCGAACCGTCAAGTGCGGGAAGAGCGCGTATGCCTGGAACACCGTATTGACCTGCCTGCGGTACGGGGGCAACCGATCGATACGGGATCCACCGAGCCAGATCTCGCCGCTCGTCGGCTGCTCCAGCCCCGCAATCGACCGAAGCAGCGTCGTCTTTCCACAGCCGGACGGGCCGAGCATGACAAAAAACTCGCCGGGGACGATTTCGAGATCGATCCCGTCAAGGGCGGTAAAGCTCGTGCCCTCAGGGGTGGTGAATTCCTTCGTGAGGTTTCGAATTGAGAGCGTCGCATCGTCGCTGGAGCTCATTGTTGACCTTTCTTTGAGAGGGTGGTCGAAGAGTCGCACTCTTCACTGGTGTGGAAAGTCGGTGCAATACGCCACACCGGCCTAGCAGTCTCAAACTGACGGGCAAGCGAGAGCAGTAACCCTTCCTTGCCCGGCGGAGCAATGAGTTGAAGACCGACGGGAAGATTCCCGGAAGTAAAGCCGCATGGAAGGCTTAGCGCTGCGAAACCGGTCAGCGAGATGCGCCATGACGCTCTCATCCAGTCGAGATAGTCGGCCTGCTCCACCCCATTGATTGACTTTGGCCAGACGTCCCGAGCGGGGAAGGGAAGCGCCATGGTGACCGGGGCCGCGAGCACATCGATGTCTTGGAAGAGCTGAACGAGGCGGTAGTACACGCGCGTCCGGTCGGCTCTAGCGGAGAAGTAGTGATCGATGCCGAGCCCGAGCCCGTACTCCGTATTGACCACGAGTTCGGGACTGAACTCGCTTCGATGCTCGCTGAGCAGGTCTCCGAAGTTGTTCGCGTAGCCCAGGCCGCGCAACACTCGGAAGGCCTCGTCTGCGCCTGACATGTCTGGTTCGCACCCGGTGACAGCGTGCCCCAATTGCTCAAACGTTCGGCGGCCGTCTCGATCCAAGACCTCAGAAATCTCGGGCTCGATCTCGAGCCCCCCCAAGGTGTCGCTCCAGCCAATCCGCAGGGGGCCGCTCAGTTGTTTCACCGCAGGGGGGTACGGCTGCTGGATCGAGATTGGGCAACGCGGATCCTCACCCGCAAGCACGGAGAGAAGCAAAGACGTGTCGTCGACAGTCCTTGCCATGGGCCCATTCGTTGGCAAGGTCTCCCATGCGTTCGCCATCGGCCAGTTCGGCACGCGGCCAGCAGACGGACGGAGTCCTACAACATTGCAGAGCGCGGCGGGGTTCCTGAGTGAACCTCCCATGTCAGATCCGTCTGCCACTGAAACCAGACCGGCCGCAAGCGCCGCCGCCGCACCCCCACTCGATCCACCTGCGCTGAGATCAAGTCGGTATGGGTTCGCGGTTGTCCCGAACACCTTGTTGTAGGTGTGAGATCCGGTCCCAAACTCAGGCGTGTTGGTCTTCCCGTAGACGACGGCGCCCGCGGCCCTCATGCGTTCGACGACGAGGGTGTCCCGATCCGGTACGTAGTCCGCGTGCAGAAGTGAGCCGAAGGTAGTGCGCATACCAGCGGTCTCCTCGAGATCTTTGATCGCCACGGGCAGACCCTCGAGTGGCCGCTGTTGCAGCCCTCTGGACCTGCGCCGATCAGAGTCCGCCGCAGCTTGTTCGGCAGTGTCGAAGTCAGTCGTGACGACCGCATTGACACTCGGGTTTCGTCGCTCGAACAGCACCCGAGTTTCTTGCAGCAGCTCGCGTGCAGAGAGCTCGCCCCTCTGCATCGCCGCGAGCTGATCAACCGCGGGCCAGCGGCAAACGTCAGTGTCCAAATCGGTCACCCACTCCTCCTCGAATGAGCCAGAAACTACTATTTTTAAAGCGCCTGTGTCGCTTTATGCATTGATTCTCAGCCGTTATGTCTGATTTGTCAACGACATCTTTCTTGGGCGACTACTCTGGTGCAAGCACGGACGATATGCTCCGACGCAGATGTGTCAACGAAAGGGATGCGCGATGCACGAACCGCTGGATGAGCTGGATCGCCAGATCACAGCGGCTCTGCTGCGAAACGGGCGAGCCTCCTGGCGGCAGATTGCAAAGTCCATCGGCAGCCAAGAACGAACTGTGGCACGCCGGGGATCACGGCTGCTCACCGAAGACCTGGTGCGAGTGAGGGCCCTCTCCCAGCCGACGCTCGTCAACCGGGGAGACGGTTACTTCGCGAGAATCTCTTGCCCGCCTGATGCGCTGAAGGAGGTCGCGAGTTGGCTCGCCGAGCGGCCAGAAACCCTCTGGGTAAGCTCCCTGCTCGGCGAAAGCCAGATTGTCTCCGAGTGCTTTCTACGTCACGACTCGCGCGGAGCATTCATCGAGGAAGAGCTTGCGAAACTTCCGGTGACGCAGTGCTCGTTTACCCTACTCGGTGCGCACCACCGCACGGTGCGGGGCTGGCATGCGAACATCCTCTCGGACGAACAGCTCAACTCTCTCGGCCGAGATGAGAGCGCGGCACTCGCCTCTGGGAACCGAGCTCAGGATTCACCTGAGTTCACACCTGATGAGATTGACCTGGAGATCATTGCGGAGCTCAGCAAAGACGGACGCAAGAGTATCGAGTCAATCGCCAGCAAAGTTGGGATCGCCAAGCCCACGGTGCGAAAGCGGATCTCCCAGCTTCAGGAGACCGACTACCTCAGCATCCGGGCAGTCGTAGATCCCGTGCTCTTGGGGTTCCCTCTTGAGACGCTCGTCAGCGTTTTGGCACCGCCCTCGCAGCTGACCGCTATCGGCGAGCTCCTCGCCGCTGACTGGCGCACTCGCTGGGCGGCAACGCTCCCTTCGAGTTCCGGAGTTGAGGCCCTGGTCACCCTGCGCTCTCGGTTCGAACTCGCCGAATTCCTGAGCGAGATTGATACTCGGATCGGGGACGACCGGTCTGCAATTCGCGCGTCACCGATTCTGACCCATTACAAGAGAAGCGATGTCGTCCTTCCGCCGGAGTAGCTGCTGGCGTTGGTGCAATTCGGCGTCTTTTGGATTGCGACGCCATCACCGAACGACCCTTACTACTTTTTCTTCAGCGCCTTGACGACCATCTGCGCGAGGATGATCGCGAGCAGGATCGAGAAGGTCACGTTCGACCAGAACGGCGCGATGTGCGTCGCGACGATTGACCCGAGCGGGGAGAACACGCTGGCGGCGATCCCGAGCGTCGCGGCGGCACGCAGGTCGACGTTGCGCCGGCGCATGTTGCCGATCGTGCCCGAGATCGAGCCGGGGATCAGCATGATGAGCGAGGTACCCTTGGCGATGAGGTCGCTCGCACCGAAGAAGAACATGAGCACCGGCACGACGACGATACCGCCGCCCACCCCCAGAAGGCCGGACAGTACCCCTGTTGCGAGGCCCGTGACGATGAGCAACCCGATCACGAGCGGCGACATGTCAATCGAGGCGTCTCGCTGAGGAACCACGAACCAGAGGCTCACGATGACCGCCAGCAAGAAGGTCATGAAGAGCCACCGCAAGAACGCCGTCGGCACCCGTGACAGCAGCCAGCTGCCGATCTGCGCGCCGACCACGACGCCGATCGCGAGCGCGAGCGCCGCGATCCAGTCGACGTTGCCCTGCACCGCGTAGCCAATGCCGCCCACGACCGCGGCGGGGAGGATCGCCGCGACCGAGGTGCCTGCCGCGAGGCGCTGCTCGAACTTCAAGAACAAGACCATCATCGGCACGAGGACGACGCCTCCGCCGATGCCGAAGAGGCCCGACAGCATGCCCGTGAGGGCGCCGAGGACCATCAGGATGATGAGATTGGGGCGGGGTGCTTCTGGCATGGTTTCGCTTTTCTGGACGTTCTTTGGGGGCTTGCTCGGGATCCGGATCGCCCGGGCCTTGGGCTGTCGCCGCGGCACGGGCCCCCGGTCAGCCGTCGCCCGGCACGACGATCGCGGAGCCGTCGGATCGCGGGTCGCTCGCGGCGTCGACAAGCCGCGTGCCGCCGAGCGCGGCGCCGTCCGCGGACTCCCGGATCCGGATGAGATTCGAGCGGCCGAGATCCTCAGCGTACGGCGGCACGATATCGAGCGCGAATCCCGCGCGCTCGATGGCGTCGAGCGCCTCGCGGGGAACGTCGCTTTCGGCGGTCACGGTGGGCACGGCGCCCGCGACCTTTTGCTCACGGACCATCCAGCGCGGCGCGTGCGTCGCCTCGCTCGGCGAGGCGCCGGCGACGCTCCGCAGCAGCAATTGCGTGTGGATCTGCGGCTGGGCGGCTCCACCCATCGTTGCGGGCACCCAGGCGAGCTCGTTTCCGCGCAGGATCAGGACCGGCATGAGGGTGTGTCGGGGCCGCTTGCCCGGCGCGAATGCGTTCGGCGACGCCGGATCGAGCGAGAACGAGGTGCCGCGGTTCTGGAAGATGATCCCGGTCTCGGGCTCGAGGATGTGCGCCCCGAAACCCCAGTACACACTGTTGATGAGCGAGACGGCCCAGCCGTCGGCGCTCATCGCGGCGAAGCCGACGGTGTCGCCCGACGCCTTCGCCGCGGCGGCGGGATCGCCTCCCGGCACGGGCATGTCGACGAGCTCCTCGCCGCTCGCCCCGCCCATGCGCGGATCCGCGAGGAAGGCGGCGCGCACCGCGTTCGCGTCGCGGAACGCCGCGGCGAGCTCGCCCGCGCCCGCGCCCAGCGGGTCCTCGATGCCCGCCGCGACCGCGTTGAGGGCGCGCAGCAGCATGAAGCCCGAGGTGTTCGGGGGCCCGGTCAGCACGCGGAACCCGGCGAACTCCCCCGCGAGCGGCTCCGCCCAGTACGCGCTGTAGTCGATCGCGTCCTGCTTCGTGATCTTCGAGCCGAGCGCAGCGAGGCCGGCGATCCAGCGCTCCGCGGTCTCACCCTCGTAGAATTCGGCGGATCCGCCGGCCGCGAGCCGCTTCATCGTCTCGGCGAGCGCGGGCTGCCGCAGCGTCTCGCCCTCGGCAACGGGCCTGCCACCCGGATAGAAGACGTCACGGGCGCCGGGATCCCGCTCCAGACTCTCGCGGTCCTCGACGAGCGCGGCCGCGACCGATCGCGAGTTCGGGAACCCCTGCTCGGCGTGCCGAATCGCGGCCTCGAAGTGGGCTGACCACGGCCGCGTCGCGCCGTACTCGTGCAGCGAGTTCCAGCCGCAGATCCCGCCCGGCACGGTCACGGTGTCGATCCCGCGCAGGGGAAGCGTCTCGCCGTGCCGCTCACGCAGCGCCTCGAGCGACTGGCCGGCGGGCGCCGCGCCGGTTGCGTTGAGGAACCGAACCTCGCCCTCGGGGTTGCGCACGAGCGCGACGAGGTCGCCGCCGAGCGCAACGTTGTTCGGGTACACGACGCACAGCGTCGCGGCCGCGGCGAGCGCCGCGTCGACCGCGTTGCCGCCCGCCTCGAGCACGGCCGCCCCGGCCTCGGTCGCGAGGTGGTGGGAGGTCGAGATCGCGCCGCGGGCGCCTGAGATGGTGGTCATCGTGAGCGATCCTCCGAGAGTTCCTGATCCTGCGCCGCGCGCGCGATCTGCTGGCTGATGTCGAGCACGTGGGCCTTGGCCTCCTGCTCCGCAAGCTCAGCGTCCCCCGCGGCGATCGCCTCGTAGATGCGGCGGTGTGCCGCGCTCGAAGCTGTGCGCCGCTCACGGGTCTGATAGCGATTCGCCCTGCTCGGCGCGATCTGCTGCGCGATCTGCTCATTGATGAGCTCGAGCAGGGGGTTGTGGGCGTACTGCGCGATCGCCTGGTGGAAGGCGCGGTCGAGTTCCGCGTACCGCTCCTTCGTCACGTCGACCTCCATGGCCTCGACCAGCTCGCGCAGCTGGGCAAGGTCACGGGCGGTCGCCCGCGTGGCGGTGATCCCGGCGATCGGCGGTTCGATGATCGCGCGCAGCTCCATGATGTCCCACACCTCGGAGTGCGCGGCCCGCACCGCATCCGACACGTCGATCGCGATCCCGGACCGCTGCCCCGGGCCAAGCACGACCGTGCCGCGCCCCGGCTTGCGGTCGATGAGTCCGCGGTTCTCGAGCTCCCGCAACGCCTCACGGATCGAGACCCGAGAAACCCCGAGGTGCTCGGCGAGCTCGCGCTCGGGCGGCAGCCGGTCCCCCGGGGCAAGCTCACCATCGAGGATCAGGCGTTCCAGGTCGACAGATAGGCGATCAGGCAGCGACAGCCGCTCGTTCGCGGTCAGCGTGTCCCACACTCCCTGCTGCACGGCAACCACGCGGCTCCTCCCGTTTGGAACTGAAAAACTTCTGGTCTGACCAAGATACCTGATTCAGGGACAACGGGTGATGTATTCGTCAGTTCCGCGGAAAACACGAACGGACCCGGGATTCCTCCCGGGTCCGTTCGACAGTTCAGTGCGCCGCCACCTACTGCGGCTGCAGCCCGAGATCCTCCAGGCCGATCGCGAAGCGGTACTCGTAGCCCTCGCCCTCGATGCGGGCCTTCGCCGGCGCCTGGCGGTCAACGACCACGGCGACGGCCGCGATCTCCGCGCCGACCTTCTTGAGCGCCTCGATCGCCTGCAGGGGCGAGCCGCCGGTCGTGGACGTGTCCTCGACGACGACCACACGCTTGCCCTCGAGATCCGGACCCTCCACCTGGCGGCCGCGGCCGTGATCCTTCGGTTCCTTGCGCACCACGAACGAGTCGTACACCTTACCCCGCGCGACGCCCTGGTGCATGATCGCCGACGCGATCGGGTCGGCGCCCATCGTCAGCCCGCCCACGGCGACGACCCCGTCGATGTCGTCGATCAGGTCGAGCATGACCTGGCCGATGAGCGGGGCCGCGCGGTGGTCGAGGCTCAGCTTCCGCAGGTCGATGTAGTAGGTCGCCTTCTTGCCGCTCGTGAGCGTGAAGTCGCCGTGGAACACGGCCTCGGACTTGATGAGCTCGATGAGCTGTTCGCGTGCGCTGGTCATGGGTTCGATTCTATCTGCGCCTGGTCTGGGGCCGGATCGAGATCCGAGGCCGGATCTGGATCCGGATCCGGATCCGGGGCCGACCGTGCGCCCGCCCCATCCCGGCCCGGCGCTCACTCCGTAATCTGCGCTCGCTCCCACGGAATCGCGGCAATTCTTGCGAACGAGCGCAGATCGCGGAGCGAGCGCAGCGGCCAGCGGCATTCGCGGCGCAGCCGGGTTCGGGGACGGATCCGGATCCGGATCCGGGGCCGACCCGGCGCACGCCCGCTCCCGGCCCCGCGCTCGCTCAGTAATCTGCGCTCGTTCCCATGGAACCGCGATATTTCTTGCGAACGAGCGCAGAACGCGGAGCGAGCGCAGCCCAGCCCAGCGCAGCGGCGCCCCCACGAAACGCAGCAACCCGCCCCCACCCGGCCGAAACCCTGCGGTTCGACCCGGGCGAGGGCGGATCGCTGTTCGTGCGCGGCCGGGACCCACCCCTACGCGGCCGCTCCTCCTCGGGAGTTGACGAGGCGACGAATGAACTACTTCATCACGCTCTCGAGGAAGTTCTTGGTGCGCTGGCGCTGCGGGTTGTCGAGCACCTCCTCGGGCGGGCCCGCCTCGACGACGACGCCGCCGTCCATGAAGACGACCTGATCAGCGACACTTCGCGCGAAGCCGATCTCGTGGGTGACCACGATCATCGTCATGCCCTCGCGGGCGAGCTCGCGCATCACGTCGAGCACGTCGCCGACGAGCTCCGGATCGAGCGCCGAGGTCGGCTCGTCGAACAGCATGAGCTTCGGATCCATCGCGAGCGCCCGCGCGATCGCCACGCGCTGCTGCTGGCCGCCCGACAGCTGCGCCGGGTAGTGGTTCGCGAAGTCGGAGAGGCCCACGCGGTCGAGCAGCTGCCGCGCCCGCTCGCGCGCCTTCGCCTTGCTCGTGCCGACGACGCCGACGGGCGCCTCGCTCACATTTTCGAGCGCGGTCATGTGCGGGAACAGGTTGAAGCGCTGGAACACCATGCCGATGTCGCGCCGCTGCTTCGCGATCTGCCGCGGCGTCATCTCGTGGTTCTTCGCGCCGGCCTGGCGGTAGCCGATGAGCTCGCCGTCGACGATGATCCGGCCGCCGTCGATCGTCTCGAGGTGGTTGACGCAGCGCAGGAGAGTCGACTTTCCGGATCCCGACGGGCCGAGGAGCACCGTCACCGAGCCCGCGGGCACCGCGAGCGACACGTCGCGAAGCACCTGATGCGCCCCGAAGCTCTTGCGCACGCGCCGGATCTCGACGAGCGCGGTGCCCGTCTCCGCGGGGTCCGCTGTCACGAGGGTTGATTCGGTCATGGCACGCTCACAATCTCGGTTGCGGGGGCCGGCTCGGGGCCGGGCTTCCTGCTGTTCATCGATGCCTTCAGGCGCTGGAACGGCGTCGGCGGCAGGTTACGGGAACTGCCGCGCCCGAAGCGGCGCTCGAGGTAGTACTGCGGGATCGAGAGCACGCTCGTCATGAAGAGGTACCAGATGCTGACCACGATCAGGAGTTCGACCTGCTTGAGGTTCGAGGACGAGATCACGGAGGCCTGCGTGTACAGCTCCATGACCGCGATGACCGAGAGCAGCGAGGTGTTCTTCAGCATCGAGATGAGCTCGTTGCCCATCGGCGGGATGATGACGCGCATCGCCTGCGGCAGCAGCACCCGGCGGAACGTGTAGAGCGGCGACATGCCGAGCGAGTAGGCGGCCTCACGCTGCCCCTCGTCGACCGACATCATGCCGGCGCGCACGATCTCCGAGGAGTAGGCGGCCTGGTTGAGCGTGAGCGCGAGCAGGCCCGCGATGAACGGAGTGACCAGGGTGTTCGTGTCCATCTGCCAGAACACGACGTCAGTGAAGGGCACGCCGAGGGTGATCTTCTCGAAGAGCAGCCCGAGGTAGCCCCACAGCACGATCTGCACGAGCACCGGGGTGCCGCGGAAGGCCCACACGTAGAACCACGCGACGCTCGAGAGCACCGGGTTCGAGGAGAGGCGCATCGCCGCGATCACGATCGACAGCACGGTCGAGACCACCATCGAGATCACGGTGATCACGATCGTGAGCCACACGCCCTCGAGGATCCGCGAGTCGAAGAGGAACTCCCCCACGGTCGCGAAGTCGAGGTTCGGGTTCGTCGCGATGACGTAGACGAATGCCGCGACGAGCGCGATCACGACGACCGCGCTGATCCAGCGCCAGGGGCGCCGCAGCGGGATCGACTCGACGTCGTCCTCTGTGGAGAGGGCGGGCATCGCCGCCCCCTCGATGGTCGGAGCGCTCACGGTCATTCCGCCTTGGATCCGGCGTTCACCTCGGCGGACTCGACCGCGTAGGCGCCGATCTTGTTGCGATCGAGCACCTCCTGGTAGGTGCCCTCGTCGATGAGCGCCTGCAGCGCCTGCTTCACGGCCTCGACGAGCTCCGTGTCGTCCTTCAGGATCCCGATCCCGCTGTAGACCGGGTTGAAGCCGGCCGGGTTCTCGGGGTCGCGCACGATCTCGAAGGCGTTGCCGTCGTCGGTCGTCGCGACGACGTACTCGGTGACGACCGCGTCGGCCGCGTAGGCCTGGCTCTTGCCTGCGCGCAGCGCGGTCTGGGCGTCGAGGTCGCTCGGGAGCTCCATGACGTTGATCCCGCAGTCCATGTCGCGCAGCAGGTCGCCCTGCACTGTCGCCTTCTGCACCGAGACGGTCTTGCCGCAGAGGTCCTTCTGCGTCGTGATCTTCTCGGGATTGCCCTTCTTCACCGCGATCGCGAATCCGCCGTGCGTGTAGTCGACGAAGCTCAGCGTCTTCTCACGCTCGGCGGTGTCGTTCATGCCGCTCATGATCATGTCGTTCTTGCCGGCCTGCAGCGAGGGGATCACGGAGTCGAACGCCTGCTTGTTGAGCGAGACGTCGATCCCGAGCTTCTGCCCGATCAGGCGGCCGAGCTCCGGGTCGAAGCCGATCTCGCGGTTCTGGTCGTCGTACATCGCCATGGGCGGGTAGGGGATGTCGACCGCGATGTCGATCTTGCCCTTGTCGACGATGTCCTCAGGGAGGAGCTTCGTGAGCTCGGGATCGGCTTTCGTGCTGATCTCCTCGCCCGTCGGCACGTTGGGGCCGGACTTCGAGGCCGAGCCACCCCCGTCGCCGGATCCGCCCGAGCAGGCGGTGAGGGTGAGCGCGGCGGCGGCCGCGATCGCGAGCAGGGTGAGCGGAGTCTTCTTCATGGGGTTCCTTCGTCGTTGGAGGGGTGAAGCGGGGTGGGTCTGGAGGGGCGCGGCCGGATCCGGATCCGGATCCCACCGCGCCCCGTCGGCGCGGTTACGCCTCGAGCGCGGGGGCGTGCAGCCTGAGCAGGTCGTCGTACGTCTCGCGGCGTGCGACGAGGCGGGCCTCGCCGTCCTGCGCGAAGACGATCGCGGGCCGGAGCGCGCCGTTGTAGTTGTTCGTCATCGTGTAGGAGTAGGCGCCCGTGGTCGCCATCGCGACGAGGTCGCCGATGCGGGCCGCCGGGAAGCCTGCGCCGTCGACGAGCAGGTCGCCCGACTCGCACTGGCGCCCGACGAGCTGGACGCTCTCGGTCCACGGCTCGAGCATGCGGTTCGCCACAACCGCCTCGTAGCGCTGATCCGTGAGCGCGATATCGAGCTGATCCGCCATTCCGCCGTCGACCGCGACGAAGGCGCGGCCCGTGTGCTTGACGCTCAGCACGCGGTAGAGGGAGATCCCTGCGCGGGCGATCACGGAGCGGCCCGGCTCGATCATGAGGCGCGCGCCCTCGGGGAGATGCTGGCGGGCCGCGGCGACGATCGCGTCGAGGTAGGCCTCGACGCTCGGGGCGACCTCGTCGTATGTGTACTTGACGCCGAGGCCGCCGCCGACGTCGTAGGTCTCAAACTCGCCCGAGGTGGAGAGGTTCGCGACCGCCTCGGCGAACTGCCTGGTGTTGAGGATCTGCGAGCCGATGTGGATGTGCACGCCCTCGAACTCCATGAGGGGGTGCGCCTGCATGCGCTCGATCGCGCGCTTCGCCTGGTCCATGGGGAGCCCGAACTTCGACTTGTCGCCGCCCGTCGCCTGCGAGGCGTGGGTCTCGGCGTCGACGCCGGGGATCACGCGGAGGAGCAGCTTCTGGGGGCGCTCGAGCAGGCGCTCGAGGCGGTCAAGCTCGTCCTCGTTGTCGACGATGATGGTGCCGACGCCAGCGTCGAGCGCGATCTTCAGCTCGTCGTCCGACTTGGCGTTGCCGTGGAAGTGCAGGCGCTCGGGGGCGACGCCCGCGGCGAGCGCGAGCTTGATCTCGCCGCCGCCGGCCACGTCGACGGAGAGGCCCTCCTCCTGGGCGATCCGGTACATGCCGACCACGGGGAACGACTTCGAGGCGTAGAGCACCTCGGAGTTCGGCCAGCGCTCGCGGAGGCCGTCAACGAAGCGGCGGATCTGACGGCGGAGGCCCTTCTCGTCGATGATCTGGAGCGGGGTGCCGTACTGTTCGGCGAGCGCGTCGACGGGGACGCCGCCGATCGTGAGCACGCCGCGCTCGTCGCAGCCCGACTCCTCGGGAAGGATGTCCCACAGTTCCTCGAGCCTGGTGCCCTCGGCGGCGGGACGGGTTGCCTCTGCGGTCATGTCTTCTCACTCTCCGTTCGCATCGTTGCTTGACCACCATACGTTTCGATCGGCCCTCATTTTTTGTGGTAATCGCATATATTTAAGGGATGAATGACGCGGTTTCTCCAATTCAGGATCCGGGCGGGATCTCGCTCGGCGAGCTCGTCTCCGGTCTCGGCCCGCACACCGCGAGCCTGCTCGGGGCGGCCGCGGGATCGGGCGCCGTACTTGGCGCCGAGTTCTACGAGGCGCTCGAGGATCTGCCCGAGGATCCGCAGCTGCTTCTGCTCGCGCCGTCCGCCGGCGGCCTCATCGCCGAGCACCCGGAGCAGGTGACGGCGCTCGCGGAGCGCGCGGCCGCCTGCGGCGCCACCGCGATCGCCCTCAAGTGCCGCGACGACGACGTGCCCACGCTCGCCGCCATCGCCGAGACGAGCGGGGTGCCGTTCGTGCGCGTCGGCGAGCAGACGAGCTGGCGCCTCTTCGATGCGCTGCTCGCGCAGGCGCTCGGCGAGCAGCGCCACTCGGAGGACGCGCACCGCGACCGCGGCGCCGAGCCGCTCTTCGCGCTCGCGAACGAGCTCGCGGGCTTCTTCGGCGGATCCGTCGCGATCGAGGACCTGGGCCGCCGCGTCATCGCCTACTCCTCGGTTCCCGGCCAGCTCATCGACCGGCTGCGCACCCAAGGCATCCTCACGCGGCAGGTGCCAGACTCCCCGTTCAACGACGACCAGTACCGCACGGTGCTGCGCTCCGAGCGGCCCATCAAATACCCCCAACTCGAGGACGAGGAGCCGCGCGTCGCGTTCGCCATCAGGGCGGGCGCGCTTCCCCTCGGCACGATCTGGGCCATCGACGCGTCCGGGGATCCGGAGCTGACTGCCGAGCAGGAGGAGCGGATCCGCGCGGCCGCGACGGTCGCCGCCGCGCACCTGCTCGAGCAGCTGCGCTCCGGGGACGCGACCCAGGCGCCCCGCGTGGCCCGGCTGCGCACGCTGCTCGACGGCTCCGAGGTCGCGGGCTCCGAGCTGGCCGAGCTCGGGATCTCCGAGGAGCGCGGTGCCGCGCTCCTCGTGTTCGCGCCGTCGGACGACCGGCCCACCACCCTCGCGCAGCTGCGCACGACCGTGCAGCGCCAGCTCGCGCTGCACCACCCCGAGACGGTGACGGCGGCGCGCAGGGGCCGCGTCTACGCCCTCGTGGCGCGCGATCCGGGAGCGGCGGCTGCCGGGCTGATCGCCCCGCTCATCCCGCTGATCGACCGCCTGATCGGGCCCGGAACCAGGGTCGCCCTGCCCGGCGTCGCGCACCGCTCCGGCGAAGTCGCGCCGCTCAGGCAGCTCGCCGACCGCATGCTCGACGCCGCCGACGCGAACCCGCGGCTCGTGCGGGAGTCGATCCTCACGGTCGAGGCGCTCCGGCCGCTGCTCGTGCTCTCCCGCGTCGCCGGCGTGTTCGCCGCGGAGCCCGAGCTCTGCTCGCCCGCTCTCGCGCTGCTCGCCGAGCGCGATCCCGGCTACGCCGACACCCTGGTCGCCTGGTGCGCGTGCTTCGGCAACGTGGCGCGCACGGCGCGTGAGCTCGGCGTGCACGAGAACACGGTGCGCTACCGGATCAGGCAGGTGGAGGAGCAGTATGGAGTGAGGCTCGCCGAGCCCGACGAGCTGCTGACCGTCTGGCTGCAGCTGCGGGCCGCAGGCTCGGCCGGGAAGGGGGACGCGCGATGACCGACGAGGAACTGGAGGGGCTTGAGGAGCTGGAGGGGCTTGCCGGGCTCTTCGGATCCGGACCCGTGGCCGTGCTCACCGGGGCCGGTATCAGCACGGACTCGGGGATCCCGGACTACCGCGGTGCCGGATCCCCGCCCCGCACGCCCATGCGCATCGACCAGTTCATGACCGACCCCGCGTATCGCACCCGGTTCTGGGCGGGCGCCCGCTTGGGCGCGGACGCCGCGCGCGGGATCCGCCCGAACGCCGGGCACCTCGCGCTCGCCCGACTCGAGGCCGGCGGGCTGATCGACGGCGTGATCACGCAGAACGTCGACGGGCTGCACGAGCGCGCCGGCACCTCGCGGCTCGTCGAGCTCCACGGGCGCGGTGGCACGATCCGCTGCGTCGACTGCGGCACGCGCTTCACCCGGGAGGAGGTGCTGCGCTGGTTCGACGCCGGAAACCCGGGCTACGCCGAGCGCAACGCCGGCGCCCGGATCGCGCCGGACGGCGACGCCGAGGTCGGCTCGCTCGACGGGGTCACGATCCCGCGCTGCCCCGTGTGCGGCGGGATCCTGCGCCCCGACGTCGTCTACTTCGGGGAGACGGTGCCCGCGCCGGTGTTCGCGGCGGCCGAGTCGCTCGTCGCCTCGGCGGGCGCGCTGCTGCTCGCCGGGACGTCGCTCGCGGTCAACACGGGCGTGCGGCTGCTGCACCGGGCCCGCGCGCGCGGGATCCCGATCGCGGTCATCAACCGCGGGCCGACGGCGGCCGACGCCTCCGCCGACCTGCGCCTCGAGGCGGGCACGAGCGAGGCGCTCGCGGCGCTCGCCGACCGCCTGCTGTCGGGCCGCCCGGCTCGCCCAGGGGCTTGAGTCGACCCAAAGTGTCGCATTCTGCACTCCAGGGCTCAGTTTGGGTCAACTCCACCGGAGGCCCGTGCCGCCCGGGGCTTGAGTTGACCCAAAGTGACGCATTCTGCGCTCCAGGGCTCAGTTTGGGTCAACTCAACCGGGGGCGCTGGTCACCCGGGGGCTTGAGTTGACCCAAAGTGACGCATTCTGCACTCCAGCGGATACTTTGGGTCAACTCCACCGGGGGCGCCGGCCCCGCCACCTCCGCTGCCGGGCCAGTCCGGGCCGCCCGGGCCGCCCAGAGGCTTGAGTTGACCCAAAGTGACGCATTCTGCGCTCCAGGGGATAGTTTGGGTCAACTCAAGCTCGGCTAAGGCCCGGCCGGCGGGCCGGAGCGGGCCGCCGGCGCTGCGCTCAGCCGAGGTGGCCCGTCAGGGCCATCGCGCCGAGGGTAGTGGCGGCGGTCAGCACCGAGAGGATGCCGCCGAGGAGCAGCGGCCGCAGCCCGGCCGACCGGATCGCCGAGAGGTTCGTCGACAGGCCAATCCCGGCGAGCGCCATCGCCACGAGGAACACGCTCACGCGCGTGATGCCGTCGGCGACGGGGCCCGGGATCAGGCCGAGCGAGGTCAGGCACGCGACCAGGAGAAACCCGACAAGGAACCACGGCACGAGCTTCAGGATCCGGCGCGGCGTCATGCGCCCGCCGTCGCCCGAGCGCCGCCCCTCCATGACCGCGAGCGAGACGGTGATCGGGATGATCATGAGCGTGCGCACGAGCTTCACCACGACCGCGAAGCCGAGCGCCGACGCACTGAAGACGCTCGCCGCGGCGACCACCGAGCTCGTGTCGTTCACGGCGGTGCCCGCGAACAGGCCGAAGGAGTGCGGCGTCATCCCGAGCGCGTGCCCGATCGCAGGGAAGGCGAGCACCGCGAGCACGTTGAAGAGGAACACCGTCGAGATCGCGTAGGAAATGTCCGAACTCTTCGCCCTGATCACGGGCGAAACCGCGGCGATCGCCGAGGCCCCGCAGATGCCGGTGCCCACGCCGATGAGCGTGCGGATGTCGCGCTCGATCCCCAGCATCCGGCCCAGGATCCACGCCGCGAACAGGCACACCGCGAGACTCGAGAGCATCACGGGCAGCGACTCGGCGCCGACCTCGACGATGCTCCTGAGCGACAGCTGCGCCCCGAGCAGCACGACCGCGCACTGCAGTAGGAACTTGCCCGAATACCCGATCCCGGGCACAATCCGCCCGGCGGGTCTGCGCACGGCCGCGATCGCGACGCCGATCACGACGGCCGGGATCGCCGAGCCCAGAATCGGCAGGAACGAGCCGATCCAGGTCGCGACGCCCGCGATCGCGGCGCACACGAGCACGCCGGGCAACACCTCGATCCCGCGTGCCGTGAGTCGTGCCGGGAGGGTCGGGAGCGGGGTCAACTGCATACGAGCAAGTCTGCTCGGGATCGGGGCCCCGCGGTACCCGACGCGCGCTTGCAGGCCCCAACCAGCGCTTGTACCCTGACGGGATGAGCACCCCGCGCGACACCCCGCACCAACCCCCGGCAGCCACCTCGACCCCCGCACCCCCAATGGCCAACGCGACCCCCACGCTCGCCGAGCTGCGCTGCTTCGAGGCGGCCGTCCGCACGCGCGCGCTCTCGGCAGCGGCGCGCGAGCTCGGGGTCTCGATGCAGGCCGTGTCGGCGCGGATGCAGGGGCTCGAGCGTCAGCTCGGGTTCGAACTCCTGGTCAGGAGCCCGGGCGGCGTCTCCCCCACCCCCGACGGCGAGGCCGTGCTCGCGTGGGCGCGCGAGGTGCTCGCGGCCGTCGAGCGGCTCGACGAGGGCGTCGCGAGCCTCCGCGGCGACGCGCAGCGCCGGGAGCTTCGCGTCGGCGCGAGCCAGACCGTCGCGGCCCACCTGATCCCGCGCTGGCTCGTCGCGCTGCGCAGGCAGCAACTCGACGCGGGCCGCACGCCGGGCGAGATCGCCCTCCGCACCGCCAACAGCACCGAGATCGAGGCGATGCTGCGCGCGGGCGAGATCGACCTCGGGTTCGTCGAGTGCCCGGATCCTCCGCGCGGACTCGGCGCGGCCCGGATCGGCACCGACCGCATGGTCGCCGCCGTCGCCCCCGGCCACCCCTGGGCCGAGTTGGCGCACGTCACGCTCGCCGAGCTCGCCGCAGAACACCTGATCACCCGCGAGGAGGGCAGCGGCACCCGCGCGGCCTTCGAGGCAGCCGTGCGGGACCTCTGCGGCACCGAGCCGGCCGAGCCCGCCGTCTCGCTCGCGACCGAGGCCGCCGTGCGCTCGGTCGTCGCATCCGGCGCCGGCGCGGCCGTGCTCAGCGAACTCGCCGTCGCCGACGACGTAAGACTCGGCAGGCTGCGCGCGATCCCGATCAGCCCGGATCCGCTGACCAGGCCCTTCACCGCGATCTGGCGGGGATCCCGCCGCGACCTCACGGGCGCGCGCCGGGAGCTCGTCGCCCTCGCGGCGCGCGAGAGCGGCTGATCCAGCGGCCAGATCCGGCCGCAGGCTACGCCCGGCGCCTACTCCCCGCGCGCGATCCGCGTCATCTCGTCGCGCGGCACGACCTTGATCCGCGTGCGGCCCTCCGCGGCTCCGAGCCCCAGCTCGTGCTCGTCGAGCCGGTGCCAGCCGTCGATCGTCGTGTAGGGCACCTCGCGCGCGTGCAGCATGGCCGGGATCGCCTCAGCCTGCGGCACCTCGGGCTGCCACCACGAGTCGCGGTCCTCCAGCAGGCACTCGAGCGTCTCCATCGCGTCGGACTTCGTGTGCCCGATCAGGCCGATCGGTCCGCGCTTGATCCAGCCCGTCGCGTAGACGCCCGGGATCCGCTCGCCCGCGAGATCCTGCACGCGGCCCTGCTCGTTCGGGATCACGCCGCGCTGCTCGTCGAACGGGATCTCGTCGAGCGGCGAACCGAAGTACCCAATCGCGCGGTACAGCGACTGCATCGGGATGACCTCGAACTCGCCCGTGTCGATGACGCCGCCGTTGCCGTCGGGCGCGGTGCGCTCGATCTTGAGGCCGGCGACGCGGCCGTCCTCGACGACCACCTCGACGGGCTTCGACCAGAAGTGCATGTGCAGGCGGCGGGAGGCCCGCTCGCCGTTCGCCTCGCGCTCGCGCTGATCCTGGCGCCACTTGTCCATGATGCGCGTCATCACGAGGACCTGCTTGTTCTTCGAGAGCACCTCGTCGGCGTAGGCGTCCTCGCGGTCGAAGTCGCGCTCGTCGATCACCATGTCGACGTCGCGCACCTCGCCGAGTTCGCGCAGCTCGAGCGGCGTGAACTTCACATACTTGGGGCCGCGGCGGCCGAAGAGGTGGAGCTCCTCGATCGGGTTCGCCTTGAGACCCTCGTAGACGTTCGTCGGGATCTCGGTCGGGAGCAGGTCGTCCGCGTGCTTGATGAGCATGCGCGAGATATCGAGGGCGACGTTGCCGTTGCCGATCACGCCGACCTCGCGGGCCTCGAGCGGCCAGGTGCGCGGCACGTCGGGGTGGCCGTCGAACCAGCTCACGAACTCCGCGGCGCCGTAGGATCCGGCCGCATCGATGCCGGGCACGTCGAGTCCGGCATCACGGATCGCGCCCGTGGAGAAGATGACGGCGTGGTAGTGCTTCTTGAGGTCGGCGAGCGTGATGTCCTCGCCGTAGCGCACGTTGCCGAAGTAGCGGATGATCCCGCTGTCGAGCACGTCACGCAGCGCGTTGATGATGCCCTTGATCCGCGGGTGATCGGGAGAAACGCCGTAGCGCACGAGGCCGTAGGGTGCGGGAAGCTGCTCGAACAGGTCGATCTCGACCTCGAAGTCGCGCTCCGCCTTGCTCAGCAGATCCGCCGCATAGATGCCTGCCGGGCCTGCTCCAACGATCGCCAGCCGCATGGTGCTCGTGCTCATCGCGTGTCTCTTCCCTTTCCTCCCCCGCGCCGAACGGCACGGGTGCTCGTCTTCGTGCTGCTCTCGGGCAGCGGATCAGCCTTCGCGCTCGACGATCGAGTCGGCCATCCGCTCGAGCGCGCGCTTCACCTTCGACTTCGGCAGCACGCTGAGCGCGTCCTTTGCGTCCTCCGCCCAGCGGCGGGCGGTCGCCTCGGTCTCCCGCGTGACCGCGTGATCCCGCAGCGCCTCGACCTCGGGATCCAGGATCGCCGGGTCGGCGCCCTGCTCGATCCGCGCGACGCCGTCCTCGATCCGCGCGAGCAGCTCAGCGTCGGCGGCGTTGCCAGCGGCCGCGCTGTTGCGCAGCAGCAGGAGCGGCAGCGTCGCGACACCCGCGCGCAGATCCGTGCCGGCGCGCTTGCCCGTCTGCTCCTTCTTGGGCGAGAGGTCGATGACGTCGTCGATGAGCTGGAAGGCGACGCCGATCCGCTCGCCGTACTCCATCACGGGATCCGCGAACTCCGCGGGACCCTCGCCGAACATGACTCCCATGCGCGCGGCGGTCGCGATGAGCGCGCCCGTCTTGTCCGCGAGCACCTGCAGGTAGTGAGCGATCGGCTCGTCGCCCTCCTGCGGGCCGACGGTCTCGTGCAGCTGGCCGAGGCACAGCCGCTCGAACGTGCGCGCCTGCAGCAGAATCGCCTCCTCGCCCATGCCGGAGACGAGCGACGAGGCGCGCGCAAAGAGCAGGTCGCCGGCCAGGATCGCCACGGAGTTCGACCACACGGTCTGCGCCGCGGGAACGCCCCGGCGCAGCTTCGCGTCGTCCATGACGTCGTCGTGATACAGCGAGGCGAGGTGCGTCATCTCGACGGCCTCTGCCGCGCGGCGCACGAGCTCATTGGGTCCGGATCCGAGCTCGCTCGTGAGGAGCGTGAGCATGGGCCGGATCCGCTTGCCGCCAGCCGACATGAGGTATCGGCCGGGTGCGTCGGCGACGGGCGAGGCGAAGCGCAGGTGCTCCATGAGCTCCGACTCGATGATCTCGAGCTGCTCCTGGAGGGCCTTCGCCTGGCGCTTGTCCTGCGCCCCCCTGAACAGGCGCAGGGGAAGGGCCTGCGTCGCCGTGTCTTCTGCGATCGGACGGCTCACTTGTCGTCTCCGTTGGTCGTGCCGCCGGCTTCGCCGGACTTCGGTGCTGCGGGCTTGGGGGTCGCGGGCTTGGGGGTCGCGGGCTTCTTGGGTGCGGGCTTCTTGGCCGCTGGTTTCTTGGTCGCAGCAGGCTTCTTCGGCGCGGCGGCCTTCTTAGCGGCCGCGGGCTTCGCGGGCGCGGCGACGCGCGGCTTCCGCGGCACGAAGCCCCGATGGAGGGCGACGATGCCGAAGGTGAGGTTGCGGTAGGCGACCCGCTCGAGCCCGGCCTCGCGCAGCCAGCGCGCGAGCTTGTCCTGATCCGGCCACGCCTCGATCGACTCGTTGAGGTACTTGTAGGCCTCGGCGGCGTCCCGGTTGATGGCGCCCGCGATCCGGGGCAGCACGTGACGGCCGTAGAAGGAGTAGGGCCCGCGCACGATCCCGGACGGCGGCGTCGAGAACTCGGCGATCACGATCCGGCCGCCCGGCTTCACGACGCGCACCATCTCGGCGATCGCCTTGCGCGGGTCGCTCACGTTGCGCAGCCCGTAGGAGATCGTGGCGGCGTCGAAGCTGTCGTCCTCGAAGGGGAGATCCATCGCGTCGGCCCAGACGAACTCGATGAGCGGGTTGCCAGCGTGGCGCCTGCGCCCCTCGGCGAGCATGCCCTCGGAGAAGTCGGCGGCGACGACCTCAGCACCGTGCGCGGCGAACGCCGCGGACGAGGTGCCGGTGCCCGCAGCCAGGTCGAGCACGCGCATGCCCTTCCGCGGGGCGACGGCGCGCGTCGTGGCGATCCGCCACAGCCGGTCGTTGCCGACCGTGAGTACGTCGTTGATCAGGTCATACCGGGGCGAGACCTCATCGAACATGGCCGAAACGTCGGCAGCATGCTTGGTCGCGGTGTCGGGTCGGGTCACCTCACCATCGTAGCCCGTCGTCCCTCAACGATCACTGCTCGTTCACACGGTAAACCCTTCCCAGCGGGGCGCGGTAGATTGGCATGGTGACGAGCACTTCCGTAATTCCCCGGCTGCGGACCGTCACCCGACCCCTGACCGGCGCCCCAGACCTCGTCTCGCTCGCGGATCCCGAGGACCCGCTCGTGTGGGTGCGCGGCGACCGCGGCTGCGTCGGGATCGGGATCGCCGCCCGGATCACGTGTTCAGGGCCTGACCGCTTCCGCGAGGCCGCGGCGCGCTGGCGTGAAATCGCCGAAGCCGCCGAGATCGACGATCCCGTGCGGCTCCCGGGATCCGGCCTCGTGGCGCTCGGCGCCTTCGCCTTCGCCTCGGACAGCGCCGCCGAGAGCACGCTCATCGTGCCGAAACTCCTGATCGCGCGGCACCGCGACCGGTGGTGGATCACCGAGGTGACTGAGGCGACCGAGGCGAGCGGGGTTGCCGCGGGCGGGAGTGCCGCGGGCGGGATTGCCGCGTCGGCTCCGGATCCGGATCCGGAGCTGCCGTTCGACCTTGCCGCGGCGTCGCCGGTCGGCGAGTGGCCCGGTGTGGATTTCGCGCCCGTTTCGGCTGACGCCGTCGAGGCGTACCTCGCTGGCGTGCGGGAGGCAGGGCGCCGGATCGACGCTGGCGGCGTGGAGAAGATTGTGCTGGCCAGGCAGATTGCCGGCGAGGTGCCCTCGGGTGCTGACCTGCGGGTTCCACTCGGCCGCCTCGCCGAGCGCTACCTCGACTGCTGGACGTTCGCCGTCGACGGCCTCATCGGCGCGAGCCCCGAGACGCTCGTGCGCTCGACGGGCGGCGCCGTCTCGGCGCGCGTGCTCGCCGGCACCCGGGCGCGGCACGCCGACCGGCCGCAGCGCGACGCCCAGGCGCGCGACGAACTCCTGACCAGCTCGAAAGAACAGCACGAGCACGCGTTCGCGGTGCAGAGCGTCGTGACGGCGCTGTCGCCGTACGTGAGCGGGCTGCGCACGAGCGAGGAGCCGTTCCCGCTGCGCCTGCCGAACGTGTGGCACCTCGCGACCGACCTCGGCGCGACCCTCGACGACGGCAGCTCCGCCCTCGAACTCGTGGGCGCGCTGCACCCGACGGCCGCCGTCGCCGGCACCCCGACCGCCGACGCCGTCGCCGCGATCGGCGAACTCGAGCCCTTCGACCGCGGGCGCTACTCGGGTGCCGTCGGCTGGATCGACGCCGCCGGCGACGGCGAGTGGGTCATCGCGCTGCGCTGCGGGCAGTTGGCGGCTGGCGCCTCCCGTTCAGGGGCCGGATTCCGCCGCATGGTGGCGAGCGCGGGCGGCGGGATCGTCGCGGGCTCCGATCCGGAGCACGAGCTCGGCGAGACCGTCTCGAAGCTCCGCCCCATCACGGAGGCCTTCGCCCGCTAGTGCTGGGGGCGCCCCCCTCCGCGGGCTTGAGTTGACCCAAAGTGACGCATTCTGCACTCCAGGGCACACTTTGGGTCAACTCAGGCGGGGGCCCGCCGCCCCAACCCCCGACACGCGCGTTGAGTTGACGCAAAGTGACGCATTCTGCGCCCCAGGGGACACTTTGGGTCAACTCAGGCGGGGGGGCCAGCCCCCGCCACCCCGGCACGCAGATTGAGTTGACCCAAAGTGACGCATTCTGCGCCCCAGGGGACACTTTGGGTCAACCCAACTGTGGGGGCGCGGCGGCCGCCGGGTTGAGTTGACCGAAAGTGACGCATTCTGCACTCCAGGGGACACTTTGGGTCAACTCAAGGACCGGCCTGCCGGCCGGCGGGCGGGCCGGCGCCGGATCAGGCGCGGGCCAGCGGGACCTCGACGATGGTCGGGCCCGCCACCGGGGCCGTGAGCAGGCGTTCGAGTTCGGCGCGCGTGCGCACGACGACGTGCTCCCAACCGTAGGCGCGGGCGAGATCCGGGATCCCGACCCGCTGCGGGGTGAGCATGACGCGGTCGAAGGCGTCCGGGGCGGCGCTCCCCGCGACCTCGAGGCCGTCGAAGATGGTGCCGCCGCCGTCGTTGCCGACGAAGAGCTGGATCCGGGGCCGCGTCTCACCCTCGGGGATGAACAGGGAGCCGACGTCGTGGAGCAGGGCGATGTCCCCGATCAGCACGCGGGTGGTGCCGGCGGCGCGTGCCGGATCGGCGGCGCCCTGGCTTGCCGCGGCGATCCCGAGCGCCGTCGCGACCGTGCCGTCGATGCCCGCGAGTCCGCGGTTCGCGCGCACCTCGACGCGGCGCGCTGGCGCGAGCCCGTCGAGCACCCGCACGAGGCGGGAGGCCGCGAGCACAAGGCGGTCGTGCGGCCAGGTCGCGCGCCACACGGCCTCCGCGAGCATGGCCCGGGAAACCGGCTCGCGCATGGCCGCGACCTCGGCGCGGGCGTAGGCGTTGCGCTCCTTGTACCCGGATTCGAGCGCGGCGCCCAGGTCCGGTGCATGCACGGTGGTGCGCTCGCGCTGCAGCTCGCGGTCGGCGACGACCCAGGTGCCGAGCCAGCGGCGATGCGACCGCGGATCGTGGCCCTCGGCGACGCGGGCCGCGCGCACCACGCGCGCGCGGCGCCCGGGGTTGACGTGGTCGACGCCGGGCCCGTCGAACGGGTCCACGACGATCGTCTCGACGTCGTCGCGCGTGAGTAGGGCGGGAATCTGCCTGGTCAGCGTCGGGTGGCCGAACACGATCGCGCGCTCGACGAGGCCGCCGATCGCCGGGTCGTCGATGAGAGTCGCGTAGCCCGCGATCGCCTCGCGGCCGAATCGGGATCCGCTCGTCACCTCAGCGAGGAGCGGCAGCCCGGCGGCGCGGGCGAACTCCTCAGCCTCGGATCCCGCCCCCTCCCCCGCAACGACGACGGCGAGCGAGTCGCCGTCGTGGGTGTAGGTCTCGTCGTCGGAAAAACCCTGGTGGGTGCGCGCGTCGGCCGCAACGCCAGCCGCAGCGTCGGCCGCAGCCTGCGCGAATCCGGCGGCGATCATCGCGTCGAAGCCAGCGGTGCCCGAGAGCGGCTCGCGGAACGCCAGGTTCAGCTGCACCGGCCCGGCCGGCCGGCCGCCCGCGAACCCGGTCGCCGCCGCGAAGGCCGAGACGGCGAGGGTCGCCGGATCGAGGCCGGGGGCGGACCGCAGCTCGCCGTCCTGCCCGAACTCGGGAGCAGGCACGTCCGCCGACATGCGGGCGACGGCGTCGAACAGGCCCGCCTGCCTGGTGGTCTGGTTTCCCCTGATCCCGCGCAGTTCGATGGGCCGATCGGCCGTGAGTAGGACGAGCGGGACGCGCCCCTCGTGCGCCTCGAGCGCCGCGGGGAGGAGGTTCGCGACGGCCGTGCCGCTCGTCACGATGACGGGCGCGGGCACCCCCGTTTCACGTGCAACACCGAGCGCGAAGAATGCGGCGGATCGCTCGTCGAGACGGACGTGCAGCCGGATCGCGCCCGCGCGCTCGGCCGCCGCCGCGGCGAGCGCGAGCGCCTGCGATCGGGATCCGGGGCACACGACGACGTCGGTAACGCCCAGGCGCACGAGCTCACCGAGGAGCTCGACCGCGAAGACCGAGGCCGGCGCGGGGCCGGCGCTCACGGCTGGGCCGAGTCGCCGTCGGGGCGGGATCCCGAGCCGTTGGGCTTGCGCGTGCCGTCCGGGGTTCCCGAGTCGGGTCCGCTCGGACCCTCGGCCTCCCCGACCTCCCCCGCGTCGTCAGCAGTCGGACCGTCGCCCGATCCCGCCTGGTCATCAGGGGCATCGACGGGCTTCGCGGGGCGCGACTCGGATGCGCCCGAAGCACTGCCCTTCCCGCCCTGTTCACCGGGGAAGGTCTCCTCATCGAGCTCGCGCAGGCGCGCCTCGAGGTCGCGCATGTGATCGTCGAGGTCGTCGGAGGACATGCGGTTTCCACTGAACCGCGGATCGTCGTCCGGCGGCTTCGGCGCGGCGACGGGCATCTGGCCCTTGCCGATGAGGAACCACAGCACTCCGCCAATGACGGGCAGCAGCACGACGATGACCACCCACACCGGCTTCGAGACGCCACGGGCGCGGGCGTGGTCGGTCATCGCGGCGTCCACGAGCGCATACAGCGTGAAGGCGACGGCGATGACGATCCCAATGATCACGATTCGCACCATACCCCAATGCTACCCGTCACGAAACGGCCGGCCAGGGCCCCGGCTGAGGGGCGCCACAGGTGTCGCGGGTAGACTCGATCGGGTGAGCAAGACCCGCACCGCCTGGATTACCTATACCGTTGTCCGCCTGATGTTCTTCGCGGTCCCGTTCGCGCTCCTCTATCTGCTCGGGATCTGGCCCTGGCTCGCCGCGATCTTCGCGGCCCTGATCGGTGTTTCCCTCTCGGTCATCTTCCTGTCGCGTCCGCGCGAGACCGCCTCGGAGAGTATCTACGACTGGCGCAACCGCGATCGCACGGCCGACGACATCGTCGAGGATGAGGCTGTGGACGCTGCGGAGGAAGACCCCCGTCCCTAACTCTCAGGCCCTGCCGATTCTGCGCTCGCTGACCGGTGCCGGTGCAGGCACAGCAGGGGCGGTCAGAGCTGGGAGGCCTGCCACTCCTCGTGGAGGCGCGCGTAGCGGCCGCCCGCATCGAGCAGCTGGTCCGGGGAACCGTCCTCGATCACCTGGCCGTGCTCCATCACGAGCACCCGGTCGGCGATCGCGACCGTCGACAGCCGGTGCGCGATGATCACCGCCGTGCGATCGCGCAGGAGCCGCCCGAGCGCGTCCTGCACGAGCCGCTCGCTCGGCAGGTCGAGCGAGGCCGTCGCCTCGTCCAGGATCAGCACGGCCGGATCCGCGAGGAACGCCCGCGCAAACGAGATCAGCTGCCGCTGACCGGCCGAAACCCGCCCGCCGCGCTTGTTCACGTCGGTGTCGAACCCGTCGGGCAGCCCGTCGATGAACGCCTCGGCGCCCACGGCGCGCGCCGCGGCCCGGATCTCCTCTCGGCTCGCGTCCGGCCGCCCGAGCGCGATGTTCTCCGCGACGCTCCCGCCGAAGAGATACGCCTCCTGCGTCACCATGACGACGGCGCGCCGCAGCGCCCGCGGCTCGAGGTCGCGCAGGTCGACCCCGTCGAGCAGGATGCGCCCCGACGTCGGGTCATAGAACCGCGCGATCAGCTTCGCGAGCGTCGACTTCCCGGCGCCCGTCGTCCCGACGAGCGCGATCGTCTGCCCGCCGGGGATCGCGAGGTCGCAGTCGGCGAGCACCTCGCGGCCCGACACGTACGCGAAGCCGACGTGCTCCATCCGCAGTTCACCGCGCGGATCCGGAAGCGAGACGGGCGCCTCGGGATCCCGCACCGTCGGCTCCTCCTCGAGCACCCCCGACACCTTCTCGAGCGCGGCCGCGGCCGACTGGTACGAGTTCAGGAACATCGCGATGTCCTCGATCGGACCGAAGAAGTTGCGCACGTACAGCACCGCGGCGAGCAGCACGCCGATCGCGAGCGAACCGTCGAGCACGCGGAGCCCGCCCCACAGCAGCACGACCGCGATCGTCACGTTCGCGAGCAGCACGAGCCCGGGATCCAGCACGCCGAACAGCCGCAGCACACGCAGGTTCGCGAGCTTGTAATCCTTGGCCGACCGGGCAAACGCCTCGTCGTTCGCGCGCTCGCGCCGGAACGCCTGCACCGCGCGGATCCCCGTCATCGTCTCGACGAAGCGCACGATGAGGCGCGCGCTCACGACGCGCGTCTCGCGGAATCCGCGCTGCGACTGCACGACGAACCAGTGCATGAGCAGCATGAGCGGGATCCCCATGCACACGAGCACGAGCCCGCTGCGCCAGTCGATGATGAACAGCGCGATCGTCGTGAAGATCCCGATCAGGACCGCGTCGACGAGCTCGTGGAAGCTGCCGTCGAGGAGATCCTGGATCGACTCGAGGTCGCTCGTCTGGCGCGAGATGATCCGCCCCGACGTGTACCCCTCATGGAATTCGAGGCTGAGCCGCTGCGTGTGGCGGAACATCCGCGTGCGCAGCTCCAGCATCACGCCCTGCGTGAGGCGCGCGATGAGCACGACGTACCAGCCGACGAACGAGGCGCCGATCCCGCCGACGACGAGGAACCCGACCGTCGTCGCGATCGCCGGCCACCAGTCGCCGTGCTCGACGGCGCGTGGCAGCGCCGTGTCGATCCCGAACGCGATGAGGCTCGGGCCGACCGCGCGCATCGCGGTCGAGATCGTCACCACGATCACGGTCAGGATCAGGAGCTTCCGCATCGGTCGCAGGATCGAGCCGAGCAGCCGCAGCGAGCGGCGCCGGATCGCGCGGCTCTCCTCGCGCGTGTAGTCGTCGCGGTCTTCGCCGCGCGTGCCGCGCACGTTCTCTGCGCTCATCGGGTCACCTCCTCGGTGGTGCGGTCGGTTCCGGATCCGGATCCGGATCCCCCGCTCGTGATCAGCTCGCGGTAGTGTGCGCTCGTCGCGAGCAGCTCCGAGTGCGTGCCGACGGCGTCGATGCGGCCGTCGCGCAGCACGGCGACTCGGTCGGCGAGCGCGACGGTCGACGGCCGATGGGCGACGATGAGGGCGGTCGTGCCCGCGAGCACGCGCCGCAGCGCCGCCTCGACGAGCGCCTCCGTGTCGACGTCGAGCGCGGAGAGCGGATCGTCGAGCACGAGCACGTCGGGCGCCGCCGCGACGACCCTGGCGAGGGCGAGCCGCTGGCGCTGCCCGCCAGAGAGACTGAGCCCCTCCTCCCCGATCTCGGTGTCGAGCCCCGCGGGCAGATCCCGGGCGAACCCGGCCTGCGCGACGTCGAGCGCCTCGTTCAGCACGGCCTCGGCCTCGGGGGATCCGGGATCCAGATCCTGGCGGCCGAGCAGCACGTTCTCGCGCACCGACGCCGAGAACAGGATCGGCTCCTCGAACGCGACGCCGATCCGGCGCCGCAGCTCCTCGAGCGTCAACTCGCGCACGTCGATCCCGTCGAGCGTGACGGCGCCGCCCGTGACGTCGTACAGCCTGGTCGGAAGCGTCGTGAGGCTCGACTTGCCCGCGCCGGTCGCGCCGACGAGGGCGAGCGTCTCCCCCGGCACGAGCGCGAGATCGAGGCCGTCGAGGAGCGGCGGCTCGTCGGCGCCGGCATCGGGGTAGGCGAAGCGCACCCCGCGGAACTCGAGACGCCCCTCGGGGCGCTCGATCGTGCGGGGCCGCTCGGGATCCCGGATCAGGATCTCCGCATCGAACACCTCGAAGACGCGGTCGGTCGCGGTGCGCGCGTCGATGAGGAAGGAGAACAGGAAGCCAAGCGAGGACATGGGCCACTGCAGCGCGACGGCCATCGCGAAGAACGCGAACAGCTCGCCCACCGTAAGCTCGCCGCGGCTCGCGAGGAGCACGCCGAGGAGGAGGCAGACGCCCAGGGCGAGCACCGGCACGACCTCGTACCAGAACCAGATCCCGGCGACGGCCCGCGACTTGCGCAGCTCCGTCTCCCTGAGCGACTCCGCGCGGCGGGCGAAGCTCGCGAGCGCGTGGCCGCCTCGGCCGAACGCCTTGAGCACGCGGATCCCGTGCACGCTCTCCTCGACCGCGGTCGCGAGGTCGCCCGCCTGGTCCTGGCTGCGGCGCGAGAGCACGCCGTAGTTCTGCTCGAACAGGTAGCCGACGACCCAGATGGGGAGCGTGCAGACGACGAAGCCGAGGCCGAGCAGCCAGTGCCAGCGGAACAGCAGCGCCGTGCCGATCAGCATTGTGATCAGGTTGATGAGGAGCAGGATCAGGCCGAAGGCGAGCCAGCGCCGGATCAGGCCGATGTCCTGCATCATGCGGCTCAGCAGCTGGCCGGAGGGCCAGCGGTCGTGGAACGCGACCTGCAGGCGCTGGAGCCGGCGCGCGAACTCGGTGCGGATCGTGAACTCGACGTCTGTCGAGGGTGCGAGCACGAGACGGCGGCGCGCGAAAATGAGGAAGGCCTCGGCGACGCCGAGCGCGACCACGGCGAGAGCGGCCGCGATCAGAAGATTGCGGTCGCCGCTCGCGACCGGGCCGTCGATCGCCCACTGCAGCACGAGCGGGATCACGAGGGCAGCGAGCGAGGCGGCGAGGCCGACCACGAGGCCCGCGATGAGGCGTGGGAGCGCTGGGCGGACGAAGGGGAGGAGGCGCGCGAGTGCGCGAGGGGTCGAGAGGCGCTGGTGCGCGGTGGTGTCGTTCATAGTCCCTGGTGGGGTCGTGGCGGCTCGCTGTGCGAGCGCGCTGGGTCAGTCGAGTGGACCGGCGCCGGGGGCCGGTGCGGAGGAGGCGGCGCTGGGGCACTGTCGGCGATGCGACGTGCTCCCTATGGGGCTAGTGCCCGGTCAGCGGCGCGGCCGCCCGGGTGGGCGGGGTGGGCTTGATGAATGCAACCATGATTCCGCTCCTTCCCGGGTCTCGGCGTTCAACGACGTGACGAGCCTACAGCGCGAGCACCCCCGAGACAATACCCGCCCCGAAGGACCCCACACCCCTACCCACCTAGAAGGCGAAGGCCACCCCGAGGAGGACGCCGTAGGCGAGCGCCGCGAGGCTCGTGAGCTGCAGCACCAGGATCAGCTCGCGCGGCGTCTTCGCCGTGATCACGATGAGCACGCACGGCGCCACGATCAGCATGACGAGCCAGACGAGCAGCATCCCGGGGTTCGCGATCCCGAACAGCGCCGGCACCGCGAACGGCAGCAGCACGCACGCGATGTAGAGGGCCCGCGACGCGCGATCCCCGATGCGCACGGAGAGCGTGCGCTTCCCCGCGAGCCGGTCGGTCGGGATGTCGCGAATGTTGTTCACGACGAGCACCGCGACCGCGAAGAGCCCGACGCCCACGCCCGCGAACCACGCCTCCTGCGTCTGGATCTCGGTCTGCAGCCACACTGTGCCGACCGTCGCCACGAGGCCGAAGAAGATGAAGACCATGACCTCGCCGAGGCCCGCGTAGCCGTACGGCCGCTTCCCCCCGGTGTAGAACCAGGCGGCCAGGATCGCGACGACGCCGAGCGCCAGGAACCACCAGCGCCCGCTCAGCACGACGGCCACGAGCCCGGCTGCCGCCGCGAGCCCGAAGAAGACGAGCGCTGTGACCAGCACCTTCTTCGGGTTCACGAGCCCCGAGCCGGTGAGTCGAGCCGGCCCGACACGGAACTCGTCGGTGCCCCGGATCCCGTCGGAGTAGTCGTTCGCGTAGTTCACGCCGATCTGCAGGAACACCGCGACGGCGAGCGCGAGGAGCGTGAGCGGCCACGAGAAGTCGCGCACCATGTGCGCGATGCCGGCGCCTGCGGCGACGGGCGCGATCGCGAGCGGCAGGGTGCGCAGCCGCGCCCCGCCGACCCAGTTGCGCCAGGTGATGCGCGGCGGCGCGCCCGTTTCTGCCTGCCGCTCCGCGGCGGCCCGCACCGCTGGGTTTCCGGACTTCCGCCGATCCTTCGCCGCGTTCACGCCGGCGCCCCTTCCTCTTGCCCGGCGGTGCCGCCGGATTCCCCGGCCGACCGGCCGGAATCGCCCGAATCCGAGGCGCGAACCTCGGCAAAACTGCTGCTCAGCCGCTCGCGCCAGGTGCGCAGCGCCGCGTAGTCTGGCTTGCCGCCTGCGAGCCGCGGAAGCGCCTCGAGCTCGGTCGCCCACTCGGGCGCGGCCGCGGCGCCGAGCCGCTCCCGGATCGCGGCCCGCACCTCGTCGAACGGCGCCGCGCCCTCCGCGATCTCGACGACGAGCGACGCGCGCTCGCCCCACTCAGGGTGCGGCACGCCGAGCGCGACCGCGCTCTCCCAGCCGTCGATCTCGCGCGCGACCCGCTCGACCTCGTCGAGCGACACGTTCACGCCGCCCGAGATGATCACGCGGTCGAGCCGGCCCGTCACGGTGAGCATCCCGCCGAGCAGTTCGCCCGCGTCGCCCGTGCGGTACCACCTGGTCAGCGCACCATCGCGCCCCTCCTCGGTGATGAAGCGCTCCGCCGTCTGCGCAGCGTCGCCGAGGTAGCCGGCCGCGAGCGAGGGGCCCGCGATCTGCACCTCGCCCGCGCGGATCCGGATCCGCGTCTCGCCGATCTCGACCCCGTCGTACACGCAGCCGCCAGCGGTCTCCGTCATGCCGTAGCTGCGCCGCAGCTTCACGCCGAGCTCGTGCGCGCGCCGCCGCAGTGCGAGCGACACGGACTGCCCTCCGACGAGCACCGCGTCGAAACTCCGAAGCGCGTCCACGGTGTCGGGATCCGTCTCGGCGCGATCGAGCAGCCGCGAGAGCTGCACCGGCACGAGCGAGACGTAGCGCCGCGCGGCGGCCTCGGCGTCCATCGCAGCGGCGTCCATCTCATCAACTGCCGCGAGGAACCGTTCGGGATCGAAGCCGCCGTCGAGGAACACGGGCCGGGTGCCCGCGAGCTCGCTCCGCACGAGCATCTGCAGGCCGGAGATCAGGTGCGCCGGCAGCGCGACGAGCCACTGCCCCGGCCCGCCGAAGCGCTCGTGCGTCGCCTCGGCGCTCGCGCGCAGGGCGTCGGCGGTGAGCGCGACGGCCTTCGGGATCCCGCTCGACCCGGAGGTCCGCACGACGACGGCCGTCCCCTCCGGGAGCGGTTCGCGCTGGATCGCGGCGATCGCCTCGGGATCGACGTCGGGCCCGACGGGCAGCACGGGGGCGCCGCCCGCGAGCGCGTCGGCGAGCGCCGTCATGAGCCAGGCGCGATCCTCGGTGGGGATCGCACGGAGTCCGTTCAGCGCAGTCACCCCTCAAGGCTACTCGCTGCCGGATCGGCGCGGGCCGAGTCCCCGCATGGCGATCCCGCACAGAAAACCCCGGGTCAGGAGCGCGGCGATCCGGAAACTGGCGCCGCTCCCACCCCCGGCGCCGCGGCAAGCTCGCGCGCGGCCGCCGTGAGCTCGCGCACGCTCGTCTCGACGATCGCGTCGGTCATGCGGGCGGCCGGGCCCGAGATCGAAACGGCGGCCGGCGGCGAGGCGCCCGGGATCGCGACCGCGATGCAGCGCACGCCGACCTCCTGCTCGCCGTCGTCGATCGCGAAGCCTCGGCGGCGGGTCTCCCGCAGGTCCGCGAGGAGCGCGCTCTCGCTCGCGAGCGTCGTCGGCGTGTACCTCGGCTGGCCCGTGCGGCGCAGGATCTCGCGCGCCCGCGGCTCCGGGATCGCGGCGAGCATCGCCTTGCCCACCCCGCTCGCGTGGGGAAGCACCCGCCGCCCGACCTCGGTGAACATGCGCATGCGGTGCCGCGAGGGCACCTGGGCGATGTAGGAGACGAGGTCGCCGTCGAGGAGGGCGAGATTCGCGGTCTCCTCCGCGACGCCCTCGAGCCGCGCGAGCACGGGCTTCGCAAGCTCGGCGAGGCGCGGGGTCGCCCGCTCCCCCAGCCCGATGAGCCCGGCGCCGAGCGCGTAGTCGCGGTTCTCGAGCTGCCGCACGTGGCCGAGGCCCACGAGCGTGCGCAGCAGGCGGTGCGCCGTCGGCATCGCGAGGCCGGTGCGGCTCGCGAGCTCGGCGAGCGGCAGGGCGGCGCCCGCGTCCTCTGCGGCGAGCGCGTCGAGCAGCGCGAACGCGCGGGCGACCGACTGCACCTGCCCGTCCGGCCTCGCGCCGGGGGCGCCCTGGGGATCCACCATGCTTCCATAATACGGAATGAATATTCCAAAACAAGGCTCGGCTCCTATCGTGGAATGAGCGCATAACTACCGCCGCACCACCTCAGCCAAGGGAGCCCTGAATGTCCGCACGAGTCACCCGCGCCGACCTGTCGGTCGCCGAGCCGATCGCCGAGTTCGCCGAGGAGTCGCTCTCGCGCCACGGCATTGACGCCGCGGCCTTCTGGGAGGGCGTGAGCGAGCTGCTGCGCGACCTCGCGCCGCGCAACGCCGAGCTGCTGCGAGTGCGCGACGAGCTCCAGGCGAAGATCGACGCCTATCACCGCGAGCACCCCGGCGCCCCTGATCCGGAGCACTATCGCGGGTTCCTGACCGAGATCGGGTACCTGCGTCCGGAGCCCGCTGCCGGCGACGCGACCGTCACGACCACCGACGTCGCGCCCGAGATCGCGACGCTCGCCGGCCCCCAGCTCGTCGTCCCGATCCTGAACGCGCGCTTCGCGCTGAACGCGGTGAACGCGCGCTGGGGCTCCCTCTACGACGCCCTCTACGGCACGGACGCGATCTCCCGCGACGGCGAGCTCGCCCCCGGCGACGGCTACAACGAGGCGCGCGGCGCCGCCGTGATCGCCCGCGGGCGCGAACTCCTCGACCTCGTCGCCCCGCTCGCGTCGGGATCCCACGCCGACTCGACCGGCTACTGCGTGCGCGACGGCGAGCTCGTCGTCGCCCTCGCGAGCACGGGCGACGGCGCCGACGCGGATTCCGCGCTCGAGGATCCGGCCGCCTTCGCCGGCTTCACGGGCTCCCCTGACGCCCCCGCGTCGATCCTGCTCGTGCACCACGGGCTGCACGCTGAGATCGTGATCGACCCCTCTGGCCGCATCGGCGCCGGGGATCCCGCGGGTGTGCAGGACATCGTGCTCGAATCCGCGCTCACCACGATCATGGACCTCGAGGACTCGGTCGCCGCGGTCGACGCCGAGGACAAGGCCCTCGGCTACCGCAACTGGCGCGGCCTCATGGACGGCTCGCTCACGGAGGAGGTCGAGAAGGGCGGGCGCACCTTCACCCGCACCATGAACGCCGACCGCGTCTACACGGCGCCGGACGGCGGCGAGCTCGTGCTGCCGGGCCGCTCCGTGCTCTTCGTGCGCAACGTCGGCCACCTCATGCTCGGCGACGCGATCCTCGACCCGCAGGGCGGCGAGACCCCCGAGGGCATCGTTGACGCGATCATGACGGCGCTCGGCGCGCTCGACGACGTGCTGGGATCCCGCGCGAACTCCCGCACCGGATCGGTGTACATCGTGAAGCCCAAGATGCACGGACCCGACGAGGTCGCATTCACCGCGGAGCTCTTCGGCCGCGTCGAGCGGCTGCTCGGGCTGCCCGCGCTCACCCTCAAGGTCGGGATCATGGACGAGGAGCGCCGCACCTCGGCGAACCTCGCCGCCTGCATCGCGGCCGCGCGGGATCGCGTCGTGTTCATCAACACGGGCTTCCTCGACCGCACGGGCGACGAGATCCACACCTCGATGCACGCCGGCCCCTTCCTGCCGAAGGGCGCGATCAAGTCACGCCCCTTCATGGGCGTCTACGAGGCGCGCAACGTCGCGATCGGCGTCGACTGCGGCCTCGACGGCCACGCCCAGATCGGCAAGGGAATGTGGGCGATGCCCGACCTCATGCACGACATGCTCGAGCAGAAGATCGGCCACGTGCGCGCCGGCGCATCGACCGCGTGGGTGCCGTCGCCGACGGCCGCCACCCTGCACGCCACCCACTACCACGAGGCCGACGCCTTCGCCGCGCGCGCGGCCCTGCCCCAGCTCCCCGCCGACTCGCTCGGCACCCTGCTCGCCCCGCCGCTCGCGGGCGAGGCGGACCTCGCCCCCGAGGTCGTGCAGGAGGAACTCGAGAACAACGCCCAGTCGATCCTGGGCTACGTGGTGCGCTGGATCGACCAGGGCGTGGGCTGCTCGAAGGTGCCCGACATCCACGACGTCGCCCTCATGGAGGATCGCGCGACGCTCCGCATCTCCTCGCAGCTGCTGGCAAACTGGCTGCTCCACGGGGTGATCACGGAGGCCCAGGTCGACGAGGCGCTCCGCCGCTACGCGGGCGTCGTTGACCGCCAGAACGCGGGCGACCCCCGCTACGAGCCGCTGCTCGGCGCCGACGGATCCGGCCCCGGCGTCGCGTTCGAGGCGGCCCGCCGCCTCATCCTCGAGGGCACCGCCCAGCCGAGCGGCTACACGGAGCCCCTCCTCCACGAGCTGCGCCGCGCGAAGAAGGCCGGCGCGCGGTAGGGGTTGCGGTGGGGTTTGCCCGCTTGGGCTTGGCGTGGCCCGCTTGAGGTGGCCTGGCCCGCGTGGCCCGACCTCGCGGGCTCGAGTCGGCCGTAAGGCCCCATTCAGCCCCGCGAAAGGGGCCTTACGGCCCACTCGGCGCCGGGAATGGGGCCTTTGGGCCCACTCGGCGCGAGCGCGCGGGGGCGCGGGGGTGATGAGTTGCGCGATGGGTGCGCCCGCTCCCAGGGCATGCCCGGGCCCGGATCCGGAGCCTCGCGGGATCGAGTCGGCCGTAAAGCCCCATTCAGCCCCGCGAAAGGGGCTTTACGGCCCACTCGGCACCGGGAATGGGGCCTTTGGGCCCACTCGGCGCGTGCGAGGGATGCGGGCGCGGGGTTGAGGGGTAACGCCCTCTCCCCTGGCGTGCCCGGGCCCGGGCCCGGGCCCGGGCCCGGGCCCGGATCCGGAGCCTCGCGGGATCGAGTCGGCCGCAAGGCCCCATTCAAGCTCGCGAATGGGGCCTTACGGCCCACTCGGCGCGGGGAATGGGGTCCTACGGCCCACTCGGCGAGAGCGCCCGGGCCGAATCCACCCCTAGTAGTAGTACGGGTACGGGGCCCAGTCGGGGTCGCGCTTCTGCAGGAACGAATCGCGGCCCTCGACCGCCTCGTCGGTGCCGTAGGCGAGGCGCGTCGTCTCGCCGGCGAAGAGCTGCTGGCCGACGATCCCGTCGTCGACCGCGTTCATCGCGTACTTCAGCATGCGGATCGCCGTCGGCGACTTGCCGAGGATCGTGCGCGCCCACGCGATGCCCGTCTTCTCGAGCTCGGCGTGCGGCACGACCTCATTGACGGCGCCGATCTCGCGGGCCCGGTCAGCGGAGTATTCCTCGGCGAGGAAGAAGATCTCGCGGGCGAACTTCTGGCCCACCTGGCGGGCGAAGTAGGCGCTGCCGTAGCCCGCGTCGAAGGAGCCGACGTCGGCGTCGGTCTGCTTGAAGCGGGCGTGCTCGCGGCTCGCGATCGTGAGGTCGCAGACCACGTTGAGCGAGTGCCCGCCGCCCGCGGCCCAGCCGGGGACGAGCGCGATCACGACCTTCGGCATGAACCTGATCAGGCGCTGTACCTCCAGGATGTGGAGGCGTCCGGCGCGCGCCTGGGCTTCGGGGCCGACCGAGGTCTCGTCGTCCGAGTACTTGTAGCCGTCGCGGCCCCGGATCCGCTGGTCGCCGCCCGAGCAGAACGCCCAGCCGCCGTCGCGCGGGCTCGGCCCGTTGCCCGTGAGCAGCACGACGCCGACGCGCGGGTTCACGCGCACCCGGTCGAGCGCGTCGTAGAGCTCGTCGACCGTGCGCGGGCGGAACGCGTTGCGCACCTCCGGACGGTCGAACGCGATCCGCGCGATCCTGCCGTCCTTGCTGAGGTGGGCGGTCAGGTCGGTGTAGTCGGCGGCGCCCGGGGCGACCTCCCACTCCGACGGGTCGAAGATCTCGGAAACCTGCTGCGTCATGCCCAAAGTCTATTCGGGGCCGGATCCGCAGGCGGACCCGGCCCCGGCTCCGGATCGCGGGCCCGGATCCCCCGCGCCCGCGAGTAGAGTCGAGGCATGCCCGAGCTGCCCGGCCTCTCCGAGATCCTCGCCGCGACCAGGGTCGTCGCGATCCCGACGCGGACGAGGTTCCGCGGGATCGCCGTCCGGGAGGCGGCGATCTTCGATGCGCCAGCCGGGCCGAGCGAGTTCTCGCCCTTCCCCGAGTACGGCGACGCCGAGGCCGCAAGCTGGCTGCTCGCTGCGCTCGCCTTCGGCTGGGGCGAAACCCCAGCTCCCCGCCGCGATCGCATCGAGGTCAACGCGACGATTCCCGCGGTCGAGGCGGCTCGCGTGCCCGAGATCCTCGCCCGCTTCCCCGGCTGCCGCACCGCAAAGGTGAAGGTCGCCGAGCGCGGGCAGTCGCTCGCCGACGACATCGCCCGCGTGCGCGCGACCCGGGGGGCCATGGGGCCGGGCGCGCGCGTGCGCGTCGACGCGAACGGCGGCTGGTCCCCCGACGAGGCGGTACCTGCGCTCGCCGCGCTCGCGGAGTTCGACCTCGACTACGCCGAGCAGCCGTGCGCCGAGGTCTCGGGCCTCGCGGAGGTCCGCGCGCGGCTGACGCGCGGACCGGATGGCGGCCCGCTCGTCCGCATCGCCGCCGACGAGAGCGTGCGCAGGGCCGAGGATCCCCTCGCGGTCGCCCACTCGGGCGCGGCGGATCTCCTGATCGTGAAAGCGCAGCCCCTCGGCGGGATCCCGCGTGCGCTCGAGATCGTCGCGGAGGCGGGGCTCCCCGTCGTCGTGTCGAGCGCGCTCGATACTTCGGTCGGGATCTCGATGGGCCTGCACCTGGCCGCCGCCCTCCCCGAGGGCGTCCTCGCGGGCGCGTGCGGGCTCGGCACGGTCGCGCTGCTCGGGGGCGACGTCGTGGCGGAGCCGCTCGTTCCGGTCGATGGCGCGATCCCGGTCGGCAGGCCGCGGCTCGATCCGGAGCGGCTCGCCGAGTTTGCGGCGGATCCCGCGCGCGAGCGCTGGTGGCGCGAGCGCATCACGCGGGCGCACGCGATCCTGACCTCGCGGTAAGAGTTCGATGAATCCCCTGGTCAGGAGCACCGTTTCGGGTGCACACTGGCAGGTGTCGAACCCACGAGGAAGAGGGAATCATGTCTGACGCACAGCCCACACCGGGCCAGCCCATCCACTTCGAGATCCACGCGGCAGACCCCGCGCGCGCCACCGAGTTCTACACGAGCGTCTTCGGGTGGGAGACCGAGGACTGGTCCGAGTTCGCCGGGATGCCCTATTTCGGCCTGAAGACCGGCGAAGGCCCCGGCATCGACGGCGCGGTCATGCAGCGCCACGGCCCGAACCCCGAGCCGGGCGCCGCGGTCGCTGGCGCCGTGCTGACGATCGGCGTCGAGTCGTTCGACGACTCGGCCACGCGCATCCTCGCCGCGGGCGGAACCGTCGCGATGCCGAAGGCGGCCCTTCCCGGAATGGCCTGGCAGGGTTACTTCCTCGACCTCGACGGCAACGTCTTCGGCGTGCACGAGCCGGATCCCGACGCGAAGTAGGCCGCGGTGCCGGGGCGGCTACTCCGCCGCGGCGCCGTGATCCGCCCCGATCCCGGCCGCCTCCCGCACCGCGGCGAGCGAGTCCTCGAGCATCTCCATGTTGATGTGGGCGTGCGCGCGGCCGATGCGCTGCGCGCCTTCCAGATCCCGGCGCAGGATCGCGTCGACGAGGGCGCGGTGATCCTTCAGGGCGCGCCGCTCCATGTCCGACCACCCGGACTCCGGCCCCCACGGGTGCGAGGGCGCCGACAGGTGCATCTGCCGCTCGAGCGTGAAGAGCGCGTCGCTGAGCGCGGGGTTGTGGGCCGCGTGGGCGATCGCGAGGTGCAGGCGCTCGTCGGCGCGCTGGGAATCGGGGCCAGACTCGGCCTCCGCAAACTCCAGAAGCCGCTGCTGCAGGATCCCGATGTCTTCCTCCCTGTGGCGCTCCGCGGCCGCGGCGGCGATGGTCCCGTGCATCCAGCCCTGCGCCTCGTGCTGGTCGATCATGCGCTCCCAGACGCTCGTGAGCACCTGGGCGACCGTGGCGGAGGCGCCCGATGCCTCGGACGCCTCGGAGGCGCCGGAGTCGACGACGAACGTGCCGCCTCCGCGCCCCGGGCGGGAACGCAGCAGCCCGAGCGAGACGAGCCTGGCGATCGCCGTGCGCACGGTGACGCGGCCGACCCCGAGGGCGCTCGCGAGCTCGCGCTCGGCCGGCAATCGGGATCCGGGCAGGTATTCCCCGAGCGCGACCGCGGCGATGAGCCGGTTGGCGACCTCGCCCGCGAGGGTCGAGTCGCCGCTGGGCTGCGCTAGCTGCTTCGAAAGCATCGTCGGCGAGGCTGCGGCTCGTTCCGTTGACATGCCTTCCATTAAGTCACACATTAATGGTTCCATCATGCGACCTTTATGAGAGACTGTGAGGGTTCGAGCTCAGCGGCGACCCGCCGCCTCGACCACACCACGCCCGGCAGGTTCAAAGGAGAAGCAGTGACCGAGACGACCGAGGCGCTCCCCGAGGGCGTCGCGCACGCGGAGCCCTTCGAGGCGGCAACCCCGCACGGCACCATCCGCGGGCGGCGATTCGTGACCGCGAGCGAGCGGCCAGGCACGCCGCTCGTCATCCTCCACGGCGGCCCCGGCGCCTCGAGCGACTATCTCGCGCCCCTCGCCGCGCTCGCGGACGCGCGCGACGTGATCCTCTACGACCAGATCGGCTGCGGCGCATCCGATCAGCCGAGCGACGAAACAGCCTGGTCGGTCGACTCGTACGTCGCCCACCTCCGGCTCGTGCTCGATCGCCTCGGCATCGAGCGGGCGGTGATCCTCGGGCACTCCTGGGGCGGGATGCTCGCGCTCGCCGCGCAGGCGGCGCACCCCGACACTGTCGCGGGGCTCATCCTCGCGAGCCCGCTCGTCGACGTCGCCGACTGGGTGGCCGACGCAAACTCCCTGATCGAGGCGCTTCCCGAGCCGCACCGCACCGCGCTCCTCGCGGGCGAGGCGGATCCGGGCTACGCGGCCGGCGAGGCCGAGTTCTACCGGCGCCACTTCTGCAAGCTGGACCCCTGGCCCGCGATCCTGGAACGCTCGATGGCCGACATGGATCAGGCCTCCTACAACGCCATGTGGGGCCCGAACGAGTTCACGCAGACGGGCAACCTCCGCGGCGCGAGCTACGCCTCGCGGATCCGGGACATCGCGATCCCGATCCTCTGGATCACGGGCGCAGACGACGAAGCGCGCCCGGAAACGCTCCGCCGCTACGCGGCGACCGGGACGTCGAGCACGGTCGAGAACACCGTCGAGGTGCTCGCGGGGGGAACGCACAACGTCCATCTCGAGCAGCCCGAGGCCTACCTGGCCGCCCTGCGTCGATTCCTCACCACCCTGTAGCGCACACCAGAACATAGGAGACTGCGATGACGCATTCCTCAGCCGGGCAGGATCCCGGCAGCACTGATCCGACCGCGAGCGAGGCCGAGGCGACCCTCGAGTCGCTCGGCTACCACCAGGAGCTCAAGCGCTCGATGTCGCTCACCGACGTCGTCGTCTACGGGCTCATCTACATGGTGCCGCTCGCCCCGCTCGCGGTCTTCGGCATCACATACAACTTCTCGGGCGGCGTGCCGGCCCTCGTCTACCTTGTCGCGGCCTTCGCGATGGTGTTCAGCGCGCTCAGCTACAAGGAGATGGCGAAGCGCTTCCCCGTGGCCGGCTCGGTGTACTCGTACGTCCGGCTCGGGATCAACAAGTTCGTCGGCTTCATCGCGGGCTGGGCGATCCTGCTCGACTACCTGCTGCTGCCCGCGCTCCTCAGCGTGTTCGCGGCCGCGGCGATGACGAGCCTCCTCCCCGGCATCCCCGAGTTCGTGTGGGTGATCGTGTTCGTCGCCTGCGCCGCGCTCATCAATCTGCGCGGGATCAGCCTCACCGCGAACGTCAACAAGATCTTCCTCGCGATCCAGATGCTCGTGCTCCTCGTCTTCGTGGTCGGCGCGCTCATCGCGGTGTTCGAGGGCCGCGGCAGCTTCTCGCTCGACCCGATCTTCCAGGCCGACCAGTTCTCGTGGGCGATCGTGTTCGGCGCCATCCCGATCGCGGCGCTCAGCTTCATCGGATTCGACGCCATCTCGACGCTCAACGAGGAGGCGAAGGGCGGCGGCCAGACCGTCTCCAAGGCCACGATGATCGTGCTCGTCGCCGTCACGATCATCTTCGTGCTGCAGGTCTACCTCGCCGCGATCTTCGTTCCGAGCGGGACCACCTTCGCGCCTGGCGACGCCACGAACAACGCGTTCTACCACATCGCGGGCGACGTGATCGGGCCCTGGTTCGAGATCGTGATCACCCTCACCTCGGCGCTCATCGCGATCTTCGCGAACTCGCTCGCCTCGCAGGCGACCTCGAGCCGCCTCGTCTTCGGCATGGCGCGCGACGGCCAGCTCCCCCGCATCTTCTCCCACGTGGACAAGCGCCAGGTGCCGCGGAACGCGCTGCTCCTCATCGTCGCGCTCTCCCTCGTGATCGGGATCGCTGGGACGAGCGAGCAGGAGCTCCTCACCACGCTCGTCACCTTCGGCGCCCTCACCGCGTACATCCTGCTCAACATCGCCGTGATTGCGCGCTTCGGGGTCAAGGAGCGGAGCCGCAGCGTCTTCCTGCACTGGATCTCGCCCGTGATCGGGATCCTGGTGCTCGGGTACGCGCTCTGGAACGCGAGCACCCTGACCAAGGTCGTCGGGCTGTGCTGGCTCGTGATCGGTGCCGCGGTGGCGACGTACTGGCAGGTCCGCGGGCGCCGGGGCGCGGGCGCGGGCGCGGAGTAGGCGGCGATCGGGCGGCCCAGCCGCCCGACGCCTGCGCGCCTGCCGTCGTTCCGAGTTCTGCGCTCGTTCGGTTCCTTGGACCGGGATCCGTAGGAGCGAGCGCAGAACTCGGAGCGAGCGCCGGATCCGGAGCCGCTGAGGGCGGCTCCGCTACCCCTTGAGCCCGGGGAAGTCCTCCTCGCGCCACTCGCTCGCGATGCGCTCGCCCGCGGCGTGCGCCTCCTCTTCGCGGCGGCGCAGTTCGACGCGGCGGATCTTGCCCGAGGTCGTCTTCGGGAGCTCGAAGAATTCGACGCGGCGCACCCGCATGTAGGGCGGCAGCGCGACGCGCGCGTGCGAAAGCACGGCCCTGGCCGCGTCGGCGTCGGCGGCCACTCCGGGGGCGAGCGCGACGTAGGCCTTGGTGACGTTGAGGCGGGTCTCGTCGGGCGCGCCGACGACGGCGGCCTCCGAGACGAGCTCGTGCTCGATGAGCGCGCTCTCGACCTCGAACGGCGAGACCTTGAAGTCGCTCGACTTGAAGATGTCGTCGGTGCGGCCGACGAAGGTGAGCACGCCGCCTTCGCCGCGCTGCGCGACGTCGCCCGTGTGGAAGAGCCCGCCCGCGGTCGCGCGCGCCGTCGCCTCGGGGTTGCCGTAGTAGCCCGGCATGAGGTTGACGGGCGAGCGGCGCGGCTTGTCGCCGTCGACGGCGGGATCGGCCGCGACGATCCTGAGGCAGACCTCGCCCTCCTCGGCCTCCTCGCCCGTGAGCGGGTCGATCAGCACGGCGTCGACTCCGGGGAGCGGACGGCCCATCGCGCCGGGCACGAGCGGGTCGCCCGGCATGTTGCCGATGAGGGCGGTCGTCTCGGTCTGGCCGTAGCCGTCGCGGATCTCGAGCCCCCACCACTCCTGGATCCGGGCGATGACCTCGGGATTCAGCGGCTCGCCGGCCGACACTACCTCGCGGAGGCCGCGCGGCCGGGTGTCGAGGCGGCGCTGGATCAGCATGCGCCACACGGTCGGCGGTGCGCAGAAGGTGTTGACGCCCACCCGGTCGAGCTCAGAGACGAGGAACTCTGCGTCGAAGCGCGCGTAGTTCGCAACGAACACGGTCGCGCCGACGTGCCAGGGCCCGAAGAAGCTCGACCACGCGTGCTTCGCCCAACCGGGCGCGCTGATCACGAGGTGGATGTCGCCGGGACGGATCCCGAGCCACGACAGCGTCGTGAGGTGGCCGAGCGGGTAGCTCGTGTGGGAGTGCACGACGATCTTCGGCAGGCTCGTGGTGCCCGAGGTGAAGTAGAGGAGCGCGGGATCCGTGCTCGTGGTGCGCTTGGGCACGGGGGCCGTGGACGAGGCGCGCGACTCCTCGTAGCGCTCCCAGTCGTAGAGCGCGGCGCGGTGGTCGCGGGAGGCCTGCTCGAGGCCGACCCCGATGCCGCGGTAGTTGCCCGGCACCTCGGCGAACTTCACGGCGTCCTCGGCGGCCGCGAACACCCAGCTCACGGTTCCGCGCTCGACGCGGTCGACGAGTTCGTGCGAGCCGAGCACGACGGAGGTCGGCAGGATCACCACGCCGATCTTCATCGCGGCGAGCATGATCTCCCACAGTTCGACGCGGTTGCCGAGCATGAGCATGGCGACGTCCCCGCGCTTCGCGCCGATGCTGCGCATCCAGTTCGCGACCTGATCGGAGCGCTTCTTCAGCTCGTCGAAGCTGCGCTTGAGCTCCGCCCCGTCCTCCTCGGCGATCCACAGCGCGGTGTCGTCGTTGCCGTCGGCGATCACGTCGAACACGTCGTGCGCCCAGTTGAACACCGGCCCGACGTCTGGCCAGGTGAACTCGGCGCGCGCCCGGTCGGGGTCGCCCGCGAGGCCGAGGAGCTGGTCGCGTGCCGCGAGGAAGGCTGCGGTCGGATCGATTTTGGTCATGCGCTCTATTCTCTACCCTCGGCGGGCTTCCGCCCGCTCGATTTCTGCCGCTTCGCTGCGTCTGCGGGCGGCGGCTCCTTCTCGCCTTGGCGGACGATCCGGCGCACGACGATCCATGCCGCGGCGCCGACGGCGACGAGCATGAGCCCGCCCAGCACCATCGCGACGGGCCCGCGCCCATCTGAGCCGGCCATGCCGAGAATCGCCCAGCAGAAGACGACGCTCTGCGCGATCGCGAGGAGCGGCAGCGCGACGAACGCGATCGCCTTGAGCGAGGCGCTCGGCCTGGCGCGCGAGCGTCGGGCCGTCCAGGCCGTGGCGATCCCGAGCGCGGCGACGATCCCGGCGGACCAGAGCACAAGGGAGTAGGGCCGGCGCTGATCAGCCGCGTATCGCTCCGCGGCCCCGCTGTCGATCTTCGCAAATGTGCCGACGGGGAAGTCGATGACGGCCCCCAGGTCATCCGTGAGCTCGGTTTCGTGCTTGCCCAGGGCCGCGCCGCCGCCGGAGGCCTCATCGGCCTGGTCGAGGGCAATCTCCTTGACGGGCCAGCCGTCGTCGCGGGTCCGCTCGGCGCCCATCATTGCCTCGCGGCGCTCCTGACCGTCGCCCGGATACCAACGGATCTCGTATCGCCACGGCCGGTAGCCGTCGCCGTCCTCGGCCGGCAGGTCGACCGGGTCGTCGCCCGCGCGGGTGCTGTCGATCCAGCCGCCTCGGATCGCCTCGGCCGCGAGACCCGGCTCGATGGCGAGCGTGACGCGGGCGGGCCGCACCGGCGCTTTCTCCCCGTACCAGTCGGAGGGATCGACGGAGTAGCTTTCCTCCCAGAAATCGTAGAGGGCGACCCAGCGCACCTGCTCGACCTGGCCGCCTGTGGGCTTCGCCTCCCGGTCGGAGGCCATCGTCGGATCCGCGTCCACCGCCGGGTGCCCGAGCGAATATTCGACCTCGATGTCGTGGGTGCCCACGAGCGGCTCGGCGAACGTGGTGACGGCCGTCCGGCTCCAGGGACCGTCCACCTCGCGGAACGGGGCGTCCTCGCCGTCGATCCGCACCGCCTCGATCGAGATGCCAAGATCCTGCCCCAGTCGGTTCGCGGGCCACTCCCGCGCGAACTGCGGCACGACGGGCGCGTCCGGCTCGAACTCGACGGTGTGACGCTCAACGACTTCGATCCGCGCCTCCCGGTGCTCGGTGCGCGAGAGCTCCGCGTCGATCTCGAAGCCGCGGGTCTGCGTGTAGTTCGTGCCGGGCAGTTCGGAGTCCTGGGTCAGCATCCGGATGTCGTTGGGGTATGGCACCGGCTTCGTCGCGAGCACGATTGAGCCCGCGAGGAGGCCCACCGCGGCAATCACGGCGAGCACCGCCGGAATCCCGAGGAAGCGCTCCGTGCGCCAGCCCTCGGCGATCCGGCGATCTCCGGACTCCCGCACTGCGAGCTCCGTGACCGCATCGCCTGCGCGCCGGGGCGAGACGAACAGGGCGGCGTAGGGCAGCAGCCGATCGTCGAGCGGGCCCCGCTCGAGGAGGCGCGTCGCCCTCGCGTACGCGTCGATGCCCTTGAGATCCTGGACGACGATCGCACCCTCGCGGGTCAGCGGGCGGGGGTTGAGCACCGCGAGGAAGGCGACCGCGGCGAGCGCGGTCGAGAGCAGCACGAAGGCCGCCGGCCACCAGACGACCGACAGCACGACCTGGTGGGAGAGCTGCCTGAGCAGCCCCCACTGCACCAGCGTGAGCGCGACCGGGGCGAACAGGAACGTGTCGCGGACGTAGCCCTCTGGCGCCCAGCGCAGCTTGCGCTCGACCGCCCGGCCCGCGGCCGCCCACCGAATGCCGGAGCTCCAGCTCGCCGGGAGGTTCCCGAGGCGGCCGGCCCGGCGACCGGCTCGCGCAGCCTCCCGCAGCCAGGCGGTCTTCGCCGCCTCGCGCGCTCGTCGCGGCGGGTCCGAGATCGCCGCCGTGAGCTCCGCGTGCCGCGCCCTGCGCAGCAGTTGCGCCGCGAGCATCGGCGACACGTCATCCGGCGGATCCGACCGCGGCTTGTACCAGGGCTCGCCGACGCTTTCGGCCCATACGACCCGGCGCGCGGCGAGCGCGAGCACCGCGATGACCCCGAGCAGGGCGAGCGGTACGAGTGGACCGTAGGTCTGCACCCAGAAGAGCGGCGTCTTCGGCGGCAGTTCGAAGGTGCCGCGCTCGAAGTTCAGGATGAGCCAGAAATCGGGGTTGGGCGGGAACGTCTGGTCGTTCGAGAACGCGTACGTCACGCCCGCCCCGCTCTCGTCCTCGGGGGTGAGCCAGGCGCTCGCGCCGAACAGCAGCCAGCCAAGGTATGCCTTGGGCGTGCGGATCAGGGCCTCGTCGAGCTCCGGCGCGAGCGTCAGAGAAACCTGGAGCCCCTTCGTGCCCTGCGGCCAGGTCGGTGCGAACAGGGGCCACGACCAGCGATCCACCGCCTTACCGCTCGCCTCGTCGACGTCCTCGGCGATGAGGTGATGCAGCCGGTAGGAGACCGCGATCTCCTGCTCCCCCTCGAGTTTCTGCCCGGACGCCGGACGCAGACGAAGCTCCGTCGTGGTGGCCCGCTTGGTGAGGGTGACGTCTGCCGGCTCCCCATCCACGGTCGCCGACTCGAGCTCGAACTCGACGTCGTGCCCCTCGAACTCCGTCACGATCACGCGCTCGACAGAGCCCTCCGGCCCGTTCACGAACGCAGCCGTGAACGCCTCGGACACCTCCGCCACGAACATGCGCTCGGGATCCCGCTCGATCGAATAGTCGACCCGCGCGTCGCGGGCGATCCAGTCGACCTCCTCGACCTTGGCCGAGTCGATGATGTCGTCGAAATCGAGCGGCTTGTTGATGACCGGGCCGACGAGCAACAGGATCCCGAGCGCGGCGACGAGCACCCAGCCGGCCTTGACGGCGGCTCTGAGCCCCTTGCCGCCGCGCGCCCGCAGCCGCTCCTCGACGCGCGTGAGCACGCGCGCGAGCCAGGCGAACAGCGGGGTGTGACCGGGCTGCGGATCTGGAATTCTGCCGGACTTCAGCAGCTCGGGATCCGACTCCGCGAGCCCGAAGAAATCACCCTCGTGATCGCGCGGGGGCCGGGATCCGGAGGTCATGCAGCGACCCTAGCAACGGCCTCCGACATTGACGGTCGCTGGCCTCAGCTGCTGAAGACCGTGTGCAGCTGAGGGTCGTTCAGGGTGTCGCGCCCGCCGAGATCCTCGATCTCGAAGAGCACCGCGGTGCCCGCGGCGACGTAGCCGAGCTTGCCGAGGAGCGCGTGCGCGGCGGCGAGGGTGCCGCCGGTCGCGAGCACGTCGTCGATGACGAGGACGCGCGTGCCCCTCGGGAAGTCGGCGTGCGCCTCGACCTCGGCGACGCCGTACTCGAGCGCGTAGTCGACGCTCGCGGCGGGCCTCGGCAGCTTGCCGGCCTTGCGGATGGGCATGAGCCCGGCGCCCGAGGCGTAGGCCGCGGCGCTCGCGAACAGGAAGCCGCGCGCCTCGAGGCCGGCGACCACGTCGAATGTGCCGCGGAACGGGGCAATCAGGGCGTCGACGGTCGCGCGGAAGGCCTCGGCGTCGGCGAGCAGCGGGGTGATGTCACGGAACAGGATCCCCGCCGCCGGGTAATCAGGCACCTCGAGGATGAGGGATCCAGCCCGCGCGAGCTCGGGGCTCGACTCGGGGAAGCTCGGCAGATTCAGCTGGTCGCTCGGCGTATTCACGTGCACGAGAACCAGGGTACCGCGCCCGAACGACGCGCCCGGGCGGCCCGGATCCCGCCGCCTGGATTTTCGTTTTCCGGGCTGCTCGTGTAATGTCTTTCTGGTTGGGAAACCAACGTGCGCCCCTAGCTCAGCTGGATAGAGCATCTGACTACGGATCAGAAGGTCGGGGGTTCGAATCCCTCGGGGCGCGCAGATCACACCCCCGTCGCGGAAGCGGCGGGGGTGTTTGCGTTCCGCCTCCCTTGCCGGCAAGGTCGGTGCGGATCCGGGGCCGGGCCCGGGCGCGTCGATGCGTGTGTGGCGGGGGCGCGCTGCTAGCTTCTTGCTGGGGATCGCGGGAAACGGGCGTGCAGCTGGGCACGAGCGCGGGCGAACTCCCGTTGATTGATTCTGGGGGAATCTCGTGAGCGCATCGCTTCGCCATGCCACAACGTCCGCGGCCGCATGCGGCGTCATCATCACGGTCGGGGCGGTTCTCACGCCCGGGCTCGGGTCCGACGGTTCCGCACACGCCGCCAGCATCACCTACGACTTCACCACCGCCCGCATGCTCCACGGCGCATACCAGCAGAAGCTCCCGGTCGAAGCGAACGTCTCGAGCACGTCCGTCGGGTCGGCTGGCGAGCGCGTCGACTTCCGCTTCAGCGTCGACTACGGCAACTGGGAGCCGGGCTGGCTGTACCCCATCGACGCGTTCAAGCTCACGGTCGACCTGTCGCAGATCGCCGACGACGTCGCCGACATCGACGCAGTGTTCGATGAGCTCGAATTCACTCCTGTGCAGGGCCTCACCATGGAGCGCACCGGCAACGTCGTCACGTTCATCGGCGAGTTCGACAAGGCCCACGAGAACTTCGAGGTGCGATTCTCCGCGGTCCTCGCGCGCGGCGGCGACGGCTCGCTCAGCGCCGCAGCGCACGTGGAAAGCCGCGGAACCAACGAGTGGAACGGGGAGCGCTGGGACTACGGCCCCCACGGCGACATCGGAGTGGCGTCGATCGCGGCCAACCCGGCCCCGCTCGTCTCGAAGTCGGTCGACCGCACGCGCGTCACCGAGGCCGCCCCCGAGTCGCGGTACTCGATCGCCGTGCAGCGGCCTGCGGGCGGAAATCTCGGACCGAGCCAGTCGTTCACGCTCACCGACGACCTCAGCGACCTGCTCGCCGAGAGCGGCGGGATCGAGCCCCGCGATATCCGGGTCGAGCGCGGCGCAGTCCTCGGCGAGCCCACGATCGAGAACGGGATCCTCACCGCGACTGGCAACTACGACGAGCACGGCGAGTTCCTGCTCTCATTCGCGGCGTCCCATCTGGGCCTCGGCGACGGTGTCATGCGCAACACGGTGTGCGCCCAGAGCGCGCCGCGCACGACAACGGTGCAGGTCAACCCGAACATCCCCGTCACGGGCAACCCGGGTGACGGCACCTCGGCGACGGCCTCCGTGCCCGGCGAGTCGGCCTGCGCGGCGGCCCCCGACGTGCTGATCGACGGGCTGGTTCCGGATCAGGATCAAGATCAGGATCAGGATCAAGATCAAGATCAGGATCCGGATCCCGGGCTCGCCGTGAAGCCGGGCGCACCGGCCGCGCAGCTCGCGGCGACCGGCGCGGATCCCGCCGCTCCGCTCGCGCCGCTCGCGCTCGCTGCGGGCCTCGCGGTCGCGGGCGCGTCGGCCCTCGCCGCCGCGCGCCGGGGCAAGGCCGGGAACAAGGGCTCGGCCGCGCGTGCACGGGTCTAGCTGGCCTGCGGCGAGCGCGCCCGCCGACCCGAAGAGCCCGGCCGCGGCATGAATCGGGACATCCTCGTCCGTGTCGTGAGCTACCGCGACCCGGAGCTGCTGCACACGATCGGCTCGGCGTGGGAGCGCGCGGCCGATCCGGCGCGGGTCCGCTTCGCGATCGTGAACCAGGTCGGCCCCGAGACGCAGCACCAGCTCGACGCGGTGCGCGGCGACGGGCGCGTGACCTCGGTGGCGCTGCCCTGGCGGAGCGCCCGCGGGCTCGGCTGGGCCCGCCGGATGACGGACCGCATGCGGCGCGACGAGCGCTATACCCTGCAGGTCGACTCGCACACGCGCTTCGCTGACGGCTGGGACGAGGCGCTCGTCGCGCAGTGGGAGTCGCTGCGGGATCCGCGCGCGGTACTCTCCTGCTATCCGGGCGCGTTCGCGCCGGTCGGGGGCGATTTCGGCGCCGACGCTGGCGCCGTCGCCCAGACGACGGTGCCCCCGCACGCGATCGTACCGGCCGGCCAGGACCAGCACGGGCTCCCCCGCCAGGACGTCGGGCCGAGCGTGCCGGGGCTCGCCCGCACGGCGCTCGTCTCCGGCGGGTTCCAGTTCAGCGCGGGCGCCCTGTGCTCCGAGCTCGAGCAGGTGCGCGACGTCATGGTCGCCGACGAGCACGTGCGCGCGCTGCAGCTCTTCACACACGGCTGGAACGTGCACGCGCCCGAGAGCGTGCCGCTCTTTCACCTGTATGCGCGCGACAAGCCCGCCGGCGGGCACGGGTTCCTGAGCGACTTCGCCGGCGATCCCGGCGCTCGCGGGGTACTCGAGCTGCTGCTCGCCCGCAGCATCGACACGGCCCGCGCGATCATCTCCGGCGGCGGAGGCGGAGCGCTCGGCCGCGAACGCTCCCGCGCTGACTTCGATGCGGCCGTCGCGGCGCTGCCCCAGCGTTCCCGCCGCTGACCCCCGCCCCACCTTGCCGGTTCTGCCCTACCTGCGTTGTTTATCCCCGATAAATCGCACATCGAGCGCAGAATCGGCAAGTTGAGGGGGAGAATGGGGGCGTGGAGATGTTGCGAGTCATTGTGTCAGGGGCCTCCGGGCTGATCGGCCAGGAGCTCGCGCGCTCACTCCGCAGCGACGGGCACGAGGTCATCGAACTCGTCCGGCGCGCTCCCCGGAACGCCTCCGAAGTGGAGTGGCGTCCCGGCGAGGCGGCCCTGGATCCGGATCAGCTCCGCGGCGCAGACGCCGTCGTGAACCTCAACGGTGCGAGCATCGGCCGCCTGCCCTGGACGAAGGGCTACCGGCGCACGCTCCGCTCCTCGCGGATCGCGCCGACGCGCACACTCGCGGACGCGCTCGCGGCCCTCGGCGACGAGGCGCCCCACTTCCTTTCCGCCTCGGCCGTGGGCTTCTACGGGAGCCGTCCGGCGGAACTCCTCACCGAGGAGGCCTCGCCGGGCACCACGTTCCTCGCGCGGCTCTGCGTCGAGTGGGAGCGGGTCGCGGCCACCGCGGGCCCCGCCGCGCGGGTCACTCACCTGCGCACCGCGCCGCTCCTGCACCGCTCGGCAACGCTGAAACCCATGATCCTACTCACAAAGCTGGGGCTCGGCGGGCCGCTCGGGAGCGGCCGCCAGTACTGGCCATGGATCTCGCTCACCGACGAAGTGCGGGCGATCCGGCATCTCATCGAGCGAGGCATCAGCGGGCCGGTCAACCTGTGCGGACCCTCCCGCGCCACCGCTGGATCGATCGGACGCGAACTCGCATCGCAGTTGCACAGGCCCTTCCTCGTGCCGGCCCCGGCCCCGGCGCTGCGGCTTGCACTGGGCCGTGACGCCGCCGATTCGCTCCTGCTCGCGGATGCCCAGGTCGCCGCGAACGCGCTCGCAACGAGCGACTTCGAATTCGAGCATCCGACCGTGTCGGAGGCGATCGCCTCGGGACTCGCCTCGGGACTGACCTAGGGCGAATCCGGCCGCACCTCAGCGCCGACTCCCCCGATGGCACGACACTGCACCGCTGGAATTGGCGGTTGTGCCCGAGCAACATACGCTGGGGAGAAGCGAAGCAGGGGGCTCCTTCGCTGGCGTAGCTGACCCGGGATACCGGCGGCGGCCGGTCGCCCCCGGAATACCATGTGGGGGGCACGATGGGGTTCGAAGACAAGACGCCGTCCGGTTCGCGCTGGCGCCAGCTCTACGCCACCGGGGGACCCCGCGCGATTCTGCCGCGGACCGCGCTTGTGAACCGCGTGATCGGGGATTCTGCGCTGTGGACCGCGATTCTGGGGGCGCCGGGAATGGGGAAGTCGACGCTCCTCGGCCAGATCGGCGAGGCGTTTCAGCGGGAGGGTGCGCACGTTGACCACCTCGCGCTCATCTCGCGCACGTCGCCGCCTCCTGCCCTGAAGTCGGTGCTCGAGGCGGCGGCGAATCGCGACGGCCAGAGCGTCGTGCTGGTCGACGACTTCGACTGGTTCAATCTGCAGGACCAGGCGGGGTGGCTGGCGGAAGCCCTCCACGAGTCCGGCGCTCGGCTCATTACGGCGTCGGTGGACTCGCCGTCCTGGGCGATCTCCGATCGTGAGATCCTCGCCGAGATCGGCTCGAGCGAGATTAGCCTCAGCCGCCTCGAGCACCTTGCTCTCCTCGAGCTCACCTTCCCGGACGGCGTGGACCCCTTCGCGGACGAGCTGATCTGGCAGGTCGCCCAGGGCGGCGCGGCGGGCACCGCGTTCGGGATCGAGTGCTTCGTGAACGCCGCGGGCAACCCCGAGGTCATCAAGAACTCGTACTCCGAGCTCCTCGCGGTCAGCTTGCAGGTGTGCAACGAGGATGTGTCGCAGGCCAGCAATGGCCGGGGCATGCTTTCGGTTTCGCGGCTGCTCCGGATGCTGCCCCAGATCAGCAGCAAGCTCGTGGCGACCCTCCTCGGAGAGGCCGCGGCCGGCGCTTTCGAGAATCTGTACCGGCAGCCGACGCTCCTCCTTCCCTCGCCGAGACGCACCGGCTACTTCGAGTGGGCAGAGACGTTCTGGCAGGCATTCGACGACCAGGACGAGGAGTACCTGCGGTCGCGTGCGGCACTCGCCGAACAGTTGTGCGCGATCCCCGCCCCGATCGAGGAGCTGTGGCAGCGCCTCCTGCTGCGCGATTGGCGCCGCTCCGAACTGCTGCTGACCAGGCACTTCGCCGAGGCAGAACTGCTGCTGCCCGCCGCGGTCGCAAAGCACCTCTCCGCGAGCGACACCTCTCGATTCCCGCTGTGTCACGCGCTGCGACTGAGCGGCGAGGATGTGGCGCACGCACCCGGGTTCCGCGCACGCACGCGCGAGTTCGCCGAGCAGAAACCGCTGGTCGGCGGGGGCATGCACGCCGTGATCGTGAGCGCGTTGCAGGGGCGGGCAGCCCTGGGGCTCGGCGCCCGCGAGCTCGCGCAGGCGCATCTCGCACGAGCCTGGGCCGGGTTGCGCGAGATCCCTGCGGCCCACTTTGGTCACCGCGGCACGCTCACGGCGGTGTCGCTCATCTCCCAGTCGCTCGCGGCACGGGGCGACTGGATCTCGGCTTGGCGGATGCAGCGGTTCCTTGCGGCCAAGGGCGGGCTGACCGCACAGGACGAGGAGGCGAAGCAGGCGATCGAAGCCATGCTCCTCATCGGCGAGGTTCGCCCGGGCGGCTGCCCACGCGCCGAGCCGCACCCGAACCCGCGGGCACTCGCAAGCGAGCTGATCCTGCAGCACGGAGTCGGCGCCGCGTCCTGGCACCTGCTCGATGCCGGCCTCCCCGGTTTCGCTGCCGACATCATCGGCCCGTCGCGCAGGCGCTTCTCCTTCCCCACCGCTGGCATCGCGCAGACCGCACACGTGCTTGCGCTGCTCCTCGACGGCCGGAGCGAGGATGCCCAGAACCTGTTCCAGCAGAGCGACGCCGCCGCCGCGGTCGAGATGCAGAGCCCGGTGTTCCTGTGGGCCGGGGCGCTCGTCGCCCAGGCCAGGGGCAACCAGCTCGGTGCGGCGCGCCTCATCGAGCGGATCCCCATGGACCACCCCGCATTCGACCTCGCCTGCTCCATGTATCGGGCCATCGCGGGCGAGAGCACCAAGGCACGAGGCGAGCTCCCCGTGCACCGGAGTTACGGCGGTCGCGGGATCTCCTTCCGCGGGATCCTCGAGGCGGTCGACGCGAGCCGGGAGGACGCCCACTCCCGCGCGGTGGCGGCCGCCGCCGCGGCGATCCGGGACGGGGACACGGCGCCGTCGCCCTCGTCCTCCGTCTGCTCCCGCGCCGTGTCGTCGAGGCCCTCCTCGAGGCGACGGTTCGACTGAGCGACGGACCTCGCGGATCAGTGTCGTCGTCGACGACCCTGCAGCACGCGCTCAGTGCCAGGCTTGAGCGAGCCGATCTGTTCTTCGAGTCGGACTCCGCAAGCCCGCTCACCGAGCGCGAATTCATCATGCTCAAAGCCATCAGCCAGGGACTCTCGCTCGCCGAGATGGCGAAGCAGGAGTTCGTCAGCGTGAACACCGTGAAGACCCAGATCAACTCGCTCAAGCGAAAGCTCGGGGTGACCGGGAGACGGGAGCTCGCATTGGAGGCCGCAATCAAGCGGGGGTGGTTCACCTGGGACACGATGCCGTGACCCGACCCACCGACGCAGCGCATGCCGACGGGTGAAACGTGTGAATCTGCGGGTTAAATTCTTCGTATCAGGCACCGCGGCACCCCGCGGGCTGACACAATCCGACGAGACGCGAATGTTTCCCCGTCCGCCCTGCGTTCCCCAAATTCTGCAGGGCCAGTTCGCGTCCCCCGAGGACGGTCCGCGCAGTGCGTTTCCCCGCATCATCGACTGGGCGGACCGTCCTCTTCACCCCGGACCCTGATCCGATACCCATTTCGCGGACCAAATAGGGTAGGCCTCCGTCGCCGATCCTGCAAGGGACTGCCGGGCTCCGCGGCCCGCGAGGAGTCTGGAACTGAGAGCGGGATCCCGATTCTCCGGCGTGCCCGCGAGATGGAGGAACCACCATGTGGATGTAGCTCAAGCTCGAAGACGCGATGCATCGCGGTGCCTCCGGACCAGGCGGCCGAGGCCACCTGACCCGCGGGTTCCGCACCCCGAAGAAAGGTCAGGATCATGAGACACCACCAGCGAACAGGACACGGCCGTGACGGCCCGGGAGAGCCGTCGAACGCACCCTCCCCGGTCGAGTTTCCCGGCCGCGAGGGCGGCCCGAGCCCGTCGGCACACCCCGCTCCCGCCACCCCGATACCCGCTCCGCTCGTCGCACCCACCCAGACGCCGATCGAGCCCCCGGTGGACACGGACAGCGTCTCCCTGCTCGCCACAGAGCAGCACGACAAGCCTCACGAGGCAACCCGGTTCGACGCCGGCACGGGGCAGGGCACCGTCCACGAGTTCCCGAGGGGCGCAAAAGCCCAGGAGCGCCCGATCCTCGACGGCTCAACCGAGTCGCGCGCAGCCGAGGCCTCGACGCCGAACCCGAACCGGGGCGAGGCGGATCCGGCCCTGGTCACGCATCAGCCCGCGCTCACTTCCGCGAATTCGATGCGCTGGATCACCTCGGCGCTCGTCGCCGCGGTCGTGCTCATCACCGCCCTCCTCATCCTTGCCCAATGGGATCCCGTGTGGAGCGGGGTGGGGGTCACTGTGGTCTTCATCGGCCTCCTCGCGATGCACGCCGTCCGTCTCACCCGGTTCGGGCAGCGCGCGCGGCTTCGGATCGATGCCGCGCTCATGGCGATCATCTGCCTCGTGCCGATCGCGATCATCGTGACCGCGGTGCTGAGCTACGCGAACCGGGTCTGGTCGTAGGCGGGCGCAGCTCACAGGTGCTTGCCGCCCGTGACGGCGAGCACCGATCCGGAGACGAAGGACGCCTCCTCCGATGCCAGGTAGACGTAGGCGCCTGCAAGTTCTGCCGGCTGCCCCGGTCGGCCGAGCGGGGTGTCGGCGCCGAAGTGCACGAGTTTTTCGTCCCACCCCGTGGCCGGAATGAGGGGCGTCCATACGGGCCCGGGGGCGACGGCGTTCACCCGCACGCCGCGCTCTCCCTGCTCGACCGCGAGCGCCTGCACGAAGGCCACGAGCGCGGCCTTCGTCATCGCATAGTCGATCAGATCCGGGCTGGGGTTGAAGGACTGAATGGAGGCCGTCACGATGACCGAGGCCCCCGGGCAGAGATGCGGCGCGGCCTCGCGCATGAGCAGCAGCGGGGCGACGAGGTTTGTCTCCAACACCTGCATGATCTGCGCTTTCTCAAGCACCGTTGCGCCCTCTCTCGAGCGCTGTACCCCCGCGTTCAGCACGAGGACATCAATTCCGCCCAGCGCAGCGGTCGCTCGCTCAATGAGCGTGACGCACTGGGCCTCCTCGGTGAGATCACCGGGAACGAGCTCGCAGTGCCTCCCGGTTTCATCTACCAGGTCTCGGGTCCACTCCGCATCGACCTCTTCCTCCGGAAGATAGCCGATCGCGACGTCGGCCCCCTCTCGCGCGAAGGCGACCGCAACCGCGCGGCCGATCCCAGAATCTCCCCCGGTGATGACGCAGCGCTGGCCGGCGAGGCGCCCGCTCCCGCGGTAACTCAGCTCCCCGTGATCGGGTCGCACACGCATTTCCTCAGTGTGACCGGGCTGAGACTGCTGTCGCTCCTCGCTGAACGGCGGGACCGCGTACTTCGTTCTCGGGTCAACGTTGGGGCACATCCCACCACCTCCTTTCGAAACCGCGCAACGCGTCAGTGTTCCCGGATCAGCCTGATCAGTTCCGCTTTCCTGAGCTTCGAATACCCCGTGAGCCCGAGGTCCTTCGCCCGCCGACGCAACTCGGGCACCGTACGGTCTTCATAGTCTTCGGCGGAGCCGCCCCGCCGGCCGATCGCCGAGCGCCCCTCCTTCGCCGCGGCATTCGAGATGCGCGCTGCCTTCTCCTCTGACGCCCCCTCCTTCCGCAGGCGGTCGTAAAGCTCCGGATCCTTGAGCTGGGGGGTGGGCATGTTCCGACTCCTTCGCGTCTCGGTCAACCCGCGCTCCCGCGCGGCGTGAGTGGTGCTCCAGGCTAGGCGAGCCTGGCGGCCGTGACGAGACCCTCGACAATTGCTCGTCCCCCGCCTATCCTCACCGCGCGCCATCTCAGTCGCTCCCTGGCCCGGCGGTGCCTGCGCGCCCGGCGGTGCCTGCGTGCCCGGCGGTACTGTCGCGCGGAGCTGTGCCGTCGCGCGGAGCTGTGCCGTCGCGGAAGAGTTGCAGCAGCGCAGCGGACCCTCCCGCACCGAACGCACGCCGCTGCTCCTCCGCGGGGCTCCCAGCGTCGAGCCGCCTGGCCACATAGCGCTCGGCCAGCTCCCCATCGCCCGCACGTTCGAGGGCGGCCCCGGCGCGCTCGAGCAGCATCTCGAGGAACACCGGGGCGGGCAGCTTCGCCCCCAGCACGGGATCGACGATCGAGTCCGCGAGCCCGTCTCTGGCCGCCAACCACAGTGCGCCACTGAGGGGCCCGGGCGGAGCAGCGAGCCGTTCCTCCTCGGCGGTGCAGGCATCGTCGACCAGAGCGCGCACGAGAGCGGTGAAACCCACCGCGTCCTCGGCGCGCAGCTGCGAATCGGCGAGTCGCAGCTCTATGGTGGGGTACCGATCCGAAAGCCGGGCGGACCACGACAGCATTCCCGGATCGAGCACGATCCCGCTGGCCACCAGCGTGGCAACGGTCTGCTCGTACTCGGCAACGTCCACAAATGGAGGAGGCCAGCCCGCTACGGGCCAGTTCAGACTCATGAGGTAGCGCCAGCTGGCGAAGCCCGTGTCAACACCGCACCACAGGGGGGAATTTGCGGCGAGCGCGAGGAGCCCAGGCGCCCACCTGGAGAGGGCCGCGATGGCCCGCAGCCCAGTTTCGCGTGACGGCACGGCGACGTGCACGTGCGTGCCCGTGATGTATTGGAACTCGCCGACACGGCGCACTTCCCGCGCGATCGCGTGGTACCGATCCGCCTGGGTCACCGTGCCTTCCGTGTCGCCGCCAGCAGGCGGCAGTCCCGTTCCCGCGACGACGACGCCGCCGGCCGCCGCCGTGGCCGCCGTGGCCGCGGCCTCCCGGAACGCGCGCAGCGTGGCCTCGGCCTCGGCCATCGAGTGGCATACCGGGGTCGCAGTCTCGATCTGGCTCGCGAAGTACTCGTGCTGAGCGGTGTCCTGGCCCGGGGACAGCGCGGCGAGGAGATCCGCCGCACCGTTCACGGGCGCGCCGGTCGATGCGTCGAGCAGCAGGAACTCCTCCTCGATGCCGAAGCCTCGCGCCTCTGCGGGCGTCAGTTCGCTCATGGTCCCTCCCTCTTCCGGGGTGCGTGCAGCGTATCCGCGCTTTGCGTCGGGGCACACCGGGGTTGACCGGGTGAGGCTGGCCGGATAACGCCGCGAGGCGGCTGGAGAACGCCAGCTCAGCGAACCACTATCGCACGGGCGACTGCTGAAGCAACCCCCTGTCCAGGTGGATCGCGGCGAGGATAGCCTGGGGTACACGAGGACCAATCTGGCCACTCGGGGAAGGGAAAGAGACCATGAGTTTTCTGGCATTTCTGCTGCTCGGCCTCATCGCTGGAGCCATCGCAAAGGCAATCCTGCCCGGGCGCCAAGGCGGCGGCTGGTTCGTGACGCTGCTGCTCGGCGTCGTTGGTGCGATGCTCGGCGGCTGGCTCGGCTCGGTGCTCTTCGGCGCCAATCTTCAGGAGTTCTGGTCGCTCCAGACCTGGCTGCTCGCCATCGGCGGATCCATCGTCGTGCTCCTGATCTACGGCCTCATCGTTGGCGGCAGCCGCCGACGCGAGTCCTAGTCCAGCGTCCAACGGCCCAAGCGCGCCAGCGCAGCCACTCACCTGAGGAGGGGGAGATGATGCACACCACCGGTGACGGGAAGCACCGCGACGATGCAAACACAGGAGATGCGCTCACCGACGATCCGAGTGTCGTCGAGACGCAGAGCACCGAGGCGGGACCGCACGAGGAGTCCGAGAAGAAGGACGTCGTCTCGGATCCCGCTCGCGCGGACCAGCTCGGAACGGACTGGACTGACGAAGGCGGAGCAACCGGCGGCGGGCCGGCCACCCAGTCGGAGGCCGAATAGCTCGACGTGCTGTTCACGCGTGCCCTAGCGCCGGAGTTCTCCGCTCCGGCGCTAGGGCACGCGTGGTTCCTCAACGATGTGCAGACCGGAGGGACCATTCGCGAGGTCGCTCAGCCGTTCCACCCATTCCCGGTTGAGACCCAACCCCTCCGTGCTGTCGAACTCGAAGACGAGCTGCGAGCTCGGGTGCAGCCAGACGGTGCGCTGCACGGTCCCTTCGTTCCAGGTGAACATGAAGCTCTCGTGTCGCACCAGCTTCATCGTGATGACGCTGCGCAGGTGGGCGAGCAGCCGGTCCTCGAACTCGAAGGACTGGGTCCCGCCGTAGCTCAGGCTTCCCATGGTCACTCCCCCCGCTTCCCGCTGGTCTGCGCACCGGTCGATCCGGACGCGCGGGTCGATCCTGACGCGCCGGGATCTGCCAGCGGCGGAGCCGCCGGGCTGGCGTGTGATCCGAGCCGTTCCTTCGCGTATTTCTCGGCCTCTGACTCGGTGAGCAGCACCATTCCCCGCGGCGTATGGGCCAGATCCCGGAGCACCCCGAGCCAGATGGGATTCAGCTCGGGTGCCCGGCTCCCCGCAAAGCGGAAGATCAACGGGATGCTCGGCGAAACCCAGAGGGAGACCCTCCCGCTCCCCTGCTCGAGCGTGTTCGTCCAGCTCACGAAAAACGATTCCTGCCTGCGCAGCTTCTGTCCCACGGCGATCTTCAAGTGCGCGAGAGCCCGGTCCTCGATCTCGTACTCCGCACCGGCGCCGTATATCAAGTACCCCATTCCGCAATGCTCCCAGAGTTTGGAGCACATAGCCAGCAATACTGACCGTCATGTTTTCACTTCCCCCTGGACAATGAGGTGCTCATGAGCAGGCTTACTGACATTCTGGGCTCCAGAGAGCTCGTCATGGTGTCGAACAGGCTCCCCGTCGACCGCGTCGAGGAGGCCGATGGCACACTCACCTGGCGCACCTCCCCCGGCGGACTCGTGACGGCCGTCGAGCCGATCGTCGAGGAACTTGGCTGCACCTGGATCGGGTGGCCGGGCGGATCCGAGGATGAAATCGACCCGTTCACCATCGGTCCGATGCGGATTTCACCGGTCTCGCTCGACGCGCAGGACTTTGCCGAGTACTACGAGGGATTCTCCAATGCCACCCTCTGGCCGCTCTATCACGACGTGATCGCGACACCCGAGTATCACCGGGAGTGGTGGGAGCGCTATCGGAGCGTGAACCAGCGCTTCGCGGAACGGGTCGCTGAACGCGCGGAGCCCGGCGCGGTCGTGTGGGTGCATGACTACCAGCTGCAGCTGGTGCCCGCACGCTTGCGCAGGCTGCGTCCCGATCTCACGATCGGCTTCTTCATGCACATCCCGTTTCCGGCGCCAACGCTGTTCGCTCAGCTCCCCTGGCGACGCCACATCGTGGAGGGGCTCCTCGGCGCAGACGTCGTCGGCTTCCAGAGCGTGGGCGACGCGCAAAGTTTTCGCCTGGCGGCCGAGCGTTTCGGCCAGTCCCACGCGCTCGGGAACTCGCTCGTCATTCCCGAGGAGGCCGGGGAGCCCTCCAGGACGGTCATCGCCCAGGAATTCCCCATCTCGATCGACGCAGGCGGATTCGCCATGCTCGCGGAGCGCCGTGACACCCGGCGCCGGGCCGCCGAGATCCGGGCCGAACTCGGGAACCCCGGGCAGGTGCTCCTCGGCGTGGACCGGCTCGACTATACGAAGGGCATCAGGCATCGACTCAAGGCCTTTTCAGAGCTTCTGAGTGAGGGCGAGCTCAGCGCACGGGACGCGGTGCTCGTGCAGGTGGCAAGCCCGAGCCGCGAGCGAGTCGGGGCCTACCGTCGCCTCCGCGACGAGGTCGAGCGCACCGTCGGCCGCATCAACGGGGAACACTCGGGGATCGGTCGCTCCCCGCTGGTCTACCTGCACCAGACGTTCGACCGAAACGAGATGGCCGCACTGTACCTTGCCGCAGACGTGCTGCTGGTCACGCCGCTCCGCGACGGCATGAACCTGGTGGCGAAGGAGTTCGTGGCCTCGCAGGACGAGTCTGCGGGAGTCGTCGTCCTCAGCGAGTTCGCGGGGGCCGCCGCCGAGCTGCGCGACGCGCTGCTCGTCAACCCCCACGACATTGAAGGCCTGAAGTCAGCGATCGTGCGCGCAGTCCACATGCCGGCGGGCGAGCGCGAACGACGCATGGCGGCGCTGCGTGAACAGGTCTTTACCCACGACGTCGCCCACTGGGCCGAGGACTACCTCGGGAGCCTGTGCGCGGTTGCCGAGGAGCGCCTCACGCCCAGCACGCACGGCGTGGCCGAACCCACCGGCCCCATCCGCACCTCACAGGAATTCATTCCCGCAAGCGTCTCGGATCGCGTGAGGCGCATCGCCACCTCGCACGCACTCATCGTCGCGTGCGACTTCGACGGCACACTCGCTCCCATCGTCTCCCGCCCCGAGCGCGCACGGATCCTGCCGCGCGCCCAGGAGTCGCTCCACCTGCTGTCGCGGGCACCGGGCGTGCGAGTGGTCCTGCTCTCGGGCCGATCCATCGAGAGCCTTCTGGAGACCGGGATCGAGACGGACGACTGGATCGTCTCCGGCTCCCACGGCGCTGAAATCACCGGCCTCGACGGGGCCGGCCATCTCGCCCCCAGTGAACTCACGACGAGCGAGCGCGACAGGCTCGCCGCGCTGCAGCGACGGTTCGAGCGGGTGTTCGGTGAGGACCCCGGCGTGCGGCTCGAACGCAAGCCGTTCGGGCTCGCGACGCACACCCGCGGCGTCGCGGATCCCGTGCGCGCTGACGAAATCAGGCAGGCGGCGTCGAAGATGGCCCAGGAGGCCGGACTGCATGTCCGCTCAGGGAAAGAGGTCTCCGAGTGCAGCGTGCGACCGAGCGACAAGGGCACGACGCTGCTGCGGATCGCCGCGGAGCTCCCCCGCGCGCAGATTCTTTACCTGGGTGACGACGTCACAGACGAGGACGTCTTCGCCGCCCTCCGCACCGATGATCTCGGGATCAAGGTCGGCGAGGGCGCAACGCTCGCGCGGGAGCGGATCCCGGACCCCGCTGCGGCGGCCGCAGTGCTGGCAATGCTCGCCGAGCTGCGAACGGGCATCGCGGGGTAGAACCGCCCAGGGTGGCCGGCCCTAGCTGGGCGAGGAGCGCCCCGCGGCGTCTTGCGCGCGACCGGGCCATTCCGTGCTTCGCGGGATCGATAATTCCGACACGGAGAGTTCACCAATTTCCCAATGCGCAGGAGACGGGTTTTCTAATAGGCAAATCACAGATGACGGGGAAGTAAGCAACAGCTTGGTCTTGCCTGACAAATTGAACATTACGCGACGGCAAATATTGTTTGCTGTGCAATCCGAAACAGCTGTAATGTTAGCGACGCTTCGCAAAAGCTCACTCGCCAGGAGGCCGCCGCACATCATGGAGTTGCGCGACTACGTCAGAATCCTTCACAAGAATTGGATGCTGATCACAGCGTTCACGCTTATTGGCGTGTGCATCGCTGCGGGCGCCTCGCTGCTGATGAAGCCCAGCTTCGAGGCCGGCACCCAACTGTACGTCTCCGTGCGCAATGAGAGCCAGGCCTCGGGTGAACTCGTGCAAGGTTCGAACTTTGCTCGGCAGAGCGTGCAGAGTTACGTGAACATTGTGGCCACCGAGAGCGTGCTGGGCCCGGTCATTCAGGAGCTCGGCCTCGACACGACCACCGAAGCGCTCGCGAAGCGGGTGAGCTCCAGCGCGCCGCTCAACACCTCGCTGATCGATATTCGCGTCTCGGGCGAGGATCCGAAGGAGACCGCCGAGATCGCCAACGCGATCGGAGCGAGCTTCATCACCCTCGTCCAGGAGGAGCTCGAGGTGATTGAGAGCGGCACGGAGGCGAGTCCCGTCAAGCTGACGACCGTGCAGCCTGCGGAAACGCCGACAAGTCCAGTGAGCCCCAGGGTACCCCTCAATATCGCGCTCGGGGCGCTCGTCGGCCTCGCCCTGGGCGTAGGCATCGCGGTGCTCCGAAATGTGCTGGACACGAGAATCCACTCGCTCCACGATATCGAGCAGGTGACGGATGCACCGCTGCTCGGCGGGATCGCGTTCGACCCGGAGGCGAAGCAGCGTCCGCTCATCGTGCACGCGGACCCACGCAATCCGCGCGCGGAGTCCTTTCGTACCCTTCGCACGAACCTCCAGTTCCTGGCCGTGAATGAGGAATCAGAGAATCGCGGCAAGAGCTTCGTGGTCTCCTCTGCCGGGCCGTCTGAGGGGAAGTCGACGACCACGGCGAACCTCGCGATCGCGCTCGCCGAATCCGGCGCCCGAGTGGCGCTCGTCGACGGCGACCTCCGACTTCCGAAGGTCGCCGACAACATGGGGCTCGAGGGCGGCGTGGGCATGACGGATGTGCTCATCGGTCGAGCCGAGCTCGCCGATGTGCTGCAGCGCTGGGGCGCGGGGCAGCTCTACGTTCTCCCCGCGGGGAAGGTGCCGCCGAATCCGAGCGAGCTGCTCGGGTCCAAGGGCATGGAGCTACTGCTGGAGACCCTCAACGAACACTTCGACTACGTCCTGATCGATACGCCGCCGCTGTTGCTCGTGACTGACGCCGCCGTCGTGAGCAAGCACACGAACGGCACCGTCCTGGTGGCCGCGTCGGGCTCCACGAGGAAGCCCGCGCTTGAGATGGCCGTCCGCACGCTCGCGGCCGGCGGTGGGCACCTGCGAGGAGTCGTCATCACCATGCTTCCCACGAAGGGACCCGACAGCTATGGCTATGGCGCCTACGGCTACGGGACCGATCACTGGGCACAGACTTCGCAATCCGCGGAGAAGCGCACCGCCCGGGGGGAAAAGAGGCGGTCACGGGGGCAGAGCTAGACCGAGCGAATGGGGATACAGGGAGATGGCCTTCAGTCTTTTCGACACCGCGGCACCCGAAGGGCCGTTCAGCGTGTTGACGGTGTGCACGGGGAATGTGTGCCGCTCGCCACTTGCGGCGCAACTCTTGCAGAAGGCGCTGAGGGGCACGCCGTCGAGCGTTGGGAGCGCGGGGATCCAGGCGCTCGTCGGCGAGCCCATGACGGAGCAGAACCAGCGGATCGCGGTCGATCTCGGGGTGACCTCCGCGGAGCACCACCGCGCTCGCCAGCTCACGCCCGCGATGCTTCGCGACGCTGACCTCGTACTTGCGCTTTCCCGCGAGCATCGGCGCGCGGCCGTCGAAATGCTCCCGCGCGCGGCCCGCAAGACGTTCACGCTGCGGGAGTTCGGTCGCCTTGCTGCCGCACTCGATCCCGACGAGCTCGACCAGACGTCGCCCGCCGCCGTCGCAGAATCGAGCGGACCGGACCTGGCTCAACGCATGCGCTACGCCGTCGAGGCCATCGCGCGCATCCGCGGCACGATCCCGCCGCCGATGGCCCTCGAGGACGACGACGTGATCGACCCATTCCAGCAATCTGATGCGGTCTATGAGCGCTCCGCCGAGCAGATCGTCCCGGCCTTGAACGCAACCTCCCTCCTCCTCCGCGGCGCGGCAATCGGCAGGGGGTAAGGGAATTGGGTGGGAAACTGTTCTTTCGCTCCACTCCGGGGCGATCGCCGTCGGCGCGGCAGCGCGGTGTGATGATTGCCGCGCTCGCCCTTTTGGCGGCCACGGCGGTCGCACTCAGCGGCGTCGCGCTCTTGACCTCTCGTGCGGACCGGGCAGGCGACGACCCGGCTTCTCCGCCGAGATTCGGGGCGAACTCGCCTGGAAAGACGAGCCCGCCCACGGTCTCGGAGACCCCGGCCCCTCCTGCGATTACGGTTTCTGCCCCCGACCGCATCCTCGCTGTTGGGGCGCGGGATGGCCACCTCGTGCGCGGGACGACCGGGACGTGCGGGACGACCGCAGCGACGCTCGACGTCTCGAGCGATGGCGGCGCCCAGTGGCGCGGGGCGTCGCTCACCGACCTCGACGGCGGCGAGATCTTGGCCCTGGATGCCGGCGACCCGTCGGTGACCCGGATGGTCTACCTCGGCGGCGATTGCAGCCCTGAACTTGCGCGTTCCTTTGTTGGCGGGGCTGATTGGGAACCGACGACGGGCGTCGAGGCGTCGTGGTTCCTCCACCCGGCCGAGCCAGTAAGTGCGAACTCACCCGGCGGCCGGGTTCAACTGCCGTGCGGTGCGGTCTCTCTCGACGCAGCAGCTGAGCGCGGCATCGTGCTCTGCGAGGACGCGCGAATTGCGGTCACCAGCGACTTCGGTACTACCTGGTCGGCACCCGTCGCGGTGGCGGGCGCCGTCGCGGTCGCGCTCAGCGGCTCAGGGTTTGCGATTGCCGTTGAGTCCGAGGGCGAGTGCCGCGGCATCCAAGCGAAACGCTTCGTCGACGGGCGTCTCGGTGAGGGTGGCGCCTGCCTGGAGGGAGAGTTCCCCGAGAGTTCGGTGGTCATCGCGGGGAGCCCGCACAGCTCAGTGCTGTACGCGTGGGCCGGCGATGTGCTCGCCCGTTCCGAGGACGGGGGTTCATCGTGGATATGAGCGCCCCAGCGTGGGAACGACGGTATGGGCTCAAGCTCGCCCTCACCGACTTCATCATTGTGTTCGTCGCGGTGTTCGGCGCGCAGGTCCTGCGGTTCGGGATCCGGACCGAGGACGTGGACGTGGCACTCATCGCGAGCACAGAGGTGGTCGTCACCTATTCCCTCGTCTCCCTCGCACTCGCGCTGAGTTGGTTCATCACGCTCGGGATCGGCGAGAGCCGGGACCCGAAAGTGTTCGGGATCGGGCCCGTCGAGTACAAGCGGGTCGTCAGCCTCACGCTCTTCACGTTCGGCCTCTACGCGATCATCGCGTTTTCTCTCCGCGCACAGGTGGGGCGGGGCTACCTGCTCATCGCATTGCCTGCCGGCCTCCTCTTGCTCTTGCTATCGCGCTGGCTGTGGCGCAAGCGGCTCCACCGCCAACGCGCACGGCACAGGAATATCTACCGCGCCCTCGTCGTGGGCGAGCGCACAAAGAGTGCACACATTGCGCAACAGATCGCCCGGAACCGGCACGCCGGCTTTGGCCTGCTCGGGGCGGTGACAGAGCTCGGGAGCAACGCCGAGCTGCTGCCCGGTCTGCCCGTCGTCGCAAGCTATGACGACCTTCTTGAGGCGGTTGATCGCCTCAAGGTAGACACACTCATTATGACGAGCCCGGACTCGATTGCGCCGGAGCGCATGCGTCGCATCGGCTGGGAGCTCGAGGCCCGCAACGTGGACCTCATCGTCACGGTGGCGCTCACGGACATCGCCGGGCCCCGGATCCACACGACACCGATCTCTGGTCTCCCACTGATTCACGTCGAACACCCGAAGTTTTCGGGGCGTAAGCAGTTCGCGAAGCGGGTGTTCGATCTCTTGGGGTCGGCTGCGCTCATTGTCTTGACGGCACCCATCATGCTCGCGGTCGCAATCGCGGTCAAAGTGTCGAGCAAGGGACCGGTTTTGTACTCGCAACAGCGAGTCGGGCTCTCCGGTGGCGAGTTCCCAATGCTCAAGTTTCGGTCTATGGTGCAGAACGCGGACCAACAACTTGCCGGGCTCCTTCAAGCGCAGGGAACCTCAGACGTCCCTCTCCACAAAGTCGAGAATGACCCCCGGATCACCCCGGTTGGAAAAATCATCCGCCGCTATTCACTCGATGAGTTGCCACAACTTTTCAATGTGTTCGTCGGCTCCATGAGCCTGGTGGGCCCCAGGCCACAACGCGATGCAGAAGTCGCACTGTACCAGGATCATCACCATCGTCGACTCAAGGTCAAGCCTGGAATTACTGGGCTCTGGCAAGTGAGCGGACGGAGTGACCTCACATGGGAAGACGCGATTCGTCTCGACCTGTATTACGTTGAAAATTGGTCGATGGTCGGCGATTTGCTCATCCTCTGGCGAACCGTGCGGGCAGTAGTGGCTCCTGTGGGAGCCGTGTGATGATCATCGAAAGCCTACCGACGGCTCCAAGCGCACCCGAAGCGGACGGTACTCCGCTCGTCGTAATCTTGCTTGCAACATTCAACGGAGCCAAGTACCTCAAGCCGCAACTCGCCTCGCTCGATTCTCAGGTGCACAACAATTGGCATCTCGTGGTTTGGGACGACGGTTCCACTGACTCAACCCCAGAGCTGTTGAGGTCATTTGCCGATGCCCGCCCAGGGCGCGTGACCATTCTTGAAGGCGAACCCGTCCGATCCGCCAGTGGAAACTTCTTTCGGCTACTTCGAGCCGCACCTCCAGCGGACTTCTACGCCCTTTGCGATCAGGATGATGTGTGGCATCCTGACAAGCTCACGACGATGATCGCGGGCCTGCAATGGATGGGAGAACAGCACCCAATACGCTCCCCGGCACTGGCATTTTCTGATCTCAGGGTCGTAGATCGGGATCTCTGCCTGCTTCGAGAATCGTTTATGGGTCAAATCAAAGCTCGGCCGGAGCGCGCGTCATTTGGGTCTCTCATTGTGGAGAACCTCGCACCGGGATGCTCGATGGTGTTCAACTCAGCGCTCCTCCGCGAACTTTATGAAGAGCCGGAGACTCGAAACGCTGCAATCATGCATGACTGGTGGCTCATCCTGCTCGCAATCTCCACCGGTCGGGTTGGCTATGTCGATCGAGCTTTGGTCGACTACAGGCAACATGAATCAAACACTCTCGGAACCGTCACCCGGGCTGGCATCCGCTTTGCGCTCACGAAGCTGCTGAAGCCCAACGCTCCCAGCATTGCAGGCACGTATGCGCAGCTCGGCGCGTTACTCAGCCTCCACCAGCCCCAGATGCACAGCGAGGCGAGCAAAATCGCAAGGGCGTTTGTGGTTACAGAACACCAAACCAAGATCGCACGCATGATTGTCTGCATCCGGCACGGAATTCTGAAGCAGACATTCCCCCGTCGCCTGTATCAACTCTTGAAAATCTAACGAGAATGTCGTATCTCTTTTTCGCCTTCCTAGCGAGCGCATTGATGTTGCTCTACCGGCGACCGCCATCGGCAACCAGCCCCCTGTGGAACATCGTTGGTGGCGGCCCCGGGGTGCCCCGACGCCTGACTGCAGCAGGGAGCGTAACCCTCAGTAGGGTCGGTCTTCTGCTGAGCGCTTCAGTGCTTCTCACTGTTGCCGCCACTCGCTATGGCATTGGCACAGACTACTGGTCGCGGCACGTGCCGATGTTTATCCAAATTCGCAACGGCTGGAGAACCGATTACGAGCCCGGATTCATTGCCCTCAACCTGATCGTGGGCTACTTCACCGATGATCCGCAGTGGTTGATTGCGCTCCTTTCACTCCTCACTATTGCGCTCGTCTACAGGTTCATCGTGAGAATGTCGTTGAATCCTGCTCTTTCAGTGCTGTTGTTTGTGCTGGGCGGTTTTTACCTCGAGACCTTCAACCTTGCCCAACAGGGACTCGCCATCGCCCTACTCCTGAACACGATTGAGCTTGCGCTCCGACGAAAGCACCTCGCTTTCGTTCTCGTCGTGCTGGTCGCCACGAGCATTCATTCCAGCGCACTCATCTGGTTCGCGGTATGGCCGCTCTTGATGATCAGGCTCAACCGCTTTTGGCGCACGATGGCAGCTATCGGGGCAACGGCGCTGATTCTCGGAGCGTCACAGCTCCTGATCGCATGGGCGGCTCGCATTGCCCCAGACTATGCGTGGTACCTCACATCAAACTATGGTGATGCGCGCAATATCAGCCTCGGAGTGATCCTTTGCGCGTTCGCGGCGGCCGTACCCTTCATGCTTCGCGCGACTCCCGCAGGGGAAGGGGACTATTCAGGGGCGTTGGCAAATCTGCTGCTCATCGGAGCCCTCCTGCTCGTCACCGCTATTACGAGCGCCTACTTTTTCTCACGACTCGTCTACTACTTCACTCCGGTACAGATGGTCGCGATTCCCTACCTGCTGGCCACAATCCGCTCTGCAGTCACTCGACGAATCATCGGCAGCGCGTACGTTGTGCTGTACCTGAGCGCATTCGTATATCAGTTCATCGTATGGAACGCCCACGGGGTCGTGCCTTACGAGTCTGTCTTATTCCAGTAGAAGGAAGTTGAACTCATGAATGCAACGAACTCACTCCAGGTTTCGGTCGTTATCCCTACTTTCAATACCCCCCTTCCGCTGCTCATCCGAAGCGTTGAGAGCGCATTGGGTCAGGATCTCCCGCCAGCCGAAATCATCGTGGTCGATGATGGTTCAAGTGATGATCACGCAGCCAAAGTGGCTGACTATTGTTCGCGAACGGCCTCTGTCCGCCTTCGCAGGCAGCCGAATCTCGGCGTAGCTATCGCTCGGAATACTGGCATTCTCATGGCCAAGGGTGCGTACGTGTGTTTTCTCGACGCAGATGACACGCTTCGCCGAGAATTCATCTCGACCGCATCAGAAATCGCACTGAGAACTCGGGCTGACGCGGTCTTCGGCGGGATGACGGTCCATCGCGGTGGCGCCTCTGAGCCATGGCGCAGTCTCGAAGAGAGATCCCTGTCGAGCCAGCGCGAGATAGAACACGCCAGAATCGGTGCGCTCACGTTTTCCACGACTGCCTCGGGGCGCCCTGGACCCACCTCACTCGTCAATGCCGTCGGAGCGTTATTTCGCACAGCCATCGCGCGAGAAGTGCAGTTCCGCCCCGATGTGGCACACGCAGAGGACCGGCTCTTCGTGTCGGACTTTCTCTCCGTCGCGGCCTCAGTAGCCCTCTCTCCCGAAGTGTGGTACGACTACCGGATCTTGCCTTCTTCTGCGACCCAGGCGGTTGACTTTGCGTCTGCCGGCAAGCTGCCACCGACGGTACGAGCTTTGGCAAGCGTTGCATCCGACTGCGGCCTGCGGAAGAATGAGGCGGCTTCCTCGATCGCTGCCGTCGCGGCGATCGGCGCATTTGCGTACACCAAGCTCTTCCTGCAATTGGTGAGCTTGCCGGGGCACCGGGAGAAGGGCGGACAGGCACTCGCTGAGCTTCTGGGAGACCGAGAAGTGTCGGGTGCGTTGTCCCTGGCACAACCCAGCGGCCTGGCAGATCGCGTGCTGTGTCATCTCGCTTCGCGGGGAAACAGTCGTGCGCTGATGACGCTAGGCGCAACACACCAATGGTTCCGGCGGATACTCGACTCAGGCCGGCTTTCCCGAGAGCAGACCGCCCCGGAACCTACCGGTCAGGAGCGGCCACCTCGCTCCGAGAACCTGGCGCGCCCCTCCGTGGGACTGATCGTGCATTACAGCAACACGAACTACGGAAATCACCTGGTGAACTATGCGTCAGTTCGAATTCTTGAGCGCTGCGGATTCACAGCAACGCTCATTGACTTTGCCCCCATGCACCAGCCACTGCTCTCCACTGTGAAACGCATGCCACGCAAACTCCTTCGATTGGGAGTTTCTGGCGTATGGTCGCGGCTCCGAGGACGACTGATCCGCAAGCTCGATGCCCTGCGGAATTCCGAGCCCACTCACCCAGACGATTCCGCGCGAGCACAGCGCTTTTCCGCATTCGCTGAGCAGCACTTTGACCTCCTGAGAGTGCAGCCAAAAGACCGCGAATCGCTCGCCCAGGCATTTGATCGGTTCGCCGTTGGCGGGGATCAGATCTGGAACTTTGACCACTCTGCTAGAACCTGGCATTTCGCGGACTTCGCGGAGGGGCACATAGTTGCCACTCTGGCCCCCAGTGTTGGGCATTCGTCGATTCCCTTGGAATGGAAAGGCTATTACCGGCAACAGTTGAGCAGATTCGGGGAGTTCGGGGCTCGAGAAACGGATTGGCTCGATTCCTTAGGACCCCGCGATGGACTCCCCAGAGCCCAACTTCTCATCGACCCCACTCTCATGCTTGATGTCGCAGATTGGCGCGAGCTCGCCGCTCACAGTGAATTGAAGAACACCGGGCTTCTGGTCTACACACTGGGACCTCTGCTTGAGGACCAGGTTCGCTTTGTTCATGAGGTGTCGCAGTTGGGCGGGCTGCACGTAACCCACCTGTCACCGAAGGTCGGCGGGGAAATCTGGGGTACGGACGCGTCGGATTTCCTGGCGTTGCTAGATCAGTGCACTGCGCTCATTACTGATTCCTTTCATGGGGCCGCGTTGTCATTTCTCTTCGACAAGCCCGTGACGATACTCCCCCGCCACGGCTTCGCGCGTGCGATGAACACACGCATCGATACACTGGCGAGTCTCTTGCGGCTGCAGGATCGTTTCTTCCCCGGAGTCTCACCAGAGCAAGCGCTCAGGCACGACTACAGCTGCGGGCAAGAGGAATTGGCTCGGCAGCGGGTGCATTTCTGGGATTACCTGCAGCGATGTGGGTTCACTCAAGAAACTCGTCCGAGAGGGAAGCGCGGATGATGATTGCGGCTGGAATCGTGACATTCGATCCGGACTTGGCGAGACTGCATGACAATGTTGCTGCCATTGTTCCGCAAGTGGATCGAGTGCTCGTTTTTGACAATTCATCTGAGAATCAGGACGGCGTCCGCTCGATAGTTCGCTCATTTGCCAACGTGACACTGATATGCGGAACCGAAAACTTCGGAATTGGGTATGCGCTCAACAGGCTTGCTGAGGCGGCTCAAAGGGAGGGCGCAGAGTGGTTTGTGACGCTGGACCAAGACAGTGTCTGTCCGCCAGGCATGGTGGACACTTTGAGGGCGACGGCCTCCGACGCGACGGTGGCAATGGTCACGCCATACATCTGTGACAGGAACAAGTCGACCCCAAGTGCGGAAGAACTAGCACTGCTCCCAGAAACAGAGATATTTACGCAACCAGCAAGGCGCGGCGCAATCACCTCTGGTGCGCTGGTCAGGCTCTCAGCATGGGCCAATGTACACGGTTGCGACGAGATCTTCTTCATCGATTACGTCGACTATGACCTGAACCAACGCCTCATGGACAAAGGCTACGTCCTGATTCGTAACAACCGAACACAGCTTCTGCATGAGGTGGGAGCCGCGAGACCGACCTGGCTTCGCGTGCCTAGAAAAGACATGTCCGGCACCTGGCAAATCGAGCGCTTCTACGCTTTCGGACACAGCCCGTTTCGGTGTTACTACAAGGCGCGGAATCGTGTGCTTTTTACGCGCAAGCACTGGCGAAAGCTCGGCATCAGCCACGAAGGAATCTACCAACTACCCCAGCAGATAGCTCTCACAATCCTGTTTGAGCCCGACAAGCTAGCCAAGCTCAAGGCTTTTGCGCGGGGCGTTCGCGACGGGATCCTGCTGGATCTACAGCCAGACGCTTCCTCTGCTCCGGAGCGGAACAACCACACTTAGAAGAAGGTCCCACCCATGTCAGACCAAGGCGAACGCCACCCAACCGTTCACGCCATTGCCAGCGTTGCCGATCACATGATCTCGCAGAGGTTCCAGCTCGCCTCAAAGCGGCACCTCAAGCGAGCACTCAAGGCACGAAAGCTGCGACCAGATTTGCTCTTCTGGGATGTTGGCTCTCTGGCATGGGGAATCGCAAACTACTGCCGCTCGATGCCCGGGCATCCGGGAGAGTTCCGCTCCTTCGAACGACTGCATCGGCGCCCTCGTGCCTTGACCGCCGTAGACCATGCTGTCTATTTCTACGGCATGTATGACCAACTCACAGAGAAACAAAGATTTGCAGCCGTTCATTCGCTTAAATCAATGCCTCGTGACGCTGCGGGAAGTGTACTGTACCGGCCACAACACCGCGCCGCCTATCTCGACACCATCGGAATGATCACCCCCCTCCTCGCGCGTCACGGCTCCACATATCAGGATGCAGAGTCGATTTCTCTGATGCGCAATCAGTTCGAGGCGTTTACAGAGAACGGATATGACGGCGCGAGCGGGCTTCCTTACCATGGCTACGATCTCGCCTCAGGACAGAAGCAGGGCATCATCGGATGGGGACGTGGAGTCGGGTGGCTCTTGGTGGGACTCGCAGAATCGCTGATCTGGCTTGCCCCAGGCTCTCGCGAGTTTGAACAGGCCGCAGAAGCCTTCCGGAGCCTTGCCGAGGTAGTGGTCGGCTTCCAATCCGCGCAAGGTGCCTTTGCTTGGCAGCTTCAGTGCGTTGACGGCCCAATTGACACCTCCGCGATGTCAATGATTGGTTTTGCAGTCATGCGTTTCTCTCGAGCTACAGGAAACACCGATTTTGAACCAGCGCTTCAAGCACTGCAGCTCAGGCTCGAAGCAGAGATTTCCGAGAGTGGCACCGTCGGCAACTCTTCTGCAGAGTGCATGGGGTTCGCCATGTATCCACAAAAGTTCGAATCTAATGCCTGGGGCCAGGCCTACTCATTATTGTTTCTCACCGAGAGGGCCTCTCCGAAAAATCCGTGTTGGATGTGAGGACGGCTCCGACCGGATCAGGGTAGGCGCAGTCACTTGCCTCGAACCAGCATCGCGCGTAGGTCTCGCCGAAAATAGAAAACTACGGCTACGGCATACACAACCCAGCCGAGCAAGTGCCATCGGCCGAGTCTTTCACCCCACCAGACTGTCACCGTCGCGAGCATGACCGCGAGACCAACGACCAGGTGCATCGTTGCCCTCGATACACTGATCCAACTCCGTGCAGCCGTTTCCGCGTTGATCACAAAGAGCGCCCACATCGCAAACAAGCTCGCAAGCACGGCCCCTTTCGCTTCGAACCGTGGTACCAACGCCAGCGATAGCAACAAGCAAACCAGCAGCGCCACAACGGAGGCCCCTGCGACTTGACCCATCCGTCGCGCGATATTGTTGCCAATTCCTCCCGCGTCGCGCATCATCAGGAGCAGCGGAACAAGTGCGGCCCCAACAAGGAGAAACTCGATCTGGGCATACTCTTTGGGCAGCAGGAGGGGCAAGACCCAAGACAGAAGCGCCACTCCGGAAGCTACAATCGCAAAAATTGCACACACCGCGCGCAGCGCGCTTGGATAGACATCCAGCACGCGTCCAGCAGCATTCGCCTTAAAGATCGCCGGACCCCAGACTGTGTTAAACGAATACTGCACGACCCCGACCGCGGCAGCGATACTAACCGCGACAGAATAGATCCCGAGTTCATGGAAATCCGAGTAGACCCTCAGGGAAAACGGCCCGATCGCACTCATGGCCACAAATGAGAATGCCGCGATCATTGCAGGCAAACCGTACTTCAACAGGGACACCAGACGCCCCCACACGATCCGGAAGGACGATGTGAGCGGACGCAGTCTCAAGGTCGCCAAATTCATGTAGAAGCCCGCAACCCCGAGCGATAACAGCAGGACAAGGGCGAGAACCAGGAACCCGGGGCGGGTCGCCACGAGCGCGACGGTGCCTAATCCGGCAAGCGTGACAAGCTTTGGGATCACTTGGGAGAAGGTGAAGGTAATCGCCCACTCGTTCATACGGGCGACCAGAGCCCATTGCCGTATTAGCAGCGAGAGAAAAAGCGTGGCTACCGTAGCGTAGCCAAAAACCGCGGAGTCGAGGCCGTAAACAAGGGTTGAGAATGATGCGGGGAAGAGCACAACGGGGAGAGTGAGCACCCCAAGGAGCAACAGCGGCGGCGTCATCGTGGTGGAATACAGCGAAGTCCGATCGTCTTCTTCATGGAATTCGCGCACGAACGCGTTGTCAAGTCCCATGAACGCCAGATTCATTGAAACCGCAATCAAGGTTTGGAGAAGGTTTAGTCTCCCGATATCGTCGGGTTCGAATATCCAAGCGGTGAGTGGCAGGGTAATTAAACCAAGTGCCGCGGAAAGCGCCGGGCCGACCGCGAAGATCACCAATTTCCGCTTCTGCATTTGGGCACCGATCCTCGTCAGTCGTTGACGTTACATAGCTCAGGGAGACAATCCAGCTGTTCGCTACTCATCGGACTGTTTCGCAGCGCCACAATGCTCGACCGGAGCGCCAGCCGGACGGCATAGGAGACCATTCGAGCCAAGCCAGAAGAGCACAGAAACACTACCACTACACTTGTTAATCTGGGTGCTTCCGAAACTTCTCTACTGCAAGGGCGCGCGGGAAGCATCTTTGACCGACCACGCCCGCGCCCGCACCCGATCGATGGAGCTCAACACAGATGAGTATTGGGGCAGATTCTCCCGAACAGAGCGATGAGAGCGCAAAGAATCGCCACCCCATCCGCAACACCCTCATCGTGCTTGGCACACTCGTCGTGCTGCTCGGGATCGGCGCCGGCATCGCGTACGCGGTGGTGTCGAGCTCGTTCAACGAGATCAAGAAGGTGAGCATCACGCAGGATCCGGAGCTTGAGCGGCCCGAGCCCGTCGAGGTGGCACCCGGCGAGCGTGCGCCGCTGAACATTCTGCTGCTCGGCTCCGACTCGCGCGAGACGACCGACCCGAACGCGTCCGCGGAGGACCTCAAAGGCTTCCGCAGCGACGCCATCATGGTCGCGCAGATCTCTCCTGATCGGAAGCATGTCACCGTGATGTCGATCATGCGCGACAACTGGGTCGGGATCCAGGGGGTTGGCGAGGCGAAGATCAACGCCGCCGTCGCCTACGGCGGGCTCCCCCTCGCGATCAACACCGTCGAGAACTTCATTGGCGCCCGGATCGACCACGTCGCACTCATCGACTTCGAGTCGTTCAAGGGGCTCACCGACGCGCTGGGCGGCGTCACCGTGCACAATGACATCGCCTACACGGCGCAGAATGGTGGCGGCGGGTTCTCCTTCGAGCAGGGCGAGATCACGCTCGACGGCGCCAAAGCACTGTCGTTCGTCCGCGAGCGCTACGCCTTCTCCGACGGCGACTACCAACGCGCGCGCAACCAGCAGGCATACCTCAAGGGGCTGATGCACAAGGTGCTCAGCCGAGAGACCCTCGGCGACGCGACCAAACTCACGAGCACGTTTGAGGCGCTGAAGCCCTACCTCATCCTCGACGAAGGGCTCAACCTCCCCGCCGTCGTCTCGCTCGGCTTCGACATGCGGGGGCTCCGCCCCGACGACATCGTCATGTTCACGAGCCCAACGCTCGGCACCGGGACCTCCGCCGACGGTCAGTCGATCGTGCTCCCGGATCACGCGGCGCTCGAGCAGGTGCGCGCCGCGTTCCAGGCGGGAACCCTCCACGACTATGCGGCGGCGAACGCCGGCTGACGCGTCAACAGTTGACCGCGGCGATCGGCGGCCCGGCCGGGCCCATGGGGCGGGCCACGAAACACCGCCACGTCTCTCCTGCACTCTTCTCGAATTCTGCACGCGACAAGGCTGCCTGCCCAAAATCTTGGGTTTGAACGCAGATCTCTGGCTGGGCGCTGCGGCGGCCACGAGAGCGCGCCCAGCACCCCCAAGAGGAACAAGCGTCCCGGATCACCACAGCTCACTCGGCCGTATCGCAGCGCATATTCCCGCACCTGCATTTGCGCAGAACCGACCAGAGGGTCTAATTTCGTAGACGAGCGTCTACGTCAGCGAAGGGGACCGCTAGGACGCCCAACAATCGCAGTTCGGGGGAAACACATGGGGGGCCATCTGCGCCGCTCCGCAGCGCGGAGCGACACCACCCGGGGAAACACAGGGGCAGGAGCGCTCGCGCTCCATCACAGCGCTGTGGTCGGGTTGGGGAACCCGACCACAGCGGACACCTCGGCCGCCGTCGCCCTCACGCGACAAGCCGCCGCATAGACCGGACCGCCGCGGAGACCCCACCCACCGCGGCTGTCCCTCCCGCCCGGGCGGATCGACCCTCGCATCGATCCGCTCGGGCTCTCTGCTGCCCGCACCCGACCGTGCGGCGTGTGCGGCGTGCGCGGCGTACGCAGCGCACGCGGCGTACGCGGCATGCGGGCGGCCGGGAGGCGCAGGGATCAGTCCAGGCCTGAAAAGCGCTCGAGCTGATCGGTCGCATCGTCCACTGCCGCATCGACATCGCGCAGACCCACGGCGCGCAGCGCGAACCGCATCACGCTCAGGCCACGCTCCCGAGCATTCGGGTCGATCCTGCGCACCTCAAGCACGGTCGCGCCAAGCTTCGACACCGCGAGAAACCCCACCGCATCCGCAGCCTCGACCGCCTCGACCACCTCGCCGTCGGCAAGCGCCCGCTCGAAGAGCTCCTCCACGGCGGCGCGCCACAGCTCGAGCGAGCGCTTCGACTCGAGCGGCGGCAGCGCCCGATCCGACAGCAGCGAAATAGCGGCCGCCACCTGCGGCTCGCGACGCACCCGCACATCGACCCCGAACAAGAACCGCGCCAACGCGCGCGTTCCACTCCCGGGGAACGCGGCACTCGCCGCAGCGTGCTCCCCCTCGATCGCGCGGGCGAGGGACTCCATGATCTCGTGCGCCAGCATGCCCTTGGTCGGGAACTCGCGCGCGAAGGCCCCCTTCGTGAGCGAGAGGCGGGCAGCAATCGACGACAGCGACGAGGCGGCGTAGCCCCGCTCGATCATCTCCTCAGCAGCGGCATCAAGCATGCCATCGCGAGCACTCATCTGCGACCGTCCCCGAATCGGATCCCCACCATTGCGGATGCCGCCGACGGAACGACGACCATTCGAGCGTAGCGCACGCGAAGAGTCCTCCTGACACAGCGAGGGGCTCGCGATCAGCATCGACCCGGCGGGCTGAACGAGCTCCCAGGGGATAAGACGGAACCCCCTGCAAGCCTGCGCTCGCCGGGGGTTCCAGTGTTGTTCAAGTGGCGGAGACGGGGGGATTTGAACCCCCGGTCGAGTTTAACCCCGACCCTTCATTAGCAGTGAAGTCCGTTCGGCCGCTCCGGCACGTCTCCATAAGCGAACAACGACGACCATTCTATCGTGAGGATCCGCCGCACGGGAAATCGAACGGGCGATGCGTGCGGCTGATTCCCGGTTAGAACACGGTACGGCCCTGCGAACAGGTCTCCTCGCTCGCCCGCGTCCCCGTAATCGAGTCCGGCAGCTTGATCGTGCCGTCGCCGGCAGGCGGCGGGGTCGTGCCGTCAGTCGTTGCGCCCGGATCCTCCGCGGGGGCGTTCGGATCGACCGGGACCTCTTCACCCGGAGTCTCCGTCGGCGCGGACGGCTGCCCCTCGACCTCGACGCCCTCGCCCACGCCGGTGACCTCGAATGGCGCCCCGCTCTTCAGCACCTCGAAGAGCTGCTCCGCGTTCACACGATCGGGCGTCAGACGCCCCTCCTGATACGGGTGGGTGAAGGACGGGTACTGCACGAAGTTGATGCGGTCGAGGTCGATGTCCTTCACCGTGCCCGCGATCGCCTGCATGAACTGCACGCTCGCCATGTTGCTCGAGAGCGTCATATTGTCGACGCCAGCCTTCGCGAGGGCGTAGACCTTCACGGGATCCGAGAGCGTGTCGGCACTCTTCAGCTTGCGCACGAGCGCCGACATGAAGACCTGCTGGTTGCTGATGCGGCTCGTATCGCCACCGTCCCCAACGCCGTGGCGGGTGCGCAGGAACTGCAGCGCCTGCTCGCCGACGAGCGTGTTGATGCCCGCGGGAAGGTCCAGGTTGGCCGCTTCGTCGACGATGGGCTGCGTGAGGCACACGTCGACGCCGCCGATCGCATTCGAGATCCCGATCACACCGTCAAAGGTGACGAGCCCGGCGTAGTCGATCTCCATGCCGGAGAGCTCGCTGATGGTGCGTGCCACGCACGGCAGGCCGCCGTACTGCATCATGCTGTTGAGCTGCTGCTCACTCATCGCCGGATAGTAGTCGGGCTCCCCCTCCGGGCCCGGGCAGCTCGGCACCGGAACCATGAGGTCGCGCGGGAAGCTCACGACGGTCGCGTTCTGGTGATCCGCCGACACGTGGAGCAGGAGATTCACGTCGTTGAGCTCGCCCTCCTCGCCGTCGTTGATCGACTGCCCGGCGCGGGAGTCCGATCCCACGAGGAGGATGGTGAGCTCGCCGTCGATCTTCTGGGCGCCGGCGCCCACCGTCTTCGCGTTGTTGTTGCCGAGCTCGACCGTGCGCACGTTGTTCACGAGGCCCCAGACCGCGTAGGCCGCGGTCGCGACGCCGCTGAGCCCCACAACGACCGCGGCGGTGAGGAGCACGCGCAGCGCGTTGCTCCACCCGTTTGAGCGGCGCAGCCTGCCGTGGCGCACGAAAGATGCGCGCTCCGCATCCGCAGCGAGTTTCTTGCCCATCAAGTTTCCCCGGTCTCCGCGGGCGTCCCGACACGCCCGTCAATCCAGCACAAATGTACCCGAGACGACTGAGGAGGTGCTTGGAGGGCGAAGGAACGCGGCCCGTCACCCGGCGGGAATTCCGGGTGCGGGCCGCGCAGGATCGCGGTGCTGGGGATCAGCGCCCCGCGCTCCTTCTCCTGCTCGAGAGCAGGATCCCGGCACCGGCGAGCGCCAGGAGTGCCGCCGCACCCAGCGCCGACCCGTGATCGGGGGCGCCGGTCTCGGCGAGCTTGGGTGCGGTGCGCACGACGACGGGCGCCGTGTGCACGGCCGGCGGGTTCGGTGCCACCGGCGGGACGACCGGCGGCTCGACCGGCGGCTCGACCGGCGGTTCCTCACAGCGTTCCAGCGTGAGCGTGGCGGTCACGGGGTCGCCAGTCGCGGCGTCCCCGGCGGGGGCCAACTCGATGCTGTATCTCCCCAGCCCATGCAGCGGGAGGAGCACGTCGCCGGAGCCCGCCACCTGCTCGGTGTGACTCCAGTCGGTGCCGTCACTGATCGTCAGGGCGTACCGGCCAGCGCCCGTGAGCCCGGTCACCGTCGCGGTTATCGACTCCGGGATCGGGGCATCTGCGGTGAGGCACGGCACCTCGGGCACGGTCACTGCCGGGGTGTCGGGCTCCGGGGGAAGCTGCTTGCATCCCTGTTCGAAGAAGTCCCGGCCAGCCGCATCCCAGTTCTGGCTGAGTGTGGTGACGACTCCCTCAACGAGGCCCTGGAATGGTGGGATGACGTCCCCCACATGCACCCCGAAGTGCGAAGCCTGCACCTCGTCTGAGGGCAGCTCCACGAGAGAGAAGTTCCCGTCCTCGTCCGGACCGTGACAGAAGTCAACCGGCTCGGGTTCCGGTTCGGCGCACTGCGCGACCGAGAATGCGCGGGTCCCCACCACCCGGTCGCCATAGGTGAGCGTCACTACATAGTCGCCCAGGCCATGAAGATCGAGCACTGGACCCCGTTCGCGCTGACGGTGACGCTATCGCCCCATGCACCCTGCGCGATGGCGAGATCTGCGGTCTTTCCCTCGCCAAGCCCCTCGATCGTCACCGCGATGGAGCCGGGCACGCTCCCATCCGCAGGGACGCACGGCGGCGGATCGAGCGTCAGTGCGGGGTCGCCAGGCTCTGGCGGGGGCGGCGGAACGCTGCAGTCGTTGAAGTAGATCTCCTGCCCGGCCGCGTCCCAGTTCTGTCCGGGGAAGCTCGCGACAGTGCCGTGGTCGTTGTAGGTGAACGGCGGGATGATGTCGCGCCCGTCCTGGTGGCTCGCGCCCGCGTGCCCGCTGACGTCGCCATTGGCATTCGGGGTATTCACCACGTACGGGTTCGACGCCGACGAGGTCGCGTGGCAGATCGTGATCTTGACCTTCGGGTTGTTGCTCCCGTTGGACTTCGCCGCCGCATCCGTCAGCTGGTTCGCGTCGGTTCCCTGCTTCGACTGCTGGTCGCCGGCCTCCTGTGCCGCGGGATCCGGATCCTGGGCCGCTTGGGCGTCGGTCTCCTCCGAAGCGGAGGGATCCGCCGCCGGGGGTTCTGTGACCGGGGGTTCTGCGACCGGGGGCTCCGCGACCGGGGGCTCCGTAACCGGGGGCTCCGTGACCGGCGGCGCCGGAGCGACCACCTCGGGGGCGGGCGGCTCGGTGACCGGCTGCTCGATCACCGGCTGCTCGATCACCGGCTGCTCGGCCACCGGCTGCTCGGCCACCGGCTGCTCCGTGCCCTGCGCCTCCGAGGCCGCCGTGAGCGCGGGATCCGGAGCCGCGGCGTCATCGGCAACGGCCGCTGTCACCCCCGACCCGAGCACGATTGCGAACGCGCCCACCACCGCGAGCGCGGCGCGCCGCAGACCCCTGCCGGGGTCGCGACCTCCCGCGCGCATCGAATTCCCCATGATTCCCCGCCTCTCCTGGTGAGGAGCGGTGATCGAACAGGCCCCCCGTGTTTAGCTGCGATATTCCGCACCATAAAGACAGGGAAACGATCTGGGATCGGGGAAAACTACCTATTCCGCGCGCGTCGGTCCGAGCGCAGTCGCGCGGCCCACTCGCGCAGGTCGTCGCGCTTGTCGATCCCGAGCTTCGCGAAGACGTTGCCGAGGTGATGCTCGACCGTGCGCGTCGAGATGTGCAGCCGCTCCGAGATGAATTTGCTCGAGTACCCGAGCCCCGCGATGAGCGCGATCTCGCGCTCGCGCGGCGTGAGGTCGACCGTCGTCGACACCGGCAGCCACAGGCCGAGCTCGGCAAGGAGCCTGATCTCGGGTTCGATCTCGCCGTCCTCATCGCCCAGCTGCACCAGGCGGTCCATGTGGGCGCGGATCGCGTCGCCGATCGGGTTGTCGAGCGCGCTGGCGAGCTCGAGGACGCGCGCGATCTCGCCGCGGGGCGCGCGAACGGTCTCCGCGGCGATCACGTGTCTCGCCTGGACCTCGATGAGCGGGAAGCCCTCGCGCTGCCAGTCATCGGCCATGGACCGTGCGAACTCGACGGCGTCGGCGGTGTCGATCCAGAGCTTCGCCCGCAGGATCAGGACATCGCGGAAGCCGGCCATGGCCCGGGTGAGCCCCGGCCTCGGGTCGATCGCCGCGCGCAGCAACCGCGTCGCGGCGGCGCCCTCGCCGAGCACCGCGAGCGCGAGGCCGCGCGCGGCGCAGACGAACGGCGAGACACAGTAGCTGTCGGCCCGCTTGAGCCGCGCGAGCAGGCGCTCGGCCTGCTCATCGGCGTCGGCCCATCTGGACTCGAGGAGCGCGAGCAGCACCTCGGCCGTATCCATCAGGCCGGAGGCACGCACCTCCCCGAGGTCCTCCGTGGAGAGCTCCGTCGTGAGCACCTGCAGCGCGTCGCGGAGCCCCGTGGCGTCTCCGGACGCCCACTCCGCCAGCATCCAGGCGAAGCCGTGCAGATCCGAAGCCCCGGAGCGGGCGCGGGTGCCGAGCTTGCTGAGCATGTGCGCCTTCGTCGCGCAGTCGATCGCGCCCTCGAGATCCCCCTGCTGAGCGAGCAGAATCGAGCGAGAGGCCCGCGCGGGGGATCTCGCCCACTCGACCCTGAGATCCGGGTGGATATCCTCACCGGGAATGTGTTCCAGCGCCTCGCGCAGGCGGCCAGACGCCATGAGGATGATGAGTCGCGTGCTCCGCAGCGTCTCGGCCGCCACCCGGTCACCCCCATCCCCCTCGAGGAGCTCCGCGATCTCACCGAGCACCTCGTCACCGGGCTCCCCCGCCCACACCCGCTCCCTGAGGGCCGTGGTTTCGAGTGCTCGCCTGAGCCGCTCGTCGACGAGATCGACGGCGTCCGGATCCGAGAGCAGATCGTCAATCCGCTCGACCTGGGCCCGCAGCGTCGCGTCCTCGCCGAGCAACCGGGCGAGCCGGGTCGCCCGCACCAGCGCGGTTCCCCGCATCGGCACCTCGGCGCCGGGGTGCGAAGCGACCGCGACGGCGAGCCGCAGCGCGGTCACCGGATCGCCGGCACGAGCCATCCGCGTGAACGCCGCCCACAGCCAGTCGATGGGAAGATCGCGCCCGGCTGCGGTGCCGAACGCGACGAGCCGCATGAGCCGCTCCGGATCCTGCATCGGATCGAGGTGCCCGCGCCCGCGGTCCAAAATCTCGAACACGAGGGCGTTCAGCTCCTCGCGCCTCGCCGGCGCCATAGACGCGCGGATCGACGCGCTGAACAGCGGGTGGGAGATCTGGAGAAAGGGCCGGCTGCCGCGATCGCGCGACACGACGAGTCCGCCGTGCAGGAGGGTCGCGAGCACCGCGGTGTCGAGTCCGCTCAGCAGGGCAGTCTCCCCGATGGGCTCAGCGATCGCGACGAATTCCAGCATGCGCCATTCGTCGTCATTCGATGACGCGGCGATGAGCTGCGCATAGGAGCTCGGCACCTCGATCGCCGCCTCGTCGTCGACGACCCACGCCGCCCCGCGCGCCCGGCGCACGCGACCGGCCTGGTCGTTCGCGACGGCGAGCGCCGCGAGCCCGTAACTGTTGCCGCCAGATGCGTCGTGCCACCGCCGGAGGGTGCCCGCCTCGATGCGGTCCACGCCGAGCAGCGCACAGAGCACCTGCTGACTCTCCTCGAGCTCAAGCGGGCCGATCGAGAGCGTCGACGCGCTGCGTCCCCTGCGGAGGCGATCGATGTCGCGGGTGACCCGGCGCGCCGTGACGATGAGGCGGATCGTGGTCCCGCGGCACACCGCTGAGAGGAGCGACAGATCCCAGGGCGCGCACTCGTCGGCGTCCGGGGCGACGAGCACGAGCTCGCGGCCGTCGGCGAGCTCGAGAAACCGCTCGCGCAGCCGCCTCGCCCACGGCACGGTATCGTCGTCGACCCGCGCGGTCTCGGGCAGGTAGCTTTCGAGGATCGAGGCGACCCCGCCCTCGGGTCTCGCCATGGGCAAGACGAGAACCTCGACCGGCCTGCCGAGGCGGTCTGCGAGGGCGTGCGCGGAGCGCTCCGCGAGGTAGCCTTTGCCGCGCCCAGGGTCGCCGATGAGCACGGTGACGGATCCCGCCGGCTCGAGTTTCTCGAGCACCCGGTCTCGTCTCCCGTGCAGCGACTCCGCGGCGCGTGCGCGCGCAGCGGCGACGTCGTACTTTCTTGTGGCTCCCCCACCCCAAGCGCCAGCCATGACGCACCTCCCAGCTCCGGGCCGCCCCCAGGTGACCGTCGGAGTAAGGCCGATTCTCACCCCGGATTGACGAATTCGCAAATTCGATACAGGCCAATTGTGCACTATAACCAATTTCGGGGCGTGCCCGGATGTCAATTCTTGTTCGATGTGGATTCGCTTTCCGGATACTGTGGAGCGATCCCTTGCCGGGGCGGTCGCGGCCGCCGATAGGCTGGCTGCATGCGTATCGCCACCTGGAACGTGAACTCGATCCGGACCCGCTTCGGGCGGGTCGTCGACTGGCTCGTCCGCGAGGACATCGACGTGCTCGCGATGCAGGAGATCAAGTGCCGGCCGGATCAGTTCCCCGTCGAGGCGTTCGAGCAGGCCGGATACCAGCTCGAGATCCACGGCCTGAATCAGTGGAACGGGGTCGCGTTCGCGAGCCGCCACGAGATGACCGACGTGGAGCGCAGCTTCCCGGGCATGCCGGGCTTCGGCAAGCCCATCAAGGGGCAGGAAGAGGTGCAGGGCACCGGGCCGAACGGGCTCCCGCTCGAGGCGCGCGCGCTCGGCGTGACGGTCGGCGACCTCCGGCTCTGGAGCCTCTACGTGCCGAACGGCCGAGCACTCGACGACCCGCACCTCGCATACAAGCTGGAGTGGCTCGAGGCGCTGCGCACGAGCGCGGAGGGGTGGCTGGCCGAGGATCCCGAGCTGCCGCTCGCCCTCATGGGCGACTGGAACATCGCGCCCCTCGACGCGGACATGGGCGACCCGAGCTTCGAGGTCGGCCGCTCGACGCACGTCTCCCCCGAGGAGCGCTCGATGTTCGCGTCCTTCGCGCCGACCGTCGAGGACGTCGTGCGGCCGATCGTGCCGTCGGGGTACACGTTCTGGGACTACAAGGCCGGCCGCTTCCCGAAGGACGAGGGCATGCGGATTGACTTCATCATGGCGTCGCGCGCCTTCGCCGACGCGGTGACCGGGGCCGCGATCGAGCGCGAGGAGCGCAAGGGGGACGCGCCGAGCGACCACGTGCCGGTCGTCGCCGACATCGATCCGACCCTGCTCGGCGGCATGTTCGAGGACGAGTACGACCGTCCGATGGTGTTCTAGGCCGGTTCCCGAGCCTGCCCGCCGGGTCGCTGTCAGAGGCTCCAACTAGACTGGGACCATGGCTGAATCCCTGCGTCTGGCTTCCGTAAACGTCAACGGCGTGCGCGCCGCCTTCAAGAAGGGCATGGGCGACTGGCTCGAGGCCCGCGGTGTCGACGTGCTCGCGATGCAGGAGGTGCGGGCGGACGACTCGCACCTGGAGGCCCTGCTCGGCGACGGCTGGCACATCCTGCACGATCCCTGCCAGATCAAGGGCCGCGCCGGCGTCGCGATCGCGAGCCGCGTGCCCGCGGCCGCGCACCGGGTCGGCCTCGGCGCGCTCGACGCGCAGGAGAGCATCCAGTCCTCCGGCCGCTGGATCGAGGCGGACTTCGAGCTCGGCGGCGCCCCCTTCACCGTCGTGAGCAACTACACCCACTCGGGCGAGGTCGGCACCCCGCGCCAGGAGGCGAAGTGGGCGTTTCTCGACGCGATGGGCGAGCGCATGGGTGAGCTCGCGGAGGAGCGGGAGCTCGCCGCGATCGTCGGCGACTTCAACGTAGGCCACCGGGAGTTCGACATCAAGAATTGGAAGGGCAACGTGAAGCGATCCGGCTTCCTGCCCCGCGAGCGGGCCTACTTCGACCGCTACTTCGGCGCGCTCGGCGAGACCATCACGGGCGTCGACGGCAGCGAGGGCCCCGGCCTCGGCTGGGTCGACGTCGGCCGCCGCTGGGCCGGCGAGGTCGACGGCCCCTATACCTGGTGGTCGAACCGCGGCCAGGCATTCGACAACGACACTGGCTGGCGCATCGACTACCACGTCGTCACCCCCGCGCTCGCGGAGCGGGTCGCCGACTACCGGATCGACCGGGCCGCGTCCTACGCCGAGCGCTGGTCGGATCACGCGCCCGTCGTCGTGGACTACCGCCGCGACGCCTGATCACCGCACTATTTCTTGCCACTCTTGAACACTGAAAGCACAGCCATGAGCGAAACCGCAAAGCCCGTCATCTTCTCCGGCATGCAGCCGTCGAGCGACTCGCTACACCTCGGCAACTACATCGGCGCGCTGAAGCAGTGGACCCGGATGCAGGAGGACTTCGACGCGTTCTTCTGCGTGGTCAACCTGCACGCGATCACGGTGCCGCAGGATCCGGCCGAGCTTGCCGAGCGCACCCGCCGCACCGCGGCGCAGTACATCGCCGCGGGCATCGACCCCGCGAAGTCGACGCTCTTCATCCAGTCGCACGTGCCGGCGCACGCCGAGCTCGCATGGGTACTCAACACGCTCACCGGCTTCGGCGAGGCGAGCCGCATGACCCAGTTCAAGGACAAGTCGCAGCGTTTCGGTGCAGACACGACGTCGGTCGGGCTCTTCACCTACCCCGTGCTCATGGCCGCGGACATCCTGCTCTACCAGGCGAACTCGGTCCCCGTGGGCGAGGATCAGCGCCAGCACGTCGAGCTGACGCGCGACATCGCGAACCGCTTCAACTCGCGCTTCGGCGAGACCTTCGTGATCCCCGAGGCGGAGATCCCGAAGGGCACCGCGAAGATCTACGACCTGCAGGATCCGACCGCGAAGATGTCGAAGTCGGCCGCGACCGAGGCGGGTCTCATCAAGGTGCTCGACCCGGCGAACGTGACGAAGAAGAAGATCATGCGCGCCGTGACCGACGCCGACGGGGAGATCCGCTTCGACCGCGAGGCGAAGCCCGGCGTCTCGAACCTGCTCACGATTTATTCGGTGCTGACCGGGCGCGACATCGCGTCGATCGAGGCGGAGTTCGCGGGCCGCGGCTACGGCGACCTGAAGAAGGGTCTCGTCGAGGTCGTCGAGGGCACCTTCGAGCCCGTGCGCACCCGCACCGAGGAGCTGCTCGGCGATCCGGCCGAGCTCGACCGCCTCCTCGCGGGCGCGGCAGACCGCGCGAACGAGGTCGCGAGCCGCACCCTCGACACGGTCTACGACCGCATCGGCCTCCTCCGCCGCTAGCTGCAGTTCCGCGGGGCGCCTCCGCGTCTCTTCTGCACTCACCGAGAGTTCGGCACTCAAGAAGGCTGTCTGCCGAAGATCGTGAAGTTGAGCGCAGATCTCTGGCTGAGCGCTGCGGCTGGACGCGGTGCCCACCCCAAACACTCGCTACACCTTGCCGGTTCTGCCCTCCGTGTGCGTTTTATCGATGACAATTCGCGCATGGAGCGCAGAACCGGCAAGGTCGGGAAGTTAGACTGTGTACATGACTGACGCCGGGGTCCAGCCTCCTGTGGTGCGCGCTCTCGCGCTCGTCCGCCGCACGCCCTTCACGATCGCCTTCGTGGCCGCGATGCTCATCGTCGGCGCGACGACCGGCACCCTCACGTCCGCCGCCTCCGACCAGCTCTGGTACCCGAACGTCGCCACCGGCCTCCCTTCACTCCAGGACGGCCGCTGGTGGACGCTCCTCACGTCGCCCTTCTTCGTCGACCACCCGTTCGTCTACCTGACCCTCCTCCCGCTCGTGATCGGCGGTTTCGGCTGGGCCGAGTGGCGCTTCGGCGCCCTCCGGACGGCGGGCCTCGCCCTCGCGGGCCACGTCGTCGGCGTGCTCGGTGCGGCCGGGATCCTGCTCCTCCTCGCCCCGAGCGGCTGGCCCTGGGCCGCCCGCCTCGCCGGCGACTACGACGCCGGCGCCTCGTGCGCGGCGCTCACGACCCTCGTCTTCGCCATCGCGACACTCCCGGCGCCCTGGCGCCTGCGCGCCAGGATCGCGATCGGCCTGTGGGTCGGGATCTCCGTCCTCTACCTCGGCCACCTCGCCGACCTCGAGCACTCGGTGTCGATCGTTGCGGCGCTCCTCGCGAGCGGCTGGCTGCCCGCGTTCCGCCACCCGGCCGGTCGGCCGAGCGTCCGCGAGTGGCGGCTCATCGCGCTCGCCGCGATGATCGCGATCGGCGCGATCCAGCTGCTCGACCTCGTGATCCCGTTCCGCGGCCCGCTCGGGGAGAACGACCCGAGCGCGGGCGTCGTCGACGTCGCGATCGACGTGGTCGTGATCCTGCTGCTCGCGAACGGCCTCCGCCGCGGCTTCAGGGTCGCGTGGATCGGCGCCCTCGTGCTCGCGTTCTTCAACTTCGTCGGCGGTGCCCTCGCGATCGCCCTGATCCCGCTGCTGTTGGAGTTCGATCTGATCGATTCGGAGGGCGAGATCATCGCCCTCGTCGTTGCCCCCGGCGTGCTCTGGATCGCCCTCGTCGGGCTCCTCATCGCGGCGCGGGGCGCGTTCACGGTGCCGCTGCGGCGCTCGCGCCGCAGCCTCGGGGCGCGCGGGCTGAGCCGCGACGAGCTGATCGAGCGTCTGCAGACCTCCGGCGGCGGCACGATCTCCTGGATGACGACGTGGGACGGCAACCGCCGGATCGCCGCAGGCCCCGAGGGCGCCGGCGCGGTCGCGTACCAGGATCACGCAGGCGTCGCCATCGGGCTCGGCGATCCGGTCGCCCCTCCCGGCGAGATGGGCGCCGTGCTCGCCGAGTTCGCGCGCACGACAGAGCGCGCCGGCCTCACCCCGTGCGTCTTCTCCGCGAGCCGCGAGGTCGACGCCGTGCGGCCGGAGGGCTGGCGCTCGGTGATCGTCGCCGAGGACACGCTCGTCGACCTGCCCGAGCTGCAGTTCACGGGGAAGGCGTGGGGCGCGGTCCGCACGGCGATCAACAGGGCCAAGCGCGAGGGCATCGAGTTCCAGCTGGTCCGGCTCTCCGAGGCTCCGTGGGGCGTGCTCGCCCAGGTCCGCGCGATTTCCGAGCAGTGGTCCGGCGACAAGGGGCTCCCCGAGATGCGCTTCACGCTCGGCACCGTCGAGGAGGCGCTCGACCCCGAGGTGTGGGTCGGGATCGCCGTCGACGAGGGTGGGAATCTGCACGGCGTGACCTCCTGGCTGCCGGTGTACGGGCCGGCCGGTGAGGACGGCACGCCGCGCGTCGTCGGCTGGACCCTCGACCTCATGAGGCGCAGGGACGGCGGCTTCGGCCCGGTCATGGAGTTCCTGATCGCGTCGTCGGCGCAGCGCTTCGCGGAGCAGGGCTACCAGTTCGTCTCCCTCTCGGGTGCGCCGCTCGTGCGCCCCGAGGATTCGGAGGCCGGCCCCGTCGACCAGGTGCTTGAGCGCATCGGCGGCCTCATCGAGCCGCTCTACGGCTTCAAGTCGCTGCACCGCTTCAAGCAGAAGTTCAATCCCCGCTCCGAGCCGCTGTCCCTGCTCTATCGCGACGAGGGCGACCTGCCCCGGATCGGGATCGCGCTCACGCGCGCCTACCTCCCGGACGCGTCGCTGCGGGATCTCGCCGCGTCCGCGGCGGCGATCCAGCCCGCCTCCTCGCCGAAGGGCCGGCCGGCGAAGGAGACCGCCTCGTGACGACTCGGCGCGACTCACTCGCCACCGGGCTTGCGATCGCCGGCGAGATCTTCGGCATGCTCATGCAGCTGACCCTCGTCTGGCTCGCCTGGCGCCTGCTGTGGGAGAACGACGAGATCGTGAACATGCTCGAGCTACTGACCTGGTGCATACTCGCCACGGCATATCTCGGCGGCACCGCGCTCGCCCTCAACGTTTCCGCGCGCCGGCGCGCGCCAGAGACGGCGGCAACCCGGATCCTCATCGGCCATCCGCTCGCCCGCCTCCTCTCGACGCTCACCACGTTCGGCTCGAGCCTCATGGGGCTGTCGGTCGCACTCGACCTGATCACGAGCCTCGGCGCGGCTCAGCCGAATCCCGTCGCCGAGTTCGCGGCGGTGTGGGCCATGCTGCTCTCCTGGGTCATGTTCAACTGGGGATACGCGCGGATCTACTTCTCGCACTACCACCGCGCTACGGAGCCCCCGCTGGAGTTCCCCGGCACGGCCTCGCCGCGGATCTCGGACTTCGCCTATCTCGCGTTCACGAACGCCACGACGTTCGCCGTCTCAGACGTGAAGGTCCGTACGACGCGCATGCGCTGGACCGTGGTTTGGCACACGACGCTCGCCTTCTTCTTTAACGCGCTCATCATCGGCCTGACGATGAAGGTGATCTCGGACGGGCGGCTCTTCGCCGAGCTGTTCAGCTGATCCGGACCGATTTCTTGGAGGGAGAGCAATGGCAGCGAAGGAACCGGCGATGTCGCCGTCTGACCTGCCGGTCGCCGAGGCGCTGGATCGGGCCGCCGGCCCCCGGCGCGCGGAGGCCGACGAGCTCCTCGCGATGCACCGCGAGGTGAGCGGCCTGGAGCCCGTCGTGTGGGCCGACCGGATCATCGGCTTCGGCGAGTACGAGTACCGATACGACACGGGGCACGGCGGCCGCGCGCCGCTCCTCGCCTTCGCCACTGCGAAGTCTCAGCACACGATCTACCTGCCGAACGACTTCGCGGAGCGCTGGCCCGACCTCATGGCCGGCCTCGGCCCGCACCGCGCGAGCAAGGTGTGCCTCTATCTGACGCGGCTCAGCCGGGTCGACACCGACGTGCTCCGCAGCATGCTCGAGCGCTCGCTCGCGGAGACCCGCGAAACCTGGGGGTAGTGGCTGCGCCCCCACGCCAGGGGTGATCTTCGTTGCGCTCAGCGCGGAATCATGACGCCATCGGTGCGGCGACCCGCGCGAGAGGCTACGATGAGGAACGTGTTCCGGGGTCGGTGAGAATCCGAACCGGCGGTGAAAGTCCGCGAGCCGCGCATCCGCGTGGCCGAGCCGGTGGAACTCCGGCACCGACGGTGATGGGCCCCAGGGCTCGAGTCCGGATGAGAGGAACGCAGAGCCACGCACGCTCGTGGTCCCTTGCGTACCCGGACCTGGGCGGAATTGCGGGACCGGATGCTTGAGCGGGAACTGATCGAGAGCGCGATGCGTCGCGCGCTCGACATCGCTCGCCGCGGTCCCGAGCTCAACGAGAATCCCATGGTCGGGTGCGCGATCCTCGCGCCTGACGGCCGGATCGTCGCCGAGGGCTGGCACCGCGGCGCTGGCACGAACCACGCCGAGATCGAGGCGCTCGCGGCGCTCCCCGCCGAGTGGCGCGACCGCCCCGCCGAGCTCACCGCCGTCGTGACACTGGAGCCCTGCAACCATACGGGCCGCACGGGCCCGTGCGCCGTCGCGCTCGCGGAGTTCGGCATCGGCGCCGTCGCCTACGCGCTCGGCGATCCCGGCGACGCCTCGAGCGGGGGCGCGGCGACGCTCGCGGCCGCCGGCGTCGAGGTGCTCCCCGACGTTCTGCCCGATCAGGCGCGGGATCTCCTCGCGGGCTGGCTGGCGAGGCGCGCGGGCACCGCTGAGGCGCCGGATCTGCGCCGCTCGGGCCATGATTCTTCCCGCCGTCCGCACGTGACCGTCAAGTGGGCGCAGAGCCTCGACGGCCGCGCGGCCGCCGCCGACGGCACGAGCCAGTGGATCACCTCGCCCGAGGCGCGCGCGCACGTGCACGCGAGGCGCGCCGAGGCCGACGCGATCCTCGTCGGCACGGGCACGCTCCTCGCCGACGACCCCTCGCTCACGGCCCGCGACGCCGGGGGCGAGCTGCTCGTGCCCGCGGGCTCGCAGCCGGTGCCCGTCGTGCTCGGGCGCCGAGAGATCCCCGCGGGAGCCAGGATCCTGAGCCACCCGGCGCTTGCGGCCCGCGGGCTCGATGCGCCGATCCGGCTCACCGGCGAGGACCTCGCTCAAGACTTCGCGAGCCTCGCGGAACGCGGGATCGACCGGGTGTTCGTCGAGGGCGGGCCGACCGTCGCGAGCGCGCTCATCGCGGCCGGCCTCGCCGACGAGGTGCTCGTCTACGTCGCACCGGCGCTCCTCGGCGGGCCGAGGCTCGCGCTCGGGGATCTCGGGATCGCGAGCATGCGCGGGATCGTCCGGCTCCGCGACGTCAGCGTTGAGAGGCTCGGCCCCGACCTGCTGGTCTCGGCCGTGCTCGCGCACGAAGCAGAGGAAGAGGAAGAGGGAGAGTGATGTTCACAGGACTCATCGAAGAGGTCGGCGAGATCGTCGCGATCGAACCCGCCGGCGACTCCGTCCGGCTCACGATCGCCGGGCCCGTCGTCACGAGCGACGCCGTGCACGGCGCCTCGATCGCGGTGAGCGGCGTCTGCCTCACGGTCGTCGAACAGAGCGAAACCCCCGATGGCCGCGGCACCTTCGCGGCCGACGTGATGGCGCAGTCGATCCGGATGTCGACCCTCGGCGACCTCTCCCCCGGGTCGCGCGTGAACCTCGAGCGCGCAATGCGCGCCGACGCCCGCCTCGGCGGGCACATCGTGCAGGGTCACGTCGACGGCACGGCCGAACTCATCTCGGTGACCCCTCACGAGGCGTGGCGCACGCTCCGCTTCGGGATCCCGAGCGGGCTCGCCCCCCTCGTCGTCGACAAGGGCTCCGTCACGCTCGCCGGCGTCTCGCTCACCGTCTCCGACGTCTCGGAGCCCGCGGCCGAGTCGCCCTGGATCGAGGTCTCCCTGATTCCCGAGACGCTCACCGCGACGACGCTCGGGGCGCTCGCGCCCGGGGACCGCGTGAACGTCGAGACCGACATCCTCGCCCGCCACGTCGCGCGCATGCTGCGCTTCGACGCTTCCCAGACCACCAGCACTACCGAAGGAACCCTCTCATGAGCAATTCCGGAATCTCCTCGATCGAGGAGGCCCTCGAGGCCGTCCGCGCCGGCCGCCCCGTCATCGTCGCCGACGACGAGAACCGTGAGAACGAGGGCGATGTCATCATCTCGGCCGAGCTCGCGACGCCCGAGTGGATCGCCTGGACCGTGCGCTGGTCGTCGGGCCTCCTGTGCGCGCCGATGTCGAACGAAATCGCCGATCAGCTCGAACTTCCCATGATGGTCGAGCGCAACGAGGACGTGCGGGCCACCGCCTACACCGTGACCGTGGACGCCGCGCACGGCGTCACGACCGGGATCAGCGCGTCCGACCGCACCACGACGCTCCGCGCCCTCGCGAATCCGGACGCCGTTCCGACCGACGTCCGGCGCCCCGGCCACATCCTGCCGCTGCGCGCCGTCGACGGCGGCGTGCGCGCCCGAGCCGGCCACACCGAGGCGGGCGTCGAGCTCATGCGCCTCGCGGGCCTCCGCCCCGTCGCGGCGATCGCGGAGATCGTGGCCGAGGACGGCGAGATGATGCGCCTCCCCGGGCTCATCGAGCTCGGCGCCCGCGAGGGCGTGCCCGTCATCACGATCGAGCAGCTCATCGCATACCTTGACGAGCATGAGCCCGGCGGGCGCCCCGCAGAGGCCACGACGCACCGCAGCGTGAGCCTCCGCGCCAACACGATGCTGCCGACCGAGCACGGCGAGTTCCGCGCCATGGCGTTCCGCGACCGCAAGGCGGGAGTGGACCACATTGCCCTGGTCGCGGCGAACCCGGACGGATCCCCCATCGGCCCCGAGGCGCTCGTGCGCGTGCACTCCGAGTGCATCACGGGCGAGGCCTTCGGCTCGCTCAAGTGCGAGTGCGGGCCGCAGCTGCAGGCGGCACTCGATCACGTTCACGAGCGCGGCGGAGTCGTCGTATACCTTCGCGGGCATGAGGGCCGCGGCATCGGCCTCGCGAACAAGCTCCGCGCCTACCAGCTGCAGGAGCAGGGCGTCGACACGCTCGACGCCAACCTCCAGCTCGGCCTTCCCGCCGACGCGCGGGACTACACCGCGGCCGCAGAGATCCTCGCCGAGCTCGGGATCTCACGCGTGCGTCTCCTCACGAACAACCCCGAGAAGGCGTCGCAGCTCGAGGCGCACGGCGTCCAGGTCGTCGAGCGGGTTCCGCTCATCGTCGGCGTGAACGAGACGAACGCCGGCTACCTCGCGACCAAGCGCGACCGGATGGGACACGACATCCCCGCCGACGTCACGAACCTCTAGCACCAATTCCCCCGATCCGGCCCGGGATCCCGATCCGGAACCGCACCCAGAACACCAGAAGGAGACCACATGAGCGGCGCAGGAGCCCCCGACCTCACCTCCGACGCGAGCGGCCTCCGGGTCGCGGTCATTGCGGGCAGCTGGCACGAGGAGATCATGGAGCCCATGATCCGCGACGCCGAGGCCACCATCACCGAGTTCGGCGGCGAGGCGCGGGTCGTTCGCGTCGCTGGCGCCTTCGAGCTCCCGCTCGCGGCGCAGACGGCGCTCGCGGCGCGCGACGCCGGCGGCGGGGGCTTCGACGCCGCGGTGTGCCTCGGGGTCATCATCCGCGGCGGCACGCCCCACTTCGACTACGTCTGCAACGCCGTGACCGACGGCCTCACCCGCGCGCAGCTCGACGCGGGCAAGCCGGTCGGCTTCGGCGTGCTCACGACCGACACCGAGCAGCAGGCCCTCGACCGCTCCGGCCGTCCCGGCGCGCCCGAGGCCAAGGGGCGCGAGGCCGCCGAGGCCGCGCTGCACCTGGCCTCCGCGCAGCGGGCGCTGCGCGGGTAGACGCACGGCGGCGCAGGCCGGGATCCGCACAGCGGCGCGGGCCGGGATCCGCACAGCGGCGCGGGCCGGGATCCGCACAGCCGCAGTGGCTTAGAGTGGGGCCGTGACCGGGCGAACTGCAGAGGATACAGGCACGAAGCGACGGGGAGCGCGGCGCGGCCGCGGGGCGGCTCGCGGCGACGCGCCGCGCGGGCCCCGGGCGTCGCTCCGCGAGCTGATCCCGCACCTCTTCGCGCAGCGCGGCCTGCTCGCCCTCGCGCTCGGCCTCGGCGTCGTCGCGGCCGCCGCCTCTCTCGCGCAGCCGCTCCTGCTCGGCCAGGTCATCGCGCGGGTCCAGGAGGGGTCTCCGCTCGGCGCGCTCCTCGCTGCGCTCACCGCGATCGTCGTCCTCGGCGCCGTGCTGAGCGGCCTGCAGCACTACACGCTGCAGCGCATGGGCGAGGGTGTCGTGCTCTCGAGCCGGCGCCAGCTCATCGCCCGGATCCTGCACCTGCCGATCTCCCAGTTCGACCGCCGCCGCACGGGCGACCTCGTCTCGCGCGTCGGCAGCGACACGACGCTGCTGCGCGCCGTGCTGACGCAGGGCTTCGTCGAGGCGATCAGCGGGCTGCTCGTCTTCTTCGGAGCGCTCATCGGCATGCTCGTGATCGACGCTGTCCTGTTCGGGATCACTTTCGGCGTGATCGTCATCGCGCTCGTCGTGGTCCTGGCGGTGTCGAGCCAGATCCGGCCGGCCGTCGCGCGGGCGCAGGAGAAGGTCGGCGACCTCGCCGCGCAGGTCGACCGCACGATCTCCTCGATCCGGACGATCCGCGCCGCGGGCGCGGCGCAGCGGGAGCAGGCCGCCACCGAGGCTGACGCGCAGGAGGCGTTCCGGCTCGGCGTGAAGGTCGCGCGGATCTCGGCGTTCATCGTCCCCATCTCCTTCCTCGCGATGCAGCTCTCGTTCCTCGTGGTGCTCGGCCTCGGCGGCTATCGGGTGGCCACGGGCGCGATCACGATCGCGCAGCTCGTCACCTTCATCATCTTCCTGTTCCTCATGGTCATGCCCCTCGGACAGGCCTTCGGCGCCATCGCGGCGGTGGGCCAGGCGCTCGGCGCACTCGGCCGGATCCAGGAGATCACGAACCTCGAGACGGAGACCGAGCGCGACGCCGAGCGCTCCCCCGTCGGCCGGATCGTGCCGCTCGCCGAGGCGGCCGCGCCCGCCGGGCCGGCGATCGCGTTCGACGACGTCCACTTCACCTACCGCTCGGCCGCCCCGGAGCGCGCCGACGCGCGCGAGCTCGTGAAGACCGGCCGCGGATCCCGCCGCGACCTGGAGGCCGCACCGCCCGAGCTCATCGAGACGCCCGTGCTCCACGGGGTGACGTTCGAGGTGCCGCGCGGGGCGCGCGTCGCGCTCGTCGGGCCGTCCGGCGCAGGCAAGTCGACAATCCTCGGGCTCGTCGAGCGCTTCTACGATCCCGACGCCGGCGCCGTGTCCCTCTACGGTGCCGACCTCCGCACGCTCGACCGCGGCGAGCTCCGCGCCCAGATGGGCTACGTGGAGCAAGACGCGCCCGTGCTCGCCGGTACCCTGCGCGAAAATCTCCTGCTCGCGGCCCCGGATGCGAGCGACGCCGCGTGCGAGCGCGTGCTCCGCGCCGTGAACCTCGGGGGCCTCCTCGAGCGCGGCGTGCGCGCGGGCCTCGAGTTGCAGGTCGGCGAGAGCGGGCTCATGCTCTCCGGCGGCGAGCGGCAGCGCCTCGCGATCGCGCGCGCCCTCCTCACGGCGCCGCCGATCCTGCTCCTGGACGAGTCGACCGCGAGCCTTGACGGCGTGAACGAGCGCCTCATGCGCGAGGCCCTCGACTCGGTGTCGACGGGGCGCACCCTGATCGTGATCGCGCACCGGCTGTCGACCGTGGTCGACTCCGACCTCATCGTGGTACTCGAGGACGGCCGGGTCGTCGGCCAGGGCACGCACGAGGAGCTCGTCGCGTCGACGCCGCTCTACCGGGAGCTCGCGAAGCACCAGCTGCTCGTCGCGGAGGACCGGGACTAGTCCTGCCGCTTCAGCAGCCAGCCCACGTTCGGCTCGATGATCGGCTTGAACACGACCGTCACCCACTTCATGGACAGCAGCGCGGTGATCCCGAGCGCCATGATCACGATGAGCAGGATCCCGAGCGCGCCGGTGCCCGCGAGCCAGTCGATGACGCCCGTGCCGCGCAGCACCCAGATCACGACGCCGTGCAGCAGGTAGACGTAGAGGGTGCGGGAGCCCCAGACCGTGAGGCGGCCCCCGCCGCGCGGCACGACCAGGAGAATCGCGAGCGTCATGGCGCCGGCCGCGACGAGCAGGAGCGCCGTGACCCCGATGCCGGCCGCGGCGATCCCGAACCAGCCGCCCGCTCCTGAGCCGCCTGGATTCCAGCCGCCGAGCGTGGCGTGCTCGAAGAGCCAGAGGTAGTCGTCGCGCCAGGTCAGCCACTTGTCGATGCGCCAGTACTGCTTGAGGTTCGGCCACAGTACGAACAGCGCGGCGACGGCCGCGAGGATGCCCCAGCCGGCGGCCCGCGCGCCCCCGGTCGGCCGCGTGAACCAGTCGCCGGCGAGCCAGCCGCGCTCGCGCGCGAGCCAGCCCGCGACGAAGAACGGCAGGAACGTCAGCGTGCGCGAGGCCGAAAACTCGCTCCCGACCGCGGGAAACAGCCCCGAGGCGAGCGCGAGCACGATCGACACGAGGAGCGGGTGCTTGAGCCGTGCGAGATACGGGAGCAGGATCCGCATCGTCACGAGCGAGACGAGGAACCAGAGCGTCCACGCCGGCGACACCATGAAGCTCTTGCCCGGCGTCTTGCCCTCAACAAAGAAGTGGATGAGCGCCCAGATCGCTTCCCAGACACCCCACGTGATCAGGAGCTGGACCGTCGAGCGGATCGCCTTCGGACTCGTCTCCGGCCTCGAGAACATGCCCGAGAGCGCGATCATCGCGGGCATGTGGAAGAGATAGATGTAGGCGTACAGGCCGAAGCCGAGGGCCGACTGCGTGCGGATCGTCGAGATCGCGTGGCCGATGACGACGAGCACGATGAGCGCGAGCCGCGCGTTGTCCCAGGTGGCGACGCGCTGCTTCATTGCGGCGGGAGCAGGGATTCCGGGCGTGGTGGTCACGCTGACAGCCTATGCGGTGGGGCGGGGGCGGTGCGCTCGCGCTCCTGCGCCTGCGCCTGCGCCTGCGCCTGCTCCTGCTCCTGTGCCCGCTCCCATCGGCGGATCGGGCTCGGGGACTGCCCCGGGCTCCTCCCCTCGAAAGGGCCGGAAGGCCCCATTCCCGGGGCCGAGTCGGCCGTAAAGCCCCATTCAGGCGCGCGAAAGGGGCTTTGCGGCCGACTCGACGAGCGAGAAGGGGCGTGAAGCGGGATACGGGTAGGGCGGGGCTCTGGTGGGGGCTGGCGCGGGCGCGGGCACATGCGGAGACGCGGGGCCAGGATCCGGATCCGGATCCGGATCCAGGCCCGAGACGGACACAGACTCAAAGCCCCAGATCTTGGGCCTCCACCCCGAGTGGGCCGAAAGGCCCCATTCCCGGGGCCGAGTCGGCCGTAAGGCCCCAATCAGGCCCGTGAAAGGGGCCTTACGGCCGACTCGGCGGGCGGGAGAGGGCGAGAAGCGGGCTAAGGGGTGGGGCTAGGCTCAGGCGGTGCGGGCGCGGGGCGAGCACGGGCTCGGGCTCAGGCTCGGGCTCAGGCTCAGGCGCGGGCTCGGGCGCGGGCTCGGGCTCGGGCTCGGGCTCGGGGCCAGGATCCGGATCCGGGTCCGGATTCGGGCCCGAAACACGTGCAAACTCCATGCCCCAGATCTGGGCCTTCACCTCGAGTGGGCCGGAAGGCCCCATTCCCGGGGCCGAGTGGGCCGAAAGGCCCCAATCAGGCGCGCGAAAGGGGCCTTACGGCCGACTCGGCGGGCGGGAGCGGGCGGGCGCGGGCGAGGGGCCGCGCGCGGCGCGGAGCCGCCCCCAAAAAGCGAATCGGGCCCGGTTTCCCGGGCCCGATTCTGTCGGAGCCGCCTGCCGGAATCGAACCGGCGACCTATTCATTACGAGTGAATCGCTCTACCGACTGAGCTAAGGCGGCCTGGCGCGGAATCGCTTCCGCGCACAAGCAAATACTTTACCACGTCGCGGGGCCCCGTTTGTGCACGGTGGGCCCGGGGCGCGAAAGCGCGGTCACTCGCAGCGAGGATCCGAGGCGGGAACCGCGCCCGTGAGCAGGTAGTCGTCGACGACGTCGTTGATGCAGTCGTTCTCGCCGTAGGCGGTGTGGCCCTCGCCCACGCGGGTCACGAGGACGCCGCTCTCGAGCTGGTCGGCGAGCGACACCGCCCAGGAGTACGGCGTCGCGGGATCGCCCGTGGTGCCGAGCACGAGGATGGGGTCCGCGCCCGCAGCGGTGATCGGCGCCGCCTGGGAGTGGGATTCGATGGGCCAGCCGTAGCAGCCGATCTCCCCGTAGCCCTGATAACGCCCGATCGTGGGCGCAATCTTCGCGAGCTCGTCGGCGGAGGCGCGCGCCTGCTCCATGTCGAGCTCGGGAGCCGGGTAGTCGAGGCAGTTGATCGCGGAGAACGCCTCGGTCGAGTTCGTGAGGTAGCGCCCGTTCTCCCGGTCGTAGTAGAGATCCGCGAGGGCGAGCGCGACGTCGGCGTTGCCCTCGGCGACCGAGGTGAAGAGCTGGTCGAGGTAGTCCCAGCGGCTCTCGGAGTACAGCGGGGTGATGATCGCGGTGAGCATCGTGCCGACCGTGAGCGGTCTGCCGTCCGAGCCCCTGAGCGGGTGATTCTCGATCTGGGTGAGCTGCTCGCTGATCTCGCCCATCGCCTCGTCAACCGAGCCCGTGAACGGGCAATCGTCTCCCTCCAGGCAGTCCGTCACGTAGGCCCTGAGCGCGAGCTCGAAGCCCTGCGTCTGGTACCAGACGACGTCGCCCTGGGTGGAGGTGGGGTCCATCGCGCCGTCGAGCACGAGGCGGCCGACGCGCTCCGGGAACTCCCCCGCGTACATCGCCCCGATCTTCGTGCCGTAGGAGTAGCCGAGATAGTTCAGCTTCTCGTCCCCCACGATCGCCCGCAGCATGTCGAGGTCGCGGACCGTCGAGAGCGTGTCGACGTGGCCGAGCAGATCGCCCGTGCGCTCGAGGCACGCCTCGCCGAACTCGCGGGTCTCCGCCTCGGCCGCCGAGACCCAGGCGGGGCTTCCCTGCTCCAGGTCCGCGGTCTCGTCGTCGCCGAAGAGGTAGTCGTCCATGCCCTTCGCGTCGAGGCACTCGACGGGGGTCGAGCGCCCGACGCCCCGGGGATCCCACCCGATCACGTCATATTTCTGCAGCACGTCTTCCTGCACGGCGAACTCGACGCCGCCCGAGAGGTACTCGACCCCGGACGCGCCCGGCCCGCCAGGATTGAGGAAGAGCGTGCCGAGCGGCTCGGCGTCGCTCGCCTCGTGTTTGATGAGCCGCAAGGTGATCTTCTCGCCGCCCGGATCGCCCCAGTCGAGGGGTGCCCAGATGTCTGAGCACTGCATCCCGCTGCCGCAGGGCAGCCAGATCGGCTCCTGCGCGCCGAAGCCTTCAACGGTGCCGGCCGGCTCCTCAGGCAACTGGGGCGGGACGTCGAAGCCGAGGCCCGACAGCGCGCCCGCGAACGCGGTGCACCCGGAGAGGCCGAGCGCGAGCACCGCGGACCCCGCGACGGCCGCGAGCACACGGCGGCGAGCGCCGCCGCGGCGACGGCCAGCGGGCAGAAGCACAGCCCCAGCCTCGCTCACGCGCCGGCCTCGGAGGCAACCACCAGGCGGGAGAACATTGCCTCGAGCACGAGCCCCGGCGTAATACCGCGACCGAGCCTGGCCCGCGCCGTCTCGACGGCCGTGACGACCTCGAGCGCCTGCCGCGGCTTCCACCGCTCGGCGAGCTCCGTGATCCGGCGCGACTCCTCCCGGTTCACGAGCTCAGCCTCCGCCCCGAGCGAGGTGAGCAGCACGTCGCGGTACAGGGAGAGCAGGTCGGTCAGGATCCGGTCGATGCCGTCTCGCAGGCTCCGCTTAGCGCGCCGCTTCTGGTCCTCTTCAAGCGCCCGGAGTTGCCCCCTCATCTGGGGCGGGATCGCCGCGCCCGGCTGCAGCCCCAGGCTCCTGAGCGCGTCGTCGCGCTCCTGCTGGTCGAGCTGCTCCGAGAGCGCCGCGGCATCGGCCTCCGCGACTTTTGCGAGGGCGGCGGCCGCCCGCATGGCGTCGCCGAGGGTCTGGATCCCGAGCGCCGTCGTGATCGTGCGCTCGCGGCGGGCCATCGCATCGGCGTCCGTCGCGAGGCGCCTGGCCATGCCGATGTGGCTCTGCGCGAGCCGGGCCGCGCGCTCCGCCGCGACCGGGTCAACGCCGTCGCGCTCGTGCAGGAGCCCGGCGATCTCCGCTGGGCTCGGCGTCACGAGCCGCACCGAGCGCGTGCGCGAGCGGATCGTGGGCAGCAGGTCGGCCTCGCTTGGCGCGCACAGCACCCACACCGTGCGCTCCGGCGGCTCCTCGAGCGCCTTGAGCAGGACATTCGACGTGCGCTCCGGCATCCGATCCGCGTCCTCGATCACGATGACGCGGTAGCGGCCCTCCGCGGGCGCGTAGTGGGCCGTCGTCACGATCTCGCGCGCGGCCTTGATGTCGATCAGGAGTTTCTGCGTGGTGAGCACGCCAAGATCCGGGTGCGTGCGCGCGTTCACGAGATCCCACACCGCGCCCCGCTCCTCGGCGTCGCGCGCGATGAGCGCGCCGGCGAAGCGGTACGCGAGATTCGAGCGGCCGGAGCCAGGAGGGCCCGTGATCAGCCACGCGTGCGCGGTGGCAGCACCCGGCTCGGAGGCCCGCTGCAGCGTGCCAACGGCCTCAGGCTGGCCGACGATTTCGCCCCAATAATCCACCCGGCAAGCGTACCGCGGACCACTGACAAGCAGTCGGTGCGGCGGCGGGATCCGGCGCGGGATCCCGATCCGGGGCGGGATCCGGATCCGGCCGCCGCGTCTCGTCAGTCAGCGAGGTCGACGTAGCACGCGGGGCCCGGCCGCACCTCGGCCGCCCCCGCGCTCACCTCGGCGGCGAGCGCCGCGAGCGCGCCGGTCTCCTCCTCGGGGACCGCGAAGCACTGGGCGACGTGCTCCCCGTACTCCGCGCCGACGACGTCATAGCCGCGGCGGCGCGCCTCGGCCTCGATCTGCGGGGCGACGTCGTAGGCCGCGGTCACGGTGAGCTCGCGGCGCACGCCGCGGCGGACCCTCGGCACGGTCGCAAGCCCCTCGGCGACGGCCGCACGGTACGCCCGCGTGAGGCCGCCGGCACCAAGCAGCACGCCGCCAAAATACCTGGTGACGACAGCAACGACGTCGCTCAGCCCGGCCGAGGTGAGGACGTCGAGCATGGGGGCGCCCGCGGTGCCGCTCGGCTCGCCGTCGTCGTTCGAGCGCTGCACGCGGCCGTCGCTGCCGAGCACGAACGCCGAGCAGTGGTGGCGGGCGCGAGGGTGTTCGGCCCTGATCCGGGCGATGACCTCACGTGCGGCGGCCTCGTCCTCGACGCGCTCGATCCGGGCCAGGAAGCGCGAGCGCGAGATCTCGAGCTCGGCGTCGACGGGCCCCGCGATCGTGAGGTACTCGGCACTCATGCCTCCATCCTCTCAGCCCGCGGGGGGCTTGTCGCTCGGGATCCGCCGCGAGGGAGTTATCGCGCCGGGGTAGCATCGGATCGTGGGCGAAGGATCAGTGCGAGTTGACGCGTGGGTCTGGGGCGTGCGCCTCGCGAAGACGCGCAGCCAGGCGACGGCGTCGTGCCGCGCCGGGCACGTACGCGTGAACGGTGCTGCGGCGAAAGCCGCGCAGCCCGTGCGGCTCGGCGACGAGGTCAGGGTGCGCCTCCACGGCTTCGACAAGATCTACCGTGTGACCGGGCTTCCCACCAGGCGTGGCAGCGCCGAGGAGGCCGCCAAGCACTTCGAGGACCTCACCCCTCCCCCACCGCCGCGCGTCGAGCGGCCCGCTGCGATCGTGCGGGATCGGGGCGCCGGGCGCCCCACGAAACGCGAGCGCCGCGAGATCGACCGGCTGCGCGGGCGCGCGGAGTAGGGCTGGCTTCGGGATCCGGATCCTGGGCGGGGACTCAGGCCCGCGCGGGGTGCGCGGGATGCGCGGGGTGCGCGGGCACGCCGAGTCGGCGGTAAGGCCCCATTCGCGGGATCGAGTCGGCCGAAAGGCCCCTTTCGCGGGATTGAAAGGGGCCTTTGGGCCGACTCGGCGGGCGGGAGTGGGCGTCTCGGCGGGCGGGAGCGCAGATGCGGGGCTCGTGTCGGGAGGCGCGAGTGCGCGGGTAACTCGGGGCATGCGGGGGTGCGCGCGCACCTCGAGTCGGCCGTAAAGCCCCATTCGCGGGATCGAGTCGGCCGTAAAGCCCCATTCGCGGGATCGAGTCGGCCGTAAAGCCCCTTTCGTGGGCCTGAAAGGGGCCTTTGGGCCGACTCGGCGGGCGGGCGTGGGCGACTCGGCGGGCGGGCCCGGGCGAGCGGGAGGCGCGGGCGGGCGGGCGGGCGCGGGCGCCCAACTCATCCGCGCGGCGGAGCAGGTTCAGCCGGTCGGGGGATGACGCGGCGGGCGTGCGACGGGAGGCTGAAGGCATGGAAGAGAAGCTCGAACCCCCGGTCAACACGGATAACACGGTCAACGCGGCTCACACCCGCCACCTCGCGCACGCCCCGGAGCCCGACGTGATCCCGAAGCGGGTCCCGTGGGGCGCCGTCGCGCTCTACACGGTGCTCGCCTGCGGGCTCGCCTGGGCCGCGACCCTGCCGCTCTGGCTCGGCGACGGCCTCGAGTCGCCGTTCTTCACGGTGTCGCTCCTCGGCATGATGTACACCCCGACTATCGCGGCTCTCGTCTGCGTATTCTTCGTGGTGCGCCCGAGCCACAAGGCGCGCTACCTCGGGCTGATCCCGTTTCGCCCGGTCGGGAAGAAGATTGCGCTGTTTCTGCTGTGGCCGGTGATCTGGCTGGCGCTCGGCTTCGCCGCGTTCTTCGTCGCCGCGGCGCTCGGCTGGGTGGAGCCCGACTGGGCGATGACGAGCTTCGCGGCGCTCATCCCGGCGGGGGTGTCGGTGGAGCAGGGCCTGATCATCAGCTTCGCGACGCTCCCGATCACGATCATCATCGCGACGATATCGGCGTTCGGCGAGGAGCTCGGCTGGCGCGGCTTCCTGACGACGGCGCTCGCCCCGCTCGGCTTCTGGCGATCCGCCCTCATCTCCGGCGTGATCTGGGGTGTGTGGCACGCGCCCATCATCCTGCTCGGCTACAACTTCATGCGGCCGAACCTCGAGGGGCTGGCCTGGATGTGCGGCTTCACCCTCTTCGTCGGCGTGCTGCTGCAGTGGTCGCGCTACTGGACCCGCAACGCGTGGCCTGCGGCCGCGGGCCACGGCGCGCTCAACGCGGTCACGACCATGACCTTCATCTGGATGCCGAAGGAGCCGGATCCCGCGGTCGCCACCCTGCTCGGGGCGCCCGGCTGGATCGTGATGGGCGCCGCGATCCTCGTGCTGTTCGGGATCGGGATCCTGGGCCGCGGCTCAGCGAAGACGCTGCGCTAGCGGCGCGCGCACCCGGCTGGCGGGTGCGCGCGGCCGCAACGCAACTCAACCCCCTACGCCCTGCGCCTCCTGAGCACGAGCGCCGCGCCGGCGAGGAGCGCGAGGAGCGCGAGCACCGCGCCGAACGCGAGGCGATCTCCGCCCGTGAGGGCGAGCGGATCGGCCGCGACGACCGTGACCGTCGCCGAGTCAGTGAGCTTCGACTCGGGCGTCTTCTCGGCGGGCGAGTCGACGGTGACGGTGTTCGTGACGCTCGGGTACGCTCCCTGGCCGACGTGCACCACGAGGGTCAGGATCGCGGCCTCGTCGACGGCGAGGCCGTCCTCGAGCGTCCACGTGACGACGCCTCCGCGCACGACGACTCCCTGATCAGGCGACGAGGCGAAGCTCAGGCCGGCCGGCAGCGCGTCGGTCACGGTGATCGGGCCGGGATCGGCCGTCGGGCCCGTGTTCATGACGGTGATGCGGTAGGTGCCGCGCTCGCCGACCTTGAACTCGCCGACCGCGCGCTTCTCGGTCACGAGCGTGACCATCGCGGGCACGGCGACCTCGTCGCTCGCCTCGTTGTTCGTCTCGTCGCGGTCGGGCTCGGTGCCGGTCACGGTCGCGACGTTCGTCACGGCCGGGTAGGCGGCGGGCTCGACGCGCGTGAGCACGGTGAGCGCGGGAAGCGCGTCGCCGGGGGCCAGCTCCTCGGCCGCGTCGCGGCTCGCGACCACCACGGTCTCGCGCGAATCGCCCACCGTGACGGAGTCGATCGTCCAGCCGTCCGCGGTGTCGCCCGCGGCGCTCAGCACCTCGAGGCCCGCGGGAACCGTGTCGGTCACGGTGATCCCCGTGGCGACCGACGGCCCGGCGTTCGTGACCACGAGCGAGAACGGCAGTTCGTCGCCCACCCGCACGGCGGCGGGGTCGTGGCTCTTCGCGATCGCGAGGTCGACCTCGCGGATCACGTCGATGGCGGCCTCGTCCTCGTCGTTCTCGGGGTTCGGATCCGTCGTCCCCGAGGAGACGGCGGCCCGGTTCACGAGCGCGGGGACGACCGGATCGGCCTCGGAGGATGTCGCCGCGAGCGCGGGATCGAGCCGCACGCCGAACTCGATCGCGGGCGCCTCGGCGCCTGCCGCGAGCCCGAGGCCGCCGGCGAGCGTGAAGGTCACGCGCTGCGGATCGGCGGGATCCACCTCCGCGTCCCAGGCGCCGCCCGCGGCCCACGCCGTCTCGTCGAACGTCAGCCCGGCGGGCAGCGTGTCGACGACGGTGACGGGGGCGACCGCGTCGCTCGAGCCGTGGTTCGTGACCGCGAGGCGGTACGCGGCGGTCTCGCCCGCGACGGCGGGGCCGTCGGCGGGGGCCGCGACCGACTTCTCGATGCCGAGGTCGGCGAGCGCGGTCACGGTGATCGCGGCGGTGTCCTCGTCGCTGCCGGGGCCGTCGCTGTCGACCCACGTCACGGTCGCGGTGTTGACGAGCTCGGTGCCCTCGGGCACGGAGGCCGACAGGTTCGCGACCACGTCGATCGTGCTCGGGATCCCGACGGGCATGTTTCCGCCGTTCGCCGAGAACTCGCACACGCCGGTGGTGTCGCCCGCGGTCACCGCGTCGCAGCTCCACTCGGCCCCGGAGATCGAGGCGAGCGTGAGGCCGGCCGGCAGCACGTCGGTGACGCGCGTCGGCACCTCGGAGGGGCCGGCGTTCAGCACCGTGAGCGAGTAGCTCACCTGGCCGCCCGCGACCCAGTCGCCCGCGGCGCCGAGCACGGTCTTCTCGATCGTGACGTCGGCGCTTGTGCGCACGTCGGTCTCGTCGTCGTCCGTGTTGTTGCTCGGATCGGGATCCGTCGACTTGCTCGGATCGCTCGGGTCGTAGGGCTGCTCTACGGTCGCCGTGTTCACGAGGCGCTGCTGCGCCGGCACGCCGGCGTCAATCGCGGTCGTGAGCGTGATGACGATCGTCTCGCCGGGCGCGAGGGTCGCGCCGTCCGCGACCGCGGTCCAGCTGAGCTGCTGACCCGCGACCGTCGGCTCGGCCGCGACCGCCGTGCCGCCCGAGACGGCCACCCGCGCGCTGCCCGTCACGTAGCTGAAACCGGCCGGCAGCAGGTCGCCGACGACGATCTCGCCGTCCGCGACGCTCGGGCCGTGGTTCGTCGCGACGATCGTGTAGTCGAGGGTCCCGCCCGCGACCGCGTCGCCCGTGTGGGACTTCACGACGCCGAGGTCGGCGATCCTGTTCGACTCGGTCGAGTCCGGATCCCGCACCGGATCGGGCGCGTTGTCGGCCGTGGCCTCGACCCAGTTCGTGATGCCTGCTTCGGCGGGACGCGCGGCGTCCGTGTCGTAGGTCACGATGAAGGATCCCGCGTTCGCGGAGCCCACGAGGAGCGGGCCGCCGAGCGCGAAGGTGTCCCAGCTGGCGTCGGACTCGCCCGCGGCGTTCTGGCCGCCGGGCGTGAGCGTCCAGGTGCCGCGCTCGTCGACGTGCCGCGCGCCCGAGAGCCCGGCCGGGGTCTCGTCGACGACGCTCACGCCGTGCGCGACGGCGGGCCCGAGGTTCGTGACCGTCACCCGGTAGGAAACGGGCTCGCCCCAGGTCACGCGGTGATCCGCGGCCGCGGGCACCCAGACGCCGTCGACGAGCACCACGCGCGTCTTCGCCACGGCGAGCGCCGTGTCCTTCGCCGGGGTCGTCGTCACCGTCGAGGTGTTGTTGTCCTCGTCCGGATCCGGGGTCTCACCCGGGGCGATGACCGCCGTGTTGGCGATCTCCCCACCCGCGAAGTCGGCGTCGATCGTGCCCGTCAGGAGGATCGCGGGGAGCGCCCCGACGGGCGCGCTCACCCCCGTGTAGCGCCACGTGATCGTGTCGCCCGCGCTCCAGCCACCCGCGGGAGCTGTCGCGGACCAGGTCCCGGTCGCGTCGGCGAACGTGACGTTCGAGACGCCCGCGGGCACGCGGTCGGTGATGGTCACCGGCTTCGCGTCGGTGCTCGCGGAGACCGAGGGACCGAGGTTCGACGGCGTGAGCTGCCACGAGATCGCGGCGCCCGCGTTCGGGGCGGCCGTGTTCAGGGACTTCACGATCGCGAGGTCGGCGGCCGCGTCGGTCTCGAGGGTCGAGGTCGACGTGTTGTTCTCCGGGACCAGGTCGACCGTGCGGCCGGGGGTCACCTTAGCCGTGTTGCCGACCGTCGTCGCCGCCTGATCGGCCGCGATCCGCACCGACACCGTGATCGCGGGGAACGAGGCGCCGTTCGCGAGCGACTCGTCAGCCGTGACGCGCGCGCAGTCGATCGTCGTCGCGCCGTTCGCCGCACGGCTCGGGGCCGCGCAGCTCCAGCCGTCGCCGACCGCGCCCGTCACGACGATGCCAGCGGGCAGGGCGCCCGTCGTGTCGCGCACCGTGATCGGGCCCTCGGCGGTGTCCGGCCCGTGGTTCGTGACCACGATGGACCACGCCGCCCCCTCGGTGCCGGCGTGCATGGGCGCCGCATCGGCGCCGCCGACGCGCGACTTCACGATCCCGAGATCGCCTGCCGCGAGCTCGGCCTCGGCCGCGCTGTCGTCGCCCGTGAAGCTCGGGACGCTCTCCCCCGTGGGGTCGGTCGTCACGGCGCCGAGCGTGTTGGTGTGCACGCGCACGAGCTGGCCCGAGGCGTCGGTCGCCGCGGCCGCGGTCGGGATCGCCTGGAAGGTGATCACGGCCGTGCCGCCCGCGAGCGCGCCGCTCGCGCCCGTGCCGCCGAGGAGGGCGGCCCCAGCGTCGCCCGCGAGCGACCAGGTGAGCGTTCCCGCGGCGGCGTCGACGGCCGGCTCAATCTGGGTGGCGGCGCCGCCCGAGATCGAGACCTGCGCCGAGCCGTCCACGTACTCCCAGTGCGGGGGCAGCGTGTCGGTCATCGTCACGGTGTGGGCGTCGCCTGCTCCCGCGTTCGTCGCGGTGAGGCGCCAAGTGAAGGCCTCGCCGACGTGCGCGAGCGAGTCGCCGACGACCTCCTTCAGGAGCGCGACGCGCGGGAAGAGCGGCGCGGCCTTCGCCGAGCTCGTCACGGGCGGGACGCCGCCCGTGCCCGGCTCGGTCACCCTGCCGCCGCTCGGCCACGACTCGTAGCGGTCGACCTTCGCGACGTTCGTGAGCCAGGCGCCGACGCCTGCGGCCGAGGCCGCGGGGTCGAGGCTCGCGGAGTCCGCGAAGCTCGCCGTGTAGCTCAGCACGACGCGCTTGTTGGCGCCGGATCCGGACGCCGGATCGATGACCGGGAGGTTCTCCCAGGTGATCGTGCGGCCGTCCGCCGAGAGCTGGCCGCCGTGCGAGATGCTCGCGGGGTCGACGACGATGCCTGCGGGAACCGCGTCCGTCACCCGGGTGTGGTGCGCGGCGACGGCCCCGGTGTTCGTGAGCGCGATCGAGTAGGGGAACTCGCCGCCCGGGTTCGCGCGGTACTCCGCCGCGTCGTTCACGAGCTTCGAGATCTGCACCTGCGGGTGCTGCACGGTCGTGGTCGCGGTGCTCGTCTTCGTCGGCGCGGGATCCCCGCCGTCGACGCGGTTCCAGTCGAGGAGGGCCGTGTTGAGGAGTCCGTTCGAGGCGATCGCGTCGGTGATCCGGGCCTCGAAGGTGAGCGTGATGCTCCGCGGCTTCGAGGAGGTCGCGACGTCGCCGGGATCGAGGGTCCAGCTCAGCGTCTGACCCGCGGCGACCGTGCCCCGCGGCGCGGCCGCGACGACGCTCGGCCGCTCTGCGGCTGGGAGGTCGGCCCAGTCGACCGTGGTGCCCGTGGCGCGCACGAACTCGACGCCCTTCGGCAGCCGGTCCGTGACCTTCACGTCGTAGTAGTTCGCGTTCGCGGGGAAGCTCGCCTTCACGGTGTACTCGACGGTCTCGCCGACGGCGGCCGTCGGCTTGTTCACCGACTTCGCGATCCCGGCGTTCGCGACCGTGACGGTCGCGTTCGCGCTCACCGCGTACTCGGCGCGACGGTCGGTCGTGCTCTGCCCGTCGACCTGCGCCGGGAGCGAGTAGCCCGTGAGGGTCGCGTGGTTGCGGTAGCTCGAGCCGCCGCCCGCGGTGCCCGTCACGACGCCTGCGTAGCTGAACGTCTGCGGCGATCCGGCGTCGATGCGGCCGATCTTCCATTCGATCAGAGATCCCGTGCCCTGGCCGCGAACGACCTTGCCGTTCGCGAACGCGCACGTCTCGCCCGGGACGAGCTCGGCCGTGCCCGCGGACGGCGACAGCGTCGCGGCGTCGACGCCGATCTCGGCCGGCACGCAGTCGAGCAGCACCGAGTCATAGAGCGCGGGGCGCCCCGTCTGATTCGAGGCGGTGAGCGTGTAGCTCACGCGGCCGTCCGGGCCGACCTCGCTCGGGCCCGTGATGGCCTTCCTGATCGCGGGCTGCGGCGCCGTGTAGTGCGCGTCAGCGGTGTCCCTGACGGTCACCGTCTCGCCAGGCGCGCCCGGCTTCGGGTGCGCGAAGGTCGCGGTGTTCGTGAGCTTCGTCGGGACGGGCGTCACCGCCGGGTTTGTCGTCTTCGGCACGAACACGGTGATCCGGGCCTTGAACGTCTGGTCCGCGTTCGTCGCGTTGTCGTAGCTCGCGGGGAAGCTGAGCACGCCGTGCTGCGCTCCCGCGGTCTCGGCGCAGCGGAAGCGGTCGCTCGAGGTCTCGGCCGAGCAGGCCGCCGTGATGTCGGCGCCCGTCTCGTCGAAGAACTTCGCGCTGCCCGGCACGTAGCTGTAGGCGATCGACTTGCCGCCCGCGAAGGCGAAGCGACCCTGATCGGCGAGCACGGCGCCGCGCACGGTCGTGTGCGCCGGGATCGTGACCGCGTACTCGAACGTCGCGAGCTCACCCGGCACGACCGCGTCGTCGGGACGCGAGGCGGCCGCCCCCGTCGTGACCGACGAGTTGAGCGGGTCACTGGAGGGCGCAACTTCCGTGCTGATCAGGCGCTTGTCGAGCGTCACGCCGGGCAGGTGCACCTCGGCGGAGCCGTAGGTGTCGGTATCGGGGTGCGCGAACTCGCCGTCGCCCGGGGTGCGGTCGGTGATGACCTGGCCACCCGAACCGGGGCGCTGCGGCACGATCGTCGAGGTCTCGCCGGAGCCGTTGCTCGGGATCCCGTAGCTCACGATCGCCGCGGTGTTCTCGTAGCTCTGCGTGAGCTGGGCCGCCGGCCCGCCCGCCGCGCCGCCCGCCGCGCCGTCAGGCACGCGCAGCGTGTAGCCGAGCGTGAACCCGCGGGTCACGGCCGGGACGCCCGTAGCGGCAGCAGTGCTGCCCGGGATCGCCGCCGAGACCTTCCAGGCCACGATCGTGCGGTCGCTCGCGGTGGGCGTCGGGGCTCCAGCCGGCATCGGCTGGCCCGGGTCGTAGGCGTGCACCTCGAAGCCGGGCTTCTGGATGGCGGTCTCGGCGCCGCCGTCGTAGCGTGCGGCGGTCTCGCTGCCCGTCACGATGTCGGCCGCGCGCACGCCGGCCGGGAGCTGATCCCAGATCACGTAGTCGGTCGTCGCGTTCTGCGGCGCCGTGACGTCGATCCGGTAGGTCACCGTGTCGCCCTGCACGACGGCCTCGTTCGTGCCGCCGTTGCCGAAGGCACGGTCCGTACTGCCGCCATCGTGCGTGTTGGTCTTGATGCCCTTCTTCAGGGTCGCTCCCCAGTCGAGCGGGCTCGACGCCTGGTCACGCAGGAAGGACACGTCGCCGTCGACGTTGACCTGCTGGTACTTCGCGTGGTTCGCGGGGCTGTCGACGTCGTCCTTCGACGCGGAGAGGCCGGTTACGCGACCCTCGACGAAGACCGCGATCCGGCTGCTCTCCGGCATGAAGCGGTCCGTGCTGCCCGTTTCGAGGCGCTGGCCGAGGTTCCACGCGAGGTGCGTCGGATCCGCCGCGGGCGTGCCGACCGGGGCCGGGATCAGGGCCGCGGGGAATGCTGCGCCCGTGGAGCGCTGGATCGGGGCCGACTCGGGCACGTTGGCGAAGCCCGGAATCCCGGAGAAGGCGTAGCTCGCGCTCACGAACTCGACGCCCTCGGGGAGGTAGTCCTCGAGGATCGGGTTGCGGACGTCGATTCCCTCCGCGAACGGGACCTGCAGGCGGTACCAGATCCGGTCGCCCGCGGAGAACGGGGTCGAGGAGACCTTCTCCCAGTCGCCCGCGGTTGCTCCCGCGAGCGAGGCGCCGCGCTTCAGCACGGTCTTCGTAAGCTCAGAGGTGTCGGACACGACAGTCGCCGCCGAGTCGTCGGCCGGGAAGTACTCGCCGCCGACCTGCTCCGCGAGCTCGGGGTCGTTCGCGATCGCGTCGACCGGGGTCGTTTTCGCGGCGATCTTGACGGTGTTCGTGAGCGAGTCACCGGAGCTCGTCGCTCCCTTGTCGCCCGCGTAGTTCGCGCGCTGGAACAGGGTGTATCCGACGCCGGCCGTGCCGTTCGCCGGGATCGCGTCCGTCGCGAAGACCACGACGAACTCGCCCGTGGCAGCGCGGTACTCGATCGAACGCACCTCGGCGCCCGCGACGCTCGCGCCGGGCTGCGTGCTCGGGTAGGCACAGGCGGGGTCGCCGAGCTGCGCGCTCCAGGCCGCGGGATCAGAGGTCAGATCCTGGACGCCGGAAGCCGTGCGGATCGTGAGCTTCGGTGTGGATCCGGATCCGGAGCCCACCGCGGGGAAGGCGGGGCAGAGACCGTTCGGCACCGTGTCGGTGAGGAGCACGTCCTGCGCGTCGACGTACTCGCCGACGCGCACGTCGAGGCCGTAGCTTGCGAGCTTGCCGACGGTGAATGCCCCGGTCTCGACGCGCTTCACGACGTGGATGTCGACGGCCTCGACGAGCTCGGTGTCGGCGTCCGAGACCGCGCGGAGCGCCTCGTCGCCGTTCGCGACGGCGCCCTCGTAGCGGCCGGTCGCGACGACGCCGTTCACGAGCGTCTGCGCGTGCTCAGGGCTCGCGGCATCGGTGCTGCCGTGGCGGGTCGATGCGCCCGTGTTGTTGTCCAGATTCGCGGCCTGTGCTGCAGAATCGGGATTCGGAGCCGGATCGCCCCACATCGTGTTCTCGAACAGCGGGATCGCGGCCTGGTAGGTGAACTCGAAGCTGCCGGTCGTGCCGGCCGTGCCGGGGAAGGCCTGCGGCGTGCCGCCCGCGAGGGGCGCCGCGAGCACCCAGGTCACCTTCGTGTAGACACCGGCGCCCGCGAGCCCGAGCGCCTCCGCCTCGGCCGCGCCGAGCTCGACGGTCTCGACCCGCTCGCCCGCGTGCGTCCATGCGCCGGGGATGGGCCCGGATCCGGGGTACTCCTCGCCGCCCCGCGACTGGTCGCCGCCCGTGACGCCGAGGTACTCGAGGCCGGCGGGGAGGTAGTCGACGACGGTGACGCCGCCCGTGGGGGCCTCGCCCGAATTCTCGATCCTGATCGTGTAGGTCGTGGGGTGGTCGTGCGCGCCGCGGAGAAGCTCATCCTCGGGGCTCGGCTCCGACTTCGTGACGCGGATCGCCTGCACCGGGATCGGCGTCGCGTCGGCGTCGACGCCCGTGCCGGAGGTGTGCGCGCTGGACTTCGACTTGCCCGGGGAGCCGTCGAAGACGGGGAGCCGCGAGGGGTCGCTGCTCGTGTAGGCCTTCGCCTGGAAGTCGATCTGCGTGCCGACCGGGTACACGCTCGCGTTCGGGCGGAGCACAATCGAGGAGCTGATCGACGCGCCCTGCGGGAGATCGTCGACGTCGGAGAACACCCAGAGCTGCTTGCCCTCGGGCACGGCACAGCGGTTCGCGGGCCCGGGAGGCGTGAGCGAGGAGGCGCGGATCAGGCCCTGCGCCTCGCAGTCGGTGGAGTTCGTGCGGGCGCTGTTCGGCAGCACGCTCAGGGCGCCGAAGCGCTTGGGCGCGCCGAAGTGGCCGCTGCTCACGAGCTCGACGGAGTCCGGCAGCAGCGCGGTGAGCCCCGCGTTGAACTGCTTGCCGCCGTTCTCGTTCGTGATCGTGACGTCGACCGTCAGATCCTCGCCCGCGAGCACGAAGCCCTTCTCGGCGTCGTGCGAGATCGCGACGCTCGGCGCCCACGGGTCAGCGGACGCGAGCTGCGCCCCGACCCCGACCGCGACGAGCGATCCGGCGACGATCGCGCCGACCGCCGTCCCGGCGATCCACGATCGGACCCGCCTCCAGCCATTCCCCGAAACCTGCAAAGCAGCACTGTGCGACATCTGTCACTTCCCCCAATAGATGACAGCGCAATCGAGCGGGTTCCCCCTGGACCCGGTCACGCGACGTGCGCGACTCCCCAGACGCGCACGACAGCCGTAACCTATCGGATCGGAATGCCGGTAGTCAATTCGCGAATGCTTCGTGGGCCACGCATCGGGGCGGCGGTACACTCGGTGGGTGGCCGAAACACGCTCCCTGACGCTCGGCGCGGCCGAGTGGCGCGCCCGCGAATCGGCGCACCGGGACCGGGCCGACGCCCTCACTGCAGGGCACCGGGCCAGGCGGCTCCGCGGCGAGAAACACCCGGTGGAGGACTTCCTCTGGACGTACTACTCGGTCAAACCGAACGAGCTGGCCAGGTGGCACCCGGGAGCCGGGGTCGCGCTTGCGGGCGCCGGGGCCGAGCGCGCGGCTTGGAAGTTCTATCGCGGCTCCGGTGGGGGTGCCGTGGAGGGCGCGGCTGAGCCGTGCGCGGCCGAGGTCGATCCGGTCGCCTACTTTGCGAGGCGCGGCGGAACGGTTGACTACGTCGAGAACCTCCTGCGCGCGACGCTCGAACGCACGCCCCGCTACGGCTGCTTCGGCCTGCACGAGTGGGCCATGGTCTACCGCATGACGCCGGAGCAGCTGCGGCACGCGCAGCTCCCGCTCCGGATCGGGCACGAGGCGACGGATCGCGTCGTCGCGAGCCAGCGCATCTCGTGCACCCACTTCGACGCCTTCCGCTTCTTCACTCCGGAGGCCGCGCCGCTCAACACCCTGCAGCCGAGCCGGGAGACCCAGCCGGAGCTCGAGCAGGCGGGCTGCCTCCACGCCGGCATGGACGTCTACAAGTGGGCCGCGAAGCTCGGCCCCATCGTGCCGGGCGAGGTGCTGCTCGACGCCTTCGTGCTCGCCCGCGACATCCGCGAGGTCGACATGCGGGCCTCCCCCTACGACGTGCGCGGCTACTTCGGGGCCGACGGCGCCGAGCTCGTGCCGATCCCGATCGAGACCGCCCCGGGCAGGCGCGAGTACGCAGACCTGCAGCGCGGCTTCGCGGCCCGCGGCAACGCGCTCCGCGAGCGGGTGCTCGAGGCGATCGCGGGGGCGCGCGCTGCCCTGACGGGAGTGGCGTCGCCTCAGGAGGCGTGTTCCGCGTGAGGCGTGGCGCACGCGATCCGCGGGAGCCTGCAGCGCCCAGCAAGAGATCAGCACTCAACTTCAAGATTTTGGGCAGACAGCCCAGCTGGATGCAGAATTCGAGGCGGGCGCAGGAGGAACGCGGCGTCGTTCCGCTGCACGCCTGGTGGACCAGACCAAGGGGCTACAACGGGGCCGGTTTCTGCCGCGCCCGGAATCCACGGCCGATCAGCAAGCCGATCACCGCTCCCGTCGCGCACACGGCCCAGTAGGTGTCGCCGGTGACCACGGTGGCGACGACCGCCGCGGTGATCATCAGGATCCAGAGCACGTTCGCCACGCGCTGGCTCACCGAAACGCGACCGCTCTCGTCAGCGGCCTGTCCCCCGAGCCAGCGGGGGTGTCGAGTCGCTGCGAGGATCATCACGACGCTCGCGAGCAACAGGTTGACGATCAGGACGGTCGCGACGCCCACCTTCGCCGTCACCGCAAACATGACCGCGGTTCCCGCGAGCGGGCCAGCGATCATGACGTACAGGATCACGAGTAACAGCGTTTTCGGCATCGGCGTGCGTCTCCCTGGCCGAGAAACCCGGAGACGAAGCTGCCGCGGACCCGGCCTGAATCAACTGAACTGCATACAAACCACGGCACTAGCTCGTCCATCATAGGCAGGCGCCTCGGCGTGCCGCACTCAGTGCCCGCTGGGAATCGCGCGCGCCGCGCGCCGCGCCGGGCCGGAGCCCTTCACCGCGCGGAGCGCCCACAGGATCGCGACGAGGTCGACGAGCTCCTGCATCCAGGCGCCCGCGAGCGCGGGGAGGAAGCCGAGGGCCGCGACGATCATGAGGCCGACGCTGATGATGATGCCCGCCCAGATGCTCTGCAGCGCGATGCGCACGGTGTCGCGGCCGATCCGCACGGCCTCTGCGGCTCCCGAGATGCTGTCGAAACGGTTCACGACGTCGGCGGACTCGCTCGCCGCGGTCGAACCGCGCGCGCCCATCGCGAAGCCCACGTCGGCGGCCGCGAGCACGGGGGCGTCGTTGAGTCCGTCGCCCGCCATGAGGAGCGGCCGGGGCTCCACCTTCGCGACGATCGCGACCTTGTCGGCCGGCTGGCACTCGGCGTGCACCTCCTCGATCCCGAGCCGCCCCGCGACGACGTTCGCGGTCGCGGCGACGTCGCCCGTGACCATAATCATGCGCTCGACCCCGAGCTCGCGCAGCTCATCGAGCGCCGCGGGCGCCTCCTCGCGGAGCCGATCGCGCATCACGATCGCGCCAGCGAAGCGGTCGTCGAGCGAGACGAAGATCGCGAGTTCGCCGGCCTCCAGATTCGGCCGCTCGAGCCCGGCGGCGAAACCCTCGATCCAGCTTGGCTTGCCGACCCGTACGAGCCCCTCGGCGGTGCGCGCCTCGACGCCGTTCGTCGCGAACTCCTCGGCGGACTCCACGGGCAGCACGGGCACGCCGCGTTCGCGCGCCGCCGCGACCACGGCCCCCGCGAGCACGTGCGACGAGAACACCTCGGCAGACGCCGCGAGCTGCAGCACCCGCTCCTCGCTGAAGCCCTCCGCGACCTCCACGCGGCGCGGCTTCGGCCGCCCCGTCGTGAGCGTGCCCGTCTTGTCGAACGCCGCCGAGCGCACACGCGCGAGCTGCTCGAGCGTGCCGCCGCCCTTCACAATGAGCCCCGCCTTCGCGGCGCGGCTCATACCGCCGAGGAACGCGACGGGCGCCGCGATGAGCAGCGGGCACGGCGTCGCCACGACGAGCACCTCGGCGAAGCGCACCGGATCTCCGCTCACGATCCAGGCCGTCGCCGCGATTCCGAGCGACAGGATCGTGAACGGCACCGCGTAGCGGTCGGCGAGCCTGACCGTGCGGGCGCGACTCCCCTGCGCCTCGCGAACGAGCCGCACGATCTGCTGGTACTCGCTGTCGGCCGCGACCGCGGTCGCCCGGATGAACACCGCCGTCGTCCCGTTCACAATGCCCGAGGCGACGCGCTCGCCCGGCGCCTTCTCCACCGGCAGGCTCTCGCCCGTGAGCGACGACTCGTCGAACATCGCCGACTCCTCGAGCAGCAGCCCGTCGACCGGCACGAGCTCGCCCGGGCGCACCAGCAGCACGTCGCCGACGCGCACCTCCTGCACGTCGATCCGCTCGGTGCGCTGCTCGGCGCCTGAATCGCCCGTACCGCCGACGCCCGCACCGCCGATGTCCGCACCGCCGATGTCCGCACCGCCGATGCCCTCGCCGTGGCCGCCCGCGTCGAGACCGCCCACTCCGATGCCCTCGCCGTGACCACCCGCGTCGAGACCGCCCAGGCTGACGCCCGCCCCTGCCGCGACCCCCACCACGCGAGTCGCGTGTTGCGGCGCCCGGTTAAGGAGCGCGGTGAGTTCCCGCTTCGAGCGATTCTCGGCGTAGTCCTCGAGCGCTTCGCCGCCCGTGAGCATGAGCACCACGACGAGCGCGGCCCAGGGCTCCCCCACCAGCACCGCGGCGATGATCGCCGTGACCGCGAGGATGTCGAGTCCCGCGTGCCCGCGCAGCAACTCGCGCACCATCTGCACGGCCTGCCAGCCGGCGACGAGGAGCGCATAGCCGCCAACGAGCCAAGGCGCGATTGCACGGGCCGGGGTCGCGAGCAGCACCAGTCCGACGAGCCCAACCACGAGCGTCGCGGCCACGACCGGGTAGTTTCGTAGAGCAGAACGCAGAGTCTTCACACTCGCATTGTCTCTAAATACCTGTTCGCGCGCATCGCAGGCCAGGCTAGCCTTGCACGGCTCTAGAAAAGTGTCGGCTCTGGGACCCCCGGCACCCCCTCTCCCGCGGCGGCAGGCGCAACGACCCGAGCACTCCGCCACTCCAGTCCATAACGCCTGATCATCGGACGTATCCGGGCGGCAAGCGCCTGGCGGTACTCTTTCGTTGCCCGACTCGCGGCGCCCGGGTAGAGCGCGCGGTACTTCGAGACCAGCTCCGGGTGCTCACGCCCGAGCCACTCGAAGAACCACGGCTTGACATGCGAGCGCAGGTGCAGCGGCCCGTACATCACCGACTCGGCCCCAGCCTCCCTGATCTCACGCAGCAACCTGTCGAGCTCCGCCGCCCCGTCCGACAAGAACGGCAGCACCGGCATGAGAAACACCTGCGGCGCGAACCCCGCCTCCCGCGCGGCGGCGATCGTGTCGAGCCGCGCCCGCGTCGAAGGAACGCCGGGCTCGATCGACTTCTGCAGCTCCGGGTCCCCCACCGCGATCGACATCGCCAGGTCAACCGGGGCCGAGCGCGCCGCCTCGGCAAGCACCGGCAGATCCCGGCGCAGCAGCGTGCCCTTCGTCAGCACCGACATCGGCGTGCGGCTCCGCGCGAGCGCGGCGATGATCCCGGGCATGAGGCGATACCGCCCCTCGGCGCGCTGATACGGGTCGGTATTCGTGCCGAGCGCCACGGCCTGCCCGGCCCAGCCCGGCCTCGCGAGCTCCCGCCCGAGCACCTCGGCGACGTTCACCTTCACCACGATCTGCGTGTCGAAGTCACGGCCAGTGTCGAAGTCGAGATAGCGGTGCGAGCCCCTGGCGAAGCAGTACACACAGGCGTGCGCACAGCCGCGATACGGGTTAATGGTCCAGGAGAACGGCATCGACGAGGCACCGGGAACGCGATTCAGCGCGCTCTTCGCGAGCACCTCATGAAAGACGAGGCCAGCGAACTCCGGCGCGCGAACCGTGCGCAAGTGCCCGGGCACCGCCGCCACCTCCGCAAGCGAGAGCCCGGGCAGGGCGGCGTCGCGCGATCCGGCCGCCGACGCCTGCTTCGGGGCGCCGGGGGTGACCGATTGTCCGCTCCATCTCATGCGGACTATTCGAACATATGTTCGAATGGATCACAAGATGTGTCGGCTGGGAGTTGACTACTCGCCCCGCGCGGCCTTCTCGGACGCGGCGGCCGTGTGGTGCTGAATCACCTCAGCGACCACGAAGTTAAACCACTTCTCGGCGAACTCGGGATCCAGGTGCGCGTCCTCAGCGAGGCTCCGCAGCCGGGCGATCTGGCGCGTCTCCCGCGACGGATCCGACGCCGGCATCTCGTTCTCGGCCTTCAGCTGCCCGACCTCCTGCGTGCAGCGGAAGCGCTCGGCAAGCATGTGGACGAGCGCCGCGTCGATGTTGTCGATGCTCGAGCGCAGCCGCTCGAGGCGCTGGCGCGGATCCTGCTCGGTCACGGGCCCCACCCTCTCTGAAGTCGCGTCCCGCACGCGGGCGCCGGGATCAATTCACCTGTTCAGTCAAGCAGATCGTGGCGCACGACGACCTGCTCGCGCTCCGGGCCGACGCCGATCGCCGAGATCCGGGATCCGCTCATGGCCTCGAGCGCGAGGATGTAGTCCTGCGCGTTCTTCGGCAGGTCCTCGAAGCGACGGGCGCCCGAAATATCCTCTGACCAGCCCGGAAACTCCTCGTAGATCGGCTTCGCATGGTGGAAGTCGCTCTGGTTCACGGGCACCTCGTCGTGGCGCACGCCGTTCACATCGTAGGCGACGCAGACCGGGATCCGGTCGAGCCCGGACAGCACGTCGAGCTTCGTCAGCACGAAGTCCGTGACGCCGTTGATCCGCGCGGCGTAGCGCGCGATCGGCGCGTCGTACCAGCCGCAGCGGCGGGGTCGCCCCGTCGTGGTGCCGAACTCGAAGCCCTGCTTACGCAGGTATTCGCCCGACTCATCGAAGAGCTCCGTGGGGAACGGGCCGGCGCCGACGCGCGTCGTGTAGGCCTTGATCACCGAGATCACGCGGTCGATCGCGTGCGGAGGGAGGCCGGATCCGGTGCTCGCGCCACCCGCGGTCGCGTTCGACGAGGTCACGAACGGGTAGGTGCCGTGGTCGATGTCGAGCATCGTCGCCTGGCCCGCCTCGAAGAGCACCGTCTTGTCGGCCTCCATCGCCTCGTGCAGGAGCAGCCCGGTGTCGCACACCATCGGCTCCAGCATCTCGCGGTACGACAGGAGGTCATCGACAATCTCGTCGGCCGAGATCGCGCGGCGGTTATAGATCTTGACCAGGACCTGGTTCTTAAACTCGAGGGCCGCCTCGACCTTCTGACGCAGGATGCCTTCGTCAAAAATGTCCTGGATCCGGATCCCGACCCGATTGATCTTGTCGGCGTAGGCGGGGCCGATGCCGCGGCCCGTCGTGCCGATCTGACGCTTGCCGAGGAAGCGCTCGGTCACCTTGTCGAGCGTGCGGTGATACGCCGTGATGACGTGGGCATTCGCGCTCACCTTGAGGCGAGAAACATCGACGCCGCGGCCGCCCAGCGCCTCGAGCTCGCCGCGCAGCACCTCGAGGTCGACGACGACGCCGTTCGAGATGACTGGGGTGACGCCTGGCGTCAGGATCCCTGACGGGAGCAGGTGAAGCGCATACTTCTCGTCGCCGACGACGACCGTGTGGCCTGCGTTGTTGCCGCCGTTGAACTTGACGACGTAGTCGACGCGGCTGCCGAGCAGGTCGGTCGCTCGCCCCTTCCCCTCGTCGCCCCACTGGGCACCGGTGATGAGCACTGCGGGCATTTCAGCCCCTTCCTTTGCCTAGGCAGATACCGAGCCAGTCTACCCGGCCGCGATTCTCCCTGCCCGGAGCGGGGTTTGCGGGGCCTATTCGGCCTCAAGCAGCGGGATCACCTCGGGATCCGCGCCCTCCAGGAACTCGGTGAGGCGCACGACCTCGCCCTCCTCCCCGATGCGCGCGGCCGAGCGGCGGAGCGCAAAGAGCGCGCGCAGCACGCCGCGGTTCGGCTCGTGTGACCAGGGCACGGGGCCGGCGCCGCGCCACCCGGACTTGCGCAGCGAGTCGAGCCCGCGGTGATAGCCGACGCGCGCAAAGGCGTAGGCCTCAATGTCGCGGCCGTCGCCGTGCGCGGCGTCGGCGAGGGCGGCCCACGCTGCGGGCGACTCCGGGTGCTCGCGCACGATCGCCTCGGGATCCCGCCCCGCGGCGAGCGCGGCGTCCACCACGGGATCCGCGGCGAGCAGGGTGGGTTCGGGGCCGAGCAGGTTCTCTCCGATCATGGGGTCAGTGTAGCGAGGGTGGGGTTGTGCGCGCCCGGGCGCGGCGCCGGCGGCGCCGAGTCGGCCGGAAGGCCCCGATCAGCGGCGCGAAAGGGGCCTTACGGCCCACTCGGCCGCGGGAATGGGGCCTTACGGCCGACTCGGGGGGGGCCTGGGGAGAGCGCGAGGGTTACTCGGGTTGCTCGGGTTGCTGAGGTTGCAACTCGAGAGTGCGCGTGCGAACGCAAGCGCAAGCGCGAGTCAGGTTCCGCGCATCCTGCACCCTGCGCCGAGTCGGCCGGAAGGCCCCAATCAGCGGCGCGAAAGGGGCCTTACGGCCGACTCGACCGCGGGAATGGGGCCTTACGGCCGACTCGGCCCCCGCGCAACACCCAACACCCCCAACACCCCAACACCCCAACACCCCAACACCCCAACACCCCAACACACCCACCCACCACCCCCAAATTGATTCCAAATAAATAAGCGGCGATAATCGCTCCCATCAGCCAACCGCCCGATTGGTAAGTGTTTGTAAAGTCAAACGCGAAAGTCATAAGCGTGAATAATGCGAAATATGACGATGACGGGGAAGTCAATTCCTGATCCGGCGGCTAATCTGAGTCATCACCTGGGAAAAATCTTCCGCTGCAAAGGAGCGCAGAATGAAGTCCGCCAACCCAAGCCGCCCAAGCCGCCCGCGCCGCGCGCTCGTCGCCGCGCTCGCGGCCGCCGCCGCGCTGGTGCTCAGCGCCTGCACCGGGGGCGCAGGAGGCGCCGGCGGCGCTGCCGCCCCGAAGCCCGAACTCAAGGACAGCGGCAAGGAGATCGAGCAGGTCACCGTCGCCTTCCCCGGTTCCCTCGCCAATCTCTACATCGGCCAGGAGTCCGGGATCCTGAACTACTACCTCGCGGGCAACGTGCAGGAGGGGCTCGTCGGCATCGACGCCGACGGCAAGTTCGTCCCTGCCCTCGCGAGCGAGTGGGAAACCCCCGATCCCACGACCTACGTCTTCACGCTGCGCGACGACGCGAAGTTCCAGAACGGCGACCCCGTCACGCCCGAGGACGTCGTCTTCAGCCTCGAGCAGGCGAAGGATCCGACGGCATCGCCCGGCACCTCCTTCTACCTGCAGTCCCTCGCGAGCGCCGAGGTCACGGGCGACAAGCAGGTCACGATCAAGACGACGGCGCCCGACGCCGCCTTCCTCACGACGCTCTCGAACGTGGGCGCGCTCGTCGTCACGCAGAAGGCGTTCTGGGAGGCGCAGGGCGGCAAGGTCGGCACGAGCCAGGCCCTGCTCATGGGCACCGGCCCGTACCAGGTCACCGAGTTCCAGCCCGATTCGCACGTCACCCTCGAGCGCGTCGACACCTGGTGGGGCGAGGCCCCCAAGGTGAAGGAGATCCGCGTCGACTTCATCTCCGACGAGAACACCCGCCTCCTCGCCGCCCAGAAGGGCGACATCGACGTCGCGTTCAACGTGCCGATCAAGCAGGCGCAGCAGTGGGAAAAGATCAAGGACGGCCGCGTCGAGGCCGTCAACGACCTCTCCTACGCCGGCCTCATCTTCGACCACGAGGTCGCCCCGTTCGATGACCCGAACGTGCGCGCCGCGATCGCGAGCGCGGTCGACCGCGACGCGATCGTCGACAAGCTGCTGCGCGGATACGGCGAGGTCGCCGAGTCGATCATGACGCCCGAGTCGCTCAGCCAGGCTTACGACGCCGACGCCGCACGCAAGTTCCTCTCCGAGGTGCCGCAGCACGACTTCGACCTCGACAAGGCGAAGGAACTCCTGAAGGGCACGGAGGCCGAGAAGGGCTTCACGACCGAGATCACCTACCCGAACACGGGCCCCCAGCTCGGCACCGCGGCGCAGTCGCTCGCCGAGAACCTGAAGAAGGTCGGGATCACGCTCAAGGTGCGCGAGGTGCCGATCGAGGAGTGGCTCGCGACCATCGGCGACGGCGAGCACGGCCTCGGCTTCATGTGGTACTTCTCGACGACCGGCGATCCCGCCGAGGTGAACGGCTACCTGCTCGGAGCAGGGAACGACAGCCACTTCGACGACCAGGATGCGCAGAAGCTCATCGCCGACGCCGGCGCCGCGACGGATCCGGAGGAGCGCGCCGACATCCTGCTCGAGCTCGAGCAGCTGAACGCCGCCGAGACCCACACCGCGCCGCTGTGGTGGGGCCAGACGATCACGTACCTCGGGCCCGGGATCGGCGTGCACGACTTCAGCCCGTACACCTTCCTCGGCTCCTGGGGCACCCAGCTCTACGCCGCCGAGTAGGCACCGGCAGTACCGTGCTCCCGCGCCGGGACCGGATCCGCATCAGGATCCGGCCCCGGCCGCGAGGCACCACCCCGATCCAAAGGAGGACCGAGATGACCGCGGTCGAGATCGCCACCGTCGCGACACCAGACGGCCCACCGGGCAAGACCGGCTCCCGCATGGGAAAGAACCTGGGGAGGACCGTCGCGCTGCGCATCGCGGGCGTGCTCGTGATCCTCCTCATCATCTCGTTCGTCACCTTCTCGCTCCTGTATCTCGCGCCGGGCGACATCGTGAAGAACCTGCTCGGCAACCGGCCGACCTCCCCCGAGGCGATCGCGGCGATCCGCGCCGAGTACCACCTCGACGACCCGTTCTTCGTGCGCTACATCGACTGGCTCGGCGGCGCGCTCACGGGCGACTTCGGCGAGTCGATCCGCCTGCAGCAGCCCGTTGGCGACGTCATCGCCTCGCGCCTGCCGAGCACGATCGCCCTGATCGCGCTGTCGTTCCTCGTCGCGCTCGTGACCGCGATCCCGCTCGGGATCGTGAGCGCCGCCCGCGAGGGCCGCGCGACGGACCGGATCGGCAGCGCCCTCTCCCTGCTCGGGCTCTCGGCGCCGTCGTTCGCGCTCGCGATCCTGCTCCTCTACCTGTTCTCGATGCTGATCCCGCTCTTCCCCGCGTACGGCGGCGGCGACGGCCCGCTCGACGCGCTCTGGCACCTCACGCTTCCCGCGGTCGCGCTCGCGGCGGGCATCGGCGCGATCCTCATGCGCATGACCCGCGCCGCCGTGCTGCGGGAGCTGCAGAGCGACGCGATCACCTTCGCGCGGGCCCGCGGGCTCTCGGAGCGTGAGGTGCGCACGATCGCGCTGCGCGGGGCCGCGATCCCGATCGTCACGGGTGCGGGCCTGATCCTGACCTTTATCGTGGGCGGCACGATCATCGTGGAGACGGTGTTCGCGCTCCCCGGCATCGGCTCGCTGCTGCAGGAGGCGGTGCTCTTCAAGGACTTCCCGCTCGTGCAGGCCCTTACGATGCTGATCGCCGCGGTGATCGCGGTGATCACGATCCTCGTCGACCTGAGCTACCTCCTGCTCGACCCCCGCGTCCGCACGAAGGAGCTGAACCGATGACCGCACCGGCCCTCCCCAGAACCCGCGCGATCTCGCTGAAGCCCGCGCGGAGGCGCCCCGATTGGCTCGTCGCGGCGTGCGCGATCCTGCTCGGGATCGTGGCCCTCCTCGCCCTCGCCTCGCCGTTCCTCGTCGGCCCGGCCAGCGAGCAGAGCATCCTCGACGCACTGCTCCCCCCGGGTAGCCCCGGCCACCTGCTCGGCACGGACGAGCTCGGCCGCGACATCCTGCTGCTCACGCTCGCGGGCACCGGATCCGCGGTCGCGGGCCCCGCCGTCATCGCGGTCGGTTCCATGGTGCTCGCCGTGATCTTCGGCACGCTCGCCGGCTATTTCGGCGGCATCACCGACGGCGTGATCGGGCGAATCGTCGACGTACTCCTCTCGCTGCCCGTGATGCTCGTCGCGATCGTCGTCGCCGGCATTTTCGGGGCGGGCTACTGGGTCACGGTCGCGATGCTCATCGTGCTGTTCTGCCCCTCGGACATCAGGATCGTGCGCGCCGGCGTCACCGAGCAGGCCCCGCGCCCCTACGTCGAGGCCGCGCAGATGCTCTCGCTTTCGCCGCTCCGGATCATGTACCGCCACATCGTGCCGAACGTCTGGCCGCTCATCCTCACGAACGTCATGCTCAACCTCGGGATCGCGCTCGTGACGCTGTCGTCGCTGTCGTTCCTCGGGATCGGCGTCGCGCCGGGCACCCCCGACTGGGGCCGACAGATCGCGGACGGCCGCAGCGTCATGGCCGACAACCCGGCCATGCTGCTCGTGCCCGCGATCCTCATCGTGATCGTGACGATGGCCATCAATCTGCTCGGCGACCACCTCGGTGAGCGCCTGCGCGAACGGGGGATCCAGTGAACGCGAAGACCGAAGCCGCCGCGACCCGCGAGGGCGTCGCCGCGATCGGGCTCTCCGTCGAGGGGCCGGCCGGCACGATCGTCGAGCCGCTCGACCTCGAGGTGCGGCCCGGCCGCACGCTCGCGATCATCGGGGAGTCCGGATCCGGCAAGTCGATGACCGCCCGGGCGCTCACGGGCCTCCTCCCGCGCGGCACGAGCGCGACGGGCGAGGCCGAGATCGACGGCCACCGCTACTCGCTCGCGAGCCGGGACGACGCGATGTGGGCCGGGATCCGCGGCCGCCGGGCCGTGCTCCTGCTGCAGGATCCCTTCACGAGCCTGAGCCCCGTGATCAGGTGCGGGGACCAGATCGCGGCGACGATCCGGGCCCGCGTGCGCGCGGAGACGGGACGCACGCCGAGCCGCGCCGAGGTCGCGCCCGAGGTCGCGCGCCGGCTCGAGGAAGTGCGCCTCCCCGCCGAGACCGCGCGCCGCTACCCGTCGGAGCTCTCGGGCGGCATGCGCCAGCGCGTCGCCATCGCCGCGGCGCTCGCGGCCGAGCCACGCCTCCTCATCGCCGACGAGCCGACCACGGCGCTCGACGCGAGCAACCAGGGCGGCGTGCTCGACCTGCTGCGCGAGCTCCTCGCGAAGCACCGCATGAGCCTCATCCTGATCAGCCACGACCTCGGCGTCGTCGCCGGCCGCGCCGACGACCTGCTCGTCATGCGCACGGGCGAGGTCGTAGAACGCGGGCCGGCCGAGCAGGTGCTCGCGGCGCCCCAGCACGCGTACACGCGGGCGCTGCTCGAGGCGAACCCGACGATCGCCGACCGGCCGGAGGCGGCGGCCCGCGAGGGCGTTGGCGCCGGATCCGGGGTTGCCGGATCAGGGGTTTCGGGATCCGCCGCCGTGCTCTCCGCGCGCGGCATCTCGAAGAGCTTCGGCGCCGTGCGCGCCCTCTCCGACGCCTCGGTCGACGTCGCGTCGGGCGAGATCGTCGCGATCGTGGGCGAGTCGGGATCCGGCAAGTCGACCTTCGCACGCTGCATCGCCGGCCTCGACGTGCCGGACGCGGGCACCGTCGAACTCTCCGGCCGCGTGCTCTCCCCCGGACGCCCCGGGCGGAAGCCGGGCGAGATGCAGATCGTGTTCCAGGATCCGTACTCGACGCTCAACCCGTCGTTCACGATCGAGCAGTCGCTCGCCGAGGCGCTCCGCGCGGCGGGGCGCGACATCCGGTCAGGCCGCGGATCCGGATCCGGCCCCGGCTCCGGATCCGGCTGGCCCGACACGGTCACAGACCTCCTCCGCCTCGTCGAGCTCGACCCCGCGCTCGCCTCGCGGCGGCCCTCGCAGCTCTCGGGCGGCCAGCGCCAGCGCGTCGCGATCGCCCGCGCGCTCGCCCCGCGGCCGCAGCTCCTCATCTGCGACGAGAGCGTCTCGGCGCTCGACGTCTCCGTGCAGGCCCAGATCCTGGCCCTGCTCGCGCGGCTGAAGGAGGAGCTCGGCCTCGCGATGCTCTTCATCACGCACGACCTCGGCGTCGTCGCGCGCGTCGCGAGCCGCGCGATCGTGCTGCAGAAGGGCGAGATCGTGGAGGCCGGCACGACCGCCGAGGTGCTCTACGCGCCGCAGCACCCCTACACCCAGATGCTCGTGGCCGCGGCCGAGCACGACAGCATCCGTCGGGGCGGGGCCGATCCCGCGCCGAGGACCACCGCAAGCGACAAGGAGCAGCAGCGATGACCAGCGAGATCCCCGAGTTCGAGGCGGCGCCCGGCGCCGAAACCCCCGATGGGCTCGCGCCCGAGCGGGCCGCGCTGTGGGAGATCGAGCGGGCCGTCTGGACCCCGCGCACGATCACCGCGGGCGGCGCGACCGCCCTCACCGCGAGCCGCCCGCACACGGCGTACCGCAAGATCGTCGACGTGGTTTCCCCCGATGCGGGGGCGTTCCGCGCCGCCGTCGCTGCGGCGGCCGCCGACCGCGGCTACGTCGACGCCGAGCACCCGGAGCCCATCGTGATCCGCTTCGAGGAGCACCCGGCGCTCGCACCCCTCGACGCCGAGCGCGAGGCCGCGCTCGAGGCGCTCGGCTTCACGCGGGATCCTGACCCCGTGCCGTCGGTTGAGAGCACCAGGCAGGGCGAACCCGCCGGGGTGCGCGGGTGGTCGAAGTGGCTGGGCGAGGGGCCGCGAAGCACCGCGCCGTACTACGGGCAGACGACCGACGTGACCTGCGGCGCCGTGACCGCGCTCATGATGTTCGAGAGCGCCGGGGCGGGCGCCGCGCGCTTCGACGCTGATGGCGACGAGAATCAGGCGCGCGAGATCGCGTTCTGGCGGACGGCGACGAACTTCCCGGCGTGCGAGCCCGTCGGCCTCGCGGTCGCGACCGCGCGCGAGATCACGCGCACGGGCGCCGCGCGCACCCAGCCCCGCGTCGTGCTGAGCGCCCCCGACCTGGTGCTGCTCGAGTGGTTCGAGAAGGACGCGGGCGAGCTGCGCCTCCGCACCCAGCTGCAGCGCGACAGCCTGCGGCAGGCCGCCGAGCTCGGCCTCCCGATCGAGCGGCGCTGGATCGAGGCCGCGGAGATCCGGGACCTCGTGGCCGACGGGAACGACGTGTTCCTCCTCATCACCCTCGAGCCCCTCATCGCGGACCCCACCCCGCACTGGATCCTCGCGCACGACGTGATCGGGGATTCCGTGATCGTCTCCGACCCGTGGGTGGAGTCCGAGCACGGCGAGACCTGGGTCGACACGAGCGCGCTTCCGATCCCGCTCGCTGGCATCGACCTCATCACGCGCTGGGGCGACCCCGAGTACCGCGGCGTCGTGGTGGTCCCGCGGGGGTAGGGCTCGGGCGGTTCGCGCGGAGGGGCGGGCGCGGGGCTCGGGGCGCGGGTCGCGGGGTGCGGGGTGCGGCGCCGAGTCGGCCGTAAGGCCCCAATCACCCGCGCGAAAGGGGCCTTACGGCCCACTCGACCGCGGGAATGGGGCCTTACGGCCCACTCGAGGGTCGCGGGTGCACCCCGCACCCTGCGCACGCGAGCGCCCGGATCCGGACTCGGGTCCGGATCCAGGCCCACACCGCCGCCCCCAAGTTCTGCCCAGCGCCGAGTCGGCCGGAAGGCCCCAATCACCCGCGCGAAAGGGGCCTTACGGCCCACTCCACCGCGGGAATGGGGCCTTACGGCCCACTCGAGGGTTACGGGCGCGGGTGCACCCCGCACGCACACGTGCGCGGCCCCGGATCCGGACCCAGATCGCGCTCCGCGCCCCCGTACCCAATGCTCACCTCGCGCTGAGTCGGCCGAAAGGCCCCAATCACCCCCGCGAAAGGGGCCTTACGGCCGACTCGACCGCGGGAATGGGGCCTTGCGGCCGACTCGAGGGATGCGGGCGCGGGCGAGGGCGCGGGCGCGGGAGCGGGCGCGGGCGCGGGCGCGCACCCCGCGGCCGACGCCCCCGCAGCGCGCTACCCCGCAGTGATCGCGGGCTAGTCAGTGGGTTCCTCGGCCGCGGCGCTCGGGTCAAAGGAGAGCGAGAGGAGCACGAGCTTCTTGGTCTTGTATTCCGGCGTCTGCATATACGCCTCGGCCTGGGCGCGGCTCGCGAAGAAGCCCTGCTTGGAATGGGTATCCACCTGAACGGAGTCGGCGAACGCCATGAGGCCGTCGGCGCCGCTGATGAGGTTGTAGAACATGCAGGAGTCCGCGACCGGCTGGTTGGTCAGGGCCATGCTCGTCACGACGCCGCCGTCGAACTCCCCGATCCGGTACACGAATTGGAGTCCCGTCAGCGCCTCCCCGCCCGCCGCGGCACCCGCCTCGAAGCCGGGGGCCTTCGCCGGCGTCGTGTCGAGCTCGCTGACCTGCATAAGCGGGAGATCAGGGGCGCAGGCCCCGCCGAGGCCCTGCAGTCCGCCGCGGTTGAGCTGCAGCTGCGGGGCGTCGGATTCGTCGAGCAGCGTCAACTCGGTGACGCCCGGGCGTCGCTCCGCCTCGCCGGTGGGCGCCGCGTGCCAGTGGCTCGGGTAGTCGACCGCCATCTCTGGATCCCCGAACACGAGCCGGTTGCCCTTCGGCGTAACGTCAACAAGTTCCGTGTCGTGGGACTCGCCGCCCGCAGAGGGCTCGTCCACCGTCGGCACCGCCGAACTGCAGCCCATCGCCGCGATCGCGACCCCGGCCAGGAGCATCACTGCGGACGCCGCCCGCCCGCGAGACGTCATTCGATCCATCACTGCAGCGCCCGTCTCTGGCCCGGATGCGAGGCCTTCCCCGCGAAGCGACCGTCTAGCGGAAGTTCACGAATTGGAGCGCGACGTCGACGTCGGCCCCCTTGAGCAGCGCGATCGCGGCCTGCAGGTCGTCGCGGCTCTTCGAGGAGACGCGCAGCTCGTCGCCCTGGATCTGCGACTTCACGCTCTTCGGGCCCTCGTCGCGGATGAGCTTGTTGAGCTTCTTCGCCGTGGCCTGGTCGATGCCCTCCTTGAGCTTCGACTCGATCCGGTACTCCTTGCCACTCGGGAACGGCTCGCCGCTCTCGAGCGCCTTGAGCGACAGCCCGCGCTTGATGAACTTCGACTGCAGCACGTCGAGCACCGCGTTCACGCGCTCCTCGGTGTTCGCCTTGATCAGGATCGTCTCGCCCGAGAGGGAGACGTCGGCGCCAACGCCCTTGAAGTCGTAGCGCTGCTCGACCTCCTTGCGCGCCTGGTTCACCGCATTCTCGACCTCCATCGAGTCGATCTTGCTCACCACGTCAAACGAAGAATCAGCCATGCAACCAGCCTACCCGGAACGGGGCGGGCGGGCATCGATCCCGGGACCAGAAGTAACGCAACTTAATGTCTCGCATAACGGGGCCGAATAGTTTGATAGGCTCTCGGGCGGCCCACACCCGGGCCCGTGTGGCAACAGGAAGGATCCCCGTGACCGCCCCGATCGAACTGACCGACACCGCTCCCCCGAAGCGCCGCCTGCCCGGCTGGCTCACCTCGTTTGGCTGGCAGATCCTCGCCGGCCTCGTGCTCGGGCTCGTGCTCGGCGGGGTCGCGCGCACCATCGGGGCCGATGCGGAGGGCAATCCGAACGGGCTGCACGCCACGCTCGACACGATCGGGTCGAGCTACGTCTCGCTGCTGCGCGCCGCGGTCGTGCCCCTCATCTTCACCGCGGTCGTGTCGAGCATCGTCGGGCTGCGCCGCGTCACGAACGCCGCGCGGCTCGCCGGGCAGACGCTCCTGTGGTTCGCGATCACGGCGCTCATCGCCGTGACGATCGGGATCGCGCTCGGCGTGATTCTGCGGCCGGGCGCCGCGGCGTCGCAGACGGAGCTCGAGACGGCGGATCCGTACACCGTCGGGACCTGGTGGAACTTCCTCACGGGGCTCGTGCCGCAGAACTTCCTCGGCCTGAACGCGAGCGGCAGCCTCGACGCCGAGACCGGCGCGCTCACGGTGGCACCCGGCTTCAACGTACTGCAGGTCATCGTGATCTCCGCCGCGGTCGGGATCGCCGCCCTCAAGATCGGCGAGAAGGCCGAGCCCTTCATCCGACTCACCGAGTCGGCGCTCGCGATCATCCAGAAGGTGCTGTGGTGGATCATCCGCCTCGCGCCGCTCGGCACGATCGGCCTCATCGGCAACGCCGTCGCCGAGTACGGCTGGGACAAGATGGGGTCGCTGACCTGGTTCGTCGCGGTGCTCTACCTCGGCCTCGCGATCGTGCTCTTCGTCGTCTACCCCGTGCTCGTGAAGACGCACGGCCTGTCGATCCGGCAGTACTTCTCGGGCGTCTGGCCCGCCGTGCAGCTCGGCTTCGTGAGCCGCTCGTCGATCGGCACGCTGCCGCTCACCGAGCGCGTGACCGAGCGCAACCTGGGCGTGCCGCGCGGCTACGCCTCGTTCGCCGTGCCGCTCGGCGCGACGACCAAGATGGACGGCTGCGCCGCGATCTACCCCGCGGTGGCCGCGATCTTCATCGCGCAGTTCTTCGGGATTGAGCTGACGCTCGTGCAGTACCTGCTGATCGTGCTCGTGTCGGTCGTGGGTTCTGCCGCGACCGCCGGCACGACGGGCGCCACCGTGATGCTCACGCTCACGCTGTCGACGCTGGGCCTGCCGCTCGAGGGCGTCGGCCTGCTGCTCGCGGTCGATCCGATCATCGACATGGGCCGCACCGCGGTGAACGTGGCCGGTCAGGCCCTGGTTCCGGCGATCGTGGCGAAGCGCGAGGGGATCCTGGACCTCGAGCTCTACAACGCGCCGCGCAAGGGTCTCGCCTTCGACAACACCGACACGGAGCCCGAGCAGACGCGAGAGCCCGCCCGGGCATAACCGCCCGGGCCTAGCGGACGGCGGCCCTGCGCATCGCGAGCCAGGTGCCGAGCATCGCGAGGACGAGTACCGCGAGCGACACCCCCGCAATCGCGGGGCGGGTGATCGCGGCGAAGATCTCGCCGAGCTGCGGCGCGAACACGAGCACGAGCACCGCGATCACGAGGCCGAGGGCGAGGCCGGCGATCGCCGGCCCCTTCGCCCCGAAGCGCACCCAGATCGCGCCGAAGAATCCGCCGATCGTGAGGCACAGCAGCACCGCTACGAACGCCGAGGCCACCAGGACGAGCCCGTTGCCGGCGCCGAGCGCGTACACGTCGAGCACGTAGATCGACGCGAACCAGTGGTTGGTCAGCAGCTCGAGCCCGAGCAGCGCGAGCAGCAGCAGCGCGATGTACGCGGCCTGGATCGCGTTCGCGACCAGGGTGCCGAGGATAAAGTTGCGCCTCGTCGCCCCGAGCGCGAGCCCGAACGGGTACGTCGTCGCGACGCCCTGCACCCCGTAGTAGACGAGGAAGCCGGGCAGCGACCACACGACCGCCGAGTTGAAGCGCGCCCCCTGGATGTACTCGGCCGAGGTGGGGTCGACCCCCGTGCGCTGCAGCGCGAGCGAGATGATGATCGACACGACGAAGACGACCGCGAGGATCATGAGCGGGGTCATGAGGAACGTGACCCCCTTGTTCAGGTGAAGCCTCGTCACCTTCAGGATGCGGTTCATGATGCACTCCTCTCATGGGTGCGGCGGGGTGATGGTGAGCTGGTGTCGGATCCGGATCCGGAGTCGGCCTCTTCCGGGTCGAGCCCGTAGGCGGCGACGAGATCCTGCAGGGAGACGGCGCTGAGCTCGAGCCCGGCCGCATCGGCGGCGGAACGGTCCTCCGCGGTGAGGGCCCCCTCGATGACGGCGGTGCCGAGCCCGCCGATCGTGCGGCGGGCGAGCACCTCGCGCCCCGGGAGGAACGCCTCGATCGCGCTCGCCTTGCCGGCAATCTGGAAGGCTCCGCCGCGCAGCTCGTCGACGTCGGCGTGCTTCACGACCCGGCCCTTGTCGAGCACGATCACGCGCTCGAGCAGGCGATCCATCTCGTCGATGAGGTGCGTCGACAGGACGATGGTGCGCGGGTGCGCCGCGTAGTCGGCGAGCAGCTCGTCGTAGAAGATGCCGCGGGCCGTCGCGTCGAGCCCGAGGTACGGCTCGTCGAAGAACGTGATGGGCGAGCGGGAGGCCAGCCCGAGCACGATCCCGAGCGCCGACTGCTGGCCGCGTGAGAACTTCGTCACCGGCGTGCGATCCGGGATCCGGAACAGTTTCACGAGCCGGTCTGCGAGTTCCTGCGACCAGTTCGGGTAGCTGAAGCTCGCGGCGCGCACCGCGTGCTTCAGGCGGTAGTCGTCCGGGTAGCGCTGGTTGTCTCGGATGAAGCACATGGACTCGATCGCCTCGGCCCGCTCGAACGGGGGCTTGCCCCCGACGAGCACCTGGCCCGAGGTCGGGCGATCCTGCGCAGTGATGAGCGACATGAGCGTCGTCTTCCCCGCGCCGTTGCGGCCGAGGAGACCGGTGATGATGCCCTCCTCGATCGTGAGGGTGACGTCGTCGAGAGCGGCCCCACCCCGGTACCTGCGCGTGAGTCCACGCGTCTCGATTGCTGTTGCGTTCATTTCTCTGATTCCTTCTCGATGAGTCGGATGACGTCTTGGGTCGTGAGGCCGAGGGTGTCGGCCTCGGCAAGGAGGGGGGCGACGAAGTGCTCGCGGAATCCCTCCTGCCGTTCGGTGGCAATGAGGGCGCGTGCCCCCGGTGAGACGAACATGCCGATGCCGCGGCGCTTGAAGATCACGCCCCGGTCGACCAGGAGGTTCAGCGCCTTGCCCGCCGTCGCGGGGTTGATGCGCATGAAACCGGCGAGTTCGTTGGTGGACGGCACCTGCTCGTCCTCCGCGTACACCCCGCGCAGGATGTCCGCCTCGATGCGCTCCGCCAGCTGCTGGAAGATCGGGCGCGAGTCGTCGAACATGGTCACCTCCGTTCGTTAGTTAGTTACTTCACTAATGAACCTACGCACCGATCGCCCCTCGCGTCAAGAGAAACCTTGTAGTCGTTCATCTGATGAAGTATCGTGGGCGTGCGCGATCGCTGTGCCCGCAACGAATTCCCGCCGACGCGAAGGACGCCATGGTCTCCACCAACATCACCGTCGATCACGCCACGACGGGGCTCGTCACCGCCGAGGTGACCGCCGCGGAGCAGATCTCCCCCACGTTCATGCGGCTCACGATCGAGGGCGAGGAGCTCGCGGAGTGGCGCCACCTGGGCTACGACCAGTGGTTCCGGCTCGCGATCCCCGTCGCGGGAGAGGCGACCCGCTTCGACCGGCTCTCCCAGCGCTTCGACATGAAGGGGTACCTGCGCTACGTCTCGCTCCCCCGGGCCACGCGGCCCGCGATCCGCAACTACACGGTGCGCGAGTTCGATCCCGCGAGCGGCCGCATGCTCGTCGACTTCGTGCTCCACGGCGCAGATCCGGCCCACGCCGGGATCGCCGGCCCGTGGGCGGAGTCGCGCCCCGTCGGCGCGCGCGTCGGCCTCATCGACCAGGGCTGCGGCTATCGCCACTTCGAGGGGGCGGAGCGCGTCGTGCTCGTCGGCGAGGAAACGGCGCTTCCCGCGGTCGCCGGCATCCTACGCGACCTCCCGCGAGACGCCGTGGGTCACGCGATCATCGAGGTGCCGGACAAGGCGGACCGCGAGGAACTCGCGGGGCCCGAGGGCGTCGAGGTGCGCTGGCTCATCCGCACGGACGAGCGCACGCCGGGCGCCGCCGCCCTCGAGGAGCTCGTCGGTCTCGCGATCCCGAGCGGCCCGCTCTCGGCCTTCGTCGCGGGCGAGCAGAAGCTCGCCTCGGGCGGCAGGCGCCACCTCGTGGGCGAGTGCGGCTTCGACAAGGCCGCGGTCGACTTCTGCGGGTACTGGCGGGCGAAGTAGTCGGTTCCGGATCCTGATCCGGCGCCGGATCGGGACCCGCGCGCTACAGGATCCCGCACTCCATTGCGCGCGTCACGGCGCGCGTGCGATCCGACACCCCGAGCTTCTCGAACGCGTGCAGCAGGTGCGTCTTCACGGTCGACTCGCCGATGAAGAGCCGCGCCGCGATCGCGGGGTTGCTGAGCCCCTCGGCGACGCAGCGCAGGATCTCCGTCTCGCGCGGCGTGAGCGCGGCTCCCCGGTCGGCGCCCTGCCCCGCTGCGTGCGCCGATCCGGATCCGGCGCCCGAGGCGCGCGCGACGAGCTGCGCCGCGATCGACGGCGCGAGCACGGTCTGGCCCGCGGCGACGGCCCGCACCCCCGCGGCGAGCTCCTCGGCGGGCGCCGCCTTCACGAGGTAGCCGCTCGCCCCAGCCTCGATCGCGGCGAGGATCTGGTCGTCGTCCTCGTACGTCGTGAACACGAGCACGCGCGGGGAGCCGTCGCCGCGCGCGATCGCTCGGGTCGCCTCGACGCCGCCGATGCCGGGCATGCGGAGGTCCATGAGCACGACGTCCGGCGCGCTCGAGGCGACGAGCTCGATCGCCTCCTCCCCCGAGGCGGCCTCGCCCACGACGGCGAAGTCCGGCTCGGTTTCGAGGAGGCCGGAGATGCCGCCGCGCACGATCGGGTGGTCGTCGACCACGAGGACTCGGATCACGATTCGCTCCCCACTGCGTTCTGATCTTGGGATTCTGCCCGCGGTGTCGGGGCCTGCTCCGGCTCGGCCGCGAGGGCGCCCATGGTCGTGAGCGGCACCCGCACCTCGAGGCGCGCGCCGCCCCCGTCCCGCGGGCCGAACTCGACGGAGCCGCCCGCGGCGCGCACGCGGTCCGCGAGCCCGCTCAGGCCGAAGCCGGCCGGCGCCGCCAGGCTCGCCGCTTCCTGCGCGCCGGCCGCTGCGGCCCCGTCGTGCCCGGCGGGCCCACGGCCGTCGTCCTCGACGACGAGCCGGGCCCCCGGACCGGCGCCGTCCCCGTCCGCCGCGAGCGACACCTCGACACGCCTCGCGTCGGCGTGCTTCCACACGTTCGAGAGCCCCTCCTGGGCGGCGCGGAGGAGCACGACCTGGAGCTCTCGGTCGAGCTCGAGGGGCGCGATCCGGCACTCGACCGCAAGACCCGTGTCGGCGGCGATGCGGGCAGCGACCCGCTCGATCGAGGCCGCGAGCCCGCCCTCGCCGAGCGGCTGCGTCGTCGCCACGAGGGCGCGCGCCTCGACGACGGCCGCCCGCGCCGCGGCGCCGACCCGGTCGATCCGCTCGGCCGCGCGCGGGGTGTCGCCTGCGGCGAGCGCCCGGTCCGCCTGCTCGGTGAGCATCACGAGGCCCGCGAGCGTCTGGGTGAGCGTGTCGTGGAGCTCGCGGGAGAGCCGCTCGCGCTCGGCGCTCGCACCCGCCTCCTGCGAGAGCGCGGCGACCTCCGCCTGCGAGCTCTGCAGCTTCTCGGCGAGCTGACGGTGCGCCTCTGAGCGCTCGAAGATGCGGGTGATCCAGGTGCCCATCGCGATGGCGAAGGCGAGCGACAGCGCGGCGATGAGCAGGGCGGAGAGCACGGGGTAGTCGCTGCCGCGGCGCTCGTAGCTGACGATGGATCCGACCGCGACCGCGACCGCGAGCCCCACGCTCCAGGAAATCGCGGAGCGGTACTCGTCGACGATCACCCACAGCATCGGGAAGCACACGGCCTGCAGCGTCGCGAAGCTCGGGTCGACCGCGGCCGCGGCCCCCGCGATCACGACGATGAGCACGAGGTACACGAGGTCGGCCCTGACCGCCTGCTGCTCCCACGCGACGCGCCTGAGCGCCGCGTGACCCAGCACGACGTACACGACGAGGAACGCGACGAGCGGTGCGAGCACGAGCGCCGGGTGGACCGACCGCGGATCCTCCGCGTTCACGAGCCCGACCGCGCCGAGGAAGACCAGCACCCCGACGACGGCGATGTCCCACCAGAGGACCGGATACCGTCGACCGGGTGCCTGCGTCATGCGTTTACTCTCTCACGTCGGCACTGCTCAGGGTCGTGCCGCTCAGGATTGTGTGATTCAGGAGCGGCGCGTCCACCGGAAGGTGATGAGGCTGAGCACGAGCCCGACGACGAGCCAGACCCCGAGCATGATCGCGACGAGGCCGAGGTTCCACTCGCCGCCCGCCTCCGCGGCCTGCAGGTGCTCCGGCAGGAACACCGCGCGCATGCCCTGCGCGAGCCACTTCAGCGGGAACGCCGATGCGATGTTCTGTAGCCACTCGGGAAGCATCGAGAACTGCAGGTAGACGCCCGAGATGAACTGCAGCAGCAGCACGATCGGCAGCACGACGGCGGTCGCGCTGCGCGACGAACGCGGGAGCGCCGAGAGCGCGATCCCGAGCAGGGTCATCGTGACGATGCCGAGCGCGAAGATCCAGGCGAACCGGGCCCACTGTGCCGGCTCGGAGGGCAGGCTGACCTGGAAGACGACGACCGCGAAGCCGAGCAGCAGCGCGAGCTGCAGGAGCGAGGTGATGAGCGTCATCCCGGCCTTGCCGATGAAGTAGCTCACGGGCGAGACGGGCGTCGCGCCGAGGCGGCGGAGCCAGCCCTCGCTCTTCTCGCGGGCGATGTCGACCGCAAGGTTCTGGACGCCCGAGAGGAAGATGCCGGCGGCCACGAGCCCCGGCAGGTAGTACGCGGCCATCGAGATCCCGCCCGTGCCGTCGGGCTTCGCGCCGACCTCGCCCATCGAGTCGAAGGCGACGCCGAAGATCCCGAGCATGAGCACCGGGAAGAGGAAGGTGAAGAACACCGTGTCCGGCGAGCGGACGTAGGCCTTCAGCTCGAATCCGATCGCGGAGAGGCCCGCGCGCAGGATCCCGGGTGCGCTGCCCCCACTCCCCCTCGCGGGGGTGCCTGCCATCGGTGACGCTGCCGCCGACGCTGCCGTTGCGCTCATCGGACCGCTCCTTCCATGCTTGCCTCGCCCGCGAGGGATCGGGATCCGGATCCGGAATCTTCCCCGGGCCCTGCGTCCTCGTGGATGAACCCGAGGTAGATCTCCTCGAGGCTCGGCCGGCGCACCTCGAGGTCGCGGGGCTCGCCTCCGGCCGCCGCCGCGAGCCGCGCCACGAAGGCCGCCGGCTCGGTCGTCTTCTCCTCGCGGATCGCTCCGGCCTCGTCGCGCCACCGCACCGACGGCACGCGGGCGTCAGCGCCCCCGAGCAGGGCTGGCGGCGCCTCGGCCGCGATCCTGCCGCCCGTGAGCACGCCGACGCGGTCGGCGAGGTGCGCCGCCTCGTCGAGATAGTGGGTCGTGAGCAGGATCGCCGTGCCCTCGCCGGTGAGCCCCTCGAGCATCGTCCAGAACTGGCGCCTCGCCTCGGGGTCGAAGCCCGTGGTCGGCTCGTCGAGGAAGAGCAGTTCGGGGCGGCCGACGATCCCGAGCGCGACGTCGAGGCGGCGCCTCTGGCCGCCCGAGAGCTTCGTGGCGCGCCGCCCGGCGTGCTCCGTGAGGCCGACGAGCGAGAGCACCTCGTCGGTGCTCCGCGGGTGCTCGTACAGCGCGCCGAAGTGGCCGATCAGCTCGCGCGGCGTGAACGGCCCGAGGTCGTCGGTGCCCTGCGACACGATCCCGATCCGCGACCTCCAGGCGCGGCCGGCCGCGAGCGGCTCCTCGCCGAGCACGCGCACCTCGCCGCGGCCCGGGCGCCGCAGCCCCTCGAGGATCTCGATCGTCGTGCTCTTTCCCGCCCCGTTGGGGCCGAGCAGGGCGTAGGTCTCGCCCCGCGCGATGTCGAGGTCGATCCCGTCGAGGATCACCCGATCGCCGTACCGTTTCTCGAGCCCGCGAACGCGGACCGCGGCCTCTTCGGCCCCTTCGGCCTCTTCCCGATGTTTCGTCATGGTTCAAGGGTGGCGGGATCAGGGCCTTCGCGGTAGCAGCCGGGCGGATGAGATTCCGCATCCACCGATCGGTGGATGCGTTCAGACCGAGTTCGCGAGCACGGTCAGGCCGAGGTAGACGGCGCCGAAGAGCGCCGCGAAGATCGCGCCGGCGCCGATCCCGAACCGCAGCCTGCGCCCGCCAGCCGCGACCTTGCCGCCCGCGACCTTGCCGCCCGCGACCTTGCCGCCCGGCTGCTCGAGGCGGAGGCGCGCCCCGGCATCGCCGTGGGCGCGGTCGTCGCGCCAGCGCTCCCACTGGGTGATGCGGGCGCCGAGCGCCGAGACCGCCCTGGCGAGGCGCTGCCAGTCGGCGGGGTTGCGGGTGACCTGGTCGAGGCGGGAGCGCAGGATCAGGAGATTGTCGCGCAGCTCGACATCGTAGCCGCCCCTGCCGTGCGCGCCGGCACCCACGTCGTCGATCAGCCAGGCCATGACGTCGGGGGTGAAGAGGTAGAGCGCGTCGGACTCGTAGCCCTTCGGCGCGAACAGCTCGAAGTGCCGGTCGAAGTCGCCCTCGAGCGAGAGCCGCTGATCCCGGGCCGGTGCCGTGTACGCGGAGAGCGCGGGGACGCGCGGCCCCGCCTGCCTGAGCCGGATGTTCGGCAGCTCGGTCGCGAGCCGCACGATGCAGACCCCGCCGAAGCGCGTGAAGCCGTCGCCGCGGTCGTCGGCCGACGCGCTCTCGCGGTTCGCGACCGTGAAACGCCGCAGCGCGTCCCGCGACAGCATCGTGCTCGTCAGCGTGTCGGCGCCGTCGGCCGTGATCATGGGTTTCGGGGCGTAGTCGAAGCCGTTCGCCCCGGCAAAGCCGAGGAGCGCTGCGTGATCCCGCGCCGTCGTGAAGCGGGTCTGGGTCCAGGTCGTGAACCAGATCAGGATCCCGCCGCCGAGCAGCATGAGCGCGAAGATCGCGGACATGCCGAGGAGCTGCGAGGCCTTGTCGTCGCCGCCGTGCAGCGCCTCGTCGACCATCCCGAAGCCGAGCGCGAACAGCCCGATCGGCATGACCGCCGCCGCGAACCACACGTACAGCCGGCGCGCGCCGACGCGCTCGCCCCTGAGCTCGGGGAACTTCGTCACGAACTGGGCCAGCTCCGCCCGGGTGAGGCGGGTCAGCAGCGGGCGCACGTCGAACTCGACGGGGCCGGGGCTGGCGTTGCTGGCGCCGGTGCCGCCGGTGCCGCCGGTGCCGCCGGTGCCGCCGGTGCCGCCGGTGCCGCCGGTGCCACCGCCGCGCACGGTGTCGACCCCGCGCCACTCGTGCGCGAGCACCCCGAGGTTCGGGCCGGTCGTGCGCTCGCGGAGCACCGCGAGCCACGCGCCGATCTCCGCCCCCACCAGGAACGCGACCGGGATCGGCCACTCGCCGGGGCGCCAGGCGACGGCCAGGAAGAGCCCCGCGATCAGGCCCGGGATCCCGACGGTCACGAGCGCCCGCGCGACCGGCCGGCCGGGGCGCTTGAGGAAGAGGATGCGCCCGAGCGCCACGCCGAGGAGCGCCATCACGACCGTGCCGAAGACGTTGCGCGGCTCGGTGGCCCCGAGCAGGGCTGCGAGGAGTAGCCAGGGCAGCGCGGCCGCGAGGGCGCGTGCCGGGGTGGAGCCCGAGATGCCCGCGACGAGCTGGGCGAGGAGGGGGCCGGATGTGCGGCGCGGGGCGGGGTGGGGATCCGGGGCCTCGTTCGGATTCGGCGCCTGGTCGGGATCCGGGGCCGCGGCGGGATCCGGGGCCTCGGCGAGATCCGGGGCCAGGTCGGGATCCGGCCGCCCCGTGGCGGCGCGCTCGCGCGCGAGGAGCCGCAGCCCGCGCACGATTCCGGCCGCCCCGGCGAGCGCGAGGAGCGCGCCAGCGCAGGCGCCGAGCCAGACGCCGAGGCTCGTCCCGATCGGCTCGCCCATGAAGTCGAGCGGCCGGCCCGCAAACCAGAAGAGCGCCGCGATTGCCGCGCCGAGAAGGATCGCAATCCCCGATGAGAGCAAGATGTGCAGTGCCGCCGACCCCCGTTGCATATGAAGAGCCTATGGGCCCTCGTGCGCTCGCCCGAATCGCGGCGGCGGTCGTAGGCTGATCGGGTGGACACCGCAGACATCACACCGCTGAGCAGCACCTTCGCCTCGGACAACTGGGCGGGGGTGCACCCCGAGGCGCTCGCCGCGATTGCGGAGGCCAACTCGGGCTACGCGCCGGCCTACGGCGGCGACCCGTGGACGGCCGAGTTCGGTTCACTCTCGAAGCGCCTGTTCGGCGAGGAAACCGAGGCGTTCCCGGTGCTCAACGGGACGGGCGCGAACGTGCTCGCACTGCAGGCCGCGATCCCGCGCTGGGGCGCCGTGATCTGCGCCTCGACGGCGCACGTCGCGACCGACGAGACGGGCGCGCCCGAGAAGACCGGCGGGCTCAAGATGCTGCCGGTCGAGACGCCCGACGGCAAGCTGACGCCCGAGCTCGTGGACCGCGAGGCCTGGGGATTCGGCAACCCGCACCGCGCGCAGCCGGCGGTCGTGTCGGTGTCGCAGGTCACGGAGCTCGGCACCTGCTACTCGCCCGACGAGCTGCGCGCGCTCGCCGAGCACGCCCACGGGCACGGGATGCTCCTCCACATCGACGGCTCGCGGCTCGCGAACGCCGCCGCGCACCTCGGCGTCTCGCTCGGCGCGCTCACCCGCGACGTCGGCGCCGACCTGCTGAGCCTCGGCGGCACGAAGAACGGGCTGCTCGCAGCTGAGGCCGTCGTCGTGCTGCGGCCGGGCGCCGCGCCGGGCCTCGACTACCTCCGCAAGATCAACCTCCAGCTCGCGTCGAAGATGCGCTTCGTCTCCGCGCAGCTGCTCGCGCTCTACGGCGGCGACCTGTGGGAGCGCAACGCGCGGCACGCGAACGCGATGGCGGCGCGGCTCGCGGACGGGCTGGGATCCGGGGGCGGATCCGGATCCGGCGCCGGATCCGCCGCTGGAATCGAGGTCGCGCACCCGGTGCAGTCGAACGCGGTGTTCGCGCGCATGCCGGCCGAGCGCGCGGCGCGGGCGCAGGCCGCGTTCCCCTTCGGCTCGTGGCCGAGCGAGCCGGGCCTCTTCCGCCTCATGTGTGCGTTCAACACCGCCCCGGAGGACGTCGACGCCCTCCTCGCCCTCCTCGCCGACTAGCGCGGCCCGGTTTGTTGTTGTTGTCGTCGTTGTTAGCGATTTCGGGGCCTCGCGGCCCGCTGAAGCCCCGAAATCGCTAACAACGGGCCGGGCGCGGCGCGCGAGTGTGGCGGCGGGCTGCGCTGCCTCCGCAAACTACGCTCCCTCGCGAGTTTCCGCCCAAAACCCACCGAGCGAGCGCAGATCCCGGAACGACCGCCGCCCCCAACCATGTTGTTAGCGATTTCGGTTCGAATAGCGCCCTATTCGAACCGAAATCGCTAACAACCGCCAGGGGTTAGGCGCCCACGCCTCCGAAGGCGAGGCGAGCCGCGATCACGAGCATCACCGCGGCGACGACGCCGTCGAGGATCCGCCACGAGCGCGGCGTGGCAAAGAACCTGGTCAGGGCCCGGGCGCCGTAGCCGAGCACGAAGAACCACGCGACGCTCGCGAGCGCGCCGCCCGCGACGAACCACCAGCGCTCCGGGTCGCCCTGCGCGTTGCCGATCGAGCCCATGAGCACCATCGTGTCGAGGTACACGTGCGGGTTCAGGTAGGTGATCGCGAGGCAGGCGAGCACAGTCTTCTTGAGCGAGCCCGCGCTGCCCGAATCCGCGACGAGCGCCTCCGGCCGCATGGCCCTGCGCGCGGCGGTCCACGCGTACCAGACAAGGAAGAGCACGCCGCCCCACCGCACGATTTCCAGCACGACCGGGGCGCGCTCCCCGACGTACCCGATCCCGGCGACGCCAAGGAACTCGAGCAGCGCGTCCGTGAGCCCGCAGATGAGCACGACGGGAAGCACGTGCTCGCGCCGGATCCCCTGCCGCAGCACGAACGCGTTCTGCGCGCCGATCGCGACAATCAGCGAGAGGCCGCTGCCGATGCCGATGAGGAGGGGAAGGATCATGGTTTCGACGTTAGGGCCAGGGCGGCTCCGGATCCCAATTCAGGATGCCTAAACTTTCTGAAGGAGCATAAGCAGAACTGCAGAAAGGATCGGCGCGCATGGACCTGCCAGTCGAGCACCTCACGACCTTCGCGACGATCATCGCCGAGGGCAGCTTCGAGGGGGCGGCGCGCGCCCTGCACATCACGCCCTCCGCGGTGAGCCAGCGCGTGCGCTCGCTCGAACAGCGCGTCGGTTCGGTGCTCCTGCGCCGCACGCGGCCGGTCGAGGTCACCGACGCCGGGGCCACGATCCTGCGCCTCGCCCGGCAGCTCGACCGGCTCGTCGGCGACGCCGCACGCGAGCTCGGCGGCGGCGACGCCGACCGGGCGCTCGTGCCGATCGTCGTGAACGCCGACTCGCTCGCGACCTGGTTCGTGCCGGCGCTCGCGCGCGCCGCCCGCGAGACGGGCGCGAACTTCGAGCTGCTGCGCGCCGACGAGTCGATCTCGACCGAGCGCCTGCGCCGGGGCGACGCCATGGCGGCGCTCACCGCCCAGCGCGATCCCGTGCCGGGCTGCACCTCGACGCGCATCGGCCTCGACCGCTACCACGCGGTCGCGAGCCCCGCCTTCCTCGCCGAGCACTTCGCCGGCGGCGTCACAGCCGAGGCGCTCTCCGCCGCGCCCATGATCGAGTTCGACAGGCACGACGAGTTCCAGCGCCGCTTCATCAGGAGAATCACCCGCGCCGAGATGTCGCCGCCGCGCCACTTCGTGCCCTCATCGGCCGAGTTCGCCCACGCGATCGAGCTCGGCATGGGTTGGGGCATGCTCCCCGAGATCCAGTGCCAGGAGCCGATCGCGGCGGGTCGGCTCACCGAGCTCGGCCCGGCGGCCACGATCGACATGCCCCTCTACTGGCAGCGCTGGCGCCTCGACTCCCCCGTGCTCGACGCGCTCAGCGCGATCGTGCTCGAGGAGGGCGCCGCAGCGCTGCGGTGAGACGGCCGGCGTCCGCGCGCGTGCGCCGGGTGGGTGGCGGTTGTTAGCGATTTCGGGGCTTCGCGGCCCACTGAAGCCCCGAAATCGCTAACAACAGCCCCCGGGGGCGCGGATCCGGATCCGGATCCGCCCCGCGAACCGGCGCTCGCTCCGAAAACTGCGCTCCCTCGCAAGCTTTCGCCTCAAACAAGCGGAACGAGCGCAGATCCCGGAGCGAGCGCAGCCCGCACCCCACTGTGTTAGCGATTTCGGGGCTTCGCGGCCCGCTAAAGCCCCGAAATCGCTAACAACAGCAGCACAGCAGCAGCAGCAGCGGCAGTACCCCGCCTACGCCCCGACCAGGGCGTAGCCCGCGATGACGTAGGCGATGAGGGTGAGCACGCCAGCGGTCGCCGCGTAGGGCAGGATCGACAGCATGAGGTTCAGCGGCTTCACGCCGACCGACTTCGAGGCGAGGATGATGCCGTCGCCGTAGAGGCAGGTGGTCGAGCCGAGGGCGGCGCCCGAGAACACGGCCGTGCCGGCGAGCACGGGGTCGACGCCCACGGCGATCGCGAGCGGCAGCACGACGGGCGTGATGACGGCGGCGAGATCCCAGAACGCGCCCGTCGCGTACGCGTACACGCCGCACACGAGGAACACGATCGCGGGCAGCAGCGCCCCGTGCATCACGGGCTCGGTCGCGCCGATGACCCAGTCGGCGAGCTGCAGGTCCATGTTGATCTGCTGCACCATGAACGCGAGCGCGAAGAGCACCATGACGTAGCCCATGCTCATGATGCCCTCGAAGGCGCTCTCGAACACGGCCTTGATCGTCATGCGGCGCTGCGCGACGTAGAGGATGATCGCGACGACGACGGCCGCGGCCGCGCCCTTCACGATGTCGACCTCGGTGAGGATCGTGACGACCACGAGGGTCACGATCGGGATCAGGAAGTTGAAGGGCAGCGGGCGCTTGCTCGCCTCGACGTCGTCGGCGAGCTCGAAGGCGCGCTCCTCCTCGGTGAGGCCGGCGGGGAGCGGATCGCCCGTGCGGTCGGCGCGGAGCTGCTCCTTGCGGAGCGGGCCGACGAGGGGCAGCACGCCGAGGGCGAGGAGCAGGCCGATCGCGAGCGCGAACCAGCCGAAGAACACGAAGGGCAGGCCCTGGATGTAGGCGCCGAAGCCCGAGCCGTTCACGGTGACGCCGTCCTGCTCGAGGAGCGCGGCGAAGAACACGGCCCAGGTCGAGAACGGGATGATCACGGCGATGGGCGCCGAGGTGAGCTTCACGATCGCGCCGACCATGGTGCGCGGCACGTTGTAGCGATCCGTGACGCGCTTCATCGAGGTGCCGACGGTCAGCGCGTTCAGGTAGTCGTCGATGAACAGGGCGACCGTGAGGAGCCAGGTCAGGAGCAGGGACTTGCGCCGCGAGTTCACGAAGCGCTCGGTCCAGCGCGCGAAGTCGTTCACGGCGCCGGACGCGTTGAAGTACGCGATCAGGATCCCGAACAGCACGACGACGAGGATGAGCCAGTGCACGGTCTCGTTCGTCATGGAGGCGCCGAAGAGCTCGACGAGCTTGTCGAAGAACCCCCAGCCGCCAAGCAGGATCGCGCCGACGACCGTGCCCGAGAGGAGGCCGAGCAGGGCGCGCTTCGTGAGCACGGAGACGAGGAGGACGGTGAGCACTGGCAGGAGCGCGAGCGCGGTGTTCTGAACTTCCATGGGATCGGGTCCTTCGGGCTTCGGGCATCGCTGCCGCGGGAGAGGGAAAGAGGGGGAAAGCCGGTCGCCGGCCCGCCCGGCTAGGCCGAGTGGTCCTCGCGCTCGCCGTCGACGTACGTCGCGTGCACCGGGAGTTTGGCGAGGTCGTCGCCGTTCACGCGGAGCGGATCCTCGGACCACAGTGCGAGGTCGGCGATCGCGCCCGGGCGGATCACGCCCAGGTCGTCGTCGCCCTGCGCGAGGGCGGCGCCCCGCGTGTAGCCGTGCAGGGCCTCCGCGTTCGTGAGCCGCTCGTGGGGCTCGTACACGAAGCCGTCGGCGTCGCCCGGCTGGCGGCGGAGCACCGCCCAGGCGAGGCCCACGCGCGCGTCGACCTCGGCGACCGGCCAGTCGGAGCCGAGCGCGAGGCCGGCGCCGGCGCGCAGCACGGAGCCGGCGTTCCAGGCGCGCGCGGCGCGCTCGGGGCCGAGGCGGCGCGACCACTCGTCGCTGCCGTCGGCGATCCGCCACTGCATGTGGGGCATCTGCATCGAGGCGAAGATGCCGGTCTCGGCGAGGCGGGCGACGTCGCGCGGGTCGAGGGTCTCGAGGTGCTCGATGCGGTGGGCGACGCGGCCGGCGGGTCCGGATCCGGAGGCCCGGGATCCGGTCGTCTCGTACGCCGTGATGGTCTCGCCGACGGCGCGGTCGCCGATCGCGTGCGTCGCGATCTGGAAGCCGGCGTCCGAGAACTCGCGCACGGCCTCGGCGAAGCGGGCCTGGTCCTCCCAGAAGCCCGCGAGGCCCTCGCCCTCGGCGTCGGGCTCGTAGAGCCAGCCGGCGCCCGTCTCGATCACGCCGTCGGCGTAGAGCTTGATGATCCCGCCCCGCCAGCGCGCGCCCGCGCGGTCGCGCTGGGCGCGGATCGCGGCGCGCTGCTCGAGCGAGTAGGTGGGGCGCACGTCCATCGCGCTCGCGATGCGCACGGGGAGTCCGGATCCGGATCCCGCGAGGGCCTCGAGCAGGTCGAGGGTTTCGGCGTTGCCGTCCATGATCGTGCCGCCCGTGAGGCCCGAGGTGCGCATGCCGGCGAAGGTCGCGCGGGCCTGCTCGAGGTACTCCTCGCGGCTCGGCTGCGGGGCGACCGCGGTGATGGGCTGGTAGGAGCTCTCCTCGCGCAGCTCGCCCGTGGGGCGGCCGTCCGCGTCGACGACGATCTCGGAGCTGTCGCCGAAGACGCGGGCGCCCATGATGCCGCCGAGGCGGAGGGCCTCGCTGCTTGCGAGCGCCGTGTGGAAGTCGAAGAAGAAGAGGATCGCGGGGAGCCCGGCGAGGGTGTCCTCGATGAGCTCGGAGGTGAGGGGCAGCCCCTCGAAGACGGCGTAGTCGAGGTTCCAGCCGCGCACCCAGCCGGGGGTCGCGCCCTCGCCCGCGCGGACGCGCGCCGCCTCGGCGCGTAGCACATCGGCGAGCTCGCGGCGGTCGGTGATCCCGCCGAGGTCGATGCCCTGGCAGAGCTCGACGCCCTGGATCGGGTGGAGGTGGGCGTCGATGAGGCCGGGCGTGACGGCGCGGCCGCGGGCGTCGTCGATGCGGGTGGTGGATCCGGCGAAGGCCTCGCGCACCTCGTCCGGCGCGCCGAGCGCGATGATCCGGCCGCCCGCGATCGCGATCGAGCGGGGCGACGCGTCGGCGTCCCCCGGGACGAGCGAGCGCACGAGTGCGCCCTCGATGATCACATCGGCAATCGACTTCGACATGGCCGCTCCTCGGTTCCTCGGGGCCGGATAATGGGTATCGTGGCTCGCACGGACCCCGCGGCGTCGTGACGAACAGGGGCTAATTTACGCGCATTCAATAAATGTCGCAATGCGGCGGCACGAAAGGCAGGGCAATGGTCGAGAGCGGCGCGCGAGCGCGATCTGCCGGACGACCCAAAGAGGCGATCCTGTCGCACGACCGGATCCTCGACGAGGCCTTCGCGCTCTCCGACGAGAAGGGCGCCGACTTCACGCTCGCCGCGCTCGCCAGGCGGCTCGGCGTGCGCCCCTCGGCCCTGCACCACTACTTCCAGGGGCGCGACGCACTCATCGCCGGGATGCGCGGCAAGCTCACGCTGCGGGTCGGCGACCACGGCTTCGACTCCCGCCCCTGGCACGAGGCGATCGTGCCGTGGGCGCGCGCCTACCGCGACACGCTCGGCGCGCACCCCGCGCTCATCGCGGCCCTCGCGACGCTGCCCGTCGCTGGCGAGCCCGAATCGATCGCCGACTACGAGCGGATCGCCGCCGCGTTCCACCGCGACGGCTACCCCGAGCACCGGATCGTGCCGGCGATCATCGCGCTCGAGTCGTTCGTCGTGGGATCCTCGCTCGACGCGCTCGCGCCCGAGGACAATCTGCGGCCGCACGAGGGCGGGGCAGGATCCGGCGCGGGATCCAGCGCCGGATCCGGATCCGGATCCGCGCCCGCGCTCGCTCGCGCCGAGCGCGCGGCCCGCGCGAGCGCGCACGACGCGGGCGTCGACGCCGCGACCGCAACCTTCGAGTTCGGGCTCGCCGCCCTCGTCGCCGGCCTGCGCGCCGCGGGCGAACCCCGCTGATGCTCGGGGTCCTGCAGGGTTTCGCCCTGATCCTCGGCATCATCGCCGCCGGCTACCTCGCGGCGCGCGCCGGCATCGTCGTGGGCGACCAGCGACGCGTCCTCAACAACGTCGCGTTCTACGTCGCGACCCCGGCGCTGCTCTTCACCGTGCTGAAGGACAGCGACCCCGCCGTCGTGCTCTCCCCCGTGATCCTGGTCACGAGCATGTCCGCGCTCATCGTGGCCGGCGCCTTCATCCTCGCCTCGCGGCTCTGGTTCAAGCGCGACCTCGCGACCACGACTCTCGGCGCGACCTGCTCCGGCTACGTCAACTCGAACAACCTCGGGCTGCCCGTCGCGATCTACATCCTCGGCGACGCCGCCTACGTCGCCCCGCTGCTCCTCGTGCAGCTCGTCATCTTCACCCCGATCGTGCTCGCGATCCTCGAGTCGACCAGGGGAAACCAGCGCGGCGCGATCGTCGCGCTCGGGCGCGCGGCAACGAACCCCGTGATCCTCGCCTCGCTCGGCGGCTTCCTGTGCGCGCTGTTCGGGATCCGGATCCCGGAGTTCGTGATGCAGCCGATCGACATGCTCGGCGCCGCGGCGATCCCGATGGTGCTCATGAGCTTCGGGATGTCGCTGCGCGGGCAGCGGGCGCTCGAGCCGGGCACGGGGCGTGCGGCCGTGTTCGCGGCGACGGGCCTCAAGGTGCTCGGGATGCCGCTCGTCGCGTGGGCGCTCGCGACGGCGTTCGGCATGGCGGCGCACGAGGTGTTCGTCGCGACCACGATCGCGGCGCTCCCCACGGCCCAGAACGTCTACAACTACGCGGCGACGTATCGGCGGGCGGAGACGACCGTGCGCGACACGGTGTTCCTCACGACATTCGCGTCGCTGCCGGTGATCGCGGCCATCGCCTGGTTGCTCGGCGGGTAGGGATCCGGATCCCCCGCCCGGGAATACCGGGTGGGCGACGGGCGTTGCATCCGCGGGACGAACACCCGCCCATAGCACCACCAGAACTCGAGGAGCCCTCAGCAGTGAGCCCGCGTACCGCGCAGACCAGCGCCCCCGTCATCGACACCATCGCCGAGCGTTGGAGCCCCCGCTCCTTCGACGCGGATCACACGCTCCCCGAGGGCGCGCTCCGCGGCATCTTCGAGGCGGCGCGCTGGGCGCCGAGCGCCTCGAACACGCAGCCCTGGCGCTTCATCGTGACCCGCCGCGGCAGCGAGAGCTTCGCGCGCGTGGCCGAGACGCTCATGGGCTTCAACCAGCAGTGGGCCGTGAACGCCGCGGCGCTCATCGTGAACGTCGCGAACACGGTCGACGCCGAGGGCAAGCCGCTGCCGTGGGCCGAGTACGACCTCGGCCAGGCCGTCTCGCACCTGAGCGTGCAGGCGACGGCCGAGGGCTTCCACGTGCACCAGATGGGCGGCTTCGATCGCGCGGCCGTGGCCGCGGCGTTCGGGCTCGCCGAGACGCAGACCCCCGTGTCGATCACGGCGCTCGGCCGCCTCGGCTCCGCCGACCAGCTCCCCGACGTGCTGCGCGAGCGCGAGCTCGCCCCGCGCACGCGCGTCGACCTCGACGACCTCATCCTCGTCAACGACTGATCCCGGCCCTGCCGGCGGTCCGGGCGGTTGTTAGCGATTTCGGTTCGTAAGCGGCGCTATACGAACCGAAATCGCTAACAACCGCCGACCGCGGGTGCGGTCGTTCCGGGATCTGCGCTCGTTCCTACGAATTGGGGGCGGATCGTGCGAGGGAGCGCAGAATGCGGAGCGAGCGCCACGCGCGGGCGCGGCAGTGCCCGCGGGCGCCAGCAGCGGAGCGAGCGCCGCGCGCTCAGGAGGCCGGCGCGATCCCCGCGTCGGGGTCGGCGAGCGTGTCGCCGTCGAGGCGGAGCGCCGTGATGAGCTCGCCCGCGTGGATCGTCGACACGATCACGCGCGCGAACGGGTCGAACTCGCCGACCCAGCCGCGATCCTCCGCGGCACCCTCGGGCACGTCGAGGTCGATCACGACGGCCCGGCGCCCGCTCCGCGCGAGCACGAAGTCGCGCCCAGACAGGCTGCGCCAGGTGCCCGCGGCGAGCCGCCCCGGAACGTAGGTGCCGGGCGAGCGCACGCCCCGGATCCAGACCCACGGGTCGTCCGTCACAATCGCCGAGACGATCGCCGAGCGATCGAGCACGACGTCCCTGCGCCGCAGGGAGGCGACCCGCTCGGAGGCGGTCAGCCGGATGATGACCCGGTCCTTGTGCACCTCGACTCTGGCCACGGCGCTAGTCCAGCATGTCGCTCTGGTCGATGACCGACTCGACGGTGTCGATGACGGCGCGCTTCATGATGTAGTCCGGGTGGCTCGGATCCGACGCGTCGGCCGGCAGCCCGAGCGCCGCCGCGGCCTCGAGCGTGTTGACGCCGACGCACGCGACGATCGTGTCGGCCGGCAGCTCGGGGAACTGCTCGGCGACCTGCTCCGCGATCTTCGCGGAGGCGACGAGCAGCACGTTGATCCGGCCTGAGGCGATGTCCTCGGCGATGTGCACCGACGCAGGCACGCCGACGGTGCGGAAGGCGAGCACCTGCGTCACGTCGTGTCCGCGGCTGATCAGCCCCTGGGTCAGCACCGGGATCGCGACGTCTGAGCGGAGCGTCAGCACCTTCAGCACCTCGCCCGTGTCGATCTCGTCCCACTCCTCGAGGAGTGTGTGTGTGCTGTTCTCCTCACCCTCGGGCGTGCGCGTGATCGGGTAGCCCGCATCGCGGAACGCGACCTCGGTCGCCTCGCCGACGAGCGCGACCTTCGTGTCGGGCGGGATCACCGCGTTGTGGTGCTTCAGCACGTCGGCGACGGTCGAGCTGGTCGCCGTCATCCAGTCAAATTCGCCCGCCTCGAGCCGCCGCAGCGCCTCGACGAGCTTCTCTTCCTCGCTCGTGTGCGCGAAGTCGACGAGGGGAGAGATGACCGTGTGCGCGCCCTGCTCCCGCAGGGCTTTTGCCACCAGGTCGCCCCAGGTGCCCCCGCGCGGGATGAGCACCCGAAGCCCGCTGAGCGGTTTCGCCTCAACCGACATAGACCCCACTCACTCGACTGATCGGCTCGGCCATCCGACGGTAGCCCGCTCCCGCGTTGCGCACCGCCGCATCACCGAATTCAATGTCCCTATTCTCGCCCTGACACCGCGCGGAAGCAAAACGAGCGCTTCCCAGCCCCAAAACGCAACGGAAACGTGATGTCATCTGGGCGGGTTATGCGGATCTTAGGTGAAGCGCTTGGTGACCGCCGAGGCAATCCCCCAGACAACGAGCCCGGTGGCCACCGCGGCGCCCGCGACACCAGCGGCGAAACCCAGCGGGTTCCGGCGCTTCTCTGCCACGATTCGCAGCTTCGCCTCGTCGAGGGCGTCGTCGATGCGCTTGGCGTAGTTCAGCCGATCCTTCAGCTGCGAGAGCGTGTCGTAGAGCTCAGCGCGCGCGATCGTGGCGCTCGCCACCCCCCGCTCCTTCTCTTCCGAGGTCATCGCCAGTTCCCTTCTTCGCCGACGCGCGGCATCTGGTGCGGCCGCGGCGCGTGCGCGTCAGCGTTCACCCGGACCTCGCTGATCGCCGAGATGTCTCCGCCGACCCGCTCGAGCGTCTCCTCCGGCACCGGGTTGCCCCGCTTGATGAGCGCGATACCGGCCAGGATCGCGGCCGCTGCGAGCAGCAGGAGCCCCGCCGCGACGACGAGGGCCGCGAGCCACCAAGGCCACACGAGGGCGAGCGCGGCGATCGCCGCGATCACGAGCGCCTCGAGCATGAAGAAGAGGAAGAAGAGCGCGATCACGATCGCGCCGGCGCCGATGCCGGCCTTCTTCGCCTTCGAGACGACCTCGCGCTTCGCGTTCTCGTACTCGACCTTCGCGAGCGAGACGATCTGCTGCGGCAGCCGCGTGAGCAGCTCAAAGGTCCCCGCCTGGTCCTTCCGGCGGCTCATTCCGTGCCGCCGGTGTTCTCGGCGGGGCCGTCCTTCGCGCCAGATCCCGACTTAGCGCCGGATCCCGCTACGGCGGCGGATCCGGACGCGCCGCGCGCCGCACCCTCGGCCGCCTCGGAGCGCGCCCCCGCGGGCTTCGCCGTCGAGTCGTGCTGCACGAGTGCGGCAAACGCGCTCTTGCCCGCGCGCACGACGGAGTCCTTCAGTTCGTCGACGCGGCTCTGCGCGACACCCTTCACTGCTCCGACGCCGCGCTGAACGGGCTCGGTATTCCACAGCTGCTCGGCTCCGCGCTTAATCTGTTCGTAGCGCTCGCGTCCCGCCCGAGTACCGAGTACGTAGCCGACCGCCGCACCGAGAACGAATGCGATCTTGCCCTTCATGCTTTCCTCCAGCCGATGGCATTTCTTGGTCTTCGGTCCACCCTACTCCGGGATCAGGGGCGTTCGCATTCCCTCGCAGCCATATACCCAGTTCGGAGCGGGTTCGAAGTTACTCTGTGATCCCTGTGAGGCGGCGTCGCAGGGTGACGGCGGCCTCTCGCGCGTCTGCGATCGCGTCGGCGACGTCTCCGCCGTGGAGCTCCGGCCCGACGGGGAGCGCATCCTCGTGCGCCGCGCGCCAGACGGCGAGCCTCGACTCCTCGGCGTCGCGCGAGGCGATCTTGCCGTACGGCGCGGTGCCGCGCACGATCGCAATGTCGCCCGAGTGCGCCGCGTCGGCCTCGGCCCCCGCGGTCGTCACGGCCGTGAGCCCGTACTCGAGGATCTGCGCCTCGGAGAGCGCGGCCTCCTGCTCGACGGCCATCGCTGGCCCTCTCACGATCCCGCGCCAGCCCTCTGCGCCCCGCTCGAGCCGCACCGACCAGATTCCGGTCCCTGGCAGCTCGATCGACTCGACGGCTGGCCCAGCCTCGTGGCCCGCGGGGAGCCCCGGATCGGCGATCGGGATCCGGATCTCCACGCGGCGGGCCGCTGGCGCGAGCCGCGCCAGCTCCTCGGCCATACCCGTGAGATCGACCGTGTCGGGCCCGTAGCCCACGACCGCGGCGGCGGCCTCCGACTCGGCGCCGTCCGAGGTGACGACGAGCCAGCCCTCGTCGGCGCGGCGGAGCTCGGTCACGGTCTCGTCGACGAACTCGGCGCCGTAGAGCTCGAGCCGCCTGCGCAGCGCCGCGCGCAGACCGGCCCAGCCGCCCTTCGGCGCGATCAGGGTTTCGCGTGCAACGCCGCGCTCGGAATAGTTGAGCACCGCGCCCGAGAGCGAGCCGGCGGTCGTGAGGTCCTCGTTGAGCCCTGGAGCGGCGATCGCGACGTCGACGTCGTCGGCGCCCACGCCGAAGCGCTCCCGCACGAGGGGCTCGACCAGACGCTCGAGCGCCGACTTGCCGAGCCGCGAGCGCACGAGCTCGCCGAGCGCGTGCGTCTTGCCGATCGTGAGCACCGGCTTCACCCGGTCGAGATAGGCGCGCATTGCGGGGCCGGTGCCCATGAGCGCGAGCGACTCCGCGGCGAGCGGCACCGCGGGGATCCCGAGCACCGAGGGCTCGGGCTGCGGCGCCCACGCGCCGTTCGAGGCCCGGAGCAGCACGGCCGGGTTCGGAGTCGCCACCGGGGCCGCCTCGTCGTCGGCCTGGCCTCCCGGCTGCAGCGGTGCGGACGCGTGCTCGAGCAGCGCGCGCAGCGCACCATCGGGATCCGGCACCCCCTCCGGTGCCAGAGCGGCCCAGGCGCGATCGGTCGCCGGCCCCTCGGCGACGCGCACGCTCAGGCCGACCTCGGCGAGCTCGAGCGCCGCCGCGAGCTCCGCGAGTCCGCCCCCGATGATCCAGACTTCAGCCACGCTGATCCCCCTCCGTCTCCTGTGCCACCTGAACCGCGGGCGCAAGCTGCGGCTCCTGCACCGACACGACCGTGCGCCCGCGCGCGAGCTTCGAGTCTGCCGGCACGACCAGGAGGTCGATCCGTTCACGCCCGTGGCCGCCCCTGCGCCAGATCTTGAGCGAGAGCCACGCGAACAGCGCGAGGCCGGCAATCTCCCCGACGAGCGTGCCCGCGCCGCCAGCGCTCTCGGTCTGCGCGGTCTCGCCGCTCACCCCGGAGGCCATGACCCCAAACGCGAACAGGTTGTTGATCACGTGAATCGCGATCGCGGCCTCGAGTCCGCCCGTGCGCCAGGTCAGCCAGGCGGCCACGAGCCCCATGAGTCCGACCGCGAGGAGCCCCCACACATCGTAGATGTGCCCGAACGCGAACGCGACCGACGGGATCAGGATCGCGAACCACGGGCTCCTGAGCCAGCTGCCGAGCACCTGCATGAAGAGGCCGCGGAACACGACCTCCTCCGCCGTCGCCTGGATCGGCACGAGGATCAGGATGAAGAGACCGGAGATGAGCGCGGCGTTGACATCGAAGTCGGCGGTCTCGTTCGCGGCGGTTCCTCCGGCTCCAGCCGGGTTGAGGAGCATCTCGAAGCCGATGCCGACCGCGTTCATGACGATCACGGAGAGCACGGCCGCAGCGAGCGTGCGCCAGAGGATGCCCCAGCGGATCCGTCCCGCCACCGACCAGATCCGGCCGACCGGCCGCATGCCGAGGGTGAGCATCGCGAGGAGCACCGCGGGCAGCATCATGATGATCGAGAGCATCGCGAACACGATCGAGATCGGGCGCTGCGTGTCGAGGATCTCGGTCTCGCCGGCGAGCAGCTCGGTCGCGAACTGCGGGTCGAACGCGAGCATGATCGGGCTCATGATGAGGCCGATCGCGAAGCTCAGCGTGAAGAAGTAGGCCGTCGCGAGGAGGAGGAGGACGAGCGGCTTCCACCAGCTCGGCTTCGCGATCCCGCGCAGGAGCCGGTGGTAGGCGAGCGGCTCGGTCTCAACCGTGACGAGCGGCTGCGGCGGCTTCACCCAGCCCCACTCGGCCGGCGCCGCCTGCTGCGTCTCGGGCCTCGGGTCCACGGGGTGCTGCTGCTCGTTCACCCCTCTATCCTTGCCTATCTCGCCGAGCGTGCCCCGAAAATGCTGATGACGGGCGACCGCTCAGAGCACGACACCCCTCCGCGCCACTCGGTCGAGGGCGGGAGGGGTGTCGATGCGCGGGATCCCGATCCGGCGCGGGATCCCGATCCGGCGCGGGATCCCGATCCGGCGCGGGATCCCGATCCGGATCCGGATCAGGCGCCGCGCAGGCGCTCCGCGAGGAAGGCGTGCAGCTCTGCACGCGGCACGCGCACCTGCTGCATCGTGTCGCGCTCGCGCACGGTCACGGCGTCGTCCTCGAGCGAGTCGAAGTCGACCGTGACGCAGAACGGGGTGCCGATCTCGTCCTGGCGGCGGTAGCGGCGGCCGATCGCGCCCGAATCGTCGAAGTCGACGTTCCAGTCCTCGCGGAGATCCTGAGCAATCTCGCGGGCGAGGGGCGACAGCGCCTCGTTGCGGCTGAGCGGGAGCACCGCGGTCTTCACGGGCGCGAGGCGCGGGTCGAGCGCGAGCAGCGTGCGGGTGTCGGTGCCGCCCTTCGCGTTCGGCACCTCCTCCTCGCGGTACGCGTCGACGAGGAACGCCATGAGCGAGCGGGTGAGGCCAGCCGCGGGCTCGATGACGTAGGGCACCCAGCGCTCGTTCTTCGTCTGGTCGAAGTAGCTGAGATCCTTGCCCGAGTGCTCCGAGTGGGTCGAGAGGTCGAAGTTCGTGCGGTTCGCGATGCCCTCGAGCTCGCCCCACTCGCCGCCCGTGAAGCCGAAGCGGTACTCGATGTCGGCCGTGCGCTTCGAGTAGTGCGACAGCTTCTCCTGCGGGTGCTCGAAGAAGCGGAGGTTCTCGGGATCGATGCCGAGGCCGACGTACCACGCCATGCGCTCGTTCATCCAGTACTCCTGCCACTCCTCGTCCGTGCCGGGCTCGACGAAGAATTCCATCTCCATCTGCTCGAACTCGCGGGTGCGGAAGATGAAGTTTCCCGGCGTGATCTCGTTGCGGAAGCTCTTGCCGATCTGGCCGATCCCGAACGGGGGCTTCATGCGCGCCGACTGGAGCACGTTCGCGAAGTTCACGAAAATGCCCTGCGCCGTCTCGGGGCGGAGGTAGTGCATGCCGGCCTCGTCGTCGACGGGGCCGAGGAAGGTCTTGAGCAGGCCGGAGAAGGCGCGGGGCTCGGTCCACTCGCCGCGGGTCCCGCAGTTCGTGCAGACGATCTCGGCGAGACCGCCCTCGGGGGCGCGGCCCTTCTTCTCCTCGAACTCCTCGATGAGGTGGTCCTCGCGGTAGCGCTTGTGGCACTGGAGGCACTCCACGAGCGGGTCGCTGAAGACCTCGACGTGGCCGGAGGCCTCCCAGACCTGCTTCGGGAGGATCACGCTCGAGTCGATCCCCACGACGTCGTCGCGCTTCTGCACCATGGACTTCCACCACTGGCGCTTGATGTTCTCCTTCAGCGCGGTGCCGAGGGGGCCGTAGTCCCATGCGGAGCGGGATCCGCCGTAGATCTCACCCGCCTGGAACACGAAGCCGCGGTGGCGGGCGAGGGCGATGACCTTATCAAGGCGGGACTGTGCAGCCATTTTGCTATTCACTCCAAGGGGCAAGCGGGGATCTTGGCAGCGCACGGCGCTGGGCTCGTGCGCAATGTCCCAGTCTACCCGGCGGGCGTCTGAACCGGTCCGTGCGACCAGGCGGTCCCGTCGTGGAGGTACTCGATGCGGGTGTGTTGGCGGTCCTCGCGCGCCTGCATGAACTCGAACTCGACGGGGCGGAGCGCGTAGCGCTGCCAGTCGGGGTTCGGCGCGCCCGTGTAGCTCGGGCGGGCCTCCCAGTCGCGCTGCGAGGCCTCCTCACTGAGCGGGACCACGACGCCGGAGATCCGGACCTGCCTGCCGGACTCCCGCCAGAAGAAGACCATCGACGCCCGCGAGTTGTTCGCGAGCTCGGCGCCCTTCTTCGAGGTGCGGTGGGTGGAGAAGTGGTAGCCGTCCTCGTCGATGTCCTTGACGATGAGGGTGCGGCCGATCGGCATGCCGTCCTCGCGCACGGTCACGAAATCCATCGCGTGCGGCTGGCGGGCGCCGCTCGCGATCGCGGCGTCGAGCCACTCGGCGAACAGCCGGTTGGGATCCTCCGGAAGCCCCGCAGCCTCGAGCACGGGAAGCTCGGCGGGGAACGCCGGGAGCGCGCGCAGGCGCGCCTCGAGCTGCGTCATTCTGTCCACTCTCCAATCACGAGATTCTCGGGGCTCTCACCCCTCTTGAGGTGTTCGATCTGGCGCCGGATCAGGGCCGACATGCGCGGGAGCATCGCGCTCGAGTCGCCGCCGACGTGGGGCGAGATGAGCGTGTTCGGCGTCTCCCACAGGGGGTGATCCTGAGGCAGCGGCTCGGGATCCGTGACGTCGAGCGCCGCGCGGATCCGGCCCGTCTGCAGCTCGGCGACGAGCGCGTCGGTGTCGACCACGGGCCCGCGCGCGACGTTCACGAGGAGCGCGCCGTCCGGCATCGCACGCAGCTCCTCCGCCCCGATCAGCCCACGCGTCTCGGGAGTGAGCGGCACCGCGAGGATCACGATCTCGGCCTCGGCGAGCGCCTCCGTGAGGCGGTCGAAGCCGAGCACCTCGACCTCCTCCCCCGCGAGGTTGCGCTCGGTGCGCGCCGTGCGCGCGAGCCGCGTGATGTGCGTCTCGAAGCCCGCGAGCCGCGCCTCGGTCGCCTGGGACACCCCGCCGTAGCCGACGAGGAGCACCCGCCGGTCGGCGAGGCTCGGGAGGCTCGGGGCCTCCCAGCGGTGCTCGAGGCCGTCGCGCACGAAGTCGGGGATGCCGCGCTGCGCCGCGAGGGTGAGCGCGAGGGCGAGCTCCGCGGTGGACGCCTCGTGCACGGTCGCCGCGTTCGCGAGGGGCACGCCCTCCGGCAGGTGCCGCTCGACGCCGTTGTAGCCGATCGACTGCCACTGCACGAGCCGGACGCCGACGCCGCTCAGGCTCGCGAGCTGGCGGTTGCCGCCCCAGTAGGGCGGCACGACGATGTCGAAGCGCTCGCGCGGGGCGGGAGTGTCGAGCTCCCACTCGACGAACTCGACGCCGTCGATATCGCCGAGCGCTTCGCGCAGACCTTCACGGGGCAGGGAGACGACGAGGTCACTCATGGGTTCGAGTCTAGCGCCGGGGGTTTTGCGGCGCCTGGTGGAGCGTTTCGTCCCGAAACGTATCGACGCCACGCTCCGATCCCCCCACCGAAAGCATGGCGCCGCGGCCCCGAAGGGCCGGATATCAACCCTATCAGGCATTTCATCCAACACTTGACCCGGTCCAAGATCCGGGCGCGCCGCGCCCGCGGCGCCCCGGGCTTGCCCGGGCCCTTGAGTTGACCCAAAGTGAGCCCTAGCCGTGGTTAAGCGCCACTTTGGGTCAACTCAGGCCCGCGGTGCAGCGGCCGCGCCGCCAGGCGGCCCTGGATCCGGATCCGAGCGCGTAGCGCAAGGAGCTCGCCACCCGCCCCCATCTCCCCCACCAAACAGTTGACCCAAAGTGAGCCTTAACCGCGGTTAAGCGCCACTTTGGGTCAACTCAAGCCCACGGCGGGCCGGATCCGGATCCCAGCCCGCAAACAGTTGACCCAAAGTGCGCCAAAACTACGATTAGGCGCCACTTTGGGTCAACTCAAGCGCGCCGGCGGGCTACGGACCCCCGCAGCGCAACGTCCGCGCCGCCAGGCGGCCCCGGATCCGGATCCGAGCGCGTAGCGCAAGGAGCTCGCCACCCGCCCCCATCTCCCCCACCAAACAGTTGACCCAAAGTGAGCCCTAATCGCGATTAGGCGTCACTTTGGGTCAACTCAAGCCCGCGGTAGGCCCGCGGCGGGCCCGCCGCTACGCGGCGCGGCCGCGGATCCGTGCGCGGAGCGCGAGGAGCGCTCCGCCGGCGAGGAGCAGCCCCGCTCCGCCGAGGAGCGGCAGGAGCGGCGAGCCCTGGCCCGTGTTCGACAGGTTCGGGTTCTCCGGCGGGTTCGAGCCGCCGCCGCCATCACCGCCGCCGTCACCGCCGCCGCCACCGTCGCCACCGTCGTCGCCGACCCCAACCCCGTACCAGTCGGCGGAGCCGGTCACCTCGCTGCCGAGCGCGGTCACCGTCCCGGTCGCGGTTGCGGCGTTGTGGTACTCGCCCTCGGGCACGACTCCCTTCGCCGTGAACGTCACGGACGCGCCGGGCGCGAGCGTGCCCGCGAAGTCCGCGGGATCCGTCGCCGTAGTCACGGCTCCGAGTACCGAGTCGCTGAGCGCGAGCCCCGCGACATCGGTGTTGCCCGTGTTGGTCACCCGGTAGGAGAAGGTCACCTCGGCGCCAGCGTCGACGCGGATCGCGTCGTCCTTCGAAGCAGCGGCCTTGCCGTCGCCCGTCTTCTCGACCTCGAGCCCGGTGGTCACGCCGAAGCCGTACCAGGCGTCGGTCGCGGTCAGCTCGGCGTCGCCGTCGCGCGCAGTCGCCGTGGCGGTGTTGGTGTAGTCACCCGCGGAGACGGGGCCGGTCACGGTGAAGATGACCTGCTCCTGCGGGTCGAGCGAGCCGTCGAAGTCGTCCGGCGCGGCGACGGCGCCGAGCACCGAGTCCTCGAGCGCGACACCGTCGACCGGCACGTTGCCCGCGTTGGTCACGGTGTACTCGAACGTCACGTCCGCGCCGGCGGCGACCGAGACGGCCTCGCCCGCCGAGGCGGTGTGCACGCCGTTGCCCGTCTTCGCGACCGAGATCCCCGCGACGCGGTCCTCGGTGCGCCAGGTGATGTGCGCCGGATCGCCGGATCCCGCCTCGTTGTAGGGCGTGATCTGGGCCTCATACTCGGTGCCCGGGGTCAGCCCGGCGATGTCGGCGGTCGTCGCGGTGGAGGTCGCGGCTCCGCCCGGGTGAGCCACCGTGGTCCAGTCCGCGTCGCCGACCTTCCGGTACTGCACGACGTAGTCGAGGAGATCCGGCTGCTGGTAGCCGACGGCCGACTCGCCCCAGGTGAGGGTCGCGCTCGTGAGCGCGGGATCCGCCGCGGCAGTGTCCGCGATGGAGCTCGGGGTCTTGCCCCAGATCTGCACGATCGCGCGGGTCGTGCTCTCGGTGGTGCGATCCTGCGTGGTGGCGTACAGGAGGCCGCGGTCGTCCACCGCGAGCCCGCGCACGTAGTTCATGGCCGAGTCCTGCTGCCGGGAGGGGCTGTTGAGCGAGACCGGCGCATCGAGCACGGAGCCGGTCGCAAGGTCCAGCGCGCCGATTTTCTTTCCTGCGACCCCGTTCAGCGAGTAGTACAGGGAGCCGCTCTCCGGATCCGCCTCGAGGGCGAACACGGTTTGCCCGGTGAAGAAGGGCCGATTGAAGATGTTGAGGAGCTGGTTCTCCGGGAACTGCACGGCGCCGGCGTTGCCGAAGCTCGTGTCGAGCGTCCACTTCCACCCCTGCGGGTTCCACCGCTCATTCGTGGCGCCTCCCGACTGGGTCAGGATGTACTTCTTGATCGAGGCGGGCTTCGTGTGCTGCGCCGTCGAGCCGCTCTGGAAGTGCACCTTGTAGTCCGGCTGGTAGTAGGCTCCGGCGTCGCCGACGTAGACGACGGTCTGGCCGCCCTGGTCCATGACGCTGAGCCCGTAGGTCTCCCCGATCAGGTCGGGTTTGCCGTACTCGCGGGGCACATCGACGAGGCGGGTCGCCCACTTCACGCGATCGGCCTGGTTCGCTCCGTCCTGATCAAAGTAGACGCCGACCGAGCTGAGGAAGGACCCGCTCGCCGACTGCACGCTTACGCCGAAGTTCGTGCCGACGTAGACGTTGCCCGCGGCGTCGGTGTCGGTCGACACGGCGCCGGGAAGGTCGCCCGGCAGCTGCGCATAGTTCTGCCCCCACATGGCGATCGGTTCGCCGAGGTCGCCGCTTGCGTACTGGCGCATCTGCAGCGACGTCTTGGGATCCCCCGCCGCCTCGAACGACGACGTGTAGATGGACTGATCCGGAGCGAACGCGACGCCGCGCGGCCCGCGTGGGAGCGCCGTGTGATAGATGTCGATCGCACGCGGATCAACAATGTCCGCGGGATCGTCGGTGTCGCTCTTTGTGGTGCGGATGTCGTATTGCCCGGCCCCGAGGTAGTCCCCGTGTCCGGCGGCGCCGGGATCCGCTGTCTTCATGAACGTGTGCACCGAGTGGCCGTACGCCTTGTTGCCGCTCTCCCAGCTGGCAAGCCCGGAGTCGGTGACCGCGATCTCGTCGCCCTGGACGTCGATGCCATACGGCAGGAAGAAGGTTCCCGTCGTCGAGGGCGGTTCTGCGACGCGCTGGCCGAGACCGAACACACCATACTTGCCGAACTGGCCGACGTACCCCCACTTGCCCGAGCCGACGGAGCGGCCCTTTGCCGCCCCAACGTCGGCCGGAACGGCCTGTGCGGCCGCGGGTAGCGCGACGATTGTGCCGAGCCCGAGCGCGGCGACGCCGAGCGTCGCCAGGGCACCCAAAAACGTGCGTTTCACATTGTCCTCCTGGAAAATTGCAGGCTGCATGGCGACTACGTCATGCAGCCGGCTCCGGGAAGCCAGCGCACAAAAAAGTCCCCCCCGATCAGCGACTTTATCCAAGAGTGGCCCCTGGTCAAACTCTTTTGCGACTTTTCCTGCATGGTGAATTTCTTTTCAGACAGCTGTGCAAGAAACCCGGGGATTCCCAAGCTCCGCCCCAGGGGTTACAGTGCTCCCATCGGCCACCCGACCGCAGGCCGGAAACCAGAGGGGGCCGCCATGTCGCTCGTCCGGGTACACAACTTCTCGATCTCGCTCGACGGCTTCGGGGTCGGCGAGGGGCAGCGCCTCGACCAGCCGTTCGGGCACGCGGGCACGCGCCTCCTCGAGTGGGCGATCCCGACCCGCACCTTCGCGCGCATGGGCCAGCACGGCGAGGCCGCCGGCGCCGACGGCACGACCGGCGTCGACGAGGCCTTCGCGAGCCAGTGGGCGGCGGGGATCGGCGCCGAGATCATGGGGCGCAACAAGTTCGAACCGCTCGCGGGGCTTCCAGACGGCGAGGAGTGGCGCGGCTGGTGGGGCGAGGATCCGCCGTTCCACACGCCGGTCGTCGTCCTCACGCACGAGCCGCGGCCGCCGCTTGAGATGGCGGGCGGCACGACCTTCTACTTCCTCGACGCGACCCCGGCGGAGGCCCTCGCACGGGCCCGCGAGCTCGCCGGAGGCGGCGACATCCGCATCGGCGGCGGCACGTCGACCGTGCGCGAGTTCCTCGCCGCCGACCTCATCGACGAGATGCACATCGCGGTCGTGCCGATCCTGCTCGGCCGCGGCGAGCGACTGTGGGACGGTCTCGAGGGCCTCGAGACGCGGTTCCGGATCGAGACCGTCGCCTCGCCGAGCGGGGTCGTGCACCTCACGTTTGCGCGCCGACGCTGAGGCCTGATCCCGCCCCGCGTGGAAAGGGCCCTGCGGACTGCCCCCGCCCGGAGCCCGCACGGCAGAACACACGCGATTGCCGGCCCCATCCACGGGCGAGGCTGGTCGCCGCACGTATTCAAGCTTTCTTCGCCCCGCAATTGTGACGCGGGAGCACGCAAGTTAGCTTCCGCACGGGAAACACGCAGAAAAACTGTCACATTCGTCGAAGGATGACTGTGGGTGCTTGGGCGCGTTCGATCGAGAGGACCAGCAGTCTGATCGATTGAAGGGCGCACCGTGGCATGAGACTCTTTCGCATACGCACCCATGCGGTCGCGGTTGCTGGCGCGCTCGGTCTTGTCGCGGGACTCTTCGCCCCGTCCGCTCCCTTCCTCCCCACGGATGCGCCCGCAATCGCCGAGCCGCTCGCTCCTGACGCCAGCGAAGGGGCACCGCACTCCGCGCCGACGGGGGATGGGCCAGAAGCGCCTCCCGAGGCGCCCCAGGAGGGACAAACGCAGGATCCTGGGCAGGATCCGGGCGCCAATCCTGGGCAGGATCCTGGCGCCAATTCTGGGCAGGATCCGGAGCAAGATCCGGGCAGCGCAGAGACCGAGGAGCCGTCGGCCCCCGAGTCCGAGACACCTGGACCTCCAGCACCTCAGAATGCACCCTCCCCCATCGCGGCGGCTGCCGAGTCCGCCGCGGTCGCCGCGCAGATCGCTGCGAGCCCCGGCTGCTCGTATGCGGACGCTGGATCCGGCGCATTCGCGAAGTCGATCTGCTGGATCAACATGGACGGGCTCACGACGCAGTATGACGCGGTCGTCGACCCCAAGACCACGGCTGGCACGACCTGTGTCAATGTGCTCGGGCTCTACACCTGCACGTCCACCGGCACGTTTACGAGCCGCATGGGAAGCGCCCACGGAAACTACCGGGTCCAGGGGCTCCCCGGCGTTCCGTCGACGAACCAGGCCACGGCGCGCGCCAACGCGCTCGACGCCTTCTGGCCGGTGTTCGATACGACGACACCCCTCTACCGCGCCACGCCGGACGGCACCTATTGGGGGCCGGTCGCCAATGTGCCCGTGTCGTTCCCGCTGTCTTCGGCCCTCAGCTTCGAGGCGGAGATCGACATCGCGCTTGACTCCGGATCCCTCTCGGGCCGCGGGGTCGCCGTCCAAGCGGCTGGGATCCCGACGAGTAGCTTGGCGGGGCTCGGCAACAACGGGCTGTACACGGGCATCGCGGGGAAGCCCGCGATCCTGCAGCCCGCAATCTATGACACCGGGGTCACGACGAACACGGTGGTGACGATGGATAACATCGTGCTGAGGCGGTCGAACGGCTCGGTCGTGACGGGCGGGTACTCGATCGTCGGCGCCGATGCCGGGGCGACGACCGCGCTCGAGTCGGTCGCCTGGGCGACCGTCGACGGCGACGGCTTCCGCTGGCTCCCGAACGACCCCGTCGCATGGGCCGCGGCCCCGAACGACTCCGCACGCAAGGACGCGGCCGTCGGCACGAACGGCTGCGGTGCCACGCTCGCGGTCGAGTTCAATCCCCTGGCCGACATCATCCCGATCCCGGTGCGCGACTGCGTCGGCACCGGGTCAGGCGCGCGGGACGGTGCCGCGATGGTGCGCACCTCACCGCTCGGCCTCCCCCTCATTCCTTTCTCGGTGACCCAGCGGGTGCAGAGCGGCGGCACGCAGGCGGTCGCGTTCGGGATCCTGACCACGGGCGCCCAGATCAACGTCGCGGTGCAGGACCGGATCGTCAACACCTCGGGCGCCCCGACCACGACCGACTTCCGCGCCACCCTGACGCCGACGAGTGGCGGGTTCGGCGCCGCGGACGCCGTGACGTCCTCGACGGGCCCGACCGCCCTCGCGGGCACGCCCCAGGAACTTCGGGTGCCCGCCGTGGACGGCGGCTTCCAGTTCAACTTCGCGGCGACGACCGCGAGCGACCCGTACCTTTCCTCCTACACCCAGAACTGGGTGTGCTCGAAGACCTCCTCGACGTCCATGTCGAGCACGCCGTGGAGCGGCAACGGCACCCCGGAGAACCCGCAGCCGAGCCCCCCTCCTGCGTCGTGGTCGCTCCTGCAGGACGGCGAGTTCGCCGAGTGCACCGTCACCTACATTCCGCCCTATCTCACGCTCAAGAAGCAGGTCGACAACGCTGCGGGTGGCGCGGCCTCGCCAGCGGACTGGACGATCGCCGGCGCCTCCCCCGTGAGCGCGATCACGGGCCGCACGGGCGAGGCCACGGTGACGCGGGTGCCCGTCGCGATCGGCGACTACGCCATCACTGAAGCGGGCGCACCGGCGGACTACCGGTGGGAGAGCCTGAGCTGCGACGGCCCGGCTGGCTCGACGCACACCACCCCGTCACCAGGCGGCGGGATCGCGAGCGGCGGCGTGACGATGGCGAAGCTCGACGACACGACGTGCACGCTCACGAACCGCTTCGTCGGCGCGCACCTCACGCTCGAAAAGCGCGTCGAGTCGACGCACGGCGGCGGAGCCCAGCCGGGCGACTTCACGCTCGCCGCGGCGGGCCCGACGCCCGGGATCAGCGGGGTGACGGGGTCTGCTGCCGTCACGAACGTGCCCGTCGATCCGGGCAACTACACCCTCTCCGAGAGCGGTGGGCCTGCCGGCTACGCGGGCGCGTGGGAATGCTCTGACGGCGCGACCTCGCTCCCCGTCTCGGCGGCGGGCGTCGTCGAGGTTCCCGCGGCAGGCAATGTCAGCTGCCGGATCACGAACCGCGACCTCCCCGGCACTGTGGTCTGGACGAAGGTCGACGAGTCAGGCACCCCGATCGGGGGCTCCGAGTGGGTACTCACCGGCCCCGGCATCCCCGCCGCCGGTGTCGTGATCCCGGACTGCGAGGCCGCACCGTGCACGGGAAGCGGTCCGCACGACACGAACCCGGCGCCCGGCGGCTTCGCAATTGGTGGACTCTCCTGGGGCGAGCACGAGCTCGTCGAGCTCACGGCTCCGCCAGGGTTCCTCCGCGACTCAGCGACGCATCGGCTCGCGATCGGCCCGACGGCCCCCGCACAGTTGGCCTGGGATCTCGGGAACATCGAAAACGTGCGGATCACGGCCCCCGCGATTCCGCTCACCGGTGGCCTCTCCACCCTCGCGTTCGTACTCGGGGGCGGCGGCTTCCTCCTCCTGACGGCCGTCGCCGTCGCCAGGCAACAGATTCGGCGCAGGCGAGCACTTCTCGGATGACTCCACCTTCAGCACCAGTTTTCACCACCAGACAGCGGCCGCCCGGGGCGACCGGCAACGAAAGGAACACCAATGAGTAACAGCAGCAAGCCACGCGCGTGGCGACTCGCGCTGGGGGCCGCGGTTGCGGGCCTCCTGGCGGTCGCCGGGTTCGGCGCGCCGGCCCTCGCGGCACCGGGCGACTTCCCCGGCGGCTTCACCGAGGGCTCCCTCACCGTGCACAAGTTCGAGGAGGCCGGCAACACGGCCCAGTTCCGGCCCGACGGCACGGGGAACGACACCTCCACAATGACGGCGATGCCGGGCGTCGGCTTCACGGTGCGCCTGGTCCAGGGCCTTGACCTCACGCAGAGCGAGTCGTGGGACATCCTGAAGCGCCTGCAATTCACCGACGCAACGACGGCGACGGATCCCGGCGCGGTCGCCCCCCAGCCGTCGACGTACACACTCGTCGATCAGGCCACCCTGACGACGGACGCGAACGGCCAGGCCGTGTTCGCGGGCCTGCCGGTCGGCGCGTACCTCGTTGAGGAGACGACGCCCCCGCCCGGCGCGCTCGCCACCGCTGCACCGTTCTTCATCTCGATCCCGTTCCCCTACGAGAACGACTGGCTGCAGAACGTGCACGTGTACCCGAAGAACTCCGTCACGCAGCTCGACAAGGTCGCCGGCGACCCTGACGGCCAGGGCCTCGGCTCCAAGGTCCCGTGGACGATCACGTCGAAGATCCCGATGCTCGCCGCGGGCGAGGCCTTCACGAACTTCACGATCTCGGACGACCTGGATCCGCGCCTCACCTACGCCCCGGCCGCGACCGACTCGCTGCTCGCGGACGGCGTTGCCGTGCCGGCGTCGGCGTATACGCTCTCGGCGGCTGGCAGCGACCCGGTCGTGCTCAGCTTCACCGACCCTGCGGGCCTGGTCTGGCTCGCGGCGAACCAGGGAAAAACGCTGAGCTGGACTCTCACGACCCAGGTCGTGTCGAACGACGGCGATGGCAGCATTGAGAACAACGTGCTCGCGACCATCAACGACAACCAGTTCACGACGGATACGCCGGGCACGAGCAATTGGGGCGCGCTGCAGATCCTGAAGCACGTCGCCGGCGACCCGACGCGCACACTGTCGGGCGCCGTGTTCGAGGTCTACGAGACTGAGACGGGCGGCACGCCCATCCCGGTCTACGTCGACGCGGCGAACCCCGCACAGACCCAGTTCACCACGGGAGCTGACGGAGCCGTCCTGATCCCGGGTCTGAACGTCGGCCCGACGGGCAGCAAGGTCTACTACCTCCGCGAGGTCGTGGCACCCGCCGGTTTCGTGCTGTTGACGAACCGCTTGCCCGTCACCGTGACGACGAGCGGCGTCGCCACTCCGGTCGAGTTCTCAGTGGCGAACACCACGGACGAGAACGGCTTCCTGCCGAATCTGCCGCTGACCGGCGGCGCCGGCACGGTCATGCTGACCGTGCTCGGAGCGGGCCTCCTCGCGGCGGCGGGCGGCGCGGTGGCGCTCCGCAGGCGCCGGATCGCGACGGCCACGGGTGCGGACGCTCGTCCGTAGCACTGCCCCGCACGCAGCGCGGTGGCGGCCGCGCCGACCCTCGGTCGGCACGGTCGTCATCGCGCTGCTGTCACTCGCGGGCCTCGTGCTGCTCCTCTACCCGGGCACCGCGGCCTGGATTTCCCAGTACCGCCAGTCGCTGAACATCATCGACTACGACGCCGCGGTGGCGACCGCGGGGCCGGCGACGCTGCGCGAGGAGCTCGAGCTCGCGCGGGCCTACAACGCGACCCTTGCGGGGCGCGCCGTTGTTGGCGCAGGCAGCAACGTCCCGGTCTCGCTCGATTCCGGGGGCGCTGATGCGTTCTCCTACGAGCGCCTCCTCGCCTCAGACAGCGAGGGCATCATGGGCCGGATCCAGATCCCGGCCATCGACGTCGACCTTCCGATCGCGCACGGCACCTCGGAGGCGACCCTACTCAAGAGCGTCGGCCACCTGCGCGGCACGTCGCTCCCGGTCGGCGGCCTCGGCTCGCGCGCCGTGCTCACCGCGCACCGCGGCCTCGCCTCGGCGCGGCTCTTCACGGACCTCGACCAGGTGCGCGAGGGCGACCGCTTCACGCTCGCCGTCGCTGGCGAGGTCTTCACCTACGAGGTGATCCGGACCCAGGTCGTCGCCCCCACCGACACGGAAACCCTACTCCCGGAGCCGGATCGCGACCTCGTGACGCTCGTCACCTGCACGCCGCTCGGCGTCAACACCCACCGCATCCTCGTCACGGGCGAGCGCATCGAGCCCACCCCCGCGTCGGACATCGCCGCGGCGAGCGCCCCGCCCGAGGTGCCGCGCTTCCCGTGGTGGGCGGTCGCCCTCGGCGGCGGCCTACTCGCGATCGGGGCTTTCGTCTGGACGGATGGGTTTCGGGGTGGGCAGGGCCGAGACCGGCGGGCGGGCGGATCCGCAGGAACCGGCTCAGCAGCCACCTAGGGGTTGCTTTTCATCAGGTGGAGAACGGAAGCGAGGATTCTGCCTCGCGTTCCTGGCGGAGGTGTGTGCGCCTCGTAACGCACCCCCATTCGTCAGCGCCCAGCCAGAATTCTGCGTTCAATTTCACCTTTTTGGGCAGACAGCCTTGCTGAGCGCAGAATTCGAGGTGAGCGCAGGAGCACGGGAAACCCCAACACCCCGAAGCATTCGCCATTTTCCTACGCTCACAACGACTGGAGCACCGACAACTAGGCCACACCAATCCCAGCCTGCACGAGCCGCTCCCGCACCGCCCCGATCGGGATGCCGTGCGCGCACCGTCCCTCGAAGCCGGTCCGGGTCTCGGCCCGCAGCACCGAGTTCAGGAGCGCCTCTTCGACGACGTCCATCGCCGCGAGGAACGCAGGGGAGAGCAGCGCGTCGGCGGGAGGCGCGCCCGCGCCCACCGAGAACGCGATCGCGTAGTCCCCGCTCCCCTGCGCGTAGTCGGCCCCCGTGCCCCGCATCGCGAAGACCGCGCGGTTGGCGAGGCGTCCGAGCTGGCGCGCGTCGAGCGGAGCGTCGGTCGCGACGACAATCATGCAGGAGTTGCCCATCGTCTCCGCCGGATCGCTGCCGAGCAGTTCCTCCGCAGGCATAGGCACACCCGCGATGCGCATCGTCCCCGTGTAGTTGCTCTGCACGATCGCGCCGATCACGTATTCGTCGTCCCCCACGGTGACCCAGCGCGATGCGGTCCCGATGCCGCCCTTGTATCCGAGCGTGACGGTGCCGGTCCCCGCGCCGACGCCGCCCTCCTCCACTGGGCCAGACGCCGCGTCGGCGAGCGCCTCGCGCACGAGGTCCTCGCCGACGGGCCGGCTGCGGATGTCCGAGAGGAATCCGTCGTTCGTCTCCCCGACGACGGGGTTCAGGGTGGTGGTGCGTTCGTGTCCGGGCTGCTCGAGCATATACGCCACGAGCGCGTCGGCCACCCGGAAGGCGGAGAGCGTGCTCGTGAGCAGGATCGGCGTCTCGATCTCCCCGAGCTCGCGCAGCTGCGTCGCCCCCACGAGTTTGCCGTATCCATTGCCCACGGAGACCGCCGCCGGGAGGGTAGGCCGGCCGGGCCCCAGCTGCTCGGGCACGATCGCGGTGATGCCTGTGTTCAGCCGGTCGGTGCGCACGGTCACCTGCCCGATCCGGATCCCGGGAACGTCGGTAATCGCGTTCCAGGCTCCTCGGCGAAAGGCGCCCGCGGGAATTCCGAGCTCGGCGGCGCGTGGCCGCGCTGGACCGTTCACCGCACGCGATCCAGGAAGGCGCGCGTGCGCACCGAATCAGGGTCGGAGAGCACGGCCTCCGGCGTCCCCGACTCGAGCACGGCCCCGCGGTCGAAGAACGACAGCGAGTCCCCCACCTCGCGGGCGAAGCCGATCTCGTGCGTCACGATGATCATCGTCATGCCGCCCTCCGCAAGACGCCGCATCGTCTCGAGAACCTCGTCGACGAGCTCGGGGTCGAGCGCGCTCGTGGGCTCATCGAACAGCATGAGATCCGGGTCCATGGCGAGCGCCCGAGCAATCGCCACGCGTTGCTGTTGCCCGCCGGAGAGCTGATGCGGTCGCTTGAGCGCGTGCTCAGCTAGGCCCACCCGCTCGAGTTCGGCCGCGGCACGCTCGTGAGCGGCGGAGCGGGACATTCCCCGCACGTGGATGAGGCTGGCCGCGACGTTCTCCAGGGCGTCCATGTGCCCGTAGAGATTGAATCGCTGGAATACCATTCCGATTCGGGATCGGAATCGTGCCCACGCCTTGTCGTTCCACGGGTGGTAGCGGCCTTCGCTGTAGCGGAAACCAACCTGTTCACCGTCGACGACGAGGCTCCCGTTGTCGACCGTTTCGAGTCCGTTGATCGTGCGCAGGAAGGTGGATTTTCCCGAGCCAGACGGTCCGATGATGCAGCTCACCTCGCCGCGCCTGACCGTGAAGTCGACTCCGGTGAGTACCTTGTTTGCGCCGAACGATTTTTCGACCCGCACCGCTTCGACGAGGAGCTCGGTCATGCGTTCACCTCCTGTGTGTCGGCCCGGCGCCGGCCGGGCAGCGTGATGGCGCCGGTCGCGACACGCACCATCTGCTGCGTGAACGTCTCGCCGCGCACGAGCCGCACGCGATCCTGCCCGAACCGCTTCTCGAGCAGCGACTGCAGATAGGTCGCGATGGCCGTCATGAGCATGTACCAGAGGCTCGCCACGATGAGCAGCTCGATGATGAGGTTGTTCTGCTTGTAGATCTGACTTGCCTTCGTCATCAGGTCGTTACCCGCGACGACGACGATCAGCGAGGTCGTCTTCAGCATCGAGATGAACTCGTTGCCGGTTGGCGGGATGATGATGCGCAGCGCCTGCGGCAGCACGATGAGGCGCATCGTCTGGGCCCGAGTCATCCCACCGGCGAGCGCCGCCTCCGTCTGCCCGCGATCGACGGCCTGGATCCCCGCGCGCACCGTCTCCGCGAAGTACGCCGCGAGGTTGAGCCCCAGCCCCAGAAGCGCGGCAACGGAACCGCTGATCACACTGTTCGTGTCCCAGCGCACGCCGATGTTCGTGAACGGAATCTTGAGCGTCAGATATGGCAGCAGAAACGCCAGGTTGAACCAGAAGATCAGCTGAACGAGGACGGGAGTGCCCCGGAAGAACCAGATGTACCCCTCCGAGATCGCGCGGAGCACCGGGTTCGCGGAGAGCTTCATGACTGCGAGGATCACGCCGAGCACGAGTCCGAGGATCGTTGCGGCGAGGCTGACCCAGATCGTCACGAGGACGCCCTCCAGGATCCGCGGCGAGAACAGGTACTCCCAGACGCGCTCCCAGCGGATGCGCTCGTTGAGCACGACGAGCGAGAGCATCCACAGGACGATCGCGAGGGCGATCGCTCCCGTGATCCAGCGCTTCACGTGCCAGGGCCTGGCGATCGAGACGCTCGTCCCGTCCGCCCGGACGATGGGCGCGGTCCGCGCCCGGGTATTCAGTGCCATCAGGGGGTCCTTCTCCCGGCGCGCCGGCTAGGCTCCACCGTTGATGGTCGCCTTTTCGAGTGCCATGTCGCCGACACCGTAGGCGTCGAGGATCTTCTTGTAGCTGCCGTCGTCCATGAGCGACTGCAGTGCCGCCTGCACCGTCTTCGCGAGTTCCTTCTGGGAGTTGTCGACGCCGATCCCCCAGATGCTCTCGTCGCCGTCGATCCGCACGGCGTCCATCTGAGTCTCCGGGTTCTTGGCCCGCTCCACCGCGACGGGGAAGTCCGTGACCGTCGCGACCGCACGTCCGCTCTGCACCGCAAGGTTCGCCTCGCCGTCCCCGCTCAGCGACAGAATCTCATATCCGGGCTTTCCATCGGCCTCGCATGCCGCGGAGAAGTCTTGGGCGATGAGCGCCGAGGATCCCGATTCGACGACCGCAATGGTCTTGCCGCAGAGGTCCATTGGCACCTTGATCTTCTCCGGATTACCCTCGGCGACGAGGAAGGCGTTGCCCGCCTGCACGTAGTCGACGAAGGTCGTCGTCTCGCGACGCTCCTCGTTGTCGGTCATCGAGGAGAGCAGCACGTCGAAGCGACCCGAGATGAGGCCTGGAATCATGGCGTTGAACTCCTGATCCTCGAGCGACAGGTTGAGACCGAGCTTGCGAGAGATCGCGTGCGCCATTGCCGGATCGATGCCCACGATGTCGGTGCCGTTGCTCGCCCACTCCTCCATGGGCGGGTAGCCGACCGACGTCGTCGCCCGGAGTCCACTCTTGCGCATCTTCTCCGGGACCTGCGCGGCGAGCTTCTCGTCCGGCTCAATCTGCTCGAGCACGCTCTTCGCGAGTTCCTCGTCGCTGATGGGCGCAGGCTCAGCGAATGACGTGTTCCCGCCGGAGCCGCCGCTCCCCTCCTCGGCCTCCGCGAGGCTCTGACCGCCGCAAGCCGTGAGGCCGCCAAGCGCGAGCCCCGCCGCAGCGATACCGACGACGAAGCGAGTGATGGGGGTGGTGCGTGTCAACATGTACTACTCCTTTGTAGGGGTGTCCGGATCAGGGACGGTGATGAACGATTGATCTTCTCGGACCTCAGGATCCTGCGGCAAATGCGAGCTCTCCGCCCACGACCGTAGCGGCCACGGTGATACCGGCGAGCTCCGCCGGGGGGACCGACGTGGGATCTGCGGAGAGGGCGACGAAGTCGGCGAGCTGGGTCGGCGCGATCCTGCCGACGGCGTTCTCGAGCCCTGCGGCGTACGCGGATCCCGCGGAGTACGCTTCGAGCGCCTCGATCACGGAGATTCGTTCCTCCGGCTCAAATCCGCCTGGCGGGCGGCCCGCGAGATCCTGGCGAGTCACGGCCGCGTGAACGCCGAGCATCGGGTTGACGGGCTCGATCGGTGCGTCGGATCCAAAAGCCACGGCGGCCCCGGAATCGAGCAGTGAGCGCCAGGCGTAGTTCGCGAGCTTGCGCGTGCCGATCCGCTGCTCGGCCAGCAAGTAGTCGGTCGCGCAGTGGGTAGGCTGCAGCGAAGCCACCACGCCGAGCTCCGCGAAACGAGGCACATCAGAGGGGTCGATGTGCTGCGCATGCTCGACCCGGTTGCGCAGGCCGTTCGCGCGCGTGACATGGACATTCGCCTCATAGGCGTCGAGAACGAGACGGTTCGCGCGGTCTCCGATCGCGTGCGTCGCAACTGCGATCCCGGCCGTGTTCGCGGCCCGCACGAGGCCCACGAGTTGCTCGAGCGGCAGCACCTCAATCCCGGCGTTGCCCGGGTCGTCGGCGAAGTCGACGCACATGTGGGCGCTGTGAGATCCGAGCGCACCATCGGCGAAGAGTTTGACCGGGCCGACGCTCAGGCGGCTATCGCCCGCTCCGGTCCGTCGTCCCTCGGCGATCGCCGCCGCGAGATCGGCCATCGGGATCCCCTTGGACACCCGGACCACGAGGCGGCCGTCCGCGTGCAGGGATTCGTACGCCCGCCTCGTCGCGTCCTCATCGAGATCCGTGATCTGCGTGATCCCGAGCGAGAGCAGATGCTCCTGAGCGCGAAGGAGCAGGCCGGGAAGTTCGGGCGCGAGCCACGCCTCGGAGAGCTCGCGGACCGCGTCGGCCACGCTCTCGCGAACGACCCCAGCCGGCTCACGGCCATCCGCCTCCCGGAAGATGTCCCCGCCAGCGGGGTCCGCGGTGTCGCGATCGATCCCCGCAGCGCGCAGGCCGGCGGTGTTGAGCCAGGCGGAGTGCCCGTCAAGGCTGGCGAGGGCGACCGGCCGATCCGGGCACACCGCATCGAGATCGTGCCGCGTGGGCGTACCCGTTGGCCAGCGGTTGCTGTCGTATCGGCCCCCGATGATCCAGCCGTCGCTCGGATGCGCTGCAGCCCAGACCTGTACTGCGGCGAGCGCCTTGTCGAGCGAGGCGACTCCGCGCAGGTCGAGGCTCGCGAATCCGCGGGCCACGCTCCCCGAGTGAATGTGAGCGTCGTGGAATCCCGCGACGATCGCAGCACCCGGAAGGGCGATTTCGGCGTCGATGCCGGGAGCCGCACGGAGCTCCTGGCGGGGCCCGACGGCGACGATTCTGCCGCCGTCCACCAGGATCGCGTCGGCCCCACTGACGGCTGCATGCGCCCCGGGGACCAGGATCCGCGGGTGCGTGAACAGCGACCTGACCATCAGTGATCCTCACTCTTTTTCTTGCCCAATCGGGCCTCTGAGGCAAGACTAGGACGACATAAACACCCGATTCAATGCGCCTTTCGCGGGGAAACGCCATGCTGAGCCAAAGGAGTCCTTATGCTAAATCCCGTGCATCTCCGCACGCTGGTCGAGGTGGTCACGCTGGGCTCGTTCGCGGCCGCCGCGAACAGGCTCGGCTACACGGCGTCGGCGGTTTCGCAGCAGATGACGTCCCTCGAGCAGCACGTCGGACTCCCCCTCTTCGAGCGCACCGCGCGGAGTGCGCACCCGACCGAGGCCGCCCGCGCCATGGTCCGCGCCTCCAACTCGATTTTTGCGGGTCTCGAGGCCGTTCTCGAGGCCGCCCGCGGGGCGCACGAGGTGACGAGCAGCGAGGTGACGGTGGCAACGTACGACACGCTCGCGCGTGCGGTGCTCCGCGGTGTTTACGAGGATCCGGAAATCCGCGGCTCAGGGATCCGGCTGCGCGTGGAGATTCACAACCCCTCGATCGCGGTGCGCACGATCTCGAGCGGCGACTGCCCCGACATCGCGTTCGTCTACCGCTTCTCGGGCAGCGGGCTCGCCTGGCCTCCGGCGATGCGCCAGCTCGACTTCGGCCGAGACCGCTATCGGGTCGTCGCGCCCGCAGCGTGGGAGCTGGATGCCGCGGGCCCCCCGTCGGCCGAGGTGCTGTCCGACATACCTTGGGTGCTGCACCACCCGGGCACGAGCGACGCCATCGCGGTCGATTCTGCGTTCCGCAGCGCCGGGATCCGGGCGCGTGCGATGGGCCACAGTGACAACTTCGACGTCGCGATGGAGCTTGCCGCGGCTGGCGCCGCGGCGGCGTTCGTGCCTGAAATCGTGACGACCGGGATCCCGGCGGGGGCGCGCGTCGTTGACGTGCCGTCGCTCGACCTGGCGCGCGACGTGCACGCACTCGTCTCGCCGAGCGCGCCGGGCCCGGCGACAAACGCGGTGCTCTCCGCGATCCGGCGCGCCATGCCGGGACCGACGAGGGCCCGCCCGAGCGTGCCTGCGGCCGAACCAGAAGCTCGACCCGAGCCGGCGCACTAACCCCATCGGCTGCGGCAACTGCCGCCAGCATTCAGAGGTTCGGGATGGGCCGCAGGCCTGCCGCCTCGAGTGCGCCTCCCAGCGCAAGCACCTCGCCCTCCGTTCTGGCCACGAGCTGCACACGACCGATCGCGAGCGCCGGGAGGTCGAGCGCCGACCAGATCGCGGTGTATCGACCGAGGGGATCCTCGATCTCCTCCTCGTCCGCGTCGGCCCAGGGCACGGGACAGCCGAGGGTCGGCAGGACGAGCGCGTCGATGCCCTCCGCATCCCATTGCGCGAGCACCTGCGTTCGCGCCGCAGCGAGCTGTGCGAGGGAGGCGGCTCGGTCCCCCGCCGTCGCCGAGGCCGCTGCGCGCAGCTTGCGGGCGACGCTCTCCCCGTATTGATCCGGGCGAGCACGGAAACGATCGGCGTGCGTGGCGGCCGCCTCGGCCCGGAACGCCGGCCAGAGCAGGTCGAGGATGCGGTCGATCCACGGCTCGTCGACTCCCGACTCCCGCGGTGTCGCCGCGCCCATCACTGCAAGTGCCGGTCCGATCTGGGCGTCCAACGTCCTCTCAGGGTCATACACGGCGATGCGCGGCGCCTCCTGGCTCGTCCGGGCCGAGGATCGTGGAGGATCCAAGGGTGCTCCCCCGGACCGGAAGCCGGTTCCCGCCGCGCCCTTCGCGAGCGCAGTCCAGGCCGCCGCAACAAGCTGGACGCTCCGGGCGAGCGGCCCAACGGTGTCAAAGGACGGGCACAGCGGGGCGACGCCGGCGAGGCTGAGGGTGCCCGTGCGCGGACGAAGCCCGACGACCCCCGTGCACCCGGCAGGGATCCGGATCGAGCCCGAGGTATCGGTTCCGAGAGCGAGCTCGGCGATCCCGGCAGCAACCGCCGCCGCGCTTCCCCCCGAGGATCCGCCAGCGATCCTGTCCGGAAGCACGGGATTCGGCACCGCGCCAAACCACGGGTTTGCGCTCGTGACCCCGTAGGCGAACTCGTGCAGGTTGACCTTCACGCTCGGCTGGGCCCCGGCAGCGGAGAGCGCGGCGACGACGGGGGCGGAGACCGCGGGTATTCCAGCCTCTGAGGCTGCCCATCCGGAGCCCTCGGTGGTCGGAACACCCGCGACGTCAATGTTGTCCTTGACCGCGAGCGAGATGCCCGAGAGCGGCGCAGGAGCTGCCGAAATGCGCGATCGCGCGTCTCGCTCGTGACAGCTTTCTCGTGGGATCGGGCTAATCACGATCCCCGCCATGGGCGCATCGCTCATCCCGCTGCCCTCCCGCCTTTCACACCGCTCTTCCCGAACGTAGCAGGCGCGACGGACCGCCCGGACGCTGCCACCCTTCCCATTCCTGCTGCTCAGCATCGCGATCTCGCGGTGCGGACGTGTCGACGAATTCCCTAGCTTTGCTCGAGGGGAAGATTGACGTTCGGAGGGGGCGCAATGCCGCAGTCACAGAACCGGCCCGCGGTCATCGGCGTGCTCGGAGGCATGGGACCTGCAGCGACAGCTGACTTCTACCGCAAGATCGTCCTTGCGACCCCAGCACACCGGGATCAGGACCACCTCCGCACGCTCGTTTGGTCGGACCCGTCGATCCCCGACCGGACCGACGCGTTCCTCAATTGCGGGGAAAGCCCGATTCCCGCCCTCGTCGCGGGAGCGACACGCTTACGCGACGCGGGCGCCGACTTTCTGGCGATTCCTTGCAACACCGCGCACCTGTTTCTTGACGCCGTGCGCACAGCCGTGGAGATCCCCATCATCGACATGATCGACACGACGGTGACGGAAATCCGCGCGGAACCAGGCGCCGGCCACCCCGTCGCGGTGCTCGGAACACGGGCGACGCTCGCGAGCGGACTCTACCAGCGCGCACTGCGCGCCCGCGGCCTCATCTCCGTGGAGCCAGTCCCCGCTGAGCAGGCCGCAGTGAGCGCCGCAATCGCCGCCGTCAAGTCTGGCGATGAGCCCCTCGGAGCACAGCGGCTACTCCCCGTGCTCGATTCCCTCACGAATAGGGGCGTCCCCACGCTCGTGGCCGCCTGCACGGAGTTGCCACTCGCGCTCGCCCGCGCACAGGTTCGGCACGAGATCCGCGTGGTCGATCCCGGGCTGGCGCTCGCCCGCGCCTGTGTCGCGCGGGCGCTGCGTGGCGCGGCCCGGGACCCCCTCTCGCCGCCTCCTGTTTACACTCCGTGACCCGGCGAGATCCCGTCGTTCACGACCCGCCTGTAGGGTGTGCAGAGACGGGATCATCGGCTGGGGAGGCCGGTATGCGCTGGATCACCTGCGCGGCGCTCGCCGCCGCTGCTGTCGGTCTCGCGGGGTGCGTCGGATCCAGCTCACCCGCCGCACCCGCTGCCATCGACGCAGCAGACTCGGGGCCGAGACCCATGACCAACGATCTCTCGGCCTACATTGATGAGATTCAGGCAGAGTTCGAATCTCACCCCGGCTACTCCGGCGTTGAGATCGCGCGGGGCAATCGCGGCGCCCACGTCTGGTGGTATGGCGAAGTTCCCGAGACGTTGCGCCACGCACTCACGGAAGCGCCGCCCGGCACGAGCGCCTCAATTCTCGTCGCGGCGAACCCGCGCGGCCCGCTCGAGGAGGCGCGCGATCGCATCTTCACCGAGGGTGCCCAGCTGGGAGTGAGCACGGCCGGGATCGAGAGGGACGGCAGCCGCATCCTCGTCTACGTCTGGGGTGAGGCGCTCGCAGCGGACCCTGAGATCCCGGCGAAGATCCAGGCCCTCACTACATTCCCAGTGAAAGTCATGGCCGGGGGCGCTGAGCCTCTCCCGTCGCAACACTAGCGTGCCGGCGCCGCGCGGCAACGACGAAGGCCCCCGGCTCGACCCCGGAGCTAGGAGACGCTGCGCCCACAGCGTGCCCCGGAGCGAAACCGAGCCTGCGCACTTGCGGGCTCGTCGCGAGAAGTGGGGCGCCGCGCCGGGCTTGGCTCCTTCCTTGAGCCGCCGGTCGGCGTCCCGCCCCGGCGCTGCCATGCGAGCGCGAACCCCAGCACCGCGGTGAACGCGGGCGCGGCAGCGCCGAGGGGCGTGATCCGGCCGCCAATGATGACCGCGACGGTCAGCGCCAGGCCGACCACAGCAAGCCCGATCCCCCACCAGAACAGCGGGTGTCTCTCGCGTCGTACCCTGCGCATGCCGGCTCCCTCGTGTCGCCCCCGACCATTCCACCGCACGCGGCGCCGCCCGGCAACGACAAAGGCCCCGACTCCGCTGATTTCTCAACGAGGCCGGGGCCTTCATGCTGGTGGCGGGTGAGGGATTCGAACCCCCGTAGGCAGTGCCAGCTGATTTACAGTCAGCCCCCTTTGGCCGCTCGGGTAACCCGCCGTTGGCCGCGCGAACACGACCGAGAGTCCACATTACCGCCTCACCCCCTCCGAACGGAAATCGGGATCCGCGTGGCAGGATCGTTCCATGAACGCATCGCCAGCTCTGCCCACTGAGCTCACCCTGCGCGTCGCGCGCGGCCTCGACGAGATGCCCGCGCGCGTGTTCTATCGGATCGCGAAGCTTCGGCAGGAGGTTTTTGCCCTGGAGCAGGACTGCCTCTACCTCGACCTCGACGGGCGGGACCTCGAGGCGGGCGCGATCCAGCTCTGGGCCGAGTCCGCGGGCGGCGGGATCGCCGCCTCGCTGCGGATCCTGCCCGAGGACTCCCAGGAGCCAGGGCTCGTGAGCATCGGGCGCGTCGTGACCGCCCCGGAGTGGCGTGGGCGCGGGATCGCGGCCGCGCTCGTCGAGGCGGCGATCGGCGAGGTCGCCGGCCGCCCGATCCTGATCCACGCGCAGTCGTACCTCACCGAGTGGTACGCCCGTTTCGGCTTCGCGCAGACGGGCCCCGAGTTCCTCGAGGACGGGATCCCGCACACCCCCATGCGCCGGTAGCGGCGGTTGTTAGCGATTTCGGTTCGTAAGCGGCGCTATACGAACCGAAATCGCTAACAACCTGCGGCCCGCGGGAGGGTGTTAGCGATTTCGGGGCTTCCGGCGCCCGCGAAGCCCCGAAATCGCTAACAACCGCAACCGCAACCGCAACCCAGCCCCTACCCCCACTCCTCGATCAGGGCGTCGAGGCCGGGGGCTGGGGTGGCGAAGCCGTGGCGGTGCGCCCGCGCCGAGATCGCCTGCTCGCGCAGGAGCGTCAGGAGTTCGACGGGCCCGGCCATGGTCACGGGTTCGGCCCAGAGGGCGGCGCGGTCGAGCCCGCCCATCCACTCGGCGGTGCGCACGGCGTCGCCGCCGATGAGGCGCACGCGCTCGGCCCGCACCCCGTCGGCCCCGAGCGGCCCCGACACGGCGAGCCGCTCGACCCAGTCGTCGTCGCGCTCGAGCGACACCTCGATGCCCTGCCGCTCGAGGAAGTCGCCGACCTCCTCGGGCAGCAGCTCGCCCGTCGACACCGTCACGGGGGCGCGCACGAGCAGCGCGGCGGCGAGCACCCGCACGAGCTGCCCGATCGAGCCGCCCTCGGCGAGGCGCACGTGCGTCGCCACGGGGACGTAGCGCAGGGCGTTGCGCTCGATCCCGAGCCCGATCGTGTCGCGCAGCAGTCCGTAGGAGGTGCGCCAGGCGATCGCGTCGGAGAGCGCGGCGCGGCGCACGGCGTCGAAGTCCTCGTAGCTGAGGTTGGGCTGCGCCGCCTCGATGATGAGGCGTACCTCGGGGGCGAGCCCGCGCAGGTGCAGCGTCTCGCTGCGTGTGCCCTCGCGGAGCTCCCAGGATCCGAGCGGGATCAGGCGGTTCGGCCCTCCCGAGAGCGCCGGGAGGCCCATCGTCGCGTCTCCCCAGCCGCCGCCGGGCTGGCGCTCGATGCGGGCCTCGGTCGTCGGCCGGTTGATCGCGAGGGTCGCCGCCGACACCTCGGAGAGCCAGGCGAGGATCTCCTCGTCGTCGAAGGACTGGATCCCCGCGACGGCGCCGCTGCCTGCCGCGTTCTGCAGCGCGATCGCCTCCGCCATCGAGTGCGCGTGCGCGATCCCGATGACGGGCACCCCGCGGGCGTCGTCCCAGAACCGCGAGCCGGCGGCGACGCCGGTGCGCACGCCCGGCGTCCAGAGCAGGCCGTCCTCGTCGAGGCGGCGCGGGCGCACGAGCCACTCCTCGCCCTTGCCGAGCTCCGTGAGCGCGCGCAGGGCCGCGCTCTCCGGCGGCGCCGGCAGCGGGCCGACCGCGAAGCCGAGCGGGTCTTCGTGCTCCGGCCGCGCGGTGTCGCCGACCCGGATCGCCCGCACGGCGTCGGCGAGCCCCTCGCGGAAGCGCTTGGAGCGGGCGACGCTGCCGAGCAGGATCGCGACGTGGGCGGCGCGCGGGTCGGATCCGGCGCCCTTGAGCGCCGACGCGACGATGTCTCGCACCGCCGAGTCCAGGTCGGCCGAGGGCGCGACGACGATCGCGCCGCGCGCGTGGAAGCGGCCCTCGACGCGCAGGTCGGGGCGGCGGCGGGAGAGCTCGCGCGCGGTGTCGCGGTCGCCGAGCAGCGCGGCCCGGTCGATGTCGGGGCGCGCCGCGATCTCGGAGACGGTGTGCCCCACGACCGTGGCCTCGAGCCGCACGGCCCCGGGGGTGATGCCCGCGATCTGCCACTCCTCGACGAGCACCTCCGCGGCGCGGCTCACGCGCTGCGGCACGGTCCAGATGACGCCGTTTCCCGCCGCGAGCGCCGCGAGCACGGCCTCGGCCTGCGTTGCGAGCGGGGTCTGGTCGTCGGCGGCGACGAGCACGAGCCCCTCGGAGACGAAGGCCGCGCCGCGCACGGCGCCGAGGTTCTCGGCGAGCTGCCCCGCGTACCTGGCGGCGTCGACGAGGTCGTCGACCTCCGCGTCGAGCTCGGGCGCGGGCGCCCCGGTGTCGGCGGCAAGCGCCCTGATCAGGCGGTCTCGCGCCGCGACGACCGCGAGCGCCGCGCGGCGCAGGCGCGAGGCGCGCGCCGTGTGCGGCAGCGAGCCCCAGCGCTCGCCGGTCTCGCGTGCGACCTGCACGACGCCCGTCGGGTCGAGATCCGCGATCGACAGCGCCACGGTCTCGTTGATCTGGTCCCGCTCGCTCGCCTCCTCGGCGGCGTCCTCGAGGAGGCCGCGCACCCAGTCCCGGTTCGCGGCGATGCTCGCGTCGGTCTGCGGCTCGTTCGCGAAGCCCGACTCCGAGACCACGGGAATCGCGAGCGGGCTCTGCAGCTCCTCGAGCTGGAACTCCCCCGTGTCTCCCCTGGTCAGGCCGAGCACGGCGGCCGTCAGCCCACCCGTGTCGAAGCGCGAGGGCTCCTCGGGGGCGCGGTAGAAGAGCGCACTGTCGCGCTCGGTCGGGTCCCACTCCCGCGCGCGCAGCTGCGTGCGGTGCGAGGGCGGCGAGCACTCGACGGCGAGCTGCGCCGCCGCGGCAAACTCGCGGGCGGCCGCGGCGAGCGCGGGCCGCAGCGACGCGGCGGGCTCCGGATCCGGATCAGCCCGCTCCACCTCTACCTCGACGCCGGTGTTCACGCTGATGAACGTCTCTGCTGGCGGCTCGAGCGCCGACGCGGGCGCGGGATCCTGATCCGGCGCCGGCTCAGGATCCGGCGCCGCAGGCTCGCCCTCACCGGCGGGCGCCGCGGCCGCAGCGGCAGGGTCGGTGGCATCCTCGGCGGCGACCTCGGCCGCGCGATCCGCGCTCAGGCGCTCGAGCAGCGAGAGTGCCGAGTCGGGGTCTGCGGCCTCGGCCGCGAACGCGACGAGGGTCTCGACCGCACCCGAGAACTCCCGAGACGGGATCACGGGCAGCGAGACGCGCACCTCGGAGAACGAGCCTGCGACGGTCTCGGCGAGCCCGGGGGCCGCGCCGCTGCGCAGCTGGACCGACGCGAGCGCGGCGGCGCCGGGCGACTCTGCGCCGGCCCGCGCAATGAGCTCGGCGACGGCGCCGAGCACGAAGGGGTCCTCGGAGGCGATGACCGGGCGCAGCACGGCGGCGCGGCCGGGGTGCACCGCGAGCTCCGCGAGCCGCAGCAGCTGCGCGCGCACCTCGCGCGGCTCCTCGATCACGGGCACCGCGAGCCCGGTGTCGATCGACTCGATGCGCTCGGCCCCGGCGACGCGACCGACCCCGATCAGGACCTCAGCCGGCGCACCGCCCTCGGCGACGCGCCGCTGCGCCCACCGGCTCACGCGGTCGTAGAGCTCGCGCGACTCGGGCAGCTCCGCGAGTAGCCCGACGCCGACGCGCGCCCGGTCGAGCGCCGGATCGCCGAGCGCTGCCTGCAGCACGTCCGGCAGCAGCCGCGCCCAGCGCACCGAGCGCGGGGCGAGCGTCACGACCGTGCCGTGCTCCGCGGAGGCCTCGAGCAGGGGGCGCAGGCGGGAGGCCGCGAGCGCGACGTCGTCGTCGGCGCTCCACTCGCTGCCGCCCGGGACGATCCTGGCGGGGTCGACGATCAGGTGGCCCACCGTCGTCACGGTGGCGAGCTGGGCGAGACGCCGCACCTCGGCCTCCGCCGCCTTCGGGCCGTGAACGTGCTCCCCGAGCGGACGGATCACGGGCACGACGCCAGCCTCCGCGTGGGTGCGCAGCGCATCGACGAGCGCGGGGACGCGGGGCTGGGATCCGGATCCGGATCCTGAACCGGGCTTTGCCTCTGACTTTGCCGCGCCGTCCTGCTCCTGGCCGCTCGGCAGCTTCGTCGCGAGCACGAGCCCGGAGACCCGGTCGCGCAGCCACCGCCGCGCCATCGGCATGATCGCCCACGGCAGGCCCAGCGAGGCCGCGCCGCCGGCGCGCACCGCGATCCGGTCGCGCACGGGCATCGACGCGGGAACGTCCTGGGCCATTTCGCGCAGGCCGAGGGCCGATGCGAAGGCGTCCTCGGTGCCGGCGACAAGCTCGAGCAGTTTCCGCGTGAACTCGAAGCTCTCAGGGTCGCGGCGCATGCCGCCGAGCAGGTCAGCGGGGTGGGCGTCCTCGCGCTCGCCGAGGGCCGCGATCCACTCGTCGACGCGCTCCGTCGCGCGCGCCGCGACGTCGCCCCAGATCGAACCCGGATCGGAGGTGTCAGGTGCCATGACCCAACTGTAGAGGCGCGCGGGCGCGAAACGCGGAGCGCGCGCCGGGCTCGCGGCGGCTTCGCAGGCCGCGCGCGTTCCGCCTGGGGCGGCTGCGGCGGCTGCGGCGGCTGCGGCGACTCCGGGCGCGGGATCCCGCGCCCGCGCCTGCGCTCGCTCCGCAAACTGCGCTCGTTCCGTCGATCCCGCCCCGAAACGTAGGAACGAGCGCAGAACTCGGAGCGAGCGCCGCACGGTTCAGGGCGGAAGTGGGCTACTCAGGATCCGGCGCACCGAAGCCCACGCGCCAGCGCCAACACCAACGCCCCAGCCAGCGCCCACGCCTGCGCTCGCTCCGTAAACTGCGCTCGTTCCGTCGATCCCGCCCCGAAACTTAGGAACGAGCGCAGAACTCGGAGCGAGCGCCGGGCGGAGAAGCCCAGCAGCCCCCTAGGACAGCAGCGCGCGATCGTCGAGCTGGGCGCCCTTGATCTTGCTGAACTCCTCGAGCAGGCCGGCGACGGTGAGGTGCTGCTTCTCCTCGGCGGACGCCTCGAAGACGATGCGCCCCTCATGCATCATGATCAGGCGGTTTCCGAGTCGGAGCGCCTGCTCCATGTTGTGCGTCACCATGAGGGTGGTGAGGCCGCCCTGGGTCACGATCCGGTCGGTCAGCTCGGTCACGAGCGCGGCGCGCTGCGGGTCGAGCGCGGCCGTGTGCTCGTCGAGCAGGAGGATGCTGGGGTGCGTGAATCCCGCCATGAGCAGGGAGAGGGCCTGGCGCTGGCCGCCCGAGAGGAGGCCGACCTTCGCCGTCAGGCGGTTCTCGAGGCCGAGCTCGAGCGAGCGGAGCTCCTCGCGGAAGCGATCCCGCAGCGCCCGGCTGAGCGCGAGGCCGAGCCCGCGGCTCTGCCCGCGGCGCACGGCGAGCGCGAGGTTCTGCTCGATCGTGAGGTCGGGGGCGGTTCCCGCCATCGGGTCCTGGAACACGCGCCCGATGAACTTCGCGCGCTGGTACTCCTTGAGCCGGTTGACGCGCTGGCCGTCGATCTCGATCGTGCCCTTGTCGACCGTGTAGCGGCCGGAGATGGCGTTGAGCAGCGTCGACTTGCCCGCGCCGTTTGACCCGATCACGGTCACAAAGTCGCCCTCGTTCATGCGGAGGCTGAGCCCCGCGAGCGCGCGGCGCTCGTTGACCGTGCCGGGGAAGAAGGTCTTCTCGATGTTGTCGATCCCGAGCATGACTACCTCCCTGAGTTCTCGGTCGAGGCGTGCGCGGCACCGGCGGCGCCTGCCGCGCCGGCCGCAGCGGGCACCGGATCCGGATCCGGATCGGCATCGCGCGGCGGCACCTTGCCGCCCCGCCCGCGCAGCGACGGCACCCGCTTGAGGAAGCCCCAGCGCGGCAGCAGCAGCGCGATCACCACGAGCAGCGCCGTGACGAGCTTCATGTCGTTCGGGTCGAGGCCCGCGCGCAGGGCGAAGAAGATGATGAGGCGGTAGAGCACCGCGCCGAGCACGACGGCGAGGCTCGCGAGCCAGATGAAGCGCTGGCCGAAGATGGCCTGGCCGAGGATCACCGAGGCGAGGCCGACGAGGATGAGGCCGACGCCCATGCTGATGTCGGCGAAGCCCTGGTACTGGGCGACGAGCGCGCCGCAGAGACTCACGAAGCCGTTCGAGATCGCGAGCGTGAGGATCGTGGTGCGGTCGGTGTTGACACCGAAGCTCCTGATCATGGGGCCGTTGTCGCCCGTGGCCTGGATCGAGAGGCCGAGGTTCGTCGACAGGAACCAGTCGACGAGGAACTTCAGCAGCAGCACGGCGACCGCGATGATCCCGATGGAGCCCCAGGTGCCCATGAGGTCGGCGTCGCGGAGCGGGGTGAAGGCCGTCTCCGCGCGCAGCAGCGGCAGGTTCGCGGCCACCGTCGCGCCCTCTTTCGCCGTGCCCATGATTCTGAGGTTGATCGTCCAGAGGGCGATCATTGTGAGGATTCCCGCGAGGAGGCCGTCGATGCGGCCCTTCGTGTGGAGCAGGCCGGTCACGACGCCGGCCACGAGCCCCGCCCCGGCACCCGCGAGGGTCGCCAGGACGGGACTCTGACCGTTCGTGATCAGCGCGGCGGCGACGGCCGCACCGGTGGTGAAGCTTCCGTCGACCGTGAGGTCAGGGAAGTTCAGCACCTTGAAGGTGAGGTAGACGCCAAGGGCCATCACGCCGTAGATGAGGCCCAGTTCGAGCGCGCCGATCATGCGAAGGTGTCCTATTCGGTAGTGAGGATCAGTCGATTACTCGGCTTACTCGACGGTCTCGGCCTTGTCGAGGATCTCCTTCGGGATCTCGACGCCCATGCGCTTCGCGGCATCGGGGTTCACGACGTATGCAAACTCCTTGGAGAACTCGACGGGCATCTCGGCCGGATCGGCGCCGTCCTGCAGGATCTTGATCGCCATCTCGCCGGTCTGCTTGCCGAGCTCCGTGTAGTCGATGCCGAGCGTCGCGATTGCGCCGCCCTTGACGGTGCCCGACTCGGCGCCGATCACGGGGATCTGCTTGTCCTCGGCGACCTGCACAAGTGAGGAGATGCCCGAAACGACCATGTTGTCGGTCGGCACGTAGATCGCGTCGACGTCGCCGAGCGCCTCGGTGGCCTGCGCGATGTCGTTGGCCGTGGTGACGGTCTTCGTGACGATCTCGATGCCGAGCCCCTTGGCCGCGTCCTGCGCCGCCTTGACCTGGACCTCAGAGTTGACCTCGCCCGATGCGTAGACGATGCCGACCTTCTTGGCGTCGGGCACGATCTGCTGGATCATCTTGAGCTGGTCCTCGAGCGGCGCCATGTCGCTCGTGCCGGTGATGTTGCCGCCCGGCTTCTCGTTCGAGTCGACCAGCTTCGCCGCAACCGCGTCGGTGACGGCGGTGAAGAGAATCGGCTTGTCGGTGATTGCCTGCGCGGCGGCCTGCGCGGCAGGCGTCGCGACGGCGAGCACGAGGTCGTTGTCGGAGGTTGCAAAGTTCTGGGCAATGGTGACGGCAACCGCCTGCTCGTTGTTGGCGTTCTGCACGTCGAACTCGACCGTCTTGCCCTCCTCATAGCCCGCGTCGATGAAGGCCTGCTTGAAGCCGTCGGTGGCGGCGTCGAGCGCGGGGTGCTGGACCAGCTGGCTGATCCCGACCTTCACGCTCTTGAGGCCGGCGCCGTCGCCGCCCTCGTTTCCCGAGCCGGTGTCTGACGAGCTGCAGCCCGCGAGCGTGAGTGCGGCGGCCGCGGCGACGCCGACGATGGCGAGTGCGCGGCGGCGGAACGGAGTCTGTCGCATGTGTATCGGATCCTTAGTAAGAGGTACCGCCGCGACAGTGCCACGGCGAACTCGGAAATCGGCGCGAAAAAGCGCCGATTCCAAAATGGTAGACCGCGGTGACCGACTTCGCACAAACAGGGCGCTGCTTCGTGATCGAGACGTTGTGCTCAGACGCCCGCCCGTCGGTGGGAGAGAGTCAGGTCGGCGATGGGACAACGCCGTCCGGGTGTCGAGCGTAGGCGACCCCTCAATCGCCTGCCAACATTCGGGGTGATTTTCTGCACAGCACTGCCACCAGGGCTTCGCAGCCGCACGCGATTGTGTACAGCTTGCACGGTCTCACCCTCGCTCAACCCATAGCTGAGGCACAGAGTCCTCGGCATTCGGTACAGGGCCGCCCCGCTTCGCGGTTTGCGAGGATAGCCTGTTCGCGAATTCAGTCGACAGCTTGTTCACGGGGATCGAGGAGGATCATGAGCATCGACCAGTTAGACGTCCAACTCATCACGCTCATCAGCGAGCACACGGGCATCTCGGTGGTCGAGTGCGCGCGGAGACTCGGCGTCGCACGCGCGACCGCGCAGGGCCGTCTCGACCGACTCCGACGCAGCGGAGTCATCGCGTCCGAGGCCCCGACGATCGACCCGGAGGCCCTCGGCTTCCCGCTCAGGACCTTCTGCACGCTGCAGATCCGGCAGTCGATCGGGCATCACCGCGTCGCCGATGGCCTTGCGCGGATCCCGGAGATCGTCGACCTGCACACCATCACGGGTGACTACGACATGATCGCGACGATCGTGTCTCGCTCGACCCGCGACATGCAGCGCGTGCTCGACCTCGTGTCGAACACGGAGGGCGTCGCCCGCGTCTCGACGCGGCTCGCACTCGAGAGCCACCTCGAAAACCGAACCCTTCCTCTCGTGCGCACCTGCGCACCTGGACACGTGGGCTCCGCGGGTCCGCCAGGCGCCCCCGGAGCCGGTGCTGTGCCTGGCGCCGCCGCGCAGAACCCGCGGCCACGAACGGCGCCCGGATCCGGATCCAGGCCCGCCGCGAAGCAGACCGCCTCGAGCGCGAGCACCGGCACCGCGCGGATCCCGGTGCGCGGAAAGCGGCCGTGTTGACCCAGGAACGCGAGTACCGCCCGCGGTGACTGGCTAGGCCGCGCCGCCGAATTCGCCGGTCGCGACGATGATCGCGCGCGCAAGCACGGCCTCGCGCATCATGAAGCCCATGACCGCTGGCGTCGCCTGCGGATCAACCTCGACGCGCTCAACATCAAGGGCGTGCACCACGAACCAGTAGTGATGCACCCCGGTGCCCTCGGGCGGCGCAGCCCCCGTGAACGCGGGCTCGCGAGCCTCGTTCGGCATCATGGTCGCACCCGCCGGGAGGCCCGCTCCACCGAGTGCCCCGGCGTCCGGCCCGAGCTCAGTCACGGTCGCGGGGATGTTCGCGACCGCCCAGTGCCAGAATCCCGATCCCGTCGGCGCATCCGGGTCGAAGCAGGTCACGGCGAAGCTCTTCGTCCCCTCGGGGAATCCCGACCACGCGAGCTGCGGTGAGCGGTTCGATCCGCCCGCCGCCTCGGCGTAGACCTCCGCCGGCAGCGGCTCGCCGTCTTGAATCTCCGTGCTGGTCAGAGTGAAACTCGGCACGGCGCGCATCCCCGCATACGGGTTGATGGCGCCCCTGCCCGGATTTGGCTGTGTCATGGTTTCCCTCGCTTCTGATTCGCCCGCTCTCAGCCTATGGCCAGGGGCCTCATGTGGCCAGGCGTTCGGGGCCAAAGCGCTCGCTATACTGGGAATCCGGGCTGCGCGCCTGCACATTTTGTGCTGTCTGCGCACGACGAACGAAGGGCGATCATGGCAACGACGACAGGGTCTGAGCGGGCGAGAACCACGCTCGCGTACCTGCGCCGCAAGATCACTTCCGGTGACTGGCCGGTCGGCAGCCGGATCCCCATCGAGCCCGAGCTCGCGGAGGCGACCGGTGTCGGCCGCTCGACGATCCGCGAGGCCGTGCGCTCGCTCGCGAGCGTCGGCATGCTCGAGACGCTCCCCGGGCGTGGCACGTTCGTGCGCGCGGCGGCGCCGACGAGCGCGATGCTCAACGAGTTCCTGAGCGCGTTCACGCTCGAGGAGATCCTGAGCTACCGCCGCGCCCTCGAGGTCGAGGCCGCCCAGCAGGCCGCCATGCACCGCACCGACGAGGACGTGGCGTCGCTCGAGCGCGCCGCATCCGAGGAGATCGGCTGCACCCGCTGCCCCGTGCTCGGCTTCGCCGACGGCGAGGACTCGGCGTTCGACAGCCGCTTTCACCGTCTCATCTTCGATTCCGCGAAGAATCGCCTGCTCGCGTCGCTCTACGACGGCATCAACGCGCAGCTGCGCACGCCCGAGCACCGCGGCCGCCTCGCGAACGTCGCCACCGGAACCGAGATGGAGCGGGATCACGCCCGCGTGCTCGACGCGATCCGCCGCAAAGACTTCATCGACTCCGTGCACGCGATGGTCGACCACGTCGACCACGACGTGGTGATCGTGAACGAGCAGCACGAGGTCGTGCCGCCCCTCACGCGCACCGCCGAGCAGCAGCAGCGCATCGACGACGCGCGCGAGGCCCAGGCCAGGGCGTAGTTTCGCGGGTTCGCGGCGCCGCGCGACTCGCGGCTACGCGAGTTCGCGGGCCACGTACGCCCTGAGTGCGTCCCGCACGAACTTCGCGCCCTCCACGCCGCCATAGTTCGCGGCGAAGCGCTCGTCGGCGACGTACATCTCGCCGAGCCCGAGCACGTAACCCGCGAGGCCTGCGCCCCCGGCGCCCCGTGCGCCCTTGGCCGCAGAGGCCGCCGCAGCCGCCGGCGTGCCCGGGACCGCACGCAGCCACTCGACGTGGCGCGCGGCGAGCCGCTGCGCCTCCTCGGACGCGGGATCGATCCCCGCCCCGGCCGCCGACGCCCAGTCGGCGCCGAGCCGCGCGGCGGCCGCCTTCCAGTCGGCGCGGCCGTCCTCGCCCAGGCCCGTCCACCAGTCGTCGCTCTTCGCGTAGGCCTCTGCGCCCCAGCGCCGCTCCACCTCCTCGCGGTGCTCCGTGTGGTCGAAGCCGTCAAACATCTTCTCTGCCATCAGTTCTTTCCTCTCGTTGTTCCGGGTGCCGGCGGGCCCACGCCCGCCGCCAGGCTGCAGCGCCGCGATCGTGTGTTCCACGGATGCGATCTGGGCCTCGATCCGGAGCCGCTCGCGTCGCAGGAGCTCCAGATGCTGGCTCAGGATCTCGGCCTCGCCGCCGCTTCCCTCCGCCCCGCTCCGCTCGTCCTGGGCGCTGAGCACCTCGGCGATCGCGTCGAGCCCGAGCCCGAGTTCCCGGAGCAGCAGGATGCGCTGCAGCCGGATGAGGGCGCGGTCGTCGTAGAAGCGGTAGCCGTTGTGGCCGATCCGGCTCGGTTTCAGGATGCCGACCGCGTCGTAGTGTCTCAGCGTGCGCGAGGTCGTTCCCGCGACGCGGGCGACCTCGGTGATCGCGAGTTCCATCGGCCTGCTCCTCTCCATTCCTGTCCATTCCTGCGGGGGTGCGGCGCGCGAATCGCGCCGACACCCTCACGATAGAAGTTGACGTTACGTCAAGGTCAAGCGGTACGCGATCCGGTGCCGCGCGTACCATGGACGGGTGAGCGAGCCCAAGATCCTGCTGTATTACGTCTTCGCGCCGGTCGCCGACCCCGAGGCCGTGCGGCTGTGGCAGCGCGAGCTGTGCGAGTCGCTCGGGCTGCGCGGCCGGATCATCATCTCGAAGCACGGCATCAACGGGACCGTCGGCGGCGAGCTCGACGCCTGCAAGCAGTACCTGCGGCGCGCGCGCGAGTACGGCCCGTTCGCCGGGCTCGAAGCGAAGTGGAGCGACGGCACAGGATTCATCGCGAGCGAGCCCGAGCTGCTGCACGGCATCGACCGGCGCGCCCCGTGGCAGCGGCTCGCCGACTTCCCGAAGCTCAGCGTGAAGGTGCGCGATGAGCTCGTCGCGTTCGGGATCCCGGACGAACTCCAGGTCGACGCGCACGGCGTCGTCGGCGGCGGCGAGCACCTGTCGCCCGCGGCCGTGAACGAACTCGTCGCCTCGCGCGGCGACGACGTCGTCTTCTTCGACGGCCGCAACGCGTGGGAGGCCGAGATCGGGCGCTTCCGCGGCGCCGTCGTACCGGACACCCGCACGACGCACGACTTCATCAGGCAGATCGAGAGCGGCGCGTTCGACGAGCTGAAGCACCGCCCCGTCGTGACCTACTGCACGGGCGGGATCCGCTGCGAGATCCTGTCCGCGGCCATGCGCACGCGCGGCTTCGACGAGGTCTACCAGATCGACGGAGGGATCGTGCGCTACGGCGAGGCCTTCGGCAACGACGGGCTGTGGGAGGGATCCCTCGCCGTGTTCGACGGCCGCGAGGCGATGGACTTTGCGCCGGGCGCCGCCGTGATCGGCCGCTGCGGCGTTTGCGGCGAGCCCTCGAATGTCGTCGCGAACTGCGCAGACGCCTCGTGCCGGGCCCGCTTCGTCGCGTGTGCCTCGCACGCCGGCGCGAGCGAGTGCGGCGCGCACGCCGCCGAGAGCGCGCGGGCGGCCGCCGTTACCGGGGCGTAACCGCTTCCCCTGCCGCTTCCCAGCTTCGCTTCGCGCACAGTGAACATGCGTGACCTGGCACCCATCCCGACTTAGCATTCTGCCCATGGACCAGGGATATTTTCCGCAGCACCCCGAGCAGGCCTCCGGGCAGTCGGCGCAGCCTGCGGGGCAGTCGGCCGGGCAGGCCCCGCAGCCAGCGCGACCCTCCGGGGTGACGACTCGCGCGACGGTCAAGGCCGTCGAGAAGGCGCTCGATCGCGTCCTCGCGGTGCAAGAACCGCTCGTACTCGCTCACCTCAGGCGCGCGAGCTCCAAGCGGCCGGATGCTACGCCCGCGGAACTCGTGCGCATGCTCGAGCGCCGATTCCTCGCGACCGTGACGGTCGGCGGCGGGGCGGTCGGCGCAGCCGCCGCGATCCCGGGCGTCGGCACCGCGACCTCCCTCGCGCTCTCGGGCGCGGAGACCATCGGATTCGTGGAGGCCTCGGCGCTGTTCGCGCACTCGGTCTCGGAGGTGCACGGCATCTCGCGCCTCGATCCGGAGCGCTCGCAGTCGCTCGTGCTCGCCATGATGCTCGGGGAGGAGGGTGTTTCCCTGCTCAAGCAGGTTTCCGGGCAGGTGATGGGCGGCGCGACGCGCGGCGCCTTCTGGGGCGAGCTCGTGACCTCGTCGCTGCCGCGCCAGGCGGTCGGCCCGCTCCTCGACCGGCTGCGCGCGAGCTTCCTCAAGCGGCTCGCGCAGACGGGCACCGCCTCCGTGATCGGCAAGGCGGTCCCCTACGGCGTGGGTGCCGTCATCGGCGGTACGGGAAACCACCTGCTCGGCCGCGGCGTCGTGAAGTCGTCGCGCCGCGCCTTCGGGCCCGCCCCGCTGATCCTGCCGGAGCACCTGCAGCTGCCGGTCGACGGCCGCGGGGGTGGCGCGCCCAGGAAGCGCCTGCTGCTCCCCGGCCGCAAGAATCGTGCGCAGGATCAGGATCTCCTGGCCGAGGCGCCGGTCCACCCCGAGACCCTCCTGCTCCAGCCGGGCCAGCCCCCGGTGGCGTACGCGCCGCCCGTGTACGCGGCGCCGCCTGCCGAGGCCCCGCCGCGCTACGCGCCGCCCCGCTACGCACCGCCGGTCTACCCGCCCCACCAGGACTCCGCCGCCTGACCCGGATTGTTGTTAGCGATTTCGGGTCAATTGAGGCGCTATTCGAGCCGAAATCGCTAACAACGCGGTGCCCGTTGCGGGAGTGCGGGCGCGCGGCACGCGCGAGGGGCTGCGGCGCGCGCTCCCTCCGAGATCTGCACTCGTTCTGTCGAATGTGCGCGCTTTCGTAGGAACGAGCGCAGAATGCGGAGCGAGCGCCGCGCGCGCTCAGCGCGGCAGCCACTCCGGGTCGTCGGCGCCGAACTCTCGTCCCGACCAGGGCCCCGGATCCCCGCGCCACTCGGGCACGTACGCCTCCCCCACGATCGCGAGCTCACCCCAGGCGCTCGGTACACTCGCCGGCGGCGCGTCGAGCGCCGAATCCAGAGCCGGATCCGGAACCCGAGCCTGATCTGCGGATTCACTTGGCAACCCCGCCTCGAGCAGCGCCCGCGCCACCCCCTCGAGCGACACCTCGACGAACGCGGCCGGCGCCGGCTCGCGCAGCCGCGCGATCACCCCGGCAGCGAGGAGCGTTCCGCCCGCGTGGTCGAGCGCCTGCGCCGGCAGTCGCCCTGGCGCCGCAGCCCCGGCGCCCCCAGCACCGGCGCCCGCAGCCCCGGCACCCGCCGCCGCAGTCCCCGCCGGACCGGCCTCCGCGAGCGCGATCCCGCTCGCGACCTGGACCAGGCTGTCGAACCCGCGCCGCTCGGCCCACGCGCCGCCCCCGCCGGGCGACCACGCGCGCACGCGTCCGAGCACGAGCGACGGGTGCGACTCCGCCAGCTGCTCGGGCTCGAGACCGAACGCCGCGAGTGCCCCCGGCCGCGATCCCGTGACGACCACGTCGGCCTTGTCAAGCAGCGCGCGCAGGCGAGAAGCCCCGGTCGCGTCGACAAAGTCGAGCAGCGCCGAGCGCTTGCCCCTGCCCGTGTCGAGCCACTGCCAGAGCGGCTCGGGGCGCCTCGGCGAGTCGATGCGCAGCACGTCAGCGCCGAGCCCCGCGAGCGCACGCGTCGCGACCGGGCCGGCGATCACCCGCGTGAGGTCGAGCACTCGGAGACCAGCGAGTGGGGCCGACCCGCGGTCGACCTGCGCGCGGGACCTCCCGGCGAATGAGCGGCCGGATCCGGATCCGGATCCGGCGCTTCGCCCCGCAACCGATCGCACTGCCGCACCCCGCGGCCCCCGTTCAGAGGCCCATTCGTTGGCGGTGCGCGCCGCGACGGCGAGCGCACCGGCCGCGAACGCCCGAGCTTCCACCTCGCGGGCCGGCAGCTCGCGGATCGCACGGCTGAGAGCCTCCCGGTTTCCGGCCTCGAGCGCCAGCAGGAGCGCCTCGGCGTGCCAGGGGTAGTTCGCGTGGGTGCGGATCCAGCCGTCCGACGCCTCAAAAAACCCGGTCAGCGGGCTCCAGACGTCGGGCGGGGCGCCGCCGATGCGGCCGAGCCGGTCGCTGCGGAAGGAGCGCGAGATGCGCGCCGGGTCGAGCTCGATCCGGGCCCCGCTGGCTCCGGATCCGGCGCTCTCGCCCTCGCCTGCCCGCAGCGCGGCGATCGCGAGGGCGAGGGCCCCGACTGCGTCGGCCGCGAGCTCGCCCACCGGCAGCCGCGCCGGCAGCGGGACGGGCCCACCTCCGCGCAGGGAGATCCGCGCGGGATCGGGAGTTTCACTGCCCTCGCCGAGCCCGACGCCGCCGAGGAACTCCGCAATGAATCGCCCCATGCTCACGCCTCCGTCCGCACCCAGTTTCGCGCACGCCTCCGCCCCCGGGAAGAGGTTGTTAGCGATTTCGGTCCGTATGACGCGGGATACGAACCGAAATCGCTAACAACCTCCTGGCGGGCGGCGGTCGCTCCGAGATCTGCGGTCGCTCCGAGATCTGCAATCGCTCAGTCGCGCGGGCCCGGATCGGTGCGAACGAACGCAGATCGCGGAGGGAACGCAGGCCCCGCGGCGGCCCGGCCGCCCGGCCGCCCCGCCCCGGCCCCCCGTTGTTAGCGATTTCGGGGCTTCAGCGCCCCGCGAAGCCCCGAAATCGCTAACAACGACAAACGCGCGGGCGCGCAGGCCGTCACCAGATGCTGACGCGCTCCTCGGGGTCGAGCCACAGGCCGTCGCCCGGCTGCGTGCCGTAGGCCTCGTGGAACGGCGCGAGGTTGCGCAGGATCTGGTTGCAGCGGAACTCGTTCGGCGAGTGCGGGTCAATCGTAAGCAGGCGCTTTGTCTCCTCAGGCCGCGACTTCTGCTGCCAGGCCTGCGCCCACGACAGGAAGAAGCGCTCCGCCCCGCTCAGCCCGTCGATCACGGGCGGCTCCTCTCCGCCGAGCGAGCGCAGGTACGCCTTCCACGCGATCTCGAGCCCCGACAGGTCGCCGATGTTCTCCCCGATCGTGAGCTCGCCGTTGACCTTCTGGCCGTCTGCGCCCTCGGGCGAGAGCGCGTCGTACTGCCCGATCAGCGCCTTCGTGAGCTTCTCGAAGGCGGCGCGGTCCTCCTCGGTCCACCAGTCGGTGAGGCGGCCGTCGCCGTCGTAGCGGGATCCCTGGTCGTCGAAGCCGTGCCCGATCTCGTGGCCGATCACGGCGCCGATGGCGCCGAAGTTCGCGGCCGCGTCCGCGTGCTTGTCGAAGAACGGCGGCTGCAGGATCGCGGCCGGGAACACGATCTCGTTGAAGCCGGGGTTGTAGTAGGCGTTCACGGTCTGCGGCGTCATGAACCACTCGTCGCGGTCGATGGGCTTGCCCACCTTGCCGAGCTCGCGCGCGAACTCGTACTCGGCCACGCGGCGCGAGTTGCCCACGAGGTCGCCCGCGTCGACGGCGAGCGCCGAGTAGTCGCGCCACTTCACGGGGTAGCCGATCTTCGGCGTGAAGCGGTCGAGCTTCTCGAGCGCGCGCTCGCGCGTCTCGGGGCCCATCCAGTCGAGGTTCTGGATCGACGAGCGGTACGCCTCGATGAGGTGCTCGACGAGCCCGTCCATCTCGGACTTCGCCTCCTCGTCGAAGTGCTGCTCGACGTAGAGGCGGCCCACGGCCTCGCCCATCGCTCCCTCGACGAAGGAAACGCCGCGGCGCCAGCGGTCGCGCTGCTCGGGCGCCCCCGTGAGCGCGGTGCCGTAGAACTCGAAGTTCGCCCGCGACAGCTCCTGCGACAGGAGCGCGGCGGATCCGCGCACAAGAGCCCAGGTCAGCCACGCCTTCCAGGACTCGAGCTCGTCCTCGACCAGCAGAGCGGACAGGCCTGCGAGCGCCTCGGGCTGCGCCGCGACGACCTCCGCGAAGGCCGCCTCGGGCGCACCCATGGCGGCGAGGTACGCCGACCAGTCGAGCTCCGGCGTGATCTCGCCGAGCTGCGCGAAGCTGCGGAGGTTGTAGAGCTTCTGGATGTCGCGGCTCGCGACCTTGTCCCAGTGCGTGGCGGCGATCCGGCGCTCGAGCTCGTACGCGAGGCCCGCAAGCCGCTCGGCCTCGTCGCCATCGGCGACGCCCGCCAGCGTCAGCATGCGGGCGATGTGCGCGCGGTACTGATCCCGGATCTCGGCGAACTGCTCCTCGCGGTAGTAGGACTCGTCGGGCAGCCCGATCCCGCCCTGCATCACGAACACGATGTAGCGCGCGGGATCGCCGGGGTCGTTGTCGACGAACATGCCGTAGAAGCCGCCGAGTCCCTCGCGCTCGAGGCGGGCGACGAGGGCGACGAGTTCCGGGATCGACGCGACCGCGGCGACCTGCGCGAGGTCGTCGGCGATGGGCGTCGCGCCGAGGGCGTCTGCCCGCTCAGTGTCCATGAAGCTCGCGTAGAGCGCCGCGACCTTGTCCGCCTCCGACTCCGCTGCGGCGCCTGCTGCGGGGGCGTCGGTGCCCGTGATGATGTCGCGCACGGCCTCCTCCGCGTTCTCGGCGAGCACGGCGAAGGAGCCGTACCTCGCCTTGTCCGAGGGGATCTCGGTGCGGTCGATCCAGCGGCCGTTGACGTGCCTGAACAGGTCGTCTTGCGGGCGGATCGCCGGGTCGAGTTCGTCGATTTCGATGCCGGAGACGGGCGCTGCGTTGCTCATGGAACCAGCCTAGCCCCGTCAATGTCCGAGGCTCCGGATAGCGTTGAGTTGTGAGCATCCCACCAGGAACGGAATCGGCGCCGGCCGGCGGCAAGCCCGAGAGCCTGCGCGCCGAGCGGCGCCGCGTCGACGGGCGGATCGCGGCCCTCGCGATCCCGGCCCTCGGCGCGCTCGTCGCCGAGCCGCTCTTCCTCGTGGTCGACTCGGCGCTCGTCGGGCACCTCGGTGCGACGCCGCTCGCGGGGCTCGCGGTCGCGAGCGCGATCCTGCAGACCGCCGTCGGCCTCATGATCTTCCTCGCGTACTCGACGACGCCGCTCGTCGCGCGCAGGCGCGGCGCGGGCGACCTGCGGGGCGCGGTGCAGGCGGGAATTGACGGCCTGTGGCTCGCGCTCGGGATCGGGATCGTCGTCGGGGCCGCGCTCTGGGGCCTGTCCACGCCGCTCGTCACGGCGTTCGGCGCCGCGCCGGACGCGGCGGAGCAGGCGCTTGCCTACCTCACCGTGTCATGCCTCGGCCTGCCCGCGATGCTCATCGTGTTCGCGGCGAGCGGCCTGCTGCGCGGGCTCCAAGACACGCGCACACCGCTCTACGTCGCGACGATCGGCTTCGCGCTGAACGCGCTGCTCAACTGGTGGTTCATCTACGGCCTCGGGCTCGGGATCGCGGGCAGCGCGTGGGGCACGGTCGTGGCGCAGTGGAGCATGGTCGTCGTCTACGTGATCGTGGTCTCGGTGCACGCGCGGCGCGCGGGCGCCGGCTTGCTCCCGCACCTCGACGGCCTCGCGCACGCCGGCCGCAGCGGCGGCTGGCTCTTCATCCGCACGCTCGGCCTGCGGGCCGCGCTGCTCGTGACCGTGTTCGCCGCGACGAGCCATGGCACGGAGGCGACCGCCGGCTATCAGGTGGTCTTCACCGTGTTCTCGACCGCGGCCTTCGCGCTCGACGCGCTCGCGATCGCCGCCCAGGCCTTGGTGGGCGACGCGCTCGGGGCTGGCGACGCGCGCCGCGCGCACCTCGTGGTGCGCCGCACGGTGTTCTGGGGCGTGGGCTTCGGCGTGGTCATCGGGGCGGCGCTCGCGCTCTCGAGCCCGGTGCTCGGCAGGGTGTTCACCTCCGACGAGGCGGTGCTCGGGATCCTGCCGCCCGCGATTCTCGTGCTCGGGATCTCGCTGCCGCTCGGCGGCCTCGTCTTCGTGCTCGACGGCGTGCTCATGGGCGCGGGAGACGCTCGCTACCTGGCGTGGACGAGCATGGTGAACCTCGCGGTCTACGTGCCCGTGCTGTGGGCGCTCACCGTGGTCGTGCCCTCGGGCACCGCGGCGCTCGTCGCGCTCACTGCTGGCTTCACGATCGTGTTCATGCTGGCGCGCGCCGTCACGCTCGGGATCCGGGCGCGCGGCGACCGTTGGGTGCGGCTCGGCGCATAACACCAGCGCAGGAAGGAGGCCCAGCTCGGGGCCTGGATCCGGCGCGGTTCTCGGAGCGACCCCTGGGGGCGAGCGCGCAGTCGTTCGGATCCGGGGCCCCCAACTGGACCCCCGGTTCCCCTAGACTCGTCTGATGATCTCGAGCTCCCGACCATCCCCCGCGGGGGCACGGTTTGCGAGCCGGTGGACAGGCAGCATCCTCCTCGTCTTCGGCCTCCTGGGCCTCGGCTTCGGCACGTGGCTCGGCCGCATCCCCGCGGTGCGCGACCACCTGGGCGCGAGCACGCTCGAGATGAGCATCTTCGGCCTCGTGCTCGCGCTCGGCTCCGTCACGGGCCTCGTGTTCTCGGGGCGCACCGTGTCGCACTTCGGGCCGGCCCGCACCCTCGCCTACGGCGTGATCGGGCAGGCGTTCGCGATGACCGGCGCGGGCCTCCTCTTCTGGTACCACCTCCCGGTCCCAGCGGTGATCTGCCTTGCGGTGTTCGGGGTCATGTTCAGCACCTCCGACGTCGCGATGAACGTGAGCGGGGCGGGCGCCGAGCGCGCCCTCGGGCGGCCGCGCATGCCGCTCTTCCACGCCGCCTACAGCACGGGAAGCGTCAGCGCGATGGGGCTCGGTGCGGCGGCCGAGACGCTCCGGATCCCGGTCCCGCTGCACTTCGGCGCCGTCTACGTGCTCATCGCAGCCGGCGTCATTCTCGCGCTCAAGAACGTGCCGGACTCCGCGAGCGCGGAGCCGGATCCGGAGCCGCACCTCAGCGTGCACACGGGCCCAATTGAGATCCCGTCGGCCGAGGAGCGGGCGCGGATCGCGGCCGCGGCGGCGCGGGAGGCGGCGGCCGCGAGCGCGCGCCCGTACTCCCCGTGGCGCGACCCGCGCATCCTGCTCATCGGCCTGATTGCGATGAGCATGAGCCTCGCGGAGGGCACCGCGAGCGACTGGCTGCCGCTCGCGCTCGCCGACGGCCGCAGCTTCGCGAACGAGACGGCGACGCTCACGCTCGGCGCGTTCTTCGTCTCCATGACGCTCACCCGCGTCGCCGGATCCTGGCTGCTCGCGCGGCTCGGCCGGGTGCTCGTGCTGCGCGGCGGCGCCGTTCTCGTGATCGCGGGCGTCGCCATCACGATCCTCGCCCCCGGCTCATGGACCGCGGTGGCGGGCGCGATCCTGTGGGGCGTGGGCTGCGCGTTCGGCTTCCCGGTCGGGATCTCGGCCGCGGCTGACAACCCCCGGACGGCGATCCGGGACGTCGCTGCGGTCTCCGCGATCGCCTACACGGCGTTCCTGCTCGGGCCGATGATCATCGGCTTCCTCGGCGAGCACCTGGGCCTCCTGCGCGCGTTCTGGCCGATCGTCGGGTTCGCGGTGCTCGTGCTCGTCTTCGCGGGCACGGCGCGGGAGCCGGATCCGGATCCGGATCCGGAATCTGCGCCGGATCCTGAGCCGCGCCCGGCCGCACCGGCCGACTGAGCGTCTGCCCGGCTCGTGCCGGTACACTCGTGCGGGTGCGAATCGTTGTTGCTGACTGCTCTGTCGACTATGCGGGGCGCCTCTCCGCGCACCTTCCGCGCGCGAAGCGCGTGCTCATGCTGAAGAGCGACGGCAGCATCCTCGTCCACTCGGACGGCGGATCGTACAAGCCGCTGAACTGGATGAGCCCGCCGTGCGCGCTCGCCCCGCTCGAGCCCGACGAGGAGCAGATCGAGGCCGGCATCGTCGAGCTCTGGCAGGTGACGCACGCAAAGACGGCGGATCGCCTGATCGTCTCGGTGTTCGAGATCTTCCACGACTCGTCGCACGACCTGGGCGTCGACCCCGGCCTCATCAAGGACGGCGTCGAGGCCCACCTCCAGGAGCTCCTCGCCGACCAGATCGAGCTCGCGGGCGAGGGCCACAAGCTCGTGCGCCGCGAATACATGACGGCGATCGGCCCGGTCGACATCCTGGCGCGCGACGCGTCGGGCGCCTCCGTCGCGATCGAGATCAAGCGCAGGGGCGGCGTCGACGGCGTCGAGCAGCTCACCCGCTACCTCGAGCTCATGAACCGCGACCCCCTCCTCGCGCCCGTGACCGGGATCTTCGCGGCCCAGGAGATCAAGCCGCAGGCCCGCACGCTCGCCGAGGACCGCGGGATCCGCTGCCTCCTCCTTGACTACGACGCGATGCGCGGCATGGAGGATCAGAACACGCTGTTCTGAGAAATCCGGCAGACCAGCCTCCCCCAACCCCTGATCTCGCCCCGCTCCCGCAGAACGAGTAAGAATCGAGCGATACGCCTTAACCGCTAGAGGCCCACGGCAAGAGTGTTGGCAGATTCATAGCCTCTGTGGGCAGTACAGCAAATGGCGCGAACCGCCGCTCAGTTCTGCGCCCACGCACTAGCACCGGAGGAACAAGCGCGCTGCGCGGGGTGTACGGATGAAGCAGGATGCCTGGAGGGCCAGCGCACGTGATCCATGGGTTGCGTGCCGCGGCTCGAGCTCGGATCCTCGCTGGGTTCTTGAAACGTGAACTGAGGCTCCAACGAACTCGAACCACCCCGCCCACGCATTCCCCCTCAAGGGGGAAGCAGCCAGAAAACCGACCCTGTAACGTCTCAATCATGGATCAGGCACCGAAGACTCAACCCAACTGGTGGGCCGGGCTGATTGCGTTTGGGTTTCTCCTGCCCATCGGCACGATCTCCTTCGACAACTTCACGTCCGCGATGATTCTCGCGCTGGTCGGCGCAGCAGCGGGTACCTTGCTGTTCCCGAGGCGAGCTGAATAGGCACGCAGCTCACACGCGGCGGGGCAGCACAAAGTGGTGACCTCCCGATTCGGCGGACGCTCCTCCCTCGCCGCCTCGACCCACCCTCACAACCACCCAACTCGCTCGAGCGGCCAGGTGCGCATGAAGGCGCGGCCCACGACGTCGCGCTCCGCGACGAAGCCGCCGCTCGGAAGGCTCCGGTGCGAGCGGGAGTCCGCGCTGTTACCGCGGTTGTCGCCCAGCACCCAGAGGGAGCCCTCCGGCACGGTCACGTCGTACGCGACGTCCGGTGTGGATCCGGGCACCTCCGACCTGAGCAAGTAGTCCTCCGCGAGCGGGACGCCGTTGACGAGGACCCGTCGCTGCGCGTCGCAGCACACGACCCGGTCGCCGCCCTTGCCGACGACCCGCTTGACCAGGAAGTCGAGCCCCTCCTCCGGCAGGAGGCCGACGCCCTGGAGCGCTCCAGCGACCAGCCCGGGCCGATCCGGCTGCGGCGAACCAAGCTCGCCGCCCGAGTGCTCGACCCAGCCGGCCGTGTCCCGGAACACGACGATGTCGCCGCGTTCGATGGGGACCAGCGCCGGCACGAGCCGGTTCACCAGGATCCGGTCGTCAATCTCGAGCGTGCTCGCCATCGAGGGTGAGGGGATGAAGAAACTGCGAACAGGTAGCTGCGCGCCAGGAAGGAGATCACCAGCGCGCACGCGACGGTGAGGAGGCCCGCAAGGACACCCCTAAGCACCGACCTCCACCCAATGTGCTGCCGACTGCTCTCTCGCATCGCATTCGGTCCCTTGCTCGCGCCATTCGGACGAGTCCGCGTGTACCGACTGCCCGCCCCTCCAGGGTGGACTCTCCCCGGCTGGATCGCCATCACCGCTCTCCCAACCAAGGCACGCGGCGCACCGGCGTCGACGACGCGGAACGCGCGTCCCGCGACACGAACCACCGATCGCGCCCTGGACCTTTCCGTTCCTTTACGTCTACTATCCAATTATGAACGGAATTTTTATAGCAATCATTGTGATCGCCATCATCCTGGCGCTGGTGGGTGGCTTCGTCAAGGCCGTCAACTTCCTGCTCTGGGTGGGGCTCGTCCTCCTCATCGTCGCGGTCATCGCCTGGCTGCTCAGGAGTATCCGGAGCAATAAGTAACGAAACACCGACAGTGCCCCGCCGCCGACTATTGCGTCTGCGGCGGGGCACTGTTGCGTTAGCGGGAGGCCTCAGGCGTTGGATCGGCGGCAGCCTCCGTCAGCGTTCGCCGCTTCGCGGCCCGCCCCTGGGCGACGAGGTTCAGGGTCTCGACGAGCACCGCGAACGCCATCGGGCCGTAGATGAGGGCCTTGTCGATCTTGACGCCGAAGCCCTCCGCGATCAGGAACACCGCGATGAGCAGGAGGAACGACAGCGCCAGCATCTTGACGGTCGGATGCCGGTTCACGAACTGGAAGATCGTGGCCGACGCGAAGAGCATGATCGTGAACGAGATGAGCACGGCCGCGATGATCACGATCATGTTCGAGGTCATGCCGACGGCGGTGATGACCGAGTCGAGCGAGAAGACGAGGTCAAGGGCGAGGATCTGCATGATCACGGCGCCAAACGTCGCGGCGACGGCGCCGGGCTTCGCCATCTCCTCGTCGTGGCCCTCGAACTTGTGGTGGATCTCCTGAATGGCCTTGAACAGCAGGAACAGGCCGCCCGCGATCAGGATGAGGTCCTTGACGGAGAAGCCGAACTCGCCGAGGTGGAAGAAGTCCTCATTCAGGGTGATGATCCAGCCCGCGAAGAAGATCAGCACGATGCGCATGAGCATCGCGAGCGTGAGCCCGAGCTTGCGGGCCTTCGACTGCTGATGCTTCGGCAGTTTGCCCGCGAGGATCGAGATGAAGATCACGTTGTCGACGCCGAGCACCACCTCGAGGAGGAACAGCGCGAGAAAGACGGCGATGAGGTCAGGGGAGAGGGATAAATCGAACTCCATGTATCGACGCTACGGCATTCATCTGCTGTTCCCAGCGTCTGCCCAGCGGACTAGAGGCGGATCAACAGCCGCCTGGTGCTGAGGGGTCGCCTACTTACCGACCGAGGAGAAGCCGAGCGCGATGGCAACGCCGATTGCCGGGCCGAGCGCCAGCCAGACACCGACGTTCTCCGTCAGCGTGCCGATCGCGCCGCCGATCACGATACCTGCGATCAGGCCATACGTCAGCCACATCGCTCGCGGGCTGCGCTCCCCGAGCTCCTCATCCGAGAGGGGCGTCCCGTCCTCGTCGACCGGGATCTCATCCTCGGGTTTCTCTTCCCTCTCCATGGCGCCAGTCTAGGCGGGGCCTCTCGGAAAGGGCATCCCTGATTGGGAGGCCGCGCCTCCCGAGATGCGGCGGTCCACCAGTAGATTGAGTCCAGCGGTCAACAGGGCCGCGTCCCACCGAAGCCGTTGCCGCCAGAGGAGTCGCAATGACCATTCCCGTCGTGCAGATCTCGAGCGGCCGCCTCGCGGGTGTCGCGCGGGCGGGCGACCACGCCTATCTCGGCGTGCCGTTCGCCGAGCCGCCAGTCGGCGCGCTCCGCTTCGCGCCGCCGCGGCTGGCCGAGCCCTGGGAGGGCACGCGGCCGGCGACGAGCTTCGGCGCCACCCCGCTCCGGATCGAGGCCCCCGGCCTCATCCCCGAGCCCGCGATCCCCGGCGACTCGACCCTCAACGTCAACGTCTTCACCCCTGATCCGAGCCCCGATGCGCGGCTCCCCGCGCTCGTCTGGATCCACGGTGGCGGCTACACGGGCGGATCCCCCGCGAGCCCCTGGTACGACGGCGCGGCCTTCTCGCGGGCCGGGATCGTGACGGTCGTCATCTCCTACCGGCTCGGCTTCGACGGCTTCGGTGCGATCCCCGGCGGGCCGTGCAACCTCGCGGTGCAGGACTGGCTGCTCGCGCTCGAGTGGGTGCAGCGCAACATCGCGGCCTTCGGCGGCGACCCGGGCCGGGTCACGCTGGGCGGGCAGTCCGCGGGTGCTGGCGCGGTGCTCACGTTGCTCGGGATGCCCCGCGCGAGCGGGCTGTTCCGCGCCGCGTGGGCGAGCTCGCCCGTGCTCCCCGTCCGCACCAGGGACGACGCCGAGGCGACCGCGCTGCGTCTCGCGAGGCGGCTCGGGATCGCGGCCGGAGCCGGGTCGGCAGCCGGGCCTGGATCCGGATCCGGCGCCGGGCTCACTGCTGCGCTCGCCGCGCTCCCCGAGGCGCGCGTCCTCGCCGAACAGGGCGCCGCGGCGCGGGCGCACGGCCTCTCGCTCTCCGGCCGTATCGAGCGCGAGCCCGCCTTCAGCCCGATCGTCGACGGCGAGCTCGTCCCCGAGCCGACGCTCGCGGCGCTCGGCCGCGGCGTTGGCGCCGATATTCCCGTCGTGATCGGGTCGAACGACCACGAGATCGTGTTCCCGGACGGCCCGCTCCTCTCCCTCGTGCGGCACGCGCCGTCACGCCTCGTGCTGCGCGCCACGGGGGTGAGCGGCGAGGCGCTGCAGGAGTACGCCTCCGCGCAGGCGAGCGCGGGCGTCGCAGACGGCAAAGCCGCGCTCGAGCAGGAGATCTCGGACCGGGTGTTTCGGCGGAATGTGGTGCGGGTCGCCGAGGCGAGGCGTGCGGCTCCGGATCCGGAACGGGATCCCGATCCGGATCCCGGCCCGCGCCCCGAGGCGGCGCCGACTCGCGCGTACCGTTTCGCGTGGCCGTCCCCCACGAAGGGCGCGGCGATCCACTGCCTCGACGTGCCCTTCCTCTGGAATGTGCTGGATCATCAGGACGTTCCGGCCCTCGCGGGCGAGCGGCCGCCGCGGGAACTCGCCGACGCCCTGCACGGGGCCGTCGTCGCCCACGTGCTCGGGGATCCCGCGCCGTGGCCCGCGTGGGATGGGACGCGGCGCAGGGTCGCCGTGCTCGGCGGCGCCGCGGGGACCGTGGCGGTGCAGGACGACGGCTACGCGTCCCTCGCGGCGCTCGTTCCTGAGGGTTAGGTGCGAGTTGGGGGCTTCCGTCGCTCCGAGATCTGCCGTCGTTCGCACGAAAGCGCCCCATTTCTTGCGAACGAGCGCAGTTTACGGAGCGAGCGTCGCGGCCGCGGCCGCCGCCCGCCCCGCTACATGCCGCACCGGTCGGCTCCGCCCGATATGGTGAGGGCAGCGATCGGCAATGGCCTTTGGCTGAGATGAGCCTCCTACTCGCTGGCTCTCGAAGAAACCAGGTGCCGCGCAATGACTGCAACACCCGTACTCACCCGCAACGGGCTCGGCCCGCTCCGCCCCACGCGGGCACGCGCCGGTGATTTCCCCCCGATCGCGAAGGCGTTCGTGCGCGTCTCCCAGGAGGTCCGCGACGCGGGGCTCTTCCGCCGGGCGCCGCTCTTCTACCTGCTCGTCGGGATCGCGATCGCGGTCGCGTTCGGGGGCGTCGTCACGGGCTTCATTCTGCTCGGCGACAGCTGGCTCCAGCTCCTCATGGCAGGCGCCCTCGGGATCGTCTTCACCCAGATCGCCTTCCTCGCGCACGAGGCCGCGCACCGCCAGATCCTCGCCTCCGGCCCGGCCAACGATCGGCTCGCGCGCGTGCTCATCGGGATCGTCGGCGTGAGCTACGGCTGGTGGGACTCGAAGCACACGAGGCACCACGCGAACCCGAATCGCGTCGGCAAGGATCCCGACATCGAGGTCGACACGATCTCCTTCGTCGAGGAGGACGCCGCCGAGGCCCGCGGGCTCCGCCGCGCGATCACCCGCAGGCAGGGGTGGCTGTTCTTCCCGCTGCTGTCGCTCGAGGGGGTGAACCTGCACGCCCACAGCGCAAGGTACCTCGCGAGCCGCGAACCCGTGAAGCACCGTTGGACCGAGATCGGGCTCATCGCTGCCCGCTTCGCACTCCTGCTCACGCCGCTCTTCCTCGTGCTTCCGCTCGGGATGGCGTTCGCGTTCCTCGGCGTGCAGCTCGGGGTGTTCGGGATCTACATGGGCGCATCGTTCGCGCCGAACCACAAGGGCATGCCGATCATCGCGCACGACGCCAAGCTCGACTTCTTCACGAAGCAGGTGCGCACGTCGCGCAACATTCGCGGCGGCTGGTGGGCGACCTGGCTCATGGGCGGGCTCAACTACCAGGTCGAGCACCACCTCTTCCCGAGCATGGCCCGCCCGCACCTCGCGCGCGCCCGCCGGATCGTGCGGGAGCACTGCCGCGCGCTCGACGTGCCGTACACGGAGGTGTCGCTGCTGCGCTCCTACGCCATCGTGATCGAGTACCTGAACCGCGTCGGGCTCGCCGCCCGGGACCCCTTCGAGTGCCCGATCAGCGCCCAGTACCGGTAGCGGCGGTCACCGCCCGAGCCCGGCGAGGATGATCCCGAGCCCGCGGGCGAACGACGCGTCGAGGTCCTGATCCGGCGCCGGATCGGCACCCAGCTCGGCTGCCGGGTTTGCGCCGGGATCCGCGCCGGGATCCTGCGCCTGATCGGCACCGGGCACGAGCGCGCCGAGCGCCGCGGCCTGCCGGTGCATCTGCGTGGCCTGGGCCTGGCCGAAGGTGTAGAGCAGGAGGGTGCGGGCGCCGTCGGCGCCCACGAGGTCCGCGAGCCGGCGCTCGACCGCGGAGGCGCCGAGCCGGAAGGCGGCGGCCGTCGCGACGACCTCGGCGCCGTCTCTCACGGCGAGCATCGCGGTGCGAAGCTCGAGGCAGATCATGCCCGGATTGTCGAGCGTGCGGCCGACGCCGTGCACGATCTCGTCCGCCATCAGGGCAAGCAGCGTCTGCTTGTTGGGCACGTGGTGGTAGAGGGCGCTCGGCTGCACGTCGAGCTCCGAGGCGACCCTGCGCATCGAGCAGTTCTCGAGGCCGTGGGCGTCGAGCACGCGCAGCGCCGCATCGACCACGTCGGCGAGGCTGTTGCGCATTCCCCCACCCTACCGCTAACCTGAACACCGTTCACCAGAACACCGTTCAGGTTGGCGCGATCCCGCGCCTCACCCATCCCCCCAGGAGACGACGTGACCACCACCGACGCAGCGAGCGCCTCGACGCCCGCCCCCGGCCCCGCCCGCGCGCGCAAGCGCAGCGCGGCGACCGATATCGCCCTCATCGCGAGCTTCGCCGCCCTCATCGCCGCGTGCGCCCTCCTCCCCGCGATCAGCGTCGGCGGCGCCGTGCCCATCACGTTGCAGACCTTCGCCGTCATGCTCACGGGCGCCGTGCTCGGCGCGCGCCGCGGTTTCCTCGCCGTGCTCCTCTACCTCGCGGTCGGCGCGATCGGCCTGCCCGTCTTCTCGGGCGGCGCGGCCGGCCTCGCCCCCTTCGCCGGGCCGTCGGTCGGCTACCTCGTCGCCTTCCCGCTCGCCGCCGCCGCGACTGGCTTCTTCGTCGAGCGCCTCCCCCGGCGCCGGATCGCGACGAGCATCCCGCTCGTATTCCTCGCGGGCCTCGCCGCGAGCTTCATCTTCATCCACCCGCTCGGGATCCTCGGCATGGCCTGGCGCGCGGACCTCACGATCCCGCAGGCCTTCATCGCCGACCTCGCCTTCTGGCCGGGCGACGTCATCAAGAACATCCTGATGGCGCTCGTCGCGACGGCCGTGCACCGCGCCTTCCCGGCGCTGCTGCCCGCGCGCCGCGCCCGGGGTGCCGAGGCAGCCGCCGAGCAGCCCTCCGCCTGAGACAGCTGGACCCCCGAATGATCGAGTTCCGCAGCGCAAGCGTCGTCGTCCCTGATGGGGACGGCCACGCGACGATCCTGCAGCCCACCACGCTGCGGCTCGCCGAGCGCCGGATCTCGGTCATCGGCGGCAACGGTTCGGGCAAGTCGACGCTCGCGCGGCTCATCAACGGGCTCGTCGAGCCCGCCGCGGGGGCCGTGCAGATCACCCCGCATCCCGCGGGCAGACCCCTCGACACCGCCCGCGACGGCGCCGCCGTGCGCCGCGCGGTCGGCTTCGTCTTCACCGACCCGGCGGCGCAGCTCATCATGCCGACCGTCGCCGAGGACGTCGCCCTCTCCCTCCGCCGTTCGCACCGCGACAAGCGCGAGCGGCACGCGGCCGCGCTCGCCGTGCTCGAGCGCTTCGGGCTCGCGGCGCTCGCCGAGCGCAGCGTGCACGCGCTCTCGGGCGGCCAGAAGCAGCTGCTCGCGATCGCCTCGATCTTGGCCGGCGACCCCGCGATCCTCGTCGCCGACGAGCCCACGACGCTCCTCGACCTCAGGAATGCCCGCATGATCGGGGATCTCCTCTTCTCCCTCCCGCAGCAACTCGTCGTCGTGACGCACGACCTCGAGCTCGCTGCCCGCGCCGACCGCACCCTCGTCGTCGACTCGGGGCGCGTGGTCTTCGACGGCGAACCCGCCGCCGCGATCGCCCACTACCGCGCGCTCGCGGCAGCCCCGGAGCGGACGTGAGCGCGCGGAGCCCGCTCGGCGAATACCGGCCGGGATCCGGACCCCTGCACCGCCTGCGCCCTGGCGCGAAACTCATCGGACTGTTCCTCTTCGCGACCGCCGTCGTCGCGACGCCCGGCCCCATCTGGACCGGGATCCTGCTCGCCGCTGGCCTCGGCCTCGCGATCGCCGCGGGCCTGCGCGGCCGCGACCTCTGGCGCACGCTCCGCGGCTTCATCTTCATCGCGGTGCCGCTCTTCGCGTTCCAGGCCTGGCAGCACGGCTGGGAACGGGGCTTCACGGTCGTCGGCGACCTGCTCGCGCTCATTCTCGCGGCGAGCGCCGTGACGGCGAGCACCGCCGTCGAGGACATGATCGACACGATCTCGTGGGCGCTCCGCCCGCTGCGCCCGCTCGGCGTGCGCCCCGACGGGGTCGCCCTCGCCTTCTCGCTCGTGATCAGATCGATCCCGAACACCATCGCGGTCGCCCGCGAGGCGCAGGCCGCCGCACGGGCGCGCGGACTCGAGCGCAGCCCGCGCGCACGCCTCGTGCCGCTCGTCGTGCGCACCGTCGCGCACGCGCAGCTCACGGGCGAGGCGCTGCAGGCGCGCGGCATCGGCGACGACTGATCCCGGGCCGCAATAGAATCGGGGGCATGAGCGAGCCGCAGATTCCCGACGATATTCACGCCGACTACGTGAACGAGGGAGTGCAGGCGGCGCTCAAGGCCTTCGGCGAAACCCCAGATTACGAGCGCCTTGCCCGGCTCCTGAACGCGATGCGCGAGGGCTACCTCGTCGCCGACGTGACGGGCGCCCCCGGCAAGAAGAAGGGGCACAGGGTGCGCACGATCCGGTCAACGAAGGGCCAGCTCGTGCTGCCGCTCTTCAGCTCGATGGACGAGCTCCGCGCCGTCTCGGCCCCCGAGCGGCGCGGCGAGGTCCGCGGGGCCGTGATGCCGGGCCAGGCGGCGCTCGCCCTCATCGCGAGCGACCGCTTCGTGGCCGCGGAGTTCGACAAGGCGTCGGCCGGGCTCGTGCTGCTGCGCAAGTACGTCTCCCTCGCCGCGGGCACCGACGAGATCACCGCCGAGGTGCTCGAGGGGATGCGGTAGGGGTTTTCGCCCCGGGGCTGTTCCCCGCGTCCGGATCAGCCCGCGGGCGTGAAACGGATTGCCCTGATCGCTTGCACGATACCCATCACGAGCATCGAGGCGCCGAGCAGGATCCAGAGTGTCACCGCGCCGAGAATCGGCGAGAAAATCAGCGTCAGGCCCGCGAGCACGCTCACGATCCCGTAAACGATGCTCCACACCTTGTTCGCGCTCTGGCCCGCGACCGTGAACGAGACGACGGCCTCGATGAGCCACAGCACGCCGATCGTGACCGACAGGAACACGGTGAGTACGACCGCGGTCGCGCCGAGATTCGCCATCATGACCGCGCCGCCCGCGACGTACAGCACGCCGAGCACGATGTGCCCGACGCGCGCCCACCCGCCGAGCACGCGGCTGAAGATCGCCGAGCCGAGGTAGACGACGCCGACCACGAGGGCGTAGGCCGCGGTGATCGCGGCGACGATCTGCATCGTCACGGCGCCAGACTTCTCGGGGAACAGCAGGATCAGGAGCCCGAGCACGACGGCGATGAGCCCGCCGACTCCGAGCACGACCCGGAATCCGTCAGCTGCCGTATGTTGGTGGTTGCCCGCGCCCTGCGCGCTGGTGGTCTCGCTCATGAGATACCCCTCCCCTTCGACTTGCCCTGGCCTCATGTTACCCCGGGGTATTCGGGGCCCGGGCGGCAGGGATTCCGTGGCGCCCACCGAGACCACCGAGTCCACCGAGTCGGTCGAGTGGGCCGGAAGGCCCTCTTCAGCGCAGCGAAAGGGGCCTTCCGGCCCACTCGACCGCGGGAATGGGGCCTTCCGGCCCACTCGACCGCGCGCCAGCAACCCGGGCCAGCGACGGCGCCAGCACCCCTACCGCGTCTCCCCGTTGAAGGTCCACTGCTCGCGGGGCACGCCCTCGACCGTGACCCACGTGTCGGGGCGCTTGCCGTCGGGGCCCGTGCAGTACTCGGCGACGAGCTCGTCGATCGCGACCGCGAGGCGCCTCGCGAGATCCGGATCCTGCTGCAGCCGGTGCTCGAACATCTTGACGTTCACGAGCGGCATCTCAACTCTCCTCTCCCCAGACGCGGGCGATGCGCGCGCGCCGCTCCGCGCGCGCCGCGAGCGCCTCATCCATGGTGACCGGGACAAAACGCACCTTGGTTCCCGGCGCCATGCGCGCGAAGAGGTCCATGTCTGCACTGATCACGGTGCCCGCCTGCGCGTAGCCGCCGCCCGAGACCGCGTCGCAGTGCAGCACGATCGGCTGCGTGCCGCCCGGGATCTGGATCGAGCCGACGGCGTAGCCGGCGTCCGTGATGTTCGAGGGGTCCTGGCCTGCACCGAAGGGCTGCTCCTCGCGTTTCCAGGGCGCGCCCGGCCCGTCGAAGCGGAGGCCCATGCGGTCGGCGACCGGCGTGAGCGTCCACTCGGCGCCCGTGAGGTTCGCGAGCCCCTCGTCGGTGAGCTTGTGGTCGTAGAGGCCCAGCATGAAGCGCACCTCGACCTCGCGCGGGTACTCGGGCAGCAGATCGGCGGGGATCGCGTCGATCCGGGGCAGCGTCTCGGCGAGCGGCGCGCCCACGGGCACGACGTCGCCTGCGGCGAGCGCCCTGCCCTCGAACCCGCCCATCTTGCCGATCGGGTAGGTGGAGCGGGATCCGAGCACCTCCGGCACGTCGACCCCTCCCGCGACCGCGATGAAGAACTTCGCGCCGCCCCGGATCACGCCGAAGGCGAGCTCGTCGCCCGCCGCGAGTTCGATCCGCGCGTTCTGCACCACGGGTTCGCCGTTGACAAGCACGTCGATGGGGGCGCCGGTCACGGCGACGACGGCGGCGGCGTCGGTCCGCAGCTTGGGCCCGAGGTAGGTGCACTCGAGCATGGCCTCATCGGGGGTGTTGCCGACGAGCCGGTTCGCGAGGGTTGCGGCGTACTGGTCCATGACGCCGCCCTGCGGGATCCCGTAGCGGTAGTAGCCGAAGCGGCCGCGATCCTGCACTGCGGTCGCGAGCCCGGGGGTGAGAATCTCAAGCGCCATCGAGGGCCTCCAGGAGTGTGCGGTTGTAGCCGTCCGGGTCGGCGAGCGCCGCCGCGAGCGAGAAGGTGACGGGCGCCTGGCGGTAGCGGTAGGTGCCGGCGGCGACCTCCTCCTCGATGCGGTGGTACTCGGCCTCGTCGACGGGGCGGTACTTCACGATGTCGCCCGTGCGGAAGAGCACCATGAAGTCGGCGAAGTCGGCGAGCTTCTGTTCCGGATCGAAGATCGGAGTGGGGGTGATCCCGAGCATCTGGTAGCCGCCTGCGCCGCGCACGGAGTAGTGCGCCGTGAAGCAGCCGCCGATCCCGAGCGTGAGCGGGGGCGTGTCCGTGCGGGGGCTCAGGTACTTCGGCACCTCGAGCTGGCGCTCGCGCGGCGTCAGCTGGAAGAGGAACGGGAGGCCGGCCACGAAGCCCACCATCGAGACGAGCCAGGGCGTCTCGTGGTGGCGGCGGATGAACTCGGCAGCGTCGGCGAGCCCGTTGACCTCGGCGCTGTAGTCGAGGTCCGTTCCCTCGGGTCGCTGGTGGAAACCCTCGCGGAACCGCTCCCCCGTCTCCCGGGTGAACGGGTCGTCGTACCAGACCGGCACCTCGACGATGCGGGTCTCGAGCTCCTGCACCGTCGCCTTGCGCACCTCGGCCTCGAGCTCGCGCACGGCCGCCTCGAGGGCGTCGTGCGGGTGGGCGTCCGGATCGAAGCGCACGAGCAGCGAGGCGTTCGCCGGGCAGATGTCGACGATGCCGTCGAGGGCCCGCTCCTCCAGGCCGACCGCGATCGAGTTCGCGACGAAGTTCGCCTCGAGCGACATGTCCGGGGCGATCTCGACGAGCAGGAACTCGTCGCCTCCCCAGGTGTAGCGCGCGTGTTCTGGCAGGCTCATTTCACTTCTCCCATCAGGCTTTGCACCGATTCGATGGTGGTGGTGTGGTGGGTTGCTGTTGCGAAGTCGGCGAGCTCGACGAGGCGCCGCATGAGCGGCACGGTCGTCTTGATCCCCGAGATCTCGGTCTCGCCGAGGACCCGCGCGGCGCGGGCGCGGGCCTGGTCGCGATCCGGCGCCCAGACGATGACCTTGCCGAGCAGGGAGTCGTAGAACGGGACGACCGTCTGGCCCGCCGAGAAGCCGAAGTCGGCGCGGACGCCGGGGCCCCCGGAGAGCTCGAGCGCGTCGATCCGGCCCGGGCTCGGCATGAAGTTGTTGTCGGGGTCCTCGGCGTTGATCCGGAACTCGAAGGCGTGCCCGTCGAAGCGGATGTCGCCCTGGCCGTAGCCGAGGCGCTCGCCGCGCGCGATCCGGAGCTGCTCGCGCACGAGATCGATCCCGGTGATCGCCTCGCTGATCGGGTGCTCCACCTGGAGGCGCGTGTTCATCTCGATGAACGCGACCTCGCCGCGCGCGGGGTCGTAGAGGAACTCGACCGTGCCCGCCCCGAGGTAGCCGGACTGCCGCGCGAGCTCGACCGAGGTCGCGCGCATCTGCTCGCGGAGCTCGTCGGGAAGACCCGGCGCCGGGGCCTCCTCGATGACCTTCTGCTGGCGGCGCTGCATCGAACAGTCCCGATCACCCAAGTGAACGAACGTCTCGCCGTCGCCGAGCACCTGCACCTCGACGTGCCTCGCCTGCGACACGAAGCGCTCGAAGTAGACGTCGCTCGACTTGAAGGCGGCGAGCGCCTCGGCCTGCGCGACCTCGACCGTGCGGCGCACGTCCTCGCGGCGCTCGATGCGCCGGATCCCGCGGCCGCCGCCGCCCGCGGAGGCCTTCACGACGAGGGGGTAGCCGATCCCGTCGGCGATCGCCTCGATGTCGCCCGCAACGTCGAGGGCGCCCTCCGTGCCCGCGAGCACGGGCACGCCCGCGGCGATCGCGGCGCCGCGCGCCCGCGACTTGTCGCCCATGAGCTCGATGGCCGCGGGGCTCGGCCCGACCCAGGTGAGACCGGCCGCGATGACCCGGCGGGCGAACTCCGCGTTCTCGGAGAGGAAGCCGTAGCCGGGGTGCAGCGCGTCGGCCCCCGTGCTCCGCGCCGCGTCGAGGATCGCGTCGGGGTTCAGGTAGCTGAGGCCCGCAGGCGCCGGCCCGATCACCACGGACTCGTCGGCGAAGCGCTCGACGTTCGACCCGCGATCGGCCTCGCTCACGACGGCGACCGTCGCGATCCCCATCTCCCTCGCCGTGCGTATGATCCGCACCGCGATCTCGCCACGGTTGGCGATCAGCAGTTTCTTCAAGGGGCTCCCCTTTCTCTTCGAGCGGGGATCAGTCGATCGTCGCGATGACGTCGCCGGGGCCGACCATGCCGTTGTCCTCGATGGAGAACGACGTGAGCACGCCGGCGGACTCGCTCCTCACCTCGGTGAACTGCTTCATGATCTCGATGACCCCGATCGTCTGGCCCACCTCGACCGCGTCGCCCTCCTCCACGAAGGGCGCCTTGTCGGGTGCGGGGCGGCGGTAGAAGATGCCGGGGATCGGCGCGATGACCTGTGAACTCATGGGTGTGGGATTCGCTCTCTGATTGGGGAGTGAGTGGGTGTAGTGGGATCCGGCGGCTAGCTCGCGAGCACCCCGCGCACGGCGGTCGCGACCTCGACTGCGTTCGGGGTATCGGAGTGCACGCAGATGCTGCCGAACTCGATCGGGAGTTCCGTGCCGTCGTTCGCGAGGATCGTGCCCGTCTCGATCGCGCGGCGGGCACGCTCGGCGGCGGCCGCCGGATCCGTCGCGTGCGGCTGCCGCAGGATGATGAGCCCGCCCTGCGGGTTGTAGTCGAGGTCGACGTAGAGTTCGCTGACGAAGGGGACGCCCGCGCGCTCGGCGACCGTCTGATGCGCGGTGCCCGCGATCCCGAACACGGGGACGCCGAAGTCGCTCGCGACCGCGACGGCTCCGGCCATGAGCTCCTCGTCGCGGGCGAGCATGCCGTAGAGCGAGCCGTGGGGCTTGATGTGCGTGAGCGGAAGATCGTGCTTGCGCAGGAACGCCGAAAGCGCGCCGACCTGGTACCGGATCAGGTCCTCGACCTCCTGCGGCGTGAGCTTCATCTCGCGCCTGCCGAAGCCGACGAGATCGGGGAGCCCTGGGTGCGCCCCGACCCCGACGTTCTTCTCCCGCGCGAGCGCGACGGTGGCCTCCATCGCGCCCGGATCGCCGGAGTGGAAGCCACATGCGACATTGGCCACGTCGATGATCTCCATAAGCGCGGAATCGTTGCCGAAGGTGTGGAGGCCGAAGGCCTCGCCCATGTCCGAGTTCAGCGAAATATCGTCACGACGTTGTGCAGTCATGGGCACCAAGGTACGCGGGGCGGCGGCTCCGCGTTACTATGCAAGTGCAAGAATCTCTTGCACTTACTTGTGCAGATGCGAAGGAGCACCACGTGCGAGTCGCCGATCTCCTCACCGACCACACCCTCCAGCTCCGGCTCGAGACGCCGAGCGGCACGGCGAGACTCCGCCGCGAGATCGCGCGCTGCGCCCCCACGGAGCACCTCGATCCGACCCCGTTCCTCGACACGAACGTGCTGCTCCTCACGTCCGGGATCGGGATGAACTTCACCGAGCAGAGCATCTGGGACGGCTACGTCGAGCGCCTCGCGCGCGTGCCGATCGCGGCCCTCGGCTTCGCGGTCGGCACGGCGCACGCGAGCCTCCCGGAGGGGCTCGTCGCGGCCTGCACGCGGCACGACCTGCCGCTGCTCGAGGTGCCGACGACCGTGCCGCTCCTGAAGATCAACCAGCACGTCGAAAACATGCTGCAGGCGGAGCGGATCGCGCTCATCGACCGTGGCTGGCGGCTCGCCGACGAGTGCGCTCGGCTCGCGTCGCGCGGCGCCGAGATCTCGACGCTGCTCGGCGCGATCAACGCGGCGCTCGAGGTACCCATCGCGGTCTATGACGCGTACGGATCCCTGATCGCGCAGTATCCGGAGACGGCAACGTGGCGCGCCGGGCTTGAGAGCCTCGCGCAGCCGGACGTGCTCACGGTGCCGCTCCCGATGGGACTCAGCAAGCCGTGCCAGCTCGCCGTCCGCCTACACCGGCCCGCGAAGGAGATCGAGTCGATCCTGGCCCCCGTGACCTCGATCCTCGCGCTCCAACTCAACCGCTCGGTCACCGTGGATGCGAGCAGCCACCAGGACATGCTCCGCTTCGTGAATCGCTGCGTCGCCTGGTCGGAGTCGACGCGCGGCGACGTCGCGAACGCATTCCAGGAGCTCGGGCTCAGCCGTCGCGCCGAGACCTCACTGGTGGTCGCCGACATGACGGGCGAGCACGCGTCGGCCGCGTGGCGGCTGCGGGTCGCGCTGCACGACGCCTACCATGAGGTGCGCGTTACCGAGATCGACGACCGCCTGATCGCGCTCACCCAGTTCCCGCGCGAGAGCGAGTGCGACGCGGCGGAACAGCTGCTCGGCGCGCACGAGCACGTGCCACTCGTGTTCCGCGGGCCGACGCGCACGATCGACGAGCTCCGGATCGCGCTGGTGCACGCGCTCGACCTCGTGGGGCACGTGGAAGGCCCGGTCACGGCGCCGCCGCTCGGGCTGAGCGCCGTGGTCGCTGCCGCCGCCGGGCGAGGCGCGCGGGAGTCGGCGGAGCGCTTCCTCGCCCCGCTCATCGAGCACGACGAACAGCGCACGACGGAGCTCCTCCCCACCTTGCGCGCCTGGCTGCGCAACGACGCGCAGCCGTCGCGCACCTGCGATGAGCTCTTCATCCACCGCAACTCGCTCGCCTACCGGCTGCGCCGCATCGAGCAGGTGCTCGGCCTCTCCCTCGAAACCCTCGACGGCAAGGCAACCTGCCTGATGGCGCTGAGACTTGTGGACCTTGAGCCGTATTGATTGGGGTTGGGGGTTGGGTGGCCGCGCCGAGTCGGCCGTAAGGCCCCAATCACGAGCACGAAAGGGGCCTTACAGCCGACTCGACCCCGCGAATGGGGCCTTACGGCCGACTCAAGGCGGGGCGCGCGAGCCCTGGGATGCCCGGGTGTCAACTCAACGCCGGGCACCGGGCGCCGGGCGCCGGGATCCGGACCCGGACCCGGATCCGGACCCCGCGCAGCACCCGCCAACTTCCGACCGCACGCCGAGTCGGCCGTAAGGCCCCAATCACGAGCACGAAAGGGGCCTTACAGCCGACTCGACCCCGCGAATGGGGCCTTTCGGTCGACTCGAGGTCGAGCGCGAGCCTGGGATGCCCGGGTGTCAACTCAGCTCAGGGCGCCGGATCCGGATCAGGATCCGGACCCCGCGCGGCACCCTCCACCCCACCGACCGCCTGCCGAGTCGGCCGTAAGGCCCCAATCACGAGCGCGAAAGGGGCCTTACGGCCGACTCGGCGGGCGGAGCGAGCAGAGCGAGCAGAGCGGGCGAGGCCCGCGGCCCCGACCCCCTACGCCCCCACGACCTGGATGAGGCCGGTGCGGCTCGAGGGGTGGACCTTCCAGAGGATCGCGTAGACGACGCCAGCCGACACCGCCGTGAGGATCGGGCCCCAGGTGGAGCCGACGCCCGCGAGCTCCGGGTTGATCGTGCCGAACTGCAGCATCACGAGCCCGATGACCGTACCCACGATCCACGCGATCAGGCCGTTGCTGTTGAACGCCCGGTAGTGCTTGTCGCCGATCGCCGAGTGTTCCTGGTGCGCGCCACGGTCGAGCAGGATGTGGGTGAGCGCGATCGCGACCCACGCCGTCACGAGCACGCCCTGCCAGGCGAGCGCGAGCAGTAGGTACTGCACGATCGGCAGCAGCATGAGCAGGTAGATGATCACCGAGGAGATGAGCACCCACACGATGTTCGGCATGTTGATCCGGAGCACGCGCTCGCCGAACGCCTTCAGGTTCGCGGCGCCCAGGTAGTAGTTCGCCGTGTTGATGCGAGTCTGCGAGCTGATGATCACGATGAGGCCCAGGATCCCCATGAGCGACACGATGCCGCCGGCGAGGCCCGTCTCGGAGACCTCGATGCCGGGGATCGTGAACGTCAGGAAGATGCCGACGAGGGCCGCGAAGCCGTAGGCGAGCACGTAGAAGAGCGGGCCGAAGGACACGTTCTGGTGGAACTTCAGGTCCTTGCGCTTGCCGAGGGCCGCGTAGTCCATCGTGAACATCATCATGATCCAGACGCCCATGTAGCCCGCGAAGGTCGCGAGCCAGCCGGGCCCGCCGAGGGTGAAGGGCAGCTCGACCTCGGGCGCGTGCGTGAGCCAGGCGTCGCTGAAGCCGTACACGACACCGGCCCAGATCACTGCCGCGATCAGGCCGAAGAAGTAGATCGGCATGAGCCAGCCGTTGAGCTTGTCGAGGAAGCGGCGCACGCCGCCGATCACGAGCGGCGTCGAGTAGATGACGACGATGAGGCTCCACATCCACATCTCGCCACCGAAGGCCGCCATGAACGCGTACGCCACGATCGAGCCCTCGAAGACGGCGTAGTAGATCGCGACGAGCGCGAAGATGATGGTCGCGATCGACGATCCGGCGGTGCCGAGGATCGTCCGCGAGAACTGCGCGACCGTGGTCCGGTTGTTGATCGCGTAGCGCGAGAGCACCGCGTTGATCAGGCCGTAACAGATGATGGTCAGCGCGATTCCGATGAGCGCGTTGGCGGTGCCGTAGGCCGAAGCCATGGCCGCGCCGATGTAGACGAAGAAGAACGCGCTCGCGACGCCGTACCAGGCCATCGCGAGGGAGCCGCGGCTCATCTGGTCTTCGTCGTTGCCTTCCCGGGCGAGGGCGTCGGTTGCTTCGACGTCCTCATTGGTCCCTGTGAGATTCAGGCTCACGATGTGTACCTCCATTGGTATCAACTGGGCTGCGCAACGACACGACCGCGCGACGGTGCGCGGGCACGACGAAACACAGCTGGGGTCATCGTCGTCGGCTGCGCCGTGACGAAGTGTGCTGGGGTCGATGAGGAATCCGGCGCGGGATCCCCGCCGCGCGTCCATCGACAACCAATTGTCATGGCCCGTTCGGGCCGGTTGAACTGTGCAGGGGCCGGAAAACTGCTGGTCTGTCCATGCAGTTGCACAAGCCCGGGAGCGAGGCGGCCGGGCACCTTCGCCGCGGCCGCCTCGCGGGGGCGCTACGCCCTCCAGTGGGCGCCGGAGCGCCGACGCATCTGCTCGCGGTGCTGCCTGGTCGTCTCCGCGAAGAGCTCGCCAGTGCCCCAGTCGAGGATCACGCCGTGCCGGCGGATCACGTCGAGCAGATCCAGCTCGCCGCGGCGGTACTTCTCCGCGACGAGTGCGGGATCGGACTCGAGCCAGTCGGCCCGATTCGCCCTGATCCACGCACGCTTCTCAGTGGTGGCCTCGCGGTCGATCTCATACTGATCGAGCTCCGGATCGATGGCCCGGATCACGACGCCGTAGTCGGCGGCCGCGCGCTCGACCGAGACGTACTCGTCGATCACGTCCTCGAGCACCTCCTCGGGGGTGCGGTCGAGCGGATCGCCGAAGCCGCCGCCGCCGGCGGACGGGCGGTAGAAGGTGTCGCCCGGCTGCACCGGCACGGAAGAGAAGATCGAGCCGAGGAAGCGCTCGTTCTCGGTGTCGCGATTGAGCCACACGCCGTGCGGGATCGACGGCAGGCCGCCCTCGATGCCCCATGTGATCGAGCGGGCGCGGTCGCAGCAGTAGCTCATGACCGAGGCCTCCGCGTCGGTCAGCGTCCCACCCTTCTCGACGCCGCAGCCGCCGCGGAAGCGGCCGGGGCCGCCGGAGTCCGTGCCGATCTGGTGCATCGTGGTGAGCACGGGCGTGAGCCGCTCCTGGCCCTCGCACGCCTGCACGGCGAGGCCGACGCCGAACACGGGGGCCGTGGCGCTCGAGCCATCCTTCGAGGAGCGGCCGCCCCAGCCGCCGGCCATCCAGTCGTACCACATGAAGTACGGGTTCTCGTCGGTCCGGGCGTCGCGTCCGCCCACGAGCAGGTACTCGAGGTTGAATGCGCAGGCCATCGCGCGCTCGGGCATGATCTGGGACCAGATCTCGAAGATCCCGTTCATGAGCTTCTCGTAGGGGCCGGAGCAGAAGCCCGTGACCGCGTACGGCCAGCCGGCGTTCACGACCGTCCCCTCGGGCCCGATCTCCGCGGTGACCGCGGCGTAAAAGCCCGAGTTCAGCGGCACGTCCGGGAAGAACGTCTTCGTGCCGGCGTAGATCGCGGAGAAGGTCGTGCCGTATCCCGAGTTCAGGAACGTGTCGACCACGTCGGCGCTCCCCTCGAGGTTGTAGTGGATCCCCTCGCCGTCGAGCGTCATGACGATCTTGATCGGCACGAGGCCCTCGGACTTGCCCGGATCCAGGTCGAGGTAGTCGACCGTCTCCCAGCGTCCGTGTGGGAGGTCCGCGAGGCGGCGCCGCACGGTGCGCTCGACGTAGTCCTGCGTCTCCTGCATCGCCGCCTCGACCGTCGCGGTGCCGTAGCGATCCACGAGCCGGAGCACCTCGCGCTCACACACCGCCGTCGCCTCCGACTGGGCGTGCAGGTCGCCGAGCGCCTGCTCGGGAGCGCGGGTGTTCGCGACGAGCAGCTGGGCGACGTCGTGCAGGAACACGCCCTTCGACCACACGCGGATGGGGGTGATCCGGAGTCCCTCGCCGAAGTGCTCGGAAGCCGAGACGTCGAAGGATCCCGGCACCTTGCCGCCGATGTCGGCCCAGTGGCCCTTGTTCTGCGCGAAGGCGATGATCCGGCCCTCGGAGAAGATGGGGCGCACGAACGACACGTCGTTGAAGTGCGTGCCGCCGCGGTACGGGTCGTTGATCGCGAACACGTCGCCGGGGTTGATGTCGTCACCGAACTGCTCGATCACGGCCTTCGCCTGGAAGTGCAGGGTGCCGACGTGCACCGCGATATCGCCCGAGCCCTGCATCACCGTGTTGCCCTGCGCGTCGCAGAGCGCGGACGAGAAGTCGCGCGAGTAGATGACGAAGGAGTAGCAGGTGCGGAGGATCTGCTCGCTCATCAGGTCGACGCTGGTGGCGAATGCGTTCTTCAGCACCTCGAAGGTGACGGGATCGAGCCCGTGATTCGGGGCGTCGAGATCCGGCGCCTGCCGCGCCGCGTCCGAGTGCTTGGGCGCGGGCTTCGTGAGAGTGGTGTCGCTCATCGGGAGACCTCCTCGAGATGGATGCGGATGTTGAGCCACTCGTCGATCTCCGCGCGGGTGTGCGGCGGGACCACGGTGGTGGAATCGAGCTGGTTGATGATGGCCGGGCCGGTGAACGCCGTGCCTGCGGCGAGCGTGTCGCGGTCGTAGACCGGGGTGTCGAGCCAGCCGTCGCCGCCGAAGTAGACGGGGCGGCGCTCGCCCGGCTCGCCCGGCGCCTGCCGCACGATCTCTGCCGGGCGGAACGAGGGCTTCGGCGTCTTGCCGATCGCGCTGAGGTGCAGCTGGTAGACCTCGACGGGGGCGTCGTCCTGGCGGAAGGCGAACTCGCGCTCGTACTCCTCGTGGAACGTGCGCACGGCCTGGGCGAGGGCCCCTGGCCCTGAGCCCATCGGCACCTGCAGCGAGCGCCACTGGCCCTGGTAGCGCATCGAGATCTTGCGCGCGAGGACCGCGTCCTCGTCCGCGACGCCCTCGTGGCGGAGGCGGGCCGAGGCCTCGCTCTCGAGCCCGACGAACGCCTCCTCAATGCCCTCCTCGTCGGCCCCGGACGCGAGGCCCGTGTGCATCTGGGCGAAGTCGTGCTGGATGTCGACGAGCAGGCAGCCCATCGCCGAGGTCACGCCGGGATTCGGCGGCACGACGACCGAGGGGATCCCGAGCTCGCGGGCCACATCGGCGCCGTGCAGCGCGCCGGCGCCGCCGAAGGCGAGGAGCGCGAAGTCGCGGGGATCGTAGCCGCGGCGGATCGAGACGAGGCGCACGGCGTCGGCCATGTTCGCGTTCGCGACCGAGACGATCGCCTGAGCGGCCTCCTCGAGGCCCATGCCGAGCGGCTCCGCGATGACACGGCGGATCGCGTCCTCGGCGAGCGTGCGGTCAAGCTGTTTCACGCCGCCGGCGAGCGAGGTGCCGAGCCTGCCGAGCACGACGTTCGCGTCCGTGTTCGTCGGCTGATCGCCGCCCGTGTTGTAGCACGCGGGCCCCGGATCCGCGCCGGCCGACTGGGGGCCGTTCCGGAGCGACCCGGCGATGTCGATGTGGGCGAGGGATCCGCCGCCCGCACCGATCGTGAGCACCTCGATCGAGGGGAAGATGATCGGGTGGCCGTACTCGACCTGCCACTCCTGCGAGACGCGGAGCTCGCCGCCCGCGACGAGCGAGATGTCGGTTGAGGTGCCGCCCATGTCGAGGCTGACCGCGTTGTCGTAGCCGCACTGCTGCGCGATGTGCTTCGCCGAGATGGCGCCGGCCGCGATGCCGGATGCTGCGAGGCGGACCGGGAACTTCTCCACGAGGCGCGGCGTCATGGAGCCGCCGCCCGAGTGCAGGAGCAGGAGGTCGCCGCCGTAGCCGCCGTCGCGGAGCTCGCCCGCAAGGCGGTTCACGTAGCCGGAGACGAGGGGCGCGAGCACGGCGTTCGCGACGGCCGTGTTGAAGCGCGGGTACTCGAAGATCTCGGGCAGGATCTCGGCCGAGGTCGAGACGGTCGCCTCGGGGATGACCTCCTCGAGGATTTCGCGCATCCGTGTCTCGTGCGCCGCGTTGGCGTAGGAGTTCAGGAAGCAGACCGCGATCGTGCTGACGCCGCGGCGCTTCAGGAGCTCGGCGAGCGCGCGGGCCTCGTCCTCGTCGAGCGGGGTGATCGTGTTGCCCGCGAAGTCGACCCGCTCGCTGACCTCGAAGCGGTCGCGGCGGCGGATGTAGGGCGCCGAGACGTCGTTGTAGGCGTCCCACAGGTCGTCCTTCGTGCCGTCGCGGATCTCGAGCACGTCGCGGAAGCCGCGCGTCGTGACGAGGGCCGCCGCGGGGAAGTTGCGGGTGATCAGCGCGTTCGTCGCGACCGTCGTGCCGTGGGAGAAGAGCGAAACGTTCGAGAGGTCGATCTCGCCGCGCTCCACCCCGTTCATGACGGCGATCATCGGATCGCTCGGGGTTGACGGCACCTTCGTGACCCGCATCTTCTGCGTGTCGTCCTCGAAGATGCACACATCGGTGAATGTCCCCCCGACATCGACCGCTACGCGGACACTGCTCATGGGCTTCCTCCTGAATTTCGTCGTTGAGTTCTGGATGCCTCCAACATTCGTGGTCTAAGCATCTCGGGTCACTGGAGAATGCGAAGCTTTTTGGCTGGGCCGATTGTAAATACTCCAAAAAGGGGCGAGAATTAGGGCTGAAAACCTCTCGAACGCACAATTCGGGGCAAATAGAGCGCGGGGTGGGCATGGAAGCCGGAGCGAAGACAGCCGCCGAGGTCGAGCGCCTGGCGACGACCCTCGACATCACAAACACCCTGCTCTCGGCCGTCTCCTCGACGGATCCGGTGCGCGCCCTCGCCGCCAGGATCAGCACGATCTGCAGGGGCACGGCGGTCATCTACGACTTCGAGGGCAACATCGTCGCGAGCACGGGCGAGGCCCCCGTCCAGCTCATCTGGAACGACGTCGCCGCGACCCACCAGCGCGAACTCAACCTCGAGATCGGGCGCTGGTTCGTGCGCACGAGGCGCGTGGCGCTGCGCGACGGCGTGCACGTCATCGCGATCGCGAGCCGCGGCGAGGAGACGCTCGACCAGGTCGGCGAGCTGCTGCTCGACACCTCCGAGCGACTGCTCGGCGCGGTGCACGGGATCCGGTACGGGGCCAGCCAGCGGGATCGCCGCGACAACGAGCAGCTCATCGCCTCGCTCCACGACGGCGTCGTGCCGGCGCGCGAGCACCGCTTCTGGAGCCGGCTCGCGCAGTTCCGCTTCCCGGCGTACGCGCCCGTGCGGGCGCTCGAGTTCGCGCCGCTGAGCGGATCCAGTGCCGCAGAATCCCAGGTCACGGCGCTCCTTTCGCGGGCGCGCGGCGAGGACGTCCCGTTCCTCGTGATGCTCAGGCGCGCCGACATGGACGCCCCGGCCACGATCGCGGGGCTCGTGCCGGACTCGCCGGCAGCCGAGTCGTGGATCGCTGGCGTGTCCAGGCAATTCCTCGTGGGGGCCTCCGCCCCGTTCTCGGCGCTGTCGCAGGTGCCGGCGTGCGTGCGCGAGGCCGAGACGGCGCTCGGGATCGCCCGCCAGTGGGCCGCAGCAGCCCAGTCGCCCGAGCGGCTCGGCCCCGTCCTCATGGATCGCATCGACCTCTCCACCTGGCTGCTCTCGCACGTCGACCGGCGCCAGCTCGACGCGCGCATCTCGGGCACCCTCGCCGCGCTCGAGTCGGCCTCGCTGCGGGAGACCCTCACGACCTTCCTCGCGACGGGGCAGAGCATCGCCGCGACCGCCGACGCCCTCTTCGTGCACCCCAACACGATCCGGTACCGCCTCTCCCGCGTCGAGGAGGAGATTGGCGGGCCCGTGACCTCGCCCTTCGTGCTCTCGAACCTGATCCTGGCCCTGCACCCGGAGCTCATCGCGCGCGCTTCCGAGCTCAACAGGGACACCCCGGGGCCCTTCGGCGGCGCCCCCGCCGAGGACCTAAGCTGAGAACAGGGGTTCTTCCCCCGCGCCCCGCGTCTTCGGGGCGCGCACCACCCAGAAACACCGATCGAGGAGGATCATGAGCAACGGATCGAACGGCGAAGTCCAGCTGGAGAACGAGTACTTCCGCGTGACGAAGTGGACGATCGAGCCGGGCGGCGTGATTCCCATGCACCGCCACGACTACGAGTACGTCGTCGTGCCGATGGTCACCGACCGCATGCACGTCGCGAACGCCGACGGCAGCGAGATCGTCGCCGAACTCGTCACCGGACAGAGCTACACCCGCCCCGGCGGCGGCGAGCACGAGGTCTCCAACCCCTACTCGGAGCAGGACGTCGTCTTCGTGGAGGTCGAGCGCCTGGCGTAGGGGTCTGGGGTGCGGGCCGCGCGCCACGCCGCGCCGCGCCGTCCACCCGCACGCCTGCCCGAGCGCCTGCCTGCGCCGAGTGGGCCCTTAAGCCCCAATCGCGCCGATGAAAGGGGCCTTACGGCCGACTCGACCGCGCGAAAGGGGCCTTTCGGCCGACTCGAGGCCTGCGTGCGCAGATGCGGGACGAGAAGAGGCCAACGCGCACCCGCGGGCCAGGATCCTGGGCCCAGGCAAGCACACCCCGCGTACCCGCGACGCACCCTGCACCGTGCACCCTGCGCCCTGCGCCCTGCGCCCTGCGCCCTGCGCCGAGTGGGCCCTTAAGCCCCAATCGCGCCGCTGAAAGGGGCCTTACGGCCCACTCGACCGCGCGAAAGGGGCCTTTCGGCCGACTCGGCAGCGCGGTGGCCCGGCGGCGGGGCGGCGGCCCGGCAGCGACGCCGCCGCCGCGCGCCCGCGCCCCTACTCCCCCCGCAGGCGCTCCGTGCCCGGGGTGGCCTCCGTGCGGCCGTGGGCGACCGGGTGGCCCTCTGCGTCAACCGCGACGAACACGATCTGCTCGAGCGTGAGCACCTCCTGCCCGGTCACCGCGTTCTCGACGCGGCAGCTCAGCACGATCGAGGTGCGGCCGAAGCGCTCGACCCGGTACTCGAGCTCAAGGAGGTCGCCGCGATCCGCCCGCGCGGCGAAGTCGATCGCCGACATATGCCTGGTCACGACATCGATGGTGCCGAGCTGCGAGACCGCGACGATCGCGGCCTCCTCGTCCACCCACTGCAGCAGCCGGCCCCCGAAGAGCGCGCCGTGCTGGTTCAGATCCTCGGGCTTGACCCACTTGCGCACGATGTGCCTGAACTCGCTCATGCGCACGAGCCTAACGCGGCGACCCGCAACGTATCCACAGCCCAAGGCTGGCCCTGCCACAAGCGACACCCGTGGCCTAGACTGGCGGCATGGTCGTCTTCGCGGGAATCCTGCTGCTGGTGAACGCCGTCTACAACGTGATCGTGTGGCCGCGTTTCTGGACCCGAGTCACGAAGGACCCGCGGGCGCGCGACGACCAGGGCCGCCCCACGAGGTTCTACACGGTGCACGCCGTGCTGATCGGGATCGCGCTCCTCATCGCGGCAGTCTCCGCGCTCGCTGGCGTCATGCTGCTCGTCGCCTAGCGTCGAGACAGCAGGCGCGCGAGGTACACAGCCCAGAGGAGACCTACTCCTCCTCGTCGGCCTCCTCGATCTCCGCTTCCTCCTCGGGATCCACTCGTCCGGCGTCAAGGTGGGTGGCGGGCCCGAGGTGCGAGGCCCCGCCCTCGCCGACCCATCCGTCACCTGGCGTACGGGCGGGATCCGACTCGTGATCCGGAACAATCCTGTCGCGCTCGTCTTGCATCGCGCCCTCCCCTGGCTCACTGACGGCGGCGCCGTCACCTCCTTCCACCCTACGCGCGCCCACTCCGGAATGGAATGGCCCGGTCGGAGCGAGGGACCATACACTGGAGGGATGAAGCGGATCCTCACCTACGGCACGTTTGACCTCCTCCACTGGGGTCACATCCGCCTGCTGCGGCGCGCACGCGCCCTCGGCGACTACCTCGTCGTCGCCGCATCGACCGAGGAGTTCAACCTCGGCAAGGGCAAGAAGACGTACCACGACTTCGACACCCGCAAGAACATGCTCGAGGCGGTGCGCTACGTCGACCTCGTGATCCCCGAAGAGGCGTGGGATCAGAAGATTCGCGACGTGCAGAAGTACGAGATCGACGCCGTCGTCATGGGCGGCGACTGGGAGGGAGACCCGCGCTTCGAGGTGCTCCGCGACTACTGCGAGGTCATCTACCTCGACCGCACCGAGGGCGTCTCGACGACCAAGATCAAGCAGGACCTGGGGGACGGCGCGTAGCCGATCCCGCGCGAGAAAGCGAAGGCGGGGGTGGATCCGGATCCGGATCCACCCCCGCCTTTCGCCGTGCCGCCGCCTACAGCACCTTGGAGAGGAACGCCTTCGTGCGCTCGCGCTGCGGGTTCGTGAGCACCTCGGTCGGGTCGCCCGACTCGACGACGACGCCGCCGTCCATGAAGACGAGCTCGTCGGCCACCTCGCGGGCGAAGCCCATCTCGTGCGTCACGACGATCATCGTCATGCCGCTCTCGGCGAGGCCCTTCATGACGTCGAGCACCTCACCGACGAGCTCGGGATCGAGCGCCGAGGTGGGCTCGTCGAACAGCATGAGCTTCGGCTCCATCGCGAGCGCCCGGGCGATCGCGACGCGCTGTTGCTGCCCGCCCGACAGGTGCGCCGGGTAGTAGTCGTGGCGATCCGCGAGCCCCACGCGGGCGAGGAGATCCAGCGCCCGCGACTTGAGCTGCGCCTTGTTGCCCTTCTTCAGCAGACCGGGCGCGAGCATCACATTCTCGAGCGCGGTCATGTGCGGGAACAGGTTAAAGCGCTGGAACACCATGCCGATGTCGCGGCGCTGGCGCGCGGCCTCGCGCGGGTGCATCTCGTAGAGCTTGTCGCCCTGCTGCCGGTACCCGACGATCTCGCCGTCGACGAACAGGCGGCCGGCGTTGACCGTCTCGAGGTGGTTGATGCACCTCAGGAAGGTCGACTTGCCGGACCCCGATGGGCCGACGAGGCAGAGCACCTCGCCGCGCTGCACCTCGAGCGAGATGGACTTGAGCACGAGATTCGAGCCGTAGGACTTCGAGACGCCCTCGGCCCTCACCATGGGAACGTCGGTCTTGTGCGCGTTCATGCGCCGCCTCCCCCCGGTCGCTGGCCGGGCGGGACGATGCCCTTCCGGCCGTCCGGCTCCTCGTAAGTCGGGTAGTCGCCGAGCCCCTCGGGCTCGCCCTGGACGCTGATCGCACCCGTGGCGATCGAGGGCTTCATGACGTCCGGCCGCTGGCCGACGCCCTTCGCGAAGTGCTTCTCCAGGTAGTACTGGCCGACCATCAGGATCGAGGTGATCAGGAGATACCAGATCGAGGCGACGAGCAGCATCGGCACGGGCTTGTAGGTGACGGCCGCGATGTCGCGCTGCTTCGTGAAGAGCTCGAGCGTGAACGGCACCGCGGTCACGAGCGAGGTGGTCTTCAGCATCGAGATCACCTCGTTGCCGGTCGGCGGGATGATGACGCGCATCGCCTGCGGCAGCACGACGCGGGTCATCGTGTGCCACCAGCCGAGGCCGAGCGCGACCGCCGCCTCGTCCTGACCCTTGTCGACCGAGAGCAGGCCGGCGCGCACGATCTCCGCCATGTAGGCGGCCTCGTTGAGCGCGAGGCCGATGATCGCGAGCGTGAACGCGGTCATCAGGGCCTTCGTGTCGAACTCGAGGAGCGGCGGGACGCCGGGGAGGCCGATCCCGAGCTTCGGGTAGATCACCGCGAAGAGGCCCCAGAACGTCAGCTGCACGTACACGGGGGTACCGCGGAAGATCCACAGGTAGACCCAGGCGACGGCCTTCACGACGGGGTTCGGGGAGAGCCGCATCACCGCGAGGGTGACGCCGAGCACGATCGCGATCACCATCGAGTAGACGGTGAGCTGGAGCGTGTAGCCGGCGGCGGCGACGATCCGCGTGTCGAGCAGGTATTTGCCGACCTCGGGCCAGTCGTACGCCTCGCGGTTCGCCGCGTCCCAGAGGAACAGCGCGGCAAAGATTGCGAGGACCACCGCGAACGCGATCCGGCCCGGGTGCTTCAGCTTAATGGCCTGGATCGGCTCGGATTCGTAGAACGGTTGGGACTTCGGGGTCGCCCCCGAAGTCCCATTCGCATGTTCAGTCATGTCAGATGGGATTCTGCAGTGCTGCGAGCGACCGCGGCCTATGCGCCTGCGTTGATGGTCGCTTTGTCGATCGCGCCGTCCTCAACGCCCGCCTTGGTCAGGATCTCGAGGTACGTGCCGTCGTCCATGAGCGACTGCAGGGCCGCCTGGATCGCCTTCGTGAGCTCGGAATCCTTGGGGAGCGCGTAGCCGTAGGGAGCGACGTCGAAGCTCTCGCCAGCGGCCTCGATCTTGTCCTTCTGCGCGGCGATCGCCGAGAGGGTGACCGGCGAGTCGGCGCTGAACGCCTGGGCCTGGCCGAGCACGACCGCGTTGGTCGCCTCCGCCTGGCCCTCGAACGGCATGATCTCAATGGCTTTCTTGCCCGCGGCCACGCAGGCCTCGGACTTCGCGGGCAGCTCGTCCGTGTGCTGGAAGGTGCCGGCCTGGACCGCGACCTTCAGGCCGCACGCGTCGTTCGGATCGACGGTCTCGCCGATCGGGGCCGCCCACAGCACGCCGGCCTCGTAGAAGTTCACGAAGTCGACCGTCTTCTGGCGCTCGGGGTTGTCAGTGAAGGACGACGATCCCATGTCCATCTTGCCGCCCTGGATGCTCGGGATGATCGTGTCGAACCCGGCCTCCTCCCACTTCGGCTTCACGCCGAGCTTCGCCACGACCGCGTTCGCGAGGTCGACGCCCCAGCCGACGATCTCGCCGTTCGAGTCCTTGTATTCGTTGGGCGGGTACGAGGCGTCGGTGCCGATGATGATCTCGCCCGACTTCTTGATGTCCTCGGGCAGCAGCGCGGCGGCGGCCTCGTCGACCTTGATGCCGGAGGTGTCAGTGGTCTCCCGCTCGGGCCCCTCAGTGTTGGTGACGCAGCCGGTCAGCGTGAGCGCTGCCGCCGCCGCCAGAACAGGAATCGTGTAACGAAGCTTCATTGATCTCTCCCTCGAGACGCGGGTGATTTCTTCCATGCGAAATCTCGCTCCGAGTGTATGCCACCCGCGACCTGGTTCAACTTACAGGGTATCTACCAGGGTCCATACTAGGGCTGGAGCTGGAGGGGCGCTTCCGCGTGTTCCCGCGGAACCGGCCCCGGACCAGGGCGCACGCCCCGTCATCACGTTTCGATCACGCCGGGGAAAGCGGGCAGTTCGCCCCACTCGCTAGGCTGATCGGGAGGCGCGCCACCCTGGCCCGCGAAGGGGGTGCGCCGTGACCGGATCCACCCTCGGCCGTACCTACTTCGCGCTGCAGGCGACGGCCGGCGCCCTCTGGTGGATCGGCGTGTTCACCTGGGACCCGGTGCGAGCGCTCACCCTCGGCGGGCTCCCGCCCGTGTGGGTCGCGGCGCTCGACATCCCGCTCTTCGTTCTGGCCTCGGCGCTCGCGGCGCTCGGCCTGCGCGCCGCAGCGTGGGTCGCGGCCTGCTGGACCGCGCTCGTCGCGGTCGGCATGGTCGGCTACGCGACCGCCACGGGGCTCGCCGGCTGGGGCGCGCTCCTCATGGTCGCGGCGGCCGCGTGCGGCGCCGCGGCGCTCTGCCTCGTCACGATCGGCCGGCTTCCGACCGAACTCCTGCTCATCGGCCCCTTCCGCTTCCGCGAGGCGGACGCCCGCGGTGGGCGCGCCGCCCACGTCGGCGGAACCGCACTGCAGCTTCTCCTCTTCTGGGGCCTCTTCCTCGCGGTCATTCCGCTCGCGATCGCCTGGTTCGAGGCGCGCTGGGGGGTCGGGATCCGGGACCTTGGTGGGGCGCTTGGCGGGGCGCTTGGCGGGGCGCTCGGCAGCGCGCTTGGCACCTTGCTCGCGTGGGCGCGCTGGCTCGGGATCGCGCTGTTCGCTGCGGCGAGCGCGCTCGGACTGTGGTCGGCGCTCGCGATGTCCGTCCGGGGTGAGGGCACGCCGCTCCCCTCCTCGACGGCGCAGAAGCTCGTGCTGACCGGCCCGTATCGCTTCGTGCGCAATCCGATGGCGGTCGCGGGGATCGCGCAGGGGGTCGCGGTCGGGCTCATGCTCGGCTCGTGGCTCGTCGTCGCGTATGCGCTGTGCGGCTCGCTCGTCTGGAACTGGGGCGTGCGCCCACACGAGGAGGCGGACCTCGAGGCGCGCTTCGGCGCCCCCTTCGCGGACTACGCCGCCCGCGTCCCCTGCTGGCTCCCCGCCCCCGGACGGGCCAGGCGGTTGTTAGCGATTTTGGGGCTTCCGCGCGCCGCGAAGCCCCAAAATCGCTAACAACCGCCTCCGGCGGAGTGGGAGGTTATCCACAGGGGCGACGAGACGCAAACTACAGCGGTGTAGTTTCGAAGACGTGTTCGAGCCTTGCAACGACGCGAACTTGCCGGGATTTACCGCCCACCCGCAGCACTTTCCACAGGCGGCCCACAAGGTTTCACACAGAGTTATCCACAGGGGTGGAGAGCCTGGGGAAACGCGGGGTCAGGAACGCTCGTTCGGGCCCGGATCCGGATCCGGGCCCGGATCCTCATCGGGCTCCCCGGCCGCGCGGTGCGCTCGGCCCCGGCCACGCCCACGACCCCGGCCCCGGCCGCGCGCCTCGCGCGCCTCACGCGCCTCCTCGCCAACCGTCATCGACGCCTCGCCGGAGGCTGCACGCGACGGCAGGTCCTTGCCGGGCGGCTGGATGCGCCCGGGCTCGAGCACGCGGCGCACGTCCTCGGAGCTCACCTTCTCCATGGGCCCCGTCGTCGCCTCGACGTACCAGTCCGTGAGCGCCGGGTCCGAGCTGTTGAAGCCCGCGCCCGCGCCCTCGTCCGAGGGCACCTCGCTCGCCTCGAACACGAAGTCGTCGCCGTACTCGTCGATCCCGCGCCTCACGCCCTGCGCGATCGCGGCCCGCGCGTATCGGCGCCTGATCAGGTACGGATCCGTGCGGAGATCCCTCGCCCACGCGAACATGATCCCGATCACGATGAACGCGAACGGCAGCGCCGAGACGACCATGAGGGCCTGCAGCCCCGAGAGCGCTGACTTGCCGCCCGCGAGCAGCAGGGCGATCGCGATGAGCCCCAGGAGGAGCCCCCAGAGGATCGTGACCCACTTCGCTGGCTCGGGGCGTCCGCCCTGCGACATGGAGGCCATCACGATCGAGGCGGAGTCCGCCGCCGTGACGAAGAAGATAACGACCGCGACCATCGCGATGACCGAGGTGATGAAGCCGAGCGGCAGCCTCTGGAGCAGCTGGAAGAGCACCTCCTCGCTCGTGCCCCCGCTCTGCAGGTCTGCGCCCTGCTGCGTCATGAAAATGGCCGTTCCGCCATAGACGACGAACCACGCGATCACGATCGCGGACGGCACCAGCACGACCGTGGTCACGAACTCACGCAGCGTGCGCCCGCGCGAGATCTTCGCGATGAACATGCCGACGAACGGCGTCCACGACACCCACCACGCCCAGTAGTACGTGGTCCACGAGCCCAGGAACTCGACGGCGTCCGGGCCGTCGTTCGCGTTGAGCGTGAGCATCGCGCCGAGCTGGTGCACGAACTCGACGAGCGACGCCGGCATGTAGTTGAGGATGAACACGGTCGGCCCAGCAACGAACACGAACAGGGCGAGCGCCCCGGTCAGGATCATGTTCGTGTTCGAGAGGAGCCGGATCCCGCGCTTCACGCCCGACACGGCAGACGCGATGAACAGCGAGGTGAGCACGGCGATCGAACCGATCAGGAAGACGTTGCCGAGCGGCCCGATCCCGGTCACGAGCATGAAGCCGCTCTGGATCTGGAGCGCCCCGATCCCGAGCGAGACGGCGGTGCCGAAGAGGGTGACGATGATCGCGAAGAAGTCGATGAAGCGCCCGAGCACCCGGTGCGTCGCCCCGGGAAATACCGGCTCGAAGAGCGCCGAGATGAGCGGTGCACGGCCGCGCCGGTAGGCGTTGTAGGCGATCGCGCCGCCGACGAGTGCGTAGAAGGCCCACGCGATCGGACCCCAGTGCAGGATCGTCTGCGCCATCGCGGGCAGGATCGCCGCGGTGGTGCCCGGCTCGACGCTCTGGCTCGGCGACGGATCAAGGAAGTAGGTGAGGGGCTCGAGCGGCCCGTAGAAGAGCAGCCCGATCCCGAGCCCCGCAGCGAAGAGCATCGAGATCCACGACGCGGTCGAGAACTCGGGCTCCTCGTCGTCGGCACCAAGCCGGATGCCCCCGGTGCGGCCGTAGCCCACCGTGAGCATGAAGATCGCGATGGCGATGGCGAGCGCACCGAAGAGCCAGCCGAAGTTCTCGGTGACCCAGGCGAGGGAGTTCGTTCCCGTGTCTGACAACGACTGCGGCGAGACGAATGCCCAGATCACCACGCCGAGCGTCGCGAGCACCGCACCCGCGAGCACGACCTTGTTGGTCGGGAAGCGGACCCCGGTGTCTTCGACCCCGATCCCGGGGATGAGACCGGGGTGCGGGGGCGAGGCCGGCGCATCGGCCACCTTCTGGATTGCGCGCTTCAAGCGACCCGGCGGCTCGTTCTTCGGCATGGTCGACCCCTCCCCTGCGGGCAGTGGGCGCCCGACTCGAGTGTTTTCTATATAGAAGCTAACAACTCACTGTGGATTATCACATTCCATGCGGGGCGACGGGTCACGTGAGGGCGCGCGCGAGCAATTCCTCGGCGGGCCGCAGCGGGCCCGTGAAGAACGGTGTCTCCTCGATGACGTGGCGCCGCGCGCCCGTCGCACGCAGCTCGCGCATGAGATCCACGATCCGGATCAGCTCGTCGGCCTCGAACCCGAGCAGCCACTCGTAGTCCCCCAGGGCAAACGAGGCGACCGTGTTCGCGAGCACGTCCCGATAGTCTCGCGCGGCGGCCCCGTGCTCCCGGAGCAGCTCGCGCCGCTCCTCCTCGGGCAGGAGGTACCACTCGCGCCCGCGCACGAACGGATACACGCAGAGGTAGCCGCGCGGAGCCTCCCCCGCGAGGAATGCGGGGACGTGCGCGCGGTTGAACTCCGCCGCGCGGTGCACGCCGATCGTCGACCAGACCGGCGCAAAGCGGCCGCCGGAGCCCTCGAGCACGGCGCGGTAGCCGGCTTGCAGGGCCTCGGGCGTCGGCGCGTGCAGCCACACGAGCACGTCGGCGTCGGCGCGGAATCCCGAGACGTCGTACCAGCCGCGCACCGTGAGGTGCTGATCCGCCGCGAGCGCTTCGAGCCGGTCGAGCACGGCGCCCGCCGCGCCTACGCCCGGAGACGCGACGGACCGCTCCTCGCGGAACACCGCGTACATCGTGTAGTTCACCGACTCGTTGATCGACTCCGCGACGCCGGAATGGTCGACGACGGGATGGACTGCTTCAGCCATGATTCCTCCTCTTTCGAATTCCTCGGTGTGGTTGGCGCCGGATCCGGATCCGGACCAGGATCAGGATCCGGATCCGGGCTCAGTCCTCCTCGCCGGCGAGCACCGGGATCCCCGTGACCTCGCCGTGGCGCATGCGGCAGCTGCCGGGAGGCGCGACGTCGGGCAGCGCGCCGAGCGCGCCAGCGGTGCGGGCGCTCGGGGTCTCGCCGCGCTCCCGCGCCGCGCGCTCGAGCACCAGGTCGACGAGCCCGGCGATGAACGCGGGGCGCACGCTCGCCGTGCCGGCGCGCACGGCCTGGATCCCGTGCTCGGACGCGGTTTCGAGCGCCTCGATGTCGAGATCGAACGCGACCTCCATGTGGTCGGAGATGAAGCCGATCGGGGCGATCACGATCTTCGTGACGCCGCGGGCCGCGAGCTCCGCGATGTGGTCATTCACGTCGGGCTCGAGCCACGGGACGCGGGGGTCGCCCGAGCGCGAGCAGTAGGCGAGCGAGGACTCGACCTCGGCTCCATGGCGCGCTGCGAGTGCGGCGTCGATGACAGCCCGCACGTCCTCGTGCTGCTCGCGGTAGCCGGGGCCGGTAACCGCGGAGGCGTCCTGCATGGTGTCCGGGATCGAGTGCGTCACGTAGACGATGTGGGCGCCGTCGAACCCGCCGTCGAGCTCGTCTGCCGCCTCGACGATGGCCTCGAGGTTCGCCTCGACGAAGCCGGGGTCGTTGAAGAAGGGGCGCAACATGTCGATCTGAGGAGCGTGGTCGGCGCCGAGTTCTGCGCGCGCGGCCGCGAGGTGCTCGCGGTACTGGCGGCTGCCGGAGTACGAAGCATAGGCGCTCGTCACGAGCGTCAGCACGCGCTGAGCGCCAAACGCGGCAGCGTCGCGCAGCGTATCGACCGTGTACGGGTGCCAGTTGCGATTACTCCAGACGACCGGCAGCTCGATCCCGCGCCGAGCGAGTTCCGCACGGATCGCCCCCACGAGCGCGAGATTCTGCTCGTTGATCGGACTGCGCCCATCGAAGCGGTGATAGTGCTCGCCGACCTCGGCGAGGCGATCCTCGGGGATATTCTTGCCGCGCGTGACGTTGCGCAGGAAGGGGATGACGTCGTCGAGGCCGTTCGGGCCTCCGAAAGAGCAGATGAGCAGGGCATCGTAGGGAAGTACAGCGGAGGTCATACGGCGTACGCTATCCCAGCGTTCCTGTACATCTGATGTGATAGATCTGATGTAGTGGACCTGATCTGCGGCTTTCGCTAAACTCGCCGGATTTGCTCCGGTCGCCATCGATCGTCCGCGCGGAGCTGGGTCCGCGCGCTTCTCGCCCGACTTCCCGCGAGGCGCTTCGCTAAAATCTCGCCCTGATCAGGCACCTGATGATCGCCTGAGGTTCTCGGGCCGACGCCCGTGCGTGATGCGCGAAACGCTATCATCGAGGGGCTGGACCGGATCCGGTCGGCGGTTCCGGAGGTTCCCATGCTTACGACACAGAGCGGCTCGCAGAAGGCGCGCGACACGCTCGCCTATCTCCGTTCCCGGATCTCCAGCGGAGAATGGCCGGTCGGTTCCCCGATCCCGAAGGAACCAGAGCTCATGGAGCTCATCGGCGTCGGCAAGTCGACCGTGCGGGAGGCCGTGCGCTCGCTCGCGACGCTCGGCATGCTGAAGACTGTGCCAGGCGTCGGCACCTTCGTGCAGTCGCGCACGCCGGTGAGTTCGATCCTGACCGCCTTCCTTGCCGACCAGGATCTCGAGGAAGTCCTGGTCTACCGCCGATCGCTCGAGATCGAGGCCGCTCAGACCGCGGCGGTCAAGCGGAGCGATGAGCAGCTCGCGGCGCTCCGCGCGAGCTACGAAGCGAGCATTGACGGATCCGGCACGGGCGACGCGTGCCCCGAGCGCTGCGACGACACGACCCGGCCGGGCTCCTTCCACCGCCTCATCGTCGAGGCCAGCGGAAGCCGGCTGCTGCTCGACCTCTACACGGGCGTCATGGCCGTGCTGCGAGACGCGAGCCTCGCGGGAAAGGTCTTCCTCGGGACATCGCGCGAAACCATGAACCACGACCACGCGGCACTGCTCGCCGCGATCGCCGGGCGCGACGTCCGCGATGCAGCCCACACCATGGCACTGCACGCGGACCGCGACCTCGGCCTGCACGCCGACATGCTCGACCTCTCCCCCCACACCGAGCGAGCAGAAACCCTGATCGAGGCCGGGTACGACCCCAGCGCGGGCGAGTCGCCCCCCGACGCGTAACCCTGGCCGGCTGGCCGGCCGGCTGCGCCGCGGCCGCTGCCGCTGCCGCGGCCGCCGGTCCGGCCGGGTGGCGGGCCGGGGTGCCGAAGCGGCGGCGTGGGGCGGCGGCGCTTGGTGCGGCGGCGCGGGTGAGCGGCCTGACGGGCCGGTGGCCGCTTGAGTTGACCCAAAGTGACGGCTTGGAGCGCTCCAGGGGTCAGTTTGGGTCAACTGAGGGCCTGGATCCGGTGCCGCGAGGCGCGGCACCGGGCTGAGTTGACCCAAAGTGGCGGGTTAGAGCGCTCCAGGGCGCAGTTTGGGTCAACTCAGGAGAGGGGCGGCGCGGGCGGGACGGGCAGCGCGGGCGGCGCGGGCGGGGCAGGCGGGGCGGGCGGCGGCGGGTCGAGCGCCAGGCGGTAGCCCATGCCGGCCTCCGTCAGGAGGTGGCGCGGGGCCGCCGGGTCGACCTCAAGCTTCTTTCGCAGCTGCGACATGTAGAGGCGGAGGTAGCCGGTGTCGGTGACGTGGTCCGTGCCCCAGATCGAGGTGAGCAGGGTGTGCCTGGTCACGAGCCGCCCCGGGTTGCGCACGAGCAGCTCGAGCACCTGCCACTCCGTCGGCGTCAACCGCACCGCATGCGGCTCGCCGGGCGCAGAGGCGCCGCCCCGCGCCCGCGTCACGCTGCGCGCCGCGAGGTCGACCGTCACCTCGCCGAAGCGCACCACGGGAGACTCCTCGGCGCGCTGGTTTCCGCGCCTGGTCAGGGCCCGGATCCGCGCCAGGAGTTCCTCGATCGAGAACGGCTTCGTGACGTAGTCGTCTGCCCCGGCGTCGAGCGCCTCCACCTTGTCGGAGGCCCCCGTACGCCCCGAGACGACGAGGATCGGCGCCTCGGTCCAGCCGCGCAGGCCCTCGATCACCGTGACGCCGTCCATCTTCGGCATGCCAAGGTCGAGCAGGAAGAGCTCGGGGTGGTGGTCGGCCGCGACCGAGACCGCCTCGGCCCCGTCGCGCGCCGTGAGCACCTCGTAGCCCTTCGCGGTCAGCGTGATGCTCAGCGCCCGCAGGATCTGCGGGTCGTCATCGGCGATCAGGATCCTCATATCTGCTCCTCATCAGGGGTAAAAGCGGACACGGCGGGCGCCGGATCAGGCGCCGGATCAGGCGCCGGATCAGCCTCAGGCAGCGACACCACCATCGTGAGCCCGCCGCCCGGGGTGTCCTCGGGCGAGAGCGTGCCGCCCATGCCCTCGACGAACCCCTTGGAGAGCGCGAGTCCGAGCCCGAGCCCGGTCGTGTTGTCGGTGTCGCCGCGCCGCTGGAACGGCACGAACACGTCGTCGCGCCGCTCGGCGGGGATCCCGGGCCCGTGGTCGATCACGCGGAGCTCGACGCGGCCGCCGAACGCGCTCGTGCTCACGAGCACGCGCGAGCCCTCGGGCGCGTGGCGCATTGCGTTGATCAGCAGGTTCACGAGCACCCGCTGCAGCAGCACCGGATCGGCGAGGGCCTCGGGGGTGTCGGGGTCGACGGCTATCTCGACGCTGTCGGGGCCGCTGCCGAGCTCGTCGAGCGCCGTCGCGACGACGCCCGCCGGGTCGACGGGCACGGGCGTCACGGCAAGCACGCCCGCCTGCAGCCGGCTCACGTCGAGCAGGTCGGTCACGAGCTTCGCGAGCGCCGTGAGGCTCTCATCTGCGGTTTCGAGCAGCTCCTCGCGGTCGTGCGGCGAGAGCGCGTCGCCCGTCATGCGCAGCCCGCCGACGGCGGCCGTCGCGCTCGCGAGCGGGCGGCGCAGGTCGTGGCTGAGCGCCGAGAGCAGGGCGCTGCGCACCTTGTCGGTCGCGGCGAGCGGGCCGACCTCGCTCGCGACCTCCTCGAGGCCGCGGTGCGCGAGAGCCGCGTTGAGCTGGGCGACGATGGCCGCGAGCAGCCGCCGGTCCCCGGCTCCGGGCGCGACCCCGCGCAGCTCGAGCGTCGCCTCCCCCTCGAGCGGCACGACCTCGCCCGGCAGGGAGCCGGGCACGGGATCCCCGCACTCGGCGACGATCCGGTCGCCGTCGCGCAGCCGCACGAGCTCCAGGCCGAAGGCCTCCCGCGTGCGCTCGATGAGGGCCGGGATCGCGTCCTGCCCCCGGAGCACGCTGCCGGCGACGGTCTGCAGCAGCTCGGACTCGGCGGCGGCCCGCCGCGCGGCGCGCGTCTGCCGCGCGGCGCGGTCCACGATGAAGCTCACGAGCAGGGCGTTCAGCACGTACAGCGCGAGCGCGAGCAGGTGGCTCGGCTCGCTGATCGTGATCGTGTGGATGGGGTTGATGAAGTAGTAGTCGAGCGTGATGCCCGAGAGCACGGCGGCGAAGAGCGCAGGCCAGATCCCGCCCACGATCGCGACGAGCACGACGAGCAGCTGGTAGCTCAGCACATTCGTGGTGATCGCGTCGGGCGCGTCGAACATCCGGAGCACCCAGGTGAGGAGCGGCCCGCCGGCGAGCGCGACCAGGAAGCCGAGCAGCTGCCGCTTCCGTGTGAGCGCGCCGCCGAGGCGCGGCAGCGCGAGCCCGCCGCCTGCCGCGGCGTGGTTCACGATGTGCACGTCGATGTCGCCGGCCTCGCGGATCACGGTCGCGCCGATCCCGGGCCCCCCGAGGAGCGCGCCGAGGCGGCCGCGCCGGCTCACGCCGAGCACGAGCTGCGTCGCGTTCACGGAGCGCGCGAAGGCGACGAGCGCCGACGGGATGTCCTCCCCCGTGATCTGGTGGAAGCTGCCGCCGAGCTTCTCCACGAGCCTGCGCTGCTGCGTGAGCGCCGCCGGATTCTGGGCGCGCAGGCCGTCCGGGCTGATGATGTGCACGGCGATGAGCTCGCCGCCCGAGGTGCGCGAGGCGATCCGGGCACCGCGGCGCAGCATCGTCTCGCCCTCCGCGCCGCCCGCGAGCGTCACGACGACCCGCTCGCGTGCCTCCCACGTACCCTCGATGCCGTGCTCGGAGCGGTAGCGCAGGAGCGCCTGGTCGACCTCGTCCGCGAGCCAGATGAGCGCGAGTTCGCGGAGCGCCGTGAGGTTGCCGAGGCGGAAGTAGTTCGAGAGCGCGGCGTCGATCCGCTCGGCCGGGTAGACGAGGCCACCCGAGAGCCGGTCGCGGAGGGTCTGCGGCGCGAGGTCGACGACCTCGATCTGGTCGGCGCCGCGGAGGAACTGATCCGGCACGGTTTCGCGCTGCGGGATCCCGGTGATCCGCTCGACCACGTCGTTCAGCGACTCGATGTGCTGGATGTTGACGGTCGTGATCACGTCGATCCCGGCCGCGAGCAGCTCCTCGACGTCCTCCCAGCGCTTCTCGTTCGCGGCGCCGGGGACGTCGGTGTGGGCCAGCTCGTCGACGAGGGCGACATCCGGATCCCGAGCGAGGACCCCGCCGAGATCCATCTCGGCGAGGCCCACGCCCCTGTGGGAGAGGGTGAGGAGCGGCACGCTCTCGATCCCCTCGGTCATCGCCGCCGTGGCGGCCCGCCCGTGAGTCTCCACGACGGCGATGACGACATCGCGACCCTCGCTGAGCAGGCGTTTGCCTTCCTCGAGCATCGCGTAGGTCTTGCCGACACCGGGGGCGGCCCCGAGTAGGACCCGCAGCCGTCCCCGCTTCGACATGATCACTCCTTCAGCTCGTCCAGTGCCAGGTTAAGCCTAAGGACGTTGACGACGGGCTCACCGAGGTAGGTGAGATCCCGCGGGCTCGTGGCGTCCGCGACGAGCCGGCGCACGGTCGCGGGCACGAGGCCCCGCTCCTCGGCGACGCGGGCCACCTGGAGCTCCGCGTAGGCGGGGCTGATGTGCGGGTCGAGTCCGGATCCGGATGCCGTGACGGCCTCCGCCGGAATGGCCGACTCCGGCACCCCGTTGAACGCCGCGATCTGGGCCTTCCGCTCGGCGATCACGTCGATCAGCTCGGGGTTCTCCGGCCCGAGGTTCGAGCCGGAGGAGGCGCCACCGTCGTAGCCGTCGTCGCCGGCGGCCGACGGTCGAGACTGGAAGTACTGCGGCAGCGGATTGCCGTCCGCGTCCGTGAAGTTCTGGCCGATGAGCGCGGAGCCGACAGGCTCGCCGCCCGCGTCGGTGACCATCGAGCCGTTGGCCTGCCACGGCAGGGCGAGCTGCGCGAAGCCGGTCATCGCGAACGGGTACGCGAGCCCCAGCACGAGGGTGATGAGGGCCATGGAGCGCACGGCGACGAGGATCGTGCGCGCCGCCGAGCGGGTGGTGGTTGCCATGTGGGTTCTCCTTCGGAGATTGGGTCTGTGGTGTCGGGGCGGAATCCGGATCCGGCGGTTGGGGGGGGTCGGATCCGGATCCGGATCCCGCGCTAGAAACCGGGAATGAGGCGGACCAGGAGGTCGATGAGCCAGATCCCGATGAAGGGGGTGATGAGGCCGCCGAGGCCGTAGACCGCGAGGTTTCGGCCGAGCACCTTCGAGGCGTTGCCCGGGCGGTACTTCACGCCGCGCAGCGCGAGCGGGATCAGGAACACGATCACGATCGCGTTGAAGATGATCGCCGAGAGCACCGCCGAGGCCGGCGTGTGCAGGCCCATGACGTTGAGCGCGCCGAGCTGGGGAAACACCCCCATGAACATCGCGGGGATGATCGCGAAGTACTTCGCGACGTCGTTCGCAATCGAGAACGTGGTGAGCGCGCCGCGCGTGATGAGCAGCTGCTTGCCGATGCGCACGATCTCGATGAGCTTCGACGGGTCGGAGTCGAGGTCGACCATGTTGCCGGCCTCCTTCGCGGCCGAGGTGCCCGTGTTCATCGCGACGCCGACGTCCGCCTGCGCGAGCGCCGGGGCGTCGTTCGTGCCGTCGCCCGTCATCGCGACGAGGTTGCCGCCCTCCTGCTCCTTGCGGATGTAGGCGAGCTTGTCCTCCGGGGTGGCCTCGGCGAGGAAGTCGTCGACGCCGGCCTCGCGGGCGATCGCGGCCGCCGTGAGCGGGTTGTCACCCGTGATCATGACGGTCCGGATCCCCATCGAGCGCATCTCGGCGAACTTGGCGGGGAGCCCGGCCTTGACGACGTCCTTCAGGTGGACGACGCCGAGCACGCGGCCCTCTGCCCCCGGCTTCTTCATCGCGACGACGAGCGGCGTGCCGCCCGCCTGCGAGATGTCCTCGATCTCGGAGCGGAGCTCGGTCGCGCGGGCGGCCGACAGCTGCTCGCCGTCGCTCTCGACCCACTCGACGACGGCGGATCCCGCGCCCTTCCTGATCTGGGTGCCGTCCGGTAGGTTGAGGCCCGACATCCGGGTCTGCGCCGTGAACGGGACGATCTCGCTCGCCTCCGGCATCCGGACGCTGACGCCCAAATCGGCGGCGAGGTCGACGATCGAGGTGCCCTCGGGGGTCGGGTCGGCGAGCGAGGAGAGCGCCGCGGCGCTGATCAGCTCGGGCTTCTCGACCCAGGCGAGCGGCACGAAGTCGCTCGCGCGGCGGTTGCCGTAGGTGATCGTGCCCGTCTTGTCGAGGAGCAGGGTCGTCACGTCGCCCGCCGCCTCGACCGCGCGGCCCGACATCGCGAGCACGTTGCGCTGCACGAGGCGGTCCATGCCGGCGATGCCGATGGCCGAGAGCAGCGCCCCGATCGTGGTCGGGATCAGGCACACGAGGAGGGCCACGAGCACCGTGACGCTGACGGGGGCCGCCGCGAAGCCCGCGATCGGGTTCAGCGTCAGCGCGACCGTGACGAACACGATCGAGAGGCTCGCGAGCAGGATGTTGAGCGCGATCTCGTTGGGGGTGCGCTGGCGCGCGGCCCCCTCGACGAGCGCGATCATGCGGTCGACGAAGGTCTCGCCGGGCCGGGAGGTGATGCGCACGACGATCCGGTCGGACAGCACGCGGGTGCCGCCCGTGACCGCCGAGCGGTCGCCGCCGGATTCGCGCACGACCGGGGCGGACTCGCCCGTGATCGCCGACTCGTCGACGGAGGCGATGCCCCACACGACGTCGCCGTCGCCGGGGATGAGCTCCCCCGCGGTCACGACCACGATGTCGCCCAGGCCGAGCGCGGCCGACGCGATCTTCGTGGTGCTTGCACGCTCGGCCGCCGGATCCCCGGCCTCATCGTAGGAGTCGACGCGCTCGGCGAGGGTGCTCGTGCGGGTGCGCCGCAGCGTCTCAGCCTGCGCCTTGCCGCGGCCCTCGGCGATCGACTCGGCGAGGTTCGCGAAGAGCACCGTGAGCCACAGCCATACGGCGATCGCGCCGCTGAAGGAGCCGGGAACGGGCGATCCGCCCGACGCCTCGGCCCCGCCGAGGAACGGCTCGGCGATCGCGACGGCCGTGATGAGCACGGCGCCGACCCACACGATGAACATGACGGGGTTGTGCCACTGCTCCCTAGGGTGCAGCTTGCGGAACGCCCCGGGGAACGCCTCCCCGATCTGGCTCCAGGAGAGCCCGCGGCGCTTCGGCGGCCGCGGCGCGTGCTGCTGAGGCTCCGTCGTTTCGACGAATTCGGTGGTGGTCATGGTTACATCAGCCCTTCCGCCAGGGGACCCAGCGCGAGAACGGGGAAGAAGACGAGCGCTGTCACGAGGACCGTGACCGACGCGAGGAGCCCTACGAACAGCGGCCGGTGCGTGGGCAGCGTGCCCGACGTCGTCGGCACGCGATCCTGCTTCGCGAGCGAACCCGCGAGCGCGAGGACGAGCACCATCTGCCCGAAGCGCGCGATCAGGATCGCGAGCCCGAGCGTCGTCGCAAGCCACGGCGTGTCCGCCGTGATGCCCGCGAAGGCTGAGCCGTTGTTGTTCGAGGCGGAGGTGAAGGCGTAGAGGACCTCGGACATGCCGTGCATGCCCGGGTTCAGGATCGAGACCTCCGCGACCTCCTCGCGGACGCCGGGGATCGCGAAGCTGAGCGACGTGCCCGCGAGCACGAGCACCGGCATGATCAGGATGTAGAGCGCCGCGAGCTTGATCTCGCGCGCCCCGATCTTCTTGCCCAGGTACTCGGGGGTGCGGCCGATGAGGAGGCCGGCGATGAACACGGTGATGATCGCGAGCACGAGGATCCCGTACAGGCCGGAGCCGACACCACCTGGCGTCACCTCGCCGAGCATCATGTTGAGGAGCGGGAACATGCCGCCGAGCGCCGTGTACGAGTCGTGCATGGCCGAGACCGCGCCCGTCGAGGTGCCCGTGCTCGTCGTCGTGAAGAGCGTCGAGCCGATGATCCCGAGCCGCGCCTCCTTGCCCTCCATTGCGCCGCCGGCGAGCTGGGGGGCGGTGCCGAGGCCCGCGCCCTCGAGCGCGGTGAGCGCCGTGAAGGAGATCGTGTAGAGGAGCGCCATGACCGCGACGATCGCGAGGCCCTGCCGGTTGTCGCCGACCATCTTGCCGAAGGTGCGCGGCAGCGCGAACGGGATCACCAGCATGAGCAGGATCTCGAAGATGTTGGTCCAGGCCGTCGGGTTCTCGAAGGGGTGGGCCGAGTTCGCGTTGTAGAAGCCGCCGCCGTTCGTGCCGAGGAGCTTGATGACCTCCTGGGAGGCGAGCGGGCCGCCCGGGATCGTCTGCGTCTGGCCGGCGATCGTCGTGACCTCCGTGAAGCCGTTGAAGTTCTGCACGGCGCCGGCGATCATGAGCACGATCGCGCCGATGACCGCGATCGGGACAAGGATCCGGACCGTGCCGCGCGTGAGATCCACCCAGAAGTTGCCGATCGTGCCGGTCTTGCGCAGCGCGAAGCCGCGCACGAGCGCGATCGCGACGGCCATGCCGACGGCAGCCGAGGTGAAGTTCTGCACGGCGAGGCCGGCGAACTGCGCCGTGTAGCCGAGCGTGACCTCGGGCGAGTACGACTGCCAGTTCGTGTTGCCGACGAACGATGCGGCCGTGTTGAACGACAGCCACGGGGTCGGCGCCTCGAGGCCGAGCGAATACGGCAGCCACTGCTGCAAGCGCTGCAGGCCGTAGACGATGAGGAGGCCGACCGCCGAGAACGCGAGCACCCCGCGCAGGTAGGCGCGCCAGGTCTGCTCAGACTTCGGGTCGACGCCCATCACCCGGTAGGCGACCCGCTCGACCGCCCAGTCCTTCGTCGACTGGTACGCCCAGGCCATGTAGTCGCCGAACGGGCGGTAGAGGACGCCGAGGACGAGGGCGACCGTTGCAAACGCGAGCACCGCGTATCCCCACTCCATCAGAACTTCTCCGGCTTCGCGAGGGCGGACACGAGGTACACGAGGGCGGCGAGGCCGCCCACGACAGCGATGATTTCGAAGACGATCACAGTCGATCCACCGCCCGTCCCAGCAGGCCGAAGGCCGCGAACAACGCGATCACTCCGATCACGAACACGAGATCAAACACCATGGACTCCATTCGGAGGACACCGGTCGCGGAAGGCCCGCCGGCCGGGCGCCCCGGGTGGGCGCGGAATTGATTCAATACCCGCCGCGAGGCCGCGATGCCCGTCCTCACGGAATCCATACGGCCGCCGCCGCGATCCTCACGGATCCCTCGCGCGAAGGCCTGATCCAAGGTTCAATCGAAAGGTTGATGACCCCGCAGGGCTTCCTTGGGACGATGGTTCTGGATCAGTCTCGAACCAGCTCATCGAACAGAAAGGCCATCATGACCCGCCTCGCCTCCGTCGCCTTCACCTACATGCTCGTGGGGGTGGGATCCGGAGTCTTCTATCGCGAGTTCACGAAGCTGAACGGCTTCCCCGAGGGGGAGTACACCCAGCTCGGCGTGCTCCACACCCACCTGCTCACGCTCGGCTTCATCGGCTTCCTCATCGTGCTCTTGCTCGAGAAGTCGTTCGGCCTGTCGCACAGCCGCCACTTCACCTGGTTCTTCTGGCTCTACAACGCCGGAATCGTGATCACGGCCGGGATGATGGTGTGGCACGGCAGCCTCACGGTGCTCGGCCAGGAGTCGAACGCGATGATCTCCGGCATCGCCGGCATCGGCCACATCCTCCTCACGGCAGGCATGGTCTTCCTCTTCCTCGCGCTGCTGAAGGCGATTAAGCGCCAGCCGCAGGAGGCCGTCGCCGCGTAAGCGCGGCGCAGCCGCGTCGGGGGGACGCGGCTGGTGCGCGCCGGGGTGCGCGCACCACGGGATCCGGATCGGAGCAGGGGTTTGTGCCCCTGCCCCGATCCGGATTAGCGTTGCCTGAGCGCTCCGGCAGCCGCCGGAGCCAGGGAACGGGAGGACGAGATGTCCAGGTGGTGGATCATCGCGCGGCGCATCGCACGCGGGATCTGGTTCCGAGCGATGCTCTTCACGATCGCGGCGATCGTGGTCGCCGTGCTCGCGTGGGCCGCCAGCTCGCTCCTGCCCGACGACACGGGGATCGAGCTCGGACAGAGCTCGGTCGGATCCCTCCTCGAGATCCTCGCGACCTCGATGCTCGCGGTCACGACGTTCTCGCTCACGACCATGGTCGCCGCCTACACGGCGGCCGCGACCGCAGGCACCCCGCGATCCACCCAGCTGCTCATCACCGACAGCACCTCGCAGAACGCGCTCTCGACCTACGTCGGCGCCTTCGCCTTCTCCATCGTCGGCATCATCGCGCTCTCGCTCGAGGTGTACTCCGAGACGGGCAAGGCGCTGCTCTTCGCGGCGACCGTGCTCGTGGTGGCCCTCGTGCTCGTGAGCCTGCTGCGCTGGATCTCGTTCCTCGCCGACTTCGGCCGCACCCCCGACGTGATCGAGCGGCTCGAGCGCGCGGCCACTCGGGCGATGATCGCGCAGGCCAAGCATCCCCGCATGGGCGCATCGCGCTGGATCGCGCCCGCCGCAGAGGCGGTGCCGATCGCGACGCAACAGCCCGGCTACGTCGTGCGGATCGACGTCGAACACCTCGAGCGAGTAGCCCAGCACTGCGGCTGCGAATTCTGGGTGCTCGCGCGGCCCGGCGCCCGCGTCTCGCTCGGTGAGCCGCTCGTGCTCTCCTCGACCGAGCTCAGCCACGCGGCCCGCGAGCACGTGCTCGACGCCTTCTTCATCGAGGCGCACCGCACCTTCGAGCAGGATGCCAGGCTCGGCCTCATCGCGCTCTCCGAGGTCGCGAGCAAAGCCCTCTCCCCCGCCGTGAACGACCCGGGCACCGCCGTCGAGGTGCTCGGCGCGCTCGAGCGCGTGCTGCGGCACGCGATCGTCACGGATCCGGATCCCGAGGTCGTGTTCCCGCTTGTACGGATGCGGGGGATCTCGGTCCGCGACCTCCTCACCGACGCGTTCCGCCCGGCAGCACGAGACGGCGCGGCGATCGTCGAGGTGTGCGTGCGCCTGCAGCGGGAGCTCGGGGCGCTCGCAGCGGCGCTCGAGGTCGATCCCGTGCCGCGCGCCGAGCGCGAGGTCTGGGCGGGCGAGCTCCGCCGCGCGGGCGAGGAGGCGCTCGCCCGCGCCGAGCGCGGGCTCCACACCCCGGGCGACCTCGACGCGGTCCGCGAGGCGCACGCCGCGTGGGCGGATCCGGCCGCAGATCCGGCCTCGCGCGGTGCCGGAGCGGCCGGTGGGGCCGGTGCCGCCGGTGGGGCCGGTGCCGCCGGGAAACGCAGCGACCCGCGCACCTGAGCCCGCTTCGCAGGACACGACCCAGGTGCGCGGGTCACACGGATGCGGCGAGCCACCGCACCGACCCGGGCCGCCGTTCGGGGGGAGGACTGCGGCCCGGGGGGTCTCGGGGGCGGCCGCTGGCCCGCCCCCGGCTGATTACGCGTCTCGGCGCCTGATCAGGAGCGCGAGTGCCCCACCTCCGAGCAGCGCCGCGCCGAGCGAGAGCGCCCCGATGACGGAGGCGTCGCCTGTTGTCGCGAGCTGGTCATCCGGCTTCGGGGATCCCGGCAGCTCCGGATCCGGCGCCTTCGGGTTCACCGACGGCTCCGGCACCTCGTGCTCGGTGACGACCTCAGGCCCTGTGATCTCCTCATCGGTCTCCGGATCGGTCGCCGCCGCGGTTGCGCGGTTCTTGATACGCACGCCGGAAGCGTCCCGGTGCACGGTCACCGAGTAGGTAATCGTCGCGGTCTGTCCCTGCTCGAGCGACCCGACCCAGTTGAGCGTCGCGTCTGAGTGTGTCGCATACGAGATCGTCGCGCGGCCATCGGTCACAGCCACACCGTCGATCTCAGTCACCGGCTCGCCCACAAGGTCGGCATGCGCAAACACGCCGCTGAGGTCATCCGACACGGTGACCGGGTCGAGCCTGGTCTCGCCGGTGTTCGCTGCAACGATCGTGTACTCGATCGTGCTTCCGGGCAGAACCGAGGTGCCGGTGGCCGGGTCGGAGTGCTTCTCAAGCGTGAATCCCGGAACGAGCCCTGGCTGCGGCTTCGCGTCGTTCACGATCGTGCACACGACATTCGTGCCGCTCGGGTGGCTCGGAATCGTGACGCTCAGGTCGCTTCCCTGCCCACTCATCGGCACCTCGGTGTTCTCTTGGTCGACGCAGGTCACGCTCGACTCGTAGTTCGCGAGATCAGCTCCTGATGCCGCCGACTCACTGATCCGGTAGTCGACGCCTGGCGAAACGAAGATCGGCCCCACAGTCGTGTCCTGGATGCCGGTCGCGCTGCCCGTCGTCGTAGCGGTGATCGTGCCCTCAGGAGCGCCGATCGCCAACGCGAACTGGTCCGACTCTGCAAAGCGATCGACGACGTCCTTCTGCAGGGTCAGTGTGTTCGGGAACGAGCAGCTCGCAAGGTCAGTGTTGCCGAAATCCCCGGTGTCGAAGGTGCGCGTGAGGCTCCCCGTCGCAAGGTCGACCTCGCTGATCCTGTCGTGTTGAGAGACGAAGAGGCGCCCGTTCGCCCCGAACGCGATGCCGTTCCCGAGCGTTCCGTCCGGAAGCGTTGCGACCTCAGTGAGGGGGATCGGTTCGGACCCCGGCCGCGTGGGAAGATCGCCCGCGGCGACGCGGCCGATCATGTCGTCCTTCAACACATACAGGTCACCGTTCGCGCCGAACGCGAAGTCACCATTGCCGCTCCGGGATGTGGCCAGAAACCCGACCTGCCCGATTGCTTCGGCTGCCTCGGGATCGTAGGCTCCGAGGTACGATGGCACGCCGTCGCCGCCGTAATAGTAGAGGCCCGTTGCGGGGCTCACCGCCCCCCGGATCAGCACTCCCGGAACGCGGGGATCGCCGAGGGACTTCGTCACGGTTTCGCCGGTAATGGCATCGTGGATCGCGATCTGCTTCTCGAGCCCCGCCGAGGAGACGCTGTTGTCGAGGGTGTAGGCGACCGCTCCGTCGACACTCACTCCGAGCGCGTTTGCTCGCTGGCCTTCAGCATGAACAGGGCCGAGCACCCCCGCTTCGATGTCGACCGCGCGAATGGTGCCCTCGTCGTTCACCGTATACATCGTGTTCGCATCGCAGGCGAATGGCTCCGCGGCAGCGCGGGTCTTTCCCCTGCATCGGGAATGAGCGCTGCGGTGTCCACCGCAGAGGCGGCTACTGCGCCGCTGATCCGCTCCATCATGGAGTGTGTGCACTTCATCCTCTTTCTGGATTTCGCAATCTCTGGGCGTTCTGGTCCCGTCCGGGAAGAAAGCTAGCAAACGCCGCCCAGAGCAAAAGGACACGAAAAACTCTTCTGATCTGGCTTTATGCCCAATCTCGTCACCCCTCTACGCCCGCCGGTTCATCCTTTTCCGCAGCCAAGATCACCCTTTTGGCGACGCCCGAGAGATTAATGTCACAAAACGGCACCGGGCCCTAAATTCGGCATCACATGTGGCTTATTGTGTGATCAGACGCATATTTCGAGGGGAAGCATTGCTGCACAGAGGAACCGAGCTCGACGAGCTCTGCTGCGAATTGGAGGCGAGCCTCGACCGCGGCGACCACGCGCGGGCGCTTGCCCAACTTCGGCGCAGCGGGCCGGCCGCATGGTACCGGCTTCCTCGCGAGCGGTTCCGCGCAATCCTTGAGCTCATCCTCGCCGGCGGCGGCGAGTCCTCCGAGTTCGCGCGCCACATGCTGAAGTTCGTGAGCGTCGCGGATCACAGACACCTCGACCTCGAGCAGGCCGCAGCGATCCCGGACGGCGATCCATGCCTCACGACCATGCGGCTCATCGCCCGCATGATGGACCTGCGCCTCCGCGGCCGCGCGGGCGCGGCCCTCAGCCTCGTGCCCGAACTGCACGAGGAAGCGGTCAAGGTACACCCCATGTTCGACACCCGGAGCGGGTGGAACCTCCTGATCTCGGCCCAGTGCGGGGCCACCGCGATGCTTGCGGGCGAGTTCCGGGCGGCGCTCGACTACTTCGCGGCGGCGCAGTCCCACGTCATCGTGCCCTCGCTCCTCTTTTTCAACCGAGACGCGCACGTGAAGTCCGCCATCATCCACGCGCTCTTCGGCGACACGGAGGACGCGGTCATCGCGCTCGGCCAGGCGAAGCGGATCCCGCGCACTGCGAGCTGGATCGAGCCGATCATCGACGCTCATGCTGCGCTCGCGGAGGCCATCCTCGATCACGACTTCGACCGCGCCTCGCTGACCCTCCGCGCGCTCCCGCTCCGAGAGGTCGGTGAGATGTGGCCGTTCCTCGTGCTCGGGCTGCACCGCCAGCTCCTCCGCTCAGGCCGGCTCCTCGAACTGAGCGACCGCCTCGCGACCTTCGAGAATCTCGGCTTTCCTCGGATCGAGGGAGAGAGCTTCACGGGGAGCGTCCTCCCGATGTCCAGGACCGTGGTGCACCTCATGCGCGGCGACCTCGCCTCGGCCGAGCGCAGCATCGCGGCCGGAGACCCCGAGTTCGTGGGAACGCAGCTGGTCAGCGCGGCCGTCGCGGTCGCCAGGGGCCGCGGGCAGCGCGCACTGGAGCTCGCGCGCTCCTCCGCCGCCGGGACGGACGGGTTGCGGCAGCTCCAGCTCAGGCGCTACGGCATCATGGCGCACGCGCACCTCACGCTTGGCCGGCGGGATCAGGCGCTCGAGACCCTGCACACGCTCGAGTCCATCGCCGGGGGGAGCCGCGGCGAGGACGTGCCGTTTCTCGCCTCCGAGGTGCACGAGCTCGCCACCACGGCCGTGCCGAAATGGGAGGGACTTGAGGCTCCCATGAAGCCCGTCCGGCCGAACCTCGAGCTCCCCGTGCCGCTGACCTCGCGCGAGCGCGAGGTGCTGCACCTGCTCGCGAGCGGCGCGAGCCGCACCGAAATCGCAGAACGCCTGTTCATCTCAATGAATACGCTGAAGACCCACCTGCGCGGGGTCTATCGCAAGCTTGACGCCCCGAACCGGGCGACCGCGATCCTGCGCGCCGAGCGCGCGGGGCTACTGTAGGCGCGCGCGCTCGCTCGCTCCGCGATCTGCGCTCGTTCCTAGGTTTCGGAAGGGAATCGTGGGAACGAGTGCAGAATTCGGAGCGAGCGCCGGCGCGGGCCCCGGATCCGGATCCGCCGTCGCTACTTCTCCTGGCGCGCGAGCGTGCCGATCTGCTTGCCGCCCTCGCCCTTGATGATGAGCTCGTCGCCGCGCACCTCGCCGGTGACGAGACCGGAGAGCCAGGTGTCGACGTCCTGGCAGGCCATCATCGTCGAGGCGACCTGGCCGAATTCGACGACGCCGCCCTTCTCGCTCCAGCTGCCGACCAGCCGGTTGCAGCCGTCGGTGCCCGAGAGCTTGCCGTCCTTCGCGAGCTCGAGCTGGGGCTGCCCCTGCCCGGAGCTCCCCCACGTGCCTGCGGCGCCCTCGGCCTCGGCGGCGCAGCCGCTCAGTCCGAGCAGAGCCGTCGCTGCGATGGCCGCCGCGATCATCAGTTTTCCACGCATGTTCGGTCCCCGTTCTGTAACCCGTACCATCTCTACCCCGGCTCGCCTTTGAACCGGCTGAACCCCGCACTCAGCGGGCTCGCGGACCCCGCGAGGCTGCGCTGATCCGGCGACAAAAGTTGCTCTGATCACACTCTATTGCACGAATACAACATGTGTATATGATGCAGTTACTCAGCGTCGAGAGGACACAGCATGTCTGGTGGGGATGCAGCGTCGGGCGGTTCCACCGCGCCCTCCGCGCCCGGATCGGGGGGCGGCGAGACCGGATCCGGTGCCCCCGTCGCGAAGCTCTCGACGCTCGCGATGACGGGCATGGTCGTCGGCTCCATGGTCGGGGCCGGGGTGTTCACCCTGCCGGGCCGCTTCGCCCGCGAGACCGGGGTCGCTGGCGCCCTCATCGCCTGGTCGATCGCGGGCGCAGGCATGCTCATGCTCGCCTTCGTGTTCCAGCTGCTCGCGGTGCGCAAGCCCGAGCTCGACGCCGGGGTGTACGCCTACGCCAAGGAGGGCTTCGGCGAGTATCTCGGCTTCTTCTCGGGATTCGGGTACTGGGCGAGCGCCTGCGCCGGCAACACCTTCTACTGGGTCTTCATCATGTCGACCCTCACCGGCCTCGGGGTCGGCGGACTCGGAGCGGGAGACACCCCCCTTGCTATCGCGCTCTCCTCCGCCGGCCTCTGGGGGTTCTACCTCCTGGTCAGGCGCGGGGTTCAGGGTGCCGCCGCCATCAACACGATCGTCACGATCGCGAAGATCGTGCCGATCGTGATCTTCGTGCTGCTGTGCATCTTCGTCTTCGACCCGGCAGCATTCGCGGAGAACTGGGGCGGCGCAGACTACGCCGGGTCCCTCTTTGAGCAGGTGCGCGGCACGATGCTCGTGACGGTGTTCGTATTCCTCGGCGTAGAGGGCGCGAGCGTCTATTCCCGCCACGCGAAGCGGCGCGAGGACGTGGGGCGCGCGACCGTGCTCGGCTTCCTCTCGGTCTTCGCGATCTTCGCCTCCGTGACGATCGTCTCCTACGGAGTCATGCCGATGTCGGAGATCGCGGAACTCGCTCAGCCCTCGATGGCTGGAGTGCTCGAGCACGCGGTGGGGCCGTGGGGCCGCTGGTTCGTGAGCGCCGGGCTGATCGTCTCCGTGCTGGGCGCCTACCTCGCGTGGTCGCTCATGGCGGCCGAGGTGCTGAGCGTCGCGGCGGAGGATCGTGACATGCCCCGCTTCCTCGCCCGCACGAACCGGCACGGGGTGCCGGCGAACGCCGTGCTGCTCACGTCCATCTTTGTGCAGCTGCTGCTCCTCGCGCTGCTGCTCGCTGGCAACGCGCTCGACCTCGCGCTCGACCTCACGAGCGCGCTCACGCTCGTGCCGTTCCTGCTCGCGGCGCTCTATGCGCTGAAGCTCGTCGGCTCCCGGCCGGAACCCGGGCAGGAGCCGCAGGCACGCGGGATCGTGCGCGACCGGATCGTGTCGGCGATCGCCGTCGTCTACACCGCGTTTCTCCTCTTTGCCGCCGGCGTGCAGTTCGTGCTGCTCGCGCTCGTCATCTACGCCCCCGCGACGATCCTCTTCGCGATGGCGCGGCGCGAGCAGGGCCGCCGTGTCTTCTCGGCCCGGGAGCTCATCATCTTCGCCGTCTCCCTGCTCGGGGCGGTCGCCGGGATCGTGGCGATTGTCGCCGGGTGGATCACCCTCTGAGCCTTCACCCCCGCCCCTCACTCCGAAGGAGAACCGAGATGTCAGAATCAGCGCCGAAGGGCGTGCACTCCGAAGTCGGCGCGCTGCGGAAGGTGCTCGTGTGCGAGCCCCGGCTCGCGCACCGCAGGCTCACCCCGTCGAACTGCGACGAGCTCCTCTTCGACGACGTGATGTGGGTCGAAAACGGGCGGCGTGACCACGCCGACTTTGTCTCGAGCCTCCGCTCGAACGGGGTCGAGGTGCTCGAGCTCCACGACCTGCTCGCGCAGACGATGGCGATCCCGGACGCGAAGGACTGGCTGCTCGACCGCAAGATCACGCCGAACGAGGTGGGGCTCGGGCTCGTCGAGGGGACCCGCGGCTTCCTCGAGAGCCTGCCGGCGCAGCAGCTCGCCGAGTTCCTCATCGGCGGGCTCGCGACGACCGACCTCCCCGCCGACTACCGCAGCGACTACGTGAACCTCGCGCGCGAGTCGGCCGGGGTGAACGAGTACCTGATGCCGCCGCTGCCGAACACCCTCTACACGCGCGACACCACGTGCTGGATCTACGGCGGGCTCACCCTGAACCCCCTGTTCTGGCCCGCGCGGCACGACGAGACGATGCTCATGCAGGCGATCTACCGCTTCCACCCTGAGCTCTCGGGGTCGCGGGTGTGGTGGGGCGACGCCGAGGCCGACTGGGGGCGCGCGACCGTCGAGGGCGGCGACGTCATGCCGATCGGGCGCGGCACCGTGCTCATCGGCATGAGCGAGCGTACCTCGCGGCAGGGCATCACGCAGCTCGCCTCCGCGCTCTTCGCGCAGGGCGCCGCCGAGCACGTGATCGTCGCTGGCATGCCGCGGCTGCGCGCCGCCATGCACCTCGACACCGTGTTCACGTTCGTCGACCGCGACGTCGTGACGCTGTATCCGAAGATCATCGACGAGGTGCACTGCTTCTCGCTGCGGCCGGCTGCCGGCGCCGGCGGGATCCGCGTGACCGACCACGGGGACCGCCCGCTCGTCGAGGTGGTCTCCGCCGCGCTCGGCCTCGACGGGCTCCGCGTCGTCGAGACCGCGGGCGACAACTACGCCTCCGAGCGTCAGCAGTGGGACAGCGGCAACAACGCCGTCGCTCTCCGCCCCGGCGTCGTCTACACCTACGATCGCAACACCCTCACGAACGACCAGCTCGTGCGCGCCGGCATCGAGGTGATCCCCATCGTCGGCGCGGAGCTCGGCCGCGGGCGCGGCGGCGGGCACTGCATGACCTGCCCGATCGAGCGCGATCCCGTGGACTACTGAGGCGCCGGATCCTGAAGCTGCTCGACGAACTCGAGCATCATCGATGCGGCAGGCTCCGCGCTCTTGATGATCGCGTCGTGGCGCCGGCCCGGGATCTCCCGCAGCTCGGCCCCCGGCACCGCGGCGGCGATCTCGGCGGTCCAGCGCTGCGGCGCCACGAAGTCGCACTCGCCGCTCATGACGAGCGTGGGTGTGGTGATGAGGGGACACAGGTACTCGATCGCCTGCGCGAGCATCCGCCGCAGCCTCCCGACGAACCAGAACGGGGTCGTCTTCAGGTACTCAAACACGCCGATCAGGAGCACCTTCGGGCTTTCGCCGGCGAGGTCCTGGACCATTCGCAGCGCCTGCCGGGCGAAGCTCCGTTCGTGCCGGTTGATGGTCGGCGCAATGAGCACGAGCGCCTCGAGCAGCTCCGGGCGCGCAACGGCGATCTCGGCCGCGATCTGGGTGCCCATCGAGTGTCCGGCGAGCACGACGGGCCCGCAGTCGAGGTCGGCGATGAACTGTCCGATCAGGTCCGCATTCTCCGTGATCGTGTCGGCGGCGAGGGACCGGGGCGAATCGCCGAAGCCCGGGAGGTCCATCGCGATGACGCGCCCGTACGGCCGGAGAGTCTCCGCGACTCCCTCGAAGGTGACTCGGCCCATGCCGATGCCGTGCAGCAGCACATACGTGGCGCCCTCGGCCGGTCCGGAGTCTGCGTACACGAAGTAGGTGTCCGCGTAGGGATACTTGAGGCTGTCGGACGTCACAGATTCAGCGTAGACGGTCCGAAAGACGCTCGTGTCCGGAAAGGGGACGCCCCGGGCCAGGAGCATCTCGGGGAATCGATGCAACCTGCCCGGGGGCGTCACGACCGGAGGCGGGGTCCTCCGGTCGGGACCTGGGATCCGTGGCGCTGCCTCGCAAAACGGGGAAGATTCACTGAACGACAGCTACGCGGATGATTTCCCAGGTGGTCTCTAGTGGTGTTCCTTCCGTGCTCGCGCACAGAGAGACAGGCTCCTCCGACGTCTCGCCAGGGGCTTGGCGCCCCGCGATCTCGCCGAGAACTGGCTCCCCCACGCCGTTTCTTTTCTCAAAGGAGACTCTAAGGCAGTCGGGAGCAAATTTCACCTTGAATCACCAATCGGCGATTCCTCGCGGCACGAAAAGAGCCGCTGAGGGGACCGGTCCAGACACACGCACAGCCCGCAGAGGCCTGAGAACAATTATCATCACTGGGAGACACGCGTCGCCGGCGCGGCCCGCCGCAGACGCCCGAGAAGGAGGCAGATCCTGAGCCTGAAAGCGAGACTCGAGCGCGTCTGGAGCTCCCACGGCCACTCGCACGCGCACGCCGAAGTGGCCGGAGAGTTCGGGGGCGTCCCGGATCCCGACCACCGGGCGAGCCGCCTGGTGCGAACCATCACGGTCGGGATCCTCGTCGCGGTCGCCGCCGCGACGGTCGTCGGGATGGCGGCGCTCTGGCCGGACTACGCGAGGGTCGCAACGGTCGCCGAGCGGGCCGAATTCTCAGCCCCCGGCGTCACCTATGAGCGGGGCGAGATCCTCGGGCTCACGGAGGGTTGCGGGGCAGGCGCCGGTGCGCGGGGCGAAACCGGCGAGCGCGGCGGCTCGGGATCCGGACCCGAAGCACCGGGGGCCGGGGCCGGCTCTGATTCCGGATCCGGGTCCGGATCCGGGTCCGGGCAGCCTGCCCAGGACCGCTGCGTCACCGCGAGCGTCGGGATCCTGAGCGGCTCCGACACGGGCCGCATGGTGTCGATCCAGCTCCGCGGCACGGTGCTCGCCTCTGGCCTCACGCAGGGCGACCACGTGCAACTCATCGCGACGCCGGCGCTCACGCCCGACGATAGCGAGGCGACAGGCTACGCGATCGACCCGGACGCGCTGCCCGCCTACGGCCTCGCGGGCATCGAGCGGCACATTCCGCTCCTGATCCTGACCCTGATTTTCGTCATCGTGGTCGTCGCGATCGGGCGCATCCGCGGCTTCCTCGCGCTGCTCGCGCTCGGGATCAGCGCCGTCGTGCTGCTCGCCTTCGTGCTGCCCGCGCTCCTCTCGGGCGGGCCGGGGCTCCTCATCGGCATCGTCGGCTCGGTCGCGATCATGTTCATCACGCTCTATTTCGTCCACGGGCCCAACATGCGCACGACCGCCGCCCTGATCGGGACGCTGTTCGGGATCCTGTGCATCTCCGGGCTCTCGGAGCTCGCGGTGCGCGCGGCGCGGCTCAGCGGCGCGGGAAGCGACTCGTCGAGCCTGCTCTCGGCGATGGTCGGCGAGATGGACCTGCGCGGCCTCCTCACCTGCTCGATCCTCATCGCGGGGCTCGGGATCCTGAACGACGTCACGATCACGCAGTCGTCCGCCGTGTGGGAGCTGCGCGCGGCGGCGCCCCACCTCTCACGGCGCGACATCTACGCGCGCGCCATGCGAATCGGGCGCGACCACATCGCTTCGACCGTCTACACCGTGTTCTTTGCATACATCGGCGCCGCGCTCAGCGTGCTGCTGCTCCTCTACATGTACAACCGCCCGCTGCTTTCCCTGCTCACGGCGGAAGACCTGGGCATCGAGATCGTGAGCACGCTGTGCGGCGGCGTCGGCCTCATCCTCGCGGTGCCCATCACGACGTTCGTGGCGGTGCTCTTCACGCCCCCGGGCCGCGAGGAGCGCGAGCGCTGGGCGGCGTCCGCGCCTGCGTCAGCGCCTGCGTCAGCGTCAGCGTCAGCGCCTGCGTCCACGTCAGCGCTCACAGGGATTTCTGCACCCACCGAGGCTGAAAGCCCAAATTCTTGAATTTGAGTGCAGATCTCTCGGCGAGGGCGGCGGCCCGGGCGCGCCGGGCGCCGGGCCCCGCGCGCAGGGCGCCCTACCGCCGCGCGTAGACCACGTAGTCGTCGAAGTACTGCCAGAGGGTGCCCGCCTCCCGGAAGCCAGCGACCCGCAGCGACTCGGCGTGGAACACGGGCGACACGTCCCGCGCCTCGTCCTCCCAGATGGCGGCGAAGCGCGCGTCGCGCTCCGCGATCAACTCGTCGAACTCTCCGCCCTCGGAAAAGCGCTCCCACCAGCCGTCCCAGTCGAGCACGCCATCCTCGAATGCTGCCTGCTGACGCGCGTCATCCGCCGCGCTCACCGCCCGGAAGAACGAGCCCTCGACGCCGAGCGAGAGGTGGTCGGCGTTGAAGAAGAGCGCACCCTCAGGGAGCACGCGCGCGAGCCGCTCATAGAACGAGACGAGCCCGCCGGCCGGCAGCCAGTGCAGCGCCGTGCTCGACACCACAACCTCGGGTAGCCACCCCTCGAGCGCGGCCGGCCAACTCGGGTCGAGGAGGTTCGCCTCCACCACGAGCGAGCGCTCGCCGAACTCCGCGAGGTTCCTCCGGGCGAGCGCGAGGAGCGCCGGATCGTAGTCGAGCGTCACCACCCGCACCTCTGGGAATCGCTCCAGGATCAGGCGCGAGAACGAGCCGAGCCCGCCCGCGGCATCCAAGATCGTCGTGACGCCAGGTTTCGCGTACTGGATCGCGTCGAGCACGATTCCGAAACGCTCGGCGCGCTTCGCGACGTATGCGTCTTGCTGCATCTCCCACTCCGCGATGAGCGCACGCACCGGATCGGGCGAGCCGCCACTCGGGCGGGCACTCTGACCAGGGTCGGGATCCGACACGCCCGCGGCGCCTGATCCGGGGCGTTCGTCATGAATTTCGCGGCTAGCTGGGGTTGAGAAATACATGTCTGTCATGGAATAGACCTTTCCCTGGTCAATTTTCGGCGGCGAGGATACGCTCTGCTAGCATCCTAGACATGAAAATGAGAACGGTTATCATTACGGGTCTGACGGCGAGTTCGCTTCTGCTGTCGGGCTGCGCGTCGGGATCTTCGACCGACGCCGCAGGGTCGGTGTCGGCGCCATCCGCGACTCACGTCTCCAAGCCTGAGGGCGTGACGAAGTACCCGGTCACCCTCGAGAACTGCGGCGACAAGGTGAGCTACGACCAGGCTCCGAAGCGCGCCGTGACCCTGGATCAGGCCAGTGCGGAGGTGCTGATCCGGCTCGGCCTCGCCGACCGCATGGTCGGCACCGGATACGAGACCGACAAGCCGACGAAGGACATCGCGGAGGAGTACGCGAAGATCCCGCTCCTCGCTGAAAACGGCGCCGTCGTCTCGCACGAATCCCTGCTCAACGCGCAGCCCGACTTCGTGATGTCGCACTTCGCGAGCTTCTTCGCCGCAGACAAGGCCGGCGAGCGCAGGGAGCTCGACGAGCACGGCGTGCCCACCTACCTCACCGAGTTCGACTGCACCTTCCACCAGGCCGTCGATGGGGCTTCCTTCGAGATGCTCTTCTCGGAGTATGCGGATCTTGCGAAGATCTTCGACGTGCAGGGCGCAGGCGAGAAGCTCATCGCCGAGCAGCGGGCGGTCGTGGAGGACGGCCTGGCAACCGCGAAGAAGATCACGGGCACGCCGTCAATCATGTGGTTCTACTCCACCTATGACGGCGCACCCTACGTCGCGGGCCCCGGAGGACTGCCCCAGCACGTCAGCGAGCTCATTGGCGCAAAGAACGTCTTTGACGATGCCGAGACCAAGTGGCCGGAAACCAGCTGGGACGAGGTCGCCGCGCGCAACCCCGACGTCATCGTGCTCGCCGACCTCACGCGCGGCAAGCCGGGCGATTCCGCCAAGGAAAAGATCGAGATCCTGAAGAAGGATCCGCTCACCTCGAAGCTCGACGCCGTCAAGAACGAGCGCTTCATCATCGTTCCCGGCACCTACATGGACCCGAGCTACGGCAGCGTCTACGCGCTGCCCGCAGTCGCCGAAGGACTCGTCGACCTGCAGTAGCCACACGCGCGGGTGCGGCGGACCCCCAATGCCGCCGCACCCGTTTTTTCATGCCCGGATCCGGCACTGCGATCCGGATCCTCACCCCGCCCCAAGGAGTACACATGAGCGGAACGCGACACGTTCGCGCGCCCTTCCCGATCACCCTCGCCGTCGCCGTCATCGTCCTCGCCGCCTCGATCGTCGGCGGCACGCTCGTCGGCACGGCGAACCTCAGCCCGCTCGACGTCGTGTCGACGATCATGCGGCACATCGGCCTCGGCGCGGTCGCACCGACCCCCGCGCTCCCCGAGCTACTCGACGCGCTCGTCTGGGAGTCCCGGGTGCCGCGCGTCCTGCTCGCCGCGGTTGTGGGCATCGGCCTCACGGTGTCGGGCGCCGTCCTGCAGTCGGTCACCCGCAACCCCCTCGCCGACCCCTACCTGCTCGGCGTCTCCTCGGGCGCGTCGACCGGCGCGGTCGCGGTGCTCCTGCTCGGGATCGGCGGAGGGGCGCTTTCGCTGTCGACCGGGGCATTCCTCGGGGCGCTGCTGTCGTTCGGGATCCTGATGCTGCTCCTCGGTGGCGGCCGCGTGCAGAGCGCCTCGCGCGTCGTGCTCACGGGCGTGCTCGTGTCGCAGTTCTTCGCGGCGATCACGAGCGTCGTGCTCATGGTGAACGGTGACGCGAACTCGACCCGCGGCTTCGTGTTCTGGCTGCTCGGCTCGCTCGGCGGCGCGCGGTGGGAGCCGCTCATCGTCGCCGGGACGGTGATCCTCATCGGGGTCATCGCGGTGCAGTTCTTCGCGCCGGCGCTCGACGCCTTCACCTTCGGCTGGGATTCGGCCGCGGCGCTCGGGATCAACGTGCGCGCCGCCCGCGTCGCGCTCATGATCCTGACGGCCGTCGTCACGGCCGCCGCCGTCGCCGCCTCCGGCGCGATCGGCTTCATCGGACTCCTGATCCCCCACGTGATCCGGCTCCTCTTCGGCCCGACGCACCGGAGCCTCCTGCCGCTTGCGGGGCTCACGGGCGGCGCCTTCCTGATCTGGGTTGACGCCTTCGCGCGCTCCGCGTTCTCGCCCAACGAGCTGCCCGTGGGCGTCATCACTGCGCTCCTCGGAGCGCCCGCGTTCGCAATCGTACTGAGAAGGGCGGGCTCCTGATGGGAAAGATTTCTGCGCGGAACGTCAGCTGGTCGATCAGCGGTATCGAACTGCTGTCGGGGGTGGATCTCGACGCCGCGGACGGCTGCGTCGTCGGACTCCTCGGCCCGAACGGCTCGGGCAAGTCGACGCTGCTGCGCCTGCTCGCGGGGCTGCGGCGGCCAGACACGGGGGCGGTGCGGGTCGACGGCACCGACCTCTCCGAGATGTCGCGGCGCGGGATCGCGCGGCGCCTCGCCCTGGTCGAGCAGGACACGACGGCGAACGGCGACCTCACGGTGCGCCAGGTCGTCGAGCTCGGGCGGACCCCGTTCAGGGGGCGATTCGACGGGCTTGGCTCGCACGATGCCGCCGTCGTCGACGAGGCGCTCGCGCGCGTCAATATCGCCGAGAAGCAGCACCGGATCTGGCACACCCTCTCCGGCGGCGAGCGCCAGCGGGCGCAGCTCGCGCGTGCGCTCGCGCAGCAGCCCACGGAAATCCTGCTCGATGAGCCGACCAACCACCTCGATATCCGGCACCAACTGGAACTCCTTGAGCTGCTCCGGTCCCTCGGCATCACGTGTGTGATCGCGCTGCACGACCTGAACTTGGCCGCCCGCTACTGCGACCGCCTCGTCCTGCTCGACGGCGGGCGCGTCGTCAGCGCCGGCCTGCCGGAGGCGGTGCTCACCCGGCGGCGGCTACGCGAGGTCTACGGCGTCGACGCGCTGCTCGAGCGCGACGCCTCGGTGCCGTTCGGCTCGGTGCGGGTGAACTTCCTGCGCCCGTGGACGGATCCAGGTCCGGCGGTGGCGCCCGGGGCTGATTGAGAGGCGCCGGCTCTGGCCCGGCGCGGCGCCGCGCCGGGCCAGAGCCGCGCCGCGCCTTGGCCGCCTCGGCCGCCTCGGCCGCCTCGGCCCTGGGTTGAGTTGACCCAAAGTGACGCCTAATCGCCCTCAGGGCTCAGTTTGGGTCAACTCAGGAAGGCGCCGGGCTGAGTTCGGCCGGACAGCCGCCCGCGGCGAGTTGAGTTGACCGAAAGTGACGCTTAACCGCGATTAGGCGTCACTTTCGGTCAACTCAGACGAGGGCGAGAGCGAGAGCGAGGGCGAGGGCGAGGGCGAGGGGAGATCATGCTCGCGTGTCCCCGCGGGATCGCGTACCCTGCGAGTGCAGAGACCGGTTCGCCCGTCCGCAGAGGAGCCCTCCCTTGACCCTGCCCTTGCTCACGACCGCCCCCGCACTCTCGTCCCAGACCCCCACGCCGCCCGCGCAGTACGAGCTCTTCTTCATCGCCTGGCTGGCGGTCCTCGTCGGCGTTGGCATCATGTCGCTCGTCGCTCTCATCCAGCTCTGTATCGACGTCCCCAGACACCGCGGGGCCACTGCCCCGGTCTGGGCGCTCGCGATTCTCTTCGTGCCCGTCATCGGCCCGATCATCTACTTCAGCTGGCGTCGGCGCCTGCCCCAGCGCGGCCGGCGACCGAGGGCCTAGAAATCCCAGTCCGAGTCGGTCGTGTCCTCGGCGCGACCGATCACATACGCCGATCCCGAGCCGGAGAAGAAGTCGTGGTTCTCGTCGCTGCCGGGCGAGAGAGCCGCGAGGATCTCCGGGTTGACCTCGGTTTCCGCGGGCGAAAACCGTGCGGGGTAGCCGAGGTTCATGAGCGATTTGTTCGCGTTGTAGCGCACGAACACGGCGACGTCGTCCATGAGCCCGAGCGGCTCGTAGAGCGCGCCCGAGTAGTCGAGCTCGAGCTCGTACAGCTCCTCGAGCAGCGAGAAGGTGAAGTCGCGCATCTCCTCGCGGCGGGCGTCCGTGCAGCCGTCGAGGCCGCGCTGGTACTTGTAGCCCGAGTAGTAGCCGTGCACCGCTTTGTCCCGCAGGATCAGGCGAATCATGTCGGCCGTGTTGGTGAGTCTCGCCCGCACCGAGAAGTGCAGCGGCAGGTAGAACCCCGCGTAGAGCAGCAGTGAGGAGAGGAGGGTCGACGACACCTTCCGTTTCAACGGATCGTCCCCGTAGTAGTGCGCGAGTACGGTCTTCGCGCGCGCCTGGAGCAGGTCGTTCCCGACCGCCCACTCGTACGCCGAGTCGATCTCCGGGGTGCTCGTGAGGGTCGAGAACACGGAGGAGTAGGAGCGGGCGTGCACCGCCTGCATGAAGGCGATATTGGTGTAGACCGCCTCCTCGTGCTCGGTGCGGGCGTCCTGGATTTGGCATATCTCTCCGACGGTCGCCTGCACCGTGTCGAGCATGGTGAGTCCGGTGAACACGCGCATCGTCAGGGTTCGCTCGGTCTCCGACATCCGCTGCCAGTCCGGCAGGTCATTCGAAAGCGGCACTTTTTCGGGCAGCCAGAAGTTGGCGGTGAGCCGGTTCCACACCTCGAGGTCTTTCTCGTCGGCGACCCGGTTCCAGTTGATCGGCCTGAGCCGTGCCTCAGGATCGTGACGGTACGTCGGCGGGGTGACGGAGCGCGGCGTGACGGAGCCCAGTGCCGCCCCGCCCGCCGAAGGCGCGTGCTCGATCATGTCTCGGTGATCTCCCTTCTCACTCATGCGGACCGGCTTTCGGCCGCGTACTCCTCCTGCTGCGCCGCCCAGAACTCGCCGAGGCCCTCGCGGACCCGGTCGACGTCCCGCTCAGTGCCGAGCAGTTCGAAGCGGTAGAGCTCCGGGATCCGGCACTTCGCCGAGATCACGGGCCCGGCGAGGCAGTAATGCTCGCCGAAGTTCGTGTTGCCAGCCGTGATGACGCCGCGCATGAGGCCGCGATTCTCGGGGTCGTTGAGGAACTGGATCACCTGCTTCGGTACGGCGCCCGAGGGCTCGCCTCCGCCATAGGTCGGCACCACGAGCACGAACGGGTTCGTGACCCTGATTTGCCCCTCGATGCGGGGCCTGAGCGGGATCCTGCCGGCCTCGATTCGGAGCTTATCGACGAATCTGCGCGTGTTCTCGGACACGCTCGAGAAATAGATGAGCGCGGGCGATGCCGCGCGCGTCAGCACCGCGACAGGCGCCTCCCTGCGTCGATCTGCCTGCATGCGGCACACTCCCCTTTCGCTCCATGACACCTATATGTAGTGCATCTCACCGGTTTTGCCACTACATATAGGTGTAGCACGACATCGATCCAGAATTCTACGACATGCCGAACAATTATTGTTCGAGATGCCGAACTCAACGCGCCCCCTTCATGATCGAAGGCCGTCAACGTTCCGAACGCCCCACGCTCAGCCACTTCACGACTGTTGACCGGCAACTCGATAGGGTCCGCCAATAACTTGGCTCTCGCAACGCAACATCACCACCCCCCAAGGAGATGACATGTCCAAGCACCTGCTTTCCATCGCGGCCCTTGCAGCAGCAGCCGGCCTGCTGCTCTCCGGTTGCGCCCCCAAGTCCGCGACCGAGAACACGTCGCCGATGCCCGAGCCCGCCCCCGAGCCAACGACGAGCGTCCTGGTGTCGGAGAATCGTCTTCCCGAGGGCTTCCCCGAGACGGCCACCGAAATTCGCTCGGTTGTGGACGGCGAGAAGATCGCCTATGCGTGGCACGGCGAGGGCCGCACGCAGGGCTGCGAGCCGAGTGACGGCTTCCCCGACGGATACGCGGCCCCGCTCCTCCTCCAGGACGTCGCGCTGAAGAACGTCGTCAAGTGCGGAGATTTCTGGCAGGCCGAGCAGGCTGACGGATCATTCCTGGCCTGGAACACGCCGCACCAGCTGTAGACCGATCCAAACTTGCATGGCACCCAAAATGGTAGACAGCGCAGTCTTTTCGCTTTAACACAGTGCTCTTCCCCTGCGGGCGGCAGATGTGTGACTCCCCTCCAACGATTCGGGCGGTCACACATCTGTCGCTTTAGGTTAAGCCGTCCTCTCGGGGGAACCTCGGGCTCATCGGCCCGGCCCGGCGGGGACACTCAGCCAGGGGGCCAGCCGACGGGGTGTTTCGGCGTGCCCACTGGGCACACGCAACCAAGGAGCACCAGTGAAGAAGACGACCAAGGCAGTCCTCGCGGCAGGCGCAGGGCTGGCACTCCTCATCGGTACGGGCGGCACCCTCGCGCTCTGGAACAGTAGTTCCGAGCTCGCCGGGGGCACGATCACCGCCGGCACCCTACAGCTCGCGGCGTCGGGCACCCCGACCTGGCAGATCCAGCGCGCGGGCGCGACCACTCCCGAGGCCGTCACCGACCTCGCGGCACTGCGCATCGTGCCGGGCGACAAACTCATCTACACCGGGAACTTCACGATTGCCGCCGAGGGGCGCAACCTCAGCTTCCGCGCCAACATCGCGCCGGGCGCCATCACCCCCGCGCGGGCGGGCAATGCGGCTGACACTCGCCTCGCGCAGCAGCTCGACCTGACCGCGGCCTACACGATCAACGGCGTCGCGGGACAGACCGCGACCATCACCCAGACGAACGACGCCGCGAGTTCGTATCCGGCCCGAATCGTCGTCACGCTCGACTGGCCCTTCGACGACCCCGCCGGCTCCTCCGCGGCCCAGGACAACGTGGCCAAGCAGGGGCAGGTCTCGCTCGCCAACTTCTCGCTCACCGCCACCCAGGTCCAGCGCTCGGCGACCTAACGGGCGGCTTCCTCGGCCCGCCGCACGGGGCGGGGTCGGAGACTCCGATCCCGCCCCGTGCGACGGGCCCGGATCAGGATCCGGATCATAGCCCCGATCAGGGCCCGGATCAGGATCCGGACCCACGGTCGATGCCCGGCGCTCAGAGGGAGGGACATGAGCGAGCATCCAGTCGGCACCCGGCGTGAACTCCGCGCCACACATGGGCGCACGCGCCGGCGACGCCGTCTCCGCGCACTCGCGCTCTCCACCTCGGTGGTCGCGGGGGCGACGCTGCTCGGGATCGGGACCGCCGGAGGCACGTACGCGCTCCTGCAGACGCGCGCGGAGCTGCGCGGGGCCAGTCTCACAGCCGGCACGGCCGAGCTTCGGCTCAACGATGCCGTTTCTGCCGAGCTGGGCCCGGTGGTCCTGAGTCCGGCGGCGCCCGCCACGCAGGCCGTCAAGGTCACGAACATCGGGAGCGTTCGCCTGCGACTTTCCGGGCACACTTCGGCCGCGTCATCGACGGGGATCTTGCCGTACGTCCAGGCGCGGCTGACGCCGGTCGCGAACGCCGCCTCCTGCACGGCCGGGCTCGGCACGGCCCCGGCACCCCTCAGCTCCTTCGCGGCGCAGAACTTCGCAGAGCTGGCCCCGGGCGCCTCCCGCTGGGCCTGCCTCGAGGTCGCGCTCCGCCCCGGCACCCCCGCGGATCTTGCGGGCCAGCAGGTGCCGTTCACCCTCACGATCAGCGGAGTACAACATGCGGGGTAGCCAACGCCGACGCGTGCGCCAGCGGCGCCGGGCACTCCTCGGCTTCGTCGCGGGCGTCTCGGCCACCGCCCTCCTCGCGGGCGGTGGCTCCGCATGGGCGCTCTGGACGGCCTCGACGCAGGGCACGTCGACCGCGCGAACGAACGCCGTCACGGTTGCGGTCGCCGCGCACGGCCTCGACGCGAGCTACACCAATGAGCACTCAACCTTCGTGCACACCGGCTCTTTCACCGTCACCAACACGAGCGGCACGTCGGGCACGGTGGGCGCCACCGTCTCCGGTGGCGGTTCGCTCGCCGCCGGACTCCCGATCCGGATCTGGCCGGCGTCGACAGGGCCGTGCACGGCTCCACCGCCGCCGGGCGCTACCTCGGGGAGATGGGATTCGGCCGCCGCGCCGGCGGTGACAGGGGTGGCCCCCGCGGCGGCGGTCACCTACTGCGTGCGCACGGAGATCTCGGTCGACACTCGCAACGCGATCTCTACACCGACGGGGGCCATGGCCACCCACCCTGTCATCACCGCGTCGCTCACGACCGCTGGCTGGTCCGCGAAGACGGCGACGGTCGCGGTCACGCAGAGCACCCAGGGCATCTATCCGCTCGCGGGGAGCGGATGGCTGCCCCACGGGGTGGCACGCTGGTTCACGGTCCGGGCGGGCGCCAGCCCATCCGTGTGCCTCGATGTCAAGGGCGGGCGGAACGATCCGGGCACTCCCCTGCTCGCGTTCTCCTGCGGACCCGTCTCCAATCAGGCTTTTGAGCTCGTCCCGGTCGCGACTGGGAACGACTATCTCGTCACACTGCGCCCCGCGAACGCACTCCAGACCCGGGCCGCCGTGGACCCGGTGACCCAGCAGCAGCTCACCGCGGCCGCCGCACTCGGGGGCGCCACCGGCGCGGAACCCGCCGCCCAGCGCTGGTATGTGCAGCGCGTTCCTGGCAACAGGTGGTCGTTCGTCTCGGCGCTCGATGGGCGATGTCTGACTCTGCCGGGCACCTCGACCGAGGATCCGACGCACACAGGCCCGTGCACGGGGTCGAACGTCGCACTCGAACTCCGGCGGGAGCCCGTGACGTTCGCTGCCTCCGCCCAGGAGGTCACGGTGTCGTGGGGCATCGCCCCGGGCAACGCCGTGATCTTCAATCTGCAGACTCGGCCGGCGGGAGCCCACGAGTGGAGCAACCAGGTGACGAATACGGGTCCAGGGGCGCGCACCTTCACCTTTTCCACGGCCGGTTTCTCCCCGGGAACCCACGAGCTTCGCATCTCCGATTTCGGTGGCGGAACGATCTACGGTGACATGACCATGACGGTCGACGGCTCCGGGCGGGCGACCGCCGGCAGTGGATTCGGGTGATCGAGCGTGTGCGCTGCACGAGGGCGCGGGATCCCGATCATGCTCCGGATCCGGATCAGCGCCGCGGCACTCGGGACGGGGCTCGCGATCGCCGGACTCGCACTGATCGCCCCTCTCGCAGCTGCCCAGTCGCGCCCCGCCGCGACCGAACCGCTCGCGCTGTCGCTCGACGGGGTGCACTTCGACGACGGCGTCAGCCCTCGCTTGTTCTCGGCGCTCGGTGCGGTCGTGCCCGGAGACACCTCCTCGGCCGCGGTGTGGATCCGGAACGACGCTCGAGACCGTGCGACGCTCTCGGTCGACCTCGTCGACGTGGCGGCCTCGGACCGCGAGCTCGCGAGTGCCGCCAGCCTCAAGGTTTCCGCTGCGGGCAGAGAACGCGTGGTCACCGTCGCTGAGGCGCACACGGCAGGTGGCCGAATACGTGCGCTCGACGCTCTTCCACTCGCCCCTTCCGAGACCGTCCGCGTCGACGTGACACTCGCGATCGATGCGCGGCTCGGCGAGCGGCGGGGTGAGCCGGGTGTGGCCGGCGCTCGCGAGACCTTCTCGCTTCGCGTGCAGGCGGCGCTCGCCCAGTCGCCCGTGACGGCCGGCACCCGCGCACTGCCCGCCACGGGCGGCGGGGATCCCCGGCTGGGGATCGCCGGCGGCGCGCTCTGCGCCTCGGGGACGGGGGTGCTGGTGATGGCGCTCAGGAAGCGGGATCGGTGCGCGGGGAAACCACGCGTCGCCCCGTGCCGTCGCCGGGAGGGCGTATCACACTCAGTCCAAACTACTCAAGGGCACAATTAGTACGCAAGGTCACGAAAGCGCACCGATTTCACCGCTCCGCATAGGCGATTCCCTCCAAACCTTTTCGTGCCGGGCCGCACCCGGGCTACCTTGAACCGTCCTCGCGAGGTCGGCTGAAACACGCCCGAAAAGCGCTGAGGAAATTCATCTGGGGGGATCTGTCGATGGGACTATTCGGCGTGCCTCCAGGCACTCTCGAATAGGAAACCCATGAAGAAGATCACGAAGGCCACGCTGGCCGCCGGTGCCGGCCTCGCACTCCTCCTCGGCACGGGCGGCACCCTTGCCTACTGGAACAGCTCGGCGAGCCTCGGCGGCGCCACGATCACGGCCGGCAACCTGGCGCTCACGCAGGTGGGCACCGGCACCTGGCAGATCCAGCACACGAGCGCCGCGGCGCCCGAGCCGGTCGCCGACATCTCCGCACTCCGCCTCGTTCCGGGCGACAAGCTCATCTACACGGGCGACTATCAGATCACCGCGCAGGGGCGGAACCTGGTGTTCAAGGCCGACATCGCGCCCGGCGCGATCACGGCGGCGACCACGGGGAATGCCGCGGACGAGAAGCTCAAGACGCGCCTCACGCAGTCGGCCGACTACACGATCAACGGCGTCAAGGGCCAGACCGCCACGATCAAGCACAAGAGCGACAACTCGGGGACCTACAACGCGAAGATCGCCGTGACGCTCACCTGGCCGTTCGACCAGCCCGCAGGCACCTCGCCCGCAGAGGACAACCCGGCGAAGCTCGGCAAGGTCTCGCTCTCCGCGTTCGCCGTGACCGCAACGCAGCTCGACGGCACCACGACCCCGTAGTCGGCTCGGGATCCGGACGCCCGGCGCACCCGGATCCCGCACACTCACCCCAGCAGCAGAAAGGGAGTCCCAGTGACGTCCTCGGCACCCGTGACTCGGCGCGCGCTCCGCGCCGAGACGCGCAGCTCGCGCCAGCGGCGCCGCATTCGCGGCCTCGCGGTGTCCGCTGCGATGCTCACGGGCGCCACGCTGCTCGGGCTCGGCGCCGCGGGCGGCACGTACGCGCTCCTCAACGCGCGCGCCGAGCTGGGCGGGGCGACGATTTCGGCCGGCACGGCCGAGTTGCGTATCGACGGGGCGGCCTCCGCAAGCCTCGCCGACCTCAGCGTCGGTCCGGGCGCACCCGCGGCACGCGCCGTGACCGTCTCGAACACCGGCCACGTCACGCTCGACCTGTCCGCGCGTGCAACGCCCACGGCTGCGCCCGCCATCCTCGCGAATACGCAGATCCGGCTCACGCCCGTCTCCTCGGCCGCGCAGTGCGTGCCCGGCCGCCCCGGTCCGGCACCCGCGCCGCTCAGCGGTTACACGAAGAGCGGCATCGGCGCTCTCGCCCCGACGGGGCCCGCCTCGTCTGGGACCACGGTGCTGTGCCTCGAGCTCTCGCTCCGCGACGGCACCCCGGTGGAGCAGTCCGGCCAGCAGGTGCCGTTCACGCTCACGATCGAGGGGGTGCAGCGTGCGGGCTAACACACCCCCGTCCGCTCGCCACGGTCGCTCCGGGATCCGCCGCGCATTCCGGCTGCCGCGCCGCGTCATGGCGGGCTTTGCCGCGGGCGTCGCCGTGGCCGCGCTCGCCCTCGGCGGTGGTTCGGCCTGGGCATTCTGGACCGCAGGCGCGGAGGCGAGCGCCTCGATGAAGACGGCCCCCGTGACGCTCACGATCACCCCTTCGGCGCTCGACGGCGTCTTCGTCAACACGACGAGTACCCTCACCCGCACCGGATCATTCACGGTCACGAACACGAGCTCGACGCCCGGCGCGGTCGGCGCGACCATCTCGGGCACCGGTCCGCTCGCCGCGGGCCTTCCTGTCCGGATCTGGCCCAACACGGTTGCGGCCTGCACCGCGGGCACCCCGGCGAGCGCAACATCAGGCACCTGGGCCTCGGCCGTCGCGCCCTCTGTCCAGGGGGTCCTTCCCGGATCGAGCGTGACCTACTGCGCGCGCACTGACGTTCCCGTCGCCTCCCGCGACGCAATTTCAGCCGCCTCTGGCTCCCAGTCGACGAACCCCGTCGTCACCGGCACGCTGACGACCGCCGGCTGGCCCGCGAAGGGCGCCGCCGTGCAGACCACCCAGCGCACGCAGGCGATCTACCCGCTCCCCGCGGCGAACTGGCTGCCCGACGGCGTCTCGCGCTGGTACACCGTGCGCGCCGCCGCGAACACGAACGTCTGTCTCGACGTCTCGGGATCCGGAACCGCAGGCGGAACCCCGATCCTCTCGTACGGCTGCTACGTGACTTCCAATCAGGCGTTCGAGATCCTCCCCGTGGCCGCGGGCGATGACCGGCTCGTCGCACTGCGCCCGGCGAACGCGGTTGGCACGAGACTCGCGATCGACCCCGCGAACGGCCAGCAGATCATCGCGGTGAACGGCGCGGGCGACACCCGTGCCCAGCAGTGGTACCTGCAGACGATGCCCGGCGATCGCTGGCAGCTCGTCTCCGCGCTCAACGGCTACTGCCTTGTGCTCCCGACCTCGTCGTCGGTCTCCTCGACCTCCGCTGCGCCGTGCACCTCGGCGAACGTCTCCGTCGAGCTCCGCCGGGAGCCCGTTTCCTTCTCCGCCTCGGGCACCACCGTCAACATCAGCTGGGGCATTGGCGCGGGCAACTCGACCCTCCGCCTGCAGACGCGGAACGCGGGCACGACCGGCGACGCCGGCTGGACGACGCGCTCGACGCTGCGCGGTCTCGACGCGCGGACTTTCTCCTTCGCAATACCCAGGATCCCCTCGGGCGAGAAGGAGGCCCGCATCGTCGACGCGAACGACAACGTCGTCTACGGCGGCATGACCTTCACCGTGCCCCTTACCGGGGCGCTTACCGCCGGCGCGGGCTTCGGGTAGGCCGCCGTGCGACTCTCGAACCGCATCGCCGCTGGCACGGCGTCCCTGCCGCTCGCGCTCCCGCTCCTGCTCGGCGCTGGCGGGGGGATCGCCGCGACCGTTGCCGCGTCCACGCCAGCAACCGCGGTCTCGGATCCGCTCCTCATCTCCTCCGATGGCGTGCATTTTGCGCCCGGTCCCGGCCCGCGCCTCTTCGCGGACCTCGGCAGGGTGGTGCCGGGCGACCGGGCGCGGGAGACTGTGTGGGTGAGAAACGATTCCTCCGACCCAGCGTCGCTCGCCGTCGCACTCGTCGACGTCGCGGCCTCAGATCCCGCGCTCGCAGGCGCGTCGACGCTTGAGGTCGGCGTCTCGACCGGCGCGGCCGGCGATCCGCCCGGCGCGGGCACGCGCACCACGACGGTCGCGGCGGCGCAGGACGCAGGCGGGCGCGTGCCCGCGGCCGAGGCCGTGGCACTCGCTCCGGGCGCGACCGCACGCGTCGACGTCGCCCTCGCGGTGCACCCCGCGCTCGGCGAGCGCGCGGGCGAGGCGGGAGCAGCCGGCGCCCTCGCTGACTTCTCCTTCGGGCTCGAGGCGACGCTCACCCAGACCGGGCCGGGGCGAGGGGATCCGGAGCCACCCGCTGACGGGCCGCTCGCCGCCACCGGCTCGCGCGGATCGACCACCGCACTGCTCCTCGGAGCTTTCCTCCTTGCCGCTGGCGGGGCGGCCACCGCCCGTGGGCGGCGAGATCGCGGCGCACGCGGCGCACGCGGGGCATCCCGGCTGGGACGCGCGTGAACGCCAAACACGCCAGCAGCGAGCCCGAACGCTCACCCCGCCCCGCGCGCTCGGCTCTCTCCGCGGTCTGGTCGGGCATCATGGTCGCCGTGCTCCTCATCGTGGCCGGGATCGCTGTGCTCGCGATCGTCGTGCCCGCGGTGACCGGGGGCCGCGCGCTGACCGTGATGACCTCCTCCATGGAGCCGACGCTCCCGCCCGGCACCCTCGTGATCGTGCGGCCGACCCCCGCTGCGGAGGTCAAGGCCGGCGACGTGCTGACGTACCAGCTGCACAGCGGCGAGCCCACGCTCGTGACGCACCGGGTGACCCAGCGCCTCGCCCTCGCGAGCGGAGAGGCGTCGTTCATCACCCAGGGCGACAACAGCCCCTCCCCTGATCCGGCGCAGGTGCGGGAGGTTCAGGTCGTCGGCACGGTCTGGTATTCGATCCCGTACCTGGGGTGGCTCGCCCAGGCGCTCACTGGCGAGACCCGGGCCTGGCTGATCCCGCTCGTGGTGGCCGCGCTCTTCGGATACGCCCTCTGGATGCTCGTCTCCGCGCTCCGGGATCGGCGGCGCAGCTCGTCAGAGTGACCCCGGGCCCTTGCGGGATCCCGTCACCCGACTTAGTCTGATGAAGGTTAGCCTGACCTTAGTGCTTGCTGATTCTCGGGGTGGCAGCTTGCTTGGAGGCTAATCGACCAGAACCTTGGTCGCTGCGCCCGCGGTTAGGGCGCACTGCAGTACGCGGTGCGGTCGATCGGTCGCGCCGTTCCACTCGAACGAGAGGACAAGCAGTAATGGGAATCAAGAAGACACTGTTCCGCGGCTTTGCCGCGGGGGTCGCGACGGTCGCGCTGATCGCTGGCGGAGCGAGCGCGGCGAGCGCGCTCGAGTACGAGCCGCCGGTAGTTGACGGACAGTCACTCACCGTCGTATCCAGCAATGCGCTGGCCGCGGGCACCTACCGCGTCGGGATTTGCACGACGGCTACTTTCGGCCTGTTCCAGGCTCCGGCCTGCGGGGCAATGGTGGACGTGGCGCATCCGGGCGGGAAGCCTCTCACGGCTACGACACCCGCCGTGTACAAGCAGGGTAACGCCAATGCACACGTGAAGCTTCCCGGGCATAAGGGAACATTCGATTGCCCAACGGCCAGCTCCTGCGATGTCGTCATCGTGAAGCATGTTGGGCTGAGAACCGTTCAGATCGAGAACGCTCCGCTCATCTTCAAGTAACTCGCGGCGATGCGAGACCAGGTACGTGACGGTCTCGCTCTTCTTCGCCTCGGCGGAGCGGGCAGTGTTCGGTGCGGCGCATTGCCGCACCGAACACTGCCCCCCAATTTCCCTGACAACACCACCAGTTCCTGGAGGCCTCGATACACCATGCAAAACCATGACGGCGTGATACGCCGGCAATCCCGTCGGAGATGGCTCATCGCCACGGCAATAGTTAGCCTTTCAGCCCTTACGCTCCCGACCACACCGGCCATGGCAGCCGATGAGACCAACGTCCAGATCTCAGAGGGCTATGTGGACTGGGGAATCAAGGAATCCTGGCGAAACTACATCAAGGGCGGGGACCTCTCGGGCGGTGCCGAGCAGCTACCTGACGGCAACTATCGATGGCCGATCACGAGCGGTAGCTTCGATACCGAGTCGAAACTACTCCAGCTGAAGCTCGGCGGATCAATCAACTACAAGGGTTACTGCGCGGACGACGGCAATTGCCAGCTGGACTCAACCTTCGAGAACCTGAGTGTCGAGATCGGTCCGGATCGCCAGGTACTTTTAGGCACCTACGTGGGGAAGCCGCGCACCAATCCAGAAGCGGGACCCGAGCAAGTCACCGGTGTCCTCGCGACGCTTGACATTTCCCAAGCGACCGCCGGAACCGAGAATGGGACCGCAAACTGGTCTGGGATCACGTCGACAGCGGGTGACGCGCTCCTGCTTTATGCCTCCGGGACACCTACGGATCCCGTGACTATTCAGTACAAGGGCCCTGCTGGCCTCCCCGACATTTCTGAGCGGTGGGACACGCCGGGGGCACCGGCGTATGACCAATCTTCGAGTTGGAACGCAGAGAGCACATTGCCCCCGGCCTACTATCTGACGGAAGCAAGGGACACCCTCATCACCATCGAAACGTTTGAAGGGCCCACATCAAAGGATCGAAGCCAACGACTCTCTGCCCTGGATGCCAAGACACTCAAGTTGCTGGGGTCAACGAACGTCAACGTGGGGTCGCATTCGTACCTTCGCACCGCGTTTGATCCCCGGACAGGGACGGTGTTCTACAAGTCATCGGCATCCGCAGAAGGGCGTGCGACCGTTTCTTTGAATGCGGCAACTTGGAACTCGGGTACGCAGCAGTTCGAGGTTGAACAAGACATCGACGCTATCTCAAGAGATGGCGTCGATGTAAGCGCCATCCACGCAGGGGGAGTCATGGTATGGGTCCCCGCAACCGCGGAGCTCGTCTGGACGAGCTACGTTGACGCTCCGGGCTCGAATCCCATGTCAGATCAGAAAGTCCGAGTGGTTGCGCGCGGAGAGACCTCCCGGTGGTCAGCTCAGGAAACCTCGATCTCGGTCCCGCCCGAGATGGGGTCTCAGCCGAAACACGCTCAGTCGGGCTTCTTTGGGGCAACCGGCACTGGCGTGCACAACCCTCATGAGGCGCTCGCACTCAATGATGGAAGCATCGTGTTCACATCGAGTGGCGAACTCCAGGGCGCGGACGGAACGAGTGAGCCCATGCCTCTCGTGCATGTGTCGCGTCAGTCCGATGGCACCTGGCAATCCGTGCTGGTTCCGGGCGCATTCGGACCCGACACCGTCGGCTATGGCGCATATTCATACACGAGCGTTGTTGCTGCTGCGGATGGTTCGATGCTGGCGGGCGGGAACGCATGGTCAGGAGCTCTCGGCTACTACACGCAATCAGCTGACGGCAGCTTCGAGGCTGAACACGTTGACCCATCCCCCGGGGACAAGACGCTGAAGGTGCTGGGTGTCGGATCGGACGCCGCGCTCGGCTTCGACTTCTCAGTCGACTCCATCCAAGAAACCGTCAATGTCTTGAAGGAGCGAAAGCCGCTGTCGAGCTTCCCGCTGAAAAACACGGACTATCACTCTCGGATCGTTGCCACGCCAGACCACTCGCTTCTAGTCCTGACGTCGCCTGCCAATGCACCTCACACGATCCAGCGTCTCTCGCTTCTCGGCACTACCCCAGTGGTGGCTCTCCAGCCATCTGCGTCCTCCGTGTCTCTCGTGCAGGGGGCGCTCAGTGGGAGTGCGAGTTTGGGTGTGGAGTGGTCGGCCACGGGCGACACGACTGTGCAGTGGCAGCGGAAGCTCCCCACGCAGAAGCGCTTCACGGATGTGCCCGGCGCGACCACGGCGCAGTTCGCGCCCGAGGTTGAGCTCGAGCACGACGGGGCCGAGTTCCGGGCCGTGCTCTCCAACGCCGCCGGGAAGGTCGTCTCCGACACCGCGAAGGTGACCGTCGCAAGCGCACCCCGGTTCCTCGCCCAACCCACCGATCTCACCATCCGAGACGGCGACACCGCACGCCTCACCGCACCCATCGCCCCCGGCATCACAGGCGCACAGCGTTGGGAGCACCTCACCGGCGACACCTGGACCCCCATCGAAACCGGGGGACCGTTCACCGTCGCAGGCGACACGCTCACGATCATCGCGAACCCCGACCTCGACGGCGCACAGTTCCGCTCCGTCCTGGCCAACGATGTCGGCGAGAACACGTCAGACGCGGCCGCGCTCACGGTCCTCGCGAAGACCGTGATCCCGGCCGAGGGACAAAAATATGAGGGCGTCACCTTCGAGTGGGACGTCAGCAACGAAGTGCAAGCAAAGCCACCCTTTGGCGGCGCGAACCACCTCAGCGCCGGCGTCTCCGACGGATCCGAGGCCAGCTACCAAGCCGAGGCCGGCAACGTGCGCATCACGCACACCACCGCAGACGGCACCCGCACCCCGGCAAGCTACGCCACCCGGGCCGCGTTCGTCGGCACCGGCGGCAAGCAGCTCCTCACCCTCACCGGCGGTACTGCGACCGTGAAACCCGACGGGTCAGCTGTCGTGACCTGGCAGGGCGCGTTCTCGATCAACATGTACGGCGGACTCGTCCCCTTCACGATCACCAACCCCACCCTCACCGTCACCCCCGACGGCACCGGCACCCTCACCGGCGACATGAGCGGCTACGCAGGCGACATGCAAAACCCCACCGTGAAAACCCCCATCGACCCCGTCACCGGGGTAACGATCGCAACCTTCACCGGGGCAAAGCTTGACACCCTCAACCCGTTCACCGTCACACCCGAATACGCGGGCGTACGCGTCAACCTGCCAGCCGAGGCGACCCCGCAACTCCAGACAGGTGAGCACTGGGGATCCTGGCCACAAGGATTCGTCGACTTCCAAGTAAAGACCGGACTCTCCTCCTACTGGTACTCCTCCGGAAGCAGCTTCGACCCCAAAAAGGCCCCCAACCCCATCACCATCGACTTCACCACAGCCGAAGTCGTCACCCCACCCATCACACCCGAGCCGGAAACTCAGGCACCCGCGGTGACCCAGCACCCCACCGCGGTGTCCGTCGAGGCCGGCAAGCAGGCCACCTTCACCGCCCAGGCATCAGGCACCCCCGCACCCACCGTGCAGTGGCAACGCCAGATCGCAGGCGGCGAATGGGTCAACGTCGAGGGCGCCACCTCCCCCGAGTACGTGATCGCGAAGGCCGAGCTCGCTGCCAACGGCGCGCAGTTCCGGGCAGTATTCACGAACTCGGAGGGAACCGCGGAAACCAATGCGGCAGCCCTCACCGTGACGGAGCGCCTCGTCAAGCCAGAACCCACCGGCCCCGGGACCACTGACCCAGGCGCCACGGGACCTGGCACCACGGGACCAGGCGCGACGGGACCAGGCAAGACGGATCCCGGCGGAAAGTCCCCGTCCCCCGCGCCCGACTCGAAGGCACCGGGAGCCCAGGACGGTGACAAGAAGCTCGCCAAGACGGGAGCGGCGGACACCCTCGGCCTGAGCGCCGCGGCCGCACTCCTCCTCCTCGCGGGCGCCGCCGCAATGACCGCACGAGCCAAGAACAGGAGGGAACTCACCGACTCATAACCACCAGCCAGGCGCTCATACCCGCCCCCGGCAGCATCGCGCTGCCGGGGGCGGTCGCCGTTTCACCCAACTCGGAACCGTGTCGAATCGAAATCAAAGTCACCTCAAACGCACTGGCGACACTGGGCCCCCCTCCATAACCTAAGGAAGGCTAGCCTCACCTAACACAGACTCAGGCCATGAGCGGGGCAGCCAGACAGGCCGGGACTGCACTCCCGGCCACTGCGCCCGCGGTTGGGGCGCACTGCAGTAGCGGTGCGGTCGATCGGTCGCGCCGCTCCACTCCAACGAGAGGACGATCAGTAATGGGAATCAAGAGGACTCTGCTCCGAGGCTTCGCCGCGGGGGTCGCGACGGTCGCGCTGATCGCTGGCGGCGCGAGCGCGGCGAGCGCGCTCGAGTACACGCCGAACCCCGCGAATTCGGGCCAAACGATCACCGTCACTTCGAATAGTTCACTTGCCGCGGACTCATACCGGGTCGGCATCTGCACATCGCACGGAATCGGGCTGTTCCAGGCTCCGGCGTGCGGAGCGATGAGCAACGTCGCGCACCCCGGCGGTAGGCAGCTCGTAACGACAATTCCCGGCGTATCTAAGACTCGAATTGCGAACATGCACAAGAAGTTGCCCGGTCACGCCGAAACATTCGACTGCAGCACCGCTGGAGCCTGTGAGGTCGTCATCGTAAAGCACCGGTGGTACGGCTCGACGACTGTGGAGCGCGCACCGCTCGTCTTCAACTAGTGAGTTGCGGGGTGCGGCCGACTTGCGGACGCACCCCTCTCAGCCTAAGACGACCAGTTGCACAGCGGAAAATGAGGACAGGAATGAGATTGATCACACCGACCATTGGCCGGCGCAGTCGCCGCAGAGGCTGGCGTGCGCTCCCCGCACTCGCCGTCGCGGCCGCACTCGCCATCCCGGCAACCCCAGCCCTGGCGCAGGAGCAGGAGCCAGCGCCCATCACGGAAGGCTACGTCGACTGGGGAGTCAAGGAATCCTGGCGCAAGTATGTCGGCAACGAAGAACTCAAGGGCGGCGCAGAGAAGCTGCCCTCCGGCGAGTACCGGTGGCCGATTGCCCAGGGGAACTACGACCCGGAGTCCCAGTCGCTGCGGCTTGAGCTCGAAGGCTCCGTCCGCTTCCAGTCATACTGCGAGAATGACCTCTGCCAGCTCGACTCCACGTTCAGCGACCTCGTGCTCGAGATCACGGGCAAGCAGCAAACGATCTCCGGCACCTACACGGGCCGCCCAGAGTCGAACCCCGGTGGCCCCTTGGAGACGAAGCACGGGGTGTTTGCCACGATCGACATCTCGCTCACCGAGCCTGACCTCACCGACGGTCACACATCCTGGGCCGGCCTGCCCACCGTCGCCGGAGACGGGCTCTTGCTCTACGCCGCTGGCACACCCATCGACCCGGTCTCCATCAGGTACGCGGGCCCAGGCGGCAAGCCAAGCCTCGCAGAGAGGTGGGCTTCCCAGGGGGTCCCAGAGTTCACTCATGGGCCCGAATGGAAAGCAACGAGCAACGTCGTGCCCGGGTACTACCTTACCGAGGACCGCGAGACACTCATCGCCTTCGAGAAGTTCGACGAGGAAGGGCAAACGCCTGCCCATTTTCGCTTTACGGCGCTCGACTCCACTTCCCTAGAAGTGCTCGGTCAGACTGACTTCGCAGAAGGCGAGACGAGCTACGCGCATACTGCATTTGATCCGGGTCGCGGCACCATGTTCTTCAAGTCGGGCAGCCAGCACGCTGAGAACTATGTTGTCTCTCTCCATACAGCAACATGGTCCCCCGAGCTCCGAGAATTCAGCATTGAAAGAGCAATCGACTCCATTTCCAGCGACGGGCTGCAGAGCAATGAATTCCTAGCCGGCCCGCTGTTCGTATGGAACCCGGTCACTTCAGAATTCATCTGGTCTAAGCTTCGCAGGTCACCCGATTCTGATCCGCTCAATGACCACCGGATACGCTCACTCTCTCGAGAAGATGATGGGTCCTGGACGGCAGCTGAAGCGCAAATCACACTTCCAGAAGAGGCGCGAGCGCTTCACGAAGAAATGCAAGCGACCTTCTTCGGGAACGAGAACCCCGACAGTCACAACCCAGCCGAAGCGCTCATTTTGAAAGATGGATCCATACTTCTCGCGGTGCGGGTTGGGTTCGAATCGAGTCCCGGAGTCACAAAGCCCTTCCCACTCACCAAGATTGTGCGTGGCAGTGACGGTCACTGGTCAAGCGAAACAATCCCTGGAGCATTCGGCCAAGACTCCATCGGCTACGGAGAGTACGCCTTCGCGAACCTCGTCTGGGCTGCAGATGGATCGATCCTCGCGGGCGGCAACGCCTGGTCTGGGGCACTTGGCTACTTCACCATTGGAGACGGCACCTCCTCAGCAGAGCACATTGATCCCTCTCCTGGAAATAAGACTCTCAAGGTACTGGGAGTGGGATCAGACCCGGCCTTGGGAATCGACTACTCCGTCGATGCCATCAAGGGTTCAGTGAATATGCTCAAGAATCGAAAGCCTGTGGGGTCCTTCGACCTCCCCGATTCTGACTACCATTCCCGGATTCTCGCCACGTCGGATCACGGCATCGTGGTGGCAACGTCGGCCGGATACACGTCGCACTCGATCCGGCGGCTGGACCTCGTCGCCGTCGCTCCCGAGTTCACGACGCAGCCCGTCGACGCGACCGTTTCTCTCACGCAGGGGGCGCTCAGTGGGAGTGCGAGTTTGGGTGTGGAGTGGTCGGCCACGGGCGACACGACTGTGCAGTGGCAGCGGAAGCTCCCCACGCAGAAGCGCTTCACGGATGTGCCCGGCGCGACCACGGCGCAGTTCGCGCCCGAGGTTGAGCTCGAGCACGACGGGGCCGAGTTCCGGGCCGTGCTCTCCAACGCCGCCGGGAAGGTCGTCTCCGACACCGCGAAGGTGACCGTCGCAAGCGCACCCCGGTTCCTCGCCCAACCCACCGATCTCACCATCCGAGACGGCGACACCGCACGCCTCACCGCACCCATCGCCCCCGGCATCACAGGCGCACAGCGTTGGGAGCACCTCACCGGCGACACCTGGACCCCCATCGAAACCGGGGGACCGTTCACCGTCGCAGGCGACACGCTCACGATCATCGCGAACCCCGACCTCGACGGCGCACAGTTCCGCTCCGTCCTGGCCAACGATGTCGGCGAGAACACGTCAGACGCGGCCGCGCTCACGGTCCTCGCGAAGACCGTGATCCCGGCCGAGGGACAAAAATATGAGGGCGTCACCTTCGAGTGGGACGTCAGCAACGAAGTGCAAGCAAAGCCACCCTTTGGCGGCGCGAACCACCTCAGCGCCGGCGTCTCCGACGGATCCGAGGCCAGCTACCAAGCCGAGGCCGGCAACGTGCGCATCACGCACACCACCGCAGACGGCACCCGCACCCCGGCAAGCTACGCCACCCGGGCCGCGTTCGTCGGCACCGGCGGCAAGCAGCTCCTCACCCTCACCGGCGGTACTGCGACCGTGAAACCCGACGGGTCAGCTGTCGTGACCTGGCAGGGCGCGTTCTCGATCAACATGTACGGCGGACTCGTCCCCTTCACGATCACCAACCCCACCCTCACCGTCACCCCCGACGGCACCGGCACCCTCACCGGCGACATGAGCGGCTACGCAGGCGACATGCAAAACCCCACCGTGAAAACCCCCATCGACCCCGTCACCGGGGTAACGATCGCAACCTTCACCGGGGCAAAGCTTGACACCCTCAACCCGTTCACCGTCACACCCGAATACGCGGGCGTACGCGTCAACCTCCCGGCCGAGGCGACCCCGCAACTCCAGACAGGTGAGCACTGGGGATCCTGGCCACAAGGATTCGTCGACTTCCAAGTAAAAACCGGACTCTCCTCCTACTGGTACTCCTCCGGAAGCAGCTTCGACCCCAAAAAGGCCCCCAACCCCATCACCATCGACTTCACCACAGCCGAAGTCGTCACACCACCCGTTGCGCCCGAGCCGATCACCCCGGCGCCCGAAATCCCGGCGCCCGAAACCCCGGCGCCGGAAACCCCGAAGCCCGGGATCACGGACGTCGCCGACCCCGGCGCCGGATCGAAGGACACCGGATCGAAGGACACCGGGTCGAAGAACACTGGGTCGAAGGACACCGGGTCGAAAAACACCGCCGCGAAGGGAGCCCAGGACGGTGACAAGAAGCTCGCCAAGACGGGAGCGGCGGACGCCCTCGGCCTGAGCGCCGCGGCCGCGCTGCTCCTCCTCGCGGGGGCGGCCGCCGTCACAGTGGGATCCAGGACTCGAAAGGAGGCCGCAAGGCCGTAACTTACCGCACACACGGGCCCGCTCGCCCCCTGCCGCACCGCGCGGCCGGGGGCGAGCGCGTTCCCCCTCGGTCGGGACGCGACTACGCTGTCAGTACACATAGGAAACGCACAGCTCGTGAGGCGGCGAGCTCCCGGACGGAGGCAGAGCATGGCATCCCGAACCACGAAGATCACTCTCGGAATCGTCGGCGGCATAGTCGGCCTCGCGCTCATCGCCGTCTTCGCCCTCGTGCTCTGGGGAGTGTTCAGGCCCCCGCTCGTCGGCGACTACGAAGTCTCGCAGGGCGAGCTCGAAACGATCACGAATCTCAACGCGAACCCGCTCGAGGGCATGGTCGCCTCCGTCGGCGACGTGGAAGCCGCCGCCAACACCGACCCCGTTCAGCTCGACAACAGGATCTCGAACACCCTCGGGCAGGTCGGGGTGCTGCGCGAGAGCTCCGACGCCCTCACCGAGCGCGGGGCCGCGAAGCGGGATGCCGAGTTCGGAAAACTCGCGGAACGTCTCGACGACGCCTACGAATCGCTCGAGGATCAGCTCGGGGAGTGGCAGGACGAGGGATACGCCGACGTCATGGCCGCGGCACAGCTCTGTGCTGCGGATCCGAGCGGCGCCGAATGCAGGTCCGCACGTGGAACGCTCGAGGGCGAGAGCCCGGAAAACGCCGAGCTCGCAGCAATTGTGGAGGCGCTGCCGGGCGCGGGATCCGATCCCGAGCGGCTGGCGAGCGCACTGAGCGACTTCCGGGACGCGGTCACCGAGTCGTGGCAGCAGATCACCGACGCGACCGCAGAGGCCCAGAGCTACCTCGACGCACAGCTCGGCTGATCCCGCACCGAAACCGACCCCGGCACACGAAAGGGGGCCGTGGAATCCCACGGCCCCCCTTCGCGGCGTGCAACGAAACTACTCCGCGACGAAGAAGAGTCGCTTGTTCGCGAACTCCCCGATCCCGAGCGGACCCATCTCGCGGCCGAAGCCGGAGCGCTTGACGCCGCCGAAGGGCAGCTCAGCGGACTCCGCCGCAATCGTGTTCACGTGCGACATGCCCACCTCGAGGCGCTCGGCGACCTTGCGGGCGCGCGTCTCATCGGTCGAGAACACCGAACCACCGAGACCGAGCGCGCAGTCGTTGGCAAGCTCCAGCGCCTCCTCGTCGCTCGACACCCGGTAGACGGTTGCGACCGGCCCGAAGATCTCCTCGCCGTAGGACTCGGAATCGCGGGGCACATCCACGAGCACCGCCGGCGAGTAGTACGCCGCGGGGCCCTCGGAGAGCACGCCGCCCGCGAGCACGCGCGCGCCCTCGGAGACGGCCTTCTGCACCTGCGCGTCGACCGTCTCGGCCGCGGCGCGCGTCGACAGCGGCACGAACTCGCCCTCGCCGAGGTCGAGCTGGTCGCCCGGCTTCAGGCCCTCGGCGAGCTCGACGAGCGCGGCCACGAACTCGTCGTAGATGTCGTCCATCACGATGAGGCGCTTGTTGGAGTTGCAGACCTGGCCCGCGTTGTACGTGCGGAAGTCCCACGCCTCCTTCGCCACCGCGGCGACGTCGTCGGCGTCGAGCACGACCATCGGGTCGATGCCGCCGAGCTCGAGCACGCACTTCTTCAGGTGCGCGCCCGCCTGCGCGCCGATGATCGCGCCGGCGCGCTCGGAGCCCGTGAGCGAGACGCCCTGCACGCGCGGATCAGCGATCATCGTCGCGATCTGCTCGTGCGAGGCGAACAGGTTCTGGTAGCCGCCGACGGGGACGCCAGCCTCCTCCATGATCTCCTGGATCGTGAGGGCCGAGCGCGCGCATACGTCGGCGTGCTTCAGCAGGATCGTGTTGCCCAGCAGCAGGTTCGGCGCCGCAAAGCGCGCGACCTGGTAGTACGGGAAGTTCCACGGCATGACACCCAGCAGCGTGCCGATCGGCAGGTGCTCAATGTACGCCCGGCCCGGCACGGTCGACGGGATCTCGTAGTCCGTGATCAGGCTCGGGCCGTGCACGGCGTAGTAGTCGATGATCTGCGTCGCGAAATCCACCTCGTCGAGGCTCTCGGCGATGGACTTCCCCATCTCGACGGCGATCAGCTTCGCAAGCTCCTCGCGGCGCTCCGCGAAGATCTCGGCGACGCGCTTCACCACAGCGGCGCGCTCCTGCACGCTCCGCTCGCGCCACTCTCGGTACACGGTGTCGGCGCTCGAGAGCACCTCGTCAACCTGCGAATCGCTGAGAGCCTCGAACGTCTCGACGACCTCGCCCGTCGCAGGATTCTGCACCCGGTACTTAGACATGCATATCTTCCTCCAGATCTGGGAATTAAAGATTCGTCAACGCGCATGACAATGTGACGAATCCCTTGAAAGCTACCACTCAAACCCCGGCGCGGCACGGGAGCGGCGGCAAACAGGCAGGGTGACAAGTGTCGCCGATTCGCTATGCTGGGCAGGCAAGTGACACGGGGTGCCCCGCAGGGGCTGAGATCACACCCGTCGAACCTGATCTAGTTCGTACTAGCGAAGGGATGTCGCGCATGTCGCGCTCGCACGCAGAAATACCCGACCCCGCCGGCCTCGATCCGGCCCTCGTCACCCGGCTCCGCGAGGCGGCGCCGCTCGTCCAGTGCATCACGAACACGGTCACGACGAATCTCGTCGCGAGCGCCGTGATCGCGATCGGCGGGAGCCCCGCGATGGTCGACATCACGGGAGAGGCCGGGCCGTTCGCCCAGATCGCGGGCGGCCTCCTCATCAACCTCGGTACCCCGCCCGCGGAGCAGCGCGCCCCCATGCACCAGGCGGCGCGCGCGGCAGCCCAGGCCGGGACGCCCTGGGTGATCGACCCGATCGGCTTCGGCGCGCTGCCCGTGCGCACGCAGCTCGCCCGCGAGCTCATCGAGCTCGGGCCGACCGTGATCAGGGGCAACGCCTCGGAGATCCGGGCGCTCGCGGGTTCCGGATCCGGCGCCCGCGGCGTCGACGCCGTCGACGGCGTCGACGAGGCAGAAGCGGACGCGATCAGCGTTTCCCGTGAAACGGGCGCGGTCGTCGCCGTCTCGGGCGCCGTCGACCTCGTGACCGACGGGAGCGCCGTGGCCAGGATCGCGAACGGCGACCCGCTCTTCACCCGCATCACGGGGGCGGGCTGCGCCCTCGGCGCCGTCATCGCGGCCTTCGCCGCCGTCGCCGAGGACCCGTTCGCGGCGACGATCGCGGCGTGCACGAGCTACGCCGTCGCTGGCGAGCTTGCCGCCGAGCGGGCCGGCGGGCCGGGGTCGTTCGTGCCCGAGCTGCTCGATGCGCTCGACCGCGTGGACGCCGGGACGGTGGCCGAGCGGGCCAGGGTGTCCCTCGGCGCGCCGACTTTCGCCGCCGCGCGCTGATGATCGACCTCTCGGTCACCCTGGTCACGGACTCAGGGCAGTCCGAGTCCGCGGGCCGCGCGCTCGTCGACACCGTCGCGGAGGCCGTCGCCGGCGGCGTCACCGCCGTGCAGCTGCGCGAGAAGCACGGCGACGCGCGCCGCTCGCTCGAGCTCCTCGACGCGCTCGCGCAGCGCCTGCCCGAGCGCATCCCCGTGCTCGTGAATGACCGCGTCGACGTGTTCCTCGCGGCGAGGCTGCGCGGGATCCGGATCGCCGGCATCCACATCGGACAGGACGACCTGCCGCTCGAGACCGCCCGCACCCTCGTGGGGCCCGAGGCCGTGATCGGCCTCACGACGAGCTCCGCCGAGGAGGTCGACCGCGCGGCGGCGAGCGCGGCCCGCGCCGACTACCTCGGCATCGGCACGGTGCGCGAGACGCGCTCCAAGGTCGACGCGCCCCCGCCGCTCGGGATCCCCGGGGTCGCCGCCCTCGCCGAGCGCGCGGCGCGATCCGGGATCCCGGCCGTCGCGATCGGCGGGATCGTGGCCGACGACCTCCCGCTCCTGCGCGAGCGCGGGCTCGCCGGCGCCGCCGTCGTCTCCTGGGTGTGCGCCGCCCCGGATCCGCGCGCGGCGGCCGCCGCCCTCGCGGCGGCCTGGCGCACCCCAGCACCGAATACGAACCCCTGGAAAGGAACGAAGTGACCCCCAACGAGCAGCAGACCAGCCAGGCAGTCCCCCGCGTGCTCAGCATCGCGGGGACCGATCCGACGGGCGGCGCCGGGATCCAGGCCGACCTGAAGAGCATCGCCGCGAACGGCGGCTACGGCATGGCCGCCGTGACCGCGCTCGTCGCGCAGAACACGACGGGCGTGCGGAGCATCCACACCCCGCCCGCGGCCTTCCTCTCCGAGCAACTCGCGGCCGTGAGCGACGACGTCGAGATCGACGCGGTGAAGATCGGCATGCTCTTCGACGAGGGCGTGATCGATGCCGTCGCCGCGTGGCTCGAGGCCGTGCGCCCGCCGGTCGTCGTGTTGGATCCCGTGATGGTGGCGACGAGCGGCGACCGCCTGCTCAGCGCCGGGGCGGAGGAGCGGCTGCGCTCCCTCGTCGGCGCGGCGGACCTCGTCACGCCGAACATTCCCGAGCTCGCCGCGCTCACGGGCCGGCCCGTGGCGCGCAGCTGGGACGAGGCGCTCGCGCAGGGGCACGAGCTCGCGCAGAACGCTGGCGTGCTCGTGCTCGTGAAGGGCGGCCACCTCGAGGGTGCGGTCGCCCCCGACGCGCTCGTGGACGCCGGCGGGGTGCTCGCGGACTTCTCGGCGCCCAGGATCCGGACCAGGAACACGCACGGGACCGGGTGCTCGCTCTCCTCGGCCGTCGCGACCCAGCGGGCGCTCGGCCGCTCGTGGGAGGACTCGGTGCGGGCGGCGAAGGCGTGGCTGAGCGACAGCATCGAGGCGGCGGGCACGCTCGCGGTGGGCCGCGGGAACGGCCCCGTCTCCCACTTCGCCGGGCTGTGGGAGCGCGGCGGGATCGCGCGGCCGTCGGCCGCGGAGGTCGCACTGGAGTGGTGGGACGGGATCGCGCCGACGCGCGCCGCGATCGACGGGCTCGACTTCGTGCGCGGCCTCGCGAGCGGCGCCCTCGACCGCGACGCGTTCACCTGGTACCTGGAGCAGGACGCGCTCTACCTGCGGGACTACTCGCGGGTGCTCGCCGCGGCGAGCGCGCTCGCACCGACCCCAGGGGAGCAGGCCTTCTGGGCGAGCAGCGCGAACGGCGCGATCGCTGCGGAGCTCGACCTGCACGCGAGCTTCCTCGTGAGGGCCGGTGCGGACGGCGCCGGTGCCGACAGCACAAAGCCGGCCCGCGACCCCCTGTTCGGGGCCGAGCCGAGCGCCGTCACGATCGCCTACGTCGACCACCTGCTCGCGGCCGCCGCCCGGGGATCCTACGCGGAGATCGTCGCCGCGGTGCTCCCCTGCTTCTGGCTCTACGTCGACACGGGATCGCGCCTCCTCGACCACGCGACGGACGACAACCCCTACGCCTCGTGGCTGCGCACCTACGGCGATCCCGAGTTCGAGGGGCTGAACCGCGAGGCGATCCGCATCGTGACCGAGTGCGCGGCCGGGGCCGACGCGGCCACCCGCGCCCGGATGCGGCGTGCGTTCGAGATCTCGGCGAGGCACGAGCTCGAGTTCTTCGCAGAACCGCTCCGGAGGCTGGGCAGCCGCGTGGTCCGCAGGCGTTAGCGCGCGCCCGCCGCGGCGACGCCGAATCGAGAGCCTTCGAGGGCGTCGTCGTGGCCGCTGAAGTCGGTCGGCACCTCGGCCTGTTCGGACGCCATCTTCGCGTACTCGAGCAGCGCCGACATGTGGGGGTTGCCCTGCTTCGCGATCTCCACGCGCTCCGTGCGGAGCTCCGGAATCTCGTCGCGGAGCGCCGCGGTGAGCACCTCGCCGCGCGCGGCCGCGTGCCAGACGGAGGCCATGTAGTTCAGGTCGCTCGCCTCCCACTGGGTGCCCTCGACGAGGGCCTCGACCTCGCGCTGTCCCATGAGCCAGGTGACGCCTCCGAGCATGGCCCCGGCGAACTTCGGGCTCGCGGAGCTGAGCGCGCCAATCACGGCGCCAGCGACCTCCTGGCGGTACTGGTTCGGCACGCCCGCGTGCGCGAAGATGTAGTCCGCCATCGTGCGCATCTCCGCCCCCGTGCGCGGGATCAGCCGTTCCTCGACGCCGAAGAGGTACAGGATGTGGGCCCAGTGCATCGCGACGTCGTCCCACACGTGATCCGGCTGCGGGCGGCCGAGGATCTCGTCGGCCGCGAGCGGCATGAGCGCGAACCAGCCCTCGCCGCCGAGCAGGAAGGAGCTCGAGATCGGCATGCCGAAGTCGTTGAAGTGGCCGTCGCCCCACTTCTTCATGAGGCCGCGGTTGGCCTGCGCGTGCACGAGCCGGACATTCAGGATCGAGCGGAAGCCCGGGCTGCGGCGGTCGTGTACGTCGGAGTAAGTGATCTCGGTGAAGAACTGCGAGCTCTCGACGTTGCGCTGGATCGGCCGCGAGACCAGCATGTTCGTGGCGCCCACCGCGGCTGAGGTGCGCGTCTCCATCGAGGTTGCGAAGACTCCGAAGTTGAGCGCGAGCGACTGCGCGGCGCTCGTCACGTTGCAGAGCGCTATGCGCCCCCGCTCGGCGGCGACCGGGTCGTACCACTCGGGCAGCGAGTCGACCTGCGCGAAGAGCTCGACGAGCTCCGGTGCCGGATCCTCGACCGTCTCGATCCCGTTCTCGAGCGCATCGCGGAACTTGGCCCGCGCCTGCACCGAGCCTTCGCGGCGGAACATCTCGACCACGCGGTCCATGAGCTCGTCGCTCTGCCACATGTGGTCGTCGAGGAGCCGGGTCTGGGGCGTGTCGTAGCTCCAGTCGTCGCGCACCTCGTGCCAGCGGTCGAAGACCAGGTGGCGCATGTGGCCCCACGCCGGCGCGTCGGTGAGCGGCTTGGGCCGGCGGCGCAGCGGCATGCCGTCGCGGTAGTAGTAGCGGAAGTCTGCGGACGGGTTGTCCGACTCGAGTACCTGTTCGTGATTCACTGGAACACTCCTTTGGATCAGTGATGCGTTCGTTGCAGGGTCGGCGGAGGCCGCTCGTGCGTTCATGATCCGCCCGGATGGCCCTGCACGCCTTATTGTGCGCCGCCCTCGCGGCCCCCGTCCAAGGCCGATTCGTAGCCACGGGCGCAAGCAAACTGCATCAATCTCTCCCCCTGCGCGCGGATCCGACCTAGGCTGTGGCCATGAGCGACGAAGCGGCGAGCGACGGACGGTACTCGTCGCTGACGCTGCGCCAGCTCGAGTGCTTCCTTCGGGTCGCGAGCACGCTGAACTTCCGCCGTGCCGCCGAGACGCTCTTCCTCTCCCAGCCCTCGCTGAGCAGGCAGATCAGCTCGCTCGAGGCGATCCTCGGCGTGCCGCTCCTGCGCCGGACGACGAGATCGGTGGCGCTCACCCCGCAGGGCAGCCAGCTGCTCGCGCTCGCCACTGAGCTCCTCGCCGACGCGAACGAGGGCATCGCACTCGCGAGGGGCGCCGTCGCGTTCCCGGGTGTCATTCGGGTGTATCACCACGCCGAGGGCTCCGCGCTCGCGACGCGGATCGGCGGGATGCTGCGCTCCTCCGACCCCGAGAGCGAGATCCACCAGCACGAGGTGCGCGGGGAGGAGCTCGGGCAGATCGGGCGCGCGAACCCGAACTCGATCAGTGTCGATGCGGGGGAAACGGACGCCGCGGAAACCGGTGCAGCGGGATCCGGCGCCTTCGTGATCGCGAAGGACCAGGTCGTCGCGGCGCTCCCCGCGGACCACCCGTTCTTTGGGGTGGATCGGCTCGCGGCACGCGACCTCCGCAGCGCCGACGCGCACGCGCTCGGGCCGGCGGACGCCCCGGGGCTCCACGCGGTGCTCGCGCGGCACGGGATCCGCCCCCGCCAGCTCGAGAGCGGCGCCGAGGAGCGGGCCTTCCTCTCGGGCGGGATCCTGATCGACCTTGCGAGCCGCTGGCCGAACTCGACCTCGCGGTTTCGGGTCGCGGCCATCGAAGGCCTGGAGCACGTCGTTTTCTCGGCCCGCTCGACGAGCGCCCCGCTGCTCGCCAGGCTGGGCGGGTGATCGCGTGGTCTCGCTCGGCCAGATCGACGCGCTGCGGAGCGTGCTGCACCACGGCAGCTTCACGCGGGCCGCGGCCGAGCTGCGCGTCTCCCGCGCCGCCGTGTCCCAGCGGCTCGCCGCGCTCGAGCGCGAGCTCGGCGTGGAGCTACTCGACCGGAGCGCGCGGCAGCTCACGCTCTCGGAGGCTGGGAGGCTCCTCCTCGGGCGCGTCGATCCGGCGCTGACCAGGTTTCTCGACGCGCTACCCCGGCTCTCGGGCGCGGTCGTGACGGTGGGGCACACGATCACGACGGAGGTGCAGTTCGTGACGCGGCTGCTCGAGATCGCGGCGACGGAGCTGCCCACGCTCGACATCAGGCTGAGGCGGCTCTGGACCTCGGAGGCCTGCGAGGCCGTCGCGGCCGGCGAGCTGGGGCTCGCGGTCGTGCGACACCCGCCGTGGACGCCGGATCTCCGCTCCGAGCTCCTCTGGGACTCGGAGTTCGTGCTGCGCGTGCCCCGCACGCACCCGCTCGCGCGGCGCTCCGAGGTGCGCCTCGAAGAGCTGCGCGACGAATCATTCCTCGTGATCCCGCGCGAGCTCTCTCCCGGCACCTACGACCTCATCGAGAGCGTGCTCCTGCAGTCCGGGTTCGAGCCGCGGCTGCGCCACAACCCCGTGCTCTTCACCCGCATCGCCGACCAGCCGCCGAGCTTCCGCGGGGTGAGCCTCGCGCCGCGCTTCGACGACGAGGTCTCTGGCGACGACTTCAGACAGATCCGCATCGCCGGCCTCAAGCAGCACCACCGCATGGGAGTGCACGTCGTCTCGCGGCAGGCGGACCGCAGTAACCCCGTGGTGAACGCGCTGCTCGGGATCCTGCGCCGGATCGCCGCGGAGCAGGGCGACGACGGGTAGCTGGCGCCTCTCCACGAAAAACCTCTTGCGCTCCCGCTCAGCATCTCCCTACACTGATCTAGTCTTCTAGAAGATCGCGTTCAAGGGGGAACGATGACCACCAGACTGAGGCGCAGGCTCGAGCAGCTCGAGTCGGAGCGGCGCGGCATGCTCATGGGCTTCCTGCCCGCAGGATTCCCTGATCCGGCCGCGTTCACGGCCGCGGCCCGCGCCGGCTTCGACGCCGGGCTCGACGCGCTCGAGGTCAGCATGCCGGGCCCCGCCCCCGCGCTCGACGGGCCGCTCATCCAGCAGGCGGCGGAGCGGGCCTCGCAGCACCTGAGCGGCATCCCCGCGGCGCTTGAGCTCGCCGCGGCGAGCCGCTCGCTGCCCGACGACACGATCGTCGCGCTCGCGTACGCCTCCACGCTCGACGGCGTCGACCCCGACGACTTCTTCGACGCGCTCGCGGCCGCCGACATCGACGCCTACCTGCTGCCGCAGCACCCGATGGCCGAGCAGCTCGCGCTCGGCGAGCGGGCGCAGGCGCGCGGGATCGAGCCCGTCATCTTCCTCTACCTCGAGGAGGACCTGCCCGCGCTCGCGGCGAGCGCGATCGAGCGCCCCGTCATCTACCTGCAGTCGGCGTCGCTCCGCACGGGCGGGCAGTTCATCCCCGAGAAGGCGCAGGAGCGGCTTCGCGAACTCGGCGAGGCGCTCGGCGGCAAGCAGTACTTCGTGTGCGTCGGCTTCGGGGTGCGCGGCGCCGACGAGGTCGAGCTGCTCATGGACGCCGGCGCCCACGGCGCGATCATCGGAACGCGGCTCGTGCGCGCGGCCGAAGACGGCCCGGAGGCGATCACCGCGCTCGTCGACGAGGTCGCGCCGGCGCTCGTCGGCCGACGTAGGGCGGCAGACGCCGGATCCGGATCCGCGACCGAGCACCGGGCCGCCCGATGACGCGGCCGGCCGAGCGCGGCGCCTGGTCGCCGCAGCGCATCTCCTTCAGCCGCAACGACGGCCTGCCGAAGTATGTCGCGATCTCGCGCGCGATCACGGCGGCGATCACCGAGGAGGAGCTCGCGGTCGGCGAGCCGCTGCCCTCCCAGAAGGAGCTCGCCGAGAGCTTCGGGGTCACCCTCATGACGGTGCGCCAGGCGATCCAGCTCCTCATCGAGCAGGGCTTGCTCGTGACCGAGCAGGGCAAGGGCACCTACGTGGGGCGCGCGGCATTCCGGCTGCCGATGGGGCGGCTCTCGAGCCTCGCCGTGCAGGTCGCGGCGTCGGGCCGCACACTGCGCACCGAGGTGCTCGGCTTCGAGCCGATCGAGGTCTCCCCTCTCGAGCAGCACCGCATGGGGCTCGAGTCGCCCGCGGCCTACGAGCTCGTGCGCCTGCGCTTCGTCGACGGCGACCCGTTCATTCTGCAGTCCTCGGTGCTGCCGCTCGCGCTCGGGGCCAGGATCGACGCCGCGGCGCTCGGCGAGCGCTCGCTGTACGAGCTGATCGAGGAGTCGACGGGCACCGCGGTGGGGCGCGCGCACGAGACCGTGCAGGCCACGAACCTCGACGCCGAGTCCGCAGAGCTGCTCGGCAGGCGCGAGGGCGAGGCGGCGCTGCTCTCGTCGCGGCTGACCTTCAGCACGACGGGATCCGCGGTCGTCGACGATCGCGCGCTCACGGCAGGCGATAGCGTTGTCGTGTCAGTGGATCGGCAGGCGGATGAGAGGGGGCTGTCGTTGCTGCTTTCGAGTGACGCACCCGTGCTCGCGGACTCCTCGCTCCCCTTCGTGCGGGGCGGCCGCTAGACGCGGAGGGCGACGAAGCGATGACGACGACACCGGTGCCGAAGGCGGCGCACACGGAGACGGCACTGGCCGGGGCGAAGCCCGGCCCGCCGCTAGCGACCCGCGGGCTGAGCAAGGACTACGGGCCCGTGCGGGTCGTGGCCGGCATGACGCTCGAGTTCCACGCAGGCAGCGTCCACGCGCTGCTCGGCGAGAACGGCGCGGGCAAGTCGACCCTGATCAAGATGCTGTCGGGCGCGATCCAGCCGAGCGAGGGCGAGATCCTCGTCGACGGGGAGCCGCACCAGTTCCGCTCGGTCGGCGACGCGCAGGGCCGCGGCATCGTCGCGCTGCCGCAGGAGCTCACGCTCGTGCCGAGCCTCGGCGCCGCCGAGAACATCTTCCTCGGCGTGCGCCGCCCCGGCGCCGGGATCCTCGTGAACCGGGGGAGCCTGAACCGCGACGCCGCCGCGATCCTCGAGCGGCTGCGGCAGCGGATCCCGCTCGGCACCCCGGTCGGCGAGCTCTCCGCCGTGCAGCAGACGATGGTCGCGCTCGCCCGCGCCCTCGCCCGCGACGCCCGCGTGCTCATCCTCGACGAGCCCACCGCGGCCCTCACCGACACCGAGACCGAGCAGCTCTTCGCCGTGCTCCGCGAGCTCAGGGACGCCGGGACCGCGATCGTCTACGTCTCGCACCGGCTCGAGGAGGTGTTCGCGCTCTGCGACACGGCGACCGTGATGCGCAACGGCACGCACGTCTGGACGAAGCCCATCGGCGAGACCTCGCACGACGACGTGGTCTCCGCGATGATCGGGCGCGCGCACGGCCAGGCCTTCCCGCCGCGGGCCGACGAGCGAGCTGGCGAAGGCGGCGGCGCGGGATCCGGATCCGGATCCGGATCCAGCACCGAGCCCGTGCTCCGCGTCGAGGAGCTGAGCGGCTACACGCTGCGCGGCGTCAGCCTCGCGGCCCGCGCCGGCCGCGTGCTCGGGATCGCCGGCCTTGCGGGCGCCGGCCGCAGCGAGCTCCTCAAGATCGTCGCGGGCGCCCAGCGGGCGCGCGGCGGCCGGGTGCTGCTCGACGGGCGCGACGTGACGCGCCACTCGATCGGGCGTTCGATGGGCGACGGGATCGCGCTCGTGCCCGAGGAGCGGCGCGGCCAGGGCCTCGTCATCACCGACTCGATCCGAGGCAACATCGCGCTCGCGAACTTCGGCTCGCTCAGCGGTGCCGGGGTCATGAGCCGCGCCCGCGAGCACCGCACCGCCGAGAAGTGGGCGAAGGATCTCCAGATCAAGACGACCTCGGTGCGGCAGCCCGTCGAGGAGCTCTCGGGCGGCAACCAGCAGAAGGTCGTGCTCGCGAAGGTGCTCGAGCGCCAGCCCCGCGTGCTCCTCCTCGACGAGCCGACGCGCGGCATCGACGTCGGCACGAAGTCCGACATCTACGTGCTGATCAGGCGGCTCGCGGAGTCGGGCGTCGCCGTCGTCGTCGTATCGAGCGAGATCCCCGAGCTCATCGGCATCGCCGACGAGATCGCCGTGCTCCACGAGGGCGAGCTCACGGGCGTCGTGCCTGCGGCCGGCGCCTCAGAAGAATCGATCCTCTCCCTCTGCTACAGGAAGACCGCATCATGACCACGACTCCCCAGGCTCCAGGAACCGTTCCGGCGAAGCGCCGGGCCTCGCTCTCGTGGCTCGCGACCCTCGGCACCCTCTTCGGGCTGATCGGCCTCATCGTGCTGTTCTCGGCGCTCAGGCCGCAGGTCTTCCTCACGCCCGTGAACTTCGTCAACATCCTCGAGCAGCTCGCCGTGCTCGCGATCATCGCCTCCGTGCAGACGGTCGTCATGGTGGTCGGCGACTTCGACCTCTCCGTCGGCTCGCTCGCGAGCCTCACGGGCGTGATCGTCGCGCAGCTGCTCGTCGGCGGCACGCCGCCCGGGATCGCGATCCCGCTCGGCCTCCTCGCGGGGGTGCTCGCGGGCGCGATCAACGGCTTCCTCGTCGCGTTCCTCGGGCTCTCGGCGTTCATTTCGACGCTCGCGACGATGACCTCCTTCGCGGGCCTCGCGCTGCTCCTCTCCGACGGCACGACCGTGTTCGGTCTGCCCGACTCGTTCGTCTGGATCGGCCAGGGCCGCCTCGGCCCGATCCCGATCCCCGTGATCATCGCGGTGATCGTGGCGCTCGTGATCTGGTTCCTGCTCTCGAAGACCGTGATCGGGCGCAGTTGGTACGCGGTTGGGGGCAACGCCGAGGCGGCGCGCCTCTCCGGCGTGAAGACGCGCCTCGTGCGCTTCTCCGCGTTCCTCGTCTCGGGCTTCGGATCCGCGCTCGCCGGCATCGTGCTGACGGCGCGCCTCGCCTCCGGGCACCCCTCGGCGGCCGACGCCTTCATGCTCTCCTCGATCGCGGCCGTCTTCCTCGGGATCACGCTCTCGCGGGCGGGCCAGCCGACGGTCGGCGGCACGGCGGTCGGCCTCGGCATCGTCGGCGTGCTGAGCAACGGGCTCAACATCATGCAGGTCAACAGCTACGTGCAGCAGATCCTCACGGGCCTCATCATCGTGCTCGCCGTGAGCCTCAGCCGCCTGAACCGGCGGAGGCGCTGACATGGAGCTCATCGCGGGCCTCGACTTCGGAACGTCGAGCGTCAAGCTCGCCGTCGTGACGCCGGACGGCGAGGTGCTCGCCCGCGCGCACGCCGACTACCCGACGCGCGCAGGCCACTCCGGCGAGATGGAGCAGGATCCGGGCGACTGGTGGGAGGCGGCGCGGCGCGCGCTCGCGGAGACCGGGCTCGGGCAGCGCCTCGGCGCCCTCGGGCTCACGGGCCAGATGCAGGATCTCATCCCCGTCGCGGCGGGCCGCGCGCTGCGGCCGGCGCTCCTCTACTCGGACACGCGCGCGACGGCCGAGCACGAGCGCCTGCTGCGCGAGCTGCCCGACTGGGAGCGGCTGACCGGCAATCAGCAGGACGCCTCGAACGTCGCGGCGAAGATCGCCTGGCTCGCCGGGCACGAGCCGGAGACGCTCGCTGCGGCCGAGCACCTCCTGCTCGGCGCCCCCGGCTTCGTCGCGTGGCGGGCCACGGGCGCGGCCGTCGTCGACACGATCACCGCCTCGACGACGGGCCTCCTTGGGGTCGCGGAGCGCGCCTGGCTCGCGCCGGTCGCGCGGGCGGCGGGCTGCGACGCGGCCCTCCTCCCCCGGCTCCTCGGGCCGCTGCCGGAGGACGCCGTCGTGGGCGCCGTGACCGCCGCGGCCGCCGCCGAGCTCGGCGTGCCGGCCGGGATCCCCGTCGTGCACGCGATGGGGGACGCGGGATCCACGACCGACGGACTCGTGGGCTCCGAGCCGGGCGACGCCTACCTCTACCTCGGCACGACCGGGTGGTTCGCGGCCGTGACCGAGGTGGATCCCGCGGCGGAGCCCTCGCCGATCCACTCGCTCGTGATGCCCGGCTGGGACGCGCGCCTGCGCATCGGGGCCGTGCAGTCGGCCGGGGCGTCCGCGAACTGGGCGCGCAAGTGCTTCCTCCCCGGCCTCGACTTCGCCACGATCGAGACCCGGATCGCCGCGCGCATCGCGGAGCCTGGCTCGGCCGCGGCCCAGCCGCTCTGCCTGCCCGGCCTCGGCGGCGAGCGCACGCCCGTGCGCGACGCCGACTTCCGCGGCGCCTTCATCGGCGTGCAGGAGGCGACGGGGCCAGACGACTTCTACCTCTCCGTGCTCATGGGCGTCGCGATGGCGCTCAGGCACGCGGCCGACTCCCTCGGCGTGCACCAGCGCCGGATCCCGCTCGTCGGCGGCGCGGCATCGAGCGCCGCGTGGCGCCGGATCCTCGCCGACGTCTTCGACGCGACGATTGTGACGCGCGAGGCGAACGATCCCGGCACCCACTCCGCGGCGAGGGCCGCGGCAGCGGCGCTCGCGATCCCGCACCGGCTCGAACCGCTCTTCACGCCGGGGCCGACGGACATCGAGACCCGGCCGTCGCGGGACCGCGGGCTGCTCGAACCGCTCATCGCGGCCCACCGGAGGCTCTACGACGCGCTCGCGCCGAGCTTCCACGACATCGCGAATGCCCTCTAGGGATCGCGCACACCCGATACTTGTTGAGACGCTCCAGCAGCACCACCATGAAAGGCAAGACAATGAAGTTGACCAGGACTTTCGCAGCCATCGGCCTCGCCGCGGCAGCGTGCCTCGCGCTGAGCTCGTGCGCGAGCGGCGACACCTCGAACGCCGGCTCGGGCGGGGAGGGCGGATCGGGCGACGGGCTCACGATCGCCGTCGTCACCCCCTACCTCGGGAACGCCACCACCAAGGAGGTCATCGACCTCTTCAAGGAGGAGGGCAAGACGCGCGGCTGGGACGTCAGCGTCGAGGACACCGCGGGCGACATGAACAAGCTCAACAGCGCGTTCCAGAACGCCGCCGCCCAGAAGCCCGACGCGATCGTGCTCGGCATGGGCGATCCGACGCAGATCTCGCTCGGCCTGAAGGCCGCGGCCGACGCGGAGGTTCCCGTCTTCGCGATCGACGCGGCCGAGGCCGACGGCATCCTCGCGAACGTGACGAGCGACAACCAGGACCTCGGCGAGCAGAGCGCGAACGCGCTCATCGAGGCCATCGGGGGCGACGGTTCGATCGTGATGCTCACCCACGACCCGCACCCGGGCGTGAAGGCGCGCGCCGAGGGCGCCCGCGAGGTGTTCACGAAGGCCGGGATCACGATCCTCGAGGAGAAGCACATCGAGGTGCCCGGCCCCGTCGACAACGCGCGCAAGGCCGTGCAGGACATCGTCTCGGCGCAGGGCGACAAGCTGAACGGGATCTGGGGCGGCTGGGACGAGCCGGCGCTCGGCGCGACGCAGGCGCTCAACGCCGCGAACGTGACCGACGTGCCCGTCGTCGGGGTCGACGGCCAGGACTTCGCGATCGCCGAGATCGACAAGGGCGGCCCCTTCGTCGCGACCGTGAAGCAGAACTGGCCCGAGATCGCGAAGAAGGTCGCCGACCTCATCGCGGACAACGCGAAGGGCACGAAGCCCGAGCAGACGCAGTTCGAGCTGCCCGGCACGCTCTACACGAAGAAGTAGCGGCACCCGCACGCGAGAATCGGCCCGTCGGCCGCGGAATGGTTCCCTGTTCTGCGACTTCCGGGCCGATTCTTCGTTCCACGGGGTCGACCGGGCGCGTGCCGGCGGGGTAGCATGGTCGGCGATAGCGACTAGGGTTCCGGGGCCTCGCGGAGGTGCGGCCCGACTGGTCCGAGCGTCGCCACGGGGGATCCCGCGATCCCGCGTCATCTGACAGGACAAAAGCCCGGAGGAACCGCGCTCGCCTGCCCGAAACCGGCGAGCAGAAGGTTCCCCGTGTCGCTCACTGCTTTCCTCCTCGTCCTCGCAGCCGCCTTCGCCCACGCCGGCTGGAACATCATCGCCCACGGTTCGAGCCGCACGGGCCTGCCGTTCCTGTGGTGGGGCTCCGTCTTCAGCGTGCTGCTCTGGGTGGGCGCGATCCCGTTCACGGGCGGGATCGGCGCCTCCGACTGGGGCGGACTCGCGCTCGGGATCGGGGTGTCGGCGATCCTGCACGTCGGCTACATGCTGCTGCTGCAGCGCGGCTACGCGAGCGGCGAGCTCTCGACCGTGTACGCGACGGCCCGCGGCACGGGGCCGCTCCTCACCCTCGTCGTCGCGGTCGCGCTGCTCGGCGAGCGGCCGAGCCCGCTCGCGCTCGGCGGGGTGCTCGTGGTGATCGCGGGCGTCGTCGCGATGGGGCTGATCGGACGGCGGCCGGCGGGCGGCGGATCGCCGCGCTCCGGATCGGCAGGCGCGGGATCGTCGCGCACCGGATCCGCCCCCGCCGGGCGGCGCGTCGACCCGGCCATCGCGTTCGGCCTTGCGACGGGGGTCGCGATCGCCGCCTACACCGTGTGGGACACCCACGCGCTGCGCGAGTGGGGTATCTCCCCCGTCGCGTTCATGGTCGGCTGCACGGCGCTCGAGGTGCCGCTCTTCAGCCTCGCCGTGTGGCGCAGGCGGCGCGAGCTCGTGCCGACGTTCCGGGCCAACTGGGGCCGGCTCCTCGCGTTCGGGGTGCTGTCGCCGCTCTCCTACATCCTCGTGCTCACGGCCGTGACGATCGCGCCCGTCTCGCTCGTCGCGCCCGTGCGCGAGGTGAGCGTCGTACTCGTGAGCCTCTTCGGGGCGTTCGTGTTCCACGAGAAACGGCCGGTGCCGCGCGTCATCGCGGCGGTCGTCGTGACGGGAGGGATCGTGCTGCTCGGGATCGGCTAGCGGTTTTCCCTCCGGTTTCTCCTGCGCTCACCCTGAGTTCTGCGTTCAGCTCGACTGCCTGCCCAAAATTTTGCAATTGAACGTGGATCTCCGGCTGAGCGCTGCGGGTCGCGGCGCGGCGCGCACCCCGCGCCTCGCGCACCATCAGGGACCTCCGGCTAGCCCTGGAGCCCGCGCAGGTAGGGGCCGCCGTCGGCCTGCCTGCCGCGGCTCGCCCCGCGGCCGTTGCCGCCGCCCGCCGCCGCGACCGTGAAGCGCACGATGTCGCTGCGGTAGTGGTCGTCCGAGACCTCGGTGACGCGGCCCTCGGCGTCGCGCGCGACGCGGTGCAGGCGCAGGATCGGCGCCCCGACCGGGATCCCGAGCATGCTGCTGTCGAGCTCGTCCGCCGCGATCGCGTCGATCTCGTGCACGACGTCGATGCGCGGGAAGCCGTTCGTCGCGAGGAGCTCCGTGATCGAGAGCGTGTCGAGGTCGTGCTCGAAGAGGATGCGGCCGAGGTCCTCCCGGTAGGCGAGGCGCTCGAACATCGTGGGCCTCCCGTCGAGGAAGCGCAGGCGGAGCACCTCGACCACGTGCTCGCCCTCGGCGATCCCGAACGAGGAGGCGATGCGGGAATCCGCGCGCCGCAGGGAGATCTGCTGCGTGAGCGCGCCCGGCGTCGCCCCGATCGCCTCCGCCCAGCGGGTGAAGGGGATCTCGACGTCGACGGCCTGGCTCGGCTTGCGGGTCGCGACCCTGGCCGCACGGCCCCGGCCCGTCTCGACGAGCCCCTCGGCGCGCAGCGCGGCGAGCGCGTTCCGCACGGGCCCGCGCGAGGTCTGCCACTCCGCGGCGAGCTCGGCCTCCGTCGGCACGCTCTCACCGGGTGCGAGGCGGCCGTCCTGGATCCGGGCGCGCAGGTCCTCGGCAATCTGCAAGTAGACAACTTTGCTCACATAGGCATGTTATCTGTCGCGCCACACCCCCCTCAAGCCCCCAGGAAACCGTCATCAGCTGTTCAACTTAGGCCTTTCCCGGTAAACACCCCCTGAACATTTCTCAGATAGGTATATTTGTGCCCCGATCGGGTGCGAGGGTAGTGGCGGTTCGTATCCCACCCCTTCGAAAGGCAATCATGAACCTTCGTGCGCTCAAGGCCTCCGTGGCCATGGCAGGTATCGCCCTCCTCGGCCTCGGCCTGGCCTCCTGCTCCAGCTCGGCCGACGCCACCGAGTCCTCCGCCAGCGAGACCGGTGCCTTCGCGAGCAACTCGGACACGCTCGTCTTCGGCGTCGTCCCCGACTCGGTCGACACCGAGACCAACTACCAGCCGCTCATGGACTACATCGCCCAGGAGACCGGCAAGAAGGTCGAGTACCACGAGTCGACCAACTACGCGGCGCTCATCGAGGCCGCGATCGCCGGCAAGATCGACGTCGCCTCCTTCTCCGGCTTCACCTACGTCACCGCGACGAACAACGGCGCGGAGCTCACCCCGATCTCCTCGATCGTGACCGAGGAGGGGCAGGAGCCCGGCTACTACTCGGAGGCCATCGTCCCGGTCGACAGCGACATCACCTCGATCGCCGACTTCAAGGGCCACAAGGTGTGCTTCGTCGACCCGTCGTCAACCTCGGGCTACCTCTTCCCGAGCTACAACCTGCTCGAGGCCGGCATCGATCCGCAGAAGGACATCACGCCGGTGTTCGCGGGCAAGCACGACGTCAGCGTGCAGAAGGTCGGCGAGGGCAAGGAGTGCGAGGCCGGCTTCGCCGAGGACAGCGAGGCCGAGAAGTCGGACAAGGTCAAGGTCATCGAGAAGACGATGGTCCCCGGCGCCCCGATCGTGCTCGCGAACGCGCTGCCCGACGACGTGAAGAAGACCCTCACCGAGGCGCTCTCCGAGGTGTCGATCGACGAGATCATCAAGTCCGGCGTGAAGAGCGCAGACACCGACGCGTTCCGCGCGACCTTCTACTCGACCGAGCCGGTCGACGACAAGTACTACGACCAGATCCGCGACATTTGCAAGAAGACCGACGCGGAGCAGTGCAAGGCCTAGCGCCTGCCTGACCGCCGACGTCCCGGATCCCGAGAGGCAGACATCATGACCGCACCGCACACCTCACCCGTGATCGAGATCTCGGATCTCACGAAGCGCTACGGCGAGAGCACGACCGCGCTCAGCGCCGTCGACCTCCGGGTCGACCGGGGCGAGATCGTGGTGCTGCTCGGCCTCTCGGGATCCGGAAAGTCCACCCTACTGCGGCACATCAACGGCCTCGAGACCCCGACCGCCGGCTCGGTCGAGGTGCTCGGCGAGCCCGTGTCGCGGCTCTCCGGCGCGCGCCTGCGGGGCCTCCGCAGCCGCGTCGGCTTCATCTTCCAGCAGTTCGAGCTCGTGGGCGAGCTCACGGTGCTCGAGAACGTGCTGAGCGGCGCGCTCGGCGCGCTCCGCGGCCCGCGGCTCGGGCTCTTCAGCTACCCGGGCGCGCTCAAGCGCAAGGCGCTCGGCCACCTCGACCGGGTCGGCCTGCTCGACCGCGCCTACCAGCGCGCCGACACGCTCTCGGGCGGCCAGCAGCAGCGCGTCGCGATCGCGCGCGCCTTGATGCAGGATCCCGAGGTGCTCCTCGCGGACGAGCCCGTCGCCTCCCTCGACCCCGAGTCGAGCTCGCAGGTCATGGCGCTCATCCGCGAGATCGCCGCGGCCGACGGCCTCACCGTCGTGTGCAGCCTCCACCAGGTCGACCTCGCGATCTCGTGGGCCGACCGGATCGTCGGCCTCCGCCACGGCGCCGTCGTGCTCGACACCCCGGCCGACGGCCTGAGCCGCGCCGAGGTCATGGAGATCTACGGCCGCGTCGCGACCCCGACGGACGAGCTCGAGGCGGTCGACCGCGAGCTCCGCGCCGGCCTGCAGCCCCGCGCGCAGGAGGAGTTCGTCTCGTGAGCGTCGCAACCCCGCCCCGCACTTCGCCCCGCCAGGTCTCGGGCGACACGGGCATCCTCGCCCGCGCGCCCAGGCGCCAGCCGGATCCGCAGCGCATCGCCGCTGGGATCGCGCTCCTCATCCTCGCCGGCCTCGCCGTGTGGGCGCTCGCGCGCGTCAACATCTCGATCCCGAGCATGCTCGAGAGCGGCGCGAACGCTGAGCGCTTCTTCGCCCGCGTCGGCGGGCTGAAGTTCCCCGAGCCGGCCGAGCTGCTGCAGCTCACGGTGCTCACAGTCGGGCTCGTGCTCACGGGCACCGTGCTCGCCGCGCTGCTCTCCGTGCCGGTCGCCTACCTCGCGGCCGCCAACACGACCCCCGGCCCCGGCTGGCGCGCGTTCGCCCGCTTCATCGGGGTCTTTACCCGTGCGCTGCCGGATGTGGTGCTCGCGATGGTGTTCGTGCTGCTCTTCTCCCTCGGTGCACTCCCCGGCATCCTCGCGATCGGGATCCACTCGGTCGGCATGATCTCGAAGCTCTTCGCCGACGCGATCGAGCAGATCGACGAGGGCCCGCGGCTCGCGATCCGCGCGGCGGGCGGCTCCAAGCTGCAGGAGTTCACGGCCGGGATCCTGCCCCAGGTCATGCCCTCCTGGGTCGCGACCGTGCTGCACCGCAACGACATCAACCTGCGCGGCTCCGTCGTGCTCGGCTACGTCGGCGTCGCCGGCCTCGGGCTCGCGATGTCGCACGCCTTCAGCTCGCTGAACTACGGCCTCGGCCTCGGCATCGCCCTCGTGATGTTCGCGCTCTGCGTGCTCATGGAGGTCGTGTCGAGCGCCGTGCGCGTCAGCATGCTGGGCGAGAACGCCGGCCGTGGCGTCTTCGTGCGGCTGTTCTCGCGCGGCCGCTCGCGGCGCGGATCCCGCGGCACCGGCGGCCCCCGTGGCGCCGGCACCGCGCCCGCCGATCCGCGCTTCGCCTCGGTCGACGCCGCGATGCGCCGGCCGTGGACCGCTGGCCGCGTGCGCAACGTCGCCGCGGGCTGGATCGCGCTCGCGGCCGTCGTCGCGGGCGTCGCGGTGAGCGGGATCATCTGGTCCGACTTCCTCACGTTCTGGGAGAAGGTTCCCCCGGTCGCGGCGTCCTTCTGGCCGCCGAACTTCGGCAACTACGGCTTCGCGACGATCTTCGGAGCGATGGTCGAGACGATCCAAATCGCCCTCGCGGCGACGCTCCTCACCTTCGTCGCCTCGGTCGTGATCGGCTCGCTCGCCGCACGCAACGTCGCCCCCAACCCGGCGACGCGCTCCGGCTTCCGGCTGCTGCTCGTCGGCATCCGCGGGGTGCCCGAGCTCATCCTCGCGATCGTGCTCATCGTGATCACGGGGCTCGGGGCGCAGGCCGGCACGATCGCCCTCGCCTTTGGCGGCATCGGGCTCCTCGGCAAGCTCATCGCCGACTCCTTCGAGGAGGTGCCGCGTGGCCCCGAGCGCGCCCTCACGGCCGCCGGCTCCTCGCGCCTCCAGATGTTCTTCGGCGCGACGCTCCCCCAGGGCGCCCAGTCGCTCGTCGGCCACACCTTCTACCTGCTCGACACGAACATCCGCGCCGCCACCCTGCTCGGGATCGTCGGCGGGGGCGGCGTCGGCTACTACCTGCTGAACGCGGGCCAGGGCTCGAACTACCAGCTCGTCGGGTCGATCGTGCTCATGATTCTCGTCACGGTGCTGCTCGTCGAGGGCCTCGCGATGTGGATGCGGAAGGTGCTGAAGTGAGCGCGGCCGGGTCGGGATCCGGATCCGGCGCGGGATCCGGCGCCGCCTTCGACGTCGCCGTCGTCGGCTCGGGCATCGTCGGCCTCGGCGTGGCCTACGCCGCGGTGCGGCGCGGGCTCAGGGTCGTCGTCGTCGAGCGCCGATCCCGCATCACCGGCGCGAGCATCAGGAACTTCGGCCACCTCTGCATCGGCGCCCAGACCGGCGAGGCGCGCGCCTACGGCGACGCGGCGCGCGAGCACTGGCTCCGGCTCGCCCGCGACGCGGGCTTCTGGCTGCGCGAGTCCGGCACCCTCGTCGCCGCGCGCCACGAGGACGAGCTGCGGCTCCTGGCGGCCGCGGCGGAGGGCGGCGGGATCCGGCTCCTCGGCGCCGCCGAGTTCGAGGCGGCGGCCCCCGTCGCCCCTGGCCTCGTCGTGGGCGGCGGCCACATCGCGGCCGACCTGCAGACGAACCCGCGCGAGGCGGGCGCCAGGATCGCCGCCCACCTCGCCGAGCTCGGGGTCGAGTTCCGGATGCGCACCGCCGCGACGGGCTTCGTCGCGGGCGGCGGATCCGCCTCCCCGGCACTCCTCACGAGCTGGGGGCCCATCTCGGCCGACCGCGTGATCCTCGCCGTGAACCACGACCTCGACGAGCTCCTCCCCGAGCTCGCCGAGCGCCGCGGCGTCGAGCGCTGCGCCCTCGACATGCTCCGCGTGCAGGCCGCGCTCCCCCGCCCGCTCGACGCGCCGCTCCTCACCGGCTGGTCGCTCATCCGCTACGGCAGGTTCGCGGGCCTCCCCGAGGCCGCGCCCGTGCGCGAGCGGCTCCACGGCGAGCGCCCCGACCTCGCGGCCATCGACCTCAACCAGATGTACACGCAGCTGCCCGACGGCACGCTGCTCCTCGGCGACACCCACGCGACCGACGCGGCCCCCCTCCCCTTCCAGGCCGAGGACGGCCAGCAGGCGATCCTCGACGAGGCGCGCGCGCTGTTCGGGATCCCCGCGCCCCGCGTGATCGAGCGCTGGCAGGGCGTCTACGCGAAGGCGCCGGGCGAGTTCCTGCTCGAGCACGTCGCCGAGCGCGTCGTCGCGGCGTCGGTCACGACTGGCATCGGCATGACGACGGGTCTCGGGTTCGCGGAGCGCGTCCTCGCGGAGGCGCTCCGCGAAGCTCCCCTCCGCACTGAACCGCAGCACACGCAGGACATAGAACAGGAACACCCATGAACACCGCCCTCAACTCCGCCCTCCCGTCTGCCCTCCCGGCCCCCATCGAGCTCGTCGTCCTCGACATGGCTGGCACGACCGTGCGCGACGACGGGGTCGTCGAGCGCGCGTTCGCGCGGGCGAACGAGCGCACGGGCGTCGCGGCCCGCATGCCGTGGGAGGAGGCGCTCGCCTACGTGCGCGACACGATGGGCCGATCGAAGCTCGACGTCTTCACGTACCTCTCGGGCGGCGACGCCGAGCTCGCGGCGCGGGCGGCCGACGCGTTCGAGGTCGCCTACGCCGAGCTCGTCTCCGAGGACGGGGTCGAGGAGATCCCCGGCGCCGCCGCGCTCATCACCGAGCTCCGCGCGGCGGGCCTGAAAGTGGCGCTGACCACAGGCTTCGCCCCCGCGACCCGCGACGCGATCCTCGACGCCCTCGGCTGGCGCGAGCTCGTCGACGCCGCGCTCTCGCCGGTCGACGCCGGCCGCGGCCGCCCCGCCCCCGACCTCGTGCTCACGGCGCTCATCCGCACGGGCGCGACCGCCGTCGAGAACGTCGCCGTCTTCGGCGACACCGTGAGCGACGTCGCCTCAGGCCGCCGCGCCGGAGCCGGCCTGGTCGGCGCCGTGCTGAGCGGCGCGCACGACCGCGCCGCCCTCGAGGAGGCGGGCGCCGGGGTGATCCTGGACGACATCACGGGGCTGCGCGGGATCCTCCTGCCGCAGACCGCGGCCGCGGTGTGATGCCGCACGCCGCGGGGGGAACTGGTGCGGCGGAAGCTGGTGCGGCGGAGGCTGGTGCGGCGGAGGCTGCCGCGGCCCAGCTCTTCCTCGGGCCGGGCACGCCGCACGCTCCGCGCACCATCCCGCTGCCGGAGACCGCGCCGGGCGAGGCCCTCGTCTCGATCGAGCTGGCGACCGTCTGCGGCTCCGACGTGCACACCGCCCTCGGGCATCGGATCGAACCGACGCCGCTCGTCCTCGGCCACGAGGCCGTCGGCCACGTCACCGCGCTCGGCTCCCCCGCGCCGACGGCGCCGAGCGGGGAGCCGCTCCGGATCGGCGACCGCGTGGTGTGGTCGCTCGCCGTGCGCTGCGGAAGCTGCGACCGCTGCGCGCGAGGGCTCCCGCAGAAGTGCCGGTCGCTGCGGAAGTTCGGGCACGAAACCTTCCGCGAGGAGTGGAAGCTAAGCGGCGGCTTCGCCTCCCACGTGCTACTCCCGGCAGGCACCGCGATCGTGCCGGTGCCCGCGGAACTGCCCGCAGAAGTGCTCGCCCCTGCCGGCTGCGGGGTCGCGACGGCCTGGGCCGGACTGCGAGCCGCGGAGCGCACGCTCCCGCTCGAGGGCGCCACCGTCCTCGTCACCGGCGGGGGCCTCATCGGACTCGCCGCGTGCGCGATGGCCTTCGAGCGCGGCGCAACGGTGACCCTCAGCGATCCGGACCCCGTGCGGCAGCAGCTGGCGCTGCGCTTCGGCGCGGCGACGACGATCGCGCCGGAGGCTCCGGATCCCGCCGCCAGCGCGCGCGAAGCACACGGACCCGCGCGCGAATACGACGTCGTGCTCGACGCGTCAGGGGCGGCCTCCGCCGTCACGGCCGGGCTCGCCGCCCTCGCCGTCGGCGGGGTCGCGGTGTGGGTCGGAAGCGTGTTCCCGGGCCCGCCGGTGCCGGTGGATCCGGAGCGCATCGTGCGCGGCATCGCGACGATCACGGGCGTCCACAACTACGCCCCGCGCGACCTCGAGGAGTCGGTCGCGTTCCTTGCGCGCTGCCGCGGGCGCTTCCCATTCGAGGAACTCGTCGGCGCGCGCTACCCCCTCTCCGAGCTGGACGCCGCGCTCGTGCGTGCCGCCGAGCACCGCGAGGTGCGGGTCGGGGTCGTGCCGCGCGGCTGAATCGCGCCCCAGCGACCCTTCGCCCCGCCCGCACACCCGCCCAGCTCGTCGACGATGGCGGCGAGCGCTGCCTGCAGTTGCAGGTCGGTGGGGGCACCGTAGCCGAACACGATACCGTGACGGAGTCGCGGTGAACCGGGGTGGTAGTAGTCCGTGAGCGGCGCGACCCGGATCGAGCGCCGCGCGAGCGCCCGGACGACCTCGCCACTCGGGGGCCCGGAATCCCAGGTCAGCACCGCGTGCAGACCGCCCTCGACGGCGGCGAGCCGCACACCGGGCGCGAGCGCTTCGAGCGCACGCATCACGAGCCCGCGCCGGTGCGCGTACTCCCGGCCGCGACGGGCGAGGTGCCTCCGCAGGCCGCCCGAGCGCAGATACTCGGCGAGCGCGAGCTGCATCGCGCCCGAGACGGGCTGGCCGAGATCCTCGCGCACCTCGAGCATGCGCGCGCGGAGGCCCGGATCCGGCACCACGACGTAGCCGCAGCGCAGCCACGGCGTGAGCGTCTTCGAATAGCTGCCGATGTGCACGACCCGGCCGGTCGCGTCGAGCGAGGCGACCGCGGGGAGCGCGGGGGCGCCGTGCCGGAACTCGCTGTCGTAGTCGTCCTCGATGAGCACGGCGTCCTCGCGTTCGGCCCACGCGATGAGGGCGAGCCGGTCGGCGACGTGCAGGCGCCCGCCGAGCGGGTACTGGTGGCTCGGGGTGAGGAGCGCAGCCGCGAACGGACCCGGCGCCGCGGCGAGCGCTGCGAGGTCCATCCCGCCGTCGCCGAGCGGGATCGGGACCGCCTCGGCGCCGAGGCGCTCGAGCACTCGGCGCGCGGCCGGGTAGCCGGGATCCTCCGTCGCGATCCTGAGCCGAGGATCCTCTTTGCCCCCGGTCGCGCCGATCCGCCCGCGTGTCCGCTCGGCGAGTCCGTGGACGAGCAGCCCGAGCGCGTCGCTCGTGCCGGCCGTGATCAGGATCTCGTCCGCCGAGCACCGCACCCCCCGGTGAGCCGCGAGGTGCTGCGCGATGAGCTGGCGCAGGGGCGCCTCGCCGGCCGGGCCCGGCGGCACGGGAGGAGCCGGCGTGCGGAGCGCCGCGCGCCAGGCGGCCACCCACTCGCGATCCTCGTGGAAGCGCGCAGCCGGGCTGCCCGGCGAAAGACTGATCTCAGCGGTGTCGCCTGGCTGCGCGGCCTTCTGCCGCGGCCCGGTCGACGGTGCGGGATCCTGGGGCACGACCTTCGCGGCGCCCGGCAGCTCACGCGCGGCGAAGGTCCCGCTCCCAGGCCGTATCTCGACGTACCCCTCGCCCGCGAGGTCCTCGTACGCCGCGACGACTGTTCCACGTGAAACCGCCAGCGACGCGGCGAGCACCCGCGTCGACGGCAGCGGCTCCCCCGCCGCGACCTGGCCCGAAAGGAGCGCCGCCCGCAGCTGCCCGGCGACGTGCTGGCGCGCGCCGGTCCCGGGCGCCCGCTCGATGTCGAGAACCAGGTTCATCGGGGATTCGTGCCGCATGCTCGCCTTTCCGGACCACTCGAATCTTCATTATCCGGCATTCTCTCCCGGCCGGAAAGGCGGGCAGTATGGGCACATGGTCCAGGGAAGCACGGAGGTTCGGCGCGCGCCGGCGAGCCACGCGAGCGTCCCCGTGCTCGCCCCGCTGCTCAGCCTCTTCGTGCTCGGCTGGGGCACCCTCCAGTTCGCGCCGCTGCTCCTCTTCTTCCCCCGCATCGCGCCCATCGGCGACGTCGCGATCCAGGGCATCTTCGTCGTCTACGGCGCGAGCCTCATCCCCATGCTGCTCATCGGCGGATCGCTCTCCGACCGCTTCGGGCGCCCCAGAGTTGTCCTCGCCGCCGTCGCCGTCACGGGACTCTCCTCCGGGCTGCTCATGCTCGCCGGATCCCACCCTGAACTCGTGCTGATCGGGCGCTTCCTTACGGGAATCGGGTGCGGGATCGGCTTCAGCTCGGCGACCGCCTGGGTCACCGGGGCCGTCGCGGGCGCCCGTGGATCACGCCTCGCCATGGTGCTCACCACCGTCGGGATGGGCACGGGGGCGCTCGTCACCGGCTCACTCGCGTGGGCGCTCCTCGCGCTCGGGATCCCGCACCCGGCCGTGTGGGCGATGCTTCCGCACGTCGCGCTCTCGGCGCTTGCGGTCGGGGTGGTGCTGCAGGGGGTGCGCGGCACGCATCCTCGCGGCTCCGCGATCCCGGGCCGCGCGATCCCGGGCACGATCGCGCCGAGCCCCGCCCCGGCCGGGGCCGGCGACGCACGCCTCGGCCTCCGCGACCCGCGCTTCCTGCGCCTCGTGCTGCCGCTCGCCCCGTGGACCCTCATCTGCACGGCCGTTCCGCTCGCGACGCTGCCGAGCGCCGTGCGCCAGGAGGGCGGCATCGATCCCCTGCTCTTCAGTGCATTCCTCACCCCGCTCCCCGCGCTCGGCGGACTCTGCGTGCAGCCGCTCGCCGGCCGCGCGACCGCCTCGCCGCGGCTCCTCGCCCCGCTCGCCCTCGCCCTCGCGATGGCCGGAACCGGGATCGGGATCGCCGCAGTGACCGGGCAGTCGCTCGGGCTGCTCCTCGTGTCCTGCTTCGTGTTCGGACTCGCGCACGGATTCTGCCAGACAACCGGGCTCCGCCTGATCACGGCCATAAGCCCGGCCGGGCAACTCGGCCGCAACACCGCCGTGTTTCAGGCGCTCACCTACGTCGGCTTCTTCGCGCCGTTCCCGATCGCCCTGCTCGCGCAGCACTTCCCGCTACCTGACGTGCTGCTTGGATTACTCGCCCTCGCGGCGCTCACGCTCGTGCTGCTGCTCGCGCTGGGGCGGGCGTCGGCACTGTCATCCCCATCCGCCGCTGCATCCGCACCCGCATCCGCACCCACATACGTACCCCGATAGGAGCTCCCATGCCCGCAACCACCGCAGTGACCGTCCGCCCCGTAGCCCCTGCCGACGAGCAGCGCTGGCGCGAACTCTTCCGCGCCTACCGGGAGTTTTATCACCTCCCGGAGTCGGAGGAGATCGTCTCCCGCGTCTGGGGATGGGTCGCCGATCCCGAGCACGAGGTCGGCAGCCTCGTCGCCGAGGCCGACGGCCGCATCGTCGCGATCGCCGACTTCCGCCGCTTCTCGCGCCCCTCGACCGGAACCGTGGGGATCTGGCTCGACGACCTCTTCACCGACCCCGAGGTGCGCGGCCGCGGCGCGGGGCGCGCGCTCATCGACCGCCTCACCGAGATCGCCGCGGCCGAGGGACGCTCGGTCGTGCGCTGGATCACGGCCGACGACAACGCCCAGGCCCAGGCCCTCTACGACACCCTCGCCACCAAAACCCGCTGGCTCACCTACGACGCGCCCCCGGCGCAGGCGTAGTCGCGGCCGCCGGGCCGCCGGGCCGCCGGTGCGCCGTGTCGCCGCGTCGCCGGTGCCCCGCGTCGCCCCCCTGAGTTGACCCAAAGTGACGCTTTCTGCACTCCAGGAGACACTTTCGGTCAACCCAAGCGGTGGCCCTCCCCTTGAGTTGACCCAAAGTGGCGCTTTCTGCGCTCCAGGGCACACTTTGGGTCAACTCAAGCCGACTCCCGGCCTGCCGGCCTGCTCCCGCGGCCGCCGCCTGGCCGCTCACCCGGCAGCCCCGCGCGTTGAGTTGACCCAAAGTGACGCTTATTGCGCTCCAAGGCATACTTTGGGTCAACTCAACCGCAGCCAACCGCAGCCAACCGCAGCCAGCCGCAACCAACCGCAGCCAAGCGCACCTACCCGCCCTCGACCGAACCCCCCCCCCACCAAGCAACTACTCAGCCAGCGCACATGGCACACATAGCAGCGATATGGGACAGTGGCCATAACCTCATCCGGCCGCGGCGCTGGCACCCCAGTCCGCGTGGATGCGGTGCGAGAAAGGTGGCGAGTGGTGTCAGCGAAGCGGAGTGGTCGAGGACCAGGAGGGGGGCTCCGGATCGCCGCGGGCATCGCCGCGTCGGCGGTCGCCGCGCTCGGCGCCTTTGATCTCGCACAACGAAAGCGCGCGGTGCTGCGAACCTATCCGGTGGTCGGGCACGCGAGGTATCTGCTCCAGAAGATCCGCCCCGAGATTCAGCAGTACTTCATTGAGCGCGACTGGGACGGGCGGCCATTCAACCGCACCACCCGCCAGATGATCGACGACCGCTCTGAAAACGCGAAGTCTGAGGAAGCCTTTGGGTCGCTCAGGGATGTCCAGCGGCCCGGAGCCGAGTGGCTCGTTCACTCGGTCACCCCGCTTGAGCCGCCGGAGACACCGCCGCGAGTCCTCATCGGCGGCCCGGACTGCACCCAACCCTACGAGATGGCCATGCTCAATGTGTCGGCGATGAGCTTCGGCGCGCTCTCGAGCAACGCAATCAGCGCCCTGAACGCGGGCGCGAGGGACGGCGGCTTCGCTCACGACACGGGTGAGGGCGGGATCTCGAAGTACCATCGCCAGGGCGGGGATCTTGTCTGGGAGATTGGCAGCGGCTACTTTGGCGCGCGCACCGAGAGCGGGGATTTCTCCCCGGAACACTTTGCCGATCAGGCCGCGAACCCCCAGGTGAAGTGCGTCTCTCTGAAGCTGAGCCAGGGCGCCAAGCCTGGTCTCGGCGGGGTGCTGCCCGGCGACAAGGTCACTCCCGAAATCGCCGAGGCTCGCGGCGTGCCCGTCGGCGAGAAATGCGTGAGTCCCGCGCGGCACCGCGTCTTCTCGACCCCTCTCGAGCTCATCGAGTTCATTGCGCGCATGCGGGAACTCGCCGGCGGAAAGCCAGCGGGCTTCAAGCTCTGCGCCACCTCGCAACGGGACGTGCTCGCGATCTGTAAGGCAATGATTGAACTCGGCACCGCCCCGGACTTCATCGTTGTCGACGGATCCGAGGGCGGCACCGGAGCGGCCCCCGAGGAGTTCGAGGACAATGTCGGGATGCCGCTCACTCAGGGCCTCATGCTCGTGCACAATGCGCTCGTCGGCACCGGGCTGCGCGACCGGATCAAGCTCGGGGCGGCGGGCAAGATTGCGGCGGGCAGCGACATCGTGAAACGCATGATCCAGGGCGCAGACTACGCGAATGCGGCCCGGCCCATGATGATGGCGCTCGGCTGCATTCAGTCGCTGCGGTGTGCGTCGAACACCTGCCCGACGGGGGTCGCGACACAGGATCCGCGCAGGGCACGCTCACTCGATGTCACCACGAAGACGGTGCGCGTCGCGAACTATCAACGGAATACCGTGACCGAGGCCCTTCGCCTCATGGCCTCAATGGGGGCTCGGGATCGCGAGGACCTTTCCCCGCACATGCTGCGGCGCAATCTCAGCGAGGAGCGCAGCAGCTCGTACGCGGAGCTGTATCGCTGGCTTGAACCCGGGGAACTCCTCTCCTCGCCGCCCGAGTCCTGGGCGCGCGACTGGCGACTCGCGGATCCTGCGCGCTTCGGTCTTGCCGCCGACAGCTGAGGAACGGGATCCGGAGCAGAACGACGAAGGGGGAAACCATGCAGAGAACAGTGTCCGACGACCTCTGGAGCATGCTCGCGCAGGCAGGGGTGAAACGCTGCTACGGGATCGTGGGGGACGCGCTCAATCCCGCGTTCGAGGCGATCGGGCGTCATCCGGAGATCGAGTTTGTCCACGTGCGACACGAGGAGTGGGGCGGGTTCGCGGCCTCGGCCGACGCGAGAGTGAGCGGCGGGATCGTCGCGGTCTGCGGCACGGCCGGACCAGGCGTCACGCACCTCACGAACGCGCTCATCGACGCCCTCCGCGAGCGCGCACGCGTGATCGTGATCGGGGGCGACGTACACACGGACATCATGGACACGGGCGGCCTGCAGGAGGTCAACCCCTACGAATTGTTTCGCCCGGCGGCACACTTCGTCGGCCGAGTGGTCAGCGCGAAACAGGCTCGCGCCGTGTTCACGCAGGCCCTCGACGCCTGCGCCACGATGAGCGGCCCCGCTGTGATCTCCCTGCCGGGCGACATCGCCGGAGCAGCGTCACCGCTCGGGAATGAGCCCGTCTATCGTCCGCTCCCTCAGCCCGCGGTCGGTCCGAGTGCGGGGGACGTCGCGGCGCTCGCGCGCCTCATCAACGCTGCCGAGCGCGTCACGGTGTTCGGCGGCGCGGGCTGCGAGCAGGCGCGCGATCTCGTCGTCGAGCTTGCCGAGCGGATCGCCGCCCCGGTCGGCTTCTCGCTGAAGGGAAAGGCCTTCCTCGAGAGCGGCAACCCGAACGCGGTCGGGATGACGGGGCTCCTGGGATACGGCGGCTGCCACGAGGCGCTGAAGTCCGCCGATCTCGTGCTGCTCCTCGGCACCGATTTCCCGTATCCCGACTTCCTTTCCGTGGGCGAGGCGAAGTTCGTGCAGGTCGATCGGAGGCCCGAGCTGCTCGGAAGGCGTGTCCCGCTCGAGCTCGGGATCGGCGCGAGCCTCGAAGCCCTGCTGCCGGAGCTGCTCCCGCTCCTCGACGAGCGGACGGATCGCGCCCACCTGGATCGTGCGCTCAAGACGACCGCACGATGGGAGAAGAAGCTGCGCGCGTACGTCGATGACGGCGCGGAGCTCTCCCCCATCCGTCCGGAGTTTGTAGCCGCGACCATCAATGAGCTCCTGGATGACGACGCCATTGTCACGATTGACACCGGAACTCCTGTCATCTGGGCTGCACATCACCTCGATTTCCGGGGGCAGCGCACCCATCTGGGCTCCTACTCGTGGGCGTCGATGGCGAACGCCTCGCCCAACGCGTTCGGCGCGTGGAAAGCGGCGCCGGATCGCCAGGTCGTGGCGTTGTGCGGCGACGGCGGCTTCTCCATGCTCGCCTTCTCCGACCTCGTCACCGAGGTCGCTGCGCAGGCGCCGGTGGTGCACGTCATCTTCCACAATGCCCTCCTGGACTTCGTCAACATCGAACAGCAGGAGGCGGGGATGGTTCCGTGGGGGACCGCGCTCGACGAGATCGATTTCGCCCGGGTCGCCGAGGCGTTCGGCGCGACGGGGATCAGATGCGATGATCCGGCAACCCTGAAAGACGATCTTCGCCGCGCCCTTGCGCACCGGGGCGGACCCGTCGTGGTCGACGTGCGGGTCGACCGTTTCGCGCTCGCGGTGCCGCCCGGCGTGCCCGCCAGCACGGCTGCCGGGTTCGTGAAGAGCCTCGTGAAGCAGGCGGTGCACGGTGGATTCACCCGCGTGGTGAAGGAGGGCGTCGACAACGCAAGGCTGGTGTAGCGTGGCGGACGCACGCACGGCGCGCCTGCACTCCTGGCGTGCAGTGGGCACGTCAGAGCGTGAGTCCCCTGCTTCCGGCGGGGATCACCCGAGCGCTCGGGCGTAGAACACCCGGTCGAAGCCGTCCTCCTCCCGCCGCTCCACCTCGACGAAGCCGCGGCGCGGGTAGTAGCTGAGGTTCTCGGTCATCTTCGCGTTCGTGTAGAGGCGCAGCTCGCCGAGGCCGAGCTCGCGCGCCTCCCGCTCGGCGCGTTCGAGCAGGCGGGCGCCGAGGCCGGTGCCCTGCTCCTCGGGCGCGACCGCGATGTTCTCGACGAGCAGGAAGTTTTCCCCCGGCTCCGACACGAGCACCCCGACGAGCGCCGCGCCGCGCCGGGCAACCGTGACGCTGCCGCGCGCGATGAGCTCGGAGTAATCGGCGCCCATCGGCGCGGGCTCGCGCCCGATCCGCTCGACGTACGGCGCATACGCTCGGCGGACCAGGGCCAAGACCTCGCCGGCGTCAGCCGGCACCGCCGGCCCAATCCCGACGCCGGGATCGGCCCCGGCGCCCGCGCCGGCGCCCGCGCCGCCCATCACTTCGTGCATGCCACGCACGCCGCGCGGAACGGGCGCACCTCGAGCTGGCCGAGCGGGATCCGCTCGCCGCACACCTCGCAGACGCCGTAGCTGCCCTCCTCGAGCCTGCGGAACGCCTCGTCGATCGCCCGCGCGTCCTCCCTCGCGGATTCGAGCAGGCCCGTCCGCATCGACCACTGCGCCGAGAGCGTCTCCCCCTCGGGGTCGTGCTCGTCGTCGTCGGACTCGCTGCGGCGAGCGCGCGTCAACTCCGCGAGGTCGGCCTCCCGCTTGGCGACCCGCGCACGGGTGTGCTCGCGCTGCTCCTCGAGTAGTCGCCTGAGTTGCTCGTTCTCGGCCGTCATCCCGGCCCCTCCTTCGCCTGACCGAACGTGCCGGGATCCACCGGCCGTTTCGCCCGCGGCAGCCCCTCGACCACGAGGAGATAGGACTCGGTCACCAGGTCCTCCACGAGCTGCCGCTCGAGCGTTTTGCCCGGATTCAGCGTGATCCAGTGCCGCTTGTTCATGTGGTACCCGGGCGTGATCTGGGGATACGCGCGCCTCAGCACCTCCGAATCCGCGGGCTTCGCCTTCAGGATCACGAGCGGCTCGCCGCGCAGCACGGTGTGGGCCATGAACATCTTGTCGAGGATCCGGTAGACCGCGAACTCGGGCCCGAAGGGAAATGCGAGGTGCGCCCCAGGCAGCTCCTCGACGCGCTCGCGCGACCAGCGCTGCAGCGTGTCATTCGGCATGTTTCTCACCTCCCGGCTGGATCCCCAGCGTAGTCCTCGCCTCGGACATTGACGGATTCACCTCGCAGAAACCCCAGTTCACGCCGCACGCACCGGCGTCTCCGGAAGCGCAACGTGCACACCGGACATGCGGCCCCCTTCGAGCAGGTACCCGCGGCCGGGAGGGAAGTCTGCCCGTCGCGCGTGCGTGAACGGCGTGGCGAGCACGCTCGGGGTATCGTTCGCGTCCGGCTGCAGCGCGAGTGCCCAGCGCGCACCGCGGAGCGCAGCCGCGATCTCCCACACGGCCCCGAGGGTCGCGTTCTCCCCCTCGACGATGGCGGTGGTCTCGCCCGTCCGCAGGGCCTTGAGCAGCGCAGCGAGCCTCTGCTCATCCCCCGTTCCTTCGAAGCCGCCGACGTCCTCCACCACGATGACCCTGCGCCCGCGCACCGCAGATCGGCCTGCCGGGGCTCGCGCCCCGGGCCCCGCCGCCGCCGGACTCTGCGCTTCGGAGCCGCCGTGCGGGCCGAAGGCCTGAGCCAGCGCCTCGATCATGCTCGTCCGCTCATCCGGCGCATCGGCGACTGCCGCCCACAGCGGAAGGTCACGCAGCGCCGAACGTCGCGGGGCGAGGAGGACCGCCTCGAACTGAGGCTCTGATCGCGCGAGCGCACTCAGCAGCGTGCGGAGGGCGGTCGTGCGCCCCGAGCCCGCCGGCCCGGTCACGAGCGCGAGCCCTGATCGCGGCACGGCCACCGGTTCGAGGCGCACGGTGTCGACCCCGAACGGCGCCCTGCCGTCCGCCGCCGGCCCGAGCCCGTCAAGCGAGAGCGCGAGCGGCAGCGGCGGCACGCGCGTCGCCTGCACGGCTCCCTGCCGACGCATCTCCCCGCCGATCGCCTCGAGCGCCGCGTCGATCTCGACGGCCTCTCCGCTCACTCCCGGCAGCGCGAGCTGGAGTTCCTTCCGGTCCCCCACACGCACGGCGCGGCCGGGTCCCGCTCGCTCATCGGCGTCGGAGGGGACGCCGAGCACGCGAGCCTCCTCCGCCGACGCCTGGGCGAGCGCGAAGCGATCGGGAAAGTGCGCCGCAAGCGATGCGGGGAGGCCGTTGGATCGCTCCACGGTGACCCCCACGAGCACCCGGGCGGCGCGCCCCGCGGCGGCGATCCGCACGAGCCGTGCGACCGGATCCGCCCCGCCCCCGAGGTGCTCGTGCGCATCCCGGAACGCGGCGATCCCGTCCACGAGCAGGAGCAGTGGCGCTTCTCTCGCCCCCTCCGCCGCGTGTGCTCGTCGGGCGATCACCTCCTCCACGAGCCCCAGCACACGCACCATGCGGTCGCGGTCGCCGCTCTCACCACCCGGCACGATCTCGCCCGTGTTCGGAAGCCTCGACAGCGCCCCGAGCCGGCCGCCAGCGCAGTCGATCCCGTATACGGCGGCACCCGGAGCCTCTTTGATCGCCGCCGTGACCAGGGTGAAGAGCGCCGTCGTTTTCCCGCTCCCCACGCCACCGAAGAACGCCACGTTGCCGCCGGCGAGGTCGATCCACAGCGGCCGCTGTGCCTGACTTTCCGGCTCGTCCTGCAGCCCGATGACCACGCGCTGGCCGCGCGACCCGTCCCGCACGCCGGCGCCAGCGCTGGGCCCATCATGCGCTCCGAGGTCCGGCGGACGCAGGAGCGGCGATCCGAGCGGCAACACCTCCGGGAGTTCGTCGAGCCACGGCCGGCGCGGCTTCCTCGTGCGCGCGAGCCGGGCGGCCCGGGCGATGGTGCGGGCGAGCACCTCGATGTCGCGGGGCCTCGCGCGCGCGGTCGTGGGCGCGCGCCGGATCTCGGGAACCAGCGACCACGCGGCGCGCTCCCCGAAACCGAGCTCTCGCACCTCGACGATTTCGACGGCGGTCGCTCCGGCCCGTCCCCCCAGATAGGCCGCCTGGAAGTGCGCGGGACCACCGGCCCCGATCCTGAGCGCCGCCCGCCCCGGAATCTCCGGGGGGAAGCCCGCCGCGTCATCGGCGCCGAGCACGTCTCGGCTGTCCGCAGTGTCCGACATCCGCAGCGCCACACGGATGCTCGTGTTCGCGCGCAGGTTCTCCTTGATCACGCCGGCTGGGCGCTGCGTCGCCATGATCAGGTGGAGTCCGAGCGAGCGTCCGCGCTGCGCAACATCGATGACGCCGTCGACGAACTCCGGCACCTCGCGGACGAGGGCCGCGAACTCATCAATGACGATCACGAGCGCTGCCGGCGCATCCCGGTCACCCCTGCGCTCGAGCGCCTCGAGGTCTTTGGCCCCGCGATCGGCCAGGATTTCCTCGCGGCGGCGCAGTTCGGCCCGGAGAGAGGTGAGGACTCGGCGCGCGAGCCTCGGGGTGAGGTCGGTCACGAGCCCGACGGCGTGCGGCACACCGACGCAGTCGGCGAAGGCCGCACCGCCCTTGTAGTCCACAAGCAGGAAGTTCACCCGGTCGGGCGCGTACCGGGCGGCGAGCGACATGATCCACGTCTGCAGAAACTCGGACTTGCCCGATCCCGTCGTGCCGCCGACCAGCGCGTGCGGCCCGTGCGCCCTGAGGTCGATCTCGACGGGCCCCGTGGCGCCCTGCCCGATCACCGCGGCGAGCCCGCCGGAAGCGCGCTCCGCGCCCGGCACCCACTCGGCGACCAGGCTGTCGGTGTCCCGCCACTCGCGCAGGATCGCCTCGGCAGAGCCGAGGATGTCGGCGTGACGGAGCCTCGCGAGCCCGATGCTGCGCGGCAGGTCTGTTGCGTCGCGCGGCCTCGCACCCGCGTCGACGATGGGCGCGAGCGCGCGGGCGAACACCTCCGCGGCGGCCAGTTCCAGCGCCTCGGCCGCATCGAGCTCCACGACCTCGCCGTCGCGCACGCGGTGGACGCGCCTCGCCTCCTGCCCCACCTCGAGCACCGTGCGGCACGCAGCGGGCAGGGCAGCGGGTGTCGCCGCCACCCAGAGGACGTGCACCCCGGCATCGGGCCCGCGCTCGGCAAGCGCAACGAGCCGGGCGAGGTCGACGGGCGCAGCTTCGAGCACGAGCACGACGACTGCCGGCCCGACGGGTCGCCGTTCCTGCCCCCGGTCGGCGGCAAGCCCCTCCAGCGCTGCGAGCAATCGAGTCGCGCTCTCGGGGTCGGCCGCGAGGTGCGGCCCCGGGAGCGGACTGAACGCCGACCCGGCGTGCGGCACCCAGGCGAGCCAGCCCCAGTCACGCTCGGCCCGCGTTGAGGGCGCGAACGCCCCGATCACGAGGTCGGCCGGCGAGTGCAGAGCGAGCAGCTGCACGAGCACTGCCCGCGCAGCCGGCCAGGCCCACGACTCCGGGCCCGCGATCCCGAGCGAACCACAGCGCGCAAAGTCCTCGATGAGCGGCACGCCGTCGACGCGCGCGTACGCCACGCGCACCCGTTCGATCTCGTCCCATCCAGGACCGGAGCCCCGCCCGCGCGGGGGCGGCCGCACGCGCTGACGGCTCGGCAGCCGCGCCTCGCCGAGCCTGACCTGGAGAAACTGCCCGTGCTCTCGCCGTCGCGACCACAGGCGCGCGCCGCCGCTGGCGGGCAGCGCGGCGAGTTCTTGCGCGCCAGGCGCCTCCGCCGCGCGGGCCGTGCGCTCGGCGTCCGCCCGAGCGGCGAGCTGCCGCTCCGCGGCACGCAGCGCCCTCGCGAACTCCCGCTGACTCGCGCGATGCGCCCGGCGCCTCGTCGCCCTGCCGTCGAACCACGAACCCAGCAGCATGAGCGGCGACAGCGCGACGAACACCAGGCTGAGCGTCGAACGCGTCGTGAGGAACAGGATCAGCCCCATGATCAGGGGAGCAACAAGCGCGATGAGCGGCGCCCTCGCAGGATCTGGCGGGTCGGGCGGCTCCGAGAGCTCGAGCTCCTCCGGAGCGTAGACGGGCTCGACGAGCGGGGCCGGGAGATGCGCGACGCCGCACGCGGGCCCGGGCGCGGGCGGGCCCGCGGATCCGGCGCTCAGCGGTCGAGCCGCAGGCACTCGCCCCTCGGGCATCAGGGCTGGCGGCGCGACCTCGACCCTGACGGGCACGGCCCCGATCTCCACGACGGCGGTGGCGGCGATCCGGATCCGCCCGCCCTCGCTTGGCACGCGGCCGCCCTCGGCGTCGATCAGCGCGATGCCGTTCGCCGAGCCGAGGTCCTCGATTTCGATCGCGCCTCCTACCCGCCTGATCACGGCGTGGCGGCGCGAGACCTCGGGGTCGTGCAGCTCGATCCGGTTACCGCGCTCGCGCCCGATCCCGCACTCCGGTCCCGCTGCGAGAAAACGCACCCCGCGCTGGGCGCCGCCGAGCACGGTCAGGAGCGCGGTGGGCGGTCGCGCCCGCGGGCCCGCGCCGGCGTAGGTCTCGAGCACGGGCTCGACGGTGCAGCCGGAGACGAGTCCGGCGGAGGCAATCGTGTCGCCGGCGTCGAGGATGAGCGTGCCGCCTGGCAGTGTGACGCGCAGCGTCAGCGTGGCCTGCCGATGCGTCGCGAAGGGGAGCAGCCTGGGGTGCCCGATCCCGCCCCTGACCAGGGCGCGAGCAAGCTCCCCTACGGGCTGGGTGACGTCGATGGTGAGCCCGACGTTGCGCAGGCGACGGCGCGCACCGTCGACGTACTCGACGACCGAAACGCGCAGCTGCATGGGCCCTCCCGAGGAACGTGGGTCGCCAGACTACTCGCCCCTCCGCCTCTCACACAGAGTTATCCACACCCCAACGGGCCCCACCCCGCAGCGCTCACAGAGACTTCTGCACCCGTCGAGCCCAGATGCCCAAATTCTTGAAGTTGAGTGCAGAACTCAGTTGCAACGCAGCGCCGCAAGCCGCCCCCGCCCGCCGCACCCACAGCCAACTCACAACTCACAACTCACACCTCGGCGGCCTGCGGCCCCGCCTGCATCGACGCGCCGGCGCCCGTCTTCGGCCAAAACGGGATCCGCACCCGCGGCGTCACGACCCCCGGCACGCGCTTCCGGATCGCGTTCCGGATCACGCCGGAGCCGTAGGAGGCGTCGTCGAGCAGGCGCAGCGCGAGGCTCTTCACCGGCCCGAGCCTCGTCGGCCTGAGCAGGTGATCCCGCACCGGCTCCCACATCATCGCGCAGGCGACGCCGCGCGCGAGCCGCGAGAACGGCGTCAGTGCGAGCACGGCCCACCCGACAGGCCACCAGTCGCGCCGGAGCAGGTGCCCCATCCAGAACGCGTCGGACCACAGCGACCGTCCCGTCATCTCGATTGCGACGGAGACCGGGAATTCCTTGCCCAGGATCCGGCGCTGGCGCGCGAACTCGTAGACCGCGATCGGCAGCGCGAGCGCGCGCACCCAGCGGCGCTTGTTCGAGAGCACGGCGACCATCGCGAGGCCGGAGAGCGAGGGCTGCGCCGGCGTCAGGCGACCCGGGTGCCTGCGCTCCAGGTCAGCAGCGGAGGTGCCGTACATCGAGCGCCGCTCGCTGAAGTCCTTGAGCGCGGTGCGGACCTCGTGGTGGTTCACGACGTCCGGCACGTAGCGCACGGTCCAGCCGGCCTCGTGCATCCGCCAGAACAGGTCGACGTCCTCGCCCACCCGCATGCCGGGGTCGAAGGGCGGATCCGTGACGGCGCTTCGCCGCACGATGACGGACGCGCTCGGCAGCCAGCCCACCGGCACCCCGTAGACGACCCGGCTCGGATCCGGTCCCATATCGAGCTCCGATCGGGTCTCCTCGTAGAGCTCGATCGCAGAGCCGCCCTCGATCCGGGGCCGCACGCGCGGCCCGAGCGCGCCGACGAGCGGGTCGTCGAAGAGCGGCCGCAGCCGCGCGGCCCAGCCGGGCGAGGCCGTGACGTCGGCGTCGAGGAAGCCGACGAAGGGCGCTGTCGTCGCGGCGAAGCCGTCGCTGCGCGCGGCCCCGGGGCCGCCGTTCGTGTCGCGCACGATGAGCTTCGCGCCGTGCGCCTTCGCCGCCTTCCGGATCCGCGCGGCGTCCTGCCGGGGCGAGGCGTCGTCGACGACCGTCACCCTGAGCCCCTGGCCGTCGAGCGAGGCGAGGCAGCGCTCGAGCTGCTCCGCGTGGCGGTACACGGGGATGACGATCTCAATGTCGTCAACTCCCGCGGCACCGCCGGCGCCCGCGGCACCCCCGGCGCCCGCGACACCGACACCCTCACCGACCCCGAGCGGCAGCGGATCGGCGATCCCCCGGTCAAGCAGGAAGAGCGCGGCCTCCCGCTCCGCCGGGGTCTCGGCCGTGATCCCGCGCCGATTCGCGGCGAAGAGCCGCCGCGCGAAGGGCAGGAAGCGGCTCGGGATCCGGGTCACGAGCCACGGCGAGCCGCCGATCGTGACCTTGCCCGAGCGGAAGGCCACGCCCGAGGTCCAGGCGAGCGGCACGCGCGACGTGAACTCGCCGCGACCGGGCGGATCGACGGGAGGCTGCGGATACGGCGGGCCCCAGGGCACCGCGGAACCAGCTGAGGTCATGCGGATCGAGTCTCCTTCGGAGGTCACAGGCCAGGCGTCGTCGCGGCGCTGCCAGCCTACTGCTCGGCGCCCTTCGCCCCGCGGGAGGCCGAGGGCCTGCGCTGGTGCGAGAGGTCGAGCTCCGTGTGCCCCGGAATGTCGTCGACGCCGAGCACGCGCTCGAAGTTCTCGGGGATGTAGAGATCCGCGCGGCTGAGATCCGCGATTGAGGAGTGTCCGAGCCCGGTCAGCGCCGAATCGAGCCCCATGCGGAGCAGGTCGAGCACGTTCTCGACCCCGGCCTGCCCGTTCGCGCCGAGCCCCCACAGGTAGGCGCGGCCAATCATGACGGCGCGGGCCCCCAGCGCGAGCGCCTTCGCGACGTCGCCGCCCCGCCGCACGCCGCCGTCGAGCAGCACCTCGATCTGGTCGCCCACCGCGTCGACAATCGGGCCGAGGCACCGGATCGAGGCGGGGGTCGTGTCGAGGTTGTTGCCGCCGTGATTCGACACGGAGAGGCCGTCCGCGCCCATGTCGACGGCGCGCTTCGCGTCGTCGATCCGCGTGATTCCCTTGACGAGGAACGGGCCGCCCCACTGTTCGCGCAGCCAGGCGAGGTCCTCCCAGCTCGGCGGCGGGGTCTGCGTCCACTCGCCGTAACCACCGAAGAAGGTCGGCGCCGGCCCGTCCGCCGGCTTCAGATTGGGCGCGGTGAGATCCGGAAGCCCCGATCGCAGCCACTCGAGCGTCCACTTCGGCCGGATGATCCCCTCGGGTGCCATCTTGATGATGGCGGCGAGGTCCATGCGCTCCGGGATCGCCGGGCTCCCCCAGTCGCGACCGACGGAGAAGGACCAGTCGGTCGTCGTGATCAGCGCCTTCGCCCCCGCGGCGCGCGCCCGCTCCATGCGCGCGAGGATCGCGTCCTTTGAACCGGTCCAGTACAGCTGGAAGAACGTGTTCTCGTTGGCCGCCGCGACCTCCTCGACGGGCTTCGACGCGAACGAGCTGAGCCCGATGATCGTGCCCCGCGAGGCGGCCGCCTTCGCGACGGCGACCTCGCCCTCCGGCCGGATCGCCTGCACGCCGGTCGGCGCGATCATGACGGGCATCGACACCGGGATCCCGAGGATCGTCGTCGCCATGTCGCGCTGCGCGCGGTGCCCCGCGACGAGCGGCGCGAACTCCAGTTCAGCGAACGCATCGGTGTTGTCGCGAGGGGTCGCCCCGCGCTCGGAGCCGGCGACGAGCGCCGAATAGACGGACGGCGGCAGGAACGCCTTCGCGCGGCGCTGCGCCTCACGAACGGACTCGAACCAGGGGTTTCTTCCCCAGGGCCACAGGTTCAACATGCGGTTCTCGCTTTCATCCTTGAAGAGCCGGGGGTGCATGCGGGCGAACCCATCACGCCCGGACCACCGGCGACGCTTTCACCGCCTCCAGTATATTGACACCCGGTGTCATAAGTGAAGGGGCAGCCCCTCACCACCCGAAGATCGCGCTGAGCGCCCCCGGCACGTCGCGGTGGCTCCGGATCACGTGGCACGTGCCGCGCCCGCGCGAGGCGAGCTCCCTGCCGAGCTCGACGTCCTTCTCGCCGCTCGCGTCGAGCAGCACGTCGAGCCGCGGGAGCCGCGCCGCGAAGGACCTCGGATCCGGACCCGCGTTGTGCACGCAGTCGGAGAGCAGGATCACCCGCGCCTCGCGCGCCGGCACCTGCGCGAGCTGCCGCGCCGCGACCTCGAGGGGGAACGCCACGTTCGTGAGGCCGCGGGCCGGGATCCTGAGGATCTGATCGAGCAGCTCCATGGGCTGCACGGGCGAGCCGAGCTCGAGCAGCACGGCGGCGTCCGACCAGAAGGCGACGACCGCGAGCGAGTCGTGCGAGAGCTCGGCCGAGAGCGCACCGACCGTGGCCGCCGCCGTCTTGATCCGCTCGCCTCGCATGGAGCCTGAGACGTCGACGAGCAGCACGACCGAGCGCTTCGTCTGCAGCCGCTCGCGCACGAGGATGTCCTCCTCCTCGGGCACCGGGCGCTCGGCGAGCACCTCGAGCGTCGCATCGAGGTCGACCTCGTCCGAGGCGCCGCGGTAGGGCACGGTCTCGAGCTTGCCGATTCCGCGCACCGCCGAGGCGTCGCGGCGCGGCCGCCGCACCGCGAGCCGCGAGGCGATCTGCCGCGCGAGAGCGCGCACGCGCGGGTCGACGTCGGCCTCCTCCTCGGGCACGCCGAGGAGCGTCGCCTCCTCGTCCGTCTCCCCCGGCGCGATCACCCCGCGCACGCTCGCGGCGCCGGGGTCGCGGGATCCGCCGCCCGGCAGGACCATGCCCTGCATTCCGGGGCGCATCCTCGCGTCGTGCAGCGTCGGGGCCTCGTCGAGCTGCTTCGGCTTGCGCTTCAGCGGCTTGCCGCGGGGCCGCCTCGGACTGTCGGCGTCACGCGTGACGGGCGAGTCGGCCTCGACGGCTCTTCATCCCGGCGCCGCCGCGCTCGGCTGCAGGATGAAGCGGTCCTCCCAGATCTCCCGCAGCACCCGCTCGGGCGTGGTTTCGACCGCCTCGTCGACGTGGATCCTGCCGGAGAGGCCTACCGTCATCGCGTCGTAGAAGAGCTCGGGGTAACGCTCGTCTCCCGGGGCGTCGATCCCGCGCAGCTCGGCGAGCCGCTCGGCGATCATCGCCGTGTCGATCGCGCCGCGCACGCTCGATCCCTGGCGCACGTCGGGGTGCGTGCGGGTCGCGCGCGTCGTCGCGACCGCGTCGCCGACGATCCGCTCGCCGAGCGTCGCCGGATCCGCCCCCGGATCCGCCCCCGGCTCGGCCCCCGGATCCGCCCCGAGCCCGGCCCGCAGCCGCACGATCCGCGCCTCGGCCTCGGCGTCCTGATACCCGATCACGATCCGGTTCAGCCGGTCGTGGATGCTCTGCGACAGCCGCGCCGTGCCGATGTTGTCGTACGGGTTCATCGACGCGACGACCCTGAACGTGGGCAGCGCCTCGATCCTGCCGACGCGCGGCACCGAGATCGCCCGGTCCCCCATCGCCATGAGCAGGGTGTTCATCGTGTCCTCGGGCGCGCGGTTGAGCTCCTCGATGTAGAGGAAGCCGCCCTGCTGCATCGCGTCGACGAGCGGGCCGGGCACGAAGTTCTCTGCAGAGTAGTCCTCGCGCAGCACCTGCGCCGGGTTGTGATGCCCCACGAGCTTCGCCGGCGTGAGGTCCGCGTTCCCCTCGATGAAGAACATCGGGATCCCCCACTCCTGCGTGATCGCCTTCAGGATCGTGGTCTTGCTCGTGCCCGGCGGCCCCTCGAGGAGCAGGTCGCGGCCGGCGGAGACCGCCGCGAGCGCGAGTTCGACCTCGCGCTCGCGGCCGATGACCCGGCTCCGGATCCGCTCGCCCGCCAAGGCGGCCTCGCCCGCCTCGCGGCCAGCGCCGGCGCCAGCGCTAGCGCCGGCTCCGGGCATCCGACCCTCCTCCGTCATTTGATCGTGTACCCCGCGTCGACCTTGAGCTCGTTGCCCGTCACGTAGCGAGCCTCGTCCGACGCCAGGAACAGCACCGCGTTCGAGATGTCGATCGGCTCGACCCACGGCACGGGCAGTGCGTTCGTCGACGCGAAGATCGGCGCGGCCTGCTCGCGCGTCGGGTGCGGAACATCGGGCAGGAACAGGCGGAACGTCGCCTCGTTCTGGATCATGTCGGTGTCGACCCCCGTGGGGTGCACCGTGTTGACCCGCACCCGATACGGCGCGAGCTCGAGCGCGAGCGTGCGCATGATGCCCACGACCGCGTGCTTGCTCGCCGTGTACGCTGCAACGTTCGGCGTGCCCTTGATCCCGGCGGTCGAGCTCGTGATGATGATCGAGCCGCCAGTGTCCTGCTCGATCAGGTGCGGGATCACGGCCTTCGCCGTGTGCCACACACCCGTCTGGTTGACGTCGATCACGTCCTGCCAGTCCTGCTCCGAGACCTCGTGCGTCTTGTCGCCGAACGAGAAGATGCCGGCGTTCGCGGAGACGACGTCGACGTGCCCGAGCTCGGCGATGCCGGCGGAGAGCGCGGCGTCCAGCGCCTCAAAGTCGCGCACGTCGGCCTTCGTGGCCACGATCCGGCGATCCAGCGCCTCCACCTGCCGCACGGTCTCCGCGAGATCCTCCTCCGTCGCCCCCTTATAGAAGCGGCTGATGCTCGGCACCTCCTCGCAGAGATCGACCGCGATGATGTCCGCGCCCTCCTGGGCGAGCCGAATCGCGTGCGACCGCCCCTGCCCGCGCGCCGCGCCCGTGATGAACGCGACCTTTCCCTCAAGCCTTCCAGCCATGATGATGCACTCTCCCTCTTAAATCAGCTGAGCCCCGGCGTCAACCGGGAGCGGGACGCCCGTGATGTACCTGCCCTCGTCCGAGGCGAGGAACAGCAGGGCGTTCGAGATGTCGACGGGCTCGACCCACGGGATCGGGAGCGCGTTCATCGACTGCGACACCTTCGTGAACGCCTCCTTCGAGGGGTCGTCTGGCGAGAACAGCTCGAAGATCGCGTCGTTCATGATCATCGGGGTGTCGACCTGCGTCGGCATGATCGCGTTGACCCGGATCCTGTGCGGCGCAAGCTCGAGCGCGAGCGTGCGCATGAGGCCGACGACGCCGTGCTTCGCCGAGACGTAGTGTCCGACGTTCTGGAAGCCGCGCAGACCGGCCTCCGAGCTCGTGAACACGAGCGCGCCCCCACCCGCGGCCTTCAGGTGAGGGATCGCGGCCTTTGCCGTGCGCCAGACGCCCGCGAGATTCACGTCGAGCATGACGCCCCACTCCTCCTCGGACATCTCGGCGGTCTGCTGAGGCGTGCCCGAGATACCCGCGTTCGCCGAGACGATGTCGAGCCGGCCGAGCTCGGCGACGCCGTCGTCCACAGCCTTCTTCACCTGCGCGAAGTCGCGCACGTCGGCCTTCGTCGCGACGATCCGGCGGTCGAGCGCCTCGACCTGCCGCACGGTCTCGGCGAGATCCGCCTCCGTCGCGGGTTCGACGGGCCCGTTGCCCACCCGCTCGCAGGCGTCGATCGCGATGATGTCGGCGCCCTCCTCGGCGAGCCGGATCGCGTGCGACCGCCCCTGCCCGCGCGCCGCGCCCGTGATGAACGCGACCTTGCCTTCCACTCTTCCAGTCATGGTGTTTCCTACTTCCCCAGATCAGATCCGCGCCGCTTCGAGAGGGTGGCGGCTGGCCTGCGGCGCGTGCCCGGCCAGCCGCGGTGCGCCGCCCTGGGGCGGCGAGGTCTAGTACTGCGTCATACCGCCGTCGACCGCGAGCGCGTGCCCCGTAACCCAGGCCGCGTCCTCCGACGCGAGGAAGAGCACGGCGTTCGAGATCTCGCGCGCGGGCATCATGCCCGGGATCCACTGCGTGAGCATGCCCATGAGCAGGGGGTTCTCCTCGTTTCCGCGGGTGAAGCCGCTGTCCTCGACGCCCATGATCCCCTGTGCCATCGGGGTGTCGACGCCGCCGGGGTGCACGCTGTTGACGCGGATCCCGTCCTTCGCGAGCTCCTGCGCGAACGACTTCGCCATGCCAGTGACCCCGTACTTCGACATGTTGTACGCCATGTTCCACGGCCCGGCCTTCAGCCCGTTCGCCGAGCTCGTGAGCACGATCGAGCCGCCGTTGCCGGCCTCAAGCATCGCGGGGACCGCTGCCATCACGGTGTTCCAGACGCCGATCAGGTTGATGTCGAGGGTCGTCCGCACGATCTCCGGGGTCATGGAGTGTCAGGGGCCGACGATGTCGACGCCAGCGTTGCCGCAGACGATGTCGAGGCGGCCGAGCTCGGCGACGCCGCGCTGCACGACCTCCTTCAGCCGATCCGGATCCCGCACATCGCAGGTTTCCGCGACGATCCGGCGGTCGAGCGCCTCGACCTGGCGCACCGTCTCCTGCAGGTCCTCGGCCGTCGCGGTCGCGTACGGCACCCCCTCGACCTGCGTGTCGATGTCGATCGCGATGATGTCGGCGCCCTCTTCGGCGAGCCGCAGCGCGTGCGCGCGACCCTGCCCGCGGGCCGCGCCCGTGATAAATGCAACCTTGCCAGCAACTCTTCCGGCCATGACTACTCCTCACTACTTCTCGTCCTTGAGATATGCAGCGGATGACCCGTGTCGTGTCGCACCGGATTCCCCGAGGAGCGACGCATGCGGCGGGATGCCACCCGCACTGCCCACCATAGTGGCACTCAGTGCCGTTGGGAAGGGTCCCGGTGTTTTCGCAGGCGGGCTGGCGTTCGAGCCGCGGCGCCGCGGCCGGTAAGCTGCACGGCAGACAGATCGGAGCGGCAGATGGATCCCGAATCGCGCGAGGCACCCGAGATGGCCTCACCCAGCGACGCCGGCGCGTCGCGGGTCGGCAGAGCGCCGGCGACGACTCACGGCGAACTCAGCCACACGGCGCTCACTCTCTTCATGGAGCGCGGCTTCGACGAGGTCACGATGGACGACATCGCGCGCGAGGCCGGCGTCGGCAGGCGCACGCTCTTCCGCTACTTCTCATCCAAGAACGAGCTGCCCTGGGGCGACTTCTCCTCGCTGCTCGTGCGCATGCGCGCCCAGCTCGCGGCCATCGACCCGGAGATCTCCCTGCTCGCGGCCCTGCGCTCGGCGATCAGGGACTTCAACACCTTCCCCGACTCCGAGCTCGACTACCACCGCGGCCGCATGCGGCTGCTCCTCACCGTGCCCTCCCTCAACGCCTACTCGACACTGAAGTACGCGGACTGGCGCGAGGTGATCGCGGAATTCGTGGGGAGCAGGCGGAACGAGCCGGCCGACGGGATCGCCGCCCAGACGATCGCGTGGGCCTGCCTTGGCATGTCGATCGCCTCGTACGAGCGCTGGCTCGACGACGAGAGCGCCGACCTGCTCACCCTGCTCGACGAGGCGTTCATCTCGGCGGAATCCGTCTTCGGACTGCAGGGCGAATGACCGGGCCGCGGCCGATTCGCACCGTGGTGGTCGGGGCGGGCGCCGCGGGCGCACCCCTCGCCGCCCGGCTCGCCGAGGATCCGGGGCGGGAGGTCGTGCTGATCGAGGCGGGGGCCGCAGAGGTTTCTTCGCCTGGATCGCCGCTCCCCCTGCCTCTTTCTTTGCCTCCCGAGCTGCGCGACGGCGGGGCGCTCCGCGGTGCGATGCCGGATCACGCCGCGAACTGGGCGTACCCCGCCGAGCTCCGACCCGGACACGGGACCACGGTCGCGCGCGGGCGGATCCTCGGCGGTTCCGCGGCGATCAACGGCGGCTACTTCGTGCGCGCGACGGCGGCGGACTTCGCACGCTGGGCGGCGGTCGGTGGCCCGGCGTGGGAGCTCGAGCAGGTGCTGCCGCTCCTCCGCGCGCTCGAGCGCGACTGCGATCTTGGGCCGGCGCCCGGGGGCTCGCTCGATTCTGGGCCGGCGCACGGGGGCCCGCCCCTGCATGGCGGCGAGGGACCCGTCGCGGTCTCGCGCCCACCGCAGGGCGCGGCCGCGCGCGCCCTCGTCGCCGCGGCGAGCGCGCTCGGCTTCCCCGCCGAGCCCGACAAGAACGCGTTCGCTGCCCCGGGCGCAGGCCCCGTGCCGTCGAACATCGTGGACGGCGTGCGGGTGAGCCCCGCCGCCGCCTACCTCGGGCGCCTCGATCCCGGGGCCCGCTCGCGGCTCAGGATCCTGGGCGGAACGCGGGTGCTGCGCGTGGAGTTCGCGGGCGGCACCGAAGGAGGCGCGGCGCCGCGGGCCGTCGGCGTCCTGACGAGCTCCGGATCCGTCGCCGCCGACGAGGTCGTGCTCGCCGCAGGCGCGATCGCGACGCCCCAACTCCTCATGCTGAGCGGGGTCGGCCCGGCGGAGCATCTGGCCCGGCACGGCATCGCCTGCGTGCAAGATCTCCCGGTCGGCCTCGAATTCAGCGATCACCCCAACCTCGCGCTCGAGTGGCGCGCGGCGCCCGGCGTCGTCGACTGGGAGGCGGGCTTCGGCTTCCCCGCGGCGCTCAACCTCGACGCGGCCAGGGTCGATCCGGGGCTCGCCTCGCATCCCGAGGGCGACCTCGAGATCCTCCTCACGGCGAAGCCGCTCGGCACGCTCCTGACCGGCGCCCGGCAGGCGCCAGACACCCTGCACCTCATGGTCGCGCTGCAGCAGCACCCCGCCAGCGGCCGGGTGTCGCTCACCTCGGCCGACCCGCTCGCGCCACCGCGCATCGAGTACCGCTACCTGGAGGCAACGGCGGATCGGCGCCGCCTCCGCGCGGGCGTGCGGACGGCCGCCGCGCTGCTCGGATCCGCCCCCTTCGCAGGCATTTCCGAGGGGCTCGTCGACCTCTCGCCGGCCGAGCTCGCCGACGACGCCGCGCTCGACGGCTGGATCCTGTCGCACCTCGGCACCGCCCTCCACACCTGCGGCACGGCGGCGATGGGCCGGGTCGTCGACGGCGAGGGCCGGGTGCTCGGTGTCGCGGGGCTGCGCGTCGCCGACACCTCGATCCTGCCGACCGCACCGCACCGCGGCCCCGCGAACACGGCGGTCCTCATCGGCGAGCTCGTGGCGCGCGCGATGCGCCCGCCCCTGCGCCGTGGCCCAGCGTTCGCAGGGAATTCTGCACTCAGCTAGCCCAGATGCCCAAATTCTTGAAGTTGAACGCCGATCTCCCAGCGAGCGCAGCGCGGGGCGGCGAGCGCAGCGCGCTCGGCCCGCTCAGCGGCGGTTCGCGAACAGCACCGCCTGCACGCGGTCGCGCAGGTGCAGTTTCTTCAGGATCCGCCCGACGTGGGTCTTCACGGTGGACTCCGAGAGCGTGAAGCGCTCCGCGAGCTCCGCGTTATTGAGGCCCTCCCCGATCGCGCCCAGGATCTCGGCCTCGCGCGGCGTGAGCCCCTCGGCTCCGCCACGCACATCGCCCGGGAGCGGGATCCGGCTCGCGAAGCGGTCGAGCATGCGCCGGGTGACACGCGGCGAGATCACGGCCTCTCCCGCGTGCACTGCGCGGATCGCCGCGCACAGCTGCTCGGGCCCCGCGTCCTTCAGGAGGAACCCGCTCGCACCGGCGCGGAGGGCCGCGAACGCGTAGTCATCGACGTCGAACGTGGTGAGCGCGATGACGCGCGACTCCGGGTGGTCTGCGACGATCCGCCTCGTCGCCTGGATCCCGTCGAGGCCGGGCATGCGCAGGTCCATGAGCACGACGTCCGGCAGTGTCTCGCCGGTCATCCGCACGGCGCCACGGCCATCGTCGGCCTCCGCAACCACCAGCATGTCGGCCTCGGCCTCGACCACAAGCCGCAGACCCATGCGCACGAACTCCTGATCATCCGCGATCAGGATCCGGATCCTGCTGTCCGTCACTTCTCGCCGCCCGCGCGCGCTCCAGATCGCGCTGCCGCGGCAGCGCGCGCGTGCACCAGTGCGAAGATGACGATTCCAATCCCAGAGGCCGCCCGGAAGAGGGCACGGCAGACGGAACGCCCCAGCCCCAACCCGGTGAATGAAACTACAACTGTAGTGAATCGGGCTGGGGCGGGGCGCTGGGAATCCGCCGGGCGTGTTCGGCTGTTAGCCGACGCGCTTCCACAGCGAGCGGGCATTGATCCAGCTCGGGTCGCCGCTGCCGCGGTGGGTCTGCACCGCCTCGTAGGTCGCGCCGCGGTGGGTGACGCGGTCACCCTTGGCGTAGGAACCCGTCACTGACCAGGGCTGGAGGCCCCGCTCGGGTGCTGGGGCCGGAGCAAGCTTCGGCGCGACATTTCGGATGCAGTACCGGCGCCCTGAGCCTGGCTCATGCGGTTCTTGACGGTTCCCTCGGAGACACAGAAGGCGACCTCCCCGTTCGGGAATTACGAGCTTTGGAACGGAATGAGCACCTCGCCGAACGGAGCCTAGTACTCGGCGCCACAGGAGATGCAGATGCCGATACACAATCGTTCGCTTATGCGTCGGCTTCGTCGCTCGGCTCGCTCGACGGTATCTGCACCCACGGATTCAATTGGTCCTTGGGCCGCTGAACGCGGTTGCCGTTGACCCAATTGACCAGCACGCTCTTGAGCGCGCTCGATGCCACCGGCTGATTCATGCCGGCCGGCACGATGCCGAATCGCCGAAGCAGGTCATTCACCCCACCATGCTCGTTGAAGACGTATGCCTGAGCGAGGAAGTCGTTGAATAGTCGTACCGTTGACGGGTCTTTCTCGTCCACCGGGATGACGAGCATTTCCGGCTTGTCTCGCTGGAAGAGCAACGGCACATTCGCGGCAAACAGCGCAGTGCGCTTGTTCCCATCCATGAAGGGCTGAGCCTTGGCGATATTCACGAACAGCTCGATCGCCTGCTCATGAGGGTCATCGTGCGCGAGAGCCGCGTCGATGATCTGCTGCAGCGACTCATCGTCCTGGGCCGGCGGCTGGTGTTCCCCGTGAGGCGTCCAGACGCCGATCCCTTGTTCTGCTCGGCGGTATGCGCCTGGTTCCAGGGATCCGCTGCGGCGAATCGTGGCGTTGATCAACTTCACGAGGTCCACGTCGACGGAGCCCGAATCACGATCGACGATGAGCTGGGCGACGTCCCGCAGATCGAGAAGCAGCTCGAGGTCCGGTCGACTGGCGATGCCGGTCGTGTCACCTGAACGCAAAAACTCGGCCGTGCTGAGCCGCCCGGTCTGCAGGCCATCGAAGACCTTGCCAGACGAGTACACGACACCGGCGAGCTGAATGACGTTGATTCCAGTCATGATCCGCGTGCGCTCCTTTCCCGGGCATCAGATGAGCAGTTGGTTCTAGTCTCGCAGCTATTCGGGTGACGGGTAGGTCGCGGCACTTCGCCTGAGCGGTAACGCGGCACGGGAGCACATTGAGACCGGGTGGTCGACACGCACCAGTGGCTCGCCATTGATCATCAAATCGGTGGCATCAGGGCGAGCCACTGGTGAACGGTATGAGCTAACCCGACCAGCCGTTCTTGCCGTTCTGGGTGTCCTGACCAGCTGTACTCCCCAAATAGGTAGTGATGTGGAACACCGTTCTCGGTGGGACGCTCCCGCCCCCACGATTCTGAAATGTCCTCCAGCTGGGACTAACGCCAGAGAACCCGGCCGAGGCAAACGCGGGCACCCTCGCGCTTGAGTTTCGAATCGCGATCCGGAAATCCCAGATTCCAGCTTCGTTGCCCCAGTCAGTGCAGGCTCGATTAGCCTCCTTCTCCGGGCAAAAATGACATCGAAACCATCGTTCCGTTCGCGGCGCAGAGGGCGCGGGCCTCAGGTAGCTCTTCATGGAACTTTTCATCATTGCCATCGGTGAGGTGCCCTTGCATCTTCTTGAGGACAGTTGAGAAAGGCGTATCTAGGTCCGCCGCTGTGAGCCAGAGGTCCTTGAGCATCTGTTCCTGCGCCGCCTTGCCGGGTTCACCCGTGCCGGCATTCGAGAAACCTTTGAGTACTCGAATGTCGTAAGTCTCCAGCAGACTCAGCTGACCACATTGAAACGCGAGCGCTACCTCAGGCGCCACAGGTTCTTCGCCTTCCAGATATGGTGCGGAACCTTCAGAATCTGGCGGGTTCTCAGCTCCATCATCGGTCTGGTCAGACTTCTCGCTGGGGCTATCGCTTGGCACAAAGCAAGCCGTCAACGTGGTGAGCCCCAAAAGCACAAGCACTCCGGCCGAAATATGTGAAAGTCGCCTTAACATAGTCACCTCGCGTCGTCGGTCGGCGGAACGGATCGTCGCTGCGCCGGTGATGGAAGAAGGTATCAAGTGGGGGCAGCTGCCTGTTCCAAACTCAGGCCCAGTGTTCAGGCCTGAGCTAACGGGAGCTTTACCTAGCGGTAATGGATAGCAGATAGATGTGCGAACAACCGGGGCCAAATATCTGAATACGCAATACAGGGTCTATCCCGCCAACGACTACCTGCCTTGAGCGAGTGTTTGGGGAGGCCGACGTCACCTCGTCCCTACCCTTACTTCACTCTTGAAACGCCACGATGACCGATAGCCCCCGGCAGTGAGGTACGCGCGTGCACGCCCGGGCAGGAGCGTCCCCACCGCGCGGGTTTCGAGGTCCGCGAGGTCTTGACCGATAACGGCCCGTGTTACCGTTCCGGCGCGTTTGATGCCGCACTCGGTGATGGTGTCAAGCACCGATACACGCGCCCGTATCGGCCACAAACCAACGGGAAGATCGAACGGTTTAGCCGGGCCCTTGCGCCGGAATGGGCGTACGCGGCCACATATGGCAGTGATGAAGCCAGGGCCGCAACCTACGACACCTGGCTTCATCACTACAAGCATCACCGACCCCACAACGGGGTAGGTCGGCAGATTCCCTCAGACCGTGTTCACAACCTCATTAGGGACTACATCTAGCCGACGCGCTTCCAGAGCGAGCGGGCGTTGATCCAGCTCGGGTCACCGCTGCCGCGGTGCGTCTGCACCGCCTCGTAGGTCGAGCCGCGGTGGGTCACGCGGTCACCCTTGGTGTAGGAACCCCGCACCGACCAGGGCTGGATGCCCTGCTCGGGTGCCGGAGCCGGTGCCGGTGCCGGAGCCGGAGTCGGCTTCGGTGCAGGCTTCGGCGCGGGCACAGGCTTCGGCGCGGGGGCAGGAGCCGGAGCGGGCTTCGGCGCAGGAGCGGGCGCGGGCGCGGGCGCCGCGGCCTTCGTCGTCACGGAGAACACCTTGCTCGGCGCCGAGGAGTTGCCGTCGCGATCCACGGCGACGACCCGGTACAGGTAGCTCGCCCCGGCGGTGAGCCCGTTGTCGAGGAGCGAGGTCTTCGCGGTCGAGCCGATCTTCTCGAACGCCCCGCCCCGCTGGGCGCGGTACACGTCGTAGCGCTCGATCGACCCGCCGGACTCGAACCACATGAGGTCCACGCTCGTCGAGGTCGTGCCCATCGAGTGCAGGTGACCGGGCGCAGCAGGCGCAGCAGCCTGCGCAGGGGCAGGAGCCGGCGCAGGATCCGGAGCCGCGACCGGCGCGGGAGCGGGAGCCGGCGCGGGCGCGGGAGCAGGCGCGGGCGCGGGAGCGGGCTGCCCGGCCGTCCCGTTGATGTGCAGGTCGATGACGCTGTAGAACGCGTTGCCCGTGTCGTGCACATCCCAGACAGCGTAGATCACGTGATCACCGACGTGGTCGGCGGGAAGCGTCACCTGGTGGGAGCGTCCGTGGGGCGCTGCGCTGCCGTCGTGCGAGAACGAGGCGAGGGGTTCGAGGGAGGCGCGCGTGAGCGGCGCGCGCTGATCCCAGCCGTTCTTGGTGATGTAGTAGTGCCACTGCGAGGTGCGGTGGGGCGCGGTGTAGGTCCAGCCGACGTTGATCGTCTGTCCGACCGTGACCTCGTTCTCGATCCACCGCTCGGGGCTCTGCTCGTCGAGGTTGCGCGCCCCGGCGACGCCGGCGGAGGCGAGCTTCCCGTCGGCCGGACCGCCGGTCGACCGATTCAGGCTGAAGCCCTTTGGCCCCTCGACCGACTGCGGCTCCCACCGGATCGGCCCGAGGTCCCGGTTCGCCTGCATTGCGGCGCGGGCGACCACGTCCGACTGCCCTCCGCCGACGAAGCCGTGCGCGTTCGCGGCGGCCACGCCACCGCCGAGGACGATCGCCCCGACGAGTGCGGCGCAGGCGCCCGCCCGCGCGGCGGTTCTCACGTTCTTGTTCATGCTGTGCATTCCTTCTATCTGTGAGGATGTCTCGCTCGCCGAGGCACAGGATCGCCCCGGCCATTCAACGATTTCGGAATGCGGGCCCCGGCGAATCAGGCCGGGGCATGAACTTTTCTGTCATACCGGGGTGCGACGGGGCGGGGCGTTTGGCCCCTCTCGAGCCGTGCAGCCCCGAGACGGACCCGACTACCGACCCCACCCCACAAGCACCCCGTCCAGCGCGGCGACGATCCGCTCGAAGCTCGCCTCCACGCTGCGCCGCTGCTTGAACCCGTCGCCGCCCTCGAGCGCGATGAAGCCATGGAGCGTGGAGCGGATCAGGCGGATCGCGTCCGTGAGGTTGTCGCCCGCGAGGCCGTAGGCGCGGAGCGCCGTCGCCATTACGGCGATGAGCGCCTCAGCGGCCGCGCTCCCCTCGGCGTCGTCGGGATCCGGGGCCTCCTGCAGCGCCGCGTACCTCGCCGGGTGTCGCTTCGCCCAGGCTCGCAACGCTGCGGCGAGCGCCGCGAGAGCGGCCGCCCCTGAGAGCCCGGCGCACGCGGTCGCGAGCTCCGCGGCGGCCTCCCGGGCGGCGAGCCCGCCGATCGCGCGGCGGAGGTCTGCGAGGTCGGTGACGTGGCGGTAGATCCCCGGCGGGGTGACGCCGAGCTCCCGCGCGAGCTTCGTGATCGTCAATTCTTCGAGCCCGATCTCGTCGGCGAGCTGGGCGGCGCGCGCGACCACTGCGGCGCGGTTGAGTCGCTCAGCCACGGGCGCTTCCGCGCTCTGCCGCGTCGCGGAGGAAGGGGATGATCATGCCCGCAACCGTATCGGGCTGCTCGCCCTGCGGGTAGTGGCCCGCGCCGGGCACCACGCGGCGCTCGCCTCGCAGGGCAGCCGCGATCCACGCCGCCTCGGCCGCGGGATCCGGGAAGTCGCGATCCCGCTCCCCCATCACGACGAGCGTCGCGGCGTCGACCTCGGGCAGCGCCGCATCGGCTGCGGCGTGCGAGGAGCGCGCCGTCCGCTGGAAGGCGCGCCAGCGGCCGGGTCGACGGAGCAGCTCGAGCGCGCGGGCCGCGTGCTCGGCGTGATCCGCGGGCCGCCGCTCGCCGAAGAGCGAGCCGTAGTAGCCCTTCCAGGCGCCAGGGCCCCAGGGGCGCGCGAGCAGGATCCGCATCAGCGCTCGGCTCGCGGCCGAGCCGTGATCCCGCACGAAAGGCCCGATGAGCACGAGGGCGTCGCCCGCGCCCGCGGCGTCGTCGTAGGCGTCGAACTCGGCCGAGCTGTCGCCGTGGCCGCGGAGGTCCATGACCGCGACCCGGTAGCCTGCCGCGACGAGGAGCGGCGCCAGGTGCCGGAAGGAGCCGCGCGACTCCCCCATGCCCGGAATGCAGAGGACGAGGGGCCCGGATCCGGACACCTCGACGACGATCCGGCCGCCGCCGCGCGGGACCTCCACCAACTGGTTACTTTTCATAACTTGATGTTACGCCGCGTAACAAGTCGCGTCAAGGGCGCGCAGCGCCCGCGGGGAAATCGGCGTCCAAATTCAAGAATTCTGGCGACTGGTCAAGCTGAACGCAGATCTCCCTCGGAACGCAGCGCAGCGCAGCGCATCACCCACATCATCCGATCAAACTTTGGTAAGCCTCACCTTGGATAAGGTAACCATGGCAACCTTGACTTCATCAGATGAATGGAAGAGTGGCCTGCACCCGCCGCAATCCGGCCTCCACTCACCATCCTGCGCCTAAGGAGTTCCGTGTCACGCACACCTCGCGCCAATCGTTCCCGCTTCCTCGGGCTCGCGCTCGCCTCCCTCATCACCGCGACCTCCGCGCTCTTCGGTGCCGCCGGGCCCGCCAACGCCGAGTCTGGCCTGCAAGCTGGCAGCTATACCGTCTCCGCGAACCTCTACGTCGCCGCGAAGGACACGCCGATCGGCATGAACGCCTACGTCACGAACCCGGCGGCCCCGCCCTTCGGCTACCCGAGCACGCCCGTCTCGGCGAACGCGACCCTCGAGGTCCGCGCCGACGGCACGAAGCTCCTCACCGTCCCCATCGTGAACAACACCTTCGGCGTACTCGCCCTCCCCGCCGCCTCGACCGACGGCGCGGTGTCCGTCGCGAGCTCGGCGACCACGCCGTGGCGCACCGGGTTCGGCGGCCCGGGATCCCGCATCTCGACCGTCACCTTCGACGTCACAGGCTTCGCGGGTGGCAGCGCCGTCGCGACCTTCTCGCCCAGCCAGGAGTACGCGAACTTCTTCCTCTACCGGGGCTACAAGTCCTGGGACCTGAACCTCGTCGTCGACTTCGGCGCGGCCGCCTAGGCCTCCAGACCCACTTTCAAGCGCACAACGGAGCGATTCTTCATGCCGAAACTCCCCGGTCTCACCTCCTGGCTCGCGGGCCTCGCCGTGACCGCCCTCCTTCTCACGGGCACGCCGGCCGCCGCCCTCGCGGCGCCGCTCGACGCCCCCGCACCACCGTCTTCGACGAGCACCGAACCCGGCGCCAAGGAAGCTGCGGGAGAAAAGGCCCCCGGCTCGGAATCGGGCTCAGGGTCAGGATCCGGATCCGGCGCCGTCCCGACCGAGACACCTGCGCCGGCCCCCGCTCCGGATCCGGCACCGGCCCCGGCCCCGGCCCCGGCACCAGCATCGACACCGGCGCCGGAGTCGCCAACCACCTCACCCGCGCCCGAGATCGCACCCCCCGCTCCCGCCTCCGCCGGGACCGACCCGCTCGCCGAGCTCCTGGCCGGCCGCTCCGCGCTCCAGAACCGCGAGGCGCCGGCCTCGGCGGCGAAGCTCGCGCCGGGCACCTACACGGTGACGGCGAACCCCTACGTCGCGGCGAAGGACGCCCCGATCGGGGTGAACGTCTACATGTCCGACGCGGGCTTCCCGCCCATCAAGCCCCAGAAGCTCAACACGACGCTCCGGGTGGCGAAGGACGGGACCATCGAGGTCGACGTCCCCTTCAATCAGGAGATCTTCACGCTGCAGAAGATCGGTGACGGCGCGGACCTGCGCGTCAAGAACATCGTGCGCGGCGGCAAGATCGCGTGGGCCAACCTGACGCCGAACCCGCTGTACCCCGACCGGATCACCCTCGTCACGGCCGTGCTCGGCAACCACAGCGGCGAGTACACCTTCGGCGGGGCCATGCAGTACCCCGTGCCGCTGCAGACTGAGAAGCACTGGGACGTCCACCTGAACGTCGACTTCGCGAGCGCGGTGCGCCAGGTCAGCGGCGACTTCACCCAGACCTACCGGCACGCGGCGACGGGCGCGGAGGTCACGGTGGCCGCGGAGGCCGGCGACCCGAAGATCCCGGCCCTCACGGGCGCGACCCTCACGGCGAAGCACCCGGCGGGCGACCCGCAGCGCGCCGAGCGCGCCATCGCGGCCGAGTACGTCACGATGCCGAAGTTCGAGACCTGGGAGCTCGGGCTCGCGCACGGTGACGGCGCGATCGAGCTCGCTTCGATCGACCTCGGCGCCGCCCAGCGCACGACGGTGAAGCTCCCCGCCCCCGGCGCCGCGCCGACCGTGATGCGGATCGCGGACGGCAAGGCCACCCTCGTCTCCGGGGCGCGCCACGCCAACGGCACCGTGACCTTCGAGACCGAGCAGCTCGGCCTCTTCGCGCTCGTCGACACGAAGTCGGCCACGCGCTGGGAGCACACGAAGGGCTTCGCGAGCGATCTCGGGACCACGATGACCTACCGGACCACGGGCGAGGTCGACTGGGAGTTCCCGGGCATGGACTTCGCGTCGCTCGACTCGCTCGGCGCCTACTCCTCGGTTCTCGGGGAGGAGACCGACGCGACCCTCACCGCGCGCGCCGGATCGCTCGCCGGGGCCGGGTTCACGAACCCCGAGGCCCGCCTCTTCACCTTCGGCTTCGACCTGAGCTACGAGAACGTGCCCGGTGCGAACGTCGCGAAGCACCACGCCTGGGCGAATCCGCTCGGCGGGGGCAAGACGAGCCTCTCGGCCTCCGCCCCCGTCGCCGGCCCGGACAGCAAGGTGTTCCTCGTCTCGGGCACGGTCGGTGGCGGGCTCACGGCGGCGCAGGAGATTCCCTCGCAGGCTGCCGGATCCAGCGCGCTCTTCGACATCGTCCCGAAGGACACGGCGGCGGACTCCCCCGCCGCCATGATCCAGGTTCCGCTGTGGAACGCCGCGGCGGGCAAGGACGGAAACATCGACACGGCGCAGTCCGCCGGCACCCAGATCGCGTACATTGCGGTCGTCCGCGACCGGGCGACGCCCGTCGCGAAGCCCGTGGCCGCGCAGAACCTCGTCTACTCGGGGGCGGAGCAGACCGGAGTTGCTGCCGGATCGGGCTATGCGCTGAGCGCACGCCCGAGCGCGACCGACGCCGGCAGCTACCTCGCCCGCGCGACGCTGCTCGACGGCTTCGTCTGGGAGGACGGATCCACCGAGCCGGTGAGCCTGCCCTGGCAGATCGGCAAGGCGACGCTCACCGCGAGCTACGCGGGCGAACGGATCGACGCAGGCGCCAGCCCGCTCCTCGCCGTGACGGTCACCGGCTTCCTCGGCGCCGACACCGCGGAGAACGCGGCGGGCTTCACCCCGCCGAAGGTGCGCGGCCCCGAGCACCTCACCGCGGGCGGCAACTACGAGCTCACGCCCGCGGGAGGCACGGCCACGAACTACCGCTTCGAGTACGTCGGCGGCACCCTCACCGTCGCGGACAAGCCCGTGCCCGAGGGCATGAAGCCCGGCACCTACCGGGTCACGGCCAACCTCTTCGTCCCGGGTGAGAAGAACGACATCCTCGGCGTCACGGCCTACATGACGAACCCGAAGAACCCGCTCGTCGCGCCGAGCGACCCGAACTACGGGATCCCGACCTCGCCGGTGCGCGACAACGCGCGGCTCGTCGTCGGCCTGGACGGCACGCGCACGCTGCTGCTCGACGTGCCGAACCCGGCCTTCACGCTCGTCGAGCTCGGCGCGGCGCCCGAGGGCGTCACCGTCGTCTCGGCTCAGCGCGACGGCAAGGCCTACGGGTCCCACACCGACGGCCGGATCACGCGCCTCGTGATCGAGCTCGGCGCGAGCGACGGGAACCTCGTGTTCGCGAAGAGCGGCGTGTACGCGGCCCCGCTGCAGCTCGACAAGCGCTGGGATCTGAGCCTCGCCGTCGACTTCGCGAGCGCGCACCGCCTGAGCGATGTGACCGAGGTTCCGGATCCTGAGCCGGGCCCGAAGCCCGTGATCGAGCCCGGTCCGAAGCCTGGTCCCAAGCCGGGGCCGGCCCCGGTCGTGCGGCCGGTCGCCCCGGTCGCGCCCCCCGTCGTGCACCCGACGCCCGGCACGGCCGCCACGCAGCTCGCTCCCGGAAACTACGTCGTGAGCTCGAACATCTGGCTCACCCGCGAGGCCACCGGCCTGCCCCTGTCGCCGCACCTCACGAACGGCGCCTTCCCGCCGAAGGACCCGGTGACCGGCAACGCCACGCTGTCGGTCGCGACCGACGGCACCGGCAGGATCACGGTCCCGATCGTGATCCAGGACCGGATCATGACCGTTCGCAGCCTCTCGGGCGGCGGGATTGTCAGCACCTCGGGCGGTAATGCGGTGACGAGCGTCACCGTCGACCTCGGGCGCATCGATCCGAGCGCGACGTCGATCTCGCGCTCGATGACCGCTGCGGTCACGATCGGCGACCTCGCCTACAGCATCGGCGGCCCGATCTTCGGCGGCACCCGCGAGCACACCTGGCCGGCATCGTTCGAGGTGACGCTCGCCGGGGTGCCGACCTCGGGCGGCGGCATCGTGCCCGGCTTCGCGCTCGCGAAGATGCCGGGCGCGCAGACCGCCGACGAGCAGGCCGCGCTGCAGGCGCTCGAATCGGCGCGCGCGGCGAACGAGAAGTCGAAGCAGGCCGCGCGGGCGGGCGGCGAGGCGAAATCCGCCGTCGAGAAGGGCGGCGAGTCGCGCTCCGGGATCGCGGAGACCGCGAGATCCGGCACCGAGTTGCAGCAGTTCGCGATCATCGCGGGCGTCGGCCTCGCGCTCGCCCTCGCGGCCGGCACGGTCCTGCTCCTCAGGAGGCGGGGTCGCGAGACGGTCGACATCGAGTAGCCCGGCGCCCACATCATCCCCAACCCCATCTCGAAGGAGCCACCCACATGTCGAACACCCAGCCGGCCCTGCCGGAGCAGGATCGCCCGGTCGCAACCATGGCGGGCCACTGGCTGCTCGCGAAGCTCGGCAAGCGCGTGCTCCGGCCGGGCGGCCGCGAGCTCACGCAGCGGATGCTCGAGGCGGCGCGGATCGAGGGGCACGACGTCGTCGAGCTCGCGCCCGGGCTCGGTCACACCGCGCGCGAGATCGTGCTGCGCAAGCCGCGGAGCTACCGGGGCGTCGACTCGGATCCGGCCGCCGTCGCGCAGGTGAACAAGCGCCTCGGGCTCGAGGGCGCCGTGGTGCACGCGGACGCCGCCGCGACGGGCCTCGAGGCCGAGAGCACCGACGTCGTCTTCGGCGAGGCGATGCTCACGATGCACTCGGACCGCGCGAAGCAGACGATGATGGCCGAGGCATTCCGCGTGCTGCGCCCGGGCGGACGCTACGTAATCCACGAGCTCGGCCTCACCCCGGACGGCCTGCCGGAGGAGATCAAGCGGGAGATCCAGATGGCGCTCGCGAAGTCGATCAAGGTGAACGCGCGGCCGCTCACGAACACCGAGTGGCGCGCGCTGCTCGAGGGCGCCGGCTTCGAGGTGACCGAGGAGACGCAGTTCGCGCCGATGCGGCTCCTGCAGCCCAAGCGGATCGTGGCCGACGAGGGGCTCGGCGGCGCGCTGAAGTTCGCCGGGAACGTGCTGCGCATGCCCGACGAGCGGAAGCGGGTGCTCGACATGCGCCGCACCTTCACCGCCCACCGCGACGCGCTCATCGCCGTCGGCATCGTCGCGGTGAAGCCCGCGGCGCCCAGCGAGTGAACAGTCCCGCAGCGCCCGGCGGCCCGGTGATCCCGCGCCTCCCGTGCCACCCGCACCTCCCGCTCACCCGGCGCAGGCTCCTCACCGCGGCGGGCGCGCTCGGCGCGGCCACGGTACTCGCCGCCTGCTCCGGGCCGGATCCGCGCGCCGAGACGGGCCGCACCCCCGCGGCGGGCGCGGATCCGCAGGCCCCGCGCGAGCGGGCCGTGATGGGCTCGACCGAGGCGACGAGCGTGCGCGTCGGCCTCATCCTCGGCCCGCCCTCGATGGGCCTCAGCCGCTTCCTGCTCGCCGCGCAGGCCGGAGAGACCCACAACAGCTTCGACTTCGAGCTGATGGGGGTGGACTTCGCGGCGCTCGCGGCGCGCTTCAACCAGGGCGACTTCGACATCGTGACGCTGCCCTCGAACATCGGCGCGGTGCTCTACAACAACTCCGACATCACCACCGGCGTCGAGGTGATCAGCATCGGCAACCTGGGCGTGCTCTACGGCGTCACGACCGATCCGGGCGTCACCTCGCTCGCCGATCTCGCGGGCCGCACGGTCTACTCGATCGGGCAGAGCGGCACCCCCGAGTACACGATCGCGACCGTGCTCGAGGGCCACGGCCTCGCGGACAGCGTCACGATGGCGTACCGGGCGACTCCGTTCGAGGTGCTCAACCTGCTGCAGAACGAGCCGAATGCGATCGCCGTGCTGCCGCAGCCCTTCGTCGAGCTCGCGCGCACGATGGTGCCGGGGCTCCGCGCCCCCGTCGACCTCACGGCCGAGTGGGACGCCATGCCGACGAACACCACGAACTCGCAGGCCGTGACGACCCACACGATCGTCAACCGGAAGTTCCTCGAGGAGCACGAGTCGGCGGTCATCGAGTACCTGCAGCGGGCCGGTGCGTCGGTCGACTTCACGCTCGACCACATCGCCGAGGCCGCCGCCGTGCAGGAGGAGCTCGGCACCTTCCTGAACAACGACGTCGCCCGTGCGGCGATGCCGTTCTGCAGCCTCGTGAACCTCACGGGGGAGGTCATGCGCGACGCGCTCTCGGGGTTCCTCGCGGCGATCCACGCGCAGAATCCCCGCTCGATCGGCGGCGAGCTGCCGGGCGACGACTTCTACTACCTGCCGCCGCTCGGCGCGCTCGAGGCGGACGTGCGCGAGCTCACCGGCGGCCTCGATCCCGCCGAGCGGAGGGCGTAGGCGATGGCCGGCACGGGAGGATCCCGCGGGCACCAGCTCGCCTGGAGCGACGCCGAGCTGCTTGCGCTCATGCGCGAGCACGCGCCGGCCGGGGTCGTGCCCGAGGCGATGCTGCCCATGGTCCGGGAGCTCGTCGACGGCGGCGCCGATCCGCGCACGCTCGTCGCCGCGATCGAGGCGTCTCGCACCGCCGAGGCGGGTAGGGATATTGCCGCGCCGCCGCCGCTCGCACCGGCCGCGGATCCCGCGCCCGCAGCGGGCACTCGGCGCCGGCGCGGCTGGCGCCGGATCGCCTGGCGCTCGGCGATCGTGCTGTTCTGGCTCTCCGTGTGGGAGGTCGCCGACCGGCTCATCGACAATCGCCTCCTGCTGGCGGGCCCGATCCGCACCCTGCAGGCGCTCGCGGAGCAGATCCTGCTCCCGGAGTTCTGGGCGATCTCCGGCGCCTCGCTCGGACGGATCGCCCTCGGCTTCGCGGCCGCCCTCGTGTTCGGGATCCTGCTCGCGCTGCTCGCGCACCGCGCCGCCTGGTTCCGCGAGCTCATCGCGCCCGTGATGTCGGTCGCGAAGACGGTCCCGGTCGTGTCGTTCATCATCATGCTGCTGATCTGGCTCGGGGGCCAGGCGCTCACCTCGTGGCTCGCGTTCCTCATCGTCGTGCCGCTCGTGTACACGAGCATGCTGGCGGGGCTCGGCGCCGTCGGGCGGCTGGAGCTCGAGCGCGCCGAGGTCTACCGCGTCTCGCGCCTGAAGCGATTCTGGTACCTGTCGCGGCCGGCGTTCATGCCGTTCCTCACGAGCGCGTGCCGGGTGGGCGTCGGCATGAGCTGGCGGGCCGGGATCATGGCCGAGGTGTTCGCCGCGACCACGCAGTCGATCGGTAGGGAGATGTTCACGGCGAAGACGTTCCTCGACACCCCGACGCTCTTCGCCTGGACCGTCGTCGTGATGCTGCTCAGCGTCGCGTTCGAGCGGCTCGTCATGCTGCTGCTCCGGTTCCTGTCGCGGCCGTTCGGCGGCCTGCTCGGGAGCGCGTCGTGAGCGGGCCGGGCTTGCCTGGCGGGCCACGCATCGGCGCCGAAGTGTGGATCGACGGGCTCTCGAAGCGCTTCGGGCTGCACGAGGTGTTCCACGAGCTGACGCTCCGCATCGCGGCGGGCGAGCGCATCTGCCTGCGCGCGCCGTCCGGCGGCGGAAAGACGACGCTGCTCCGGATCCTGATGGGCCTCGAGCGCCCGGACGCCGGCCGCGTGACGGGCGCGCGCCCGGGGAGGATCTCGGTCATGTTCCAGGAGGATCGGCTGAGCGACCCCCTCACCCCGGTCGAGAACGTGGCGCTCCTGCACCCGGGCCGCCGCGTCTCACGGCGCGGGATCGCCGCCGAGCTCGCCCAGATCCTGCCCGCGCGCTCCCTGCACCAGCCCGTGGTCGAGCTCTCGGGCGGCATGCGCCGCCGCGTGGCGCTCGCGTGCGCGCTGCTCTTCCCGAGCGATCTCGTGCTGCTCGACGAGCCGTTCACGGGTCTCGACGCGGCGACGAAGCGCGAGGTCATCGACTTCCTGCTCGCGCGGCTCGGCGGCCGCACGCTCGTTGCCGCGACGCACGGCGACGAGGACGCGGAGCTGCTCGGAGCGCGCACGGTGCAGCTGGCTGGGGCGGCGGGGAGTGCGGCCGAGAGCGCGGCCGGATCCGCGACCGGTTTCGCGGCGGAAGGGATCGCCCGTGGTCTCACGCTTTGAGCCGGTGACCAGGCGCTCGCGGGTCTTCGCCGGCGTCGATCCGGAGCAGCACGGTGAGCTGCTGACATCAGTGCAGGCCGCGTCCCAGGGGTACCGGCAGGGCGAGAGCATCATTCGCATCGGCGAGACGGTGGCCTTCTTCCCGGTCGTGCTCGCCGGCAGCGTGCAGGCGACCGTGCCCCGCGGCAGCAACACCCAGATCGTCGAGCGATTCGGCCCCGGCGACTCGTTCGCGGAGGCCGTCGTCGTGAGCGGCAGCGCCTCCCCCGTCGAGATCGCGGCGCTCACGGACGCCCGGATCCTCCTCATCCACAAGCAACGCCTCGTCGCGTCGCCGCACCCGGGGGCCGCCGTGGTGCACGCGAACCTCGTGCAGGAGATGTCGCGAAAGCTCGTGCACCTGAGCGTGCGCCTCAATCTGCTCGCCGAGCCCAGGCTGCGCAGCAGGATCCTGATGTCCCTCGAAGACATCACCCCTGATGAGACGGGGTCGATCGCGCTGCCCTACAGCCGGCAGGACTGGGCAGACTACCTCGGCGTGAACTCGAAGGCGCTGCTCCGTGAGCTGCGCCGCATGCAGGACGAGGGCGTGATCACGCTCGACCGCAAGACCGTGCGCGTACTGTGAGCATGGGGGCCGCACCCGCGGGCGCGCGCATCCATCCGGCGTTCCCGCACCAGAACCGAGGAGATTCCATGACCACCCCAGCAACCGGCTTCGACATCCTGTCGGCGGGCCTCGCCGACTTCCAGGCGCTCGCCCCCATGCCGGAGGGCCGCGTGAGCGTCGGCCGCGTCTTCGACGGCGACACCCTGCGCGTGCGCACGATCGCGATCCCGGCTGGCGCCACCCTCGCGGAGCACGTCGCGGGCGCCCCGGTGCTCATCCACGTGGTCGCGGGCCGGGTCCGCTTCGACATCGGCGGCACGAGTCACGAGCTCGCCGCCGGCGCCCTCGTGCGCGCCGACCCGCAGGAGAAGCACGAGGTCCACGCGCTCGAGGACGCCCAGCTGGTGCTGACCTTTCACCCGGTGGGGTGAGGGGGGCGGAGCCCCGCTCGGCGATCGTCGTAGCTCCCAATCGCCCGCCCCCGCACCGCCGTCACGCGTAGTGGCAGGCCACGAGATGCTCCGCCCCCGAGTGCTGCGGAACGTCCCGCAGCACCGGCTCCTCGAGCGCACACAGCTCGGTCGCCAGCGGGCACCGCGTGCGGAATCGGCATCCGCTCGGAATGTCGTGCGGCGACGGCGGCTCCCCGTGAATCGCTGGCGCCGACGGCGCCCCATCAGCCCGGGCCCTCGGCACCGAGGCGATGAGCGCCCGCGTGTACGGGTGGAGCGGCGCCTCGAACAGTTCTGCGGACTCGGATACCTCGACGACCGTGCCGAGGTACATCACCATGATGCGGTCGGAGATGTTGCGCACCACCGCGAGATCGTGCGCGATGAAGACGAGCGTCAGGTCACGCTCGGCCTTCAGGTCTTCGAGAAGGTTCAGCACCGTGGCCCTGAGCGAGACGTCGAGCGACGAGATGGGTTCGTCGCACACGAGCACCCGCGCGCCGGCGACCAAGGCTCGGGCGATGGCCACCCGCTGGCACTGGCCGCCGGAGAGTGCCCCGGGCCGCCGCGATCCGTGGATGTCGGGGTCCAGCCCCACGGCTCGCAGGGCCTCCGCCACGACTTCGGCGCGCGACGCGCGGTTGCCGCGCCGCCAGATGACGAGGGGCTCCGCAACGATCTGCTCGACGGTGCGCTTCGGGTGCAGCGAGGAGCGGGGATCCTGGAACACCATCTGCATGTCGAGGCGCCGCTTGCGCAGCTCCGCGCCGGTGAGGGCGGCGAGATCGTTGCCTTCGAACTCGACCGACCCCTCACTCGGTGGCGGCATCTGGATCAGCGCGCGCCCGAGCGTCGACTTCCCGCACCCCGACTCGCCCACCACGCCGAGCGTCTCGCCCGCGTGCAGCTCGAAGCTCACCTGGGAGACCGCTCGCATCGCGCCGTAGTCGACGCTCAAATCTCGCACGCGCAGAATGGGCTCGGCGGTGCGCACCGGCTCGCGCTCCGCAACGCTCTCGTGCTCTGCACGCCTCATGATTCGCTCCTCGCGGGGGTGTCGGGATCCAGCGGAAAGTGGCAGCGGACCAGGTGCTCGGGAGCGCCGTCGAGCGGGTTCAGCTGTGGCGCTTCGGCGCGGCAGCGCTCCTGTGCGATCGGGCATCTCGCGGCGAATCGGCACCCCTGGGGAGTCTCGGAGAGGTCGGGGGGCGATCCCGGTATCGCGGCAAGCTGCACGTGCGTTGGCCCGCTGAGCGGTGGCACCGCGTCGAGCAGCGCTCGCGTGTAGGGCATGCGCGGCCCGTCGAACAGCACCGGGGTCGGGGCCTCCTCGACGATCTGCCCCGCGTACATCACCGCGACGCGATCGGTGCGGGCCGCCACGATGGAGAGGTCGTGGGTGACGAGCACGAATGCCATTCGCCCCGCCTTGCGCTCCCGGTCGAGCAGGTCAAGGATCTGCGCCTGCACGGTGACGTCGAGGGCCGTCGTCGGCTCATCGGCGATGAGCAGTTTCGGATCGCCGCTCAGTGCCATCGCGATCATGACGCGCTGCCGCATCCCGCCTGACATTTCATGCGGGTAAACGTTCAATCGCCTGGCCGGGTCGGCGATGCCCACCTTGCGCAGCAGGTCCTCGGCGATCCCTCTCGCCTCACTCGGCGAAGTGCCCGGGCGATGCCGGCGGATCGTCTCGGTCAGCTGCACGCCGATGCGCCTGACGGGGTTCAGTGAGGCGAGCGGATCCTGCAGCACGATCGACACGTCGGAGCCCCAGCGCTTCCGCAGCCGGCGAGCGGGTGTGCCGATCACCTCCTCGCCGAGGAGGCGGGACGTGCCCTCGAGCGTGAACTCGGAGTCCTCGTTGTGCAGCCCCATGACGCTGCGCGAAAACACGGACTTGCCCGATCCGGACTCGCCGACGAGTCCCAGCGCCTCGCCCGGCTGCAGGCGCAGCTGAACATCGTCGACGACGCGCATCGGGCCGCGATCCGTGTCGATGGTCACGCGCAGATCGACCACATCGAGCGCTGCTTCGGCCGGTGCCGTCATCGGCTTCCTCCCTTGCGGTCGAGACGATCTCCGAGCACATTGAGCGACATCACGGTCAGGATGAGCGCGCACGAGGGGATCAGCACGGCGTAGGGGGCCTGCTGCATCACCTTGCGCCCGGAGGCAATCATGCTGCCCCAGCTCGCCGAGGGCGGGGGCACGCCGTAGCCGAGGAAGCTCAGCGCGCCCTCCGCCATCATCACCACGGCCGCGATGATGAACGCGTACACGAGCAGCGGCGGGATCACCATCGGCAGCACGGAACCGAAGATGAGCCTCGGATGCCTGGCCCCGAGCCCGGCCGACGCCGTCACGAACTCCCGCCGCGCCCAGGTCATGGTGTGCGCACGCGCCATGCGGGCGAAGCCCGGCGCGGTGCCGACGGCCAGGCCAATGATGAGTCCCTCGAAGGAGGGCCCCCGGATCGCGACGACGACCATGATAAGAATGAGCACGGGAAACGCGAGCACGATGTCGGAGATCAGCGCGATCACCCGGTCGACCCAGCCGCGGAAGTACCCCGCGAGCAGGCCAAGCACAAGGCCGAAGAGCAGTCCGCCCGCCACCGCGGCTGCCGCGAGCGCGAGCGACACACGCGCGCCGTGCAGGAGGCGGGAGAGGATATCCCGGCCGAGGTCATCGGTGCCGAGGAGGTGCAGCGAGCTGGGCGGTTGGAGATAGGCGGCGTAGTCGGGCTCGTCGGGATCGGGCAGCGGAAGAACGTCCACGAGCACCGCGCCGAGCACGATCGCCACGAGCCAGACAATCGCAAGGATCTCGGCGGGGGACATGCGCCGGCCGAACGTCAGTGGCCGGATCCCGGCGCCTCCCCGTGCGCCGCGGCCACGGGAGGGCCCGTTTGCGACGGGGGAAGCGGGGCTGGAGACTTCGAAGCTATCGGCCATGGCGCACCCTCGGGTCGATCACGGCGTAGGCGAGGTCGGTGAGCACGTTCACCAGCACGTACGCAACGGCGATCACGCAGACCACCCCCTGCACCGTGATGATGTCGGCGTTGTTGATGGACTCGACGAGCAGCCGCCCGATGCCCGGGATCCCGAACAGCGTCTCGATCACGACGACGCTGCCCAGCAGGCGCGCGGTGTTCAGGCCGGCAAGGGTGGCGAGGGACAGCGAGGAGGGGCGGAGGGCCTGCTTGAACAGCAGGTTCGGCACGCTCATGCCCTTTGCCTTCGCCGCGAGAATGAAGTCTTGATCGAGGGTGCGCGAGAGGTCCGAGCGCAGGAGCCGCGTGTACGCCCCCATCGGCTCGAGCGCGATCGCGAGCGAGGGGAGTGCGAGCGTGACGAGGTTCGCTCCCAGGCCTGCGGAGATCGGTTCGAAGCCCTGGGTGGGGAACCACCCGAGCATCATCGCTCCGACAAGTATGAGGAGCAGAGCGACCACGAACTCGGGAACGGAGATCGCAAGGGTCGACACCGGCGTGGTCACTCGCCCGATAAACGACTTGGGACGCCAGGCGGCGAGCACTGCGAGCGGCACTGAGACGGCGATCGCGATGACCTGCGCGAGCAGCATGAGTTCGAGGGAGACCGGCAGGCGCTGCATGATGGCCTCGCCGACGGGCTGCGAGGTGCGATAGGAGACCCCGAGGTCCCCGCGCACGGCATCACCGAGCCAGAGCGCGTAACGAACCGGAACCGGCTTGTCGAGATTCAGCTCCTGCCGCACCGCCTCCACCTGATCCGGGGTCGCCTGCTCCCCCGCGATCGATGCCGCCGGGTCGCCCGGAAGGAGGTCCAGCATGAACGAGAGCAGGAAGGTCACGCCGATGAGCACGATCAGCAGGTGCACGGTGCGCTGCAGGAACGGCCGCGCGGCCGCCGGCGCGAACAGGCGCCGGCGGGATCTGGGCGGTGCGACGGTCAGCAGAACCTCTGTCGTTGTCCTCGATGACATCGAAACCTCTCTGGATGGGACGGGGAGGTGCGCGGGGCCACGCTGGTGGCCCCGCCACGCGGCTAGCTGACGGTGATATCCGCCGGATAGAAGGCGAAGCCACCGAGGTAGTCATCGCCCATATCGACGTTCTTCTGCGAGACGAGCACCTGGGGGATCGGGCTGAGCCAGGTCACGAGGGCCTTGTCGTTCCACTCCTGCTGCATCGCCCGCATCCCGGCATCGCGCCCCTCCTGGGTGTCGGAGTTCACGCCGGCCTCGATTGCCGCCTGGAACTCGGCGTCCTGCTGCTGGATGACGTTGCGCGCGGTGCTGCTGAAAATCGTGTAGCCCAGGGGGTAGAACGAGTCGGAGGGCACCATCTGCCACATGCCGAGCACGTACTTGCCGCCGTAGAGCGTCGGAATGTAGTCGGCGGGGCTCTCCGAGTTGATCGTGGACTCGAGGCCGATCGACTTCAGCACCTGGTCGACGTACTCGCCGTACGAGCCCAGGTAGGCCGTGGTCAGGATCTCGATCGCGGGGCTGTTGCCGTCTGCCACGTACTCGGCAACGAGCTTCTTCGCCTTCTCCAGATCGTGCTTCACGGTGCTGGGCTCGCACTGCGCCTGTTCGGCGCCGAAGGGCAGGCAGTTGTCGGATGCGCCGTCCCAGATGTCCGAGCTGCCGAAGAACACCTGCTTGGAGTTCGCGGGATCGAACGCGAGCTGCACCGCCGTGCGCACGCGCTGGTCGTTGAGCGGCGCCACCGAGGTGTTCGGCAGCAGCGCCATTCCGCCGCGCGCACCCTGGGTGTGCGCGACGAGCTTGTCGTTGCTCGTGACGGTCTCTAAGTTGCCCGCGATGGTCGCGATGTCGACCTCGCCGGCCACGAGTGCGTTCTCACGAGACTGCGGATCCGGGAGCACTCGGTAGGTCAGCGTCTTGACCGCGGGCTCACCCGCCCAGTAGTCGGGGTTCGCGGTCATCGTCACGTGGTCATCGGGCACCCACTCCTCGACGATGTACGGCCCGGCGCCGATCGGCGCGCGGTTGAAGCCTTCCGCATCAGCCTCGAGCGCGGTCGGCGAACCGATCAGCCCGAGCGCGCCGGACGCGGTGAAGAGGTACGGGAAGGAGAAGTTGGGCTTGCCGAGCATGAACACGACCGTGCGATCGTCCGAGGCGGTGAGGGAGACGAGGTCGGCGAGGAGCAGCTTGCTCGACGAGGGCGAGTCCGGGGCGCGGTGGCGCTCGATGTTGTAGATCACCGCGTCTGCGTCGAGGGGCGTGTCGTCGGTGAACGTGACGCCCTCCCGCAGCTTGAGCGTCCACGTGAGCCCGTCCTTGCTCTCCATCGACTCCGCGAGCTGGCCGACGGTGCTGCCATCGGGGGCGACGCGCAGCAGGGTGTCGAGCACCGAAACGAGGCGCTCACCGTTGGCCGAGGCCGAGACGGGGTTCATCGGGTCGAATCCCTCGTGCTCGTAGCTCGATCCGATGACCAGCTCGTCTGCGGCTGACGGCGACGCTCCTCCTTCCGAGGCGGCCGTGCTCGTGGAACACGCGCTCAGCATGAGCGCCGCTGGCAGCGCGAGCGCCGCGGCGAGGGAGGCGAGGCGTCTGGCACGCCTCGCACGGTTCATCTTCGAAATCATCTTGCTCCTTGTGAATGTGGTGGTGCGCAACACTGCGCGTGATCGACTAGCGGGTAAAGAACTCGGTGACGAGGCGCTCGAACTCCTGCTTGCGCTCGATCTGGGCCCAGTGGCCGCAGCGGGCGAAGGTGTGCAGTTCCACGTCAGGCATCTGGCGAACGGCGAAATGCGCCTGCTCGTAGGGGAGCATGCGATCCTCCCTGCCCCAGATCAGTAGCGTCGGGGTGTGGATGCGCGCCGCGCGCGCCCAGAGCGGGGTGTGGTCGGTCATGAATCGCGGATCGCGGAACGTGGCAAAGATCGCGGAGCTCCGCTCGATCGCACCGGGCGCCAGGGCATTCGCCATGCGCTCGTCGATCAACCGCTCGGTGATGATCGCCGGATCCGCGACCATGGTCTCGACCCAGGCGAGCATGCCCGCGCGAGAGGGCTCGTTCAGGAACTCGAAGAGCCGCTTCGCACCCTCACTGGGGTCGCTCCCGAACAGGTTCACGGCGAGCCCACCCGGCCCCATCAGCGCCATCTTGCGCACCCGCTCGGGGCTGCGATCCGCGAGTTCGGCCGCGACGTTGCCGCCCATCGAGTTGCCGATCACGTAGGCGCTCTCCACGCCCAGGGCGTCGAGCAGACCCTCCACCCAACGCGAGGCAAACACCGAGTAGAGCGCGTCGATCTCGGGGAGCGCGGTGCGCCCGAAGCCCGGCATGTCGGGCATGATGACGCGGAAGCGCTCGGCCAGCACCGGCAGGTTCGCGCCGAAGTTGGACCACGCGCTTACTCCCGGCCCCGAGCCGTGCAGGAGCAGCAGCGGCTCGCCCGTTCCTGCCTCGTGATAGGAGATCTCCAGCTCGCCGACATGAGCTGTCCGGCGTGTGCTGTCAAAGTCGAGTGCGGTCGTCATTCGAACCTCTCTGTTCGGGGTGTGCCCCAGTATGTGATCGCGGAATCGGCAACCGATAGTCGACATCTCACTGATCGGAACGAGGCGAGGAACGAGGATCCGGGCGTCACCGATTCGTTATTTTGCGGGCTTCCCGAGCTTATTGATCAGGCCTAAGATGAGCAAACAAGCGCTCGCTTGATAACTTTGGGAGCACCATGCTTGAGTCGTCACAGTCCATGGTGGATCGCGTCGTCGCGATCCTCGGCAGCTTCTCCCGTGCGCGCTCGCAACTGGGCCTCGCCGAGATCGCGCGGCTCACCGATCTTCCCAAGTCGAGCACCCACCGCATCCTGCAGCAGCTCGTCACGGCGCGCTGGGTCGAGCGCGTCGACGGCGACTACCGGCTCGGCCTCGGCATCTTCGAGATCGGCTCCCTGGTCGCACACCACAACCGCCTCGTGGATCTCGCGCGACCGCTCATGCGCGAGCTCAGTTCGCACCGCCTCACCACGCACCTCGCCGTGCTCGACGGCACCGATGTCGTCTACCTCGAGAAGGTCGACGGCAGCCTCGCCGGCCCCCTCCCCTCGCGAGTCGGCGGCCGTCTGCCCGCGCACTGCACCGGCGTCGGCAAGACCCTTCTCGCGCACCTCCCCGAGGCCGAACTCGAGAACTACCTCGCGCACCGACTCGAGCAGCGCACCCCCTCGACCATCGCCTCGCCCGACGGGCTGCGCCGAGAACTCGCGCAGATTCGCTCGGCCGGGTTCGGCATGGACCACGGCGAGGCCGTCTCGGGCTTCGTGTGCGTCGCTGCCCCCGTCTTCGACCGCAGCGGTGCCCGCGCGGCAATATCCGTCGGCGCGCCGGGATCCCGAGTCGATCCGCAGCAGCTCACCGGCCCGATCCGCCACGCGGCCACCGCGCTCTCACGGCGGCTCTCGGCGGCCTGATTCACTGCGTCTCTCGGCCGCCTAAGCTCACACGACCCGCAGCGAGACGGTGCCGAAGCCCTCGGAGACCACCTGATACCTGCTGCCCGCCCGCATCGGCTGCATGCGGTGCACCGATCCCGCGAGCACCACGTCGCCCTCGCTGAGCGCGATGCCCTGCTCCGCCAGGGTCCCAGCGAGCCACAGCAGCGCCTCGAGCGGGTCGCCCAGCACGGCGGCCCCCGGCCCCTCGCCGATGACCGCGTCGTCTTCGAGCAGGCGGATCACCCGTGCCGGAAGCGCGTCGAGCAGGGCGTCGCTCGCGGGAAGCCAGTCACCGGTGACGATGCGCGCCGAAGAGGCGTTGTCAGCGACCGTGTCGATCAGGCCGATCTTCCAGTCGCGAATGCGACTGTCGATGATCTCTGCGGCGAGCGCGACGTGCGAGATGGCCGCGCGCAGCGCCTTGGCATCGAGCTCGCCGCTTCTGAGCGGCGCTCCGATGCGGAAGGCGAACTCTGCTTCGATGTGCCCGGCGATGAGCTCGTCCAGCGCGAACTCCCCGCCGTTCTCGACCACCATTCGATCGGTGATCGAGCCGACATCGGGCGTGCTCACGCCGAGCATCCGTTGCATCGCCTCGGAGGTCAGCCCGATCTTGTGCCCGACGATCCGCTCCCCCGAGGCGATCCTCAGGTCTCGATTGATCCTCTGCACCGCATAGGCGTCGGCGAGTTCGAACTCTGGAAACCGGTCGGAGATCGGGGGAATTGCGCGGCGGAGGCCTTCGGCCTCGCGCAGCTCGGTCGCCGCCGCGGTCAGTGCGTCAGGTGAAGCGCCCATGGTGTGCCGTTACCTCTCAGCGAGCCGCGTCACGCGCGGCGAGCAGGTCGAGCGCAACATCGGTGATCATGTCCTCCTGGCCGCCGATGAGCCCTCTCTCGCCGACCTTCAGCAGGATCTCCCGCGCGTCGAGGCCGTATACCTCGGCGGCGGTCTCGGCGTGCCGCAGGAACGAGGAGTAGACGCCAGCGTACCCGAGCGTCAGGGTCTCTCGATCGACCTGCACGGGGCGATCCCACAGCGGCCGCACGAGGTCGTCGGCGGCGTCCTGCAGCGCGAAGACATCGGCCCGCATCGGCCATCCCTCGAGCTCGGCCACAGCGACGAACGCCTCGATCGGGCAGTTCCCCGCGCCCGCACCGTGCCCGGCGAGCGACGCATCCACGCGGTAGGCGCCCTCCTCGATCGCCGCGATACTGTTGGCCACCGCCAGCGAGAGGTTCTGGTGAGCGTGGATCCCGATCTGCGTCGATTCGTCGAGCACGTCGCGGTAGGCCCGGACGCGGTCGCGCACCCCGTTGGTCGTCAGGCGTCCCCCCGAGTCGGTGATGTAGACGCACTGCGCGCCGTAGCTCTCCATAAGCTTAGCTTGTTCGGCCAGCGGCCCCGGCTCGTTGAGGTGGCTCATCATGAGAAACCCTGCGACATCGAAGCCGAGCTCGCGGGCGAACTCCATGTGCTGCCTCGCAACATCGGCTTCCGTGCAGTGCGTGGCCACGCGGACGGAGCGCACGCCGAGATCGTAGGCGCGCCGGAGATCGTCGACCGTTCCGATCCCGGGCAGCATGAGCGTGGTCAGCACGGCGTTCTCGACCACCTCGGCGGCGGCCTCGATCCACTCCCAGTCCGTGTGCGAGCCGGGCCCGTAGGTCAGCGAGCCCCCCTGCAGGCCATCGCCGTGGCTGACTTCGATCGCGTGCACCCCGGCCTGATCGAGCGCGCGCACAATGTCCCGCATGCGCTCGAGCGGCATCTGGTGACGAATGGCGTGCATGCCATCACGGAGCGTCACGTCCTGGACATAGATCTCTGTGCTCATCGGGCGGCCTCCTGGGGGATCGGGCGCGCAGCTCGGTGCCGCACGAGATGCTCGGCAGTGCGCAGGGCGGCACTGGTCATGATGTCGAGATTGCCGGCGTACGCCGGGAGATAGTGCGCCGCGCCCTCGACCTCGAGAAACACCTGCACGCGGGTGTAGCCCGCGGCACGCAGCGGCTCCGGCACCAGGATGTCAACTGACGCACCCTCGTCCACGAACTGCACCTCCTGCTTGAGGCGGTATCCGGGCACGTACTCGGCCACGGCCGCGACGCGCGCTCGCACGCTCTCCACGACGGCCGCGCGGCCCGCGGCGTCGAGCCGTTCGGTGATGACCTGCACCGTGTCGCGCATGATCATCGGCGGATCCGCGGGGTTGAGCACGATGATCGCCTTGCCGCGCGCCGCACCGCCGACCGTTTCGATCGCACGCGCGGTCGTCTCGGTGAACTCGTCGATGTTGGCCCGCGTGCCGGGGCCAGCCGACCTCGACGAGACCGACGCGACGATCTCTGCGTACAGCACGGGGGTGACCGCGCCGACGGCGGCCACGATCGGGATCGTCGCCTGGCCCCCGCAGGTGACCATGTTCACGTTCTCCGCCGCGAGGTTCGCGTCGAGATTCACCGAGGGAACCACGAACGGGCCGAGCGCGGCAGGGGTGAGGTCGACGAGCAGCTTGCCGAAGGGGGCAATCGCCGCCGCGTTGGCCCGGTGCGCCCCGGCACTCGTGGCGTCAAACACGACCTCGATCTCATCGAAGCCGGGAAGCCCGATCAGCCCCTCGACGCCCTCGGCCGTCGTCGGCACGCCGACTCGGGCCGCACGAGCCAGGCCGTCTGATTCGGGATCGATGCCGACCATCGCCCCCATCTCGAGATCATCGCTGATGCGCATGACCTTGAACATGAGGTCGGTGCCAATATTGCCTGATCCGATGATGGCGACTTTCGTACCCATGCCTACCTTTTCTGCGTGTGCGGCAACTCTTGCCGGCTGCCCGCCGAGGGGGCGCTTATTCGAAGCTAGGAGCCCGTCCGAGGGGCGCAAAGAGCGTGTCCCAGTGAGTAGAACACCCCCGCGCGCCCGCGCTCACGACAGGAAATCGGCCACCGCTCGATTGAACTCGTCTGCGCGCTCCAACTCGGCCCAGTGCCCGCACTGGTTGAAGATCAGGGCGCGTGAGTTCGGGATCATCGCGAGAAGCCTGAGCGACGCTTCGACCGGAACGACCTGATCATCGCGCCCATGGATGAGGAGCGTCTCGTGCTCGATCGCCGAGACCCGTGCCGCGGTCCATTCGGGCGCCTCGCGCGGAGCATTCGCCCGGGCCACGAACGCGTCCAGGTGCTCCTCGTGCCGCATCGCGGCGGCAAAGCGCTCGGCGATCAGCTCATCGTCCATGAAGCGATCCCCGAAGCTCATCACCTGCACCAGGCGGCGGTACACCTCCGGGGTGCGTTCGACATACCCGCGATACACCTCCTGCAAGCCGAGCGTGAACCCGGCGGGGCTGAAGAGGTGCGGCATGGTCAGGTCGGCAGTTCCCATCGTCACGATGCGGTGCACACGCTCGGGGTGCACCATCGCGAACTCGATGGCGTTGATGCCCCCGAGCGAGTTGCCGATGAGGGAGACCTTCTCGATGCCGAGGGCGTCGAGAAACTCCTCGATCGCCCGCAGATGCCCGCCGGCCGCCGCTTCGAGCGGATCCGACTCTCCCCATCCGGGCTGGTCGAGCATGAGCACCCGGTGCGTGCGAGCGAGCGGGGTGATGTTCAGATGAAAATTGCTCCAGGCGGTCGCCCCGGGGCCGCTCCCGTGCAGAAACAGCACAGCCTCACCCTCGCCGGCCTCGTGGAAGTGCAGCTTCCAGCCGGGCGTGCGGATCGTCCGCGACGTCTCCTCGGAGCTCAGCAACTCGGTGTCCGGGGTCGGTGTACGCATCTCGATGGTCCCTTCGGTAGTGTGCGTCGACCGTACGACCGGGACGCGCAAGACTCCTACCGAGGATCCCGACCACCGGAACGGGGGCGGCTCAAGAAGGCCACTGCCCGGTTCATAGCTGCCAGCGTGACTAGGGTGAACGGCGAGACATGCTGCCTGAAAATGCTACGTCGGCGCGTTCGCAGAGCCGTCGATACGCTCGCGCCATGTAGACGGCGTAGCAGAGGGTCGCGACCGCACCACCGATGCCCGCGACAGCACAGACCACGAGCCATGACACCCGTGGGTCAAGAGCGATCATCCCAGCGACAATCGCCCCGATCATCGCGACTGGGCCGAGCAGGTAGTCGATCTTTCGGCCGAGAATGCGGGCCATCGGCACGAAGTGCGCGCCGATGACGAACACCATCAACGGCAGAGCCCACCGACCCTGCCCGAACATGAGTAGCACCGCCGAGCCGAGCATCCAGATCGGATGCGTAACGCTATTGAGCAGCCCCATCGCCTTACCCAGCCGCTCGTCTTCGGCCGTCGGGTTGTTCGGGAAGGATGAGGCGTGGCGAATCTGCGCGACTCCGCGCAGCAGGAAGACCACCGCCACAACCAGCACGAGCGCGAACGCCACGGCTCCGGCGTAGCCCCAAGCGAACGGCCACCACGCCGAATAGAACACGGCGTAGACGCCCATCATCACCGGAAAGAACGCGATACCTTGCGCCGCAGAACCGAACCACTCAGGAGCTTGCTGGGTGCCGGCCCGCGCAAGTGATGCCATACGTCCATTGTCCCCGGCCGCGCCTCCGGAGCACCGCCAGAATGGGCGACTCACGGGTGCCTCGCAAGTACCTGGCGCTTCTATACGAGAAGACGCCCTGCCCAAAAGGAAAACTCCTGGGTCAGGGGCCACTCTATTTCGTGGGGTATCTCACGAAATCCCACAGCCCTTGTTTCGTCAGGGATCTCGGAGAACTCTAAGTACAGGATCACAGGTTAAGCGGTACAAAATCACACGACTGAAGCGCTCCCTGATCACCCGAACCCGACCAGTGCGGTCCGGCATGTCGCCGGCCCGCTCGGTGTCGGTGTCGAAGCGCTCCGCACCTGGTGCCGACCGGCTCAGCTCGATGCCGGAGCGAAGCCCGGCGTCACGACCGACGTTGCTGAGGAGAGTCGGTGCCTACGTTGCGAGAACGCGCAACTGCGGGAAGCGAACGAGGTGTTGAAGTCCGCGTCGATTTTTTTCGCGAAGGAACCCGACCATCCGCGAACGAAATGATCACGTTCATCGACGGGCATCGTGATCGTTTCGGGGTCGAGTTCATCTGCCGTGTCCTAGGCGCGGCGGTTCGGGAGTTTCTCACCTCGCGCCGCTATCGGGCGGCGAAAACCAGGCCGGCTTCGGTCAGGCAGTTGCGCGACGAGTTGCTGGTGCCTGAGATCCAGCGTTTGCACGCTGAGAACTCTGGCGTGAACGGGGTGCGGAGATGCACGCCCTGCTGCAGCGAGAGATATGGGAGATCAGCCGGGATTAGACCGTTCAACACGCGTCCAAGCCCCCGCCGTGACATCTGCGCCCACGACGCATGCTGCACAGGGAGGGTGCCGAGAATGTTGCCGCAGGATCGTTCGACGGCCTCCCCGTGAGCGGCGGCGCGGGCGGCGTCGAGGTCGTCGAACACGCTGTCCTGGCACGATGTGCTGTTCGCCCAGCGTGACACCCCCGGCGCATGATGCGCACGTCTGCTTGTTGTGTCGTGAGGGACGCGGGGAGCGATGGCATCAGCGGATCAGCGAGGTCCGCCGGCGGCCACGCGGCGGGCGAGGTAGTCCTCGTAGCTCCCTCCGATGCCCGGAGTCACCCAGGGTCCGATCTCCACCCGTGAGCGCTCCAAGATGACCGGGGTCCAGGTGACACGGACGTCGGCGCACGCCCGGTTGGCGGTGACCAGCGCCGTGACGGCGTCTGCAGGCTGGGCCACGATCAAGGTCGCCCCGAGGGCGAACACCCGGTGCACGGCCTCGTGCAGCGGACCGGAGACGACCTCCGGGGCACCGTGGAACATCCACCGCCGCTCCGGCACAAGACGGACCGGCCGTGCCTTCACGGCAGCGATGTCCGGCGTGCTCGGCGAGGTCCCGGCGGCGGGCCCGACCCGGCTTTGCTGGATGCGCCTCGATCAGGCGCTCCACGCGAACGCGGTGGTCGTGTGACCGTGGTTGTGCGAGTTCGGTGCGAGGATCGCGTCGTCTGCGACCTGGGCGGCGATCTCAGTGATCTGGATCTGCATTGTCTTCACCTCCTTTCCGCATCGGCGTCGGCCGTGTCCTCGGGCGAGGACGCGGCCTCCTCGCTGACGATCCGCCGGTACTCCGGTGAGGTGGTCAGCAGGGCTTCGTGCGCGCCGTCCGCGACGATCCGGCCGCCGTCGATGAGGACGACGCGGTCGGCGGCGCGGATCGTGGAGACCCGGTGCGCGACGACGACAGTCGTGCGTCCGCGCCGGGTCGCACGCAGTGACGCATTGAGCTCGGACTCGGCCAGGGCGTCGAGATGCGCCACCGGCTCGTCCAGGACGAGCACAGCCGGATCCAGCAACAGGGCGCGAGCGAGAGCGAGACGCTGCAGCTGACCGCCGGAGAGGGTACCTCCGCCCTCACCCAGGGAGGCGTCGAGACCGCCGTCCAGGATTTCGACGAGATCGCCCAGGGCCGCCTCCTCCAGCGCGCGCAGCAGATCCTCGTCGCTCGCGTCGGGCCGGGCGAGCAGCAGGTTCTCCCGGAGGCTGGCGCGCATCGCGGAGGATGTCTGCGGAACGAGCACGACGCGATCGCGCACGCGGTCGGCGGCGACCGTGCGCAGGTCACGGCCACCGATGCGCACGATGCCGGAGCTCGGATCGGCGAACCGCACGAGGAGGTGTACGAGCGTGGTCTTCCCGACGCCGCTCGCACCGACGAGAGCGATCATCTGACCGTGCGGAATACGCAGGTCGAGGCCGTGCAGCACATCGCGGCCGGGGTACCCGGCGCGCACGCCCACCAGCTCGATCTCACCGTTGCCGGAGAACGCCTCGGCGCTCGCCTCGTCGTCGCGGACCGGCGAGGGAGCGCGGCTGACGTCGTCCACGCGACGGGCAGCGGCGCCCATCTCGCCCAGTCGCTGCCACATCGCGTAGACCCCGCTGACCGGAGCGAACGCGTGGAACACCAGGACGACGGCGACCGGCACGACGACCGGGTCGATGGCGCCCTCCCGCGCTGCACCGCCGAGCAGGGCGAGCAGCGCGAGGTTCACCGCCGCCATGACGCAATCCGCGAGCGCCGATTCCGCCCCGGAGCGCATGTTGAACGCGAGCCGGGCGTTCTGCACTGCCCTGGTGCGCTCGACGATCAGACGGGTGCGGCGCTCGGTCGCACCGAGCGTGAGGGAGTCGCGGAGTCCCTGGGCGCCTTCGAGCGTGTCGGCCTTGAGGTCGGACAGGGCCGATCTGACCCGCTCCCCCTGCCGGGCCTGAACCGGCCCGAGGAACCACAGCGGAACGAGCACGACGAGGAGTCCGAGCGTGGGGATCAGCCCGATCGGACCCACGAGAGCGGTGCTCGCAGAGACGACGATCGACGGGCTGATGAGCGCCGCGATCGACGCTCCGGCCGTGTGGGCGTAAAACCACTCGAGCTGCTCGACATCGTGGATCGCAGCTCCCGCGACCTCGCCCGTCCGACGGCCGGCGAGCCCCTGCGGAGCGATGCGTCCGATCGCGGCGTGCATCGCCAGGCGCATGGTCGAGAGCACGCGATAGGCCAGCACATGCGACCACCACGACTCGAGCCCGGTGAGCACACCGAGCATTGCGACCGAGATCGCGAGCAACGCGATCCACAGCGCCACGCCTTCGAGGTGCTCCGCGGCGATGCGGGCCATCGTCCACGCCGAGAGGGCGGAGACCGCGGCGCCGCACAGCTGCATTCCGACGATCAGCGCGACCGAGGCGAGGAAGAGCCCCCGGTGCGCTGACAGCACATGGCGCAGGCGCAGAATGTCGGAGACCAGGGCTCGTGACGACTTCGCAGACGCGCTCATGCGATCCCCCTCGCGGCCTGGGCCCGCTCCTGACTGGCCACCATCGACGCGTACCGTCCGCCAGCGGCGAGAAGGCTCTCGTGGTCGCCGGTCTCGACGATGCGTCCGCGGTCGACGACCACGATCGTCGGCACGTTCCGCACCGCGGCCAGCCGGTGGGCGACGATGATGCGCGTCTGCTGTGGTCGCGCATCGACGAGCGCGTCCAGGAGCACCCGCTCCCCGTTGATGTCGAGCGCCGAGGTCGTCTCGTCGAGAACGAGCACCGGGGTCCGGCGTAGGAGCTGCCGCGCGATGGCGACGCGCTGCCGCTGGCCGCCCGACAGCAGGGAGCCGCGTTCGCCGATCGAGCGATCGAGCGCGGCCGCCGGATCGCCGTCGCCGAGCTGGTCGAGCCCCGTGACGGCGACGGCCTCGCCGAGCTCGGCCTCGGTCGCATCGGGTGCGCCGTCGAGGAGGTTCGACCGGAGCGTGCCGTGGAAGAGCACCGGCGACTGCGGGACGAGGCCCACGGCCGCGACGCAGTCGGCCTGGCTGAGCTCCGTCGTGGCGAGACCTGCGATCCGCACCGCACCGGCATCCGGGAGGGCGAACCTGGCCAGGAGCGCCGCGATCGTGGACTTGCCGGACCCGCTCGGTCCGACCACGGCCACGGTGGCCCCAGCGGGAACGTGCAGGGTCACGCCGTCGAGGGCGGGCGACGCGGCGCCCGGGTACTGGTAGTACACGTCCTCGAGGTCGACGGAGATGCCCGCGCGCCCCGGTGGGATCGTGGCTCTGCTCCCGTCGCCGGGCTCGAGGATGACGGGCGCCGCGAGCGCATCGAGCACCTGCTGGCCGGCGAAGACCCCGAGGTAGCCGGCGTGCCAGAACCCGGAGAGCTCGCGGAACGGCCGGAACAGCTCGAAGGTCAGCAGGCTGATGAGGAAGATCTCCGTCGGCTCGAGATCCCCGGCGAGGATACGGGTCAGGCTCACGACCACGGCGACGAGCGGGCCGAGCACGAGCGCGAAGGCCGAGATCCCGGACTCGATGAGTGAGACCCGCAGCTGGGTCATGGTCCGCGTGAGCAGCTCGCTGGACGCCTCGGCGAGTGCCGCCTGGCGGCGCTCGACGGCGCCGAGGGCCTTGAGCGTCGTCATCGCGCCGAGCGAGTCGACGAACTCGGCGTGCAGACCGGAGTACGCCTCCCAGTGCGAGGATCCCCGCTCGGCGAGGATCCTGTCCCACGCTCGCGGCAGCAGCGGGACGAGGACGGCGCACGTCCCGACGGCCGCGGCGACCACCGGGTCCACGACGGCGAGGATCGCGACCACGACAACGGTGTTCACTGCGACGATTCCGACCTGTGGCACATACCGGCTGTAGTAGGGGTCGAGGTTCTCGACCCCGTCCACGAGGAGCGACTGGACGTGACCGCTGCGCTCCCGGGTGAGCGGCACGGGGCCGCGCGCTGCGAGGCGGTCCAGCACGCGCCGGCGGAGGTCGGTCTTGATCCTCGTCATCGCGTGCACCGACAACCGTTCGCGCAGGATCGCGAAGACCGGGCGCAGCACCAGGAGAATCAGGAGCACCAGGAGCCAGGTGCCGATCGGGCCGACGGGATCGGCGAACAGCTCGACGAAGATGCGCGAGGTCGCAAAGGCCTGGCCGAGCAGCAGCAGGGAACTGAGGAGGCCGAGCAGAGACGGTGCCACGAGCACCCCGCGCAGGGGGCCGAGCATCCGCAGGAGACGCAGATGGATGGAGCCCGGCTTCATCCGGTAGCCGTCCGAGGGTGAGCTAGCGCGTACATGGTTCTCGACGTTAGATGAAACTGATTTTCATTGTCAACAAGGAGTGAGTGCCGCGCGGATACCGAGCAACGAGCGACGGCATTTCGCACGACACGATGGCATACTGATACGGTAATGATATTCATTCTCATCTAGATTGGATGGTGGCGTGTGTACGTGATGGCCGCGATGCCCGTCCTGGAGGAATCCCGCCTGGCTGGCGACGGCACGCACCGCAAACGGCCGCAAAGCGACCTCTCCTCCCGTGCCTGGACACTCCGAGAGTCCGGCCAGTGACCGTCGTCGGCGCGGCGGACGAACGTGCCGCCGCAGTCCTCCCTGGCGCCCGCGCGCACCGCCGCGGGCTCCTGTGGGTCGGGCTCCTCGCCGTCGGGACGGTCGCGTCGATCGTCGTCTCGGTCGGCCTCGGCTCCGCATCGATCAGCCCGGACACCACGGTGCGGGTGATCTGGCACCACCTCACCGGACTCGGGGCGGTGACCTGGACCACATCCGAGGACAACATCGTCTGGCTGCTCCGGCTCCCCCGCGTGCTGCTGGGCGTCCTGGTCGGCGCGACGCTCTCGGTCGCGGGCGTCGCAATCCAGGCGCTCGTGCGCAACATCCTCGCCGACCCCTATCTGCTGGGCATCTCCTCTGGCGCCAGCACGGGGGCGGCGGCAAGCATACTGTTCGGCTTCGGTTCCGGGCTCGGTGTCGCCGCCCTCACCGGCAGCGCCTTCCTCGGCGCCCTCGGGGCGATCATCCTCGTGTTCGCGATGGCGCGGGTCGGCGGCCGGATGATCTCCGCCCGCCTCGTGTTCGCCGGCATCGCGGTCGGTTTCGCGCTGACTGCGGCGACGAACTTCATGGTGTTCGTCTCCGACTCGCAGAACGGCGCCCGCGCCGTGCTGTTCTGGATGCTCGGCTCGCTTGGCCAGGCGCAGTGGTCATCGCTTCCCGTCCTCGCCGCGATCACCGTGCCCGTGACCGTGATCCTCACGGCCTGGTCCCGGCGCCTCGACGCGATCAGCATCGGCGACGACACCGCCCGCGTCCTCGGCACCGACCCGACCCGGTTCCGCGCCATCGCCGTGCTCGTCACCGCCCTTGCCGTCGCCGCCGCGGTCGCGGTCTCCGGGATGATCGGCTTCGTCGGCTTGGTCATCCCTCACCTGGTCCGCCACCTCGTGGGCGCACGGCACGTCGCGGTCATCCCCTGTTCGGCGCTGCTGGGCGCCCTGCTGATCGTGTGGGCTGACGTGCTCGCCCGAGCCGCCTTCGCCCCACGCGAGCTGCCCCTGGGCATCCTCACCGCCCTGATCGGCACCCCGCTGCTGATCATGCTCGTACGCCGCATGATGGCGCGCTGATCTTCCCAGACACGCCCCTCAGATCCACCCGAACAGAGAAGGAGAACCACACGACATGAACCGCACCCGCCCCGCCACCGCCCTCGCGGCACTGGCCTCCCTCGCCCTGCTCGCTGGCTGCACCGGCAGCCCCGATCCGGGCGCTGAGCAGCAGAGTTCCACAGGCGACTCCGCCTACCCGGTCACGATCGACAACTGCGGCGAGGAGGTCACGCTCGACGCCGCACCGAGCTCGGTGTTCACCGTCGGGACGACCGCGCTGTGGAACCTCCACGCCGCGGGCGCGGGCGACCGTGTGATCGCGCGGTCCGGCGAGTTCGGCGCCGACCTGAACAACGACGAGCTCACCGAGTTCTACGCCGACCTTCCGATCATCGATCCTTCCGACCCCACGACGGAGGCGATCGTGGCCACCGGCACCGATTTCGTCGTGGGCTACGGACTGTTCAACTCCAGCCGAGAGGCACTCGCGGATGCGGGGATCGGTTCGATCGAAAACTCCGACGAATGCGCTGGCGGTCACTCTGGGGGCGGCGGCGAAGGCGCGTCTGTCGACGCGATCCTCGCCGACATCGAACGCTTCGGCACGGTCTTCGACACCCGTGCGCAGGCCGACGCCACCGTCGCGGAGTTGCGGTCCCAGCTCGACAAGCTCGCTACCCAGCGTCCCGAGAAGGAGGCGACCGCGCTGATCGCCTACTACTTCCTCGGGTCCTTTGGCAGCCATGGCGGCACGAACGTCTCCACCGACATCCTGGATCGCGCTGGTCTCGTCAACGTGTTCGCGGACGAGCCGGGGCTGTTCATCGACCCCAGCCTGGAGTCCGTGATCGACAGCGACCCCGACTACATCATCGTGCACTACGGTGTCGAGGGCGAGAGCTTCGAACAGGCCCGCGACGCGTTCCTCGCCGAGCCGGGCGTCTCCGACATGCGCGCCGTTCAGAAAGGCAACATCATCGGCGTCCCCTATGAGGGCCTGATGTTCACCGCCGGCGCCATCGACGGCATCCGCGCCCTCATCGATGCGCGCACCGAAGGAGGCTCCCGCTGATCACCGTCGAGGGACTCACCGTCCGCTTCGGGAAGAAGGAGGTGCTCTCGGGGGTCGACTTCACCGTCACCCCCGGGAGCACCCACGGCCTCATCGGGCCCAACGGCAGTGGCAAGACCACCACCCTGCGCGCGATCCTCGCCGCCCAGCCCGCATCCGCAGGCCTGATCACCGTGGATGGCATACCCACCAGTAGCCTGTCGGTGCGCGATCTTGCTCTGAGCGTCGCCGCCGTGCTCCAGGACGAGGCGTCCGTGCTCCCCCTGAGCGTCTGGGACACTGTTCTGCTCGGACGCAGCGTCCACCGCACCAGCTTCCAGCGGTACCGCGCCGAGGACACCAGAATCGCTCTGGCGGCATTGGAGCGCACCGGCGTCACCGCCCTGGTGGAACGCAGCGTCCTGGAACTCTCCGGCGGCGAACGGCAACGCGTGCTCATCGCCCGTGCCCTCGCACAGCAAGCCCCTTATCTCCTGCTGGACGAACCCACCAACCATCTCGACGTGCGCTTCCAGCATGAGGTCCTCTCCCTGGTCGCCAGCCTCGACACCACAACGGTCGTGGTCCTCCACGACCTCAACCTCGCCGCCCGCTACTGCGACCAGCTTGTGCTCCTCGACCACGGCACCGTCATCGCAGACGGCACCCCCGACCAGGTGCTCAGCCCGGACACCCTCGAGGCCGTCTACCGCATCCGCGCACGCCGCATCGACGACGAGGGGGTCCCTCAGCTGAGCTTCGCAGCTCTGGGCTGAGCGGCGGACACGCGCGCCTGCTCACCACAGAGTCGAGTTCCCGCGAACGAGCCCTCCTCTCTGCCGGACAGGCAGCGTTCTCGTCATCGCGCTGACCCCACCAGACTGGATCAGCTCACCCAATTCCTCACCTGGCGTATCGGGAAACAGTCGCAGACCGAACTCGGCCCGGTCACAACCACCCATCACGGCATCCTCGTCGACGGCGCCTGGAGCGGCTCCTGGTGCTTACTGATCGCGGTCACCCCAAGGTTGCAGGTGTGAGCATGGCAATGGTTCGCACGCGAACCAACCGCAGCCTGGAACCCCCGACCCTCCCGGATGCTGTCACAGGTACACGCCGTCGAAGCCGCGATCGGATGGCACACACATCTCGATCGATGGTGGCGCGCCCACGGACACCTCACCGAGGAACGCATCCGAAAACCACGCCAGCGGAGAACGAGACCGTCACGGCGATCGAGACTGACGGGCGCTGGCTCAGAACAGGCTGGGCCGGCCGAGGGCAAACACACCCCACCCCATCCACCATTTCTGTCCCATAAGCCGTCTTATAAGCCCTGAAACGCAAAATGCCCCGGCCCAAAAACCGGAGCATTCCACTACATCTCGTGCGCGAGGGGGGACTTGAACCCCCACGCCCTTGCGGGCACTGGCACCTGAAGCCAGCGCGTCTGCCAATTCCGCCACTCGCGCGAGTCGCCGCCTGGGCGATTCCACCCAAACAACTCCCCTAGCCTAGCAGCACAGAGAGCCTCTCACCAAAGCGGGATACACTGAAGCAAAGTGTGGCCGCACACACAGCAGCGGCATACGCCAAAATTGCTGAAAACACCCAGATTCAGGAAGGACGGACGGCGCATGGGCATTCTTGACAGCGTGGAGCGCGGGCTTGAGCGCGCCGTCAACGGGGCGTTCGCCCGCACCTTCCGCTCGGGTGTGCAGCCCGTCGAGATCGCGTCGGCGCTGAAGCGCAAGCTCGATATCGGCTCCGTGGTCGTGGATCGCGACCGTGTGCTCGTGCCCAACCGCTTCCTCGTGCGCGTGTCGCCGAAGGATGCCGAGCGGCTGCGGGCCATGGGCGACACGCTCGAGCGCGAGCTGCGCGGGATCGTGCTGAAGCACGCGAAGCGCCAGGGGTATCAGCTGCTCGGTGAGCCCGACGTCGAGGTGCGGGCCGACGAGTCGCTCACGACCGGCGTGCTCGAGATCGACGCCTCGCAGGTCGAGGGCGCCGTCGACTGGGTCGCGGCGATCGATGTCGACGGCGTGCGTCACGAGCTGAAGCGCGGCACGACCACCGTGGGCCGCGGCAGCGACTGCGGGATCCGGATCGGCGACAACGCCGCCTCTCGACGGCATCTCGAGCTGATCTGGGACGGCGCTGCCGGCATCGCCCGGGATCTCGGCTCCACGAACGGCTCCAAGATCAACGGCGAGCGCTTCCGCGAGGCGGCCCTTTCCCCCGGGATCATCATCACGATCGGGCAGACCTCCCTGCAGTTCCAGCTCGTGCCCGGCCGCACCGCGGCCCCGAGCAGGCAGGCCCAGGCGCCCCAGCCGCAGCGCCAAGAAGCACAGCGCAAGCAGGCACAGCAGCAGCCGCAGCCCCCGGCGCGCCCGGCCGCGAATCCGCGCGTCGCCCGCGCCGCGCAGGAGCACGCCGCCCCGCGCCCCCAGTCTCAGCCGCAATCCCCGTCAACGCCCGCACGCCGCGGCACCGCCGAGCCGGACGAGATTCCCGGCATTGACCAGGACTTCTGGAGGGGACTGTGAGTGAACTCACCCTTCTGATCCTGCGCATCGGGTTCCTCCTGCTGCTCTGGTTCTTCATCTTCGGGATCGTCTACGCGCTCCGTTCCGACCTCTTCGGCGCACCGGTGCGCCGGCTGAAGTCGGACGGCGCCGGATCCGGATCCCCCGTTCGCCAGGCCGTCGTCGCCGCGCAGCCCGCCCAGCAGGCAGCAGCTCAGGCGCCGGCTGCGGCACCGCAGCCGGCAGCCGACCACCAGGCAGCCGACCAGCACTCGGCTCCCCCGATCACCCCGTCAGCAGGCGCACTCCCCTCGGCTGGCGCGTTCCCGGGAGCGGCCCTCGGCGGTCTCGTCGGTGCGGGCGCGGCAGCGGCAGGCGCAGCGGCAGGATCCGGATCCGGATCCCACCCTGGCGGCGCGCCAGGCACCCTCGTCATCACCTCGGGCGTCGCGAGCGGCACCTCGATCGCCCTCGACGAGGACTTCGTCTCGATCGGCCGCAGCAGCGACTCCACGCTCGTCATCGTCGACGAGTACACCTCGACCTACCACGCCCGCCTCGCCCGCAGCGGCGACCAGTGGATCCTCACCGACCTCGACTCGACGAACGGCACGAAGCTCGACGGCGCGAAGGTCACGAGGCCCGTCCCCGTCCCCCCGTACACGCCGGTGACCATCGGCACGACCACGTTTGAGCTGAGGCCCTGAGCGTGTCGGTCGGCTTCGAGAGCGCCATTGGCTCGCACGTCGGGATGGTGCGATCCAACAACCAGGATTCCGGCTACGCGGGCGACTACCTCTTCCTCGTCGCCGACGGCATGGGCGGCCACGCTGGAGGCGACGTCGCCTCCGCGGTCGCCACGAAGGCGATGGCGGCACTCGACGAGCGGCCCCAGTTCACCCCAGAGGCGACCACCAACTCGCTGCGCACCGCCGTGCTCGAGACCAACACGAAGCTCCGCTCGACCGTGCGCGAGCGCCCCGAGCTCGCGGGCATGGGCACGACCTTCACCGGCTTCCTCACGGTGGGAGACAAGCTCGCGCTCGCCCACATCGGTGACTCCCGCCTCTACCTCTTCCGCGACGGCGAGCTCCGTCAGATCACGAGGGACCACACCTTCGTGCAGCGCCTCGTCGACAGCGGCAAGATCACCGAGGAGGAGGCGAAGACGCACCCCCGCCGCTCCGTGCTCATGCGCGTGCTCGGCGACGTCGACTCCTCGCCGCAGGTCGACACCGAAGTGCTCGAGACGCGGCCTGGCGACGTCTGGCTGCTCTGCTCCGACGGCCTCTGCGGCTACGTCGACGACCCGGACATCGAGAAGATCCTGCGCCGCCGCGGCTCCCTGCAGGGCGCGGTCGACTCGCTCATCGACAAGAGTCTCGCGCACGGCGCCCCCGACAACGTCACGGTCGTGCTCGTCGAGACGACCGCGATCGAGGGCGAGCGCGTCATCGAGGAGCCGAATCCCCGCTTCGTCGGCTCGGCCGCGACGGCGCCGGCCCCGCGCGACGGCTCGGTCACGACCGCGCGCACCCGGATCCTGCGCCGCCGCCCCGTGCGCCGCCCCCCGCAGATCGAAGAGAGCCACTTCGAGCCTCGCGTCGACGAGTACCTCGCCGAGCTCATCGCGGAGACCCGCAGGCGCAACCGCCGCAGGCGCTTCCTGTGGGCGTTCGGCGCAATCGCCGTGCTCCTCTCCGTCGCCGGCGCGCTCTTCCTCGGCTACGAGTGGACCCAGTCACGCTATTACGTCGGCACTGACGGCGACACCGTCGTGATCTACCGCGGCGTGCAGCAGAGCATCGGATCGTTCCAGCTCAGCTCCGTCGCCGAGGACACGGGGATCCCGCTCGACAAGCTCGACGGCCTCGAGCAGCGCCAGGTCGAGCGCACGCTCGGCGCCGGCTCCCTCGAGGAGGCTCGAGACATCGTGCTCAGGCTGGGGGTGTCCGATGGCTGAGAAGACTGAGGAACCCCGCAGCTTCGAGAAGACGCGCACGAGCGAGACCGTGCTGCAGCGCATCACCGCGCTGCGCGCCCCGCGGAAGCTCCTGGGGCTCGAACTCTCGCTCCTCCTGCTCGCGATCGCGGTCGGGATCGCCGCCGTCGTCATCGTGGAGTTCACCGTCGTCGGCGGCCCGACAACGACACTGCTCGCGCCCGGAATCCTGTTCGTTGCAGCGCTTATCGGCCTGCACATCACGGTGCGGCGGGTCGCCCCCGACGCGGATCCGCTCATCATCCCGCTCGCAGCGTTCCTCAATGTGATCGGGATCGCGATGATCTACCGGATCGACCTCGCCGAGGCCAAGACGGGCTGGGCGGCGGACTCGACGCGCCAGCTCGTGTGGTCGAGCATCGCACTGGTCGCCGCGATCGTCGTGCTCCTCGTCGTGCGGAACCACATGAAGCTGTTCCGCTACACCTACCTCACGGGCCTCGCCGCAGTCGTGCTGCTCCTCCTCCCCATGCTGCCCGGCATCGGGAGGACGATTAACGGCGCGCGGGTCTGGATCGGGATCGGATCCTTCTCCTTCCAGCCGGGCGAGATCGCGAAGATCCTGCTCGCGATCTTCTTCGCGGGCTACCTCGTGCAGAGCCGCGACTCGCTCGCGATGGTGGGCAAGAAGATCCTCGGGATCCGTTTCCCGCGTGCCCGGGATCTCGGCCCACTGCTCGTCTTCTGGCTCGCGGCGATGTCGGTCCTCGTCTTCCAGCGCGACCTCGGCACCTCGCTCCTCTACTTCGGCCTCTTCCTGTCGATGCTGTACCTCGCGACGGGCCGAGCCGGCTGGGTCATCCTCGGCGTCGGGCTCTTCCTGGCTGGCGGCATCATCGCAAGCCAGACGCTGAGCTACGTCGGCGTGCGCTTCACGAACTGGCTCGACCCGTTCGCCGACCCGCAGGGCGGCAGCTACCAGATGGTGCAGGGCCTCTTCGGGCTCGCGAACGGCGGCATGACGGGAACCGGCCTCGGCCAGGGCTACCCCGAGGACACCCCGCTCGCGACGAGCGACTACATCATCCCGAGCCTCGGCGAGGAGCTCGGCCTCATCGGCCTCTTCGTCGTGCTCGCCGCCTATCTCCTCCTCATCGGCCGCGGCCTCCGCATCGGCTTCGCGGGCAACGACGACTTCGGCAAGCTCCTCGGCGCCGGCCTCGCGTTCACGATTGCGCTCCAGGTCTTCATCGTCGTCGGCGGCGTCACCCGGGTGATCCCGCTCACGGGCCTCACGGCGCCCTTCCTCGCCGCGGGCGGCTCGTCGCTCGTGTCGAACTGGATCATCATCGCGCTGCTCGTGCTCCTGTCGAACTCGGTGCGCAACCGCCCGAAGCTGGTGATCCGCTCATGAACAAGCAGCTGAAGTACCTGACCCGCACGGTGTTCGCGATGTTCCTCGTGCTGTTCTTCTCGGTCACGATGATCCAGTTCGTGAACGCGGATGAGCTGCGCGACAACGACCTCAATCAGCGCACCGTGAAGAACAGCTACAAGGTGGAGCGCGGCTCGATCCTGGTCGACGGGGATCCCATCGCCTTCTCCACCGCGACGGGCGACGAGTTCCGCTACGTGCGCCAGTACGCGAACGGCCCGCTGTACGCGCCGATCACCGGCTACTTCTCGCACCGTCAGGGCATGACGGGCCTCGAGTCGGCCATGAACAAGGAGCTCTCGGGCATTGGCAACGCCCAGTTCTTCACGCGGATCCAGAACACCCTGAACGGCGTCTCTCCGCAGGGCAGCTCGGTCGAGACCACGATCGACCCCAAGGCGCAGGAGGCCGCGATGTCGGCGCTCACCGAGCAGGGCTTTGAGGGCGCGGTTGTCGCGATCGAGCCGAAGACGGGCCGCATCCTGGCGCTCGCCTCTTCGCCGAGCTTCGATCCGAACGCGCTGTCGACGAACAACGACGCCGACATCATCACGAACTACCGCCAGCTCTCGGAGGATCCCTCGAAGCCCCTCGATAACCGGGCAACCGCCGGCAGCATGTATCACCCGGGCTCCGTCTACAAGCTCATCGTCGCGGCCGCCGCGATCGAGGAGGGCAAGGCGAAGCCGTCGACGGCGTTCGACAACCCGGCGCAGCTCACCCTCCCGCAGTCGAGCGCGGTCATGCAGAACGCGTCGCGCACGACCTGCGGCGGCGGCGACAAGGCGACCCTCGAACAGGCCATCGTGATGTCGTGCAACATCCCGATCGCGGAGCTCGCCATGAGCATGGACCCCAACGTCGTCCCCGACATGGCCCGCAAGTTCGGCTTCGAGCAGCAGATCGAGATCCCGTTTGCCGTCACGCCGAGCAACTCGCCGAACCCGGAGGATAAGGCGCAGACCGCGCTCTCCTCGATCGGCCAGCTCGACGTGCGCACGACGCCGCTGCAGATGGCGATGGTCTCCGCGGGAATCGCCAACGAGGGCAAGGTCATGAACCCGTATCTCGTCGACAAGGTCATCACCCCGGATCTCAGGGTGGAGCAGGAATTCAAGCCCGAAGAGTTCGCAAAGCCGGTGTCGAAGGAAACAGCGTCGGACGTAGCTGGCATGATGGAACACGGCGTCTCTACGCCGGAGGGACTCGCCCAGAAGGCGGGGATCCCGGGTGTTCGCGTCGCTGGCAAGACGGGAACCGCAGAGAACGGCACGGCCGACGACGGAAGCGACCTCCCGTTCACCCTCTGGTTCACCGGGTTCGCCCCGGTCGACGACCCGAAGGTCGCCGTCGCTGTCGTCATTGCGAATGGCGGCGGGGAAGCGTATGGATATCAGGGAGGATCGTTTGATCTCCCCACAGCTGTCGGAAAACGAGTAATGGAAGCGGTGTTGAGCGAATGAGACCATCGGCTGGGATCACATTCGGCGGACGCTACGAGCTCAGCTCACGGATCGCCGTGGGCGGCATGGGCGAGGTGTGGCAGGCAACCGACAGCATTATCGGTCGCACGGTCGCGATCAAGATCCTCAAGGACGAGTACATGGGGGATCCGGGCTTCCTCGAGCGTTTCCGCGCCGAGGCACGTCACGCCGCGCTCGTCAACCACGAGGGCATCGCGAACGTCTTCGACTATGGCGAGGAGCAGGGCTCCGCGTACATCGTCATGGAGCTCGTCCCGGGTGAGCCACTGTCCTCGATCATCGAGCGCGAGGGCCGGCTCCCGGCCAACCGCGTGCTCGGGATCGTCGCCCAGACCGCGACGTCGCTGCAGGCCGCACACGATGCTGGCCTCGTCCACCGCGACATCAAGCCGGGCAACCTCCTGATCACGCCCGAGGGCCGCGTCAAGATCACCGACTTCGGCATTGCGCGAATCGCCGACCAGGTCCCGCTCACCGCGACGGGCCAGGTCATGGGCACGGTCCAGTACCTCGCGCCCGAGCAGGCGAGCGGTCACACCGCGACGCCCGCCACCGACATCTACTCGCTCGGCGTTGTCGCCTACGAGTGCCTCGCGGGCAAGCGCCCGTTCACGGGCGAGTCGCAGGTCGCGATCGCCATGGCGCAAATCAACGACACCCCGCCGGATCTGCCGAACGACGTTCCCGAGCCCGTGCGCAACCTCGTGTACGCGTGCCTCGCGAAGGACGCCGCTGGCCGCCCGGAGACGGCCGCGAAGCTCGCGCAGGCGGCGACCGCACTGCACCGCGGAGACGTGCAGCTCGCCGCGAGCTACGTGCCGCAGGTGCTCGGCGAGGAGCAGCCCGCCACGATGGTGATGCCGCAGCAGGGCGCGGGCGACGACGCGGCGACGACCGCGCTTCCGCGGACGACCGCGCTCCCGGGCGCGGCGGCAGGCGTCGGAGCAGCGGGGCTCGCCGCAGGCGAGCTCGACGAGGACGCCGTCGAGGAGGAGCCGAAGAAAAAGAAGAAGAGCCCCTGGACGTGGCCCCTCATCACGCTCCTCGCGCTCCTGCTCCTCATCGGCGCCGGCACGATCTTCGCCCTCATGAACGGCAACGACTCGGACAAGAAGCCGACGACCACCACGACGACGACCCCGAAGCCGACCAAGACGCCGACGACCACGACGCCGCCCAAGCCGACGACCGGCGTGGTTGACAAGGGCGCGCTCGTGGGCATGAACGTGAACGATGCCGTGGCGGCCCTGCAGTCGCTCGGCTTCACGAACGTGGTCCCGCAGGAGAGCGGCCAGACCTCCGATGACCAGGCGAACAAGGTCACCGACGTGAGCCCGTCGGGCGACAAGGTGCCGTTCGACGAGCGCATCGTGCTCACCTACAAGACGGCCTACGGCGAGATTGGCCAGCCATCGGCCCCGAGTGCGAGCCCGAGCACGATCGACTCGGGCAAGACCTCGAACGTGAGCTGGGGCGTCGCGACGTGCCCGGCCGGCCTCAGCGTGCAGGCGTACAACGTCTCGGTGCAGGGCGACGGCACCGCCCCCGGCTCGACCCAGACGCCCAACGTGACCGTGACCGCAAACACCCTCCAGGAGGGTGCCGCAGACGGCAAGATCACCCTGAGCTACACCGTGACCTGCGGTGACGGTTCATCCGTGACGCGGACGTCTGCGGCCTCGGCTCCCGTCGAGATCACGGTCAAGGCCCCGGCCGCTCCGAACCCGAACCCGGGTGGCGGCAACAACAACAACAACGGCAACGGCAACAACAACTAAGAAACCCGGATGAGCGGCGGATTTCAGGAATTCGCCCAGTAGACTGAAAGGCACCGATGAGCAAGGAAGAGGTGGCGATGCCCGAAATGGCCGAAGACGGCGAGCAGCGGATCCTCGCCGGTCGCTACGCCATCGGGGATTTCATCGGCCAGGGCGGCATGGCGACCGTCTACCGTGGCACCGACACGAAGCTTGGGCGCCAGGTGGCGATCAAGATCATGAAGGCGGATCTCGCCGGTGACGAGCAGTTCCGCTCCCGCTTCCGGCAGGAGGCGCACTCGGCCTCGCGCATGGCGCACCCCACCGTCGTGCGGGTGTTCGACGCGGGCGATGACCTGATCCAGACGGCGGACGGCGCGAAGCGCCTGCCCTTCATCGTGATGGAATACGTGGAGGGCACAAACCTCCGGCAGCTCGTCGCGCAGGGGGGACTCTCGCAGGCCGAGGCCTGCCGCGTCGTCGACGCCGTGCTCACCGCGCTCGAGTATTCGCACCGGGCTGGCATCGTGCACCGCGACATCAAGCCGGCGAACATCATGATCACCTCCACCGGCCAGGTGAAGGTCATGGACTTCGGCATCGCACGGGCGGTCTCCGAGACCTCGTCGACCCTGCAGCAGACCACCGCGATCCTCGGCACGGCCGCGTACTTCTCGCCCGAGCAGGCGAAGGGCGAGTCGATCGACGCGCGCACCGACCTGTACTCGACGGGTGTGCTCCTCTACGAGCTCCTCACGGGTGACGTGCCCTTCCGCGGCGACACTGCGGTCGCGGTCGCCTACCAGCATGTCAGCGAGCGGCCGAAGCCGCCGAGCGAGCGCGCCCCCGAGGTCACGCCCGAACTCGACCGCGTCGTGCTCTACAGCCTCGCGAAGGACCGGGCCAAGCGCTTCCAGTCCGCCGCCGAGTTCCGCGACGCCCTCCGTGAGGCCGCCGAGGGCCGCATGCCGAAGCTCGCGGTGCAGCAGCAGGACACCGTGCTGTTCTCGGGCGGCGAGGAGGTCTCCGAGTCGGACCTCGCACTGCGCCAGCTCTCCGAGGGCGGCGGCGGCACACGCACTCAGTCGCGCCCGCCCGTCATGTGGACCTGGGCGGCGATCCTCACGATCGGCGCCGTCATCATCGCGGTCGTCTTCTGGCTCGTCACCCTCGCGCCGCAGAGCTTCTCGCCCAGCACCTCGCGGGAGGTCCCCGACCTCATCGATATGGAGCGGGGCGACGCGACCCAGGCGGTCAGAGACGCCGATCTCGTCGCGGTGTTCGTCGAGGAGACGAACGACAAGGTCGCGGCGGGGCACGTCATCTCGACGGATCCCGAGGCCGGCACCATGCTGAACGTGGGCGACGAGATCACGATCAGCGTGTCGTCCGGGCCGGAGTCGGCGGAGGTACCCGATTTCGCCCGCGCCAACATCGACGACTACACGGAAAAGATCCAGGATCTCGGCCTCACCGTGAGCCTCGTGAACACCACCGATGATCCCATCGAGCCGGAGGGCCGCGTGCTCGCGGTCACCCCGAAGCCGGGCACCAAGCTGGAGTCAGGTGAGGGCGTCGAGGTGCAGGTCTCGAGCGGTAAGGTCAACGTCCCCGACGTCACCAACCAGCCGCTCGACGTGGCCCGCTCCATGATCGAGAGCCTCGGCCTCGAGGTCGAGTACACGACGAATCCCGGCTGCCCGGCGCAGGACGGCTACCCCGTGGAGTGGCAGTCGATCGCGGGCAAGCAGCCGCAGGGCTCGAAGCTCGAGATCCGGTACTGCTCAGCCTGATCCGGCGCCGCGGCGCCTTCGGGAGCGGCGCCTTCGGGAGCGGCGACCACTTCGCGAGCAGCTACTTCGCGAGCAGCGGCGAGAGCGAGCGTGCGATCTCCGGCGCGTTCGCGAGCCCGACGACGCCGAGCCAGTTGCCGAGCTGCTGGTAGCCGCCCTCCGTGAGCACCGACTCCGGGTGGTACTGCACCCCGTAGATCGGCAACTCGCGGTGCTTCAACGCCATGACGATGCCGCTCGCGGTCTCGGCCGTGATCTCGAGCACCTCGGGCACGGTGTCGCGCACGACGGCAAGCGAGTGATACCTCGTCGCGTCGAACTCGGCGGCGACGTCGGCGAAGAACAGGTCGCCCCTGTGGCGCACGCGCGAGATCTTGCCGTGCATGAGCTCCTCGGCGTGGGTCACGGTGGCGCCGAGCGCCTCAGCGATCGCCTGGTGGCCGAGGCAGACGCCGAGCAGCGGCACCCCGGTGCGCAGGGCGATCCCGACCATCGAGATCGAGACGCCGGCGTCGGCGGGCGTGCCCGGGCCGGGCGAGATGAGCACGCCGTCGAACTCGGAGGCGAGCGCTTCAAGCTCGCCCGTGGCGACCTCGTCGTTCCGGATCACGCGGGTCTCCGCGCCGAGCTGCTGCAGGTAGCCGTTCAGCGTGTAGACGAAGCTGTCGTAGTTGTCGATTACCAGGATGCTCGTCATCAGTTCACCGTCACTTCTTCTCCGGGCAGCTGCAGGGCGACCCACGGGTAGACGTATTCGATCAGCACGTACACGAGCGCCGCAAGCACCACGAGCAGCACGATCACCCGGAACCAGGCCGGTCCGGGGAAGAATCTCCAGAGCAGTGAGAACATCAGCTCGCCTCTCCCTTCAGCGCCGGGTTGAGCTCGAGGAGCTCCTTCGGGATCCCCTCGCTGCGGGGCTGGAAGCCCTCGAACACCGAGTACGCGATCGCCCGCTCGTCGCTGCCCGCCCACTTGGGGTGGCACGTCGTGAACGTCATGATCTGGTCGACGCCGGGCTCGCCCTCGAGCCGCGGGAACGGGTTCAGCACGTCGGTCTCGCTCGGCAGCACGTACTCGATGTCGCGGAAGCGGTAGATGTACCAGCCGTCCTTCGTCTCGATGAAGAGCGGGTCGCCGACGCGGAGGTTCATGACCTCGCGGAACGAGTTGATGAGGGGCCCGGATCGGTGCCCCGCGAGCGCGAAGTTGCCGGGCTGGCCGGGCATCTGGGACGTCTCGTAGTGCCCGATGCCCTTCTCGTCGAGGTTCAGCACTGTCCACCAGTCGGTCGTCTCGCCGATGTTGTTCGCGTAGCTCGTGCCGAACGAGGGCGCGTAGAGCACGGCGAAGCTCTCGGCGGGCGCCGGCTTCGGCGGCACGGGGATCCCGTCGGTCTGCAGCGGGTTCGACGCCGCCTCCGCGTCCCACTTCTTCGAGAGCTCGGCCGAGATCTCGGTCTGCTTCGCGGTGACGGTGACGCCCGTGTGCCACGGCTGCCAGACGATGTACCCCAGCACGCCGAGACCGCCCAGGAGCAGGAGTTCTCCGATCACCGTGAGCGGGCTCAGGCGCGCTCGACGCCGCTTGGGGCGCTTGCCGTGCGTGCCTTCTTGCTCGATCACCCCACTATTCTAGGTGCGCTCACCGGGGAGACCCCTCTGTTCCGGGTAGACTCTGAGCCATGGCAGCAGCTGGAAAGAATGTAAGCAAGCGCAAGTCGGCCGAGCTCGACCGCGAGCGGGCCGAATCCGCGTCGGTCCGCAAGCAGGCGCCGAACCCGGTGTGGTTCAAGCCGGTCATGTTCGGTTTCATGCTTCTCGGACTCGTCTGGATCGTGCTCTACTACGTCACGAGCACGAACCTGCAGCTCCCGATCCCCATGCTCGGCCAGGCGAATATCTTCGTCGGCTTCGGCCTGGTGCTCGTCGGCTTCCTCATGACCCCGTGGTGGAAGTAGCCCCGAGACTCATCCGCTCCTCCAGCTAAATCACACCGGTGTAATTCTCCCCAGCTGGGGAGAAGCCTGTGGATAACTCGAAGGCCCCCGGCAATCGCCGGGGGCCTTCGCTGTGAGCCGGGGTTCCGGAGCCGCGTTTGCCTAGCCCGTGACGGCCGCGAGATTCGGCGTCGCCACGAAGAAGCCGCACGCGAGGGCAACGAGCACGACGCCGATCACGACGAGCAGGATGATCCGGCGCGTCTTGAAGCGCGGGCCGCGGGTCGCGAGCAGCGCCCACATGGTGACCGCGCCGACGACCATGCCGCCGAGGTGCGCCTGCCACGAGATCGCGGCGCCCGGGATCAGCCCGATCCCGAAGTTGATCGCGATGAGCACGGCGAGCGAGGTGACGTTTACGCGCGCGGCACGGAACGCCACGAGCGTCGCCGTCAGCACGCCGAAGATCGCGCCAGAGGCGCCCACCGTCGCGCCGAGCATCGACGAGGGCTCCGCGAAGGTCCAGTACATGACGCCGAGCGAGCCGCCGATCCCCGCGAACACGTAGAGCGTGAGGAACGCGAAGCGCCCGATCATCTGCTCGAGGTTGCGGCCGAAGAGCCACAGCGCGTACATGTTGAAGAGGATGTGGAAGATGAAGCCCGTCGAGTGCGTGAACATGGCCGTCACCATGCGCCAGGGCTCAAACTCGAACGGCAGCGAGTACAGCGGCGCGTACCAAAGCGCGCGCGTCACCCCGTCGGCGGCGAAATAGTGGCTCGCCATCTGACCCAGGAAGACGAGGACGCACAGCGCCATGATCCCGTACGTGACGGGGGCGTCGAGCGCCGCGATCCGGCGCCCGGTGACCTGGGAGGAGCGGGCGATGCGGCGGCTCGCGCCCGGCTGCGTCTGCTTCGTGCAATCGGGGCACAGCACGCCGACGGCCGACACGTTCTGGCAGTCCGCGCAGATCGTGCGGCCGCAGCGCTGGCAGAGCGTGAAGCTGTGCACGCCGGGGTGGCGGTAGCAGACGTCCTCGGGGCCGTACTCGGCGCGCTCTCCGAACGCCGGGCCCGAGCCGCTCGTCGACACCGTCGGCTAGGCCGCGGCGATGTCGACGCCGCTGATCACGACGTCCTCGACGGGGCGATCCATGGCGCCGGTCTGCACGGCGGAGATGGCGTCGACGACGGCCTTCGACTCGTCGTCGGCGACCTCGCCGAAGATCGAGTGCTTGCCGTTCAGCCAGTCCGGGGCCGTCGTGGTGATGAAGAACTGTGAGCCGTTCGTGCCAGCGAGGCGGCCCGTCATGTCGGGGCGCTTGCCCGCGTTCGCCATGGCGAGCTGGTAGGGCTTGTCGAAGACGAGCTCGGGGTGGATCTCGTCGTCGAAGACGTAGCCGGGGCCGCCGGTGCCAGTGCCCGTGGGGTCGCCGCCCTGGATCATGAAGTTCGGAATGATGCGGTGGAAGATGACGCCGTCGTAGAAGCCCTTCTCCGCGAGGTCGACGAAGTTCTTGACCGTCTTCGGTGCCTGATCGCCGAACAGGTTGATGACGATGTCGCCGTGGTTCGTGTGAATGGTCGCTACTGCGCTGTGATTGGTCATGACCCCAGTCTAGGCGGGGCTGGCCGCCCGATTCCCTGACCATCTCGCCGGTTTCGCCACGGGAGAACCCAGAGAATCCCCGGTGACCGCTAGGGAAACCGCGCGACGGGGCACAGGTTCGGTGTAGCGTGGAGGGAAGAGCGAACCAGCGCAGGGCATCGCCTCGCGCAGCCAGTAGGAGGACCGTATGAAACTCTCACGCAAGCGCCGTCGCGAACTCCGCCGTCTGCGCAACGACGCACAAGAGCTGCTCGACCAGCAGCGCGTCGTTCTCGGACACGCGGGCGACGTGATCCAGAGCGCCGGAAAGCAGGCGAAGCGCCTGAGCGACGAGCACCTCGCTCCTCGCGTCGAGGAGTCGCTCGACAACATCCGCCCGGTCGTCGACCGCGGTGTCCACTCGGCCCGCAAGGCCGCGGACAACGTGCGCCGCTTCACGGCGCCGTTCGTCGCGAGCGCCCTCGCCCGCACGATCCGCGCGCTCGACGAGCTCGACAACCACGACGCGGCCAAGCAGGTGCGCGGCTTCGGTGAGCGCGCCGGCTACCTGAAGAAAGATCGCAAGGGCACCGTCGGCGGCGTCATTGCGATCAGCCTCGGTGTCGTCGCGGCCGCGGGCGTCGGCTACGCGCTGTGGCAGGCCTTCCGCACGGACGACGAACTCTGGGTCGCCCCCGAGAACTAGTCACTGCGATGCGTGAGGGGCGCTGGATCCGGATCGGGATCCCGCGCCCCTCACGTGTTCTCGGCCCTCGGCGCAGTCTCAGTCCTGCTTGCGCGGCCTGTTCGACTTGCCGCGTGAGCCGGACTTCTGCCCACCGGACTTCTGCCCGCCGCGCTCCTGGCCGCGGCGCTGGATGCCCGCCATCCGCAGGCCGGTCTGCACGAGCGAGAGCGTGCGGAGCGAGCGGATGTCGCGGAGCAGCACCCAGCGCGCCTCATCCGAGGAGCCGTCGATCTCGTGCTGGAGCGGCCCGTCCTTCACGCTCGCGCGGTAGACGATGCGGATCGTGTGCAGCTCCGGATCGATGCCGTCCGGCACCTCCTCGCGCACCATGACCCGCGAGTCGACGCCGAGCAGCTTGCCGACGCGGGCTTCGAGGCCGGTCTCCTCCATAACCTCGCGGACGACCGCGTCGCGCGGGTCCTCGCCCGCCTCGAGGCCGCCCCCGGGGAGTGTCCAGCCGTGCAGGTGGCCACGGCGCCAGTGGGTGAGCAGGATCTTGCCCCGCCGCTCCACTACCGCGTAGGCGGCCACTCTCAGATCCATGACTCGAGCCTACTCCGTCAGGCTGCGCGCTCCTGCGCCCGCCAGGCGATGAGCAGGCTCTCCAGACGCTCGTAGGCGAGCGCCCGCGGGGCTTCGGCCGACAGGAACACGTCGTGCAGCGCCCCGTCGATCCGTTCGACCGTGACGCTCGGGCCGAGCTTCAGTGCCGCCTTCGCCACCTCGTCAACGTCGAGCACGGTGTCGGCGCGCGTGAGTTCCTCACTCCAGCGACCCGGGAATGCCGAGCGGGCCGACAGCAGCACGCCGACGGGGATCCCGATGGCGAGCCCCCGGCTCACGGCGGCGTGGCCGTCGAGGATGGCGCGGAACCAGCCGCTCAGCACGGCGTGCGTGCGATCCGGGCGCCACACCTGGTTCACGGCCTCGAGGTCCTCCTTCGGGCCCACCTCCCGCTGGGCGCGCGCGTAGTAGCCGTAGTCGAGCTGGGGTCCGACCTCCCGGGGATTGAGGCGCACACTGAGGTTCACGATGGGGGCGATGAGCTGCCGCCCGGCGGCCGAGACCTGCAATTCGAGCCACGGACTATTGAGCAGGAGAGCACTCCCCTGACCGGGATTCCGGTCGGCCCAGAGGCTCAGGATCAGGCCGCCCGTCGAATGGCCGAAAAGCAGGAGGTCGCGCTCCTCGCCGTCGCGGCTCGCCGTGATCTCGTCGATCGCGAGCCCGATCTCGGCGTCGTAGTCGGAGAGTCTGTCGATGTAGCCGGCGGTCTGGCCCTCGCGGAGGCTTCTGCCGTACTTGCGCAGGTCGAGCGCGAAGAAGCGGGCGCCGCGCTCCGTGAAGAAGCGGGCGAGCGTCTTCTGGAAGAAGTAGTCGGACCAGCCGTGGATGTAAAGTACGTCGACGCTCTCGAGCAGGCGCTCGCGCCCCCGGATCCGATCAAGGATCCGCGTGACGGTGCCGCGCTCGGCGGGGAGGGAACGCACGAGGGTCGCGACGAGCGGGCCCTCGGAGTCCGCGCCGAGGTCGAGATCCACGCACTCGAAGCCCGCCCCCAACACGTCCTGACGCCAACCCACCATGCGGCAATTCTATGGCGGGCTCAATCCGCTGGCGAAAGGGTCACGTTGCCCGCCGACATTTCCACGTTGATCAGGCGATTCGATCCGGGATCGGTGCGCAGCCGGTGGTCGAGCGAGCCGGCGGAGCGCTCCTCGGTGAGGCGGTACGTCTCGTCCGGAACCGTGAGCCCCAGTCTCCCCGCGCTGAGGCCAATCTCGAGCTGCTCGGGGGCGGCACCCGCGAGCTCGAACTCCGCGGTGCCGGCGGAGAGCTCGAAGCTCGCCTTCCGCACCTCGCGCGCCGTGCCGTCGAGACGGCCGGCGCTCATCTCGACCTCGAGCTTCGTGGCGTCGATGTCGAGATTGGCGTGGCCCGCGCTGACATCGAGGTCGACCTCACCCCAGCTGCCGTCAAGATCGAGGCTTCCGGCTGAGAGCCGCGCGTCAGCTTCGATCCCGCGCGCCTCGAGCTCCTGAGGGAGCGTGAGCACCACGGTCGTGCGCCCGAGGTCGCACCAGAAGAGGCAGCCCCCGAAGAAGCCACCCGAGCGGGTCACCCTGAGCTCGCTCTCGTCCCGCGTGAGTTCCCAGAAGTCGGCTCCCCCGCCCTCGACCTCAAGCCTCGCCTCGTCGACGGATCCGAAACGCACCGAGACGTCGGCCGATGAGGCCTCAATCTCGACGCCCGTGACGCCCGCGGCGTCGACCCGCTGCAGCGTCGATTCCGGTGCCGACCCGGCCCGCAGGGAGCCGGCCGCGCCGAAGGCCGCGCTCGTGCCCACGGCGGCAAGGGCGACTCCGCCGATGATCGCGGTCGTGATCAGGATCGGGGTCGTCGCGCCGTTCGCGCGGGCGGTCCTGCGCTGATCTGCAGACATGTTAATTCTCCTTTGTGAAAGCTGTTGCGGCCGGTCAGGCGCCGGATCCTGCGGTGGATCCCGCGCCGGATCCCTGGCCGGGGTATGCCGGAGGCGCCTGGACGGCCCCCGTGCTCGTGAGGTACGCGATCGCCGCCATGACGCGGCGGTTTCCGGCGTCGTCCGCCGCGAGCCCGAGCTTCTGGAAGATCGCGGTGATGTGCTTCTCGACGCTCGCCTCGGAGAGGAAGAGCAGCTGGGCGATTGCCTGATTGGAGCGCCCCTCGGCGATGGCGGCGAGCACGGTGCGCTCGCGCTCGGTGAGCCGACGGAGCCGGTCGTCGCGGCCGCGCCGCGAGAGGAGCTGCGCGACGACCTCGGGGTCGAGGATCGTGTCGCCACCCGCGATCCGCTCGACACTGTCGACGAACTCGGCAACGTCGGCGACGCGGTCCTTCAGGAGGTAGCCGAGCGGACCGCCGTGCGCGGCGATGAGCTCGGCGGCGTAGCGCTCCTCCACGTACTGCGAGAGCACCAGGATCGGGAGATCCGGGCTCCCCTGCCGCAGCCGGAGCGCCGCGCGGATGCCCTCGTCGGTGAAGCTCGGCGGGAGCCGCACGTCGAGGATGCAGAGCTCGGGCTCCGTGTCGGCGACCGCCTCGACGATCCCCTCGGCGTCGCGGAGCGCAGCGACCACGGTGTGCCCGCTGTGCTCGAGCAGCCGCACGAGCCCCTCGCGGAGCAGGACGGAATCCTCGCAGATCAGGATGCGCACGGGACGCTCACCTCCAGTGACGTCGGGCCCCCGACGGGGCTCGTGAGTGTCGCGGTGCCGCCGGCGGCGAGCACCCGGTTCGTGATGCCGTCGAGGCCGCCACCGCGCACGATGCGGGCGCCGCCGATGCCGTTGTCCTCGATCCAGGCCCACAGTTCGTGCTCGCGCTCGCGCACGATGACGCGGCACTCGCTCGCCCGCGAGTGCTTCGCAGCGTTCGTGAGCGACTCGGCGATCGCGAAGTACAGCGCGGCCTCGGCATCGCGGCTGCAGCGGGTCGGCTGCCGCACGTCGAGCACGACGGGCACGTGCGAGCGGGCGGCGAGGGCCGAGAGCGCGGCGTCGAGCCCGCGGTCGTCGAGCACGGAGGCGTGGATCCCGCGCGCCAGCTGCCGCAGCTCGGTGATCGCGGCCTTCGTCGACGTGTGCGCCTCCTCGATGAGCTCCTTCGCCTGCTCGGGATCCGTGTCGATGCGCTGCTTCGCGATCCCGAGCGTCATTCCGATCGACACGAGCCGCGGCTGAACCCCGTCGTGCAGGTCCCTCTCGATGCGGCTGCGCTCGACGTCCGCCGCGCGCACCGCGCCGGCGCGCTCCTGCGCCGTGCGGGCGACCTGGCGCTCAAGCTGCTCCTCCCGGATCTTCGCGCCGATGATCGAGATCGAGATGACCCGGGCGAGGAGCGCGACGCCGACGATCAAGGCGATCGCGATCAGCCCGAGCAGGGGCCCGAAGATCCCGGATCGGACTGAGAGCCCGGAGATCGTCCACCTGGCGGATCCGAACGCCGACACGGCGCCGAACACGGTGGCCTGCGCGAGCATGAGCACCACCCAGCCCAGCAGGGACATGATCAGGAAGTTCGCGACCGCCCGCCACATCCGCCCGTCGATCGTCTGCCGCCCGAGCGCCCGCAGGTACCCGCCGAAGCTCCGCGTCTGCATCCGCCGCAACGCGAGCGGCGGCACGTCCAGGCGATACAGCCCGGCGACGCGCTGCACCTCGAACCAGCCCAGCCCGAACAGGCCGTACACGAGCCCCACCAGGATGACGAGGCCGATCCCGAGCACCGGGATGAGCCCGATCCCCGTGCCGATGAGCCCCGAGTACACGGTCAGCACCGCGGTGCCGAAGATCCCGACGGCCGCGAGCTGCAGGATCGTGAGCATGATGCGCAGCGGCGGGCGCTGGGCGGGCTGCGCCCCCTGGGCGGGCGTCGGTGAGGGCGGCTCAGGCGCCGGGCTCGGGACCGGCGGCGTGAGAGCTTGCGGCTGTTGCGCCGCGACACTGGTTTCCATGACCTCTACGCTAGGCCGCCTCGCCCCCGCGCGACACGGAGGGATCCGGAGGATGGGGTTCGGGGTTTCCCTACTTTTTTCTTGCGGGTCTCGCCCTTGCGTTGCCGGCAGCATTGCCGGGAGACGAAGAAAGCCCCCGACTTCGCGATATTTCGCGGGAGTTGGGGGCTTCTAGATGGTGGATCCTGGGAGAATCGAACTCCCGACATCCTGCTTGCAAAGCAGGCACTCTACCAACTGAGTTAAGGACCCTCGAACCACCAGTGTAGCTGTGGTTCGGTGGGGCTACCAGGACTTGAACCTGGGACCTCTTCATTATCAGTGAAGCGCTCTAACCGCCTGAGCTATAGCCCCTTGACCAAGCAATGACTCTACCCGATCCCCCCGAGATTCTGAAATCGAGGATCCATTTCGGGCGTGCCGCCGCCCCTCCCCCGCCCAAAGAGTTGACCCAAAGTGACGCCTAATCGGGATTATGCGTCACTTTGGGTCAACTCAGGCTCGGAAGCGGCGGAAAAGGCGGAAAAGGCGGACGCGGCGGAAGCGGCGCAAGCAGCCAAAGCCGCCGCCCCCACCCCTAGTTGCTGGTGAAGCCGAGCTGGAAGCCGCCGAGCACGCGCACAAGCAGGTTGTAGACGAGCGCGCCCACGGCGCCGAGCGCCGTGCCCACGATCGTGTTCAGGATCCCGACCACGACCGAGAAGCCGAGCACCTGCGGGAAGCCGATGATCTTCATGAGGCTGTTCTCTTCGCCGACGATGTCCATGAAGAGCGCGTCGACCTGGCCGAAGACTCCGGTCTGCGTGAGGACGGTGTAGATGAGGATCGTGGAGACGATGCCGACGACCGCGAGGCAGATGGAGACCAGGAAGGAGAACTTCACCGCTGACCAGAAGTCGATGTAGACGAGCTTCAGGCGAACCTGCTTGGCCGGGGCCTTCTTGCGGGTCTTCTTGGCCAGCTTGTCAGCGACAGTGTTACTCATTCAGGTCTTCCCCGTTCTCAGCGTTCTCGGGCTCACGGGCCTCGGACTCTTCGTCATCGAGCCCGCGCTCCGAATTTCGCGCGATGCCAATAATACGGTCACCCTCTGGGAATCTTGCAAAAACGACCCCCATGGTGTTCCTGCCCTTGGCGGGAACCTCGGCAACGCTCGAGCGTACAACCTTACCGCTTGCGAGGACCGCGAGCACCTCGTCGCCCTCATCCACGATGAGTGCGCCCACCAGATCGCCGCGGTTCTCGTCGAGCTTTGCGACCTTGATCCCGTATCCGCCGCGCTGCTGCACGCGGTACTCGCCGACCGCTGTGCGCTTCGCGTAGCCGCCCTCCGTGACGACGAAGACGAAGCCCTCGTCGGCGCCGATGCGCGACGCCGAGAGGAGCGTGTCGCCCTCGCGGAAGTTCATTCCGCGGACGCCACTCGTCGACCGGCCCATCGGGCGAAGTGCCTGATCAGATGCCTTAAAGCGGACCGACATTCCGTGTCTCGAGACGAGCAGGACGTCGTCGTCGGCCTCCGCGATCAGCGCCGAGACGAGCTCGTCGCCCTCGCGCAGCTTGATCGCGATGATGCCGCCCGTGCGGTTCGTGTCGTACTCCGTGAGCGCCGTCTTCTTGACGAGGCCGTCGCGGGTCGCGAGCACGAGATAGCCGGCCGCCGCGAAGTCACGGATGTCGAGGATCTGCGTGACCGTCTCGTCGGGCGCGAGCGCGAGCAGGTTCGCGAGGTGCTGGCCCTTCGAGTCGCGACCACCCTCGGGAATCTCGTACGTCTTCGCGCGGTAGACGCGGCCCGTGTTCGTGAAGAACAGCAGCCAGTGGTGCGTTGTCGTCACGAAGAAGTGCTCGACGATGTCGTCGGCGCGCAGCTGCGCGCCCTTCACGCCCTTGCCGCCGCGGTGTTGCGAGCGGTAGTTGTCGATCCTGGTGCGCTTGACGTATCCGCCGCGCGTCACCGTGACGACCATCTCCTCCTCGGGGATCAGGTCCTCCATCGACATGTCTCCGTCGAAGCCGTGCAGGATGTTCGTGCGGCGGTCGTCGCCGAACTTGTCGACGAGCTCGGTGAGCTCGGTCACGACGATCCCACGCTGCTCGCTCGGCGAGGCCAGGATCCCCTGGTACTCGGCAATCTGCGCCTCGAGCTTCGCCGCGAGATCCAGAATCTTCTGTCGCTCGAGGGCGGCGAGACGGCGCAGCTGCAGACCCAGGATCGCGTCGGCCTGGATCTGGTCGACGTCGAGGAGCTTCATGAGGCCCTCGCGAGCCTCCTCGACCGTGGGCGAGCGCCGGATCAGTGCGATGACCTCGTCGAGCGCGTCGAGCGCCTTGAGGTAGCCGCGCTGGATGTGCGCCTCCGCCTCGGCCTTCTTCAGCCGGTACTCGGTCCGGCGGACGATGACCTCGATCTGGAACTTCGCCCACGCCGTGATGAAGCCGTCGAGCGCGAGGGTGCGCGGCACGCCGTCGACGATCGCGAGCATGTTCGCGCCGAAGTTCTCCTGCAGCTGCGTGTGCTTGTAGAGATTGTTCAGCACGACCTTCGCGATCGCGTCGCGCTTCAGCACGATGACGAGGCGCTGGCCCGTGCGGCCGCTCGTCTCGTCGCGGATGTCGGCGATCCCCTGGACCTTGTTCTCCTTGACGAGATCCGCGATCTTCACCGCGAGGTTGTCCGGGTTCACCTGGTACGGGAGCTCCGTCACGACGAGGCAGGTGCGGCCCTGGATCTCCTCGATGCTCACGACCGCGCGCATCGTGATCGAGCCGCGGCCCGTGCGATACGCCTCGCGGATCCCCTTCGTGCCGAGGATCTGCGCGCCGGTCGGGAAGTCGGGCCCCTTCACGCGCTCCATGAGCGCGTCGAGCAGCTCCTCGCGGCTCGCCTCGGGGTGCTCGAGGTGCCAGATGGCCGCCTCGGAGACCTCGCGCAGGTTGTGCGGCGGGATGTTCGTCGCCATGCCGACGGCGATGCCGACGGAGCCGTTGACGAGCAGGTTCGGGAAGCGCGCGGTGAGGACCGTGGGCTCCTTTGTGCGGCCGTCGTAGTTGTCCTCGAAGTCGACCGTGTCCTCGTCGATGTCCCGGACCATCTCCATCGCGAGCTGCGACATCTTGGTCTCGGTGTATCGGTGGGCGGCCGCGCCGTCGTTACCCGGGGAGCCGAAGTTGCCCTGGCCGAGCGCGAGCGGGTATCGCATCGCCCACGGCTGCACGAGGCGCACGAGGGAGTCGTACACCGCGCTGTCGCCGTGGGGGTGGAACTGGCCCATGACGTCGCCGATGACGCGCGTGCACTTCGAGAACGCCTTGTCGGGGCGGTATCCCCCGTCGTACATCGTGTAGATGACCCGTCGGTGCACGGGCTTCAGCCCGTCGCGCACGTCCGGGAGCGCGCGGCCGACGATGACGCTCATCGCGTAGTCCAGGTAGGACCGCTGCATCTCGACCTGGAGGTCGACCTGGCTGATCTTGCCGTGGTGGAACTCCGGGAACTCGCCGGGCTGCGCCGCGGCCTCCGGCTCGGTCTCGGGGGTCTGGTTCTCAGATGTCAAGGAAACGCACGTCCTTCGCGTTCTGCTGGATGAATGTGCGGCGAGCCTCTACGTCCTCGCCCATGAGTGTCGCGAACACCTCGTCCGCGATCGCCGCGTCCTCCATGGTGACCTGGAGGAGGGTCCGCGTCTGCGGGTTCATCGTGGTCTCCCACAGCTCCTCGTGGTTCATCTCGCCGAGGCCCTTGTAGCGCTGGACGCCGCTCTCCTTGGCGAGGCGTCGCCCGGATTCGAGGCCGGCCGCGAGCACCGAGTCACGCTCGGCGTCGCTGTAGACGTATTCGTCGTCCGCGTTCGTCCACTTGATCCGGTAGAGGGGCGGCTGCGCGAGATACACGTAGCCGAGATCGATGAGCGGGCGCATGTAGCGGAAGAGCAGCGTGAGAAGCAGCGTCGTAATGTGCTGGCCGTCGACGTCCGCGTCGGCCATGAGCACAATCTTGTGGTACCTGGCCTTCTCGGGGTCGAACTCCTCACCGATGCCCGCGCCGAACGCGGTGATCATCGCCTGGACCTCGGCGTTGTTGAGGGCACGATCGAGACGCGCCTTCTCCACGTTCAGGATCTTGCCGCGCAGCGGCAGGATCGCCTGAGTGTGGGGATCCCGGCCGGTCTTCGCGGAGCCGCCTGCCGAGTCGCCCTCCACGATGAAGATCTCGGAGATCGTCGGATCCTTGCTCGTGCAGTCCGAGAGCTTGCCGGGCATGCCGCCCGACTCGAGGAGGCCCTTGCGCCGGGCGGTCTCGCGCGCCTTGCGGGCGGCGAGGCGCGCGGTTGCCGCTTGGATCGACTTCCGGACAATCTCCTTCGCGGACGAGGGGTTGCGCTCGAGCCAGTCGCCCAGCTGATCGCCGACGACCTTCTGCACGAACGCCTTCGCCTCGGTGTTACCGAGCTTGGTCTTCGTCTGGCCCTCGAACTGGGGCTCCCCCAGCTTGACCGAGATGACCGCAGTCAGGCCCTCGCGCACGTCGTCGCCCGAGAGGTTGTCGTCCTTCTCGCGCAGCAGGTTTTTCTCGCGCGCGTAACGGTTCACGAGCGTGGTGAGCGCCGCGCGGAAGCCCTCCTCGTGCGTGCCGCCCTCGTGCGTGTTGATCGTGTTCGCGTAGGTGTGGACGCTCTCCGTGTAGGCCGTCGTCCACTGCATCGCGATCTCGACCGAGATTTTGCGCTCCGTGTCCTCGGACTCGAAGGAGATGATCTCCTCGTTGACGAGATCGGCGCGTTTCGCGGCGTTCAGGTGCTGAACGTAGTCCTCGATGCCCTTCTCGTACAGGAAGGTGTCGCTCGGCGCCGCGGGCGTCACGAGCTCCCCCTCCTCGTTCTCGACGGGCTCCTGGGGACGCTCGTCAGTGAGGACGATCTTGAGTCCCTTGTTCAGGAACGCCATTTGCTGGAATCGCGTCCGAAGCGTCGGATAGTCGAACTCGACCGTCTCGAAGATCTCGGGGCTCGGCCAGAATGTGATGGTGGTTCCGGTCTCGTCGGTGGGCTCCCCCTGCGCGAGCGGCGCGTCGGGGACGCTCCCCGTGAACGACATGTTCCACGTGAAACCTTGACGCTTCACGGAGACCTCGAAACGGCTCGAAAGCGCGTTGACGACGGACGAGCCGACGCCGTGCAGACCGCCGGACACGGCGTATCCGCCGCCGCCGAACTTGCCGCCCGCGTGCAGGACCGTGAGCACGACCTCAACCGTCGACCGACCCTCCGTGGGGTGGGGATCGACCGGAATTCCTCGCCCGTTATCCACCACGCGGACGCCGCCATCTGGAAGAATGGTGATGTCGATGGTGTCGCAGTACCCCGCAAGGGCCTCGTCAACCGAGTTGTCAACGATCTCGTAGACCAGGTGATGGAGTCCACGAGGACCCGTCGATCCGATGTACATGCCAGGACGCTTGCGAACCGCTTCGAGGCCCTCGAGCACCTGGATGGCTCCGGCGCCGTAGTCTTCCGCGGCCGAAGCCTGTTCTGCACTCATGCCTTGATTGATCCTTTTCTGGCCCTTCAGGGCACGATCGGTACCCCGGACGTTTCCGGACTCCAGCTTATCAATAAACGGCCACTGAATCGGCTGTTACGGGCCTGTGGCGGCTGTTTTTCAGGCGGGATCACCCCCAACATCGGCATATCGTCGCGAAACCGGCCCTCCGGAGGGCTTTCCGCAGGCACGAGTCGGCTCGAAGCTATCCGTATGTGTCGCGCGGCCCGCGCCCGGGGACCGTCCGGGGCCCGTGCCGCCAGCTCGGCGCGCCGGGCGCAAGAAAGCGAAGATCGCGCACCTCGCACTCCGGATACTCGCTGAGAAGCCGGGTGAGCATCTCGGCCCTGAGCCGGCGTAGCTCAGTGGCCCAGGTGGTCGAGTCGCACTGGATCTGCAACACCCCGTTGCTGATCCCAACGACTGTCGTGCGCTCGGCCGTCGCCTCCCCAGCGAAGACCGGCCACTCCGCGATCACTCGGGCCTGCTCGAGCTCGACGCTCCACCCCATGTCGCTCGCCATTGCCGACAGGACGTCGCCGAGCATCCGCGGGTCGCGGCCGGAGCCGAACGGCTTGCCGCCGGGAGAGTCATCGTCGGCGCGGCGACGCCGGCGCACCGGCCGCCCGCGCCAGACCGACTTGGCCCTGAGGTAGGCCTCCGTGGCGAATCCCGGCTCTCCGCGGCCGATCATTGCTCAGAATCCTTCGTGGAGAGCGATTCTCCGGGGGCCGGATCCGTGTCAGCCGGCGACTTCGGCTCGGGAGTGCCGGAGGTTTGCTCCCCCGCAGGAAGAATCTCCCCCGCGCGAATCTGCACGCGGTTCCAGTCCCACTCCCTCGGCACGTCGGCCTCGACGGCGGCGGTCACGATGACCTGCTCAAACTCAGAAACGGCAGACATGAGCCGACCTCTCCGCCCCGAATCCAACTCAGCGAAGACATCGTCGAGAATAATCACCGGATCCCCGGCCGGCGACTCCTCGCGCAGCAGTGTGGCGAGCGCCATCTTCATCGAGAGCGCAAACGACCAGGATTCCCCGTGGCTCGCGTACCCCTTGACCGGAAGATCGTTCAGCGTCAGGAGCAGGTCATCCCGGTGCGGGCCGAGGAGCGTGACGCCGCGATCAATCTCCTTTAATCGCACCGCGGAAAGGGCGTCGCGAAACTCCTGTGCAAGGGTTTCACGTGAAACATCGGCCAGCTCGACGTTCGACTGCGAACCCTCAGCGCGTGTTTCACGTGAAACACCGCGCTCCTTCAGCGTATCGACGACTGACTCGGACAGGTGAAGCGCCGGCCCGTGATCGCCGTCCACGAGCGCGCGGTACCCCGCACTCAGCGGATCCCCGAGATCCCGCACCAGTTCGCGCCGGGCGAGCATGATCTGCGAGCCGAACTCAACGAGCTGATCGTCCCAGATTCCGAGGGTCGCCTCGACCGTCCGCGCGCTCCCCCGCCCGGACTTCAGCAAAGAATTCCGCTGCCGCACGACCCGCTCGTAGTCACCCAGCACGCCCGCGGCAATCGGGTGGCGTGAGACGAGCGCGTCATCGAGAAATCTACGACGGCCGGAAGGCTCCCCACGAACGATCGTAAGGTCCTCCGGGACGAAGGCGACAGCCGAGAACCAGCGGGTCACTTCCCTCGCCCGAACCGTGTTGCGGTTGACCTGCGCCCGATTCGCCCCCTCGCGGTTGATCTGAAGCTCGAGCAGCACGTCCCGACCCGCCGCCTCGAGCTTCATCCGCGCGATCGCCGCACCCGCGCCCGCGCGGATGAGCGGCGTATCGCTGCTCGTGCGGTGCGAGCGAAGCGTCGCAAAGTAGGCGATCGCCTCGACAAGGTTCGTCTTGCCTTGCCCGTTCGGACCGAGGATCAGGTTCGCGCCCGCACGCAGTTCGAGCTCGGCCGTGCGGTAGTTCCGGAAGTCTCCGAGTGAGAGATGCGCGACACGCATCCCGCCACCTAGCGCAGGAGCAGGTTCGGCTGCAGGAGGTAGCGGAAGCTCTCCTCGTCGGCCTCGTCCTTGCTGCGCTGGCTCGTGATCATCACGGGACCCGGCTTGCCCGGATTGTCCGTGCGGGTGAAGGCGATCCGAGCGAACTCGGAGTGCGTCGAGCGAAGCCCGTCGAGCAGGAACTGCGGCTTGAGCGACACGACCATCTCGTCACCGACCAGGTGAGCGTCGACCGTCTCGACGGCCTGCGCCGACTCGGTCCCTGCGGCGTCGAGCGTCACGGTCCCCTCCGCGAAGGAGAACTTCAGCGCCGCCTCGCGCTCGAGCACGAGGCCGACGCGGCCAACGGCCTCGACCAGCTCGGAGGTGTTCACGACCGAGTAGTTGTCCACGGTCTCGGGGAACAGCCGGCCGACCGGCGGGTAGTTGCCCTTGATGAGGAGCGAGGTGACGGTCTTCGTGCCCCCGGTGAAGGCGATGAGCTCACGCTCCGAGTCCTTGATGATCGACACCTGGACCGTGCCGTCGTTGGCGAAGGTCTTGCCGACCTCGGTCACGATCTTTGACGGGACCAGGGCAGAAAGGTTGTCCTGACCGCTCTGGTTCTCCCAATCGATGCCCCGGGTCGCGACGCGATAGCGGTCGGTGGCGGTCAGCGTGAGCGAGTTTTCGCTGATCTCGAACTGCACGCCCGTGATGACGGGGGTGACGTCGTCTTTCGACGCCGCGAGCGACACCTGGGCCACCGCGTCCGAGAACTCGTCGGCCGGAACCGAGCCCGACACCGTTTCGACGCGTGGGATCTGCGGGTATTCCTCCACCGGCATGGCCGGCAGGCTGAACGACGCACTGCCGCAGCGCACCTCGACACGGCTCTCAAGGAGCGAGACCTCGACGTCGGAGTGCGGAAGACGGGATGCGATCTCGCCGAGCAGTCGGCCGGACACGAGCGCGCGGCCGGCCTCGGATACGGAGGCGGTGATCGACGTGCGGGCCGACACCTCGTAGTCGAACGAGGAAACGGTGAGCGAATCGCCCTCGGCCTCGATGAGCGCGCCGCTCAGCAGCGGCTGGGTCGGGCGCTGCGGAAGCAGCTTCACTGCAAACGATACGGCTTCACTGAACACGTCACGATTGACGGTGAATCGCATTTGGCTTCCTTCCAGTGCGCACGTACGCAAAATTCTTGCCACTTCACGCGGCCTCACAATCTTTGCACACTCGGCGGGAGGAGGCATCCGTGTCGCAGAGTTCCGCCGATTCATGACGCCGCCCGACGACGATCCAGCCGAGCCGCATCGCGTGATTGAGTGCCCGAACAAATACTGGAGAAGTGTTAACAGTGTTAACGGCTGTGGATACTGTGGATAACTCCGACAAAGCGTGTCGTGGCAAGGGAACTACAAACTTGTGAGTTGTTGGCGGGCGGTGGATGACTCGACTCCCGCGGAATAACGCGGATCCGGGTCCGAGGGCCGCAATCCACAAGCGCCGCGAAACCCTCCACAGAATCGCCCGAGTTCTCCCCAGCTATCCACAGGTCTGTGCATAACTGTGGAAAACTCGTCAGCGGGAGCCCTGTTTGATCCGCGTGGTGAGCTCCGTCACCTGGTTGTAAATCGAGCGCCGTTCGGCGATGAGCTGCGAAATCTTCTTGTGGGCATACATGACCGTGGTGTGGTCGCGTCCGCCGAAGAGTTGCCCGATCTTCGGGAGCGAGAGCGGGGTGAGCTCACGGCAGAGGTACATCGCGATCTGACGGGCCGTCGCGATCTGCTGCGCGCGTGTCGGGCCGTACAGATCGTCGACCGAGAGGTCGAAGTACTCGGCCGTGTGACTGATGATGTCCGAGGGCTGCACCTCGTTATCGGCGTCGAGCGTGATGAGATCCTTCAGCACCGTGTGCACGAGGTTCATATCGATCCGCTGCTGATTGAGGCTCGCGTATGCCGTGACGCGGATGAGCGTGCCCTCGAGCTCGCGAATGTTCGAGGTGAACTTACTCGCGATGAACTCAAGAATCGAGTCGTCAATCACCAGGTGCTCGCGCTGCGCCTTCTTGCGCAGGATCGCGATCCGGGTCTCCAGGTCGGGTACCTGAATGTCGGTGAGGAGTCCCCACTCGAAGCGGGAGAGCATCCGCTCCTCGAAGCCGCGCAGCTGCTTCGGCTGTACGTCGCTCGTGATCACGACCTGCTTGTTGTGATCGTGGAGGGTGTTGAAGGTGTGGAAGAAGGCCTCCTGCGTCTCAACCTTGTCCTCGAGGAACTGGATGTCGTCGACGAGCAGAATGTCCACGCTGCGGTAGCGCGCGTGGAAGGCGGCGCCCTGGTTGTTCGCGATGGAGTTGATGAAGTCGTTCGTGAAGTCCTCGGAACTCACATAGCGGACGCGCACCTCGGGGAAAAGCTCCCGGGCGTAGTGTCCGATCGCGTGGAGGAGGTGCGTCTTGCCGAGGCCCGAGTCGCCGTAGATGAAGAGCGGGTTGTAGGCGCGGGCCGGTGCCTCGGCCACCGCGACCGCCGCTGCGTGGGCGAAGCGGTTCGACTGCCCGATCACGAAGCTGTCGAAGCGGTACTTCTCGTTGAGCCGGCTGTCGAGCACCTCGTCGGCGCCGTGTCTGCTGCGCGGCTCGTCGACCGGCCGAGCCGTCGACTCGTGGTGACGGCCGGGTTGCGCGGCAGCGAATCCGCCAGAGGAGGGAGCGGCGGCAAACGAATCCACCGGACCTGTGGACTCGACTTCCGGCTCCGGATCGAGCGTCGGCAGCGCATCCTCGTCGACGATCACGACGAAATTGTCGATCTCCTGGGCCTCTGGGATCTGGGCGATCGCGGCCATAATGGCGGGGCGCAAGCGGTTTTCGAGCAGCTTCAGCGTGAACTCGAGTTGCACCGCGAGGTACAGCGTGCCCGCTGCGATACCGCGCGGCACCGCCAGGGCGAGCTGGGCTCCGACCGCGGGACCGACCGCGGGATCGCCCATTACCGCCTGGGTCACGCGGGCCCAGACTTTCTGTACTTCGTCCTCAGTCACGCGGAATCGACTCGATCTCAGTAGAGGGTGGATAACTTTCCCCACAGGCTTATCCACAGACTAGTCGAAGAAAAACCCCGAGAACATGCGGATCACGCGCGGTGTGAGAACATATGCGCCAACGCTAGTCACAGATTTGTCCACAGGCAAGTTCGATGGGTGCCCGAAGTGAATCTGCGTAGCGCTCGGTGTCGAGACTCGGAGAATCGCGCCGTTGCTTTGACGAGACACCGATTTGGGCGTAAAGTAAATACCTTGTATGGGCGGCAGCCTGCTGCAGCCCTGCCCAGATCCGACTTCCTCGTCGGCCGCGAGCCCCGGGGATATGTTCCATAAGTCACGGAGTCTTCATCATGAGCAAGCGCACTTTCCAGCCCAACAACCGCCGCCGCGCCAAGGTGCACGGCTTCCGCGCCCGCATGCGCACCCGCGCCGGCCGCGCAATCGTTTCGGCTCGTCGCGGCAAGGGCCGCGCGAAGCTCACCGCGTAAACCCCGACCGCCCCGGCCAACATGCCTGCGAAACGGCATCGCGTCACGCGGGGCGACGATTACCGGCGCGTCGTGCGCACCGGTCGCCGCGTGGGAGGTGCATTCTGCATCACCCACGCGGTTTTGCGTGCACCGGGAGACTCGGCGCGCTTCGGCTTCATCGTGTCGAAGGCCGTGGGGAACGCGGTGACGCGGAATCTGATCCGGCGCCGCATGAAGGGGATCGTCGATCGCCACATTGCGCGCGGGATCACGGGCGTTGACGTCGTGTTCCGCGCGCTTCCCCGCGCGGCTGATGCCTCATATGGCGATCTCGAGGCGGAGCTCGACCGTGCGATCGCCCGCGTCGAGCGAGAACTCACCCCGGCGGTACCGGCGTGAGGCGAATCCTCTGGGAGCTCTGGCTCCTCCCCCGGAACGCGGCGCTCGCGTTCATGCACGGCTACCGGCGAGTCATTTCGCCGCTGTATGGCCAGGTCTGCAGGTACTATCCATCGTGTTCCCGATACGCTGTGGAGGCACTGCAAATGCGCGGCTTCCTGATCGGAGCGGCACTCTCGGCCTGGCGGCTCCTGCGGTGCAACCCTTTCAGCCCCGGCGGCATCGATGACGTGCCGGCGCGGCCGAACCCGAACTTTGTGATCAACACCCGCGGATTCGTCCGCCCCATCGAGCGAAAGGTCTGACCCGGTGGACTTCTTCGAAACCATACTCTGGCCGCTGCGCTGGCTCGTCGAGCTCGTGCTTGCGGTCTGGCACCAGGCGCTGACCTTCGTGGGGCTCGACACGGACAGCGGCCTGACCTGGGTGCTCGCCATCATCGGCCTCGTGATCGTGGTGCGCTCGGCGCTGATCCCGGTCACGGTGCGTCAGATCAAGTCGCAGCGCCGCATGATGGATCTCGCGCCCGAGATGAAGAAGATCCAGGACAAGTACAAGGGCAAGAAGGATCAGTTCTCGCGCGAGGCCATGAGCCGCGAGACGATGGCCCTCTACAAGAAGCACGGGACGAACCCGTTCTCCTCGTGCCTGCCGATCCTGATCCAGATGCCGGTCTTCTTCTCCCTGTTCTACGTGCTGCGCCACGCCTCGGAGAACAAGCCGGGCATCGGGTTCATGAACAAGGACCTCACCGAGAGCTTCAACGCGGCGACGCTCTTCGGTGCCCCACTCAAGATGACCTTCACCCAGGGCTGGGAGTCGGGCAACTGGGTCGTCGTGATCCTGCTCGGCGTGATCATGGTGCTCATGATCGCCTCGCAGTTCTTCACGCAGCTGCAGATCATGTCGAAGAACGTCTCAGACGAGACGAAGAACTCGCCGATGTACCGCCAGCAGCGGATCCTGCTCTACATCATCCCCTTCGCGTTCCTGTTCTCGGGCGTCGCGTTCCCGCTGGCGCTCAACATCTACTGGTTCTCCTCCAACGTGTGGACCATGGCGCAGCAGTTCATCGTGATCCGCAACATGCCGACCCCCGGCAGCGAGGCGTGGCGCCTGCGCCAGGCCAGGCTCAAGGCCAAGGGCAAGATGACGGATGATGAGAAGCGTGCACAGGCGCTCGGCGAGACCCTCCCCGAGCCCCAGCAGGGACAGCGGCAGCAGCCGATGAGCTCGAAGCGCGCGAAGAAGAAGGGCAAGGACGCATCATGACGACCGAACGCGCAGTGGAAGACCTGAGCCTCGAGGAGCTCGAGGCCGACGGCGACCTCGCGGCCGACTACATTGAGGGGCTCCTCGACATCGCGGATCTCGACGGCGACATCGACATCGAGGTCGCGAACGGTCGCGTCTACGTCTCCGTCACGGGCGGCGACGAGGAGCTGGATCGGCTCGCGACGGCCGACGCCGTGCAGGCGCTGCAGGATCTCGCCCGCCTCGCCGTGCAGGCCCGCGCCGGCCGCTTCTCGCGCCTGATCGTCGACATCGGCGGATCCCGCGACGCCCGCGCGAACGAGCTCACCCGCATGGTCGACGCAGCCGTCGCGCAGATCGCGGCCGGCCGCTCCGAGGTCGAGCTCGAGCCGATGTCGTCGTACGAGCGCAAGCTCGTGCACGACGAGGTCGCCGAGCGCGGGTACCACTCGGAGTCCCGCGGCGAGGGCCGGGATCGCCGGCTGGTCATCAGCAAGCGCTAGAAACGCCGCGAGCGTTTCACGTGAAACCGACCCGGCGCGGGTCGGTCAGAATCCGAGTGGAGCAGGTGTGATCGAAACGGAACCGGCTGCGGCTGCGGAGCTCGCGGGCGATCGGCTCGAGGTTCTGCGTGCGTTCGCGGCGGATCTCGGCGCACGCGGCGAGGAACTCGGCCTCATCGGGCCGCTCGAGGCCCCGCGGCTCTGGACGCGGCACATCCTGAACAGCGCGCTGCTCGCCCCGCTCGTCGCGGAGGGCGGCAAGGTCGCCGACATCGGCACCGGCGGCGGCATGCCGGGTCTCGTGCTCGCGATCGTGCGCCCCGACGCGCACTTCCGGCTGATTGAGCCGATGGAGCGCAGGTGCAACTGGCTGAACGAGCAGATCGGCCTCCTCGGGCTCGAGAACGTCGAGGTGCTGCGCGGCCGCGCCGAGGAGTACCACGACGCCTTCGAGGTGGACCAGGTCACGGCGCGCGCCGTCACCGCGCTCAGGAAGCTCGTGCCCATCACCGCCCCCCTGCTGCGCGACGGCGGCGAGATGCTCTTCCTCAAGGGGGCCTCGGTGAACGAGGAGATCGACGCCGCAGCCAAGGTGCTCCGCAAGCATCGCGTCGTCGAGATCGCGGTCGAGGAGCTCGGCGCGGAGCAGCTTTCGGAAAGTACGCGCGTGTTTCGGGCTAAAATCGATAGACATGGCTGAGACCGAGAAATCGCTCGTCGGCGACCACCTCGTCGACAAGATCAGGCGACGGCGGAAGCTCGCCGAAACGGTCTCGCCGCTTCCCGAGAAAACCCGCGTGATCACGGTCTCGAACCAGAAGGGCGGCGTCGGCAAGACGACGACCACGGTGAACCTCGCGTCGGCGCTCGCGCGGCGCGGTGCCCGGGTGCTCGTGATCGACCTGGATCCGCAGGGTAATGCCTCCACCGCGCTCGGCGTGATGCACCGCCCCGAGGTCACGAGCGTCTACGACGTGCTGCTCGGCGACCACGACATCGACGACGCGCTGCAGCCCACGACGGACAACGAGAACCTGCTCTGCGTGCCGTCCACGATCAACCTCGCCGGCGCCGAGATCGAGCTCGTCTCGCTCGTCGCCAGGGAGCAGCGCCTCCGCACGGCGCTGCAGGAGTTCCTGGACGCGGCCGAGGAGCGCTTCCACTACGTCTTCATCGACTGCCCTCCCTCGCTCGGACTGCTCACGGTCAATGCGTTCGTCGCCGCGGACGAGGTGCTGATCCCGATCCAGTGCGAGTACTACGCGCTCGAGGGCCTGAGCCAACTGCTCGGCAACATCGAGCTGATCCAGAAGCACCTGAACCCCGGCCTGCGCGTCTCGACGATCCTGCTCACGATGTACGACGCCCGCACGAACCTCGCGCACGAGGTCGCCGACGAGGTGCGCGCGCACTTCCCCGAGCAGGTGCTCCGGGCCGTGATCCCGCGCTCGGTCCGGATCTCGGAGGCGCCGAGCTACGGGCAGACCGTGCACGCGTACGACGGCGCCTCGATCGGGGCGCTCGCGTACCTCGAGGCGGCGGCAGAGATGGCGGAGCGCGGCGCGGCGCTCGCTGCGGCAGAGACTCACACAGCGACCACAGACGGAGAGGCGTAGACGGATGGCGACGAAGAAGCGAGGCGGGCTCGGCCGCGGGATCGGGGCCCTGATCCCGCAGTCCCCCACGAGCGGTGAGCGTCCTGTCGACGTGTTCTTCCCCGCGGCTCCCGCGGAGAACGCGCCGGCCGCTGGCTCGGCCTCGAGCGCCGACACCGCGAGCACGGCGAATGCCGAGAAGACCGCGCAGGCGGCAGCGAACGACGCACTCCAGGAGGTCCCCGGTGCGCGCCTGACGCGCCTCGCGGTCGCCGACGTCGTGCCGAACCGGGCGCAGCCGCGCACCGAGTTCGACGAGGAGGCGCTCGAGGAGCTCACGCACAGCGTGCGCGAGTTCGGCGTCTTCCAGCCGATCGTGGTCCGCGAGATCGAGCAGCCGAAGCCGGGCGAGGCCCGCTACGAGCTCATCATGGGCGAGCGCCGCCTCCGCGCCTCCAAGCGCGCGGGCCTCGACACGATTCCCGCGATCATCCGCTCGACCTCCGACGAGCACATGCTGCGCGACGCGCTGCTCGAGAACCTGCACCGCGCACAGCTGAACCCGCTCGAAGAGGCGTCGGCGTACCAGCAGCTGCTCGCGGACTTCGGGATCACCCAGGAGCAGCTCGCCGAGCGCATCGGTCGCTCGCGCCCGCAGATCTCCAACACGATCCGGCTCCTCCGCCTGCCCGAGCCGGTGCAGGCGCGCGTCGCCGCCGGCGTGCTCACGGCGGGCCACGCGCGCGCGATCCTGTCGCTCGACGGCGACGGCGAACAGATGCAGCGCCTCGCCGACAAGATCGTCAACGAGGGCCTCTCGGTGCGTGCGGCCGAGGCCGCGGCCGCCGAGGAGCCGAAGCGGAAGACGCCGAAGCCGCGCGCGGGCGGCGTGCAGTCGCAGCTGGGCGAGATCGCGGAGCGCCTGGGCGACCGCTTCGACACGCGCGTCGCGGTGAAGCTCGGCGCCAAGAAGGGGCAGATCGTCATCGACTTCGCGACGATCGCCGACCTCAAGCGGATCCTCTCCGAGCTCGGGGACCAGGGCTTCAACTGAGCGTTCGCGCTGCACCCGCGACAATGTCAGAGGCGCGTGGTTGACTGGTCGCATGACCGAAGAACAGCGCATTGTTTCAGCAGAGCGAGTCGTCAAGGCCCCGGCCGAGGCGGTCTTCGAACTCATCGCCGACCCGTCGCAGCAGCCGCGGTGGGACGGAAACGACAACCTCGTCGAGGCGGCCCCTGGCCAGCGCGTCCACGCCGTCGGCGACGTGTTCCAGATGAAGATCCACAACGGCGACGTCCGCGAGAACCGCATCGTCGAGTTCGAGGAGGGGCGCCGGATCGCCTGGCTCCCCGCTCCCCAGGGCGAGGAGCCGCGGGGTCACCTGTGGCGCTGGGAGGTCGAGCCGGTTGAGGGCGGCGCCCTCGTGCGGCACACCTACGACTGGTCGCAGCTGACGGACGAGACGCGCTTCGCCCGCGCGCGCTCCTACACGGGGCCGGCGCTCATGTCGTCGGTCGACCGGCTCGCGGAGCTCGCCGAGTCCGAGGCGGCCGAGGCGTAGTACCCCGGGAACGGCTGAGGGGCCGCCACCCGGTGCGGTGACGACCCCTCAGGCGGGCGGCGGCGCGCTTGCGCGCTCCCCGCCCCGATCCGGCGGCTAGATGATGCCGTTGAGGTGTTCCTCGATCATGGGCTTCGGCATGGCGCCGATGATCTCGCGCACCTCTTCGCCGCCCTTGAAGACCTTCATGGCCGGGATCGAGGTGATCCGGTACTTCGCCGCGAGGTTCGGGTTCTCGTCGACGTTGAGCTTCGCGATGAGGAGCTTGCCCTCCTGCTCCTGCGCGATCTGGTCGAGCACGGGCGCGACCGCGCGGCACGGACCGCACCAGGCGGCCCAGAAGTCCACGAGGACGGGGACCTCGCTCTGCAGGACGACCTTCTCGAAGGTCTGCTCGTCGACGTTGATCGGTTCGTTCATGATGACTCCTTGTGCGATGTTTCGTGGCTCGTGGGCGGGGGTTCCGCTGGGGTTCCGCGGGGGTTCCGCTCAGACCGCTGCCACCGCCGTGCGGTCCTGCTCGAGCGCGGCGAGGAAGTGCTCGGCGTCGAGGGCCGCGACGGTCCCGGATCCGGCGGCGGTGATGGCCTGGCGGTAGGTCGGGTCGACTACGTCGCCCGCGGCGAATACGCCGGGTGCAGAGGTGCGCGAGCTGCGGCCCTCGACCGCGATCGTGCCCTCTTCGGTGAGGTCGAGCTTGCCGTGCACGAGGTGAGTACGCGGGTCGTTGCCGATCGCCACGAAGAGGCCAGTGACGGCGAGCTCCGACTCGGCGCCATCCACCGTGTTGCGCAGCGTGAGCCCGGTGACCTCGGTTTCGCCGTGGATGGCGGCGACCTCGGAATCCCAGATGAACTCGATCTTCTCGTTGGCGAAGGCGCGCTCCTGCATGATCTTGGAGGCCTTCAGCTCGCTGCGGCGGTGGATCACGTAGACCTTGTCGGCGAAGCGCGTGAGGAAAGTGGCCTCCTCCATCGCCGAGTCGCCGCCGCCGACGACCGCGATGACCTTCTCGCGGAAGAAGAAGCCGTCGCACGTCGCGCACCAGGAGACGCCGTGACCCGAGAGGCGATCCTCGTCGGGCAGGCCCAGCTTGCGGTACGCCGAGCCGGTCGCGTAGATGATGGTCGAGGTCTCGTGCACCTTGCCGTCGCCCGACGTCACGGTCTTCACGTCGCCGGAGACGTCGAGGTCGACGATGTCGTCGTACACGATCTCCGTGCCGAAGCGCTCCGCCTGCTCCTGCATCTTCTGCATGAGCTCGGGTCCCTGGATGCCCTCGGGGAAGCCCGGGAAGTTCTCGACCTCGGTCGTGTTCATCAGCTCGCCGCCGACGCCCACCGAGCTCGCGAAGAGCAGCGGCTTGAGGCCAGCGCGCGCGGCGTAGATCGCCGCCGTGAAGCCGGCGGGACCGGAACCGATGATGATGATCTGGTGCATGGGGCTCCTATTGCGTTGAGCTGTCAGAGCGGCGGCGTGCGGCCGCTGCAGGGATTACAACCCATCCTAGGCGCGCGCTATTCCGCGGGCTGAGCGGCCGGCCTGCGCTTGCGGCGAACGCTGCGCCAGATCCCGAGCACGAGGAGGAGCGCCGCGAGGCCGCCGAGCACCCAGACCCCGACGGTCTCGATGCTGCTCCGGATCGAGATGTCGAGCGTGCCCGTGTAGCTCGTCGGTTCCCCCGAAAGCGCGGTGACGCTGACCACGAGCCCCGACTCGCCCGAGGCAACGCGACTCTGCACGGGCACGAGCACTCGCCCGTTGCCCTCGGCAGGCACGCGCACGTCGGTGAAGACCCGCTCGTCCACGGAGAGCGCGGCGGAGGCCGGATCGGCACGCACCTCCACCACGGCGTCGAAGGGCAGGGCGTTGCGCAGCTGGACGGGCACGCGCGTCGAGACGCCCACGAGCTGCGTGTGCTCCGTGCTGATGGCCTGCACCCCGCTCAGCAGTTCCGCGTCGCGCGCGCGGAAGGCGCCGGCGACCTCGTCGAAGTCAACCCCGGGAGCCGCGTAGCGGGTGCCGAAGACCTCGAGCAGGCGTGCCCGCTGGTAGCCGATCAGGTATTCGGGGTGCTCGAGCACCCCGCCGATCTCGACGATGCTCGCCTCGCGCTTCAGCGCAGAACGCAGCAGCTCCCGCCGGTTCTCGAGCGGATCGGCGGCCTTCAGCGTCGCGGTGCCCGCGGCTTGCTCTGCGACGGGGATCCGCTTCGTCCATCCGAGCCGGTCAAGCGTCGCGAGCAGCTCGCTCGTGGCGTCGCCGCCCTCGGCCACTGCGCCGCGGTCGAGGCCCAGCACGACGCCGGGAGACTGTCCCTGTGCGGCGAGCACGAGCTGCGCGACCATGAGGGCAGTGCCGGAGTTTCGCACGACGTCGTTCTCGCCGCCGATCGCGTCCCGGGAGGCCGCGGCGAGACCGGCGTCGGTGATGGTCGCCGGCATGCCGGCGACCTCGGCCCTCGGCCCGCCGCCCAGGCTGACATTCTCGGAGTCGAGCACGACGCCCTCGAGCCCAGCCGAGCGCGCGAGCGCGAGCGTCTCCTGGTTGGCCTCCCCCTCGGCCGGCCAGGCGGCTTTGGACTTCGCGGGCCAGGTGAGCAGCTCATCGAGGCTCGGCAGTGACGGATCGGCGGTCTCGGGATCCGGATCCTGCGCCGGCTCATCAGCGGGGTCCTGAGACTGGTCCTGTTCCTGGCTCGTGCCCGAGGGGGCGAAGCTCCCGAAGCGCGAGACGAAGTCGAGCGTCTTCGGAGCGAGCGGCTCATCGAAGCCGAGGGCGGCCTGCGCCGCGAGGTCTGCATCGCCGAACTGGAGCAGGAAGCTGTCGTGGGGATACGACTCGAGTTCGGGGAGCAGCAGGCGAGCGTTCTCAGGGGCATCATCGCCGTACGCCCTGATCGCGGCGATGGCGCGCGGATCGATGGCCAGGGTTGCTCGCAGGGCGCGCGCCTCGACGAGAAGCTTCTCCCACTGCGTCGCCGCGGTCTCGAGCTGGCGGCGCGTGGGCAGGGTGCGCACGTCCGCGGGGAAGACGATCGGCACGATCGTGCTGAGGTTCACCGTCTCTGCGCCGGGGCCCCGCCAGACAATCGGGGTGAGCGCGTGCAGTCCGGGGGAAGCGTCCGCCGAGGGTTCTTCTTTGGCCGGAAGGAGCGCGGCTTCCACCAGATACACGCCCTGCGGCGAATCGGCGGACAGCGGCAGATCCGCCGTCGCAATCGTCGCCGAGGCGGTCTGCACGCCGCCCGCGGAGATCGCGCCGATACTCGCCTCCGCCAGCACGGGTGTATCGCCCGGCAGCGCCTCAGCGTCCGCGCCGGGGAGCCGCGTGCCTGGCTCGACGCGATCCGGGGCGAGCCTGAACTCGATGCGCCCGGCCGGGATCGCCTCCTCACCAGGGTTTTCGATCGCGACGTTGAAGGCGATCTCCTCCGTGTTCGCGAGCACGATCGGATCCTCGGGGGCGACCGCGAGAGACGCCCCCGCCACAGGGAAGGCGTCGTTGGCGACGTGCCGAGGGAGTCCAAGCTGCGCCGCAGACGGAGCTGCTGCGGCGATTCCCACCCCTGATCCGAGGCCCAAGCACACGAGCGCCGAGAGGATCGCCGCGAGCCGGGCGCGGCGGCGACGGAGCGCACTCAGAGCAACAGGCATAGCCACCAGTCTAGGAACTCTCGCCGAGCACTCCCCGGTACCCTTATGGGATGCCCTCTCTCGCCGAGTCCATGGACGCCCTGCGCGCCATCGCCGCCTCGTCTCCCGTGTCCGAGCTCGCCAGCGCGTTCGACGCGGCTGGCCACGAGTTCGCGCTCGTCGGCGGGCCGGTGCGCGACGCGCTGCTCGGCCGTCCGGTCACCGATCTCGACTTCACGACCTCCGCGCGACCCGAGGAGACCCAGGCGATCCTCGAGGGGCTCGGTGCGAAGGTGTGGGACGTCGGCCGCGACTTCGGCACGATCGCGGCGCGCATCTCGGGGGAGACGGTCGAGATCACGACCTATCGCGCCGAACTGTACCGTGACGACTCGCGCAAGCCCGAGGTGAAGTACGGCGACACGATCGAGGGCGACCTCGTGCGGCGCGACTTCACGATCAACGCGCTCGCGCTCATGCTCCCCTCGCTCAAGCTCGTCGACGTGTCGGGCGGGGTCGAGGACCTGCTCGCGGGCGCGATCCGGACGCCGGCCTCCCCCGCCGTGTCGTTCTCGGACGACCCGCTGCGCATGATGCGGGCCGCCCGCTTCGCCGCGCAGCTCGGCTTCGAGGTCGTCGAGGGCACGCGGGTCGCGATGGCCGAGCTCGCGGACCGGCTCGACATCGTCTCCGCGGAGCGGATCCGGGACGAGTTCGTGAAACTGCTCTCGGCCGACGACCCGGTGCCGGGGATCCGGCTCCTCGTGGAGTCTGGCCTCGCGCAGCGCTTCCTCCCCGAGCTCACGGCGCTCGTCGAGACGCAGGACGACCACGGCAGGCACAAGGACGTCTACGAGCACAGCCTCACGGTGCTGCAGCAGGCGATCGAGCTTGAGATCGCGAGGCGGGTGCCGGATCCCGACGCCTCAGGTGCGACGCAGGCGCCGGACATCGTGCTCCGGATCGCCGCGCTGCTGCACGACATCGGCAAGCCCGCGACCAGGCGCTTCGAGCGCGGCGGCGTGACGTTCCACCACCACGACGTCGTGGGGGCGAAGCTCGCGAAGAAGCGGCTGCGGGAGCTCCGCTTCGACAACGACACGATCAAGCGCGCCGCGCGCCTGATCGAACTGCATCTGCGCTTCTTCGGCTACAGCGACCAGCAGTGGACCGACTCGGCCGTGCGGCGCTACGTGCGCGACGCCGGCGAGGAGCTGTCGCGGCTGCACATCCTGACGCGCGCCGACGTGACGACGCGCAACCGGCGCAAGGCCGAGCGCCTCGAGCACGCCTACGACGACATCGAGCGGCGCATCGAGGAGCTCGCCGAGGCCGAGGAGCTCGCCGCGGTGCGGCCCGAGCTCGACGGCGCGCGGATCATGGAGCTGCTCGGGATCCCCGCGGGGCCGCTCGTGGGCCGCGCCTACCGCTTCCTGCTCGAGGTGCGCCTCGACGAGGGGCCGATCGGCGAGGAGGCCGCGGAGGAGCGGCTGCGCGCGTGGTTCGCGGAGCAGCCGGAGAGCGAGGGAGCGAAGTGAGCGAGATGAGTGAGCAGCAGGGTGCTGCGGATCCGGGCGGTGCTGCGGATCCGGGCGCGTGGTTCGGCGGGCGCCCGCGCGTGATGTTCGTGCACGCCCACCCCGACGACGAGACGATCGCGACGGGCGGCACGCTCGCCGGGCTCGCCGAGGCGGGGCGCGAGCCCCTGCTCGTGACGCTCACCCGCGGCGAACAGGGAGAGGTGACGCCCGGGCCGTTCGCGCACCTGCAGGGCACCGACGCGCTCGCGCCGCACCGGCAGACGGAGCTCGCCGCGGCGATCGCGATGCTCGGGCTCGAGCGCCACGCGTTCCTGGGCGTCGAGCCTGCGCGCGCCGAGGGGCTGCCGCCTGCGATCTACGAGGACTCCGGCATGAGCTGGGGCGAGGACGGCCGCGCCCAGGCCGCGCCGGACGCCGGCCCCGACGCGCTCACGCGCGCGCCCGCGGTCGAGGCGCTCAACGACCTGCTCGCCGCGGCCTACCTCGCCGGGGCGCAGGGCATCGTGAGCTACGACGACGGCGGCGGCTACGGCCACCCCGACCACGTCTTCGCGCACCGGCTCTCGCGGGCCGTCGCCGAGGCGCTCGGCCTGCCGTTCTGGGAGATCGTGCCGGGCGGATCCGGGGCCGGATCCGGGGCCGACACCGGGGCCGGATCCGACATCGAGACCCACGACGTGTCGCCCTGGTTCGAGCGGAAGGTCGCGGCGCTCCGCGCCCACGGCACGCAGCTCACGGTCGACGGCGACGACATCGTGCACGTCGGCGGTCAGCGCGAGCCGATCGCGCGGAGCGAGGCGTTCCGCCTCGTGCCAGCGCAGCTCGGGGCCTGATCCGGGTCCTGATCCGGCGCCGGCTCGCCGGCTCGCAGTAGACTTTCTGGTCGGCGCCGCAGTCGTTGCGGTGACGGGAATGACAAAGGGGTGCAATGAGTGTGAAGGTGGCCCTCGCGGGCATTGGCAACTGCGTGAGCTCGCTCGTGCAGGGCGTTGAATACTATCGCGGGGCGGAAGACGACGCGCAGGTTCCGGGCCTGATGCATGTGCGTCTGGGCGGCTACCACGTGTCTGACCTGGAGTTCGTTGCGGCGTTCGAGGTTGACGCCGAGAAGGTCGGGAGCGACCTCAGCGAGGCGATCTGGGCGGGCCACAACAACACGCTGAAGTTCTCGGACGTGCCGAACCTCGGCGTCGAGGTGCTGCGCGGGCCGACGCTTGACGGCCTCGGCGAGTACTACCGGGACGCGGTCGAGGAGTCGGCCGCCGAGCCCGTCGACGTCGCGCAGGTGCTGCGCGATACGGGCGCCGAGGTGCTCGCCTGCTACCTGCCCGTCGGCAGCGAGCAGGCCGTGAAGTTCTACGCGCAGGCCGCGCTCGAGGCCGGGGTCGCCTTCGTCAATGCGGTCCCCGTGTTCGTGGCGAGCGATCCGGCGTGGGCGGCGAAGTTCGAGGCCGCGGGCCTCCCGATCGTGGGCGACGACATCAAGAGCCAGGTCGGGGCGACGATCACGCACCGCGTGCTCGCGCGCCTCATGGAGAGCCGCGGGATCGCGCTCGACCACACATACCAGCTGAACGTCGGCGGCAACATGGACTTCAAGAACATGCTCGAGCGCAGCCGGCTGAAGTCGAAGAAGATCTCGAAGACGCAGGCGGTCACGTCGAACATTGACGTTGAGCTCGACGCTGACGACGTGCACATCGGGCCGAGCGACCACGTGCCGTGGCTCGAGGATCGCAAGTTCGCGTTCGTGCGGCTCGAGGGGCGCGGCTTCGGCGACGTGCCCATGAGCCTCGAGTACAAGCTTGAGGTGTGGGACTCCCCCAACTCGGCCGGCACCATGATCGACGCGATCCGGAGCGCAAAGGTGGCGCTTGACCAGGGGCTTTCGGGTCCGGTGGAGGCGGCGTCCGCCTACTTCATGAAGTCGCCGCCCGTGCAGAAGCCCGACGACGTCGCGCGCACGGAGCTCGAGGAGTTCCTGGCGCGCTAGGGCGTCGCGCCGCGCCGCGCCGTCCGCTCGCTGCGCTCGCTGGGAGATCTGCGTTCAAACAGGCTGGCTGCCGAAATTCTTGGAAATGAACGCAGATCTCCCTCTGAGCGCGGACGGCGGCAACGGGCCCCGGCGGCAACGGGCCCCGGCGCGCTATCGCGCGGTGAGGGCGCGGAGCGCCTGGTAGCGGCGCTCGAGGCGCTCGGCGTGTGCGCGCCAGTCGAGCGAGAGCGCGTGCTTGCGGGCCGACACCCCGAGCTTCGCGCGCAGCGCCGGATCGCCGAGCAGCCGGGCGAGGGCGCTCCCCCAGGCGGCGGGATCGCGCCCGGGCACCTGGAGCCCTGCGACCTCGTGCGGCGCCGCCTCGAGGAGGCCCGTGTGCGCGCCGACCAGCACGGGCACGCCGCACGCGGCCGCCTCGGCGGCGACGAGGCCGAACGTCTCGGAGTGCGAGGGGACGAGCGCGACCGCGCTTCCGGCCAGGAGCCGGGCGGAGGCCTCGCGATCCTGGGCCGGGAGGAAGCGCACCCGATCAGAGACGCCGAGTCGCTCCGCGAGCCGGAGGAGTCCGGCCGCCCAGGACTCCTGGCCGGGGGACGGCTCACCCGCGATGACGAGCTCGACGCGCGCGGCCAGTTCGGGATCCGCGTCGCCCATCGCCGCGAAGGCCGCGATTGCGAGGTCCTGGCCCTTGAGCGGCTGCAGCCTGCCGAGCACGAGGACGCGCATGGGCGCCTCCGTTTCACGGGAAACATCCGCCCCTGGCGCCCGGCCGAGCGGGCGGAAGAGCACCGTGTCGACGCCCGGGTGGATCACCTCTGAGCCGAACGCCGGCTCCCCCGCCGAGCGCTCGATGCTGTCGAGCTCGCTCTGGCTGCCGGCGATCACGTACGACGACCGCGCGAGCGCGCGCTCCGCGGCGATCCGGAGCGGCGGCTCGGGGGTGTCGCCCGGGGCGAGCCGCTCGTTCTTCTGCGCGGCGACGGTGTGGAACGTGATGGCCGAGAGCACGCCGCTCGCGGTGGCGGCGGGGCCGGCGGCGATCCCGCTCAGCCAGTAGTGAGCGTGCACGGCGTCGAAGGGCCCGAGTTCCGTGATCTCCCCTGCCGCCTCGGGAAGCACCCTGATGAGGTCCCGCTTGCCGAGCGCCGGATCCCCGGCCCTGATCACCACGAGGCGGGTCTGCGAACGGGACGCATCGAGCGTGCACTCCCCCGGCGACAGCTCCGTCGTCGCGCGCGTGACGACGACGACCTCGTGGCCGCGGTCGGAGAGCGCGTGCGCGGCCTCGGACACGACGACGTTCATGCCGCCGGCGTCGCCCCGTCCGGGGACCGAGCCGGGCGATGTGTGCAGCGACACCAGCGCGATCCTCATGCTTCCAGAGTAAAGGGCGGGCGACCAGACGGGGATTCCGGCGCGCAAACGAACGACAATCGTTCATTTCCCCTCTGCGGCCGGGCCCCGAGCATGCCGGAGCCGGAATACGGGTTCCGGATCTGCGCAAAGGTGCTAAGCTATTGGGGTTGTCTGCGCTGCGAGCAATCCGTGAGCGCGCGGGCACGATGCACAAACACCCTCCTGCCACAGAAATCCTGTGGCCGTGAAGTCCGAAGGAGGTGGGTCAGTAATGCATCCGTACGAACTCATGGTGATCCTCGATCCGGGTATCGACGAGCGCACTGTGGCCCCCAGCATGGACAAGTTCCTGGGCGTCATCCGCAATGCGGGTGGCGAGATCGAGAACGTTGACATCTGGGGCAAGCGCCGTCTTGCATACGAGATCAAGAAGCAGTCCGAGGGCATCTACGTCGTGGTGAACTTCACCGCGTCGCACGAGGCGACCGCGGAGCTCGACCGCCAGCTGGGCCTGTCCGAGGCCGTGCTGCGCACGAAGGTCCTCCGCTCCGAGGAGCTCATGGCACAGCGTGCCGCTCAGGCCAAGCGCGATCAGGCCAAGGCCGCCCGCGCTGCGAAGGCTGGCGCGTAGGTCATGGCCGGCGAGCCGCTGATCACCGTCGTCGGCAACCTCGTTGCCGACCCTGAGCCTCGCGTGAGCCAGGCGGGCAAGTCGTGGGTGACCTTCCGGATCGCCTCGACCCCGCGCGTGCGCGATCGCCAGTCCGGTGACTGGTCTGACGGCGAGCCCCTGTGGCTCGGCTGCCGCGCATACGGTGAGTACGCCGACAACATCGCCGCATCCCTCACCAAGGGCATGCGCGTGATCGTTCAGGGCCGTCTCACCCAGCGCAGCTACACCGACAACCAGGGTCAGCAGCGCACGTCGCTCGACCTCGAGGTCGAAGAGATCGGGCCGTCGCTCCGCTTCGCCACCGCTCAGGTGACGCGCGGTCAGGCGCGTGGCCAGGTCGGCGGCTTCGGTGGCGGCCAGCCCGCCGGTCAGAGCAGCTGGGGCAAGCCCGCAGCACAGCAGGACAACCCCTGGGGCAACCCGGGCGGTTCGGGCCAGCAGGGCGGCGGCAACTCCGGCGGCGGCGACTTCGGCGGCGGCTTCGACGACGAGCAGCCCTTCTAGGGGCCCTCTCCCCCGCCCAGCGGGCGGTGAACCACTTCTTGTTCCGGTTGCCCCCGGGACGCATCACGAAAAGAGACCACAATGGCAGGCAAGTCCAGCGGCGCAGGCCGCAAGCCGGGTCGCGGTAAGAACGCAAAGGCCGCAGCACCCGCGAAGAAGCAGACCGTCGGCGTCATCGATTACAAGGATGTCGCAACGCTCCGCAAGTTCATCTCTGAGCGCGGAAAGATCCGCGCCCGCCGTATCACCGGCGTGTCCGTGCAGGAGCAGCGACTCATCGCGAAGGCCGTGAAGAACGCCCGCGAGATGGCGCTCCTCCCCTACGCCGGCTCCGGCCGCTAAGGCCAAGGAGGAATCATCATGGCGAAGGTTATCCTGACGAACGAGGTCCAGGGCCTCGGTTCCGCCGGCGACGTTGTTGACGTCAAGACCGGCTACGCGCGTAACTACCTGGTCCCCCAGGGCTACGCAGTGCACTGGACCCGCGGTGGCGAGGCTCAGGTCGCGCAGATCCGTGCGGCCCGCGACGCTCGCGCGCTCGCTTCGGTCGAGGACGCGCAGGCGCTCAAGGCCAAGCTCCAGGAGGGCAAGATCCGCCTCCAGGCGAAGACCGGCACCGGTGGGCGCCTCTTCGGCTCGGTCAAGCCGGCCGCGGTTGCGACTGCGGTGTCGGAGGCCGGCATCGGCGAGATCGACAAGCGCAAGATCACCGTTCCGTCGATCAAGACGACCGGTGAGTACAAGGCGATCGTGCACCTTCACGAGGGTGTCGACGCGGAGATCACGCTGCAGGTCATCTCGCAGCGCTAGTGCTCACGCGCGTTCCTGCGGGGCGGCGATTCCACTCGGGATCGCCGCCCCGCAGGCGTTTTCTGGCCCGTTCACGGGGTGCGAGAGCGCGGGTAGCCGCGCGTAAACGCTCAATGAACGAGAGACTTTCAGAAACGCCATTTCGGACTTGACATTCGCCCGTTTCGTCCGGAAGTTCTCCACACCCCGGGGCCGCCGAAAAGCCTCAAGCTCTACCTGAAACTTGAAAACTAATCGTCCTGTGGACAAGTAAAACACCTGATCAGGCGGCGGGTTTGTGGGATTGTTATTTCGGTGTCCACAGCTTGTCCCCAAGCATGTGGATAACCTGTGGCCAAAACCGGCGAGTTATGCACGAAGTTATCCACAGGCTGGGTGGGGGGCTATTTTGCGGACTCGACGGGTGCCCATACCGTGAATGTCCGGGGTCCGGTGTGTGATGGGTACGTACCGGATCAACGTCTGTGAGAAGGAGTGGTCGAGTGTCAATCGCTCACCTGGGAATCCCGGATTCGTTCGTCGAGAACGAGTCGCGCGGCCATGAGCGCACTCCGCCGTACGACCTGCTGGCGGAGCAGAGCGCCCTCGGCGGCATGCTGCTGTCGAAAGACGCGGTCGCCGACGTCACGGGCCAGCTCAAGGGGGACGACTTCTACGTCCCGAAGCACGAAGTCATCTACGAGGCGGTGCTCTCGCTCTACTCCCGGGGCGAGCCGACCGACGTGATCACGGTCACCGACGAGCTCACGAAGCTGGGCGATCTGCAGCGCGCCGGCGGCGCGGAGTACCTCCACACGATCACCGGGATCGTGCCGACCGCTGCGAACGCGAGCTTCTACGCCGAGATCGTCGCCGAGAAGGCGCTGCTCAGGCGGCTCGTCGAGGCGGGCACCCGGATCGTGCAGATGGGCTACGCGGGCGAGGGCGAGGCGATCGACCTCGTGAACGTCGCCCAGGCCGAGATCTACGGCGTGACGGGGGAGAACCAGGGCGAGGACTATGTGCCGCTCTCGCTCGCCGTCGACGCGGCGCTCGAGGAGATCAACAAGGCGAACAGCGCGACCGACGGCATGCTCGGCGTGCCGACCGGCTTCAGCGAGCTCGACGCCATGACGAACGGCTTCGCGGGTGGCCAGATGATCATCATCGCCGCGCGTCCCGCAATGGGTAAGTCGACGCTCGCGCTCGACGTCGCCCGCAACGCCTCGGTGCACGCGGAGGCGACAACCGTGTTCTTCTCGCTCGAGATGGGCCGCGCGGAGATCGCGATGCGCCTCCTCGCGGCAGAGGCGAGCATTCCCATGCAGACGCTGCGCAAGGGCGCCCTCGACAATCGCGACTTCCAGAAGCTCGCGGCGACGCAGGCGAGGATCGCGGAGGCGCCGCTCTTTATCGACGACAGCCCGAACCTGACGCTCGTCGAGATCCGCGCCAAGTGCCGCAGGCTGAAGCAGCAGCACGGCCTGCGCATGGTCGTCATCGACTATCTCCAGCTGCTCTCGAGCGGCAAGAAGGTCGAGAGCCGCCAGCAGGAGGTCAGCGAGTTCTCGCGTGCGCTCAAGCTGCTCTCGAAGGAGCTCGACGTGCCCGTGGTGGCGCTGTCACAGCTGAACCGTGCTTCCGAGCAGCGCGCCGACAAGATGCCGGCGATCAGCGACCTCCGCGAGTCCGGCTCGCTCGAGCAGGACGCCGACATGGTGATCCTGCTCCACCGCGAGGCCGTGGGGGACCGGGACAGCCCGCGCGCGGGCGAGGCGGACTTCATCCTCGCGAAGCAGCGTAACGGCCCCACGGGCACCGTCACGGTCGCGTTCCAGGGGCACTACTCGCGCTTCCAGGACATGCCGAACGCCGTCTAGGCCCAGATCCGGTGCCCATCCCGGGCGCAGTTTGGACTCGGGGAGGCGCGGTAGACTGGTGGGGTAACGAAAGGGGTGCCATGTCCGCTACGGTGACGACTGCAAGCCCGACGACGGCACCGGACGCACCCGCATCGCGGTCCGTCCGGCTGATCCGCGTCGCCGTCCTCCTGATCGCGGGGCTGGCGATCGCCTTTTCCGCCACCATGCACGAGCAGCTCGGCTTCGACGTGGCCGTGGTGACGGCCTCGCTCGCGGCGATCGGCGTCGCGCACCTGATCGAGGCGCTCTCGGCTGGCGCGGCCGGCCGCAGGGCCGTGCCCGCGCTCCTCGCCGTCGTGGCCTTCGTGGCCGCCGCGGCGCTGCCCTTCGGCGGGTCGACGATCGCGTTCGCGGTCGCGATCGCCGCGTGGTCGCTCGTGAGCGCCCTCCTCGAGTTCATCGGGGCCGCTGTGCGCCCCGGCAGCCGCGCCGACGCGCCCCTGCTCGGCGGGGTCGGCCTGCTGCTCGCCATCGTCGTGCTGCTGGCGCGCGAGGATCAGGTGGCGGTCCTTGGCTTCTTTGGCGCCTACGCGGTGATCGCGGGCGTCTTCCTCGGCATCTCCGCGTTCGACACGCGACGCGACGCCAGCAAGTAACACCCAGAACTGAAAGCAGAACATGACTGACCGCAGCGAGCCCACCAAACAGCCTGTGACGCCCTCGCGTCGAGACCGTTTGCGTCCGCTCGAGCTCGTGGGCTTCTCCGTGGTCCTCGGCGTGTTCGCCGGCCTCGTGGTGCTGCTCGCGACACGCAACCTCGTCCTCTCCGCGATCTTCTTCGGCGTGGGCTTCATCGTGTCGGTCATGATGGTCGCCCTCGTGGGTCTCGGCGGCAAGCCGAGCAAGGAGGACCTGCAGGCGCGGCAGGATCTGCAGACGCCGGAGGACGGCGGAAAGTACTGGCACTAGGCCGGACTGCGAGGCCTGAGCAGCGCTAGGCCTCGCGGGGGAACTCGAAGTCCTCGAGCATGCTCCGATCGCCCGTGTAACCGATCTCGGTGAGCACCGTGCTGACGGTGCGTCGTACGAGTTCGGCGTCGATCGCGGGCATACCGGGGAGAAGCCCCCGCATGATCACCGGCCCCGTCAGTAGATCGGCCACGTACGCGGGATCCGCACCGGCGGGGATCTCTCCGCGGGCGACGCCGCGATCCAGCAGCACGTGTGTGAACGCGCGCCGCGGCGCGAGATACCCCTCGACGAAGGGCTTCGCGTCGTCGGGATGGATCGCGAGGTAGTCGAGGAACCCCGCGAGCGCGCTCCGCGTGAGCACGTGGTTGTATAGCTCGCACTGCCGGATCTGGATCTCGAGCAGGTCTCCGGCGACCGATCCCGTATCGACGTCGACGTCCGTGCCGAAGCGGGAGGCGAGGATGAGCGGCACCACGTCCGCAATGCTCTTGAAGCGACGGTAGAAGGCGGGCTTCGAGGTCTTCGCCACCTTCACCACGCGCTCCACCGTCAGCCCGGAGTAGCCGTACTGCGGCACGAGCTCGGCGACGGCGTCTACGATTCGAGCGTCGATCCCGGCTTCCCGCGGACGCCCAACTCGGTTCATGGTTCCCATCCTAGCTCGGGTGGATCAGGGGATTCTGTGCCTTTCGGAGCACCAGCGACGCGATTCCCGCGACGAAAGGGCGAGCAGGATCAGGATGTCCAGGGCAAGCGTGAGCAATGTCGTCCGGATCGTGATCGCCTCATCCGAGGCGAAGTGCCCGATGGCGGCACTAATAATGCTGAGCGTGGTGCCGAACATCACGAGCACCCTGGCCCAGTTCTGCCCGCGCCACACGAGCCAGGCGAGCAGGAGCAGGATCAGCATCCAGACGCCCTGGAACACGACGGCGACCCCCACGATCATTTCGGCCGCGGCGAGTTCGACGTCGTTCTCGGCTGCGATCTCGGGCGTGCCGCGCACGAGGCTGATGCTCCACAAGACGCCGCCGAGGGCGCGAGCCACGATCAACCCTGCGCCCATCGCGAGGGTTCCCGGGCGCGGGCCGCGCGCCTGGCCGGTCATCGGGCCGCTCCACTCTGAGTATCGCGGCCTCGCGCCCGCAGGTCCAGGATCGGGAGATTTCCGTCGGTCCGGATCGTGTCGCCGCCGCCGTTTCTCGCGTGGTAGCCCGTGGAGAAGTCGACGAGCACCTCGAGCCGTGCGCGGGGATTCGCCTCCTGCACGGTCCTGATCAGGTGATCTCGCTCCACGTCCGTGTCCGCGTCGATCTTGTGCGTGACCTGCAGGGTGAAGAGCGAGAAGCCCACCGCGCGGTCGAAGGTGCCGGCCGCAAGCCAGTCGACGCGGGCGCCGCCGGGCAGCGGCCACCCGTCCGGGGTCCGCCAGAACCGCACATGGTGCCGCTTCGCCGGGTTCCCAGCGACCTCCTGCTGATACGCGAAGTCCTGCTTCCGCGAGAACAGGAACAGCGGGCTCACGGGGGCCTCGGCATAGCTTCGCCGCGTCGCCGTCGAGGCGATGATCCGCCACGAGCTTGCGAGCGTCACGGGATCCGCGAGCGTCCAGCCGGCCCGTCGCATGGCCTCGTGCACCTCATCCGCGCTGCCGCGCACGGCCGCATTGATCGGGTCCCCGAGCAGGCCGTCGCTCGTGCGCGTGCGACCGATGAAGTAGTCGGGAACGTAGATCGCCGTCAGGATCCGGTGGAGCCGGGGGAGCGCGAGGTATGCCAGCACCGCCCAGAACACGATGAAGAACACGATCCCGAACCAGCCGATCGAGAAGGTCTCAGTGAGGACCAGCCAGGCGAGCCAGACGGCCGCGATGCCCGCGAAGACGAAGAAGAACTCGTCGAGGACCGCGCCGACGGAGAGCCTCCGCACGCCGCACGCCGACCGCTTCCGCGGTTCGCGGGGTGTCTGCTCGGCCATCGCCCCATCGTACCGGGGCGAGAGCGAACTGTGGACTCAGTCCTCAGGGTCCGCCGGGTCGATCGGGGCATGGTGGTCGAAGTTCACGGTGCCGCTCTTCCAGTAGCCACTCACGCGCCACTGCTCGCGGGGGAGTGCGAGCTCCTGCTTGAGCAGGCGGCGGAGCGGCACGAGCCGGCCGGCCTCGCCCGCGGCGAAGACGTAGGTGTCGGCGTCGACTCTGGCCTGCGCGACGGCCTCCGCGAGCCCGTTCTCGCCCTGACCGGCCGCGGATACAGGCACGTCGCGGCCGCTCTGCGCCGCCAGGTAGCTGCGGACCCAGTCGAGCGGGCCGTCGACGTCGGCGATCACGTGGATCCTCGCCGCGTCGGGCATGTCCTCGATCCAGCGCGCCGCCGCGGGGAACGCCGTCGGGTCAACGACGAGCAGGAGCGAGGGGGCCGCAACCGCTGCCCCCACGGAGCCGCGCGGGCCGACGATCACGATCTCGTCGCCGGGCTCGGCCTCCTCAGCCCAGCGCGCCGCGGGGCCCGGATCGTCGTGCCGCAGCACGTCGATGTCGAAGACGCGGTGGCCGGACGCCGGGTCGGTGCGCACGTTGAGCGGGGTGAAGTCCCGGCCGAATGCCGGACCCTCCGGGCGCACGATCCCGGACTCGCCCGGCCCGGCAGGCGTCGGCGCCGCAAGCACGCCCGTCTCGGGGTCGGGGAAGAACACCTTCGCGTGGTCCTCGGGGCCCGTGCTCGCCCAGTCGCCGAGCTCGTCGCTCGAAAGCGTCACCCGCGTGAAGTGCTCGATCTCGACGACGTGCGTGACGGTGACGCGGCGAGCGGTGAAGCGGTGCATCGTGCGGCTCCGTGCGAAACGGGACTCGGCCTCGGACATGTCCGGATCCTTCCTCAGATGAATGTGTGACCTTTAACTCTCTCGCATCCGCGGGGGCGCGGCACCCGGCTGCCGCTCAGGAAGCCCCGGAAAGACAAGAAAGCGGCGCGGGATCCGGATCCGGACCCCGCGCCGCAAACGTCAGCTGCGACCTCGGCCGCTAGCGCTGCAGGTAGTCGAGAAGGCGCACCGCGTCGCCGATGTAGGTCGCCGGGGTGAGCGCGAGCAGGCGCTGCTTCGCATCGTCGCCGATCTCGAGGCCCTCGACAAACTCGACGAGCTCGGCCTGGCCGATCCGGCGGCCGCGCGTGAGCTCCTTGAGCGCCGCGTACGGGTCGCTGATGGAGGAGCGGCCCGCCGTCACCTCGGCGCGGATCACCGTCTGGATCGCCTCGCCGAGCACCTCCCAGTTGGCGTCGAGATCGGCAGCGAGCACCTCGGGCGCCGCGTCGATCTGGCCGAGGCCCTTCAGGATGTTGTCGAGCGCGAGCACCGAGTGGCCGAAGCCGACGCCGATGTTGCGCTGCGCGGAGGAGTCGGTGAGGTCGCGCTGCCAGCGGCTCGTCACGAGGGTGGCGGCGAGCGAGTCGAGGATCGCGTTCGAGAGCTCGAGGTTCGCCTCCGCGTTCTCGAAGCGGATCGGGTTGACCTTGTGCGGCATCGTCGAGGAGCCCGTCGCGCCGGCGACCGGGATCTGGCGGAAGTAGCCGATCGAGATGTAGCTCCAGATATCGGTCGCGAGGTTGTGCAGGATGCGGTTCGCGTGCGCGATCCGCGTGTAGAGCTCCGCCTGCCAGTCGTGCGACTCGATCTGCGTGGTCAGGGGGTTCCAGTCGAGGCCGAGGCCCTCGACGAACTCCTGCGACACCGCGGCCCAGTCGACGCTCGGATCCGCGGCGAGATGGGCCGCAAAGGTGCCGGTCGCGCCGGAGAACTTGCCCAGGTATTCGACGTCGTCGATCTGGTTGAGCTGGCGCTCGAGCCGGTAGACGAAGACCGCGAGCTCCTTGCCGAGCGTCGTCGGCGTCGCGGGCTGGCCGTGCGTACGGCTCATCATGGGCAGCTCGCGGTACTCCTCCGCCTGGCGGGCGAGCTCGGCGATGACCTGCTCGAAGCGCGGGCGCCAAACGTCGGCGACCGCCTGCTTCACCGTGAGGGCGTAGGAGAGGTTGTTGATGTCCTCGCTCGTGCAGCACACGTGCGTGAGCTCGGCCAGGTGGCCGAGGCCCTGCTGCTCGAGGCGGGCGCGCACGAGGTACTCGACGGCCTTCACGTCGTGCTGCGTCGTGCGCTCCGTCTCAGCGAGCTCGTCGATCTCGGCCTGGCCGAAGTTCGCCGCCCACTCGCGCAGCGACGCGAGCTCCTCCGCCGGGATCGGGGTGCCGCCGAGCAGCGAGTGCTCGGTGAGGTAGGCGAGCCACTCGACCTCGACGTGGACGCGAGCCTTATTCAGCCCCGCCTCCGAGAGCGTGTCGCCGAGCTGGGCGACCGCGGCGCGGTAGCGGCCGTCGAGCGGGCTGATGGGCTGCTGGGGCAGGGGCGTCATGGAGTCTCCGTGCGTGTCGTGAGGCTGGTCTGCGTGTGTGCCCGGGCGCGGCCAGGCAGCGCGGCAGACGCACGGTGGCGCAGCCGCCCCACCATTCTCCCACGGTCTCTCGCGGTCTCCCACGGCCCCCTGCCGCGCGGGATCTGGACATCCTCCGCGCCTGCGTGTCTCCCGGTCAGCGCTCCAGGCGCGGAATCAGGTTCTCGAGCAGCTTCGCCGTGCTGCGCACGACCTGCGTGAGCACATCGGAAAAGGCCTGTGCGTTCGCGTAGTACGGGTCGAACACGTCGGGATCCTCGGGCCGATCCGGATCGAACGCCGTGAGCAGCACGACGCGATCCCGCGGCGCACCCGCCGTGAGGAGTGCGCGCTCGTGATCCCGCGCGAGGGCGACGAGCAGGTGATTCTGCGTCACATCTGCGCGCGTGAGCTGGGCCGCGCGGTGGGCCGAACCGTCGTAGCCGTGCTCGGCGAGCGCGACCACCGTGCGCGGGTCTGCGGGATCGCCCTCGTGCCAGCCGCCCGTGCCGCGGGAGGTCACGACGAGGCGGTCGGCACCGAAGCCCTCGTCAGCCGCGAGACTGCGCAGCACGACCTCGCCCATGGGGGAGCGGCAGATGTTGCCGGTGCAGACAAACGACACCCGCAGGGGGATGTTCGGGTCGGAGCCAGGGATCACCGGCGATCGTCCTTCTTCTTGGACGTGCCGAGGAGGCCGTTCAGGATCCCGGCCAGGATCGAGAGCACGAGCGCCGCGAGCACGCCCCACCAGAACGTCTCAACCGTGAGACCGAAGCCGGCAAGCTCGGAGAGCCAGGCGACCACCGCGATCATGATCCCGTTCACGATCAGGCCAAACAGCCCGAGCGTGAGGATGTAGAGCGGAATCGAGACGAAGCGCACCACCTTGCCGAGCGTCGCGTTCACGAGGCCGAACACGAGGGCGACGAGCACGAGCGTGGCGATGTTCCCCCAGGTGTCGTCCTGGATCGGCACGATCCAGATCCCGTGCTGACCGGGCCCGCCCACGATAAGCGTGGTGAGCCAGAGCGCGAACGCATTGACCAGGACTCGAATGATGATCCGCATGCCCCCAGTCTCTCACCCCACGGTGGGAGGGGGTGGTGATGGGTTGAGAGGTGAGGTTGTGGGTTGAGGGTTGAGGGGCGCCGAGTGGGCCCGAAAGCCCCATTCCCGCCCTCGAGTCGGCCGGAAGGCCCCATTCGTGCGCGTGAATGGGGCCTTCCGGCCGACTCGGCGCGGGGAGGCGGGGTGCAGCGGGGATCGGGGTGCAGCGGGGCGGCAGGGCACAGGAGGGGGCTCTCACTAGGCTCTGGAGCATGGAACAGCAGGGGAGCGGTGCCGGGCCGTCGCTGGAAGCGCGAGTGCGCCCGGCGGAGGAGGCCGACCTTGATTCGCTTGCAGAGATCGAGCGGGCCGCGGATTGCTTGTTCGTCGAAAGATTCCAATGTACAGACTGGCCAGCACCAACGCCGGGCCGCTCCCGGGTAGTCGCGCCGGGCTTCATCCTCGTCGCCGAGTGCTCGGCGCCGCGCGGGCAGCTGCTTGCCGGATTCACGCATGTGCTCGCGTTGCAAGACGGCGCTCACCTGGAGCAAATTGCGGTCGATCCCCGGTGGAGCCGGCGCGGCATTGGATCAGAGCTTCTTCGCGCCACGATGCGGGAGGCCGCCAGGCTCGGGTACGGGAGCATGACCCTCCGAACCTATGCCGATATTGCTTGGAACGGGCCGTTCTATGCGAGATTCGGCTTCGTCGAGGCGGATCCGGACAGCCCAGACCTCCGGCGCATCGAGGCCGAAGAGCTCGCCGAGGGTATTGCTGCATATGGGCGACGGATCCAGATGCGCGCAAGTCTCACGGGCTGAGTGGCTGGGCGCGACCTGCCTGGGGATGGCCCGGATCAGACGGCGTCCGCCGAGTCGGCCCTTGAGCCCCATTCCCGCCCTCGAGTCGGCCGGAAGGCCCCATTCGTGCGCGTGAATGGGGCCTTCCGGCCGACTCGACGCGGGGCGGCGCGGGAGTGATGCAACGGGGCACATGTGGGGCGCGGCGCGCGGCGCCCCGCCCCACATGTGCGCAAGCTGTGCCCGTGACGAGGGATTTCCGCGCGTATCCCAGCCCCGCGATGCACCCCTCAGTACACTCGGACGCATGAGCGAAACCGCCATTCCTCCCGTGCGCCTTCGTGCAGACGTGCTCGCGGTGCCCCCGTACCGTCAGGGCGCGACGCCCACGGAGCCGGGGTTCAAGCTGTCGAGCAACGAGAACCCGTTCGACCCGCTGCCCGGCGTGCGCGAGGCGATCGCCGCCGCGAGCGAGGTCAACCGCTACGCGGCGGCCGCGATGCCCGAGCTCCGCGCGAGGATCGCGGGCGAGTTCGGGGTCACCCTCGACCACGTGCATCTCGCCGCGGGATCCGTCGCGATCCTGTTCCAGCTCGTGCAGGCCGCGGCCGCGGCCGGCGACGAGTACCTGTTCGCGTGGCCGAGCTTCGAGGCGTATCCCTCCCTCGGGCTCGCGAACGCCGCGACTGCCGTGCGCGTGCCCCTGGCCGAGCGCGCCGAGCACGACCTCGACGCCATGGCCGACGCCGTGACGGAGCGCACGCGCGTCATCCTCCTCTGCACGCCGAACAACCCCACGGGCCCCACGATCCGGCGCGAGGATTTCGACCGCTTCATGGCCCGCGTCCCGAGCGACACGCTCGTGATCCTCGACGAGGCCTACCGCGAGTTCGTCACCGACCCCGAGGCGGTGCGCGGCGAGGAGGTGCTCGGCGAGCACGCGAACCTCGTCGTGCTGCGCACGTTCTCCAAGGCCTACGGGCTCGCTGGGCTCCGGATCGGCTACGCCGTCGGCGATCCCGCAATCCTTGCCGCCGCCGCCACGATCGGGATCCCGCTCTCCGTGACCGGGATCGCCGAGGCCGCGGCCCTCGCCTCGCTCGCACCGGAGGCCCGCGCGGCGCACGCCGGCCGGATCGCCGAGCTCACGGCGCGGCGCGACGCGCTCGCCGCAGCGCTGCGGGCGCTCGGGCTCGAGGTGCCGGAGGCGCAGGGCAACTTCGTGTGGATCCCCGAGGGCGAGGGGGAGGGGCGCATCGACGACACCGCCGCGCTCGCCGCCCGCTTCGCGGAGGCTGGCACGCTCGTGCGCCCGTTCCCGGGGCTCGGGGTGCGGATCTCGGTGGGCGAGGCGGAGAGCGTGCCCGTCGTTGTGGATATCGTGCGCGCGCACATCGGGGCGAGCCTGGGCGCGAGCCTCGGCGCGGCCCTTGCGCAGGAAGGTGCTCTGTGACCCAGCTGGAATACGGGATGACGGATCCCGAACCCATCCGCTTCCTCGACGAGGAGGGCAACTACGCCCCCTCGGAGTCGGCCGCCGCGTTCGCGGACGAGCTCGCCGGGATCGGCGTCGAGGAGTTCAAGACCTGGTACCGCGACATGGTCGAGACCAGGGCTTTCGACACCGAGTGCACGCATCTGCAGCGGCAGGGGCAGCTCGCGCTGTGGGTGCCGAGCGTCGGCCAGGAGGGCTGCCAGGTCGGGCTCGCGCGCGCGGCCGAGCCGCAGGACACGATCTTCCCCGCCTATCGTGAGCACGCGGTCGCGAAGATCCGCGGCGTGCCGCTCGTGAAGGTCGCGGCGCTCTTCCGCGGCCTGACGCACGGCGGCTGGGACGTCACCGACCCCGCCAACGGCAACTTCCGCCTCTACACGCTCGTGCTCGGCGCGCAGACGCAGCACGCGACCGGCTACGCGCTCGGCCAGCTGCTCGACGCGAAGGCGCGCGCCGCAGATACCGCGCTCGACCCGGGCGAGGACGGCACCGCAACGGGCGAGGCCACGATGGTCTTCTACGGCGACGGCACCACGAGCCAGGGCGACGCGAACGAGTCGATGGTGTTCGCGGCGAGCTACCAGACCCCCGAGGTCTTCGTCGTGCAGAACAACCGCTGGGCCATCTCGGTTCCGGTGACGCGCCAGTCGCGCACGCCGCTGTATCGCCGCGCCCTCGGATTCGGGATCCGGAGCGTGCAGATCGACGGCAACGACCCGCTCGCGGCCTACGCCGTCGGGCGCCGCTTCCTGCGGCACGCCCGCTCGGGCGAGGGGCCCGGCTACATCGAGGCGCTCACCTACCGGATCGGCGCCCACACGACGAGCGACGACCCGACGCGCTACCGCGAGCACGGCGAGCTCGAGGACTGGCAGCTGAGGGACCCGATCGCGCGGCTCGAGGCGCACCTGCGCTCGCTCGGCGTCGACGACGCGTTCTTCGCCGAGACCGCGGAGACGGCCGACCGCGAGGCGAAGCGGATCCGGGACGAGATCCTCACGCTCCCGGTGCCCGAGCCGGACTCGATGTTCGCGAACGTCTACTCCGAGGACCATCCGCGCATCGAGGAGCAGCGCGCGTGGCTCGCGCACTACGAGGCTTCGTTTGAGGGGGGTGCTGGCGCATGAGCGAACAGCTGACGGCAGAGGCCGAGGCGGCGGAGGCCGCGGCGGCGGCAGAGGGATCCGGATCCGGATCCGAAGCGGGGTCCGGATCCGGACCCGCAGTCCCGCTCCTCACGGAGCGCACGACCCTCCCGCTCGCCCGCGCGATCAACGAGGGGCTCCGGGCCGCGATGGCGGCGGACCCGAAGGTACTCCTGATGGGGGAGGACATCGGCCCGCTCGGCGGCGTCTTCCGCGTGACCGACAAGCTGCAGGCCGACTTCGGCTCGGCGCGCGTGCTCGACACCCCGCTCGCCGAGGCCGGCATCGTGGGCAGCGCGATCGGGCTCGCCATGCGCGGGTACCGCCCCGTCTGCGAGATCCAGTTCGACGGCTTCATCTTCCCCGGCTTCAACCAGATCGTGACGCAGCTCGCGAAGATCACGAACCGGCACGACGGGGCAGTCCCGATGCCCGTCGTGATCAGGGTGCCCTACGGCGGACACATCGGCGCGGTCGAGCACCACCAGGAGAGCCCCGAGGCGTACTTCGCCCACACCCCCGGCCTCCGGGTGGTCGCGCCCTCGACCGCGAACGACGCCTACTGGATGATCCAGCAGGCGATCCAGTCGGACGACCCCGTGCTGTTCTTCGAGCCCAAGGCCAAGTACTGGCAGAAGGGCGAGGTGGATCCGGCGGCGCCCTCGGCCGAGCTGCACCGCACCCGGATCGCGCGCGCCGGCACCGACTGCACCGTTGTCGGCTACGGCGCGATGGTGACGACCCTGCTGCAGGCAGCCGAGGTCGCCGACTCCGAGGGCACGAGCATCGAGGTCGTCGACCTCCGCAGCGTCTCGCCCATCGACTACGGCCCGCTGCTCGACTCCGTGCGCCGCACGGGGCGCCTCGTCGTCGCGCAGGAGGCGCAGAGCGGGGCGAGCGTGGGCGGCGAGATCGCGGCCTACGTCGCCGAGCACGCCTTCTACTCGCTGCAGGCGCCCGTGCTGCGGGTCGCAGGCTACGATGTTCCCTTCCCGCCCGCCCGCCTCGAGGGCCTCTATCTGCCGGACGCCGACCGCGTGCTCGAGGCCGTCGACCGGACCATGCACTACTGACCAGATTCTTGATGCGATCCGGTATTTTGAGCCTTCCGGCGCAGCATTGAACCCCGCAAAGAGCAGCTAAGGAGCAGCGATGAGCGAGATGACCTTCCCCCTTCCCGACGTCGGCGAGGGGCTCACCGAGGCCGAGATCGTCGCCTGGCACGTCGCCCCGGGCGACGACGTGGCCCTCAACCAGGTGATCTGCGAGATCGAGACGGCGAAGTCGCTCGTCGAGCTGCCCTCGCCGTTCACGGGGCGCGTCACCGAGCTGCTCGCGGAGGTCGGCCAGACGGTTCCCGTCGGCGAGCCGATCCTGCGGGTGAGCGCGGGGGTTGATGCTGCGGACGGATCGGGATCGGGATCGGGATCCGGATCCGGGTCTGCCGGGTCTGCCGGTTTCGCCGGTTCCGCCGGTGGGGCGCACGCCGCGCCTGCCGGCGCCGCCCGCGGGGAGTCCGAGGAGACGCGCGACGGCGTCGCTGACGCCGCCGCGAGCGTCGAGCACGAGGACGAGGCCGGCGCCGGCGCCGTGCTCGTCGGCTACGGCACGGGCGGCACGGTGAAGTCGCGCCGCCGCCGCGGCGGCGAGCCGCTGCTCGCGGGGGCTGCGGCGCCCGCGGCGGCGATCCCCGTCGCTGACGCCGCTCCGGTGATCGCGAAACCCCCGATCCGGAAGCTGGCGAAGGATCTCGGCGTTGACTTGGCCGAGGTTTCGGGCACGGGCATCGCGGGCGAGGTGCTGCGCGACGACGTGGTGCGGCAGGCGTCGCAGGCGAAGATCTTCCGCAACATCGAGACGCCGGAGCGCTCCGCGCTGCGCGAGGAGCGCATCCCGCTGAAGGGCATGCGCAAGCAGATCGCAAAGGCGATGGTCGAGAGCGCGTTCGAGGCTCCGCACGTGAGCGTCTTCACCGAGGTCGACGCGACGCGCACGATGGAGTTCGTGAAGCGCCTGAAGACCTCGACCGACTTCGCGGGCGTGAAGGTCTCGCCGCTGCTCATCTTCGCGAAGGCGATGCTCTGGGCGATCCGCCGAAACCCCCAGGTCAACGCGACATTCACGGAGACGGAGATCATCCGCCACAACTTCGTGAACCTCGGCATCGCCGCCGCGACGCCGCGCGGACTCATCGTGCCGAACATCAAGGAGGCGCAGGAGCTCAGCCTCCTCGACCTCGCGCGCTCGATCGAGCAGCTCACGATCACGGCCCGCGACGGCCGCACCCCGCCCGCCGACATGGCGAACGGCACGATCACGATCACGAACATCGGCGTGTTCGGCATGGACTTCGGCACCCCGATCCTGAACCCGGGGGAGTGCGCGATCATGGCCATGGGCACGATCAGGGAAAAGCCCTGGGTCGTCGACGGCGAGGTGCGCCCCCGCATGGTGACGACGGTGGGCGGCTCGTTCGACCACCGCATCGTCGACGGCGACGTGGTGTCGCGCTTCGTGGCGGACGTCGCCTCGGTGCTCGAGGAGCCCGCGCTGCTGCTCGACTAGGGGTGGAGTTGGTGGGCGCGCTCGCGCGCCTTCCCGCGTCTTCCACGCGCCTTCCCGCGTGCCGAGTGGGCCGTAAGGCCCCATTCGCGCGGTCGAGTGGGCCGTAAGGCCCCTTTCGCGGGCCTGAATGGGGCCTTACGGCCGACTCGGCGAGTTGGTGGGGCTGCTTGGCGGGGTTGCGCGGTGCCCGGGCCTTACGGCCGGGCGCCCGGGTGCTCAGGTGCTCAGATGCTCGGGTGTGCGGGCCGAGTGGGCCCAAAGGCCCCTTTCGCGGGGTCGAGTGGGCCGTAAGGCCCCTTTCGCGGGCCTGAATGGGGCCTTACGGCCGACTCGGCGAGTTGGTGGGGCTGCTTGGCGGGGTTGCGCGGTGCCCGGGCCTTACGGCCGTGCGCCCGGGTGCTCAGGTGCTCAGGTGCTCGGGTGTGCGGGCCGAGTGGGCCCAAAGGCCCCATTCGCGGGGTCGAGTGGGCCGTAAGGCCCCTTTCGCGGGGCTGAATGGGGCCTTACGGCCGACTCGGCGGGACACGCGGCGGTGCGGCGGTGCGGCCCGCGCTACGGCGCGCCCCCGGCCGCCGCGCGGGCCGCGCCGCGCTACGGGTGGATGTGCGCGCCCGCGGCGCGGTGCGAGGCGGGCTCGAGCTGGAGCGTCACGTGCTCCGTGTCGAAGTGCTCGTGCAGGCAGGCGCGGAGCTCGTCGAGGATCGCGTGGTAGCCGCGGCCGCTCCAGGCCTCGTCCGCGACCGTGACGTGGGCGGAGAACGCCGGGACGCCCGAGGTGATGGTCCAGGCGTGCACGTCGTGGACCTCCGAGACGCCGGGCACGGCGAGCATGTGGGCGCGCGCCTCCTCCACGTCGAGGTGCTTGGGGGAGGCCTCGAGGAGCACGTCGATGACGTCCCTGAGCAGGCTATATGCCCGAGGGGCGATGAGGAGGGCGATGAGGATCGAGGCGATCTGGTCGACCGCGGTCCAGCCCGTGAACATGATGATGAGGCCCGCCGCGATGACCGCGAGGGAGCCGAGGAGGTCACCGAGCACCTCGAGGTAGGCGCCGCGCACGTTGAGGCTCTCCTTCTGGCCGGAGCGCAGGATGAGGAGGGAGGCGAGGTTCGCGAGCGCGCCGATCACGGCCGCGATCAGCATAGGGCCGGAGTGCACCTCGACCTCCGTGCCGAAGCGCAGGATCGCCTGCACAAAGATGACGACGGCGATCACGCCCAGCACGATGCCGTTCACGAGTGCGGCGAGCACCTCGACGCGGAGGTATCCGAAGGTGCGGCGAGAGGTCGCGGGGAGCCCCGCGATGAGGCTCGCGATGAGCGCGATCCCGACACCGGTCGCGTCGGTGAGCATGTGGCCGGAGTCCGCGAGCAGGGAGAGGGAGCCCGAGATGAAGGCACCCACGAGCTGGATGACGAAGACGCCGAGCGTGATCCCGAGCACGAGGATGAGCTTGCGGCGGTGCCTCCCGGTCGCCGTCGCGGGGCCCGGATCGCCGAGGCCGTGATCGTGTGAGTGGGAGTGCCCGTGCGAGTGCCCGCCGCCTCGACCGCCAGCATCGTCGGCCGGGCGGGCGGGATGGCCCTCGCTGAACTCGTCGTCGCAGGCGCCTGGTCCCTGCGGCGGCCGCACATCCATACTCATGCTGAGGAGCTCCAATCGTTCCACGTGAAACAGACCGGGCAGTCCGAGTTCATGCCCTCGCCCCCACCCTCAACCATCCTCCAAAGAGGTGGGCGGCGCAAGCGTCAGCGCGCAACGCTCCGGAAGCCGCGCAGGCGCAGGCTGTTGCCCACGACGAAGACGCTCGAGAACGCCATCGCCGCGCCCGCGATCATCGGGTTCAGGAGGCCGAGAGCCGCGAGCGGGATCGCCGCGACGTTGTACGCGAACGCCCAGAACAGGTTGCCCTTGATCGTCGCGAGCGTGCGGCGCGAGAGCCGGATCGCGTCGACCGCACTCCGCAGGTCGCCGCGCACGAGGGTGATGTCGGCGGCCTCGATCGCCGCGTCGGTGCCCGTGCCCATCGCGAGCCCGAGGTCGGCCTGCGCGAGCGCCGCGGCGTCGTTGACGCCGTCGCCGACCATCGCGACGACCTTCCCCTCGGCCTGCAGGCCCCGGATCACGTCGACCTTGTCGCCGGGGAGCACCCCGGCGTGCACGCGCGCGATCCCGACCTCTCCGGCGACCTGCTCGGCCACGGCGCGATTGTCGCCGGTGAGCAGGATCGGCTCGAGGCCGAGCCCGCGCAGGCCCCGGATCGCCTCGGCGCTCGTCGGCTTCACGGTGTCGGCGACGGCGAGCACGCCGCGGGCGGCGCCGCCCCACGCGACGAGCACGGCGGTGCGACCCTCCTGCTCGAGCCGCTCGAACTCCGAGCTCAGCTCGGGGTCCGGTGCCACGGCCCAGTCGGCGAGGAGCGCCGGGCGCCCCACGAGCACGGTCTCGCCTGCGACGACGCCGGTCACGCCGCGGCCCGGCTCATTGCGGAACGACTCGACCGCGGGGAGGGAAGCGCCGGATCCGGATCCGGATTCGGCACCGTCCTGGCCGGCACCGCCCTGCTCGGCCCCGAGCCCCAGCGAACGCCCCAGCTCTCGCTCCGCCCCGCGAGCGATCGCCTGCGCGATCGGGTGCTCCGACGCCGATTCCGCGGCGCCCGCGAGCCGAAGCAGCTCGGCGCGATCCTGATCCCGGGCCGGAACGACGGCCGCGAGCGACATCTGGCCGCTCGTCACCGTGCCCGTCTTGTCGAGCACGACCGTGTCGACGCGGCGGGTCGACTCGAGCACCTCCGGGCCCTTGATCAGGATCCCGAGCTGCGCGCCGCGGCCCGTGCCCACGAGGAGCGCGGTCGGCGTCGCGAGGCCGAGGGCGCAGGGGCACGCGATGATGAGCACGGCGACGGCGGCCGTGAACGCCGCGGCTGGCGAGTTGCCGAGCACGAGCCAGGTCACGAGCGTCGCGATGGCGATCACGATCACGACCGGGACAAAGACGCCGGAGACCCGGTCGGCGAGGCGCTGCACTTCAGCCTTGCCCGACTGCGCGTCCTCCACCATCTTCGCCATGTGGGCGAGCTGCGTGTCGGCGCCGACGCGCGTCGCGCGCACCGTGATCCGGCCGCTCGTCGAGACGGTGCCGCCCGTCACCTGGGCGCCGACCGTCGCCTCGACGGGCACGGACTCGCCCGTGAGCATGGCGGCGTCGATCGCGGTCGCGCCCTCGACGATGACGCCGTCGGTCGCGATCTTCTCACCCGGTCGCACGACGAATTCGTCGCCCACGGCGAGCTCCTCGACGGGCACGCGGGTCTCACGGCCGTCGCGCAGCACCGCCACGTCCTTCGCGCCGAGGGCGAGGAGCGCGCGCAGCGCCGAGCCGGCCCGCCGCTTGGAGCGCTTCTCGAAGTAGCGGCCCGCGAGCAGGAACATCGTGACGCCCGCCGCGACCTCGAGGTAGATGTTGCCCGCGCCGTCGTGCGGGTGGATCGTGAGCTCGAAGGCGTGCGTCATCCCCTTCTCGCCCGCGGTGCCGAGGAAAAGGGCGTAGAGCGACCACAGGAAGGCGGCGGAGGTGCCGACCGACACGAGCGTGTCCATTGTGGCCGCGCCGTGGCGCAGGTTGATCCAGGCCGCGCGGTGGAACGGCCACGCGCCCCACACGATCACGGGGGCGGTGAGCGCGAGCGCGGCCCACTGCCAGTAGTCGAACTGCAGGGCGGGCACCATCGAGATGACGATCACGGGGACCGCGAGCACGATCGAGCCGATGAGTCGCTGGCGGAGCGAGACGAGCTCGGGGTCCAGGGCGTCGGTGTCTTCGGAGTCGGTGTTGGATCCGGCGGCTGCCGGCGGCGGGGGGAGCTCGGCCGTGTAGCCGGTCTTCTCGACCTCGGCGATGAGGAGCTGCGGGTCCATGCCCGCGGGCGCCTCGACCCGCGCCTTCTCGGTGGCATAGTTGACGCTCGCCTCGACGCCGTCGAGGCGGTTGAGCTTCTTTTCGATGCGGTTCGCGCAGGATGCGCAGGTCATGCCACCGATCGAGAGCTCGTAGCTGGTTGCGTTCGGCATCGTGGCACCTAGCGCTTCGTCGCGGCGTAGCCCGCCTCGTCGACGGCGGCGACGATCGCCTCGTCCGCGACGGCGGCGCCCTCCGCGGTCTCGACGCGCAGGATCCCCGTCGCCGAGCTGACGTCGACGCCGGTGACGCCGTCGATCTCGCCCACCTCGGCCCGGATCGCGCGCTCGCAGTGGCCGCAGCTCATGCCTGTGACCTGGTACTCGGTGATGGTCGCCGTGCTCATGGTTCCTCCCGGTTGCTCGGGGCGCGGTGCGTCCTGCGCCCAGTATATACCCCCTAGGGGTATCAATACCAGGACAACGGCGACCACTGTCGCGGTATTCCCGCGGAACGGAAACGCGCCTTCCTGCGAGCTCACCAGGGGGAAGGCGCGCACTGCATATACCCTCGGAACATGACTTCCGCTGGGCTCGATATCGGTTTCGTGATGCTGCACACGTCACCGCTCGACGTGCCAGGCACGAAGGATGCCGGGGGGATGAACGTCGTCGTCAAGGCGCAGGCCGAGGCCCTCGCTCGGGCCGGGCACCGCGTGCGGATCTTCACCCGCAGGAGCTCCGAAGAGCCGGCGGAGCGCGTCGGCCTCGCCCCGAACCTCGAGGTCGTGCACCTGGCCGCGGGGCCGGCGCGCCTCCTCGCGAAGGGGGACCACGAGGGCGTCGTCGCCGAGTTCGCGGAGGCGCTCGCCGCGGAGATCGCTCGGGATCCCGCGCAGCTCCTGCACGCCGAGCACTGGTTCTCCGGGATCGCGGCGCTGCCGGCGGCGGAGTCGGCCGGCATCCCACTCGTCGTGAGCTTCCACTCGATCGCGGCGGACGAGGACTCGCCGCTCGGCGATGGCGAGCGGCCGGAGTCGCCCGGGCGCCGCGCCGGGGAACGCCTGATCGCGCAAGCCGCCGACCTGGTGATCGCCGTCAGCGAGGCCGAGCGCCTGACGATCCTCGACCGGCTCGGCGGCGATCCGGCACGGGTGTGCGTCGTGCCGCTCGGCGTCGACACGAAGCTCTTCCGGCCGTGCGAGACCCGCGAGTGCGACGAGCGGCGCGACTGGTTCGCCCATGGCGGGCGCCCCGAGGTGCTCGTCGTCGGCAGGCTTCACCCGCTCAAGGGCTTCGACCTCGCGATCGAGGCGGTCGCGGCGATCCCGAGCGAGCGGCGCCCCGTACTCCGGATCGTGGGCTCACCGCCACCCGACGGCGACGACTACGTGGAGGGCCTGCACGACGCGATCGCGCGGCACCGCATGATCACGACGGTCGCGTTCGAGGGCGCCCTCAGGCGGGGCGAGCTCGCGAAGCGCTTCCAGGAGTCGACGCTCGTGCTCGTGCCCTCGCACTCGGAGACGTTCGGGCTCGTCGCGCTCGAGGCCGCGGCAACGGGAGTGCCCGTGGTCGCGCGGAACGCCGGCGGGCTGCGCGAGGCAGTCGTCGACGGCGAGACGGGGATCCTCGTCTCTGGCGACGACCCGGCGGCGTGGGCCGCCGCGATCGAGCGACTGCTGCAGGATCCGGAGCTCGCGGAGCGCATGGGCGCCGCGGCGAGGCAGCACGCGCTCGCGATGAGCTGGGAGGCCTCGGCCGCGTGCCTCGAGGACGCATACCGGGCAGTGTTGACGCAGCGGATGGCGCCCGCATGAGAATTCGGGAACAGGAATTCTTCGACGGTTCGTCGTCGCGCTACGACCCGAGCGCCGCCGAGGAGACGATCGCGGAGCTCGACGCGCAGTATGCGGCGGGAGACATCGACGCCCGCGCCTACTTCGAGAAGAAGCAGTCGCTCGTGCGGCTCTTCCTGAAGGCGACGACCCAGCCGCGGCGGCGCCGCCCGCGCGAGGAGAACTACTCGGGGGAGTGACTACGGCGGAGTGGCTACTCGCCGGTGCGAGGCGCCTCGGGGAGCCCGAGCTGGGTCGCGAACACGATGAGCTCCTCGCGTCCGCCGAGCGAGAGTTTGCGGTAGATGCTGCGGGTCTGCGTCTTCACCGTGTTGATCGACACGAACTGCGAGGTAGCGATCTCCTGCGGCGAGGCGCCGGCGGCAATGAGGTCGAACACGACGCGCTCACGGCTCGTCAGTTTCGAGAGCCGGTGCGGTTGCTCGATGAGGCCGCGGGTGTGCGGCCCGTACACGCCCGCGAATCCCGCCTCGATCAGGCAGTCACGGACGGCCGCGAAGTCTTCCGGCGGGAGCAGCATGAGCGGCAACCGCAAGCCGTTCGCCGTCGCAAGGTGGCCGATGCGGCGGGGGAGCGAGCGACCCGGCGACCTGCTCGGGATCCGGATCCGCGCGGCGAGCTCGATCGCGAGCGCCTCGAGCTCGAACCGGACGGGGGGCGGGCCGTCGGCGAGGTGGGGGAGTCGCTGCGCCTGCTGGAGCGCGTCGAGCGGCTTGTCCAGGGCGAGCAGCGCCCTGGCGAGCGCGACGCAGGCGACGGCGCCCTGCGCACCGTCTCGCTTGAGTGTCGCGACAGCCGTTCCCGGGGCGCCCTGAGCGGTCTCGAGCAGGGCCCTGATCGGCGCGAGGGCGGCGCGCGCCCGTGGTGAGCGGCCCTCCCTGCCGCGGTACGCCACGGTCTGCTCGAGCTCGGAGAGGGCCTCGGGGCCGCGGCCTGCCGCGACGCCGATGAGCGCGGCGACGCCCGCGATGGTGATCCAGTCCTCGATCGTGCGGGGATCGTGGTCCATGAGATCGAGATGCCGCGTCGCGAGCCCGGGATCCTCCCTCTCGAGCGCCGCGATCGCCTCGGCAAGCCGATACCACGTACCCGAGTACCCTCGGGTGACCTGTTCGGACCACGGCCCCGTGCGCGCGAATTCGAGGTAGTCGCCCGCGACCGCGAGCTCGCCGTCGAGGGCGTGGATGCCGCACAGCATTGCGAGATTGCCGAAGCCCTCGTCAGGGTCGTCGAGGTTGACCGCCGACAGCCCCTCTTCGAACAGCGCGAGCGCCTCGGCGGTGTCGCCTGCGGCGTTGACGGAGCGTCCCGCCTGGCAGAACAGGAGCGCCGTTCCGCCGACCTCGGCGAGCTGGGACGCGTCGAGCTGACGCAGCTGCTCGGCGGCGACGGCGGCGGTCTTCCGGGCGCGGGAGTGCGGGCCGACCACCCGGCAGGCGACCGCGTCGCCCGTGTGCACGAGGGCGCGATCGATCGGGTCCATCGCGTCGCCGAGGGCGCGCGCCGTGCGCACGGCCTGCAGGAAGTACCGCACGGCGTGCGCCCGCCGGAAGCGCGAGGGCAGGGTAGCGATGGCCTGCAGGAGCAGGATCAGGGGATACGTGCTGCGCTGCCGCTGGTCGATGTCGAGCAGCCTGCGCCGGAGCGACTCGATGTCGCCGCGCAGCAGAGTGCTCCAGGAGCGGCGGACGTAGCGGTTCGCCGCGGCAGCGTCGCCGGCGTCGATAATGCGCCCCAGCTCGTCGAGCGCGCGAATGGCGCGCGGATCCGGCCGCTCATCGGGCCTGTGCTGCCATGGATCACCGGACGTCGCTGACCGATCGAACACGAACTTCCCCTCGTCCCCTCGCCGGGGCCCCTTCCCCGGCGCGCTGCGCTGCCCCCATCGTATCGGCGACCGGGCGCCATCAGCGGTTTCTGCGCGAACGACCGCCCCGCGACGCCCGTCAGCGAACGGCCGACGCGGGCCGATTCGGCGGGTTTTTCACCTTGCGGTTCACCCCGGGGCCGCCCCGGCCGGGCGTAGCGCCGTGGTGCTCCAACAAAATCGCAGATCAAGGCCATGTTTTGGGGCGAAGTGCCGACTTCGGGCGCGGCGTGCGCGCGCGCGAGGCCAGCGCAGGCGGCAGCCCCTGCGTGCCGCGGGGTCGGGGGCCCGCCCGCGGCCGGAAGCCGCGGGGTAGCGTCTGAGGTGGGGCCCAGGACCTCGGGCGGGGAAACTCGGTGGTCCAAGTGCGCGGGTCGGCGATGACGGCATGGGGGATGCCTGCCGGCCCGCGCCCGGGGAACCGAGGACTTGGGCCCCGCACCCCGCTCCGGCCAGCGCGCGCCAGGGCTAGGCCTGAGCCTGAGCCTGATCCTGCTCCTGCTCCGGCGCGGCCACGCGCGATTCGGCCCCAGTGGCGTGCAGCACGCCCATGCGCGCCGCAAGCGCGACGACCTGTCCTCTGGAGGTCACCGAGAGCTTCCGGTAGATGCTCTGGATCTGCGTCTTGACCGTGTTGATCGACACGAACTGGGTCGCGGCGATCTGCGCCGGAGTGCGGCCCGCCGCGATGAGGTCGAACACGGCGCGCTCGCGATGCGTGAGGTGCGCGAGGCTGTGTGCCCGCTCGAGCAGGGCGGTGCCGCCTGCGGAGAAGAGGTCGCCGAAGCCGCGCTCCGTCAGCGTCTCGCGCACGGCGTCGAAGTCCGCCTGCGGCAGGAGGGCGAGCGGCATCCGGAGCCCCGTCTCGCGGGCGAGCCCGCCGAGCTTCCTCACGAGGGTCACGCAGGGGGCCATTCCCGGGATCCGGATCCGGGCCGCGGTCTCGAGCACCGCGGCTTCGAGCCGCAGCCGGACCGTGCTGTTGCCGTCGACGCTCTGGTGTTGCAGGTGCACGAGTGCCTCGGCAGGCCGGTCGAGGCAGAGTTCCGCGCGGGCGAGCCCGATCGCGCGCTGCGCGCTCGGCGCGGCGTCCCGGAGCAGGATTGAGGTCGCCCGGCCCGGGTTGCCCTGCGCGGTCTCGAGGAGCGCGCGGATCGGCGCGAGGCGGTTGACGGCCTGCGCGTTCCGGCCCTCCCGGCCGCGCTGCATGATGGTCCGCTCGAGCGCGGCGATCGCCTCGGGGGCTTTGCGCTCGTGAAGCCCGACGAGGGCCTCGGCGGAGGCAATCGCGATCCAGTCCTCGGTCGTGCGGCGGTCGTTCTCGAGCAGCGCGAGGTGGCGGGCCGCCCCCGCCGGGTCACCCTCCTCGAGCGCCATGATCGCCTCGGCGATGCGATAGAACACGCCTGGGTAGCGCCGCGTCTCGCGCTCGGCCCACAGCCCCGAGCGCACGAGTTCGACGTACTCCTCCGCGAGCACGAGCTCACCCTGCACGGCGAGCAGGCCGGCGAGCATGGACACGTTGCCCAGCCCGTCGAACTCGTGCTCGAGCTCAGCGAGGGCGAGGCCCTCCTCGAAGAGCGCCAGCGCGCCAGTCGCGTTGCCGCTGTCGTGCAGCGACTTACCCACCTGCAGGAAGAGGAGCGGGGCGCCGTCGATGGCCGCCAGCTGGTGCTCGTCGAGCCGCCGCAGGTGCGATGCCGCGCGCTCGGCGCTGCTGCGGGCGCGCGCGTGCGGGCCAATAATCCGGCACGCCACGGCCTCGCCGACACGCACGAGCGCGGTGTCGAGTGGGTCCGGCTCGCCCTCACGCGCGGTCGTGGCCCGCGATGCGAGCAGGAAGTACCGCGCGGCCTTTGCCCTGCGGATCCGCGAGGGGAGGGTCACGATCGCCTGAAGCATCGGGATCAGGGGGTAGTTCGCGCGCTGCTCGGCGTCGATGCGGCCGAGCGTCGCGCGCAGCCGCTCGAGGTCGGTGCGCAGCAGCGAGCTCCAGCTGCGGCGCACGAAGCGGTTCACGGCGGCGATATCGCCGCCGTCAACGAGCGAGGTCAGGCGCTCGAGGGAGCGGAGGTCTGCGGTCTCTGCCTCGGCCTCGAGTCGATGGCGCCACGGATCCCCTGGCGGTGCGGACGGTGCGAACACGGATACCCCTTGGACTTGCGCGTCGGGCGTCTCCCCGCGTCCGCCGCGCAATGGTGCTTGGGTCCGCCACCCCTGATCCCCGGCGGACCACAACATCGTAGGCCGATTCCCTGCCCCCTGCTCACAGCCGGGCCGCTGCGTGGCCCGCTCGTACCGAGCTGCGATCCCCGGCGGGCCGAAACCAGCGATTCTTGGGCCCACCTGGTGTTTTTCACCTCGGAAATCACCTCGGCCGGATCCGGCGCGAGGAACGCGGATTAAGTCGGGTAAAACTCCTGATCAACGCACGTTACGGGGGGAGGCGCTGGCGCCGTGTGGGTGCGGCGGCCGCGCCGGGCGCCCGCCTCGTACCCGGTGTGGGGTCCCGCGTCTGGAATGGTGCTGTCGGGGAATGTAACGTCTGCTGGGAACACCGCACCACCAGCACCAGACTCCTCGCGGCGGCAACCCAGCGCTACCGCGAGGCCGAGGGGATCCGGCCGCTTTCACACGTGATGGAATCCCTCATCACGGGCCCCCGCTGCTCGGGATCGCACGCTCCGCCCCATCCCCCCACCCAGGAGCGTGCGACCCGAGCGGCCGGGGGCCCGACCCCCGCGCCGCGCAGCGCCCAGCCGCGCCCAGCAGTGCCCCAGCAGCGCTCGCTCCGAAATCTGCGCTCGCTCGCACGAATCCGGCCGAAAAGGACTGAGCGAGCGCAGTTTGCGGCGGGAGCGCCGCCCGGTTCGAGCCCTACCGCGCGACGAGCGTCGTCTCGAAGGAGTAGAGGTCGGGCCGGTAGCAGTGGTGGCCGGCCTCGATCACGCGGCCGCCCTGGTCGAAGGCGACGCGCGTCATGGTGAGCACGGGGCTGCCCTTCGGCAGGTCGAGCAGCTCGGGCTCGTCGTCGTGGGCGCGCCGCGCGCCGATCGTCTGGTTCGCGATCTTGATCGTGACGCCGCGTGCGCGCAGGATCTCGTAGAGCCCCTGCCGTTCGAGGTCTGCCGCCGTGATGTCGGCGAATTGCGGCGGGAGCAGGTTCTCGAGCACCGCCATCGGGGTGCCGTCCGCGCTCCGCAGGCGCCGGATCCGCGTGATCTCCGTGCCGAGCTCGACGTGCAGCTGCTGCGCCGCCTCCTCGTCGGCCGGGATCGTCTCGACCGAGAGCACGCGCGTGGTCGGCTGGTGCCCGCCGCGCGTGAGGTCTTCGTGCAGGCTCGTGAGCTCGACGGGGCGGCTCACCCTGGCCTGCACGACCTGGGTGCCGATCCCGCGCCTGCGCACGAGCAGACCCTTGTCGACGAGCTCCTGGATCGCGCGCCGGATCGTGGGGCGTGAGAGCCCGAGGCGCTCGCCGATCGCGATCTCGTTCTCGAGGCGCGCGCCCGCGGGGATCGCGCCCTCGCGGATCGCCTGCTCGAGCCGGCTCGAGATCTGGAAGTAGAGGGGGACAGGGCCGGTGCGGTCCAGGTCGGCGAATAGCCCCTCGGGCCAGACGGGTTCGGTGGACATACGGCACTCCTCGGCGCTTCGTTGACGCGTGCGCCCAGCTCGCAGCGCCCATGTTACGACAATCGTACCCGCCCGGCGGGCGGATCAGGTACTCAGAGGGTGACTTCGTGCTATTGTTAGGACAAATGCAGTGGCGCATCGCCGCTGAGGGATCGGAAGGCGGCGTGCGAATGGCGGAACAGCGGCATCCTGATGACGTTCTCGTGATGGGGCGGCTCGGCGTCGACGTCTACCCGCTGCAGGACGGCGTGGGCCTCGAAGACGTGACGAGCTTCGGGAAGTACCTCGGCGGCAGCGCCGCGAACGTCTCCGTCGCCGCGGCCCGCTACGGGCACCGGAGCGCGCTCATCTCCCGGGTTGGGGACGACCCCTTCGGCCGCTACCTGCTGCGCGAGCTCGAGCGCCTCGGCGTCGACCACCGCGACGTCAAGACGGACGGGCGCTACGCGACGCCGGTCACCTTCTGCGAGATCTTCCCGCCCGACGACTTCCCGCTCTACTTCTACCGCGAGCCCAAGGCGCCCGACCTCGAGATCGCGCCGGAGGACCTGGATCCCGCGGCGATCGAGGCCGCGCGGATCCTGTGGCTCACGGTCACGGGGCTGAGCCAGGAGCCGAGCCGGGCCGCCCACCACGCGGCCCTCGCCGCGCGCGGCCGCCGTACGCACACGATCCTGGATCTCGACTACCGGCCCATGTTCTGGCCGGATCCGGCCGAGGCGACCGAGCAGGTCGGCCTGGCGCTCGAGCACGTCACGGTCGCCGTCGGCAACCGCGAGGAGTGCGAGGTCGCCGTCGGCGAGACGGAGCCGGATCGCGCCGCCGACGCCCTGCTCGAGCGCGGGATCGAGCTCGCGATCGTGAAGCAGGGCCCGAAGGGCGTGCTCGCGAAGACCGCGGAGGAGCGCGTCGAGGTGCCGCCGCACTTCGTCGACGTCGTCAACGGGCTCGGCGCCGGCGACGCCTTCGGCGGCGCGCTGTGCCACGGCCTGCTCGAGGGCTGGGGGCTGGAGCGGATCCTCCGCTTCGCGAACGTGGCGGGCGCGATCGTCGCGACCCGCAGGGAGTGCTCGACCGCGATGCCAGACGCGGCCGAGGTCGATGCGGTGCTCGCGAAGGGGGCCTGACATGGGAATCGACTTCGAGCGGCTGCGCGAACTGCGCGCGGCTGATCCGGCCGGCATCGGGAGGGCGTTCGCCGAGCGCACGCGCCGGGACGTGATCCGGGGCGACGGCAGGCTCTTCATCGTGGCCGCCGATCACCCGGCGCGCGGCGCGATCGCCGTCGGATCCGACCGCACCGCGATGGCGAACCGCTACGAGCTCATCGAGCGGCTCGCGCTCGCGCTCTCGCGGCCCGGCGTCGACGGCGTGCTCGGCACCCCAGACATCATCGACGACCTCGCGGGCCTTGGCCTGCTCGACGACAAGATCGTCGTCGGCTCGATGAACCGCGGCGGGCTCCGCGGCGCGAGCTTCGAGATGGACGACCGCTACACCGCCTACGACGTCGACTCGATGGTGCGGCACGGCATCGACTTCGCAAAGACCCTGATCCGCGTGGATCTCGACGACGCGGGCACGGCCCCGACGCTCGAGGCGACCGCCCGCGCCGTCGACCAGGCCGCGGCCGCGGGCCTCCCGATCATGCTCGAGCCCTTCATCAGCGGCCGCGTCGACGGCAAGGTCGTGAACGACCTCTCGGCCGACGCCGTGATCCTCTCGACGGCGATCGCCTCCGGCCTCGGCAACTCGAGCGCGTACACCTGGATGAAACTCCCGGTCGTGCCCGAGATGGAGCGCGTCATGGAGGCGACGACGATGCCGACGCTGCTGCTCGGCGGCGACACGGGCGCCGCGGCGGACGAGACCTTCGCGGCGTGGGAGGGGGCGCTCGCGCTTCCCGGCGTCCGCGGCCTCACGGTCGGTCGCACGCTGCTCTACCCGCGCGACGGCGACGTCGAGGGCGCGGTCGACACGGCCGCGCGGCTCGTCCACCGCGACCTCGCCTGAGAGCGCGCGGAGCCGCGCGGCGCAGAATCACCAGTACACCGACCACCTCGAGCGAGGAGCACACCGCAGATGAGCACGACTGACACCCCCACGATCCCGCACTGGATCGACGGCGCGCGCCGCGAGTCGACGAGCGGCCGCACGGCCCCCGTCTACAACCCCGCGACGGGCGAAGTGCGCGCGAACGTCGCGCTCGCCGACGAGGCCGAGATCGCGGAGGCGATCGCCTCCGCGAAGCGCGGCTTCGAGGTGTGGAGCGAGTTCTCGATGGCGAAGCGCCAGACCGTGCTCTTCGCGTTCCGCGAGCTGCTGAACGCCCGCAAGGGCGAGCTCGCCGAGATCATCACGGCCGAGCACGGCAAGGTCGTCTCCGACGCGATGGGCGAGATCCTGCGCGGCCAGGAGGTCGTGGAGCTCGCGACGGGCTTCCCGCACCTCATGAAGGGCGCCTACTCGGAGAACGCGTCGACGGGCATCGACGTCTACTCGCTCAAGCAGCCGATCGGCGTCGCCGGCATCATCTCGCCCTTCAACTTCCCCGCGATGGTGCCGATGTGGTTCTTCCCCATCGCGATCGCGGCGGGCAACGCGGTCATCGTGAAGCCCTCGGAGAAGGATCCCTCCGCAGCGCTCTGGCTCGCCGAGCTGTGGCGGGAGGCGGGCCTCCCCGACGGCGTCTTCACGGTGCTGAACGGCGACAAGCTCGCGGTCGACGGCCTCCTCACCTCGCCCGACGTCGCCTCCATCTCGTTCGTGGGATCCACGCCCATCGCGCAGTACATCTACGAGACCGCGGCGAAGCACGGCAAGCGGGTGCAGGCGCTCGGCGGCGCGAAGAACCACATGCTCGTGCTCCCGGACGCCGACCTGGATCTCGTGGCGGATCAGGCGATCAACGCGGGCTATGGCGCCGCGGGCGAGCGCTGCATGGCGATCTCCGTCGTGCTCGCGGTCGAGCCCGTCGCCGACGAGCTCATCGCGAAGGTGACCGAGCGCATCGCGAAGCTGAACATCGGCAACGGCGCAGCAAGCCCCGAGCCCGATCTCGGCCCGCTCATCACCGGCGCCCACCGCGACAAGGTCTCCGGCTACGTCGACATCGCGGAGGCCGACGGCGGCAAGATCGTGGTCGACGGCCGCGGCTTCCAGGTCGAGGGTCACGAGGACGGCTTCTTCTTCGGCCCGACCCTCATCGACAGCGTGCCGACGAGCTCGCGCGCCTACACCGAGGAGATCTTCGGACCCGTGCTCGAGGTGATCCGCGTGCAGACCTTCCAGGAGGGCGTCGACCTCATCAACTCGGGCGCCTTCGGCAACGGCACCGCGATCTTCACGAACGACGGCGGGGCGGCCCGCCGCTTCCAGCACGAGATCCAGGTCGGCATGATCGGCATCAACGTGCCGATCCCGGTGCCCGTCGCCTACCACTCCTTCGGCGGCTGGAAGGCCTCGCTCTTCGGCGACACGAAGGCCTACGGCGTGCACGGCTTCGACTTCTTCACGCGCGAGAAGGCGATCACGAGCCGCTGGCTCGATCCCGCGACGCACGGCGGCATCAACCTCGGCTTCCCGCAGAACGACTAGCGGTGCGGGTTCGGGTTCGGGTTTAGTTTCAGAATGACGGAGCAACGGAGGACGGCATGAGTGAGCAGGGGAGCGGCTGGTTCCACCGCCGCGGGGGACTCGCGGAGGACGGCTGGGAGACGGTCGTCGACGAGCGCGTCCCCGGCTGGGAGCACACGGGGCTCCGGGTCGCGCGACTCGCGGAGGGCGAGTCGATCGCGCTCGAGGGCACGGGCGTCGAGCGCCTCGTCGTGCCGCTCGCCGGCTCGTTCCGGGTGTCGCACGCGGAGGGCGGATCGGGATCGGGATCGGGATCCGGATCCGGATCCGGAACCGAGACCGTGACCGAGCTCGCGGGCCGCGCCTCGGTGTTCGACGGCCCGACCGACGTGCTCTACCTCTCGTCGCAGGCGACGGGCGTCGTGACCGCGACCTCGCCGGGTGAGAGCCGCTTCCTCGTCGCGACCTCGCCGACCGACATCGTGCGCCCCAGCCGCCACATGCCGGTCGACGAGGTGCCCGTCGAGCTCCGCGGCGCCGGAGCCTCGAGCCGCCAGGTGCACAACTTCGGCCGCAAGGAGGCGCTCGACGCGGCCCGCTTCATCGTCGTCGAGGTGATCACGCCGGCCGAGAACTGGTCGTCGTACCCGCCGCACAAGCACGACGAGGCGATCCCGGGCCACGAGTCCGAGCTCGAGGAGATCTACTACTTCGAGGTCGCACCCACGAGGGACGCGCCCGCGGGAGTGAGCGAGGAGCACGCCTTCGGCATGTTCAGCACCTACTCCTCCGCGGCGGGCGAGATCGCGATCGACTCGCAGGTGAAGACGGGCGACGTCGCGCTCGTGCCCCACGGCTACCACGGGCCCGCGGTCGCGGCGCCCGGCTACGACATGTACTACCTCAACGTGATGGCGGGCCCGGATCCGGAGCGGAGCTGGCTCATCAGCGACGACCCGGCGCACGGCTGGGTGCGCGAGACGTGGGAGGGCCAGGAGCTCGATGCGCGGCTGCCGTTCGGGCCGGCGGCGGGCGCGAAGGGAGACACGGAATGACCACCAGACGGATGACGGTGAGCCAGGCGCTCATCGAGTTCCTCGCGAATCAGTGGACCGTCGACGGCGACCACCGCGAGCGCACGATTCCCGGCGTGTTCGGGATCTTCGGCCACGGCAACGTCGCCGGCGTCGGGCAGGCGCTGAAACAGCTGAACGTGGAGCAGCCCGAGCTCATGCCCTACCACCAGGCCCGCAACGAGCAGGCGATGGTGCACCAGGCCGTCGGCTATGCGCGCATGCACCGGCGCCGCGGCACCTACGCCGCGGCCGCGTCCGTCGGACCGGGCGCGAGCAACATGCTCACGGGCGCGGCCCTCGCGACCACGAACCGGCTGCCCGCCCTGCTCCTGCCGAGCGACACCTTCGCGACCCGCGTCGCCGACCCCGTGCTGCAGCAGCTCGAGCAGCCCCACGACATCGGGCTCACCGTCAACGACGCGTTCCGCCCTGTGTCGAAGTTCTTCGACCGCGTGCAGCGGCCCGAGCAACTGTTCTCGATCGCCCTCGCCGCGATGCGCGTGCTCACCGACCCCGCCGAGACGGGCGCCGTCACGATCGCGCTGCCCGAGGACGTGCAGGCGGAGGCGCTCGACGTGCCGCTCGAGTTCCTCGCGCCGCGCGAGTGGCGGATCCGGCGCCCGCGGCCCGAGCGCGACGCGCTCGCCGCAGCGGTCGCGGCGCTTCGGGAGGCGAAGCGGCCGTTCATCGTCGCGGGCGGCGGCGTGCTCTACTCGAGCGCCGAGGAGGAGCTGCGCGCCTTCGCCGAGGCGACCGGGATCCCCGTCGGCACCTCGCAGGCCGGCGGCGGCGTGCTCGCCTGGGACCACCCGCTCAACCTCGGCGGCGTGGGCGCGACCGGCACGCTCGCCGCGAACCGGCTCGCGGCCGAGGCCGACCTCGTGATCGGGATCGGCACGCGCTACAGCGACTTCACAACCGCCTCGCGCACCGCGTTCCAGAACCCGGACGTGCGCTTCCTGAACATCAACGTCGCGTCGTTCGACGCGTACAAGCACGGCACGCAGATCCCCGTCGTCGCCGACGCGCGGGAGGCGCTCGTCGAGCTCGCCGACGCCGTCGCGGGGCTCCGCGTCGACGCGGAGTACGCCGAGCGCATCGCGCGCGAGAAGGCGGAGTGGGACGCGCTCGTCGACGGCGCCTTCGCGCCCTCGGGGCTCGCACTCCCCGGTCAGCCCGAGATTATCGGCGCGGTGCAGGGCGCATCGGCGCCGGAGGACGTGATCGTGCAGGCCGCCGGATCCCTGCCGGGCGACCTCCACAAGCTCTGGCGCGTGCGCGACCCGCTCGGCTACCACGTCGAGTACGCGTACTCGTGCATGGGCTACGAGATCGCGGGCGGGCTGGGCGCGAAGCGCGGCCTCCTCGCCGACGGCGACGACCGCGACGTGATCGTCATGGTCGGCGACGGCAGCTACCTCATGCTGAACAGCGAGCTCGTGACCGCGGTCGCGGAGGGCATCAAGCTCATCGTGATCCTGATCCAGAACCACGGCTACGCCTCGATCGGCCACCTCTCCGAGACCGTGGGCTCCGAGCGCTTCGGCACCTGGTACCGGGGCTACGACCCCGATGCCAGGAACTTCCAGAGCGGCGATCCGCTCCCCGTCGACCTCGCGATGAACGCCCGCAGCTACGGCATGGACGTCATCGAGGTCGCGCCGGGGGAGCGCGCGATCGACGAGCTGCGCGAGGCGGTCGCGGCCGCGAAGGCCTCGGATCGCGCGACGTTCATCCACATCAACAGCGACCCGCTCATCTACGCGCCGGACGGCGCCGGCTGGTGGGACGTGCCCGTGCCCGAGACCTCGACGCTCGAGTCGACGCAGCGCGCGCGGGCGGAGTACGAGGAGCAGGTCGCGGCGCAGCGGCCGCTGCTCGGGGAGCGCGCGGGGGAGTAGGGCGCGCCGGTCGGTGCTGCGCTCGACGCTGTGCTCGGCGCTGCGCTGCCCCTGCGCTCGTTCCGCATTCTGCAGTGCCTCGCACGAAATGGCACGGAATCTGCGGAACGAGCGCAGATTGCGGAGCGAGCGCGGGGCCGGCAGCGCGCAGAGGGGCGCAGAAGGGCGAAGGCGGCCGCGCACACGATACTCACCGGAACGAAGTGCTGCATTCCCGGGTCATTTGTCCTATCATTGGGACAATTCAGATCGGTTCAGAGTTGAAGATTGAGGTTCGCAGTGTCTGAACAGCAGGCCGCCACCCCGAGCCAGGGGCTCCGGATCGGCACCGCGCCCGATTCCTGGGGCGTGTGGTTCCCCGACGACCCGGGCCAGGTGCCCTGGCGGCGCTTCCTCGACGAGGTCGTGCAGGCCGGCTACGAGTGGATCGAGCTCGGGCCGTACGGCTACCTCCCGACGGATCCGCACGAGCTCGAGGACGAGCTCGGATCCCGCGGCCTGAAGCTGTCGGCGGGGACCGTGTTCACGGGCTTCCACAAGGGGGAGGACCAGTGGCAGCGCGCCTGGGATCAGGCGCTCAAGGTCGCGGGGCTCGCCTCGCAGCTCGGCGCGGAACACCTCGTCGTGATCCCGGACCTCTGGCGCAGCGACGCCACGAGCGAGCTGCTCGAATCGCGCACGCTGAGCGACGAGCAGTGGGCGAAGCTCGGGGCCGGCCACGACCGGCTCGGGAAGGCGCTCGCCGAGGAGTTCGGCATGCGCCAGCAATTCCACTCGCACGCGGACAGCCACGTGGGCACGACCCGCGAGGTGCTGCGCTTCCTCGACGAGACCGACCCGCGCTACACGAACCTCTGCCTCGACACGGGCCACTTCGCCTACTACGGCGGCGACAACGTGAAGCTCATCCAGGAGCGGCCCGAGCGCATCGGCTACCTGCACCTCAAGCAGGTCGACCCCGCGCAGCTCTTCGACGTGCTGAAGAACGACGTGCCCTTCGCCCAGGCCGTCGCGGACGGGATCATGATCGAGCCGCCCGGCGGGATCCCGGAGCTCGGCCCCGTGATCGAAGCCGTCGCGCGCATCGACTCCGAGATCTTCGCGATCGTCGAGCAGGACATGTACGGCTGCGACGTCGACCGCCCGTTCCCCATCGCGCGGCGCACGCGCGAGCACATCTTCGGGTGCACGCACCTGGCGCGGGTCAGCTAGGCCCGGAAGGAGACACACCATGTCAGCAGAGCTCCGGATCGCCGTCGTCGGCGCCGGCATGATGGGCGCCGATCACATCGCGCGGATCACCGAGCGGATCAGCGGGGCACGCGTCTCCGCGGTCGTCGAGCCCGACGCCGGCCGCGCGGCGGACGCCGCCGGCCACGCGCCGGGCGCCGAGGTCTTCGCGCGGATCGAGGACGCGCTCGCGGCTGGCGCCGTCGACGCCGTGCTCATCGCGGTGCCCGGCCAGTTCCACGAGCCGGTGCTGCGGCCGGCGCTCGCCGCCGGGATCCCGATCCTGTGCGAGAAGCCGCTCACCCCGGACTCGGCGAGCTCGTGGGAGGTGCTGCAGCTCGAGCAGCAGCTCGACCGGCCGCACATCCAGGTCGGCTTCATGCGTCGCTTCGACGACGAGTACCGCGCGCTCCGCGAACTCGTCGCCTCGGGCGAGGCGGGCGAGCTGCTGCTCGTGCACGCGCAGCACCGCAACCCGTCCGTGCCGGAGAGCTACACGCAGAACATGCTGATCAACGACTCGGTCGTGCACGAGTTCGACGTCGTGCCGTGGCTCGCGGGCTCGCCGATCGTGAGCGTCGAGGTGAAGCGGCCGCGCCGCAACTCGCTCGCGCCCGAGCGCCTCTCCGAACCGATCCTCGTGCTCATGGAGCTCGAGAGCGGCGCGATCGTCGACGTCGAGATGAGCGTGAGCATCCAGTTCGGCTACCAGGTGACGACCGAGGCCGTGTTCGAGCGCGGCGTCGCGCGCATCGGGCAGCCGGGCGGCATGCAGCGCTTCGACGCAGGCACGTTCCGCCTCGCCGAGCACCTGAGCTTCACGACGCGCTTCGCCGCCGCCTACGACGCGCAGATCCAGCGCTGGGTCGACGCCGTGCGCCGCGGCGACCTCGTCGACGGGCCGAACGCGTGGGACGGCTACCTCGTCGCGCTCGCGTGCGAGGCGGGCGTCACAGCGATGGCCGAGGGCGGGGTCGTGCCGGTCGAGGCGCCGCCCCGGCCGGCGTTCTACGCCTGAGCCGGCGGGCGGGATCCGGATCCGGATCCCGCTCCCGTGCCGGATCCCGCGCCTCGCCCGTAGACCGCCGAGTCCCGCTCCGAAACTGAGATGGAGCGCTCCACAACTACACTGATCAGAACCCCGAATGCGAAGGAGCATCATGGTCCGCATCGCCCTCGATCCGACGCCGTACAACGACACGGTTCACCTGCTCGACTTTCCTGACCTCGTCGCGAGGCTCGGCTATGCGCACCTGCAGCTCACGCCGAACCCCGACTTCGGCAGGCACTTCCACTACCCGAAGCTCGACGACGAGATGATCGCGACGCTCAAGAAGCGCGCGGCGGACGCGGGGGTCGAGATCACCTCGATCCTGCCGGTCCAGCGCTTCTCGTGGCCAGACGAGCCGCAGCGCGAGGCGGCCGTGCGCAACATGAGGCGCTACATCGAGGTCGCGGCCGAGCTCGGGGTTCCCGTCGTGAACACCGAGTTCTCCGGCCGGCCCGAGCGCGAGGAGGAGTCGGAGGCCGCCTTCTACCGCTCCATGGAGGAGCTCGTGCCCGTGCTCGAGCGCGAGGGCATCACGCTCAACATCGACCCGCACCCCGACGACTTCGTCGAGGACGGGCTCGAGGCCTGGCGCATCATCCGCGGGCTCAACACGCGCGCCGTCGGCTTCGTGTACGTCGCGGCGCACACCTTCCACTACGGCGACCGGGCCGACACACTGCTGCCCGAGATCGGCGACCGCCTCGGCGCCGTGTACACGGCGGACTCCTTCGACCACACGCGCTCGAACGGGCTGCGCTTCATCACGAACCCGCCGGGCAACGCCGTGCGGGTGCACCAGCACCTCGCGATCGGCGACGGCGACGTCGACTGGTCCGCGCTCTTCGCCACCCTCCGCGCGACCGGCTACCTCGACCGCCCCGACGCCCTCATCGTCTCGAACGTCTTCGCGGAGGACGAGCGGGCCGACGAGGTCTCGCGCACACAGCTCGACCGCATCCGAACGCTCTGGGAAGGAGCCTGATCATGACCCTTGCGGGAGCCGGCGACAGGCCGGCCAACACCCTTCCACCTCTCGGCACCGGGCCGCACCGGAGGAGACTCGGCCTCGTCGCGCTGATCGCGACGTTCGGCGGCCTCCTCTTCGGCTACGACACGGGAGTCATCAACGGGGCGCTGCGCCCCATGACTGCGGAGCTCGGCCTCACGCCGTTCACCGAGGGCGTCGTCACGAGCTCGCTCGTGTTCGCCGCAGCCTTCGGGGCGATGCTCGGCGGGCCGCTCTCCGACCGGTGGGGGCGCCGCAAGACGATCATCCTGCTCGCGGTCATGTTCTTCGTGGGCACCCTGCTCTGCGTCTTCACGCCGGGCTTCGGCGTGCTCGTCGCGGGCCGGATCATGCTCGGGCTCGCGGTCGGCGGCGCGTCGACCGTCGTGCCCGTGTTCCTCGCCGAGATGGCGCCGTACGAGATCCGCGGCTCGCTCGCCGGCCGCAACGAGCTCATGATCGTCGTGGGCCAGCTCGCGGCGTTCGTCGTGAACGCCATCATCGGCAACACGCTCGGCCACCTCGACGGGGTCTGGCGGATCATGCTCGCGATCTGCGCGATCCCCGCGATCGTTCTGTTCTTCGGGATGCTGCGCATGCCCGAGTCGCCGCGCTGGCTCGTCGACAAAGGCCGCACGGACGAGGCGCTCCGGGTGCTCGGCACGATCCGCTCGCCCGAGCGCGCCGAGGCGGAGCTCGCCGAGGTCGCCAGGGTCGCGCGGGAGGACAGCGCCGCGCACCAGCTCGGCTGGCGCGCCGTGCTCACGAACAAGAACCTGCGAAAGATCCTGCTCATCGGCATCGGCGTCGGGATCGCCCAGCAGCTCACCGGCATCAACTCGATCATGTACTTCGGGCAGACCGTGCTCGTGGAGTCCGGCTTCGAGGAGAGCGCCGCGCTCATCGCGAACATCGCCCCCGGCGTGATCGCCGTGATCGGTGCCGTCATCGCCCTCGCCATGATGGACCGCTTCGACCGCCGCAAGACCTTCATCATCGGCTTCACCCTCACGACCGTGTCGCACCTTCTCATCGGGGTCGCCTCCATGGTGCTTCCCGTCGGCAACCCCGTGCGCCCCTACGTGATCCTCGCGCTCGTCGTACTCTTCGTCGGTTCGATGCAGACGTTCCTCAACGTGGCCGTGTGGGTCTACCTCTCGGAGATCTTCCCGCTGCACATGCGCGGCTTCGGGATCGGCGTGGCCGTGTTCGCGCTCTGGGTGACGAACGGATTCCTGTCGCTCTACTTCCTGTCCCTCGTGCAGTGGGTCGGGATCACGGGCACGTTCTTCCTGTTCGCGGCGGTGGGCGCGCTCGCGCTCCTGTTTGTGTGGCGCTTCGTGCCCGAGACGCGCGGGCGCACGCTCGAGGAGCTCGAGGAGGACGTGACGACGGGCGCCATCTACCTGCCGAAGGGGTAGGGGCGCCGCGGCGCGAGCGCGTCGCGCCCGGCGCTCGCTCCGAATTCTGCGCTCGTTCCTACGTTTCCGCCCGGATTCGTGGGAACGAGCGCAGATTGCTGCGGGAGCGCGCGGCGCCGGATCCCGCGCCGCTACTCCGCGGGCTCGACGTGGACGAGGGCGAGCGCCGCGCCCGCGGCGTCGCTGCCGAGCGCGACGCTCGCCACGCTGTCGCCGCCCTCGGCGGCGTCGAGCTGGCCGACGAAGTACACGTTCGTGAAGCCGAGGCCCTGCGCGCGCTCGAGGAGCGGCAGGGGCGGATCCGAAAGGTCCTGATAGGCGGCGTCGAGCTGAGGCTCTGCCGCGTCCGGCAGCGAGATCAGCGCGGTGCGCGAGGTGCGCTGCGCCGAGCCCACGCCCCAGCGATCCGAGGCCGAGGCGAGGAGCTCGGCGCCGTCGGGCAGCGTGATCGAGGCGGCCCGCTCGACCTCGGCGAGGATCTCGGCATCCGAGGCGTCCGCGCACTGCTCCTGGTCGAGGAGGAAGCAGGTGCCGGATTCCGGCTCGGGCGGCGGCGTAAATGCCCTGATCCCGAACCCGAACGCAATCGCGGCGGCCGGGATCGCGAGCGCGGCCACGATGCCCGCGATCCAGATCCGGCGCCGGCTGCGCTCGCTCGGCTCGGGCACCTCGACTTCAGAGAACTCGAGGGGGTCGTCGGCCGGGTCCGTCGCTTCCTGCATGACTCCAGTATCCCAAGGACCCGGCCGCGATGGTCAGGAAAGAGGAGTCGTCGGCGTCACGCGGTCCACGAGGATGAGCGCGTCGTAGGCCTCGGACGGCGTCATCTTCACCGAGCTGAACTGCGGTACCCACGCGTGCCACTGCTGCACGCCGTCGCCGGTGCTCGCCATGCGCACGGGCCGCGCGAGGAGCTCCCGGTTCGCGGCAGAGGCGGAGTCGAACTCGAGGTATCCCTCCCTGGTCCCGGCGAAGATTCCGCGCAGCGGGGTGCGGTTCGAGAGCGACACCTCCCGCTCTCCCGTGCCGTCGCCCGTCGCGAGGCTGCCCTTGTGCAGATCGGTGCCGATCACGCGGTACGCGTCGCCGTACTTCTCGGCGAGCAGCTCGCCGACGTCGCGCACGCCCATCGCCGACATCGCGGCCGAGACGCGGTCGACGTGCCCGTTGTGGGCGAAGAACAGGGAGTGCTCGTTGCCGCGCTCGTGCTCCTCCGCGACCGTGCGCACGGCGTTCTCTGCCATGATGCGCGCGCGGATCTGGGTGTAGCCGGATCCGGACGCCGTCTCGAGCTCGAGGTTCTGGGCGAGTGCCGCGGCCGCCCCGGCCGCGAGGCGGCGATCCGGCGCAGCGGTGTTGGCCGAGTCGGTGCTCGTGGCATCCTCCGAGCCGGCATCGATGAGCGACGCCGCGTCCTCGACCGCGGCGCGCAGCCGCTCCGGATCCGGAACCGGGTCCGCGTCGTTCCAGTCGGCGAGCTCGGCCGCGATCGACTGGGCCCGCTCCGCGGGAACCTCGCCGCCGGCGTTGGCCTCGAGCCAGCTGATCAGGATGCCCTTCGACGCCTCGACGCGCTGCGTGTCGACGCCGACGAGCCGCACGCGTTCGGCCTCCGGCAGGGCGTCATTGCGATCCCGCAGCCCCTGCAGCAGCTCGGCCATCTGCTCGGTGCGGTTGAGGCGGAAGCCGAAGCGCTCGGCCGCCTCCTCGGCTGTGCCCGGGCCGCCCTGCACGAACTCGTCGACGAGGGCGACGTGGCCGAAGTCCTCCTCGAGCATGATCGCGCGGAACTCCGGGAGCTTCTCCGCGAGCGCGAGGCGCGCGAGCTGGAACTCCGCGTTGCCGTGCGTTGCCTCGCCGAGCGCGAGGATCGTGGCGTCGCGCAGCGCGGGGGAGATCTCGGCGTCCGCGAACTCGACGGCCTCGGGGGTGCCCTGCGGGCGGGAGGCGAACGCGTTCCAGCCGATCGTGCCGCCCACCACGAGCGCGAGGCACGCGGCGATGATGAGCAGCACCTTCGGGGCGCGGGAGCGGGAGCCTGAGCGAGTGCCGGTGCGGCCGCGGCCGCGATCCTGGGCGGCCATCTCACTTCACCTCCGAGCGCAGCTCGCGCGCGACGCCGATCGCGCCGGGGAGCAGGATCCAGGCCGCGACGCCGCTCGCGACCCGGGCAAGCTCGCCGCCCGTCGCGCCGTCGCCGAGGCGGGCGACCGCGTTGACGTCGATCCAGGACGTGATCTCCGCTGCGACCGGGAACACCGAGAGGAGCAGCGCGAGCGCGGGCCAGGCGAGCACGATCGTGATCGCGACGGGCGCGAGCCCCGTGGCGAGCCCGAGCGCGTAGCCCAAGAGCGCGGCGAGTACCATCCCTGCAACGAGCATGAGGTGGTGCGGCCACTCAATCGACCAGAGTATCTCCTTCTCCGTGATGAGCGCGCCGACCGGGGTGATGAGCGCGGCGGCGGCGAGCGTCGCCGCGCCGGCGACGAGCGAAAGAGTCAGGACCGCGAGGAGCTGCGCGCCGATCACGCGGCCGCGCTCGGGCACGAGCGTGTAGGCCGTGAGCGCCGTGCGGTGGGTGCGCCCGGACGTCGCGAGCAGGATCGAGAAGACCGGGATGAGGGTCACGAGCGGGACGCCGGCGAGCCGCGCAACGTACCCGAAGTCGACGCCGTCGACGAAGAGCGTCGCGGCCCCGCCGAATGCCCCTGCGAGCAGGGCGCACGTCGCGAGCAGGGCGATGCTCGACGGGGTGTCCACGAGCCTGCGCAGCTCGACGAGCCAGAGTCGCGCGGATCCGGCCCTGGCGGGGGTCGCGGGAGCGAGTCGTGCCGCGGTTTCGCGTGTCGCGGTTTCGAGTGATGCTGCGGTGGTGGTCATGATCCTGTCCTTTCGGGTGGTGTGTGCGGGGGCGGGGGCGGCGCGATCAGGCGGCGCGATCCGCCCCCGAGGTGGCTGCGAAGTAGAAGTCGGTGATGTCGCCGTGCTCCGCGCGGAGCGCCGGGAGCGTGCCGTCGGCCACGATCCGGCCCTCCGCGATCACGACGAGGCGGTCGGCGAGGCGCTCGACCTCCGAGAGCTGGTGGCTCGAGAGCAGCACGGCCCCGCCGCGCTCCGCCCAGCCGCGCAGCAGCTCGCCGAGCCAGCGCTGCCCCTGCGGGTCGAGGCCGTTGGCCGGCTCGTCGAGCACGAGCACGGGCGGCTCGGCGAGGAGCGCCTGGGCGATCCCGAGCCGCTGCCGCATGCCGAGCGAGTAGCCGCGCACCCGGCGGCGGCCCTCGCGCTTTGTGAGGCTGACGAGCTCGAGCGCCTCGTCGGCGCGGCTCGTGGGGAGGCCGAGCGTGAGGCACGAGAGCGCGAGCGACTCGCGGCCGCTGCGGCCGGGGTGGAACGCGTCGGCGTCGAGCAGCGAGCCCGCGACGGCGGCCGGGTTCGGCCACTCACGGTAGGGGCGGCCGCCGACGGTCGCGGTGCCGGAATCCGGCTCCGTGAGGCCGAGCAGCGCCCGCATCGAGGTGGACTTGCCCGCGCCGTTCGGCCCGAGGAACCCCGTGACGGAGCCCGCGGGCACCGAGAAGCTGACGTCGTCGATGACGGTCCGGCGACCATCCGAGCGGCTGCGGTAGGACTTGGTGAGATTCGTGAAGGTAATCATGCAGGCAGTCCACTCGAGCCGAGTGGTGCGCGGCATCGGGCGTGCGGCTCGGATCGACCCGGCCGAAGGTCGGTGCGGGTCTGGCCTAAGGTCGGTATCGGCCGGTCGGGCCGCGAATCTAGGATCGAAGCATGACAGGGAAGAGCGAGCAGACGAGGCCGGCACTCGGCGCGGCGAGCGCCGTGTGGATCGTCGCCGTCCTGGTCTGGCTGTACTACCTGACGCCCATCGTCTCGACGCTCCTCACGGGCCGCGAGCCCGCGAAGGTCGTGCTCATGATCGCCCCGCCCGCGATCGCCCTCGCGCTGCTCGCGATCCGGCGCCGCTTCGCGCTCGCCGCAGTGCTCGGGATCGGCGCCATGCTCGTGCTCGGCCCCGGCGCGATCGGCGCGGCGATCGCCATGCAGGCGTCGCTCGCGCGCCGCGATGGGCGGCCGCTGCCGGTGCTGCTCGCGGGCCTCTGGTTCGCCGCCGCGAAGCTCGCGAACCTCCTGATCGGGCCCTTCTCCTCGCCCTGGGCGACGCCCCACACGGTCGAGCTCACCTTCGCCCTCGTGGGGCTCGCCTTCGCGACCCTCGTCGGCTGGCTGCTCCGCACGATCGCGGCCGAGCAGCGCGGGCGCGCGTCCGCCGCGCAGGCCAGGGTCGACGCGGAGGCCGCGCGCATCGAGCAGGCGCGGCTCGCGGAGCGCGAGCGGATCGCCCGCGAGATGCACGACGTGCTCGCCCACCGGCTCTCGCTCGTCAGCATGAACGCCGGGATCCTCGCCTTCCGCGACGACCTCAGCCCCGAGGAGACGCGCGAGACGGCGCGCATGATCCAGAGCGGGACCAGGCAGTCCCTCGATGAGCTGCGCGCGGTGCTGTCGACGCTGCGCGGGGCGGACGCGCCGCCGGCCCCGCCGCAGCCCACGCTCGCCGACCTTCCCGTGCTCGTCGCCGAGCTCGACGGGGAGCAGCGCGTGGAACTCGACGTCGACGTTGCCGCCGAGGGCGGCCTCGTCGCCGTGCCGCCGCAGCTCGGGAGGCACGCCTACCGGATCGTGCAGGAGGCGCTCACGAACGCCCGCAAGCACGCGCCGGGCGCGCCCGTCGCGGTCGAGGTCTCGGGGGAGCCGGGGGGCGCCCTCGTGATCCGGGCCTCGAATCCGCTGTCTGAGCTGGTGATTCCGGATCCGGATCGGGGTGCCGGCTCTGGCGGTGCTGCCGGTTTCGGGCTGCTCGGGGTCAGCGAGCGCGCCGCCTCCATGGGAGGATCGGCGGAGTACGGACCGGTCGGCGGGCGCTACGTCCTCACCGCAACGATTCCCTGGAATGCAGAGCCCCGGAGCGCAGAGCAGTGATCAGAGTTCTCCTCGTCGACGACGACGCCATGGTGCGCACGGGCCTCCGGATGATCCTGGGCGGCGACCCCGAGCTCGAGATCGTGGGCGAGGCCGAGGACGGCGAGGCGGGCCTCGCGGCGATCGCCGAGCTCGCCCCCGACGTCGTACTGCTCGACATCCGCATGCCCGTGCTCGACGGGCTCGGGGTGCTCGAACGGCTGGCCGCGCGCGCGGGTGATGGCTCGGGGGCGCCGCGCGTGCTCGTGCTCACGACCTTCAACACCGACGACTACGTGCTGCGCGCGCTCAGGCAGCACGCGCAGGGCTTCCTCCTGAAGGACGCCGACCCCGCCGAGATCATCGCGGCCGTGCGGGCGGTGCACCGTGGGGATCCCGCGCTGTCGCCCGAGGTTGCCTCGACCGTGATCGCGGCCGCGACGGCCGGGGCCGCGTCCCCCGCCGCGGCCGAGGCCGCCCAGGAGCTCACCGCGCGCGAGCGCGAGATCGCCGTGCTGCTCGCGCGCGGGCTCACGAACGCGCAGATCGGCACGGAGCTGCACCTCAGCCTCGCGACAGTGAAGGCGCACCTGACCAGGATCTTCGTGAAGCTCGGCACCGACAATCGCGTGTCCGCCGCGATGGCGGTGCGCGACGCCGGGCTGCTCGGGTAGGGGCGCCCGCGCCCGCGCCCCGCTCGCCCCCGTGCCCCCTGCCCCCGGCGCTGCCCCTGCCCGTGCCCCCGCCCCGGCGCTCGCTCCCAATTCTGCGCTCGTTCGCAAGGATCCGGGCCCGATCGTGCGAACGAGCGCAGATTACGGAGCGAGCGCCGCGTCGGCGTCGCGCAGCACGCGCGCGGCCACCTCGAGCCCCTCGATCCGCCCGAGCGACACGTCCTCGTGCTCGATATTCACCCACATCTGGGGATCCACCTCGCGAAGGGCGCCGAGGAATGCCGTCCAGAAGGCGGTGTCGTGCCCGCGCCCGAGCGCCACGAAGTCCCACGCCGACTCCCGCGGCCACTCGTTGGCCCACTCGTCGCCGCCGAGGTTCGTGCGCGGTTCGTCGGGCGAGAGCCGCCTGAAGCTGTTGTCGAGCACGCCGTTCAGGGCTGCGACCTGGGGATTCACGCGCACGTCCTTCGCGGCGGCGTGAAACACGAGCTCGCCGAGGTGCCGCACGACCGCGACCGGATCCATCTGCTGCCAGAACAGGTGCGACGCGTCGAGCTCGACGCCGACGTGGGTCGCGCCGGTGAGCTCGATGAGCCGGTGCACGTCCGCCGAGTTGAACACGAGGTTCTGCGGATGCAGCTCGAGCGCGACCTTCACGCCGTGGTCGGCCGCGAAGCGATCGATCTCGCGCCAGAAGCCGGCCGCGATCCCCCACTGATAGTCGAGCACGTCGAGCGCGGCGGAGTTCCACGCGTTCACGACCCAGTTCGTCACGGTCGCGCCGGGCTCGCCGCCGGGCAGGCCGGACATCGTGACGACCCGATCCTGCCCGAGCCGCTCCGCGAGCAGGATCGAGCGGCGTACGTCGGCCGCGTGCGCGTCGCCGATCGCGGGCTTCGGGTGCAGCGGGTTGCCGTTGCAGTTCAGCCCGGCAATCTCGACGCCCGTGCCGGCGAACTGGCCGAGAAACTCGTCGCGCGCCGTGTCAGAGACGAGGATCTCGTCGCGCGTCGGCAGGTGCGCCGCGGGCAGGAAGCCGCCCGAGTTCAATTCGATCCCGGTCAGGCCGAGATCCCGGATCACGGCCAGCGCCTCAGGCAGCGAGCGGTCGTGCAGGATCGCGTTGTACACCCCGAGCCTCATCGCGCACCCCCCGGCACCTCGACGGTCGCGCCGCCGCGCGCCGCGGACTCGGCGACGGCCGCGAGGAACTCCATGTTGTGGATCCCGTCCGCGAAGTCGCGGCAGCGCGGCAGCGACTCGGCCTCCGGGATCCCGGCGACCTCCTCGAGGAAGGCGCGCGCCTGGTGCACGAACAGGTCATTCTGTCCGACGCCGACGCCCGGGGCGTCCATCGCCCAGCCGCCCGCGAAGTGCGGGTGCGCGGGCCCGAGCTGCACGGTGCGGTAGCCGGCGACCGCGTCCGCGGCCGCGCCCTCCTCGTGCAGGATCAGCTGGACCTCGCCGGGGTGGCGCTGATCCCACCTCGCCGCGCCGTTCGATCCGAACACCTCGAACACGAGCGACGTCGGGTGGCCCGCCGCGACCCGCGACACCTCGAGCGTGCCGACGCAGCGCTCGAATCGGGCGGAGAACGCGGCGTAATCCTCGTTCTCAACGGGCACGAGCTCGTCGCTCACGTTGCCGCGGGTGTGGCCGACGACCGCGCCGAGCGGCTTCGGGCGCTCCGTGATCGAGGTGTGGAAGCGCCCGCCCGAGACGTCGAGCGCGCGGCCGCAGAGGAGCTCGGCGACGTAGCTCAGGTGGCTGCCGACGTCGCCGAGGGCGCCGGATCCCGGAGGGCCCTGGTATCGCCAGCTCATCGGGGCGTCCGGGCGTGCGCCGTAGTCGGCCCAGTACCGGCCGGAGAAGTGCAGCACCTCGCCGAGCCTGCCCGACGCGACGAGCTCGTGCACGAACGCGATCCCGGGTGCGCGCAGGAAGCTGAAGCCGATCCGGGCGATCGCGCCGGAGGCGGCCTGCGCGGCGTCGGCGGCGTCTGCCATCGCTCGCGCGTCCTCGATCGAGTCGCTCAGCGGCTTCTCGCAGAGCACGTGCTTGCCCGCGGCGAGGAGGCCCTCGACGATCTCGCGGTGGAGCGAGTTTGCCACGACGACGCTGACGACGTCGATGTCGTCGGCCGCGGCGATGTCGCGCCAGTCGGCGTCGTGGCGCTCGAAGCCGAAGCGCTTGGCGGTCGCCGCGCCGAGCTCCTCGGAAATATCCCCGATCGAGACGAGCCGGATCGCGGGGAGCGTGGGCGAGAAGAGGGTCGAGGCGGCGCGGTAGGCGGCCGCGTGGGCCTTGCCCGCCATGCCGGCGCCGATGACGGCGACGCCGAGGGATTCTGACACGGTGGTTCCTTTCGGGTGCGTATTGGAGCGCTCCAATAGGTGCCAAGATAACCTCGCACGAAACGGACTGTCAAGCATCGATCGCGCGCGATCCGGCGCTAGCATGGCGGGAAAGCTCCGGCGCGCGCCCGCGCGTGCCCGCGCCCAGAAATGCGGAGGCATCAGGTGAAGACCCCAACGATCTACGACGTCGCCGCCCACGCGGGCGTCTCCAAGTCGCTCGTCTCCCTCGTGCTGCGCGGCTCGCCCCGGGTGAGCGACGAGAAGCGCGAGGCGGTGCAGCGGGCCGTGGACGAGCTCGGCTACACGCCGAGCCGCCTCGCCGCGGGGCTCGCGGGATCCCGCACCCGCAGCGTCGGCGTCGTGATCGACGAGTTCGAGAACCTGTGGTTCGCGCCGGCGCTCGCCGGGCTGCGCTCGGCGCTCGCCGAGGGGCGCTACAGCCTGAGCGTCGCCGACACCGCCCTCAACGCGCACCTCGGGATCGACCCGCTCGAGGCGTTCCGGGCGCTGCGCGTGGATGGGGTCGTGCTCGCCGGAGAGGTCTCCGAGGCGTCGCTCGCGCGGCTCGGGATCCCGGCGGTCGTACTCGGGACCAGGTCTTTCGCCGCCGGCGGCGCGCCCGTGATCGCGAGCGACGAGGTCGCGGGCGGGCGGCTCGCGACCGCCCACCTCATCGGGCTCGGGCACCGCGACATCGCGTGCGTCACCGCGCCCGGAGCCTCGGCGTCCGCGCGCGAGACCGGCTACGTCGCGGAGATGCGCGCCCACGGGCTCGAACCCCGCATCGTGCGCTCCGTGCAGACGAGCGAGGTCGCGGCGCGGATCGCGGCGTCGGCGATGTTCGACTCGGCTGCGTCCGGGGGGTCGGGGGTTTCTGCCGGTGGCGGTCCTGCCGGTGGCGGGATCCCGACCGCGATCTTCGCGGTGAACGATCCCATGGCCGTCGGCGTGATCGGCGCGGCGGCCGAGCGGGGGATCGCGGTCCCGGAGCAGCTCTCGGTCGTCGGCTATGACGACTCACCGCTCGCGGCCTACGAGTTCCTGTCGCTCACGACGGTGAGCGGTGACCCGCGCGAGCTCGGCGAGGAGGCGGGCCGCGCCCTCGTGGAGCTCATGGAGGCGGAGGCCGGATCGGCGCCGCCGTCTGCCCCGGCCACCGCGCGCCTCCTCCCCCCGCGCCTCATGACCCGCGCGTCGACGGCCGCTCCGGCCCCCACTCACTCTTGAGTTGACCCAAACTCTCTCCTGGAGCGCAGAATGCGTCACTTTCGGTCAACTCAACCGGGCGCCAGCCGGCCGTCGCCCGCCGGCACCCGCCGCCCTCCCTTGAGTTGACCCAAACTGTCCCCTGGAGCGCAGAATGCGTCACTTTGGGTCAACTCAACCGGGTGCCAGCCGGCCGTCGCCCGCCGGCACCCGCCGCCCTCTCTTGAGTTGACTCAAACTGTCCCCTGGAGCGCAGAATGCGTCACTTTGGGTCATCTCAAGCAGCGAAGGGCGAAGGGCGGCCGCGCACCCCGCCCGGGTGTATCGTTAGGCATAATGTCCTAACAAGGGATCCGCTCCGGATCCCGACCCGACTCGCGAGGAACCGCAATGACGCAGCCGCCCGTTCGTATTGGACTCATCGGAACCGGCCGGATCGGCCAGGTCCACGCCGCAAGCATCGCGGCCGACCCCGGGGCGACCCTCGCGTGGGTCGCCGACCCGTTCATCGCGGGGGCGGCGGCGATCGGCGAGCGCACCGGCGCCCGCGTGACCGACAGTGCCGAGGAGCTCATCGACTCGGGTGAGGTCGATGCAGTCCTCATCGCCTCGCCCACCCCCACCCACGTCGACCTCATCGAACTTTCGGTCCGAGCTGGGCTTCCGGTGCTCTGCGAGAAGCCAATCGACCTCGACATCGCGCGCGTCGAGGCGCTGCGCCCGCTCGTCGAGGCGAGCGGGGTGCCCGTCGCGCTCGGCTTCAACCGGCGGTTCGACCCGAATCACGCGGCGGCCCGCGCCCGCGTCGCGGCCGGCGAGATCGGGCCGCTCGAGCAGCTCATCATCATCAGCCGCGACCCGGCCGCACCGCCCGCGGACTACGTCGCCGTCTCGGGCGGGATCTTCCGCGACATGACGATCCACGACTTCGACATGGCGCGCTTCTTCGCCCCCGATATCGTCTCCGTGAGCGCGACCGGCAGCCAGGCGTTCGACCCCGGAGCCCGCGCCCACGGCGACTTCGACACGGCCGTCACGACGCTCCGCACCGGATCCGGAGCCGTCATCACGATCGTCAACTCGCGCCACAGCGCGACCGGCTACGACCAGCGGATCGAGGCCTTCGGCCCGCTCGGAATGCTCCAGGTCGGCAACGTGCAGAGCAGCACCGTGACGTTCTCGGGGGCGTCGGCGGTCGAGGCGCGGCCGCCCTATCCGGAGTTTTTCCTCGAGCGCTACGCCGAGGCGTACTCTGCGGAGCTCCGGGAGTTCCTGCGGCTCGTGCGCGGCGAGGCCTCGACGAGCCCGAGCTTCGAGGACGGCTGGGCGGCCCTCGTCCTCGCGGACGCCGCCCAGCGCTCCGCGACGGAGGGCGTCGCGGTCGCAGTCGATCTCGGCTCGGGTGAGCACGGAGCCGCCGCCGGATCCTGATCCGGCGCCCGCCCCGCAGCAGCCCGGCGTTGTTAGCGATTTCGGGTCGTATCCGGCGTGAGTTGACCCGAAATCGCTAACAACCTCCGGGCCGGGACGGGCCGGGCACGAGGGCGCGCAGGGGCGCCGTCGCTCCGAGAACTGCACTCGTTCCGTCGAGAACGGGCAGAATCGTGTGAGCGAGCGCAGAATGCGGAGCGAGCGCAGGCCGCCCCCGGCGGTCCGTTACGCGATCTTTATGGCAAACGAAGGTGTGCGCCGGGCGAATTTGGGGTAATCTCAACTCCAAGCGCAAGCTTTGTAACGACATTAGTTCAAATAACACGATGGAGTGAAGACAATGAAGTCACAACTGAAGCGTTGGGGCAGGTTCGGCGTTGCCGCCACCGCCGCAGCGGGAGCACTTCTTCTCGCGGCCTGCGGCACGCCCGCCGGAGCGGGCGGCGGGGCAGCCGGTGGCGGCGGGGGCGACAAGGGTTCGGATCTGAAGCCGCTGAAGGTCGCGCTCGTCACCCACCAGGCACCGGGCGACACATTCTGGGACATCGTGCGCTCGGGGGCCGAGACCGCTGCCGACCGCAACGGCGTCGAGCTCCTCTACAGCTCGGATCCGGACGGCGCCCGCCAGGCCCAGCTCGTGCAGCAGGCGGTCGACAAGAAGGTGGACGGCATCGTCGTCACCCTCGCGAAGGCCGACGCCATGTCGGGCGAGGTCAAGAAGGCCGTCGAGGCCGGGATCCCCGTCTTCAGCATCAACGCCGGCGAGGAGCAGTACAAGGAGATGGGCGTGCTCGCCCACTTCGGCCAGAACGAGTTCATCGCGGGCCAGGCGGTCGGCGAGAAGCTCAACGAGCAGGGCTCGAAGAAGGCGATCTGTGTGATCCAGGAGCAGGGCCACGTGGGCCTCGAAGCGCGCTGCGCCGGCCTCAAGGACACCTTCTCGGGCGAGTCCGAGATCCTGTACGTGAACGGCCAGGACATGACGAACGTCGCCTCGACCATCACCTCGAAGCTGCAGACCAACTCCGACATCGACTTCGTCGTGACCCTCGGCGCCCCCTACGCGATGACCGCGGTCGACGCGATCAAGGACGCCGGCAGCAGCGCCAAGCTCGCGACGACCGACCTGAACGCCGACGTCTACAAGGCCATCGGCGACGACACGATCGCGTTCGCCTCCGACCAGCAGCCGTGGCTGCAGGGCTACGAGGCGGTCGAGGCGGTGCGCCTCTACCACGAGGGCGGCTACGTGCTCGGCGGCGGCAACGCGGTGCTCACGGGTCCGTCGATCATCAGCAAGGACAACCTCGACACCGTCAAGGCGCAGTTCGAGAAGTCGAAGAGCGAGTAACCCCGCCTCTCCCGGGAAGAAGAATCACATGTCATCAGCCACAGCCGTCAGGAGCGACGAGCGGGTAGCGAGAGCGAACCTGTTCACGCGCTTCTTCACGAAACCCGAGGCCGGAGCGACGGCGGCGGCCCTCGTGCTCGCGATCATGTTCGCGGTCGTCGCCCCGCAGTTCACGCAGCCGGAATCGATTGCCACGATCCTGTACGGCGCGTCGACGGTCGGCATCATGGCGGTCGGCGTGTCGCTCCTCATGATCGGCGGAGAGGTCGACCTCTCCGCCGGCGTGGGGGTCGTCTCCGCCGCGCTGTCGTCGTCGCTGTTCATGTACTGGTTCGGCGGAAACGTCTGGATCGGCGCGATCATCGGCCTCGTGTTCTCGCTGCTCGTCGGGTTCGTGAACGGCTGGCTGCTCACGAAGACGAAGCTCTCCAGCTTCATCATTACGCTGGCGACGTTCTTCATGCTGACCGGGCTCAACCTCGGCGTCACCCGTCTCATCACGGGTGGCGTCGCGGCCCCGTCGATCGCGAACTGGCCGGGCTTCGAGTCGGCCGCCGCGATCTTCGCGTCGGACATCCCGCTGTTCGGCGTCAAGGTGAAGATCACGGTGTTCTACTGGATCCTGCTCGTGATCATCGCGACGTGGATCTTGCAGCGCACCCGGATCGGCAACTGGATCTTCTCAAGCGGTGGCGCCCCGGATGCGGCCCGCGCGGTCGGCGTCCCCGTCGTGCGGACGAAGATCGGCCTGTACATGGGAGTCAGTTTCTGCGCGTGGCTGCTCGGCATGCACCAGCTCTTCGCGTTCAAGACGGTGCAGTCGGGCGAGGGCATCGGCAACGAGTTCCTCTACATCATCGCGGCGGTCGTTGGCGGCTGCCTGATGACGGGCGGATACGGGAGCGCGATCGGCGGCGCGATCGGCGCGCTCATCTACGGCATGGCGCTCAAGGGCGTCGTCTACGCCGAGTGGAACCCTGACTGGCTGAAGTTCTTCCTGGGCGCGATGCTCCTCGGGGCGACGGTCCTGAACTTCACGCTGCAGCGCAGGGCCGCACGAGGAGGAAAGAAATGAGTGAGCAGGAGGTCGGCCGCGAGGCCGCACGCGCCGAGACGGTGACGCCGCCCGAGGCGGTTGCGCACCCCGAGACGGTGGCGCCGCTCGTCGAGCTGCGCGACGCCGGCAAGCGCTACGGCAACATCATCGCCCTGCGCGACGTGAGCCTGAAGGTCGGCGCGGGCGAGGTGATGTGCGTGCTCGGCGACAACGGCGCGGGCAAGTCGACGCTCATCAAGATCATCGCGGGCCTGCACCAGCACACTGAGGGCGAGTTCCTGATCGAGGGCGAACCGGTGCATCTGAATTCGCCGCGCGAGGCGCTGAATCGCGGGATCGCGACGGTCTACCAGGATCTCGCGGTCGCGCCGCTCATGCCGGTGTGGCGCAACTTCTTCCTCGGCTCCGAGCAGACGAAGGGCTGGGGCCCGTTCAAGCGGCTCGACGTCGACTTCATGAAGCAGACGGCGAAGAAGGAGCTGCTCGACATGGGCATCGACCTCCGCGACGTCGACCAGCCGATCGGCACGCTCTCGGGCGGCGAGCGGCAGTGCGTCGCGATCGCCCGCGCCGTGTACTTCGGGGCGAAGGTGCTGATCCTGGACGAGCCGACCGCGGCCCTCGGCGTGAAGCAGTCGGGTGTCGTGCTGCGCTACATCGTGCAGGCGCGAGATCGCGGCCTCGGCGTGGTCTTCATCACGCACAATCCGCACCACGCCTACCCCGTCGGCGACCGTTTCCTGCTGCTCAAGCGCGGGCAGAGCATCGGCTACCACGAGAAGGCGGACATCACGCTCGAGGAGCTCACGGGCCTCATGGCGGGCGGCGCGGAGCTCGAGCAGCTCGTGCACGAGCTGCGCCAGGTGGGCACGAGCACGGACACGGTGCGCACGATCCGGGACGACATCCAGGACGACACGGCCGCGGGCGTCGGCCGCGTGCAGGTGACGGAGACCGTGACCGTGATCCCGCCGGAGGAGCGGGAGTAGCGGGACGAGCGGCCTCGCGGTGTGGCGCGGGCGGGGCGCCGTCGGGTTGTAACGGCGCCCCGCCCGTTCCGTGCAGCATGGACCGGTCCATTTTCTGATCCTCGACCGAAAGAACCCACGATCATGCAGAAGAACGAAGACGGCACCGTCACCATCGGGATCGGCCTCATCAGCGTCGGCTGGATGGGCCAGCTGCACAGCCGCGCCTACGCGAATCTGCGCTACGCGTACCCCGAGCTCGGGATCCGCCCGCGCCTCGTGCACGCCGCCGATCCGGCCCCGGATCGGGCGCGCGAGGCCGTGGACGTGCTCGGCTACGAGCGCGCGTCGGCCGACTACCGCGAGGTGCTCGCCGATCCCGAGGTCGACGCGGTCTCGATCTGCGCGCCGAACTTCCTGCACGCCGAGATCGCGATCGCGGCGGCGCGGGCCGGCAAGCACTTCTGGATCGAGAAGCCCGTCGGCCGCGGCGAGGACGAGACGGCCGCGGTCGCGGAGGCCGCTGCGGCGGCTGGCGTCGTGACGTCGATCGGCTTCAACTACCGGCACGCGCCGGCGATCGAGCACCTGCGCCGGCTCGTCGCCGATGGCACGCTCGGCCGCATTACGAACGTGCGCGGCCGCATGTTCGCCGACTACTCGGCGGATCCCCGCGGCGCCCTCTCCTGGCGCTTCGTCCGCTCGCTCGCGGGATCCGGGGTCCTCGGCGACCTCATGGGGCACCTCGTCGACCTCGTGCAGTACACGCTCGGGCCGATCGCCGAGGTCAGCGCGCTCACCTCCACGGTCTACGCGGAGCGGCCCGAACTCCCGATGGGGACCGGAACCCACTTCGCCGTGATCGAGGACGGCGTCATGAAGCCCGTCGAGAACGAGGACTACGCGGCGATGCTCGTCCGGCTCTCGGGCGACGCGCGCGCCGGCGGCGCCGTCGGCACGCTCGAGGCCTCCCGCGTCGCGGTCGGGCCCCGCGCGAGCTACGCCCTCGAGGTCTACGGCACCGAGGGATCCGCGATCTGGGATTTCGAGCGCATGAACGAGCTCCAGCTCGCCGCGGGCCGCGGCGACGCCCGGCAGGGCTACGCCCGGGTCATGGCCGACGCCGCGATGGGCGACTTCGCCCGCTTCCAGCCGGGCGCTGGCACCTCGATGGGCTACGACGACCTGAAGGTCATCGAGGCGAAGAAGTTCCTGATGGCCGTCGCCGGCCGCGAGGCGCTGAACTCGAACATCAGCGACGCCCTCTCCGCCGCCCGCGTCGTATCCGCCGCCGAGCGCTCGGCCGCGGGGCGCAGCTGGGAGGCGGCAGGCAGCGTCGTGGGCACGACCGCGGCGCACGCCGCTCCGGGCACGACCGCGGCGCACGCCGCACCCCGCACGACCGGCACGACCGACCACGGAGGAGAATCCGCATGACCGCACGGATCGCCGCAGCCCCCATCACCTGGGGCGTCATCGAGGTGCCAGGCTGGGGCGTCCAGCTCGACCGCGAGCGCGTGCTCGCCGAGATGGTCGGGCTCGGGATCCGGGCCACGGAGTTCGGGCCGGAGGGCTTCCTCCCCGACGCGCCGGCCGAGCGTGCCGAGGCGCTTCGCGCCGCCGGGCTCGAGGCCGTCGGCGGCTTCTTCCCGATCGTGCTCCACGACGCGGGCCTCGATCCGCTGCCGGCGATCGAGCGGGAGCTCGAGGCCTACCGCGCCGCGGGCGCGAGCACCCTCGTGCTCTCGGCGGTCACGGGCGCTGAGGGCTACGACGTCGCGGCCCAGCTCAGCGAGGACGAGTGGGCGACCCTGCTCGGCAACCTCGACCGCGCCCACGCCGCGGCGGAGCGCGCCGGCGTCGTCGCGACGCTGCACCCGCACCTCGGAACGGTCGTCGAGTCGCCCGCGGACGTCGCCGCCGTGCTCGCCGGGTCCCGGATCGGGATCTGCCTCGACACCGGCCACTTCACCCTCGGCGGCGGGGATCCGCTCGCGCTCGTGCGCGACCACGCCGACCGCATCGTGCACGCCCATCTCAAGGACGTGAGCGTCGAGACCGCGAACCTCGTGCGCGCGGGCGAGATCGACTACCGCGAGGGCGTGCGCCAGGGCATGTACCGCGCGCTCGGCGACGGCGACGCCAGGGTCGCCGAGATCGTCGCGGCGCTCGTGGCCGTCGGCTACTCCGGCTGGTACGTGCTCGAGCAGGACACGGTCGTGGAGTCGGAGGAAGACGCGGCGCGCGCCCTCGCCGACGCCCGCACGAGCGCGGAGTTCGTCCGCGCGGCGCTCGGGGAGCGGGCGACGTGAGCGCGCCGCTCCGGATCGGCGTGCTCGGGGCCTCGCGCATCGCGAAGCTCGCGGTCGTCGACGCCGCCCGCGAGACGGGCGACGTGCTCGCCGCCGTCGCGGCGCGGGATCCGGAGCGGGCGGCGGCCTTCGCCAGGGAGCACGGCGTCGCGGGTACTCGCGCCGACTACGAGGAGCTCATCGCCGACGACTCCCTCGACCTCGTCTACATCGGCCTGCCGAACGGCCTGCACGCGGAGTGGACGGCGCGGGCGCTCGCCGCCGGGCGCGACGTGCTGGTCGAAAAGCCCTTCGCGGCGAACCTCGCCGAGTTCGAGCGGGTCGAGGCCCGCCTCGGCCCGTCGCGCGGCTGGGCCTTCGAGGCGTTCCACTACGCCGACCACCCGGCGTTCGCGCGGGCGCTCGAGCTGCTCGGCGGGCCGGGCCTTCTCAGCGCGCCCGGCGAGCTCGGCGCGCTCCGCTCCGTGCGCGTGACGATGCACATGCCGGCGCCGAAGCCGAGCGACCCGCGCTGGAGCTTCGAGCTCGCGGGCGGCGCCATGATGGACCTCGGCTGCTACGCGCTCAACGCGCTGATCAGGCTCGGAGAGTCGGCGGCGTTTCCGGATCCGGTCGCGCCGCGCGTGCTGCGCGCGGCGGCGGTGACGGCCACCGCGGCCATCCCAGACGGCGACCCGCGCGTCGACGCCGCCGTCCGCGCCGAGCTCGCGCTCGGCGACGTCCCCGCGACGATCGACGTCTCGATGGCGGCCGAGGCCTGGGACTTCGGGCTCGAGCTCGCGTGCGAGCGCGGCGCGATCCGGATCCCGAACTTCGTGAAGCCGCAGGAGGACGACCGCCTGATCGTGACGCTCGCCGGTGGGCCCGGCGGCGGTGATGAGCCGGGCGGCGGTGAGCGGGTCGAGCGGGTCGAGCGCACCGGGGGCGAGTCCTCCTACGCGCACCAGCTGCGGCGCGTGCGCGAGGAGTTGCGCGCCGGCGCGCGCGACCGCGCGGAGCTCGCCCGCTCGCGGCGCACGGCGGCACTCATCGACGAGGTGTATGCGGCGGCGGGGCTTCCCGAGCGGCCGGCGCGGCTGATGGACTGAGCGGGGCGACCCGAGAAGAGGAGAGGGACATGCAGGAGCTCATGACCGGAAAGACCGTGCTCGTGACCGGGGGAACGCAGGGCCTCGGCCTCGCGATCGCCGAGGCCGCGGCGCGCGAGGGGGCCGAAGCCGTCGCGGTCGTCGGCCGGAACGCAGAGAAGGCGGAGGCCGCCGCCGCGCGGATCACGGCGGCTGGCGCGACGGGCTTCCCGATCGTTGCCGACCTCGCGAAACCGGGCGAGGCCGAGCGGGTCGTCGCGAAGACGATCACCCGCTTCGGGCGCATCGACAGCCTCGTGAACGCGGCCGGCGCCACGAGCCGCGGCACGCTCCTCGACACGAGCCGCGAGCTCCTCGACGAGCACCTGGCGATCAACCTCGTCGCCCCGTTCATGACGATGCAGGGGGCCGTCGCCGACATGCGCGGGCGCGGCGAGCCCGGCACGATCCTGAACATCATCACGATGTCGATGCACGGCGGGCAGCCGTATCTCGCGCCCTACGTCGCCTCGAAGGCGGGGCTCGCCGGCCTCACGAAGAACGCGGCGTTCGCGCACCGTTTCGACCGGATCAGGATCAACGGCCTCAACATCGGCTGGACCGCGACGCCGGGCGAGGCCGTGACGCAGCGCACCTTCCACGGCGCCGGCGACGACTGGCTCGAGGCGGCCTCCGCCGCGCAGCCCATGGGGAAGCTGGGGCAGCCCGACGAGATCGCGGACGCCGTCGTCTTCCTCCTGAGCGAGCGCAGCGGGGTCGTGACGGGCTCGATCATCGACTGGGATCAGCTGATCCCCGGGGCCTACGAGTAGCGGGGATCCGGATCCGGGCCCGGCTCCGGGTCCGGCGCCGGCTCCGGCGCCAACGCCGGCGCCAGCGCCTCGAGCTGCGCGGCGAGCTGCAGCAGCCGCAGCTCCGAGCCAACGGGCCCGATGAGCTGCGCGCCCATCGCGTGCCCGCTGGGCAGGCGCAGCACGGGCACCGCGATTGCCGGCAGCCCCGAGACGTTCACCATCGAGGTGAAGGGCGCCCACTCGCACTGCAGCCGGTAGTCGTCGTCGGGCGAGAGCCCGAGGAAGGCCCCGATCCGGGGCGGGATCATCGCGAGCCCCGGCGTGAGCACGGCGTCGAAGCGGCCCCACTGCTCGCGCACGTCGGCGGCGTAGGCGCGCAGGATCTCGCCCGCCGCGCGGAGCTCGCCCGGCTCCCGGCGCAGCGCGCGCTCGCGGAACTCCCGCGTGAACGGGGTGAGCCGCTCCTCCGCCCGCGCGGGCAGCCGGAGCGTCGCGAGCCCCGAGGTCCAGGACGCGGTGAAGGCGGCCGGGTAGCGCGGGTCGTGGTGGATATCAGCGTCCTCCATGTGGTGGCCGAGCGACTCCAGGCGCTCGGCGGCGAGGCGGTACGCGGCGCGCGCCTCGGGCGAGAGCGGCACGGGGTGGGCCGACGCGAACGGCGAGGCATCGCTCATCCCGATCCGGAGCCCCGCGAGCTCGCCCGCGCGCCGCACGGCCGCGAGGGCGGGCTCCGATCCCGCGCCGCGCTGCGCGTCGAAGAGCACTGCGGCGTCGGCCGCGGTGCGCGCAAGCGGCCCCGTGACCGTGAGGCGAGGCGCGCCGTGCGCGTCGTGCAGGCCGCTCGCGAGGTCGGTCGGCACGGTGCCGAGCCCGGGCTTCAGGCCCACGAGCCCGCAGGCGAGGGCCGGGATCCGGATCGACCCGCCGCCGTCCGAGCCCGGCGCCGCGGGCAGGAGGCCGGCCGCGACCGCGGCCGCGCTGCCGCCGGAGGATCCCCCCGGCGTGCGCTCGGGGTCGAGCGGATTGCGGCCGGGTGACGCGACCAGGTTCTCTGAGTAGCCCGTGAGGCCGAGCTCGGGCACCTGGGTCTTGCCGAGCGAGAGGGCGCCAGCGCCGTGCAGGGTCGCGACGGCGGGGGCGTCGTTCGGCGCGACCCGGTGCTTGAGCGCGGCGCTGCCGTGCGTCGTCGGGGCGCCCGCGACGTCGACGAGGTCCTTGTGCGCGAGGGGGATGCCGTGGAGCGGGGGGAGGTGCGCGCGGGTGCTGTGGCCTGCGCGCGTCTCGCGGTCTGCGGCTGCCCAGCGCTCGTCGGCCGCGGCCGCCTCGGCATGCGCGCGCTCCGGCGTGAGCGCGACGAACGCCCCCAGCCCCGCGGCCTCCTCGGCCCGCGCGAGGAAGTGCGCGGCGACCTCGCGCGCAGAGAGCCCGCCCGCGCGCAACTCGGCCCGCAGCTCCAGGACGGTGTCAGGCACGGCGCTCATCCCCCCAGCCTACGGCCAGGGGTTGGGTGCGCGCCCGGGCTCGGGCTTGGGCCCGGGCCAGCGCGCGCGCCCGCGCCCGTGCCGGCGCCCGCTCTGGCGTCGAGTCGGCCGTAAGGCCCCATTCCCGCGGTCGAGTCGGCCGTAAGGCCCCTTTCGCGGGCGTGAAATGGGGCTCTTAGGCCCACTCGACTCGGGGAGGAGGTTCTGGATCCGGAGCCTCGGGTGCGGGAACATTCTTTCGCAGGCCCGTCGAGTCGGCCGAAAGGCCCCATTCGCGGGGTCGAGTCGGCCGTAAGGCCCCTTTCGCGGGGCCTCAACGGGGCTGTTGGGCCCACTCGGCCCGGGGCGGAGGTTCTGGATCCGGAGCCTCGGAAATTTGACCTTCCCCTGACTCGGGCTCCTGCACTTTCGCCGGCGTCGGCGCCAAGTCGGCCCTAAGGCCCCATTCGCGGTCGAGTCGGCCGTAAGGCCCCTTTCGCGGGTGTGATTGGGGCCTTACGGCCGACTCGAGCTGCGGTGCGCAGGGGGGGGGCGGCGCGGGAGGAGGCGGGGGCGGAGAAGGGGGGCGCGGCGCCTCCGGGCCGCGCGCCCTACGCCCGGGGGAGCGCCACCTGGGTGAAGGTGGCCGGGCCGTCGCCCTCGACCGGGGGAATGATCCGGAACTGGATCTGAGCGGGGTCCCCGCCGCGCGTCTTGATCTCGAGATCGTGTCCCGGCGCGCCGATCTGGGGTGGGTCGCTCATCTTGAGGTATCCGCCGCGGGACACGGTCGAGCCGTGCACGGATTCGTCTTCGGACGAGGCGAAGCCGGCGTGCAGCGTCTCGATGCCGCTGAACCCGATGAACGCGAAGCTTCCGTTGTCGAGCTTCGCGAGCGGGTAGACCGCGTCGGGGCTGGGCGGGCCTTCGGTGGCCTGCCTTTCGTCACTGAGAATCTTCGCCTCCAGGGCGCGCCACTCGGGATCCTGCTGCAGCTCCGCGACCCGGTCAGCGCCAGCGCCCTCGCCGACCGCGGGGCCAGAATCATCCCGCCCCGACGCGGCGAAGAAGGGGAACATCACGAGGAGCACGAGCGCGCCGACGATCGCGATCGTCATGGCGACCGCGGATGCCGTGATCCGGGGGCCACCTCCCCGCTGAGCGTCCCTACTCATGCCTCCAGGCTACGAGCCCTGGGTAAACCCTCGGTAACAATCGTCGCTTTTGCGAATCGTTCTCACTAAGGTTAGGATGAAACTCATTCTCATTTAGAAAGTACCTCATGAGCCGCAAGAATCGCATCTCCCATCCCCTGCGCGTCGTCGCGACCGCCGGGGCAATCGCCGCAGCACTGACACTCGCGTCCTGCTCGGGCACGGCCGCCAAGGGGGAATCCGACGACGGCAAGCTCCAGGTCGTCGCCACGACGACCCAGCTGCAGGATTTCGCCTCCGAGGTCGGCGGCGACGACATCGACCTCACGGGGCTCCTCGTCCCCGGCGGCTCGGCGCACCACTTCGACCCCACGCCTGCCGACCTGCTCGCGCTCGGCAAGGCCGACGTGCTCATCGTGAACGGCGCCGGGCTCGAGTCGTTCATCGACAGCGCGGTCGAGGCCTCAGGGTTCACGGGCGAGATCGTCACCGCCTCGGACGGGATCGACCTCGCCGAAGCCAAGGCGATCACGGCCGAGGGCGGCGGAGCCGCGCACGATCACGAGCATGAGCACGCCGAAGATGAGCACGCGGATCACGACCACGCGGATCACGACCACGCGGCCGAAGAGGAGCATGCGGGCCACGCCGAAGAGGGCGACGACCACGACCACGATCACGGCGACGTGAACCCGCACATCTGGACCTCCCCGCACAACGCCGAGGGCATGGTCGACGCGGTCTCGGACGGCCTCGAGAAGGCGGATCCGGATCACGCCGCCGACTACCGCAAGCGCGCCGACGCCTACATCGAGAAGCTCGGCGAGCTCGACACCTGGGTCCACGCGCAGTTCGAGCGCGTGCCCGAGGCCGACCGCGTGCTCGTGAGCGGCCACGACTCCCTCACCTACTTCCTGCACGACTACGGGATCCGCTTCGCGGGCTCCGTGCTCCCCTCCTTCGAGGACAACGCTGAGCCGAGCGCGGCGGACATCGACGCGCTCGTCGCGAAGATCAAGGCCGAGGGCGTGAAGGCGGTGTTCGTCGAGTCCTCGATGAATCCGAAGCTCGCGCAGACCATCGCGAAGGAGGCCGGCATCGAGGTCGTCGACGCCGAGTCGCTCTACGCCGACTCGCTCGGCAAGCCCGGAACGGACGCCGAAACCTACATTGGCGCGACCGTCAGCAACACCCGTGTGATCATTGAAGCATGGGGGGTGGAACCCGAGGCGCTTCCCGCGGGCCTCGACTGATGACAGCAGCGCTATCGTTCACGAACGCGGCCTTCGGCTACGCGGGGGTCACCCGGGTCGAGGACCTGCGCTTCGACGTGCCCGAGGGCGCGGCGGTGGCGCTCATCGGCCCCAACGGTTCGGGCAAGTCGACGCTGCTGCGCGGGATCCTGGGCCTCGCTGAGCTCACCGCGGGCAGCGTCGAGGTGCTCGGCACGACCCCCGAGCGGGCGCGGCGCCGGATCGGCTCGCTCCCGCAGGCCGACACGCGCGACGCGACGCTGCCGGTGACCCTGCGCCAGGTCGTCACGATGGGGCTCTACCGCTCGCGCGGCCCGCTCCGCCCGATCGGCCGCGAGGGCCGCGCCGCGGTCGCGAGCGCGCTCGAGCGCGTGGGGCTCGCCGGGTTCGCCGGTCGCCGCTTCGGCGAGCTCTCCGGAGGGCAGCAGCAGCGCGGGATCCTCGCGCGGGCGCTCGTCTCTGACCCGGGGCTGCTCCTCCTCGACGAGCCGTTCAACGGCCTTGACCGGGAGAATCGCCGCGTGCTGCTGCGCCTCGTGCGCGAGCTGAGCGCCGAGGGCCGCACCGTGCTCGTCTCGACGCACGACCTCGAGATCGCGAAGGAGGCCTGCTCGCACGCGCTGCTGCTGTCGAGCGGTCACACCCCGGAGCAGCCGGGCCACCCGGCCGCGTTCGGCCCGCTCGACGAGGCGCTCACCCTCGACGCGGTGCAGCACGCCTTCCACGACACGACGGTCGAGCTCGATCAGCACACGGTCACGACGACCCGGGAGACGGAGTAGTGCCCGGCGCCCCCCATCTCCTCGCGGAGCTCGGCCCGCTCGGCGTCTTCGGCCTCCCCTTCATGTGGCGAGCCCTGCTCACGGTCGTGATCCTCGCGGTCGCGGCGGGCGTCGTCGGCCTCTTCATCAGCTTCCGCGAGCTCGAGTTCGTGAGCGACGGGCTCGTGCACGCCGTGTTTCCCGGCCTCGTGATCGGCGCGGCGTTCGCCGGCACCGACGGGGTGCTCCCCGGCGCCGCGCTCGCCGCCGTTGCCGCAGCGATTCTGTTCACGGTGCTCGAGCGGCGCGGGGGCGTCGGCGCCGACGCGGCGATCGCGGTCGTCCTGACCGGGCTCTTCAGCCTCGGCGTCGTGCTCGTCTCGCGGCAGGAGGGCTACGTCTCGCAGCTGCAGGAGCTGCTCTTCGGGCGCCTCCTCACGGTCACCGAGGCCCAGCTCTGGCAGATCCTCGTGGTCGCGCTTCTCGCGTGCGCGATCGTGCTCGTCACCTGGCGCGCCCAGCTCTTCCGCGCATTCGACGCCGCGGGCGCCGAGGCGTCCGGTTACCGGCCGCTCGCCGCCGACCTCTCGCTCGGGATCGCCGTCGCGCTCCTCGTGGTGGCGGGCGTTCAGGCGCTCGGCGTGCTCATGGTCATCGCGCTCCTGACCGTGCCGATGGCGGCCGCGAGGCTCCTCACGCGCGGGTTCGGGATCCTGATCCCGCTCGCGATTCTGCTCCCGCTCGGCGCGGGGGTCGCGGGGCTCTGGCTGTCGTTCGACTGGTCGGTGAACGCGGGGGCGACGGTGTCGCCAGGCGCGGTCGTCGTGCTGATCCTCGTCGCCCTCTACGGGGTCGCCGCCGTCGTGCGCGCGGGGATCCTTGCGGCCAGGCGCGGGAGGGCGGCGTCGTGAGCTATTTCGGCCTGGCCGCGCTCGAGCTCGCGCTCCTCGGTGTCCTCTCCGGCCTCGCGGGCACCGTGATCGTGCTCCGCCGCCGATCCTTCTTCGCCGTCGCGCTCAGCCACGCGACCTTTCCGGGCGGCGTGGTGTTCGCGATCGCGGGGTGGAACCTCCTGATCGGCCAAGCGCTCTTCGCTGCCGTGCTCGTCGTGCTCATGACGCTGCTGTCGCGGCTGCCCGGCCAGGGCAGGCAGGTGGCGAGCGGCGTCGTGCTCTCATTCGGCTTCGCGCTCGGCACGCTGCTCTCGAGCCTCAACCCCGGGCTCGGGATCCCGGTCGAGACGCTCCTCGTCGGCTCGCCGCTCGGTGTCTCCGTGAGCGACGTGGCTGCGACCGCCGGCGTGCTCCTTGCGGCCGCGGTCGCCCTCCTCGCCGTGGGGAGGAAGATCCTGTTCCACACCTTCGACCCGGTCGGCTACGCGGCCGCTGGCTTCCGCATCTGGCCGGTCGAGCTCGTCGTCACGGGCGTGGTCGCGGCGGCGGTCGTCGTCGCGATGCCCGCGGTCGGCGCGATCCTCGGGGTGGCCGTGCTCGTCGCACCAGCCGCCGCGGCGCGCGTGCTCGCACCGAGCGTCGGGTGGATCCCACCCATCGCGGCCCTGCTCGGGATCGGCGGCGGCCTCGCGGGGCTCTGGGTCTCGCGCGAGTTCGGGATCGCCGCCGGCGGCTCCGTGGGGCTCGTGCTCACCCTGATCTTCCTGCTGGCTATCGGTTTCGACGCCGCGAGGCGGGCTGTTCGCCGACAGCGCGGCCGTTCTGCGGCCGCGGGCGCCTCTTCCACACGGAACTTCGCTACGGTGGGTGAATAGGGCGCAGGATCCCGCCGCGAGCGGCGGGGCGCCGGTCTGAGCGAGAGGGGTGCGTGATGCAGCCGAGGCGGAACACGTGGCAGCGCGAGGCGGTGCGCGCTTCGCTCGCCGAGGCGCGCGGCTTTGTGAGCGCGCAGCAGCTACACCAGGCGCTTCGCGACGGGGGCTCGACGATCGGGCTCGCGACGGTGTACCGCACCCTCGCCGGCCTCACCGAGACGGGCGAGGCCGACACGCTGCAGTCGCCCGAGGGCGAGAGCCTATACCGCTCCTGCGCGACGCAGGGGCACCACCACCACCTGATCTGCCGCGGCTGCGGCGACACCCGGGAGCTCTCAGCGACCGTGGTGGAGGAGTGGAGCCAGCGCGTCGGCGCCGAGCACGGCTTCACCGAGATCGAGCACGTCGTCGATCTTTTCGGGCTGTGCGAGCGGTGCCGGGCCCAGTCGGAATAACCCTCCTCGGCCACGCTCGCTCGCGGCAATTCCAGCCCTGATCTGGAGACTATTCCAGGCTCCCCACGCGGGGCGATTTTCGGGTGATTTGCCGCTTTTTGTGTGACAAAGAGGTAACAATTGGCGAGCCCGATCCGGCGCAAGAACGGAAATGCGCCGGGCGTTATGCCTGATAGCAACATGAATATTCATTCATAGAATACGTCAGGGAATGAAATAGCACCGCGAGTGGGTTCACCTGTGCAGTCGCATTGACCTGTCATGGATCGATACGATCCACCCATGGCAGAGACGACAGCGGTCAGAGTGGTCCGTGACGATCGGGAACCGCTCGTCATCATCAAGGATGTCAACAAGCACTACGGCGAACTCCACGTGCTGAACGAGATCAATACCCAGGTGGGGCGAGGTGAAGTCGTCGTCGTTCTCGGGCCCTCGGGCTCGGGCAAGTCGACGCTGTGCCGGGCGATCAACCGCCTTGAGACGATCGACTCGGGCGTGATCACGATCGACGGCGAACCGCTTCCCGAAGAGGGTGCTGGGCTTGCGAAGCTCCGAGCCGACGTCGGGATGGTGTTCCAGTCCTTCAACCTCTTCGCCCACAAGACGATCCTCGAGAACGTGACGCTCGGGCCCATCAAGGTCCGCGGCATGAGCAAGAAGGCCGCGGAGGAGAAGGCGATGGCCCTCCTCGACCGCGTGGGGATCGCGAACCAGGCGAAGAAGCTGCCGTCGCAGCTCTCAGGCGGCCAGCAGCAGCGCGCGGCCATCGCCCGCTCGCTCGCCATGGACCCCAAGCTCATCCTGCTCGACGAGCCCACGAGCGCCCTCGACCCCGAGATGATCAACGAGGTCCTCGACGTCATGATCGGCCTCGCGAACGAGGGCATGACCATGGTCGCCGTGACCCACGAGATGGGCTTCGCGCGCCGCGCGGCCGACCGCATCGTATTCATGGCCGACGGCCAGATCGTTGAAGAAGCGACGCCCGAGCAGTTCTTCACCGACCCCCAGACATCGCGGGCCAAGGACTTCCTCTCGAAGATCCTCGGCCACTAAGGCTCGGGCGCGCGCCTGACCGGGCGCAACGACCGAAATCGAAGGACCGGCACAACCGGACCCCAACGAAGAAAAGGCAGGAACACATGCGAATCGCAAAGTACGCAGCAGTGATCGTGGCCGCGGGAGCGCTGGCGCTCACTGCGTGCGCATCGGGCTCACCGAACGGCGGCGGGGGAGACTCCGCGCCGGAGCCCGCGAAGGAGGTCTCCTTCGACGAGGGCACGACGATGGCGAAGCTCCATGACGCAGGCAAGATCACGATCGGCACGAAGTTCGACCAGCCCCTGTTCGGCCTCATGAACCCGACGACGAACAAGCCCGAGGGCTTCGACGTCGAGATCGGCAAGCTCGTCGCCGCGGAGCTCGGCCTCAGCGAGGACCAGATCGAGTGGAAGGAAGCGGTCTCCGCGAACCGCGAGCCGTTCATCGAGAAGGGCGAGGTCGACATCGTCGTCGCGACCTACACGATCAACGACGAGCGCAAGAAGGTCATCAGCTTCGCGGGTCCCTACTACCTCGCGGGCCAGGATCTGCTCGTGCTCGAGGGGAACCCCGACGGCATCAAGGGCATCGACGACGTCAAGGGCAAGAAGGTCTGCTCGGTGACGGGCTCGACGTCGGAGAAGAACCTGCAGGAGGCGGGCGTTGACGTGCTCGCGACCGACACCTACTCGAACTGCCTCGAGCCGCTGCGCTCGGGCGAGGTGGTCGCGGTCTCGACCGACAACGTGATCCTCGCGGGCCTCGCGGATCAGAACCAGGGCGAGTTCGAGGTCATCGACAACCCGTTCACCGAGGAGCCCTACGGCATCGGCCTGAAGAAGGACGACGTCGACTTCCAGAACTTCATCAACGACACGCTCGAGAAGTCCTTCAAGGACGGCGCATGGGCGAAGGCCTGGGAGAAGACCGCGGGCAAGGTCCTCTCGACGCCTGAGCCGCCGACCATCGAACGCTAGCCAACGGTTGGAACGGGGGCGGCCGCCTGGCCGCCCCCGATTCACTACGAAGGGATCCCTCACGTGGAAGTCCTGATCGCGAACCTGGGCGATGTGCTCGAAGGGTTCCTGCTGACGCTCCGTCTGCTGCTGTTCGGCGGCGTCGGCGCCATGATCCTCGGCCTCATTGTCGCGACCATGCGTATCTCGCCGGTCGCATCGCTGCGCACATTCGCCACCGTCTACACGGAGCTCTTCCGCAACATCCCGCTGACGCTGCTGCTCTTCTTCATGGTGTTCGTCCTGCCGCTCATCGTGCCGGAGAAGCCGCCCTACGAGGTGCTCGCCGCAATCGGACTCGCGGTCTACACCTCGCCGTTCGTCGCGGAGGCGCTGCGAAGCGGCATCAACGGCGTGCCCGTCGGCCAGGCCGAGGCGGCCCGCTCGATCGGCCTGGCGTTCGGCCAGACGCTCACCCTCATCGTCCTCCCGCAGGCGCTGCGCATGGTCGTGCCGCCGCTCATCAACGTCTTCATCGCGCTCACGAAGAACACGTCCGTCGCCGGCGGATTCTTCGTGGTCGAGCTCTTCGCGACGGCGCGCCAGCTCACCAACGCGAACGGGCACGCGGTGATCCCGATCCTCATCGGGATCGCGTGCTTCTACCTGCTGATCACCATTCCGCTCGGCCTCATCGCTGGGCAGATCGAGAAGAAGGTGAGGGTGCTCCGATGAGCCAGTCCACCGTCCTCTACGACGCCCCGGGGCCGAAGGCCAGGGCGCGATCCCGCGTCATCTCCGTCGTCGGCATCATCGCGGTGCTGGCGCTCCTCGGCTGGGTGATCTGGCGGCTCGCGCAGCCGCAGGTCGCGGTCAACGGGGCCGTGCGCCCAGGCATGTTCGACCCGTCCCGCTGGGACGTGCTCGCCTACGCCGAGGTGTGGCAGTTCATCGCGCAGGGCGCCTGGAACACGATCCGGGCCGCCGCCGTCGCGATGGTCGGCGCGCTCATCGTCGGCATGCTGTTCGCCTTCGGGCGGCTCGCCGATACGGCGTTCATTCGGGTCCCGACGACGATCATCCTCGAGTTCTTCCGTGGCATGCCCGTGCTGCTCATGATGCTCTTCATCCTGCTCGTGGCCTCGACCGGCGCCTTCTGGGCCGTGGTGCTCGCGCTCATCGTCTACAACGGGGCGATTATCGGCGAGGCGCTGCGGGCCGGGATCGTGGCCCTCAACAAGGGCCAGCGCGAAGCCGGGCTCTCGATCGGGCTGACGCCCGTGCGGACCCGCCTCATGATCGAGTTCCCGCAGGCGTTCACCCAGATGCTGCCGATCATCATCGCGCAGATGGTGGTGCTGCTGAAGGACACCTCGCTCGGCTACATCGTCGCCTACCCGGAGCTCGCTTCGACCGTGAAGAACGCGTCGAACTTCTACGGCAACGGCTACATGTTCACCTTCTGGGTGGTCGTCGTGGTGATTTACCTCGCGATCAACCTCGCGGTGTCGTGGTTCGGGCGCCGCATGGCGCGCTTCGCTTCGCGGCGCAGCGCGAAGGGTTCGGCGACGCCGGCGCCCGGCGGCGTGCAGGTGACCCCTGCGGCGGGGCCCGGATCGGGCGTGTGAGCCCGGCGTGGTGAGCCCGGCCGTGCCGGCCGCCGAGTACCTCGACCCGCGGACGGGGGAGCGCTTCCCGCTCCTCCCTCCGCGGTGGCGCTCCGACGCGGGCGCCCCCCTCCTCGTCGCCCCAGGGCGGACGGTTGTTAGCGATTTCGGGGCTTCGGCGGCGCCGGAAGCCCCGAAATCGCTAACAACCGCCGCGGTCGCGGAGCGGGGGGTGTGGCGGTATCGCTCCGCGATGGGGGTGGGGGAAGGGGTCGCACCCGTCACGCTCGGCGAGGGCGGCACGCCGCTCGTCGCGGGCGACTGGGCCGGCGAGGGCACCCGCTTCAAGCTCGAGTGGTTCTCGCCGACCGGGAGTTTCAAGGACCGCGGCGCGAGCGTCATGCTCACCGCGCTGCGGGATCAGGGGGTCACGGCCGTCCTCGAGGACAGCTCGGGCAACGGGGGCGCCGCGGTCGCCGCCTACGCCGCCGCCGCGGGCATGGCCGCCACCATCTTCGCCCCGGCGTCGACCTCGCCGGCGAAGCTCCGCCAGGCGCGCGCCTTCGGCGCCCAGGTCGAGCTCGTCGAGGGCCCGCGCGAGGCCTCGCAGGAGGCCGCCATCGCCGCCGAGGCCGCGGGCCGCGGCTTCTACGCGAGCCACAACTGGCAGCCGTTCTTCCTCGAGGGCACCAAGTCGCTCGCCTACGAACTCTGGGAGGACCTGGGCTTTCGCGCGCCCGACGCCGTCGTGATCCCGGTCGGGGCAGGGAGCCTTCTGCTCGGCTGCGCGCTCGGGTTCCGGGAGCTCCTCGCCGCGGGCGCGATCCCGCGCCTGCCGCGTCTCTACGCGGCTCAGCCGCGCAACTGCTCGCCGCTCGACGCCGCCGTGCGCGGGCCCGAGGCGGATCCGCTCGAGCGGCCCGTCGCGCCGACCATCGCCGAGGGCACCGCGATCCGGAGCCCCATCAGGCTTCCCGAGCTCGTCGAGGCGATCAGGGAGAGCGGGGGATCGACCGCCGCCATCCCCGAGGACGGGATCGCCGCGGCCCACGCCGAGCTCGCGCGGCACGGGCTCTTCGCCGAGCCGACGAGCGCGACGGCCCTCGCGGGGCACGCCGAGCTCGTCGCGCGCGGCGAGATCCGGCCGGGCGAGACCACGGTGGTGGTGCTCACAGGCTCGGGGCTGAAGGCGGCCTAGTCGCGAGCCGCTAGTCCCGAGCCACTACGCGCGGGCCGCCGCCCGCTCCGCGCGCCGCTCCCGCCGCTCCGCGCGCTTCTCGAGCTTCCGCTCACGCCGCCGCTCGACGAGCGAGTAGAGCACCGGCACGAGCACGAGCGTGAGCAGCGTCGAGGAGATCAACCCCCCGATCACGACGACGGCGAGCGGCTTCGAGATGAACACCCCGCCGCCCGTGAGGCCGAGCGCCATCGGCACGAGCGCGAAGATCGTGGCGGCCGCCGTCATGAGGATGGGGCGGAGGCGCAGGCGGGTGCCGTGCTCGACGGCTTCCTCGAGGCTCGCCCCCGCGATCCGGAGCCGGTTCACGAGGTCCATGAGCACGATCGCGTTCGTCACGACGATGCCGATGAGCATGAGCAGTCCGATGAGCGCCGGCAGCCCGAGCGGGGTGCGCGTGATGAGCAGGCCCAGGATCGCGCCCGTCGCGGCGAACGGGATCGAGACGAGCAGCACGAACGGCCCGCGGAAGCTGCGGAACGTCGCCACCATGACGAGCAGCACGAGCATGATCGCCCCGAGCATCGCGGCGCCGAGCTGGCCGAAGGCCTCGTCCTGCTCGGCGCTCACGCCGCCAAGCTCGAAGGCGACGCCGGCCGGCAGGTCGGCCTCCGCGATCGCGTCCTCGACGGCGCGGTTCGCAGCGTCGAGCTTGCCCGACTCGGGCTCGACCGTGAGCGTGATCTGCCGATCCCCGTTGGCGCGGGTGATCGTGGGGGCGGTCTTGAGCTCCTCGACCGTCGCGACCGCGGAGAGCGGGATCGCCGTGCCCGTGACCTCGGTCGCGGCCTTCTGCTCGGCCTCGGCGGCCTCCTGCTCGGCGAGCTGGCGCGAGGCGTCGGCGCGCGCCTCCCGGAGCGAGGCGATCTGCTCGTCCATGCCCTCGATTCCGGCCTGGGCGCCGGCGATCGCCTCCTGGAGCGCCCCGAGTTGCGCCGCTCGCTCCTCGGCGGCGCGCACGGCGGCCTCCTCCTCGGGGGTGCGCGGGTCCTCGGGCACGAGCGGCGCGTTGCTGAGCTCCTGCAGCTGCTGGTTCAGCATCCCGAGCTGGGAGACGAGCTCGCCGCGCTGGCTCGTTGCCTCATTCATCTGCTTCGTCAGCTCGTTGTCCGCCTTGATCCGGGCATTTTCCGCCTCCGTCTCGGCCTTCTTCTCGAGCGCGTCCGCTGCTGCCTTCTGCGCCTCGGCGGTCTGCTGCGGCGTGACGGGGAGCACGACCTCGCCGAGCTTGTCGGCTGGCCGCTCGGAGCCGGGGGTGCGCACGAGGATGTCGCGATCCCGCCCCTGCAGCATGACCTGCCCGACGGTCTCACCCTCGAGCGCGGCCTGCACGGCCTTCGCGACGGTCGCCCGGTCGAAGCCGAGCTTCGCCGCGAGCGCCTCGTCGAGGCTCACCTTCATGACCGACTGCTCGCCCGTGATGTCGCTCCTGACCGAGCGCACGCCGGAGGCGCCGGAGAGCCGCTTCTCGAGCTGCTCGCTCGCGGTGCGCAGCGCCGCGGGATCCGTGCCCTTGATCCGCAGCGCGATCCCACTGCCGCCCGCATCGACGAACGAGTCCTGCGTCTGCGTGCGCACCTCGCCGGCATCGCGCAGCTTCTCGACGGCGCGGTCGACGGCCGTCGTGACGGTCGCGGCGTCCGCGCCCTCCTCGAGCAGGAGGTCGTAGCTGATCACGGGCTCCTCGCCGGGCGTCGCGGCGGGGATTGTGGTCATGACGTCGCGCACGCCCTCCACGCCGCCGAGCGTCTTCTCGACGGGCTCGGCCGCGTCGACGAGGCTGCCCTCCCGCTCCTTCGGCGGCGTCTGCTCGACGCGCAGGCTCTCGGCGCCCGAGGAGCCGAGGAAGTCGGTCGGGATCAGGACGCTCATCGCGAGCGTCGCGAGCAGGATCACGCCGGAGGAGACGAGCGTGATGACGGGATGGCGGCGCGTCGCGTTGAGCGCGGGCATGAGGGCGCGCTGCAGGCGGTCGGGCGCCGTGTGGATCTCCGCGAGGTCGTCGTCGTGGGCGGGATCCGGATCCGGATCCGGCGCCTGGTCATCCGCCGGATCCGGATCCGGCGCCTGGTCATCCGCCGGATCCGCGGCGAGTTGCGCCACAGGCTCGGCGACCTTCGCCGGCCGGTTCCGCAGGAACAGGTAGGCGAGCACGGGAACGATCGTGAGGGCGACGACGAGCGAGGCGAGCAGTGCGATCGACACCGTCACCGCGAAGGGGCGGAACAGCTCTCCCGCGATCCCGGACACGAGCGCGATCGGGAGAAACACGGCGACGGTCGTGAGCGTCGACGCGGTGATGGCGCCCGCGACCTGGCGCACCGAGGCGACGACGGCCGCGGGTGTGAGCGGCCCCGTGCCGCGCCGCCTGCTGATGTTCTCGATGACCACGATCGAGTCGTCGACGACGCGGCCGATCGCGATCGTGAGCGCGCCGAGCGTGAGGATGTTCAGCGTGTTGCCGCTCCACCACAGTCCGATCAGGGTGATGAGCAGGGAGAGCGGGATCGAGATCGCCGCGATCACGGTCGAGCGCCAGGAGCCGAGGAACGCGAGGATCACGAGCACGGCGAAGAGCAGGCCGAGGCCGCCCTCGACCGAGAGGTCGTGGATCGACTGCTCGATGAAGGGCGCCTGGTCGAAGATCGGCACGAACTCGGCTTTGAGTGACGGGGCAATGCGGTCGAGCTCGGCGTTGACCGCGTGCGAGAGGTCGACGACGTTCGCGCCGCGCGCCGGCAGGATCTGCAGCGTGAGCGCGGGCTTGCCGTTGACGCGCGAGAGCGACTCGGCCTCGATCTGCTCGAGCTTGACGTCGGCGAAGTCCGAGATCAGGGCGACCCCGTCGGCGGTCGGAATCGGCAGGGCGGCGATGTCCTCGACGGAGCTTGGCGTCGATCCGACGCTCACCGACAGGGGCCCCTCGCCCGATTCCGCCTGGCCTGCGGGGATCGCGGCGCCGTGCGCCTCGAGCACGGGCCCGATCTGCGCCGGATCGACCTTCATACGGGCGACGTCGGCCTGCCGCAGGTCGATCGTGACGCGCGACTCCTCCCGGCCGCCGAGCTCGACCCGCTGCACGCCGTGCACGCTCTGGATCGCCGGCACGACCTGGCTCTGCAACGCGTCGCCGAACTCGGCCTCGTCCATCGACGAGCCCGCGCTCAGCACCATCGCGGGCATGTCATCGGAGCCGCCGGAGAACACCTGCACCTCGGTGCCGCGCGGCAGCGCCGACTTGACGCCGTCGGTCGCGGCGCGGATCGCCCGCATGGTCTCGTCGTCGTCGACGTCGAGGGGCCACTGGACCATGATGTCGGAGCTGCCGCTCATCGTGGTGGACGTGACGTCGTCAATGCCGGGGATCGCGCGCAGCGCCTGCTCAGTCGGCTCGGTCACGGTGCTCGCCATCTCCTCGGGCGCGAGCCCGGGGGACGTCACGGACACATAGGCCATGGGGGCCTTCATCGACGGCATGAGCTCCTGCTTGAGCGAGCTCATGGAGAAGAGGCCGAGTATCGCGACGCCAATGGTGAGCATGCCGACGATGAGGCGATTGCGGAGACTGGTGCGAGTGAGGAAGGACATGGGGCCTTTCGGGATTGCCGGGGTCCTTCAAGCTTTCCGGGTCGCGCGCGTCACGGCATCCGACCTGGGTACCGCATTGCTCCTACTTTGGGATGACGGTGCTGTGGGATGACGGTTGCTAGAAGGCCCGCTGCACTGCGCGGGCCTCTGCTGCCCGATGCTCGGCGATCGCGTGCGATGCCGAGTGGATATGGGCGACCGTTAGGCGTTCCGCTGCATCCGCGTCTCTCCGTGCGATCGCTGCGACGATTTCCTGGATCTCGCGCAGCGAATCGTGGCTGCGACCGGGAACGGAAAGCGAGCTCGCCTGTGCGAGCATGATCCGCTGGCGGAGGCCGTTCGAAATGCGCTGAAGTTCACCGTTGCCTGCGCCCTCAAAAAGGATGTCGTAGAACTCGGTTTTCAGGCGGGTCATCTCGGCGGGGTTGTCAGCAACCTCGGAGAGCGCGGCGACGGACTCCTGGAGCGCTCCAAGCAGACGCTCGGACGCGCGCTCCACGAACAGCCTGGCCGCAAGGGCCTCGAGCTGAGCGCGGATCTCGTAGATTTCCTGTGCCTCGAGCGTCGTGAGGCCGGCGACGATCGTGCCGCGTCCCTGCGCCGAGCGGACGAGCCCCTCAGATTCCAGCTGTCGGATCGCCTCGCGCACCGTTGCGCGTGATGCGGTGGTGGCCTGACAGATCTCGCGCTCGATCAGGGGAGTGCCCGGGGCGAGGGCGAGTTTGAAGATCGCATCGCGGAGGTACTCAGCTACCTGGTCGCGCACGAGCGCCTCTGGGCGCTTGATCGGTCGGTCTGGGAGTGAAAGAGACGAGCTCATACCGAGGAGTGTACATCGAAGATATGAAGATGATTGACATGTCAGACAACAGACAGTAACTTGTCAGATACGCGCACACCAATGGAGGGGATTCAGCCGTGAACACACAGCCAACGGGGGCTATCGGGTCCGCAATCGAGGTGAAGATCCAAGACCTGGGGAGCTACCGCCAGGTGCTCGGCTCGTTCATGACCGGCGTGACAGTGATCACCACGGTCGACGCCGATGGCAGGCAGCGCGGGATCACCGCGAACTCCTTCACGTCGGTGTCGCTCGATCCCCCTCTGGTCCTGTTCTGCGTCGACTATCGCGCGGCAAGCTACGAAACGTTCCAGTCCGCGGAGGGGTTCGTGATCCACGTGCTCTCGTCGGAGCAGCAGGAGCTCGCAAAGACCTTCGCTTCGAAGTCAGAGACGAAGTTCGCCGGCCTCGAGACCGAGAGCGGACACGGCGGCGCACCGATCCTGAGCGACGTCCACGGGTGGCTCGAGTGCCGCCTCCACGACACCGTCATCGCGGGCGACCACGCGATCATCATCGGTGAGGTGCTCAGGTACAACTCGGAGCCCGCGCGCCCGCTCGGGTTCTATCAGGGGCGCTTCTTCGGCTTCAACACTGACCAGGAGATTGCGGCGCTCGCACCGCAGTTGTCGCGCATCGCGGTCACGTGGATGATGCAGACCGAGGACGGGGCGATCCTCGCGAGGCGCACCGAAGCGGGCGGCCTCGTGCTCCCAGCGAGCAGCGCCGCGCCGAAGGACGTGCACGCCCGCGCGCTCGCCGCGCTGGCTGAGCAGGAGTTCTCCTCGCGCGTGAGCGTCGAGTTCCTGTACTCGGTCTTCGAGGACGAAAAGGACCGACTCGGGCTCACCTATCGCGGGCAGGTGTTTGCGCGCGGCGCACAGCTCGAGCAGGCGGGCTTCGTGTGCCTGCAGCCCTCGGAGGTCGATCCGGAGGCCTTCGCGCGACCCGGCGAGAGCGCCATCGTGGGCCGCTATCTCGACGAGCTCGCGAACTCCAGGTTCGGGATCTACGCGGGAACGCTCGCCGAGGGCGCCATCGCCCACGTCTCCGGGGTCCAGTCGGACGACCGCGTCCCCGCGGGGGTCACGGCGCCGGAGAACGCCACCGCGTCGAACAGCGTTGAGGGGAAGTAGACCATGAGGCAGGTACCCGAGGGAACCGACACGAGGCTCGCAGACGAGATCAGCCGCGACGGCGTGAAACTCTTCATCGGAGGCGAGTTCGTCGATGCGAAGGACGGCGCGGTGTTCCCCGCCGTCGACCCCTTCGACGGGCAGCCCTGGCACGACGTCGCCGATGCGTCCGCTGAGGACGTGGACCGCGCGGTCGCCGCGGCCCGCGACGCGCAGCGGGCGTGGGGGAGCCGCTCGGCGGCCGACCGCGCAACGGTGATGCTGGCAGTCGCCGATGCGGTCGAGGGCTACGCCGAGGCGCTCGGCGTGCTCGACACGCTCGACAACGGCAAGCTGCTTCGGGAGACCGCGGCGCAGGCGAGCGGAGTGGCTCACTCGCTCCGCTTCTCCGCTGGCAACGCCGAGAAGATCAACGGCGTCACGGCCCCGTCGGCGAAGGCCGACGTGCTCGCCATGACGATCCGCCAGCCGATCGGCGTGATCGGCGTGATCGTCCCGTGGAACTCACCCGTGCCCCTCCTCATGTCGGCCGCCGCGCCGGCCATCGCCGCAGGAAACTCCGTGGTGGTGAAGACCTCAGAGGACGCCGCGGCCTCCATCGCGGCGTTCGCGCGCATCGCCGCCGAGGCTGGCCTCCCGGCCGGCGTGCTCAATGTCATCTCCGGCAAGGGACCGGCCGCCGGCGACGCCCTCGTGCGGAACTCCGGGGTCGCGAAGATCGTCTTCACCGGCGGCGACGCCGTCGGCCGCAAGGTGGCGATCGCTGCGGCGGAGCGCCTGGTCCCTGCGCTGCTCGAGCTCGGCGGCAAGTCACCTCAGCTCGTGTTCAAGGACGCGGATCTGGATCTCGCCGTGAATGGCCTGATCGGAGGTGTGTTCGCCGCCATGGGGCAGACCTGCGTCGCGGGATCCCGAGCGATCGTCCACGAGGACATTCACGACGAGCTGGTCCGCAGACTGGCTGAGCGCGCGAAGAGCCTGCGCTTCGGCGATCCGCTCGACCCCCAGACCCAGATTGGCCCGCTCGGGTCGAGCCGGCAGCTCTCCCGCGCGTGCGAGTTCGTGGCGACCGCGCAGACCGATGGCGCGACGCTCGCAGCTGGAGGCGGCACTCGCCCCACCGGCTCCGGTGAGGGGGCCTACTTCGAGCCCGCGGTGTTCGAGGGCGTCGAACCTGGCCACACGCTCTTCCGCGAGGAGGTCTTCGGGCCCGTCATCGGTTTCACGAAGTTCCGGACCTTCGACGAGGCGATCGCGCTCGCGAACGATTCCCGCTTCGGGCTGGCGTCCGGCGTGTGGACGAGCAACTTGGACACGGCGATGCGCGCCGTGCAGCGGATTGAGAGCGGCACGGTCTGGGTGAATACCTACCGCGCACCCGAGGCATCGACCTCGGCAGGTGGGGTCAAGGACAGCGGCTACGGCCGCCTGGGAGGCGCCCGCGAGCTCGAGCTCTTCACGGTCGAGAAGACCGTGATCATCAACTACTCGGGAGTCGGCAACGACCCATTCGTGATGGGCGGATCCGCCGCGGACGCTCCGTCAGAGCCCGCCTGATCCCGCACCGCGCACCGCGCATCCACGTTTCGAACCAGTAAGCAACATTTCAAGGAGTAGCAATGGAATTCTCGATCATGCTCGACCTGGGGCGCCGTTCCCCCGAGCTCTCCTTCGAGGAGAACCTCGAGCAGATCACGGAGCTCGTGAAGGCGGCCGAGGAGGTCGGCTTCAGCGGCGTATTCGTCGGCGAGCACCACGGACACGAGATGACGATCGCGCCGGCGCCGTTCACGCTGCTGACGCATCTCGCCTCGGTGACGGAGCGGGTGAAGCTCGGCACGGCCGTGCTCTGCGCTCCCTACTGGCACCCGATCAGGCTCGCGGGCGAGGCGGCGCTGTTCGACCACATCAGCGGGGGCCGGCTCGAGCTCGGCATCGGCCGCGGGGCATACCCGTACGAGTTCGCGCGCATGGCGGGCGGGATCCCGCCCGAGATCGCGCGCGAGCAGCTCGCCGAGCTGCTGCCCGCGCTCAACGGGCTCTGGAAGGGCGACTACGCGCACGAGGGCTCCCTCTACAGCTTCCCGGAGACGACCTCGACGCCCCGCCCGCGCGGCGGCGAACCGCTGCCCCTGTGGGTTTCGGCGCGGCACCCCGACGTCTTCGACATTGCGATCAAGAACCGCGCGAACCTCATGGTCGCCCCGCTCTCTGCCGGCATCGAGGAGGTCGAGTCGCTGCGCGAGCGGCTGAACGACGCGGTCGACCGCGGCAATGCCGACTACACGCCGAAGCTCATGGTGCTCCGCGACACCTACGTTGCGAGCTCGGAGAGCGACGTCGACACGGCGATCGACGCACTGCTCTACGGCGAGGGATTCTTCTCGAACCTCTTCCGCACCGACGGCGACGTCAAGGACGGCTGGGTGAAGTGGATCGATCCCGAGTCGGTCGAGACGCAGAAGGACGACTTCAAGCGGGATCAGATCCGCGAGAATCAGATGTTCGGCACGGCCGAGGAGGTGCGCGAGCGCCTGAAGGAGTACGAGAAGCTCGGCACCGACGTCTACCTGTACAACGCCTCGTGGGGGCTGTCGTTCGAGGACGAGCTCGCTTCCGTCCGCCGCTTCGGCGCCGAGGTCATCGCGAAGTACGAGGGCGCGTCGAAGTGACGGCCCAGAAGCTTCTGAACGCCGGGACGAGCGGCACGCCGCTCGTCCTGGTGCACGGGGTCGGCGACTCTCTCGTCTCGTGGTCGCGTGTGGTCGCCGAGCTCGAGCCGAACCGGCCGGTGCTCATGTACACGCTGCGCGGGCACGAGACCGACGCCGAGAATCCGCCGCCGCCCTACGTGATGGCCGATTTCGTGGCGGACCTCGTGGGGCTCCTCGACGAGCACGGGTTCTCGCGTGCGATCCTCGCCGGCTTCTCCCTGGGCGGGCTCATCGTGCAGGCCACGGCGCTCGCGCATCCGGATCGGGTTGCGGCACTCATCCCCGTGGGCGCCGTGGCCGGCCGCTCCGACGAGGAGCGCGAACGCGTGCTGCAGCGATACGCGGAGGTTGCGGAGCACGGGCCGTATGAGGTGGCGAAGATCAGCGTCGACCGCTGGTACACCCCCGAGTATCTCGCGGAACACCCCGAGGCCGGGGCCCGCACGCTCGAGCGGATGGGCGCCCTGGATCCGGACTGCTACGCCGCCGCCTACCGCGTGCTCGCGACGAGCGACTTCGCCGACGACCTCCACCGCCTCGAGATGCCAGTGCTCGCGATCGCGGGCGAGGGCGATGTGGGGTCGCCCCCGCACATGTCCGAGCGGATCGCCGCGAGCGTCGCGGACGGCGAGGTTGTCGTCGTCCCCCGCGTCAAGCACCAGCTGCTGCAAGAGACCCCAGACACGATTGCAAAGGAGATCGATCGATTTGTCCGAGACAAGCAAGTATGAGCCCCTCTTCTCCGAGGGAATGAAGGTTCGCAGGCGGGTGCTCGGAGACGCGTACGTCGACTCCGCCGTCGGCCCCGTCGACCCCATGACCCAGGCGTTCCAGCCGTTCATGGTGAGCTACTGCTGGGGGGAGATCTGGACCGATGACACGCTGCCCCCCACTACGCGGAGCATGCTCGTGGTCGCGATGACCGCGGCCCTCAACCGGCTCGAGGAGCTCGAGATCCACACCCGCGGCGCGCTGCGGAACGGTGTGAGCCCAGAAGAACTGCTCGCGGTGCTCAAGCAGGTCACGGTCTACTGCGGCGTTCCCGCCGGGGTGGGCGCGCTCAAGGTCATGCGCCGCATGATCGCCGAGTTCGAGGAATCAGGCACCACCGCCGAGCCCTCGGAGCAGACGGCATAGGCCGGAACCACACATACCCGCAATACGACACCACACAGAAGTACTAGACGGAAGGAAGATTCAGATGCGTAAGCGTTCTGTGACAACACTGGCGTTGGGCGCCGCTTCGCTCCTCATCGGATCAGCGCTGATCGGATGCTCCTCGGGGGGAGGTGGGGGAGAAGCCGGCGGCGAGCCCCTCACGCTCGTCACCTGGGGCGGAACGACCGACGAGGGCTACCGCACCGCCCTCGCTGAGCCGTTCACCAAGGAGACGGGGATCCCCACCGAAATGGTGAACCCCGTTGACTACGGCAAGTACGCGGCTCAGATCGAGTCTGACCAGGTGACCTGGGACTGGGTTGACCTCGAGGGCTGGTTCCCCGTGCAGAACCCCGACTGGTGGGCGCCCATCGACAAGGACATCGTGAAGTACGACGAGTCCGACGTGATCCAGCTCCCCGGTCGTGAATCGGAGAAGATGGACTGGGGGCTGCCGAGCGGCTCGTACTCGTTCGTCATCGCCCACCGCACGGACACCGATCTCAAGACGCCCACGACCTGGGAGGAGTTCTTCGACACGGAGAAGTTCCCCGGCAAGCGGGCCGTCTATAACTACCCCTACGGCATGCTCGAGGTCGCGCTCCTCGCCGACGGCGTCGCCTACGAGGATCTCTACCCGCTCGACATGGATCGCGCCCTCAAGAAGCTCGACACGGTGCGTGACGACCTGGTCTTCTGGAACTCGGGCGCCGAGCTGCAGCAGATGATGACGAGCGGCGAGGCCGACTTCTCCTTCGCCTGGAACAACCGCATCGCGAATCTCGCGAAGCAGGGCCAGCCGGTCGCGATCGAGTGGAACGAGAACCTGATGGACGGCGGCTACGACGTGACCGCCAAGAACAATCCCCAGGTGAAGGAGACGATGCAGCTCTTCTCCAAGCTGATGGATCCCGAGGTGCAGGTCAAGATCTCTGAGGCCACCGGGTACTCGCCGTCGCTCCGCTCCTCCTTCGAGAAGCTCCCCAAGGAGGATCAGCCCTACTACAGCGCCTACCCGGAGAACATGGAGCAGTCAGTTGGCTCGATCAATCTCCAGTGGTGGGCCGACAACTTCGACCAGGCGGTCGAAAAGTGGTCGAGCTGGGCCGGTCAGTGACCACTGACGTCATCACCCTTCGTGACCAGGCCGGCCGCTCCAAGAGCGGCTCGGCCTGGTACACGGCGCCAGGCCTCCTCTTCATCCCGGCGCTGCTCGTCCTCGTGCCGATTTTCGTCATCCCGACGATCATCCTGCTCGCGACGAGTTTCACCGGGGAAGCCGGGCCATTCTCGCAGTACGTGCGCATCATCGAGACCGACCTCGTGCGCACCGTCTTCCTGCGCAGCCTCGGCATCGCGGCGCTCGTCACGATCATCTCGCTCGTGCTCGCGATTCCGTACGCCTCAATCGCTCTGAAGTCGGGGCCGCGCCTGCGGAGCATCCTCCTGGGCGCCGTGACCGCGTCCCTGTTCTTCAGCGTGCTCGTGCGCGCCTACGCGTGGCTCGCGCTGCTCGGCCACAACGGCCCGATCATGGGGTTCCTCAAGGCGCTCGGGATAGACACGGGCGGCCTGCAACTCGTGAACAGCCCGACCGGTGTCATCATCGGCATGGTGCAGTACGGATTCCCGTTCATGGTGATCTCCCTGACGGACGTCATGGGTCGCCAGGACGGCAGCTTCGAGCGGGCGGCAGCCGTGCACGGCGCGGGCCCGGTGCGTCGCTTCCTGACCGTCACCTTCCCGCTCCTCATCCCGGGCGCGCTTGCCGGGTCGACGATCGTGTTCGTGACGACGCTCGGCTACTTCGTGATCCCGTCCATCCTCGGTTCGCCGCGCGAGCTCATGATTGGCCAACTGATCAGCGATCAGGTCGGCACCACGCTCGACTGGAGCTACGGTGCCGCGCTCTCGGGGGCCCTGCTCATCGTCACCTTCGCGGTGATGATCGCGCTCAGGTCGCTGGCCCGGCTCGTAGGAAGGAACTGACATGCCACAGAGCCGCATCACACGAATCCTCGGCGTCATCCTCTCCGTGATCCTGGCCGCGTACCTGGTGCTCCCCGCCCTCGCGGTGATCCCGATGGCCTTCAGTTCGAGCATGTTCCTCGAGTTCCCGCCACCCGGGTTCTCGATGCAGTGGGTCGAGCGCTTCTTCTCGGACTCGGCCTGGACCTCAGCGCTCGTCCGGAGCCTGGTCGTCGCCGCATGCACCGCGCTCATCGCGGTCCCGCTCGGCACGCTGGCCTCCTACGCGATGGTCAGGGCGAACTCGCGCACGGCTCGGCTCACCGATCCGATCATCATGATGCCCATGATGGTCCCGGTCGTCATCTCGGGCTTCGCGCTCTACCTCCTCGTCCTCATGCTCAGGATCCAGGGCGGGCTCCCGCTCGTCGTGCTCGCGCACGTCGGGCTCGCGATCCCGTTCGTCGTGACGACCGTGACCGCGTCGCTGCGCACCTTCGACTTCAAGCTGGTGCAGGCGGCGAGGGTGCACGGGGCGAGCGCGTTCCGCGCCTTCATGGGCATCGTGATCCCGGTCATCATGCCCGGGATCGGCGCCGCGACGCTCCTCTCGCTCATGGTGTCGCTCGACGAACCAGTCATCGCGATGTTTGTCGCGGGCGACCGGGAGCCGACGCTGCCCGTGAAGATGTTCGCGAGCATCACGTACGAACTCAACCCGGTGGTGCCCGTCGCGGCGACAGTGCTCACGGTCGCGACCTTCCTCCTCCTGGGTCTGAGCCTCGCACTGAACGCCGTCGCCAAGCGACGAGCCACCCCCTGACACACTTCGCACGAGAAACGGAATAACAATGGTTCAGACGACACGAGGGTCGGGGCGAGCGCCGGTCGGGCTCGAATTGCTCGGCGTTCAGAAGCGCTACGGTGACGTGCTCGCGGTCAAGGATGTCTCGCTCTCGGTGCGGCCGGGCGAGTTCCTCACGCTGCTCGGCCCGAGCGGTTCCGGCAAGACCACCACGCTCAATATGGTCGCGGGGTTCGAGACCCCGACGGGCGGAAGCATCATGCTCGGCGACAAGGACATCACCCGGGTGCCGACCCACAAGCGTGGCCTGGGGATGGTATTCCAGTCCTACGCGCTGTTCCCGCACATGACCGTGCTCGAGAACGTGATGTACCCGCTCAAGCGCGAGGGCGGATCCGGCGACGTCAGGAAGAAGCGCGCACTCGCGGCACTCGAGGCCGTATCCCTTGACCACCTCGCCACACGGAGGCCCGCACAGCTTTCGGGCGGTCAGCAGCAGCGCGTGGCGCTCGCGCGCGCCTTTGTTTCCAACCCGCCGATCCTGCTCATGGACGAGCCACTGAGCGCACTCGACAAGTCGTTGCGGACCCAGATGCAGGAGGAGATCCGCAGACTCCACCAGGAGATCGGCACGACGGTCCTGTTCGTCACGCACGATCAGGAGGAGGCGCTCGCGCTCAGCGACCGGATCGTCATCATGCGCGATGGCGAGATCGCCCAGGTCGGCACCCCGACGGAGATCTACGAGTCACCGAACTCGAGCTTCACAGCGAAATTCCTCGGGGCGGCAAACTTCGTCGAGGCGACGGTCGCGCGGGTCGAGGCCGGCCGGCCGATCGAGCTGTCGCTCGAGGCCGGCGGCACCGCGATCGCCCGGCCCACGAGCGTCGTGCGCGCCGGGGAACGCGTGCGACTCGTGCTGCGGCCCGAGGACGGCTTCGTCGAGGACTCTCCGCAGGACGCGGGGAACCGCGTCTCGGCGGTGTTCGACGAGATCGTCTTCCTGGGCGACCGGCTCCGGTGCTCGGGCAGGTTCGCCGATGGTTCGGGTTGTCTGCTCTGGCTCTCGCACCGCGACGCGGACAAGATCCGCGCCGGGCAGGAGGTTTTCCTGCGCTGGGAGCCCGAGCGCAGCGTGATCGTGCCGGCCGAGGCCTAGCCGTGCCGCGCACGATCGGGATCCCGTCGCCGCTGGGCCGTGCGGCGTCGGGATCCCAGCCCGTCGCCTTCGAGCAGCTCGTCGGCCCCGACGACGGGATCACGATCCTCGCCGCGAGGGTCGCCGCCGGGTCGCTCATCGGCGGGTGGCACCGGCACGACCGCGGTCAGTATCTCGAGTCGGTCTCGGGCGAAGGATTCGTGCAGGACTTCGGAGAGCAACCGATCGCGCTGCCCGCCGGCGCACGCGTCTGGTGCCCGCCCGGCACGGTGCACCGCCACGGCGCTGCGGCGAACGGGGAATGGCACCAGTTTTCGATCACCCCGGGCGGCACCGAATGGTTCGCCACAGACGGGGAGGCGGCCGCGGCGCTCGCCGCCGCCGGATGAAGTTGTGTGAACAAGGAAAGGGGAATCGCTCATGTTCAGCGATGAATTGCAGATCAGGAAGATCTCGACGGTCCGGGAACGCGTGTTCTCCGAGGGTGGGAAGAGCCTCGCGAAGCCGCTCGAACTGTGCGCTGCTGCGGCAGTGATCAAGAATCCGTGGGTCGGATCCTTCGTGGACGACCTCGGGCCAGAGGTCCGGGAGCGCGCACCGGAGATCGCCCTGCTGCTCACGCAGGAGATTATCGACGCCTTCGGCGACTCTCACCGGGTGGCCGCATACGGCAAGGGTGCGATTGTCGGCCTCGATGGGGAGATCGAGCACGGTTCGGCGTTCCTGCACACGCCCTACTTCGGCAATGTGATCCGAGAGCGGCTGCACAGCAAGCAGTACATCAGCTACGCGGACACGAGGGGTGCTGGCGGCACGCGGCTCACCGTGCCGCTCGCAGACATCGTGACCTCGGGCCTCCGTTCGCACTTCGTGACGTTCGGATTCTCGATCCCCGATGCGCCCGCAGCCGACGAGCTCGTGATCGCGGTCGTCGCGGCGACGGGCGGCCGGCCCCACGCAAGGATCGGCGACCGCACGACGGACCCCACGGTGAAGCTCGAGGACTTCAGGGAGCGTGCCGAGCGGATCGGTGTCAGCATCGACTGATTCTGCGCCTCGTATCGCAGGCGAGAGCAGAGAGGGGGAGGCCGTGCAGTCACGGCCTCCCCCTCTCGCCTGTCGCCGTGCGCTATTCCTCGCTCGTCATCTCGGGCAGGCGATGGTGCCCGGTGGCCTGCTCGAAGCTGTAGGCGAAGCCGATGAGGCGCCCGTCATCGAAGCGGGATCCGAGCAGGCTGATGCCCACCGGGAGCCCGCCCTCGAAGCCGGCCGGAACGCTCACTACGGGGCGGTCCGAGAAGTTCGCCCAGCCGCAGTGGGTGCCGGTCTGATCCGGATCGATGAGCTCGGCAGGATCGGCGTGCACGGGCGTTGGCCGGGCCGCCACGGTCGGGAAGCTCAGCGCGTCGAGGTCGTACTCGGCGAAAAGCGCGTCGACGCCGCGGGCGAACTGCGCTCGCGCGCCCTGGGCGGAAGCGAAGCTCTGCGGGTCCCGCGGGGTGTTGTCGTCGCCCGACAGCCAGTCGATCGCGGTCTCCTCCATGTCCGGGCTCGCCGCGAAGAGATCGCCGAAGTTGATCTTGTCCTTCGGCTCGGTCCGCTCCGCGAGACCCTCGGGCCAATCGGCCGCCGTGCGCACGAAGTAGTCCTCGTGGCCGTCGACGGCCCAGTAGTCGTCGCCCGCGCGAATGCTCTCAGCGATCCACTCGGGCGTGAGCTCGATGCGTACGACAGTGGCGCCCTGCTCCTCGAACACCGCCAGGTTCTCCTCGACTGTGTCGATGACCCGATCCGTTTCGGGCGACGCCTCCCAGTCCCAGCCGCCAAACGGGTGTACGAGGTAACCGATTCGGGCTCCCTGCAGTCCGTCCGTCGTCAGATAATCGGACAGTCTGAGTTGCTGAGCCTGTGCATCGGTGATCGTCCAAGGCGCAGTCGAATCCGGCCCGATCATCGTGTCGAGCAGCGTCGCCGCATCGGTCACGCTCAGCGCGAGCGGGCCGATCGAGTCGCCGAGCGGGTTGTAGTCGGTTCCCGTCATGCTGACGGCGCCGACGGTCGGGCGAAAACCCACGAGGCTGGTGAACGCCGCGGGATCCGTGATCGAGCCGCACGACTCCGTGCCGATCGCGATCGGGGCGAACGAGGCGGCGACCGCCGCCGCGCTACCGCCACTCGAGCCGTTGATGTTCCGGCCTGCATCGAACGGGTTCAGCGTCCTGCCGCGGACCGAACTCACCGTGTCCCAGAACATCGCGAACTCCGCCATGTTCGTCTTCCCGAGGACGATTGCGCCCGCGTCCTGCAGGCGCTTGACGACCTCAGCGTCCTCGTGCGGCTGATAGCTTGCGAGCGCTTGGTTGCCGTGGCTCGTGGGCAGCTTCGCGGTGTTGATGTTGTCCTTCACGAGGACGGGGATCCCGTGCAGAGGGCCGCGGATCTTGCCGGCCTCCCGCTCCTCGTCGAGCTGCCTGGCCTGGTCAGCTGCATCCTCGTTGAGGCTCACGATCGTGCCCATGCCGCCGTCGAATGGCTTCTTGCCGTCGAAGCGCTCGATCCGGTCCAGGTACGCGGTGACGAGCTCCTCGCTGGTGTAGCGGCCGAGCCTCAGATCCTTCGTGATCTGGGTGAGATCCAAATCGGTGACCTCGGGACGGGAGCTCGCCTCAGCGGCCGGATCGGCCACTGGCGGGGAGAGCTGCGCGCAGGAGACGAGAGTGGTGAGGCAAAGTGCGGCGGCGACAATGGGCGTCGCCCGGCGCGCGGGCCTCGAGAACGGTGAGCGGGGCGGGGTCATGAGTGCATACCTCCATTGGCATCGGTGACCACGGACTTGTCCGTTGTCTGACATCTTATGTCTGGCAACATCTGTGGGTCAATGGAGGCCCTCGCCCGTCCCCAGCGGAGCGCGGGCGAGGGCACGCGATGGCGCCGCTACCGCGGCTCGATGCGCACCCAGTCCGGGTGCTTCGCGGTGCGGCCGTCGCCGCTCGAGCGGCCGGTCAGGCGGCGCTGCACCCACGGCACGACGTGCTCGCGCGTGTAACGGAGCTGATCCCGCCTGGTCGGGGCCGGGATCGGGGCGGCGTCGACGACCCAGTCGTCCGGGGCGTCGAGGCCGAGCCCGCGCAGCACGTTCATTGCGACCCGGTGGTGCCCGACCGGCGCGAGGTGGAGGCGGTCGCGGGACCAGTACTGGCGGCCCGCGAGTTCCGGATCGCTCCAGTTGTCGACGAACGGGATCCCGAGCCCGTCGGCGATGCCGCTCGCGGCGACGACGAGCGCGTCGCCCTTGGCCTGCACGCGGCCGCCGCCCGGCAGGCCGCCCGTCGGGTTCGCGCCCGCGAGGAGCACGGGGAGGGCGCCGGAATCCCTGATCCGGCGCATTGCGTGTTCCGTGGCTGCCGCGATGGACGCGATGTCGGTGCCCGGGCGGAGCATATCGTTGCCGCCGCCGTTGAACGTCACGAGCGTGGCGGCGGGGGCGAGCGCGAGCGCCGGGGCGAGCTGCTGCTCGATGATGGGGCCGAGCAGGCGTCCCCGGATCGCGAGGTTCGCGTAGCTGATCGGGCGCCCGGTGGCGTCGGCGAGGCCCTGCGCGACAAGGTCGGCCCAGCCCCTTGCGGTGCCGTCGGGGAGCTCGTCGCCGACGCCCTCCGTGAAGCTGTCGCCGAGCGCGACGTAGCGAATCTCCTCGGGCAATTGCACTTTCTCCACGGGTCCAGCCTATGCGCCGGCGCTCACGCGCGCCCTCGAGTCTCCCCAATGGCCCCATTCCCGCAATCGAGTTGGCCGGAAGGCCCCATTCAGCGGCGTGAATGGGGCCTTCCGGCCGACTCGGCGGGGAAGGCGCGCGGTGCGCGCGGGGCGCGGTGCGCGGGGGGCGCGGTGCGCGGGGCGCGGTGCGCGCGGGGAGGGAAGAGCGCGCGCTACACGTGCGCCTCCTGGCCGCTCTCGCGGCGGGCGGCGGCGGGCGCGAGCCACACGGACACGAAGCTGATGATGCCCATGAGCGCGATGTACCCAGCGATCGGCCACCAGGCGCCGTCGAAGAGGGCGTAGAGTCCCGTCGCGATGAAGGGCGAGAGGCCGCCGGCGAACACTGCCGCCACCTGGTAGCCGATGGACACGGCGCTCGTGCGGATCTCCGTGGGGAAGAGCGAGCCCATGATCGCCGGCTCGAGCGCGAACATGACGCAGGCGATGCCGATGGTGACGGTCATGGCCGCGGCGATGATCGCGAAGGATCCCGTGTTGAACAGGAGGAAGTAGGGGAACGCGATGAGCACGGATGCCGCGGCGGCCCACAGGAAGAGGCGGCGGTGGCCCGTGTTCTCGGACCACCGGCCGAAGAGCGGGATCAGCACGAACTCGACGGCGGCGCAGATGAGCACCGCGTTCAGGATCAGTGCGCGGTCGAGGCCGAGCGCCTCGACGCCGTAGGTGATCGAGAACACGGTGACGACGTAGAACGTCGAGTTCTCGGAGAAGCGGGTGCCCGCGGCGGCGAGGATCGTGCGCCAGTGGCCGCGGAGTGCCGTCGCGATCGGCATCTTCTCGACGCGTCCGCTCGCCATGACCTGCTGGAACGCGGGCGACTCCTCGATCGAGATGCGGATGACGAGGCCGACGATCACGAGCAGGAAGCTCGCGAGGAACGGGATCCGCCAGCCCCAGGAGAGGAAGTCGTCCTCGGGGAGGAGCGCGAGCAGGCTGAACGCGCCGGTCGAGAGGATGGTGCCGACGGGCACGCCCATCTGGGGTATCGAACCGAAGAAGCCCTTGCGGCCGGAGGGCGCGTGCTCGACGCTCATGAGCACTGCGGCCCCCCACTCGCCGCCGACGCCGAGGCCCTGGATGAGGCGGAGCGTCACGAGGAGCACGGGCGCCCAGACGCCGATCTGGGCGTAGGTCGGGAGGAGGCCGATCGCGGCGGTCGCGAAGCCCATGATGAGGAGGGTCGCGACGAGCACCTTCTTGCGGCCGATCTTGTCGGCGAGGTTGCCGAAGATCGCGCCGCCGAGCGGGCGGGCCGCGAAGCCGACGCCGAAGGAACCGAAGGCGAGGAGCGTACCGATGATGGGCTCCTCGCTCGGGAAGAAGAGCGCGCCGAACACGAGCGCCGACGCCGTCCCGTAGAGGAAGAAGTCGTACCACTCGATGCTCGTGCCGATGAAGCTCGCGAACGCGACCTTGCGCGGCGAGCCGCCGGCGCGGACGGGGGAGGGAGGGGCCGTGGTGCCGGCCTGCGTGTGAGTCACGGGATCAGTGCTTTCTGTGTCGGTGGGGTGGGAAAAACTGGCCGCTACAGCCGCGGCGCGAGCTGCAGCCCGCCGGCGACGTGCAGCACCTCGCCCGTGATGAAGCCCGCGTCGGGGCCGGCGAAGAACGCGACGGCGGCGGCGACCTCGTCGGGGGTCGCGACGCGGCCGAGCGGCGCGGCCTCGGCGTAGCGGCGGAAGTTCTCGGCGCGGGCGTCGCCCATGCCCATCGTGTCGACGAGCGGGGTGTCGACGGGCCCGGGGGCGACGACGTTGCAGGTGCCGCCCGTCGCCCCGAGCGCGTGCACGACGGTGCGGCAGAGCCCCACGACGCCGGCCTTCGATGCGGTGTAGGCGGGGTTGCCGCCCGCGAGCCAGGTGCGGGATCCGACCATCACGACGCGCGCTGCTGGCGAGCGCCGCAGCGCCTCGGTCGCGCCGGCGCACATGAGGTAGGCGCCGCGCAGGTTGATCGCGATCGTGCGGTCGAAGTCGGCGAGGCTCGTCGTGTCGAGGCCGCCGACGGGGGAGTAGCCCGCGTTGTTGACGAGCGTGTCGATGCGGCCGTGGCGCTCGAGCACCTCGGCGATCGCGGCGGCGATCGATGCCTCGTCGGCGAGGTCGACGCGGACGGCGCTCGCGCCAGCAGCGGCCCCGGATCCGGAGATCTCCCCTGCGACGCGCTCGGCGGCGGCGAGGTCGAGGTCGGCGATGACGACGTGCTGGCCGGCCGCGGCGAGGCGGCGGGAGATGGCGGAGCCGAAGGCGCCCGCGCCTCCGGTCACGATTGCGACGGGGGCTGAGCCAGAGGCTGAGGCGGGGGCGGAGCCCGGTGCGGTGTCGGTCACTGTGGCTCTCCTTTCTTTCGGGGAACAGGGGGTGAGGTGCTGGGGCGCGCGGTCAGCGCGGGATCGCGAACGGCCTGAGGTCGATCTCGCGGCCCGCGACGACGGGCGCGCGGCCCGCGACGAGCGCGGCCACGACGTCGCCCGTGACGGCGCCGAGCGAGAGGCCGTGCATGTTGTGGCCGGCGGCGACGACGATCCGGGAGTCCGCGGGCAGCGGCGAGATGACGGGGAGCCCGCTCGGCGTCATGGGCCGCGGCCCGACCCATTCCTCGCTGATCGCGTCCCAGTCGACGCCGCGCAGGAAGCGGGAGGCGCGGCGCGCGAGCTGCCTCGCGCGCGCCGGCTCGTAGCGGTCGGTCGAGCCGTCGAAGTCCATGAGCCCGACGATCCGGAGCCGCCCGTTCATGGGGATCGCGACCGTGCGCTCGGCGAGCGAGCCGAGCAGGAGCCGCGGCATCGTGTCGGTCTCGACCGTGAAGCTGTAGCCGCGGCCGGGCCGCACGCGCAGCCGGTTCGGGATCCGGATCCCGCTTGCGTCGAGGAGCCGGGGCGCGAAGGCGCCCGGGGCAACGACGATCCGCGACTCGCGGATGATCTCCTGATGGCCCGCCTCATCGCGGACGGCGACGCCGGGGAAGCCTGCGGGGCCCGGCTCGCTCGTGCCCGGGATCAGCCGCTGCGCCGTGACACCCTCGCGGATCGTGACGCCCTCGGCGAGCAGGCGGTCGCGCAGCTCGTCGACGAGGAGGCCGGGGTCGAGGAAGCGCTCGGTCGTCGCGACGTAGGCCTGCGCGACCGAGTTCGCGAGCGCGGGATCCGCCGCCCGCACGTCGCCGCCGCGCAGGATCGGCTCGGGGCGCGCCATGCCGAGGTGGTCGGCGCGCGCGACGAGCGCCGCGCGGTGCGCCTCGAGGCGCGCGAGGTCGGGGTGGGTGTAGACGTAGCCCTCGCCGCCGCCCGCGAGCTGGAGGCCGTCGCGGCGCATCGCGTCGAAGGAGGCGAAGGCGCCGCGCACGAGCTGGTCGAGGCCGCGCGAGCCCGCGGCGACGCGGCGCGGTGCGCAGTGCGCGAGGAAGGAGAGTCCGAAGGTCGCGAGCCGCGGGAGCGCGAGCGGGGAGACCGCGAGGTAGTGGGTGCGAGAGGTGACGCCGCGCACCGTCTCCGGGATCATCGCGGGCCCGGCCATGGGGAGGACGTTGAGCGGCGTGATCTCGCCCGCGTTGCCGCGTGCGGCGCCGGATCCGACGCGCTCGCGCTCGACGATCGTGACGCTGTGGCCGTCGCGCAGCAGGGAGAACGCGGCGCACAGCCCGATGAGGCCGCCGCCGACGACGAGGACGCTGCGGCGGGTGCGGCCGGTGCGGCCGGCACCGCCGGTGCTCGCTGTGCTGGGCATCTTCGCTCCTCAAGTGCGCTGCGCGCGGCTCCCGCCGCGGCCTCGGACCTCGTTCTGCTGGTCCGCCCAGCATTTCAGGCAGGATCGCGTGTGCGCCGCTCCACTCTGGCCAAGCGGCAGCGCGCGGTGTACGCGGTGTACTACTCGGCGGTGCCCGTTTCGGCGGTGCTGGCCTCGGACGCGGCCGCCTCCCCGCCCAACCCCGGGCACTCGTCGATCTCCGCGCTGCTCGTGCGGCACTCGACGGCGAGCCAGAGCTCGAGGAAATCCTCGGGATGCGAGAGGTTTCTCCCGGTCAGCTGCATGATGCGCGCGATCCGGGCGCGCACGGTGTGGCGGTGGACGCCGAGCGCCTCCGCCGTCGCCTCATGGTTGCCGAGCGCCGTGAGGTAGGCGCGGACCGTGCGGAAGAGCTCGCCCCGCCCGTTCTGGTCGGCCTCGTCGATGGGCGCGAGCACGCTGTCGGCGAAGCGGTGCCTCGCCTCGTGCGAGCCCATCTGCATGAGCGCGCGGTATCCGCCCGTGTCGGCGCGCTCGAGCAGCGGCAGGTCGCGCGTGATCGCGACGGAGCGGGCGAAGCGCGCCTGGGTGAGGCTTTCCGCGATCCCGGGCAGCGGCCTGCGCTCGCCGAGGCCGGCCGGGGCGAGCCCGAGCGCCTGCACGAGCTCGCGCAGCGGCGCGGCGAGCGGCTCGCGCGCGTTGACGAGCGCGAAGGTGCAGCCGTCGGCCGAGCGCGTCGCGAGCAGCTCGTCGCAGAGCTCGAGGGCGCCGGCAACGAACTCGTCGTAGTCGGCCTCGCTCTCGGGGGCCCCGGTGCTCAGCACCTCGACGTGGTCGACCTCGATCCCGCGCTGCGCGAGGTAGCGCTGCACGTCGGCGACGGTGCCCGAGTCGGCGAGCAGGTTCGAGAGCAGCTGCGATTCGAGCATGCGGCGGTGCTGCTGGGCGGCCATGCGCCGCTCGAGCAGGATCCCGAGCAGCGACGCGGCGAGGCCGAGCGCCGCGCGGTCGTGCACGCTCAGCGCGCCGGGCTTCGAGCAGGTCAGGATCCCGGACAGCCGACCCTCGGTGCCGAGGGGGAGCACGACGAGCGAGTCCTCCTGGCCCTCCTGCGAGATCGACCAGCGCAGCCCCTCGCGCAGCCGCGCGCGGAGCTCGGTGCGGATCGGGGCGATGCGCTCCTCCGCCGTGTGGCTGCTCTTCGCGAGGATCCGGAGCCGCTCGTCGAGCACGACGGTCTGGAAGCCGAGCACGCGCGCGAGCACCTCGACGATGCGGTCGACGCCGCCCTTGCTCGACGCGGCCTCGCTGAGCTGGCGCTGCACGGAGAAGGAGCGCACGAGGTCCTGATTGGCGGCGTGATGCAGCGCGTCGGAGACCCGCTGCACGACGCTCTGCATGAGGGTGTCGTGCGGCACGTGGATGAGCGCGAGCCCGTGCGACTCGGCCGCGGCGATGAGGCCGGCGGGCACGGCGGGGTAGGGCAGGCTCGGGCCCGTGCTCATGCCGAGCACCGAGACGCCCGCGTTCTTCATGCGGCCGCAGTAGTCGTCCCAGGCGCGCGGCTCGTCCTCGAGCGCGAACCCAGTCGTGAGCAGCAGTTCCTTGCCGAGCAGCCAGGGCGTCGGATCGACGAGCTCGCTGACGTGCGCCCACCGGATCTCGGGCGAGGCGCCCGCCGGAGTGACGACCGGCGTGAGGCCGAGCTCTGGCAGTTCGAAGACGTCGTGAAGGCGAATCATGCGGGGCTTTCTGGCAACCGAGCGGCGGGGGCGGTCACGCGCTCCTCGTGCGCGCGATCCCATCCGCGATTCGGCGGATCCCCTCGCTGATACGGTCGTGCGGGAGGGTCGGAAACCCCAGTCTACCGCGGCTGAACAAGGGTTTTTCGGCGTAAAAGGAGGAGCCGGGCACGAACGCGACGCGCTCGACCGGGATGAGTTCCTCACGCAGCAGGCGGTCCGTGTCGACGCCGTCCGGGAACTTCAGCCACACGAAGAGGCCGCCCTCCGGGCGCGTGAACGCGATGTCGCCCGGGAGCGTCGCGTCGAGCGCCGCGAGCGTGTGATCCCGCTTCCCGCGGTAGTGGGCACGGATCCGGTCGAGGTGCGCGTCGTAGTCGTTCTCCTCGAGGTAGCGGGAGACCGCGAACATGTTGAGCGTGCTGTTCTGGGTGTCGGTCGCGAGCTTCAGGAGCGCGAGGCGTTCCACGTGCTCCGCGTCCGCGACCATCCAGCCGGTCCGGATCCCCGGCGCGAGCGTCTTCGAGAAGCTGCCGACGTGGTAGACCCGGCCGTCCGTGTCGAAGCTCTTGAGCGTGGGCAAGGGCGCCGCACCGAAGAAGAGCTCCCGATAGGGCGCGTCCTCGAGCACGATGACGTCGTACTCGCGGGCGAGCTCGACGACCCGGCGCCTGCGCTCGAGCGTCATGGTCACGCCCGTCGGGTTGTGGAAGTCGGGGATCGTGTAGATGAGCTTCGCGCCGGGGTTCGCCCGCAGCACCTCCTCGAGGTGCTCGGGATCCATGCCGTCGTCGTCGGTGCGGACGGCGCGATACCGGGGCTCGTAGGGATTGAGCCCCACGAGCCCGCCGAGGAACGTCGGCTCCTCCGTGATCACGATGTCGCCGGGGTCGAGCCACATCTTGCCCGCGAGGTCGATCGCCTGCTGGGCGCCCTGGATCAGGAAGATGTTCTCGGGACCGCAGTCCACGCCGTCGGCGCGCATGCGCTCGGCGAGCTGCTCGCGGAGCCGCGGCAGGCCCTCCGACGCGGCGTACTGCAGGGCCACGGAGCCGTGCTCCAGGATCGCGCTCGAGTATGCCGCCGCGAGCTCGGGCAGCGGGAAGAGCGAGGTGTCCGGGTAGCCGCCGCCGAAGGAGATGATCCCCGGATCGGCCGCGAGCGCGAGCAGCTCGCGGATCGCGGAGGGCTGGACGAGCTGCATCCGTGAGGCGGGCTGCGGCATGCGGTGCTCCTTCGCACGTTGCGCGTGTAACGCGGGATCGACGCTTTCGGGGCGCGGGATCCCCGCGCCGACGATCCTCAACATAGGCCCGGAGCGGCGCACAGGGAACCCGCCACATCGGATAGCCGCCCCTCGCGTCTCGCCGTGCTGTACAAGCCGGACCGCCCCGCGCCGTCCCTAGGCTGGTGCCGCTGAATTCAAGGAGGAATCGATGGTCTACAGAGTGGTGAACCCGGCGACGGGCGAGCAGGGCGAGGCGCTCGCCCCGCTGAGCGACGAGCAGCTCGAGCAGGTGATCGCGCGCGCCCACGCCGCGCGCGAGACGCTCGGCGCGCTGAGCCTCGAGGAGCGCTCCGCGATGCTGCGGCGCGCGGCCGACCTCCACGAGGAGCGGCAGGACGAGCTCGCCGAGATCATCGTGCGCGAGATGGGCAAGCCGAAGTGGCAGGCGCTCGGCGAGATCGGCTTCGTCGTGCTCATCTACCGCTACTACGGCGAGGAGGGCGCGCAGTTCCTCGCCGACGAGGTCATCGACTCGAAGCGCGGCCGCACCGCGATCGTGCGGCCGACCCCGCTCGGCGCGCTGCTCGGGATCATGCCCTGGAACTTCCCCTTCTACCAGGTGGCGCGCTTCGCGGCCCCGAACCTGCTCGCGGGCAACACCGTGCTCCTGAAGCCCGCGTCGCAGTGCCCCGAGTCGGCGGCCGCGATCGGCGACATCCTGCGCGAGGCCGGCTTCCCCGAGGGTGCCTACGAGAACCTCTTCGTCGAGAGCGCCAGGATCGAGCGCGTGATCGCCGACCCGCGCGTGCGCGGCGTCTCCCTCACGGGATCCGAGGCGGCCGGCCGAGCGGTCGGATCGCTCGCGGGCAAGCACCTGAAGCCCGTCGTGCTCGAGCTCGGCGGCTCGGACCCGTTCATCGTGCTCAGCGTCGACGACATGGCCGACGCGGTCACGGCGGCCCTCAACTCCCGCCTCCACAACAGCGGCCAGGCCTGCAACGGCGCGAAGCGCTTCATCGTGATCGACGAGCTCTACGACCAGTTCAAGGAGGCGTTCGTCGCGGCGCTCGCCGCGGCGCCCGTAGGCGACCCGCACACGGACGGCGTGCGCGTCGGCCCGATGTCGTCGGTCGCCGCGGCAGAGGAGCTCACGCAGCAGGTCGCGCGCGCCGTCGACGGCGGCGCGAGGCTCGTGCTGGGCGACGGCAGCTCGGACGGCGCCTTCTTCGGCACGACCGTGCTCGAGGAGATCGCGGTCGGATCCGAGACCTCGCAGGAGGAGTTCTTCGGCCCGGTGGCCCAGTTCTACCGGGTGTCGTCGGAGGACGAGGCGGTCGCCCTCGCGAACGACATCCCGTTCGGGCTCGGCTCGTACCTCTTCACGACGGATCGGGATCAGGCGTTCCGCGTCGCCGACCGCCTCGACACGGGCATGGTCTACGTGAACGAGTCGCTCGCGGACTCCCCCGAGCTGCCCTTCGGCGGCACGAAGGCCTCGGGCTTCGGGCGCGAGCTCGGGCGCTACGCGATCTCCGAGTTCCTGAACCAGAAGCTAATCCACCTGCCGAGCGAGGCCGACTGGCCCGTCGCGAAGTAGCGCGGGGGCGCGCGAACGCAAGCGGGGCGCTGGCCGGAATCTCCCGGTCAGCGCCCCGCTTTCGGCTCCGCCTACTCAGCCCAGTCGAAGAAGCCGCGGCCGGACTTCCTGCCGAGCCGGCCGGCCGCGACCATGTCGCGCATGAGCTGCGGCGGCTCGAAGCGGGGGCCGAGGTGCTCGGCGAGGTACTCGGCGATCGCGAGGCGCACGTCGAGCCCCACCATGTCGGTCATGCGGAGCGGCCCGACCGCGTGCTGGTAGCCGAGGCGCATCCCGCGGTCGATGTCCTCGGCGCTCGCGACGCCCTCCTCGAGCATCCGGATCGCCTCGAGGCCGATCGCGAGGCCGAGGCGGGAGGTCGCGAAGCCCGGGACATCCCGCGCCGTGATCGCCTCGCGGCCGAGCGCCGCGGTCCAGCGCTCGGCTGCCTCGACCGCCTGGCCGTCGACGCCGTCGTGCAGGATGAGCTCCGTGAGCACCGTGTCCGGCACGGGCTGGAAGAAGTGCATGCCGAGGAAGCGGCCCGGGCGCTCGAGCGCCGCCGCGAGCGACGCGATACTGAGCGAGCTCGTGTTCGAGGCGAGGATCCCGCCGGCCGCGAGCCGGCCCTCGGCCTCCCGCAGCACGCGGTGCTTCAGCTCCGGGATCTCGGGGACGGCCTCGACGATGAGCTCGGCCTCCGGGGTCTCGGCGAGGGATCCCACGACGCTGAGCCGGGATCCGGCGCCGTGCGCCCCGCGCGCCTCGGCGTCTGCCGCGATCCCGCGCGCGAGCTCCTCGCGGAGCCCGTCCGCGGTCTCGACGAGCCAGACGGCGGCGGGCGTGCGGACGAGCGAAGCGACCGCGATCCCGCGGCCCATCGTGCCGCCGCCGATGACCGTGACGGTGCTCGCCGCGGGGCTCACTGGGCCAGCCCGCTCGGGTCGAACAGGAAGTCGCCAGCGACCGCGGTCGCGGCGACCGCGATGTCGGGAAGCGACGCGGGATCGGCCGTGAGCGGATCGCCGTCGAGCACGGCGAGGTCGGCGTAGGCGCCCGCCCGCAGCACGCCGAGGCGGTCGGCCATGCCGATCGCCGCGGCCGAGTCGCGGGTGTAGCCGCGGAGCGCCGTCATCACGTCGACGGCCTCGCCGGGGCTGAACGCCGCGCCGCTCGAGGTGAGGCGCAGCACCGAGTCGCGCACGCCGCGGAGCGGGTGGCCCGACACGACGGGCCGGTCGCTGCCGAGCGCGACGGGGATCCCGGCCTCGATGAGCGAGCGGTGCCGGTAGGTCCACGGGCCGCGCTCGCCGAGCCCCGCGAGCACCGAGTCGCCGAGGGCGCTCACGAACTCGGGCTGGATCGACGCCGTGATGCCGGCCGCGGCCATGCGCCGCACTTGGTCGTCGCGCAGGATCGAGGCGTGCTCGATGCGGTGGCGGAAGCCGTTGCCCGGCGCGCCGGCCGCAGCGGTCTCGATGACGTCGAGCGCGACGTCGTTCGCGTGGTCGCCGATGGCGTGCACGGCCAGCTGCCAGCCGGCGCGCGTCGCGGAGCTCGCGAGCGCCGTGAGCTCCTCCCGGCCGAACTGCATGACGCCGTGCCCGCCGTGGTCGCAGTAGGGCTCGTCGAGGGCCGCCGTACGGCTGCTGATCGCGCCGTCCGTGAACATCTTGAGCGCGCCGATCCCGAGGAAGTCGTCGCCGAAGCCCGTGCGGAGCCCCAGGTCGAGGCCCAGATCGATGAGGTCGTCCGGCGCCGAGACGACGCCGTGCAGGTTCTCCATCGAGACCATGAGGCGCACGCGCACGCCGAGCCGGCCGCGCTCGCGGGCGACCTGGTAGGGCAGGAGCTCGATCGGGCTCGAGCCGACGACGGGGGAATCCCCGATCCCGGCCTCGCCGACGGCCGTGATGCCCTCCGAGAGGAAGCGGTCGCTCGCGCGGCCGAGCGCGTCCGCGAGCACCTCGACGCTGTGCGGGCGGCTGAGATCCCGGAACGCGGCCATCGCCTGCTCGCCGACGAGGCCGACAGGCGCGCCGCGCTCGTCGCGCTCGACGAAGCCGCCAGACGGCACGGGCCAGTCGGTGTGGAGCGCTCCCACGCGCTCGAACACGGGAGTGCTCGCGACGAGCATGTGGGTCGTGCGGTGGTTCACGATGACGTTGCGGCCGGGGGCCGCGGCGTCGAGACCCTCGCGCGTCGGGTGGCCGCCGAGGGCGCGCTGGTCGTAGGCGTCGGCGATGATCCACTCCCGCTCGGGATCCTCATCGGCCCGCGTCCGCACGGCCGCGTACAGCTCGTCGAGCGAGCCGAGCGCCCCGGCGTCGATGTTGAGGAGGCTCCTGCCGAACGTCGCCATGTGGTTGTGCGCGTCGTGGAAGCCGGGGAGCACGGTCATGCCGCCCGCGTCGATCACGCGCCGCGCGCGCAGTCCCTCGAGCTCCTCGTCGAGGCCGACGATCCGGCCGTTCCAGATCCCGAGCCGCGTCGCCGTCGGCCGCTCGGGGTCCATCGTGAGGACGCGCGCGTTGGTTATCAGAGCATCGATGATCACCTGCTCATCGTAGGGTTTCGCCGGCCGGCCGAAACTTCGACATCGTGTCTACGGAGGGGGCCGAAATGTACGCACTGGACACCGGATCCGCGGCGGCCGGATCCCTATCGTTGAGCCAGCGACGGAGATGAAAGGGCCGGTAACGATGCCATCCACCCCACATCCGTATCTTCCGAACTCGGTTCCGGAAGTACGGCAGCAGATGCTCGACACCATCGGGGTGCAGGGCATCGACGACCTCTACGAGACGATTCCCGCCGATCTGCGGATGCCCGAGGGGCTGGATCTGCCCGCGGCGCTCAGCAGCGAGGCGCACCTCGTCTCCCACATGCGCGGGCTGCTCGCGAAGAACACGCCGGCACTGCCCGCGCGGAGCTTCCTCGGATACGGCTGCTACCAGCACTTCGTGCCCGCGACCTGCGGTGAGATCAACGGCCGCGCCGAGTTCCTGACCGCCTACGCCGGCGAGTCGACCGAGGACCACGGCAAGTGGCAGGCGCTCTTCGAGTACACGAGCCTCATGGCCGAACTGCTCGACATGGACGTCGTGTCGATCCCGACCTACGACGGCTACCAGGCCGCTGCGACCGCGCTCCGCATGGGGCTGCGCCTCACGGGCCGCGGCGAGGTCGTCGTGTCGACCGCGATGGAGGCCGGCAAGCTCGCGAAGATCCGCACCTACCTGCCCGACTCCGTGACGGTCCGCCTCGTCGACGTCGACGAGGCCACGGGCCGGCTCTCCGCCGAGACCGTCGCGGCGCTCGTCTCCGACGACACCGCGGCCGTGCTCATCGAGAGCCCCAACGTGTTCGGCGTCGTCGAGAGCGAGGCGCGCGAGATCGCCGCGGCAGCCCACGCGAACGGCGCGGTCGTCGTCGCGGCGACGGATCCGGTCGCCCTCGGCTTCCTCGAGGCACCCGCGAACTGGGGTGCCGACATCGTGTGCGGCGACATCCAGTCGCTCGGCGTCGGCATGCACTTCGGCGGCGGGCACGGCGGCTTCATCGCGACCCACGACGAGCCGGAGTTCGTCTTCGAGTTCGCCTCGCGCCTCTTCGGCCTCTCGCCCACGAGCGAGTCCGGCGAGATCGGCTTCACCGACGTGGCCTACGAGCGCACCTCGCTCGCGCGCCGCGAGGAGGGCAACGAGTGGGTCGGCACGGCCGCCTCGCTCTGGGCCATCACGGCCGGCGTCTACCTCTCGCTCATGGGCCCGGAGGGCATGCGCGGCCTCGGCACCTACGTCGCGGGCATGACCCGCTACGCGAAGGACCGCATCGCCGAGCTGCCCGGGTTCTCCGTGCCGCACGCCGGATCCGCCAACTGGCGCGAGTTCACCGTGCGCCACGACGCGCTGAGCGCCGCGGAGATCCGCGAGCGGATGGAGGAGCGCGGCTTCCACGCGGGCGTCGACCTCGGCGCCTTCTTCGCGGGCCGCGAGGGAGACCTCCTCGTCGCGGTCACCGAGCAGCACACGCAGGCAGACATCGACGCGCTCGTGCGCGAACTGGGGGAGATCGCATGACCACCGCACCGAAGAGCACGGGCGTTCCCGCCGTCTCGCGAGACATCTCGGAGCCGCGCGAATACCACGCGCCCCGCTGGCACGAGCCGCTGATCTTCAGCTACGACGTGCCGGGCAGCCGCGGGATCCACGTCCCCGAGCTGCCGGCCGAGATCGCCCAGTCGCTCTCAGGCTCGGCCGAGGCCGGCGTCGCCTCCGAGCGCGAGATCGGGCTGCCCGCCGTGGCGCAGGCCCAGGTCCAGCGGCACTTCCTGCGGCTCTCGCAGGAGACGCTCGGCGCCGACCTCAACGTCGACATCGGCCAGGGCACCTGCACCATGAAGTACAGCCCCAAGGTCAACGAGCAGTTCGTGCGCGCGCCCGAGGCCGCGGAGATCCACCCGCTCCAGGGCGACGCGAGCACGCAGGGCGTGCTCCAGATCATCCACGAGCTCGAGCAGTACCTGTGCGAGATCTCGGGCATGGACGCGGTGTCGCTGCAGGCGCCGGCCGGATCGGCCGCGATCTTCGGCAACGTGAGCCTCGTGAAGGCCTACCACGCGGCGCGCGGCGAGGCCGATCAGCGCACCGAGATCGTGACCACCGTGTTCTCGCACCCCTCGAACGCGGCGACCGCAAAGACGCTCGGCTACTCCGTGATCACGCTCTACCCGGGCGAGGACGGGCTCGTGAGCCTCGACGCGCTGCGCGAGGTGCTCTCGGAGCGCACCGCGGCAGTGCTCATCACGAACCCCGAGGACACGGGCATCTTCAACCCCGATATCAGGGAGATCGTCGACGCCGTGCACGAGGTCGGCGCGCTCGGCGTCTACGACCAGGCGAACGCGAACGGCATGCTCGGGATCACGAGCGCGCGCCTCGCCGGCTTCGACATCTGCCACTTCAACCTGCACAAGACGTTCTCGACGCCGCACGCCTGCGGCGGTCCCGCGGCAGGTGCCATGTGCGTGACCGAGGCGATCGAGCCGTTCCTCCCCGGCCCGCGCGTGCGCGAGCGCGACGGCGTGTACTCGCTCGAGGCGGCCGGGCCGCAGGCGGTCGCGCCGATCCGGCCCTTCTACGGGGTCGTCCCGAACCTCATCCGCGCCTACGCGTGGGTGCGGGCGCTCGGCGCCGACGGCCTGCTCGCGGTCGCCGAGGACGCCGTGCTCAACAACAACTACATCAACGCGCGGCTCCGCGACGAGCCCGGCGTCGAGGCCTCCTACGAGGTGCCGGGCCGCCTGCCGATCGAGCAGGTGCGCTACAGCTGGCAGAAGCTCGCCGACGAGACGGGCGTCGCCTCCGCCGACCTCGGCAGCCGGATGGCGGACTACGGCTTCCACTACTGGACGAGCCACCACCCCTACATCGTGCCCGAGCCCGCGACGATCGAGCCGACCGAGTCGTACTCGAAGGCCGAGCTCGACGAGTACGTGAACGCGCTCATGCGCGTGGCGCGCGAGGCGCGGGAGAACCCGGAGCTCGTGCTCACGGCGCCGCACCGTTCGAGCATCCACCGCGTCGAGGAGGAGGCCATGAGCGACCCCGACACGTGGGCGACCTCGTGGCGCGCCTACGAGCGGAAGTACCTGGGCCGCGAGACCGCCGTGCCCGAGCACTGGACGCCTCCCGCAGGCTTCGAGCCGCGCGAGCGGCCCGAGAAGGCGTTCCACCGGTAGGGGGTGCGGGTTCGTGGGCTCCGTGGGCTCCGGGGGCGAGGCTAGAGCCGAGTCGGCTGGCTTGGTCGGCTCGCCTGGCGTCGTCGGCCTCGTCGTCAATCCCCTCGCGGGGATCGGCGGCGAGGTCGGCCTCGGCGGCAGCGACGGCGACGCCGTGCAGGCGGCGGCCGCGGCCGCCGGCGGGATCCCGCGGGCGCCCGAGCGGGCCGAGCGCTTCGTGCGCGAGCTCGCGCGCCTCGCCCCCTCCGCCGCAGTGCTGCGCGATCCGGCCGGCTCGGCCGACGAGACCGCGGCCCTCGCCCGCTCGTACGCCGAGCGCGGAGTCGACATCCTCGTGTTCGTCGGCGGCGACGGCACAGCGCGCGACGTGCTGCGGGGGCTGGGATCCGGGGCCGGCTCCGGCGCTCCGGCAGGGGCTGGCGCCCGCCAGCTCTGCCTGGGGGTGCCGGCCGGCGTGAAGATGCACTCGGGCGTCTTCGCGGTCACCCCCGAGGACGCGGCCCAGCAGGTCGCCGAGGTGCTCGCTGGCCGGGCTGGCCGGGCCCGCACGGTCGAGCGCGACGTCGTAGACCTTGACGAGGAAGCCCGCCGCGAGGGCGTGCTCTCCACTTCGATCTACGGCACCATGCTCGTGCCGCTGCACGAGCGGATGCAGCGCGGCAAGCGCTCGCCCGCGCACGGCAGCGGTATCGACGCGCGCGGCGTCGCGGCTGAGATCCGGCGCCAGTACCCGGGTCACGCGCTCCTTTTCGGGCCGGGTACGACGGTCGCTCGCGTCTCCGAGCGCCTCGGCGTCGACGAGCCGACGCTGCTCGGCTTCGACGCGGTGCTGCCGGGCGGCTCGGTGCACCTGGCCCTCGGCGGCGCCGAGCTTGCCGCGCTGACCCGAGACCGAGACTTCGCCGTCGTGCTGTCGCCCATCGGCGGCCAGGGCTTCGTGATCGGCCGCGGAAACCACCAGCTCACAGCGGAAATCCTGGGACGCCTGCCGCGCCGCAACCTCGTGCTCGTCGCGGAGCCAGCGAAGCTCGGCGAGCTCGCGGGCAGGCTCCGGATCGACGCCCCAACCCCGGCCCTCAACGACCTCTTCCGCGGCCCCGCCCGCGTCATCCTGGGCGAGGGCGAGATCGCGGTCGCCCGCATCGAGTAGCGCGGGCGCTGCGGGCGCGCCGGCCCCCGCGCCTGCCCGACCGCGCCCGCCCACGCGCTCTGGCGCTCGAGTGGGCCGAAAGGCCCCTTTCGCGCGCGTGATTGGGGCTTTACGGCCGACTCGGGGCCGGGAATGGGGCTTTCGGGCCGACTCGGCGTGCGCGCGCGTGCCCAAGCCCCGCGAGCCCCAGCCTCCCGCGGCCGCAATTGGCGCCAGGTGTCGGGATCCCGCGCTCGAGTGGGCCGAAAGGCCCCTTTCGCGCGGGTGATTGGGGCCTTTGGGCCGACTCGGCGCCAGGAATGGGGCCTTTGGGTCGACTCGGCGTGCGCGTGCGGCCGGGTGCGGATACGCGAGGGGGCGCGCGGGTGCCCAAGCCCCGTGAGCCCCAGCCCCCCCCCCGCGGCCGCAATTGGCGCCAGGTGTCGGGATCCCTCGCTTGAGTGGGCCGAAAGGCCCCAACCGCGCGGGTGATTGGGGCCTTACGGCCGACTCGGCGTGCGCGTGCGCGTGCGCGTGGGCGCGCGGCAGGGTGCGGGCGCGAGCGCGCGGGTGCCCGGGTCTGCGAGCCCCCCGAGGCCGTTCTTGGCCTTTCGTGTCGGGATCCCGCGCTCGAGTGGGCCGAAAGGCCCCTTTCGCGCGGGTGATTGGGGCTTTACGGCCGACTCGGCGCCGGGAATGGGGCCTTACGGCCGACTCGGCAACCCCCGCACCCCCGCACCCAACCCGCCAACCCACCCACATGTACACCCCGCCGCCGAAGTTCGCCCTGATGTACCCGGGGCGGGCGCGGGATCTGGGCGAGCATCTTCGGGAGGGGCCGACGGCCGTCCCCGTGCGCTGCCGAGGCGGCGCCAAGATCGAGGAGGATCTCCGTGTCAGAGAACACGATCAGCCCGGACCGCAGGCGACAGGTGAATCGCGTCGCCGCGTCCGCCTTCGCCGGCACCGCGATGGAGTGGTACGACTACATCCTGTACGGCACGGCCTCGGCCGTGGTGTTCACGAAGCTGTTCTTCCCCGCCGACGATATTGCGGTCGCGACGCTGCTGTCGTTCGCGACCTTCGCCGCGGGCTTCATTGCGCGCCCGCTCGGCGCGCTCATCTTCGGGCACATCGGCGACCGGATCGGCCGCCGCGCGGCCGTCGTCGGCTCGATTGCCCTGATGGGGCTCGCGACGGGAATCATCGGCCTGCTGCCGACGTATGAGGCGATCGGGGTGGGGGCCGCGCTCGCGCTGCTGCTGCTGCGCCTCTGCCAGGGCATCTCGGCCGGCGGCGAGTGGGGCGGCGCGATGGTGCTCGTGCTCGAGCACGCGCCGAAGTCGAAGCAGGGCATCTACGCCGCGATCCCGCAGCTCGGCTCGCCGATCGCGACGCTCATGTCGACGGGTGCCCTCACGATCGTGTCGACCCTGCCTGATGAGGACTTCTTCTCGTGGGGCTGGCGGATCCCGTTCCTGCTCGCGTTCCCGTTCCTCGCGGTCGGCCTGTACCTGCGCTTCAAGGTCGAGGAGTCGCCCGTTTTCAAGGAGCTCCAGGCGCAGAAGGAGGTCGTGAAGGTCCCGATCCTGAGCGCAATCCGGCACACGGGCGGTCGCATGATCCTGGGCGGCATGGCCGCGCTCCTCGGCGGCTCGGGCTTCTTCATCGTGACGACGTTCCTCATCAGCTACGGCACGCAGGAGCTCGGCTACGACCGGCAGACGATGCTCTCGGCGACGCTCTGGGGCGCGCTCGTACAGATCGCGGTCATCATCATCTCGGGCCGGATCGCCGACCGGGTGGGCGCCTGGAAGGTGTGCGCGGCCGGCGGCCTGATCTCGGCGCTGCTCGCGTTCCCCGTGTTCATGCTCGTCGACTCGGGGAGCATCTTCCTCGCGACCGTCGGCATCATGATCGGCATGGGTTCGCTCACGATCCCGTACGGCCCCATCGGCTCGCTGCTTTCGGGCCTGTTCCCCGCGAAGTACCGCTACAGCGCGATGGCCGTCTCGTACAACGTGTTCGGGATCATCGGCGGCTTCCTGCCGATCCTGTCGCAGTCGATCATGATCGCGAGCGGCAACCAGTCGTGGGGCGTCGCCCTGCTGCTCGCTGGCGTCGCGCTGACCACGATGATCGGTGCGATCGGGGCGGGATCCGCCGCGGTCAGGCGGAAGCGCGAGGCCGAGGACGCGGCCGAGGCGGCCGCCGCGAAGGACCCTGCGGGAAGCCCCGCCTGACCGGGGCGCATCCTGCCCTATTTCCGTGCTGAACGGGCTATACATCTCGGCGGATCGCCGCGCGAGAGTGTCCCGTTTGGTGGGAGGGCGCCCGACTCGGCCGGGAAATACTGAGGTTGGCCAGGTCAGCCAACGTCGGCTGGGTCGGGCGCATCCGCGCAGCGGAAGAACGGGCCCCGGCGGGGCCCGGCACAAGAACTCGCGCAGAAGCGTCAGTGATTTCAAGGAGGAAATTCATGAAGAAGTTGTTTGCCACGGCATCGCTCGCGGCCTCGCTCGCGGTCATCGTCTCGCTCTCCGGCTGCTCGGCGGCCGACGACCCGAAGGGCGGCGGTGAGGGCAGCGGGATCAACACCGTCGAGGACGGCAAGCTGATCGTCACGTTCGGCCCCTACATGCCGTACTCGGGCGAGGAGGGCGGCAAGGCCGTCGGCCTCGACGGCGACATGATCAACGAGATCGCGGATCGCCTCGACCTAGAGGTGGAGGTCGCCGTGACCGACTTCGCCGGCATGCTCTCGGGCGTGCAGACGCATCGCGCCGACGTCGCGATCGGCACGATCAACTGGACCGAGGAGCGCTCCAAGAGCGGTATCTACACGGATGACACCTACTACAACCCGCCCGTCGTCGGCGGCCCGGAGGGCACCGACTACAAGACGATCGACGACCTGAAGGGGAAGAAGATCGGCACCGTCACGGGCTACGCCTTCGTCGACGCGATCCCCGAGATCGAGGGCGCCGAGGCCGTGCTGTTCCCGCGCATGGAGGACGTCGTCGAGGCGTTCGCCGGCGGCCGCGTCGACGCGATCCTGCTCGACCCGCTCGTCGTGACCTACACGGCGCAGCAGCGCCCCGACATCGAGCTGAAGACCAACTACCTCGAGGCGCCGACGCCCGAGCAGGTCAAGGCGAAGCCGGGCCTCACGGCGCTCCTCCCCGCGATCACGGCGCTCTACACGGGCGACGAGTCGGTCGAGAAGGCGCTCACGAAGGAGATCCGCGCGATGTACGCGGACGGCACGATGGACAAGCTCATCGAGGGCGTCGGCGGCGACCCCGACGAGTACCTGATCGCGCCCACCGAGGTCACGGATCGCCGCATCGGCGTGGACCGCAAGGAGGGGTGGACCCCGCCCTCGGCCGAGCGGAAGTCCGCAGAGTAAGCATTCGCAGCAGGCGGGGGGCGGGATCCGGGCGCCGATCAGGATCCGGATCCCCTCCCCGCCGCTCGGACAGGAGAACCTGAACCATGCTCCAGACATCCTTCTTCAAGGTCCCGTGGCCCGACTTCTTCAGCGATCTGCTCGCGGGCCTCTGGACCACCCTGCAGTACACGCTCGTCGGCTTCATCGGCGCGGTCGTCGTCGGGATGCTCGCCGCGCTCATGCGGCGATCCCGGATCGTGCCGTTCCGCTTCATCGCGGCCGTCTACACCGAGTTCTTCAAGAACATTCCGCTCCTCGTGATCGTGTTCGTGATCTACTTCGGGCTCGCGACCTCGGGCCTGAAGCTCGACGCCTTCGCCTCAGGCACGATCGCGCTCGTGCTGTTCTACGGCGCGTACCTCTCCGAGATCTTCCGGGCGGCGATGAACGGCGTCGACCGCGGCCAGACGGAGGGCGCGCAGGCGCTCGGCATGAAGGGCACCGCGATCTTCTTCCACATCATCGCGCCGCAGGCGATCCGCCTCGCCCTGCCGGGCATGAACGCCTACCTCGTCGACCTGCTCAAGGGCACCTCGATCCTCGTCACGATCGCCGCGGGCGAGCTCATGGCGAAGGGCCAGGTCATCGCCGCGAAGACGTTCGCCCCGCTCGAGGTCTACATCGTCATCGCGCTCATCTACTTCGCGCTCTGCTACCCCGTGTCGCAGCTGCTGCTCTGGATCGAGCGCAAGGTGCACCGCGGCGACCCGCTCTTCCCCGGCCGCAAGCGCCGCCTGAGGAAGATCCGGCGCGAGCTCGCCGACACCTACAACGTGACCACCGCAGTGCTGAGGAGGGTGCCGTGAACGCCGTATCGAAAACCCCGTTGACCGGGTCGATCGACCTCGTCGAACCCGTGATCGAGGTCGCCGACCTCGTGAAGGCCTACGGCGACAACGTCGTGCTCAAGGGGATCGACCTGAAGATCGCGAAGTCCGAGATCGTGAGCGTGCTCGGGGCGAGCGGCGGCGGCAAGAGTACGTTCATCCGCTGCCTCAACCTGCTCGAGACGCCGAAGAGCGGCCGCCTCGGCCTGCTCGGCAAGACCGTGTTCGACGACGGCTTCGTGTCGGGCGTTGACCTCGCCGGGATGCGAGCGAAGGTCGGCATGGTGTTCCAGCGCTTCAACCTCTTCCCGCACATCACCGCTGCGGAGAACGTCGTGCTCGCGCAGCAGCTCTCCCTCGGGACGCCCGAGGACGCCGCGATCGCGAACGCGCTCCGCCTCCTCGACCGCGTGGGGCTCAGCCATCGCGCGCTCGCGTTCCCGCCCGACATGTCGGGCGGCGAGCAGCAGCGCGTCGCGATCGCGCGGGCGCTCGCGCTGAAGCCCGAGATCCTCCTGTTCGACGAGCCGACCTCCTCGCTCGACCCCGAGTCGACGCTCGAGGTGCTGAAGGTGATGGAGGAGCTCGCCGAGGACGGGATGACGATGGTCATCGTCACCCACGAGGTCGAGTTCGCCCGGAACATCTCCGACTACGTCATCTTCATGTCCGAGGGCAGGATCGTGGAGCAGGGCAGCCCGGAGTGGATGGACGACCCCGAGGATCCGCGGGCCAGACGCTTCCTCTCCTCCGACAAGTGACCGGGGGCCCCGGGCCCTCGCGCCCGGGGCCTTTCCCCTGCCCCATCACGTCTTCTTCTTCTCTCACCCGTTTCCACACCGCACGCACCGCAGCAAAGGAATGCACATGCAGCAGTTCGCCGATATCAGCGCAGGCCACCTCATCGTGAAGCAGCTCGAGGCCGAGGGGGTCGAGCGCATCTACTGCGTCCCGGGCGAGAGCTACCTCGACGTGCTCGACGGGCTCTACGACTCGCCGATCCGCACCGTGGTGTGCCGCCAGGAGGGCGGCGTCGGCATGGCCGCGATGGCCGAGGGGCGCCTCACGGGGCGCGCGGGCGTCGCGATGGTGACGCGCGGGCCGGGCGCGGCGAACGCCTCGATCGCGATCCACAACGCCTGGCAGGACGGCACGCCGCTCATCCTGTTCGTCGGCCTCGTCGACAGCCGCGAGCGCGAGCGCGAGGCGTTCCAGGACTTCTCGCTCGGCGGCTGGTACGCGACGACGGCGAAGCGCGTATTCACGATCGACAACCCGGCAGAGGCGGCGCGCGTCGTGCGCAACGCCTTCGCGATCGCGGAGTCGGGCAAGCCCGGCCCCGTCGTCGTCGGCCTCCCCGAGGACCTGCTCAAGCACCGCGTCGCCGGGTCGACCGAGGCGCGCCCCGCGGCGCGCGCGATCCTCCCGGCGGCTGCCGACCTCGACGAGCTCATCGCGCAGCTCGCCGCGGCCGATGCGCCCACGATCGTGCTCGGCGGCGAGGTCTGGAGCGCGGCGGCCGCCGAGGCGATCGCGCGCGTCGGCGAGGCGCTCGCGGTCCCGATCGCGACGGACTTCCGCGCGGCCGACCTGGTCGACAACCGGAGCGCGGCCTACGCCGGGATGCTCGGCTACGGGCGCGATCCGGAGCTGAGCGAGCTCCTCGCAGGATCCGACCTCATCCTCTTCGTCGGCACGGGCCGCGCCGACGTACTGAGCGACGGCTACACGATCGGCGGCGACGCGACGACCGTGATCGCGAGCCCGGACCCCGAGCTGCAGGGCCACCACGGCCGCGTCGACGTGAGCTTCACGGTCGATCCGGGTGCGTTCGCGGTCGCGCTCGCGGAGCGGGTCGCGGCGGGATCCGGATCCGGATCCGAGGCCGACGCTGGCGCCGGGGCCGACGCCGGCGCTCCGGCCGCGGCCCGCGTCGAGCGCATGCGCGCGGCGCGCGCGGCGTTCGAGCGCTACGCGACCCCCGCAGCGGATGGCAGCCCCGTCGGCGACATGGGCCTCCTCCTCGAGGCGGTGCGCGAGCTCCGTGACCCGGCGGGGATCGTCACCTACGGCGCGGGTAACTACGCCATCTGGCCCCAGCGCTACCTTCCGTCGCAGGAGTACCCGTCCCTGGTCGCACCGAAGAACGGCGCGATGGGGCTCGGGATCCCCGCCGCCGTCGGCGCCGCGCTCGCGTTCCCCGAGCGGCAGGTGCTCTCCTTCGCTGGCGACGGCTGCTTCATGATGAACGGTCAGGAGGTCGCGACCGCGGTCGCCGAGGGCGCGAACCTCACGATCTTCGTCGTCGACAACGGGATCTACGGCACCATCAGGGTGCACCAGGAGCGCGACTACCCGGGGCGCATCAGCGGCACCCGCCTGCAGAACCCCGACTTCGCGAAGTACGCCGAGGCCTTCGGCGGCACGGGCTTCGTCTACGACGGCACCCAGGACCCGCGCGAGGTCGTCGCGGCGGCGCTCGCCGCCGAGGGCGTGTCGATCGTGCACGTGAAGGCCGACCCCGAGATCCGGGTCCCGCAGCCCGCGGCGTGAGCGGGCGAGGGCCCGGGACCGCGCCCGGGCCCGCGCCCGCGCCCGGGCCCGCTCCCTCGAGTCGGCCGTAAGGCCCCATTCCCGCCGCCGAGTCGGCCGTAAGGCCCCTTTCACGGCGCTGATTGGGGCCTTACGGCCGACTCGATCGCGGGATCGGGCTCGCGGGCCCGCGGCCCGCGCGAGTCAGCGCTCGCGCACCCCGCACCAGGAGGCGATGAAGAGCGCCATCGACTTCGTGCAGCGCCGGATCGACTCGATGCTCACGCGCTCGTCGAAGCCGTGGATGTTCTCCGAGACGGGCCCGTAGACGAGCGTCGGGATCCCGCCGTAGTTCACGAAGACGCGGCCGTCGAGGTAGCCGGGCGTCGTGAAGCTCGTGAGCTCGCGGCCGAACGCCTCACGGTGGGTCTCCTCGAGGAGGGCCTCGGCGTCGGATCCGGGCTCGAGCACGTAGCCCTCCGAGTAGAAGCCGTCGCGGGTGAGGCTCACCTCGAAGGGCGGGCGGCCGCCGCGGTTCGCCGTGGCGTCCGCGACGCAGCGCTCGATCCGGGACCACGCGTCGGCGGCGGTCGTCCCCGGGTAGAGCGCGACGCGCACCCGGATCTCGCACCACGCCGGAACGCTCGACGGCCAGTCGCCGCCCCTGATCCCGCCGATATTGAAGTTGATCGGGTGGTCGAGATCCTCGAAGAAGGGGTGCTCGCCCTGCTCGGCATTCCACTCCTCCTCGAGCCCGCGGAGCGCGCCGATGAGCTCGTAGGCCGCATCGATCGCGTTGAAGCCGCTCGCCATCTCGCGCGGGTGGGTCGGGCTCCCGGTCACGCGGGCGGTGAACCAGATCACGCCGACGTTCGCCCGCACGAGCGCGTCCTCTTCGGGCTCCGAGATGATGACCGCGTCGGCGGTGTACCCGCGCAGGAGCGCCGCGAGCGAGCCGTTGCCCGTGCACTCCTCCTCGACGACGGACTCGAGGTGGATCCTGCCCGTCGGCTCGAGCCCGGCCTCGCGCAGCGCGTCGAACGCGAAGATGTTCGCGATCAGGCCCGCCTTCATGTCGCCTGCGCCGCGGCCCGTGAGCCAGTCGCCCTCGATCCGCGAGCTCCACGGCGAGTCGCTCCACCCCTCCTCAGGGCCCTCGGGCACGACGTCGATGTGCCCGTTCAGGATCAGGGACCGCCCGAGCTCCTCGCGCGGCGTGAAGGTTCCGACGACGTTCGTCATCCGCGAGTAGTCGACCGTGGGAGGGCCGTAGCCGGGGTGGGCCTCGAGCTCGGGGTCGGCGATCGTCCAGCGGTCGACGTCGAGACCGAGATCCCGGAACTGCTGCTCGATGAGATCCTGCGCCGGCTCCTCCGCCGCGCGCAGCGACGGGGACTCCACGAGCTCCGAGGTGCGCCGCAGCTGCTCCTCGAACCTCGCGTCGACGGCGGCGAGGATCCGCTCGGCAATCTCCGGGGGCACGATCCGCCCGGCCTCGTTTCCTGCAGACATCAGTGTCTTCCTTTCGCACTCCGGGGGCCGCCGCGGTGCGCCGCCCCTCCCTCGAGGCTACGCCGCTGTGCCTGTCGAGTCGGCCGTAAGGCCCCATTCCCGCGGTCGAGTCGGCCGGAAGGCCCCATTCGCGGGGTTGATTGGGGCCTTTCGGTCGACTCGGGGGGGGGCATGCGCGGAGCGGGGGCGGGGCGCGGGGAGGGGGGCTGGGGCGGGATTTGGGTGCCGGGCCCGTGCTTGAGCTTGAGCTTGTGCTTGTACCTTCACCTCCGCCACCGAGTCGGCCGTAAGGCCCCTTTCCCGGGGTCGAGTCGGCCGTAAGGCCCCTTTCCCGCGGTTGATTGGGGCCTTCCGGCCGACTCGGCGGGGGGGGGGGCTCCGGATCCCGAGCCCGGATCCCGAGCCCGTTGCGGATCCGGATCCCGCGCCCGCAGCGCGCGACACGCCCGGCTTGCGCGCACGCCCGCGCTGCCCTAAGCTTGATCTTTGGCTGTGCGCAGTCCCAGTGCGCAGACCGCGTGGGAAGTCCAGTTCGAGCGAAGCGGAAGCCGAGCGAGATCCGGATCCCGTGCAGACAAGAAATCTTGGGTGAGGCCGTCCGGTCTCACGGTATGAGAGGAAACACCATGGCAGCAGTGTGCCAGGTGACCGGCGCCGTTCCCGGCTTTGGTCACAACATTTCGCACTCGCACCGTCGCACCAAGCGTCGGTTCGATCCGAACATCCAGAAGAAGACCTACTACGTGCCCTCGCTCGGCCGCAAGGTGACCCTGACCCTCTCGGTCAAGGGCATCAAGGTGATCGACGCCCGTGGCATCGAGGCCGTCGTTGCTGATCTGCAGAAGCGTGGGGTGAAGTTCTAATGGCTAAGGATAAGGACGTACGTCCCATCATCAAGCTCCGCTCGACGGCGGGCACCGGGTTCACCTACGTGACCCGCAAGAACCGTCGCAACACCCCCGACCGTCTCGTGCTGAAGAAGTACGACCCGGTCGTCCGCAAGCACGTCGAGTTCCGAGAGGAGCGTTAATCATGGCGAAGAAGAGCATGATTGCGAAGAACAAGCAGCGCCAGGCGATCGTCGACCGCTACGCGGAGAAGCGCGCCGAGCTGAAGAAGGCCCTCGTGGATCCCAACGGGACCGACGAGAGCCGCGAGGCCGCCCGCGTCGGCCTCCAGAAGCTGCCCCGCAACGCATCGCCGGTGCGCGTGCGGAGCCGCGACGTCATCGACGGCCGCCCCCGTGGCGTCCTCTCGAAGTACGGCGTCTCGCGTGTTCGCTTCCGCGACATGGCGCACCGTGGCGAGCTGCCCGGCATCACCAAGTCGAGCTGGTAAGCACCGCTTCGAAATCGTCTGAACGGGCGCGGATCCTCCGGGGTCCGCGCCCGTTTCGCTTTTCCGCGCGGCGGGGAGCGGTAGAATCCAGCAGTACGCGGCGCGGGGCCGCGGGAAAGCGCGAGGGCGAGTTGGAGACCGAGGCGAGGCACTTTGGGCCGATCCGGTCGGAATCCACGGCCGGGATCGTGGCCCGCAAGCTGCGGGATCTCATCGCCCACGGCAGCTTCGCCCCTGGCCAGCAACTACTTGAGGTCGACCTCGCGAAGCGCTTCGGCGTGAGCCGCGGCGTGCTCCGCGAGGCGATGCAGCGGCTCACCCAGGAGGGCCTCCTGATCAGCCGGCCGAACCGGGGCGTGTTCGTCGCCGAGTTCGGGGTCGAGGAGGTCTTCGACATCTACACCGCGCGGCTCGCGATCGAGCGGGCGGCCTGCCTCAAGGTGATCGACGTGATGGGCGGCGCGGCCGAGCTCGCGGACGCACTCGACGAGCTCACGGACCGCCTCGAGGAGCGCCGCGCGGCGGGCGCCGGCGGCGACGAGCTCGCCTGGCTCGACATCGAGTTCCACGAGCGCATGGTCGCCGCGGCGCGCAGCCCGCGCCTCAACCGCATGCACGCGACCCTCGCGACCGAGAGCCGCATGTGCCTCTCCTCCTTCGAGAGCAGCGCCTACCCCGTGCCGGAGCGCATCGCGGAGCACCGCGAGATCGCCGCCGCGATCAGGGATCAGAACGTGCCGAACCTGCACCGGCTGCTCGCCGAGCACATGGATCACGCGGTCGCGATGATCACCGCCCAGTTCGCTGAGCGGGAGGGCGCGGGGGCCTAGCGCCGCGCCGCGACGACGCTCACCTCCACCGGGGCGCCGTCCGGCAGGCTCGACACCCCGACGGCGGCCCGCGCGTGCCTGCCGTCGTCCCCGAAGAGCTCGACGAGCAGCTCCGAGGCGCCGTCGGCGACCCAGGGGTGCTGCCCGAACTCGGGCCCGCACGCGACGAACACCGTGAGCGACACGATCCCGCCGAGCTCGGCCAGCCCGCCGAGGTGCGCATTCAGCGCCGACACCGCGTTCAGCGCCGCGTCCCGCGCGAGCTCGCGGGCGTCGGCGGGCGTCACCTCGACGCCGACCCTGCCGCGCAGCCGGAGCACGCCCTCGACGTGCGGCGTCTGCCCCGCGACGTGGAGCGCTCCGCCGAACTCCCTGACCGGCACGTAGTTCGCGGCGGGCTGCGGGGCGGGCGGCAGGAGCGCGGCAATGCGCTCGGGATCCATCCGGCCGGGAGTCGGGGCCGGATCCTGAGCCGGATCCGGGGCAGCGGGCGCTGGGGTGCTGGACATCTGACCTCCGAGGGGCGAGTCTTATGGTAGGAATGTCAACAATTCTACAATCAAGACCGGGAGGCCGCCATGACCGAAATCGCAGCAGGTGCCGGGGGATCGGGATCCGGCCCGGGATCACCAGCCATCGGCGTCGTCGCGCCCTTCGACATGGAGCTCGACCGCGAGCTCTGGTGCTGGCTCCCCCCGGACGTCGACCTGCTCATGACCCGCACCCCCTTCATCGACGACGTCGTCACGGTGGAGTTCGCGCGCGAGCTCACGGAGGGCGGCGCGATCCCGGACGGCGTGCGGAGCGTCACGGCGGGCCGCGCCGAGGTCGTCGCCTACGCCTGCACCTCGGCGAGCTTCGTCGGCGGGCGGGCGGGCGACGCGGCGATCCGGAGCGCGATGGCCGCCGCGGGGGCGCGGGATCCGATCACGACCTCCGGCGCGATCGTCGAGGCGTTGCGCGCGCTCGGCGCTAGCCGGGTCGCGGTCGCGACGCCCTATCTGCCGGAGCTCTCCGCGCTGCTCGACGGTTACTTCGCCGAGCACGGGATCACGGCGGTCGTGAACGCGTCGCTCGGGCTCGACTCGGAGATCTGGGCGGTGCCGTACGAGCGCACGGCGGAGCTGATCCGGGCCGTCGACCGGCCGGACGCTGAGGCGATCGTGCTGAGCTGCACGAACCTGCCGAGCTACGGGCTCATCGCGCCGCTCGAGCGCGAGCTCGGTAAGCCGGTGGTGACGGCGAACCAGGCGACGATGTGGGCCGCGCTCGGCAGAATCGGGCGCGCGCCCGTCGGGGAGGGCCAGGCGCTCGCGGGCGTCGCATGGCGCCCTGATCAGGCTTAGGTCACGTTTCGGTCACGAACACAGCGCGCCCAGTTGACGCGCCAGCCGCGCTCCGAGATTCTGGGGCCAAGCCGATTGTCCAACGTTCCAACAATGGAGCGATAGGGCGAACAGGCGGTCCCAGTGTTGTGACACTCGTCGTAAGGAGCCTCAGATGGTCCGGAACCACGCCAAGCGCATGCGCAGAATCGCCACCGCAGTGATCGGGGGTGCATTCGCAGTCAGCCTGCTCGCCTCGTGCACGACCACCGCCCCGGGCGGAGGAGGTGGTGGCGACGGCGCAGCCGGCGGTGTCGGCAAGACGGTCGAGCAGGCGCAGAAGGACGGCTACCTGCGCGTCGCGATCGCGAACGAGCCGCCGTACACCCAGGTCAACACGGACGGAACGGTCACGGGCGCCGAGCCCGACATCCTGCGCGCCGTGCTGAAGACCATGAAGGTCGACGACATCGAGGGCGTCACGACGCCCTACGAGTCGATGATCCCCGGCCTGAACGCCGGCCGCTGGGACGTCGTCGCCGCCGGCCTCTTCATGAAGCAGTCGCGCTGCGACGCCGTCGCCTACTCCGAGCCCGTGATCGTCTCGACCGAGTCGTTCGGAGTGCCCGTCGGCAACCCGAAGAACATCACGACCGTGCAGGACGTGCTCGACAACCCCGACCTCAAGATTGCGGTGCTGACCGGCGGCTTCGAGGAGGGCATCCTGAAAACGGCGAAGGTGCCGCAGGGTCAGCAGGTGCTCGTGAAGGACGCCCGCAGCGGCATGGAGGCCGTCACCGCGAAGCGCGCCGACGCCTTCCTCCTCCCGACGCTCTCGCTCAACGACCTCGTCAAGAGCGATGCGTCGATCGAGGTCACCGAGCCGATCGAGGACGCCCCCAAGACCGGATCCGGCGCCGCCTTCCGCAAGGAGGACACGGAGCTGCGCGACGAGTACAACAAGGCCCTCGCCGAGTTCAAGAAGACGGACGAGTTCCGCGAGATCCTCGAGAAGTGGGGCTTCGACCCCGATGCTGTCGAGGGTGTCACGGCCGAGGAGCTCTGCAAGAACGAAGGCTAGGGCGCACGCCCTCCCGGCCTGGACTCCTCTATGGACGCCGTCATCCAATACCTGCCCCTCATGGGGCAGGGCCTCCTCGTCACCCTCCTGGTGACGTTCCTCGGGGCGGTCCTGACCATCGTCGTCGCGTTCGCGGCGGGGCTGGCGGGGCTGTCCCCGAGGTGGTATCTCAGGTGGCCCTCCTACGTCTTCGTCGAATTCTTCCGCGGATCCGGACTTCTCGTGCAGATGTTCTGGTTCTTCTTCGCGCTCCCGTTCCTCGGGATCGAGCTGCACCCGCTCTTCGCCGGCGTTCTCGCCCTCGGCCTCAACGAGGGCGCGTACGCCGCGGAGGTCGTGCGCGGCACGATCCGGTCCCGCCCGAAGGGGCAGACCGAGGCCGCGATCGCGCTCGGCATGAATCGGCGACTCCGACTGTGGCGGATCCTGCTGCCGCAGTCGATCCCGGCCATGCTGCCGTCGTTCGGCAACGTCATGGTCGACCTCCTCAAGAACACCTCGCTCGTCTCGCTCGTGACGGTCTCCGACCTCACGTGGCGCGCCTTCAACGCGCGCACTGTGACAGGCGCCACCGTCGAGGTGTTCCTCACGATCCTCGTCGTCTACTACCTGCTCTCGCTCCTGATCGGGTGGATCACGCGGCTGCTCGAGAGGCGCTTCGCGCTTGACCGCAAGGCCGTGTCGAGCGTGCGCAAGCGCACCCTGTTGGGGGTGGCCGGACGATGAATCTCTGGGATAACAACTTCGTCGTGCAGATCATGCCGGATCTGATGCGCGGATTCGGGCTCACGCTCTGGATCACGTTCATCGGGTTCGCGATCAGCCTCGCCGTCGGCCTCATCGTCGCGGTGCTCCGCTTCATGCGGATCCCGGTCGTCTCGCACCTCGCGACGTTCTACGTCTCGTTCGTGCGCGGCACGCCGCTGCTCGTGCAGGCCTACATCGCCTACTTCGTGCTGCCCTACTTCGGGATCGCCTTCGACCCGCTGCCGACCGGCATCGTGGTGCTCGGGCTCAACTACAGCGCGTACACCGCTGAGGTCTACCGCTCGGGCATCGAACAGCTGCCGAAGGGGCAGTGGGAGGCCGCGAAGGCGCTCAGCCTGCCGCCCGCACGCACCTGGTTCCGGATCGTGGTGCCGCAGGCTGTGCGCCCCATCATCCCGGTGCTCGGCAACTACCTCATCATGATGTTCAAGGACTCGGCGATCCTGTCGTCGATCACGATCCTGGAGCTCATGGGAACCTCGCTGCAGATCGGCAGCAACTTCTACCGCTACCTCGAGCCGATCACGATCGCGGGACTGCTGTACCTCATCGTCAGCTTCCCCTGCTCGCTGCTCATTCGACGATTGGAGCAACGCCTTGTCCCCGCACACTGACATCCTCCGCACGCTCAACAACCCGGACGACGACATCGACGTCGCGATCTCCTTCGAGAACGTCAGCAAGGCGTGGGGCGACAACCACGTGCTGCGCGGCCTCGACTTCGAGGTCAGCCCGGGCGAAAAGGTCTCGATCATCGGGCCTTCCGGCTCGGGAAAGACCACGATCCTGCGCATCCTCATGACCCTCGAGACGCCAGACGTCGGCCTCGTGACCGTCGGCGGCGACGTGCTGTGGGACGTGCGCAAGGGCGAGCGGGCGAAGGAGACCAAGCAGACCGAGCGCACGCGGCGCAAGATCGGCATGGTGTTTCAGCAGTTCAACCTGTTCCCGCACATGACGGTGCTCGAGAACGTGATCGAGGCGCCGATCCACGTGCGCGGCGACTCGAAGGCGGACGCCGTCGCGCGGGCGACCGAGCTGCTCGAGCTCGTCGGGCTGCAGAACCACATGAAGCACATCCCGCCGCAGCTCTCGGGCGGGCAGCAGCAGCGCGTCGCGATCGCGCGAGCGCTCGCGATGCAGCCCGAGGTGATGCTCTTCGACGAGCCGACGTCGGCGCTGGATCCCGAGCTGATCGGGGAGGTGCAGAACGTGATCAGGCGGCTCGCCACGACCACGAACATGACGATGCTGATGGTGACGCACGAGATGCGCTTCGCGCGTGAGATCTCGGATCGCGTCGTGATGTTCGATCAGGGGCAGGTCGTCGAGCAGGGGCCGCCCGAGCAGATCTTCGGCGCCCCGCGCGAGGACCGGACGCGCCGCTTCCTCGAGGCCGTCACGGGCCACTAACCCCCGCCAGGTAAAACCCCGACCCACCTTGCCGGTTCTGCGCTCGATGTGCCTTCTATTACGGAAAAACCACACATCGAGCGCAGAACCGGCAAGGTGGCGCGGGCTTGGTGGGGGTTAGGCGCGCTCGTAGCGGAGCGTTTCGCCCGCTGCGCCGTTCATCCAGAGGTCCTGGCAGGCGGCCGCGAACTCCTCGAGGCCCTCCTCGATCGCCCCGAACACGTTGCCCGGGATCCAGCCGCGGTCGCCGTTGATCAGGAGATTGTTGCGGCCGTAGAAGACGGCGAGGTCGACGATCGTCTCGCTCGTGTCGCCGCCCTCGCCGGAGCGGTACCCGTAGCCGGGCGCCCCGAGCTCGGTGCTCGTGAAGCTGAAGTAGCAGAGATCGCCGGGGATCGGCGTGATCGTGGTGTTCTCGGCGCCCGGCTCGGTCTCGGCGAACGCCGGCACGAGGTTGTAGATCTCGTTGCGCGCGTACTTGCCGTGGTAGACCTGGCCCTCCTGCGGCAGCGCGGCCCAGACGGCCTCGCTCGTGCGCGGCGCCTCCTCGTCGAGCAGCCGCGCGAGGCAGCTGACGCCCCGGTTGACGAGGGTGATTTTGATGTAGCGGGACATGGGCACTCCTTCGTGATTGCGTGTGCCCTCAGGCTAGGGCCGAAATTGAAGGATTGTCAACAATCCTACGGTTACGTTATGGTGGGCAGCACGACCGAAAGGATGCTCAATGACGACAATCGGATTCCTGTACCCCGGCTACGGGGCGGAGGACGACTATCCCTTCATGCAGTCGCTCGTGCCGGCAGACGTCCGCCTCGACCTCGTCCACACCTCGGTCGGCGTCGACGCGCACGAGGTCGACGCCCTCCTCGACCTCGGCCGCAGCGAACGGCTCCTCGAGGGCGCCGAGGCGCTGCGCACCGGCGCCGGCGGGGCGCCCGACTCCGTCATGTGGGCCTGCACCTCGGGCAGCTTCGTCTTCGGCCTCGAGGGCGCGCGCCGCCAGGCCGAGGAGGTCGGCCAGGCGCTCGGGATCCCCGCGTCGTCCACCTCGCTCGCGTTCGTCGACGCGATCAGGCATCTCGACATCGAGCGGGTCGCGATCGCCGCGACCTACCCCGAGGATGTCTCCCGCCACTTCCGCAAGCTGCTCGAGGACGCAGGGATCGAGGTCGTCTCCCTGGTCAGCCACGACATCGTCACGGCCGCCCTCGCGGGCGAGCTCGACGACGACGGCGTGGTCGAGCTCGCGCAGAGCAACAACCCGGCCGAGGCGCAGGCGATCCTGCTTCCCGACACCGCGATGCACACGGCCAGGCTCATCGGCCGCCTCGAGGCGGCGCTCGGCAAGCCCGTGCTCACCGCCAACCAAGTGACCCTCTGGGAGGGGCTCAGGATCGCCGGCCGCACGGTCGCGATCCCCGAGATGGGGGCGCTGTTCACCGAAGAACGACGCGCCGCCTAACGCAATCGAAAGAGAGATCGATATGTCACACAGTGAGACCCCCAGCGCCGCGGGTCCCGGGTTCCCCGCGGATCAGACGGCACCGGACATTCACGCGGAGGTGTCGAAGAGCACCCTCCGCAAGGCGATCGCCGCCTCCGCCATGGGCAACGCCGTCGAGTGGTTCGACTACGGCGTCTACGCGGTCGCTGCGACCTACATCACCCTGAACTTCTTCCCCTCCGACACGGGCACGGGAACCGTCTGGACCCTCGCGACCTTCGCGCTGTCCTTCCTCGTGCGCCCCCTCGGCGGCATGTTCTGGGGCCCGCTCGGCGACAAGTTCGGCCGCAAGGGGGTGCTCGCCCTCACGATTATCCTGATGGCGGGATCGACCTTCGCGATCGGCCTCCTCCCGACCCACGATCAGTGGGGCATGTTCGCGCCCGCGCTCCTCATCCTGCTCCGCATGATCCAGGGCTTCTCGACGGGCGGCGAGTACGGCGGCGCCGCGACCTTCATGGCGGAGTACGCACCGGACAAGAAGCGCGGCTTCTACGGCAGCTTCCTCGAGGCGGGCACGCTCGGCGGCTTCGCCCTCGGCTCGCTCATCGTGCTTGTGACGAGCGTGATCCTCGGGCACGAGGTCATGGGCGAGTGGGGCTGGCGGATCCCGTTCCTCATCGCGGGCCCGCTCGGCCTCATCGGCCTCTACCTCCGGAGCAAGCTCGAGGACACCCCGGTGTTCAAGGAGCAGGAGGAGCAGGCGGCCGCGGCCGGCGCCGACGAGCACCGCGGTGTCTGGAAGGAGCTGTTCACTCACTACTGGAAGGCCATGCTCATCATGGGCGGCCTCGTCATCGCGTTGAACGTCGTGAACTACACGCTGCTCACCTACATGCCGACCTACCTGGAGCACACGGTGAAGCTCGACCCCACGGTCGTGCTCGTCGTGATGTTCATCGGCCAGTTCGGCATGATGATCTGTGTGCCGTTCTTCGGCGGCCTCTCCGACAAGCTCAGGCGCAAACCGTTCTGGATCTTCTCGCTCGTCGGCCTGTTCGTGGCGGCGATCCCGCTGTATCTCCTGATGGGCACGGGACTCCTCGGCTCGATCATCGCGTTCTGCGTGCTCGGCCTGCTGTACCTGCCGCAGCTCGCGACGATCTCGGCGACGTTCCCCGCGTTCTTCCCGACGCACGTGCGCTACGCGGGCTTCGCGATCACCTACAACGTCGCGACCGCGCTCTTCGGCGGCACGGCGCCCATGGTGAACGAGCTGCTCATCGAGAAGACGGGCTTCACCCTGATGCCCGCGGTCTACATGATGGGCGCCTGTGTGGTCGGCCTGATCGCGGCGATCGCGATGAAGGACACGACGGGCGTCTCGATCCGCACGCAGCCGGTCTCGGTCGTGCCGGCAGGCACGCGGATCCCGGCGCCCGGCGAGGCGTAGCCTCACCACCGCGGCACCGAACCGCAACGAACGAAGGGGGCGACGTGCGCGTCGACACCGTGATCGAGAACGCCAGGGTGCTCACCCAGGACGAGTCCGCGCCGCGAGCGACCTCGCTCGGGATCCTGAGCGGCCGGATCGCGGCCGTGGGAGCCGAGTGCGAGGGCCTCGCGGCCGAGCGCCGGATCGACGCCGGCGGGGCGATCGTCGCCCCCGGCTTCAACGACGCGCACGCCCACTCCGTGTGGTTCGGGCACACGCTGCTCGAGACGGACCTCTCGGGGCTCTCCGGCCTCGACGAGCTGTACGAGCGGATCGCGGCGTCGGCCGGCGGCGGGGTGGCCGCCGGTCCCGGCGGCGACTGGCTGGTCGCGTCAGGATTCAACCAGATGGACACGGGCGGCCAGTACCCGGATCCCGCGGCGCTCGACCGCGCCGCGGCCGGCCGCCCCGTGTGGATCAAGCACACCTCGGGCCACGCCTGCATCGTGAGCGGGCGCGCGATCGAGCTGCTCGGGATCACGGGCCGCGAGCGCTTCGACGGCGGCTCGGTCGTCGTGGACGAGGTCGGCCGCCCGACGGGGCTCCTCGAGGAGACGGCGATGGCGCTCGTGCAGGATCGTCTGCTGCCAGCGCCGCAGGAGCAGATCGTCGCCGCGCTCGACGCCGCGACCACGAGGTACGCGGCCGAGGGCCTCACGAGCGTGACCGACGCGGGCATCGGCGGCGGCTGGATCGGGCACAGTCCGCAGGAGTTCGCCGCCTACCAGCTCGCCCGCGAGCGCGGCCTGCTGAGCACGCGCATGCAGCCCATGTTCGTGGGCGACGTGCTCGGCGAGGTGCCGCTCGGGAAGGCTGGCGAGGCGCACTTCCGCGGCCTGCCGGGCGGGATCCGGAGCGGTCTCGGCGACGCCAGCCTGCAGCTCGGCCCCGTGAAGATGTTCCTCGACGGCTCGATCCTCGGCAACACGGCCCGCATGTCGGAGGGCTACGCGAACTGCCCGGGCAATCACGGCTACTTCCAGGGCGACGTCGACGAGATGCGGGAGCGCGCGCTCGCCGCCGCCCGCGCCGGCTGGGCGCTCGCGATGCACGCGGTCGGCGACGAGGCGATCGAGCTCGGGATCGAGATCCTGGGCACGCTCGCCGGCGAGGGGATCGCGCCGCCCCTCCCGCACCGGCTCGAGCACGGCGGCGTCGTCACCGACGACCAGCTCGCGCGGCTCGCAGCGCTCGGGGCTCCGATCGTGGCGCAGCCCTACTTCATGCGCGTCTACGGCGACGGTTTCTTCGACTACATCGGGGAGGAACGCGCGACGCAGTCGTTCCGGCTCGCGAGCCAGCTGCGGGCGGGCCTGCCGGTCGCGGGCAGCTCGGATCGGCCGGTCGCCGACGGCCGGCCGCTCGCGGTCATGCAGGCCGCGGTCGAGCGGCGCACCGAGTCGGGCCGCGTCTACGGCGCCGACGAGCGGCTCAGCCCGGGGGAGGCGCTGCGGGCCTACACGGTCGGCTCCGCGGAGGTCACGGGCTGGGCGCGGGAAAAGGGCCGGATCGCGCGCGGGTTCCTCGCGGATCTCGTGGTCCTCGGCGACGACCCGACGGCGGTGGATCCCGCGGCGATCGGCGAGATCGAGGTGCTCACGACGGTCGTCGGCGGCGAGGCGACGTTCGACGGGGCGGGCATCTGGGGAGCGGGCCGATGAGCGCGGCGGATCCGGCGCCGCTCGGAACCGCGCTCGGAACCGCGCTCGTGACGGGCGGCACGTCCGGTATCGGCCTCGCGATTGCGCGCGGGCTCGTTGCGCGCGGTTTCGGCGTCGTCGCCACGGGGCGCGAGCGGCCGGAGGCCGAGCTCGGGGAGCGGATCGTGTTCCTCGAGGCGGACCACGCCGCCCCCGACGCCGCGGAGTCGGTCGCGGCCAGGCTCGGCGAGCCGTTCGGCCCGCTCACTGCGCTCGTCAACAACGTGGGGCGCAGGCACAACGACACGATTGCGGAGCTCGACCGCGACTCGCTGCTCGAGACGCTCGCCCTCAACACGGTCTCGCACATGCTGCTCACAAGCCGGCTCGCCGAGCGGCTGGGAGCCGCGCGCGGCGCCGTCGTGAACGTCTCGTCGCGGCTCGCGGTCGTCGGCATGGCGGGGGTGAGCGGCTACGCCGCGAGCAAGGGCGCGCTCAACGCATTCACGGTCGCGGCCGCCGTCGAGCTCGCCCCGCTCGGGGTGCGCGTGAACGCGGTCGCCCCCGGCATGACGAAGACCCCGCTCATCGAGTCGTGGCTCGCCGACCAGCCGGATCCGGCGGCCGCCGAGCAGGAGGTCGCCGGGCGCGTGCCGCTCGGCCGGCTCGCCTCGCCTGGCGACATCGCTGGCGCCGCCGTGTTCCTCGCCTCGCCCGAGTCGGGCTACATCACGGGCGCGATCCTGCCGGCGGACGGCGGCTACACGGTGTCCTGATCCGGCAGCGCCGCGAGCTCCGCGGCGATCGCGGCGCGGCAGGCGGCGTTCGCGGCTGAGCGCTCGGTGCCCCGGCGCAGGATGAGCGTGTGGTTGCGGCGGAGGTCAGCGGGCAGGCCGGGTGCCAGGCGCACGGTCGGCGGCAGGCCGAAAGCTGCCGTGGCCGGGAGAAACGCGGCGGCGATCCCCTGCTCGAGCAGGCGCCGGTGCACGTGGGGGTCGGGGGAGACGAAGCGCACGCGCGGCTCGAAGCCCGCCTCCCGGCAGACGCCGCGCGCCCAGGTGAAGGCGTCGCTCGTCGCGGGCTCGGTGGCCCAGGCCGCGGCCGCGGGATCGCCGACGCCGCCGGGCAGGTACGCCGCGATCCGCTCTTCGCCGAGCGGGATCCGCACGATGCCGGGGGCGGGCGGCAGCGCGAGGCCGCGGTACTCGTCGACGACCGCGAGGTCGGCCCGGCGCGCGAGCACCTCGTCGATCGCGGCCTCCGGATCGAGCTGTACGAACTCGAGCTCGAGCCACGGCGCGCTCTCCCGCAGCCGCGCGATCACCCCGGGGAGCAGGCCGATCGCGAAGGTGTGGAAGCCCGCGAGGCGCACGGTGCTCGCGTTCTCGGCGCGGCCGGAGGCGAGCTCGCCCTCTGCCTCCTCGAGGATCTCGAGGATGTCCTCGGTGCGCTCGACGAGGCGCGCGGCCGCGGGCGTGAGTCGCACGCCGCGGCCGTGCGACTCGAGGAGGGCGACGCCGTACTCGTGCTCGAGTCGCCGGAGCTGCTGAGAGATGTTCGACGGGCTCATGCGCAGCGCGTCGGCCGCGGCCGTGATCCCGCCGTGCGCGGCGACCTCGCGCAGCAGCGTGAGCTTGTTCACATCGAGCACGGCTGCCCCCAATCGTTCACTCAAAGTGAATACTACCGTTCCCTCCCAGCATCTTCATTGAAGAGTGGGAAGTCGATACGGTGAACTCAACACCTGTTTCGAAGGAGAACCACATGGACGCTGGCCTCGTCTCACCCGCCGAGCTCGACGCCCGGCTGGAGCGCGTGCGCGAGCGGATGCGCGCCGCGGAGCTCACGGGCCTCGTCGTCGCCGACCCCGCGAACATCTTCTACCTGAGCGGCTACAACGCCTGGTCGTTCTACACCCCGCAGATCCTGTTCGTGCCGCTCGAGGGCACCCCCGTGCTCGCGATGCGCGAGATGGACGCGCTCGGCGCGCACCGCACGGCCGTGCGCTACGCCGACGACGTGCTCGGCTACCCCGAGACGCTCGTGCACCGGCCAGACGCGCACCCCATGCAGTGGGTCGCCGAGCAGCTGCGGGATCGGGGCTTTGCCCGTCCCGGCCGCGTCGGATTCGAGGGCGACGCCCACTTCTTCGCCGTGCGCTCGTTCCTCGCGCTGCGCGACGGGATCCCGGAGTGGGAGCTCGTCGAGAGCCGCGAGCTCGTGAACTGGGTTCGGCTCGTGAAGTCAGACTTCGAGATCGCGCAGATGCGGCGGGCCGGCCGCGTCGCGAGCGAGGCGATGCGCGCGGCCGTCGCGGCGATCGAGGAGGGCAGGCCCCTCAACGAGATCGCGGCCGATGTGATGGCCGCGCAGGCCCGCGGCGTCGAGGGCGCCGACGGCGACTACCCCGCGATCGTGCCGATGTTCCTCTACGGCGACGGCGCCGACACCCCGCACCTGACCTGGACCGCCGAGCGCTTCGGCGCGGGCGAGGCCGTCTCGATCGAGCTCGCGGGCGTGCACCACAGGTACCACACGCCGCTCGCCCGCTCCGTCTCGCTCGGCACGCCGAGCCGCGAGCTCGACCGGCTCGCCGGCGCGACCGTCGAGGGGCTGAACGCGGCGCTCGCAGAGCTGAAGCCGGGCAACACGCCTGCCGACGTGACCCGCGCCTGGGACGCCGTGCTCGCGCGCTACGGGCTCGAGAAGAAGTCGCGCCTCGGCTACTCGATCGGGGTCGGCTTCCCGCCGGACTGGGGCGAGCGCACCGTGAGCATCCGTGCGGACGACCAGACGGTGCTCGAGGAGAACATGACCTTCCACGTGATCGCGGGCATGTGGATGACGGGCTACGGCTTCGAGGTCTCGGAGTCGATCCGCGTCGCGCCGGGCGGCGCCGACGTGCTGACCGACGCACCCCGCAAGCTCATCGTGAAGGAGGACTGATGACCGCCGCACAGTTGGAGATGCCGCTCGCGCGCCGCGCGCTCGTGGGCTCCGTGATCGACGCCTCGACGGCGCTGCTCGCCGAGCAGCAGCACGACATCGTGCGCTTCGCGATGGGCGCGCCGAGCGAGGACCTCATGCCGCTCGAGGGGCTCGACGAGGCCTTCGCGCGCGCCAGGCACGGGCGCTACGACTACGGAGAGTCGGAGGGCGACCCGCGACTGCGCGAGGAGATCCTGCGCCTCTCGAACGCCGCGGGCGTGCCGACGGCGCCGGATCGCCTGCTCGTGACGACGGGCGGCATGCAGGGGCTCGACCTCGCGTTCAAGCTCTGCGTCGACCCCGGCGACCTCGTCATCGTCGAGGCGCCCACCTACACGAACGGCAACGCGACCGCGCTGAGCTACGGCGCCGAGGTGCTCGGCGCCCCGACCGACGAGCACGGCCTCGTGGTCGAAGAGCTGCCCGGGCTCGTCGAGCGCGCCGGGCGCACGCCCAAGGCGATCTACACGATCCCGAACTTCCAGAACCCGACCGGCGTCACGATGAGCCTCGAGCGCAAGCGCGCGCTCGTCGAGCTCGCCGAGCGGTGGGGCTGCGTGATCATCGAGGACGACCCCTACGGCATGCTCCGCTTCGGCGGCTCCGAGATCGCGAGCCTCGCCGAGATCGCCCCCGGTCACCCGCTCGTCTTCCAGGTGCGCACCTTCTCGAAGATCATCGCGCCCGGCCTCCGCGTCGGCTGGATCGACGTCGACCCGGCCGTGCGCGAGCTCGCGATCAACGCGAAGCAGGCGATGGATACGTGCACGGGCGTGCCGGCGCAGAACGCGGTCGCGAACTTCCTCGAGGACGGGCTGCTCGAGCCGCACCTCGAGCGGCTGAAGCCGATCTATCGCGAGCGCAAGGAGGCGATGCGGCGCGAGCTCGCGTCCGCCTTCGGCGACCGCGTGCGGGTCACGGATCCCGACGGCGGCTTCTTCCTGTGGACGACCTTCACGGGCGACCTCGCCGGGATCGACACGGAAGACCTGTTCGCGGGCGCACTCGCCGAGGGCGTCGCCTATATTCCCGGCCCGGCATTCACGGTCGACGGCTCGATGCGCGACGCGCTCCGCCTGTGCTTCGCGACCTCGTCGCCCGAGCGCATCGCGGAGGGCGTCGGCCGCCTGAAGCGCGCGATTGATGCCTCGCTCGGCATGCGATCCGGCGGGGGTGCGGCGTGAGCCGGGCGAGCGAGGAGACCGAGATCGACGCCCGGATCGCCGCGCTCATCGACCTCGACCAGATCGTCGAGGACACCTGCGACCTCATCGCCGGCATGGGCGAGAACCCCGGCGGCACGGAGGGTGAGACCGTGCGCCGGCTGCTCGCGATCTGCGAGCGGATCGGCGCGGACACCGAGCTGCAGGAGATCGCGCCCGGCCGCCCGAACCTGCTCGCGGGGCTCGGGCCGAAGGACGGGCCGGCGATCCTCTTCCTCGGCCACAGCGACGTCGTGCCGGCCGGCGAGGGGTGGCACGCCGACCCCTTCGCGCCGCGCGTGCTCGACGGCGAGATCATCGGCCGCGGATCGACCGACATGAAGGGCGGGCTCGCGGCCGTGCTCGCCGCGATGGCGGCGGTGCACGAGCTCTCGCCCGAGCTCAGGCTCGAGCTCCTGTGCACGGTCGACGAGGAGGACCGCGCGCTCGGCGTGCAGGCCTGGCTCGCCGACCACCCGCCGCGCGAGTATCTCGCCTGCGTCGTCGCCGAGCCGACCGACCTCGAGATCGTGGTCGGCTGCCGGGGCGCCGCGAACCTCAACCTGGAGGTCTTCGGCGGATCCGCCCACGCGGGCCGGCCCGAGGATGGCGCGAGCTCGATCTACGGTGCGAGCAGGATCGTCGAGCTCGTGCGCGGGTTCCACGCCGAGGCCCGCGCCGGCGAGCGCGACGCGCTGCTCGGCACCGCCACCTGGAACGTCGGCACGCTCGTCGGCGGCACGGGCACGAGCATGGTGCCGCGCCTCACCGAGCTCACGATCGACCGCCGCACGATGCCGGGCGAGGACGCGTGGGAGATCCTCGATCACCTGCTCATCGCCGCGCGCGCCGACATCGCGGGATCCGGGATCCCGAACGCCGAGCGCATCGAGGTGCGCGGCACCGTCGACATGGTGATGCCGGGCTTCCGCACCGACGAGGACGCACCGATCGTGCGCATCGCCGCGCGCTCGCTCACCGAGCAGCAGGGCATGCCCGCGAAGATCACGGGCTGGACGGCGGCGTGCGAGGGCGGATTCATCGCCCGCCACAACGGCACGCCCACGATTATTCTCGGGCCGGGCGACATCAACACGCAGGCGCACCAGCCCGACGAACGGGTCTCGATCGAGCACATCGGCATCGCGGCGCGCGCGTACGCGAGCATCGCGCTCGGGATCGCGCAACGCTGAAAGCCTGATCCGGGGCCGGATCCCGCGCCAGCACACACTTCGCACTACAGCAATTGAGGGGGAACACACATGCAGAACGACCGGGTCGCACTCGTCACGGGGGCCACCTCCGGCATCGGCGTCGAGATCGCGGGGCAGCTCGCTGAGCGGGGCTTCCGCGTCGCCGTGAGCGGGCGCAGCGAGGAGCGCGGCCGCGAGGTCGCCGAGCGGCTGGGGGAGCGTGTCACCTTCGTGCGCGCCGACCTCACGGAGCCCGGGGCCCCGGCGCGGCTCGTCGCGGACACGGTCGCGGCGCTCGGCCGCCTCGACGTCGCCGTCAACAACGCCGCGATCGACCACACGAACGACCTCCTCGAGGTCGGCGAGGACGAGATCCGCACGACCTTCGAGACGAACACCTTCGCCGCGATGAACCTGCTCATCGCCGCCGCGCGCCAGATGCGCGAGCAGGGTGAGGGCGGCGCGATCATCAACATCACCTCGCGGCTCGCGAGCATCGGGGTGCCGACGATGGGCATCTACAGCGCGTCGAAGGGCGCGATGCTCGCGTTCACGAAGGCGGCCGCGATCGACCTCGCCCCCTTCAACATCCGCGTGAACGCGGTCGCGCCCGGCATGACCCGCACCCCGCTCTACCAGGAGTGGCTCGAGGGCCTGCCGGATCCGGACGCCGAGGCCGCGAAGGTGGCGGCGGCGATCCCGCTCGGCCGCATCGCCGAGCCGGCCGACGTCGCGGCGGTCGTGGCGTTCCTCGCCTCGCCCGAGGCGGCCTATCTCACCGGCACCTCGATCCCGGTCGAGGGCGGGTACCTGGCGAAGTAGCGCGCCGCGCCGAGCACACGGCCGCGCGGAGTACACAGCCGCGCCCGGGAATTCCCCGGTGCGCGGCTTTTCTCGGCCGATAGTAATTGTAGGACAAGGGAACATTAGGATAGGCTGACCCGGTATCGCCAGGCGCCGCTGCCGGCGACCGGCGCACCGGTGTTCCGACGCAAGAGTTTCCCGACACGCAAAGGAAGAAACATGGCACTGCTCACCCCGACCGCGGAGCGCATCGAGGCCTCCGACGCAGCACTCGCGAGCCTCCCCGGCTTCTCGAACCACGAGCCGGGGGCCAACGAGTTCGCCGTGCTCGACCCCTCGACCGAGCAGCGCATCGCGACGCTGCCGAGCCGCGATCCGGCCTGGGCCGTCGAGCAGCTCGGCGTCGCCGACGAGGCGGGGCGCGCGTGGGCGAAGACCACGCCGCGGCACCGCTCGGAGACGCTGCACCGCGTCTACGACGTGCTCATCGGCCAGCGCGAGCGGCTCGCCTTCGTGATCAGCCGCGAGATGGGCAAGACCCTCGCCGAGGCGAACGGCGAGGTGCAATACGCGGCCGACTACGTGCGCTGGTACGCCGACGAGCTGCTCCGCCCCGCCGGCAACTTCCGGGAGAACCCGGCCGGCGGATCCACGATCCTCACGAGGCGCTCGCCCATCGGCCTCTCGGTCCTGATCGCGCCGTGGAACTTCCCGATGGCGATGATCACCCGAAAGATCGCGCCGGCGCTCGCGGCGGGCTGCGGCGCCGTCATCAAGCCCGCGAGCCTCACCCCGCTCACGACGCTCCTCACGGTCGAGCTCATGGTCGAGGCGGGCGTGCCGCGCGAGCTCATGCGCGTCGTCACGACGAAGGACTCAGGCGGCTTCAGCGAGGCCGTTCTCGCCGATCCGCGCGTGCGCAAGGTCTCCTTCACCGGTTCGACGGGCGTCGGTTCGACGCTCCTCGGCCTCGCGGCGAAGAACGTGATCAAGAGCTCGATGGAGCTCGGCGGCAACGCGCCGCTCATCGTCTTCGACGACGCCGATCTCGAGCGCGCCGTCGAGGGCGCGATCCAGGCGAAGCTGCGCAACGGCGGCCAGTCGTGCATCGCGGCCAACCGCATCTACGTGCAGGACGGGATCGCCGACGCCTTCGTCGAGGGCGTCACGGAGCGCATGGCGGCCATCAAACTCGGCCACGCGATCGCTGAGGGCACGGACCTCGGGCCGGTGATCGACCGGCGCGCCGTCGACAACTTCTCGGCGCTCGTCGCCGACGCCGTCGACCACGGCGCGGAGCTCCGCACGGGCGGATCCGCCGTGCCGGGCGAGGGCTACTTTTTCGAGGCGACCGTGCTCGACCGGGTTCCCTCCGACTCCCTCATCGCGAACACCGAGATCTTCGGGCCCGTGGCCGCGATCAGCCGATTCGGCACGCAGGAGGAGGTGCTCGCCGCAGCGAACGACACCCCGTTCGGCCTCGCCGGCTACGTCTTCACCGAGAGCCTCGACCGCGCGCTCAACGTCGCGGACGCCCTGGAGACCGGCCTCGTCGGCATCAACAACGGCGTGCCCTCGAATCCCGCGGCGCCCTTCGGCGGGCTCAAGCAGTCCGGCCTCGGCCGCGAGGGCAGCGGCGAGGGGCTCGAGGAGTACCAGGAGATCCGCTTCTACAACATCTCGCGGCGCGAGAGCAACTGACCGGGCAAGCGCCCACCGACACCACGAAGGAGTAACAATGTCGACCACCACCACGTTCCCGAAGCGCGTCCGCACCGAGGTGCCCGGGCCGCGATCCCGCGCCATTAACGAGGAGCGCACGAGGTACGTCTCGGCGTCCGTCGCCCCGCTCCTGCCCGTCTACATCGAGAACGCCGAGGGCTCGGTGCTCACCGACGTCGACGGCAACGAGTTCATCGATTTCGGGTGCGGGATCGGCGTCACCTCGTTCGGCCACAGCAACGAGGCCGCCGTCGACGCCGCGATCGCGCAGACGAAGAAGTTCACCCACACGCTCTTCTCCGTGACGCCCTACGAGCTCTACGTCGAGGTCTCGAAGCTCCTCACCGAGATCACGCCGGGCGACTTCGAGAAGAAGTCGGTGCTCTCCTCGACGGGCGCCGAGGCGATTGAGAACGCGGTCAAGATCGCGCGCTCGTTCACGCGCCGCAACGGCATCGCGGTCGTCGACCACGGCTACCACGGCCGCACGAACCTCACCCTCGGCCTCAACTACAAGGCCCAGCCGTACTCGGCCGGCGTCGGGCCGCGCCCGGGCGAGATCTACCGGATCGCGAACTCCTACCCGTTCCGCGACCGCCTCGACGGGGCCGAGGCCGCGCGCCGCGGCATCGCGCAGCTCGAGAAGATCTCGGGCGCCGACAACCTCGCGTGCCTCGTCATCGAGCCGATCCAGGGCGAGGGCGGCGTGATCGTCCCGGCACCCAGCTACCTCGAGACGCTGCAGCAGTGGTGCAACGACAATGGCATCGTGATCATCGCCGACGAGATCCAGACGGGCCTCGGCCGCACGGGCAAGCTCTACGCGAGCGAGCACTTCGGCTTCGTGCCCGACCTCGTGGTGAGCGCGAAGGCGATCGCGGGCGGCTTCCCCGTCTCCGCGGTCACGGGCCGCGCCGACATGATGGACGCGATCCCCGCCGGTGGCCTGAGCGGGACCTTCAGCGGCAACCCGGTCGGCTGCGCCGCGGCCGTCGAGGTGATCCGGGAGCTTCGCGCGCCGGGCACCCTCGAGCGCACCGCCGAGATCGGCCGCAAGATCCAGGACGGGCTCCGCGCCCTCCAGGACCGCCACGCCGTCATCGGCGATGTCCGCGGACTCGGCGCCCTGCACGGCGTCGAGCTCATCGACGCCGACGGCGCGCCGAACCCTGCAGCCTTCAAGAAGGTCGCGGCGGCCGCCGCTGACCGGGGACTCCTCGTGATGGGCGGCGGCAGCGACGGCCACGTGCTCCGCCTCCTCCCCGCCATCAACATCTCGGACGAGCTCCTCGACGAGGCCCTCGCGATCCTCGAGGAGGCCTTCGCGCAGCTGTGATGGTGGGCGGGGCGCGGGCGCGCCGCGCCCGCCTCGCCCTCCTCGCCCGCCTCGTCGAGTCGGCCGAAAGGCCCCTTTCGTGCCCGTGATTGGGGCCTTAGAGCCCCCTCGATCGCGGGAATGGGGCTCAAGGGCCCACTCGGCGCGGGCGCCCGCGCCCGCGCGCCCGCGCCCCGGCACTTGGCCCCGAACCTCGAGTCGGCCGTAAGGCCCCTTTCGCGCCCGTGATTGGGGCCTTTCAGTCCATTCGGCCGCGGGAATGGGGCTTTCGGGCCCACTCGGCGCGGGCACCCGCGAACGCGCGAGCTCGGATCAGGATCCTGAGCCTTGCGGGGTTGCTTGTCTACGGGCCAACCTCGAGTCGGCCGTAAGGCCCCTTTCGCGCGCGTGATTGGGGCCTTTCGGCCCACTCGACCACGTGAATGGGGCTTTAGAGCCCACTCGGCGGCTGCGGCGCCGCTGCGCCGCCCAGCCCCGGATCCCGCGTGGGCTACGCCCCCGCGGCCTCGCGCTCCGTGAGGATCTCGCGCAGGCGCGCGTAGTTCTCCTCGATGTGCGCCTCGAGGAGGGTGTGGGCGAGGGCGCGGTCGCCCGCGATGATCGCGTCGTAGATGCCCGAGTGGCGGCTGATGATCGACTCCTCGGGGTTCACGTACTCCTCGTCGGTGTAGGAGAGGACCGTGAAGTAGAAGACGAGCTCCTTGCAGATCTGGCGGTAGAAACTGCTGATCCGCTCACTGTCGAGCAGGTCGACGATGGCCTGGTGCAGGGCGAGGTCGGCGGCCACGATCGGCTCCACTGCGTTCTTCTTCGAGGTCTCGCTCAGCAGCTCGAACGCCGCCGTGATGGCGCGCAGCTGCTCCTCGCTCGGCTCCTGCTGAACGCCGGCGAGCTCCAGCTGTCGGCGGGTGCGGTAGAGGTCGTCGAGGTCCTTGAGCGTCGGCGTGCTCACCACGGCGCCCCGGTGGATCTCGTATTTCACGAGACGGCTGCGCTCGAGCAGCCGGATCGCCTCGCGGAGCGAGTTGCGGGAGATCCCGAGCTTCGTGGCGAGGCTGCTCTCGCGCAGCGGCTCGCCCGCCTTCAGGGTTCCGGAGACGATGAGGCCCACCAGGGCGTCGGCGACCGCCTCGGCGGTGCTCACCCGGTGCAGTGATATATCAGTCATCTCCGACATTGTCCTACAACTCTATCAGCAGCGCACGGGCTTTCCGCTCCATCAGCGGTTCCTGCGACACGCCAATGATGAATTCCCGCCGTGATTCCGCAGAATTCCGCGGGTGTGGGGTAGATTCGTAGCGATCAACCGATCGGATCCCCCGAACCTCGGGGGGTACCTGAAAACGATCAGGGGCCTCACCGAGAAGCGTAAGCGCCCTGGAAGGACACAACATGGCACTCAACAAGACCGAGCTCGTCGCCAAGATCGCCGCTGAGACCGGCCAGAGCCAGGCCGCTGTTTCGAACGTGATCGACGGGCTGTTCGCCGCCGTTTCCGAGACCGTCGCTTCGGGCGAGAAGGTTTCGATCCCCGGCTGGATCTCCTTCGAGACCGCGACGACCGCTGCTCGCACCGGCCGCAACCCCCGCACGGGTGAGACCATCGACATCCCCGCTGGCAAGCGCGTCAAGGTGTCGGTCGGCTCGAAGCTCAAGGCTGCCGTCAAGTAACCTCACGGTTTTCGGGATCCCCTCGGCGCTCAGGCGCCGGGGGGATTTCTGCGTCCGGCCCCGGATCGCGGTCGGCCCGGATCGCGGCCGGCCCGGATCGCGGCCGGCCCCGGATCGCGGCCCGGCCCCGGATCGCGGCCCGGCCCGGATCGCACTCCGCAGGCCGTTTCCCACCCCTGATCGAGCTCCTCAGGCCCAGGCCGTAGGCTAGAGGGGTGCCCAGATATCTGCGAGTACTCGCCCCTGCCGTGCTGCTCGCGGCGACCCTCGCCGCCCTCTTCGTCGGGCTCGCGATCGGCGGCGCAGCCGAGGCTCGCGCGCTCGCGGACCCCGGCACGCTCGTGCGCTACGGCCTGCCGACGTTCCGCACGCTCGTCAACGTCTCGATGGCCGGCCTGATCGGCTCGATCGTCATGGCGGTCTGGGCGTTCGCGAGCGAGAGGCCCGAGACGCGGATCGCGATGGACCTCGCGGCGGCCTCCGCCGCGCTGCTCACGGTCGCGAGCGCTGGCACGCTCATCCTCACCTACGTCGACGTCTCGGGCCTGCCGTTCTCGGCCGACTCAACGTTCGGGGCCGGGCTCGGCCAGTTCGTGTCGCAGATCGAGCTCGGGCAGCTGTGGCTCATCGAGCTGCTGCTCGCGGCCGTCACCACGGTGCTGGCCTTCGCGATCCGGGGCCGGAAGCTCATGCTCCTCGTGCTCCTCGCGGCCATGATTACCGCGCTGCCCCTCGCGCAGCAGGGCCATGCTGCGGGCGCCTCGGGGCACGGCCAGGCCGTGAACTCCCTGCTCGTACACCTGATTGGCGCCGCGGTCTGGCTCGGCGGCCTGCTCACGCTGCTGCTCGTCGCCCGCTCCGTCGACCGCGCGCGGCTCTCCGTGCTCACGGCGCGCTATTCGACGCTCGCGCTCTTCGCGTTTATCGGCGTCGCCTCCTCCGGAGTGGTGAGCGCGTGGCTCCGGATCGGGAGCGTCGATGCCCTCTTCGGCACGGGCTACGGCAAGCTCGTCGTGCTGAAGACCGTCGCCCTCGTCGGGCTCGGGATCTTCGGAGCGCTCCAGCGCGTTCGCCTGATCCCGCGCATCGCGGACGCCGAGCGTGGCGCCCGCGCCTTCGCCTGGTTCGTGGTCGCGGAGCTCGCCGTCATGGGCGTCGCGAGCGGCGTCGCCGGCGCCCTCGGCCGCACGGCAACGCCGGTCGCCCTCGAGCCCGCCCGCGACGGCGGTAGCGGGATCCCGCCGGCCGAGTGGCTCACGGGCGACCCGCTGCCGCCCGAGCTCACCCCCATGAGCTACTTCACGGAGTGGAAGTTCGACCTCGCGTGGGGTCTCGTCTGCGCGTTCGGGATCGCCCTGTACCTCGCCGGGGTCTGGCGGCTTGCGCGCCGCGGCGACAAGTGGCCCGTCGGCCGCACGATCTCGTGGGTCCTGGGCCTTGCGATGCTCTTCTACACGACGAACGGCGCGCTCAACGCCTACGAGCAGTACCTGTTCAGCGTGCACATGCTCGCGCACATGATGCTCACGATGCTGATCCCGCTCGTGCTCGTGCTCGGCGCCCCCATGACGCTCGCGCTGCGCGCGACCGCGAAGCGCTCGGACGGCTCGTGGGGCGGCCGCGAGTGGATCCAGTGGGCCGTGCACACGCCGTACTCGAAGGTCATCACGCACCCCGCGGTCGCGGCCGTCGTCTTCGCCGGCTCGCTCTGGGTCTTCTACTTCACGCCGATCGCGCGCTGGGCGGCCTCGGAACACCTCGGCCACCAGTGGATGATCATCCACTTCCTGATCTCGGGATACCTGTTCAGCCTGTCGATGGTCGGCGTCGATCCGGTGCCGTATCGCTTCCCGTACCCGCTCAGGCTCGTGACGCTCTTCGCGACCATGGCGTCGCACGCCTTCTTCGGCGTGACGCTCATGACGGGCGACGGGCTCATGCTCGCCGACTGGTACGGCGCGATGGGCCGCACCTGGGGCGCGACGCCGCTCGAGGACCAGTCGACGGGCGGCGGCATCGCGTGGGGCATCGGCGAGCTGCCGACGCTCGCGCTCGCGCTCGTCGTCGCGGTGCAGTGGTCGCGAAGCGACGACAAGGAGCAGAAGCGCAAGGACCGCGCGGCGGATCGCTCGGGCGACGCCGAGCTCGAGGAGTACAACGCGATGCTCGCCGCGCAGGCGCAGCGCGACGCGAAGTCGGCGGCGCGCGCGGGCCGCTAGCGGGGCGATCCGGATCCGGATCCGGATCCCGCGCCGGATCGGGATCTCGCCCCGGATCGGGATCCCGTGCCGGCTACTCGCCGGGGGCGCCGGCGTCGGTCGTCGTGACGTCCGCGCGGTGGAAGTTCAGGTGCGAGCGCGAGGCCGTCGGCCCGCGCTGCCCGCGGTAGCGCGAGAAGGTCGCGCCGGCGCCGTAGGGCCGCTCGGCGGGCGAGGACAGCCGGAAGAAGCACAGCTGCCCGATCTTCATGCCGGGCCACAGCCGGATCGGCAGCGTCGCGACGTTCGACAGCTCGAGCGTCACGTGCCCCTCGAAGCCCGGGTCGATGAAGCCGGCCGTCGAGTGCGTGAGGAGGCCGAGCCGCCCGAGCGAGCTCTTGCCCTCGAGGCGCGCGGCGATGTCGTCGGGCAGGGACACTTGCTCGTAGGTCGATCCCAGCACGAACTCGCCCGGGTGCAGGATGAAGCCCTCCGCCGGATCCACCTCGATGAGGCGCGTGAGCTCGGGCTGCTCCGCGGCGGGGTCGATGACCGCGTACTTGTGGTTGTCGAAGAGCCGGAAGTAGCGGTCGAGGCAGACGTCCACGCTCGACGGCTGCACCATCGAGGGGTCGCTCCGGGTGAGGCCGATGCGCCCGGATTCGAGTTCGGCGGTGATATCGCGATCTGAGAGCAGCACGGGATCCATCCTAGTTCGCGGCGGGCCCGGCGGCTGCGAACTCGGGCGCAAGCTGCGTCCTGCGCTCACAGGGAGATCTGCGCTCAACTCGAAGAATTTCGGCATCTGGTCGAGTTGGGCGCAGAATTGCCTGCCAACGCGAATGCGGGGGCGGGCGCGTGCGGCGCGGCGCGGCGCGGCGCGCGCTACGCCTCCTCCGTCAGGGCGAACAGCACCTCCGCGATGCGCTCGCCGAGTTCGTCGAAGCCCTCGGGCGCGGAGGCACCGGCGAGCGCCGTGACCTTGAACGCGCGGTCGTAGATGCCCGCGAGCACGGGCATGGCGCGCTCCGCGGGGATGCGGAAGCGGCGGCCCGCCGCGTGGATGATCTGCTCAACGAGCTCGGCCAACTCGATCCGGAACCGTACGATGAAGTCGGAAAAGCCTGGGCCGTCCTCGGGATCCCGCATCGCGAGGAGCGTGAACTCTGACTCGAGCGCGAACCAGGTCGCCTCGTTGCCCGTTGGCGCGAAGAACTCGGCGACGTAGCGGGCGGCGTCCTCGGGGGTGACGCAGGCGCCCTGCTCGGCGACGAGTTTCGTCACCTCGTCGACGCGCTCGCGCACCCAGCTCGCGCGGTGCAGGTACTCGCGGTCGAGGAGCGCGATGAAGAGCTCCTCCTTGCTCGAGAAGTTCGAGTAGAAGGCGCCGCGCGAGAAGCCCGCGCGCTGGCAGATCGACTCGACGGAGGCGCCGCGCAGGCCCTCCTCCGCGAACACGAGCGTCGCGCCGTCGAGGAGGCGCGTGCGGGTCTCGAGGCGGCGCGCGCTCGGCGCGTGGTCCGTTCCGGGTTCCTCACGCTCGGTGGCGTTGTCGCTCAGCATCCCGTCATCCTCCCACTCGCGCGCGGCCCTCTAGCCGAATGCTCAGGAGCCTCCTAGGAGGTCCAGGATACATTAGTGTATCGAAACGGATACACTTGTGTATCGTGCCCGATCAGCCGGGCCCCGAAGCATCCGCCCACACCGGAAGGCCGCAATGTCCACGCTTCTCTACGCCCTCGGGCGCTGGGCGACGAGGGCGAGAAAGCTCGTCCTCATCCTCTGGATCGGACTCCTCGCGCTCCTCGGCGCGGGGGCGCTGCTCTTCGGCCAGGGCGCGAACGCCCCGATCACGATCCCGGGCACGGAGTCCCAGGAGGCGATCACCTCGCTCGGCCACACCTTCCCCGAGGTGAGCGGCACGAGCGCGACGATCATCGTCGTCGCGGCCGAGGGCGAGAACGTCGAGGACGAGCCCTACCGCGGCATCATCACGGACGCCGCGAAGCAGCTCGAGGGAGTCGAACACGTCACGGCGGTGCAGACCCCGTTCAGCGAGCTCGTGAGCGGCGGGCTCTCCGAGGACGGGCGGGCCGCGCTCGTCACGATCCAGATCGAGGGCGAGGTCGGCAGCCTCCCAGACTCCACGGTCGCGGGCATCGAGCAGACCGCCGACGCGATCGCGGGCGAGCTCCCGGAGGGCGCCGAGAGCTCCTACGGCGGCGACGCGTTCTCGGCCGCGGTCCCGGGCATCAGCCCGACCGAGGCGATCGGCGTCGTCGTCGCGTTCGTCGTGCTCCTCCTCACGCTCGGCTCCCTGCTCGCGGCCGGAATGCCCCTGATCATCGCGATCATCGGCGTCGGCGTCTCGATCGCGGGCCTGTTCTTCGTCACCGCGTTCGCCGACCTCACCTCGACGACACCCATGCTCGCGCTCATGCTCGGGCTCGCGGTCGGCATCGACTACACCCTCTTCATCGTGAGCCGCCACCAGGAGCAGCTGCGCGCCGGCGTGCCCGTCGACGAGTCGATCGCGCGGGCGACCGCGACCTCCGGCTCCGCCGTCGTGTTCGCGGGCCTCACCGTCATCATCGCGCTCGTGGGGCTCGCCGTCGCGGGCATCCCCTTCCTCACGGCGCTCGGGATCGCGGCCGCCGCGGCCGTCGCGATCGCGGTGCTCATCGCCGTCACGCTCACGCCGGCGATCATGGCGATGGCGAAGCTCCGGATCCTGCCCAAGAAGCAGCGGCGCGCGCTCGAGGCGAGCGGATCCGGATCCGGGGCCGCCGCAGTCCCCGAGCAACCGCACCGCCCCTCGCGCGCCGACCGCTTCTTCGCCGGCTGGGTGCGCACCGTCACGAAGAAGCCGATCATCACGATCGTCGCCGTGCTCGTCGCGCTCGGCCTCGCCGCGACCCCGGCGCTCCAGCTCCGGCTCGCGCTCCCGAACGCGACCTCGCTCCCCGCCGACGACCCCGCCCGCGTCACCTACGAGCTCACGGGCGAGCACTTCGGCGCCGGTGCGAACGGGCCGCTGCTCCTCACGGGCTCGATCATCTCGAGCACCGATCCGCTCGGCCTGATGGCGGACCTCGCCGACGAGGTGCGGAAGGTGCCGGGCGTCGCCGAGGTGCCGCTCGCGACCCCGAACCAGGGCGCTGACACGGGAATCATCCAGGTCGTGCCCGAGGAGGGGCCGCACGCCGAGAGCACCACAGAGCTCGTGCACGCGCTCCGCGACAAGCACGACGAGTGGGAGGAGGAGTACGGCGTGAGCCTCGCCGTCACGGGCTTCACGGCCGTCGGCATCGACGTCTCCGAGATGCTCATGCACGCGCTCCTGCCGTTCGGGATCCTCGTCGTCGGCCTCTCGCTCGTGCTGCTCGCGATGGTGTTCCGATCGATCTGGGTGCCGATCAAGGCGACGCTCGGCTACCTCCTCTCGGTCGGCGCGGCCTTCGGGGCCGTGGTCGGGGTGTTCCAGCTCGGTTTCATGGCCGACATTTTGCATGTCTCGTCGACGGGGCCCGTGCTGAGCTTCATGCCGATCATCCTGATGGGCGTGCTCTTCGGCCTCGCCATGGACTACGAGGTGTTCCTCGTGTCCCGGATCCGCGAGGAGTACGTGCACGGCGCAGACGCGCAGTCGGCGATCCAGCGCGGCTTCGTCGGCAGCGCGAAGGTCGTGACGGCGGCGGCCCTCATCATGTTCGCCGTGTTCGCGGCGTTCGTGCCTGAGGGCGACCCGAGCATCAAGGTCATCGCGCTCGGCCTCGCCGTCGGTGTCTTCGTCGACGCGTTCATCGTGCGCATGACCCTCGTGCCCGCGGTCCTCGCGCTCCTCGGCGACCAGGCGTGGCGGATGCCGCGCTGGCTCGCGAAGCTGCTGCCTTCCTTCGACGTCGAGGGCGAGGGTCTCGCGCGCGAGCTCGCCCACGCCGAGTGGCCCGCCGACATGCCGGGCGCCGCGATCGCGGCCGACGGGCTGCGCCTGCCTGGCAACCTCGTGGTGCCGTCGCTCCGGATCCCGGCCGGGCGCGTGCTCGTGCTCGACCCGCAGGATCCCGTCTCGCTCCCGCTCGCCGAGGCGCTCACGGGGCGCGGCGCGATCGTCGCGGGAACCGTGAAGGTCGCCGGGCTGCTCCTGCCCGAGCGCGCCTCCTCGCTCCGCTCGCGCGCGGCGTGGGCGGATCCCGAATCGCTGCGAGAGTCGCTGCGGGATCGCCCCGCCGTCGCGCTCCTCGACCTGCGGGGCGCGTCCGAGCGGCCCATGCCGCTCGAGCGCATCGAGCCGCTCAGGTCCGGGATCGCGGCGGCCGCCGTCGAGGCCGGGCGGGGCAAGTCGCCCGCGCTCACCGTGGTCGTGCTCGGCGACGGGGCGCTCGCCGCCAGGATCCTGCCGCCGGGGACCGACTTCGTGCGGCTCGCGGACGCCGGATCCGGGGCGGCCGCATCCGCAGGAACCGACTCCGCCCTCGCGCCAACCGACCACGCCCCCTCAGCAACACACCAGGCCCTCGCGGAAGGAGGCGCACGATGACCGCATCGCTCACCAGGCTGCGCGGGCGAAAGCCCGTCCGCTGGACCACGATCCTCGGCCTCGTGCTCGTGCCGCTCACCGTCGCGGGCGTGCTGCTCTGGGGCCTCTGGAACCCGACCGAGCGGCTCGACACCGTGACGGCCGCGGTCGTGAACGCGGACGAGCCGGTCGAGCTCGACGGGCAGCTCGTGCCGCTCGGCCGCGTGCTCGCCGCCGAGCTCATCGCGGGCGACGAGGACACGAACTTCACCTGGGTGCTCACCGACGCGGAGGACGCCGAGGCCGGGATTTCCGACGGGCGCTTCGCGACCTCGGTCACGATCCCCGAGAACTTCTCCGCCGCCGCGACCTCGGCGAACGCGGGGCCGGAGAAGATCGAGACCGCCCACATCGACATCGCCGAGAGCACGCAGGGCCGGCTGATTGACACCGCGCTCTCGAACATCGTGACGCAGACCGCGACGACCGTGCTGAACCGTGAGCTCGGCGAACAGTTCATCGGCACGGTGTTCGTCGGCATGAACGAGCTCCACAGGGGGCTGAGCGACGCGGCCGACGGCGCCAACAAGCTCGCGGACGGCGGCGACCAGCTCGCCTCGGGCGCCACCGGCCTCGCCGACGGCACCAGGCAGCTCGCGGACGGCACCCAGCAGCTCGCGGGTGGCGCCGGCGAGCTCGCTGGCGGCGCCGGATCCCTCGCCTCGGGCGCCTCATCGCTCTCGGACGGCGCGGCGCAGCTCGCCTCGGGCCTGCGCCTCTTCGTCTCGGGCGACGGCACCGCGGCGAACCCCGGCCTCAACGGCTTCGCCTCGGGCATGCGCGTCTTCGCGACGGGCGACGGCACGGGCACGGGCCAGAACGCGGGTCTCGCGGGCCTCGCGACGGGTGTCGAGCAGTACACGGGAGGCGTGAACCAGGCGCTCGACGGGATCACGACGGGAATCGGGGAACTGCGGGCCACGCGCGACGGGATTGCCGCGGGCACGATCCCGCTGCCGCCCGGAACCGACCCAGCGGTCGTCGTGGGGCTCCTCGACCAGGTCATCGCCGGGCTCGACGAGTCGGGAGCGCTCGGCCAGATCGACGCGCTCAAGGCCGGCGGAACCCAGCTCGCGGTCGGCGCGCGCCAGGCCGCGAACGGCGCGAACGAGCTCGCGAACGGCGCGGCAGGCATCGCAGCGGGCGGCGAGCAGCTCGCCGTCGGCGCCGAGGGCCTCGCGGGCGGCGCTGCCTCGCTCTCCGGCGGCGCGTCCCAGCTCGCTGGCGGCGCGTCGGAGCTCGCGGGCGGCGCCTCCGAGCTCGCGGCGGGCACGCCAGCGCTCGCGGACGGCGCCTCGCAGCTCGCGGACGGCGCGCGCCGGTCCGCCGACGGCACCCACTCGCTCGCCAAGGGCCTCGGCGAGGCTGTGAGCGGGATCCCGAACTACACGGAGGCCGAGCGAGACAGGCTCGCCTCGCACGCCGTGCAGACGGTCGAGGCGCGCGGCGGCAGCGACGAGCTCTTCAACTCCTCCGGCGTCCCGCTCTTCGCGGGAATCGCGCTGTGGGCGGGGGCGCTCGCCATGTTCCTCATGCTCGCCCCGCTCTGGAGCCGCACCCGCGACGCCGCGCGCGGCGTCGGTTACATCACGCTGCGCAGCGCCCTCCCCGCGATCGGGGTCGGCGCCGTGCAGGGCGCGATCGCGGGCGTCGTGCTGCCGATCGCGCTCGGCTACTCGGTCGGGCAGTTCGCCGCCTTCTTCGGGCTCGCACTGCTCGCGGGGATCACGTTCTCGCTCGTGGTGCAGGGACTCTCGGCGCTCCTCGGCGGGGTCGGGCGCTTCGTCGCCTTCGCGCTGCTCGTGGTCGCCTTCGCCGTCGGCATCGTGTCGACCGTGCCAGGCCCGCTCGCCGCGGTCGGCGACGCGAGCCCGATCGGCGCCGCGCTCTCGGGCTTCCAGGCCGTGGCCTCTGGCGCCTCCGGGGCCGGGATCGCCGCGGTGCTGCTCGCGCTCTGGGGCGGGCTCGGGCTCGCGCTCACGGCGCTCGCCGTCGGGCGGGCGCGGAAGGCTCGGTAGGGGGCTCGGGGCGGTTGGGTCTGGATCAGGATCCGGATCAGGATCAGGATCCGGGGCCAGATCCAGATCCGGGGCCGGATCCCGGCCCGCGCGCTGCGCTCGCTCCGCATTCTGCAGTCGCTCCGCAGTTTGCGCGGTGAATCGTGTGAACGAGCGCAGAATACTGAGCGATCGCAGCGTCCGTGGGGCCGCACCCCTGGCGCGGCGGGCCGAAGCGTGCCTAGGCTCGAAGCATGAGCATTCGCGCGATCGTGGCACAGCACCCGGGAGGGCCGGAGGTCCTCGAGTTCGTCGAGGTGGGCGATCCGAAGCCCGGTCCGGGCGAAATTCTCGTGCAGACCACGGGAGTCGGCGTCAACTTCATCGAGACGTATCAGCGCTCGGGCCTCTATCAGGTGCCGTTCCCGTTCACGCCGGGGGCTGAGGGCTCGGGGCGCGTGCTCGAGCTCGGCGAGGGCGCGAGCGGCTTCGAGCCCGGCGACCTCATCGCGACCGCGGAGGCGCGCGCGAGCTACGCCGACCGCTTCGTGGTGGAGGCGGCCAAGGCGGTGCGCGTGCCCGAGGGCATCGCGACGGACGTCGCGGCGGCGATCCCGCTCCAGGGCCTCACCGCCCACTACCTCGCGACCTCCGCTGCGACGCCCGAGCCGGGTGAGACGGCGCTCGTCCACGCGGGCGCGGGCGGCGTCGGGCTGCTGCTCACGCAGATCCTGGTCACGCGGGGAGTTCGCGTGATCACGACCGTCTCGACGCCCGAGAAGCGCGAGCTCAGCCTCGCGGCCGGCGCCGCCGAGGTGCTCGACTACGAGGGCTTCGCCGAGCGCGCTCGGGAGCTCACGGGCGGGGAGGGCGTCGCGGTCGCGTACGACGGCGTCGGCAAGACGACGTTCGACGGCTCGCTCGACGCTCTCCGCGTGCGCGGCGAGCTCGTGCTGTTCGGCGGGGCGAGCGGCCCCGTGCCGCCCTTCGACCTGCAGCGCCTGAACGCCGGCGGCGCGCTCTCGGTCACGCGCCCCTCGCTCGCGTACTTCCTGCTCACGCCCGAGGAACGCGCGTGGCGCTACGGCGAGCTCTTCGCCGGGATCGCGGAGGGCGAGATCAACATCCGGATCGGCGCACGCTTCCCCCTCGCCGAGGCCGCGGCCGCGCACGAGGCGCTGGAGGGCCGGCGCACCACGGGCAAGGTGATCTTGGAGCCGTGAGCGCCCGCTGCGCGCGCGAGCGCCGCGCTCGCCGGGACTTCCTCGCTCAGCGAGGCCAAATGCCAAAATTCTTGAAGTTGAGTGCAGAAATCCCTGTGAGTGGAGGAGGCCGGGCGTGAGCGCGGGCGGTTCCGGATCCCTGTTCGGGTGGCTGCCCGGATCGGTCGGGGACTGGCTCGTGCCCCTGCACGAGGGTGCGCACGGTGCCCCGGTCCCCGGGCGCCCGGTCGACGCGCTCGCCGCGATTGTGCCCGCGGGCTTTCCTGCGCTCATCAGGGTGCTCTCGCCGTTCAGGCGCGTTCGCCCCGAGGATCAGCGCGCGGAGGCGGTGAGCTGGGCGGCGACGGCCGCGGCGCTCGGCACGACGCTGGACCCGGTGCCGCTCTCGTGGCGGGTGATGGGGGCGTCCGAGTACGGCGGGAACTCCGATGTGCTCGGCGAGGACGGCTGGTACTACTCGGAGCCGACGGAGGGGCAAAATGATCCCGCCACGCTCGCGCGGATCGCCGACGTGCTTGCGCTCCACACCTCCACGCCTGATCAGGGGGCTGCCGCGGTCTGGGAGGGGTTCTCCGGACTCACGAGTTCGCAGGGGGTCGGCTTCTTCTTCGCAACCGCGGAGTGGCGCCCCGTCTCGCGCCTGCGGCACCGGCTGCTGAGCGCGCGAGAGCACCTGCGTCGGTTCGGGATCCGGTCTGCCGTGCTCGAACTCGTCGCGCCCAGCCTGCCGAAGCCTCGCGGCACGGGCATTCTGGGGCGCGAGGCTGTGGCGGGCCAGCGCCTCGAACTGCCCGATCGCCGCTACATTTGTTTCTCCGCGGGGGTGGCCTCGTTCGCCGCGGAGACCTGGCCTGAGCGCGCGCCCTGGGTGGACCCTCGCCGGATTGACGCGGACGCACCGCTCACCCCGAACCTCATCTGGCCCGACGACCGCGCCTGGGTGCTCGTCTCGGAGATCGACCTCAACTCGACCCTCATCGCCTGTTCGCGCGAGTGCGCCGACGCGCTGTTGAGCGCCCCGGGCCTCGAGGCGTCGGAGATCACCCGCGACACCCGGCTCTGGGGGTAACGGGCGCAAGCGCGCCCTACCGCCCCATGCGGTCGACGAGCTCCGAGGCGAGCGCGAACGCGCTCGTCGCGGCGGGGGACGGCGCGTTCCGCACGTGCGTGGCGCCCGGCATGTCCGAGATGACGAAGTCGTCGACGAGGGTGCCGTCGCGGCCGACGGCCTGCGCGCGCACGCCCGCGGTGCTGCCTGGCGCGAGCGGGAGGTGCGCGATCGCGGGCGCGTACTCGGCGGCCGCCCGCACCATCGCGCGCCGGCTCATCAGGAGTTTCAGCTCAGTGAACGCGTTGCGCCAGTAGCGGGCGCCGACGCGCCACAGGCCGGGCCACGCGGCGAGCGAGGCGAGGTCGCGCGGCCGCACCCGGGAGATCCGGTAGGCGTCGCGCGCCCCCGCGACGAACGCGGTCGGCCCGATCGAGACGCTGCCGTCGATGTGGCGGGTGATGTGCACGCCGAGGAACGGCAGGTCAGGATCCGGAACCGGGTAGATCATGCCGCGCACGATCTGGGGCGCGGGATCCCCGGCCAGGTGCAGGTACGCGCCGCGGAACGGCACGATGCGCGGGTCGGGATCCGCGCCGGAGGCGGCGGCGAGCCGGTCCGACCAGAGGCCGGCGCACGCCACCACCCAGCCGGCGCGCAGCAGCTCGCGCCCGCCCGCGCGCACGATCGTCGCGGATCCGCTCCGCGCGAGCTCCGACACCCGCGTGCCGAAGAGGAAGCGCACGCCGCGCCCGCGCAGCTCGCGCTCGAGCGCGCGGCACACCTCCGCGTAGTCGACGATGCCCGTGTTGGGGGAGTGCAGCGCCGCGACGCCGACCGCGTTCGGTTCGACCTCCCGGATCGCGTCGCCCTCGAGCCAGCGGAGCCCCGGCACGCCGTTGGCGATCCCGCGCCGCTCGAGCTCCCTGAGCGCGGGCAGCTCGCGAGAATTGCGCGCGACCAGCAGTTTTCCGGCGCGTTCGACGGGCACGCCCGCCTCCTCGCAGAACGCGTACATGCGCCGCGCGCCCTCGACGCAGAGCCTGGCCTTGAGCGAGCCTGGCGTGTAGTAGACGCCGCTGTGTATCACGCCGGAGTTGTGGCCCGTCTGGTGCGCCGCGACCCGGTCCTCGCCCTCGATGACCACGATCTTGGCCTCCGGCTCCCGCGCGAGGAGCTCGCGCGCGGTCGCGAGGCCGACGATGCCGGCCCCGATCACGGCGTATTCGAAGGCGGCGCCGGCGGCTCCGCTGGCTGCTCCGGATCCAGACTCCTGCTCACTCATGTTGCTCCAATCGTTGATCAACCAGGGAAGAGTTCACCCGTAGCGCTCCGCGTAGCGCCGCTCCGCGGCGGCGTGCAGGGGGATCGGCATCGTGCCGATCAGGGACTCGGCCGAGAGGAAGTGCATCCCGTAGGACGGCTGCGGGATCAGGAGTTCCGCGTCGTCGATGAGCACGTCGGCGAAGCCCTCGGCGAGCCCGGCCGGCAGCGTCGGGCGGGCGAGTAGGAGGTTCGACACCCCGATCGCGGGCAGCGGCTCGCGCGAGCCGTACACGTTCGCGGGCACGAGCGCCTCCTGGTACAGCGGCCCGTACTCCTCGATGAGCGGCGGCAGGGCGGCCGAGAGGTCGAGCAGGGTCACGGGCGAGGTCGCTTCGATCCGGGTGAGCTCGGGCACGGGCAGCCCGCCCGACCAGAAGAGCGCGTCGATCGAGCCCCCGGCGAGGCGGGTCACGGCGTCCGCGAGGCGCAGCTCGAGCAGCTGCGCCGAGCTCCCGCCCTCGGCACCCTCGAGCCCGAGCGCCGCGAGCGTGCGCCGCGCCGACTCCGCGGTGCCGGATCCGGTCGCCCCGATCGACACGCTCCGCCCCGCGAGCTGCTCGACCCGCCTGAGCCCGGAATCCGCGAGCACGACGCACTGCAGGTAGTTCTGGTAGACCCGTCCGAGCGAGACGAGCTCGTCGCGCGCCTCGACGGCGGTGTCGATGAGCGCGATCCCGAGCTCCGCCTCGCCGCTCAGCAGGAGGTCGATGTTGTCGGCGCTGCCGCCGGTCTCGCGCGCCGTGAACGCGGACGCGATCCCGCGCGCCTTCGCGGCCCGCCCGAGCGCCTGCCCGAAGCGGATGTAGGTGCCGCCCGGTTCGCCGCACGCCATCGAGATCCTGGGCGCCCCGCCGCCCGGCGCGCAGCCGGTGAGCGCGGGCAGCGCGCCGGCGAGCAGCCCGGCGGCGCCGAGCGCGCCGGTCGAGAGGAGCGTGCGGCGGCGGATCCCGCCCCCGATCCCGGCCCCGGCCCCGCTCATCGCTCGTCGCTCCGCAGCCGGATCGTGATCCTGAGCCCGCCCTCCGGCGCCCGGTCGAACTCGGCGCCGCCGCCGTTCGCGCGGGCGATCCCCGTGAGGATCGCTAGCCCGAGGCCCGTGCCGGGGAGCGCGCCCGTGCGCTCGGAGCGCCAGAAGCGGGCGCCGGCCTGCGCGAGCTCGTCGTCGCTGAGGCCCGGCCCGTCGTCGCTGATCGCGAGCTCGGTCCAGTCGCCCCGCCGCGTGAGCCGCACGGTCACGGTCGCGCCGTCGCCCGCGTACTTGCGGGCGTTCTCGAGGGCGTTCTCGAGCATCTCCTCGAGGTCGGAGAAGGCGCAGTTCACGGTCGCCTCGCCGCCGACCGCGACGAGCCGTTGCCCGGCCCGCTCGTGCAGGTGCCGGTAGGGGCTCACGAGCGCCTCGGCCGAGCGGATCACGCGCAGCTTCTGCGCGGCGGGGCCGGATCCGGACTCTGCGGCGTTCACGCGGTGCTCGACGCCCGCGAGGTTCAGCATGCGCTCGGCGATCCGCTCGATCCTGGCCGCGTCCTCGTCGAGCATGCGCAGCTCCTCGTCCTCCTCGTCGTCGACGCGGAGGGCGTCGATTCGGAGCCGGATCGCGGCGAGCGGGTTCCGCAGCAGGTGCGAGGCGTCGGCGACGAAGTCCCGCTGCTGGGCGAGCGAGTGCTCCATGCTCTCCGTCATGACGAGGATCGAGCGGGTGAGCTCGCGCAGCTCGCGTGGCGCCTTCCGCGAGATCGCGCTGAGGTCGCGGTGCGCGGGGAACGCGCTCGCGGCCTCGTCGAGCGCCCGCACGGGGCGCAGCACGGAGCTCGTCCAGCGCAGCGCGATCACGACGAGCCCCGCGATGAGCGCGATCCCGAGCGCGATGACGAGCCCCCACGAGATCGCGACGTCGCGCTGCGCGGGGCCGAGCTCCGGTTCGAGCACGACCGTGCCGAGGCTGAGTTCCGCGCTGCCGAGCACGGGCTGCGCGACGACGCCGCTCCCGCTGCCGCCCGAGCCGCCCGGCCCGCCCGCTCCGCCCCACGGGAGCACTGGCGCGATCTCCCACTGCGGCACGTTGCGGGCGGCGACCGCGGCGGCGGCTTCGACGTCGTCGCGTTCCGGATCCAGCTCGCCCGCCGAGGCGACGACCTCGCCGGAAAGGTCGAGCACCACGGTCGACTCTCCGTAGACCTGGAAGTGGCGGTCGAGGTGCTCCCGCAGCGCCGACGTCGTGCCCGTCTCGATCGCGGGGCGGGCGAGCTGCACGAGGTGGTCGACCGCGGCCTGGCGCGACACGAGCAGCTGGTTCGCGCGCGCCTCGGAGATGTAGCCGAGGGTGGGGCCGATGATCGCGACGACCGAGATGAGGCCGAAGACGAGGAGCGGGATCAGGACGGAGCGCCTCATCGCGTGCGGCGCCTACGGGTCGAGGCGGTACCCGAAACCGCGGATCGTCGTGATGGTCGCGGCGCCCGAGAGCTTCTGCCTGACGGCGGCGAGGTGCACGTCGAAGGCGCGCGACTTCGCCGCGAACGCGTCGCCCCAGATCTCGTCGAGCAGCTGCTCACGGTTGACGGCGATCCCGAGCCGCTGCCCGAGGAACGCGAGCAACGCGAACTCTTTCGGCGTGAACGGGACCTCCTCACCGCGCACGAGCACGCGGTGCGCCGTGAGGTCGATCTCGACCTCGCCCGCGCGCACGGCTGGCCGCTCCTCGCTCGGCTGCCGCCTGCGGGAGACGACCTCGATGCGGGCCAGGAGCTCGCGCAGCCGCATGGGCTTCACGAGGTAGTCGTCGGCGCCGAGGCGCAGCGCGAGCACGGTCGATCGCTCGTCGCCGCGGGCCGTGATCACGATGATGGGCAGGTCGTTCACGAGCCTGAGCTGGCGGATCACGCTGAAGCCGTCGCCGTCCTCGAGGCCGAGGTCGAGCAGCAGCAGGTCAGCGTCGGCGTGCCCGAGCAGCACGTCGGAGCCGCGCGTGACGTGCGTTGCCGTGTGGCCGCTCCGCGTCAGCTGCTTGGAGAGCGCCGCCGCGAGCGAGCGGTCGTCCTCCGCGATGAGAACCTGCATGCGGCAAGTCTAGGGATTTCCCATGCGGCCGTGTCGGGCCCGGAAGTTCCGGATGTTAAGGAGACGCAAGGATTCGGGGAAGTGCTTGGGGCGCGCGTGGCACCCGTCCTAGCGTGCCACGCATGAGCTACAACGATGTAGAGCGGAACGACGGTGTTCCGCGGAAGCCAGACGACGGCGACGTGCTCCTCCGGGAGACACCGACCACGACCGCCGTGCCCGTGCCCGAGAGCATCATCGACGAGTTCGACGAGGAGCTGCCCTCGCGCAGGCTCCCGCAGAAGATCGAGCGGATCGTCACGGCCTACTGCTTCGTCGTGGCCGCGCTCGTGCTTCTGCAGGTGTTCTTCCCGCTCAAGCAGGGCAATCAGTTCTCGCTCATCGCGTTCCTCTCGGCGACGCTCCCCCTCGTCTTCCTGCTCTACCGGGGCCGGACGAGGAGGAAGTCCGACGACGGCAAGCCGGACGTGCCCGGCTGGTTCGACATGCTGCTCACGGTCATCGCCGCGCTCGTCTGCACCTACCCGATGCTGCCGCTCGTCATCGGAGACGGGGGCGGCGGCTTCGACGAGTTCCTGAACCGCCAGGGCACGCTCGGCACGACCGACATCATCGCGGGCACCCTCCTCACCCTGCTCGTGCTCGAGGCGACGAGGCGCACCACGGGCCTCGTGCTCCCCATCTTCTGCATCGTCTTCTTCCTCTTCGCCTACTACGGCGGCTACCTCCCCATGAACTGGGCGATCAGCCACGCAGGCGTCAACTACAGCCAGATCATCAACGGCTTCTACAACGACCAGTCGGGCTTCTTCGGCACGCCGCTCAGCGTCGCCGCCACCTACATCGTGCTGTTCATCTTCTACGGCCAGGTGCTCTCGGCGACCGGCGCAGGCCGCTTCTTCGTGAACTTCTCGTTCTCCCTCTTCCACAAGTCCCGCTCGGCCGCGGGCCGCACGGTCGTGACGAGCGGCTTCCTGCTCGGCACGGTGTCCGGATCCGGAACCGCGACGGCAGTGACCCTCGGCTCGCTCGCCTGGCCCATCCTGAAGAAGGCCGGCTACCCCCGCGAGAGCGCGGGCGGCATGCTCGCGGCAGCGGGCATCGGCGCGATCCTGTCGCCGCCGACGCTCGGCGCCGCGGCGTTCATCATCGCCGAGTACCTGGGCGTCTCCTACCTCGAGGTCATGATCTGGGCGCTCATCCCCACGATCCTCTACTACGCGGGCATCTTCATCGCGGTCGAGATCGACGCGCGGCGCTTCGCGACGAAGCCGGTGAACCCCTCGACGCAGCGCCCCCGCGACCTGCTCATGCGCTTCGGGTATCACTTCCTCTCGCTCGGCATCATCGTCGTGTTCCTCGCGATGGGCCTGCCCCCGTTCCGCGCGATCGTGTACGCGACCGGCGTCGCGGCCCTCTTCGGGCTCATCGAGCGGATCGTCTCGGGTCGGGATCCGCTCGACGAGGACTCCGTGAGGCAGCCCCGCGGCGCGGCGCTCCTCGACTACGCCGGCGACCTCTACCGGGCGCTCGCGAACGGGATCCGGGCGTCCCTCCCCGTCGTCGCGGTGTGCGCCGCGGCAGGCATCATCACGAGCGTCATCGTGAAGACCGGCGTCGGACTCACCTTCTCGCAGATGCTCGTCGCCGCCGGGCAGGCCGTGAGCGACAACCCCCAGGTCGTGCTCGTCATCACGGCAGTGCTCGCCGCCATCGCGATCACGATGCTCGGCCTCGCGGTGCCCGTCACGGCGTCCTTCATCATCTCCTGGGTCATCATCGGGCCCGCCCTCATCACGCTCGGCGTCGAGAAGCCCGAGGCGGCGATGTTCATCTTCTACTACGCGGTGCTCTCGGAGGTGTCGCCGCCGACGGCGCTCGCCGCAGTCGCCGCGGCGGCCATCACGGGCGGCGCCACCATGAAGACCATGTGGCAGGCCATGAAGTACGCGCTGCCCGCGTTCCTCGCGCCGCTCGCCTTCGTGCTCACGCCCGCCGGCGGCAGCCTGCTGCTCAACGGCGACTGGGGCACCTCGGCGTGGGCGACCCTCGTCTCACTCGTCGCGGTCGCGGCGCTCGCCGTCGCAACGGGCGGCTGGGCCTTCGGCCGGGCGACCTGGCTCGAGCGGGCGCTCTTCATCGTGGGCGCCGTGCTCTGCCTCTACCTCGAGCTCCCCTCGATCCTCGCCGGCCTCGCGATCATCGCCGCCGCCACGCTCCTCAACTACATCCGGGTCAAACGGGACCCGGGCGAGGGCGTCGGCGAGCCGGCGCCAGCCTCAGACGTCAGGGCGTCGAGCCCGGCCGCCCAGGCCGGCTGATCCGGCGCCGACTCCTCAGCCCAAATTGCTCCCCTCTGAAAGGACACCACAGTGAAACTCACCTCCTCCCTCCTCGGCCGCGCGTCGCGCCGGACGCCGCTCCGCAGGGTCGCGGTCGCCGTCTCGGCCGCCGCACTCGTCGCGGTCTCCCTCACGGCCTGTGGCGGCCAGCAGCCCCGCAGCTCGGAGAGCTCCGGATCCGGATCCGCCTCCGGCGCATCAGACGGCTGCGAGGCGCCCTCCGACCAGCTCACGATCGCGACCGGCAACTCGACGGGCGTCTACTACGTGCTCGGCGGCGCCATCGCGAACCTGCTCAGCTCGGAGACGGACCTGCGCGTCACGGCCGCCGAGACGGGCGCGTCCGTGCAGAACGTGCAGCAGCTCGTCGGCGGCGACTACGACATCGCGTTCTCGCTCTCCGACACCGCGGCGGACGCCGTGAACGGCGACGGAGCCTTTGGCGAGCCGCAGCCCGTGAAGGCGCTCGGCGTGATCCACTCGAACTACACGCAGGTGCTCGTGCGCAAGGACGCGAACATCGAATCCCTCGAGGACCTCAAGGGGCACTCGGTCTCGACCGGCTCGCCCAAGTCGGGCACCGAGGTCATCGCGCTCCGCCTGCTCGAGTCGGCCGGGCTCGACCCGCAGACCGACGTCAACATGCAGCGCCTCGACCTCGCGACGAGCGTCGACGGCCTCACGAACGGGACCATCGACGCGCTCGTCTGGTCGGGCGGCCTGCCGACGCCGAATATCACCGAGCTCTTCACCTCGAACCCGGACGTCGCCGAGTTCCTCGACATCACGCCCGTGCTGCCCGAGATGCAGAAGATCAACTCCGTCTACGAGGAGGGCGAGATCCCGGCCGACACCTACAAGACCGACGCCGACGTGCCGACCATCGTCGTGTCGAACATGCTGCTCGTGCGCGACGACTTCGACGACAGCACCGCCTGCGCGATCACCAAGACGATCTGGGGCAACGTCGACCAGCTCACGACGGTGCACTCGGCGGCCGAGGAGTTCACGCCGAAGGCGGCGCTCGCCACCGACCCGGTCGAGCTGAACGCGGGCGCGAAGCGCGCCCTGGAGGAGCTGGAGTAGGGGGCGCGGCGCGCTCGGCGCGCTGCGCTCGGCGCGCTGCGCTCGCTGGGAGATCTGCACCCAGCTGAACTGGATGCCCAAATTCTTGAAGTTGGGCGCAGATTTCCCAGCGAGCGCAGCGGCGCGAGGGGCCGGCGCAGCGCCGCGGCACCCGCCGGCGCCGCCGGCGCGGCGGCTAGGCCGGGACCCGCGCGTCCCGGAACTCGCGGGCCGCCGACATGAGCTCCTCGACCCTGGGCAGCTCGACTTCATTCTCGAAGCGCCCGTCGCGCTTGAAGTAGGTGCCGATCACGGCTCCATCTGCGACCGCAAGTTGTTCGGCGACGTTGTGCGCACGCACGCCGGTGTTCACGAAGACGGGGGTGTCCCCCGCGTTCTCCTTCACGATCGTGAGCGATTGGGTATCCGTGGGGGCGCCGGCCGTGAGCCCGGAGACGCACAGCGCGTCGGGCTTGCACGCGAACACGGTTGATCGGGCGATCGAGGCGAGATCCCGATCCGCAAGGTACTTCGCAGACTCAGGCACGATGTTGAAGAGGAGCTTGACCCCGGCCGCGCCGATGCGGTGGCGGTGTCGAGCGACCTCGCCAACGTTTGTGTCCCAGAGTCCGAAGTCGCTCGCGTACACCCCGGTGAAAATCTCACGCACGAACTTCGCGTCCGTTGCGGTCGCGAGATCAATCGAGGCGCGCCCGTCCCAGAGCACGTTCACGCCGTAGGGCACGCTCAGGTCGCGCTGCAACTCGCCGATGATCCTGGCCATCGTGATCGCCGTGATGGGCTCCGTCTTGGTCAGGTAGGGCAGGCTGAACTCGTTAGAGATCAGGACACCGTCGACGCCGCCCTCCTGGAGTCCTGCGAGTTCGCGGCGCGCGCGTTCGACAATCGCCGAAACGCCAGCGCTCGTGTCATAGCCGGGATCACCGGGCAGCGCGCTCAGGTGCAGCATCGCGATGACCGGTTTCTGCGTGCGGAAGACCTCGGGAAGCCAGTTGGGCATAATTCCTCCGAAATGGGTGTTGAGCCTCAAAAAGTGTGAATAAATCACGATGAGCTAACCACAAGTGAGTCAATAACACAATCGCGTGATTTATGGTGTACTCAGACTGGCCTGGAGGCGAACTATGGAAGCGCAAGAGCGGCGGGATCTGATCGAGCGGAGAATCCTCTCCGATGGCGAGGCTTCATTCAAGGCGCTCGCGATGGAATTTGGCGTCTCTGAAATGACCGTCCGGCGTGATCTCGAGGCGCTCGAGCACGGAGGCAGCGTCCGCAGGATCATGGGCGGCGCGATTGCGGCGCACGGCACGGCCGTCGAGCCGGGCTTTGACTCGCGCGCCCTTGTCGGTGCACGCGAGAAGGTCAACATCGCCATGGCCGCGGTGAATCACCTCAAGCAGGGTGAGACCGTGGTGTTGGACAGCGGCAGCACCGCGCTCGCAGTCGCGCGCACGCTCGTGGGGCGAGGGCTCGGGCTGACGATCGTCACGCCCAGCATCCTTGTCGCGAGCGAGCTGCACAACGAACCCAACACCACGGTGCTGGTGACCGGCGGCACCGTGCGCCCGGGGGAGCTGAGCCTCATCGGTGCCGAGTCGGTCGCGGCGTTCGAGCGATACAACTGCGACGCATACATCATGGGTGTCTCAGGAGTCGACGGGAAGCGTGGCCTCTCCGACTACAGCAACGAGGAGGGGGCGGTGAAGCGCGCTGCCATGCGGGCCGCCGAACGGATCATCGTCGTTGCCGACGCATCAAAGCTCGGCAGGGTGCATCTCACGAATGTGGCCCAGCCCGGCGAGATTGACCTGCTCATCACGGACGGGCCGCAGGATCATCCCGCGCTCGTCGGGCTGCGGGCGGCCGGCGTACAGGTGGAGTGCGTGCCCGAACTCTGAGCCGGGATCCGTCGCGGCGACGCGGTGCCGCTTTGCGGGCACCGCAGGTCTGGCCTGCGTGTGAATCGCGTGTGAATTACGTGCAGTCACGCGCGGAAAAACCGCCGAAACGCAGGCGCGTTGCCATTGACAACCCGCACGCGTGGCAATTAATCTGCCCAAGCGGATGAAAGTTCATCCCAACTTTCAAGATTTTGATGGAAAGTCACACAAGGGAGTGTTTTATGCGACGCAAAGTGGCAACAGGATTCGGAATCGCTGCGGTCGCGGCGCTCGCACTGACGGGCTGTGGCCAGGTCGGCGGCGGTGGATCTGCCGGCGGCGGGGGCGGAAACTCAGACAAGGGTGACGGCCCGCTCACCATGGTGACGGTCGTCAAGGTCTCCGGCGTCGGGTGGTTCGATCGCATGGAGGTCGGAGTCAACGAATACGCGCAGGAGTCTGGCAACGACGCCAGGCAGGAGGGCGCTGATGACGCCAGCCCGGAGAAGCAGATCCAGATCATTCAGGACCTGATTCCTCAGGCGCCCGCGGCCATCACGGTGGTCCCGAACTCGCCCGAGGCTCTCGAATCGGTGCTCGGTCAGGCGCGGGATCAGGGCATCGTCGTGGTCGCCCACGAGGCGGCCGGCATCAAGAACGCCGACGTCGACATCGAGGCGTTCGACAACGAGTCCTACGGTGCCCAGATCATGGACAACCTCGGCGAGTGCATGTCGGGCGAAGGCGAATACGTGCAGTTCGTCGGTGGACTCACGGCCAAGACCCACATGGACTGGGTCGGTGGCGCCTATGACAAGCAGCAGGCCGAGTTCCCGAAGATGAAGCGCGTGGAGGACCCGGTCGAGAGCAAGGAGGACGAGAACGTCGCGTATCAGCGCACGAAGGAGCTCATTGCGAAGCACCCGAACCTCAAGGGCATCCAGGGGTCCGCTGGCACTGACGTCGCAGGCGCGGCGCGGGCTGTCCAGGAGGCTGGCCTCGCAGACCAGGTGTGCGTCATGGGCACGAGCATCCCCTCGGTCGCGAAGAAGTACCTCGGCGACGGCTCGATCGACAAGATCTTCTTCTGGGATCCGGCGATGGCCGGAAAGGCGCAGCTGAAGATCGCGGAGATGCTCGTGAAGGGTGAGAAGGTCGAGGAGGGTACCGACCTCGGGATCAAGGGGTACGACTCGCTGAAGAAGCTCGAGGGCTTCGACAACGTCTTCGTGGGCGACGCGGCCGTGATCGTCGACAAGAACAACGTCGACGAGTACGACTTCTGAGCCACACCCGATCGGGACCGGGTCGATGCGACCCGGTCCCCTCCCTGAAGGAGCAGCGATGCCCAGAGAAGCCTCCGAGCTAGGCGCCGGCCCCGTTCTCGAAGTGCGCGGGATACGGAAGACTTTCGGAGGCGTGGTCGCCCTCGACCAGGTCTCCATGGCACTCCACGCGGGGAGCGTGCACTGCCTCGCGGGTGAGAACGGGTGCGGGAAATCGACACTCATCAAGATCATCAGCGGCGTCGAGAGCGCGGACTCCGGCGAGATCCTGATCGATGGCGAGTCCGTCCAGAAGATGACGCCGATGCTCGCACTCCGCTCTGGAATCCAGGTGATCTACCAGGACTTCTCGCTGTTCCCGAATCTGACCGTCGCAGAGAACATCGTGCTTCCCGCGGCGATCGCGGATCGACGCAAGTTGTTCAGCGCGCGCAAACTCCGGCCCGCGGCCGAGCGGATCGTCGAGGAGCTCGAGCTTCGCCTCGACCTCGACGCGGAGGTGGGCCGGCTCTCGGTTGCGGATCGTCAGCTGACGGCCATCTGCCGGGCGCTCGTCCAGGACGCCCGCGTGATCTTCATGGACGAGCCGACGACGGCGCTCACCCACTCGGAGGTGAAGCGGCTGTTCGCGCTCGTGAATCGGCTGCAGCAACGCGGGGTCGCGCTCGTGTTTGTGAGTCACAAGCTCGAAGAGGCCCTGGGGGTCTCGCAGGAGCTCACGGTGCTGCGCAGCGGAAAGCTCGTGGCGCACGGCCCGGCGACGGAGTTCGATGTGCGCTCCCTCACCGAGGCGATGACGGGCCGCGACGTCGACGATTCGCGGGTCGTCGTGGACGTCGATCCGAGCGTCGAACCCCTGCTCACGGTCGAGCGGCTCGACCTCCCCGGCGCCTTCACCGACGTCAGCTTCGAGCTTCGCCCGGGAGAGGTCTTGGGCCTCACAGGACTTCTCGGCTCTGGCCGAGGCGAGATCGCGGAGGCGCTCTTCGGCGTGCTGAAGGCGAAGTCCGGCAGCGTGCAGCTCGGCGGCAGGCGGATCCCGGCTGGCAGCATCGAGAAGGCCGTCGACGCTGGCATCGGGTATGTGCCGGAGGATCGCCTCACTCAGGGGCTCTTCCTCGACAAGTCGATCTCGGACAACATCATCGCGGGCTCCCTTGACAAGCACGCCCGCGGCAGAGTGTTCTTGAGCCCGAAGCGCGCCGCAGCGACGATCTCGAGGCTCTTCGAGCGCCTCCGGATCAAGGCGCCGAGCGTCGCAGCACCGGTGCGCTCGCTCTCCGGCGGCAACGCCCAGCGCGTCGTGCTCGCGAAGTGGCTCGCGACCGAGCCGAGGGTGCTCATCCTGAACGGGCCAACCGTCGGCGTCGACGTGGGGTCGAAGGAGGAGATCCTGCAGATTCTGCGCGAGACGGCGCGGGCCGGCATGGGCGTGATCATGATCTCCGACGACGTCCCGGAGCTCGTCTCGATCTGCAACCGGGTGCTCATCGTTCGCCGCGGCGAGATCGTCGCCGAGTTCGACGGGGACCAGATCGAGACCGACAGAATCCAGGAGGTGATGGCCGCATGACCGGCTCGACCCGTTCCATATTTGGCGCCAGGGGCGCATCCCGCTTCACGAGCGAGCTCGTGCTCGTCGGCATCATCGTCCTGCTCGTCGTCGCGATGAGCCTCGTCAACCCGACCTTCTTCACGGTGCACACGCTCTTTTCGATCCTGCGTGCGGCTCTCGTTCCCATGGTCCTGGCGCTCGGCGTGCTCCTCGTCATCATCTCGGGCGGGATCGACGTCTCGTTCCCCGCCATCGCAATCTTCTCGGCCTACACGACGGTGTTCCTCGCGCAGCAGGGGGCGTTCGACCCCGGGGTGCTCGGCGCGCTCGTCATCAGCGTGGTGCTCGGCGCGCTACTCGGGTCCGTGAACGGCGTGGTGATCGCACGCTTCCGATTGCCGACGCTGATCGTGACGCTCGCGACGCAGGGCATCTTCAAGGGCGTGCTGCTCGCATACGTGGGCTCCAAGTACATCGCGGACCTCCCCGCGAGCATGTCCCAGCTCTCGACCTCGAACCTCATCGCGATCGAGGGTACGCGCGCGTACCTGCCGATGCTGACCGTGCCGGTCATCGTGCTCGTCATCGGGGTGTCACTGCTCCTGCGGAAGACCATGTTCGGGCGCGGACTCTACGCGATCGGAGGCGACATCGAGGGCGCCAGGCGAGCGGGCTTCCCGGTCATCCGGTTCCAGATCCTGCTCTACGTGCTCGCAGGCGCGATCGCGGCGGTGGGTGGGCTGATCCACGTGACGCTCGGTCAGAACGCGAATCCCCAGGATCTCGTGGGCACCGAGCTCGATGTCATCGCGGCGGTCGTGCTGGGCGGAGCTTCAATCTTCGGGGGCAAGGGCAGCGTGACCGGCACGGTGCTCGGCGTCCTGCTCGTACAGATCATCAATAACAGCCTGATCCTGATGGGAGTGCCGACGGCGTGGCAGCGCGCCGCGGTGGGCATCCTGCTCGCGCTCGGCGTCGGGGTGCAGGCGATCATGGCGAAGCGTGCCGCGAAGCGGACCTTCGTCCTGGACACGGAGAAGGAGGCGAGCCATGCCGGCTGAGCCGCAGGGCGCGTTCGCCAGGGCGAACGCGCAGGTGGACCGCTCGTTCGCCTCGTTCCTCTCGCGCATTCATGTCGAGCGCGGGATTGGCCGCATGGTCGTCCTGCTCGTCCTCGCGTTCGCGTTCTTCGCGATCATGAAGCCAGCGGTCTTCCTGAACCCGCTGAACCTGCAGAACCTCATGGTCGCGTCGCCCGAGATCGGGATCCTGGCCGTCGCGATGGCGTTCGCGATGATGACCGGCGGGATCGACCTATCGCTCGTGGCCACCGCAAACCTCACCGCGATCACCGTGAGCACGGTCTACTCAGCTGTGGCGGCCGGAGACCCCGGTCAGGCGGAGTCCATGGCCCCGCTGATCCTGCTTCTCGGGCTGGGCGTCGGGCTTCTTGCGGGGCTGTTCAACGCCTTCCTCATCGCCACCGTCGGCATAGCGCCGATCCTCGCGACGCTCGCGTCGATGCAGATCTTCAACGGGCTCGCGATCGTGTGGACGGGCGGCAAGACGCTGTACGGCGCCCCCGCAGCGCTTGCGGGGCTCGGAAAATCGACGGTGGCGGGGATCCCGGTCCTCTTCATCCTGTTCGTCGTGATCGCGCTGCTCGTTGGCGTGATCCTCTCCCGCACGCCGTTCGGGCGGCGGACGATGCTCCAGGGCGCGAACCCGGTGGCTGCGCAGTACTCGGGGATCCGGCGCTCGAGCGTGCTCTACGGCACCTATCTGCTGACGGGCCTCCTGGGCGCGTGCGCCGGCCTGGTGTTCCTTGCGCGCAATCCGACCGCGAGCGCCGACTATGGCAGCTCCTATGTGCTGCTCGTGATCGTGATCGCGGTGCTCGGCGGGACGAACCCGATGGGCGGGTACGCGACGGTCACGGGCGTCGTTCTTGCCGCGCTCGTGCTCCAGGTCGTGCAGTCGGGATTCACCGCGCTTCGGCTGTCTTCCTACGAGTACGCGATCGCGCAGGGTGTGATTCTGATTGCGGTCATGGTCTTCGATCAGCTTCGCCTGAAACGCTGGCGCAGACGGCCGACGCCGACCGAGACGCGCACGCTCGCGGTCGCCGCGAGCGGGCAGGCCACCAAGTGAGAGGGAGCGCGGAATGACGAGGCTCGTGCTCGGGATCGACATCGGCACCTTCGAGACGAAAGGAGTGCTTGTCGACGACGCGGGGCGCGTACGCGCGGAGGCACGTGCTCGACACGAACTGTCGACGCCGCGGCCCGGGTGGGTGGAGCACGACGCCGACGGAGTCTGGTGGCAGGACCTGGTCACAGTGACTCGGGAACTGCTCGGGCACGTCGGCGACGAAGACGAACTCGTCGGCATGGGGTGCAGCGCCATCGGCCCGTGTGTGCTTCCCGTCGACGAGGACCTGCGGCCGCTGCGGCCCGGGATCCTCTACGGGGTCGACACGCGCGCAGAAGACGAGATCCGAGAGCTCGAGGGTCTGCTCGGGGCGGAGGAGATCCTGCGCCGCTCGGGGAACGCACTTACGAGCCAATCGGCCGGCCCGAAGGCGCTCTGGATCGAGCGGAAGGAACCCGAGGTCGCGGCGCGCACGCGCTGGTATCTCACGAGCCAGAGCTACCTCGTTGCGCGTCTCACCGGTCGCGTCGTCATGGATCACGCGACCGCCGGGTACTACCACCCGTTCTACGATCTCGCAGCGCAGCGCTGGGACTGCTCCGGGCTCGACGGCACGGTGCCCAGCGAAAAGCTCCCGGAAACCGCCTGGTCAAGCGAGATTGCGGGAGGCGTCACCGCCGCCGCTGCCGCCGAGACTGGCCTGCCCGAGGGCCTGCCCGTCGTGGTCGGTACCACCGACTCGCCGGCGGAGGCGATCGGCGCCTCGGTGATGTCAGCCGGCGATCTCATGATCCAACTGGGATCGACCGGCTTCCTCATCCAGGTGCACGACAGGCCGGTGACGGATCCGCTGCTCTGGTCGGCACCGTGGGTGTTTCCCGGGAGATACGTGCTCGCCGCTGGCACCTCCACGGGGGGCACGGCGACGCGCTGGATCGCTGATCAGCTGGACCTCGAGCGTGGCGACGGTGACGCCGCGCTCTTCCAGCGGCTGCTCGAACTCGCCCGCTCGGCGCCGCCGGGCGCAAACGGCGTGCTGCACCTCCCGCACTTTAGCGGCGAGCGCACGCCGTTTCACGATCCAGGTGGACGCGCGGCGTTCACGGGGCTCACGCTCGGCTCGGGCCGCGCCGAGTTGGCGAGGGCGGTCGCAGAGGGGGTCGGGCACTCGATTGCCCTCGCACTCGAGTCGCTCGTCGAGGCGGGCAGCAAGGCGCGGCGCATCGTGGCCGTCGGCGGCGGCGTGAAGAACGACATCATCACCGGGGTCGTGAGCGACCTCAGCGGGCACGATCTGCTCCCCGCAGAAACGCTCGGGGCCTCATACGGGGACGCGATCCTCGCCGCGATCGGTGTCGGCATGCTCACCGAGGAGGAGGCCGCCGCCTGGCCGCGGATCGGCGCCGCGATCACGGCCGCCCCACGCGATGACCCCGAAGCGCAGGTGATCAGGACCGCGCATGAGGAGTTCACCAGGACCTATTGGGCGCTCAGGGGCGTCAGGGAGGAGAGCCGAGCATGAGCAGGTGGCAGGAGCTCGCGGCCCATCTCGCACGCGTGAACGGCGTCGAGTCGGGAACGCGGGTCGGAATCTTCGCGACGTCGCCTGCGGTGCTCGACGCCACGGCAGCGTTCGTCGACGAGGTGTACCGACGAGGGGGCCTCCCGCAGGTCCTCATGACCGAGGAGCGCTACGACCGCTCGGCGCTCGAGCACGCGGACGAAGCGATGCTGTCGACGCCGGGGCCGCTCGAGCTCGCCGCAATGGAGTGGGCCGACGTGCACGTCTCGTTTCGCGGCATGGAGCCGCCGTCGGACGGCATCGACGGCGCTCGGCTGAGCCTGCAGCGCGAGGCCAAGGGCGTCGTGTCGACGGCGCGCTGGCAGGGCACGAGGTGGACGCTCGTGCGGATCCCGACCGCAGGCTGGGCCGAGCTCATCGGTGTCGATCCCGAGCAGCTTGAACAGGAGTTCTTTGCCGGTACGCTCGCCGATTGGCCGGCACACCTCCGGCATCTTGAGCGACTCTGCGAGCGTCTTGACGGAGCATCGGAAGTCAGGATCGTCGATGTGGACACCGACCTCCGGCTCAACTGTGCAGGCAGGACCTGGGTGCCGTTCGCGGGTGAGGCCAATCTGCCGGACGGCGAGGTCGCGACGGCTCCCCGCGAGGACGGCGTTGAGGGCTTCATCACGTTCCCGGGCCGCTTCTGGTTCGGCGGGGCACCGATCCGGGACCTCAGACTGGAGTTCCTGCGCGGCGAGGTCGTTCGTGCGACCGCGGCAGAGGGGGGCGACTTCGTCGACCGCGTGCTCACCGCGCCGGGTGCGCGGCGGGTCGGCGAGCTCGGGATCGGGACGAACCCCAACATGCGCACGCTGACGGGGGATCTGCTGCTTGACGAGAAGATCCTCGGAACCGTGCACATGGCCCTGGGGCGCTCGTATCCCCAGTGCGGAGGAACCAATGAGTCTGCGATTCACTGGGACATCGTGAAGGACCTCAGGCCGTCCGGTCGCCTCGAGGTCGACGGCGAGGCGCTCATCGAGCGCGACGTATTCAGCCCGCTCCTCGCGGGCGAGTGACGGAGAAACGGAAGAGGTACCATGCGCAAGATCATCAACACTCCGGAGGGCTTCGTCGACGAGGTGCTCGACGGCATCCTGCTCGCCCACCCGGATCAGCTGCGCGCCGCGACCCAGGACCGCAGGGCGCTCGTGCGCAGCGACGCGCCGAAGGCCGGCCGCGTGGGAATCGTCACGGGCGGAGGCTCGGGCCACCTCCCGTTCTTCCTCGGCTATGTCGGGCGAGGGCTGTGCTCCGCCGTCGCGGTCGGCAACGTCTTCTCCTCGCCGAGCGCCGCGCAGATCCATGCCGCCTCGCGCGCCGTCAACGGCGGCGCAGGGCTCCTGTACCTCTACGGAAACTACGGCGGGGACGTCTACAACTTCGACATCGCGGCCGAGCTGTGCCGTGCCGAGGGCGTCGAGGTGCGCACCGTGCTGGGGGCTGACGACATCCAGTCGGCGCCGGCGGACCGGGCCGCCGAACGCCGGGGAGTCGCGGGACTCGTGCTCGTCTACAAGGTCGCCGGGGCGATCGCAGACCGCGGGGCGAGCCTGGCCGAGGTGGCCGGGGTGGCTCAGCGCGCCGCCGACGCGACGCGAACCATGGGGGTCGGTCTCTCGCCGACCATCCTCCCCGCAGCCGGCGAGGCCACGTTCCAGCTCGACGAGGGCGAGATGGAGATCGGCGTCGGGATCCACGGCGAACGCGGCAGCCACCGTGGCGCGCTCGAGACCGCCGACGAGATCACTGACCGATTCATCGCAGAACTCGAGCAAGAGCTCGATCTCACGGCGGGACGGCGGGTCGCCGTACTGGTCAACGGGCTGGGGGCCACCCCGCTCGAGGAGCTGTACGTCATCTACCGGCGCGTCCATCAGGAGCTCACGCAGCGCGGCGTCGAGATCGGCTACCGCCTCGTTGGCGAATATGTGACGAGCCTCGAGATGGCCGGGGCCTCGCTCTCGATCATGCAGCTCGACGAGCAGCTCGAGGAGCTCCTGCACGATCCCGCGGGCTCTCCCTTCTTCCAGCAGGGGAGCGCGCCGCTGCCGGGCGATGCGGGGCCGGGGGGTGCGGACTCCGGCGTTGGCGGAGACGCCGCGGCGGATGGCTCGGAAGCTGCGGGATCTTCGCCCGGATCCGGCGCAGGATCCGGAGCCGGACGGGTCTCTGACGGCTCGCCGAGCCGGCTTCGCGCCCAATTGATCGAGGCGATGACCCGCCTCCGCGATTCCGCAGACGAGCTGCGCGAGCTCGACGCGGTCCTGGGCGACGGCGATCTCGGGATCACGATCTCGGCCGGCGCAGATGCGGTCGCGGCGACGCTCGCTGAGCTCCCCGAGGACTCGGACGCGCGGAGCGTGCTGACCCGCGCGGGGCTCGCATTCTCCTCGGCGAATCCCTCGACCTTCGCCGCCCTCGTCGGCGGCGGCACGATCGCGGCGGCCGAGGCCGTGGCGGCCGGAGAACACCTGAACCGGGACAGTACCGTCGCAGTGGTCGAGGAGCTCGGCGCCCGAATCGCAGAGCGCGGAGGTGCGCAGCCCGGCGACAAGACCCTGCTCGACGTCCTGATCCCCGTCCAGCTTGCGCTCGCAGCAGGCGCCGATGCCGACGCCGTGCGTGAGGTCGCGGACCGGGCGGTCGCGGAGTCCGCCGAGTGGCAGTCCCGGCGCGGCCGGGCGGCCTGGCAGCAGGAACGCTCGATCGGGCAGCGGGATCCCGGCGCCGTCGCGATCCTCCGGTTCATCGAGGCGCTGGCGAGCACAGATGGCTGACCTGGACATCGCCGGGCTCCTCGGCACCGCACTTCGGGCGGCCCGCGCCGGCGCTCGCGTGCTCGAGATCGGCTACGGGGGAGCGCTCGCCATCGGGGAGAAATCGGGCGCGGCCGACCTCGTGACGGAGGTGGACCTGTCGGCGGAGCGCGCGGTGCGGGATGTGCTCGGGGCGGAACGCCCGCGCGACGAGGTCACGGGCGAGGAGCTTCCCGACCAGCTGCATGAGCTGGCCGAGATCAGGTGGTCGATCGATCCACTCGACGGCACGACGAACTTCATCCGGCGGATCCCGTACTTCGGCACCTCGATCGGTGCGCAGGAGCTGGCCACCGGTCGCTGGGTCGTCGGCGTCGTGCACGCGCCCGCGCTCGGGCGCGTGTATTCCGCGGGCGCCGGGCTCGGCGCCTTCGTGGAGGAGGCCGGGGAGCGGCGGGCCCTGCGCGGCCCGACGCACGGCACGACGGCGAGGATCCTCGGGACCGGCGTGGCCTACGATCCGGCAACCCGCGACCGCCAGTACCGGGGGCTCGCTGGGCTCATGGCCGGGTACAACGACATGCGCGCGTTTGGCGCTGCCGCGCTCGGCATCTGCGCCGTCGCCGACGGCACGATCGACGGCTTCGTCGAGGCCGATCTGGGCGAGTACGACTGGGCCGGCGCGGCCGTCATCGCCGAGGAGGCAGGCCTGCTCGTGCGCAGGCCGACACAGCCGGGCGAGGAGATCCGGGTCACTGTGCCTTCCGCGTGACGCTGCGCTCGGCGCGCTCGGCGCGCTGCGCTCGCCAGGAGATCTGCACCCAGCTGAACTGGATGCCCAAATTCTTGAAGTTGGGCGCAGAATTCCCCGCGAGCGCAGCGGCGCGAGGCGCCGGCGCGGCTAGGGCACCCGGCGGATCCAGGCCTCGGTCTTGAACTTCTCCTCGACCAGGCGCTCTGCCGCGTCCCACTCGCCCTCGGTGACCTCGCCGTCGGTGCCGCCGTGGCGGCGCTTGAACACCTCGACCATGCGCTCGACGATCGCCTCGCGCGTGAGTCCGGTCTGGCTGCGGAGCGGGTCCACCCGCTTCTGGGCGCTCGAGGTGCCCTTGTCGGACAGCTTTTCGCGCCCGATCCGGAGCACCTTCGCCATGACCTCGCCGTCCATGTCGTAGGCCATCGTGACGTGGTGCAGCACGGCTCCGGATCCGAGGCGCTTCTGCGCAGCGCCCCCGATCTTGCCGTGCGGGCTCGTGATGTCGTTGAGCGGCTTGTAGACGGCGTCGATCCCGAGCGTCTTCAGCGCCTCGAGCACCCACTCGTCGAGGTAGGCGTAGGAGTCGGCGAAGCTCATACCGCGCACGAGCTCGCCAGGCACATACAGCGCGTAGGTGATCGAGGACTCCGGGGCCATGTACATGGCGCCGCCGCCCGAGATGCGGCGCACGATCGTGGCGCCGCGCGCCGCCGCCTCGTCCTCGTCGACCTCGTTCTTGACCGACTGGAAGCTGCCGATGATGACCGCGGGCTCGTCCCACTCCCAGATCCGGAGCGTCGGGCCGCGCAGCCCCTCGCCGACGGCCGCCGTGAGCACCTCGTCGAGGGCTGCGTTGAGCATCGGCGAGACGGGCGGCTCGTGCAGGATCTGCCAGTCGTAGTCGCGCCAGTGGGCGGCGCCGGTGACGGCGCGCCGGATCGCGATCCCGACCGACTCGGGGGTGAAACCGAGCAGGTGAACCTCCGCGGGGAGGGCCGCCTGGATGGCCTCGGCGAACTGCTCGATCGTGCCGTTCGGGCTCATGCCGTCGACCGCGCGGTCGATGTCGGCGAGGGCGTCGTCTGGCTCGAGGAAGAAGTCGCCTGACAGGTGGAAATCCTGGATGCGGCCGTCGACCAGTTCGAAGTCGACGACGACCAGCTTCCCGCCGGGAACCTTGTACTCGCCGTGCTTGCTCATGGTCTCAGGGTACGCCCTGGGGTGGTGCGGCCGGTAGGCCGGACTGCGCGGGTCGGGCGGTCGCGCGGTCAGTGCGAGGCGATCCGCTCCTCGATCCACGTCGTGACGTCGGCGAAGACCTCGTCGCGATTCGTTTCGTTCAGGATCTCATGCCGCGCGCCCGGGTAGATCCGCATCGTGACGTCGCGCACGCCGCGCTTGCGGTAGGCGTCGGCGAGGAGGCGCAGGCCGTCGCCGCGGCTCAGCGGGTCGTCGGCACCCGCCGTGATGAGGATCGGGATCTCCGGCGCGAGGCCAGCGCCTGGCTTGCCGTAGAGGCGCAGCCCGTCGGCCACGCCGAAGAGCTTCAGGATGTCGGCGGGGAAGCACAGCGGGTCGGCGAGGAAGTCGGCCGCGACCTGCGGATCCCGACTCAGCCATTCGAAGCCGGTGACCTCAGCGCCGGGAGCGCTGGGAGCGCTGGCCCAGTTCGCGTTGAGCTCGCCGCTTTCCATGTGACGGAACGTGCGGAAGGCGCTGCCGGAGAGGACGAGGGCGTCCCAGGCGCGGGGGTGCGCGTTGAGGATGCGCTGCGCCATGAGGGAACCCCAGGAGTGCGCGAACATGACGACGGGAAGGCCGGGGTGCCGCTCGCGAATGATCGACGTGAGCTGGAGCACCTCCGCCTGGGTGGCGTCGAGGCCGCCCTGGCCGAGACGGCCGAGACGGCTCGTGTCGCCGTCGTGCTGGCGCATGCCGGTCGCGCCGTGGCCGCGGTGGTCGTCGGCGTAGACGGAGAGGCCCGAGTTCGCGAGGTGGCGCGCGAAGGCGTCGTAGCGCAGAGCGTGCTCGCCGATCCCGTGCGCGATCTGGACCATGCCGATCGGGTCTTTCGCCTCCCACGCGTACGCGGTGATCTCGACCCCGTGGTCGTCGCTGAAGGTGAACTCGGATCGTTCGATGCTCATGCTCATCATTCTCACGCCTCCCGCTGAGTCCCGCCCGATCTCTACCTTGCCGGTTCTGCGCTCCATGCGTGTTTTATTCGCGATAATTCGCACATTGAGCGCAGAACCGGCAAGGTAGGGGCGGCTAGGGCGCCGGGTAGGCGCGGGTGCCGTCCACGAAGGTTTCCGCGGCCGACTTGTCGAGGAGGGCCTCGGGCGACTCCTCGAGCGGGTTCGCCTCCCACACGACGAAGCTCGCGCGGTACCCCGTTGCGATCCGGCCGAGCTCGGAATCCCGCCGCGTCGCCCAGGCCGGCCCGAGCGTGAACGCCTCGAGCGCCTGCTCCGGCTGGAACACCCGCTCAGGCTGGTACGGCGCGCGCTCCCGATCCAGCACCGACTTCGCCGTCAGCGCGATGAACAGGTTGTTCGGCGCCTCGTGCGGCGCGGTCGGCGCGTCGGTGCCGAGCGCGAGCGTCACCCCTGCCGCCCGGAACTTGTGCCACGGGAATCCCTCGTCACCCCGAGCATCGCCGAGCTGCGCCTGCCAGTTGTCGAGCACGGCGGGGTCGCAGTGCACGGGCTGCATCGACGCCGTCACGCCGAGCGCGGCCATGCGCGCGATCGTGTCGTCGGCCACGTACTCGAGGTGCTCGACCCGCGGCCGGCGATCCGCGCGCGGCCCGTTCACCCGGATCGCCTCCTGCACCATGTCGAGCGCGATCGTGCTCGCCTCGTCGCCGATCGCGTGCAGCGCGAACTGCAGGCCGGCGGCGTCCGCGGCGACCGCGACGGGCAGCGCGAACTCTCGCTCCCAGATCGGGCCGGGCATGGCGCCGTTCGCGTACGGCGCCCGCATCGCGGCGGTGCACGCGTCGATCACGCCGTCGAGGATGAACTTCACGCCGGCGATCCGCAGCCACCGGTCCCCGTACTGCGCGGCGACCCGGTCCCGGATCTCCGCCACCCGCGCGACCTCCGCGAGGTCGGTCTCGAGGTCGCCCGACGCCGTGAGCAGCCAGTGCGCGTTCACCACGAGCGGCAGGCGCCCCTCGCGATCCAGCACCCGCCCGTAGGCGGCGAGCTCCGCCTCGCCGAACGACATCTCGGTCACGGCCGTCACGCCCGTCTCGAGGTAGGCGTCGAAGGCGTTCCGCAGGAAACCGTCGCGGTCCTCGTCCGTCGCGACCGAGTCGAGATAGCCCCAGCCGTACTTTACGGCCGCCGTCTCGAGCAGGAAGCCCGTCGCGTCGCCGTTCTCGTCGCGCACGATCTCGCCGCCGACCGGATCGGGGGTTTCGCGGGTGATGCCCATCGCCTCGAGCGCCGCCGTGTTGACCCACACGGAGTGCAGGTCGTTCGCGTCGAGCAGCACGGGCACGTCGGGGACGGCCGCGTCGAGCATCGCCGCCGTCGGCTGCTCGCCGTCCTCGAAGATGTCGAAGAGCCAGCTCACGCCGAGGATCCGGGGCGCATCGGGGTTCGCAGCGCGGGCCGCCGCGAGCCGCTCCTGCACCTCGCCCACGGTCTTCGCGTCGCGCAGCTGCACCTTCGACAGGGCCTCGCCGAGCATGAGCATGTGGGAGTGGCCCTCCGTGATCCCCGGCGTCACCAGGGCGCCTCCGAGGTCGATCTCCTCGGCGGCTTCGGTGGCGGATCCGGATCCGGATCCCGCGCCCGCTCCCGCGTTCGCCGCGAGCCGCACCGAGGCGAGGTCGCCCGCCGCGACAAACAGGCCGTCGCGCACCGCGAACGCCTCGCGCGGCGCCACCTCGGCATCGCCGGTGAACACCGTCGCGTTGCGGTAGATCTTCGTGGGTGACGACATCGAGGGGCTCGCTTTCTCCCGCGCACGCGGAACGGTGTGGACTGCTGCTTCGATGCTACGCGTATCGCTTCTCCTCCCGGGCTCGCCGGGCGCGCGGTCTTCGCCTACACTGACCCTGTGCAGCGACTCGGGCCGGGGCGAGCGGCCCGGCGAGCGGGCGCTCGCGTTCTCGCGCCCGCGCTCGCGCTCGCGCTTGTGCTCGCGTGCGCCGCGGCGCTCGCGGCCTGCGCGCCGGCCGGCGGGGCTGGCTCCTCCGCCCCCGCCGGGTCTGAGATGCTGGTGAGCGGCGATTCTTTCGACGGAGCGGCGGAGGCTGGGATGAGCGGCGACGACCTCACGGTGCTGGACTTCACGGTGCGCGACCTCTCCGTGCCCGGATACGGCGCGGGATCGGGATCCGGCGCCGGATCGGGATCGGGATCAGGGCCGGGATCCGGCTCAGTCGTTGTGCCGGTGCGCGAGTACGCGCCCGCGCCCGAGTCGACCTGGGCGACGCTCGTCTGGGCGCACGGCGGCTCGTTCGTGCGCGGGACGCTCGACTGGCCGGAGGCCGACTGGGTCTCGCGCCGCTTCGCCGAACGGGGGATCCACGTGTACTCCGTCGACTACGCGCTCGCGGGCGAGGGCGTGCGCGCCCCCGTGCCGGCGAACGACGTCGCCGCGGTGCTCGGCTGGGCGGCCGCGCGCGCCGACGGACCACTCCTCATCGGGGGCGCGAGCGCCGGCGCCCACCTCGCGACGCTTGCCGCGCTCGAGCGCGCCGAGGCGGCGGCGGCCGGGAGCGGGCGCGCCGCCGACGCCCTCATCCTCGAGTACCCGACGCTGCATCGGGTGCAGCGGGAGGATCCCATGCTCTCCGACGAGACGGCGGCGCTGCCCGAGGCGCGCCGCTTCGGCGCCGAGCGCATCTCCGCGATGTACGCCGAGCTGCTCGGCGGCGCGAGCGAGTCGGAAATCGCAGCTCACGGGCTCATTGCGGGCGAGCTGCCCGGCGCGCGCCTCGCGCTCCTGCCGCCGACCGTGATCGTCAACGCCGACGCCGACGACCTCCGCGCCTCGGGTGAGGAGTTCGCGGAGCAGTTGCGCGCCGCTGGCGTGCCGGTCGAGGCGAGCGTGCAGCCCGGCACCGTGCACGGCTACCTGAACCGGCCCGAGGAATCGCCCACCGCGCTCGCCGACGCGACCGACACGATCGGGCGTTTCGTCTCCGGCGTACGCGCGGTGCTCGCGGGCGGGGCGGCGGAGGTCCCTTTGGCGGCGCCGTAGGCGGCGTCGGGCGGTCGGGCGGGCGGGCGGGCGGTCGGGCGGGCGGATGCTCGCTCGGACGCTCTGGCGCGCTGGCGTTCTGGCGCTCTGGCGCTGGCGCGCCCTCGCACTGCGCTCGTTCCGAAATCTGCGCTCGTTCGCAGGAACTGGCGCTGAATCGTGCGAACGAGCGCAGATTACTGAGCGACGGCGGGGCGGGGCGTGCAGCGCAGCACAGGGCAGTGCAGGGCAGAGCGAGGCGGGGCAGGCCCCCCGGGGTTGCCGCCTGCCGAGCGGCTCGATACCGGTTACGGCCGGGCGATCCCGGGCCGCAGCTCGCCGGCCTCGATGCGCACGGGGAGACGATTCTCGGGCGGCGGGAACGGGCAGGTCGCGGCCGCGGAGTACGCGGCGGGAGGGTTGACGGCGCGGGTGAAGTCGATGCGTAGGCGGTCGCCGCCGAGGGGCTCGACGTCGACGAAGCGCGCGGCGGGGTAGGTGAGATCCTCCCCGGTCGCGTCGGCAAACACGGCCCTGAGGTCGCCGCCGTCGGCGGTGCCGAAGAGTGTAAGCGCGACGGGCACTCCGCCCACCTCGAACTCGGCGACGCCGGGGGAGGGGTAGCGCTGCAGCCGGTCGGCGCCCGCCGCCGAGGCGATCACCACCTCCGCGCGCTCGCGCGGCACGAAGCGCGCCTCGACGACCCACGCGCCGTCCGGTGCGAAGGTCTCAGTGCCGGCGTAGCCGGCGCGATCCGGTGACTCGGGATCCCTGGTCCTGACGATGATTCCGCCGCTCCGGGCCGCGACCTCGATGCGCTTGTCGCCCCACCCGAGGGTGATGCCCTCGGTGCCGGTGAGGGGGCCGGCGGTGAAACGGCCATCGGCGGGCTTGCCGTCAGAAGTGACGCCGGAACCCACCGGAAAATCGACGGTGACCAGCCCGTCCGCGTCGGCGCGCCAGACGCCAGGGAGCCCGGGCAGCGTGCGCGGCTCGCGGGTGAGCCAGAACATCGAGGTCGCGCTCAGCGGACCGTAGGCGTTGGCGCGCCCGCGCTCGACCTCGTGGTGCCACGCTGCGTGCCGGTCCTGAAACGAGCCGCTCGCGCTCGCGCCGTTGATCTCACTCACCCCTCAATCCTCCCCCACACCTTGCCAGTTCTGCCCTCGATGTGTCATTTGTCGCGAATATTTCGCGCATCGAGGGCAGAATCGGCAAGGATGGAGGTGCGGCGGGGCCGTGGGGTGCCGGCCGCGGGAGGGCATCATGCGATATCTACTGCTGCTGCGCGGGGCCGAGGCCGAGTTCGTCGATCGGCCGCAGGAGGCGCTCGAATCCGAGGTCGCGTTCCTTTCGCGCTTCGAGGACGAGCTCGCGATGAGCTCCGAGCTGGAATGGTCCGAGGTGCTCGGCTCCGATGCCCAGGTCGAGTTCGTCTCGCCCGGCGGGCTCGAGGAGTCGGAACGGCCGCAGAGCGCGGGTGCGCCGCTGCGTCGGATCTGGGCGATCAGGGTCGAGAACGAGGCGCGGGCGCTCGCCCTCGCGGGCGAACTCGCCGACGGCGTCGCCGCGCGCATCGAGGTGCGCGAGTGCCTCGCATCGTCGCAGCGCCCCTAGATCGCAGCGCCCATAGATCGCAGCGTACCTAGATCGCAGCGCCCCTAGAGAAGCCCCGGCCGCGGGGGCAGAATGAAGGCATGACGCTTCCTCACCCGGGTACTCTGCGCGGCCACATCGTCACGCTCGAGCCGCTCTCGATGGACCACCACGACGGCCTCGTCGAGGCGGCGCGCGACGGCGAAATGTGGCGGCTCTGGTACACGAGCGTGCCGACGCCCGACGCTATGGCCGACGAGATCCGGCGCCGCCTCGAGCTGCAGGATCGCGGCACCATGATCCCGTTCACGGCCCGCCGCTCCGACACGGGGGCCGTGATCGGCATGACGACCTACATGAATATCGACGCCGCGACGCCCCGCGTCGAGATTGGTTCCACGTGGAACGCCGCGAGCGCACACGGCACCGGCACGAACCCGGATTCGAAGCTTCTCCTGCTCAGCCACGCATTTGACGTGTGGAAGTGCCCCGCGGTCGAATTCCGCACCGACTTCCTCAACCAGCAGTCGCGCGCCGCCATCGCGCGCCTCGGCGCCAAGCAGGACGGGATCCTGCGCTCGCACGTGCGCCAGCCCGCGGGCTACGTGCGCGACACCGTCGTGTTCTCGATCATCGCGAGCGAGTGGCCCGGGATCCGGATCGGGCTCGAGCGCCGGGTCGCGTCGCATCTGCCCGAGGTGCCGGGCCCGCCGAGGCTCGGGTAGCGGGGGGCTTGGCGCGGGCGAGCCTGGCGCGGGCGACCCTGGCGCGGGTGAGAACCCGCGCCGAGTCGGCTGCAAGGCCCCATTCGCGGGCGTGAAAGGGGCCTTCCGGCCGACTCGGCGGGCGGGAGCGGGCGCGCGAGGCCTCGCGGCCCTCGAGGCCCCGCGGCCCCCCGCGGCTCCTACTCCCCGCGGGTATGCGCCCAGACGACGGCCTGGATGCGGTCGCGCACGCCGAGCTTTTGCAGCACGTTCGAGACGTGGGTCTTGACCGTCGCCTCGCCGAGGAAGAGCGTCGCCGCGATCTCCGCGTTCGAGCGACCCTCCGCGAGGAGCAGCAGCACGTCGCGCTCGCGCTCGGTGAGGCCGGCCTCCTGCATCGCGAGCTCGGTCGCGTCGCGCACCTCGGGGGCGTCGCTCGCAGCGGGCGCCTCGCCCGAAATCACACCGCCATCAGGCCCCGGATCATCGCCCGCGACGCGGGCGATCACGGCCCGGGTCACGTCGGGCCCGAGCAGGGCGTCGCCCGCCGCGAGCGCGTGCACGGCGTCGATCAGCTGCTCCGCGCGCGAGGTCTTGAGGAGGAATCCGCTCACGCCCGCTGCGAGCGCGTCGAAGAGGTAGCGCTCGTGCCCGAATGTCGTCAGGACCAGGATCGCGGGCGCTGAACCGGCCGAGCCGGAACCGGCCGAACCGGAGCCGGCCGAGCCGGAGCCGGCCGAACCGGAGCCGGCCGAGCCGGAGCCGGCCGAACCGCTGCCGGCCGAACCCCCGCCAACGATCCGCCTGGCGGCCTCGATCCCGTCCATGACGGGCATCTCGACGTCCATGCAGATCACGTCGGGAGCCGCGGAGCCGGCGAGGGCGACCGCCTCGGCGCCGTTTGCGGCCTCGCCGACGACCTCGATGTCTGGCTCCGACTCGAGGATGGTTCTGAAGCCGGATCGCACGAGCTCCTGGTCGTCGACGAGTAGGACCCTGATCATGCGTTTCCTCCGCTGGTGTGTGCGCCCCCGCGCGCGCCGTCGTGCTCGGGCGAGAGCGGGACGCGCGCTCGCACCATGAATCCGCCGCGCTCGCGCCGGCCGGTGTGGACGGAGCCCGCGACCGCGCCGACGCGCTCGCGCATGCCCCGGAGGCCGAGCCCGGATCCGGGAATCGGGCGATCGCGAGCACGAGAGACGCCCGCGGCCCCTCCGGCCGCACCCAGCCGGCCAACCGCCCCGAGCGTCTCGCGCACGCCATCGTCGACGATCTCCGCCTCGACCGCCTCCCGCTCGAAGCGGATCCGCACCTCCGCCGACGCCCCGCGCCCCGCGTGCTTGCGCACGTTCGTGAGCGCCTCCTGCACCACGCGGTAGAGGGCGACGTCGACGAGGAGGGGGAGCGGCCGCGGCTCGCCCGAGAAGATGAGGGTCGCCGGGGTGCCGGACGACTGGGAGAGCGAGACGAGCTCGGGCAGGTGGGCGATCCCGACGGTGCTCGGACCGTCGTCGCGATCCGGCGTCCTCAGCGTGTTCACGAGCCGCCGCAGTTCCGAGACGGCCGCGTGCGCCGACTCCTCGACGACCTCGAGCGCGGCGGAGGAGCGCGCCGGATCCCGCTCCAGGCTGCGTCTCGCGGCCCCCGCCTGGATCCCCATGACGGAGACGTGGTGGGCGACGACGTCGTGGAGCTCTCGCGCGATCTCGAGGCGGTCGAGGGCGACGGCCTGCGCGGCGCTCGTCTGCCGTTCCAGCTCGAGCTCGCGGCCCTGCGCCTCGAGTTGCGCCTGCAGCTTCGCGGTGCGCCAGGCGCGCTCGCCGAAGGCGAAGGCGCCGCCGAAATAGAGGAGGTTCGTGATGATCTGGATCACGGCGAAGGTCGCGTAGGCGGAGAAGAGCCCTGACCTGGAGATTCCAGGGTAGGCGTCGTCGGTCGAGGCGGCGAGGATGAGGGAGACGACGAGCCAGGTGAGCATGGCCACGCCGATCCCGATCCGCGACCAGAGGGCGAGCGCCCGGTTCGGCTCCCACGCGCCCACCGTGTAGAGGGCCATGAAAAGGCAGATGTTGATGACGAGGACCTCGGGCACAGTGAACTGCCCGCAGACGAAGAAGCCGATCGCGACGATGATCGCGACGGGCACCGGGTAGCGTCGGCGGAACGCGAGCGGCACGGTGCAGAGGGCGAGGCCGATCGCCCAGACAGGCGGCGCGGCGAGATCCTCGAAGAGCGCCATGCGCGCGTAGAGCAGCGAGGTGAGGGCCGCGGCGACCGCGAGCACCGCGGCGAGCAGGGCGTCGCCCCGGAAGCTCTCGGGGCCGGGCCGTGGCCTGCGCCACTCGGCGGCGCCTGCGCCTGCGGCTGCTGCTGCTGCGGCTGCTGCTGGAGGGGTCATGGATCCAGCGTAGGGGCGGGTGGGGCGTCGCGCCTCCGCCGCACGGGGGAACCGACGCGGCGGTGCTGCCCACCGAGCGGAGGTTCACGCGCCCTGATCCGAGGCAAATTCCGCCTCGCGGGGGAGGCGCGGCCGACGCCCCGTTCCCTAGCGTTGAATCAGCGGCCCGATCGGGGCCGGAAGTACACGGATGGGAAGTGACATGATCGACATCCAGGGAATCTCCCGGAGCTTCGGCGACCGCCGGGTGCTCGACGACGTGAGTTTCGGGGTCGAGGGCGGCCGCATGACGGGCTTCGTCGGCGGCAATGGTGCGGGGAAGACCACGACGATGCGGATCGTGCTCGGCGTGCTTGCCGCCGACGCGGGCACGGTGACGCTCGACGGCGCCCCGATTACCGCGCAGGACCGGGCCCGCTTCGGCTACATGCCGGAGGAGCGCGGCCTCTACCCCAAGATGAAGGTGCTCGAGCAGCTCGTCTACCTCGGCCGCCTGCACGGCATGTCGGGCGCCGACGCGAAGGCCTCGGCCGAGGGCCTCGTCGAGCGGCTCGGGATCGCGGAGCGCGCGGGCGACACACTCGAGAGCCTGTCGCTCGGCAACCAGCAGCGCGCGCAGATCGCCGCCGCGCTCGTGCACGAACCCGTCGCCCTGGTGCTCGACGAGCCGTTCTCCGGCCTCGACCCGATGGCCGTCGAGGTGGTCGTCGGGGTGCTCCGCGACTTTGCGGCGAAGGGCGCGCCGGTCCTCTTCTCCTCGCACCAGCTCGACATCGTCGAGCGGCTGTGCGACGACGTCGTCGTCATCGGCGGAGGCAGAATCCTTGCCGAGGGATCCCGCGAGGAGCTGCGCGCCGCGCACTCCGGCCGCGAGTTCGCGCTCGAGCTGGCCGGCCCCGAGGCCGACGCCGGCTGGGTGCGGGAGGCCGCGGGCGTCGAGGTCACGCACCTCGACGGCGGCGTCGCCCGCTTCGAGGCCGAGAGCGAGGAGGCCGCGCAGGCGGTGCTCGCTCGCGCCGTCGCGGCCGGCGCCGGATCCAGCGTCCGCAGCTTCGCACCTATTACCCCGACCCTCGCTCAGATCTTCAAGGAGGTCGTCCGATGAGCACCGCAACGAAGCCCCAGCCACACAATGAGGCCCAGCCCCAGATCGAGGCCCAGAATGTGCGCGACCAGCGCCCCATGAGCGGGGTGCAGGGCGCCTGGATCGTCGCCGAGCGCGAGATCACGGTCCGCCTCCGCAGCAAGGCGTTCCTCATCTCGACGGGCGTGCTGCTCCTCCTCGTCCTTGCGAGCGTGCTCGCGAGCGGCTTCCTCGCGAAGGCCGGCCCGATCGGCGGGCCGACGACCGTTGCCGTCGTCGGCGAGGCGGGCGCGGCGCTGCCGAGCGAGGGATACGAGGTCGAGTCCGTGAGCGACCGCGCGGCCGCCGAGCGGCTCGTGCTCGACGGCGACGTCGAGGCCGCGATCGTGCCGGGCGGCGACGGGCCGCTCGACCTGACCGTGCTCGCAAAGGATTCGGTCCCCGTGAGCCTCGTGCAGGCGCTCTCGGTGTCTCCCGCCGTCGACATCCTGGCCCCGACCGCATCGAATCCCGCACTCGCCTACCTCATCGCGATCGCCTTCGGCATCGTCTTCATGATGAGCGCGATGACGTTTGGCACGACGATCGCGCAGAGCGTCGTCGAGGAGAAGCAGACCCGGATCGTCGAGATCCTGCTCGCGACCGTTTCGGCGCGAACCCTGCTCGCGGGCAAGATCCTCGGCAACTCGATCCTCGCGCTCGCCCAGGTCGTCGCGATTGTGGCGCTCGCCTCGATCGGCATGCTCGCGACGGGCCAGGACCTGCTGTTCGGGGAGCTCGGCTCCGCGCTCATCTGGTTCGGGATCCTGTTCGCCTTCGCGTTCGTGCTGCTCGCGACGCTCTACGCCGCGCTCGCCGCGCTCGTCTCGCGGCAGGAGGACATCGGCTCCGTCACGAGCCCCGTCATGATGCTCGTCATGCTCCCCTACGTTGCCGTCATCATCTTCAACGACAACCCGCAAGCGCTCGCCATCATGAGCTATATTCCGTTCTCGGCACCCGTCGGTATGCCGATGCGGCTATATCTCGGCACGGCCGAGTGGTGGGAGCCGATCCTCTCGCTCGGCATCCTCGCAGTTTCGATCGCGATCGTTCTCTGGATCGGGGCCCGGATCTACAGCAACTCGATCCTCCGCACGGGCACCCGCGTCAAGCTCGGCGAGGCGATCAAGGGATAGCTCAGGATCCGGATCCTGATCCGGGCCCGGATACGCTGGGGACATGAGCACCGGATCGGGATCCGCCCCCGTCGACTGGGAGGGGCTTCGCGCCGCCGCACGTGATGCGGCGGCGCGCGCCTATGCCCCCTACTCGGGTCTCGCCGTGGGGTGCGCGGCGCTCGTCGACGACGGCCGCCTGATCACGGGCTGCAACGTGGAGAACGCGAGCTACGGCCTGACGCTCTGCGCGGAGTGCGTGCTCGTCGGCGAACTGCACCTCGGCGGCGGCGGGCGACTCGTTGCCCTCGTGTGCGTGAGCGGGGACGGCGAGCTGCTCGCCCCGTGCGGGAGGTGCCGCCAGCTGCTCCACGAGGCTGGCGCCCCCGAACTGCTCGTCGCGACCGACGCCGGCCCCGTGTCGATCTCGGCCCTGCTGCCGGGCGCATTCGGCCCCGGATCCCTTCCCGCATCGGGCGTCGACGCGTAGCCTGGAGGGGCGAGCGAGTCGCAGGCTGGTTCTTTCGAGCGTTGGAGGGGCTGATGGAATCGACACCCGTGGATGCGAGTTTCGTGGAGACCGAACCCGTGCCATTTGCCGGCTGGGTGCTGCTCGGGGCCGGCGGCGTCAGGGCGCACAAGCCGGACGACTCCGAGCTCCTGCGGCCGAGCGGCGAGGTGATCGCGATCGCGGCGGCGCAGGATGCAGAAGCCGAGCCGCAGGAGCGGGCCGCCGTCCACTTTGCCGAGTGCGACGAGGCGGCGCTCGCGAGGTTCTGCGCCGGGCTCGGGCCAGGCGGGATCGCGCGGGTCGCCGGTGACGAGCGCATCGTCACGGGCCAGGGCCAGACCACGAGGGTGATCCGCGCCCACGAGGTCGACGCCTCGTCCTCGGCGCACGCGCTCGAGCAGTTGCGCAACGAGCAGGAGATCCCCGTGACCGTCGAGGATCCGGAGCTCGGGATCTTCGCGCTCGACCGCACGGTCGGGCTGTGGGAGGGCCGGGCGCCGTGGTGCGACGAGCCGGTCGACGTGCTGCTCGGCGATCCCGCGAGCGACCTGCCGCTCCTGCACCGGCTCCTCGACCAGTGCGACAGCCTCGACGGGGAGGCCCGCGGGCTCGCGGGCGCCGAGCTCGAGGAGCTCTACAACGCGGAGTGGCGCGAGGAGGAGGAGCCTGAGCTCACCCCCGAGGCGATCGCGGCGCGTGTGTCGGCGCGCTCGCTGCACGTCGACGGGGAATCCTCGGTCACGCTCTATCTCGATGACGACGAGCTCTTCGGCGGGCACGAGATCGCCGTGGAGATCGATCCGGACACGGGGCCGCAGAGCGCCTCGATCTAGGCGCCGCGCCCTCGGGCCGAGGCTCCCGCGGTACCGTAGTCCCGCACGCCCAGAACCGAAAGGAACCCCCATGATCCTCGCCTTCTCCGTCGCGCCGAGTGGATCGCCTGCGAACGGCGCCGAGAGCCCGGACGGCTCGGTCTCGCCGGCCGTCGCCGAGGCGATCAAGGTCGTGCGGGCATCGGGTCTGCCGCACCGTACCTCGTCGATGTTCACCGAGATCGAGGGCGAGTGGGACGAGGTCTTCGACGTAGTGAAGCGCGCGACCGAGGCGGTGCTGCCCTTCGGTTCCCGGGTGTCGCTCGTGATGAAGGCGGACATCCGCCCCGGCTTCGCGGGCGAGCTCGACGGCAAGCTCGAGCGGCTCGAGGCGGCGATCGAGGGCGCGGAGTAGCTCGCTCACCACCCCGGCGCGCAGCGCGGGCGCGAATGGGCCGGCCAAGGCCGGGTTTTGGCGGGGTCGTCGGAGAAACGGGTGAAAAAACGCGTTTCGTTGGTGATATCCCTCCTGCCGATGTGGTAAGTCTGAGCGCCGGCTGTACAGTGACGAAAGAAGTCGATCCGGCTCGTTTCGTTATTGGTGGGGGAAACGATGCGTCGGCCCTCGCCCGTGGGCGGCGGCTCGCGCGCGCATGAAACCCGCCGGACACCCTGAACACCCCGGATGGACCTGTGTCACTTTCCTGGGGGGTTTGGAAAAATGAAGACGGGTGCCCGTAGGGGCGTATCGCGCAGGTCGGGCAGGCCGCAGGCCGCTCACCAGCGCCGGACCTGGACATCGCTCGCAATGGCGGCGCTCATGGCGCTCGGCGTCGTCGCGGGGCCGGCCGTCGCCGCGAGCGCGGCCCCTGGTGATCTCGCCTTCGGCAAGGTCGTGGTCGACTCGAACAAGAACAACGTGATCGACCAGGGGCCGACCGGCTCGAACGACACCGGCGTCGCCGGCGTCAAGGTCATCCTCAAGGGCTCGAACCCGGATCACCCGGGCTGGGAGACGACGACCGATGCCCAGGGTAGGTGGGCGTTCCCCGCCGGCGCCGATCACTCCGCCTCGCCCGGCCCGTTCACCGTCACCGTGAACGCGACGGGCGTGAACGGCAACAACTACCTCGTGCCGACGACCCCCACCGCGGGCGTCAACGACTTCACGCGGGTGGCGAACCAGCCGCAGCAGTCGGTCTCGGGGCCGATCCCCGCGAACGGCAGCGAGGTCGAGCTCAACTCCCTCGTCTATCCGACCTGGACGACCGATGTCATTCCGGCGCAGGATCCCGACGGCGTGAACGGCGCGGCGATCTGGACGGGCACGGCCCCCTTCGACCCCAACGATGCGGAACCCGGATTCGATTCAGGCACGGCCAACATGCGTGTTCGCACGTCCGACGTGATCAATCACACCTGGTCGGTCACGATCGATGCCGAGCAGGATCTCGATTCGAACGCGAATGTGTGGTTCGAGCAGGAACTGAAGCTGGGCCAGGGCGCGATCGCCACGTTTGGTGCGATGCCGAGTTCTTGCGGCGCAGGCAGCCAGATCGTCGCCCTCCCCTCGGGCACGGCGCTGGCGCCCCGTCAGAACCCGCCCGCGGGCACGACCTCCGTCGTGCTGAAGTGCAACGTGGGGCCGATGGGTGAGGTAAAGAGCGCGAACCTCCTCGATACCCAGGTGTTCGTCTCGGCCGACTCCGTCAACGGCGCAACGTTCACGACGGAGGTGCGCACGTACGGCGCGACCCCCGATGGCGTGACGACGGCGCGTCCCGACGGGCCGAGCAGCTACGGGCCCTTCGAGATCACCGCGTCCCCGCGCTACGACATCGAGAAGTCCGGCGGTTTCACGTACGGGGGCTACTCCTACCGGGAGATCAACGGCGAGCAGGTGCTCGGCAAGTACATTTACTACAGCGTGCAGATCGCCACCGATCGCAAGGTGGGCGTCGAGGCGTTCCAGCAGCCCGTTCACTTCGAAGAGGCGCTCTGGGGGCAGTACAAGGGCACCGGGCAGAACGGTCCGGACGGCTCGGTCAACCCCGGCTTGAAGTGGTACATGACGGGGTGCTCCCCCTACAACGGCGACGGCAGGCAGAAGCAGAGCACCACCGTCTACGGCAAGATCGGCATGCCGACTGCCGGCGGCGGCCAGGCGGCGACGGCCGAGAACAGCGTGCGCGACTCGGGGCAGTGCTCCTTCTCACGCCAGGACGCCTCGAGCGACACCGCGAACTACGACGTCACCCTGAGCGGGATCGATGCGAGCGGCGCCAGCTACCCCACGAAGGGTGTGAACGGCACGGCGCTCGCGGCGAACAAGTACTACGTCGCCTCATATGAGATCGTCGTCTTCGTGCCGCGCGCCGAGATCGACAAGATGACCGGCGGCGCCGACGACAACGTCGGGATCGGCGCGATCTGGAACCGGGTGGGCGATTTCGACCCGAAGGGCTCCTCGGGGGCGAGCAACTACGGGAGCGGCTTTGAGGCGGGGTACTGCCGCCCCGGGCCCAACACGGACGCGAAGGCACACTGCGACACGATGCCGGATGGGAAGCAGAGCAACAACGTCGCCGGCCCCGTCGAGATCCGGATCTCACCGGGCGTCTGGTCGAAGGAGTTCACTGACCTCACCCAGGAGTGGGGCTTCCGCGCCGGGCCGATCCCGGGCTCAGCGGGTGCCCAGGACGGTCGTGGCCAGGTGCAGCCGGGCCAGACCTTCACCTCACGCGTCAAGGTCTCGCCCGAGACGGACAGCCCGAACCCTGAGTTCTGCGACGTCTTCGACAACACCGTGCTGAAGCTCTCTCCCCTCGGGAAGGACGCGACGCTGCAGAATCAGCAGTACGGGGGCGCCGCGACGCAGCTCGTGTACCAGGCTCCGGGCAAGGAGATCGCCACGAAGGAGATGCCCGCCTACCAGGCGAACTTCAGGGTAAAGTACGGTCACGTCGATCTCACGGGCGACAACCCGAACACCGGGGTCTTCAGCGCAGGCGATAACCGCTGGTCGGGCGACTGGTCTAAGCAGCAGGCCGCGGCGAGCGGAGCGGGCACGGCGTGCGGTAGCCCGAATGTCACGTTCTACGACAACCCGGGCGACGTGCCAGGCGGCATCGACGCGGTCAACGTGGTGTGGGCGAAGTCCGTCCCCGGCTACGTGCAGCCGGCGTCGTCGACGGTGCACATGCTCACGGGCCTCGAGCAGCGCAACCGCTACAACGGTGGGCCGCACGCGGGCCAGGAGATCCCCGCCAACACGATTTCCGCGAACTACGGAAATGTGAAGAGCGACACGCTCGGCAACTGGGCCAAGAACGGCTACTACCCCGGTGCGGGCACCACGGGCGGCGTCAATCGCCCGGGTGAGAGCGGGGACACCACGGGCGACCGGTGGTCGCTCGTGCGCGCGGAGATGTCTCTGAAGAAGTGGTCCGTCGCTGGAACGGTTGACGGGGAGCCCGCAACGGGCGTCGCACCGGACGGCCAGACCGGCACGGCCAAGGCTGGCTCGCCGGTGATCTGGCACCTCAATGCGGTGCTGAATGCGTCGTCCGAGCCCGCCTCGCCGGTCACGAACGTGCGGATCACGGACACCCTGCCGAAGGGCGTCGAGTACGACGCCGATTCGACCGCCGAACTCGGCGGGCCCGTCCCGAGCAGCGCCACGGTCAACGCCGACGGCACGACGACCCTCATCTGGGAGCTGGGGACGCTCACGCCGAACCAGCCGATTCCCGCGATCGAGATCGCGACGCACGTCGATCCGTTCCTGAACAACAACACCTCGCTCACGAACACGGCGCGGATCACGGCGGACGGCATCGTTCCGGTCGCGAACGTGCACACCGACACGCACACCGTGACCGTCACGCAGCCGGGATCCCTGCAGCTGAAGAAATCGGTTGATCAGGTACTGGATCTCCAGAACGACGACCAGCGCTACACGCTCCAGGTGAAGAACTTCTCGCAGACCCTGCGGCTCCAGGCGCCCACGATCATCGAGGTCCTGCCGTACAACGGCGACGCGACGAACGCGGCGAACGTGAACCGGAACCCCGCCTCCGACTTCGCAGGCACGAACGCGCTCACGGCGGCGCCGAAGGTGACGCAGTTCAACGGCACCACGCCCGCGAACGGCACCTTCTACTACACGACAGTTGCCCCGGCGAACGTGCCGCAGGACCTGAACGCCGACACGGATCCGTCGATCTGGTCGACCACGTTCACGCCCAACGCGACCGCGTTCAAGTTCGTGGCAGCGAACCCCCTGGGGAACGCGTCTGAGGGCGCGAGCTCGGGGCTGCAGATCACGTTCCAGACCAAGCAGGCGGGTAATACCGCGGGCGATCGCTACTCCGACCGTTTCACGGCGTTCAGCTCGACGCTACAGAACGGTGGCAAGTACCAGCTCCTCACCTCCAACCAGGTGATGGTGCGCGTGGTCGGCTTCTCGATCGGCGACCTGATCTGGTTCGACATCAACAACGACGGCAAGTTCACGCCGGGCATCGATCGGCCTGCGCCCGAGGGCGTCAAGGTCCAGGTGTTCGACCAGTTCGGCCTCCCGGTCGCTGGCGGCAACGTCACGACGAACAAGGACGGCCGCTGGGTGGTGAACGACCTGCACGCTGGCGGCTACTACGCCGTGATCCCCGCGTCCGAGTTCGCCGCGGGCGGCCCGCTCGAGGGCTGGGTGGCGCAGACCGCCGGCTATCAGGCTGATCCGAACACGGATAAGAACGAGTCGGTGGATCACAACGGCGCCGCGCAGGCGGATGGCTCCATGAAGACCGGGGTCATCAACGTCAGCGCGACCGTCAACGGATCGACGATCACGGGCAACGAGCCGATGGGCGACAACACGGGCAACATGCCCGTCACCCCCGGCACGACCGACGGCTTCACGAACTTCACGCTCGACATGGCCCTGAAGGCCACGCCGGACTACGAGTTCACGAAGACGGCGGATCCCGAGTCGGGCACCGCGGTGCAGGCCGGCGACACGATCACCTATACGCTCACGGGCGAAAACACGGGCATGACGCCCCTCGACGTGGTCATCAGCGATGACCTCAGCGAGGTGCTGAAGTTCGCGGATCTCACCGACGGGCCGACCGCGACGGTCGACGGCCAGGCCACCGACCCGAACGCGACGCTCACGGGCACCGACCTCGAGTGGGCGGGTGCGCTGCAGCCCGGCCAGAAGGTCACCGTCACCTACGTGGTGACGGTCGCCGAGGGCCACGAGGGCGAGACGATCAGCAACCGCGCGAACTCGACGGCGACCCCGCCGTACGATCCGCCGATCACGCCCCCCGAGGTCGTGACCGAGCACCCGATCCCGGGCTACGACTTCGCGAAGACGAGCGACCCGGAGAGCGGCACGGCGGTCCAGCCTGGCCAGACGATCACGTACACGCTGACCGGCACCAACACCGGCGCGACCGCGCTCGATCCCGTGGTCATCACCGATGACCTGGCCCAGGTGCTGAACCACGCGACGATCACGGCGGATCCCGTGGCGACGATCGACGGCGAGACCACGGTCCCGCAGCCGAGTGTCACGGGCACCGAGCTCGCGTGGAACGGCTCGCTCAAGGTCGGCCAGCAGGTCGAGATCACGTACACCGTGACGCTGAACGACGACGCGTGGGGCGTTGAGCTCCAGAACCTCGCGACGTCCGCGGCGACACCGCCCGGCCTGCCGCCGATCACGCCGCCGCCCGGCGTGACGGAGCACCCGACCCCGGCGTACGAGTTCACGAAGACCTCGGATCCCGTCTCGGGCACCGCGGTGAACCCGGGCGACACGATCACCTACACGGTGACCGGGTCGAACACGGGCAAGACCGAGCTCGACGTGGTCATCGACGATGACCTCTCGAACGTGCTCAACAACGCGGCGCTGACCTCGGATCCGGTGGCGACGATCGAGGGCGCGGACAGCGTCCCCGCCGCGACGGTCGACGGCACCGCGATCCACTGGCAGGGGAAGCTGCAGCCGGGGCAGTCGGTCGTCATCACCTACATGGTGACGCTGAACGCCGATGCCGTGGGCGTCATCGTGAACAACCACGCGTCGTCCCAGGCGACGCCGCCCGGCCTGCCGCCGATCAACCCGCCTGATGTGGAAACGAAGCACCCGACCCCGGGCTACGCGTTCACGAAGACCTCGGATCCCGAGTCGGGCACCGCGGTGAACCCCGGCGACACGATCACCTACACGGTGACCGGATCGAACACGGGCAAGACCGAGCTCGACGTGGCGATCGCGGACGACCTGTCGAACGTGCTCAACAACGCGACGATCACGACCGATCCGGTCGCGACCATCGCGGGCGAGAGCGGCGTCCCGCAGCCGACGGTCGACGGTACGACGCTCAGCTGGAACGGTGTGCTCGAGGTCGGCCAGCAGGTCGAGATCACGTACACGGTGACGCTGAACGACGACGCCTGGGGCGTGCTGGTGAACAACCACGCGTCGTCCGAGGCGACGCCGCCCGGCCTGCCGCCGATCAACCCGCCCGATGTGGAGACGGAGCACCCGACCCCGGGCTACGCATTCACGAAGACCGCGAACCCCGCCTCGGGCACCGCGGTGAACCCCGGGCAGACGATCGAGTACACGCTCACGGGCGTGAACACGGGCATGACGGTGCTGGATCCCGTGGTCATCCACGACGATCTCTCCGAGGTGCTGAACCACGCGACGCTGACGGGCGATCCGGTCGCCACGATCGAGGGCGAGGCCACCGTGCCGCAGCCCACGGTCTCGGGCACCGACATCGACTGGGAGGGCACGCTGCAGATCGGCCAGACGGTCACGATCACCTACACGGTGACGCTGAACGAGGACGCCGAGGGAGTCATCGTGAGGAACCACGCGTCCTCCGAGGCGACCCCACCCGGCCTGCCGCCGATTACCCCGCCCGACGTCGAGACCTGGCACCCGACCCCCGGCTACACCTTCAACAAGGCGGCCGACCCCGTGAGCGGCAGCGCCGTGACCGAGGGTGACGTCATCACCTACACGCTCACCGGCACGAACGCGGGCGAGACGGCGCTGGATCCCGTCGTGGTGAACGACGACCTGGCCAAGGTGCTGGAGTTCGCGACGCTCGAGAGCGGCCCGACCGCGCAGATCGTCGCGGACGGCAACGCCTCGACTGCCGCCGTGCAGCCCGTGTTCGACGGCGACAAGCTGTCGTGGAACGGCTCGCTGCAGATCGGCGAGCAGGTCGCCATCACCTACTCCGTGAAGGTGCAGCCCGGCTTCGAAGGCGAGACGCTGAACAACCACGCGTCCTCGTCGGCGACGCCGCCCGGCCTCCCGCCGATCACCCCGCCCGACGTCGTGACCGAGCACCCGATCCCCGGGTTCGAGATCGCGAAGACGAGCGACCCGGCATCCGGATCGAAGGTCAACCCCGGTCAGAACGTCACCTACACGGTGACGGGCACAAACACGGGCGCGACCGGGCTCGACCCCGTGGTCCTCACCGACGACCTGTCGAAGGTGCTGAACCACACGTCGATGGTCGGATCCCCGACCGCAGTGATCATCGGCTCCGACGGCTCCGAGACCGCGGCAGCGGCCCCGAAGGTCCAGGGCACGACGCTCACGTGGACGGGCTCCCTCGAGATCGGCGAGAAGGTCCAGCTCAGGTACACCGTCAAGGTGGACGCGGACGCCGAGAACGTGTCGATCCGGAACGTCGTGACCGGCTCGGCAACCCCGCCGGGGCTGTCGCCGATCACGCCGCCGCAAGCCGAGACCCACCACGATGTCCCGGAGGGACTGTCGGTGACGGGCGGCGCCGCGACCGGTGGGCTCATCGGGCTCGGAGCACTGCTCCTCGCCGGCGGGACGGCCCTCGTGCTGATCCGCCGACGCCGCCAGGAGGCGTAGCCCCAGGGCTCGCCGCCCCGCGGTAGCGAAAGGCCCCGGTCGAGACATCGGCCGGGGCCTTTCGGGTGCCGGATCGGGATCCGGGCCGTGCTTGTGCTCCGGATCGGAATCGGGATCCGGATCCGGATCCGGATCCGGGGCTAGAAGCCCTCGGGGAGGTGCACCGTGGTGCCGGCGTCGCCGAGCGTGGCGAGGAGGCCGCCCGTGAGGCTCGTGAAGTCGCCCGTCATGTTCTCGACGTCGAGGCTCTTCGCGATCGAGCCGACCTGCTTGCCTTTGGCGTCGAGGAGCTGGACTTCATCCCCGAGCGCGCTGGGCGCGAATGCGATGACGCCGCCGTCGCGCGAGACGCCGATGAATTCGCTCATGGCGTTGTCCATGTCGGGCACCTCGACGCCCGACTTCGCGAAGGTGTAGATGCCGGTCCGATAGAGCTTCGTGATGACGGGGGCGCCGTCCTCGTCGATCGCCGCGACGGCGGACCACTCGGCGAAGCTGTCGAGCGTGAAGAAGGCGCGGTTCGCGGCCGCGGGCAGGAGCGGCGGGGACGAGCGGAGGTCGGACTTGCCGACCCGTGTGTTGTCGAGGTCGTAGAAGCTGCTGCCCATGCCGGTCGTGCTGCCGAGGTTCGGCGCGATGTAGCCGTCGGCCGCCCAGGCGTTGTCGATCTCGGAGAACTCGGCGATGTCGAAGCGCTTCTCGCCGGTCGCGGCGTCGAGGACCCAGGCCGACTGGTAGTCGTTGCACCCGAGGGCGCCGTCGAGCACGGCGCAGTCGGAGGCCAGGATTTCCGCGGGGATCGGCTGCTTCCAGGTGACCTTGCCGCCCTCTTCGAGCGCGAAGATGGAGCTGCTGCCGGTGAAGTGCGCCGCGAAGTAGACGCGGTCGTCGTCCTCGCCGTAGAGCTGCACCGAGGCGAGCTCGCCGTCGGTCATGTCGGCCTTCGCCGTGACCTTGCCGCTGTCGATCTCGGCGAGCTCTGCCGTGAAGCCGAAGTTGCCGCCGCCGAGGTCGTTGCGCGCGGCGAAGAGGACCGCGTCGTCGGTCACCGCGCCCGTGTCGCAGCGCGCCTGGTCGCGCTTCCACAGCTCCTTGCCGGACTTCAGATCGGTAGCCGCGACGAAGACGCTCGTCTCGGTGATGCCGCTCGTGATCGCGACGCTCGAGTCGCCGCTGATCCCGCACAGCGTGTCCTGCGTCACCCAGGTGCCGCCGATGCCCTTGGCGTAGCCCTCGTGGAGCCAGGCGCCGTCCGGCGCGACCGGGGGAGAAAACTGCTTCGGCTTCTCGGGCTTCTGGGGCTTCTCGGTCCCGCCGGGGGTGCCCTTCGATTCGGAGCCGCCGAAGGCGTTGCGGGCGAGCGAGGTCGTGGCCGCGATCAGGCTGCAGCCGGTGAGGCTCGTGGCGAGCCCCAGCGCGATGACGGCCATCCCAGCGGCCCGGTAGGTGCGGCGATCGATGCGGCTCATCTGGGGGTTCCTCCTCGCGGTGGCCATATGAAAACCATAGCTGACGCATGTGTTTTCGGAGTCGTCGCCCGGCGCCCGGCTCCGCGGCACCCGGGCACCGATCGCCTATTCCCCGTTGCGCCGCGAGCGGACTCGACCCGTGCATGTCACAGGCCCCGACTATCCTTCGAACCATGAGCATGTCAGGCGGCGGAGGAGGGCGCGGATCCCGCGTCTCATCTGGTGATGCCGCAGCGCAGCGCGAGCGCAACCGCGAGGCACCCGTCGTGCCGAACCTGGGCAGGCGCATCGCCGAGCTGTTCCGGCCGTACCGGGCGCCGCTCGCCGTCATCATCGCGCTCGTGCTCGTCTCCGCCGCGCTCGGGATCCTGCCGCCGCTGCTCACGCAGCGCGTCTTCGACGACGGCCTGTTCCCGCTCGACGGCGGCGGCCCGAACCTGACGGCGCTCGGCTGGCTCGTCGGCGCGATGATCGCGGTGTTCGTCCTCTCCTCCGGGATCGGGATCGTGCAGACGCTCTTCACGGCGCGCGTCGGCAACCGGGTGATGGGCGACCTCAGGGTCAAGCTGTTCTCGCACCTGCAGGCCATGGAGCTGGGGTTCTTCACCCGCACGAAGACGGGCGTGATCCAGTCGCGTCTGCAGAACGACGTCGGCGGCGTCGCGAACGTGCTCACGAACACGGTCTCGAACGTGATCGGCAACACGGTCACGGTGATCGCGGCCGGCGTCGCGATGGTGCTGCTGAGCTGGCAGCTCACGCTCATCGCGCTCGTGCTCATGCCGATCCTCGTGTTCGCGCAGCGCCGCGTGGGCCAGGTGCGCGCGCGGATCGCGGGGCGCACGCAGGAGTCGCTCTCCGAGATGTCCGCGATCACGCAGGAGGCGCTCTCGGTCTCGGGGGTGCTGCTCGCGAAGACGTACTCGCGGCAGGGCGCCGAGACGGAGCGCTATGCCGCCGAGAACCGCAACCAGATCGACCTGCAGGTGCGCCAGACCATGAGCGGCCAGGTGTTCTTCGCGCTCGTGCAGGTGTTTCTCTCGGCCGTACCCGCGATCGTGTACCTCGTGTCCGGCTGGATCATCGCGAACGCGCAGGGCACGGGCTACGATCCGGGGATCACCGCCGGCACGATCGTCGCCTTCACGACGGTGCAGTCGCGGCTGCTCTTCCCGCTCATGGCGCTCATGCGCATCGCGCTCGACCTGCAGACCTCGAAGGCGCTGTTCGCGCGCATCTTCGAGTACCTCGACCTGCGGCCGGCGATCGTGGACGCGCCGGACGCGCGTGAGCCGTCTGACGCGCCGGGCCTCGCGGGGCGCATCGACTTCGCCGATGTGACGTTCCGCTACCCCGACGCACGGGAGGACGAGCGCCCCACCCTCGGCGGCGTGACGTTCCACGTGGAACCGGGGGAGTTCGTCGCGTTCGTCGGTGCCTCCGGATCCGGCAAGACGACGATCGGCAACCTCGTGCCGCGCCTCTACGACGCGAGCGAGGGCACCGTGAGCTACGCGGGCGACGACGTGCGCGAGCTCAAGCAGGAGGCGCTCATGGAGCGCATCGGCGTCGTCACGCAGGAGCCCTACCTCTTCCATGCCTCGATCGCGGCGAACCTGCGCTACGGCAAGCCCGACGCCACGCAGGAGGAGCTCGAGGCGGCCGCCCGCCTCGCCAACATCCACGACACGATCATGAGTTTCGCCGACGGCTACGACACGATCGTGGGCGAGCGCGGATACCGCCTCTCGGGCGGCGAGAAGCAGCGCATCGCGATCGCCCGCGTGCTCCTCAAGAACCCGCGCGTCCTCGTGCTCGACGAGGCGACCAGCGCCCTCGACACGGTCAACGAGCGCGCCGTGCAGCACGCCCTCGACGACGCGCGCAGCGGCCGCACGACGATCGCGATCGCCCACCGCCTCTCGACCGTGGTCGACGCCGACCAGATCTACGTCGTCGGCGCGGGCCGCATCCTGGAGCACGGCACCCACGCGCAGCTCCTGGCCGCCCGCGGCCCCTACGCGGAGCTCTACGCGCAGCAGCAGTAGTAGGGGTCGGTGGTGCGCGCTTGCGCGCTGGCGCCCCTGCCCGCGCCCCCCCGCGCCAGCGTATGCCTGCGCGTGCCGGCGTGCCTGCCCGCCCTCCCCGGCCCTCGAGTCGCCCCAAAGGCCCCATTCGCCCCGCCGAGTCGGCCGTAAGGCCCCTTTCCCGCGCTTGAATGGGGCCTTACGGCCGACTCGATCCGGGTCTCGTGCCTTCGCGGACCCGCGGGCCCGGATCCCTCGTGCCCGCGCGCAGGCCTTCGCGTCGGGATCCGGGACCCGACGCTCACCCCGTGCCACATCATCCGGGGCCGCGAGCCCTCGAGTCGCCCGAAAGGCCCCATTCGCCCCGCCGAGTCGGCCGTAAGGCCCCTTTCCCGCGCTTGAATGGGGCTTTACGGCCGACTCGATTCGGGTTTCGTGCCTTCGCGGACCCGCGGGCCCGGATCCCTCGTGCCCGCGCGCAGGCCCTCGCGGCGGGATCCGGAACCCGACGCTCACCCCGTGCCACACCATCCGGGGCCGCGAGCCCTCGAGCCGGCCGAAAGGCCCCATTCGCCCCGCCGAGTCGGCCGTAAAACCCCTTTCCCGCGCTTGAATGGGGCTTTACAGCCGACTCGATCCGGGTCTCGTGCCCCGAAGGGTCGATATGTGACGTGGGGCTGTCGTGGCCAAGTCTGGATCCGGATCCACTCATCCCTTGAGGCCAGACGGACCCATGCCGGGCACCCCCATGCCCCCTGCCTCCCCTTGAGTCGGCCCAAAGGCCCCATTCACCGCGCCGAGTCGGCTCAAAAGCCCCATTCCCGCCCTCGAATGGGGCCTTCCGGCCGACTCGACAAGGGTTTCGTTCCCACGCGCCCCCATGAGCCCGGATCCCACCCCGAGCCCCCAACACGCCCGGCCCAACCCAAGGAGTAGGATCGCCCCGTGCGCCCGATCACCCAGTCTCGAAAACTCGCAGGTGTCCGCTATGACGTGCGGGGCCCCATCCTGCAGGAGGCCGAGCGCCTCGAGCGCGAGGGCCACGAGATCCTGAAGCTCAACATTGGCAACCCCGCCCCGTTCGGCTTCGAGGCCCCGCCCGAGCTCGTCGAGGAGCTGCGGCGCGCGCTCCCCATCGCGCAGGGCTACAGCGACTCCCGGGGCATCATCGAGGCCCGCGAGGCTGTCGCGAATTACTATGCCGAGCAGGGGATTCCGGGTGTCGGCCCTGACGACGTGCTCATCGGGAACGGCGTCAGCGAGCTCATCTCGCTCGTGCTGCAGGCCCTCGTCGACGACGGCGACGAGATCCTCGTGCCGGCCCCCGATTACCCGCTGTGGACCGCCCAGGTGACGCTCTCGGGCGGCCGCGCGGTCCACTATCCCTGCGTCGAGCAGAACGGCTGGATGCCGGATCTCGCCGAGATCGAGCGCCTCGTCACCCCGCGCACCAAGGGTCTGGTCCTGATCAACCCGAACAATCCCACGGGCGCCGTCTACTCGGCCGAGCTCGTGCGCGGCTTCGCGGAGATCGCCGAGCGGCATGGGATCGTCCTCCTCGCGGACGAGATCTACGAGCGCATCCTGTACGACGGCGCCGTCCACGAGCACGCGGCGCTGCACGTGAGCGACTCGCTCTGCCTCACCTTCAGCGGGCTCTCGAAGGCGCAGCGCGTCGCGGGGTACCGATCCGGCTGGCTCGCGATCTCGGGGAATCGGGCCCGCGCCCGCGACTTCCTCGAGGGCCTCACCCTGCTCGCAAACATGCGCATGTGCGCGAACGTCCCCGCTCAGCACGCGATTCCGGTCGCGCTCGCGCACGAGAGCAACTGGTCCGGGATCGCCGAGCTCTGCGCTCCGGGCGGTCGCCTGCGCGAGCAGCGCGACGCCGCGCACCGGCTCCTCACCTCGATCCCCGGCGTCTCGTGCGAGCTGCCTGGCGGCGCGATGTACCTCTTCCCGCGGCTCGACCCCGAGCGCTTCCCCATTGCCGATGATCAGGTGTTCGTCATCGATCTGCTGCGGGCGACGCGGGTGCTCGTCACGAACGGCAGGGGCTTCAATCTCGCGACTCCGGATCACCTCCGCTTCGTGACGCTCCCGTCGGTTCCCGTGCTCACGGAGGCGATCGGGCGGATCGCGGAGTACCTCGACGGGGTGCGCGTCGCATGAGCGTCCGGGTGCTCGCGGTCGGAAAGAAGCACGAGAGCTGGGTTTCTGACGGGATCTCCCGCTACGAGAAGCGGCTGCGGAAGCCCTTCGACTGCCACTGGCAGCTGCTGCCGCACTCCTCGCGCGAGGGCGACGCGGCCCGCGCCGAGGAGTCGGAGCGGATCCTCGCGAAGCTCGACCGAGACGCGTTCGTCGTGCTCCTCGACGAGCGGGGGCGCAACGTCGATTCCCCGGCGCTCGCGGCGACGCTGCGCGGCGCCTTCGACGCGGGCCGCGCGGTGACGGTCATCATCGGCGGCGCGTACGGCGTCTCTGATCAGGTGCGGAGCCGGGCGGACTTCGTGTGGAGCCTCTCGAAGCTCGTCTTCCCGCACCAGCTCGTGCGCCTCATCCTGGCCGAGCAGCTGTACCGCGCGCAGGAGATCGCCGCCGGGCGCCCCTACCACCACGTCTGAGCGCGGGATCCGGATCCTGCTCCGTCAATGTCAGTGGTCCGCCGTAACCTTCCCGCATGAACCCCTTCCGACTCTCCTCGAGGCTGCAGCCGCCGCGCGCCAGGCCCCTGCGCGTGCTCGGGGAGCCGGCGGGTGCGCGGGCCGCGCCGGCCGCGCCGCCTGAGGCGCGGGGCCCGGTTTCGGGATCGGCTGCGGTCTCGGCCCCCGCCGCTACCGCCCTCGAGGTGCCCTGGCGCCTCTCGCGGCGCTCGACCTCGGGGGTCGTCGAGGTTGAGAACCTGAGCGACCGGCCGCTGTACTCGGCGCGCTTCGCGCTCGCGGGCGGGGGCCTGCTCGGCCTCTCACTGCCGCGCACGGTGCTGCCGGGGGAGCGGATCCGGGTCGTGGTGCGCGGGCCCGCGCCCGAGTCGGCGTGTGAGCTCGCGCTCAGCGCGCCGGACGCGATGCTCGTGCTGCGCTGGTTCGAGTCAGATGGGAGGGAGCTGCTGTGGCCGATTGCGCTGTGATGAGGGCCGGTGCCGGATCGCCGCGGGGGTGCCCCGGCCGGCACCCGCGAGGGCGCATTCGCGACACGCCGAGCGGACTGGGGGGAAGAACTTTTTTCACTTGTCCCGAGGGTGTGGATAACCCGTCCGGAAGGGCGGAACCGCGCCGAAAGTTCTCCCCAAGACCACCCCCGAATCGGTGGATAGTCGGTAAAAAACTACATTCATGTAACTACATCATCTTGTGGTCGGCGCGAGTGTGGTTCACTATATGTAGTGCCTCGGCCGAGGTGCGAAGGTTTTTGACGAAGGGCGTGAAATGGCCATCACGGTATACACCAAGCCGTCGTGCGTGCAGTGCACCGCGACTTATCGGGCGCTCGACAGCAAGGGCATCGAGTACAACGTGCTCGACCTGTCTGAGGATGCGACGGCGCTCGAGACGGTGAAGGAGCTCGGGTACCTCCAGGCTCCCGTGGTGGTCACGGAGGACGAGCACTGGTCGGGCTTCCGCCCGGACAAGATCTCGGAGCTCGCAAGCCGCCTCGCGGACTAGCTCTTGCCCACTGGAACGCCCGCGGCGGCCGCAGACACGGAGTCTCGGCAGGTCGGGGGCGTTTCAGTAGGCGCGGTGCGGCGCCGCTCGCAGCGCGAGCGATGGCGTGACCGCACCTCAACGGAACAGGCAGGATCCCGCTCCGAACAGGAGGTGGTGAGCGTGGCGGATCTCGTGTATTTCTCGAGCGTGTCGGGCAATACCCAGCGCTTCGTGGAGAAGCTCGGTCGCCCAGCGGCCAGGATCCCGCTCTATGCGAAAGACGAGCCGCTCGTCATGACCGAGCCCTTCGTGCTCCTGCTTCCGACCTACGGGGGCGGGCCCACCACGAAAGCGGTTCCCAAGCAGGTGATTCGTTTCCTCAACGACGAGCGAAACCGGAACCTGATCCGCGGAGTGATGGCCGCGGGCAACACGAACTTCGGCGAGGCCTACGGGATCGCCGGTGACATCGTCGCGAGGAAGTGCAAAGTGCCCTTCCTCTACAGATTCGAACTCTTTGGTACGCCGGACGACGTGAGCGCCGTCCAAGAAGGATTGGACAAGTTTTGGAAACAGCAGTGATGGAGCAGAACTTCGAATCCTCGAAGATCAGTGACATGGATTACCACTCGCTGAACGCGATGCTGAACCTCTACGACGCAGAGGGCAAGATCCAGTTTGAGAAGGACCGCGAGGCCGCTCGCCAGTACTTCCTGCAGCACGTGAACCAGAACACGGTGTTCTTCCACAACTTCCAGGAGCGCCTGCGCTACCTCGTCGACAACGACTACTACGAGAAGGACCTGCTCGAGCAGTACCCGGCGGAGTTCATCGAGGCGCTGACCGACGAGGCGTACGCGATGAAGTTCCGCTTCCCGACCTTCCTCGGCGCGTTCAAGTTCTTCACCTCCTACGCGCTCAAGACGTTCGACGGCAAGCGCTACCTCGAGCGCTTCGAGGACCGCGTCGTCATGGTCGCGCTCGGCCTCGCGCAGGGCGACCAGGAGCTCGCCCGCGGGCTCGTCCGCGAGATCGTCTCGGGCCGCTTCCAGCCGGCAACCCCGACGTTCCTGAACCTCGGCAAGGCGCAGCGCGGCGAGCTCGTCTCCTGCTTCCTCCTCCGCATCGAGGACAACATGGAGTCGATCTCGCGCGGGATCAACTCTTCGCTGCAGCTCTCGAAGCGTGGCGGCGGCGTCGCCCTGCTCCTCTCGAACATCCGCGAATCGGGCGCCCCGATCAAGAAGATCGAGAACCAGTCCTCCGGCATCATCCCCGTGATGAAGCTCCTCGAAGACAGCTTCAGCTACGCGAACCAGCTCGGCGCGCGCCAGGGCGCCGGCGCCGTGTACCTCTCGGCGCACCACCCGGACATCATGAAGTTCCTCGACACGAAGCGTGAGAACGCCGACGAGAAGATCCGGATCAAGACCCTGTCGCTCGGCGTCGTGGTGCCCGACGTCACGTTCGAGCTCGCGAAGAAGAACGAGGACATGTACCTCTTCTCCCCGTACGACGTCGAGCGCGTCTACGGCGTCCCCTTCGGAGACATCTCCATCTCCGAGAAGTACCAGGAGATGGTCGACGACGCGCGGATCAAGAAGACCAAGATCAGCGCGCGCCACTTCTTCCAGACCGTGGCCGAGCTGCAGTTCGAGTCGGGCTACCCCTACATCGTGTTCGAGGACACGGTGAACCGTGCGAACCCGATCAAGGGCCGCATCAACATGTCGAACCTGTGCTCGGAGATCCTCCAGGTCAACACCCCGACCACGTACAACGAGGACCTTAGCTACGACCAGATCGGCAAGGACATCTCCTGCAACCTCGGGTCGATGAACATCGCGGCCGCGATGGACGGGGGCAACCTCGGCGACACGGTCGAGCTCGCGATCCGCGCGCTCACCGCCGTCAGCGACATGAGCCACATCAGCTCCGTCCGCTCGATCGAGGACGGCAACGACCAGTCCCACGCGATCGGCCTCGGCCAGATGAACCTTCACGGTTACCTCGCCCGCGAGCACGTGCACTACGGCTCGGAGGAGGGCATCGACTTCACGAACATCTACTTCTACACGGTGCTCTTCCACGCGCTCTCGGCCTCGAACCGGATCGCGATCGAGCGCGGCGAGACGTTCGGCGGCTTCGCCGACTCGAAGTACGCCTCGGGCGAGTTCTTCGACAAGTACACGGACGAGGTGTGGCAGCCCGCGACGCCGCGCGTGAGCGAGCTCTTCGCGAACGCCGGGATCGAGATCCCGACCCAGGCCGATTGGGCCGAGCTCAAGGCGAGCGTCATGGAGCACGGGCTCTACAACCAGAACCTGCAGGCGGTCCCGCCGACCGGCTCGATCTCCTACATCAACAACTCGACGAGCTCGATCCACCCGATCGCCTCGAAGATCGAGATCCGCAAGGAGGGCAAGCTCGGCCGCGTGTACTACCCGGCGCCCTTCATGACGAACGAGAACCTCGCCTACTACGAGGACGCGTACGAGATCGGCCCCGAGAAGATCATCGACACCTACGCCGCGGCCACGCAGCACGTCGACCAGGGCCTCTCGCTCACGCTGTTCTTCAAGGACACGGCGACGACCCGCGACATCAACAAGTCGCAGATCTACGCATGGCGCAAGGGGATCAAGACGATCTACTACATCCGCCTCCGTCAGCTCGCCCTCGAGGGCACCGACATGACGGAGTGCGTCAGCTGCATGCTGTAGACCGAGCGTCTACAGTGTGAGTGGCTGAAACGCCAGATGGCTGAAACGTCATAGGAGAAAAGAAGAGAATGAACTTCAAGCTCGGACACCCGGTCCAGGCGATCAACTGGAACCGCATCCAGGACGAGAAGGACCTCGAGGTCTGGAACCGCCTCGTGAACAACTTCTGGCTCCCAGAGAAGGTGCCGCTGTCGAACGACGTGCAGTCGTGGGCGACGCTGACGCCCGAGGAGCAGCTCCTCACGATGCGCGTGTTCACGGGCCTCACCCTGCTCGACACCATCCAGGGCACGGTCGGCGCCGTCTCGCTCATCCCCGACGCGATCACCCCGCACGAGGAGGCCGTCTACACGAACATCGCGTTCATGGAGTCGGTGCACGCGAAGAGCTACTCCTCGATCTTCTCGACGCTCGCGTCGACCCAGGAGATCGACGACGCGTTCCGCTGGTCCGCCGAGAATCCGAACCTGCAGAAGAAGGCTCAGATCATTGTCGACTACTACGAGGGTGAGGATCCGCTGAAGCGGAAGGTCGCTTCGACGCTGCTCGAGTCGTTCCTCTTCTACTCGGGCTTCTACCTGCCGATGTACTGGTCGGCGCACGCAAAGCTCACGAACACGGCAGACCTCATCCGCCTCATCATCCGCGACGAGGCCGTCCACGGCTACTACATCGGCTACAAGTTCCAGCGCGCGCTCGAGAACGAGACCGAGGAGCGCCGCCAGGAGCTCAAGGACTACACCTTCGCCCTGCTCTACGACCTCTACGAGAACGAGGTGCTCTACACGCAGGACCTCTACGACCCGGTGGGCCTCACCGAGGACGTCAAGAAGTTCCTCCACTACAACGCCAACAAGGCGCTCATGAACCTCGGCTACGAGCCGATGTTCCCCAAGGAGATGACGGACGTCAACCCGGCGATCCTCTCGTCGCTCTCGCCGAACGCCGACGAGAACCACGACTTCTTCTCGGGTTCGGGCTCCTCCTACGTCATCGGCAAGGCGGTCGCCACCGAGGACGAGGATTGGGACTTCTAGAAGTTTTCTTCAGAAGCCCCGGCTGAAAAGCCTGGTCAGAGGCCCGGATCCGCGAAATCTCGCGGGTTCGGGCCTTATTCGTGCCCTCTGTCAAACGACAGAGGAGAACAGAAATGACCAGGAATATCCATTCAGTGGGGCACGCAGGGGGCACGCGTGCACCTTTGACGTGGGCAAGGAAGTGCGATCCGAACCGAATCGGGGTTCGGCCGACACCCAACGCCGTGCCCCATCGTGCCCCTCGACGTGAACGCAAGGGCTCAACTTCCGCGGAATGCTGCGGATCTCTGGGCCTGCGCAACGTGAGGGGCACGGAGGGGCACGACAGTCCACGAGCGGCTGTTCGAGTCCACGGGAGGCCATCATGAGCACGGTGAAACGCGAGGCCTGGGGTCGGTTGCGTAAGCTCCCGTCGGGTCGTTGGCAGGCCCGCTATCCCGCGCCAGATGGGGAGATGTACCCAGCGCGAACCGAGGACGATAAGGCGCTTACGTTCGTCACGAAGACTGATGCGCGAAAGTGGCTTGCGTCGATGCACTCGAAGATCTCGCTCGGCTTGTGGGAGCCGCCAGAAGTCATTGCGGAGCGACGCCGCGCCGAGACTGCCGCTGAGCAGTCGCGATCCATGGGCTTCGAGGAGTACTCCAAGCGATGGCTGCAGATGATCAAGACCGAGCCCAACCGAAGCGGCAAGATACGTGCCGTCGGCACCGTCCGCTCGTATCAGGGCAAGGTCTCGGGCTATCTCGTCCCAGAGTTCGGCGACACCCCGTTGAGGGACATCGACGTCAACCGAATCCGCGTGATGACGGATCGGCTCGACCAGATTCCGGCTCCACTGAATCCGAAGTCGAAGTTCAATGGGATCACACGGCCGGTGCTGATCGTGCTCATGATGATCCTGCGCCAAGCGGCTCGCGACGGCATCATTCCAGCAGCACCGAGCGTCTCGATTCCCCGCCAGGAATCGGTTCGTCATGATGCCGACCATGATGAGAGCGAGGACATCATCACACCGAAACAGGTGGAGGCCTTGTATCAAGCGGTTCCGGATCTGTGGGCGATCATGGTGCAGCTCGCGGCCTGGTGTCAGTTGCGCCGTGGCGAGTGCCTGGGATTGCAACGGCGTGATGTCGAGTGGCATGACGACGGCGGCGCGACGCTGCACGTGCGGCGTCAGTTGAACGCCAATACCGGCGACTACACCGACCTGAAGAGCGAAGCAGGCAAGCGGTCGCTGAGCATCCCGAAGCTCATGACCGATCGACTGAAGCAGCACCTCAAAGACCACGTCGCAACCGAAGACAAGGCCCCGCTTATCCCGGCAAGCATTGGCGGCAGCATGCCGCTCTCGAACACCCGCTGGGGCTACATCTGGGCCGACGTACGCGACAGCGTTGACGGGCTGCCGCACCGCTTCCGCTTCCACGACCTGCGTCACACGGGGCTGACGATCTTCGCTCAGGAAGGCGCGACGCTCGCTGAGCTGATGCGCCGGGGAGGGCACGCCGATATTCACATCGTGCTGCGATATCAGCACGCCACGATGAATCGCGATCGAGAGCTGGCGGACCGGATGAGCGCACGCGTCGCAGCGACCCTCGACCCGAGCCTTGACCGGAAGAAGAACACAGGGGAGGAGTCGTAAGCGGACAGCCGCGGACACCTGTGAGGTAACACCAATCCATTCACAGGAAGGCACTGCCATGAACTCTCGAACTCGCAGCGAAGAGCACGAACCCGCACTGGTCTCTCTTTCCGTCGCGGCCGAAAGCCTGGGTGTCTCAGTCAAGACGATCCGGCGTCGAATCTCCGACGGTACGGTTCGCGGATACCGAGTCGGGCGCCTCATCCGGGTTGACATGGAGGAACTGCGAAAGAGTCTCGTCGCGGAGATCCCAACGATGAGATAGCGGTTACAGCACGCGGTTGCTCGGCAGGACGGCACGCGACGCCCCCAGGTGGATGACACTCCGCCTGGGGGCGTTCGCACTGTCAAGCATCCGCGTGACGTCCGATGCGTTGGTGACAACGCGCGCGCTCCCGTCCTGAAGCAGATGATTCGTACCGGCGCTGGCGGCGGAGGTAACGGGCCCAGGCACAGCGCCAACAATGCGACCCAGTAGTTCGGCTTCCCGAGCAGTGTGCAGCGTTCCAGACCGAAACCCTGCTTCAACGACGATGGTGGCACCAGAGAGGGCGGCGAGGATGCGCGAACGATCCAGAAAACGCTGACGGGTCGGGCTGACACCGGGCGGTAGCTCAGAGAGCACCAGCCCTTGGCGTGACACGCTCCCAATGAGGTCAGCATGACCTGCGGGGTATGGGCGGTCGACGCCCGAGGCAAGCACCGCGATCGTGTTGCCGCTCTCGATGAGCGCAGACCTGTGCGCCGAGCCTTCGATACCGTAGGCAGCACCGGCGACGAGCGTCTTGCCGTTCCGGGCCAGCTCGCTTGAGATGTCCTCGGCAACGTGCACGCCGTAAGCGGTCGCTGCCCGTGCGCCAGTGATCGTGATTAGATGGGAGGGCTGCGCGACGAGAAGTTCTGTACGTCCCGCAGCCCAGAGCGTGTACGGGGTTCGAATACCGAGATCATTGAGGGCGGCGGGCCACTCTGAGTCCTCGGGTATCAGCACCCGATAGTCGTTCTCAGTGAGCAACCGCGAGGCCACCTGATCGGGATTCGCGCGTGATTGCAATCGATCTCGCCAAATCGCCGCCTCGACTCGATCCATCCCGGGAATCGCGGTGGTGCGCTCGATCAGAGCGATCAGCTCGACTCCACCGACTCGTTCAAGGAGTGCACCCGTTGTGGCGTCGTTCGGGGTGCCGATCAATGACAGCACCTGGCGGGCAGTTCGCTCATCTTTGGCGAGGTTCGAGAGCGTGGGCATGATGGCCTCCTTCGAGGTGAGATCTCACTGAGAAGGTGTGCGAATGCTGCCCTTTCGACTCATGCGGAGTAGGCGTACCCTGGGAGACGAAGCAGGTTCTCAACTCTGCGGGCCCTTCGGGGCGGCCCTCTCGGGCGCTCGATTCACATGCTGCTTCCTCGACGGAGATCGACGTGTGACGAGAGGCCCCATCATGATCCGTTTGATATTGACGGTCAGCAGCTTCATCTATGCAGTCCTGCAGCGATACGCACTCACGAACATTGTGCTGGGCCGGATCCGGCGACGCCGTGGCCTGAGATGGGGCGTTCCCGCGATGCTCCTGGCTGCGCCGTACATCGTGCTCGCGTATTGGTGCTCATCTGCGATCGGCGATGGCGCCCCAGGTTGGCTGCACCTCATCATCCTGCTGTGCCTATGGAACGCGTTGAAGTTCGTCGCGATCGGCCCGATCTCCGTGGCACTTCTGATCCGTGCTCGGTATCGGGAGAGGATTAAGAGCCGAGAGGCTGCGACCGAGTCTGAGTCGCTTCCGATGGGAAATCGATCGCTTGTCGGAGGTTCATAGAACACGGAAAGTTCTCGCAGCCGGGAGCATTTGAGCACATGATGAGCGACTGGGAGTCTTCCGGCGAGCCTATGTTCTATGAGGTAGACTGGGCACATGCATTTGTACTTCCTGTGACGGCGGAGCAGACCTACCGCGCTCGTTGAGAATCTCCGAGCCAGCGGCGGTCGCTCGTTCTGACCCCTTTTGAGGTCGCCGTCATTGACGTACTCGTTGCCTCGCGGCTTTTCGTGGTGCGTCGTTCCGAAGGATTCGAATGCTTACCCCCACACGTCATATTCCGGCGCGCCATCGCGCGCAACTTACCGCCTCCGACGTTTCCGTCATGCGAGGCGCCACATCAGTTCTCAACCATGTCGATCTCGTCATCACTGCTTCGTCTCGCGTAGCGATCGTTGGAGAGAACGGCCGTGGCAAATCCACACTCCTGCACGTACTTGCGGGCACCCTGCCGCCGGACGGTGGCGAAGTCCAACGCATCGGCACGCTCGGTCTCGCTGAACAGGAGATGGAAGCCTCCGACCACCGAACCGTCGGGCAGGCCGTCGCGGAGGCAATTGCCGAATCGCTCGCTGCCTTGGCAGCCCTCGACGATGCCGCCGTCGCCCTCGCAGAAGGCAGTGCTGACGCCGCTGAGCAGTATGAAACATCGCTAGAGCATGCCGAAGCACTGAACGCATGGGATGCCGAGCGTCGCGTGCAGGTCGCGCTCGAAGCGCTCGAAGCTGAGACTGACATGGACAGATTGCTCGCCGATCTCTCTGTGGGTCAACGGTACCGGGTGCGATTAGCGTGCCTCTTGGGTGCCGATGACGACTTTCTCCTGCTCGACGAGCCCACGAACCATCTCGACCGCAGTGGGCTCGAATTCTTGACCACACAGCTCAAAGCGCGCAGTGGCGGTATCGTCATCGTCAGTCATGATCGAGCGCTCTTGGCCGACGTCGCCGAGACGATCGTCGACCTCGATCCGACACCTGATAAGCGCCCGCGCGTGTATGGCAACGGGTATGACGGGTACCGTGAGGGGCGCGTCGCCGAACGGGAGCGATGGGAGCAGGAATACGAGCGCCAGCAAGCTGAGCACGCGCGGCTGCAGGACAGTTTGAGTGCTGCCCAGAACCGACTCGTGTCGGGGTGGCGACCCGAGAAGGGTACGAACAAACACGGTCGCGCGACTCGCGCGGGCGGGCTGGTGCAGAGCGTACACCGACGTCAGGAAGCACTCGAAGCGCATGCGGTGACCGTGCCGGAACCGCCGCAGCATTTCCGGTTCCCTGAGCTGCCCACGCGAACCGGCGCGGCACTCCTGAGTGTTGAGCAAGTCAGTGTCGACGGACGACTGGCAGAGCCGGTGTCGTTCACGCTGTCACACCGCTCCAGACTCGCGGTGACCGGGCCGAACGGGGCAGGCAAATCAACACTCTTGAGCGTAACGGCGGGTGAACTCTCAGCGGACACTGGAACCGTTCGCGCGTCCCGCAGTACACGGGTAGGCTTCCTTCGGCAAGAGACGGCTCTACCGCGAGACCTCCGAGCGAGCGACGTCTACGCGAATCACGTCGACGGGCTGGTCTCTGCAGGAACGGTACGTGCGTCGGAGGCGGTCGGCCTGTCAGGCTTCGGCCTGCTCCGCTCACGCGAGGCAGGTAAACGCGTCGGTGAACTCTCGATGGGGCAACAGCGTCGCCTCGACCTGGCTTTAGTTCTCGCGGCCCGCCCGCACGTGTTGTTGCTCGACGAACCCACTAATCACCTCTCGATCGCGCTCGTCGATGAACTCACCGAGGCGCTCGGAGCAACCCAGGCGGCGGTGGTCGTGTCGACGCATGACCGTCAGCTTCTTCGCGACGTTGCCGCCTGGCCGCAGCTGCAACTCAGCGCGATGGCAGAAGGTGAGGTGCGGGTATGAAAAGCAAGAGTCTCCGCCGAGTGCGCGCACTTCGCCCCCTGACTTCACGGGACTACCGACTGTTGTTTGCCGCGGTCGGCATCGAGGTCTTCGGGACTGGCATGTGGACCATCGTCATGGTGTTCCAAGTGCTTGCGCTCGATGATAGTCCGCTTGCGCTCTCAGCTGTCGCGACCGGGATGAGCCTGGGCCTCTTCGCGTTCTCGATCGTTGGTGGTGTCGTCGCAGACCGGTTGTCCAAGCGCCGCATTATCATTACCATTCAGGGAGTGATTGCGGCCGTCATATCAGCCGTCGCAGTCCTCTCGCTCACCGGCAACGTCGAACTCTGGCATGTCGGTGTCGCGTCCTTCGCAATGGGGGCAGGCAGCGCCTTCTTCTACCCGGCGTATAGTGCGTACCTGCCGCAGGTACTCCCACCCGATCAGCTGCTGGCTGCGAACGGGCTCGAAGGTGCGCTCAGGCCGACGATGGGGCAAGGGCTCGGACCAGCGCTTGGCGGCGTCATCGTCGGCATCTTCTTCCCGGCCATCGGCGTCGTCATCGTCGCAGCCTCATACATGATCGCTTTCGTCATCACCCTGTTCCTCAGCCGACGCGACGAGCACCCCTCGGTCACGCCGCTCGAAGAACGAGTGAGTGTCTGGCGCGATCTCCGAGCGGGCGTGGGATATGTCGTTCGCACGCGCTGGCTCCTGTGGACGCTCATCTTCGGTTCGGGGCTCGCGCTCATCATCCAAGGACCGATCGAGGTGCTTCTGCCGTTCCTTACTCGCGACCGATTCGTGGAAGCTGAAGCCACCTTCGGGTTCCTCCTGGCCGCGTATGGGATCGGGGGCGCCGTCGGCTCGTTGATCGTCTCATCCCTGAAGCTCCCACGCCGCTACCTGACATTCATGATTCTCTGCTGGGGTGTTGGCACCCTTCCCTTGGTGGTCATCGGCGTTGTCGACAACCTCCTCTTGATGCTCGCAGCGCTCTTCCTCGTCGGTGCGCTCACAGGCGCGGGCGTGGTCGTATGGGGCACGTTGCTGCAACGGTTGGTGCCGCTGGACATGATCGGGCGGGTCGCCAGCCTCGACTTCTTCGTCTCGATCGCGTTCATGCCCGTGTCGATCGCCGTTGCCGGACCGCTCTCGTTGCTGGTGCCGATCCCCGCAATTTTCGTGATCGCTGGGGCCGTTCCACCGATTCTCGCGGTGATCGCGCTCCTGGCAGGACGGATGCGGCAGACCGAAGAGGAGCACCCGTTGGACGCTGGCTGAAGGAAGCAAGTCGGGTGTCGAGCGGACCACCGCAAGCGTCGACGAGGATCAATCCATCCTGCTGGCGGCACTCTGCGAATGAAGCACGCATCCATCTCAACCGGGGGCTCGTCGATCAGACGACCTCAATTGGGCGTCTCATCCGTTCTCGCGCCGATGCTTGCGTAGAACGCATCCTCTGCGGCTCTGCGCGCCTCAACCTGTTCGAGCACGAACTGGACGAAGTCAGCATCCCGATCCGTGATGGCCTGCTCCACGATGTCGACGGTGCGTTCCTCGCCAGGCCAGACGGTTTGCCGCGTCGGGCGATCCCGGTCAAGTCGCGTGCCGCTGGCCGTCACCCAGTCGCGCAGACGGTGACGAGCCTCTGCGAAGTCGCGATGCCATCCGAACGGCGCTGAACCGTCTTGGTTGGCGTCGTAGGCGCACAGCCAATGCAGGTGGAGTGCGGAAAGCTCCCAGAGCAACTCGGGGTGACGATGCCAGACCGGTGGAATCACCGCGGCGGGGAGGCCGTACTCCGTGCGCAGCCAGTTCACCCAGCGATTGAGTTCGAGGAGTTCTTCTTCGAGGTCTTGCGATGTGAGGAGATTCCAGTTGATGGGATGCGGCGGCTCTGCGACGAGATCCGGCTCAAACTGCTCAGCCTGGATGTTCTCGTTACCCTTACCGGGGACGCTGTGCTCGTTCACGTGCTGCTCCGATCCGGCTCAGTACCCGAGAGACGGAGCACCATTCACGGCTCCCGAGGCTCGGGGTGCAAATGCGCGGCGCTGCACCTTGTCGGCGACGCTCCGCGAAGCTGCCTTGCGTGGTGAGCGGTCGACTTCGTATCGGGTGCGGGCCACGTCGTGGCCGATGCGCTTTGCGACGAACTCCTCGCTCTCGACGCTTTGACCCTCACGCTCGTAGCTCACGGGCCGCTGATAGCCCACAGCAATAAAGTTGTCGCCTTTGGAGAATCGCTTTGAAGCGCGTTCGGCGGAACGCCCGAACATGACGAGGTGGTGGAAGCTCGACTCCAGTTGCGTGAAGCTGCCGTTTTCCTCGCGGCGGAAGTGCTCCTGCCCGAATCGGAAGTAGAGGCGCGGGCTCCCGTTGGCCGAGACTGTCAGCTGCGGTTCTGAGGTGACGAACCCCGAGACGGATTCTTGTGTGTGGATCGACATCATGCTCTTCCTGTCTGGTGAGGCGGCCGCCTTTGTTCAGCCGCTGCGACAGGTAGGTGCGCAGTCGTCACCCCTGCCTGCTAGTGCTTGGGGTTCTCCAACAGAGCCTCCGTCGCCGAACGATCGAGCCGAAGCTTTTCCCCGTCAGTACGTTTAGGCCACGGATGCAGATCAGTGATGATCGGTGGCGTCGATCGGAGCAGGATCACGCCGGTCCCGAAGGGGAGCGTCCGAATCCGATCCGGCGGCAGAATCGGGACCCGGCGGACGGAGCGCTGATTGGAGCGCGAGCCGTAGTCCCCGAGCGTGACCGAGTCCGTGAACTCGTCGCGCTCGCCGATGAGGGTGGAGAGGTCCTGGAGATCACGAGAGTTTGATGCGCCGCCGAGGATGATCTTCGCGATGCTTGCGTCCCAGATCGCAGCCGCCTGATTCTCTGACCACTTGTTTCGTGCCTGGGCGAGCGATTGGAGCACAGGCATGGTCGTGATGCCGGTGCCTCCGCCTTCGGCCATGAGTGTCGGCAGCGAAGGGAGTGGCGCGAGGTTGCCGATCTCGTCAAGCGCGATAAGGAGCGGGGGATCGAGTCGTGCACCGGGTGATCGTGCCGCCACGCGGCGGGCAGTCTCAACGAGGTCTTCGACGAGGGCGGCGACCAACGCCGCGCTATTTCCTGCACCGGCTCCGGTCGCCAGTAGATACAGTGTGCCGCGGCTGCGGATGAACTGCTCCGGGTCGAAGTGCTCGCCTTCCGATGGGCTGACCGCATCCAAGACCCGTGGGTCGGCAAGTGCAGCTAGAGCGAGCGACACACCTTGCCAGATGCTGTCTCGAGTTCGCGGGTCGGAGTCGAGCATCGCTTCCAACGATTCCGCCCAGCCCGTTGCGGCAAGCGGTGAACCGGTCAGGATCGCAACGGCCTCAGCGGCGGCCGCAGGGTCGAGCGTCCAGCGGAAGAGTTCGGCCGGGGTTCTGCGATCGAGCGCCGCAGCGTGGAGGAGTGCTTGCAGCGCGACCCGGGTCTTGCCCTCCCAGAAGCCGCCACCTTCGACACCACCAGAGGAGAGTTCTGTTGCTGCTGCGAGGCCGGTCGCTCGGATCATCGCGGTGAGTGGGTCTTCGCAGCCTCTGATGGGTGACCATCGCAGCCCGGCGGGAATGCCTTCGGCCAGGTGCTGTGGATCGAAGACAGCGACAGGGCCGAGCCGCTCCCTTGCTTTGAGCGTCACGGTGAGATTGTCGGGCCGGGTTGACGTTGTGACGACTGCGCCTGGCGCGTCGAGGATCGCCGGGATCACGACATGGAGTCCCTTTCCCGAGCGCGGCGGACCGATCAGCAAGATCGAATCTTCGACGCTCGCCCAGATCTGCTTGCCGTGCGAGCGACCAAGCAAGAAGCCCACATCCTCCGGCTTCGGGTACTCAAGTGAAGGACGCAGCGTCGCAGCCCGACGAAGAAGTGCCTTCGAGGATGCGTTGGATGCGACGTCGTGCCCGCTCGCAGTTCCTTGGAGCTTGCGGGGGTCGGTAGTGACAGCCCGAGAATGGCGTCGTATCCGAGTCCAAGTCCAAGCGATCGCGGAGGTGAGCAAACCGAGAAGAAGAGCCGCTACGCACCAGTAGACAACTGCGTTGAGGCCGTGCGCACCAAGCGCCGTGGCGGGGTCAGCGGGGGCAAAGAGCACGTTGACACCGCCAGCAAAGCCGACTTCAGGCGGCTCAGCGCCAGTCAGAAACGCTGCGACCGAACCGGCCCCGCGGAGTACGGCAGCGATGCCGAACAGTGCGAAGAGGCCAATCATGAGGGCGTTGGTCAGCTCATCCCCAACACCGCGGCTATGAGAACGGACGCTCGTCATGACTGCAACCGCGCTACGAAAATCACACCTGAGATGCGTCCGATGAGCAGGATATCTGCGCTCTGATCCGCAATGTGACTGAGATCGACAACTGCACGAGCTGTGCCGTCAGCGGCACCTTCCGCGCTGGAGACCGAGAGCGCGACCGTCACGTCTTCGCCGGGAATGAAACCGGCACCACGAACCTCGATCAGCTCATGTTTTGGCCGATGGCGCGCTCGCCGCGTGGCATCGGGTACCGGAGGCTCTGCTGCCATGCGCTCGCGCCGCGTGGCGTGGACAATGTCGGTGAACACGGAGCCGTCGTGCTCCCGCACCTCGACACGAACGGTTCGCGTGCGGTGCGCGGAAAGTGCATCGAGCAGTTCACCGAACCGAGCCCTATCCCACTCGGACGCCGGACCCGTAGGCGGGAACTCTCTGCCATCGAGGGAGACGCGCATCGCACCGCGTTCATCGACGTGGATGCTGGCGATCGGAAGGTTGACGGAGGACTCTGGTGACGAATCTCTGGTGTTGCGTTTGCTCATACCGCGTAGGTGCGTCAGAGCCTCCGCGCGCACTCAGCCCACCATGCGACCTGTCGTGTCGAAGAGTGCCAGCTCGTCGGGGTGCAATTGATGCTGGCAGACGAACGAGCGATCCTTGATGCGCCAGAGCCCCTGTCCCACGCCGAGCCCCGGCAGCAGCTTCTGTTCTGTGCCAGTGAGCCCGAGCGCTCCAGCGGTGACGCCGAGCTGGTCGGATTCCTGTCGGTAGATGATCCTCGTCTCGGCATTGGCCAGCAGGCTGTTGGCCAGGGCGCGCATTGCGGAACCTTGGTCGCCGACGTTCTCCAGGTCAGTCAGCTTGTGAAAGATCAGCATGTTCGCGATCCCATAGTGACGAGCGAGCCTCCAGTGGGCATCCATCCGTCGCAGCAGTGCTGGGTGGGACATGAGTCGCCAGGCCTCGTCGTAGATGCACCAGCGTTGGCCGCCATTGGGATCGAGCAGTGCAGACTCCATCCACGCAGAAGAGCAGGTCATGAGCACCGAGATCAGCGTGGAGTTCTCGGTCACCCGCGAAAGGTCGAGCGAGATCATCGGCAGTGTGGGATCGAAGGTCACGGTTGACGGACCATCGAAGAGCCCGGCGAGATCTCCCGCAACGAGCCGTCGGAGCGCATGCCCGACAAGCCTCCCGTCTTCCGCGAGCCTCCCGTCGGGGTCTGCGTGCTGAGCGGGGGCGAGGATGTGCTCAACAACCATTGGAAGGATCGGTACATCGTTACTGCGCACGACCTCGGTCAGCGCGGTATCGATCGCCGTGTGCTCCAGTGGGGTGAGGGGTCGAGTAAGAACCGTCTCCGCGAGTGCACCGATCAGGTCGCGGCGCCGAGACGCGACGGTGGACGCCCAGCTCTCGTCGCTCATGCCGGAGGGACGGTAACCCTCGTCGAGAGGGTTGAGCCGTGTGGCGAGCCCGTGCCCGAGCACGATTGCCCGTCCGCCGACGGCTTCGGCGACGGCTGTGTGTTCGCCCTTTGGATCACCCGGCACGTAGACGCGGCGCCCGAATGGGAGGGACCGTGTGTAGAGGCTCTTTGCCAAGCTGGACTTCCCAGAGCCGACGATGCCCGCGAGCACGAGGTTCGGAGCGGTGATGATGCCACGGGCGTACAGCACCCACGGGTCGTAGACGAACGAACCACCGGAGTAGAGATCCTGACCGACGAAGACGCCATCGGAACCGAGCCCTCCCTCTGCGAGGAACGGGTACGCACCTGCGAGAGTGGCTGAGGTGTCCTGATGCCGGGGCAGACGGAACCTGCCTGGTGAACGCAGCTGAGCCGGGCCAGGTTCCCCAGCGGTGGGAAGATACGATGTGCCCCGGCGCTCAGCCAGCTCGGCGAGATACTTCGCGCGGGTTTCTTCGCGTTCGGAGTGCTGCTGTTCGATCTGTAGCTTCGCGGCCGCCCGTTGACGTTGCTTGCGCACTCGACGCTTCTCGGATGCTGGAGCAACGAGCACCGCCGTATGGAGCCGCTCTGCGTCATCCCGGTTCATAGCCCCAGCCCTCGCTGCTTTTTGAGTGCCGTGATGTTCGCAGGCTCGAACCAGGATGCCCGCTGTTGGCGCGGCGCCACTGGGTGCGCATCGAGGCCGCGAGACTCGTTCGGAAGTACGTCTTCGGCGTCGATGGTGTGGAGTCGATAAAGGGCGACGTGGTCGAAGCTGTGACTGTAGGTGAGGTGGTAGTCACCGTCGCGCAGCTTGTGCTCCAACGGTCCGCTGGGCGGCTCATCGTAGACGTACCCGTTCTCCATCGCCGCACTCGTGGTCTCGTCTCCGTAATCCCAGCTCTTCAGGTGATCGAGTCCGGCGGCAGGGCCGTCGGCGTCGATCATGTCGAGCACTTCGTCGGCTTCTTCACCTTGTATGAAGACGACGTTGATCCACCGTGTTGCCGGGCCGTTTTCTGTCGCGGGCGCGTCGTGCCAGGAGACACGACTCGCGGCAGATGCTGCGGCGTTCAGTCGGTCCTCGGCTTGGTCGATGAATGTCGCCGCCTGATGCAGCTCATCGGCGGCAGCGAGCGCGTCCGTTGATCCAACGGCATGGTCGCCGTGATCGTCGAACGCGCGGGCACGATTGCTGATGTGGGCAGTAGCGAGCTGATCGAGCACTTGCTTCAGCGACCGGACTCCCGACAGCAGGTCGCCGAGCACGCCGTAGAGATCCTGGGGGTTCTCGAAGTTGCGCGATGCATGCGCGAGCCCGCGCAGCGCCTCGGATGCTTCACCGGCATCGGCGCCGGGATCGTAGAACGTTGGCATTGGGAATCCTTTTGACTTTCGATGGCGGCATTGATGACCATCAGGTGCGCATCCCAGGTACCGGTCACGATCACTTGAAACCGGCAGCGACCGTAAGGTCAGAGCGATCTCGCAAGCCGATTACCACTGAAGTGTGACGGCATCGGGCCCTCGGGATAACTGCGTGGGTCGTCCTGCTTTGAGTGCGGACCCAAAGCAGGCCGACCAGACGCCAGCCGGAGATGGAAGGGTCGAGTGCCTATTGGGAAATTGCCCGGTGCTCCCGCGTGCTCGGAAGCACGATGCGTGAAGCGAGCGCTCCTGCGGCGATAAGCCCGATCACGGCGAGGGCACTGCTGACCAGGTACGGCGCATCCCCGGTGAACGCGGGCGCAAAACCGATGCCCAAGTAGAGGGCGATGCCGGTTGATCCGCCTAATTGATCGGAGGCTCGCTGGACACCAGAAGCGATCCCGGCATCTTGGTCGGTGACACCGCTCACCGCCGCGTACTGGAGACCAACCAGACCGAAGCCCATGCCTGCGGCAATAAGAATCATCGCGGGAATCATCGCTGGTGCTGGTCCATGCATGTGCACGACGATCGCGATGGTGCCCATCGCCAGTGCCGTGAACACGAGGCCAGCGAGGATGCACGCACGCGCGCCCCAACGGTCGAGCAACCTGGGCACGAACGTCGCCGCGATCACGAGCGAGACGGCCAAGGGGATGAGCGTGAATCCTGTCGCCAGCGGGCTGAGCCCCAGACGTTCTTGCAGGTAGAAGGTGAAGAGCAGGAACGACGTTGACAATGCGGCACTCAAAAGCGCGGTGGCTCCGTTCGCGAGGACTCGCGTCTGGTTGCGGAAAAACGTCATCGGCACCAAAGGATTCGCTGCACGTCGCTCAACCACGACGAATAATGCGGCGCAGACAAACGAGCCAGCAAGCGCGGCGACCCAGGTCGCGGTATGCGCACCCGAGCCTGCTTCGATAATTCCGAACACGAACAGCAGCGGCGTCGCGGTGAGCAAGATGGCGCCAGGAAGGTCGAGCGGAGCGGACTTCGCCGCGTTTCCAGCGGGGAGGAGGATGCCCGCTGTGACGAGCACGAGCAAAACGAACGGAATCGCCACAAGGAAGATCCATCGCCAGCCATAGAACTCGGTGATGACCCCGGAGAGCACGAATCCGAGCACGAGGCCACAGCTGGCGACTGCTGCCCAGACACTCAGTGCCCGTGACCGTCCGCGCCCTTCGGGGAAGAGCATGACGATGGCCGCCATCGCTGCGGGGAGCGCAAGCGCTTCACCGGCCCCCTGCAGCAATCGAGCGGCGACGAGAATCGGGAATGACCATGCGATCCCAGCCAGCAAGGATGCCGCGCCGAAGATCGCGGTGCCGGTCAGGAGCACGCGTCTCCTGCCGAACACGTCGCCGAGGCGCCCACCCAGCATGAGTAGGCCACCTCCCGTGATCGTGTAGGCGACCACAACCCAGGTCAGTTGACTCTCTGATGCGCCGAACTCGGCGCCGATGGAAGGCAGTGCGACGTTCACGACGGTGACGTCGACGGCAATGAAGAACTGCAGGATGGATAGACAGACAAGGACAAGCCATGCACGCACCGATGATCTATCCCGGTGCCAGGAAATGCGAAAGGACACGAATGCTCCGTTGTTCGAAAGATGAACTCCGGGCAGCAAAAAACACCGCTCCGGACTAACTACGAAGCGACGGAAACGTCAGAGGGTAGATCGCCCCGCCGCTAGCGGAGCGTCCTCGTAACAGCGGCGGCGGCCGCGGCAGAAGCGCCAGACATGCACCCTAAGATATCAGGTGCTGATCCAGTACTCAGGCGAATACCATATGACCGCGGCTACATGACGCCGAGGTTGCCCGAAACGTGCGGCCAGGAGTAATCCTTCCGACTGGCGGTCATGACGATCAACTATCGAACCGCATCCATGAGCTGCGACTTCGAGGTCCTGCTCACACCACCCGGCACAGAGGCAGCGCGGCGGCGGTGAATGCCTGTGCCTGCTGGCCGACGAGGAGTCGCATCTCGCAGGAGGCTTGGATGGCGGCTTGCTCGATGGCGGCGACTTCGGCGTCGAGGTCGTCTGCGGTACGTGCTGAGACAGAGACGAGACCCGTGTAGCGGAGTACTCCGTGCCCGGCAGTGAGGTCGGCCTCTTGCTGGAGCACGTCGTGAAACTCTGCCGTCTGCGATGCATCCTCGATCTGGCCGATCCGCTGACGCTGGGCAGCGTCCGAGATGTACTCGGTCTTCTTCTTACGGATGTCGCGCGCCGCCTGATCGGAGCGCATTGGGGTGCACAGAAGCGAGAACGATCGCTGGATCCCGGTTGAGAGCAGCAGCGGCGCGAGAAACCCGGGGTACACCATCGACCTTGGCCATTCCGAGATCCACAGCACTGCGTGGAAGGCCGAGTCGGTGCGCAGCCTCGACCAGGACTCGTTAACGGCCACGGGTCCTGCAGTGGCGAGCGACTGACCAAGTTCACCGTGGCGTTCAAGCGTCGCCGCGACGGCCGGGTCGTACGCCGATCGGAGAATGACCGCGATCTCGCCACACGTCAACCAGGATGACGGCGAGAGATCGGCTGACCGCAACGCGGCAATCAGCGTCGACATTTCTTGACGCAGCACAGCTGCCGCGCCACGAATGCCACCACCGGCTGTGCGGATCTGGCGGGATGCCGCACGCATGTCGAGGGAGAGAGACAGCGTGGTCGCGTGACGTTCTCCGGCGGGCCCGGCGCGGTCGATCAGCTCGGCATACGTGGTCGAGGCCCAGGAGGCGTCGGCGTTGCCGTGTGATGCCCACCATTCGGCAAGCCCTGTCCCAGAGTCGGGCAGCGTGCGTTCCAGCACCTGGAGCATCGAGATGCGTCCTGAGCGGCAGACGGTTGCGAGCACCCGGCTCCACGAGCTGACTCGGCGTTCCTGTTCGCCGGGGTCGAGGAGCACGAATGCGGGATGCGAGACGGCAACGATCGCCGTGAGCGTTTCAGCGGTCGGATCATGCACCATTCCTGCGCCGGTGGCGGGGTCGTCGTACTCGCGGAGCCGCGCCATGTCGCCGGGAAGCGCGAGAGTCCCCGCGGGCCGAGGTTTCACAACTCGTCGACGGTAGAGAAGTTGCCCGCCAGTGGTCTTCCACATCCACCAGATAACTACGGGGATCCACTCGACGACCGCGCGCCCCGCGATCCGGATCCACACCACGGCCGCCGCGGCAAGCCACACGGGTGCGGAGAACGCGATGAGAATCCCGCCGCCAGCGTAGAACGCCCACACGAGCGTGCCGACCCCGAGGCCGAGAGCGACAAGTTGCGACAGCGACAGCCCGAGCAGGACCCCTCGGCGGGTCAGTCGCGAAAACTTCACCGGGACGAGGTCACCGGCGCGTGGAACGTCGTGATTCTTCGGCATGATCGGTCACTCCTTGCCGTTTGGCCGGGGCCGCGGGGTGCTGGGAGGTGCGGGGTCTGATCGTGGTGCTGGCGGTTGCGGCACAGAGGGAGCCGCTGTTGCAGTCGGCGTCGCAGACGGGGCAGCCCCGATTTCACCTGCGCCGGTCATCGCTGTTTCGGCGGTGCCGCCGATCGCCTGCCCGAGCTTCGGCCCGGCGGTCGCTGCGCCCTTGACAACTTCGGCTCCGATGATCACGGCTGCTGCAGGCCCGGCCGCCGCGGCAGCTCCAGCACCAGCGCCCGCTCCGGCTCCAGCGCTGGCTCCAGCACTTCCGCTCGCGCCGGTTCCCGCCTTGGCACCGGCGGCTGCCCTGCTGGTACTCGCTCCCGCTGGGGCCGTTGCGCCTCCCGCACCGCTCGATGCGGGAGTTGCGCCGGAACTACCGCCGGAACCGCCATCAAGGACCTTCTTCACGCCGTCGCCTTGCGGCTTCGACGGAACAGGAACGGGCCGGTTGACGGCGTTCTTCGCTTCCTGCTCGCTTCCCATCGCCTGGTAGAGATCGAAACCCAAGAACGAAATGAATCGGTAAACCATGTAGGGCGCGAACGCGGCGATGAACAGCAGCACAATGCCCGAGATCGGTTCGGTCACGGAGGCGAGGTCAGCTTCGATCGGTGTCGAGACCTGAGTGATGGCGACGAGGAACACGACGACCAGCACGAGCTTGGACACGATCAGGGCGACGACGAACGCCACCCATTTGCCGATCCATCCGCGAGTGACATCCCATGCAGCGCCCGCGAAGGCGATCGGCGCAAGCACAATTGCCACGAGCAGCAGAGCTTTGCGAATGAGGAGTGAGAACCAGACAATCGCGACCGCGCAGATCATGAGCCCAGCGAGGAAGATCGTGATGATCGCTCCGACGCCGGGCGCAGCGATATTGATCGTGGTGAGGCCTGCCGTGAGGAGCGCGATCTTATCGCCCATCGTTTCGGTTGTTTCTCCCGCGGCTTGGACGATGCCGATGGAGAGCTGGTCGACGATCTCCAGCGCCGTTGCCGTCAGCGTGATGACGACGAACGAACCAAGCACGGCCTTTGCTGCCCCGAGCGCCGCGCGTGAGAGCGCAGCAGGTTCGCGCCGGATCAGGCCCAGGATGAGTTGGAAGCAGAAAAAGAGCAGCACAATGAAGACACCGATACCGAAGAGCAGGTTGTAGACGTCGAGGTAGCCCTGCGACTGGACGTCGACGAGGGTGGTGCTGTCGAAGACGGTCCACATGGCTTCGATGAGCCATCCGGCGGCTTGCCCCATCGTCGCGGCCAGCCAGTCGAATGGGGCAGACACCAGCGTTGCGGCGCCTTCACCGACCGCGTCGCACACATTGGCGATGACGGGGATATCACAGACACTCATGGCATTGCTCTCGAAGTTGGGGGATTCAAGAAGCTCACACCTGCTGCCCGACGTTCCAGAAGAAGTTGATCAGCGTCACGGAGGCACCGCAGATGATGGCGGCGCCACAAGAGACGAGTACGCCGAGCTTGCCGCGGGAGGCGAGGTGGGGATTGGACGAGTTCGCCCCGAATCCCCACACGATCGCCGACACGATCAGGGCGAGCACGGACAGGATCAGCCCGATCGTCATGACGGCGCCGACGATGACGCGCAACTGTCCGATCCCGGGTAACCCCGAGTCGTTGGGCGTCACGTCGATGTTCATCGGCAGAACTGCGGTGAGGGTCGTGATGAGTTCGAACACGGTGGCTCCTTGGCGTGAGCACCGCCCGCGGCGGTGACGAAACAGGGTCGAGAGCCAGGTGCGCACTCCGTCACACGCAATAAAACGGGCCCTGGCGAGAGTTCCCGCCAGGGCCTGAGGCCAACAGCAGTACTACAGCTGTCCGCCGATGTTGATGAGCCAGTTCACCCAGGTGACGCCGCCACCGGCGAGGAGCGCGGCGCCGAGTGCGACGAAGACCCCGGCGCGCGCCTTTGCGGCGACTCCCGGGTTGCCGGTCGACGTGGCGATGGCCCAGGTGATTGCGCTGATGATGATCATGAGTACTGCGACGATCAGGATGATCGTGAGCATCGCACCGATCACAATCCTGAGGTCACCGATGCCGCTGAGGCTGCCGAAGTCAGGAAACACGTTCATCAGCGACCGCCTCCAAGCGCGGAACATCCGGCTCCTGCCGTAGCTTCGGGGAGATCTGCGGCGTTGTGATCATTGAGCCATTTCGCGGCATCCACCGCTTCGCCGTTCGTTCCACCCGGTCGAACCTCGAAGTGCAAATGTGGGCCCGTTGATCGCCCGGATGACCCCACATCGCCGACGTGTTGCCCCGCAATAACGCGCTCGCCGACGGCGACATGGATGCCGTGCTGCCACATGTGCGCATAGGCGGTCGCGACCGTCACGCCGCTAATGCGGTGCTCGATGACGATGAGGCCGCCGTAGCCTCCAGAGAACTCGGCAACCGTCACGACACCGTCAGCCGCGGCGAGGATCGGCGTCCCATCCGGCGCGGCGAAGTCCGTTCCGCTGTGGAAGGCGCTCTCGCCAGTGAGGGGATCGGTTCGTGGGCCGAAGTCACTGGTGTGCACCCAGGTTCCCTCCGGCAACGGGAACACGACGCGCGAGGTCTCCGCAACGTCGACGACAGGCGACGCAGGGGCCGTCGTCGGTGCTGTTGCGGCCAATGTGCCGCGAGTGAGCGTCGCGAGGATCGTCGCGGCGACGGGCTCGTAGTTGTTGTATCGGTCGGGGTACGCCGACACTTCGACTGCTTGCGCGACTTCGCCCTTGCCCATGCTCTGCCAGCCCGGGATGTCGAGGAGACCACGTGGCGAGGGATAGTTGGGGCCGGTCGGGCCACCGAAGAATGCTTTGGCTTGATATTCGGGATCCATCAGCTCTGCGACCGAGCCCCAGCCCGCTTGCGGTCGCATTTGGAACAGGCCGAGTGAGTCGTGATCGGAGCCATTCCCATCGTTCGGATAGTTGTCGGACTCGGGGTAGGCGCCGGTGTTCGCAAGCTGTCGAAGCGTCGACTCGGTTAGCGCTGCCATCAGCGCAATCTGGATGGCATCCCTTGTGACGCCGTCGATCGTCGAACCCACTGTGATGATCGTCGCAGCGTGCGTGAGCTGCTGCTTGTTCAGGGTGAATGTCTCGCCGTTTGTGGTCGTGACCACGAGAGAATCCGGCACGTTTCCGACGGTGAGTCCCGACGAGGCAAGGCACGCTATGGCGGAGGGATTCGCCAGCAGTCCAACTGTGACGAGCCCAAGGGTCGGTGCGAGCAACATCAAGGAGACCACTGCGATCGCGAGCTTCTTCATCATGAGCCAGTCGTCCTAATGAAGCGGATTGTTCAATTTCGAGAGCCGTAGGACGTAGCAAGGGTCGTCGGCTGGGCATGCGATGAAGATCGTGAATGCGAGCGTCTGCTCTGCGGTGACAGGGTCGCCATTCCACACGCCGGATCGATGGCGGATGCCCTCGATCGTGTAGGCGACGGAGCCGTCGGGGAGCTGCCCTGGGCGAGCCTGCACGAGCGCACCAGCCCAGGCGTCCGGCACGAACGATGAGGTGATCTCCAGACGCTGCGTGGTTGCGTACGGTCGCAGCTGCACCCACGCGCTCTGCGTGGGCAGGTAGTTGGCGATGTCGGCGGCGAGTCCCGACTGTTCGAAGCTGGTCGGGTCGGCGACATCGAGGACGACTGCGGTGTAGTCGAGCGGCAGGAACCCACTGCCGGTGTCCCAGGTGAACAGTGCCGCGGCGACGCTGCGCGCGAATGCCTCGGCGTCGGTGGTCTGTGGGATCGACGGGATCCGAGGTGGTGAGGTCGGCTCACGAGAAGGTTCTGCGCTTGGGGCAGCAGTCGATGATGGAGGATCGGTCGACTCGATGGGTTGCTCGGATCCGATTAGGAGTCCGTAGATGCCGATGCCAGCGACAAGGATCGCCAGCGACAGAGCCGCGATGAGGGCGATCAGAGTGCGGCGTGCGCGGGGAGCGGTAGGAAGCTTCATGCGGGACAGGTGCGCCGCATTAGTCTCGGATCAGAGGGCGCGAAGGTTCCCCACCTGGGTCGGGGTCTTGGCGTCCGCCCGATCGATGTCTCGCGCGGCACGGAGTCGCTCAGCGACCTGAGCGGTGGCTTCAACAACGAGCAGGAACATCTCGATCTCGGCGTCACTCAGTTGGCGAGCCAGTTCGTCGACGTCGAAGTGCCGCCACCAGCCGTCGAGTTCCGTCCACGTGACAACGAATGCGCGAATCGGCCACGGCTCGTCGCCGTCGACGCGCGAGGTCAGCGCGGTCGGTGAAGGTCGCCGTTTGGGCTTCGGAGCGTTCTTGATGCGCGCAAGTGCTTCCTCAGCCAGCTTCGCCACATCCACAACGTCACCATCGGGTTGTGCCGCAGTCACGAGCTGTCGAGCGCGTTGGAAGCTCGGGTGCACGGGAGCGCCTGAGCCGATGAGTTCCAGCTCGGCCGCGATGCCTTCTCGTACGGAGTCGGGCTGACTCTCGTCGTTCGCTATCTGCTGCAGGTAGTTGATCTTCTCCAGGGTCGTGTGAGAGGCGCCCTCCGGGATCATGGCGGCGGCCTGCTCGCGCGCGTCTCCGACAGAATCTGACGGTGCCGCAAATTTTGCGGCACCGTCATTTCCCGGCTGGTTCTCGGTGCTAAATCGTGATGCTTCTTGGCGACGGGCGGCATCCTCAGCCATCAACGTTTTGATCTCGCGGTATAGGGCGGCGTTTTCCAGTTGGGTGAGCGACTTGTGCAGCGCGTTGTCGTCTTGCTCAGCAAGCAGGTGTGCAAGCTCGCCCGAGATGCCCGAGCGCACCCAGACTTTGACGTGCATCCATCCCAGTCGCTTGATCGCGGCCAGCCGACGGGCACCACACACGAGATTGCCCTCCGGCGTCACAGTGATTGGTTGCAGCAGCCCGTCCCGTTCGATCGACGCGGCGAGGAGGTCGAGTTCCCCGAGATCCCTGCGGTGACGATGGCCAACGTGGATTGAGTCGACAGCTCGCTCCAGCTCAATGTGCCCGTCGTGCGTGCTCATCGTCCGCTCCCGTGTCTGGGTGCGGACGTCACGATGATCGACACGAGGTCGTCATCGAGCAGCAGGTCAGGAAGAGTCTCGCCAACAAGGATGCGAAGGAGGATGCCGCGGCCGGTGCTCGTCGCGCGATACGCGGGGTTGGGATGTCCGAGCAATGCATGCAGCAGGGCCGACCACGCATCGCCGGGAAGATCGAGGAGCGCACGAGCATGCTTGTCGCGGCGCAGCACTTCGTAGGCGCTTTGCCGAGACCCTGCCCGTGCGATCGCGCCACACACGTGCTCGACCGCTGCGCGGGTTGTGCTTTCCGGCCAACCCAACGTCGCGAACAATCCGATTGAGACCTCGATCGCCTGTCTGGCGGTGCCTACCTCGTCATTCTTGTCGACGTCGTCAACCTCAGTTTCGAGGTAGTTGTCGACCACATGGAACGCGGGATGGTAATCGGCCAGTGGATTCTCGCGGTCGGCGAATCGTTCTGGGTCATGGAATGCGGAGACGTGCGGGCGTCGAGCTTGGTGCGTGGCGCACAGCAACCCCTGCCCACGCTCTTCGGCGATGCAGGTGATCTGCACGCCGCGAGTGACGACGGCCCAGGGGTCGTCAGCTTCGCGGGCCGAACGAGTTCGCATCACATCGAAAGCTGCGGATGCGGCCTCCCACGGGTCGAGCCCGTGTTTACGAGCCAGCGCGGCGTATTTTTCGGCAGCGAACGCGGCGAGTTCCGCGGCAACGCGGTCGTGCTTCCATGCGTGGGCACCCGACTGGTGCAACCGGTGCAGCAGGGCGCGCAATCCCTCGCTCGTGGTGAAGTCCTCGCGAGGGTGCGACGGTAAGTGGTGAGTGGTCATGACAAGAGCACCTCCTGCTACGCAGGTGCGCACCCGCTCCCCATTGGGGAGGTTGGGTGCAGATGAGGTGCCCATGACGATGTCCGCTCTTCACGCTCAGGCGGTGCCGATCGAGCTGCGCCTCGCATCCGGTCGCGTGGCACCGCGCCCAAACGCTGATAGGGGAGGGAGGTGACGTGCACGTTCGGCGATGCGCCGGGTGCCTTCCTGTGCCGCTGTCCGCGTGCGCCGATGCAGCTCGGACTGGAAGTTGATCCCCGCACCGGCCACTCGTGCGCTGCCGCGAGCCACCAAGTCGGTCGGGCGTACCCATTCGACACCGCGCCCTCGGTATGTCGCAGGATCGCGCATCGAGCCCCCGCGCTGATTGCGGAGCCTCGCCAACTCGACCGCTTCGTGCCTCGTCGTCACGTCCATAGCTTCCGCATCGATGGGGCGTTTACCGACGTCGGCGGTGTTCTCGTTCATGTCGTGTCCTCTGTTTCGTCGGGTGCGGAACGCGCCCGTTCATGTTCGATAGGTGCGTTTGCGAACCAGCGCCCGACGGTCGAAGGGTGCACGTCCAGCTCGCGGGCAATGCGCTTGTTCGACCAGCCCTCGTCACGAAAGGCAGTTGCCTGTTCTTGGGGCGAGAGGAGCGCGTCATCGGTGTGCTCCTCGGCGGCCTCCGGCGTGCGCATGAGCAGCACCGTCAGGTGCGTGATCGCCAGCAATACGACTGGCGGAACGGCAGCGACAGCCGCGGCGAGCAGGCTTGGAACGTCGGCATCTGCGGCGACCACCGCGTGGATCGAGTTTGCCGTCACTGAGACGGCTGCGGCTCCCGCAAGCAGAGTCCAGGGGTACCAGGCGGAGCGTGACCCGGCGAGGGCAACAACGGCAACGGTTGATACCACGATGACGCCGTCGACGATGAGCGGCCATGCCCATGCCTGCCCGGCACCGATACCTGAGCGAGCGGCGAGATCCGCCAGGGAGGTGAACGATAGCCAGAACGCGCCTGCAGCGATGAAGACCGTACCCGCGACGGCGGTGATGATCGCGGATCGGCGCGCCCGAATGGTCCTCATGCCAAGGCCCGTGAATCTGTGACCGGTTGCGGTCGGTGGGGTCGGGTCATCGGTTCGCTCGCGGGTAAGCGTTGACGCGGCGGGCCATGGACGGATCGGTAGGCCGAGCGGACGGTCGTCGTCACTTCGCGCTCGCTAAGCCCAGCTGACGCACCCGCGGCCGTGAGAGCGTCGAGCGCCTCGCCTGCGGGGACCTCTTTCTCCGCCATTTTGCAGGCTGCCCAGAAGACGCCATGGTTCCGTTCGCCCTCTTGGAGACGGGATACCCAACTCGCCAACCGCGTGAGGTCAGCGGGCGCCATCGCAGTGGCTGCACCGCGCGGGCCCGTGGAGGGCCGTGGTGGATCCAAGAAGTCACGAAGGCGTTGTGCGTCGAGCGGATGACCGCTTTCGTGAGCGAGCTGCAGCGTCTTGTACTGGCGCGCTTCACCCTCGATGTCCCGTGCCGAGGGTGGCACGATGATGTAGCCGCCGTCGCCGCGGAAGTCGACTCCCGCTCGCGCCGACTGCCAAGACCTCTGATGCGCATCGCCCCTCGCAGGGAAGTACAAGTGTAGACCGCCCGACGGCGTTTCCACCGCTGCGAGCCAGCCATTCACCAGACCTTCGTGCCGCGCACCCTCCAGCGCCGCGTACCCGTCGACAGCGCCGTGCACGTCGACATCGACCACGACGAGTCCCGAGGCTGCGCCCGTCGGCATCCCAATGTTCGCGTTGGGCATCGCGGTCCACCAACGCCGCACCAGGTCCGCTTCGCCGCTCGCCGCGTGAAATCCTCCCGCGACAGCTGGGCGCTTCCCGCCAGCGGCACATGGGAAGACCGGGATGCCGCTCGCTGCGAATGCAAGTGCGCTTCGACCCAGTGCCTCCTCGCGGCCGATTCGATCGAGCACCTGCGCAAACGAATCTGTCACGCTCATCACAGCCCCCGCGATTCGGACGCTGCAGCGTGCTTCGAGCTTGCCGCGCTCGTTGGCGCGGTGCTCGCGCGCTCTGCGGCGGCGGAGTTGGTGCGCCCGGCGGTGCGATCGAGTCCAGGAGGAGTGCCGTCGCCGATCATCTGCGTGTCCAGCTGTTCGAGGATTTTCATGGCGGTGGCACGCACTCGTTCTCCGGTCGCGCGCACGATCTCCGCGGGCTCCTGACCGTCGACGTTTGCAGCCCACGACGTGACATAGGGGATCGTGTAGTCGCTGGTGTCCATCCCATGCGCGGCGCCAATCATCAGCGCAACGGACTCGGCCTCCACCTCGCCTACACCCCGGTGTTGCCGTGCGGCATCTTGATCAGGGCCGTGCATGAGCACATGGGCGAGTTCGTGAGCAAGAGTCTTCACTCGCGCGGCGGGATCCATGTTCTCTCGGACTTTGACCGTCTTCTCCGCGTAGTCGGTGACACCGTTCGCGCCGTGGATCAGGCCCTCGTGCTCCACATCGAGGAGCTGAAAACCTGCCGCTCCAATTCGTCCGGCGAGTCCCGCCCAGAGGCCATCTGGTGCCTCGCCTTTCAGCAACGTCGGTGCAGGTGGAGTCGGTAGGGCGTCGCCGGAGGTCTGCGCCGCGTCCCACACGCATGCGGGGCGAACGCCGATCATCTTCGAGCGGACTTCCTCGCTCGGTCGTGGTTTCTCGAATCGGTTGAGTCGCCGCCACGACGCTGGATCCGCAGGCGTCGGCGACGCGAAGCGACCGGTCACCGGAGCGAGGATCTGATACCCGGGCTGACCTTTCTCGACCTGGCGGCCCAACTGTTGCCATTGCTTGTACCCAGCCACGTATGACGGCATCGGCTCAGACACGAGACCCGCTTCGAATGCGGCGGCGTGCTGCAGCCAGATCAGCAGGGTGTTGTTGAACGAGCGGCTGCGGAACCTGGCTGCGAACCGAAGCGCAGCCGCCCAATCCTCGCCAGACACCAGCTTGTCAACTGCTTCGGTCAGCTTCTCGTGCAGCTCATCGAGCTTCGCTTCGCGGGTGGCACGGCGTTCATCTGTCGACACCATCAGGTGCCCTCCTCTCCGGCGCGCCACGTCGCAGGAGTGCGTGGCGATACACCGGTGAGGTGGGCGAGCGACTCCACGAACTCTGCGGATGCCCCTGCGTGTTCCAGATGCACGAGGTAGCGACTTGTTGCGGCGCGAGTGCGGGCGACAGTGCGTGGGCAGCCAGGATCTGGGCATGGTTCACCTCCCTAGGAGTGATCGAAGGGTCCAGAGGCTCCCGGTCGTTGAGCATGCTCAAAACGTGCCGGGCTTCGTTTCTAACACCGACCGTTGAGCATGCGCAACCCTTGATTTGTTCATGCTCAACGGCTATATTGAGCATGCGTAACGTGCCGGGATTACCCTGCCGAGGATGCTTCTCACCGCGAGCGAAGGAGGTCAGCGCGCATGACCGACGACGAGAGCGCGACTGCGGCTGCGGATCTTGCGAAGCGCCTGCGGCTGTTACTCGATGTTGCGATCGCCGAGACCGGCACCGAGCCGACCTACTCACAAATTGCGGCGTTTCTCCGTGACCGAGGCACCAACCTGTCGAGGTCGCGCTGGACCTACATGGTCAATGGCCACCGGTACGTTCAGGACCCCGCCGTCTTTGCGGGGCTCGCGGCGTTCTTTGACGTCGATACCGACTTCCTGATCGGCGCGAACGACGCCGTAGTTCCCGAAAAGGTCAGCGCACAGCTTGATCTCGTGCGCTCGATGCGAGCGGCGAAGGTGAAGTCGTACGCGGCGCGCACTCTTGGAGATATCTCACCGAAGGCACTCCAAGCCATCAGCAAATTTCTGGATGAGGAAATGACACACACAGACCAGCAATGACGGCGTCGCTCACGTAGCCGAGTCGGTGCCGCGAAGTGCCCTCGAAGGAGGTGAGCGCAACGTGAATATCGAACAGGTCGTCTCGACGGCCCTCTCGGATCTTGCCCTCGGCAATGTCTTCACCTTCGACGATCTCTACGGCGTTGTGCAGCAACGCAGAGGACGCCGCCTTCGTATCGTCGAGCTTGCCGAGATCGGCGATCGCGACGGAATCTGCGCGGTCTGGCTCACCACCGACGAAGACGACATCATCATCCACGCACGCACGGACTCCGCCTTGCATCGCCAGCAGTTTGTGCTGCACGAGCTGTCACACATGATCCTGGGCCACTGCGACGGCGACGAATGCACAGAGGCGGACGTGCTCCTGCCTGATATTCCTCCGCACACTCGCGCACGTCTGCTCAGACGGCAGGATCTTGATTCCGACACCGAGATTGCTGCGGAGTCTCTCGCGGACCGGCTCGCGGCAGGGATCCGAGGTTCCGCATTCGCGGAGTCTCGCTACTTCGAGGTCTTCGGATGATCCAGACGCTCGTTGCGATCCTCATGTGGGTTCTCGTCGCGAGCCTGCTGATCCTGCGACGCGGGCGCCCCGACCGCAGTATCACCTACGCATCCCTGACCATCGCGATCGCAATGACCCTCAACGTGGATGCGATATACCTGGCTATCGACCCGGTCCTTAGCGGAACGAACATCACGACTCTGCTCTCCGACGCACTCTTGATGATTGGGCTCTTCTTTCTGGGGCGCGCGGCGATGAAGGCAGGTGAGTATCGTCCCCGGCTGGTGCGAGCCGCCGTAGGGCGCCCCGCGCTGATCCTTGCCCTGGTCACGACGACGGTGTTGTTCTTCTTCATTGACCGAGGGGCGTCGACCGCGACATTCATGCTTGACCTCGGCGACCAGCCGGTAACGGCCGCCTACTCAATGATCGGCTTCACCTACTGCGGCATCGTCCTGGCGGCCATGCTCGCGTTGGCTACCCGTCAGTTCCGCGTCGCTACCGGGATCCAGCGCATCCCCGCACTCCTCCTGTTCCTTGGCTCGGCGTGCGGCGTGGGCTTGGCCGTCGTGGTCCTTGTAATGGATGTCGCACACGTCGCGGGTCACCTGGAACTGATGCGCACGTTCGGCGAAGCATACGGGCCACTCTCGCTACTCACTTTCCTGTTCTTGTGCGCCGGGTTCGCGGGCCAACCAGTTGTCAGGTCGTTGCGTGAACGCACACGGCGCGCGCAGATAACGCAGATCACGGGGGAGCTGGAACCGCTCTGGCAGCGGGCCACGAGCGTTCGCCCCGGGCTTAGCGGCACCGATGCCCTCGGCGCCAGTCTTGACGACCCTGAAGGACGATTGCACCGCGAAGTGGTTGAGATTCGCGACGCCATGATCGATCCGCGCGTGACATTCGAAGTGACGCCAACTGAAGAAGCTCTCCTGGAACGGGCCGAGTCGCAACTTCTGGGGCTCGACTCGGGCGTGGCGCGCACAGGTTTGCGCGCGGATCGTGGCGACAGCAGTTGGGAGCGTACATGAAGCGGCAGCTCGTGATCGGCGGCGTTATGGTGGGTGCTGCTGGGGCAGGTCTTGGATGGACGATCGCGCGAAAGCTCACGGCACCAGTCGGGCCACGCCATTTCAACCTGACCTTGCGCGGCGTTGAGGTCAATGGTGATCGCCAACTTCTTCTGCTCGACCGCACTTGCGATACCGAAGCGCCCGGCACCTACAATCTCTGGTTTGAGCACGGCGGATGGGCGCAACTCGGCAGCGAGGTTGAGGATCGCGGCCAGAACCAAGTCGCCCGCGTCATCGTGGGAGTGTCACCAGGGCTCACGCCGCGAGCTGGTGATCGAGTCTCGTGGAGCGGCATCTACTACGCCACACCCGCCGATGCCGGGCTCGATGCCAGCGACATCGTCATCAGTACCGCCGTCGGCCCGGCGCCAGCTTGGCGAATCAACGGTGACACATCGATCTGGGCGATTCACGTTCACGGTCTTGGAAGCCCTCGAGCGGGCACCCTCCGCGGTGTGCAGGTCGCCACGGAATTGGGACTCACATCACTCGTAGTGAGCTATCGCAACGATGGGGAAGGACCCATCGTTGGATCGGGGCGCTCCACGCTCGGGGTGACTGAAGCCGCGGACGTCGAGGCAGCGATCGGATATGCGGTTCGCCGGGGAGCTGAACGGATAGTGCTGTTCGGTTGGTCTATGGGCGCTGTTATCGCGCTGCAGCTTGCGACCCGGTCGGACTATGCGCCGCAGATGGTCGGACTTGTGCTGGATTCACCGGTGCTTAACTTGATTGAGGTCATCAAAGCCAACTGCCAGCGCGCCGGGCTCCCGCGCGGTGCCGGGCTACTCGCGGTCCCGTGGCTGACGAATCGCGCACTGGCTCGACGGCTAGGGCTCCCAACTCGAATCTCGTTTAGCGAGTCTGATTGGATAGCGCGCGCCGACGAACTCTCTGTGCCGACGCTGATCCTTCACGGGGCTAACGACGATTCAGTTCCCATCAAGACCTCGTTGGCGCTCGCGCCGAAGCGTCCGGATCTCGTTCAGCTGGAGACCTTCGATGCAGGGCACACTTTGGCGTGGAACTCGGACAGGGAACGGTGGAGGGCGACCGTCTCAGCATGGCTCTCTGACCATCTCACCGTTTGAAACACTGTCTTGGCGCCGCACACCGGATTACACCCGGAAAGACCCTACTCAGTTCGGTAATACTCCGATAGCATCGGAGTGACTGCCCATTCGGGTTGAGAGGGAGGACCAACGTGACCGAGCCGTGGCTTTCTGCAGACGACATCGCCTCCCATCTTGGGGTCACCAAAGACACCGTCTACACCTGGATCGCCGAGAAGGGCATGCCTGCTCACAAGGTCGGCAGGCTCTGGAAGTTCCAGGCTTCCGAGATCGACGACTGGGTCCGTCGCGGAGGCGCTGCTGCCACGCCGAACGAGTCGGAAGGCTGAGCTTGCGGATCATCAACAACGTTACTGACCTGTTGGGTGAGGACCTCAAAGCCGAGATTTCCCCAGGCTCGAAGGTTCGAATCGCCGCATCGACGTTCTCCATTTTCGCGTTTGAGGCACTCCGTAACGAACTTGAGCAAGTCGATGAGCTTGAGTTCATCTTCACCTCGCCTGCCTTCGTCACGGAGAAGGGCTCTGTTGCAAAAATCGTGAAGCTTGAGCATGCTTGGCGGAGATTGGACGGACGGAACGATGACGGATTTCAAGTGGCGCCATTTCCAGGGTGATGTGATCCTGTGGGCGGTGCGCTGGTATTGTCGCTATCCGATCAGCTATCGCGACCTTGAGGAAATGCTGGCGGAACGCGGCATTTCGGTCGACCATACGACGATCTATCGCTGGGTCCAGTGCTACGCCCCGGAGATGGAGAAGCGGCTGCGCTGGTTCTGGCGGCGTGGCTTTGATCCGAGCTGGCGCCTGGATGAAACCTACGTCAAGGTGCGGGGCAAGTGGACCTACCTGTACCGGGCAGTCGACAAGCGGGGCGACACGATCGATTTCTACCTGTCGCCGACCCGCAGCGCCAAGGCAGCGAAGCGGTTCCTGGGCAAGGCCCTGCGAGGCCTGAAGCACTGGGAAAAGCCTGCCACGCTCAATACCGACAAAGCGCCGAGCTATGGTGCAGCGATCACCGAATTGAAGCGCGAAGGAAAGCTGGACCGGGAGACGGCCCACCGGCAGGTGAAGTATCTCAATAACGTGATCGAGGCCGATCACGGAAAGCTCAAGATACTGATCAAGCCGGTGCGCGGTTTCAAATCGATCCCCACGGCCTATGCCACGATCAAGGGATTCGAAGTCATGCGAGCCCTGCGCAAAGGACAGGCTCGCCCCTGGTGCCTGCAGCCCGGCATCAGGGGCGAGGTGCGCCTTGTGGAGAGAGCTTTTGGCATTGGGCCCTCGGCGCTGACGGAGGCCATGGGCATGCTCAACCACCATTTCGCAGCAGCCGCCTGATCGGCGCAGAGCGACAGCCTACCTCTGACTGCCGCCAATCTTTGCAACAGAGCCCCGGCGCGTGATGAACCGTCGCGTGTTGTAGCAGATGCAATTGTTCACGCTTGCAAAGGTCGTCTATTGGTCTCGTCAATGCGGAACAGCTTCGACCATAACAGCGTGATCTCGGCGATGCTGAGATCTGGGTTGACATTGTGATGCACTGTCCCGTACTTTGTTGCATCTGATGCAAGATTTTGGAGCCTCTCCTGCAGCGCTTCGACTGATCACTTCGTCGTCGAACGTCGCGTTGGCGAACCCGGAACAACAGGTCTTCGACGCGATGATCGAAGGCTGGCGGAAACAGCAGTTGTCGCGAGGCCTGCGTGAGCAGACCATCCGGAATCGGGTGGCCACCGTGGTGAAGTTCCGCGATTTTGTGGACAAACCGCCGTGGAAGTGGAGCGTCGCGGATGTCGACGAGTTCACCGCGGAGTCCGGCGGGCGTACTCGGACGCTGTCGACGATGCGCGCCAATCATGGCGCGATCCGTGGGTTCTGCGATTACCTCACGAGCCCCTTGTACGACTGGATGGAGATCTGCGATCGGGAGTTCGGAGAGTTCCCGTCGCAGGTGTGCCTGCCGTGGAACACGGTCGCCCACCGGTTTGAGTTCGAGGGCGACGGGAAGCGTCGTCCGTTCACGTATGACGAGGTCGAGCGCCTGTTCGACACAGCCGATGCCCGTGTCGAGCTGCTGGTCAGTTCCGGGCGGAAGGGCGCGCTCGGAGCGCTGAGGGACGCGCAGCTGCTGAAGACCGTGTATGCGTTCGGGCTGCGCCGCACCGAGGCGGTCATGCTCGACACCGTCGATCTGCATCACAACGCCAAGATGCGCCAATGGGGGCGCTATGGCGCGCTCCACGTGCGATGGGCGAAGGCGGCGGGAGGCGGCGCGCCTCGTCGTAGGACGGTGCTGCTGGTGCCGGAGTTCGACTGGTGGGTGCCGGGCATGAGGCAGTGGCTCGAGCAGGCAAGGGAGCGTTTCGCCCCGGCCGCCGACCTCGACGCACTCTGGGTGACCGAGCGGCACACGCGCCTGTCCGCCGGGTATCTCGACCGGAGGTTCGCAGAACTGCGCGACGACGCCGGCCTGTCGAAGGATCTGACGCTGCACAGTCTCCGGCATTCGTACGTCACGCACCTGCTGGAGTTCGGCTACGCGGAGCGGTTCGTCCAGGAGCAGGTGGGGCACATGCACGCGTCGACGACTTCCATCTACGCCTCTGTCAGTTCGGACTATAAGAACCGGGTGCTCGCGGAGGCGTTGAAGGCCCTGATCGAAGGAGAAGCTGATGGCCGTTGAGCTCGAGACCGGCTGGAACCTGCGCAGCGTGATGGCATCGCTCGGGATCTTCCAGACGTCGAAGCTGAAACCGCTGCTCGAGGAGCGCGGCATCGACCTGTCGCGGGAGCAGGTGTATCGGCTGGTGACGCAGCCGCCACAGCGCGTCCGCCTCGATGTCCTCGCAGCGCTCTGCGATGCGCTGGAGTGCACGCTCGACGATCTCGTGACGATCACCCGCCGTGAGGCCGCGGTCCCGATCGCCGTGGGCGAGGAGGCGACGCGCGGATCCATCGGCGATCTCCGGCCGGTCCGTGCCACCATCCGACGACCGCGCACGAAGTAGTCGTGGCGGCGAAGCCTCCGCAGGAGTCGAGGGTCGCGGAGGTCGTCGCGCTTGTCCGTCCCCTCGTTCCTGAGATCTCACCCGAGCAACTGGCCGAGATCGTGCATTCGGTCGCACCGGTGCCCCTCACGCAACGGCTTCTCGAACTCGCATTGCTGAAGCAGCCCGGGGTGTTGGAGGGCCGGCACCGGAACGTGCCGGTAACCGTCCAGGACCTGGCCCACGCACTCGTTGTAGAAGGAGCGAGCCGGGTGGTGCTGCCGACGTGCGAGTCGTGCGGGCGAGCAGTCCGGATGCCGCATAAGACCCTGAACGGCGGGAGGCATTGCTCGCGCTGCGAGCGAAATACCAGATCGGTCGCCTGCGCGACCTGCGGGCGGGTCAGGCCGGTGCAGCGCACCATCGACGGGAAACGATACTGCCGCGAATGTTGGCGAGTTGATCCTCGATCGTTCGGTCTCTGCTCCCGGTGCGGTCAGCACGCGACAATCGTCGTCCGGCGTCCCGATCTCGTCTGCCTGAACTGCTACACCGCACCGATCAAGACCTGCGGGCTCTGCCGCGAACCGGGACGTGTCGCTACCCATCTCGACGGGCGGCGAGTTTGCGCTCGTTGCTACTACGCGATGCGCACCCCGCAACCCTGCCCTGAGTGCGGACGCAAGGTGTTCCTCACCGGGTTCATGAACGGGCAAAAGGTCTGCGCCGATTGCGCCGGCTCGCCGATCACGATGGCATGCCCCAGCTGCGGATCGATCGAGGAAGTGCGCAAGCATCGCCTCTGCGCCGAGTGCCGACGACCGATCACCATCCAGCGGCTCCTCTGCGATGACACAGGCAATGTCCGTCCCGAACTCCAGCCGCTTGCGGAATACCTCCTCACACACCACAGCAAAGCGAATTCTCTCGAGCGGTGGCAGCACAAGAGCAAATGCGCCGCCGTGCTCCGTGAACTCGCAGACGGAACCCTGCCTCTCACCGCGAACGCGATCATCACGAGAGCCCGCTCTGGCCAGTCAGTCGCCTTCCTTCTCTCGCTGCTGGTTCGCTCCAACGTGCTGCCAGAACTCGACGTCGAGACCGTACGATTCGATCACTGGGTTGAAGAATGGCTGGCGAGCATCGAAGCTGCCGACGATCGGCTGATCCTGCGTCGATACTGCACCTGGGAGCTTCTCCGGTCCACCAGAGCGTTCCGGGCATTGTCGCATGGCCCCTCAAGCCCCGCGGCCGGCTTCCAGAGACAGCGAGCAGCACTCAAGCATTGCGCCGCGCTCCTGCACGAGATCCGATCGCAGCACGAGACGCTGGCCACCTTCTCGCAGCGCGGACTCGACGCATTCCTCACGGACTCACCGAGCCAGCGCGACGCCCTCGCCCCGTTCACACGCTGGCTGCGACGGCACCGGCTCAGCACACTCCACGTCGAGTTTCGCACGAGCCACCTCGAGGGCCGGCACTACGAATCCGACCATCGGTGGCAGATGGCTCGCAGGTTCCTCTCGGACCTCGACATGGACCCCAAAACGCGCACCGCTGGGTTGCTCGTGCTCCTCTACGGCCTCCACCTCACTCGCATCGTCGCCCTCACACGTGATCAGGTCGACGTGACATCGCGACCGGTGAAGCTCACCATCGGAACCGAGCCCATCGAACTGCCCGAGGTCCTCGGGAATGCGATCGCCGAGCTCACTGACGCATCGAGACACCAGTCCGAGGGATGGCTCTTTCCTGGCAGGAATCCGGGACTGCATCTCACTCCGGGCCCACTCAGCCGACGTCTGCGCCAGCAGGGGCTCCGTTCAGGAAGCGCACGGACGACCGCGCTGATCGAACTGACCCGGCAGATGCACCCACGAATCGTCTCCGATCTCCTCGGCATCACCGCAGCGTCAGCAGCCGCGTGGTCGCGCCTTGCCAGTGGCGACTGGACGGACTATCCAAAGCTCCGTGCAGAACCCTGATTGAACCCCGACCGTCATTGCCTCCTGCAGGTCAGTGACCGTTCCCGAGCCCGCCGGTGAGCCGAGCGTGGAACGCCGTCGTGTAGTCGTTCATGCCGAAGAACTCGACGGTCTTGCCATGATGCTCGTACTTCGTCTGGATCGCATCGAGCGCGGCGACGGTCGACGCGTCCCATACGTGCGACTTCGAGAGGTCGATGACCACCCGTTCGGGGTCGGTCGCGTACTCGAACATCGTGGTCAGGTCGTTGCTGGACGCGAACAGCAGCTGACCCTCGACCGTGTAGTGCGCGACCTGAGCGCCGTCCCGTTCGGTGACCTCGCGGGTGACGTCGACGAGGTGCGCGACTCGGCGCACGAACATGATCGCGGCGACGAAGACGCCGACGATCACGCCGATCGCGAGGTTGTGGGTCGCGACGACCACGGCGACGGTGATGACCATGACGGCCGTTTCGCTCTTCGGCATCCGCTTGAGGGTAGAAGGTTTGATGGAGTGCCAGTCGAAGGTGCCGACCGACACCATGATCATCACTGCGACCAGCGCAGCCATCGGGATGATGGCGACCACGTCGCCGAGGACGACGATGAGGATGAGCAGGAAGACGCCTGCCAGGAAGGTCGAGATGCGGGTGCGGGCACCGGACGCCTTGACGTTGATCATGGTCTGACCGATCATCGCGCAGCCGCCCATGCCGCCGAAGAAGCCCGACGCGATGTTCGCCACGCCCTGGCCCCAGCCTTCACGCGTCTTGTTTGAGTGAGTGTCGGTGACGTCGTCGACGAGCTTCGCCGTCATCAGGGACTCCATGAGGCCGACCAGCGCCGTCGCCAGCGCGTACGGGGCGATGATCGTCAGCGTCTCCCAGGTGAGCGGCACGTTCGGGATGAACAGCTCGGGCAGGCTGCGAGGCAGTTCGCCCTTATCGCCGACGGCGGGCACGTTGATTGCGAAGACCACGACCGCGGCGGTGACGAGCACGATCGACACCAGGGGTGCGGGGATGACCTTGGTGATCTTCGGCATGAGGACCATGATCGCCAGTCCAACCGCGACGAGCGGGTACACCATCCATGGCACCCCCACGAGCTCGGGCACCTGAGCCATGAAGATCAGGATCGCCAGGGCGTTCACGAAGCCGACCATGACGCTGCGCGGGATGAACCGCATGAGCTTCGCGACACCGAGCACCGCGAGCACGATCTGCAGCACGCCCGCGAGCAGCACCGTCGCGATGAAGTAGTCCATGCCGTACTCGCGCGCCACGGGCGCGATGACCAGCGCGATCGCACCGGTCGCCGCCGTGATCATGGCGGGCCGTCCGCCGACGAACGCGATCGTCACCGCCATGATGAACGAGGAGAACAGCCCGACCTTCGGGTCCACGCCGGCGATGATCGAGAAGGAGATCGCCTCCGGGATGAGCGCCAGCGCGACGACGAGGCCGGCCAGGACTTCACGGGTGAGGATCCGGGGGCTCTTCAGCGCAGTCAGCACGGAAGGCTCGGGTCGGTATCGCGTCTTGTCGTCGGTCATGGTCGTCATGAGGCAGGCCTCCCAGGGGTCGAGATGGGTCGATGTGACACCATCGAAAGCGTGAGTGCGCGTCTGCGCGCGCCCGACAGCACCCTGCAAGGGGCCGGACGTCGGGATGATGCCCGCCAGAACATGCGGGCACGAACTAACCCTAACGTAACGTTAGGGTTAGATGCGAGCTGGAAGGAGTTGAGCCATGCCCGGAGCCGGGATGATGCAGATCGGGGAACTGGCCGAGCGCACGGAACTGTCCTTGCGGACGCTGCGTCACTATGACGAGATCGGATTGCTGGAACCCACGGGTCGCTCCGGAGGAGGCTTCCGCCTCTACACCGAGGGCGACTACCAACGACTTATGCTGATCCGCAGAATGAAACCGCTCGGGTACTCACTGGAGCAGATGGGTGACCTGCTGCGCGCACTGGAAGCGACCCAGTCCGAGCACTCCTCCGAGGCCGAGGCCATGCAACTGCTCGCAGAGTTCCTCGCCGACGCCGAGCAGCGACGGGCAAAGCTCGAGAAGCAGCTCGCCGCCGCGGACGAGTTCATCGGCCTGCTGGGCGACCGCATTCGGCCATGATCACGCCCTAAAAGGACATTCCGCGATAATCGGGGCTACCAGTAGAGGTCTTAGAGCGCTTCACGCATGACCTCGACGTGTACTCGATCGACGAGGCGTTCTTGACGGTCGATCGCCGCACCGCGGCCGACCCTGACGCTATGGCGCGGCTCGGCCGGTCGATCAAGGACGAGCTGCACCGGCTGCTCGGTGTGCCCGTGTGCGTCGGGATCGCCGAGACGCGGACACTGGCGAAGCTCGCGAATCGCGCAGCCAAGAAGGTGCCGGCGTTCGATGGGGTGTGCGTTTGGCCTGCGACGCGGGAGAGCTGGCGGCGGCAGCTCATGCAGCGGCTCCCGGTGTCTGAGGTGTGGGGTATCGCTTCCCGCCTGGAACGGCGGTTAGCCGGCTACGGGGTGACGTCGGTGTGGGATCTTGCGACGGTGGATGCGGCGCAGATCCGCAAGTGGTTCAACGTCGTGATGCAGCGCACCGCGCTAGAGCTGCGCGGTGTCGCGGTGATCGGCCCAGAGGAGGATCGCACGGGCAAGAAGGATCAGCTCATCGTCTCGCGGTCGTTCTCTGAGAAGGTGACGACGGTATCGGGTATCCGGCAAGCACTGTCGGTCTATGCTCAACAGGCGGCGACGCGCCTGGTGAAGCACTCACAGGTTGCACGGTCGCTCACGGCGTTTGCCGGCACGAGCCATTGGCACGAGCAGAAGCACTATCCGAGTGCGCGCGTGCGGCTCCCGTTCCCGACTGCCGATCCCGTCGAGCTCACGCGCGCAGCTCACCAGCTCCTCCCCCAGATTCAGGACGGTACGCGCTACGCCCGTGCCGGCCTGATGCTCACCGATCTGCTGCCGGCCGACACACACCTATCGCTCGAGCTTTTCCGGGCGTCGCATGAGGACGCGAGTATCGCGACGCTCATTGATGCGGTGCAGAAGAAGACGGGCGGCCGCGAGGTGATCGGGCTCGGGTACGGCGGGCTCAGGCCGGGGCCGTCTTGGACGATGAAGCGGGGCATGCTCACACCGCGAGCGACGACGCACTGGGATGAGCTAGCGACCGTCCGCGCCTGAACGCTGCTGCGCTTCCTCGTACCACCGAATGCCACTGTTGATCGAGTGCGCCGAGCCGATCGCCCCGTATGCTTCCCCGAGCGCGATTGCAGCACTGTGCAGGAACGGCACGACGTTTTCGGGAGCGTACTTTTCCCCGTCGAGGCCGTTGTAGTGGGTGCCGTCGACGACGCCCTGGTGCCACTGTGCGAGCTGCTGGGAGACCTGCCGCAAGTGATCCACGGTGAGCCACAGCTCGGCAAGCAGGTTGTATGACTCGCTCGGGTTGGGAACGGTGCGCGTCGAGTGCGCGAGCGTGCGTGTCAGCGATTCGACTTCGCGTGCGATTTCGAGCTGTCGCGTTTCTTCGTTGATAGCCATTGGTCTGTCAATCCTTCGTTGTGGGGTCATAGCCGGCTTCTCTCAGGAGTCGCTGCGCGTCCTCGGCGACTTCTGGGCCGCGCAGTGCTGTGCCTGGTATCGACCTAAGTTCGCCGCGCTCCGCGCGCTCAGCCAGATCCTCATATTTCGTGTCCTCGGCCTCGGTGTACGGGGCGTAGAGGGTCGCGAATTGCTGGGGATCGTCGATGAGCAATGTGGTGATGCGCTGCACGGCTTCCTTGGTGAGCGGGAAACCGTCTTTGAGCACGTACCAGCACGCGCCGATGGCTTGTTCTCGCTGCTGCGTTGTGAGGGTTTCGAACAGCTCGGGCCAGCGTGCCTCGAAGTCGGTCTCGGTCTTCATCACGTCATCCTTTCGCGGCCCTCGGACAGTGGGCCGTTATTCGAGGGGGCGTCCTCGGGAGATGGAGCCGGGGTGCACGGGCTCGAACGGGGCTCCCCCGTTGAACTCGCGCTCTAGCTGTTCCACGTGCTGCATGATGATCTGGTTCTGCATGTCGGTGAGGGTCTGCCATCCGTACTTGTCGCGGCCTGCGTAGTACGCGGCGCGGATGCGGCCCTGCTGGTCTTCATCCGCGTAGTAGTTCATCTTGCGGCTTCCCTTTGAGGGCTGCGCCTTCGGCCGCGTGCGGGGCGCTGCGGGCGCTGCGGGTGCCTGGACTGCAGGAGCCTCGGCCGCTGGCTCTGGGGTCGGTGGTGCGGTTACTGGCGTGAGCCCAGCATGTCTGCGCCCACCTTCGCGGAACCTGACCAGGGTCCGCTAGCGGGCGGCCGGAAGGTGAATGCTAGGCATGATCTAACCCTCGGTCTCTGGCGTCGCGACTGCGAAATTTCGCGAGGGTTTCCGAGAAGGTGATTGCGCTTCGCAGATCTCCAGGCGCGTGGGTGCGGACGTAGTCAGCGCCATTGCCGATCGCGTGAAGTTCCGCCGCAAGGCTCGCTGGACCCAGATCCTTTACAGGAAGGCCAACGGTGGCGCCCAAGAAGGATTTCCGCGACACCGAGACCAATAGCGGAAGCCCCAACGCCGACTTCAGCTTTTGAAGGTTCGACAGCACGTGCAGCGATGTTTCCGGTGCGGGGCTCAAGAAAAATCCCATCCCCGGATCGAGGATGAGCCGGTCGGCAGCGAGCGCGTAACGTCCGCTGAGCGCGATGACGTGAAGGCGTATAACGCGGCCGTCAGTGCCGGTTGGAGCGCCGATGAGCTGCGCAAGATCGGCTTTGCAGAGCCCGATAAGAAGGCTCGCACGCGCAAGCGGGCACCGCGTAAGAACACGGCTCAGACTCCGACTCGTACCCCTGCTGTATCAACGACTGCTTCGGGTCTCGAATCTGATTTCAAGCTCTCCGACGATGCTGCATCGCCGCAGCCGGCGGGCGTCTAGCTCGTCACTTCCGGCAGGGGCTTTCCCCTCCCCCTGAGCCCGAGATACTGGCACAAGATAGCCACCTGTCAAGGGCGCTTCGCGTCACTATGTGATGCGGCTGCGCCGCACCCTTGACAGGTGGCTATCTTGTTCGAGGCGGCTTTTATCAGGGGAAGAGAAAAGAACGGTTGGTCATCGTTCGATGCCGTTTTCGGGTGCTCGTTCAGAACGCGGAACAGGCCGCTGTGCTTGTGCACCTGCGCTACGCGGTGCGGATCTATCGGGACTGAAACTGGCCGCGGATAGTCGGCTCACCGACTGCTCTGCTTCGAGCTTGCCGCCTGGCTTCGACCGCACCTGCGCGACCTCACGTGTGGGCTGTGCTTCGCGCCCTTCAATCAACGATGCTCGGTGCTCCTCGGCGCTGGTGTAGTGGCGCTCGTAGCGAATGACTCGCGGGCATGTCTGCGCGAGCTGGGCTGCCGCGTCCTGTGACTTCGAGCGCCCATGCTCGGTGTCAAACAGCGGCCGAGCGTATGCGCTCGGCACCCATCGTCCGCCGAGTGCGTCTGCTTTGCCGGCCTCGGCTTCCTGCATCGCGTGCTGCCACCGTTGCACGATTCGATCCTGCGATACCTCGAACGGCACCTCGACGTCGACGACCGTTACCTGGTAGCCAGCGTCCGCAAGATACGCGCCAAGCTCCACTGCTTTGTCTGGGTCGCTCAGCACCGTGTCGACGATGATGTTCGTTCCCTGGTCGATCATCTCTGTGCGCAGCGCGCGTGCAAGCATCGACGATTCTTCATGCACGAGTGAGGCAAGTTCAAGTGGATAGAACCGCTCCCCCTGCGCCTCTAAGTCGCGCACCTCTGGCGGTTTGATCCACTCCTCATAGCTGCCATCAGCCATCGCTTCGCGCAGTAGCAACTTCTTGAACTCGTCCGCGTCAATGTTCACGTAGTGGTCGCGATCCGCGCCGAGCACGGTGTCAGCGACTCGCCCTTTCCCGGCACCTGGCGGGCCGGCCAGCACGAGTGCTCGACCTTCATCTTTCGCGTTCGGAGACTGGCTCACTACCGCTGCCTTGATGCGCTCGTGCGTTGCCCGTCGTGCAGCTTTACGCGACCCGTTGGAGCGATACCAAGCGGGGTTTCGGGTAGTCGCGTGGGGACCGTCTTTGTCGAGTGGTCCGCCGGCAGTAGAGAGCGCTTGGACAACCTCGATATGCCGCTGCTCCTCTGGGGTCACGCGGCCGTCATCCGTGCTTCGATGCGATCGCCAATCTCGTCGTACAGCTCATCGTCGATCAGCCCACGGCTCAGCGCGCGGTCCAGATCATCGACCGAGCCCGCAACGTCCATCAGCAGATCATCGAACGCATCCTTGGTCTGGGCCCGCGGCACATACTCCCAACGTGACAGCTCATCGACGAGCTGCGCGCGGTCGATCAGACCGGCTGCGTACCGCTCGCAAATCTCGTAGGGATCTGCGCCCGAGAAGCCTTCACGAGGCATCGGGATTGTGGCGGCCCGCTGCAATACCTTCTGCACATTCGGCTGCGAAACCTTCACCAGATCGGCGATCGCCTTCTGACGCAATCCACGCTGTTTCAGCCGCAGCAGACTGCGCCGGTAGTCCAGCTCTCCAATGTTCCGCAAGTGCTGCGCCTTCCGTGCAGCGACCGCCTCGACGGGAATGTCTGTGATCGTCATAGTGTCCACCTCCGCTTCCAGTCTACCGAAAATATAACCATAGTTATACTGCTACTTTGCGAGCGCGCGCATGACGCTCGATGCACCGACTCCGAGCACGCGCCCGATGTGGGCATAGCTCAGGCTCTCTGCTCGCATCTTCCTTGCCTCCGCGATCCGCTCGGCCGTCATCACGGTTGGGCGGCCACCGACCCTCCCCTGGCTCCTGGCGTGCTCCAACCCAAGGCGCGTGTTCTCTCTGATCGTGTCGACGCGGAGCTGCGCGAAGACCACGACGATGCCATAGAGCGCCTTCCCCATCGGTGTAGTGGTGTCGATGGCGGGCTCAGTGAGACTCACGATGTTCAGGCCGCGGTCGTTCAGCTCGGACAGCACCTCGATCATCAGGCGCTCACTGCCGGCAAGTCGATCAAGCTTGCGTACCTTGATCGTGTCGCCGGGGCGCGCAGCTACGTCGATGAGCTTGCGCCACTCGGGGCGATCGGCGATGCGGCTCGATTCGCCGTGGTCGACGAACACGCGACTGCAGCCGGCCGCGCGCAGCTCGGCTTCCTGCGCGCCCGGATCTTGTTCTTTGCGCGAGACTCGCGCGTACCCAAATACTTCGGCCATGCCATAAACGGTACGCGCTCAGTATCGGTGTGATTCAGTTTCGGTGGGGGGTTTCGGTGCGCCGCTGTTCGGCGTGTCGCGCAGCTCGGCGACGTCGACGAGCTGCACCCCGAAAACGATCGTTTACGGCTGAGCCCGCAGCTAAGTTGACTTACCATACGTATGGTAGGTATATTTAGAGTGTGCCAACCAAAATCGAACTTCTCGATCACGCAGTTGAAGTCCTTCGCCGCGGCGATGCCCTCACCCTCGATGCAGTCGCTCGCGAGGCGGGGTTGACGAAGCCCGGGGTGGTCCACCATTTCGGCACGAAAGAAGTTCTCACTGTCGCAGTCGTGAACCGCATCATCGACCGCTGGGAAGCGGATCTGCATACTCGGGCCTCGACGGATGCCGAGCCGATCGACAAGCTGCGCGCGTACGTCGACTACGCACTCAATGGCGACTTCGACTCCAGCGATCTCGCCCTGCTCGCGGACGTGAACCTGCGGGAGCGGTTGTCTGCTCTGTGGGCGGAACGCCTCACCCCGTGGCTCAGCAGCGACATCGACACTGACCCGGCGAGCCGCGCATCACTTCGAGCCGCCCGCCTGCTGGCCGACGGCGCATGGTTCAACGCTGCTCTCGGCATCCCCACCGTCCGCGATGACGAACGATCCGTCCTGCGCGCGATCGCCCTGCAACTCGTGAATGAAGGAGACCCCCAGTGACCAACAAAGCCAGAGGCTGGCTGTTCCTCATCGGCGCGATCGCCGCAGAGGTCACCGGCTCACTATCCCTCAAGGGGGCGCTCGACGCACCCGCCCTCTATGCACTCGTCGCAGCCGGCTACATCGGCGCCTTCGTGTTCCTCAGCCTCGTGCTGCGCACCGGCATGGCCCTCGGCGTCGCATACGGCATCTGGGGAGCCTCCGGGGTCGCACTCACGGCGCTCCTCTCCCTCATCATCTTCGGCGAACCGCTCACGCTCTTGATGGGCATCGGCATCGTCGTCGTCATCGCCGGAGTGCTCTGCGTCGAACTCGGCGCGCAGGCCGGTCACAAGAAGAAGGCAGAGGTCGCGTGATGGTCTGGCTGTTCCTCATCGGCGCAATCATCTTCGAGGTCGTCGGCACGCTCTCCCTGCGTATGGCGGTCGACAAGAAGCGCTGGTACGTCGGCGTGGCCGTGGGCTACGTCCTCGCATTCACCATGCTCAGCCTCGCCCTCGCCGGCGGCATGGCGCTCGGCGTCGCCTACGGCATCTGGGCCGCATCCGGCGTCGCGCTCACGGCCATCCTCAGCAAGTTCCTGTTCAAAGAGCCCTTCACCTGGCTGATGGGCCTCGGCATCGTCCTCATCGTCGGTGGCGTTCTCTGCATTGAACTCGGAGCCGTCCACTGACCCGGCGATCGTTTACAGCGGGGCTACCAAACGTCGGTCGGGTCAGAGATTCGCTGACATGCTCCCTGCCATACCCAGCACCGCAGCTTGTCGCCGTCGATCGTCACCTGGACGCCCACGGCGTCAGCCGTCCAACGTTTCACCTGGACGACGCACCGGACGTTCGTATCCCCGAACTGGAGCCAGGCGTGACCCCATATCGTCATCTGCTCGGGAACGATGGTGAGCGGCTGCGCATGCAATCGAAGCTGGAGGGAATCGAGGGTGCGCAGCGGCCCGCGCTTGCGCGCCTCGCGCAGCTCTCGCTCTTCGCCCCTCTGCGCCGGCAGATGCGGGTAGCGCTTGTTCGTTCCCACTGAGACATCGTTACGGGAACATCAGACGTCGAGCGTGGCTACTTCGCCTCGGGCGTCCCGCAGTTGGGGCATAGGAGGTAGCCGCCGTCCTCGTCGACGAACTCGAACACGTCGCGGCACCGCGCGCAGTTGATCTTGCCCTGGTGCATTCGCCATGCGTCGACGTAAAACCATGTTCCGTCAATGCCCGGGTAATGGCTCAGCTCGCTGTTGGTGGGACGCCGTGCGGGGAGTCCCGTGTTGTGACCGACAACGGTCGCGCCGGACCTGCGGTAGAAGTCCGCGCTATTGTTCCGGTCGTCCACGAACCCATCGAGGTAGCGGCCACCATGAGGAAGAGCCCAGTACGCGGCCTCTGAAAGCAGCTCTCGGCCGATACCGGACCCGCGGGCCTCAGGCAGCACGAAGAGGGCGGCGAGGATTCGGTGTGTTGTCGCGAACTGCCGCGCGGCGTCGGGCTCTTTCGATATCAGCTCGTCGGACACGAACGGCTCGACCACGGCGCCGCCCAGCATCATCCCCCGGTCATCACTCGCACCGATGATGATGCTCGGCTCAGGGTGGGTGTCGTCTCCGAAGATCCTCCGGAGCTGCGCCGGGCTCTGTTGCAAAAATCGTGAAGCTTGAGCATGCTTGGCGGAGATTGGACGGACGGAACGATGACGGATTTCAAGTGGCGCCATTTCCAGGGTGATGTGATCCTGTGGGCGGTGCGCTGGTATTGTCGCTATCCGATCAGCTATCGCGACCTTGAGGAAATGCTGGCGGAACGCGGCATTTCGGTCGACCATACGACGATCTATCGCTGGGTCCAGTGCTACGCCCCGGAGATGGAGAAGCGGCTGCGCTGGTTCTGGCGGCGTGGCTTTGATCCGAGCTGGCGCCTGGATGAAACCTACGTCAAGGTGCGGGGCAAGTGGACCTACCTGTACCGGGCAGTCGACAAGCGGGGCGACACGATCGATTTCTACCTGTCGCCGACCCGCAGCGCCAAGGCAGCGAAGCGGTTCCTGGGCAAGGCCCTGCGAGGCCTGAAGCACTGGGAAAAGCCTGCCACGCTCAATACCGACAAAGCGCCGAGCTATGGTGCAGCGATCACCGAATTGAAGCGCGAAGGAAAGCTGGACCGGGAGACGGCCCACCGGCAGGTGAAGTATCTCAATAACGTGATCGAGGCCGATCACGGAAAGCTCAAGATACTGATCAAGCCGGTGCGCGGTTTCAAATCGATCCCCACGGCCTATGCCACGATCAAGGGATTCGAAGTCATGCGAGCCCTGCGCAAAGGACAGGCTCGCCCCTGGTGCCTGCAGCCCGGCATCAGGGGCGAGGTGCGCCTTGTGGAGAGAGCTTTTGGCATTGGGCCCTCGGCGCTGACGGAGGCCATGGGCATGCTCAACCACCATTTCGCAGCAGCCGCCTGATCGGCGCAGAGCGACAGCCTACCTCTGACTGCCGCCAATCTTTGCAACAGAGCCCGATGGCGTGCGCGGTCTCGTTCGACCCGCCGCCCGTGATGACCTTCGCGCGGCCGCCCGACACCGACTTCGCGACCTCGACGAGCTTGATCTTCTCGGCGTCGGTCAGCGTCGACGTCTCGCCCGTCGTGCCGGTGACCACGATGCCGTCGACCCCGCCGGTGACGAGGTGGTCGATGTGCTTCTCTGCGGCGTCCCAATCGACCTCGCCGTCGGCGTGGAAAGGCGTGACCACGGCTACCAGCACCTGGCCGAAGGGGTTCTCTTGTGCGCTCACCCCTCTAGGCTACCCGACTTCACCGCTCCCAGCGCTCGGAGCGGAAGCCCACCCCCGACTGCGACACGCGAGCGTCGCCGGCGTCGACGAGGCGCCACTCGGGCCCGATCTCGGGCGCGAACGTGTCGGCGCCCGGCACGTCGACCTCGAGCCGCGTCACGACGAGCTCGTCTGCCACGGGCATCGCTGCCCGGTAGAGCTCGCCGCCGCCCATGATCCACACCGGCGCGGGCGCGGCCCGATCCCCCGCGTGCCGCTCGGCCGCCGCGAGCGCCGCGTCGAGCGAGCCGACGACCTCGGCCCCCTCGGCCGCGTAGTCGGCGTCGCGCGTCACGACGATGTTCGCGCGACCCGCGAGCGGCCTGAAGCGCTCGGGCAGCGACTCCCAGGTGCGGCGCCCCATCACCACGGGCGCGCCCTGCGTCATGCGCTTGAAGTGCGCCAGATCTTCGGGCACGTGCCACGGCATCTCGCCGCCCCGCCCGATCGCCCCGTCGCGCGCCTGCGCCCAGATCATGCCGATTCTCAGAGTCATAGCGGCTCCCACCCTACCCCTCTAGACGGCTCTGTTGCAAAAATCGTGAAGCTTGAGCATGCTTGGCGGAGATTGGACGGACGGAACGATGACGGATTTCAAGTGGCGCCATTTCCAGGGTGATGTGATCCTGTGGGCGGTGCGCTGGTATTGTCGCTATCCGATCAGCTATCGCGACCTTGAGGAAATGCTGGCGGAACGCGGCATTTCGGTCGACCATACGACGATCTATCGCTGGGTCCAGTGCTACGCCCCGGAGATGGAGAAGCGGCTGCGCTGGTTCTGGCGGCGTGGCTTTGATCCGAGCTGGCGCCTGGATGAAACCTACGTCAAGGTGCGGGGCAAGTGGACCTACCTGTACCGGGCAGTCGACAAGCGGGGCGACACGATCGATTTCTACCTGTCGCCGACCCGCAGCGCCAAGGCAGCGAAGCGGTTCCTGGGCAAGGCCCTGCGAGGCCTGAAGCACTGGGAAAAGCCTGCCACGCTCAATACCGACAAAGCGCCGAGCTATGGTGCAGCGATCACCGAATTGAAGCGCGAAGGAAAGCTGGACCGGGAGACGGCCCACCGGCAGGTGAAGTATCTCAATAACGTGATCGAGGCCGATCACGGAAAGCTCAAGATACTGATCAAGCCGGTGCGCGGTTTCAAATCGATCCCCACGGCCTATGCCACGATCAAGGGATTCGAAGTCATGCGAGCCCTGCGCAAAGGACAGGCTCGCCCCTGGTGCCTGCAGCCCGGCATCAGGGGCGAGGTGCGCCTTGTGGAGAGAGCTTTTGGCATTGGGCCCTCGGCGCTGACGGAGGCCATGGGCATGCTCAACCACCATTTCGCAGCAGCCGCCTGATCGGCGCAGAGCGACAGCCTACCTCTGACTGCCGCCAATCTTTGCAACAGAGCCGCCAGGAATGCCCGGCGCGCGGATACTTCCGCTCAAGGGCGTCGGGAAGCGCAACGCCGCTGCGGCCCTCGGCCTGGTCCTTCAGCCACCATGCCCGTGCACGCGACAGCTGCTCGCGCAGGCTGGGTGCCAAGCTCTCGGGTAACATCAAGGCCCGATCCTTGGAGCCCTTGCCCTCCCGCACGATGATCGTGCCGTGATCGAAATCCAGATCCTTGACCCGCAGTTGCAAACCCTCACTGATCCGCATGCCCGTTCCATACAGAAGCTGGGCGAACAAACGATGCTCGCCTTCCAGAAAACCGAGGATGCGAACCACTTCATCCGGGGTCAGCACCACCGGCAAGCGCCGCGACGGCCGAGGTCTTCCGATCTCCTGAAGCCAGGGCAGATCCGTGCACAGCACCTTGCCGTAGAAGAACAGCAAGGCCGCCAATGCCTGACGATGCGTGGAGACCGAAACCTTGCGCTCGTTCGCCAGCCAGGACAGAAATGCCTCGACTTCGCTGCTGCCCAAGGTTGCCGGGTGACGCACACCGTGGAAACGGATGAAGGCACGAACCCAGTTGACATAAGCCTGTTCGGTTCGTAAACTGTAATGCAAGTAGCGTATGCGCTCACGCAACTGGTCCAGAACCTTGACCGAACGCAGCGGTGGTAACGGCGCAGTGGCGGTTTTCATGGCTTGTTATGACTGTTTTTTTGTACAGTCTATGCCTCGGGCATCCAAGCAGCAAGCGCGTTACGCCGTGGGTCGATGTTTGATGTTATGGAGCAGCAACGATGTTACGCAGCAGGGCAGTCGCCCTAAAACAAAGTTAGGCATCACAAAGTACAGCATCGTGACCAACAGCAACGATTCCGTCACACTGCGCCTCATGACTGAGCATGACCTTGCGATGCTCTATGAGTGGCTAAATCGATCTCATATCGTCGAGTGGTGGGGCGGAGAAGAAGCACGCCCGACACTTGCTGACGTACAGGAACAGTACTTGCCAAGCGTTTTAGCGCAAGAGTCCGTCACTCCATACATTGCAATGCTGAATGGAGAGCCGATTGGGTATGCCCAGTCGTACGTTGCTCTTGGAAGCGGGGACGGATGGTGGGAAGAAGAAACCGATCCAGGAGTACGCGGAATAGACCAGTCACTGGCGAATGCATCACAACTGGGCAAAGGCTTGGGAACCAAGCTGGTTCGAGCTCTGGTTGAGTTGCTGTTCAATGATCCCGAGGTCACCAAGATCCAAACGGACCCGTCGCCGAGCAACTTGCGAGCGATCCGATGCTACGAGAAAGCGGGGTTTGAGAGGCAAGGTACCGTAACCACCCCAGATGGTCCAGCCGTGTACATGGTTCAAACACGCCAGGCATTCGAGCGAACACGCAGTGTTGCCTAACCCTTCCATCGAGGGGGACGTCCAAGGGCTGGCGCCCTTGGCCGCCCCTCATGTCAAACGTTAGACGGCAAGAAAAGGTTCCACGAACTCTGATGAAAAACTACTTTAACAGCCCTTTCAAAGGGGAACTTCTTTCTGAGCAAGTGAAAAATCCAAATATCAGAGTAGGCCGGTATAGCTATTACTCTGGCTACTATCACGGGCACTCATTTGATGAATGCGCGCGATACTTGCTTCCAGATCGTGATGACGTTGATAAATTGATCATTGGCAGCTTTTGTTCTATAGGAAGCGGGGCTTCCTTCATCATGGCTGGCAATCAGGGGCATCGGCATGACTGGGCATCATCCTTCCCCTTCTTCTATATGCAAGAGGAGCCTGCTTTCTCAAGAGCACTCGACGCCTTCCAAAGAGCAGGTGATACCGTCATTGGCAATGATGTCTGGATAGGCTCGGAGGCAATGATTATGCCTGGCATCAAAATTGGAGACGGTGCCGTGATAGGTAGTCGCTCGTTGGTGACAAAAGATGTAGAGCCTTATGCCATCATCGGGGGAAATCCCGCAAAGCAAATTAAGAAGCGCTTCTCCGATGAGGAAATCTCATTGCTCATGGAGATGGAGTGGTGGAACTGGCCACTAGATAAAATTAAGACAGCAATGCCTCTGCTGTGCTCGTCAAATATTTTTGGTCTGCATAAGTATTGGCGCGAGTTTGCCGTCTAACAATTCATTCAAGCCGACGCCGCTTCGCGGCACGGCTTAATTCTGGCGTTAAACATCATGAGGGAAGCGGTGATCGCCGAAGTATCGACTCAACTATCAGAGGTAGTTGGCGTCATCGAGCGCCATCTCGAACCGACGTTGCTGGCCGTACATTTGTACGGCTCCGCAGTGGATGGCGGCCTGAAGCCACACAGTGATATTGATTTGCTGGTTACGGTGACCGTAAGGCTTGATGAAACAACGCGGCGAGCTTTGATCAACGACCTTTTGGAAACTTCGGCTTCCCCTGGAGAGAGCGAGATTCTCCGCGCTGTAGAAGTCACCATTGTTGTGCACGACGACATCATTCCGTGGCGTTATCCAGCTAAGCGCGAACTGCAATTTGGAGAATGGCAGCGCAATGACATTCTTGCAGGTATCTTCGAGCCAGCCACGATCGACATTGATCTGGCTATCTTGCTGACAAAAGCAAGAGAACATAGCGTTGCCTTGGTAGGTCCAGCGGCGGAGGAACTCTTTGATCCGGTTCCTGAACAGGATCTATTTGAGGCGCTAAATGAAACCTTAACGCTATGGAACTCGCCGCCCGACTGGGCTGGCGATGAGCGAAATGTAGTGCTTACGTTGTCCCGCATTTGGTACAGCGCAGTAACCGGCAAAATCGCGCCGAAGGATGTCGCTGCCGACTGGGCAATGGAGCGCCTGCCGGCCCAGTATCAGCCCGTCATACTTGAAGCTAGACAGGCTTATCTTGGACAAGAAGAAGATCGCTTGGCCTCCCGCGCAGATCAGTTGGAAGAATTTGTTCACTACGTGAAAGGCGAGATCACCAAGGTAGTCGGCAAATAATGTCTAACAATTCGTTCAAGCCGACGCCGCTTCGCGGCGCGGCTTAACTCAAGCGTTAGATGCACTAAGCACATAATTGCTCACAGCCAAACTATCAGGTCAAGTCTGCTTTTATTATTTTTAAGCGTGCATAATAAGCCCTACACAAATTGGGAGATATATCATGAAAGGCTGGCTTTTTCTTGTTATCGCAATAGTTGGCGAAGTAATCGCAACATCCGCATTAAAATCTAGCGAGGGCTTTACTAAGCTTGCCCCTTCCGCCGTTGTCATAATCGGTTATGGCATCGCATTTTATTTTCTTTCTCTGGTTCTGAAATCCATCCCTGTCGGTGTTGCTTATGCAGTCTGGTCGGGACTCGGCGTCGTCATAATTACAGCCATTGCCTGGTTGCTTCATGGGCAAAAGCTTGATGCGTGGGGCTTTGTAGGTATGGGGCTCATAATTGCTGCCTTTTTGCTCGCCCGATCCCCATCGTGGAAGTCGCTGCGGAGGCCGACGCCATGGTGACGGTGTTCGGCATTCTGAATCTCACCGAGGACTCCTTCTTCGATGAGAGCCGGCGGCTAGATGTGATGTCCAGGGACGTTGTTGAGTCGGTCGAAGGGTACGCCGCCAATCGCAGAGTGGTGTCGGTGGTGGTTGTAGAAGTGGAGCCAGCCGGGCAGCGCCAGGCGTCGTTCGGCCTCTGAACCGTAAAACCTGGCATAGGCCCAGCCGTCCCCGAGCGTGCGGTGGAATCGCTCGATCTTCCCGTTCGTCTGCGGCCGGTAGGGGCGTGTCCGCTTGTGTCGGATGCCGAGCCGAGCGCAGAAGTCCCTCCATGCGTGGGATCTGTATGCCGACCCGTTGTCGGATAGGACTCGCTCGACGGTCACGCCTCGTTCGGCGAACCAGGCCACGGCGCGTTCGAGAACTCCCACCGCTGTGCTCGCCTGCTCATCCGACCAGATTTCTGCGTATGCGACGCGGGAGTGGTCGTCGATGACTGTGTGAACGAACGCCGTCCCGGTGCGCGGCTTGTGATCTTTTCCTCGTGGTAATCCCGGAGTCGCGAGCTTGTTCCGTGCGCCTTGCTGCCGACCTACGTAACGATGTCCACCGCCGTCGGGGATGTTGCCGAACTTCGTGACATCGACATGAATCAACGATCCCGGATGAGGATGCTCATATCGCCGCAATGGCTCGCCAGTGACACGATCGATATGCGAGAGGCGGTTCACGCGGCAACGGACGAGGACCGCGTGAACAGTCGACGTCGAGAGACCAAGTCGCGCAGCGATCTGGGCTGGCCCCAGTCGAAGCCGCCAGCGCAGGTTGATGATCTTCTTCTTGACATGCTCGGGCGTCCTGCCTGGGATCCGGTGCGGCTTGCTGGAGCGATCCTGCATCCCAAACTCACCCTCTTCCCGGTAGCGGCCTGCCCATTTCCGGGCAGTGATCGGGGAGACCATGAACATCTTTGCGGCGATCGTGGCCGGATAGCCGTCTTCGACAATCAGCCGGGCTAACCGGAGACGGGCACGAGGAGTGAGAAGAGCGTTCGGATGGGTCATCAATTGGCCTCCGCCGCGGTCTTCGTAAGCGCGCGTCTGGTGAGAAGCATGATGACGAGAGCGATCGCTGTCAGCACCGAAGCGACCCAAACCGGCGCGAGCAGCCCCAGCCCGGTCGCGAGCCCGAGCGCACCAAGCACGGGCCCCGCTGCAGCTCCGATATTCAATGCTGCGGTTGCGTACGAACCGCCCATCGTTGGCGCACCCGATGCTGCATACAGCACACGCGTGATCAGAGTACTGCCGACGCCGAACGACAGGAATCCCTGAACGAGGACGAGGACGATAAGCGCGACGGGATGAGATGCGACCACTGCCAACACGATCCAGCCTGTCAGCAATAGCGGTCCGCCGACTGCGAGCACGAGGCCAGGTCGTTGATCTGATAGTCGTCCTGCGATCGTGACGCCAAGGAACGATCCGATGCCGAACATCACCAGCGCGACGGACACCCACGCTTCGGCCAAGCCCGCGGTCTCGGTCACGATGGGTGCCAGGAAGGTGAATGCCGCAAAGGTCCCTCCGTTGATCAGCGCTCCGAGTACCATGGCCAGGATGAGCCGCGGCGTCGCCAACTGGCTGAGCTCGACACGGAGCCTTGGTGAGGTCGCGCTAGTCTCGCTCCGACCAACATTGTTCGTGACGCCACGAATGACTCCAACGGCCGCGGGAATACAGAGGATGGCGATCGCCCAGAACGTCGTTCGCCAGCCCAGCGCTGTGCCGAGCAGTGCCCCGGCGGGGACGCCCACGACGGTTGCGATCGTCGTGCCGGAGAGCAGGATCGACAGTGCACGCCCCTTCTGGTTCGCTGGCACGAGGGTAGTGGCCGTGCTCAGTGCTACGGCGAGGAATCCTGCGTTTGCGAGAGCGCTGAGCACCCGGGTGATGAGCAGGAGAGAGAACACTGGTGTCATCGCTCCGATGACGTGGCTTCCCGCGAACACGAGAAGGCAAACGATCAATGTGAGCCGCGGTGGCCAACGGCGAGCGAATGCCGCCATCACTGGCGCGCCGACGACCATACCGACTGCGAATGCGGAGGTCAGCAGGCCCGCAGTGCCGACCGAGACGTCAAGTTCGGTCGCGATCGCGGGGAGCAATCCCGCGAGCATGAATTCTGAAGTGCCCATGACGAAGACCGCCAGGGCAAGCATGTAGAGGGCAAAAGGCATCGAGTACTCCGAGGTGTGAGATCAAGAAATGGTTCTTCTTGTCACCACGGCCAGCGCCCCGGGTACGCCAGACATACGCCCACACAGATCGTGGGCGTCGTAACTAGTGGTTCAAGGGGCTGGCGGTGTGACCGACAACCCCTGACCTGTCTGATTCGGGACTCGACATGCCCCAAACTCTAACATGCCTTCAATGGCGAGCGGTCTGGACAGATACTTCTTGAATCGGCACGGTGTCATTACGGGCGGGGGCCAGAACAACGTCCCTGGACATCACAGCTAGACCCCGCCGGCGCTGTCACCGCGGCGATCGAAATGCTGCGAGTCGGATCAGACGTCGTGGATGTCGGACCGGCCGCCAGCCATCCGGACGCGAGGCCTGTATCGCCGGCCGATGAGATCAGACGTATTGCGCCGCTCTTAGACGCCCTGTCCGATCAGATGCACCGTGTTTCAATCGACAGCTTCCAACCGGAAACCCAGCGCTATGCGCTCAAGCGCGGCGTGGGCTACCTGAACGATATCCAAGGATTTCCTGACCCTGCGCTCTATCCCGATATTGCTGAGGCGGACTGCAGGCTGGTGGTTATGCACTCAGCGCAGCGGGATGGCATCGCCACCCGCACCGGTCACCTTCGACCCGAAGACGCGCTCGACGAGATTGTGCGGTTCTTCGAGGCGCGGGTTTCCGCCTTGCGACGGAGCGGGGTCGCTGCCGACCGGCTCATCCTCGATCCGGGGATGGGATTTTTCTTGAGCCCCGCACCGGAAACATCGCTGCACGTGCTGTCGAACCTTCAAAAGCTGAAGTCGGCGTTGGGGCTTCCGCTATTGGTCTCGGTGTCGCGGAAATCCTTCTTGGGCGCCACCGTTGGCCTTCCTGTAAAGGATCTGGGTCCAGCGAGCCTTGCGGCGGAACTTCACGCGATCGGCAATGGCGCTGACTACGTCCGCACCCACGCGCCTGGAGATCTGCGAAGCGCAATCACCTTCTCGGAAACCCTCGCGAAATTTCGCAGTCGCGACGCCAGAGACCGAGGGTTAGATCATGCCTAGCATTCACCTTCCGGCCGCCCGCTAGCGGACCCTGGTCAGGTTCCGCGAAGGTGGGCGCAGACATGCTGGGCTCGTCAGGATCAAACTGCACTATGAGGCGGCGGTTCATACCGCGCCAGGGGAGCGAATGGACAGCGAGGAGCCTCCGAACGTTCGGGTCGCCTGCTCGGGTGATATCGACGAGGTTGTGCGGCTGATGCACGACGCTGCGGCGTGGATGTCCGCCAAGGGAACGCCCGCCTGGGACGTCGCGCGGATCGACCGGACATTCGCGGAGACCTTCGTCCTGAGATCCGAGCTCCTAGTCGCGAGTTGCAGCGACGGCATCGTCGGCTGTTGCACCTTGTCGGCCGAGGATCCCGAGTTCTGGCCCGACGCCCTCAAGGGGGAGGCCGCATATCTGCACAAGCTCGCGGTGCGACGGACACATGCGGGCCGGGGTGTCAGCTCCGCGCTGATCGAGGCTTGCCGCCATGCCGCGCGAACGCAGGGGTGCGCCAAGCTGCGGCTCGACTGCCACCCGAACCTGCGTGGCCTATACGAGCGGCTCGGATTCACCCACGTCGACACTTTCAATCCCGGCTGGGATCCAACCTTCATCGCAGAACGCCTAGAACTCGAAATCTAACGTCCGTTCGGGCATCGAGGTCCATGTCGGGGTGGGACGGGCCCGTGGCTTCAAGATCACTTGCAGTCCGACCGCGATGTCTTGGTTGCGCGAGAGGTTGTCGATATCCTCCACTTCCATCATCAACCCTGGATAATGCCGCCGCCGTCATCGCCGCCGACGCCCGTGCCGGGCTTTTCGGGCCTGTCAGGCTTGCTCGGCCTTCAGCCTGCCTGGGCGAGATCTCCGGCGGACGGATTAACGGCGGAGCTTCGCCGCCTTTCGTGCGTGTGAAGGCCGAAGATAGTTCTCTCAAAAACATCCGTTTATGAGAGATACCAAATGTCATTTTCAGAAGACGACTGCACCAGTTGATTGGGCGTAATGGCTGTTGTGCAGCCAGCTCCTGACAGTTCAATATCAGAAGTGATCTGCACCAATCTCGACTATGCTCAATACTCGTGTGGGCTCTGTTGCAAAAATCGTGAAGCTTGAGCATGCTTGGCGGAGATTGGACGGACGGAACGATGACGGATTTCAAGTGGCGCCATTTCCAGGGTGATGTGATCCTGTGGGCGGTGCGCTGGTATTGTCGCTATCCGATCAGCTATCGCGACCTTGAGGAAATGCTGGCGGAACGCGGCATTTCGGTCGACCATACGACGATCTATCGCTGGGTCCAGTGCTACGCCCCGGAGATGGAGAAGCGGCTGCGCTGGTTCTGGCGGCGTGGCTTTGATCCGAGCTGGCGCCTGGATGAAACCTACGTCAAGGTGCGGGGCAAGTGGACCTACCTGTACCGGGCAGTCGACAAGCGGGGCGACACGATCGATTTCTACCTGTCGCCGACCCGCAGCGCCAAGGCAGCGAAGCGGTTCCTGGGCAAGGCCCTGCGAGGCCTGAAGCACTGGGAAAAGCCTGCCACGCTCAATACCGACAAAGCGCCGAGCTATGGTGCAGCGATCACCGAATTGAAGCGCGAAGGAAAGCTGGACCGGGAGACGGCCCACCGGCAGGTGAAGTATCTCAATAACGTGATCGAGGCCGATCACGGAAAGCTCAAGATACTGATCAAGCCGGTGCGCGGTTTCAAATCGATCCCCACGGCCTATGCCACGATCAAGGGATTCGAAGTCATGCGAGCCCTGCGCAAAGGACAGGCTCGCCCCTGGTGCCTGCAGCCCGGCATCAGGGGCGAGGTGCGCCTTGTGGAGAGAGCTTTTGGCATTGGGCCCTCGGCGCTGACGGAGGCCATGGGCATGCTCAACCACCATTTCGCAGCAGCCGCCTGATCGGCGCAGAGCGACAGCCTACCTCTGACTGCCGCCAATCTTTGCAACAGAGCCGTCGAGTCGATGATTCAGCGCAATGTATGTCGGCCACCCGCTCGTCTCACCGTCGTCGTAGTCCACGGACGACCGGTGGATCGAATACGGCACGCCGTGCTCGAAGACCCACCGGTTCTCGGCCCGCAGGCCACGGAAGACGCTCAACCTGACGACGAGCACGCCGACCATGATGAGCAGCCAGACCGTCACGGCGGCCCAGCCCAGCCCGAAGTTCCACGGCGGCTCGTTGTTCTCGACGGGGAAGAATGTGCCGGTCCAGCCATCGCGAGGGTCGGCGATCGACCCCCAAATCATGCCGCCGAGCGCCGCAACCGGCAGTAGGGTGCACCCATTCGAGGCCACGCCCGACCTTGGAATTGGGGTGCGGACGTACAAGTGACGGGTCCTGGTGCACGGCCAAAGCTGACCGTTCTGCGTCCTGCACAGCACCACCAGCAACTGCTGTCGTGGTGTCGGGAACCGCGGCGACGGGGGCTTGCTCGGGATATTCCTGGTGCGGGATCTGTAGATCATTCATCATGGACGCTCTAACGCTTCACGCACAACCGGTTCAGTGGGGGTGAACCAGCGGCCCACTGTTGACGGGTGCACACCCAAGTGCTTGGCGATCTGCTTATTTGACCAGCCCTCGGTCTCCCTTAACTGCGACGCAACTTCCCGACGTCTCCGGCCCGAGACTGTGGTGCCCGGAAACGGTGCGGCGTCGCGCTCCCGTACTGAAAACGGGTCCCCTGGAGGTAGTGCACTGCTGACAGGTATCAGGGGTGCGCTTTCTGCGGATACTGCCAGGGGTGGTGCAGTTTCGACCACTGGCTCCATTTGGGATGCCCGGTGGTGCAGAGGTTTGGTAAGGATGACGGTGAGGTGCGTGATCGCGAGCAACACCAACGGAGGTACGGCAGCAACGCTTGCGGCGAGCACGCTCGGCACGTCAGTGTCAGCAGCAATCACCGCATGAATTGCATTTGCGGTGACCGATACCAGCGCGCCGGCTGCAAGCAGCGTCCATGGATACCAAGCCGGGCGCTGTTGCCCCGCAAGTGCAACCACCGCGACGGTCGCAACAACGATGATGCCGTCCACTATCAACGGCCACGCCCACGCTTGACCCTCCGCGATTCCAGATCGGTGCGCTAGGTCGGCAAGCGCAGTAAACGAAAGCCAGAATGCGCCTGCCGCAATAAACACGGTGCCAGTGATCGCTGTGACCACTGCCAACCGGCGACCAGAACGAACCTCAACATTCATGTCAGCCGCCGCCCTGAATGAGGCGACACAGCGTACGCACGATCTGTAGCGAGCAGAGTGGGGCTGCGGGGCGCTACTGGCTGATTGGCTCGGTACGCGGACCGGATCGTGGATTCAATCTCCCGAGCCGGAAGACCAGCCTGCGCGGCAGCTGGCCCCAAGGCCTCCATTGTGTCGGCAGGTGATACTCCGGCCTCCACCAGTCGGCATGCAGCCCAGAACAGTCCACGGTTCCGTTCACCCTCTGCACGATCAGCGACCCACCCCGCAAGCACTTTCGGGTTCGCGCGTCGAAAATCGTTCGAGACGGGGTGAGGCGCGGTGACGGCTGGGCGCGGGTCCAAATATTTTCGCAGTCGTGTCGCATCTATTGGGGTGCCTGCCTGGCCGGAAGACACGATGAGTCGGTACGGTGCACGAACCCCGTCAGGGCGCAGCACCGTAGACGGCGGGGCGATGATGTAGCCACCGTCGCCACGGAAATCGATATACGAGCGAGCTGCTTGCCACGACGGCTGCACCCGGGTCGGGTGCGCCGGAAAGTAGGCATGGAGACCACCCGACGGGGTGCGCACCAAAGCCGTCCACCCGACTGCATACCCGTCATGATGTACCGCACGAAATGCCGGGAACCCGGTGCCGGTGGGATGCACATCAATATCAACGACATCCACACCCGAGGCCCTACCGGTGGGGATACCAATATTCGCGGTCGGCCATCGCACCCACCATGATGCAACTTGTGCAGTATCAGCGGTCGCATCATGGAATCCGTGACGAACCAGCGGGCGTTTCGCGCCGGGTACGCAGGGAAACACTGGCACTCCGGCCACAGCAAAACGGAGAGCTGCGTCACGGGGAGGCATCCCGCCCACTTCGGTGAGTAAGTCGACGGTATCCATCACATGCTCCTCACCGAAGCCGACACCGTACGAAGTGGTTCCTCAACTAATGGATCAACATCAGGTTGCGCCGCGCGCACAGTGTGCTGCTTTACCAGGGTGTCGCGGGTGAGTCCGGGCGGCTCGCCATTACTGATCTGCACGGTAGGAAGCTGGTCGAGGATCGCTGCCGATGTTTTCCTGACTCGCTCACCAGTGGCTTGGACGACTTCGACTGGGGACTTCTCCGGCACGGTCGCCGCCCAGCCTGACACATACGGGATCGTGTAGTCGCTGGTATCCATGCCATGAGAAGCTGCGACCATCAACGCGACTGAGTCGGCCTCCACCTCGCTGATCCCGCGATGCCCAGAAGCGTCCGGGTTCTCCGGGCCATGCAGGAGAACATGGGCGAGCTCATGCACGAGGGTCTTCACTTGTGCCGCCTCGGGCATGTTCTCCCGCACCGCCACGGTTCGAGCACCGAAATCGGTAAGGCCGTTCGCGCCGTGGATCATGCCTTCATGCGGCACCCATACTACCGTGAAACCCTCCGCCTCGATCTGTCGTGCGACGCCTTCCCGGAGCCCGTCAGGCGCTTCGCCTTCGAGGAGTCGGGGTGATGGTGGTGTCGGGATAGGCCCACCATCAGTTTGAGAGACGTCCCACACGTAGGCGGGGCGAACTCCGACCATGCGGGACCGTACGGTCTCACCCGGCTTCGGTTTCTCAAACCGGCCCAACCTGCGCCATGACTCCGCCACCTTCGGTGTGAATGACGCAAATCTACCGGACACAGGGGCGAGGATCATGTACCCCGACTGCCCCTTCTCGACTTGCCGGCCGAGCGTCTGCCACTGCTTGAACCCCGCCACAAATGTCGGTACCGGCTCGGGCACTCGGCCCGCCTCGAACGCGGCCTGATGCTGCGCGAAAATTAGTAGCGTGTTGTTGAACGATCGGGCACGGAACCTGGCCGCGAACTCCAACGCCTGTTTCCAGTCCTCACCCGACACCAACGACTCCACCGCACCGGCAAGCTGTTCATGCAGAGTATGGAGTTTCGCATCGCGCACTGCCCGCGCTTCCTCGCTGGTTACCATCGCCGTTCTCCTTCCGCAGGCACCCACACACGACGGGTAACCTCTGCGACCAGAAGGTGCGCGAAGGGAATCAGGAAACGCAATCGAGACGGACGGCAAACGAAAGTGAGCGACCGCTAGAGAGCTGAACAGACCCGACGAGTCCGATCCGGTCTACCTGAAAGCGCAGATCCGGACACGAAAAACACGAATTGCGACGCAATGGTCCGGGATCAAGCCGCTTTCGTCTGGATCACTCGGCGGCCGGGATACGGCGACTTAGAGCCCTGTACTGGCGGGGCGAGTAGCCCACACTCTGTTTGAAAAGCCGCCCGGCATAGTCTGGGTCAGGCCATCCCAACTGAGATGCAATCGTAGCGATTGGCGCGTCGGTGGTGCGCAAAAGTTCAGCCATTCGCTCGGCCCGCAGCATTGTCAAGTAGGCGATCGGGGTCTTGCCGAACGCTTCGCGAAACACCCGGCCGAGCCTCGACCGTGACAAATGCACTGAAGCGGCGAGCCGGTCTAGCGTCCACGGACCTGACCCCCGTTAGGTAGACACCTCTGATTCCAGCCAGTGTGGTTGGGAAGGAAGGTAATCTACCACCATGCCCCGCAAGGTTTACACGGAACAGTTCAAGCGCGACGCCGTCGCGATGTTCGAGTCGAACCCGGATACCTCAATGCGCAAGGTCGCAGAAGAACTCGGAATCAATCGCTCGACTTTGGGATGCTGGTACAAGCAATTCGGCACTAACGTCGCCAAGGATGAAGATGCAGCGTCACCCGTAGAAAAGCTTGCTGATGCGGAAAGAATCCGCCAGCTAGAACGCGAAAACAAAAGGCTTCGTGAAGAGCGCGATATTCTGCGTAAGGCCGCGAAGTATTTTGCGGAAGAGACGACCTGGTGATCCGCTTCCAGTTCGTTGACGACAATCTCGCCGACTACTCGGTCAAGCGGATGTGCACAGTCCTGGGGCTAAATCGGTCTTCGTATTACAAGTGGAAGAACTCGGCTCCACGGCGCCGTGCGCGCCTTGTAGATGACGCTGTGGTGGCCGCGGAGATCCAGGCAATTTTCGACGCTGAAAACGGCGTCTGGGGCGCTCGTCGCATCACTGCTGAACTCAACGACCGCAAGCGCGACAACGGCACTACACCTCCGGCTAAGCGCATCAATCGCAAGAGAGTGGCTCGTTTGATGCGGGCCCAGAACCTGTTCGGATTTCAAAAGAAGCGCAGGGTCAAGACCACTGCGCGTGACAAAGGCCGGCGCGTGTTCGCAGACTTGGTGAACCGTGATTTCACAGCCTGTGCTGCCAATCGTGTGTTGGTTGGCGATATTACGTATCTGCCGATCGCAGACGGGGCGAACATGTACTTAGCAACAGTGATTGATTGCTTTTCTCGCAAGCTTGTCGGCTTTGCTATCGCAAATCACATGCGTACCGAACTGGTAGAAGAGGCCCTCGAAAACGCTTCCCACCTGCGAGGAGGTCTTGATGGTGCGATTTTCCACTCGGATCATGGAAGCGTGTATACCTCGTCGCAGTTCCAGGCAACATGCAAGCGCTTGGGCGTTGCCCAGTCGATGGGCGCGGTGGGAACCAGCGCGGATAATTCGCTCGCCGAGTCGTTCAACGCAGCTTTAAAGCGGGAGGTCCTCAAAGATGCGAAGACCTTCGCCAATCAACTGATCTGCCGCAGAGACGTCTTCCGGTGGTGCGTGCGCTACAACACGTGCCGTCGGCACACTTGGTGCGGGTACCAAACTCCCGATGAGTTCGAGTCCCAAGCCGCTTAAGGTCTGATAGGCTTACACCTACTTTTGTTCACCCCACGGTGTCTACTTTCCGGGGGTCGGGCCCCACTCCTCGGCGAGCCCGTCGCGAAGCATTCGAGCAGCCAGGCGCGCTTCTTCCTGCACTGGTGAGAACGCGCGGCGCCGTGGCAAACGCGGCAGCACACTTGTCCGGCCACGAGGCACGATACCTCCATCGTCGAGCGTTGGCACGACGATGTCGAAGATGCAGAACAGGAGCGCTTGGAGCCGGTAGAACCGCTCCGGCAACAGGCCATTCGTGCTTAGGGCGGTTAGTTCGTCCAGCCATGGCGTAAGCAAGCTAGCTCGGTTTTCCCCGAGGCGCACTACATGAATCGGGTCAGTATCTTGGGCATCGAGGAAGGTCTGGGTGTCGAGCCGATCGGTGAAGTGCGCAGCGTACTGCCAGAAGATCTGATCGACCAGATAGTCGTTGTCCACGTACAGTGTGGTTATGGTGACCCATGGTTCCGGCTCGACACGGAACAGGGTACAGGGAGAGATCAGCGCAACGTCACCGATATTGAGATAGTGGTCACCGAACTTTCCGAACAGAATTGCGGACCCCGCGCGAACAACCGCCATCTGGGCGCAGTCGAACGCACGGGGCCCGAGAGGGCGATGCATGGTCCCTAAGCGAGCCACGACTGGTGAAAACTCGCTACCGCGTGTTCTCACTAACCTTGGCACCACGTCGAGCTCCTGGCTCGTCCATGTACGCCTCCGTTGTCGTTGGCGGACGCAATTGCACCTGTCGGACTCGCCACGAGTGAGTCCTCACTGATCCTCGGCAAATCGGCGCCCAAAGTAGCGAGCCAAATCCGCGGCGAGTTCATTGTCGAAAGTCCCGTCTTGCTCCCTCTTGGTCGTGCGGTTGCCGGCGTTGGGTAAGGCGGGACCACAACACGGCCCATGTATCAGCCCGGAGATCGCGTGGCAGGCGAACATCCCCGAGTGACAGCTCACTGAGCACTCGGGATGCCTGGTTGCTTGGCGCTCCACTCGCTCGGCCAAGGATCTGTGGGAGAGTGCGACCTCTGCCGGTGAACGCTGCACGCACGAAGCTCTCATAGTTGCGCCGTTCCGCTGAAGACACGAGGGGTTTTTCGCGGCGAGCTATGTGGAGAATTCCACCGTCTACGCTTGGCTGCGGTGCGAAATGGCGTGCTGGTACTCGACCACGCAACTCGAATACATACCAGGGAGCGGCTTGTGCAGTCATCATCGTGCATCCGCCGACGCCAGCCCGCTTCCGTGCGACTTCCCACTGTGTCAGTAGAACTGCATAGTTCCAGGTGGATGATTTAAGCAGGCGGCGCAGAATTGGGGTCGTCAGGTTGAAGGGGATGTTCCCCACTATGACCGGAAAGTCGAGTGAGAAACGCAGAGCGTCGGCACGCTCGACTCGAACTGTAGGAATATCCCGCTGCAAACGTTTGACAAGTTGTTCATCAACATCGATTGCGGTGATATCTCGATTTAGTAGAGACAGTTTCCGCGTGATGGCACCATCGCCGGCACCTACTTCAAGGATGCTCCCTTCTGTATCGCGAACGACCGCAATGAAACGGTCAATGGTGCTGGGACTACGGAGAAAGTTCTGGCCGAGTTCATGACGGCCGCCAAAGGTTGATTGAAATCGCATGTGAGCGCTCCAAGAGTCATGGGAATTGGAGCACCCGACGTCACAACGAACACTGAAAGAGGTGGGAACGCGCGCGCGGGTGCGGTGGACACTCCGTGCGATGGCGTCAACAATCTGGGTTCAAAAAGAGAGCGCTCAGGTCGCTACGAGCGACTGTCGCTATCCCCAGAGAGCGCCATCAGCGCGCGAAAATCAAAGTTCCCATAAACGTCAGGCTACTTGACCCTCCGTAGAATGCCAAGCCGCTGGCCGACGTGTCAACGGACGTCGTTCCCCATGCTTCCGGGCTAGGCTAGGTGAATCGCGCGACCCGGCGTGGTATAATTTGCGCCATGGGTGCGCTGATTCTTTAGTACGGGACGCCGCGTTGAGCTCTCTCCGTGGTGGGTCCTATGCGCGCCGGGCGGTAGTACGTTGCAGGCGCGAGGTTCCCGTACACCGTGCGACTCCGTTTTCGAGTCGCACCTGTTGCGATTCTGCTGGTGTTCCCGCCTGCCGGTCGCGCAGAGGAGTTCGCTTTGCCCCGTTCAACACCGTTCAACCTGCACACGAGTGCCACTAAAACCCATCACCGTATTTGCTCAATCCGGAACGGCACCGTCCGTTTCGCCGACCATGTGGTGTTCCGAAACATCGATATCAGCGTCGGGGCTCACGAACGACTCGCGGTCATCGGGGACAACGGCGCCGGAAAATCGACCCTCCTGCAGGTTCTCGCCGGAATCGTTTCCCTGGAATCCGGTGAGCGCACCGTCGAGCTTCCAGGTGGCTTCGTCCTTGCCGAGCAGCAACCTCACTTTCCACCCGAAGCCACGATCTCCAACGCACTAGACGAGTTGCTAGTCGAGGTTCGAGAGATCGAGGCGGCAATGCAGCACATCAGCGATAGCATTGCGGATGCTGCTGAATCCGAACTTCCTGCTCTCCTCAACAACCTGGCTGAACTAACAGATCAATTTGAGGCCAGAGACGGGTACGGCGTTGACCAGAGAATCGACGCTGCACTCAACCAACTCTCCCTTGAAGGTTTGGATCGCACCCGTCTCGTGGGTTCACTATCCGGCGGCGAGCGTACGCGACTAGCGCTCGCGGCGGCGCTGTCCTCTCAATCGGACTTGATCCTCCTCGACGAACCCACGAACGACCTCGACGAAAAGGGCGTGGCATGGTTAGAGGAGAGACTCTCGGAACATCGAGGTGCGCTTGTCGTCGTGACTCACGATCGGGCGTTTCTCGACCGAGTAGCAACAGAAATTGTCGCCGTGGAAGATGGGGAACTCCGGAGGTATGGCAACGGTTACGCGGGATACCTTGCCGCGCGCGACACAGAGCGACAGCGCCTCCTCACTCAGTACGAGACGTGGCGGCAGGAACTCTCTCGGAGTGAGGCATTGTTGGCCTCGAACTCGTTCCGCCTCACTGCAATTCCGCGCAAGCAAGAGAGAGCTAGCTTTGGTCACGGTGCTTTCCGGGCTCGAAGCAGCGACCACGGCGCGACAGGAAGAGTCAGGCAAGCCAAGGAACGCGTGGCACGATTGCACGCAGACCCAGTGTCAAGACCCGCAGACCTTCTGAGCTTTTCGCCCGCCTTCACAAACCGGTCGCTCGTCCAGGACCCCGACGCGATGCCCGAGCAAACACTACTCCTAGCCGCGCATTCGCTACGCAACAGGGCGAGCATCGGACAACCGGGGCTGCTGCTCGACTCGCTCGAAGTTCACGAGGGCGACCGTTGGCTCATCGCGGGACCAAACGGAGCGGGGAAGACCACGCTCCTGCGCGCGCTTGCCGGCGAGTTCCCCCTGCAAGAAGGCGAGATATGGGGGACACCCGACCTTCGCATAGCATGGCTCCGGCAGGAACCCGCGGGCGAGATCGGAAGCACCCTTTTGGAAGCGTTTGCCGAGGCAACACACTCCTATGCGGGGGACGCAGCAGAAACGCTTCTCGCACTGGGGCTCTTCTCGCCACGTGACCTGGAACTACAGATGAACAAGTTGTCCGTTGGGCAACGTCGACGCATGGAAGTCGCCGTTGCGGTGTCCGCGCCCAGTGATATTTTGTTCCTCGACGAACCCACGAACCACCTTTCACCGGAACTTGTCGAGCAAATGGAAGACGCGCTACGCGATTACCCAGGGGCAGTCCTCACCGTTACACACGATCGGCGATGGCAAGAAAAAGTGCTGGCAAGAGGCAGTGTGCAAAGAGTTCATGTTGACCTCGGCGGCATAGCGAGCGTTGAATGTTGAGTGTTGAATGACTTCCGAAGGATGCCGCGTGAATTGGCAGACGGGCCCCTCACTTCCGGTGGCGTGACGTCGTTCTCAGGGGCAGTCGCCGTCTGTCTCAGGCGGAGTGCCCCTCGACTGATGTCTACCCGATATTGCTAAAGAACGCGCGAAGTGCATAGAGAGCTTGGGCCATTCCACCAGCGAGACAGTTGAACCTTCCCCATCTCATCGAACGAGAAATCCGATGCCGAGCGCGCGGCCTCGAGCAGCCGCGGAACATGCCATCCGACACCACCGAACCGATCTTCCAGGAGTGCGATCTGGGAGGCGCGGTCGCGTCGGTCGTGGCCGACCCTCTCTCCGGGGCGGGTACGAAAGCTCAGCGCTGCTTTGGACTCACTTGGCTGGCTCCCGGGCCTGATCGAGGCCACGAGTCCGCCGGTGTGGTTGTACAACTGATACCAGTTGTCGAGTTCTTCGAACGCCGGAGCGGTGAACCATGCCGTGTACAGCCCGAGCGGATGGACGAAGTCCTCTTCCCGCCCAAAAGCGGCCGTCCGAACTGCCGAATGTAAGCCGTCGGCGCCGATGACGAAATCGAAACGCTGTGGGCGTGCGCCACGGAACGTGACATTCACGTAGTTCGAACTCTGCGCGAGCTCGGTGATGGTGTCGTTGAAGATCCACTCGATACCGTCACCGAGCTGTTGGTAGAGCAGGTCGACGAGATCGCCGCGGAGGATCTCGATCTCCGAGATGAATCCTTCTCCCGAACGCATCCGTCGGCATGGCGGCGCGTGTCTGGCCGTGTGCGTCGACCCAGGACATGCCCGCCTGCTCGAGGCCGATCGCACGCGCCCCATTGAGCAGCCCCATACGGTCGATGACTGTGCGTCCGGCGCCGCGCAGGTCGACGGCTTGACCGCCGGGCCCTGGGCTGGGAGCGATCTCGACGATCGTGACGGAGAATCCGTGCCTTCGAAGCCAGTAGGCGCATGCCAGTCCTGCGATGCTTGCGCCAGAGATGAGTACTCGTCGTTCATTCATATTCATGACGCCAAACCTAAGGAAGGCCTGAGATGGTGAGCAAGCTCGTACTAGTACAGCGATGCTGAGACCTGCTCCACTGTGACGGAATGGCAAGGTTCTCATCGCTTGCCAACGCTGGTGTTCTAGTACAGGATGGCAAGGGTGGGAACGTCATCTGCGGAGATCGCTGCCGAGCTGCGGGCGCAGATATTTGCTGGAGAATTGCGGCCCGGGGAGATGCTTCCTTCTGCCAGGGAGATCACTGGTACGTGGAATGTCGCAATTGCAACGGCCAGTCGTGTGCACGCACTACTGCGATCCGAGGGACTGGCGACACCGGTGCCCGGTGTCGGAACGGTCGTCGCGACAACGGCACCAGGGGCAAGGGGTGGGCGCAGCTCACGAGACGCACCCCAGCACCCACAACGGCGGCAGCATGTGCAGCGTCCGGTGCCGGAAGCAGATGATGCCGTTGCGGAACGCATCGTAACTGCCGCTGTTTCCATCGCCGATGTCGAGGGTATTGACTCGCTTTCGATGCGGAGGGTCGCGAATGTGGTCCATATGGGGTCGGCCACGCTATATCGGTTCTACCCGAGCCAGGAACATCTGCTTTTCGCGATGATGGATCGTGCGCTTCGCGATTGGTCTGCGGGTGATGAAGTCGGGACCTGGCGTGAAGATCTGATCCGCGGACATCGAGAGCTGTGGCGAGTGTTCCGACGGCATCCGTGGCTTGCTCCGCAGCTTTCCGTCACACGCCCGCAATTAGTGCCCGCAGCACTCGTCTTCGCAGAGTGGGTGATTCGAACACTCACTCGGGCGGGTATCAGTGCCGAAGAAGCGATGGAGACGCACATTCTGCTCTTCACGCAGGCGCGAGGCACGGCAATTTTGCTCGAGCCCGAAACAGAGGCAGAATCTATCACCGGTGTCGATGCAGATACCTGGATCGATGAGCGTATCGACAAACTCGAGCAACTCAGTTCGAATGAGAACCACGCCGCGCTGAAATCCTTGATCGGCTCGGGTTATGCCCTCGATCTTGATCGTGCCTATGAGCGCGGTCTGGCGCTTATGGTGGACGGGATCTTTTCCCGTCTCGCGCGAACCCGCTGAGCGTCGAATGAGGTCACGATTCGCTCGAGGTCAATGACGCTGTGCGGGAGTGAGAGAATCCGTCGATCAGTGCTGTCAGGCCGAAATCGAATTCCCGGTCGCGTTCAGGAACGCTCGCATTGCCGACCTCTGCGGTTTGCTCCTCCAGTACGACACCGACGGTGTATCGGCTGACCGCGATGAGCATGCTGATGGCTGTCTGTTCATCGAATCCCTGAGACACGAGAAGCCCGACTTGCTGACCGGAAGCCTCAGCTCCTTCGTCGGTGTCGTCGCCGGATGGTCTGCGGTGGTGCTCAGCGTGGAGACGCGCACCGTCACGGACCGCGTGTAGTGCGTGGCGGAAACTTCTTGCGTTTCGCAAGAGAAATGCGTCCCATTTCTCGTCGGACTCGGGGAAGGAAGCGTGATGCTCTCGGTCAAGCACGTCGCTCGCCAGCGCTGCGAGGAGTTCGGCCTTCGTGCGGAAGTGCCAGTAGAGGCCGGGCTGCTGTACCTGTAAGTGAGCCGCCAGCGCGCGAGTGGTGAAGCCATCGAGCCCAGTCTCGTCGAGCACCTGCCGGGCCCCGAGCAACACGGACGTGCGGTCGAGACGCTTCCGGTGGTGAGTCATAGTTGCACTTTATCATCGATAACTTTATCTTAGATAAAGTGACTGCTCGCTACTCTCATCGTGGAATCCTGACAGCCGTGCTCATCACGGCGACCCTCGATGCTGCAGGGCTGGGCCTCGTGATGCCGATCTTGCCTACCCTTCTCGACCAGGTCGGTGCCCCCGACGACATGATCCCACTGCACGTCGGACTACTGACAGCGCTCTATGCGATCATGCAGTTTCTTTGCGCCCCGATCCTTGGCCGACTCTCTGACCGTTTCGGACGCCGCCGCGTGCTTGTCGCCTCCCTCGCAGGCGCGACGATCGACTACCTCGTGCTCGCACTGACGGACACGCTGTGGGTCTTTTACCTCGCCCGCGCGGTTGCAGGCATTACCGGCGCCACGAACGCCGTCACCGCGACGGTGATCGCCGACATTACTCCGCCGGATCAGCGCGCAAAACGCTACGGGTGGCTCGGCGCATGCTACGGCGGTGGCATGATCGCGGGTCCCGCCATTGGCGGTCTTTTCGGCGGGGTCTCACCGCATCTGCCATTCCTCGTCGCCGCCGCGCTCGCCGGAATCACCCTCGTACTCAGCGCGAGTCTTCTGCGTGAGACGCGGCCACCGGGCAGCAACGGCTCGCACGCACAGCAACCCGGTACGGCGAAGCGAACCGCAGTGCCGGGGATGCTTATCCTTCTCGCAGTCTTCGGCATCGTGCAGTTCATCGGCCAAGCACCAGGCTCCACCTGGGTGCTCTTCACGCAGCAGCGCCTCGACTGGAACCCCGTCGAAGTCGGCGTTTCGCTATCCATCTTCGGAATGGTGCAAGTATTCGTGCAGGCGGCACTGACCGGACGCATCGTGTCCCGGATCGGCGAGACCCGGGCGATCCTCGTCGGTATCGCCGCAGACGCCATTGGGCTCATCGGCCTTGCCCTCATCGCCAGCACATGGGCGATGCTACCGATCCTCGCAGCGCTCGGACTCGGCAGCATCACGTTGCCCGCACTGCAGACGCTGCTCTCGAGACGCGCGCCCGAGCAGCAGCAGGGACGCCTGCAGGGAACACTTGCAAGCCTGAACAGCCTCACCTCGATCATCGGCCCGGTCACCTTCACCGGCATTTTCGCACTCACCCGAACGAATGCAGACGGCACCCTCTGGATCTGCGCCGCAGCGCTCTACGTTCTCTGCGCCCTCCTGATGATCCGTGAGACATGCGCCTCACGGCGATCTCGATAACCGCGCTAAGGTGCCATCCCGATGCGACGGGATCGCTCTGCCACCAGTCAAGTCTCCCGTAGCCGGTATGAGCTGACAAGCACGGATATGGTGACTCGCTCGGGCAGGTCGTCGTCCGAGACCTCTGCCGGGGTGATGTGCCGCGCACTCGGCGTCATTCCGAGCAGATCGCGAGCCGTTTGCGGTTCAATCTCTGCGATGTAGCCGACGTGTTGATCTCGCTCCTGTTCGAAGAACGGTGCCAGGGCGTCATGCAGGCGTTGCTCCTTGGAAACATCGATAGTCACCGAGTCGGGCACATCGCGGCGCAACTCGGCCAGGTGGTCGACCGTCGGACGCACCACGATCAGGCTGCCGTTCGGGCGGAGGACCCGGTGAAACTCGCCGGGGTTGCGCGGAGCGAACATGTTCAGCACAGCATCCACCGACTGGTCGGCCAACGGATACGGGCGGAACACGTCCCAGCTCGCTGCGGCTGCTCGCTCGTGGACGCGCGCAGCGACCCGCAGCGCACGCACCGAGGAGTCAAGCCCCAGGCCGCGAGCCCCGGTCACTTTGTCGAGCGCACCGGCGAGGTAGTAGCCGGTACCACAGCCAACATCGAGAACTATGCCATCACGAGGGATCGTATGAGACACCATCGTCGAGACGGCCCGGCGTATCGGCTCGTAGGCGCCGGTCGCGAGGAAACGTTCTCGAGCTTGGATCATCGGCGCATCATCCCCGCTGATCGCATTAGTCCCAGACAGTAGGCTGACGTAGCCGTGCCGAGCGATGTTGAAGGTGTGTCGCTGACGACAACGCAGTGCCCCCGGTGTCAGTTCGAGGCGACCGGCGCAGATCGGGCACCGGAGTGAGTCACGGATAGCGCTGAGGCCAGGTGCGGCCAGGGCTGACATGATGGTCTACCTCTCTTCGGTCGAACGACGGTGTCAAAGACGATCTCGGCCTTCTGGGGGCGAGACAACGACTCTCACACAGTCATCGGCGGTCTTGTGGGATCCGGAGTTGGAAAGTTGGTTGAAGTCTTAGGAGCCGTCTTGCACATTTACGGGTACAGGACTGCCTTACACGGGGTATCCGTAGCGAAGTAGCAAGATGATTCCGGACGCAATCGCGAAGACGAGAAACGTCAAAGCAATCCAGGGGCATGCCCAGCGGCTGGTCGCATACGTACCACGCTTCAGAGGTGGAAACATGGTGACGAGACCGGCGACTTGAACAACAGCGAGCACAAGGTAGGACCAGTCTTCGAATATCCATGCCAGGGGAATAAAATGCAACGCCACACATATCCCGATCCACCACCCGTACCAGCGAGTCAATCCCCGCCGGGCGAGAAAAATACATCCGACACCGATGAGCACAGCTTCAGCAAGAACAATGAGACCAAACACCCAATAGCGACCCTCGAGAGCAGTTGGTGTTGTCCAATTGCGCCATACGAGGAGCCCGGCAGCTATCGCGATAAGCATTCCCAGCACTGAACCCGTACCGAGGGCGCCTCGGAGCCGAGGTTTGGGGTCTTCCTGGGACCACCCGAGCCATGCAGCGGCCATCATGGACAACCAGGCGACCGCGAATGCTTGATCTCGTAAGAAATCCGTTAGCATGTATCTCCTCGTACACCACGGCGCCGTGAAATGTCGGTGTATCCAATTGTGTCACACGAAGTTGCCCGATCTCTTGCTCGACCGTCGCGCAGTTCAATTCGGGACAAGCTGATTTAGATATTCGACGAGCCCGTACCCGCGGGCGACTTCGTGCTCTGTTAGATAGTGCGAGGGCGAATAGCTAGCGAGCACGAACACGGTCAGCTGTTTGTGGAATCATTCGCTGGCAAGAGTCGTTCGCGTAGCTGTTCATTCAGCATCACCTCTTTGCGCTTCATCAGCGGCGTGAATGGACAATGTGGCGGCCACATCGACCGATGAGGGACCTCCGGGAAAACCGGCCTGGGAGATGATCACAGCCCCGAAAACGGCGCTCCAAAAGGTTTTCGTGGCGCGGTCGATGTCTTGGTCTATCGTCCAGTGCTGCTCCCATAGCTTTCTTACTAAGAACTGCTCTGACTGGCGAAACAGGACATTGAGTCCAGCTTCAACTTCTGGCTGCAGCGTGGGGTTCCCGCGCGCGAGTGCGAGGGCGCTCACTACAACCGTTATTGACGGCATGGTCAGAGCAGTTCGGGCAAGGACTCGCTTCATGGCATCCGGCGTGCTGGCTCTACGCCCGGCTTTCTGCAGCCGCTCCGTATCTCGCAGAAGCAACCCGAATGCGACATCAACGTACAGTGCATCCTTGGACCCAAAGTGATGAGTGATCTGGTTGGGATACACCCCAGCCGCCTTTGCCAACTCGCTCATTGTGACCTCTACAAACTTGCGGTCTGTGAAGAGCGTCATTGCTGCGGCACGAATTCTACGGCGCGTGCCCGCTCCTCGCACCACTTGCTTGCGCTGGTTCTTATCGCTCACGCATCAATTGTATGTGATACAGTTCAACTTGATCATCATACAAGTTAGGGAGAGTCTTGATGCGAATTGCAATGACGGGGTACGGGGCGGTAACCCCGCTGGGGGCTGATGTAGAAGCCCTGTGGTCCGGGTTGCTTGAGGGGCGCTCTGGCATTTGTGAACTCGACGGCCTCGGCGACACATGGGCCAGTCTCCCGGTGCGTGTCGCCGCTCCGGTAACGACTGATCTCGAAGTGGTGCTCAGTCGCGTTCGCGCACGGCAGCTTGACCGCAGCCAGCAGTTAGCGCTTGCTGCGACCAGAGAGGCATGGCTTGATGCAGGCCTTTGCGACATAGACCCCGAACGTCTGGCTGTCGCAGTGGGCACTGGTGTTGGTGGCGTAGAGACACTCCTTGAGCAGGATGACGTGCTCGAGAGCCGGGGTGCGCGTCGTGTTTCTCCACGCGCCGTGCCCATGCTGATGCCCAACGGTGCCTCGGCTCAGATCAGTATCGAGTACTCCGCGAAGGCCGGTGTGTACACTCCGTCTTCGGCCTGCGCATCCGGAGCCGAGGCTATCGCCTTGGGAGCACGACTCATCGAGGCTGGCGAGGCGGATGCGGTAATTGCAGGTGGTGTTGAAGCGGCAATCACCCCGCTTACTCTGGCGGGCTTCGCGCAAGCGCAAGCGCAAGCGCTCGCGAAGCCCGACGGCGGCGACGTCACGTGTCTTTCCCGCCCATTCGACGCCAACCGTAGAGGCTTCGTGCTGGGTGAGGGTGCCGGGATCGTGATCCTTGAGAGTGAGAGGCACGCTGCCGCACGCGGTGCCCGCGTCCACGCCTGGCTCGCCGGTTGGGGCATCACCGCGGACGCGCACCACATCACCGGCACCGAACCAAGCGGACATGGGCAGGTCCGCGCCATTCGCAAGGCACTCACAGTGGGTGATCTCACGGTGAACGACATTGACCATGTGAATGCCCACGCGACCGGGACAGTCGTCGGGGATCGCGCTGAAGCACAGGCGCTCGTTGAAGTTTTTGGGGAAGACATCAACGTCACCGCCCCGAAGGGTGCGCTCGGGCACTTGGTCGGAGGGGCGGGAGCCGTCGAAGCGATCATCACGGCACGAACCATTGAATCAGGGATCATTCCCGCGACTGCCAACCTTCAAAGTATTGATCCCGAGATTCATCTTGACGTGGTCACGGAGGCTCTCCGCACTCGGGTCGGGGCAGCGGTCAGCAACTCCTTTGGGTTCGGCGGACAGAATGTGACGCTCGCAATCTGCTCAGCATAGAACCATTCCTCCGAGGCAATCTTATGCTTTGCGGGGGCCGCACATGATGGAAGAGAGGTAGCCGATTCCTGCGAGGAGGTGGAGAGCTGCTCCGATGACGCAGAATGCTTGACCGGCGACGCCGAATAGATGGAGGTTCGGGATCGCTCCGAGTCCGACGAGCAGAATGCCTGCCATCAGGACGGCCGTGCGAATCTTTCCGATCCATGACACTTCGGGAGCATGGCTGGGGCGGACCATCAGGTAGGTCACACCCAGCGCTACATCTACCGCTGCGATGCCGAGCGCAACCCAGATGGAAACGTGGCCAGCCATGACAAGTGCCAATGCGATCACGGCCACACCGATACGATCAGCGACCGGGTCGAGCACGGCACCGGTCTTGCTGGTCTGGCCGAGCTTGCGGGCGAGGGCGCCGTCGACCCAATCACTAGCCCCGAAGATCGCCAGGAGTACCACGGCGAGCACTGGTCGCGAGCCGTCCACGAGGAGGACCGCGACCGGGGCGACGAGCGCAAACCGGAGCAGCGTGACGGCGTTGGGGATCGTCGCCCAGTCGCGAGGGCGCTTGCTGTCTGTGGTGCGATTCATGGGTGGACTCTCTTTCGGTAGCGAATAAGCAGCCAGCCCGTCACGACAATGGCGAGGACTGCCAGAGTTGGGAGTGTGAATTGTTCGACGGCGTCAAGGAGGGCGCTCCCGACGGCTCTGTTGCAAAAATCGTGAAGCTTGAGCATGCTTGGCGGAGATTGGACGGACGGAACGATGACGGATTTCAAGTGGCGCCATTTCCAGGGTGATGTGATCCTGTGGGCGGTGCGCTGGTATTGTCGCTATCCGATCAGCTATCGCGACCTTGAGGAAATGCTGGCGGAACGCGGCATTTCGGTCGACCATACGACGATCTATCGCTGGGTCCAGTGCTACGCCCCGGAGATGGAGAAGCGGCTGCGCTGGTTCTGGCGGCGTGGCTTTGATCCGAGCTGGCGCCTGGATGAAACCTACGTCAAGGTGCGGGGCAAGTGGACCTACCTGTACCGGGCAGTCGACAAGCGGGGCGACACGATCGATTTCTACCTGTCGCCGACCCGCAGCGCCAAGGCAGCGAAGCGGTTCCTGGGCAAGGCCCTGCGAGGCCTGAAGCACTGGGAAAAGCCTGCCACGCTCAATACCGACAAAGCGCCGAGCTATGGTGCAGCGATCACCGAATTGAAGCGCGAAGGAAAGCTGGACCGGGAGACGGCCCACCGGCAGGTGAAGTATCTCAATAACGTGATCGAGGCCGATCACGGAAAGCTCAAGATACTGATCAAGCCGGTGCGCGGTTTCAAATCGATCCCCACGGCCTATGCCACGATCAAGGGATTCGAAGTCATGCGAGCCCTGCGCAAAGGACAGGCTCGCCCCTGGTGCCTGCAGCCCGGCATCAGGGGCGAGGTGCGCCTTGTGGAGAGAGCTTTTGGCATTGGGCCCTCGGCGCTGACGGAGGCCATGGGCATGCTCAACCACCATTTCGCAGCAGCCGCCTGATCGGCGCAGAGCGACAGCCTACCTCTGACTGCCGCCAATCTTTGCAACAGAGCCAGGGAGACAACCTCGAAGCGCTGAAGCTGCTCCAGGAGTCGTACCTTGGCAAGGTCCGTCTCATCTACATTGATCCCCCCTACAACACAGGCGGCGATCTCGTCTATCGAGACGACTTCTCTTCTTCGAAGCAGGAGTATCTGTGGAAGTCAGGCCAGGTGAATGATGTCGGCGAGCGGTTGACCACGAACACCGAGGCCAACGGACGATTCCACTCAGACTGGCTGAGCTTGATTTACCCGCGGCTCAGATTGGCGAAGCGCTTTCTCGCCCAGGACGGTGTGATTCTGGTGAGCATCGACGACGCCGAGCAGGCATCGCTCCGTCGCCTCATGGATGAGGTCTTCGGTGAGCAGAACTTCATCGCACAGCTGGTGTGGGAGAAAGGCCGAAAAAACGATGCGAAGCTGTTTTCTGCGGGCCATGAGTATGTAATGGTTTATGCGAAGTCCAAGTCGACACTGCGCGAGAAGCAAGTCAAATGGCGTGAAGAGAAGCCGGGTGCGCGCGAAATTTGGAATGAGTATTTGCGGCTTCGAGACCTCCATGGCGCGGACGATGCCTCAATTGAGAAAGACATTGCGTCTTGGTTCGCAGGTCTCAGCAAGTCAGACCCTGCAAAGAAGTGGTCCCGTTACAAGAGAATCGACGCAAACGGCCCATGGCGTGACCGTGATATTTCGTGGCCGGGTGGAAACGGCCCACGATATGATGTGGTGCACCCCGTGACCGGCGTTCCTTGTCGGGTACCAGAACGCGGATGGATCTACAGCGACCCAAATGAGATGCAGCGGCAGATTGATCTCGGGCTCGTCGTGTTTCGAGAAGACCATTCTGAGCCGCCATTTCGCAAAGCACATTTGCGGCCGCTGAACGATGAGCGCCCTACTGAAGGTGACGACGAAGACGAAGTCGACGTAGATACTGAATTGGCCACGCAGGTTCGCGGTACGTACTTCTATAAGCAGTCTCAGGTTGCTGTGCGGCATCTGCGTGAGCTGATGGGGGCAAAGGTTTTTAACAACCCGAAGGATCATGTCGAATTATCTCGACTGTTCGAGTATGTACTCAACGGTCAAGAGGGCATTGTCATGGATTTCTTCGCCGGCTCCGGCACGACTGCGGAAGCAGTGTTTGACCTGTGCTCGCGTACAGGGCTCAACTGTCCGGTGATCTTGGTGCAGCTTCCCGAATCGCTGGAAGACAATCTCAAGTCGGCAACAGGTTCGGCGAAGACAACTATCCAGAACGCGATCAAGTTCCTCCAGGAACTAAATAAACCGCTGAACATCGCGGAGCTAACCAAGATCCGAATTCGGAAAGCGGGGGAGCGGATTCTTGGGGAGAGCAAGTCATCGGACTGGGCTGGCGACATCGGCTTCCGAGCCTTCACGGTCGACACAAGCAACTTTGCAGAGATTACGACCACCCCGGACGCCACGGATCAGGACACGTTGCTCGACCTCGTCGAGAGCGTGAAGGGCGACCGCAGTGGCCTGGACGTTTTGTTCGAGGTGCTCATCGCGTGGGGACTCGACCTCTCAGCACCGATCAACGAGGAGACCGTTGAGGGACATCAGGTCTACGTCGTTGATGACGGCGCGCTACTTGGGTGTTTCGACGGTCAACTCGACGAGACACTGATCCGTGCGCTCGCGCAGCGTGCTGCATCGGACGACACACAGAAGGTCGTGTTTAAGGACATTGGGTTCGCAACCGATGATGCGGCAATTAACGCATACCAGGTCTTCGAGCAATTGTCGCCTGAGACTGACGTGAAGGTGATTTGATTCGATGAAGCTGCACTTCAAGGTCCAGGATTACCAGACTGCCGCAGTCGAGGCGGTCGTGGATTGCTTCCGTGCCGTGCACCGGCAGCTATTCGCCGACAACATCACCTACAAGATTGACCCTGGTCGGACGACTGGTCGGCGCGGTCTTGCCGAGCTGGAGCACGGTGTTGATGAGGCTGCGGCGCTGACCGGGCACGGCAACAGCGCGCTGCTATTGAACTCGACCCAACTCCTCGAAAACATCCAGGCGGTCCAGCGCCGTACGCGGGGATTACCGCTGTCGAGCGAGCTAATTGGCAGCCCGGCCGCTCGGCTGAACTTGGACGTGGAAATGGAGACAGGTACTGGCAAGACCTATGTCTACATCAAGACGATCATGGAACTCCACCGACAGTTCGGCTGGTCGAAGTTCGTCGTCGTTGTCCCGAGCGTAGCGATCCGCGAAGGCGTGAAGAAGTCCTTCGAGATCACGGCTGACCACTTCCTTGCTGAGTACGAAACCCAGGCAAGATCATTCGTCTACGACTCCGAGCACCTGGAGGACGTCGAGACGTTTTCCTCGGATCCCGGGATTCAGGTCATGATCATCAACGCGCAGAACTTTAATCGTGACGCGAAGAAGGCGGATCAGGATGTCAGTGGATCCGGCAAGTCATCGGGCCTCAAAATGTTCAAGACGCTCGACGGATTCAAGTCCCGTCGTCCCATCGACGTGATTGCCGCGAACCGTCCGATCCTGATCATCGACGAACCCCAACGCCTCGGAAGAAATCCTGCCAAACCGAGTGAAACCCTCAAGGCACTTGGGCGGTTCAACGCTCTCTTCGCGCTTCGCTATTCGGCGACCCACGCGATCGACCACAACAAAGTCCATCGACTGGATGCTCTTGACGCCTACAACAGGAAGCTCGTCAAGAAGATCGCTGCGCGTGGCATCAGCGTAAAGGGTCTCGCGGGCAGCAGCGCGTATCTCTACGTCGATGGGCTCGAACTCGGCACGGGGGCAGATTTCCCGAAGGCGCGCATCGAGATTCAGCATCAGTCGAAGAACGGCCTCATCAAACCGAAGACGTTCAAGATGAAGAAGGGGGACCGACTTCACGACATCTCTGGCGGCATTGAGGCGTACAAGGGTCTCGTCATTGATGACATCGACGCGATCGCGAACACCGTCACCATGCTCGATGGACAAATACTCCAAGGTGGTCAGATCACCAATGATGTGACCGACGAACAGAAGCGGAGACTCCAAATTCGAGAGGTCATCCGCGCGCATCTGGACAAGGAAAGGCAACTTTTTGGACAGGGCATAAAAGTGCTCTCGCTCTTCTTTATCGATGAAGTCCAGAAGTACCGGGATTATGACCAACCTGACCGGCTCGGTGAGTACGCGCGTGTTTTCGAGCAGGAGTATGAGGCCCTTAAGGCAGAACGACTCAGCGAACTCGATCTTGAGGACGGAGGCGAGGCGTACCGGTCATTCCTAGAACGCGACGCTATTCGCGACATCCACAACGGATATTTCTCCGTCGACAAGAAGACCGGACGCTGGGTAAACAGTGATGCCTCTGATGCGTCGGACGAGAAGGGCAAGGGCCTATCCAAGGACGCCGAAGCTTATGACGCCATCCTTCGTGACAAAGAGAAGCTTCTTGACCGTGACTACGCGCTTAGGTTCATCTTCAGTCATTCCGCGCTGCGGGAGGGGTGGGATAATCCGAACGTTTTCACCCTCGGTTTCTTGAAGAAGGCCACCGCCGGTGACTCACGTCGGCAGGAAGTTGGTCGTGGTCTTCGCCTCGCTGTCGACCGAAACGGTGACCGCGCAGATGATCCTGTGACTGTCCACGACATCAACGTGCTCACTGTCGTCACCGAAGAGTCGTACGTCGACTTCGTCGCCGGGTTCCAGAAGGAGACGCTCGGCCTGCTCAGTGCGCGGCCGCGGCAGGCAACACCGGAGTTCTTCGCGGGCGCTGTTCTGCGCGACGTGGCCGCTGGGGTCGAACACAGGGTCACGCTGGAAGAAGCGAAGCAACTCCAACATTGGCTCATCAAGCACGATTTCATTGATTACGACCAGCACCTCACCGACAGGTGGCTCGGGCGCAGTGAACTCCCGGAGATTCCCGCTCTGCCATCGGCACTCCAGCCGTACTTCTACCAGGTGGCAGATCTGATTGACTCACTCCACATTGCGGCTCCGAAGGTCGATGATGGCCGAAAGGCGAAAGCCATCCCGATGAATAAGGTGAACTTCAACAAGCGGGAGTTCCAGGAACTCTGGTCGCGGATCAACCACCGTGTCGTGTACCAAGTCAAGTTCGACTCGCGAGAACTCATCGACAACTGTGTGCGAGCGTTGGATGCGTCTCTAGAGGTGGCTCGACTCCAGTATGTAGTGACCGAAGGAGTCCAGCGGGACGTCATTGAAGCTGAAGACCTGGAGTCGGGAGAGAGCTTCAAGGTCACGCGAACGAAGTCGTCGGAGTCGACGCTTAGCGCAAGTTCCACGGTGTCTTATGACCTAATCGGTGAGATTGCAGAAAAGACCAAGCTGACGCGACGCACTGTTGCTACCATCCTTCGCGGGATCACACCGGCCACGTTCGGCAAGTTCAGACAGAACCCGGAGCAGTTCATTACGGAAGCCGCCCGGTTGATCCGCGAGCAGGCCGCAGCAACAATGGTCGAGCACATCGAGTACGACCTCCTTAAAGACCGCTACAACGCATCGATCTTTACCGAGAACCAGACCGCTCAGGATCTTTCGAAGGCCGTACACACACCCAACAAGAACGTCTACGAGTACGTACTCGACGACTCACAGGTTGAACGCGAGTTCGGGGCGGCGCTCGATGTCAGCGAGGAAGTATCAGTCTTCACAAAGCTTCCGCGCGGCTTCAAGATCCCGACGCCCTTCGACGACTACAACCCTGACTGGGCAATCGCTTTCCAGGAAGGGACGGTGAAGCACGTCTACTTCGTCGCAGAAACGAAGGGCACCCTCTCGACTCTTGAACTGAGGGGCGTTGAGGACGCGAAGATCGAGTGCGCGCGCAAGTTTTTCGCCATGCTCAATGCCCAGAACAGCAGTGGTGTCACGTATGACGTGGTAACTGACTTCTCCGATTTGATGCAGCTGGTCTCGGCATGAGCGACCTCGGATCCTCGTACGACAGGAAGGCCGAGGCTGAAGCCGTTCTTGAAACTGAGTCGAGCCGCCTCGGTGACACCTTCAGGGGCGATCGTGAAGGACTCACGCTTGAGCAGCAAGCTGAGCTTGCTGGTGCGAAGGCCGGGAACTATGGATACAACAACCGAGTGACGATTGCGGCCCTGACCGAGGGAGTCCTCCCGACGGGGCCAACCCTTGCGCTGCAGGCCGCGCGCCGCGTTCGAACGCTTCTGAAGCGACCAGACCTTTCGCCCGAGCTGAGGGCAGACTGGATGCTGCTCGAAGAGCAGTTGACCGTCCGTGCGGAAGACCGCATTGCCGCTGAAGCCGAAGATGCTGCCACGGCGAAGGCAACGGTGGAGGCCGAGGCTGCAGGCACACCCGGCATCTACGTATATACGCTGCCGCATTACTTGAAGTACCCCTTCGATCCCGACACAGGGAAGACCTTGCTGAAGGTCGGGCACTCATCCCGTGACGCATTGCATCGCGCGGGGTCGCAGGGCAGGTTTACGGCGCTACCCGAGGATCCGATCCTGCTTCGCATTTATCCGGTGGTCATGTCCAACGACGTTGAGAGAAAGTTCCACGAGTGGCTCCGCATGGCGGACCATCACGGTACCCGTACGCGTCGTGGGGGCACCGAGTGGTTCCTCACATCAACAAAGTTCCTTGACCACATTGCCGAGCACCTCGGATTGGAGCGGCAAACCATCAACGACCTCGACGTCGGCGACGAATGAGGCGAACAAGTCATGGCTCCTTTCGACAACGCTGCTAAAGCCCTGCTTGAAGACCTCCTGTCGATGTCGGGGGGCTACGTGCTCGACTTCACCAACGCGTCATTCGCAGACTTCGTAGAGGGGTGCATCGGGTTCGACCCCTACCAGCATTACGAGGGATCCAAAGCAAGCATCTTGCGCCAGATCTGGACTCGAGAACCGTTCAGCGACGTCGCAAGACTGAACCTGGACCTCATTGAACGATGGAGAGTCATTCAGCTTCGGACAGACAGCGAGCCGTCGAAGTATGAGCAACATATCCTCGACACCGTCGTTCCAATCTTTGAATCGTCGAATCGACCAACACTCTCCGCTGACGCCATAGCGTTTCTCGACGAAGACTTCGGAGACATTGATCTCGCGGCACTGCCTACCTCCTTGACCACAGCCGAGATCGTTGCCGCTCGACTGGCAGAAATCGAGCGATGCCTCCTCGCAGAAGCGCCGCTCGCGGTCATCTTCCTCGTGGGGAGCACCTTGGAAGGCCTGCTCGCAGAAGTGGCACAATCGCATCCAGCGAAGTTCCTCAGTTCTCCGCGCGCCCCCAGGGCCAAGGGCAACGTCAAACCCATCGATGCTTGGACACTTGGGGAGTTGATCATCGTCTCGCAGGCTGTTGGAGTCTTGAGTCCCGATGTATCGAAGCATGCCGATCAGGTACGGAACTTTCGAAACTACATTCACCCTCGACAACAGTTGAAAGAAGGGTTCGAGCCCAGAATCGAGACAGCCCGGATCGCACAGCACGTGCTCCTCGCGGCACTCAAAGATCTTGAGCGGTTGACCGCTGCGGCCCCTGCTTCCTGAGCCGCCACGCGTCTGGCAGATCGAGGAACGTCCCCTCCCGCGTCGAGCCCATGGCGCCGCCGATGCTGCGTGTTCACCTCCTCCCTGACGGAGGAAAGGTGAGCGGCTGTGACGGTGTCGATGCGATTGATGTCTGCTGGCGACGGGTACAAGTACCTCCTGCGCACCGTCGCCGCGGGAGACGGTGACCGCGACCTATCGACACCGCTTACGCGCTACTACAGCGCCACCGGAACACCGCCGGGTAGGTGGATGGGGAGCGGAATCGCTGCGCTCGGAGATAGTCAGCTTGATGTGGGAGACGAGGTTTCCGAAGCGCAGCTCCAGCTCCTCATCGGCATGGGTCGTGACCCCATCGTGGGTGAACCCCTGGGGCGGGCGTACCCGCGGTACAAGCCAAGGGCGGAGCGGGTTGCCGAGCGCCTCGCCGCACTCCCGCTGAGTCTGAGCGCCGCAGAGCGCGGGCGCGAAACAGCATCGATAGAAGCCGAGGAGTCAGCGAAGGGAACTCGACGAGCAGTTGCGGGCTATGACTACACGTTCTCGATCCCGAAGGCTGCCTCGGTCTTGTGGGCGGTCGCGGATGCCGGGACGCAATCACTCATCGTTGATGCCCACCACGCAGCAGTTGCAGAGTTGGTTGCGTTCATGGAACGGGAGGTTGCGGCCACGCGGGCCGGTGCAACCCCCGGTGAAGGCGCGGTTGCGCAGGTCGACGTGCGCGGGCTGATCGCGACTGCATATGATCACTACGACTCGCGCGCGGGCGATCCTCATCTGCACACGCACGTCGTGATCAGCAACAAGGTCCAGACCGTGCTCGACAACAAATGGCGCAGCCTCGACAGCCGCCCGATGCACGCCGCAACCGTCGCGCTCTCCGAACTGCACGAGGCCGTATTCGCCGATCACCTCACACGCGCCTTGGGTGTTGAGTGGGAGCCTCGCGAGCGAGGTCGCGACCGAAATCCGGGATGGAGCATAGCTTCCGTTCCGCAGGCCCTGGTCGACGCGTTCTCATCTCGGTCAAGGCACATCGACGAGGAAAAGGATCGTCTCATCGCGGCGTACGTCGAGAAGCATGGCAGGCAACCCTCCAGTGCGACGATCATCAAGCTGCGCGCCCAGGCGACACTCGCCACACGGCCGGAGAAGGAGATCCATTCGCTCGCTGACCTCACCGAGAAGTGGCGAGAACAAGCCGGGGCGATCCTGGGGGAAGAAGCGAGTGCTTGGGCTCGAAGAGTCGTTGCCCATGATGCGCCGTTGCTGTTGCGCGCTGACGACATCCCCCTCGACGTCGTCGCGAACCTCGGATTGAGCGTTGTCGCGGCAGTGGGGGAGAAACGTTCCACCTGGCGGCGGTGGAACCTCACAGCCGAAGCGGCGCGGCAAACGATGGGGTATCGCTTTGCGAGCACGCGTGACCGTGAGGCAGTGATCGGGATGGTTGTGGATGCGGCCGAGGCAGAATCTCTCAGGCTGACGCCACCCGAGCTAGCATCCAGTCCCGCTGTCTTCCGACGAGCCGATGAGTCGTCGGTGTTCCGGCCGAGAAACTCCACGGTCTTCTCCTCCGAAGAGCTACTCGATGCAGAGGAGCGGTTGCTGCAGCTCTCACGCACAACGACAGGTCCCACGACCCCACTGGCGACAATCGAGCACGTCGCGCGGAAGCCCGACAGTGAGAGCCGGGTGCTCGGACCCGATCAAGCATCCGCGCTATCAGCAATCGCAGTGTCAGGGCGCGTCGTCGACATACTTGTCGGCCCCGCTGGCGCCGGGAAGACGACTGCGATGTACGCGCTCCGGCGTGCGTGGGAGCATGCACACGGGCGCGGCTCCGTGGTTGGCCTCGCGCCATCTGCCGGCGCTGCTCAGGTGCTCGGCGAGGACCTCGGGATCGCGACGGAGAACACCGCGAAATGGTGGCAAACGCACCTCCAGACGGGCGAAACGTTCAGTGCGAAGCAACTCGTGATGATTGACGAGGCATCCCTTGCCGGAACGCTGTCACTCGACCGCATTGCACGGCTCGCTGCGGATGCCGGAGCAAAGGTCCTGCTCGTCGGGGATTACGCCCAGCTCCAAGCGGTGGACGCAGGCGGAGCGTTCGGACTCCTCGCCAACGATCGTGAGGACGTCGCTGAACTCGTCGACGTGCACCGGTTCACGCACGAGTGGGAGAAGCGTGCCTCACTCGATCTTCGCCACGGCCATGCCGAAGTGCTCGATATCTATGCGGAGCACGACCGCATCGTCGAGGGCGGCACCGAAGCGATGACTGAGGCTGCGTACGCCGCATGGCGGGCCGACCAACGTGCTGGGCGCACGACCGTGCTCATAGCGGATTCGAACGAATCGGTCACTATGCTCAACACTCGTGCACGGACAGACCTGATCCTCGATGGTGTGGTGCGTGGACCGCGCGAGGCCGACCTGCATGACGGCACACAAGCGGCAAGCGGTGACATCGTCATCACACGCAGGAATGATCGTCGGCTCCGCGCGCGTGGGAACTGGGTGCGCAACGGTGACCGTTGGCGCGTTCTCGATGTTCGCACCGACGGCTCGATGCTTGTGCGACGCGAAGGGCGCAATCGGGGCGCCAGCCTGCTGCTACCCGCTGGCTATGTTTCTGAGCACGTCGACCTCGGATACGCCGTGACCTCATTCCGAGCACAGGGCCTCACCACCGACACGGCCCACGTACTTGTCGATGGTTCGCTTACGCGTGAGAGCCTCTACGTTGCAATGACCCGTGGCCGTGAGGCGAACATTGCCTATCTCGCCGTTGATAAGCCCGACGATTCCCACTCGGGCCCGCATCCCGGCGACACCGATGAGGCCACTGCGCAGAGCGTGCTGAGCGGTGTGCTCCAGCATGTGGGTGCCGAGCTGTCTGCGCACGAGACCCTTGCGGCAGAGCAAGAGACCTGGGGGACTATCGCGCAGCTTGCGGCGGAGTACGAGACGATCGCCGCTGCCGCGCAGCGGGACCGGTGGGCATCGCTCGTACGTGCTTCCGGGTTGGGCGATGCACAAGCAGAGGACGTCATTGACTCAGATGCCTTCGGACCGTTGACCGCCGAACTGAGACGTGCAGAAGCCAACAACCATGACCTCGCCGTGCTGCTGCCGCGTCTCGTGCGCGCCCGCGGATTCGACGATGTCGATGACGTTGCTGCAGTTCTGCGAGATCGAGTCGCCGCTGCGACCGCGCGGCCCGCTGGATCGGGGCGCAATCGGAAGCAGGCTCGACTCATTGTTGGGCTCATTCCAGAGGCAACCGGGCCGATGGCGGACGACATGTGCCGGGCGCTCAAAGAACGCCGTGACCTAATCGAACAGCGCGCCGATGCTGTCCTCGATGCTGCGATTGCTGAGTCTTTACAGTGGGTCGCGGCTCTCGGTGAGGAACCTACGGACACACGGCGGGCCACAGAATGGCGCCGCGCGGCCCGTGTGGTCGCTGCCTACCGAGATCGGCATGGCCTTCAATCACCTCAAGCGTTAGGGAACCCTGCGGAGGGTGAGACACAAAGGATTGAGCGTCTGCGTGCCGCTGCCGCTCTCGGGCAACTTCGTGGCGAGGTCAAGCGTGAGCTTGAGGAGCGCCGTTCCAAACCACGGAGCGTTGGTGGCCGTATCTTGCGGTCGATGTGAAAGTGCCAATACCCGCAATCCGCAAATCACGGGTAGTGGTGCCGATCGGCTATAGGCGGCTCCGTGTGCCGCGTCATTGAGTAGCGTGGGTTCTCGGGGAGTGCGGACCACGCTTTGGTGTCGCGCTTGGGAGCGGAGGGTGTCGACGGAATCGAAGCCGCGCAATACGGGAGGCAGATCGGGGTGATTGTCGATAACCTGGGGATATGCAAACGTGACGGTGCGCTTCCCAGCAGCCCGTTGAGGGCGAGGTCGGGGTAACTTGAACGCAAACGTGGTAGATGACCGCATTGGGTCCGACCTGGCACAAGATTCGATTCAAGCTCTCCCTCCTGAACTTCTTCGACAAGCTGCAGACGGCGGCGGAAGCAAGATTGTCCTGGTTGTGGGTGCCGGAGTCTCTGTCGAGGCGCCAACTAGCTTAGAAACTGGAGCAGCATATGCTCGGGATGCGCATCGTCGGTTGGTGCAGGATGGCGTGCTTCAGGATGGCGACTGTGCCGATCCGAGCGATCTCTCAGTGCTGGCTGACGTCGTGTTCGAGAAGGGGCGTGGGTCGCAACGTGAGTTGACTCGCCGACTACCACGGGATGAGTGGCGGACAGCGAGCCCAAACCGTGGGCATTTACTTGCAGCGGCGTTGTTGACGGAAGGCGTGATCCAGCACGTCCTGTCACTTAACTATGACTTGGCGATGCAGAATGCATTCAGCCAGTTGGGAAACTCAAACGCGGTCACCTTTGTGCATGGCCCTGAGGACCATGGCAACGTGGGCTCCCACGCAGTGATCTACTTGCACCGCAGTGTCGATCAAGATGAGGAGTCCTGGGTTCTGCGCAAGGCTGCTCTCGACGACGGATGGCGTGGAGGCTGGGAAGAGGTCATCGCAGCAACTAACCTTGCCGCACCGCTAACTGTTTTCGTGGGTTTGGGGAGTCCGGCGCAAGTTCTTACTGACAGCGTCAAGCGGCTGGCCATGGCCGCGCAATCGCAGTTCTATCTCGTGGACCCGAACCCGGACAGTAGGTTTGCAGCGGCGCTCGGCGACAACCTGTCGGATACGGTTCCGATGTACTGGACGCGGTTCATGGATGCTCTCGCGAATCGTGTACTGGCAGAGCAGGTCGAGCATCTAAGAGTCGCTGGACAGTCTTTGCTTGCCGAACAGTCAGAGCTGGATCCTCAAAACTTCGAAGAAGTGCTGGAGGCGATGGCTTCCCTTGATCTGCTGCGTCTGGGACGAAATCGTGCGCGGTGGCTACAGGAGAAGTTCGACTATCTGGGTGAGGGCGACACGGCGCGGCGCACTTGTGTCGCAGATCTCCTGCTTGGGTTGGGCTGGGTCATGCGTGTCCTAGGCACAAGTGAGGTCAGCTTCGATGGAGAGAGCGGGGCAAGACTCAGCGGGCAAGGCGTTCCTGATGTTTCTCTGACACTTCTTCATGGGCAAGGAGTTCGAACTTGGGCGGCGCTCAGTTCACGGTTGATGGCGCGCAACAACGCGTTGCCGCCGCAACAGCGGGTCAGGCACGTGCTCGTCGCGGGGCTTCGGAGCATGGCTGAGTTTGAGATTGATGATCTCATCCGGGGCGACACAAGTGAGGACCTGATTCGGGGAGCCGACACGCTCATTCCAATTCCAATTGACGACGCGCGGCTTCGTTTCCAGGATGACTCCGATTCATTTAGGAGGAGGTTAGCGTGATGGCGAATCGAATAACCGCTGGTGGGGACATCGTCGACCAAATCGTTGCACTGCTTGCAGCATCCGGGATCCATCAGATTCCGCGCAAGCATTATGCCTCGTGGCCACCTGAAGCGATGGCTTTTGAAGATGAGTATTCGCTGGTAGCGGTCTGGCAATATGACACGTTCGACGAGTTGAAAGACTCCTGGCTCCTCGCTCAGGACCACGTCATCAGGCTCTTGGGCTCCGCGCTTGTGAATAACGACCCCAAGTCGTGGGATGGGTACCTCGTTCTAGTGACGGCAGATCCCGTTCCGAGCGGCGAAGCGGCTTTGCTTAGTGCCATTCGAACAGACACAAGACGGCTGCGCAAACTTGTAATCACAGGAGATGATGTCCCTGTCCAGATTTCAGGCACCCTGGAAGTTGCCCCCGCGGTTCGACGAGCACTGGCTCCAGTGATTGACCTGACGCTTCCCGAATCGCTCCATCAGAAGGACCCGCTCGACTCGATCGTTGAGCGGACGCGACTCACCAGCCAGAACGCAGCAATGCTCGACGTGTTGTTGCGCGCATATCGTCATGGCCAACCACTCGTCGAAGCACTCTACGATTCGTGTCTGCCGGATTCGAATGAAGACAGGACTAAGCAATGAGGCTGAGCTCAATATCGATCACCGGTTTTGGTGGAGTCGCTGACCGGATTGACATCGACCTAAGTGCGGACGTCGTGGTAATCGTGGGCGCGAACGGCTACGGCAAAACGACAGTCTGTAACGCCATCTCCTGGGTGCTAACCGGACAGCATATATCGAGCGAGGGCCCGAGAAACGTCTACACTTCGTCAGGGACAACCGCTGTTAGCCTCAAGCTCAATGACCGCGACAACGTCATCACTATCTCTCGGTCGTTGGGGAATCCGGCAGAGTTGAGTCCCAAGAAGCATGAGTGGGTGCCAACAGTTGAGGTTGGATCCGCAGTACTTCGAGGCGCAGCAGCGGAGCAGTGGATCCGAGTGAACATCGCGCGGGCGGAGGCTGAGCAAGACTTCGATTCCGTGGCAGAGTCGATGGTAGAGGCGATCTATCTACGTCAAGAGTCGCTTCGTCAGTTCCTAACTGGGCGCGAGGACACCGATCGCTTTGCGGCAGTAGCCGAGATGGTCGGCGCCGGTCGATTGCAGGATTTTGCAACCCAACTCGATTCTCATAAGACAGCTTGGGTGCGAGCCGTCAACAAGCTCGAAGGTGAGCTTGAACCTTTGCAGGAACGTCTTGAGGATTTGAGCGGGGCTCGAACTGCACTTTCGAGTGAGATCGATCGTGCGCAGTCTCCGGATCTACTCGCTCGCTGGGCGGAGTGGTGCGCGGCCGTCCGAACGATTCAATCGTCACAAGAGGACCTACCGGTGGCTCCTGCGCTCAATGAGCACACGCTTGCTCACCTCAGGGAGGTCACAGTCAGAACGCGGAGTGAACTTGCGCACCGTGCTTCAAATCTGGAGGCTGTCCTCGCGGAGCTGAAAGTCGAGGCGACACCGATTCCCGACGAGGATGAGATCCGGGACGTACTACTGCGCAGCAAAGACGCTGAAGTAGCCATGCAGACGGCCCTCGCTGCAAGTGAACTGTCGCGGGTTGAGCATGAACGGCTCGAACATGCATTCCAGCGCAACCAGTCGGTGCGCGATGATCTTGCATCAATGGCGACGATCCTGCTTCGTCATGTCTCAGATACCTGTGCAGCGTGTGGTCAGTCGGTTGATCAGTCTGGATACGCTAATCGACTCAACCAGATCGTCTCTGCGAGTGAGCGACCTGATGAACTTACTCAGGTTGAGGCGGCTCGTGTGAGGATGATTGAGGCCGACGAAGCAGCCAGGAGCGCGATCCAGGCACATTCGCAGCTTCAAGAACGCAGCCATCGGCTCGCTGAGCAGAGAGCAGCGTATCTCGCTACTGTCCGTTCACGTGCGGCAAGACTCCGGGAGCTTGCGCCGATCGATGGGCAACCTATTGGTGATGAAGACATTAATCTGGACGTCGGTGTGCGACTGGTTGAAGCAGAACTGTCTGCGCTTCGCAATCGTTCGTCGGCTGTCGCAGACCTGGAGCAGAGAGGAATGGAGTTCGAATCCGCCGCGTCGCTTGAAGGTGCGCGTAAGCGTGTTTCGCGCCTTGACGCGGAGATCGCTGCGGCAGGTAAGACTCTTGCAGACAAACGTGCTGAGGTCGATGGCAGGCGAAAGGTGGGTGTATCCGCAGATCAGCTAGCACGGCTGCTGAAGGAAGATGCCGAGAACTTCGTCACTCAGCGGATCGACTCGCTCCAGCCCCTCCTTGCGCAGTTCTATGCTGCGATCGATCCACATCCCACGTTCAGAAAGGTTCAGATCCTCACGCGTCAGTCATACGGGAAGCACAGGCTTGTTCCGATTCTGATTGACGAGGATGAGGGTGTCAAAGTGACGGACCCTGGTCGAACTCTTTCGACGTCACAGGCGAACGCGCTTGCGGTCGCGTTGTTCCTGTCCTTCAACCTCGGATTTTCGACTCACGCGCTGACGGGACTTATTCTGGATGACCCGCTTCAGAACCTTGACGATGTTCATCTACTTGGTCTCGTGGACTTACTGCGAAAGATCGCACCGCATCGGCAGATGATCGTCACGACCCACGATCAAACGCTCGCGTCATTGATGGCGCGAAAGCTCCGGCCGATCGGCGCAGATTCCAGGACTACGATTGTCCGCTTCACGAAGTGGGATCGCAATGGGCCGGGTGTAGAACAGATCGAGGTTCCTACGGTTGAGCAACCGCTGATGTTGGTGAGCGCGTGACGCACGCTCGCAGAGCCTCCCGGGTCCGTCGGGTAACATCGGGGCGTGCCACGGTCTCGCACCATTATGCGAAGAGCCCATATTTCACGAGTGGCACGCAGAGGGCACGGCCCCGCTGCAACCCCCGAAGATCCGCGTGATTCCGCGGCTGCTGACGAGTATTGGGACTTCTGAGAAGTTTGTTTGATAAAATGCCTGATCAAAGTAATAAAATTATCCAACTTTTCTGACTCAGTTTTCTGTTCAGAATGGACAGAAAGGGCCAGGCATGAATTTAAGCACCCATGCGGAGGGGCACGCGAGACTTGGCCGCGAAGACGCAACACCGAGGTTGGTTTCGCTCGCCGAGGCGCCTGAACAATTCGGAATATCCGTCAAGGCACTCCGGCGTCGAATCTCGGACGGGACGGTGCGCGGCTACCGCGTTGGAAGACTCATTCGAGTCGATATGAACGACTTGCCCGAGAACCTTGTCGAGGAGATTCCTACTGTTGAGCGTGAAGGTTGAGGGCATCTCCGACGCGGTGCTGCAGAGATGCGCCTGCCGGCCTGACTTGAGTATTGAAATTGCTGTTGATCCACTTCTTAGGATGAATCAGTGTCCCAGTTCGCACAGAGCTATGGGTCTCAGGAACGAGAATGCGTGATTCTGCGGTGGCCCAGCTATGAAAGATGTCCTTGAATGCGCCAGGTGCCCAAGCAAACTCATCTGAATCCGTGAAATGGTAATGCACCGTGCGCGAGGTAATCGCGCAGAGCCAGTCTGCATATTGCATGGCCCCGTACCGGTGGCTTTCGAGCTGCATCGGCACTTCTATGATGCGTTTCATTTCGGGCTCTTTTGCCGAGTAAATGAATGACGCCATGTGAGTGATCGCGTCTTCGCGAGGCATAGGACCGCCTTGATCGAGGAGCACGGTCAGGTTGCGGCCTTTGCGCTCGGCATAGATACAGAGCTGCTTTACGACATCAACGAGCACTTTGCTGGTGAGTTCTGCGGGAGTTTGCCCCGTCATCTTGGTCGTGCCTATTGGTTTGACGGTTCCAGAGTAGAAGTAGTTGCCGCCGAGCCGATGTAGGTAGTCGCCGAGGTCGCTGATGAGAGCTACCCGGTGAGGGTAGCGCGCGAAGGATCCGCTGGTGAAGATCTCCGAGCCCTTCTTCTCCCACCTGCGAGGGTGTTTACCTGAGTCGTGGATTTCGTTGCGAAATTCTCGTTCTTTAAGGCGTTCGAACTTTGCTCCGAAGCGCCGCACGTTCTCAGCTGGGATGAGGATGCCAGCGTATCCAAATACCGGGTTGTGGAAGAACTTCTTATGGCCAGTTCCCATAAATGGGCCGACGTGGCCGAATTCGTCGAGATATGCGATGAGCATGCCGTCGGGTAACTGCCGAAACGCAGAAGGCGACCCAAGGTCGCCTTCTGGAGATGGCGCGTGGTCCGCTGAGGAACTGCTACCGTGTCCAGTGTAAGCATGTGGTTTGCGTGGGCGCAATTCTGATTTGCGACGTTTCGCCTCAGGCTTGCCATCCTGGCGCTGTCCACGGCGGTTGTTCATTTAGCGATTCTCTCATGATGCGTCTGCAGACTTTTGGGGGGCGGTGTGGCAGGAGCGGTAGTCCCTCAGCCGCTCGGCGAAGCGCGGTAAGCGCCGTCGCCCATGGGATCCTCTCCTGTTCGAGGCGCACGTCGCCCTCCGCGCGGAGACACCTCAGCGCCTCGGCTTCCGAAGCCGTGAGCGTGTCGAGAGCACCTCGAGCGGGCGTGGGCTCGGCGACCCACAAGTCGCGGTACCGCAGAAGCGTGGCCTTGTCCATGAGCGCCGATGCGATATCGGAGTGATGCTTGCGCAGGCGGTGCAGGATCGCAAAGCCGTGCGAGTCGAGATCGCCCCAATAGATCACGGGCCGGTTGGTGATCCAGCGGATGTTTCCTAGCGCATCGACGGCGTAGCCTGACCCGTGCACCGCGATCGCACCGGGCCAATCGGGCATCGCTAGCAGCGACTCGAGGTTCTCGAAGACGAACACAACGCCGGGTAGGTATTCGAGCTCATTGAGTTGAGCAGGGGAGGCTGCGAAGTCACGCAACCCGCCCATTGCAAGCGAGGAGTCGAGCACGCGAACACGAATCAGGGAGTCGGAAGTCACGATGCTGAGGGCATCGCCTCGGACAGCCTCGCACAGGGCGGACACGAGGGGGCGGTGCGCGCTGAACCACTTGGTGTCTACTCCGCGAATGGGTAGTTGCCGCGGGCGCATGCCTGAGGCGTCGTTGTCTTTGAGCCACAGCGTTACCGCGAGCAGCGTGTCAAAATCGGCTTCGGCGAGAGACAGGATCGTGCTCGCATGACGTTTGAAGACGGCTGCGAGAGCGGGAGAGCGGCCAAAACGCGATGCGATGAGGTCGGCCCGAGCGCGCAGAGTGAGCCAGGAATGATGCTCGTCGCCCCCGGCGAACTCGGCGATTGCATCGGGTCGGCAGAACACCGCGTGCGTGGGCACCCGCTGCCGGCCGATACTCAGCCACGCCCGGCTCGTCCACTCGATGCGTAGCCCCGAAGTTGCATGGGCATCGTCGACTCGCTGCCACTGCCTCGCCCACAGCTCGGCGGCGTGCTCGTCGGCGCGCATCTCGCGCTCGGTCGGGGGGTGCAGCGCGACTTGCCATGTGACTGGTTCCGCATCGGGGCGCAGCCGATCCGCGCCCCAGGCACCGCGCTGGGCGCGCGTGCGCTTCGAGGCGCGCTCGCGGACTTCTTCGGTGGTGATCACGGGTTCCCTCTCTCCCACATCACCTGCGAGATCTGCGACTTGCGATGCGTGGGGTTCTCGACTTCGGTGGCGCCGCCGATGTAGGGTTCCAAAGTTTGCAGGAGCTTATGCGGTGTTGCGAGCACGAGGTGGAAACCGAACTCGGTGAAGACGTCGAGTGCCATGCGGGTGAATGGCGCATCGGCCTTATCGAACGCCTCGTCGAGGATGACGGTGCCGTATCGCGAGTGCTGCTCCTCGGTATCGGTGAGTTGGTAGCGAAGAGCTGCGGCGAGGCAGAACACTACGAGCTTCTGCTGCTGGCCGCCGGACAGCGATGCTGCGGAGTCGTAGGTGGCGCATACGCGATCCTCCTTGTCGATCTCGTCGGCGAGGAAAATCACGTGCAGGCGAGTATCGAGACACTGCCGTTTCCAAGCGCGATCGAGGCGGTCGCTCGACTCGAACCGACGCATGATCTGCGCGAGCGTAGAGAACCGGGCTTCGGCGGTGTCGGCGCTGTTGTCGCCCCAGCTGCTGTCAGACACTGAGCGGAGGTCTGCAAGGAAATCATTGACCACGGAGGAGCGGCGGGTTTTCACGCGAAGGTTGAGGAACCTCCCGCGGTCGAACGGGGATCTGCGCAGGGACGTGTTGACGGGGCTGATGCGTTCCCTGATCTCTTCCGGTGCGGCAAGTATCTCGGATACCAGGTCGCCCACCATGTCGCGTGAGCGCTCGCGGAGCAGTCTGAGGAAACGGGCTTCGTGCTCTGGCAGTCGATGCGTGGTGATGCCGTCGAGTACCTCCAGGTAGCCGACCCGGCCTGCAATCGTCGGGGAGAGCTCGGCGGCAGCCGCGGGCCAGCGTTCCTTGAACTGCGTGGCAAGTTGGATGAGTGCGCTGCCCGCACGATTCGAGAAATCGCTCGCCTCGTCCTTTTCGCGGCGCAGCGCGTTCGAAACCTGATGACCGATGTCACCGATGTTCTGGCGGGTGATACGTCGCTGCATTGCGTGGAATCGGCGATCGAGCTCATCTGCGAGGTCGGCGAGAAGCACCGGACCCTCTGGTGAACCGAGCTGTGCTTTGAGGTCGGCGACCTCGCTCTTCAGCTTTTCCTGCGAACGGATGATTTCGCCGTGATCGACTCGCAAGGAGTCGAGGTCGGATCGGGCCTGCTGGAGTGCTGTGGAAGCATGGGAGGTCTGCTTGATCGCGGCATTGAGATCGCTGTCTGTGCGGGTGAGTGCATCAAGGTGCTGTTCGAGCGCCGAAACGTCGCCCCGGGCGCGCTCCCGGTCGAAGTGGGCCCAAGACTGGTCGCGGAGCGTGCCGATAACGGCGTTCCGATTGAGAGCCTGATGCTGGACGGCAGTGGCGCGATCGACGACGCTCTGCGCCGCCTTCCGTTCAGCCTCCGCGCTGCGCAGGTGGGCGAGGAGTGCCTCATGCTTGGCTTCGCGGTCGCCGAGTACCCAGTGTCGCTGGTCATCCACCTGACGGCGATCGTCTTTCTCATAGCGCGTGGCGGACTGCTTGATCTGGCCCTCCACGGTGATTGCCCTGGCATGCTGATCCAGCTCGTCGGGGTGATCGACGCAGGCGTAGTCGTATCGCTGTGAGAGGATGCCGGTGAGCCAGGCCCCGTGTGGGTGAGTTGCAACGGAGACGCGGCTGAGAAGGGAGACCGCGCTTGCTGCGGGGCGAGGAGCCGCGGCCTCTCCGACGACTTCGTAGGTGAGGCGGCCGTTGATGCGATGGGTGTTGACCCAACGTCGTACTTCGCTCAGGTGGTGCGACGGAACAAGCAGGGTCAGCGCGAGTGGTCGCAGCACGCGTTCGATTGCGCCGGTCCAATTGACATGTTCCTTCTTCACCTCGAGGAGCTCCGCTGCAAAGGGGAAAGCCTGGGGAGGCGCCCCGACGGCTTCGGCGATCTCATCCCGGATCTGCAGGAGTGCGCCCGGCACGCTTGATCCGCTAATACGCAGTGTCTTGATCTCGTTCTCGATGCGAGACACCTTGTGTCGCGCTTCGGCGAGACGCTGGTGGTCGTCGTGCGTAGGCCCTGTCGGCGATGTAAATGCGGCCGAATGGTCGAACTGGGCGAGAAGTTCGACGTATTCTGCCGCGCTCGCCGGGGTGTGGCTGATGCCGACGTCTCGAAGGTTCTTCGCGAGTGCTTCCCAACGCTGGCTCGTGCGCTCTGCTTCGGCTTGGGCGGTAGAGATGCGGTGGCGCAATTGCTCGACGTCTCCCCCGCCGAGTCGGAGTTCGCGCTGCCTGGCCACATCGAGAGTTTCTTGCGCTCGATCAGCGAGCAGATGGGCGGTCTCCACCTGAGCCGCGAGGTCGGCTGCGCGCTCTTCATTGTGCAAGAGTTCGCCCTGGGCGAGTTCGAGACGTCGCGTGCGCTGATAGGGGAGCACTGCTTCGGCGAGTTCGTGCGCCTTGCGGGCCTGGGCCTCCGCTGAGTCGTAATCCTCTGACTGCGTGCGGAACGCGTTGAGGTGATCTCTCTGCATTCGCAGCTCGACTACATGCTCGTGGGCGTCGTTGAGCTCACCGAACTGCTGTGCCGCATTGTCTGCGATCTCGAACGTGCGGGGCTGTTCGAGCATGTAGTCGCGGAAGAGCTGGTCGAGGCTGTCGAGGCTCTTCGCTGACTGGGTTTTGTGGAGCAGCTGGAGGGCGCTCTCGTTCGAGATGCCGAAGAGTTTGCGCATACGCGAGTAGAACTTGCGGTGCGAGCCCGCGGAGGTTACGAGCGCGTCGGGCCACTGAGACTGGATCTTGCGCGCTTCCAGCCCTCTATGGGCGAATGGTTCGAGGTCGCGGAGGTCGATGTCAGAGCGCTCGATGAGTGAGATGCTGGCGAGATCAGCGGGCTGTGTGGTCGTGCCCCGAGCGAAGAACAAACGGCAGAGGGAAACCGGCTGCTCCGCGCCGTTCTCGTAGCGCAGAATGATTCCGCTCCACGTCGCGCGGGGGCGCAGCAACTGGCTGACGACGCGATCTTCGAGTTCGTCGGTCGCTCGGCTCCAAGCGCCGCGCACATAGCTCATGAGCGTGCGGCGGTCGTCGCGCGCTTGGGATCCTTGGGCGGCGGTATTGAACCGTAGCCACTGGTCTGGTGTGAGCACCGCTGAGATCGCGTCGAGCAGTGATGATTTGCCCGACCCGGAGGGACCGGTGATGAGATGGCCCTCGCGTGAGATGGGCATGCGGTAGATGGCTCCGTCGAATGTTCCCCAGTTCGCGACCTGCACCTCGGAGAGGCGCCACTGCCCGGGTGGGGGGTCGGACTGCGCACCGGACGGGCGCGGTTGATCCTTCATCGTGCTTCTCCCGTGTCCGCCTGCTGCCCGGTGTCCAGCGTCAGGTATGTATTGGTGAGCTCGCGAACGCGATCGGGGTCGATCAAGAACTTCACGATGGGAGAGATCTCGACCCGATCGTCGCCCGCTGAGTGCAGCACTCGGTACCGATTCTCCATGCGCCCCCAGGCGCTGTTGAGGTTTCGTTCGAACGTAGCGGTGTCTCCTTCGTTGTAGACCTGCAACTGTTCGTAGATTTCTTCCTTGCCCACGATGACCCTGCGTTCGCTGCTGTTCGCGAGCAGCATTTGGCGAAGGGTGAGCAGCATCGCGGTCTCGATAAATGTCAGGGATTCGTTACGGAGCGGGGTTGGGATGTCGATCTCGTCGGTCTGTACTTTCCTGACGAACGCCAACTCATCATCCCGGTCGATGACGAGGTCGAGGAAGAGGTCGTGTAGGCGCGAACGAATCGCTCGTTCGTCTGCGAGCAGTGCCGACCACAGCTGAGTTTGCTTCGCGCCGGAGAGGTACGGGCCCTTGAGTAACCGGAGCAGCGTGCGGCGCGAGAGATCGTGCAGTGTGCCGGTATCGCCCCGCCAGAGTGCGGTCTCGTCCGAAGGCAGTGGGGCTCCCTGATTGTTCAGCAGTTGGTTGGTTTCGGCCGGGCCTTTGTGGTCTCTCATGCATCGATCTCCTTCGTGAAGACGTGTCGGATCACAGTGGCGGATCGGGCAACACCATCGGCGCCGGTCCAAGTCAGCACATCTGAGTTATCGATGTCGACCTCACCGTGCAGCGATGCCAGCGAGAGCAGCCCGATGACACTCGCGAGGCCCTGCGTCGCTGGGAACCGTTCGAGTACGTCGGCGACGGTGACAGGATCAACGGTGAGCTGGTCGCTGGAGGAGAACGACTGGTTGACGTTTTCGGCGAGCTCCGCGAAGTCGATCTCGGTTTCGCGAGCGATCGCCGCGAGCCGCGCGAGGCTTGCCTCGCCGGCATCGGCGTCGGCAAGGGTCTCGCCGGCCTCGAAGTCACTCGGGTCGTGAGGGATTATCGCGCCGACGCTGTGCAGGTGAACGGAGGTAAGATCGAGCGCAATGCCGATCGGGGCGTAGGGTTTGACGGCGGTGCGCACGGAAGCCGCAGTGCGGAGCGCTTCTTGCAGGAGCCCGCGCATCTCTCGATCTCGCTGAAAGTCTTGGGAGCGCACGTACCTGCGCAGCCCCCGGGCAAACTCTGTTAGCGATTGATTGACCTCACGGTTGCCCTGCTTCATGGCGCGCATGAGCTGGCGCAGTGCACGGCGAGTGCGCGGGGAAAGGTCGACCGCGAACTCTCGTTCGAGGATTGCTGCGACATCCGCTTCGAAAATGGCTGTGCGCTCCGGATCCCGGATGAGCGAGGAGAAAGCGGAGAATGTGCGCCCCTCATCGCTGGACTCGATCATGTCGACTCCGCGGAAGACATCGTCGAGCACGGTGCCGACGGAAGCGTCGTTGTCGAGCAGGCTAGTGCGCAGGTCATGGTTCAAGTCTTCGAACCGGCTGCGCACTCGGGCGAAGTCGGCGGGAAGGTTCTGCGCCTGCATGAGTATGTCAGCGACGCGTTCCCTGGCGCGATCGACGTCGAGAGTTTCGAGTTCGCCGCTCCTGATGCGTGCGATCTGCTCATCGATCGCATCGCGTTCGCGTTGCAGCGCCTCGAGCCTTCGTGTCTGATCAGGGTCGGTGTCGATCGCGAGGGAGTGCAACGTGGTGGCGAGAGAAATCAACCGCGATTCGGTGAGTGTGGATCTCGGCTCCTGGAGTTGGTTGAGTATGCGTAGTGCATCGAAGCCGGGGGCGGAGAGCTCATAGGTCTCCCCACGCGCGCCGGATGCCGGCCTTCGTGTGAGGATCCCCGCATTACGCCAGTCATCGCAGTATGCCTTTGCGCTGGTATTGCCGAGCGAAAAATGATCGCGGAGCTCTTCAAGGTCGGCATCGAATCGCTCGTGCAGATCTTCCGTGGCGATTCGATCATCGGGTTCGCTCAGATAGGTGCCGAGCACGGCGGCGACAATCGGGAGGTGATCCCTGCGCAGCATACTGAGCGTAGTGCTCTCGGCGAGGAGCCGTCGGAGCTCGAGCGCTTTGGCGAGCGTGGTCATGGTGACAATTGTGCCGTGCGCTTCTGACATCGTCGTTAGGGCGTTGTTGACCGCCGATCCTAATGCCGTAGATTGGCTCGGCTGGCGTGCCCTCGCTAGCCTGCTGCCGTCTCGACCTGGTGGGTCGGTCCCGGGCTGGACTCAAGTGGCACGCAGTGGGCACAGAAGCGTCCGATAACCGCAGAAATCGCATGATTCCGCGCTTTAAGTCAGGATTGGGACTTCTAGAACCTATTGAGCCGATAGCTCCTAATGGCTGATCAGGGGCCCGGAACCGCGAAGTCTCGCGGATCCGGGCCCCTGCAGTGTCCCCGCGCTACGCGCCGAGGAACTCAAAGATCGCCCGGAATGATACGACCCCCATGTACCAGGTGAGCGCGGTGATCGCGGTGCCGAGGGTGAGCAGCCACCACTGGATGCGGTAGCCGCCGAGGAGGTCCCGGCGGAACCACCCGATGTACATGAACACCGTGAAGCCGATGGGCAGGATGAGGCCGTTGAAGCCGCCCGCGAAGACGAGCAGCGCGGCCGGGGTCGTGCCCATAATGAGGTATCCGGCGAGCCCGATCACGATGAACCCGACGGTGACCCAATCCCGTCGGCGCTGCGTGAGCTTGCTGCTGAACACGGTCATGAACGACACCGACGTGAAAGCGGCACCGATGACGCTCGAGATGCCCGCCGCCCAGAGCACGAGACCGAAGGCCCGCATGCCCCACTCGCCAGCCGCCGCCTCGAAGGCCTCGCCAGCCGGGTTCCCGGCGAGGTCCAGCGTCGCTCCGCTCGCCGTCACCCCAAGGAACGCGAGGAATAGAACGTACCGCATCACGCCGGTGATGGCGATCCCCGTGAAGGCCGAGCGGGAGACCTGCGTGATGTTCTCCAGCCCGGCCGTGCCGGAGTCGAGCAGCTTGTGGGCGCCTGCATAGGTGATGTAGCCACCGACCGTGCCGCCGACGATGGTCGTGATCACGGCGAAGTCGATCGTGTCGGGCAGGATCGTCTGGCGGAGCGCGTCGCCGACCGGCGGGCTCGCGACGATCGCGACCGCGGCGGTGAACCCAATCATGAGGATGCCGAGGATCACGAGGGCGCGGTCGAGCAGGTAGCCCGCCCTGCGGGAGAGGAAGATCCCGATCGCGAGCAGCGCGCTGAGCGCGCCACCGATCTTGGGGTCGAGACCCAGCATCGCGTTGAGGCCGAGGCCGGCGCCCGCGACGTTGCCGATGTTGAAGACAAGGCCGCCCGCGATGACGAGCACGGAGAGAATGAAGCCGCTGAACGGGATCGCGGCGTTCGCGAGCTCCGCCGCCCGCTTGCCCGAGGCCGTGATCATCTGCCAGATGTTGGCCTGCACGACGAAGTCGATGAGGACCGAGGCCAGGATACCGAAGGCGAAGGCGGCGCCGAGCGTCGAGGTGAACGTGGCGGTCTGCGTGATGAAACCGGGGCCGATTGCCGAGGTCGCCATCATGAAGATCGCGCCGAGCAGCGATGCGCGGCGGGATCTCGCGAAACCGACCGCCCCGCTCACGGTCGTGGCAGGCCCGGGAACGGGCGACGGTGCCCTGGTCGGATCGGGGGTTGAGGGGCGGTCGCTCATTCCGAGGGGGTCCTCTCGCTTCATGTCAGGTGCAATAGCCGACTTCCCACCGACGGGAACACTGATGCCGGAGGGCCGGCGGGCCCAGAGTACGCGGCAGGTGCGGGCGGGGCAACACGTGTAGTCCGGTCCTTGGCAAGAATGCAGAGATTGAACGGGAAAAAGGAACTTTCGCCTCACACGGTGGGCTCCGAGTCCCGAGCAGTGCCACGGCCGTGGAGCGGATCCGGTCCCGGATCGCTGGCGTTCCCCGGGCCGCCGTTCCTGGCCTCAGCGCAGACCGACACGGCTGAGACCGCCGTTCAGGGCTTAGCGCCCGGTCACTCCCGCGATCCGGCCTAGGATCCTGTCGATCACGACGTAGACGTACGCGACAGCGAGGAGCGCGACCGTGAGCGTCGCGATCCAGGTGACAACGCCGCTGAGTCCGAGCGTCGCGACGTCGAGGAAGGGGTAGGCGAAGGTGTCGCCCGACTCGAACCGGCCGCCGAGCGCGCCGTAGATCACGGCGAAGGCGAGATACGCGTACGGGATCAGGACCCAGAGCAGCGGGTCGAACCACCTGATCCGGCCCTTCGGGGTGAAGAGTAGCCAGTCGAGGATCACGAGGCTCGGGGTGACGATGTGCACGAGGTTGTCGGTGAGCGTGAAGGGCGGCTCGTTGCCGCTCGCCGGGTCGTAGGTCGGCACGAGCACGACGATGTAGATGAGCATCGTGACCGTGATGGCGTGCATGATCGCCGCGGCCCAGCGCGCCGAGGGCGTCGAGACGCCGCGCGCCCCCCAGGTGCCGAGATCCCGCGCCGTCCGGATCGCGGCGAGCGCGACCCACGCGAGGCACAACACGTTGCTCATCTGGGTGAAGTACAGCATCGAGAGCCAGGTGGGGTCCGGCGTCAGCAGGTCGAGGGAGCGCACGAGCCCGATCGCGATGACGATCACTGTGACGATGCGGAAGGCGAGCGCGGCGCGGCGGTCGGCGAGCGCGGCCTCCGAGAGGAGGGGGAGGTGGTCGACGCTGGACGAGGTCATGGGTCGAATCTAGTGGGTTGGGTGGGGGCAGTGGGCGGCGCGGCGCCCGCCTCCCCGCCGTCGCTCCGAGTTCTGCCGTCGTTCCGTTGGTTCGGGGCGGGATCGTGTGAGGGAGTGCAGATTGCGGAGCGAGCGCCGGTGCGCTGCGCCGGCTTGCGCAGCCGGCGCCGGGCAGGTGCGCGGCAATGCCGCCGCCGCCCACCCCGAGTCACGCTCGTTGTCACGACCCGCGACTAGACTGGATCGCGCATACGCGGTGCCGCAGGAGCGCCGCCCACGCGCGGCGGGGGCCGCGGATCGGAGACGGGATGACGGAGACGGCGACGCCGCGCAGAGCTCGGCTCGATCAGAGCGTGATCGTGGACGCCGTGCTCGCCCTCGCGAGCGCCGATCCGGGTGCCAGGATCACCTTCAAGCGGCTCGGCGAGGCGCTCGGGGTCGACGCGACGGCGATGTACCGGCACTTCCGCAACAAGGAGGAGCTCACGCGCGCCGCGCTCGACCGGGTCGCGGGCATGGCCGTCGCCGACGCGCGGGCGGAGCCAGGCAGCTGGCGGCAGCGCCTTGAACGGCACCTCATGCGCAACGCCGAGCTCAGCCTGCTGTACCCGTCGGTCGCGGCCGACTGGGCGCTCGTGGATCCGGGCGGGCCCGGGGATCTTGCCTCCGACCAGCACATCCTCGAGACCCTGCACGAGGGGGGCCTGCGCGGCGAACGGCTCGTGCGCGCCTACTCGGCGGTGTCGGGCTTTGCGCTCGCGCAGAGCGCCGCGCTCGCCCAGGAGGTGCTCGCGGGCGGCGAGGGCGCGCGCGAGGGCGCGATCCCGTGGATCAGCTCGTTCGGCGGCGCGGATCTCACAGAGTTCCCGCTCGTGCGCGAGTACCGCGACGAGCTGCTCGCGATCGACGGGCTCGCCGTGTACCGCGCGGGCGTCCAGGCGATCCTCGACTCGGTCGAGCGCTGGGCGGCCGAGGCTGCCGACACAGCAGACCCAGCCAACCCAGACGCGAAGGGAGCCGAGCGCAGTGTCTGATCCGACGACGCAGCACGCAGAGGGGCCCCGGATCCCGCACGGCTCGGTGGCCGACACGATCGAGCTCACCCGTGCGCTGATCAGGGAGGCGTGCGTCAACGACGGCTCGCCGGAGTCGGGCCAGGAGATCCGGAACGTGCGCGTGCTGCAGCGCTTCCTCGCGGACGCCGTCGCGACGGGCCGCGTCGACATGCAGGTGCTCGAGTCGGCGCCGGGGCGCGCGTCGCTCGTCGCCCGCGTGCGCGGCACGGATCCCGATGCGCCCTCGCTCGGGCTGCTCGGGCACCTCGACGTCGTGCCCGTCGACCCGGAGGGCTGGACCCGCAACCCGTTCGGCGGCGACCTCGTCGACGGCGAGGTGTGGGGCCGCGGCGCGGTCGACATGCTCTACCTCACGGCGGCCTTCGCCTGCGCGCTCCGCGACGTCGCGCTCGCGCCCGAGCCGCCGCGCGGCGACCTCGTGCTGCTCGCGGTCGCCGACGAGGAGGCGGGCGGCGAGTACGGCATCCACTGGCTCGTGCGCGAGCATCCCGAGGCGGTGCGCGTCGACGAGGCGCTCTCCGAGTCCGGCGGGATGCGCATGGGCGAGCACATCGCGATCGAGGTCGCGGAGAAAGGCTCGGCCGGCCGCCGCATCGTGGTGCGCGGAAAGCCGGGTCACGCATCCATTCCCTACGGGGCGGAGAGCGCGGCCTACCGGGTGGGTGAGGTGCTTGAGCGGCTGCGGGCGGTCATGCCAGCGGTCGAGCTCGGCCCGCTCTGGGGGCGCTTCGTGGCGGCTCGGATCCAGGATCCCGAGCTCGCCGAGCGTCTCCTCGATCCGGTCCGGATCGACGCTGCTCTGCCGCAGCTCGGCGGGATCGCGGGCTACGCCCACGCCGTGTCCCGCGTCACGATCTCACCGACCGTGCTCCGGGCCGGCACGACCCACAACGTGATCCCAGCGGTCGGGCGGATCGACCTCGATATCCGCACCCTCCCCGGCACGACCGACGAGGAGGTCGACGAACTCCTCTCCGCGGTGCTCGGGGACTTCGCCGACGAGGTCGAGATCCGGCACCTGCACGGCTGGGCCGCGACGGCCTCGCCCGCCAACACCCCGCTCTTCGCGGCAATCGAGCGCGCGGTCGAGGTGGTCGGCGGCGCGCCCGTCGTGCCGATCCTCGCCGCGGGCGGATCCGACGCGCGCGTGCTCCGCGAGCTCGGGATCCCGGCCTACGGCTTCGGCGTGCTCGGCCCCGGCTGGAGCTACGAGCGCTACCGCGAGGGCGTGCACAGCAACGACGAGCGGATCGACGTGGAGTCGATCGAGCTCAGCTACCTCGCGCTCGAGCGAATCGTCGCGGAGCGGGTCGGTCCGGCCTCCGGCAGCTGACGCCCCGCGGCGGCTCAGTCGAAGAAGTCGCCGAGGAACTCGAAGGGGCTCTTCTTGCGGCGGTTGCTCCTGCGGTCGCCGCCTGCGCGCTCCCCGTACGAGCGCTCCCCGTACGAGCGCTCCCCGTTCGAGCGGTCGCGCTGCCCGCGGCGCGGCTCGCCGTAGCGGGAGCCGCCGTAGTGCTCGCTCGCATCGCGGGACTCGTCCCGCTGGCCGCCGTAGCGGCCCTCGCGGCGGCCGGATCCCGATCCGGATCCCGAGCCGGCACCTGCACCCGCACCGGCGTCGACCGGCGCAGCGGCGCTCGCCGCACCGTACCTGGGCACGCCTCGACCCCCGCGGCCCGCGCGCTCCGCGGCAATCCGCTCGGCCTCCTCGGCGGTCTCGTGCACCCCGTGCGCGGACGACTCTGCCTCCGCGCGCTGCATGATCTTGTCGAGCTCCCCGCGGTCGAGCCAGACGCCCCGGCACTCGGGGCAGTAGTCGATCTCGACGCCCTGGCGTTCGCTCATGAGCAGGGTGGTACCGTCGATGGGGCAGTTCATGCCTCCAGGGTACGTTGGCGCGCGCCGGGTGTCTCCGCCACTCCGGAAAGCCGCGCCCTTCGGGGGCATTCTCCCAGCGAAAGTCTCAGCCGGATCAGGCCCAGCCGGATCAGGCCCAGCCGACTACGAGCCGCGCCGCCTGCTCCGGCACGAGCGGGTCGACGCCCGTGAGCTCGGCGAAGCGGCGGAGCCGGTTCGAGAGGGTGTTGCGGTGGCAGAAGAGCTCCGAAGCGGAGAGCCCGACGCTGCCGGTTCGCAGGTAGCTCTTCGCCGCCTCCTCGAGCCGCGCCCGCTCGGCGGTCCCGCAGCGCGCGAGCGCCGCGTTCACGTCCTCGAGGATCGGGCGGCCGCTCGCGAGAAGGCTCTGCGCCGCGAGCCGCGCCCACCCGCGCCCGAGCGTCATCGCGCCGGCTTCGCCCGGGGTGAAGAGGCGCGCGAGATCCCGCGCCGTGATCGCCGCCTGGCGGAGGTCGGCGAGGCCAGACGGCGAGACGGCGACGCCGATCCGGAGCGCGAGGAGGCTCGTGATGCGCTCCTGCACGCGGGAGCCGGGGAGTTCGACGCGGCGGGTGAACGCGATGAGCGTGTCGCCCATGTGGTGGATGAAGACGCGCGCGCCGGCCCGCTCGAGCTCGGCGATCGCGACGCGGAGCGGGGCGACGTCGTCGCCCCTGGCCGCGGCGGCGACGAGGGGCGCCTCGACCGGGATCCCGAGCTCGCCCGCGATCGCGCGGAGCCGCTCGTCGCCGGGCGGCGGATCGTGGAAGAGCGCCGCGACCAGGCCGCGCTGCACCGAGGCGACCTCGTCGCGCATGCGTTGGCGCTCGGCGAGGTAGGCGCGCTGCGTCTGGCTCGCGTACTCGTCGACGGTGCGCAGCAGGATCCCGGTGTGCCGGATCAGGAGTTCCGCGTCGTCGAGCCTGGACACGCTCGTGAGCGCCGACCAGATCACGGCGAAGTCCTGCCGGATCGCTGTCATCAGGGAGTTCAGGGGGATGTCGGCGCGGGCGCGCGAGACGCCGACGTCGCTCGCGACCTCGACGGTCTCCTCGAGGCCGCCGAGCCGCATGCCGTCGACGAGGGCCTGGAAGGAGAGCCTGCCCGTGCGCTTGATCTCGGAGATCGGCACCGGAGGCGGGTCGTAGCCCGGAATGTCCCTGATCAAGACGGCAAACTGTGTCGTCAGCTCGTCGAGGTCCAGCATGTCGAGCAGCTCGAGCCATCGCGCGCGGTCCTCGGCGAGGGGTGCGTCGCCGAGGATACGTTCGGAGGAAGTTCCCGTCATGCTCCCAGGATATGTGCATCTGCCCAATTTCGTCGCCCGGATCGGGGGCGGAAGGTGCGAATGGAAGGGCTAATCACCTGGCATGCTCGATAGAAGCCTGCTGCACCTGCGGCATAGCCCTGCAAGACGGATCCCGCATCCTCGACGGAGAGAACACATGAGCGAGCCAACGACCACCGCGGCCATCGAATACGATGCCACGCAAGAACTGAGCATCAAGGACGCCAACAAAGTCGCCCTCGGTGCCCTGATCGGAACCGCCCTCGAGTGGTACGACTTCTTCCTTTTCAGCGCTGCCGCGGCACTCGTGTTCAACGTGCAGTACTTCACGAGCGAGAACGCGAACGCCGCGGCCCTCGCCTCGTTCGCCACCTTCGGCGTCGGCCTCGCGGCCCGCCCGATCGGCGGCATCATCTTCGGCCGCATGGGCGACCGCGTCGGCCGCCGCAAGGTGCTTATGATCACGATCGTCGGCATCGGCCTCGTCACGGGCCTCATCGGCATGCTGCCGACCTACGCCGCGGTCGGGATCGCCGCGCCGATCCTCCTCGTGCTCCTCCGCGTGCTCCAGGGCCTCTTCGTGGGCGGCGAGTGGTCGGGCGCCATGACGATCGTCGTCGAGAACGCCCCGCTGCACCTGCGCGCCCGCTACGCGGCGATCCCCCAGATCGGCTCGCCCATCGGCACGATCCTCTCCTCGGGCGGCTTCTTCATCATGACGCTCGTCTTCTCGCAGCAGAACTTCGACGCGTGGGGCTGGCGCATCCCGTTCCTCATCGCCCTCCCGCTCCTGCTCGTCGCCGTCTACATCCGGAGCAAGCTCGAGGAGTCGCCGGTCTTCCGCCAGCTCGAGGAGTCGGGCGAGGTCGTCAAAAGCCCCGTCCTCACCACCTTCCGTGACAGCTGGAGGCAGATCATCGTCGGCATGGCGGCCGCGCTCCTCGGCGTCGGCGGCTTCTACCTCGTGACCGCGTTCTGCGTCTGGTACGGCGTCAACGTGCTCGGCTACAGCTCCTCGCTCATGCTGCTCGGCAGCATGGTCGCCGCGGCGGTCGAGATCGGGATCCTGATCTGGGGCGGCATGCTCGGCGCGAAGTACGGCGCGAGCAAGGTCATCCTGTGGGGCGGCATCGCCTCGGCCCTCGTCGCGGTCCCCGCGTTCATCATGCTCTCGTCGGGCAGCCCGGTGCTCGTGGTGCTCGCCATGACGCTCGCCGTCGCGGCGCTCTCGCTGCCCTACGCGGCCTCGGGCACGGTCCTCACCGGCCTGTTCCCCGCGAAGACCCGCTACACGGGCGTCGGCCTCGCGCAGAACGTCGCCGGCATGGTCTCGGGCTTCATCCCGCTGCTCGCGACCGGCTTCGTCGCCTCGGCGAATGAGCACTGGTGGCCGGCCGCCGCGATGCTCGTCTTCCTGTCGCTCTTCACGGCCGTCGCGGGATCCATCGCGCCGCGCCTGAGCGTCAATCTGCCCGGCTTCAAGCACTAGGCAATACCGGGGAGGGCGGCGCGAGCCGCCCTCCCTCACGCTTCACCCCACCTCAGCAGCTTCTCCGAGAGGATCCCCACCACCATGTCGCAGTCTGCCGGCCACCTCATCGTCCGCACCCTCGAGGCGCACGGCGTGGAACGCGTCTACGCGGTCCCCGGGGAGAGCTACCTCGACGTGCTCGACGGGCTCCACGACTCGGGGATCGAGACCGTGGTCTGCCGGCACGAGGGCGGCGCCGGCTTCATGGCGCTCGCCGAGGGCCGGCTCACCGGCCGCCCCGGCATCGCGATGGTGACCCGCGGCCCCGGCGCCGCGAACGCGATGATCGCGATCCACACCGCCTGGCAGGACGCGACCGCGCTCGTCCTCTTCGTCGGCCTCGTCCCCGTCGCCGACCGCGAGCGCGAGGCGTTCCAGGAGTTCAGCCTGACCGGCTGGTTCGGCTCGACCGCGAAGCGCGTCATGACGATCGACGACCCGGATCACGCGGGCGAGCTGGTTGCCGACGCCATGCGGGTCGCCGCGAGCGGCCGCCCCGGCCCCGTCGTCGTCGGCCTCCCCGAGGACGTGCTCGTGCACCTCACCGACGCCCCGGTTCCAGCCCCGATCCCCGCGCCGCAGCCGCGCCCCTCCGCGGCCGAGGTCGACGCGCTCGTCCAGGCGCTCGCGGGCGCCGAGCGCCCCGCGTTCGTGCTCGGCGGCGACGGTTGGGAGGGCGGCGCCGGCGCCGCCGTCTCCGAGTTCGCCGCGGCGGCCGGCATCCCCGTCTTCTGCGACTGGCGCGCCTACGACGCCGTGCCCCACGAGGGCGCCGCGTGGGCCGGCTGGCTCGGCTACGGCCGCGCCGACGCCGTCGCCGCGGGCTACGCCGAGGCCGACCTGCTCGTCTTCGTCGGCTGCTCCCGCTCCGACGTCATGAGCGACGGCTACTCGCTCGGCTTCGAGGCCCAGACGATCCTCGTCTCCGTCGACCCCGAGGCCACGCAGCACGCCGGCCGTATCGACCGTCAGCTGCTCACGACCCCCGCGGGCTTCGCCGAGACGCTCGCAAGCGCCGACCCCGCGGCCGCGCGCGGCGCGCGCTCAGACGCGTGGATGCTCGGCCGCTCCGAGGCGCAGGCGCGCTTCGCCGCGCACCGCGCCGACGCGGACGTGGCCGGGGCGGGATCCGGATCCGGAACCGACGACCTCGGTGTCGACCTCGGCGTCGACCTCGGCGTCGCGTTCGGCGAACTCGACGACCGCCTCGGCGGGCACGGGATCCTCACCTTCGGCGCGGGCAACGCGACCATCTGGGCGCACCGCTTCGTGCGCCACCTCGACCCCGCGAGCCTCGTCGGCGCGCGCAACGGCGCGATGGGCCTCGCGGTGCCGGCCGCCGTGGCCGCCTCGCTCGCCTTCCCGGAGCGCCGCGCGGTCGCCGTCTGCGGCGACGGCGACTTCCTCATGAACGGCCAGGAGGTCGCGACCGCGATGGCGCACGGCGGCAAGCCGCTCTTCATCGTCGTCGACAACGGCATCTACGCGACGATCGTGCAGCACCAGGAGAATCACTACCCCGGCCGCCCCTCGGGCACCCGCATGGTGAATCCGAACTTCGCCGAGTGGATGCGCTCCTTCGGTGGTCACGGCGAGTTCGTCGGCGCGACCGCGGAGTTCGGCCCGGCGCTCGACCGCGCGCTCGCGGCCGACGGCCCGGCCCTCATCCATGTCAAGATCGACGCGAGCGTCATGCCGCCCGCCTCATCAGAAGTTTCGGTCGACACCGTCACCGCAGCCGACGCAGCCCAGAACGGAGCGCACGCATGAAGCTCGACCTGATCGTCCGCGCCGCCGAGATCCTCACGATGGATCCCGCGCGGCCCACCGCCTCCGCGGTCGGCGTCATCAACGGCCGGATCGTCGGCTTCGACGGCGAGCTCGACGGCCTGACGGCCGAGCGCGAGCTCGACTTCGGCGACGCCTGCGTGACCCCCGGCCTCATTGACGCGCACTGTCACACGGCGTGGTGGGGCCTCAGTCTCGCCGCCGTCGACCTCAGCACGGCGCGCGGACTCGACGAGCTCTACGCCCGCATCGAGGCCGAGGTCGCCCGCCTCGACACGGCGGGGGATCCCGCGGCGTGGGTGCACGGCACGGGCTTCAACCAGGCGCACCACGGCGGCGAGTTCCCGTCGATCGCGCGCCTCGACGAGCTGACGGGCGACCGCCCGCTCTACCTCCGCCACACCTCGGGCCACGCCTCGATCACGAACACGGCGACGCTGCGGCTCGTCGGCGCGCTCGACGCGGGCTTCGAGAACCCGACGGGCGGCGTCATCGTGCGCGACGCGGACGGCAACCCGACGGGCCTCGTCGAGGAGGCCGCGCAGGGCCTCGTCCAGGCGCTCCTCCTGCCCTACTCGACCGAGCGGCTCGTCGAGGCGCTCGAGGCCGCGACCTCGCGCTACGCGGCCGAGGGCATCACGAGTTTCTCCGAGGCGGGCGTCGGCGGCGGCTGGATCGGCCACAGCCCCATCGAGGTCGCGGCGTACCAGGCCGCGGCCACGGCGGGCCGGCTGCGCGCCCGCGCCCAGCTCATGCCCGCGATCGACGCGCTCCGCCCGCTCGAGGCGCACGCGGCCGACTTCGCGGGCGAGGGTTCCGGATCCGGCCTCGACCTGGGCATCCGCTACGGCTTCGGCGACGACGCCGTGCGCTTCGGACACGTCAAGGTGTTCCTCGACGGCTCGCTCCTCGGCGCGACGGCCGCCGTCACCGAGGACTACTGCGGCCACGACCACAACACGGGCTACCTGCTCGACGACCCCGCCGCCTACCGCGAGCGGGTGCTCGGCACCTACCGCGCCGGCTGGCCGCTCGCGCTCCACGCGATCGGCGACGCCGCGATCGACCTCGCGCTCGACCTCATCTCGGAGGCGCAGGAGCGCTACGGATCCCGCCCCGCGCCCTGCCGCATCGAGCACTTCGGCATCGCACGCCCCGACCAGGTCGAGCGCGCGGCGAAGCTCGGGATCGCGGTCACTCCGCAGGCCGGCTTCATCGGGCCGATCGGCGACCAGATGGCCGTGCTCGTCGGGCCCGAGCGCGAGGACTGGCTGTACCGCGGCCGATCCGTCGTCGACGCCGGCATCATCCTCGCCGGCTCTTCGGATCTCCCGGTCGCCGACAACAACCTCCGCCGCGGCATGCAGGCCGCGGTCGACCGCCGCACCGACAGCGGCGCCGTGCTCGGCGCGGCCGAGGCGATCACCCCGGAGGAGGCGCTCCGCACCCACACCGAGTGGGCCGCCCGCGCGACCGGGCAGATCGCCGACAAGGGCACGCTCGAGCGCGGCAAGCTCGCCGACTTCGCCGTGTTCTCCGCCTCGCCGCTCACGGCTCCCCGCATCGCGGACCTCGACGTGGTCGCGACCGTGCTGGGCGGCGAGCTCAGCTACGACGGCCGCGGCTGATCCGGATCCGGATCCCGAACCTCACCCCTCCCCACAGTTAGGACGCACCATGACTGAGCCGCTAACCACCGAGCAGCAGAACGCAGCATTCCTCGCGGACTGGGAGGTGCACGCCGGCTTCGGCGCGGTCCCCGGCACGATCGGCGTCGACCGCCAGGCCGGCACCGCCCCGGACGGCGAGCAGCGCCGCTGGTTCGCCGAGCTGCTCGAGTCGCACGGCTTCACCGTGCGGCGCGACGCGATCGGCAACCAGTTCGGCCTGCTCGAGCTCGTGCCAGGCGCGCCCTACGTGCTCACGGGCTCACACATGGACTCGCAGCCCACCGCCGGCCGCTTCGACGGCGCCTACGGCGTCATGGCCTCGGCGCACGCCTGCTTCCGCGTGGCCGAGGAGCTCCGCGCGAACCCGGAGCGGGCTCGCTTCAACCTCGCCGTCGTGAACTGGTTCAACGAGGAGGGCTCGCGCTTCAAGCCCTCCATGATGGGCAGCTCGGTGTTCACCGGGAAGATGCCGCTCGAGGCCGCCCTCGAGACGACCGACCACGCCGGGATCTCCGTGCGCGAGGCGATGGGCGGGCTCGGCGAGCTCGGCGACTTCGCCTTCCCCGAGGTCGCCTCCTACGCGGAAATCCACGTGCAGCAGGGGCGCAGCATGGAGGAGGACGGTGTCACGATCGGCCTCGTCGACGCGACCTGGGCCGCGCACAAGTTCGAGTTCAAGGTGACGGGCGAGCAGGCGCACTCGGGATCCACCCTGATGGTCGACCGCCGCGACGCGCTCCTCGGCGCGGCCCGCCTCGTCGTCGCCGCCCGCGAGCTCGTCGACCGCTTCGAGCCGGGCGCGCTGCACACCGCGTGCGGCGAGCTCAACGTCTACCCGAACTCGCCCGTCGTCGTCGCGAGCGAGGTGGAGCTGCTGCTCGACCTGCGCTCGCCGAGCGCCGACGTGATCCGCGAGGCCCACACGCTGCTCATGGAGACCGTCGCGAAGGTCGAGCGCGAGGACCGCGTGCAGATCGAGATCGTCGCCGAGCACTCCTGGGACCGGAACCCCTACCCCGAGAACGGCGTCGAGCTCGCGCGCTCCGTCGCCGAGGAGCTCGACCTCACCCACGACCGCGTCATGACGGTCGCCGGGCACGACTCGACGAACATGAAGGACACCGTCCCGACCGTCATGCTCTTCGTGCCGAGCGTCAACGGTGTATCGCACAACCTCGCGGAGTTCACGCGCGACGAGGACCTCGTCGCCGGTGTCGACCACCTCACGGGGGTCGTGCGGCGGCTGGCCGGCGGCGCGCTGGCGTAGGGGGGTGGGCGGATCCGGATCCGGATCCGGATCCGGGGCCCGCTCCTTGGTCCTGATCCGGGGCTAGCCGAACAGCTTGCCCGGGTTCGTGATGCGCCACCAGAAGTCGGGCTCGACGATCCGCTTCGTGGTGATGACCGGGATTTCCTCGGTGCCGCCCGGGAGCGAGACCGCGAGTGAGCCGACCTCGGCGCCCTCCTTCGCGTCGGCGCCCGAGATTCTGGCGAGCTCCGGCCGCACCTCGGCCTGCTCTCCGGGGAGCAGCGTGACCGCCGTGCCGCCGCCCGCGACGAGCGGCACCTCCACGCCGTCCACCGTGACCGCCGTGCCCACCGGCTCGCCCTGCACCACGAGCTCGTGCGCCTGGGGGAGCTGGCCCGCGCCCACGAGGATCGTGGCGTTGTCCGCGGCGCGCGCCTCCTCGGAATCGCGCCCGAGCACGACCGCGATCCGGACCAGCTCGCGCTCGGCCGGGGTGCCGGGCGCCGCGGTTCCCGTGGCCGCCGTGAGCAGGTTGTAGCCCGCGGTGACGGTGCGCCCGGTCTTGAGGCCGATGACGTCGGGCATGGTGCGGAGCAGGGCGTTCGTGTTGCGGACCGTGCCGATGCCCCACGGCAGCTCGGCGGAGGCCATGCTCGTGAACTGGGTCAGCGTGGGGTTCGCCGCCGCGATCCGGCCGAGCCGCACGAGATCCGAGGCCGTCGCGACGTTGCGCTCGCTCATGCCGGTCGGCTCCTCGAGGTGGAGGGAGGCGAGGCCGTTGCGCGCCGCCCAGTCGTTCGCGGCGGCGGCGAAGGCGTCGACGCTGCCGAAGGTCGCGACGGCGTACGCCTCGGCCCAGTCGTTCGCGGAGGGGAGGAGCGCGAGCGTGAGCATCTGCCGCGTCGTCGCCTCGGTGCCGACGGGCACGGGGAAGACGACGCCGTCGTCGGCCTGGAAGCGGGCGGTGCGCGCGGCGTCGGCCTCGCTCCAGACGTGGACCGGCCCATCGGCGCCGGGCTCGAGCGGCGCCTGCTCGAGGCAGACGAGCACCGTGACGATCTTCGTGATGCTCGCGATGGGGCGCGCGGCGTCGTCGTTTGCCCACACCTCCTCGTCGCCCGCCCAGCCGAACGCCGCGGGGCCGGGCTGCGCGTCGACGACGGCCTGCGCCGCCGCCGGATCCGCGGCGAAACTGCGCGTGACCTCGGGGATCACCTCCACCTTCGGCTCCGGCAGCGGCGCGAGGGCGCACGCTGCGGCGTACCCGCCGGTGCCGAGGATCAGCAGCGCGACCGTGGAGGTTGCGGCGAGGCGCCGCGCGCGGCGGCGCTTCCGCTCGCGCGCGAGGCGCTCTTCTTCCATGCCGCGATCCTAACCGCCCCCGCTGACATGCCCCGGCTGGCCCGCCCCCCGGCCGCCGGCCGCCCCGCCGCCGGCCGGGGTTGAGTTGACCCAAAGTGACTCAAAATGCGGATTAAGCATCACTTTGGGTCAACCCAAGCCCCGGGCGCCCCGCTGGGTTGACCCAAACTGCGCCGTGGAGCGCTCCAAGCTGTCACTTTGGGTCAACTCGACGCCCGGGCGCGGCGGGGCGCGGCGGAGCGGCCACGCGCGGCGCCGGATCCGGCCCGCGCGCCGCCGAGCTGCACAGTGCGGGCGGCCCGGACTGTGCCAGGCTCCGGTCGCGATCCCGCGCCGGGGTGGCATGATGGCAGTGACCGCGCGAGGCCAGTCGCGCGCGCCCGCAGCACCACCAGGAGGTCCCGATGAAGGCACTGATCGCCGGATACGCCCGCACCCCGTTCGCCCGTTTCACTGGACAGCTCGCAGGGCAGTCGGCCACGGTGCTCGGCGCCCACGCCGCGAAGGCCGCGCTCGAGCGCGCCGGCGTTGCGCCGGATCAGGTGGACGAGGTCGTCGTCGGACAGGTGCTGCAGGCCGGGGCCGGGCAGAACCCCGCGCGCCAGACCGCGGTCGGCGCCGGGATCCCGCTCACGACCCCCGCGATCACGCTCAACGCCGTCTGCCTCTCCGGCACCGAGGCGGTCTCGCAGGCGGTTCGCCTGATCAGGGCGGGTGAGGCCGAGGTGGTGCTCGCCGTCGGGCAGGAGTCGATGTCGCTCGCGCCGCACGTCACGCAGCTCCGCGCCGGCACGAAGTACGGCAGCGCGCAGCTCGTCGACACGGTCGACCACGACGGCCTCTCCGACGCCTTCGAGCGCACCGCCATGGGCGCCCTCACCGAGGAGGGGAACGCCCCCCTCGAGCTCACCCGCGAGGAGCAGGACGAGTTCGCCGCCGCCTCGCACCAGCGCGCCGCGGCCTCCGCAGACTTCTTCGCGGGCGAGATTGCCCCGTTCACGGTCGCCTCGCGCCGCGGCGACACGGTCGTCTCGAGCGACGACGGGATCCGCGCCGACACGACGACCGAGTCGCTCGCCGGCCTCCGCCCGGCCTTCGCCAAGGAGGGCACGATCACGGCGGGCAACGCGTCGCAGATCACGGACGGCGCCGCGGCGCTCGTCATCGTGAGCGAGGCCGCCGCCGAGCGCCTCGGCCTCACGCCGATCGCCGCGGTTGAGGCGACGGCGATCGTCGCCGGCCCCGACCTGCACCTCCACTCGCAGCCGGCCCGCGCGATCGCGGCGGCGCTCGGCAAGGTCGAGGGCGGCGCGGCGGCCGCCGACCTCGCCGCGGTCGAGATCAACGAGGCCTTCGCCGCGGTCGGTGTGCAGTCGGCGCGCGAGCTCGGTCTCGACGCCGCCGTCGTCAACCCGCACGGCGGGGCGATCGCGCTCGGCCACCCGATCGGGGCTTCCGGCGCCAGGATCGTCGGCACCCTCGCCCGCCAGCTCGCGGAACTCGGTTCCGGATCGCTCGGCGCCGTCGGCATCTGCGGCGGTGGTGGCCAGGGCAGCGCCGTCGTGCTCCGCGCCCTGTAGCTCGCGCGCCAGCGTCCGACGGGGCGCGAGCAGTACGTTTCCTTCAACCGATCCGCCGCAGAAAGCGCTGATCCTGGGCCTGAGTTCACATTTGGCCACCGACCCGCGTTGCCGTGTACGCTCAACCGAAATCGGTGGCACTCGGGCGAACGGAGAGGATCGCATGCGTGGGGAAGGAATGCTCGATCGAACGCTTGCCCTGCTCGCCTGCTTCTCGGAGGACGAGCCGTCCCTCTCGGCGGCGGAGATCGCGGGGGTGACCGGACTGCCGTCCTCGACGTTGCACCGTCTCCTCGGCACACTCGTGGGCCACGGTCTCATCGTGCGGCTCCCCGGGCACCGATACGGGATCGGGCCGCGGCTGTGGGAGCTCGGTGAGCTCTCCCCGCTGTCGGTGCGCCTGCGCGAGCGCGCGATCCCGCACCTGCTCCGGCTCGCCGAATCCACCAGTGAGAGCGTGTATCTCGGCGTGCTCGACGGCGAGCCCGAGCGTGCGTGTGTGCTGTACGTCGGCCGCATAGGGGGCCCCGGCGCGATCCCGCACCTCAGCCGGCCGGGAGGGCGCGGGCCGCTGCACGTCACCGGCGTGGGGCGCGCCCTGCTGGCCTCCTGCGACGAGGGCTGGCTGCGGCGATACTTCCGGGTGCCGCGCGAGCGGGAGACGACGCACTCGCTCGTCGACGAGGCAGAACTCCGGGCCGAGCTCGGGGCGACGCGGGCCCGCGGATACGCGCGCACGCGGGAGGAGATGAGGCTCGGGAAGATGTCGATCGCCGTGGCGCTGCCTCCCATCTCGGGGCTGCCGCGCGTCGCGCTCGGCCTGGTCGTGCGGATCGAGCGCGCCGACGAGCGCTCGCTCGCGCGGCTCGTGCAGCAGACCGCGCGCGACATCGCCGCCGCCTGCCGGGAGGCGTAGCGCGCGGCCGCAGCCCTGGCCGCGGCCGCAGCGCGCACCCTGGCCCCGGCCGCAGCGCGCGCCCTGGCCTGAGTTGACCCAAAGTGCGCCATTCTGCGCTCCAGGGCGCACTTTGGGTCAACTCAACACAGGGGCGCGGGCGAGGGCGCCGGGGGCAGCGGCCCGGCCGCTGGTAGATTGGGGGACTGGGAACAGGAGGGTGTGTGCGCGGCTTCGAGCGGGGGAGACGCGCTTCTGGCGACGCAATCCGCAGCCTCTTCCGGGTCTCGAGCGGCCCGGGCCCGCGGCTCTGGATCGCGGCGCGCGCTGCCATCTCGATCGGCGTCCCGCTCGCACTCCTCACCGCGCTCGGCCACCAGGGGCTCGGCCTGCAGACGGCGGCGGGCGCCTTCGTCGCACTGTACTCGGCGGGCCTCGGCGCCCGCGAGCGCGCCAAGACGCTCCCGGTCATCGCGGCGGTCCTGTTCGCCTGCGCCGCGCTCGGCGTCGCGCTCGCCCCGAGCTGGCTGCTCACGGCGGTGGGCCTCGTCGTGGTCGCGATCCTCGTGAGCGCGTTCGCGTTCGCGTTCCGCGTCGGTCCGCCCGGCCCGGTGTTCTTCGTGCTGACCTACGGACTCTCCGGCAACATCACCGCCGTCGTGGACGGCCCCAGGGTCAACCCGCCGCTCGGTTACCTCGCGGCGGTCGCCTCCGGCATGGTGTTCTCCTATCTCGTGGCGCTCGTCCCGCTCCTGCGCCGTTCCGAACGACGGCGCCCAGCGCGCCCCCTCCGCGAGCTGCTGCCCGGCCCCTGGTTCGGGCCCGGCGAGTGGGAGCTGCTGTCTCGGATCGCGATCGTCGCCGTGCTTGGCACGGTACTCAGCCTCTGGATCGTCGACCCGCACCGCGCCTACTGGACGGTGTCGACGGGCGTCGCGGTCGTGGGCCTCAGCGCGGTGCGCAGCCACGCGCTCGCCCGCGGGCTTCACCGCACCGTCGGAACCGTCGTCGGCGCGGCGCTCGCCCTGGCGCTCGCTCCGCTCGGGCGCGAGGCCGTCGCGCTCGTGCTGCTCCTCGTCGCGCTGCAGTTCGTCATCGAGCTCGTCGTGGTGCGCAACTACGCGCTCGCGCTCGTGTTCATCACCCCGCTCGTCGTGTTGCTCACCGTGGCGGCTACCGGCTCGGGCGACGTTATCGGCGCCGCCTGGGAGCGCGTGCTCGACACCCTGCTCGGCTCCGCGCTCGCGGTGGCCACTGGGCTGCTGCACCGGAGCCGCGAGCGGCCGGTCGACTAGCGGGCGCCGGATCCCGCTCCGGATCCCGCTCCCTCCCCGTCGAACACGCAGCGATCCCGCCCCACGAAGAGCCCGATCACGAGCTGCGCGAGCATCGCCGTGAGCAGGACGCACAGGGGTGCGATCCAGCCGCCGCTGAGCGCGTGCGCGAGCCCGAATGCGGCCGGGCCCGTCGCCGCGATGAGGTAGCCGACGGCCTGCGCCATCCCCGAGAGCGCGCTCGCCCCCTGCGTGTCCTTCGCGCGGATCGCCATGAACATGAGCGAGATGCTGAGCGAGGAGCCCGAGGCGATGCCGCCGAGCACGACCCACGGCAGCGTCGGCCCGAACTGCAGAACGATGCACGCAAAGGAGAGCCCGATGAAGATCGGCAGCACCGCCGCGAGCCACCGTCGGAGCCGGCCCCGGTAGAGGAGGGGCAGGAGGAGCGAGCCCGCGATCCCCGCGATCTGGTAGAGCGCGACGTCGAACCCCGCCTCGACCGCCGGCCGGCCGGCGGAGATCTCGATGGGCGAGAGCCACGTCGAGATCATGTAGAAGCCGAGCGACTGCGAGCCCATGTACAGGGCCACCGACCAGGCGACCGGGTCGCGCCAGATGCGCGCGAGCGTGCGCGGGCTCGCCGGCGCCGTGCCGCGGCCGGCCCCGGCCGCCGCGACGGCGTCGGCCGTACTGGTTTCCGCCGCCGCCGCGACGGCGTCGGCGCGAGCAGCCGTCCGTTCGCTCCTCGGCCGCGCCGTGGCGAGCACCCAGAGCAGTAGCGCGAACGGGATGAGCGCGCCCGTCGAGAGCAGCGCGATGCGCCAGCCCAGCTCGCCAGCGCCCCCGCCCAGAGCCGCGCCAACCGCCGCGCCCCACGGCGCCGGGGCGTGCGAGATCGGCACGACGAGCGCGGACGCGACCGCCCCGAAGCCGCCGAGGAGCGCGGTGTAGACGCCCATGACGGCGGGGATCCTGGCGTGGAAATCGCGCCGGATCACGGCCGGGAGCAGCACGTTGCCGATCGCGAGCGCGGCACCGATGAAGGCGGTGCCGAGCCACAGGTGTACCGTGCCGCCGGGGAGCGAGCGCCAGATCGTGCCGAGTCCGAGCGCGACGAGCGACCACGCGACCGCGCGCTCGAGGCCGAGCCGCACGCTGAGGGCGTGCGCGAACGGGGACACAACCGCCCATGCGACCAGGGGAATCGACGCGAGGCCACCGAGCACGGCCGGCGCGACCCCCTCCGCCCGCGCGATCTCGTCGAGGAGCGGGCCGATCCCCGTGATGGTCATGCGCATGTTCATCGCGACGAGGCAGACCGCCGCGAAGAGGAGGGCGAGGGAGCGCACGGGGCGCGAATGGGTCACGGTTCGGACCCTATCGCACGCCGCTGACACGCGGGATCTTCCGTTTTTCGCCGACCTCCCATAGGGTGTTCGATAAGCGAACGTCCGTTCGCATAGCGAAATTAAGGCGCCGGATCCCGATCCGCGCCGCTCGATGAGGAGGCAGCCGGGTGATCGACAAGACCGTCAGCTCGCTGGCAGATGCCGTCGCGGGGATCCCCGACGGCGCGACAGTGATGATCGGGGGTTTCGGCCGGGCTGGCCAGCCCGTCGAGCTCATCGATGCGCTCATCGAGCAGGGGGCAACGGGCCTCACGATCGTGAACAACAACGCGGGCAACGGCGACGTCGGGCTCGCGGCGCTCCTCGCGAAGCGGCGGGTTCGGAAGATCGTGTGCTCGTTCCCGCGCCAGTCCGACTCCTGGGTGTTCGACGAGCTGTACCGCGCGGGCGACATCGAGCTCGAGCTCGTGCCGCAGGGCAACCTCGCGGAACGGATCCGCGCGGCCGGCGCCGGCATCGGCGCGTTCTTCACCCCGACCGGCGTCGGCACTGAGCTCGCGGAGGGCAAGGAGACGCGCGAGATCGACGGCCGAAGCTATGCGCTCGAATACCCGATCAAGGCCGACTTCGCGCTCATCAGCGCGCGCCGCGCCGACCGCTGGGGCAACCTCGTCTACCGCGAGACGGCGCGCAACTTCGGGCCGATTATGGCGACGGCCGCGACGACCACGATCGCGCAGGTCGACGAGTTCGTCGAGCTCGGCGCGATCGACCCCGAGACCGTCGTGACACCGGGGATCTTCGTCGACCGCGTGGTCGCCGTCGGCGAGCGGCCGTGGCTGCGCGGCGGCGAGTTCGTCGGCGGCGTCGACCTCGAGGGCAGGCCCCTCGCGGCCGGATCCGGATCCGGATGCACCGACCTCAGCGGAGCGAAGGAGAGCACCCGATGAGCACGAGCATCTCGCGCCAGGACCTCGCCGCGCGCATCGCGGCCGACATCCCCGAGGGGTCGATCGTCAACCTCGGGATCGGGGCGCCCACCCTCGTCGCGAACTACCTGCCCGCCGACGAGGAGATCATCCTCCACACCGAGAACGGGATGCTCGGCATGGGCGCCGCCCCCGCGCCGGGGCTCGTCGATCCCGACCTGATCAACGCCGGAAAACAGGCGGTCACGGCGGTCGCGGGGGCCGCGTACTTCCACCACGCCGACTCGTTCGGGATGATGCGCGGCGGGCACCTCGACGTGTGCGTGCTCGGCGCGTTCCAGGTCGCGGAGAACGGCGACCTCGCGAACTGGTCGACGGGGGCGCCCGGCGCGATCCCCGCGGTCGGCGGCGCGATGGACCTCGCGATCGGCGCGAAGGACGTCTTCGTGATGACGGATCTCCTCACGAAGCAGGGTTCCTCGAAACTCGTGGCGAGCTGCGACTATCCGCTCACGGGCGTGGGCTGCGTCTCGCGCGTCTACACGGATCGCGCCGTCTTCGACGTGACGCCCGAGGGCTTCGCCGTGCGCGAGCTCTTCGGCGACAATACGGTCGAGGGGCTCGCGGAGCTCACAGGCCTCTCGCTCACGGCCGCCGCCGACCTCACCGACCGCACAGAACAGGACTGACATGACCTCGACCTTCATCTACGACGCCGTCCGCACCCCGTTCGGCAGGGCCGCAGGCGCCCTCTCGGGGGTGCGCCCCGACGATCTCGCCGCGGTCGTGATGCGAGCGGCCGTCGAGCGCACGGGCGTCGATCCTGCGCGGATCGCCGACGTCATCTTCGGCGCAGCGAACCAGGCCGGCGAGGACAACCGGAACGTCGCGCGCTTCGGCGCGCTGCTCGCGGGCTTCCCGACGACCGTCACGGGGGCGACCGTGAATCGGCTCTGCGCCTCCTCCGTCGAGGCGGTGATCCAGGGTGCGCGCGCAATCGAGACGGGCGACGCAGAGCTGATCCTGGCCGGTGGCGTCGAGTCGATGTCGCGCTCGCCGTACGTCGTCGAGAAGCAGGCGAGGCCGTGGCCGGCCGTCGGCAACCAGACCCTCTGGAACACCGCGATCGGCTGGCGCATGACGAACCGCGCGCTGCCGACGCAGTGGACGATCTCGAACGGCGAGGCCGCTGAGAAGACCGCGCGCGAGCGCGGAATTTCCCGGGCGGATCAGGACGCCTTCGCCGTGCGCTCGCACCGGCTCGCCGCCGAGGCGTGGGCGGCCGGCCGCTACGACGCGGAGATCGTGCGGGTGCCGGGCGTCGAGCTCGCGCGCGACGAGGGGATCAGGGACGACACCTCGGTCGAGAAGCTCGCTGGGCTGAAGGCCCTGTTCGCGCCGGACGGCACGGGCACCGTGACGGCGGGCAACGCGTCCCCGATCAACGACGGCGCCTCGGCCGTGCTGCTCGGCGGCGAGGGCGCGCTCGACGCGGAGCCGCTCGCGCGGATCGCGGGCCGCGCGGCGCACGGCGTCGACCCAGACGACTTCCCGATCGCCCCGATCGAGGCCGCGAATAAGGCCCTCGCCCGCGCAGGCAAGACCTGGGCCGACGTGGACGTTGTCGAGCTCAACGAGGCCTTCGCCTCGCAGTCGCTCGCGTGCCTGCGCGGCTGGCCGGAGCTCGATCCCGAGCGGCTCAATATCCACGGCGGGGCGATCGCGATCGGCCACCCGCTCGGCGCGTCCGGCGGCCGGATTATCGGCCACGCCGCCCACGAGCTGAAGCGGCGTGGCGGCGGGGTCGCGGTCGCCGCGATCTGCATCGGCGTGGGCCAGGGCCTCGCGGTCGTGCTCGAGCGGTAGATCGAGTGGTAGAGCGAGCGCTAGCTGGAGCGGTTGCCGAGTCGCCCGCGCGGTAGGGTGTGGACGTGAGTGAGCGCAGCGAGATCCCGGGCGAGCAGCCGGCTGGCGACTTCGTGCAGTCGCTCGCGCGCGGCCTCACGGTGATCCGCTCGTTCGACGCCGAGAACCCGGAGCTCACGCTGAGCGAGGTCGCGCGGCGGGCCGGGATCCCGGCGGCGGCGGCGCGCCGCTTCCTGCGCACACTCGAGACGCTCGGCTACGTGCGCTCGGACGGGCGCTCCTTCGCGCTCACGCCGCGCGTGCTCGAGCTCGGCTTCAGCTACCTCTCCGCCCTGTCGCTGCCCGAGGTGATGCAGCCGCACCTCGAGCGGCTCTCGCGGGCGGTCGACGAGTCGGTCTCCGGCGCGGTGCTCTCTGGCGCGGACATCGTCTACATCGCGCGCGTGCCGACGCGCCGGATCATGACGGTCGGGATCACGATCGGCACCCGCTTCCCGGCCTACGCGACGAGCATGGGGCGGGTGCTGCTCGCGGCGCTTCCCGCCGGCGAGCGGGCGGGGCTGCTCAGCGCCGACACGCTTGAGGCGCTCACGGACCGCACGCTCGCGGATCCGGCGGCCCTCGACGCCGAACTCGACCGGGTGCGGGATCAGGGCTTCGCGATCGTCGACGGGGAGCTCGAGCTGGGCCTGCGCTCGGCCGCAGCGCTCGTGCGGGGCCGAGACGGCGCGGTCGCCGCGGCCATCAACGTCTCGACGAGCGAGAGCCGGGCCTCGGTCGAGCGGCTCAGGGACCACCACCTCCCGCTCCTCCTGGAGACGGCCGCCGCCATAGAGCAGGAGCTCCGGCTCCTCTGACTTTGGCGCCCCTCCCGCCCGCCCCCGGCCCGCGAGCTTGAGTTGACCCAAAGTGACGCATGGAGCGCTCCAAGCCGTCACTTTGGGTCAACTCAACCGGCCGGGCGGCCGGGCGGCCGGGCGCCGCAAGGCCGCGGCCCAGCCCAGCCCAGCCCCGGATCCCGCTACCCCAGCGCGCGGACGCGCACCGAGAGGCAGGTCGGGCAGCCCTCGAGCTTCTCGTACTCGGCGATCGCGACCTCCGTCACGTTGTAGCCGAGGTCCCGGATCATCGCGGCCGTCTTCGGGGCCGACGCCGAGATGATGAGGTCGGAGTCGCTGAGGCAGACGACGGCGGTGCCGTGCGGCTCGGGCACCGCGAGGAAGCGCGGGAAGATGCCCTGGTCATCGACGAAGTCGGGGTAGCCGATCACGGTGCCGTCCGGCAGCGCGGTCACGGCGGTCTTGAGGTGGAGGACCTTCGTCACAGGCACGGCGACGACCGTGCCGCCGAGCGGGGCCAGGATCCGGCGCAGCTGCGCGATGCCCTCGGCGTTCGTGCGCCCGCCGCGGCCGACGTACACGGTGTCGCCGACCTTCAGTACGTCGCCGCCGTCGAGCGTGCCCGGCGCCTGGATCTCGACGACGGGGCAGCCGAGCGCCTCGAGCGCCTTGCGGGTGCCCGCCGTCTCCGGCTTCCGGCTGTCGGCGCCGGGGCGGCTGATCACGGCCACGTTTTTGAACATGACGACGGTGTCCTCGATGAACACGGAGTCGGGGCAGTCGTCGGCGGGCTCGACCTCGACCGTGGTCCAGCCGTGGGCCTGCAGCGTCGAGACGTAGCCGCGCCACTCCTCGCGGGCGCGCTCGAGGTCGACCGTGACCTTCTCGATGTGGTCGACGATGCCGTCGTCGAGCAGGGGGCTGGGCTGGCGCACGAGGGCGATCCGGGACATTCGAGAGCTCCGTTTCTCTGGGTGTCGGATTCTCCAGCGTACTCCTCCGCACGCGGTGAATTCCCAGGTCCAGGCCCGGTATGCATGCTGGCGCATTCCGTGACCTTCGGATAAACTTGAGCCATCACCACTCAAGTTTGCGGCGAGCGGAGAAACCCAGCAGACGGATCCGGATCCGGATCCAGCACCGCCGCAGACGTCTGCTGACGACGAAAGGACCCACATGCAGGCAAATTGGCAGCCCGCCCAGGGCGAGGGCGAACAGTCGGCGCTCGAGCAGTTCGGCGTCAACCTCACCGAGGTCGCGCGCTCGGGCAAGCTCGACCCGGTCATTGGCCGCGACTCCGAGATCCGGCGCGTGAGCCAGGTGCTCACCCGGCGCACGAAGAACAACCCCGTGCTGATCGGCGAACCGGGCGTCGGCAAGACGGCCGTCGTCGAGGGCCTCGCGCAACGCATCGTCGCGGGCGACGTCGCCGAGTCCCTGAAAGACAAGGAGCTGATCTCGCTCGACATTTCGGCGCTCATCGCCGGCGCGAAGTACCGCGGCGAGTTCGAGGAGCGCATGAAGGCCGTGCTGCAGGAGATCAAGGACTCCGACGGCAAGATCATCACGTTCATCGACGAGCTCCACACGCTCATGGGCGCGGGCGGCGGCGAGTCGTCGGTCGCGGCGTCGCAGATGCTGAAGCCCATGCTCGCGCGCGGCGAGCTCCGCCTCATCGGCGCCACGACGCTCGACGAGTACCGCGAGTACATCGAGAAGGACGCGGCGCTCGAGCGCCGCTTCCAGCAGGTCTACGTCGGCGAGCCCTCGGTCGAGGATACGATCGCGATCCTGCGCGGCCTGAAGGAGCGCTACGAGGCGCACCACAAGGTGACGATCGCCGACTCCGCGCTTGTCGCGGCTGCCTCGCTCTCGAACCGCTACATCACCGCGCGCCAGCTCCCCGACAAGGCGATCGACCTGATCGACGAGGCCGCGTCGCGGCTGCGCATGGAGATCGACTCGGCCCCGGTCGAGATCGACGAGCTGCGCCGAGCCGTCGACCGGCTGAAGCTGGAGGAACTCGCCCTCAAGAAGGAGAAGGACGACGCGTCGAAGGATCGCCTCGCGAAGCTCCGCGAGGACCTCGCGGCGAAGCAGGCGGATCTCGGCGTGCTTGAGGAGCGCTGGGAGCGCGAGCGCGGCGACCTGAACAAGGTCGGCGAGCTGCGTGAGAAGCTCGATCACCTGCGCCAGGAGGCCGAGGTCGCCCAGCGCGAGGGCAAGCTCGAGAAGGCGTCGAAGCTGCTCTACGGGGAGATCCCCGTGATCCAGAAGCAGCTCGACGCGGCCGAGAACGCCGAGGCGCAGGACGAGCCGACGGGCCAGCCCCGCATGGTCAACGAGCAGGTCACTGACGAGGACATCGCGGGCGTCGTCGCGGCGTGGACCGGGATCCCGGTCGGCCGCCTGATGCAGGGCGAGACCGAGAAGTTGCTCTCGCTCGAGAGCGAGCTCGGAAAGCGGCTCATCGGCCAGAACGACGCCGTGCGCGCCGTCGCGGACGCGGTGCGCCGCACCCGCGCAGGCATCGCCGACCCGAACCGGCCCACGGGCTCCTTCCTGTTCCTCGGGCCGACGGGCGTCGGCAAGACGGAGCTCGCGAAGGCGCTCGCCGAGTTCCTCTTCGACGACGAGCACGCGATGGTCCGGATCGACATGTCCGAGTACGGCGAGAAGCACTCGGTCTCGCGGCTTGTGGGCGCCCCTCCCGGGTACGTCGGCTACGAGCAGGGCGGCCAGCTCACGGAGGCCGTGCGGCGCAGGCCCTACTCGGTCGTGCTGCTCGACGAGGTCGAGAAGGCGAATCCGGAGGTCTTCGACATCCTGCTGCAGGTGCTCGACGACGGCCGGCTCACGGACGGCCAGGGCCGCACGGTCGACTTCCGCAACGTGATCCTGATCCTGACGTCGAATCTCGGCAGCCAGTACCTCATCGACCCCGACATGCCGTGGGGCGAGAAGGAGGACGCGGTGCGCGAGACGGTGCGCCGGGCGTTCAAGCCCGAGTTCATCAACCGCCTCGACGAGATGGTGATTTTCCACCCGCTCTCCGAGAGCGACCTCGCGCAGATCGTCGAGCTGTCGATCGACCGGCTGCAGTCGCGGCTGTCCGAGCGCAGGCTCACGCTCGCCGTCACGCCGGACGCGCGCGGCTGGCTCGCGTCCCGCGGCTACGACCCGATCTACGGCGCGCGCCCGCTGCGCCGCCTGATGCAGAAGGAGATCGACGACCGGCTGGCGCGGGCGATCCTCGCGGGCGAGGTGCGCGACGGCTCCTCCGTGCTCGTCGACGTCGCACCCGACGGCGAGGGCCTCGCGCTCACGAGCGTCGAGGCGCCGGCCGCAGGGGCGGCTTCCGGCTCCGGATCAGGCCCGTCGGACGACGACGTGGTCGAGGCCGAGCTGCTCGACTAGCCACTCGCAGCGGCTGCAGGGGCGGGATCCGGATCAGGATCCCGCCCCTTCGCCGTGCGGCGCGGCTCGCGACCGTCATCTCTCGCAACGTGGCGGCCCGGGGCCTTGACAGGGGGCTCACGCGGGCTGTTAGCGTCGAGGGAGCGCGCCGCACCCGGCCGCGCCCGCCGAGCGAAGGAGCCGCAGCATGACCGCACCCACCCGCACCCGGATCGGGGCTTCCGAGCTCGAGATCGCGCCGCTCGCGCTGGGCGGCAACGTCTTCGGCTGGACCGCGGATCGGGACGAGTCGTTCGCCGTGCTCGACGGCTTCGTCGCGGGCGGGGGCGACTTCATCGACACGGCCGACGGCTACTCGCACTGGGTGCCGGGCCACGGCGGGGGCGAATCCGAGGCGATCATCGGCGAGTGGCTGCGGGCCCGGGGTTCGCGCGGTTCCCGCGCCGACGTCACCATCGCGACGAAGGTCTCGACCCACCCCGACCACCTGGGGCTTGCTGCCGACACGGTGCGCGCGGCGGTAGACGAGTCGCTCGAGCGCCTCGGCCTCGACGAGATCGACCTCTACTACGCGCACTTCGACGACGCGGACACCCCGCTCGAGGAGACCGTCGCCGTGTTCTCCGAGCTCGTCGACGCCGGCAAGATCAGGGCGATCGGCGTCTCGAACTACACGGCCGAGCGCGTCGAAGAGTGGTTCCGGATCGCCCGCGCGGGCGGGCACCACCTGCCCGTCGCGCTGCAGCCGCACTACAGCCTCGTCGAGCGCGGCTTCGAGACGAACGGGCTGCGCGCCGTGGCCGAGCGCGAGGAGCTCGCGGTGTTCCCGTACTACTCGCTCGCTCGCGGCTTCCTCGCGGGGAAGTACCGCGACGCGGCCGACGCCTCCGCCGCGGGGGCGAGCCCGCGCGCTCCCGAGGCCGTCAAGTACCTCGCGGGCAGCGGCCGCGCGGTGCTCGCCGAGCTCGACCGCGTCGCCGAGGCGCACGGGGTCGAACTCGCGACGGTCTCGCTCGCGTGGCTCAGGCGGCAGCCCACGGTCGCCGCGCCGATCGCGAGCGCCCGCACGGTGGGGCAGCTGCCCGCGCTCCTCGCTGCGCTCGCGCTCGACCTCGCCCCCGAGGAGCTGGTGGCGCTGTCGGCGGTGTCGGCTCCGGCTGCCGCGGCCGGGTAGGGGGGGCTCAGCCCCGGCGCGAGGATGCCGCCGCGAAGAGCCCGCACACTTGCGCCGCCGCGTCCTCGAGGAGTGCCTCAGTGTCGCGCCGCAGCTTGGTGAGCCCTGCCGGCCCGCGCGCGATGGAGATCGCTGCGGCGATCCCTGCGGCCCGGCACTCCTCCGCGGAGAGCTCGACCGCGCCGGCGATCACGACGATGGGGGAGCCGGCCGCGCTGGTTGCGCTGGCCGCGCGTGCTCCCGCGACGACCCGCGACACCACCTTGCCCCCGAGCGACTGCGCGTCGAGCCGCCCCTCGCCCGTGAGCACAAGGTCGGCGTCCGCGAGCGCCGCGTCGAGCCCCGCGGCGTCGGCCACGAGCTCGGCGCCGGGCACGAGTTCGGCGCCGAAGAGCACGGCGGGGCCGAGCCCGAGGCCGCCCGCCGCGCCCATGCCGGGGCGGGATGCGGATCCGGATCCGGAAACGGGGCCTGATCCGGGGCTGGATTCTGATCCGGCACCCGCCGCCGAGCCGGCTGCGGCCTCGAGGAGCCGCGCGAGGCGGGCGAGCCCGGCGTCGATCGCCGCCACCTCGGCGGGACCCGCGCCCTTCTGCGGCCCGAAGACGTGCGCGGCGCCGGCCGGGCCGGTCAGCGGTGCGTCGACGTCGCACGCGATGCGCCAGCGTGCGGCCTGCGCCGCGGGGGAGACCCCGGTCAGGTCGAGGGTTGCGAGGTCTGCGAGGCCGCGGGCGCCCGGCGCGACGGGGCGCCCGTCCGCGCCCAGGAAGCGTGCGCCGAGCGCACGGAGCATCCCCGCGCCGCCGTCGCTCGTCGCGGAGCCGCCGACGCACAGCAGGAGCTCGCGCGCGCCCGCCCGGAGCGCGGCGAGCACGAGCAGCCCGACCCCCGCGGAGTCGGCGTCGAGCGGGCGAAGCCCCTGATCCTGCACGTGCGGGAGCCCGTTCGCCTCCGCCGCCTCGATGATCGCGGTGCGGCCGTCGGGGCTGATCCCGAACCGACCGGCGCGCGGCCTGCCGAGCGCGTCCGTGGTCTGGACCGCTTCGATGCGACCGCCCCAGGCGGCCGCGAGTGCGTCGAGGGTGCCCTCGCCGCCGTCCGCGAGCGGCAGCTCGACGACCCTGGCCCCGGGGCCGAGCGCCGCGCGGGCCCCGCGGGCGAGCGCCGCAGCCGCCACGGGCGAGGAGCAGCTGCCCTTCAGGGAATCGGGCGCGATCACGACGGTGGGCTCGGTCATGCGCCCAGCCTAGGGGCAGATTCGGGCGGCCGGGCCGGGGCTGAGAGAATGGGGCGGTGACCGAGATCCCCGCCGAACCGCACCCCGAGCGCACGACCGCAGGCGTCGGCCCCTGGCCCGGCGGCGAGGCCGCCTGGCCCGACGACGCGCGCTACGATCCGGAGCTCCTCGCGGAGGGCGACACCCGCAACGTGATCGACCGTTACCGCTACTGGCGCATGGAGGCGATCGTCGCCGACCTCGACGAGCACCGCCACGCCTTCCACGTCGCGATCGAGAACTGGCAGCACGACATGAACATCGGCTCGATCGTGCGCAGCGCGAACGCGTTCGCCGCCGACACGGTGCACATCGTCGGCCGCCGCCGCTGGAACAAGCGCGGCGCGATGGTGACCGACCGTTACCAGCACGTCGAGCACCGCACGGACGTCGCCGCCCTTGCCGAATGGGCGCGGGATCAGGGCATCCCCATCATCGCGATCGACAACGTGCCGGGCTGCGTGCCCATGGAGACCTTCGCGTGGCCCGAGCGATGCGTGATGCTCTTCGGACAGGAGGGGCCTGGCCTCACGGCCGAGGCGATCGCGGCGTCGGAGGCCGTCGTGGAGATTACGCAGTACGGCTCGACCCGCTCAATCAACGCGTCGGCCGCCGCCGCCGTCGCCATGTACAGCTGGGTGCAGCAGCACTCGCCGCACGCCCCGCGCGCGACCTAGCGCGCGCCCGCCCGCGCCGCCCGCGCCCGCTTGGCGCGCCGAGTCGGCCGTAAGGCCCCATTCACGCGCCCGAAAGGGGCCTTACGGCCGACTCGATCCCGCGAATGGGGCCTTTCGGCCCACTCGAGGCCGCGAATGGGGCCTTAGAGCCCACTCGAGGCCGCGGGGGCGGGGTCGGGGGGCCACCCTGACCCCGAGACAGGCCCCACCCCTACCCCGCGGGCACACGCCTCACCGCGAGCCCCTCCAGCGCGGCGCCCGCACCGCGCGCGCTTCGCGCACCGCGAGCCCCCCCGAGTCGGCCGTTAGGCCCCATTCACGCGCCTGAATGGGGCCCTACGGCCGACTCAACCCCGCGAATGGGGCCTTTCGGCCCACTCGAGGCCGAATGGCGGGATGGCCGGGGCAGGGCTGGACGGGGCGGGCGCCCCCCCAGCCCGAACCAGGCGCAACCCAACCCCTACCCCGCGGGCACGCGGGACACCGCGCGCCCCACGAGGGCGAGCGCGCCGTCGACCGCGAGCGCGAGGAGCGTCACGAGCACGGCGCCGACGAGCATGCGCCCGTAGTCGTACACCGCGAGCCCGTCGAAGATGAAGCGCCCGATCCCGCCGAGGTTCACGAAGGCGGCGATCATCGCGGTGGCGATCACCTGCAGCATCGCGTTGCGCAGCCCCGAGACGATGAGCGGCAGCGCGATCGGGATCTCGACCTTCGTGATGATCTGCGATTCCCGCATCCCCATGGCCCGCGCGGAATCTACGGTGGAGCGGTCCACTCCTGCGATCCCCGAGTAGACGCCGGCGAGGATCGGCGGGATCGCGAGGGCGACGAGCGCGAGCACCGGCGGGAAGAGGCCGAGCCCCATGAGGAGCACGAGCAGCGTCATGAGGCCGAGGCTCGGGAGAGCGCGCAGCACGTTCGCCGCGCCGACCGCGAGCACGACGCCCCGGCCTGTGTGCCCGATCAGGATCCCGATCGGCACGGCGACGAGCGCCCCGATGCCGACCGCGAGCGCCGAGTACCAGAGGTGCTCGAGCACGCGCATCGGGATCCCGTCGCCGCCCGCCCAGTTGGCGGGGTCGGTGAAGAAGGCGAGCATGTCAGCGAACATCGCCCACCCCCTCCCCGGTGGTTGTGAGCGATTTCGGTTCGTAAGACGCCGGTTTCGAACCGAAATCGCTAACAACCTGGCGGCGGGCGCGACGGCGGCGCGGGGTCGCGTCGCGGGTCCAGGGGGTGAGGGCGCGGCCCGCGAGCGCAATCGCGCGGTCGACCACGAAGGCGAGCGCCAGGATCGCGAGGATGCCCGCGAGGATCTGGTCGGGGTAGTCGCGCTGGTAGCCGGTCGTGAAGAGCTGCCCGAGCCCGCCGATCCCGATCACGGCGCCGACCGACACGAGGGACACGTTCGTCACGGCCACGACGCGCGCCCCCGCCGTGAGTACGGGGATCGAGAGCGGGAGGTCGTTGAACAGGGCCTGCCGCGCGCGCGACGTGCCGATCGCCTCGGCGGCGGCCCGCACCGCAGGGTCCACCGAGTCGAGCGCCTCGAGCGCCGAACGCACGAGCAGGGCGGTCGAGTACAGCGAGAGCGCGATGACCACGTTCAGTGGGTCGAGGATCTGGGTCCCGATCAGCGACGGGATCACCACGAACAGGGCGAGCGACGGGATCGTGAAGACGACGCTGCTCAGCACCACGGCGATCCGCCGCGGCGCGCGCGTCCGGTAGAGCAGCAGCCCGAGCGGGATCGCGAGCGCGAGCCCCACGAGCGTCGGCGCGACCGCGAGCACGGTGTGCTGCACGATCAGCTGCCAGAGCTGGTCCCAGTTGTTGATTGCCCAGTTCACGGCTGGTCCAGGTGCCTCGACTCGAGCAGCGCGTAGACGTCGGGCTCAGCGAGGAGGCCGGTCGCGGCGCCGCTCGCGTCCACGCAGATCCCGAACGGGCTCGGCGAGGAGAGCACCGAGTCGAGGATCGCGCGCAGGCTGCCCCCGGGCGGCACGGTCGATCCGGGGCCGCTGCGGGCCCCCGCGGCGTCGATCCACGCGACGGGTGCCCCGGCCGCATCGAGCTCGAGGCGCCAGTCGCTAGACGCGCGGACCTCGCGGGGCCCGGATCCGGATCCGGATCCGCCGCCCGCTTCGCGGCTGCCGCCCGATTCGCCCCCAATCGGCGTCATCCGCAACGACGCGCCGTCCTGGAACGACAGCGCCCGAAACCCCCGATCCCGGCCCACCATCGACTCGACGAGTGCGTTCGCGGGTCGAGTCAGCACGGTCTCGGGCGAGGCGTACTGCTCCACGACGCCGCCGGGCGCGAACACCGCGATGTGGTCGCCGAGCCGGAGCGCCTCGTCGATGTCGTGCGTCACGAACAGGATCGTCTTGCCGAGCTCGCGGTGCAGGCGCAGGATCTCGACCTGCAGCTCGTCGCGCACGACCGGGTCGACCGCGCTGAAGGGCTCGTCCATGAGCAGGATCGGGGGATCCGCCGCGAGCGCGCGGGCCACGCCGACGCGCTGCTGCTGCCCGCCAGAGAGCTGCGCGGGGAAGCGGTGGATGAGCTCGGGGCGCAGCTGCACGAGCTCGATCGCCGCCATCGCGCGCGCCCGCGCCTCGCGCTTCGGCACGCCCTTGAGCCGCAGCACCTGCGCGACGTTGTCGAGCACGGAGCGGTGCGGGAGGAGCCCGGCCTGCTGCATCACGTAGCCGATCCCGAGCCGGTGCTCGACGGGCGGGAGACCGGCGACGTCGCGCCCGTTCACGAGCACGCGGCCCGACGACGGCTCGACCATCTTGTTGACCATGCGCATCGAGGTCGTCTTGCCGCAGCCGCTCGGGCCGACAAACACGGTGAACGAGCCCTCGGCGATGTCGAGGCTGAGCCCCTGCACCGCCGTCGTGCCGTCGGGGAAGGTCTTGCTCGCGTTATCGAAGCTGATCATGCGCGGCGCGACTACGCGAGTCCCTGCTCCTTCAGCCATTTCTTCGCGGCGGCCGCGGGCTCGAGCTTCTCGTCGCCCGAGACCATGTCGTTGAGCTTCACGAGCTCCTCGGTCGAGAGCTTCGCGGAGACCGCGTTGAGCGCCTTCTCGACGGTGTCGTTGGTCTTCTCGGAGTTGATGACCGGGATCACGTTCTGGCTCGGGAAGTTGAGCTTCGGATCCTCGAGCACGACGAGCTTGTTCGCCGGGATGCTCGCGCTCGAGGTGTAGATGTCTGCGGCCTGCACCTCGCCGTCGAGCAGGGCTTTCACGGTGGCGGGCCCGCCGCCGTCCGAGATCGCGACGAACTCCTTCGGCTTCACGCCGTAGTTCTTCTCGAGCCCGGGGAGGCCGACGGGGCGCTCCTTGAACTCGGGATTCGCGGCGATCTTCAGCTCGTCGTTGTGCGCTGCGAGGTCCGCGATGCTCGTGAGGCCCCACTTCTCGGCGAGTTCCGGCGTCACGACCAGGGCATCCTTGTCCTCGGCCGAGGCGGGCTCCAGCATGGTGAGCCCCTCCTTCTCCAGGGCCGCGGCGAGCTGCTCGTCGATCTTCTCCGTCGAAGACATGTCTGCCTCCGGATCCAGGTACAGGAGCATGTTCCCGGTGAAGTCGGGAATCAGGTCGATCGACCCGTCCTTCAGCGCAGGCACGTAGGCCTCGCGCGAGCCGACGTTGAACTTCGTCTTGACGTCGACCCCCGCACCGCGCAACGCCTCGGCGTAGACGTTGCCGACGACCTCAGACGTGACGAAGTTCGCCGACGAAACGACGATCTGCGAGTCGGATCCGGATCCGGATCCGGACCCGCCGCTGCCGCCGTCGGAGCCGCCGCCGGCCGTCGGGTCGGAGCAGCCGGCGAGGGCGAGGGCCCCCGCTGCGGCGAGCGCCGCGATCATTGCTGCGCGGTTTCGGAGGTTCTTCATGGTCGTGCACCTGCCTATCGCTGGCCGACTGGCGAAGACTCCCAGATGGAGGGTCGAATCAGCGTCAGTGCCGTCGCGGCCATGCCCTCAGGATAGGCGCGGCCGGAAAGTCGGGGCAACGCAGCACGCGGGGGTTGCCCGGGATGGGTTGCGCTTGATATGGGCCGCGCGCTCGATCCGGCGGCTAGTGTCCTCCTCCCGTGTACGGACCCGTGCGCTCGAGGCGCTCGAGGTGCGCGGGGAGCGCGAAGCGCGCGTCGGCGCTCGTGTCCTCGCCTGCGACGAGCTGCGCCGCCCACTCGCCGAGCTGCGGGGCGAACTTGAAGCCGTGCCCGGAAAGCCCGGTGATCGTGACCATCCGCCCGCTCGCGCCGCGGTCGACCACGGGGAGGCGATCCGGCGTGTACGCGCAGTGGTGCACGCTCTGGCGCACGGGCTCGGGGTTCACCCCTTCGAAGAGCTCGGCGGCGCGCTGCCCGATCCGGATCAGCTCCTCGCGGGTGTGCGTCGTCGGCACCTCGGCGACGTCGCGGAACACGGGCCACTCGGGGTTCGTGCACGCCTTGAAGCTGTAGCCGTCGAAGCTCGGCGCGCCGAAGAAGTGCACGGGCCCGGCGTCGCGGAGGAACGCGGGGAAACGCTCGGGCACGAACGCGGCGATGTCGCGCGGCATGAACCAGGTGAGCCCGAGCACCTGTAGCCTGAGCAGGCGATTCAGCTCGGGGGAGAGGCGCGTCGACCAGGATCCCGAGGCCACGACGACCCGCGAGGCGAGAAAGGCGCCCTGCGTCGTGCGCACGACCACACCGTCCGCACGCTCCTCGATGTCGATCACGGGGGTGTTGAAGAAGAGCTTCGCGCCCGCCGCCTCGGCCGCGTCGAGCGCGCTCATGACGGCGACCTCAGGCCGCATGCCGCCGCCGTGCTGGTCGAGCAGGCCGATGTCGCCCGGCTGGATCCGGTGCTGCGGGAACTCCTTGCGCAGCTCCTCCTCCGACAGGATGCGGTGCGGGATGTCGTAGTCGCGCGCCGTGCCCATCGCCGTGACGAGATCCGGGAACCCCTCGGGGGCGATGCTCAGCGCGCCCACCTCCGCGTAGATCTCGCGGCCCGACTCGCTCTCGAGCTCGCGCCACAGCTCCCGCGAGCGGTTCATCATCGGCACGTAGAGGCCGCCCTCGTGGTAGGCCGTGCGGAACACGCGCGACTCTCCCGCGTACGAGCCGTGCGAGTGCACGCGCCCGTACTGCTCGATGCCCACGACGTCGAGCCCCTCGCGCTTCGACAGCTGCCACAGCGCCATCGAGCCGACCGTGCCGGCCCCGATCACGACCACATCGGTCTTCTGCAGGTCCATTCGTTTCTTCCTTCGGTGTCGTACTCAGTGAGTGTGTCTGTGCTCGATTTCGAACCTGTGCTCGATTTCGATCCTGCGCTCGATTTCGATCCTGCGCCGGATCAGGCGAATGCCGGCGTCTCCCAGAGGTTCAGGCTCGTGCCGATGCCGTCGCGCACCGCGTTGCGGTACACCTTCGTCGCCCAGGCGACGTCCTCGACGGGCATGCCGCCGACGGAGTAGACGAAGATCTCGTCCTCGCTCATGCGTCCGCGCGCCGAGCCCTGGATGATCTCGCCGATGTCCTCGAACTGCTCGGGCGCCATGCGGCCGTCGCGCACGCGATCGACGAGGTGCATGCCCCAGATCCCGACGGTTTCGTGCGCGGGAGCAGGGATCTCCTCCGCCCACGCCTGGTAGATCTTGCGGGCGTCCGCGACGTGGCGCGAGCGGAGCGTGAGACTCTCGTCGAGCGCGAGGTGCGCCGAGCAGCAGATGAAGGAGCCGGGCTCGACCCATTCGTCGCGCACGTGCGGGTAGTGCTCGGAGCCCATCGGGCTCGGCACCGCGATGCTCACGATGTCTGAGCCGCGCACGGCGGCCTCCATGTCGGGCACCTGTTCGATCGTCGTGATCTGGGGGAAGCGATCCCGCGCCCACGCGATGAACGCGTCGACCCCCGCCTGCCCGCGGCCCGCGACCTTCACGGTGTCGATCCCGGGCCGCACCGCGAGGAACGCCTCGAGCGACGTGCGGTTCATGGGGCCGGGGCCCACGATGCCGACGACCCGCGCGCCCTCACGGGCGAGGAACCGGGCGCCGACGCCGGGGATCGCGCCCGTGCGGTACGCGCTCAGGAGGTTCGCGGACATGAGGGCGAGCGGGGCGCCCGTGTCCTTGTCGCTGAGCGTGAACGTGAGGATCGAACGGGGGAGGCCGCGCTCCTTGTTCGCGACGTTGGAGCCGTACCATTTGCAGCCCGCGACCTGGTAGTCGCCGCCGAGGTAGGCGGGCATCGCCATGAAGCGGCGGTCGGGGCCGTCGACGGGCATGCCGGGGAAGAGCTCCGTCTCGGGGAAGAAGATCTGGGCGCCGTGCGAATTGTTCTCGGCGCCGGCCATGCGGTAGTCGCCCTGCGCGAAGAGGCGGAGCACGTCGGTCATCGTGTCGACGCACTCGGACATGTTCGTGACGCCCGCGCGGATCATGTCGGGCTCGCTGAGGTAGAGGAAGTCGATCCTGGTGTCTGACACTGCGGTGTGTCCCTTCGCTGGCGCGCCGCGGCGGGGTGCAGCGGCGTCGGCCCGGCAAGCCTAAAACTATCCAAATGGATAGTCAAGGGCCTGCGCCTGCTCGTCGGGATGGTTGTTAGCGATTTCGGGGCTTCGCGGCCCGCCGAAGCCCCGAAATCGCTAACAACCGCAGCGGCGCGGGGCGGGTCGGCGCTGCGGGGCACAGCGGCCCGGTGTGCGGCGTGCGCCGCCCCGCGCTACGCCGCGGCGGACTCGACGAGCGATCGGATGCGCGCGAGCGCGGGCGCGGGATCCGCCGGCGCGACGAGCTGCGTGAAGACGAGGCCGTCGAGCGCGAACCAGATGAGGTCGACGAGCGCCGGATCGGCGACCCCGAGCCGCCCGAGCTGGCGCTCGATCGCCTCGCGGTACGCCCCGTAATGCCGCTCCGCGAGCGGCGTGAGCTCGGGGCGCCTGCGCGACTCGAGCAGCAGCTCGTACTGGAACGACTGCAGCGCGCTCTCGCGGTCGGCGAGCGACTCGATGCCCGCGGCGAACTCGCTCGCCGTGAGTCCCTGCTCGAGCATGTTGGAGCCGCGCAGGCTCTCGTCGATGGCAAACTCCATTGCCTCGGCCACGAGCTGATCCCTCGTGCCGAAGTGGTGCCTGACCAGGCCGTGAGAGACCCCCGCCTCGGCCGCCACGGCGCGGTACGTGAGCGCACGCAGCCCGCCAGCCGCGACGACGACGATCGTCGCGCGCAGCAGCGCGATCCTTCCTGAGGCATCTGTCATGCCTCCGAGCGTACCGGCCGCGGCCTCCACCCCCTCCACCCCCTCCACCCCCTCCACCCCCTCCACCCCTTCCACCCCTCCCCGCGACCCGCACCGCGCGGCGGTTGTTAGCGATTTCGGTTCGTCAGACGCCGGATACGAACCGAAATCGCTAACAACCCCTCCAGCCGACGCGCGGGCCGGACCAGGGATCCCACCGCAATGTCCGATTTTCGCGTGCGGAACGCCTCACGGGGGCGCGACAATGGTGCGGTGTCCCGCGATTCAGACGTCCTCCCCCTCGACTTCGACGCGTGCTATCGCGCGGCGAGCGGCCGCGACGTGCGCTGGGACGGCCGCATCTACCTCGGCGTCACGAGCACGGGCATCTACTGCCGCCCGTCGTGCCCCGCGCGCAAGCCCCGCCCCGAGAACTGCCGCTTCCTGCCGAGTGCGGCGGCGTGCGTCGCCGCCGGCTTCCGCGCCTGCAAGCGCTGCCGCCCTGACGCGGTCCCGGGCACGCGCGACTGGGACGCCCGCGGCGACCTCGTCGCGCGCGCGGTGCGCCGGATCCGCGACGGCGCGATCGACGCGGTCGGCGTCGCCGGGCTCGCGGCGGAGCTTGCGGTGAGCGAGCGCCACCTCCGCCGCATGCTGCTCGAGGAGATCGGGGCGAGCCCGCTGCAGCTCGCGCGCACGCGGAGGGCGCACTCGGCGCGCGCGCTGCTCGAGGAGACTGACCTCTCGCTCGCGGAGGTGTCCTTCGCCGCCGGTTTCGGCAGCATCAGGCAGTTCGGTGACACGATGCGCGAGGAGTTCGGGATCCCGCCGTCCCGGATCCCGCGCCGCGCGCCGGGCGCCGTGGGAGCGCTCCAATCCACGGAAAGTCGCGACCCCGAGGGCCCCGTCTCCGACGAGCGCCCCACGCTCGCGCTCCGCCTCAGGACGCGCGCGCCGCTCGACGTGCAGGGTCTGCACGACTATCTGTGGGCGCATGCGGTCCCGTTCAGGGATCGGATCGTGCGGGCGGTCGTGGATCAGCCGCTTCCGCCGTCGCGCCACGCGCTCGACGTGCCGGGCGGCACGGCCGTCGTACGGGTCGACTGGGCCGCGATCCAGCACCCCCGTGTGGGTGATCGCGGGATGGTGGCGATCCCGGTTGCGCTCGAACTGCCCGGCCTGGCGGACACGCTGCCCGCCATTCAGTCCGTGCGGCGCATGCTCGATCTCGACGCGGATCCGGGGCAGGTCGCGGGCGCGCTCGGCGGCGACCCGGTGCTCGATCCGCTGCTGCGCGCCAGGCCGGGGCTTCGGCTCGCCGGCGCGCGCAATCCCGAGGAGTACGCACTCGGCGTCGTGCTCGGCCAGCAGGTGACGCTCGCGGCTGCGCGCACCCTGCAGGGCAGGCTCGTCGATCGGTTTGCGCGGCCGATCAGGGGATCCGGCGCCGCTTCGGGTGAGTTCCGCGGGGGTCCGGATCCCGCCGCGGTTGCGGCAGCGTGCGCGCCGTCGATCCGTGACGGGCTCGGGATCACGACCGCGCGGGCCGAGACCCTGCGCGCGCTCGCGTGCGAGCTCGACGCCGGGCTCGACCTCGGCCCGGGAGGCGATCGCGCCGAGGCGCGCGCCCGTCTCGCTCGGATCACGGGCATCGGGCCCTGGACCGTCGAACTCATCGCGCTGCGCGGGCTCGGCGACCCCGACGCGTTTCCATCCGGAGACCTGATCCTGCGCCGGGCACTCGGCCTGGGGACCGCAGCGCAGGCGGACCGGGTCGCGGCGAAGTGGCGCCCGTTCCGCGGCTACGCCGCACAGCACCTGTGGACCGATTTCCTCGCGGAGACGGGCAGAAAGGACACCCCATGACCCGAGCGACACGTTCCCCGCTTGCCCACACGGTCGTCGAGGTCGTCGGCCGCCCGTTTGAGGCCGTCTGGAGCCCCGAGGACGGCGTGCTGCGCGCCGGCGGCTTCGTTGGCCCCGGATCCGGATCCGGATCCGGATCCCGCTCCGAGTTGTTCGCGCGGCTCGCGGTCGCGGATCCCGCGTTCGCGGCGCGCGGCCTCGCGCCCGAGCGCGCCGAGACGGGCGAGATCCCGGACGCGCTGCGTGACTACGCCGGGGGCGAGCTTGACGCCCTGGACGCGATCCGGGTGTCGCAGCCGGGAACGCCGTTCCGCGCGGCGGTCTGGGAGGCGCTGCGCCGCGTCCCGGCAGGCCGCGCCGTGACGTACACGGAGCTCGCCGGGCTCGCCGGTCGCCCGCGCGCGGTGCGCGCGGCGGCGTCGGGCTGCGCAAACAACCTGGTCGCGCTTGTGGTCCCGTGCCACAGGATCGTGCGCAGCGACGGCGGACTCGGGGGCTACCTCTTCGGGGTCGAGACGAAGGAGCTCCTCCTCGCGCACGAGGGCGCGCGCCCCGCGGGGGCGTCGAGTCGGCTGGAAGGCCCCATTCGCGGGATCGAGTCGGCCGGAAGGCCCCATTCAGGGCTGTGAAAGGGGCCTTCCGGCCGACTCGACGGCGCGAGAGCGGCGCGGGCGGCGGCCGCCCGCCGCGGAACGCCGAAGGCCCGCCTTAGCGGGCCTTCGATCGGTGAATTGGAGGGGATGACGGGAATCGAACCCGCGCTGTCAGCTTGGGAAGCTGAAGTTCTACCATTGAACTACATCCCCGGGGACGGATCGGGAGCCAGCTCCCGTTTCCGACGACGAGTACACACTAGCAGACCTGAAGCCTGCGAACGCTTACTCCTCGGGTGCGGGCTCCTCGGCCGCGGGCTGGCAGATGGCGCCCTTCGCGACGTCCTCGGCCTTCTGCTCGGCGGTCCAGGTGAGCTCCGGGCCGACGCCGCCCTCGGCGGAGATCGCGGCGAGCTGCAGCGCGACGTTCTTCACGAACTCGGCACCCGCGGAGGAGTTGTTGAGCGACACGATGACCGTGTAGCCGGACTTCGGATCCTGGTAGGCCGCGGTCAGCGTGCCGGTCATGCTGCCGGCGTTGCCGTAGAGCGGGCCCACCTTCTCAGAGCCGAATGCCCACTGGCGCCCCTCGGGGTCGAGCTCCTCGGTCGGCTCGCCCTGATCGTCCCGCTTCGGGTTCTGTGTGAGCTGACCCTCGGTGGAGAGCTTCGCGTTCTCGCTGCCGCCGAACTCGCCGCCCAGGTAGGAGTCGTAGAACTTCTTGAGGTCGTTGACGGTGGTGACGGTCGCACCCGCTCCCGCGAGCATCGACGGCGACACCTCGGGAACCTTGACCGGCTCGGCGTCGCACACGGGCGCCCCGCCGGCCGAGGGGTAGGTGAGCCCCGTCATGGTCGTGCCCTGCAGGGTCTTCGCGTCCACGTTGTATTCGCTCGAGCGCATTCCGGCCCGCGAGAACACGTGGTCCTCGAGCAGGTTGTTGATGTCCTGGCCCGTGCGGACCTTGAGCGCGCGGGCGAGGAGCACCGCGTTCGTGTCGGACTGGTGGAAGTCCTTCCCCGGCCACGACAGCGGCGAGTGCGCGAGGCCCTCTGCGAGGAGTTCCTGTTCAGGCCAGTAGCGGGTCGGGTTGTTCGCGAAGATGTCCGCATAGGCGCCCTTGAAGTCGGCGATGCCGGAGCGCATGTCGCAGAGCTGCCCGTACGTCACGCCCTCGATGCCCGACTGGCGGGTGAGATCCTTCGACACCTCGCGGTCGAGCTTGACCTTGCCCTGCTCGACCAGGTCGAGGAGGAGCGCGCACATGACGGGGCGCGTGGCCTGGGCCGCGCGGATCCGGCTGCCGCCATCCAGGTTCTCGTTGCCGTAACCGCGGACGTAGGCGTTCTCGTCGCCGTCCCACACCCCGACGATCGCCTCGGTCGATCCGCTCAGCTGCATCGCCGTCTCGATCGCCCCGTCGATGGAGCCGGAGACCGACTTGTCGAGGGAATCGGCGTTGCCGCCGCCCGAGATTCCGCCGCTGCCCGTGCAGGCCGTGAGCGCCAGCGCCGACGCCACCACGATGCCAACGGCGATGCTGCGGCCGCGTCGTGCAAGTCTCGAGGTCACTCTTGACCGCCAATCTCCCGGAGGGATCTGGACATAGAACACGCGAGAGTCTAGCGCCCGAGGCTGAAAACTCCGTTCCGGCCGGGCACGTTGCCCCCTGGCGAACTAAGATGGTGGGGTGACATCCTTTACTGCAGATGTGATTGCCGGCGTGACCGGGCACATGAATGGCGACCACCCCGAAGACAATCTGCTCATCGCGCGCGCGTACGGCTATCCCGAGGCGACGGCGAGCACGATGATCGGCGTCACGGGGGAGGCCGGTGTCTGGACCGTGACCGACGCGGCCGGCGAGCACGAGCTCACGGTGCCGTGGCCGGGCGGGGCGATTTCCGAGCGACCCGAGATCCGCCGCGAGGTCGTCGCCCTTTACAAGGAGGCGTGCGCGCGACTCGGCGTTCCGGCGCGCGAAGAGCACGGCTCCGGATCGCAGCAGGGCTCCGGATCAGAGCATTCGGGTCACGAGCATTCGGGCCACGGCAACCCGCACGGCGCGCACTCGCACGGCGCCCACCCGCACGGCGCTCACGGCGCGCACCCGCACGGCGCTCACGGCGTGCCCGAGGAGGAGGGCGCCGAGAAACGCTTCTCGACCGTCGTGCGCGAGAGCTCCTGGTCGGACCACTCGGACAGCGAGGGGTCGACGTTCATGGAGGACATCATGCGGGGTGTCGGCACCCGCCAGGACTACGTCGACCTCGTCGCGCAGCACTACTTCATGTACGAAGCGCTCGAGGAGGCGGCCGCGAAGCTCCTCGCGAGCGACGAGACCGCGGCGTTCCATCCGGCCGCGCTCGTGCGCATGCCGGCGCTCGAGGCCGATCTTGCGCACCTGATCGGCGCGGACTGGCGCGAGCGGATCGCCCCGGTGCCCGCGACCGCGGCGTACGCTGCCCGGATCCGCGAGGTCGCCGACGAGGGCTGGGTTGCCGGCGTCGTGGCGCACCACTACACGCGCTACCTCGGCGACCTGTCGGGCGGCCAGATGATCGCCCGGCGGGTGGCGAAGCAGCACGAGCTCGGCACCGACGGCGTCGCGTTCTACGACTTCACCGAGCTCGGCCCGATCCCCGACTTCAAGACGACGTACCGCGCGGGCCTCGACGCCTTCGGCGAGACGCTCGACGAGGCCGAGCAGCAGCGCATGCTCGACGAGGTGCGCACGGCGTACCACTTCAACACCGCGGTGTTCGTCGATCTCGACAAGCAGAAGGCAGCAGCGGCCGAGTAGGCCAGGCTCCGGATCAACACAGCCCCGGAACGCCGGGACCGCCCTACGCGGTCTCGGCGTTTTCCGTTCCTGCCTGCCCGGGATCCATGCGCCCCTCGACGCGCGTGCCCATGAAGCGCACGACGTTGGGGTCGACGATCACGTCGCGCGGCTGCAGCGGCCTGCGCAGGTACAGCCCGTCGAGCGAGCGCACGCGGCTGAGCGCGACGTACGTCTGCCCGGCGCTGAAGGCGCGCGGCCCGAGGTCGACGACGGCGGCGTCGTACGTGTGGCCCTGCGACTTGTGCACGGTCACGGCCCAGGCGAGGCGCAGCGGGAACTGCTCGAACTCGGCCACGACCTCCTTCTCGAGCTTCTTCGTCTCGGCGTCGTAGCGGTAGCGGTAGCGCTCCCACACGGTCGGCTCGACCTCGAACTCCTCGCGGTCGACCTCGACCCAGACGGTGCCGTCGACCTTGGAGACCGTGCCGATCGTGCCGTTCACCCAGCGCCCGTCCTGGTCGTTGCGGAGGAACATGACCTGCGCGCCCGGCTTCAGCTCGAGCACCTCGTCCGCCGGGTACGTGTTCTCGCGGAACTCGCCGTTGATCTCGGCGACGGCCCGGAGCGAGGGGCCGCCGATCTCCGCGAGCCGCTCGGCGTTGATCCGGTTCACGGTCGCGTTCGTGGTCGCGAGCGTGATGACGTCGCGGGGCGCCGGCCGCGCGCCCGCCGCGTTGAGCTCGGCCGCCTGGTCCTCCTCGACGACGCCGTGGCGCACGGCGCCCAGGATCTGCTTGAAGCGGTCGTCACGCTGCCGGTGCACCTCGGTGAGTTCGATCGCCGCCATGGGCGTCGTCGCCCAGACCTTCGCGTCGAAGAACCAGAGGGAGCGGTAGGTGTCCGCGAAGTAGGCGCGCTCGTGCGGATCCCGCGGCGGCACGGGCGGCAGCTGATACGGATCCCCGAACATGATGATCTGCGCCCCGCCGAAGGGATCGTGCCGCTTGCCGCGCGCCTGCCTGAGCGAGCGGTCGATCGCGTCCATGAGGTCGGCCGAGACCATCGAGATCTCGTCGATCACGAGGGTGTCGATGGAGGCGAGCATCTTCTTGAGCTCGGCGGGCTGGTCGAGCTCGTGGTCGGCGATGATCCCGGTCGGGAGGCGCAGCAGCGAGTGGATCGTCTGGCCGCCGACGTTGAGCGCAGCGACGCCCGTCGGCGCGCAGACCGCGATGATCTTGCTCGTGTTCCACGAGAGGTGGTTCAGGATCGTCGACTTGCCGGTGCCCGCGCGGCCCGTGACGAAGACGTGCTCCCGGGTGTGCTCGATCCGCTCGTAGACGGCGAGCTGCTCGGGGCTGAGGTCTGGGCGTGGCACCGCACCAGGCTACCCCGTGCTGGCCCGCCGAGGGCCCTGCGCCGCGGGGGTTCAGGAGACCGGTGAATAGATCAGCGTCATGGCCCCGCTGTGAGCGACGATCCTGCCGTCGACGACATCGACCTCCGCGCCACCCGTGGCTCCCGCCCCGCTCAGGTAGTCGGAGGACGCGACCGTCGCGCCGGTGCCGTCGACCACCTCGAATCCCGTGTCCGTGCCGTACAGGAAGAGCCCGCCGGACCTGCTCACGCCGCGCACGGAGAGGATGGTGTCTGGGAGCTCCGCGATCCGTTGCGTGCGCGAGTAGTTCTTCTGGTCCTGACTCTGGAAGAGGGCGGGGGATCCGTCGGCCGCGACGCCGACGACGCGGCCGGCCGTGACGTGATCGGCGAGCGTGAACGTCACGCCGTCGAGCTGCCGCGGCGCGAAGGGGTACTGCGAGACGCCCTTCGTGCGCTCCACCTCCGCGCCCGTCAGGTCGTAGAACGCGTACTCGGGGTCGCTCTGGTTGATCCGCACGACGTATCCGTCGCTCGCCCAGCGCGTCTCTTCGAGATCGGAGGTGTCGAGGTCGAGCAGGGTGTCGCCCGTCCGCCCTTCGAGCGCGATCAGGCGGTTATCGAGGCCGCTCTGGATCCCGATCACCCCGTCCGCGAGCGGGGTGATCACGGGGTTCGCCGGCAGGTCGAAGTCCCAGGCGCGCTCGCCGTCGACGTAGCCGATGAGGTGCTCGCCCGAGAACACCACGAGTGGTGCTCCCGCAGACGACGCGCCGCCCGCCGGATCGCCGCTCGCGGGAATCACGCTCGCGAGCACCGTGCCCGTCTCGAGGTCGATGCCGCGGAGCTTCGCGCCGTTCTCGATCCTGCGGAGCTGCCAGCCGGAGCCGGCGTCCGGCACCTCGGGCGGGATCGAGGTGAGGTGGTCGCCTTCGGGGGTGCCCGCGTCGTCCTG